>NZ_LT670850.1:0-317500 GCF_900143115.1 Polaribacter sp. KT 15
AGTTTCTCAGTTAAAAGGAACCTTAAATATTATTTCTGATAAAACCGGAAGTACTTTTAAAATTGAAATTCTTGTAAATGATTAAAAGTCCAATAAATATAGTAATTGCTGATGACAATCGTTTTTTTTGCGATGCATTAAAAGATAGTTTAAATTTTCATGAAGAATTAAATGTAATACAAACGTTTAATAATCTTGATCATTTAATTTCTTTTACATCATTAAACAACTTTGACGTTTTAATCTTAGACGTAAATTTTAATGGAAAGAGTTCTTTAGATTTCTTAAATGAAATTAAAAAGAATAACAACTTTAAAATCATTGCTTTAACAACCATGAATAACAATTATATTAAAAATAAAGCAATAAGTAACGGTGTAGATTTTTTTGTTGGAAAGGATGAAGATTTAGAAAATTTTAAAGAAGTTATTCTTACTTCTTTTATGAGTAAAACCGTTAAAAAGAAAAAATCTTCTTTTAAAGTAGAAATCGATAATTATAAGTTTACCAAAAGAAAATTAGAGATTTTACAAGCATTATATGATCATTCGAATAAAAAGGAAAAAGAACTCTCTGCAATCTTAAACATTACAGAAAGTTCTTTAAAATCTCATAAAAGAGAGCTTTTTGAAATTACGTTAACAAAAAGTACACCAGAATTAATAAAATTCGGTATTCAAAAAGGAATAATAATTACCTAAAAAGGTACTCATTATTCTAAAATTTGGGCTGCATGTGCCTTTGTTTTTACCTTTGAAATTACATCTTCTATAACACCATTTTCATCTATAACAAAAGTGGTTCTATGAATTCCGTCATACTCTCTTCCCATAAATTTTTTAGGTCCCCAAACATTAAAAGCCTCAATTACTGCTTTATCTTCATCTGCTAATAGAGGAAATGGCAATTCATTTTTATTGATAAAATTTTGTTGTCTTTTTGCAGAATCTGCGCTTACACCCAAAACATCATAGCCATTGCCTAAAAAAGTTTGATAATTATCTCTTAAATCACACGCTTCATTAGTACAACCTGGTGTACTTGCTTTTGGATAAAAAAATAGAACTAATTTTTTACCGCTGTAATCTGATAATTTAATTGTGTTACCTGCATTGTCTTTAGCTTCAAATTCCGGAGCTTTGTCTCCTATTTTTAATGATGTCATTTGTCTTGAAATTTTAGAATATAAAAATAACAAGTTTTTTACTTTAATTATTAAAAAAAGTAAAGTAATACTAAAGAATTTACTTTTAACTTTTTTTAACTTTACATTTTATCTATTATTTATGACAAAGCAAGAAAAAGTACAATTTGTAATTGATACACTTCAAGAAAAATATCCAGAAATCCCTATTCCGTTAGATCATAAAGATCCGTACACACTGTTAATTGCTGTATTGCTATCTGCACAATGCACAGACGTTAGAGTAAATCAAATTACACCATTATTGTTTGCCAAAGCAGACAATCCTTTTGATATGGTAAAAATGTCTGTTGAAGAAATTAAAGAAATAATAAGACCTTGTGGTTTGTCTCCAATGAAAAGTAAAGGAATTTACGGTTTGTCTAAAATTTTAATTGAAAAATACGATGGCGAAGTTCCTCAAAGTTTCGAAGGTTTAGAAGAATTACCTGCTGTTGGTCATAAAACTGCAAGTGTTGTAATGAGTCAAGCATTTGGTGTACCCGCTTTTCCGGTAGATACGCATATTTTAAGATTGATGTATCGTTGGAACTTAAGTAACGGAAAAAGCGTTGCACAAACAGAAAAAGATGCAAAAAGATTATTCCCAAGAGAACTATGGAATGATTTACATCTTCAAATTATTTGGTACGGAAGAGAATATTCTCCTGCTAGAGGTTGGAATTTAGATAACGACATTATTACAAAAACAATTGGTAGAAAAACAGTTTTAAACGAGTATTATAAAAATAAAAAAACACCTTAAAAGGTGTTTTTTTATTTTTATTTAACTGTAATAATTTAATGAGGAACTGCTTGACCAATTAAGGTTTCACCTTCTATAATTTCGAAAGTTTTATTAATTGCGGCTGTATCATGTAAAGATCTAACTAAAGTTTGTGCTACATCATCTCTTGTAATTTCACCAGATTTATTAAGTTTTCCACTTAGTTCAATTTTTCCTTTTCCTTTTTTGTCAGTTAAAGATCCTGGTCTAACAATAGAATATGTAAGATTACTTTCTTTTAAATAAACATCTGCATTGTGTTTTGCTTTTAAATATTCTTGCAAATCATCTGCTTGCTCAGGATTGTCTGCTCCCATAGAACTTAACATTACAAACTTAGATACGTTTTCTTTTATTGCTGCATCTATCATTCTTTTAGCTCCTTCTTGATCTACTTCTACTACTTTTTTACCACCAGAACCAGCGGCAAAAATAACTTTGTCTATATTTTTAGTTGTAAAAGAAACATCTTCTTCTAAATCTGCTAAAACAGTTTTAATATTTTTATCTTCAAATTGCTTTTTTTGTTCTTCTTTTCTAACCATAGCAATTGGATTAAAATATTGTGATGTTTCTAATAAATTAACTATTTTTTTTCCTGTGGTACCATTTGCACCTGCTACTAATATGTTTTCCATGGGTGCAAGTTAATTAGATATTAGATTTTGTATTAACTCATTTCATTTTTTAAATAGTGCATATAAAAAAAGCCCCAACGTTAGTTGAAGCTTTTTCCACTCTTAATTCAAATTCAATTCAATGAAGTTATTTGATTTTGTTTTTTCAATTCGTAGAGATTTGGAAAAATTAATCAAAAATTGAACTGTTTCTTTTTTTGGTTGCATCTGATAATCAGAAGACTTTTTAGAGTAAAGTTGCATCATATAAATTATTTAATATATTGGTTTCTAATTTAATAACGACGCATTTTAAACTTTATTGTTAATTCACCAAAATAATTTTATGTTTATCTATTAGCTTACGCATATTTATTAAAGCATATCGCATTCTACCTAAAGCTGTATTTATACTTACGCCTGTATTTTCGCTTATTTCTTTAAAGCTCATATCTTTATACATTCGCATAACTAAAACTTCTTTTTGCTCTTGTGGTAACTCATTAACAAGCTCTCTTACATTATCGTAAATCTGTTCTTGTATAATTTGTTTTTCCGCATTTAAGCTACCGTCATGCAAAACAGAAAAAATGTCAAACTCATCAGTATTTTTAAATGAAGGCATTCTATTATTCTTTCTAAAATAATCAATTACTAAATTATGAGCAATTCTCATAACCCAAGGTAAAAACTTTCCTTCTTCATTATAATTTCCTTTTTTTAAAGTTCTAATTACTTTAATAAAAGTATCCTGAAAAATATCTTCGGTTAAATCTTTATCTTGTACCTTACTGTAAATAAAGCTAAAAAGGCGTTGTTGGTGTCTGTTGATTAAAATAGCTAAAGAGGCTTCTTTACCTTTAATATAATCGCTTACTAAAATGCTATCTGAAATTGTATTAGTACGTATCATAATTACTTATAGAAAAGCCGTTAGTGCTTTTCTTATTATTATTTGTTAATAATTTTTAAAGTAATTTTATACTATATACGTCTAATTTTGTGAGGTTTATATTACAAATATGAATATTTTTTATTTAAAGTACAAACTTTTTACAAAAAAGATTTTAGTAATTTCTAAATGAGGTAATTTTTTGGTAATTTTATAGCTTATATTTTTGATACATGAAGACAGATATTTCAGCCGTAAATCCTAAAGAAAACATCATTATAAAAGGTGCTAAATTGCACAATTTAAAAAATATAGATGTTGTAATTCCTAGAAATAAATTAGTAGTTATTACAGGTCTTTCTGGTTCTGGTAAATCTTCTTTAGCTTTTGATACCCTTTATGCAGAAGGACAAAGGCGTTATGTAGAAAGTTTAAGTTCTTATGCAAGACAATTTTTAGGTAAATTACACAAACCTAAAGTAGAGTATATTAAAGGTATTGCACCCGCAATTGCAATAGAGCAAAAAGTTAACTCTACAAATCCAAGGTCTACTGTTGGTACAAGTACAGAAATTTACGATTATATAAAATTATTGTTTGCCAGAATAGGTAAAACCTTCTCTCCTATTTCTGGTAATGAAGTTAAAAAAGATACTGTTTCGGATGTTGTAAATTTTATTAAAAAATTTAACGACAACACTAAATTACTTTTGCTTGCACCTGTAACTATAGATGAAAACAGAGATTTAAAAACCGTTTTACAAGTTTTAGAGCAGCAAGGTTATGCAAGACTTAAATGGAATGATAAAGTATATAAAATTGCTAGTTTTCCGCAAGAAGAATTTAAAAATGAACCTTTACTTTTAGTTGTAGATAGAATTGTAAAAAAAGATGATGAAGATTTTTACAATCGATTAGCAGATGCTATACAAACTGCTTTTTTTGAAGGAAAAGGTGTTTGTTTTGTGGAAAATTTAGAAGATAATAATGTTGCAGAATTCAGTAATAAATTCGAATTAGATGGCATTACTTTTTTAGAACCGAACACACATTTATTTAGCTTTAATAATCCATACGGCGCATGCCCAACTTGCGAAGGATATGGAAATGTAATTGGTATCGATGAAGATTTAGTAATACCAAACACAGGTTTATCCATTTTTGAAGACGCTATTTTTCCTTTTAAAACACCTGCTTATGTTCATTATAAAGAAGATTTAATAGAAGTTGCTTACAAATTTGACATTCCAATTCACAAACCTTGGTTTGAACTTTCAGACAAGCAAAAAGAGTTGGTTTGGAATGGTAATAGTTCTTTTCACGGAATCCATCATTTCTTTTCTGTTTTAGAAGAAAAAAGTTATAAAATTCAGAATCGTGTAATGCTTTCTCGTTACCGTGGCAAAACAAAATGTACAACTTGTAATGGCAAGCGTTTAAGAGAAGAAACTAATTATGTTAAAATCAATTCTAAAAACATTTCAGATTTAGTTGCTTTGCCTTTAGACGAATTGGCTTCTTTTTTCAAGGAAATTAAACTGAATAAATATGAAGAAAAAATAGGTAAAAGACTGCTTACAGAAATTAACAACAGATTGCAGTTTTTAACTAATGTTGGTTTAAATTATTTAACAATTAACAGAACTTCTAACACACTTTCTGGTGGAGAAAGTCAGCGAATTAATTTAGCAACATCTTTAGGAAGTTCTTTGGTTGGTTCTATGTATATTTTAGATGAACCTAGTATTGGTTTACATCCAAAAGATACAGAAAGATTAATTGGCGTTTTAAAAGATTTAAGAGATTTAGGTAATACTGTAATTGTGGTAGAACATGACGAAGATATCATGAAAGAAGCAGATTATATTATTGATATTGGTCCGGAAGCAGGAACTTACGGAGGAAATGTTGTTGCTGAAGGTAATTTTGATGAAATTTTAAAATCTGATTCTTTAACAGCAAAATATTTAAATGAAGATTTAACAATCGAAGTTCCTAAAAAAAGAAGAAAATCAAACAATAAGATACAAATTCTTGGCGCTAGAGAAAATAATTTAAAAAATGTTGATGTTACATTTCCTTTAAATTGCCTATCTGTTATTACAGGGGTTTCTGGTTCTGGTAAAAGTACTTTAGTTAAGAAAATTCTGTATCCAACAATGCAAAAAAAGTTAGTTGGTTATGGCGATAAAATTGGGCAACACACAGATGTAATTGGTAATTTTGACACCTTAAAACATGTAGAATTTATCGATCAAAATCCTATTGGTAGATCTTCTAGATCTAATCCTGTTACGTATATCAAAGCCTATGATGATATTAGAGCGTTATTTTCAAATCAGAAATTATCTAATATCAGAAATTACAAACCAAAACACTTTTCTTTTAACGTAGAAGGCGGTAGATGTGAAGTTTGTAAAGGTGAAGGTGAAGTTACAATAGAAATGCAATTTATGGCAGATGTGCATTTAGAATGCGAAACTTGTAACGGTAAAAGGTTTAAAAAAGAAGTATTAGAAGTTAAGTTTGATGGGAAATCTATTGATGATATTTTAAACCTAACTATTGATGATGCTGTTGCTTTTTTTACAGAAAATTTAGTACCAAAAATAGCCAACAAATTAAAGCCATTACAAGATGTTGGTTTGGGATATGTAAAATTAGGACAATCTTCTTCTACTCTTTCTGGCGGAGAAGCACAACGAATAAAACTAGCATCGTTCTTAGTTAAAGGAAACACAAAAGACAAAGCCTTGTTTATTTTTGATGAACCTACAACTGGTTTGCATTTTCATGATATTAAAAAACTATTAGCTTCTTTTAATGCTTTAATAGAACGCGGACATTCTATTGTTGTAATTGAGCATAATATAGAATTGATAAAGTGTGCAGATTACATCATAGATTTGGGCTTAGAAGGTGGTAAAAATGGTGGTCAACTTATTTTTGAAGGTACGCCAGAAGAATTGGTAAAAAATAAAAAATCGTACACTTCTAAATATTTAGCAGAAAAATTAAATATATAAATGATAACTAATATAACTAACGAACAAAAGGTAAATTATGTTAGAATCCTAGCTATTTTAGGGGTTTTAATATTGATGATATATGCTCCTAAATTATGGATTACCACAAAAGTTTTTCCTGTAATCCCTTTGTTTGATTGGTTACCTATTCCTACAAATCCTTTAGATTATATTTTAGCTGGAAGTTTTTTTCTTTTACAAATTGTATATATTTTTCAAAATAAAAGATGGCAAGGTCTTCTAATTCTTGCATTATATATTTACCTTTCTTTAGTCGATCAAAATAGACTACAACCCTACTTCTATCAAAGCTTTCTAACAATTTTAGCAATTGAAGTTTTTCCAAAGAAAACAGACTATAAAAAAGTTCTTTATGCAGTTATTTTAGTTTTTTTTGCAACTTATTTCTGGAGCGGAATTCAAAAAGTAAATGGTGAATTCTACATTCAATGGTTAAGTGCCTTAGAAAAGCATTTTAGCTTTTTACCGCATATATTATTAGAATACTTTACATACGCTGTACCTTGGTTAGAAGCATCTATGGGAGTTTTATTATTGTTTAATAAAACCAGAAAATTTGCCGTTTTATTTATTTTATTAATGCATGCAACAATAACATTTTTGTTATTTTACTTAGGCTACGGTTACAATGTTGTACCTTGGAATATCCAAAATATGTTATCAGTTTTTATCATATTTTGGTCTTTAAAAACAATAAATTTTTCAGATTTCTTTATCAAATTTTTTAACAAACAAAAAGCGGTTATTTTAGTTTTTACAATGTTATTACCATTGGCAAATAATTTAACTGGTTTTTACGATAATTTGTTATCATTTCATTTTTTTACTGCAGATTTAAATTATTACAATATTATTCTTAGTGAAGAATTAGAAGATAATTTACCAGCACACATTCAAGATTTTTATCGTTACAAAAACGGTAAAGCCTATTTAAATATGAATGAATGGGCTCAATACGATAATAAAGTATTATTTTATCCAGAAGAAAGAATTATAAATTATATGAATTCTTATTTAAAATCTTTTGCTAAAAACCCTAATCAAGAAGGTTTAACAACACTAAAAATCTACAATCATTAACAGGTTTTTATTGATATTTACATTTTAATTTACGAATTCTAATTGATATCTCACGAATTCTAAAACAGCTAAAATTTAAGCTTTCTTCTAAACTACTTTTACAGTGTAATAACACTAAAAAAGTAGAAATCATGAGAAACATTTTAAGAAAAACATTCGTTGTATCGTCTTTAATAATAGCATCTAGCAGTTTTATTAGTTGCGATACATCATCAGAAAAAAAAGCATCAGAAAATTTAGCAATTGTAGAAACATCTAAAGAAATTACAGAAGAAAACACTGATATCACTTACAAAAAACCGATCGTTTTTATTGCTGGTTTTGATAAAGGAAATGAAACTTTTTATAAAGATGCCAGAAAATATTTCACAGAAGAAGGTTTAAAGGTAATCGATGGTAAATATTCTTTAGAGGAAATTATTTTGTGGCTTAACGAAAACGGAAACAATCAACCTTACAGCGAAATTCATATTGTAAATAAAAGCAATCCTTTTAAAGGTATGAATTTAGAAACTGTGGTTAGAGGTGATAAAATTACTTCAGAAACTTTAAGAAAAACAATTACCCAAGGTAGTTTACCTAAACTAGAAAATGTAGTAAATACCAATTCAAAAATTATATTTCATGCTTCAGGTTTAGTAGAAAATAAAGAACTTTTAAAAACACTAAAAGATGCTTTTTACACAAAAAACAATCCAAAAGTTGTAGCATCTCCTTATCACACAATTTTTGGCGGTCGATTTTCCAATCATTATTTAGCACAACCATATTATGTATTTTATCCTACTTCATATTCACCTGGTAAAATGGATCTTTCTAAAGAAATTGGAAGAAAATATCCAGAAGAAAAAGATATTGATTGGTATGATGCATTAAATAATGAAGAAGAAAGATATGTTGGAGAGCCTTATACTACACAGTTTTCTATACCAATTAAGTGGGAATTTGATTATTATAATACAGACAATGAAATGCCTAAATTTAAGTCTGTAGATGAATTAAAAGATTGGATTGAAACACAAGAAGATTTAATGTATGATATCGAAAAACACAACGTATCGATAGATAAATTTAGATGGAATTGGTCTATAAAAGCAAGTAAATTAGTAATTAGAGGTAGAACAACAGGTTTGTGTGTTTTAAAGCCACTTGTAAAACCATATGGCGAATTAGAACATGTAAAACCAGATACTAGCAACAAGCGTTTGTATGCTTTAAAATAAAGTGAATTAGAGAAAGTAGTTGTAATAAACGTCATTACCCAAAATTTAAAATGGTGTAATGGCGTTTAAATTAGTAAGTTTGTTCTAATGAAAAAAAGCATTGTTAATTTAATTATTTTTAGAAAATTGTACTTAAAAAAAGTACTATTAATTCTAATAGTATGTTTACCATTTAATGTTTTTTCACAAGATTCCATTTTCGAGGAAATTTCAGCTTTTAAAAATTTCGATAATTCTTCAATTTTAGAAATTACTCAAGACAACAACCAAACAATTTGGTTAAGAACTAACAAAGGTTTACTAAATTACAACGGAAAATTTATTTCTAATCGTTATAAAAATAGGACAATTAAATCAAGTTTAAGCACTGCCCTATTTATTAATAATGATTCAGTTTTTATTGGTAACAGTAAAAACCTTTCTTTAATTACAAAAAGTAATATTTTTTCTTTTGAAGCTAAAGGTGTAAACAAAATTTTTAAGCACAAAAACATATATTATGTTGCCTCTAACCACGGTATATTTTATTTTAATAAGAATTATCTGCAACCATTAAAAACTACTTATAATCTAGATTTTTCTGTAATAAACGATATCATTTTTTATGATAATAATTTTATAGTTGCTTCTAATAGCGGACTTTGGGTTTTATCAGATTTATTTAATCCAGAAACAATTACACTACTTTCAAAAGGAAATTTTAGTACTTTTAAAATGTATCAAAATAAATTATTTGTTTTAAAAAATAAGCGAACTATTTTTCAGTTAAAACCGGATAATCAATTAATAGAAAAGTATACTTCTGATGAAAAATTTAATTACGAAGTTGTTACCGATAAATTGTATTTGTTTTCTAAACAAACTGGTATTGATGTTTTGAATGCTGAAAACTTCATTTTTGAAAAAAGAATTAATAAATACAATAGTAATATCAATTCGAATGTTATAACAGCTATTTTTGAAGATTTTGAAGGTAATTTATTTTTAGCAACAGAAAATAGTTTTTACATTCAGAAAAATAAAGAATCGCTTTTAAAACCGAATTTATATATTGATAAAGTTTTAATTAATTATAAAAGTTTAGATACCATCAACTTAAATAATTACCAAAAAAAATTAAACTTAAATTCATTTAGTAATAATATTTCTATAACTTTAAATAGCAATGTATTTTCTTCTGATAAAACTATAGAATATCGCTATAAATTGGGCGATAAATTTTCTCCTTGGCAAGCAATAAACCAAATAAATTTTGCCAATTTAAAACCTGGTGGTTATCAATTTGTTGCAGAAGCAAGATTTAAAAATAATAAAAATAGTAGTTTTAAAAGCTTTACTTTTATAATTAAAAAACCAATTTATCAAGAAGTATGGTTTTATATTATTTGTGCGATTGTCTTTCTTTTAATTGCAATATTCATTTTAGAAATGCATTTAAAAAAAGTAAACAAACGCAATCATAAGAAAATTAAAGACTTAGAGTTGAAAAATCATTTGCAAACTTTAGAGCAAAAAGCTTTACAGTTACAAATGAATCCTCACTTTATTTTTAACGTTTTAAACGGAATTAAAGCATTAGGTAATTCAGAAAAAAAACAAGAGTTAAACGAAACAATATCTAGTTTTTCTGTACTTTTAAGAAGTGTTTTAAACAACTCTAGATTAGAAGAAATTAGTTTAAAAGAAGAAATTACAACTTTAAAAAATTATTTAAAATTAGAACAACAAATGAGTTCTAAGAATTTTGATTTTTTTATTGAAGAAAATTTAAACGGGATTGATGCCGAAGAAATTTTGATTCCGCCCATGTTAATGCAACCCTTTGTAGAAAACGCAATCAAACACGGAATTTCTAAAATCAACAGAAAAGGAAATATTCTTATTACTTTTGATGTAAAACAGGCCTTTTTACATTGTTCGATAATAGATAATGGTATAGGAATTTACCATGACACAGCTAATAAATCAGAAAAAAAACATACTTCTGTGGCTTTTAAAGTAACAAAAGAAAGAATAGAAAACCTATCGAAATACAATGTTTTTACTGCTAATGAAATTTTTAAAGAATCAAATTGTATCGGAACAAAAATTTCATTTAAAATTCCTATAAAAACAGATTATTAAATTAAAATGGAAAGAAGAAAATTTATAAAAAATTCACTTTTAGGTGCTGCTGGCGCTAGTTTAATTGGTGGTTTATATACTTGGCAAGTAGAGCCTTTTTGGTTAGAATTTGTTCATGTAAATATGCCTATTAAAAATTTACCAGATCATTTAGAAGGTAAAACGCTAATGCAAATTAGCGATATTCATGTTGGTAATAAGTTTAATTATAATTATGTAATCGAATCTTTCGAAAAAGCTAAATTATTAGAACCCGATTTTGTAGTGTACACTGGCGATTTTGTTTCTTATGAAAATGAAGAGCAATTAGAACAATTACAAACTGTTATGAAATCTACAGTTAATGGAAAGTTAGGAACTGCCGGTGTTTTAGGGAATCATGATTATGGTGGCGATTGGGTAGAACAACATGTTGCTGATGCAATTACTAATGTATTAGAAGAAGCTGGAATTACAATTTTAATAAATGATGAAAAAGAATTTGATGGATTGAATATTATGGGAATTGATGATTATTGGGGATTAAATTTTGATCCCACAAAAATTACTTCTAAATATGATGCAAAAAAAGCAAATATCATGCTTTGTCATAATCCTGATGTGTGTGATTTGGATGTTTGGAATAATTATAAAGGTTGGATTCTTTCGGGTCATACTCATGGCGGACAAGTGAAACCTCCTTTTTTAAATCCTCCAATTTTACCCGTCGAAAATAAAAGATACAACGCTGGTGAAATAGATTTATTCGACGGACGAACATTATATATTAATAGAGCTTTAGGTAATTTATATCAAGTTCGATTTAATGTAAGACCAGAAATTACAGTTTTTAAGTTATCGAAATCTTAAAATGAATAGACTTACTACCATATTAGTAGAAGATAATTCTTTAGCTTTAGAAATGTTAGAATCAGATATTTCTAAGTATCACAAAGAAATAGAAATTATTGGTACTGCAAAATCTGTTGTACAAGCAGCAAAACTTCTACGTAAAACTAGACCAGATATTCTCTTTTTAGATATTATGTTGGGCGACGGAACAGGTTTTGATATTTTAGAAATTTTTCCTGATTTACAATCAAAAATCATATTTGTAACCGCAAGTGATGCTTACGCTATTAAAGCTTTTAAATTTGCTGCTATAGATTATATACTTAAGCCTTATTCTAATGAAGATTTAGCCAATTCAATTAAAAAAGCTAAACAGCAAATTCAACCTAAAAAAGAGCAATTACAAGTATTAAAACAAGCTATAAACGAACCCAATACTAATTTAGAACAGATTTCTTTACATACATCAGAAAAAATTATTGTTGTAAATATTAAAGATATTATTCGTTGTAAGTCAGACAATAATTATACTACGTTTTATTTAATTGATAACCAGAAAATTTTAGTATCAAAAACCTTAAAATTTTATGCAGATTTATTAAAAGATATTGGTTTTTTAAGAGTACATCAAAGTCATTTGATTAACACATTTTATATAAGAGAGTTTATAAAATCTGATGGTGGTTATTTAATTTTAACTGATAATTCTAATATTCCTGTATCTGTTAGAAAAAAAAATGAAGTAATAAATCTTCTTAAAAATCTTCATTTGTAGTATTTTTTCACTACATTTACATATAAATAATTTGTAATGAAGGTAAAAGATAAGGAAAGGGCAGACCGAATAATCGAAATTTATAATGATGTAAGTTTAAATCAAAGAAAATTTGCAGAATTAATTGGTGTATCTCAACAATTGGTAAGTGCAGTATTAAATTATAATAAAAAACCAAACGAAACCATCCTTTTTGCCATTATAGATAACATTACAAGTGTAGACCCAATATGGTTATTAACAGGTAAAGGAAAATATACAAATAACTATGTCCCCCAAAATATAGTATCTACCCCCATAGATACATATATTTCAAACATAGTAAAGGAGCGCTTTGATAAAATTACTAGTGAAATGAATCAAAGATTATCAAATATTGAAGAATTAATTTCTAAAACTAACGCAAAGAATATCTTGAGAAGAATTGATCAAGACAATTCTAAATTGGTATCAGAATTAAAAAAAGATACTAAAAACTTAGGAAGCTAACCCTTTAATATTTGATACCGCTTCTAATTTAAATTGAATTAGGTTTATTAAAAAATATAGAGTTTCAGATTTTTTTAAATCATTATAATAATTTAAAACTTCTATAGATTTTAAAGTTGCCTCTTTGTAGGTTACGGCATGTTGTTCTACTGGTACTTCTTGTTCAAATAATAAAGAAAAATAATCTATAATATTGTTAAAATAAATTCGATCTTCATCTTTAACAGTTAATTTAAACTTCTCTAAAAAATTAACAATTGAATCTAATCCTCCAAAATCATTAATTTTTTTAACCATTTTTTGTTGTAAAGTCATAATTTCAGTTTTAGTTTGGGAAACTAAA
This sequence comes from Polaribacter sp. KT 15, assembly GCF_900143115.1. Lineage (NCBI taxonomy): Bacteria > Pseudomonadati > Bacteroidota > Flavobacteriia > Flavobacteriales > Flavobacteriaceae > Polaribacter > Polaribacter sp. KT 15. Next base: position 13,392 of record NZ_LT670850.1, read on the forward strand.
TTTACAAATTCAACAGATAAAAACCTAATTTTTAATATTTTATATAAATTTTTAAGCACAAAAAAAGCTTCTTATTTCTAAGAAGCTTTCTATTTTTGGGTGGAAGACGGGACTCGAACCCGCGACACTCGGTACCACAAACCGATACTCTAACCAACTGAGCTACAACCACCATATAATTGCGGGTGCAAATATAAAAATATTTTTTAATTTAAAACAACAAAAACTAAATTAATTTATCTAAATTTTTAACAGCAACGTAACGTTCTGAGGTAAAACCTTCTGCGTGATCTACTCCTATCAATCTTCCTAAATCTCTTGCTCTATAATTTATACTATCTATAAAATTTTTACTAGTAATTGGCGTTTCTGGCTCTTTACTGTTCGGATCAAAGAATTGAGATCCATAAGCTAAAACTGCTTCGGTTTTCTTTTCTATAAAACCAGTAATATCAATTACAAAATCTGGTTCAATATTTTTCCATTGAATGTAATGATACACTTGTTTAGGGCGCCATTTCTCTTGAATTTCTCCGTCAACAGTAGTTTCAATTTTTATTAATCCGCTTAAAAAACAAGCATCAGAAACCAATTTACTTCCTTTACCATGATCGATATGTCTATCATCAATAGCATTACATAAAACAACATCTGGCTTGTATTTACGAATCATTTTTATAATTTCTAGTTGATGTTTTTTATCATTAATAAAAAATCCATCAGAAAACTTTAAATTTTCTCTTACAGAAACACCCATTATGTCTGCAGCTTTGTTTGCTTCAATCATTCTTAATGCTGCAGAACCTCGCGTACCTAATTCACCTTGAGTTAAATCTACAATTCCTACTTTTTTACCTAGCGAAACTTCTTTTGCTATCGTTGCACCACAACCTAACTCTACATCATCTGGATGTGCTCCAAAAGCTAATATGTCTAATTTCATTCTTTAAATTTTATAAAAAGCTCTTATTTCTTAGCTTTTTGTATTGCTTGTTCAATGTCTTCAATTAAATCTTTTGGCTCTTCGATACCAACAGAAAAACGAATTAATCCATCTTTAATACCTCTTTCTAAACGTTCTTTTTCACTTAATAAAGCATGTGTAGTTTGCACAGGACTAACTGTTGTACTTTCTAAACCTGCCAAACTCATAGAAGGTTTAATAAATTTTAAATTATTTTGAAAATCCATTGCATCAATTCCGTTTGTCAACTCAAAAGACAACATAGCGCCAAAACCTTTCATTTGTTTTTTTGCTAATTCATGCTGCGGATGACTTTTTAAACCAGGATAATATACACGATCGATATCTAAGTTGCCTTCTAAATATAATGCCATTACTTCGGCATTTTTAGTTTGTTCTTTAACACGAAGATTTAACGTTTTTAAACTTCTTTCTAATAACCAAACTGTTTGATCGCTTAAGTTACCACCAAAATTGATTGCGGTATTCCAGATATGTGCAATATGTTCTTTACTAGCAGCAATGGCACCTGCAGAAATATCTGAATGACCACCCATATATTTTGTAGCAGAATGTAACATAATGTCTATGCCAAAATCAGCAGGATTTTGATTGATAGGAGATGCAAAAGTATTATCTATCATTGTTAAAATATCTTTTGACTTAGCTAAATTAGAAATTGCCGCTAAATCTGTAATTCCTAACAACGGATTAGAAGGTGTTTCTATATATAAAACTTTCGTATTCTCTTTAATTAGCGATTCAAAATCTTCTATAGTATCAGATTCTGTAAAAGAATATTCAATTCCGTATTTATCAAATTCAGAAACAATAAAATTATAGGTTCCGCCATAAATAACTTGCTGAATAATTACATGATCTCCAGATTTTAGAAAAGCAAACATAGCTGCAGAAATTGCCGCCATACCAGAACCAAATATTAAACCATCTTCTGTTTTTTCTAAAGCTGCAATTTTTTTACACAACATTTCTTGATTTGGTGTATTAAAATATCTAGGATATCGTTTTACATCTACACCGTCAAAAGCATAAGAAGTAGACATATACATTGGTGAAACTGCACCTTTAAATTGTTCATCTTTAACTTCTCCAGTATGTACACAAATTGTATTTATTCCTGGTTTATTGTTTTCTTTCATTTCGATAAATTTACATCAGCTAATTTAGTAAAAGCAATTCTAAAATTATATAAATTTATAATATCTTCGCTATAATGATATCAACAGTAATTATCGGAAACGGAAACGTAGCACATCATTTAGAAAAAGCTTTTTTAAAAGCTAATACTATTGATGTTACTAAAATTAATTCTAGAAATTTAAGTAACATCCCAAAAGCAGATATTACAATTATTGCCGTTTCAGATAATGCGATAGAAGAAGTTTCTTCTAAAATTGAAAATAGTTTTGTTGTGCATACTTCTGGTAGTTTTTCTATGGATAATTTACAGAACAAAACTCGCAAAGGCGTTTTTTATATGTTGCAAACTTTTTCTAAAAACAAAGAAATAGATTTTTCTAAAGTACCATTTTGTTTAGAAGCCGAAACTGAAAAAGATTACATTCTACTAGAAAAACTTGCAAAAAGCATTGGTAACAAAATTTATAATATTACTACAGAACAAAGAAAAACATTACATGTTGCGGCCGTTTTTGTAAATAACTTTACAAACCATTTATACAAAATTGGCGCAGATATTTGCGACACAAATAATGTTCCGTTTGAAATTTTACAACCTTTAATAGATGAAACAGCATCTAAAATTAAACAGTTAAAACCTGCTAGTGCGCAAACAGGTCCGGCAGTAAGAAACGATACTGAAACTATTAAAAATCATTTAGATTTACTTTCTAATGAACAGCAAATTATTTATAAAATACTAACCAAATCTATTCAGAAATCGAATAAAACTGAATAAAAAATAAAGATTACAATATAATTATGGAATTGAGCTACAAACAATTATTACCAAAAATTAATACTTTTATTTTTGATGTTGATGGCGTTTTAACCAACGGAATGTTAACAATTATGCCAGATGGCGAATTGGTAAGACATATGAATGTGAAAGATGGTTATGCTATGAAAAATGCTTTAAATAAAGGTTATAGAGTTTGTATAATTTCTGGCGGAACAAATGAAGGAGTAAGAAAAAGATTAGCAGCTTTAGGTATCGAAGATATTTACCTTGGTGCTCATAACAAAATAGAACAATATAAAGAACTTGTAAAAAAATACGATTTAAAAGCCGAAAATGTATTATACATGGGTGATGATGTACCAGATTTTCCTGTAATGGAATTGGTAGGAATGCCTGCTTGCCCAAATGACGCAGTTCAAGAAATACAACAAGTAGCTAAATATATTTCTTACAAAAAAGGTGGTGAAGGTTGTGTTAGAGATGTAATAGAACAAGTTTTACGTGTTCAAAACAAATGGAATGAAAATTTTGATGCGAGTTTATAAAACTTTAACAACAATATTCTAAAATATTTTATATTTTTAAATCCATTTTAATATGAATTCAATACTTTTTTAACATGAAAAAAACATTTTTTACATTTTTATTTTTGTCATTAGTACTTTCTATCAATTCGCAAACAATTTTTGGAAAATGGAATTCTAAAAATGAAACAGGTACAGTAGATTCTGTATTGGAAGTTTATGAAAAAAATGGCAAAGCATATGCAAAAGTTGTAGAAATATTAAATCCGGCTAGAAAAAATGCACTTTGTGTTGATTGTGAAGGTGAATATAAAGACAAACCCATTTTAGGTTTAGATATTTTATCTGGATTAGAAAAAGATGATGACGAATGGTCTGGAGGACAAATTATAGATCCAAGAAATGGTAAAACGTACAAATGCTATATTAAATTAGTAAATGCTAATAAGCTAAAACTTAGAGGATATATTGGTGTTTCACTCTTTGGTAAAACCGCCTATTGGGAAAGAGCTAAATAGAAATAAAAAAGCCGATTAAAATTAAATTTTAATCGGCTTTTTTATTAGTTTTTTTCTTCTAACATGGGTACAAATGCAAAATCACCAAGTTCATGTTTTTCAAATTCTTTTGCAGATTTTCTTATAAATAATGTCATAATTTGAGTTTTGTCTCCTACCGGAATCAACAACTTCCCTCCTACTTTAACTTGTGCTAATAAAGCTTTTGGCACATAAGGTGCACCTGCTGTTACTATAATTTTATCAAAAGGTGCTTTTTCTTTTAAACCTTTGTAACCATCACCAAAAATAAATCTCTTAGGTTTGTAACCTATTTTAGGTAAAAACAAAGACGTTTTTTTAAACAACTCTTTTTGTCTTTCTATAGAATAGACTTCTGCTTTCAGTTCTAATAATACAGCCGTTTGGTAACCAGAACCTGTACCAATTTCTAAAACTTTTTCTCCGGGTTTAATTTCTAAAGTTTCAGATTGAAAAGCAACTGTATAAGGCATAGAAATTGTTTGTTCTGCTGCAATAGGAAAAGCTTTGTCTTGGTATGCATGAGCTTCGAAACTAGAATCTATAAACAAATGTCTTGGTATTTTTCTAACCGCATTTAAAACATTTTTATCGGTAATACCTTTTGCTTCTAAAACAGCAGCTAATTGATTTCTAAGTCCTTGATGTTTGGATGTGTCTTTCAAATTTAATAATTTCTAAAGTCTAAAAATAGTAATAATTCTAAATACAATATTATAAAATTGTATCTTTGTTTTCGTTGATTTTTTCTATTAAAAAAATAGAAATTTTAAAGCATTTAAAAACAACATTATTCACTATTGTTTTTAATTTAAATGCTGCAACAACAGCTATTAATTCAAAAAAAATAATACATATATGCTAAAAGCTGGCGTTTTAGGTGCAGGACATCTTGGTAAAATTCATTTACGTTTACTACAACAATCGGATAAATATGAACTTGTTGGTTTTTTTGACCCATTTAAAGAAAATGCAGAAAAAGTTGCAAAAGAATTTGGTTACAAATTATTCGATTCGATAGAAGACTTAATAAAAGCTGTAGACGTTGTAGATATTGTTACACCAACTTTATCGCATTTTGAATGTGCTAAACTTGCCATTGAAAACGGTAGACATATTTTTATTGAAAAACCTATTACTAAAACCGTTGTAGAAGCAGAAGCTATTAAAACTTTAGCGAGTCAGTTTCATGTTAAAGGTCAAGTTGGGCATGTAGAACGTTTTAACCCAGCTTTTACTGCAGTAAAAGATAAAATTGATACACCAATGTTTATTGAAGCACATCGATTAGCAGAATTTAACCCAAGAGGTACAGATGTGCCGGTTGTTTTAGATTTAATGATTCATGATATCGATATTATTCTTTCTGTGATAGATTCTAAAGTGAAAAATGTAAACGCTAGCGGAATTTCTGTAATCTCTGAAACACCAGATATTGCAAATGCAAGAATAGAGTTTGAAAATGGCTGTGTTGCCAATTTAACGGCAAGTAGAATTTCAATGAAAAATATGCGTAAAACACGATTTTTTCAGAAAGACGCTTACATTTCTGTTGATTTTCTAGAGAAAAAATCTGAAATTGTTAGAATGAAAGACGTGCCAAACAAACCAGATGAGTTTGCAATGATTTTGCAAAATGCAGAAGGTGTAAAAAAGCAAATTTATTTCGACAATCCAGAAGTAGAAAATAACAATGCTATTTTAGATGAATTAGAATCTTTTGCAGATGCTATTCACAACAATACTAAACCTGTAGTTTCTTTAAGACAAGGTGCAGAAGCTTTAAGAGTTGCACAAATGATTATAGATTGTTTCTAAAACTTAACAAACAAGTGCGTTAAGGATAGAGCGGTTTGTTTGAGCTCTTTTTAAAATTTTTGTAAAATAAATTTTAAAAAAGCGAGTAGCGAAAGCCTGTTTAAACGCCCAAAAATAAATTTTAAATTAAATATTGATGAAAAATATCGCTGTAATTGGTGCTGGTACAATGGGTAACGGAATTGCCCATACTTTTGCGCAATTTAACTATAATGTACACTTAATAGATATTTCTGAAACTGCTTTAAATAAAGGTATTGCAAATATTACTAAAAATCTTGATAGAATGGTTGCTAAAGAAAAAATTTCTGAAGCAGATAAAATTTCTACTTTAAATAATATAACACCTTTTATTTCAATTGAAAACGGAGTTAAAGATGTTGATTTAGTTGTTGAGGCTGCTACAGAAAATGTAGCGTTAAAATCTAAAATTTTTAAACAATTAGATGAAGTTTGTAGTGAAAAAACAATTTTAGCTACCAATACATCGTCTATTTCTATTACTCAAATTGCTGCTGTTACTAATAGACCAGAAAAGGTTATTGGTATGCACTTTATGAATCCTGTACCGATTATGAAGTTGGTAGAAATTATTAGAGGTTATAATACTTCTGATGCTGTGATGGAAACGATTGTGAATTTATCTAAAGAAATTAAGAAAACTCCGGTAGAGGTTAACGATTATCCTGGTTTTGTAGCAAACAGAATTTTAATGCCAATGATTAACGAGTCTATTGAAACTCTATATAACGGTGTTGCTGGTGTTGCAGAAATTGATACTGTAATGAAATTAGGTATGGCACACCCAATGGGGCCTTTACAATTAGCAGATTTTATTGGTTTAGATGTTTGTTTGTCTATTCTTAATGTTTTATACGACGGATTTAAAAACCCAAAATATGCTCCTTGTCCACTTTTAGTAAACATGGTAATGGCTGGTAAATTGGGTGTAAAATCTGGTGAAGGTTTTTATGATTATTCTGAGAACAGAAAAGCAGAAAAAGTTGCTAAAATGTTTAGCTAAGAAAACATAATGAAAAAAGTATTCTTAGTCTTTATTTTTTCTACATTGATGTGTACTGCACAACAAACAAAAAAAGGGATTTTTAATTTTAAAAAAATTGGTTTTTTGTACAATAATGTAGATGAAGATAGTTTTTTATCTGCTGATAAAGACTATACTTATACTGCTGATATTTATAAGTTTCAGGTTTTTTATGATTTAGGAAAATGGAAATCTTTAGATTTTGATTTAATTGTACAACCGCAAAAACAAACGATCAAACATCAACTTATAAATGAACAATTTGTAACACCAGATGAAGATAATTATGAAGCTAAAAGAGCTGAATTTACAGCTTTAAAGTCAATAAATTTGTATGGTTTAGAGTTTGGTTTACTTATAGAACAAAACATATTTGAAAAATTAAATGCCCAAGTAACTCTTGGTTTAGGTTTGGCTACCATAAATAAAAGAACAGAACGTTTGGCAAAAGGTTTTACGTTTGTAGAAAATGCTTCTGTAGGGCTTTCTTATGAACCATTTAAAAAGGCGTTTATATACTTTGGTGGCAATATTGGTCATGTTTCTAACTTAGATACACAACAACCAAATAGCGGGTACACATTCGCGGGTTACGAGATTGGTTTTTCTTATTTATTGAAATAAAAAAAAGGGAGCAAATTGCTCCCTTTTATATTTTATGTTATTATTGATTATTTTCCTAACCAAGAATTTAACATCCAAATTGTTTTTTCTTGTTCTGCGATAAAATCACTCATCATAGAGTTTGTACCTTCATCATCTGCTTTATCTGATAAATCTAATATTTCTCTTTCAATTTTTAATAATTCTGATAATGAATTTACAACAAGCTCTACTCCTTCTACATCATTAGAAATATCTTTACCAACAGCAACAGAAGAAACTTCTAAATAATCTGTAAATGTGTGTAATGGTTTACCTTGTAATGTTAAAATTCTTTCTGCAATGTCATCTATTTTAACTTGCGAATCTGTATAAAACTCTTCGAACTTTACATGTAATTCAAAGAAATTTTTTCCTTTGATATTCCAATGTAAACCTCTTAAATTTTGGTAATATATTTGAAAATTTGCTAATAATCCGTTTAAATTATCAACTAAATTTGCACTGTCTTTTTTATCTAATCCTAATATTGATTTGCTCATTTTATTCTCTTTTAAGTGTACTTCAAATTTAATCAAAATTAAACCCCTTATTAGATAATAATTATTGATAGTTTTAATATCTTTATCAAAATTTCTTATATAAATGACTATTACTCAATTAAAATACGTTTTATCTGTTTCAGAATACCAAAATTTTACGGTAGCAGCAGAACATAGCTTTGTTACACAACCTACTTTAAGTATGCAAATACAAAAATTAGAAGATGAATTAGGCGTAAAAGTTTTTAATAGATCTAAAAAACCAATTGAACTAACAGAGGTTGGTAGAAAAATTGTAGAACAAGCTAAAGTTATTGTTGACGAAAGCAACCGAATTTTAGATATTGTACATCAACAAAAAGGATATATTGGTGGTGAATTTAAAATAGGAATTATACCTACAATTATGCCTACGTTGTTACCAATGTTCTTACAAAATTTCACTAACAAATATCCGAAAGTAAAATTAATTATTGAAGAATTAACAACAGAAGATATTGTTAGAAAGTTAACTGACGGACATATAGACGCTGCAATTGCTGCCACACCTTTAGAAAATGAAGCAATAAAAGAAAGACCTTTATATTACGAACCTTTTGTTGGTTTGGTGCCAAGAAACCACAGGTTATTTGATTCTAAACAAATTACTGCAGATGAGTTAGAAATGGAAGATATTTTGTTATTAGAAGATGGTCATTGTTTTAAAGACAGCGTTATTAATTTATGTAGAACTCATAAACAAGATAATAAAAAAGGTTTTCAATTAGAAAGTGGTAGTTTTGATACATTAATTAAACTATCTAAAGAAGGTTTGGGCATGACATTGTTACCTTATTTACATACTTTAGATTTAAACGCAACAGATAAAAGCCATTTAAGAGAATTTACAAATCCGCCACCAGCAAGAGAAGTAAGTTTAATTTACCACAAATCGCAATTAAAAATGCAATTAATAGAAGCTTTAAAGAAAACTATTGATGGTGTTGTTAGAGGTGCAATTTCATTTTCTGATGTAAAAATTATTAGTCCGTTAAAAAACTAACTTCAAAAATTACACATAAAAAAAAGGAAACCAATTTAATTTGGTTTCCTTTTTTTTATTTTGCTAATAAGCTATTCTTAAGAATACATCTTATCTCTTAATTCTTTAATTTTAGAATCTGATAAATATTCTTCGAAAGTTGTATATCTATCAATAACACCTTTTGGCGTTAACTCTATAATTCTATTTGCAACTGTTTGTGCAAACTCGTGATCATGCGTTGTAAATAAAACAGTTCCTTTAAAATTAATTAAAGCGTTGTTTAAAGATTGAATAGATTCTAAGTCTAAGTGGTTGGTAGGTTCATCTAAAACTAACACGTTTCCTCTTTTCATCATCATTCTAGACAACATACAACGTACTTTTTCACCTCCAGAAAGCACATTACTTTTCTTTAAAGCTTCTTCACCAGAAAATATCATTTTCCCTAAGAAACCACGTAAAAACACTTCTTCTCTTTCTTCTTCTGTTTGGGCATACTGTCGTAACCAATCTACCAAATTTAAATTTCCATCTTGAAAAAAGCTAGAGTTGTCTAGTGGTAAATATGATTGCGTAGTTGTAACTCCCCAAGAAAATTTACCAGCATCTGCGTCTTCATTTCCATTTATAATTTGATAAAAAGCTGTTACTGCTCTAGAGTTTTTAGAAATTACAGCTACTTTATCTCCTTTATTTAGATTGATATGAACATCATTAAATAATTTTTCTCCTTCAAATTCTTTAGATAAACCTTCTACATTTAAAATTTGGTCACCAGCTTCTCTATCTCTATCAAAAATAATTGCTGGGTAACGTCTACTAGATGGTTTAATATCTTCAACATTTAATTTATCAATCATTTTTTTACGAGAAGTTGCTTGTTTAGATTTTGCAACGTTTGCAGAAAAACGACGGATAAACTCTTCTAATTCTTTCTTCTTATCTTCAGCTTTTTTGTTTTGTTGTGCTCTTTGTTTTGCGGCTAATTGGCTAGATTCATACCAAAACGTATAGTTACCAGAGTAATGATTTATTTTTCCGAAATCTATATCAGAAATATGTGTACAAACAGCATCTAAAAAGTGTCTATCGTGCGATACAACAATTACTGTATTTTCAAAATTAGCTAAGAAGTTTTCTAACCAAGCAATCGTTTCGAAATCTAAATCGTTGGTTGGCTCATCCATTATTAACACATCAGGATTACCAAATAAAGCTTGTGCTATTAACACACGTACTTTTTGCTTACCATCTAAATCTTTCATTAAGGTGTAATGCAAATCTTCTTTAATACCTAAGTTAGAAAGCATTGCGGCAGCATTAGAATCTGCATTCCAACCATCCATTTCTTCAAAAACAATTTGAAGTTCTCCAATTTTTTCTGCATTTTCATCAGTATAATCTGCATACAAAGCATCAATTTGTTTTTTAATCTTAAACAAATCTTTGTTTCCCATTACTACGGTTTCTAATACCGGATACTCATCAAAAGCATAATGATCTTGCGTTAGAACAGACATACGTTTACCTGTTTCTAAGTGCACTTGACCAGAAGTTGGTTCTTGCACGCCAGAAATTATTTTTAAAAATGTAGATTTTCCGGCTCCGTTTGCTCCAATAATTCCATAACAATTTCCTTGAACAAATTTTGTATTAACTTCGTCGAACAAAATACGTTTTCCAAATTGAACAGATAAATTAGATACTGATAACATAAATAAGCTTTTTTGAATTTTGTGCAAAAGTACAAATTCCATTTTTCTTTTTACTCATAATCGTTAATACTTTTCTAAGTAAAAAATTGATTTCTAAATATTCTTTTAAACTATTTTAACAGTGAATTAACAACCTTACATTATTCTAATTTCTACATTTGTATACTATATTTGCGTTTTATATATATGAGTAAAAATTACATATTAATTGCACCGCTTTTATTACTATTAGTAGCAATGCAAAGTTGTACAAATAGTGGCAATAACACCAATACTTATTTTGGTGGTAAAATTATAAACCCTAAAACTAAATTTGTTGTTTTATATGCAAACGATAAATTAATAGACACGCTTGATTTAGACAATAAAAACAAGTTTCTAGGTACATTTAATAATTTAGATGAAGGTTTGTATTACTTTAAACATGGTAACGAAAACCAATACATTTATTTAGAACCAAAAGACAGTTTAATGTTACGTTTAAATACTTGGGATTTTGATGAATCTTTAGTATTTGCAGGTAAAGGTGCAGAACGTAATAATATTTTAATTGATATTTTTCTTGAAGACGAAAATGAAAGAAAACTTTTCTATAAATTAAATAGGTTATCACCAAACAAATACCAAGAAAAAGTAGATTCTATTATTGATGTTAGATTAGAAACCTATAAAGAATACATTGAAAAACATCCTAATGAAACTGATAGCTATTTTAAAATACTTAAAACAGCATTAACTTATACTATTTATTCTAGAGCAGAAAGATACCCAACCAATCATGTTTACAGTTTAAGAAAAAAGGATTTCCCAGAAATTAACTCTTCTTTTTATGATTACAGAAAAAATATAGAATACAATAACAATGATTTAATGTATTACACGCCTTATGCAAGATACATTACTAATTATCTATATAATAAAACCTATGCTTTAGGTCATAAACCAAAGCAAGATAGTTTTACAACTGCCTTTACTGTAGATTTACTGAATACAATAGATAAAGAAATAAATTCAAAAGATTCTAAAAATGCTCTGCTTAAAAGAACCGTTTTAGATCATTTTTACAGAAAATCTAGTTGTAATATTAATAATGAATCGTTTGAATTATTTTTTAAGCTTTCTACAAATAAAGATGATATAAGATTAGTAAAAAATGTTTTAGAAGATAATAAGGTAATTCATAAAGGAGATAAAGTTAAAGGTTTTTCAATTTTTGATTTTACCAATCAATCAATAGATATCACAGATTTTACAAAAAATAAAAATTCTGTTCTATTATTTTGGAACAAAGAATATATGTCTAAATCTTTCTTAAGCTCTAGAATACCCTACTTACAGAAAAAATTTCCAAATTTAAATTTTGCTGTGATAGAGGTTGATGGTAACAATAACAATAGAATTAAAAATATTGATATTAAAAATCAGTACTACATTAATTCAAAAGATTTAAAAGAAAATTTCCTTACAAGTAAAATGAACAGAACAATTCTTGTAAATAAAAACGGAATTGTTACTAATGGTTATGCCGCAATATCGTCTTATAACATTAATAATCAGCTTAAAGAACTAAGCAAAAACAATTAAACACTTAAAGACTTGCTATTAAGTTAATTTGATGTACCTTTGCACGATTTTAATTTTGAGGTAACTCATAGAAAATCAAGTCGAAATTTATAAATTGATTTGCAGGTGGGCGTTCTGTGAATCTACAAAAACACAGTAATGTCAACATTTTTAGAGTTAGGTTTAAAAGAACCTATAAACAAAGCATTAACAGATTTAGGTTACGAAAAACCAACTGTTATTCAAGAAAAAGCAATTCCACAAATAATTTCATCTACAGACGACTTAAAAGCATTTGCACAAACAGGTACAGGTAAAACTGCAGCTTTTAGTTTACCAATTTTAGAACTTTTAGATTCTAATAGTAAAAATGTACAAGCAATTATTTTATCTCCAACAAGAGAACTTGCAGTACAAATTGGTAACAACATCAAAGACTTTTGTAAATATTTACCAGACGTAAAAGTAACTACAGTATACGGTGGTTCTAGTATGGAAGAACAAATTAGATCTTTAAAAAAAGGATCTCAGATAGTTGTTGGTACTCCTGGTAGAACAGTAGATTTAATCAATAGAAGAGCATTAAAATTAGGAAACGTTGAGTGGTTAGTTTTAGATGAAGCCGACGAAATGTTAAACATGGGTTTCAAAGATGAGTTAGATAGCGTTTTAGATGCTACACCAGAAACGAAACAAACATTGTTATTTTCTGCAACTTTTCCTAGAGAAGTAGAAGCTATTGCAAGAAACTACATGACAAAGCCAGTAGAAATTACTTCTGGTGAAAAGAACCAAGGTTCTGATAATGTAAGTCATGAGTATTATGCAGTAACAGAAAGAACTCGTTACCCAGCATTAAAAAGAATTGCAGATTTAAATCCAAATATATATGCTATTATTTTTTGTAGAACTCGTAGAGAAACTCAAGAAGTAGCAGATAATTTAATTAAAGACGGTTACAATGCAGATTCTTTGCACGGAGATTTATCTCAAGGACAAAGAGATTCTGTAATGGGTAAATTCAGAAAAAAAACAATTCAAATTTTGGTTGCAACAGATGTAGCAGCAAGAGGATTAGACGTTACTGAGTTAACACACGTTATTAACCATAAATTACCAGACCAAGTAGAAAACTACAACCATAGAAGTGGTAGAACTGGTAGAGCTGGTAACAAGGGTATTTCTATAGTTTTAGTTAATGGTAAAGAAAAAGGAAAACTAAGACAAATAGAAAGAATAATAAAAAAGAAATTTGTTGAAGCTAAAGTGCCTTCTGGTAAAGAAATTTGTCAGAATCAATTAATGCATTTAATCGATAAAGTTCAAAATATAGAAGTAAATGAAACTCAAATTAATGAGTTTTTACCAAGTATTTACGAAAAATTAGAATCTTTAGATAGAGAAGAGTTAATTAAAAAATTCGTTTCGTTAGAATTCAATACAATGTTGGCATACTACGAAAACGCTAAAGATTTAAACGATTTGTCTTCTAGAGATAACTCTAGAGCAAGATCTACTAATGAAAACATGACACGTTTTTTCATCAATATTGGTAGAAAAGATAATTTAAACCCAGGTAAATTAATTGGTTTAATTAACGAGCAAAATATCGGTGATAAAATTGAAATTGGTGCTATAGATATTCTAGATACTTTTTCTTTCTTTGAAATTGATAAAAACTTCGAAGACAAAACTTTAGAAACTTTCTCTAGCAATCAACCTGATTTTGAAGGTAGATCTGTAAATGTTGAAGTTACTAAAAAAGAACGCTCTGGTGGCGGAAGAAGAGGCGGACGTAAAAAATCTTTTGGTAAAAAAGATGGCGGTTTTGGTAGACGTAGAAGTTCTGAAGGTTCTTCATCATCTTCTAGAAGAAGTGATTCTGGAAATAGAGGTCGTTCTGATAGACGTTCTTCTGATAGACCAGATAGAAGCTCTAGAAGCGGAGGAGATAGAAAAGCTTCTAGCGGATTCGGAAGAAAACGTAGAGAAAGCTAGATTATAAAATTTAAAAACCTTAAAAGCTCGTAAAATTAATTTTTTACGAGTTTTTTATTTATATAAAATTAAGAAAGCAATTAGTGTAAAAACAATTACTTGCATCCATTTTAGATAGAAACCTATTTTATTATTGAGCTTTATTTTTTCAGATATTTTTCCTGATAAAATTGCTATTCCAGAAAAGATTACTAAAGAAACCAACATAAAAATTAAACCCAAAACATAAAATTGAATAACTGTACTTAATTGATCACTGAATAAAAATCCTGGGAAAAAGGCAAGAAAGAAAATGGTTACTTTAGGATTTAAAACATTCATGATAAATCCTTGCTTAAATAATTGCAGCGTAGATTTTTTTGGGATATTATTTTGTGAAAGTTCAATATTATCGTCAGATTTATAAACTTTATAAGCTAAATATAATAAGTAAATAGCTCCAAATATTTTAATTGTTAAGTAGACACTCTCCGACTCTTTAATTATTGCTGAAACTCCGAAAGCTAATAATGTCGTATGAATTAAACAACCACTTATCAAACCAAAAACAGTTGCTAAACCGTATTTTTTACCATTAACAATACTTTGAGTTAACACAAAAATATTATCAGGTCCTGGCGATAAAGCTAGCATAGAGGTTGCTATTGCAAACGAAAAAAGGGTTTCTATCATTTTATAAGTAAATCTGTATAATTTAATTATAAAAATAGTTAATTATTTAAAATAGCTTTATTTATTTTTTTGATTAAACTTGGTCCTTCATAAATAAATCCTGTATAAACTTGCACTAGATCTGCACCTGCGTTTAATTTTTCTAAAGCATCTTCTGCAGAATGAATACCTCCTACTCCAATAATCGGAAAACTTTTATTAGAATTATCAGCTAAGTATTTAATTACTGCTGTACTTTGATTTTTTATAGGTTGACCACTAACCCCACCGTTACCAATTTCATTTAACCTTTCTTTACTCGCTTTTAAATTATCTCTTTTAGTCGAAGTATTTGAGGCAATTACACCATCTATATTGGTTTCTGCAACTAACTCAATTATTTCGTCTAATTGTACATTATTTAAATCCGGAGCAATCTTAAGCAGAATTGGTTTTTTAATTGTAAACTGGTTGTTCTTTTTTTGACATTCTGTAATCAATTCAACTAAATAATCTTTGTCATTTAATTTAGCGTGACTTCCTACATTTGGACAACTAACATTTAAAACAAAATAATCTACAAATGGATGTAATTCAGCAAAAACTTCTAAATAATCTTTGGTATAATCTTCAGCAGAAGTAGTTGTGTTTTTTCCTATGTTACCACCAATTATTACTTTATGTTTATTCTTTTTTAAATTTTTTATTGCCTCTTCTACACCATCATTATTAAAACCCATTCTATTAATGATACCTTTATCATCCTTTAATCTAAAAAGTCTTTTTTTAGGATTACCAACCTGTCCTTTTGGTGTAACTGTTCCTATTTCTATAAAACCGAAACCAAAATTTGCCAACTCATTATATAATACTGCATTTTTATCAAAACCAGCAGCTAAACCTACAGGATTCTTAAAAGTTAATCCAAATAGATTACGTTCTAATTTTTTATCATTAATTTGATATACTTTTCTAAATAAAGGTGCTATCAAAGGGATTTTACATAAAAATCGAATTAGAGAAAATGTAAAGTAATGAACTTTTTCTGGATCAAATAAAAATAAAATAGGTCGTATAATTAATTTGTACATAAAATTAGGGTATAAAAAAAGCCCCAAATAACATGGAGCTTTTATAAATTATCTTAAAACAGCATTAAAATTCTTTTCGAAAGTTTGCTGAAGTTTTTGCATTATTTTGTCAATCTGTTTATCGGCTAACGTTTTTGTTTCATCTTGCAATAAAAAACTAACTGCATAAGATTTTTTACCTTCTGGTAGATTTTTACCTTCGTAAACATCAAATAAATCAACTTCTTTTAATAACTTTTTTTCTGATTGAAAAGCAGCATTATAAAGCTCTTTAAATTCGGTTTTAGTATCTAGCAATAATGCTAAATCTCTTTTTACAGCAGGAAACTTAGCCAAATCTGTAATTTTAATGTTTTTATTCCCAGTAATTTTTAAAATCGTATCCCAATTAAAATCTGCAAATAAAACCTCTTGTTTAATTCCGAATTCTTTTAATAAAGCTCTTTTAACAACTCCAAACTCTACAAGTTTCATTTTACCTAAACTTAAGGTAATTCCTTCAGAAAAAACATCTAATTTAGAAGGAGTTGTTTTAAGTTTATCTACCCCTAACCTACCAAGAATATTCGTAATTAAACCTTTTAAGTAGAAAAAATCTGATTGCTTATTGTTCTGAACCCAAGTATCATTTGTTCTGTTACCAGTAACAAATAATGTTAGGTGTTTATCTTCTTGATATTTATCATTGTATTTATGATAAGTTTTACCAAACTCATAAAACTTTAAAGCATTATTTTTTCTATTGATGTTGTAAGAAACAGACTCTAAACCACTAAATAATAAGGACTGACGCATCACCTTTAAATCGTTACTTAATGGATTTAACATTTCTACATTAGCTTCTTCATTTATATTTTCTGATAAAGTTGCATAATGCGGTTTTGTTAAAGAGTTTGCCATAGTTTCATTAAAACCTAAAGCAGATAATTGATTTGCTACAACATTTTCTATCTTAGAATCTTTATTAGAGTCAAAAGAAATAGAAGTATTTAATTTATGAGAAAATTCGATATTATTATAACCGTAAACTCTTAAAATTTCTTCTATAATATCTGCTTCTCTTTGAACATCTGTTCTATAAAAAGGAATTGTTAATCCTAAACCACCTGCAGTTTCACTGTTAATTTTAATTTCTAATGAAGCTAAAATATTTTTAATTGTTTCTTTTGGTAGTTCTTGACCAATTAATCGGTATGCATTTTCGTAAGATAAAAACACTTGATAATCTTCTGCTTTTTCAGGATAGAAATCAGAAATATCAGATCCCATTTTTCCGCCAGCATATTCTTCAATTAACAAAGCAGCTCTTTTTAAAGCATATTCTGTCATATTAATATCGATTCCTCTTTCAAAACGGAAAGAAGCATCTGTATTTAAAGCATGTCTTTTAGCTGTTTTTCTAACAGAAACCGGATTAAAATATGCACTTTCTAAGAAAATTGAAGTTGTATTTTCTGTAACACCAGATTTACTTCCTCCAAATACACCTGCTATACAAAGCGGATTTGAATCTGCATCACAAATCATAATATCTTCTGATGACAATTCTCTTTCTACATCATCTAGTGTTGTAAACTTTGTTCCTTCTTCTAAAGTTTTAACTAAAACTTTATTTCCTTTTATTTTCTGAGCATCAAAAGCATGTAAAGGCTGTCCTAATTCATGTAAAACATAATTAGTTATATCTACAATATTGTTTTTAGGCGTTAAACCGATTGCTTTTAATCTATTCTGAATCCACTCCGGAGAATCTTTAACAGTTACATCTGTAATTGTAATACCGCAATATCTAGGAGCTTGTTCTTTATTTTCTACTTCAACATCAAAACGGAGTGTTCTTTCATCAACATGAAAATCACTTACCGAAGGAGAAATTAATTCTAAATTAATTTCTTGCTGCATTAAACCCGCTCTTAAATCTCTAGCAACACCAAAATGGCTCATCGCATCAGATCTATTTGGAGTTAAACCAATTTCAAAAATTTGATCTATTTCTATATTAAAAACTTCTGCAGCTGGTGTTCCTGTAGTAAGAGTTTCATCTAAAACCATAATACCATCGTGCCCAGAACCTAAACCTAGTTCGTCTTCGGCACAAATCATTCCATGACTTTCTTCTCCTCTAATTTTACCTTTTTTTATTTTAAACCCTTCTCCTTTATCATCATATAAAGTAGTACCAATAGTTGCAACAGGTACTTTTTGACCAGCAGCTACATTTGGTGCACCACAAACAATTTGTACAGGTTCTCCGTTACCTAAATCTACTGTAGTTACTTTTAATCTATCTGCATTTGGGTGTTGCACACATGTTAAAACTTCACCAACAACAATACCTTGTAAGCTCCCTTTAATAGACTCTTTAGTTTCTATTCCTTCTACTTCTAGACCTAAATCAGTTAATAATTCGCCTGTTTTAACAGCATCCCAATCTGTTTGTAAAAACTGTTTTAACCAATTGTATGATATTTTCATATTCCTTTTTTCGGGTTTATAAGCTGCAAATTTAACTATTTTTATCGTTTTTTAAGTCCATTTTCTAGTTAAAAGACGTAAGTTTATTCACAATAAACATAATATTTAATTCTGTTGAATTTGAAGAAATGGAATCTACATTTTATATTTTTTTAATTCTCTGTATTTCATAGAATAAACTAAAAATTAAACCATGTTTATTTATTATAAATTTTGATGAATCAAAGTTCATCAGTAAAAGTATTTCATTAAATTATTTTTTAAACACAGGATAGGCCAAGTTTTTGAAAACATTTATAAATTTATTAGTAACCGAAAAACAATATATTTGCAGTTAAAAAAATATAATGTTCAAAAGAATACCAAACTATATTAAGTATATTTTCACTCATCTTATTTTTCTGTTTGCTTATATATTTTTCTTTAGAATTTTATTTTACTTTTTATTTTCCGAGTTAGATAATATTGCAATTAGTGAAGTAAGAAAAGGTTTCTTTTTAGGAGCACGTTTCGATTTAAAATTAGCTGTAATAACAATTTTTCCGATAGCTATTTTAGTATTAATAACCAACTATAAATTTTTAAGTAAAAAAATATTCAAAATTATTGCAAATATTTACTTCTTAATTGGTTATGTAATTTTAACACTTTTCTTTTTATTCGATTTTGGGTATTATGACTATTTAAACATTAGACTAGACGCTTCTTCTTTACGCTTTTTAAGCAATTTAAAAATCTCTAGTAAGGTTTTAGTAGAAAGCTACCCTATTTATAAAGGTTTGATTGGGCTATTATTACTTTGTGTTGCTGTCTTTTGGTTTTCTAAATTTATTTACAACTCATTTACAACTCAAAAAACTCTTATTACTAACAAAGTTAAATCACTTTATTTTATTGGAACATTTTTAATTCTTTCTTTCGGAATTTATAATAGTTTTACTCACTATCCTCTTCGATGGAGTCAAGCTTTTTTTTCTAAAAATAATGCAGTAAATCAATTTACTTTAAATCCTGTTTTATATTTTTTTGACAGTTTTGCCTACAGAAGTGAAGGTGTAAATATGAAAGAATTTAACAAATATTACCCTGTAATTTCTAAACACTTAAAATTACCTAAAGATTCAATATCATTTTCTAGAAAAATAAATTTTGAAACGACTTTTAAAGAAAAACCAAATGTAATTATTGTTATGTTAGAATCCGTTGGTGTTAAACCAATGAGCTATTATGGTAACCCGATAAATAGTACACCTGTTTTAGATTCTTTACTTCAAAAAAGCATCAGCTTTCCTAATTTTTATGTACATAAATCTGGAACAGCTGCTAGTGTTTTTGCAAGTGTAACAGGTTTACCAGATGTCGAAAATATTAGAACAGCTTCTAGAAACCCTCTCTTACAAGACCAAAGAATTCTTTTTGATCAGTTTACAGATTATGAAAAATTATTTTTTTTAGGCGGAAGTGCAAATTGGGCAAACATTAGAAGTATTTTTCAATCGAATATTAAAGGTTTAAAAATTTTTGAAGAAGGAAGCTACGAAACTGAAAACAGAGCAGATGTTTGGGGAATTGATGATTATGAATTGTTCAAAGAAGCTAATAAAGAGTTAGAAAAAATATCTAAAAAAGGCAAACCCTTTGTAGCTTATATACAAACAGCAACAAATCATATGCCTTTTACAGTACCAGATGCTAAGGAGAGTTATAAACCTTTAAAAGAGAATGATATTTCTAAAAATCAATTAGAAGAAAGCGGTTTTAAATCTGTAGATCAATTAAATGCACTTAGATATCTAGATTTTAATGTGGGTAGATTTCTAAAAAGAGCTAAAGAATCTGGTTATTATGATAATACAATTTTCGCTTTTTTTGGTGATCATAATACTGCTATGACAAAAACAGATTTGTATTCTAAAGAATATGATTTAAATATTCAATCGCAACATGTACCTTTTTTAATTCACGCGCCTAAATATGTAAAGCCGAGAGTTATTAAAAAGAATGGTAAATTAATTGACTTATTTCCTACTTTAATTAGTTTAGCTAAAATAGAACACACAAACTATACTTTGGGTAACAATTTATTAGATAGTACCTACATAAATAGTAACTCTTTTGTATACTTAGGTATTAAAGGAGAACCTGCTGTAGGGATAATTGAAGATAGTTTGTATTACTATAAAACGACCATTACAAAATCTAATGGTTTGTATAATTTAAAAGAAAAATCGCTTAGAGATTTAAAAGATAATTTACCAAGAAAAACTAGAGAATTAGACAGTTTACTCAGCGCTTATTATAACGCTACCAAATACTTATATTTTAATAATAAAAAAGACTAACTAAAAATCTTTTTATCTAACTTATTAAATAAGTAAAAATAAATTTTTGCAAAAGTGATTCCGATTAGAATTCCTACTAAAATGTCTATTGGATAATGAATACCCAAATACAATCTACTATAAGCAAATATCATTGGAAATAATAACAAAAAGTACACATACTTGTACGCATCTTTTAGTAACAAAATAACAAATACAGTAAAGAAAGTAGATGTTGTTGCATGACCAGACATAAAGCTAAAGCTTTGCGGACTTATTAATGTTCTAAGCTGATATTTTATAGTAATATCGTTATTAGGTCTTATTCGTTGTACAGAATTTTTAATTAGATTAGTAAATTGATCTGAAAATGCTACTAAAATAATCATCGCCAATAAAACGAATCCTCCTTTTTTCCAACCAAATTTTTTAATTACCAAAAACATAATTAAAAGAAATAAAGGAATCCAGTTTCGTTGATCTGTAACAGTCAACCAAAACGGATCCCAATATTCATTTCCTAAATTATTTAGAAAAATTAGTAATTCTTTGTCTTTTTGAATAATATTCATAAAACTTACTTACCAATTTTTAGAACTTCAACCTCAAAAACCAAATCAGATTTTGCAGGAAAAGGCCCAAATTTTATATTACCAAAACCAATAGTATAAGGTATAAACAACCTTGCTTTTTCGCCTTGTCTCATAGTCAAAATACCTTCTTTCAATCCACTTATCATAGGTCTAGCTTCATCATTTAAATCAAAAACTATAGGATTACCAACATCACTAGAAGATTGCATTCTTGTACCATCTGCAATGTAAAGAGTATAATTTACTGTAACAGATTTTTTAGGGTTTACCTTTTTACCGTTCGTTTCTTTTAGTTTTAATATACGTAAACCTGTACCTGTTTTAGTTGCTTTAGATTCTTCCTTTTCAATTAAAAATTCTTTTTTAGCTTTTAAATATTTAGCATATCTCTTTTCTTCTAGAATTTTTTCTTGTTCTAGTTTTTCTTTTTGAGATTTATTAAAATTTTCAACTTCTCTATCAAAAACTTCAGCAGCATTAAAATTCTCTGCAAAATCACCTATTCTGATAATATTTATAGTTTTTATAGTATCGTTTTGATCGATATTATTAACCACTAACATTCTTGTAGAATCTATGGCTTTTACTAATTGTAAAGAATCAGAATATTTTTGTTGAAGTTTTTTTAATTCAAAAGGGTTCACAACAGTTTTTCCAAAAACACTGTGTTTACCATCTAAATGCGGAATTGGTCTATGTGTTATAAAAAATTGACTATTATTTGTTGTTGGACCTCCATTAGCCATAGAAAGCACACCTTGATCGTCGTGTTTATACAAAACATCTCCATTTTGATCTCTCGGGAATTCGTCACCAAAAAGATATCCTGCACTTTTTCTACCTTCTGGTGTAAATCCACCACCTTGAATTACAAAATTAGGCACAACTCTATGAAAAATAATACCTTCGTAAAAGTTTTTACCTTTTAAAGAATCGGCTAATCTGCTATTTGTACCCTCAACTAAAGCAACAAAGTTGGCTACAGTTTTGGGTACATTTTCTGCATGTAATTCTAATAAAATATTTCCTTTATTGGTTTCTATTTCTGCATACAAACCGTTGTCTAAATCTTTATACTTTTGAGTATTACAAGATGTTAGAACAATCAATAATAAAGAAACTATGAAAAAATTTTTCATTCTATTATTTTAAAACTTCTAATAATTCGATTTCGAAAATTAATGTAGAAAAAGGCTTGATGTTTTCTCCTCTTTGCTGTACACCATATGCTAATTCTTGTGGAATAAAGAATTTATATTTTGCTCCTTCTTTCATTAACTGCACACCTTCTGTCCATCCTTTAATTACTTGATTTAAACCAAATTCTGCTGGTGTACCTCTATCTACAGAACTATCAAAAACTTTACCATCTAAGTTAGTACCATGATAATGAACTTTTACTCTAGAGTTTGGTCCTGCTGGTTTTTCTCCTTTACCTTCTTTTAAAACGATGTATTGAATACCACTTTCTGTAGTTTTTACACCTTCCTTATTTTTATTTTCTGCTAAAAATTCTTCTCCTGCTTTTTTGTTTTCTCCAAACTTAGCCATTGCTTCCTTTTCTGCTTTTGCTTGCATTTCTTTCATTTGAGCTTCTTGCTTCTTCTGAAAGTATGAACTTAAGACTTTTTGAATATCTTTATTCTCAATTAATAAATTTGTAGAGTCTAAACCATTTCTAATACCTTGTGCTAATAAATCTTTATCTACTTCACTAAAATTAGATTTTAATTGACCAGACATACTTAAACCAACTGCATAACTAACAGAGTCTAATTCTGTTTCTAAAGAACTAACTTCTTTTACTTGGTTTCCGCAAGAAAACATAGATACTGTAATTGCTACTGCTGCTAAATTTTTTACAATTTTCATTTTTATAAATTATTTAATGTTTATTAATTTTACGTTACTTTTAATTGTTTTGTTCATTTCTATTTTGTTGCCATCTCCAGTAATACCAAAAGCATTATAAGACGGAATAACAAATGTAATTGTTTCTCCTATTTTCATCAACTTTATTCCTTTTTGAATTCCAGAAATAAAATCTTCTTTATCTACTCGGTAAGTTTTTACACCTAATTCTTCTTTAGAATAAATTATTGAGTCGTTCAAATCTCTAATATCGTATTCTATCTCTACAACATCACCTGTTTTTGGTGAAATGGTATCTGTTACATTTTTATTTTTATATGTGTACCAAAATCCGTTTGATGAATTTTGATAAACCTTAAGAGAATCTTTTCTAATAAAATCTAAAATCTTTTCATCTTCATATTGCGCCATTTTCTTAGCAGTTTCTATATTATCTTGAAAGATTGTTGTGCTTGCCTTCGGATTAATAGGTCTTCTTGGTTGTGGTTTAGAACAACCTAAAATCAATAATAAGAAAATAATAAAATAGAAATTAGTCTTCATAAGAGGTTTTTAATTCAGTTTTATATTTTGGTAATAGCGCTTTAAATTCTTCAATAATTTCTTCTATAGAACCAGAAAACCTTCCTCCTGCTGCATTATCATGTCCGCCACCATCAAAATGATTTCTAGCAAATTTGTTTACAGAGAATTTCCCTTTAGATCTAAATGAAATTTTAATAATATTTTGCTCTTTATCTTCAATAAAAATTGCTGCAAAAATTATTCCTTTTAAAGACAAAGCATAATTTACAACACCTTCTGTGTCTCCTTTCTGAAAATCAAATTTTTTCTTTTCGTCTTCGGTTAACGTAATAAAGGCGGTTTTAAATTCTGGTAATATTTGTAAATTTGTTAGTGCTTGTCCTAATAATAATAACCTTCCGTAAGAATTAGAATCGTAAACGTTGTTATGTATTTTATCATTTTTAGCTCCTTTGTCAATAAGATTTGCAATAATTCTGTGAGTAGTACTTGTTGTAGATCTAAACCTAAAGGAACCTGTATCTGTCATGATACCAGTATACAAACACGTAGCAATATCTTTATCAATTAAATCTAAATCATTGTTCATTTCTATAAATTGATACACCATTTGACATGTAGAACAAATGGTAACATCAGAATACATATATTTTACATCGTCTGGTTGCTGATGATGATCTATCATTGCAAAATCATTAGGATACTTTTCTAATGTATTCTGCATATCGTTACCAACTCTGTGTAAAGCATTAAAATCTAATAAAAATATAATTTCTGATGCTTCTATAGCCTTTTTAGATTGCGAGTTTTGCCAATCGAAACGATACGTGTTTTTAGAACCAGGTAGCCAATGTAAAAAATCTGGATACTCATTAGGTACAACAACTGTTGGTTTATGACCTTTTTTTTCTAAATAATGTAATAAGCCTAAAGTAGAACCCATTGCGTCTCCGTCTGGGTTTCTATGACCAATAATTACAATATTTCTTGGTTCTGATAAAAACGTTTTTAACTCTTCAAATCCTTTTAAAATCATATGTGGCGAATATACAATTTAATAACATTGTTCAAAATAAAAATTAATTTACATTTGTTTAAAACTCAAACCTATTTAAAGTGAAATTAATTATTAAATATTATTATTTTATCTGTGCTTTTTTTATTTTTTCATGTACATCAACTGGCACAATCATCGAAAATGAAACAAACGATTTTACAATTGCTTTTGGATCTTGTAACAAACAATATGTAGAAAATGTACTTTGGAAAGAAATTAAAAAAAACAAACCTAATTTATGGATTTGGGGTGGAGATAATATTTATGCAGACACTCATAATTTAGCAAAGCTTAAAGAAGATTATGCAACTCAAAAAAATCAAAAAGGGTATCTAGATTTAGTTAAAAACATTCCCGTTATGGCTACTTGGGACGATCATGATTACGGAGTTAATGACAGTGGTGTAGAATCGCCAAATAAAATAGAAGCTCAAAAAGCTTTTTTAGATTTTTTTAATGTAGACGCTAATGATTCTCGCAGAAATCGAAAAGGAATTTATCATACAGAAACTTTTAAGACAGCAAAAGGTGCTATAAAAGTATTTACTTTAGATACACGCTATTTTAGAACTGCCTTAACAGACGACAACGATACTAAAAAAAGATACAAGCCAAATACATATGGCAAAGGTACTGTTTTAGGTGATCAACAATGGGAATGGTTAACTAAAGAACTAAAAAACTCTAATGCAGAATTCAATATTATTGTTAGTAGTATACAAGTTTTATCTCAAGAACATGGTTACGAAACTTGGGGTAATTTTCCGCATGAAGTAGATAAATTAAAGCAAATAATAAAAGATAGTAAAGCAAAGGGTGTTTTATTACTTTCTGGCGACAGACACATTTCTGAGTTTTCTAAAACAGAAGTTAAAGACTTAAACTATCCTTTAATCGATTTTACTTCTAGTGGATTAACACATTCTTACAAAAATTTTAGTGGTGAAGAAAATAAAAATAGAGTTCTAAATGTTGTATCAGAAATAAGTTATGGTTTGTTAAAATTTGATTTTGACACTCATAAAATCACAATGGAAATGCGTGGTAAAAACAATAAATTGTTACAAGAACTTTATCAAATCTATCCATAACTTGCTATTAATATTAAAAAGTGTACTTTTGCAAAAATTTAAAAATTACAATGGCAACAAATAGAACATTTACAATGCTTAAACCAGATGCTGTAGAAAACGGTCACACTGGTGCTATCTTAGACAAAATTAACGCTGCAGGCTTTAGAATAGTAGCTTTAAAGAAAACTCAAATGACTAAAGCAGACGCAGAAACTTTTTATGCTGTGCATAACGAGCGTCCGTTTTTTGGTGAGTTAGTAGAATTTATGACTCGCGGACCAATTGTAGCTGCAATTTTAGAAAAAGAAAATGCAGTAGAAGACTTTAGAACTTTAATTGGTGCAACAAACCCAGCAGATGCTGCAGAAGGTACAATTAGAAAATTATATGCAACTTCTATGGGAGAAAATGCTGTACATGGTTCTGATTCTGATGAAAACGCAGAAATTGAAGGAAACTTTCACTTTTCTGGAAGAGAGCAATTTTAATAAGAATTTTTAGAAATTCTTAGTCTAAAAATATATTTAGAAAACTCGTAACTTAATTGTTACGAGTTTTTTTTATACCAACATTACTTTAGAGATTACATCTTCACCAATCTCTTCATTTAACATTTTAGCAATTTTATCTTTACCATAACTCAATTCTTCTCTTAAAACAGAAGAAGTCAATTGTACAACAAGCGTTTTATTTTGTAGTTTAACAGATGTTGTATGATTTGCAACTCCTGGCCCCATCATTTTGGTCCAAGATTCTTCAATTTTAATCTTTTGCATTCCTTTTGTCAAATTGTTTTCTTTGATAAAAAGTTGCATTAAATCTTCAATTGAAAAAGAATCATTTTCTCTTTTAGACATTATAATTTAAATATTTGATAAGGTTTATTACTTTGTTTTACGATGTTTTCTGTTCTTTCAGAATGTGTATCTGTTATAAAAATTTGTCCAAATTCATCATTATTAACTAAATTGATAATTTGCAACACTCTACTTTCATCTAATTTATCAAAAATATCATCTAACAATAAAATAGGTGTTACGCTAGCTTGTTGCTTT
This sequence comes from Polaribacter sp. KT 15, assembly GCF_900143115.1. Lineage (NCBI taxonomy): Bacteria > Pseudomonadati > Bacteroidota > Flavobacteriia > Flavobacteriales > Flavobacteriaceae > Polaribacter > Polaribacter sp. KT 15. Next base: position 40,382 of record NZ_LT670850.1, read on the forward strand.
ATAAACTCGAACTGCGCAAATTTTAAAGCGATTAAATAAGACTTTTGTTGCCCTTGTGAGCCAAATTTTTTAATAGGATAATTTCCTATCTCGAAACTTAAATCGTCTTTATGTATACCAGATGTAGTATACTGTATTATTTTATCTTTATCTAAAGATTTCTGAAATAATTCTTTTAAAGAAAAATCGTGTAACTGACTTTTATAAACCAAGTTTACATGTTCTTTGTCATCAGAAATTATTTGATATTTCTCATTAAAAATAGGAATAAATTTCTCTAAAAAGACTTTTCTAACCTCATAAATTCTTGTACCGTATTCACATAATTGCTCATCATATACATTTAAATTTAATGCATCAAAAGTTCTATTAGCCGCAAAATACTTTAACAAGGCGTTTCTTTGACTCAGTATTTTATTATAGGCAATTAGGTCTTTTAAATAACTTTTATTTTGCTGCGAAATAACACCATCTATAAATTTTCTTCTTGTATCACTACCTTCTGTTACTAAATCTCTATCTGCAGGTGAAATTATGACTAAAGGTAATTGACCAATATGATCAGAAAACTTGTCGTAATTTTTACCATTTCTCTTTAAAACCTTCTTTTGACCTTTTTTTAAACTACATACAATCTTTTCATTTCTGTCGTTTAAATTGTAATCTCCTTCGATCATAAAAAAAGATTCTCCGTGTCTAATATTCTGTGTTGCGACAGAATTAAAGTAACTTTTTGCAAAAGACAAATAATAAATAGCATCTAAAACATTTGTTTTACCAACACCATTATTACCAACAAAACAATTTATTTTTTGCTGAAAATCAAAAGATTGCGATTCGATATTTTTAAAATTAACTAAAGAAAGTTTTTGTAAATACATGAATAAGTTTTGTTCTTTAAAAAGAATTGCAAATTATTGAAAATTTTGCGAAATATGTGCTTTTAAAATCCAATTAAAAAAACTATTTTTGTCGCCACTAATTTTAAACTAAGCATGGCTACATACAAGAAAAAATATAAACCAGAAGGTAAAAAAGAGCAACAACAATTTGATGATTCTGAATTTGAAACAGCTGGAGTTTTAAACACTTTAGACGAAACTGCTTCTAAATCTGAACAATGGATAGAAAAAAATAGCAAGCCGTTATTTTACTCTTTAATTGCAGTAGTTGTTTTATTTTTAGCTTACCTAGGTTATAATAATTACATTTCTGAACCAAACGAATTAGAAGCTTCTAACGAATTGGCTTTTCCTAGAAAATACTACGACATGGCTTCTACAGCTGGTTCTGGTATCGATTCTTTATTAAATTTAGGTCTAGAAGGTGCAGATGGTAAATATGGTTTCTTAGACATCGCAGATAATTATAGCGGAACAAACGCTGGAAATTTAGCTAATTACTATGCAGGTGTTTCTTATTTAGAAATGAAGCAGTATGATAAAGCAATAAATCATTTAGAAAAATTTGATTCTGATGATGAAATGTTAGGTCCTATTACTCTAGGTGCAGTTGGTGATGCTTTTGCAGATATTAACCAACCAGAACAAGCTTTAGAATACTACGAAAAAGCAGCAAATAAAAAAGACAACGAATTTACAACTCCTTTATTTTTATATAAAGCAGGTATAACTGCTATGGAATTAAAAGAGTTTGATAAAGCAACTTCTTTATTTACAAAAATAAAAGACAATTATCCAACATCAGATCAAGGTCTAAATGTTGATAAATTTATTAATGCTGCAAAATACTCTGAACAATAGTTCGAAATAATAACAGTAACAATTTGCAGTAAGTAGTTTTATAAATACTGCATACTTAAACTGAATACTGACTTAAATGGCAACAACAAACTTATCTTATTACGATAAAGCTACAATCCCAAATGCGAAATCTTTTCGATTTGGGATTGTTGTTTCTGAATGGAATCGAGAAATCACAAAAAACCTACAACAAGGTGCAATAGAAACTTTTTTAGACTGTGGTACTTCTAAAGAAAATATAATTTCTTGGGATGTTCCTGGAAGTTTCGAATTGGTTTACGGTTGTAAAAAAATGATTGAATCTGAACAAGTAGATGCAATTATAGCAATTGGTAATGTTATACAAGGCGAAACAAAACACTTCGATTTTGTATGTGAAGGTGTTACACAAGGTATTGTAGACTTAAACATTAAATACGATGTGCCTGTAATTTTTTGTGTATTAACAGACAATACAAAGCAACAATCTATCGATAGATCTGGTGGTAAACTAGGTAATAAAGGTATAGAATGTGCTGTTGCTGCAATAAAAATGGCTGCTATAAAAAATATAGACAGAAAAAGCGAAAGCATAGGTTTTTAAGAATTGTTTTAACATCATTTTTAGTAAGTTTCCTTTAATTTAATTAAATTTGGAATCCTTTTTCAATTGGTATGAAAATTGATTTACTCTAAAATCTATTCATCAATTATTACTAAAATTATGGGATTTCTAAAAAGAACAAATAAAAAATTTGATTATCAACCTCGCTATTATAAAGGAGAAGGAAACCCTTTTAAAATAGAACACAAATTAGATCAGTTTAGAACAACTGCCGGAAAAAATAAAAATCTTAAAGGTAAGTTTCATGATGCTATTGGAGATTTAAAAAATTCTGATAAGAAAACAAATAGAACTTTAATTATTATAATTTCTATTTTAGTTTTAATCTTTCTTTACATAATAGACTTCGACTTATCTATATTTATAAATAATTAATGTCTGATATTATTCAACTTTTACCAGATCATGTAGCAAATCAAATTGCTGCAGGAGAAGTGGTACAACGTCCTGCATCTGTAGTTAAAGAATTACTAGAAAATGCAATAGACGCTGGTGCAACAAATATTAAATTACTAATTAAAGATGCAGGAAAAACTTTAATACAAGTAATTGATGACGGTAAAGGCATGAGTACTACCGATGCAAGAATGAGTTTTGAGCGTCATGCAACTTCAAAAATTCAGAAAGCAGAAGATTTATTTAATTTAAATACAAAAGGTTTTAGAGGTGAAGCTTTGGCTTCTATTGCTGCTATTGCTCATGTAGAATTAAAAACAAAACCTAAAGGAGAAGAATTAGGTACTTGCATTAAAATAGAAGGAAGTAAAATAATTTCTCAAGATTTTATTTCTACCGGTGAAGGAACAAGTTTAGCTGTTAAAAATCTATTTTATAACATTCCTGCAAGAAGAAATTTTTTAAAATCTGATACTGTAGAAACGCGTCATATTATAGACGAGTTTCAACGAGTTGCTTTAGCACATTCTAGCATTTCTTTTTTGTTACACCATAATAACAATGAGGTATATCATCTTAAAAGCGGAAATTTAAGACAAAGAATAGTAGCTGTTTTTGGTACTAAAATGAATGAAAAATTAGTTCCGATAGATGAAAAAACAGATATTGTTGCTATTGAAGGTTTTGTAGCAAAACCAGAATTTTCTAAAAGAAAAAGGGGCGAACAATTCTTTTTTGTAAATAACAGATTTATTAAAAGTTCTTATTTAAACCATGCTGTAGTTAGTGCTTTTGACGGTTTATTAGAACAAGGTTCGCATCCCTCCTATTTTTTGTATTTACAAGTTCCTGCAAATACAATAGATATTAACATTCATCCTACTAAGACAGAAATTAAGTTTGATAATGAGAAGGCGCTTTATGCTATGCTAAGAGCAACTGTTAAACATAGTTTAGGTCAATACAATGTAGCACCTGTTTTAGATTTTAATAGAGACGCAAACTTAGATACACCTTACAATTTTAAATCTAGCACTAAAACCGCTGCAGTACCAACTATATCGGTCAATCCAGACTTTAATCCTTTTAAAGAAGAACAAAACACACAACCAAACTTTAATTACAAAAGAGAAAAACAAACAGAAAGTTGGGAATCTTTATATACTAACATAGAGAGCACAGAAACTAATAAAACAGAAAGCTTATTTGAACAAGTTGAAGAAGAAAAGACTCAAAAGACTTTTCAAATACACCGTAAATATGTTATAAGTTTGATTAAATCTGGTGTTGTTTTAATCAATCAATCGTTAGCACATCAAAGAGTTTTATACGAACAATTTTTAGAAAGTATTACCGTTAAAGAAGCAAACAGTCAGCAATTGCTATTTCCTGTTAAAATTTCATTTTCATCAGCAGAAATAGAAATGATATATACTATAAAATCAGAATTAGAAAATGCTGGTTTTTCTTTTGATGAATTTACAAAAGATAGTGTTACAATTAAAGGTATACCGGTTTCTGTAACAGAAAGTAAAATAACAATTATTTTAGAAGAATTGTTAAATGATATGAATTTAGAAGTACCAGATGCTAGTTTTAGTCATTTTGATGTAATGGCAAAATCTTTTGCCAAAACTTTATCTATAAAAACAGGTACACTTCTATCAGAAAAAGAACAAGAAAGTCTTGTAAACAATTTATTTTCTTGTAAAGAACCTACAATTTCTCCGTTTGGAAAAGCTACTTTTAAAACACTAACTTTAAACCAAATAGATAATTTATTTAATAGTTAATTATGAATAAAATTACAGACGGAATTAAACATCTAATTATAATAAATGTTATTTTATTTATAGCACCTCAGTTTTTAAAATTAGATCTTACTAATGTTTTAGCATTGCACTTCCCAAAAAATAGTCATTTCGGATTTTGGCAATACTTAACTCATATGTTTATGCATGCCAGCTTTCCGCATATTTTATTTAATATGTACGGTTTGTGGGCTTTTGGTACACCGTTAGAGCAAATGTGGGGCAAAAAGAAATTTTTATTCTTTTATTTTTCTGCAGGTTTAGGCGCAGGTTTAATTTATACTCTTGTAAACTATTATCAATTTAACGGAATTTACGATTTATTTATAAGTGCTGGTTTGAATAATGCAGATGTAATTTCTATTTTAGAAAAAGGTTCTACTGCTGGTTTTAATGTTAACGCAGCAATAACACAAACTCAGTTTGATAAAATTTATTCTTTATACCACATGCCTGCAGTTGGTGCTTCTGGTGCTGTTTACGGTGTTTTAGTTGCTTTTGGATTGTATTTTAAAGATGCAAAATTGGCCTTATTATTCTTTCCGGTTCCGATTGCTGCTAAATATTTTATTCCGTTAATGATTTTAGGAGATTTATTTTTCGGAATGACCAACTATTCTGTTGGTAGTGTTGCTCATTTTGCACACATTGGTGGTGCTTTAATAGGTTTTATAATTGCTTACTATTGGAAAAAAAATCAATTTAAAATTTCATAATGAGTTTTATAGACAATCTAAAATACAAGTATAAATCTGGTAATATTATAGAAAAACTAATCTATATAAATGTAGGTGTTTTTTTAGTAACACTTATTCTTAAGGTATTTTCTGGTTTATATAAAAGTAATCAGGATTTTGTTTTCGAGTGGTTTTCTTTAGATGACAAATTAAACATTTTTATATCAAGACCTTGGTCTATTATTTCGTACGGATTCTTGCACGCAGATTTTATTCACCTGTTGTTTAATATGATAACGCTATATTTTATAGGCAATCTTTTTATTCAATATTTTACTCAAAAACAAGCGCTAACATTTTATATTTTAGGAACCTTATTTGGCGGATTATTTTTTATGTTAAGTCAAAATTATTTTCCTTTATTTGATGGTGAATCTTCTAGATTGGTTGGTGCATCTGCCGGGGTATCAGCAATATTTATAGGTATTGTTACATATATGCCAAATTATCAAATAAAAATACCTTTGTTAGGCTTTTTAAAATTATGGCATTTAGCAGTAATTTGGCTAGCTTTTGACTTTATTGGGTTAATTGGTGCTAATGCGGGTGGTAGTTTTTCTCATTTAGGTGGAAGTTTATTAGGCTTTTTGTATGTGAGACAAGCAAGTAATAAAGAAATCAACTTTTCTGAAATATTTTCTTCTCTATTTAAAAAGAAAGAAAAGAAATTAAAAACTGTTTATAATTCTAAGAAAACTAAAAAAACGAAGCCAAAAACAAATAGCCTTAACCAAGAACAAGTTGATCAAATTTTAGATAAAATTAGTAAATCGGGTTATGACACTTTAACGAAACAAGAAAAAGAGTTTTTATTTAAACAAGGGAAAAAATAATATGAAAAACTTATCTTTTTTAGACAAAGTTCTTTATTTATTGAACTCTCTTGCTGCAACATTACTGTTACTTTCTTACTTGTTGCCATTTATATCGCCAAGTGTTGTTCCGGTGTTTGCTATTTTAAGTTTATTTGTCCCCTTTTTACTAATTATAAATCTTGTTTTTGTTATTTATTGGTTGTTAAAACTTAAACGTCAGTTTTTAATATCAATAATAGTTTTAATTGTTGGATGGCTTTTCACACCTCCTTTTTACAAAATTTCAAGTAATAATTCTTCTTTAAATTCCGATTTAAAAGTGATGAGTTATAACGTAAAAGCTTTCGATTTATTTACAAAATCAAAAGACAGTAGCAACTTTTCTAATGGTTTTGATTTTATTTCTGATAAAAATCCAGACATTTTAGTTATTCAAGAATATTATAAGTCAAAAAAAAATAAATTATCGTTTCCTTATAAATACATCAAACTTAGATCAAAAAAGAGTCAATATGGATTGGCAATTTATTCTAAATATAAAATTGTAAATTCAGGTTCGCTAGATTTAGATAGTAAAGGAAATAATATAATTTTTGCAGATATAATTAAGAATAAAGACACCATAAGAATTTATAACGTTCATTTCGAATCTCTAAGAATTAAGCCTAACGAGGAAAATTTTGGTGAAGAAAATTCAGAAAAATTAATAAAACGAGTTTCAAATTCATTTAAAAAACAAGCAGAACAAACCAATATTTTTTTAGCACATGAAAAACTATGGACTGGTAAAAAAATTATAAGCGGCGATTTTAACAATACTTCTTACTCTTGGTTATACCATCAAATATCAGATAACAAGAAAGATGCTTTTATAGAAGCTGGTAAAGGTTTTGGTAAATCTTTTTCTTATTGGTTTCCGTTAAGAATAGATTTTATTTTAACAGATAAAGATGCTATAGTCAATCAATTTTTAACTTTAGAAAATAAAAACTCAGACCACTTCCCTATTCTATCAAAAATTAATTGGAAAGATTAAGTAAATTAGCTAAAATTAACAAAAGAGATTCACCCAATAGCTATGATAAAAACTGATGTTTGTATTATTGGTGCTGGCCCATCGGGTGCAAGCACATCTTTGACTTTATCAAAGATGAAAATACCACATTACATCATAGATAAATCTACTTTTCCTAGAAATAAAACTTGTGGCGATGGATTGATTTTATATGCTTACAAAGCTTTACGCTTAATAGATGAAGGTTTGTTTGAAAAATTTTTAAATCACCCTAAATTTATACATAGTAAAAATATTAAACTACATGTAAATAATAATGTAGATATCAACTTTAAAGAAAGTAAAGATCGAAACATGGTAATAACTTATGCTAAAAGATTCGATTTTGATGACTTTTTAGTTAAGAATATTTCTGATAAATATGCTTCTTTTGATTTTGGTAATGGAGTTAAAAATATAACTGAACTTAAAGACGGTGTTCTCATCAAGCTAAAAGATGGTAAAGAAATTTTAAGTAAAATTGTTATTGGTGCAGATGGTGTTAACTCTATTGTTAGTAGAAAGCTAGCCGGAAATAAACTTCAAAAAAACTTAACATCTACATTTGTAAACGGTTATTTTAAAAATGTTACCAACTTATCTAAAACTAACGAAGCTGAAATAAGGATCATTTATAAAAAAATTCCATTATTTTTCTATATTTTTCCTCTTTCTGATGGATCTGTAAATATAAGTTTAGGCGGAAATGCAAAATTGGTATTAAAACATAATATTAATTTAGTCGAGCAAGTAGAATCAATAATTAAAAACCATCCTAAAGTAGCGTATAAATTTACAAATGCTATTAAAATTGATTCGTGGCGAGGATGGAGTATTCCTTATAATTTTGGTAAAAATAAAGTATACGGAAATAGATTTATGTTGGTTGGTGATGCTGCTGGCTTAACAAATCCTTTTTACAAAGAAGGTGTTGGTACAGGAATGATGTCTGGTATCATTTGTGCAAAATCTATTGAGGCTAGTCTAAAAAACAATGACTACAGTGAAGATTTTTTATCAACTTACTCTAAAAACTTAAAAAGTGAATTTGGTAGGTTATTAAAGTTTAGCCGTTTAATGCTTAAAGCTACAGAATTTAAATTTTTGTTTGGTTCAATAACTTATTTACTAAAAAATAGAATTCAAACAAAAGCAACAAAAATTATCATAAGAAAAAGTTATTAGCTCTCAAAACCATATTCTCTTTCTACTTTACAAATACGTAAACGATATTTCTTGTACCATTTTTTTCTACCTAATTCTCTAGCTTCTGTATGTTCTACATTGTTTTTCCAAGCAGTTATAGCCTCTAAAGAACTCCAATAAGAAACAGTAATGCCAATACTTTTTCTAGCAGATTCGATACCTAAATAACCAGGTTGTTTTTTTGCTAACATCTCCATTTTATCAGCCATTTCTTCATAACCTTTTATATTACCGGTTAAAATTGTTGAAAAAACTACAGCATAATATGGTGTTTTCAAATTATCAATTATCATTATAATATATTTTTAAACTTCAAAAATAAAATTTAGAGATTAAAAAGCGATTAATTAAGTAAAAAAATAAAATGTAATATCAAGTTAATGAATAGTTTATAATTTTACTATTTAACCATTTATTAATATGTAATCGATCCATTTTAAAAATCATCAATAAAATCGTACTTTTGCATTTGCAAAAATCATAAAAATGGTCGCAGAAAAAAAGGTAGCTTTTTATACTTTAGGTTGTAAACTTAACTTCTCTGAAACATCTACTATTGCTAGAAATTTTGTTAATGAAGGTTTTAAACGTGTAGAGTTTGAAGAGAAAGCAGATGTATATGTAATAAATACATGCTCTGTTACAGACAATGCAGATAAACGTTTTAAATCTATTGTAAAAAATGCTTTAAAGAAAAATGATGATGCATTTTTAATAGCAGTTGGTTGTTACGCGCAACTTAAACCAGAAGAATTAGCTGCAGTAGATGGTGTAGATTTAGTACTTGGTGCAACAGAAAAATTTAATGTTACTTCTTACATAAATGATTTAACTAAAAACAATGTTGGAGAAGTACATTCGTGTGAAATTTCTGATGCCGATTTTTATGTTGGTTCTTATTCTATTGGAGACAGAACAAGAGCGTTTTTAAAGGTTCAAGATGGTTGCGATTATAAGTGTACATATTGTACAATACCACTAGCTAGAGGAATCTCTAGAAGTGATACTTTAGAAAACGTAATTTCTAACGCCAAAGAAATTTCTTCTAAAGGTATTAAAGAAATTGTATTAACTGGCGTAAATATTGGTGATTATGGTAAAGGTGAGTTTGGTAATAAAAAACACGAACATACCTTTTTAGAACTTGTTAAAGAACTAGATAAAGTAAATGGAATTCATCGTTTAAGAATCTCATCTATAGAACCAAATCTATTAAAAGATGAAACTATAGACTTTGTTTCTAAATCTTCTTCTTTTGTACCTCATTTTCATATTCCTTTACAATCTGGTAGCGATGTTTTATTAAATAAAATGAAACGTAGATACTTAACAAATACTTATACAAACAGGGTTACTCGTATTAAAGAAGTTATGCCAAATGCTTGTATTGGTGTTGATGTTATTGTTGGTTTCCCTGGTGAAACAGACGAATTATTTTTAGAAACATATAATTATTTAAACGAAATGGATATTTCGTACTTACATGTTTTTACCTATTCTGAAAGGCCTAATACAGAAGCTGTTGAATTTGAAGGCGTAGTTCCTAAAAAAGTAAGAGCAAAAAGAAGTAAAATGCTTAGAGGTTTATCTGCAAAAAAACGTAGAGCTTTTTATGAAAGTCAATTAGGTAATACTTTAACTGTTCTGTTTGAAAGTGAAAATAAAGAAGGATATATACATGGCTTTACAGAAAATTACGTAAAAGTAAAAACTCCATGGAATCCTGCATTGGTAAATACACTTCATAAAGTAATCTTAACTGAAATAGACGAAGATGGTTCTGTAAGATTAAATTTTACAAACCTTTAAGATTAAATTAACATTAAGAAAAAGTAAATTTGGCATTTGTTTTGATGCTCTAATGTCGACAAAATACAAATAATTTAAATGAATAAAACCCCTATATATTTTATGCCCGGTTTAGCTGCGGGTCCAGAAATTTTTGAAAATTTAGAATTAGATCCAGAAAAGTATACTTTTCATTATTTAAAATGGATCAAACCACTGGCTTTAGAAGAAGATATAGATAATTATGCATGCAGGTTAAGTGATGAAATTAAAGAAAAAAATCCTGTTTTAGTTGGTGTTTCTTTCGGCGGAATTATGGTACAAGAAATTGCCAAATTTGTAAATCCTAAGAAAGTAATTATTATTTCTAGTGTTAAAAATCAAGGCGAATTGCCTAAAAAATTTAAACTGGCAAAATTTACAAAGGTTTACAAGTTTTTTCCTACAGTAATTGTAGAGAATTTTGAAGATTATGCAAGGTATTTTCTTGGTAAATCTTTAAAGAAAAAAGCAGAATTATATAAGAAATATCTTTCTGTTAGAAGTAAGAAATACCTTAAATGGTCTATTTACAATGTACTTAAATGGGAACAAATTAGTCCTTTAGAAGATATTGTACATATTCACGGAACTAAAGACACCGTATTTCCTATTAAAAATGTAAAAAACGCTATAGAAATCAAAGGCGGAACACATATCATGATATTAACTAAAGCAAAAAAAATATCTAAGATTATTGATGACGTTTTAACTTTTTAAACTAAAGTGTTTTCCATACATTTATGGTAAAATTGATATTATGAAATCTTTACAACGCATATTTTCTTTACTAAGTGTAACTCTTATAACCATCGTTTTTTTTAACGGTGTACATAAATCTGATACAGATCCGGAAACACTTACACATAGAACTTACAAAATTAAATCTCTTAAATTACCTGAAGGATTAAACCTTGCAGGAGAAAGAGTTCCTTTGGAAATTAATGATGTAAGAGAAAGAATGGAACGCGAATTACTTGTAAATACCTATTGGCAATCGAATGGATTATTGCTTATAAAGAGAGCCAATAAATATCTTCCAATAATAGAACCATTATTAAAAAAATATAATTTACCTGATGATTTTAAGTTTTTAGCTTTAGCCGAAAGTGGTTTTACAGATGAAACTTCTTCTGTTGGTGCTGCTGGTATGTGGCATTTTATGAGAGCCACAGGTAAAGAATACGGATTAGAAATTAATAAAAACGTAGACGAACGTTATAATATTGAAAAATCTACTAGAGTTGCAGCAGAATACTTAAAGAAATCTAAAAGCAAATTAGGTTCTTGGACGTTAGCTGCTGCTGCATATAACGCTGGTAATTATGGTGTTTCTAAAAGATTAGAAACGCAACAAGTAAGCAGTTATTACGATGCTTTACTTCCTGATGAAACAGAGCGTTACATATTTAGGATAATTGCTTTAAAAGAAATAATTTCGAATCCAAAGAAATATGGATTTGTTTTCGAAGAGTCTGATCTTTATACTCTTGAAAAAACAAGAACAGTTAAGGTTGATACTGTAATTACCAACCTGACTAACTTTGCTAAAAACTACGGAATGAATTATAAAGAATTAAAAATTCACAATCCTTGGTTAAGAGAAAACAAATTAAATAATAAAAGTAGAAAGCTTTATGAAATTAAAGTTTTAGACAAATAGAAGAAAAACTTAATCTAGAATATTCTTTACTCTACCAACCAAACCAGATTCTAATTGTACTTTTATTCCGTAAGGATGGTTTTTAGATTTGGTTAATATTTTCTGTACAACACCTTTGGTTAATTCACCCGAAGATTGATGATGTTTTTGTACAATTTCTACAAAAATACCCGATTGTACGTTTTTTCTTTGTCTACCATCTTTCATATTAATTTTTTAATGACTAAAATAAAAAAAGCCTATCAATAATTGATAGGCTTTTAGATAAAAATTTAACTAGTAATAATATATAATTATATAACTCTTACGTTTACTGCGTTTAATCCTTTTCTTCCATCTTGTAAGTCAAACTCAACTTCATCGTTTTCACGAATTTCGTCAACTAAACCTGACACATGTACAAAATGTTCTTTGTTTGTTCCTTCTTCAGTGATGAATCCGAATCCTTTAGATTCATTGAAAAATTTTACGGTACCTTTATTCATTATAATAATATTAAATATGTTGCTTGTTTAATTACTAACAACGTTTATTGAGTTACAAAGATAATGCCAATAAAATTAAATAACCAAGTTTATTTACTTTTATTTTAGAAAATAACTTAAATACTGGCAATTAATGCTTTAACAGTAGTAAATTCTGCAATAATTTCATCTAAAACTTCTTTAGCTGGTTTAATTTTATGTATTAATCCGGCTACTTGCCCTATTTCTAATTCACCATTTTCTAAATCACCTTCAAACATTCCTTTTTTTGCACGTGCTCTACCTAAAAGATCTTTAATTTCTTCTAAAGTCGGATTTTGTTGATATAATTCTTGTATTTGATTGTAAAAATTATTTTTAATCAGCCTAACTGGTGCCAATTCTTTTAATGTTAATTGTGTATCACCATCTTTAACATCAATAATAGTTTTCTTAAAATTAGAATGTGCAGAAGATTCTTCTGTAGCCGCAAATCTACTACCAATTTGCACTGCATCTGCACCTAAAACCATTGCTGCAAGCATTCCTCTACCCGTTCCAATTCCTCCTGCTGCAATAACCGGAATTTTCAATTGCTCTTTAACCATTGGTATTAACGTAAAAGTTGTAGTTTCTTCTCGACCATTATGTCCACCAGCTTCAAAACCTTCACAAACAACGGCATCAACACCCGCAGCCTCAGATTTTAATGCAAACTTTACAGAACTAACAACATGTACAACAGTAATACCTTTTTCTTTGAGGAAAGAAGTATAAGTTTTAGGGTTACCCGCAGAAGTAAAAACTATTTTAACACCTTCTTCAACAATAATTTCTATTATTTTTTCAATATCAGGATATAACATTGGTACATTAACACCAAATGGTTTTGTAGTTGCTTTTTTACATTTCTGTATATGTTCTCTTAGAACTTCTGGATACATCGAACCTGCACCAATTAGTCCTAATCCACCTGCATTAGATACTGCTGCTGCTAATTTATAACCAGATACCCAAATCATGCCACCTTGAACTATAGGATATTTTATTTTAAATAATTCTGTTATTTTATTTGTCATCTTGTTAGAGAGATAAAATTTTATTTTTTAATAAATTTAAGTGATTTTAAAGAAGTCCCATTTTTAATTTTCAATAAATAAACACCTGACTTTAAAGATGAAACATCTATATTTTTTTTATTTTCAAAGGTTAAAATCTTTTTACCAAGAATTGTATAAACTGTAACTTTGGTTTCACTTAAATGAAGATTATCAATAGTAATATTAAGCTCATTTAAAACCGGATTTGGATAAACTTCTACATTTTTTATTGAATTATTTTCTGTAGATAAGCTTACTAAAAAACTATTGTAAGCAGTTTCAAAATTAGGAATTCCGTAACCATGCTGATCTGTTGGATTATTAAATTTATCAGCAGATTCTATTATAGACTGTTTTAACTTTTGAATTCGATTGTTTAATTGTTTTGCTTGATCTTTTTTATTTGACGTTTTAAAAATTATATTTCCTGTGTCATTTAAACAAGCTATTAAACCTGCCATTATTGGAGCAGAAAAAGAAGTACCACTAGCGCTTGAAATAGAATTATCTGTATGATTAATAATAGCCGATGCAGTACCCTGCGCTAAAATTTCTGGTTTAATTCTTCCATCAGAAGTTGGTCCAAAAGAACTAAAACTAGATATATTTCCATTACTATCTACAGAACCTACTGTAATTACAGATGCAGCATCTGCAGGTGCTGTAATATATTTCCAAGAATCAGTACCAGAATTTCCGGCAGAATTAACAACTAAAATTCCACGGTTTGCAGCAACTTCTGCTCCTCTAGATATAAATGTAGTTTTTCCATCCATATCATTATAATTATAATTGTAATCTGGATTATCAAAAGTAGAATACCCCAAAGATGTATTTATTACATCAACACCTAAACTATCTGCTCTTTCTGCTGCTTCTACCCATAATGTTTCCTCTAAAGGAACTTCTACTGAGGCATTTTCTGTTCTAAATAAGTAGAATGAAGCATCTGGCGCTGAACCAACAAATTCATTTTCTATATAACCACCAATTGTAGAAAGTACATTTGTACCATGATTATGACCTGAATAAAAATCTGTACTTCTTTCTACAAAATCATAACCTCCTAAAATCTTATCATTATCTCTTAATCTCTGAAATGCCTGTAATGTATTTACGTTTGGAAAACCCGCATCAATAACTGCTATAATTTGGTTTTTGGCGGTTAAATTAATTCCGTGTAAAAAATCTCCTTTTAACATTTCAATTTGATTTTTAGTACTTCCGTAGGTAAAATCAGTCATAGAATTATTAAATTTATTCTGATGATTTTGTTTGATTTTCTTACCCTTTCTTGCCGCTTGATTTAAAGATTTATTGGCATATTCTATATAATCTATAAAACTTAAATTTTGTTTAGCATTTTCAATATCACTTTGTGTAGCTTGAATATGAACTGCATTTAACCATTTAGAAGCACCTAAAACTGTTATACCATTAGTAGTTTTTAGTGTTTCTATATATGTGTTTTCTATAGGAACATCAATTAAACCAACCGCTATATTTAGTTTATTTCTTCTATCTAATGCTCTTTGAGATAACATTAGAAGCGGGTTTTCTAAATATGTTTCTGCACTAGGTTTATCCTTTAAAAACAACCAAGCATCTTCTTGTGCCTTTGCTTGAAAAAAAGTAATTGCAAACAAAAAAAGTAGTAATTTCTTCATGTTTTCGAAATTACTACTTTTTTATGATTTTATAAATTTAAAGCTTACGAAATTACTCCAGACCCGAGCAATTCTTCGTCTAAATACCAGGCAACAAATTGTCCTTCTTGTATTGCAGATTGTTTATTTTCAAATTCTACATACAAACCTGTTTCAACTTTATGTAAAGTGGCTTTTTCTAAAGCCTGTCTATATCTTATTCTAGCTTCGACGTCTAAATTTTCGCCGGTTTTAAGGGTTAAATCTTCACGAATCCAATGAATTTCTTCATTAGCAACAAACAATACATTTCTGTATAACCCTTGATGGTTTTTACCTTCACCTGTGTAAATAACATTTTCATTTACATCCGTTTCAATAACATACAAAGCCTCTTTTGTTCCGCCAACATTTAAACCTTTACGTTGTCCTTTTGTAAAATAGTGAGCTCCTTGGTGTTTACCAACAATTTTACCATCGTTTTTATGATAAGAAAACTTAGTAGCATAATACTTTAAAGCTGCTTCTTTATTTTTAAATTCTGGTGTTGGTTTTGTGTATTGTTCAAAATCTGAAGGAATTGTAACAATTTCACCAGTTTTAGGTTGCAATTTTTGCTGTAAAAACTCTGGTAATCTAACTTTACCAATAAAACACAAACCTTGCGAATCTTTCTTTTCTGCAGTAATTAAATCTGCTTCTTTGGCAATTTCTCTAACTTGTGGTTTTGTTAATTCCCCTATTGGAAATAAAGCTTTTGTTAATTGCTCTTGCGATAATTGACACAAAAAATAAGATTGGTCTTTGTTGTTATCTTTACCAGCTAATAATTTATAAACAGATTTACCGTTTATAATTTCTTCTCCTTTTCTACAATAATGCCCCGTTGCAACATAGTCTGCACCTAACTTTAAGGCAATGTCCATAAAAACATCAAACTTAATTTCTCTATTACAAAGTACGTCTGGGTTTGGCGTTCTTCCTTTAGAATATTCATCGAACATATAATCTACAATACGTTCTTTATATTGTTCACTTAAATCTACTACTTGAAACGGAATACCTAACTTTTCTGCAACAATCATTGCATCATTACTATCTTCTAACCATGGGCACTCATTAGAAATAGTTACAGAATCATCGTGCCAATTTTTCATAAAAAGCCCAATAACTTCGTAACCTTGTTCTTTTAATAAATGTGCAGTAACACTAGAATCTACACCACCAGAAAGACCAACAACTACTCTTTTCATTATCTATTTTTGAGTTTGCAAATGTACGAATTAGAAATGGTTTTAAAGATTGAAAAAATTGATAGATATATTAGTTTATGTTATCAATTAATTGTCTTTTTTTCGTGTAAACGTACTTTTTTTCTTTTTTTCTAAATCTGTAGCAAGTTCTCCGTCTAAATAATATTCCCATTTACCAACTCGAACACCATTTTTATAAGTTCCGGTTTCTTTAAGATTACCATTCAATTCAAAATATTTTGCTAATCCGTTTGGTTTACCTTCTTTATATGTAACTTCTTCAATTAAAACTCCTTTACTAGAATATTTACTAGTTACACCATCTAACAATCCGTTTTTATAAGTAGCAAATTCAGTGACTTGTCCGTTAGGATAATATACCAACTGTTCGCCATCGAGTTTTCCATTTTTATAATTTTCTTCAGACATTAAAGTTCCGTCAGGATAAAAATATTGCCAATTCCCTACTCTTTTTCTATCATTTAAAACGCCTTCAGTTTTAATCTTTCCTTTTAAAGTATAAAATTGAACAAAAAGAGAATCAGAATCCTCAAAAAAAGTTTTTATTATGACAGGATGATCAGAAGTTCTTATGTCGTAAAACTTAAAAACACCAACTTCTTTTCCGTTTTTAAACTGGCCAGTATAACGCACACGTTTATTAGGATAATATTTTTTCCAAACACCAGTTCTTTTCTTATTCGCATCAAACTGATTTATTTTTTGAGCATTAATCCTTTCAGTTGTTAAAAAACAAGAGAAAAAGCATAAAATCAAAAACAGTCTTTTTATATTTATCATTTAAACAAAATTTTTAAAACAAATATACATTAATAGTGCCAAATTCAAATTTACTTTATATAACAGAGCAACTTAATAATATGGCAAATCCTAAAAGAGATAACCGCCAAAGAGTTGCAAATATTGTATTAGATAATCCAGATTTATTTAAAGATTTGGTATCAATTACTTTTAACGTTGATGATAAAACATCTATTAAAGCTGCTTGGATTTTAGAATGGATTTGCACACATAATCACATAAACTGGATTTTACCACATTTAGATACTTTTACAACTGAAATTTACAATGTAAAATTTGACAGCGCTATAAGACCTTGTGCTAAAATTTGTGAACATTTGGCAACTGCTTATTATGCTAAAAAAGAAAATGATGTTCAAAAAACATTAACCAAAAAACATATAGACAACATCGTTGAAACAGGATTTGATTGGTTAATTACACCACAAAAAATTGCGGTTAGAGCTTATACAATGAATACTTTGTACTTTTTTGGCTTAGAAAAAGAATGGATTCATCCTGAATTAAAACATTTAATACTAACAAAAATTATACACGAAAGCAAAGGCTGTAAAGCTCGCGGAAATCACATTTTAGCAATGATAGAAAAACATCAAAAATCGAGTTTATAAATCTGTTAAATTACCTATTTTTGCAATTAACAACATAACTAAAAAATGAACTTAACAAAATTAAATGCCATCTCACCTATTGATGGTCGTTATAGAGGTAAAATTGATAAACTTGCAAACTATTTTTCTGAAGAAGCTTTAATTAAATATAGAGTTCGCGTAGAAATAGAATATTTTATCGCTTTATGCGAAATTCCTTTACCACAATTAGAAAGTTTTGATACTTCTCTTTTTGAAGAATTACGTAAAATTTATACAGAATTTACAGCTGAAGATGCGCAAAAAATTAAAGATATCGAAAGCATTACAAACCATGATGTAAAAGCTGTAGAGTATTTTATCAAAGAAAAATTTGATGCTTTAAATTTACAAGAATTTAAAGAATTTATCCACTTCGGATTGACGTCTCAAGATATTAATAATACCGCTGTTCCGCTTTCTATAAAAGAAGCAATGAATGATGTTTATGTACCTCAATATTTTGAAGTTTTAGAAAAACTACAAGAATTGGTTACAGAATGGGCAGATATTTCTATGTTGGCAAGAACTCATGGTCAACCAGCTTCTCCTACAAGATTAGGAAAAGAAATAGAAGTTTTTGTGGTTCGTTTAAAAGAACAATTCAATTTGTTAAATGATATACCAAGTGCAGCTAAATTTGGTGGCGCAACTGGTAATTATAATGCACATAAAGTTGCTTATCCTACAATAGATTGGAAAGAATTTGGAACTACTTTTGTACAAGAAAAATTAGGTTTACAGCATTCTTTTCCAACAACTCAAATAGAACATTACGATCATATGGCTGCTTTGTTTGATACACTAAAACGTATCAATACAATAATTATAGATTTAGACAGAGATTTCTGGACCTATGTTTCTATGGATTATTTTAAGCAAAAAATTAAAGCTGGTGAAGTAGGTTCTTCTGCAATGCCACATAAAGTGAACCCAATTGATTTCGAAAATTCTGAAGGAAATTTAGGTTTGGCTAATGCAATTTTCGAACATCTTTCTGCAAAATTACCAATTTCTAGACTACAAAGAGATTTGACAGACAGTACGGTTTTACGTAATGTTGGTGTACCTTTTGGTCATACCATTATCGCATTTACATCTACTTTAAAAGGTTTAAACAAATTGTTATTAAACAAAGAAAAGTTCGAGCAAGATTTAGAAAATAATTGGGCTGTTGTTGCAGAAGCAATACAAACAATTTTAAGAAGAGAAGCATATCCTAATCCTTATGAAGCTTTAAAAGGATTAACTAGAACAAACGAAAAAATAAATCAAAATTCGATTTCGAACTTTATCGATACATTAGAAGTTTCTGATGAAATTAAAAACGAATTAAAAGCAATAACACCAGCAAATTATACAGGTATTTAAAATGATAAAAACAGAAAAAAAGATAGAGAAAAAAGAGGTTTCAAAATTTATTTTTAAAAGAAATAAAGGCATTCTTTTGTCTCTTTTTTCTTGTCTTTTTTTTCTAATATTAGCTTCTTGTAAAGCTGAAAAAGGTGATCCGGATAGATTTAAACAAGGTGTTTTCGAAATTCCTGCCGGAGATGGTTATAGTAAAACTAAAATTACTAGAATCGATAGTTTGCAAATAGAAGAGTACGATAAAATTGTAAGTATTTCTACAGATAGTTTAACCACAGAAAAAAGAATTAAACATATAGATACTTTATACATTAAATGGAAAAGTAACTTTTTCTATTCTTTAAAAATGAAATCACCAAAAAAGCAGTTAGACAAAGATGCTATTTATGTGCAAATAACTAAGATTAAAGACAGTTCTTACGATTTTTCTGCTAAAATAGGATTCAGTAAATTTTTAACAGACGGTACTATTTATAAAATAAAATAAAATAACATGGAAATATTTCTAAATGCAGATACTTGGGTAGCACTACTAACATTAACTTTTTTAGAAATAATTTTAGGTATAGATAATATTATATTTATATCAATATCTGCCAACAAATTACCAGAAAATCAAGTAAGAAAAGCAACAATTTTAGGTTTGGCCTTAGCAATGATTACGAGAATCATTTTGCTCTTTGGTGTATCTTATTTAATTGCTTTAAAAGATCCTTTTTTAAAAATAGATATCGATTGGTTTAAAACAGGCATTACTGGTCAAAGTATAATTTTATTTTTAGGAGGTTTATTTCTATTATACAAAAGCACAAAGGAAATAAGACAAAAAGTAGAAAACACAAACGAAGATGAAGTACTAAAATCACCAAAAGTAATTTCTTTTTCTACTGTAATTATTCAAATAATATTAATAGATATTGTTTTTTCTTTTGATAGTATTCTTACGGCAGTTGGTATGACTAACGGAATCGAAGGTGCACTTATAATTATGATTATTGCTGTAATTGTTTCGATTCTTATTATGATGATTTTTTCTAAACCAATAAGTAATTTCGTAAACAAAAATCCAACAATTCAAATGTTGGCGCTTTCTTTTTTAATTTTAATTGGCTTTATGCTTATTACAGAAGCTGCACATTTATCGCATACAGAAATTTTTAACAAAACTGTAGGAGCTATTCCTAAAGGATATTTGTACTTTGCCATCGCTTTTTCTTTAGGAGTAGAAATGCTGAATTTAAAAATTAGAAAAAAGTAATTTTATCAAAGGTTTTAAACAACATATCAGTTTTTTATTTTTGTTCGTATTGATGTTTCCTGCATCAATACAAATAACCCACGCGCTAGAAAATCATGACCATGTGGTTTGTTCATCAAAAGTAGAGCAACACTTACATCAAGATTCTTTAAATTGTGATGAACTGCACAAACAATTAATAACATTTAACTTTACTTTTAATTCATTCGAATTAACAAACATAGAAATATACAAAAGTAATTTTCTATTAAAAAAAATTAGACTTAAAGAAGTAAAAATTTCTAAAAAATCTTCTAGAGCACCACCTCAATTTACTATTTAGAACTAAATACCTATACCCTACTAATTATTTTTTCAATATAATTTTCTGGGAAAATCTTCTATTTAATAGTAAAAACATTACAATGAAATCATATTTAAAACTGCTATTTTTAATGGCAATTATATCTGTGAATGCTCAAAATAGCATTTCTGGAAAAATTACAGACACTAATAACAACGCACTAATTGGTGTAGAAATTCATGCACAAGAAATTCATAAAGGAACCATAACTAATAATGATGGTTTTTATGAATTAAAAAATATCCCAAACGGAAAAATTAAATTAACATTTACTTATTTAGGTTATAAAACTGTATCTAAAAATGTAGATTTAAACGATAACAACCAAGAAATTAATTTACAATTAGTTGAAACGTTTTATGAAATAGACGAAATTATTGTTTCTACTCCTTTTAATAAATTGCAATCAGAAAATGTGATGAAAGTTGAAAGACTTTCTGCAAATAAATTGCAAAAATTAGGCGCTACAACATTATCCGAAGGAATTGTAAATATTGCAGGAGTTTCTCAAATTTCTACCGGAAATTCTATTGGTAAACCTGTTATTAGAGGTTTAAGCGGTAACAGAGTTCTGGTTTACGCACAAGGTATTCGTTTAGAAAATCAGCAATTTGGTGGCGAACACGGTTTAGGTATTAATGATGCCGGTATTGGTTCTGTAGAAGTAATTAAAGGTCCTGCATCTTTACTTTATGGTTCCGATGCATTAGGTGGTGTTTTATATCTAAATCCAGAAAAATTTGCTTCTTCAAATAAAACAAAAGTTAATATCAATCAGCGTTACTTTAATAATACTTTAGGAACAAATACATCGGTAGGAGTTAAAAGTTCTTTAGAAAATTGGAAGTTTTTAGCAAGAGGAACTTATGCAAATCATGCAGATTATAAAATACCTACAGATAAAAGAGTTACAAATACACGTTTTAACGAAAAGGATTTTAAATCTGGAATTGCATATTCTAAAAATAAATTTACATCAGAATTAAGGTATAATTACAACAAATCTAATTTAGGTTTAACAGAAGGAATCGGTCTACAATCAACAAGTAATGATTTATTAGAACCGTTTCAAACAATAGACAATCATATTATAAGCTCTCATAATCATTTCTTTTTTGGAGATTCTAAATTAGATATCGATTTAGGTTATACTTTTAATGATAGACAAGAGTTTGAAGAACATGAAGAGCACGATGACCATGATGAGGATGAAGATGAAGACGACCACGATCATGATCATGACCACGGAGATGAAGACCATGATGAAGAACATGAAGAAGCTGCTTTAAGAATGAAATTGAAAACATTTACCTATAATGCAAAATATCATTTCCCTAAGATTGGAAGCTTAGAAATTTTATCTGGTATACAAGGTTTACATCAAACAAATACTAATTTTGGTGAAGAAATTTTAATACCAAATGCTACCGTAAATGACTTCGGAATTTTTACAACCGCAAATTACACATGGAAAAACAATACTTTACAAGCTGGTATTCGCTTCGATAATAGAAAAATTGATACAGAAAGACACGAAGTTGCTCATGATGATGAAATACATGTTTTTGAGGCAGTAAATAAATCTTACAACAGTTTTACAACTTCTTTAGGTTTTAAAACTTCATTATCAGATCAAATTACTACAAGAATAAATGTTGCTTCTGGTTTTAGAGCTCCTAACTTAGCAGAATTAAGTTCTAACGGAGTGCATCATGGTACAAATAGATTCGAAAAAGGAAATAGTAATTTGGTAAATGAAAAAAATGTACAATTAGATCTTTCCTTAGAATACAAAACAGAACATTTCGAGTTATTTGCTAACGGATTTTATAACCATTTAAACGATTATATATTTATAACGCCTACGGATGAAATTGAAGATGGTGAGCAAGTATTTACGTATATACAAGAAAATGCAAAATTATATGGTGGTGAATTTGGTTTCCATTTACATCCGCATCCACAAGATTGGTTGCATTTAGAAAGTACTTTCGAAACTGTAATTGGTAAACAAAAAAATGGAGATTATTTACCGCTAATACCTGCTAATACTTGGAGAAATACTTTTAGAACAGAATTTAATTATAAAAACTGGTTAACGCAAGGTTATACTTCTATTACATTAGAAAGTACTTTTTCTCAAGAAAATGTAAGCTCTTTTGAAACCCAAACTAGCAATTATAATTTATTAAATTTTGCTTTAGGTGGAGATGTTTCTATAAGAAATGTAAAATTTACAGGTTCACTTAGCGTTAATAATTTATTAAATAAAAAATATATCAATCATTTATCTCGATTAAAAAACGATGGAATATTTAACCAAGGTAGAAATGTAGTTTTAGGAATTAATGTTCATATTTAAATTAAACATTTGTGTTTATAAAAAAAGTGTCACTAAACAGTGACACTTTTTTTATTTTAATAATTTTATTCTAAAATTAATGTACGTATTCCGTTCTTTTTAAAGTACTTAATACAATTAAAGCAGCTACAAAAAATAAAGCCAAAGAAAGAACACTCCATTGCATAGAATCTGTTAAATAGATTAAAAATCCGAATACAAAAGTTCCTAAAACAATTGCTATCTTTTCTGTAACATCATAAAAACTAAAATACGTTGCATTGTCTTGAGTTTTTGGTAAAAGTTTAGAATATGTAGATCTTGTTAAAGATTGAATTGCACCTAACACCAAACCTAATAATCCGCCTAAGGCATAAAAATAAATTTCTACATTTTGTAATTCTTTTTCTAGCATAAAAGCAGAAAAACAAACTAAAATCCATATGAAAATAGTGATTTTTATTGCCATAAAATTCCCTAATTTTTTAGAAACGTTAGAAAAAACCCAAGCACCTAAAATAGCAACAAACTGAATAAGTAATACCGTTACAATTAAATTTGTAGTACCTAAACCTAATTCTGATGAACCAAAAATTGTTGCTAATAAAATAATTGTTTGTACACCAACACTCAGTAAAAAGAAAGCTATTAAAAAGTTTCTTAAGGTTGGATATCCTTTTAATTCTATCCAAACTTTTTTTAGTTCTTTAAAACCCTTCCAAATAAAATCTTTTTCTGGTTTTCTATTGTAAATATTGTTTGGCAATTTTTTAAATGTTATTTGTGCAAAACCAATCCACCATAAGCCAACCATAACAAAAGATATTCTCATGGCCTTTAATGATGCTGCATTTTTAGCATCTTCTATAGCTTTTTCAATTTCTAAACTGTTACCAGAAGATAATATAGTTTCAGAAATACTGGTATCAAAACCATAAGTATTAGGTGCTAAAATCATTCCTAAACAAACTAAAAGTAAAATTATAGAACCAATATAACCATGAATAAAACCTTTAGCACTTGCAGCATCTTGTTGTTCTGGGTGCGCAACTTCTGGTAAATAAGAATTGTAAAAAACAATACTAGACCAAAAACCAATACTTGCTAAAATTGTACAAATAATACCTATCCAAGCGGTGTTTAAATCTTTAAAGAAATACATAGAAATTACAGACAAACCACCAAGCCAACAAAAGAATTTCATAAACTTAAGTTTGTTACCCGTATAATCTGCAATAGCAGATAAAATTGGAGACATAAATGCAACAACTAAAAAAGAAAAAGATAATGCGTAACTGTATAAAGTATCTGGGTAATCCCATTTCATGCCTAAAAATGTTACAATTTCATCTTTTGTTATGGCGCTATAAAATAAAGGGAAAACAGCAGTACTAATAACTAAAGAATACACAGAGTTTGCCCAATCATAAAAAGCCCAAGCATTAATTAATTTTTTATCTCCTATTTTTAACATATCGTTTTTTTAAATAAAAATGCCGTTCAATGTGTATTGAACGGCATACAATATAGTAAAAGTTTTTACCTTTTAAATTATTTTTATTTTGCGGCTACATTAAATTTAGCTGCATACTTTCTTGCGGTAGGTAAATACGTTTTTAAATCTTGAATTCTAGATTCGTTAGAAGGGTGTGTACTTAAAATTTCTGGTTGAGAGCTTCCGCCAGATTTCTGGCTCATTCTTACCCAAACTTCTGCAGCTTCTGTACCATCATAACCAGCCATAATCATAAATACCAATCCTAATCTATCTGCCTCTTGTTCGTGAACTCTACTAAACTTTAAAACTCCTAAACCAGAACCTATTCCGAAAGCAGTATTCCATAATTGTTGTGTTTTAGCATCTTTACCAGAAGTACCTAAAGCCACAGCTAATCCTCCGATTTGTTGTAATTGTCCTTGAGACATTCTTTCTTGACCATGTTTAGCAAATGCATGTGCAACCTCGTGCCCCATGACTGCTGCTACTCCATCAACATTTTTACAAATTGGCATTATACCAGTATAAAAAACCACTTTTCCTCCTGGCATACACCAAGCGTTTACCGTATTGTCTTTTACTAAATTAAATTCCCATCTATAAGCTTCTGCTTCACTAGTCATATTATTGGCTCTCATAAATCGATCTACAGCAGCTGCAATATTTGTACCAACACTTTTTACTTGATTAGTCATGGTTCTATTTGTAGAAAGTTTATTTTCTTCTAAAAAACCTTGATATTGTGCAAAACTTGCAGGTAAAACTTGTGAATCACTTACAAAATTAACTCTACTTCTGCCTGTAATAGGAACTTTACTACATTCTGAAAAAAGAATAACAGTAAATAATAAAATGGCTATTTTCTTCATTTTTGATTGTTTTTATTCTAATATTTTATTTTCGATAGCAATTTATAAATTTTATTATTAGAATTTGAACTATATCAGTTTTAATCTTAACTGAAAAAGAAAATCACTTTAAAATGAATTTTAAAAAAAGTAAATTTGTGTAAGTTTTCGATAGCTATATCGACAAAATAATTCAATAAAAACTTACAAACAAAATCGTCATGAATAAAATATTTTCATTAATTATTATTTTCTCTTTTTTTAGTTGTGCTGGTAATGCTCAGAAAAAATCTGATAAAACCAAAACGTACAAAATATCAAAAACAGATGCACAATGGAAAAAAGAACTAACAGAACAACAATATTATGTGCTTAGGCAAGCAGGCACAGAAAGACCACATTCTAGTGAGTTAAATAAAATAAAAACGCCAGGAACATTTGTATGTGCTGCATGTAAAACACCTTTATACGAAACAAAACATAAATTTATTTCTGGTACAGGATGGCCATCTTTTGATAGAGCAGTTAAAGGAAACGTAGAATTAGACGTAGATTATAAAATTGGTTATGCAAGAACAGAATTAAAATGTAATACTTGTGGTGGCCATTTAGGGCATTCTTTTGATGATGGACCGCAAGAAACCACAGGAAAACGTCATTGTATTAACGGAGTTGCTTTAGAATTTATTCCGAAACAAAAATAATTTGTAATCATTTTAATGATATAAGAGCTTTAACAAAGCTCTTTTTTTATGCTTTAAATTTTGTATATTTATTGATATAATTATTCAGAATGAATAAAAAAGAAATAATAGAATTGTTAAAAACTAATCATGATATTTTAATCAATTGGTTAGAAAAACAACCTAAAGAAATTTGGGAAAAAGGTCCTTCTGATAAATGGACAACTGGGCAGCATGTTCTGCATCTAGTTAACAGTTTTCAATTATTAAACAAAGCTTTAAACTTTCCGAGATTCTTTTTAAAACACAAATTTGGTTTGTGCAACAGAGCAACAAGAGATTACGATACGGTTGTTAAGAATTATCAAAATAAATTAAAAAGTAATGAAGATAAGGCGAGAAAATTTAATAGTAAATTAAAAAACCCTTCTTTAAAAAGTAGAAAAAAAATACTTCGTAAATTGTCTTTATCTAATAAAAAACTTCAAAATAAAGTTAGAAGAAAAAGTGATTTAAATTTAGACCGATTAGTTATTCCACATCCTTTAATGGGTAAAATGACTATTAGAGAAATTGTTATGTGGTCTGCATATCATTTAGAACATCACACTACTATTCTTTCAGAAAAATATGAAAACTTATAAAGTATCTTTATTAAATAACGGTTTAGAAAAACCATACTTAACATTTCTAGCGTTTAGTATTTCGTTCATCATATTAGGTATTGTAAATAATAATCTTATAAATATCGATTTTATGGATATTTACATGACTGTAAGTATCAATTATTGGTTCTATGTATCTGCTGTGTATTTTTTATTAATTGCTTTTAATTATTATATTTTGAAATGGACAGGCAAAAAACCAAATAAATGGCTCACTATTTTACATTTAATTACCCAAATTTCATCATTAGTAACCTTAATGATTTCTCAATATTTTAAAAATACAAAAACACATAACAACCTAGGCTACAATAACTTATATAATTATAGTTCATTATTATTTACAATAGCAATTATACTTTTCTTGATTTCTATTTTTTTACATTTTACAAACTTTTTTACCACATTATTTTTAAAGAAAAACTTGTAAAAAAAGGCATTAATAACTTTCTTAAAATTCTTGTTAATTTATTATATTTGTGTTTCCAAAAAAAAGACACAAATTATGTTTAATAATTTAAGCGATAAATTAGATAAAGCCTTACACACCCTTAAAGGACACGGTAAAATTACAGAAGTAAACGTTGCAGAAACTTTAAAAGAAGTTAGAAGAGCGTTATTAGATGCCGATGTTAACTTTAAAATTGCAAAACAATTTACTAAAAGTGTTCAAACAAAAGCAATAGGACAAGATGTATTAACTACATTAAATCCTGGGCAATTAATGGTTAAGTTAGTTAAAGATGAACTAACAGAACTAATGGGTGGTGAAACTGTAGGTGTTAACCTTGGTGGATCACCAACCGTAATTTTAATGTCTGGTTTACAAGGTTCTGGTAAAACAACTTTTTCTGGAAAATTAGCTAACTTCTTAAAAACAAAAAAAGCAAAACAAGTACTTCTTGTTGGTTGTGATGTTTATAGACCTGCAGCAATTAACCAATTACAAGTAGTTGGTGAGCAAATTGGTGTAGAAGTATATGCAGAAGTTGGTAATAACAATCCTGTAGAAATTTCTAAAAACGCAATTCAACACGCCAAAGCAAATGGTAAAAATGTTGTAATTATCGATACCGCTGGTCGTTTAGCTGTTGATGAAGAAATGATGACAGAGATTTCTAATATTCATAAAGCAATTACGCCACAAGAAACGCTATTTGTTGTAGATTCTATGACAGGGCAAGATGCAGTTAATACAGCAAAGGCCTTTAATGATATTTTAAATTTTGATGGTGTTGTTCTTACAAAGTTAGATGGTGATACTCGTGGTGGAGCGGCGTTATCGATTAAATCTGTAGTAGACAAACCAATTAAATTTATTGGTACTGGAGAGAAGATGGATGCGATAGACGTTTTTCATCCTGATAGAATGGCAGATAGAATTCTTGGAATGGGAGATGTTATTTCTCTTGTTGAAAGAGCTCAAGATCAATATGATGAAGAGGAAGCTAGAAAATTACAGAAAAAAATTGCAAAAAATCAGTTTGGTTTTGATGATTTCTTAAATCAGATTCAGCAAATAAAGAAAATGGGAAGCATGAAAGACCTTATGGGTATGATTCCTGGCGCTGGTAAAGCAATGAAAGATATTGATATTGATGATGATGCTTTTAAAGGTATTGAAGCAATTATACATTCTATGACACCTTCGGAAAGAAGCACACCAACAACTATTAATGCTAGTCGTAAGAAAAGAATAGCTAAAGGTTCTGGTACATCGGTTACAGAAGTAAATCAATTGATGAAGCAATTTAATCAAATGAGCAAGATGATGAAAATGATGCAAGGTGGTGGTGGCAAAAAAATGATGCAAATGATGAAAGGAATGAAATAAAATAAATATAAGCTGCAATTTTGCAGCTTTTTTTAATTAATAAATGTACATTTTTTTGCAAACGTTATTCAAATCAAAAAATAAAAGAATCCTTTTCTTTATTTCTTTTGGTGTCTTATTATTTCTGGTATCTTTTAGAAACGGAATGTTTTGGGATAATGTATTGTTTGCTTCAAAAATGGGCAATCATCTCTATGAAAACTCTTTATTCGACTGGAATATTCCTATTAGTTTCGATCCTGGTCATCCGCCTTTTTTAGGTTTTTTATTAGCCATTTTCTGGAAAATTTTCGGTCATGAATTATGGGTTTCTCATTTATTGATATTACCTTTTACTATTGGGTTCTTTTTTCAAATTAGAAAATTTATTTCCTATTTTATAGAAGCTACTAAAAAGCACTTCTTTTTATTTATTCTAATAATTGCAGAACCAAGCTTAGCAACCTCTTTTGTGATTGTTAATCCAGAAATAATTATTCTATTTTTCTTTTTTTTAGTTGTAAACTCGATTCTATTTAAAAATGATTACTTAAAATTTATTGGTCTTATATTTTTAAGTATTATATCATACAGAAGTATGATGTTAGTTGCAGGAATTTTTCTTTATGATGTGCTGAATAAATTATATATCCAAAGAGAGAAAATAAATTCTATATTAAATTTTAAATTCCTATTAATTTATTTTTTTGGCAGTTTAACTGGCATTTCTTTTGTGGTTTGGAGACTTATTACTAAAGGTTGGTTGCAAACTCATCCAGATTCTCCTTGGGCTAGTTTATGGCAATTTGTTGATATTAAATGGTTTGTTAAAAACTGTTTTATTTTAGTACAAAGATATTTAGACTTTGGTAAAATTTTTATTTTCTTATTTTTAATTGTTTCGTTCATTCTTTTTGGTAAAAGAATAATAAAATCTGTTAAAAATAAACAGTTGTTATTATTATCAATTTCTTCTGTATTTTTTGTTATTCTAGTTTCATTAATATCTACTAACACAATTGGGCATCGATATTTTATAGTTTCTTACATTGTATTTATCACATTATCTTTTAGAATAATTATATTCTTTTTTACTAGAAAAAAAATTATTTACAGTATCTTATTTCTTGGACTTGTAACCGGTAATTTATGGATTTATCCTAAGGAAATCTCACAAGGTTGGGATGCTACTTTAGCGCACATTCCTTATCATTCTTTGCGCTTAGAAGCTATTAATTATTTAAATAAAGAAAATATTAATGTCGAAGATGTTGCTAGTTTTTTTCCTAACTTAACAAAATTAGATTTTGTTGATTTTAAAGGAGACACAAGATCTTTTCAAAAATTTAATAAAAAAAACAAGTACGTTTTTTACGTCACAGTTTTTAATTTATCAGATGATGAATTAAAAAGTTTAGAAAATGACTATACCATATTAAAAGAATTCAATAATTTTAACATAACTATCAATATTTATATTTTAAAAGAACAATGATTTTATTAGACGGAAAAAAGACATCTGCAGACATTAAAGAAGAAATTGCTTTAGAAGTTAGAGACTTAAAAGACAAAGGCCATAAAGCGCCTCATTTAGCTGCGGTAATTGTAGGTAACGAGGGTGCTAGTATAACTTATGTAAATGCAAAAGTAAAAGCATGTGAACGTGTTGGCTTTGAATCTACATTAATTAGACTTTCAGAAGAAACAACAGAAGAAGAACTGCTTAACGAAATTGCTGTTTTAAATGTAGATAATGATATTGATGGCTTTATTGTACAATTACCATTACCTAAACATATAGACGAGCAAAAAATATTAATGGCAGTAGATCCTGAAAAAGATGTTGATGGATTTCACCCAACTAACGTTGGTAAAATGGCTTTAAACTTACCAACCTTTATTTCTGCAACTCCTTTCGGAATTTTAGAATTATTAGATAGATACAACGTAGAAACATCAGGTAAACATGTAGTTGTTTTAGGAAGAAGCCATATTGTTGGTAGTCCAATGAGTATACTTTTATCTCAAAAACGTAAAGTTGGTAATGCAACTGTTACAATGTGCCATAGTAGAACAAAAAACTTAAAAGAAATTACATTACAAGCAGATATTGTAATTGCTGCAATTGGTATTCCAGAATTTTTAAAAGCAGACATGGTTAAAGACAATGTAACTGTTATTGATGTAGGTATTACACGTTTAGCAGATTCAACTAAAAAAAGTGGTTTTAGATTGGTTGGCGATGTTGCTTTTGAAGAAGTTTCTAAAAAATCTGATTTTATAACGCCGGTTCCTGGTGGAGTTGGTCCTATGACAATTGCAATGTTATTAAAAAACACTCTCTTAGCTTGTACTAGAAAATCTAAATAATGTCAATTAAAAATGTAACCACTTACCTATCAGAATATTTTCAAATATTTGTTGGAATCGTTTTAACAAGTTTGGGCTTGAAGGCCTTTTTATTACCAAACGGTTTTCTAGATGGTGGTGTAACTGGTATTGCACTTTTAGTAAGAACGCAAGTAGACATTAACATGTCTTATCTATTGTTAGTATTCAGTATTCCTTTTTTAATATTAGGTTATTTTACAGTTTCGAAAAGAATTGTAATTAAATCTATTATAAGTATTTTAGGCTTAGCCTTGTTTATTCATTTAGAGAACTTTCAAACTATTACCAACGATAAACTGCTAATTTCAATATTTGGTGGTTTATTGGTTGGTTCTGGTATTGGAATAGCGATAAGAAATGGTTCTGTTTTAGATGGATCTGAAATTTTGGGTGTTTACTTAAACGATAAATTCGGATTAAGCATCGGTAAAATTGTATTATTTTTTAACATTATTCTATTCGCAGTAACAGCTTTTGTGGTTTCTGTAGAAGTTGCACTCTATTCTATTTTAACATATATAATTGCCGCTAAAGTTACAGATACCGTAATAGAAGGCTTTGAAGATTTTATTGGTGTAACAATAGTTTCTAGAGAACATAAAATTATTAAAAAAGCTATTTTAGAAGAATTGGGTGTAGGTTTAACAATTTACAAAGGGTCTTCAGGTTTTGGTAGCAACGGCAAATCAGAAGATTTTGATATTATTCATTCTATAATTAATAGAATCGATATTAAAAAAATGTATCGAATTGTACAAAATTTAGATGAAAATGCATTTATTGTAGAGTTTGATGTAAATAGTGTTAAAGGCGGAGTTTTAAGACATTATATTAACAAGAAGAAAAACAAAAAACTACCAATTATTTAGAGTACATTTTCTTCTGATCTTTGTGCACCAAATTCTTTTCTATAAATTCTTACTATCACTAAGAATAAACTTATTAGTAATGGTCCAAAAATTAAACCAATAAACCCGAATAAAGGCACACCAACAATAACACCAATTAATGTAATTAACGGATGTACATTATCTAATTTCTTTAAAACAAACAGCCTTATAATATTATCTGTAGAACCTACTACAACTAAACCGTAAATTAGAATTCCCCAAGCTGCAAAATTGTTTCCTGTAGAAATTGTTAAAATAAAAACGGGTAAGATTCCTATAAGAGTTCCTACAAACGGAATCATAGAACCTACAGTAACAATTATAAACCAAAAGAAAGGGTCGTTAATATCAAAAATTAAAAAACCAATTAAAGCAATTATACCTTGACCAATAGCAACTAACGGAATACCAATTGCATTAGAACGAACCATTGCTTGAGATTCTTCTCCTATAATTTTTAAATTCTTATCACTTATTGGTATATATTGGTACAAAGAATTTCTAAGTTCTGATCTATTGGTAAACATATAATACAACATAAAATACATGATACCAATTGCTATAAAAATATTAAAAGTTCCGCCTGCAAAACCTTCTAAATTGCTTGTAACCCAAGTAGAAACTTCAGACACATTAATTTTTTCAGCTAAATCATAACCAAATCTATTTTCTATTTTACCAAATATATCTTTTAGGGCCTGTGTAACTTCTGCAGAATTTTTAACTGCATCTCCTATTTTGCTACCTAACATCATTAATAAACCTGTTACTGGTAATAAAATGCACACAAATGATATCAACATTAAAAATATTGCTGCTACATCAGGATGCCATCTTCTTTTTACTAAAATTATCATCCATTTTCTTAGCAAGACATACACAGTTATGGCACCTAAAACGCCCGATAAATAAGGCATCATTTCCTTAAAAATTAAAATACCAATAACTAATATTAATAATAAAACAAATACTTGTCTTATGGTTTTTGGTGCAATTGTATCATTCATAAAATAGATTTTATGCAATTTATTAAATTATAAATCTATATATTGTAAAAATCAATTATAAATTTAACTCATTTAAACCTCATAATATTAGAGGTAACAAAATTATATTAAGTACGTTTTATGGATTTCTTTTTGAAGGAAAACAATGATTTTACACCTTTTACAAATCAGCACTTAAGTGTAGTCGCTTCTTTAATTGTTTTTGGATTTCTTTTACTTTTATTTGCAAAAAATCAATCTAAAAGAAAACAAATATTAATAGGAAATTTATTTGCTTTCAGTCTTTCTTTTACCGTAATATTAGGTACAATTATAAACTTTTATAAAGGAAACTTTAATTATCAAAAAGACTTACCATTGCATTTATGTAGTTTTATGGCAATTATTATTCCTGTTTTGTCACTTACTAGAAAGCTTATATATTATGAAATTCTTCTATTTTTAGTATTTGCAGGAACTTTGCAGTCTTTAATAACACCAGACGAAAGTAATTATTTAAATTTTAAGTTTTTTAGATATTGGTTTGTACACGCAGGACTAATCATTTTTATGCTATATGCCACGTTTATATATAAAATGAGACCCACTATAAAAAGTGTAGCAAAATCATTTTTAGCAATGCAAATTTATATGATAGTTATGTTTGCTTTAAATTATTTCTTAGGTTCTAACTATTTTTACACCAATAGAAAACCAGACGCTGCTACCTTACTAGATTTATTCGGCGAGTGGCCAAAATACATTTTTGTAGTAGAGATTATAGTAATCCCTTACTTTTTACTAATTTATTTACCTTTTTATATCGCAAAAAAAAGGTCTTAATTTTCTTCTCGATTTACTAAATCGATAGAAAATGCAGGTAAACAAACTGCAAGATATTCACAAGGTTCATCAAAAGGATTTGAATATTGCACTCTAGTATTTTTTTCAATTTTAATAGACTCGCCTGTTTTTAAAATAACAGTTTCTCCATCTATAATAAATTGCTTTTTACCTTTAATAATGTATGTGTATTCGTCAAATTCTGGTGTTTGAAATGGCTCACTCCATTTAGATGGCGCAACCATATGTGCAATACTTATTTGAGAATTACCATCAGTTGCATTACCAAAATGTTCTTCTATTAATTTGCCATCTGTTGTTGGTACAACAAACGGAGATTTCTGAATTGTATATTTTTTCATTTAATAAACGATGTTAAATTCTCTTCTTATAATTTGTTCATTTCTATTAAAACTATCGTATTTATTTTCCTCAAAATAATAAGAAACAGCTTTTTTTAAAGTTTCTGAATCTAGTAAAGAATTTGATAATGTAGAAAGTTTAAAATTAGATCTATTATTTGCACCGATAACTAATCTTAAAGAATTTAGTAAAGATTTATCATCTAGCAAGCAACCAATAATACCTATAGACTCGTGTTCTGAAACAGAACATTCATTTAAAATATCTCTTTCTATCTCGTTAATTTTAACATCATTATCAAGATAATATTGAAGAATAATTCTTCTTTCGAACTCAGAATTTGGTCTTAAAATTGAATCTTTACTATTTTCTATAGAATACGTGCCCATATTCTATTAATTAAACCAAACAATAAAAGATTTCATTTTTGCTAAATCAGGAATTTGTTCTAAAGTTACATTCTGAGTAGAAAAATCTTTTAAGCCTAATTCTTCTTTGTCAATTCCTATTGTTGCGTTTAAATCATCGATAAATAATGTTGCAGTGGAAAAAGTAGACTCTACTCTATTTATATTATTGTTTAAGTTTATTTCAGAAAAACTAGAATTAATATTGATACCAGATTCAGTAGCATATCTTGAATCATGAATTTCGATACTTTTAATTGTAGATACAGAATCTAATTGTTCTTTAGGTACAATTGTTAGTTTTAACTTCCCTCCTTTTTCATATACCAAATATTCGTCATCATCTTGAAAATAATTATCACCTAAAGCCCCTTCACTTAAATTTTTTACAATAGAATCATTTTCAAAAATTTCATCTAATTCTTCAATAGTTGTTTTTGGTGTTAAATGACCTACTTTACCTTTTTCTATTGTAAATCTTCCTCCATCGCCACAACTAATTACTAAAAGTGAACATGCAATTATTACTATTGATAATATATTTTTTTTAATCATATTTGGTAGTTTATACGTTTATAACGTGCTATATCTATTTTTGTTATTTTAAAACTTTTTTTAATATTCCGAAGGCTGCTCTTATAAAGGTTGCACTTGTAAGTACTTTTACAATTGGGTTTTGAGCTGTACTTCTTCTTCTAGAATAACTTCTAGACGCTTTTTCTTCTCTTTTTCTTTCTCGTTCTTTTTCTTTCGCTAGTTTTTCTCTTTCCTTCTTTTCTTCCGTTTCTTTAATTGCTTTTGCTTCAGCTAAATTTACTTTTTCAATTTTAGAGTTTAGCAACTCATAAGCGCTTTCTCTATCTAAATTTTCATTGTATTTATAAAAAAGTCTCGAATTATTAATAACACTTTTAAGTTCTTTGGGTGTTAAAACATCCATTCTACTCATTGGTGCTCTTAACATTGTTCTTGCCAATGGTGTTGGTATTCCTTTTTCGTTTAAAACAGAAACAAAGGCTTCACCAATACCTAATTGAGTTAATACTTCTTTCGTATCGTAATATTCTGAATCTGGATAATTCTCTGCAGCCAATTTAATTGCTTTTCTGTCTTTAGCAGTAAACGCTCTTAATGCATGCTGAATTTTTAAACCCAATTGTGCTAAAATATCTTCTGGTACATCTTTAGGGTTTTGCGTTACAAAATACAAACCTATACCTTTAGAACGAATCAATTTTACAATACTTTCTATTTGATTAAGCAATGCTTTAGAAGCTTCTTCAAAAACTAAATGTGCTTCATCAATAAAAATTACCAATTCTGGTCTTCCAGAATCTCCTTGCTCAGGAAAAGTTTCATAAACTTCTGCCAATAGTTGCAACATAAATGTAGAAAACAACTTTGGTTTGTCTTGAATATCTGTTAAACGTAAAACTGAAATTATTCCTTTACCGTCCTCATCTATTCTTGTTAAATCTTCTACATCAAA
Organism: Polaribacter sp. KT 15; assembly: GCF_900143115.1. Classification (NCBI taxonomy): domain Bacteria; kingdom Pseudomonadati; phylum Bacteroidota; class Flavobacteriia; order Flavobacteriales; family Flavobacteriaceae; genus Polaribacter; species Polaribacter sp. KT 15. The sequence continues at coordinate 76,361 of NZ_LT670850.1, forward strand.
AGATTTTTCACCAAAAAACAAATCGCCACCTTGTTGCTCTATTTCTACAATTTTACGTAAGATTGCACCTGTACTTGCAGTAGAAATTCGACCATATTCTGCTTGAATTTCTTCTTTACCTTCTTGCGTTACAAATTGTAATACCTTTTTAAAATCTTTAATATCTAACAACGGATATTTATTGTCATCACAATATTTAAAAATTATAGATACAATTCCGCTTTGTGTTTCTGTTAAATCTAAAATTCTAGATAACAAAACTGGTCCAAATTCTGATATTGTTGCACGCAACCTTGTACCATCTTGTTCGGATATCGTTAGAACTTCAATAGGAAATTTTTGAGCAGTAAATTCAAATCCAATTTTTGCATGACGTTCGTCAATTTTTGCATGTCCTGGGCTTGGTTGTGCTAAACCAGAAAGGTCTCCTTTTATATCCATTAACAAAACCGGAATTCCTTTTTCTGAAAGGTTTTCTGCTAAAACTTGTAAAGTTTTGGTTTTACCGGTTCCTGTAGCACCAGCAATTAAACCGTGCCTATTTAAAGTTTTTAAAGGAACTTTAACAATGGCGTTTGTTATGGTTTCTTCACCTAACATTGCAGCGCCTAACTCAATAGACTCACCTTTAGTTTTGTAGCCATTATTAATGTATTCAAAAAATTCTTCCTTTTGACTCATCTTCGTAAATTTTGATAAAAATAATCAAACTTTAACATTTAAGAAATTATTTGAAGAGTTTTGTTCCTTCTAATTAGAAAAATATTCCGGAATTAAACTTTTAAGTTTTACCAATGTTTCTTCTACAGACAATTCACTCATTCCTCCAGCTGCATTTGCATGACCACCACCATTAAAATGTTCTTTAGCTAAAAGGTTTACAGGATTTTCTGCACCCTTAGATCGAAAAGAAATTTTCATAATTCCGTCTCTTTCTGTAAAAACAATGGCGGCTCTCATTCCTTTTATTGATAAAACTAAATTTGCCAAATTATCGGTATCTCCTTTAACATATTTATATTTTGCCAATTCTTCTTTAGATAAAGAAATTATAGCAACATTATAATCATATAAAACTTCTAACTTTTCGCTCATTGCAAAACCTTGCAAGCGCAAACGAGTTTCTGTATTATTATCACTCAATTTTTCGTGAATTAAATGATGTTCTACACCTGCAGCTAATAATTTAGCCAAAACCTCATGTGTTCTTGGTTTTACAGAATTAAATCTAAAACTACCTGTATCTGTTAAAATACCTAAATACAACGGAGTACCTATTTTAGCGTCTAATACATCTAAATTATCAGACTGCTCTATTAAATCTACAATTAATTGTGATGTTGATGATGCTGTTGTTTCAGAAACAATAATATCAGGAAAATCTTCTGGATTTAAATGATGATCTATCATTATTTTCTTAGCAGTAGAAGCTGCCAACAAAGATTCCATTTCTGGCCCTACTCTGCTAATTGAATTGTAGTCTAAACAAAAAATTAAATCTGCTTTACTTATTTTATTTGTACCTTCTTCAGGATTTTCATCCATTAAAAGTATTTCTGATGTATCTAACCAATGTAAAAAACCGGGTGCTTTATCGGGATGACAAATTACTGCAGATTTACCCAATTTCTCTATAAAATGAAGTAATCCTAAGGATGATCCAACAGAATCTCCGTCTGCAGATTTATGAGCTGTTATTACGATGTTTGTAGCTGCTAATATTTCAGCTTCAATTTTCTTATAAATATTCATGAAAATTATTTTTATAATTACTTTAGAAGTGTAATTATTTTAAAGTTCGCGAAGTTAGGATTATTATTGAAGTGAAATAATAATTTCAATTTAAAAATTGAAATCTATCATAAAAACAAAAAAAGGAAGCTTTTAAGCTTCCTTTTTTATAATTTGTATATTTTTTTTTAGTTTAAAAGAAATAACCTACAGAAATTTGAAATACAGAATTCTTTACGCTACTTTCAGATTCTTTTGCAACATTAGATAAGCCTAAGTTGTAACGAGCACTAAAATTTAAACCGCTGTCTAATTTATAACCAGCACCAAAATTTAAACCAAAATCTACAGTTTCAAATTCATCTTTAATATCTGTTTCACCTGAATCTCCACCAATTTTTGCTTTTGCTTTTGCAGACAATAAAAAACCTACTTGAGGACCAAATTCTAAGCTAAAACCTTCTGCGGCATAAAATTTAGCTATCACAGGTACGTTTAAATAATCTAACTTTAAAGTTAAATCTATATCACTTTCCTCTTCTAATTTAGCTCCTTGTGCAGAATAAATTAATTCTGGTTGAATAGAAAATTTATCTGTGATTTCAAATTCTACAACAGCACCAACATTAAATGATGTTCTTGTTATATTGTCTTCAACATCTTCACCACTTACATTCGCAAAATTCACACCTGCTTTTGCACCAAAATTTACTTCTTGGGCATTTGCTGTTAACCCTGCTACTAAGATAGCAACAGCCAATAATACTTTTTTCATAATTACAATTTTTTGAGTTTTTATCAGGACAAACATATAATTAAATTCAAAAAAATAAAAATAAAAACTTGTGAATTTTGAACCGAAAAATAGCAAGAAATAAATTATATACTTAAAAATTACATTTACTATTCCATAGAATGTAATCCAATTGAATTACCATCAATATCCTCTAGAATCGAAACAAAACCAAATTCTCCAATAGACATTTTAGAACGGATAGTTTTACCGCCTGCTTTTTCTACCAAACGTTCTTCTGTTATACAATCTTTAGATTCAAAATAAATAATTGTATTGTTATTACATTTTACAAAATTTTCTCTTTCTACTAACGCACCGGTAATATTAAGCCCTTTTGGATCAAAAGGAAAACCAGCTTGTTTACCAAATTCTACAGGAAAATCTACCAATTTTATATTAAATACCGTTTCATAAAACTCTTTAGCATTTTTTAAATTTGATACATGAATATCGAACCAATTTACAGGATTTACATTTTTCATCTTTTATTTGTTTTAATTATTTTGTTGCTTAATTGCAATACAAAGATGCGCTAAGATGAAATCTTAAAATTGTAAAAATGGGACATGTTAACTTTTTTGATCAAAAATTAAAGACATTTTTAAATTGTCACCATAAAATTCTTTAGGAGTTAATCCTGTAAATTCTTTAAAGTCTTTGATAAAATGTGCTTGGTCAAAATATTCGTTTTCATAAGCCAAATCCGTTAGACTAGTAACTTTATTATTTAACATTGACTTTAAAGCATGTTGAATTCTAACAGTTTTAGAAAGTTGTTTTGGGCTTAGACCTATTGTTGATGAAAATTTACGAGTTAATTGTCTTCTACTAGTATTATTTTGTTTCGATAATGTATCAACAGAATGTTGACCATTTACTGCTAAAATAGTATCAATAGTTGATTTTACAATTGAATCGATGGTGTATTTATGCTTCAATTTATTAATTAAAAATGCTTCTATGCATTCAATTCTTTCGTCTGTAGAGTTTGCATTTAAAATTTCATCTCCTAACAGTTTACCTTCTAAACCAAATAACTTTTCTAATGGAATGGCAGTGTTTTGAATACTTTTTATTGATAATTTACAAAAAGGTAAAAAACCATTAGGTTGAAATCTTACCACAAAAGAACCCGTAACTCCCAAAGGTTCTACAATATATGGTTTGGTAAGCTGACCTATTAAAAAACATTTTGGTAAAATTGAGCTAGTATTATTATCAAAATGATGCTTATAAGTATCACCATAATGAAATATCAGTTTCATTGTTCCGTCTGGAATTATGGTGTTTTTTTTCGGGGTATTTTCAAAATCACTTTCTAATGTCCAATAACACTTTACCCATTCTTTTAAATTCTCTTGAGGTTCAAATATTTTATGATTCATTTATGCAATTTTTAAAAGATTTAGTTGCTACTAATTTGGGTGATTTTTTTAATTATCATTCAATCCAATTTTTAAAATCTTTTACACGCTCTCTACTTACAATAATTTCTGAATCTTGATATGTATTTAAAATCAATTTTAAGCGTGAATTAGAATAGGCAATGATATCTTTAATCGAATTTATATTGATAATAAAAGTACGGTTTACTCTAAAAAACTTTTCTGGATCTAGTTGTTCTTGCCAGTTTTCTAAAGAGCCATCTAATAAATAATTTCTATTCTCTGATGTATGAATATATGTAGCTTTATTTTCGCTATAAAAACATTCAACTTCATCAATATTAATAATTTTAATATGTTGCCCAACTTTGATTGATATTCGTTTTTTAAATTTACGATCGACAGGATTTACCAAAAGTTTACGGATATCATCTAAGTTTACTTGAACATCTGATTGCTTTGGTTGGTTTTCTTTAAATTTATTTACAGCAACCTTTAATTCATCTTCATCTAAAGGTTTTAACAAATAATCTATACTATTTAATTTAAATGCTTTTAAAGCATATTCATCATAAGCCGTTGTAAAAATTATTGCAGACTTTACTTCTATTTCTTCAAAGATTTCAAAAGACAAACCATCTGATAATTGAATATCTAAAAATATTAAATCTGGGTGAGCATTGTTTTGTAACCAACTCAAAGATTCTTCTACAGAATGTAGCATTTGTTGTACTTCTATATCTAATTCTGCTAACATTCTGTTTAATCTTCTTGCAGCAGGTTTTTCATCTTCAATTATTAATACGTTCATAGAAATTGTTTTCTTTTTTACTTTTTATGAATGAAATGTTTTATTTCATAAACTCTTTCATTTTTCTTTCTTCCCAATCTTTACCAAAAATAGTAATCACATCATAAGTTCTAAATGCATCAAATATTAAGAAGATTCCCCAAATTAACCAAAACGGAATGTGTATAAATCCGTCACTATCATATTGATTGCTCAATATAAAGTTTCCAAATATTTTAAACGAAAATTTCCAAACAAATGTTAAAAATAAATTTACTATTAGATAAGTAACTACATGTTTGTAAAACTTTTTAATGTTTTCTACTTTCTTTCTTGCTTTTGCATATTTGTATTTATCTGCATTTTTCATAATTACCTTTTGTTGTCTCTATCGTTTTGTCTGTCTAAAATCTCATTAATTTTTTTTTCTTCCCAATTAGAGCCAAAACCAATAGAATTAAATCCGAATACACCTAACCAATGAAAAAACATACCGATTCCCCAAAATAACCATGTAGAATAGGTGCCAAAATTAGTTAATGCTTCTTTAAAATTATATCCATTTTGCATTAAACCAAAAATAACAATTCCGCTAATAAAAATATTTACCAACACAAAAACTATTAAATGAATGTAGAAACCTTTAATGGCTTTTACTCTTTTTTTTGCTTTAATATATTGCTGTTCTTTTCTAAAATCTTTTTCCATAATAGTTTTAATTATTATTCATTAATTCTTTAATTTTCTTTTCTTCCCAATTTTCTCCAAAACCTAATAAGTTCAAGCCAAAAACCGCAAACCAATGAGAGAAAAGACCAATACCCCAACCGCATAAAGAAAACCAAAACCAATGAAAACTAGGATCGAATTTTAAATTTATAAAAATTAAAGTTGGTATTACAATGCAGTAAACGGTTAAGTGAGAATAGAAACCTTTGATCTTTTTTACCCTTTTTTTAGCAACAAAAAGTTTTTGTTCTTGTGTATAATTTGCCTCCATTTTATTGTCTATAATTTTGTTCGTTCATAAATTTATCTATCTTTCTTTTTTCCCAATCATTTGTAAAAAAGATATTTAAACCAAATGTATTTATGGCTTGAAAAGCGATTCCTATTCCCCAAAACAACCAAATTTTATAGTTGCTATTGTAAAACACTGCTTGTGTAAAAGTACTACCATCATTTATATCACCAACAATAAAAATTGCACTTAAAAAAGTATTAACTACGATGTAAACTGCTAAATGCTTGTAAAACTTACTTAACCTTTCAACCTTCTTTTTTGCTAAAATATAGTTTTGTTCTTCTGTATAATTCGTTTTCATTATCTGTAATTTTTTTGTTGATTTTCTTTATCCATTATCTCTTTAATTTTTCTGTCTTCCCAATTATTTCCTAAGAAAATATTGTAATTATTAACTTCTAAGAAATGAAAAATTAAGCCCATTCCCCAACCAAAAATTGGAAACCAAAACCAGTGAAATCCTGGAGAAAATCTTAAATTGATAAATATTAAAAAAGGAATTACAATACAGTAAGAAGCTAAATTCTGATAAAATTCTTTTAATTTTTCTACTTTTTCTACTGCTTTTACATATTTGCTATTTTCTAAATCGTCTGTAAACATAATGTCATTTATTTTATATAAGAGAGGCAAGCTCACCTTAAAAGTTTTGTTATTGTTTTCTATTTTCACTCCTTTCTGAGTGATTAATCCGTATCTATCTGCAATATTTTGCAGCCCAACTTTGGTGCTTTTACCTATTGCTTCTTTAGGATTGATGTTGTTTTCTATGATTAAATAATTATCTTCTTCGTAAATTGATATTTCTAAAGGTTTTGAAGATGAAACCACGTTGTGTTTTACTGCATTTTCTAATAATAATTGAAGTGATAATGGCACAATTTTAAGATCGTTGTTACTTACCAGATCTGGTATATTAAATTTTACAGCATCTTCAAAACGCATACCTAATAATTGCATGTAGGTTTTTGCAAAATTTAATTCTTCGGTAATTGGTACTAAATCTTTATTTCTTTGTTCTAAAACGTACCTATAAACTTTAGAAAGTTTGGTTGTAAATTTTTCTGCTTGATTAGGGTTTTCTCCAATTAAACTCGTTAAAACGTTTAAACTATTGAATAAAAAATGAGGATCTAACTGATTTTTAAGAGATTCAAACTTTGCAGTTTCTGTTTTAGCCACAATTTGTTGTTGCGTACTTTCTTTGGTCATTGCCTTTTTCCAGTTGATCATAAAACCCTTTGCATGAAAAAAAACGGCTACTCCAAGAGAAAAAACGATGGCAAATAAATGAACCCAAATTAAAAATCCTTTAAAAAAATCTTCGAATTTGTAACCAAATATTAAAATGTATTGCACATAATGAATAATTAAAACTGCAATAACAGTATAAATAAATGTTGCTACAACACCTGCCCAAACTCTACTATTAGTTTCGGTAACCCAATCCCATTTTTTGTTTAAGAATTCGTTTAAAATTCCGTTTCCTAAACCCAATGTAAAAGAATACATAGCAGATATTAAAAATGTTAGAGCCATTCCTTTTACTGTAAACTGTTGATTTATCAGTATAAATACTACTCCTAAAATTAAAGCTAGCTTTAAAGAAATTAACAAATCTTTTCTTAATTCTTTAAATAAATTCGAGTTGGTTGCAAACATTTTTACTATTTAATTTTATAAATAAATTCTTAAAATTTTATCTCTAAAGATACATCTTTATCAGAAACTGTAAATTTAGAATCTTCAAAATTTGGAGGTCCAAAACTCATAATATTATTAGAGGCACCGTAATCTTCTAATGGCATTCCGTTAGATCTAAAGTCCATTTTATCGTTGTCATTTCTGTCATGGTAACAAATAATTGCATAATCTCCAGCGATTACATCTTTAAAAACAACGACACTTTTACCGTCTATAATTTTAGATGCTGATGCTTTTATTGGTTTTAATCTAAAGTTAGATTTGTCATACAGCGCAAATCCTACTTTACCAGAATCTGAAGTTACATTTACTACAGTTGCAGTTATTGTTTTGTTTTGCGCAATTAAATCATTTGTTAATGTTAACATTGCGATTACTAAAAAAGATACTAAAGTTTTCATGTTGTGTGGTTTTTGTTATTAATTATGGTTCAAAGATGCAACACAAGTACAGTTTTTAAAACTAAACAATACCGAACTGTAAAATTTGTATGATGAATTGTAAAAAAAATAAAAATTCTACCTCTTTTAACTAATAATCTAAATGATAACTGAGTTTTAATTAGTTATAATATGTAATTAGAGATGACTTTATGTATAGAAAAATTAATAATTATGAATTGATATGGGTATATTTTAATAAATTGATAAAAATTAAAAATTCTTTTCTTTTTTTATTTCTGTATTTAAAAAATACTATACTTTTACCACATGTTTATAACAGAAAATAAAATAAATACAATGGTTCCCAGATTGCGACGACGCAATACTAATCGCTAATATCTTTTTTAGCAACAAGAAGAGAGTACCATAATTTTTATTTTTTTATAATCATGTTTCACACACAAAACTTACAAAGCCTACAAAACCAAATAATTACAATTTATAGTAATTGTATTTCTGTACGCCGCTTTTTCTCACCTCGCCCTTTGGGTGTTTAGTAAGTTATGGAATTAGGTGAGTCCAATTCTGCATTCAAAAACAAATATCAAATACATTTAAATTTTAAATATCAATACAATGGAAATTGTAATTGCTAATAAATCACATATAATTTACGCAGATATTATTTGTAAGACAATAGAAGATGCTGCTCAAGTAAGAGGAACTGGTATTGCCAAAAGAAAGCCAGAATACGTTGCCAAAAAAATGGAAAATGGCAACGCTGTTATTGCTTTAGATGGTGGTATGTTTGCCGGTTTTTGTTATATAGAACAATGGGGTCATGGTAAATTTGTTGCCAACTCTGGTCTTATAGTGCACCCAGATTATAGAAATATTGGTTTAGCTAAAAAAATTAAACTTGTAATTTTTAAGCATTCTAGAACCAAATTTCCAGATGCTAAAGTATTTAGTATTACAACAGGTTTAGCTGTAATGAAATTAAATAGCGATTTAGGTTATAAACCAGTAACTTTTTCTGAATTAACAGACGACCAAAGCTTTTGGGATGGTTGCCAAACATGCAGAAATTTTGATGTTTTAACAAGAACTGATAGAAAAATGTGCTTGTGTACAGGAATGTTATTTGATCCAAAAAACAATAATAAAGAAGCCACAAAAGAGGTTAAAGAAAACGTTTTTAAAAGATTAAAACATATAAAACAAAACTTGTTTTTAAAAAAAGATAAAAAATGAAAAAATTAGTAATTGCATATAGTGGTGGTTTAGATACTTCTTATTGTGCTGTAAGTTTATCTAAAGATTATGATGTACATGCTGTAAGTGTAAACACAGGTGGTTTTACATCCGAAGAAATTAAAAATATAGAAAGTAACGCTTATAAAATGGGTGTTACAACCTATAAAAATATAGATGCAGTAGCTACTTTTTACAATAAAGTAGTTAAGTATTTAATTTTTGGTAATGTTCTAAAAAATGCCACGTATCCACTTTCTGTTAGTGCAGAAAGAATTATTCAGGCAATAGAAATTATAGAATATGCAAAAAGCATAGATGCAGAATATATTGCACACGGTAGCACTGGTGCGGGTAATGATCAAGTTAGATTTGACATGATTTTTCAAACTTTAGCGCCAAACATTAAAATTATTACACCTATTAGAGATCAAAAATTATCTAGACAAGAAGAAATAGATTATCTAAAATCTGAAGGAATTGACATGAATTGGGAGAAATCTAAGTATTCTGTTAATAAAGGCCTTTGGGGAACAAGTGTTGGTGGTGTAGAAACTTTAAAATCTGAAAAACCTTTACCAAGTGAAGCATATCCTTCTCAATTAGAAAAAGAAGGAGAAGAAAAAGTAACGCTAACTTTTAAAAATGGTGAATTTGTTGCTTTAAACGGACAAGAAAATAAGCCTGAGATAAATATTGAAAATCTAAACGAAATTGCTTCTAAATATGCAATTGGTAGAGATATTCATGTTGGTGATACAATTGTGGGTACTAAAGGTAGAGTTGGTTTTGAAGCTGCCGCTGCATTAATTACTGTGAAAGCGCATCACTTGTTAGAAAAACACACGCTTACAAAATGGCAGTTACAACACAAAGAGTATTTATCTAGTTTTTACGGAATGCATTTACACGAAGGGCAATATTTAGATCCTGTAATGAGAGATACGGAAGCTTTTTTACAAAGTTCGCAAAAAATGGTTTCTGGTAATGTGATGGTTTCTTTAAAACCATATCATTTTACTTTAGACGGAATAGTATCTAACCATGATTTAATGTCTAGTGCTTTTAGTACTTATGGTGAAGAAAATAAAGCTTGGACAGCCGATGACGCAAAAGGTTTTATAAAAATTATTGGGAATCAGAATAAAATATACAAACAAGTAAATTCTTAATTATGTTAGAAGTAGGAATTATTGGTGGCGCAGGTTATACTGCAGGAGAATTGATTCGATTATTATTAAATCACCCAAAGACAAACATAAACTTTGTATACAGTACTTCTAATGCTGGTAACAAATTATATAAAGTTCATCAAGATTTGGTAGGTTCTACAGATATTAGTTTTTCTAGTGAAGTTAATACTAATGTTGATGTTTTATTTTTATGTTTAGGACATGGAAATTCAACTTCTTTTTTACAAAAAAATAGTTTTTCTGACACTACAAAAATTATTGATTTAAGTAATGATTTTAGACTAACTGCTGATAAAAACTTTGAAGGTAAAGAGTTTGTATACGGATTACCAGAATTGCAAAAAGAAGCAATAAAATCTGCTAAATACATTGCAAACCCTGGTTGTTTTGCAACAGCCTTACAACTAGCAATTTTACCTTTAGCTGCAAACGGATTGCTAAAAAATGATGTTCATATTAATGCTGTAACAGGTGCAACTGGTGCAGGTACTTCTTTATCTGCAACTACTCATTTTACATGGCGAGACAATAATTTTTCGCATTATAAAGCTTTTAATCACCAACATTTAGGCGAAATAAATCAGACAGTTAAACAATTGCAAGCAGATTTTAATAGTGAAATTAACTTTATGCCAAATAGAGGCGATTTTTCTAGAGGAATTTTTGCAACAACATATACAAAATTTGATGGCACTTTAGAAGAAGCGAAAACAATTTATAAAGAATATTATAAAGACGCTGCTTTTACAATTGTTTCTGATGAAAGTATTTTTATGAAACAAGTTGTAAACACAAATAAATGCTTGGTACAACTAGAAAAACATGGCAACAAATTATTAATTACAAGTACAATTGATAATTTATTAAAAGGTGCATCTGGTGCAGCCATACAGAACCTAAACTTAATGTATGGCTTTGAAGAAACGTTGGGTTTAAATTTAAAAGCAAATTATTTTTAAGAAGCCAAAGCCCGCGTTAGCGATTGAAGTGGCATCCTTTTTTTGTTGCCACATATGGCAAAAAAAGATATAACGGAAAGCGCGACCTTTAGGTAACGCCCAAAAAAAATAAAAATGAAAATAGCAATTATAGGTACAGGAAATTTAGGAAAATCTATTGCAAAAGGTTTAATTACCAACAATGCAATTACTTCTTTATACCTTACAAAAAGAAATATTGATGGTATTGCAGAGTTTGAAGGATACACAAACGTTTTTTTAACTACAGACAATATTACCGCTGTAAAAAATTCTGATATTTTAATTTTTGCAGTTCAACCTGCACATTTTGAAAGAATTTTAAGAGATATAAAACCTTATTTAACAGAAAAACATGTAGTTATTTCTACAATAACTGGTTTTTTAATTCCGCAAATAGAAGAAGAAATTGGTGCTGATAAATTTATAATTCGTGCAATGCCAAATACGGCTATTGCAGTTGGTAAATCTATGACGTGTATGTGTAGCAACCCACAAGGTGAAAAACGTATTAAAATTGCAGAAGCTATTTTTAATCGGCTAGGACATTCTTTAAGTATTCCAGAAAGTCAAATGCAAGCTGCAACCGTGGTTTGTGCTAGCGGAATCGCTTTTTGGATGCGTCTAATTAGAGCAACAACTCAAGCTGCTATTCAGTTAGGTTTTGATGCAAAAGAAGCGCAAGAATTGGCAATGTTTACTAGTGAAGGCGCTGCAAATTTATTAATAACTAACGGCAATCATCCAGAAGAAGAAATTGACAGAGTTACAACACCAAAAGGTTGTACTATAGAAGGTTTAAATGAAATGGAACATAAGGGTTTGAGCTCTTCTTTAATACAAGGTATGGTTGCTTCTTTTAACAAAATTAATAACATTAAAAAAGAACAAATATGAGTTTATTTAATGTATATCCATTATTCGACATCACTCCTGTAAAAGCTAAAGATGTATATGTTTTTGATGAAAACAATACAAAATATTTAGATTTATACGGTGGTCATGCAGTAATATCTATTGGGCATTCGCACCCAAAATATGTAGCGGCAATATCAGAACAAGTTTCTAAATTAGGTTTTTATAGCAACTCGATTCAGAACCCGTTACAAAAGGCATTAGCAGAAAAATTAGTTTCGTTTTCTAGTTGCAAAGATTATGAATTATTTTTATGTAATTCTGGTGCAGAGGCTAATGAAAATGCTTTGAAACTAGCCTCTTTTCATAACCAAAAGAAAAAAGTTATTGCATTTAAAAACGGATTTCACGGTAGAACTTCTGCTGCAGTTGCAGCAACAGACAACGCAAAAATTATAGCACCAATTAACGCACAACAAGAGGTAGAAATTTTAGAATTAGGCGATTTAGTTGCCTTAGAAAAAGCATTAGCTAAAAACGATGTTTGTGCAGTAATTATAGAATGTATACAAGGTGTTGGTGGTTTAGATGAAAGTAATACCGATTTTTATGAAGGCGTAGATCTTTTATGTAAAAAATACAATACTTGTTTTATTGCTGATGAAGTACAATCTGGCTTTGGAAGAACAGGAGACTTTTTTGCTTTTCAAAAATACAATGTAACACCAGATATTATTTCAATTGCAAAAGGTATGGGAAACGGCTTTCCTATAGGTGGTATTTTAATTCATAAAAACATTAAAGCTTCTTATGGTTTATTGGGTACAACTTTTGGCGGAAACCATTTAGCATCGGTTGCTTCTTTAACTGTTTTAGAAGTTATAGAAGAAGAAAACTTAATGAAAAACGTCAAAGAAATCTCTGCTTATTTTTTAGAAAAAGCAAAAGAAATCTCTGAAATTAAAAATATTAAAGGTCGTGGTTTGATGCTTGGTTTAGAGTTTGATTTTCCGATTGCTGAACTGCGTAAGAAATTAATTTTTAATCAACAGATATTTACAGGTAGCGCAAAAAACCCTAATTTATTAAGAATATTGCCACCTTTAACAATTAAAAAAGAACACGTTAACGCATTTTTTAATGCTTTAAAAATAGAATTATCATGCTAAATTATACTTCTATCGATGATATTGAAAATATAAATTCTTGGATAAAAGAAGCCCAAGAAATAAAGGCAAATCCCTTAAAAAATAAAGATTTAGGTAAAAATAAAACTTTAGGTTTATTATTTTTTAATTCTAGTTTACGTACACGTTTAAGCACGCAAAAAGCAGCTTTAAATTTAGGAATGGATCCGATTGTAATGAACGTTTCTGGCGATGCTTGGGGAATTGAGTTTGGAGACGGTACAATTATGAATGGTAGCACTGCAGAACACATTAAAGAAGCTGCAGCTGTTGTTTCTCAATATTGCGATATTATTGCGGTAAGAGCTTTTCCGAGTTTAACAGATAAAGAAAAAGATGAATCTGAACAAATTTTAAAGTCTTTTGTAGAATTCGCTTCTGTACCAATTGTTAGTATGGAAAGTGCAACTGGTCATCCGCTACAAGGTTTAACAGATGCAATTACTATTGCAGAATTTTCAACTAAAAAGAAACCCAAAGTAGTCTTAAGTTGGGCGCCACATATTAAGGCTTTACCACATGCAGTTGCAAATAGTTTTACGCAAGCAATGCATAAAATGGATGTTAATTTTGTAATTGCAAATCCTAAAGGATACAATTTAAGTAAAGAAATTACTAAAAACACTCCTGTTTATCACAACCAAGAAGAAGCATTTAAAGACGCCGATTTTGTATACACAAAAAACTGGAGTTCTTATGAATCTTATGGCGAGGTTTTAGATGTAGAAAATAATTGGACCATTACTAAAGATAAAATTGGTAATGCAAAGTTTATGCATTGTCTACCTGTTAGAAGAAATGTTGTTGTAGAAGATGCTGTGTTAGATTCTGATGCTTCTTTGGTAATAGAACAAGCTAACAACAGAACATATGCAGCGCAATTAGTTTTGAAAAAAATTCTAGAAAATGCTTAAAGAAAAACTATCAATCATAAAAATTGGAGGAAATATTATCGAAGATGAAACATCTTTGGCTGCTTTCTTAAAACTTTTTTCCAATTTAGAAGGGAATAAAATTTTAGTTCATGGTGGTGGTAAACGTGCTACAAGTGTTGCGTCTAAATTAGGAATAACTTCTAAAATGATTGATGGTAGACGAATTACTGATGCCGAAACTTTAGAAGTTATTACTATGGTTTATGGTGGCTTAGTTAATAAAAACATTGTTGCAAAGCTACAAGCTTTACAAGTAGATGCAATTGGTTTAACTGGTGCAGATATTAATAGTGTTAAATCTGATAAAAGACCTATCAAAGAAATAGATTTTGGTTATGTTGGTGATGTTAAAGAAATAGCCTCTAATTCTATAGATAAATTAATTAAAGCCGATTTTACACCTGTATTTTGTGCAATTACGCACGATGGAAATGGACAATTATTAAACACAAATGCAGATACAATTGCAAGTACAATTGGTGTTGGGATGAGCAAAATCTATAATACATCTATTTACTATTGTTTTGAATTGAATGGTGTTTTACAAGATTTTTCTGATAAAGAATCAGTAATAAAAAATATCGATACTGAAACATATCAAAATTTACTAAAAAACGGAATTATCTCAGACGGAATGATTCCGAAATTAGACAATTGTTTTGATGCTTTACAAAATGGTGTCCAAAAAGTTCATATTGGCAATACAGCCATGTTCACTAAAGAAAACAACAACTTCACAACTATAACTTTATAATGATTTCTATTGAAAAATTAACAGAAAAAGCAATATCACTTTTAAAAAATCTGATTGAAACACAATCATTTTCATCCGAAGAAGACCAAACAGCAACTCTAATAGAAAATTGGTTTAAAGAGTTTGAAATTCCTTTTAAAAGAACAAAAAATAATGTTTGGGCAACCAATAAACATTTTGATGATAGCAAACCTACATTACTATTAAACTCGCATCACGATACTGTAAAGCCAAACTCGGCATACACAAACGACCCTTTTAAAGCTTTTGTAAAAGATGGTAAATTATTTGGTTTAGGTGCTAACGATGCTGGCGGTTGTTTGGTTTCTTTAATAGCAACTTTTACAAAATATTACGCTTTAGAAAATTTAAAATATAATTTAGTTATTGTTGCGTCTGCAGAAGAAGAAAGCTCTGGACCAAACGGATTAAATAGTATGTTGCCAATAATACCGCATATAGATGTTGCTATTGTTGGTGAACCAACATTAATGAATTTAGCAGTGGCAGAAAAAGGATTGGTAGTTTTTGATGCAGTAGTAAAAGGTACACCAAGTCATGCAGCTCATCCAAATAATAACAATTCAATTTACAATACAATAGAAGTTTTACAGTGGTTTAAAGAGTTTAAATTCGAGAAATCTTCGGATGCTTTAGGCGATGTAAAAATGACAGTAACTCAAATAAATGCAGGTAAACAACACAATGTTGTTCCTGCACATGTAGATTTAGTTATAGATGTTCGTGTAAACGATGCGTATTCAAATCAAGAAATTGCAGATATTTTACAAAGCCAATCTCCTTGTACAGAGATAAAACCAAGAAGTTTACGATTAAATTCATCTTCTATATCTTTAAATCACGATTTAGTAAAAGCAGGTATAGCAATGGGAAGAGAAACTTATGGTTCTCCTACCCTATCAGATCAATCTGTGTTAAGTTGCCAATCTTTAAAATTAGGTCCTGGCGATAGCACGCGTTCTCACTCTGCAAATGAATTTATATATGTTGCAGAAATTGAAGAAGGAATACAGATTTATATCGAATTACTAAATAATGTAATTGTTTAAAATTATATAATCGTCATTACGAAGAAATATGACGAAGTTATCTCTTCATTAATGATAAGATTGCTTCAAAACATTCACTATGACATCAAAAAATAAAAATTATGAAACTTTGGGATAAAGGGTTTTCAATAGACAAACAAATAGAAAATTTTACAGTTGGTAATGATAGAGAAATTGACATTCATATTGCAAAATATGATGTACAAGCTTCTTTGGCCCACGCAATAATGCTAGAATCTATAGGAATTATTTCTACGGATGAATTAAAAGACCTTAAAAAAGGTTTAGAAGAACTGGCAACAGATATAGAAAACGGAACATTTGTGATAGAACCTTCTTTTGAAGATGTTCATTCTAAAATCGAATGGGAATTAACCAATAAACTAGGTGAAATCGGTAAAAAAATTCATACAGCTCGTTCTAGAAACGATCAAGTTTTAGTGGCCTTACACTTATACTATAAAGAAAATTTAGCCATTGTAAATGATAAAGTAAAAGCTCTTTTTGATACGTTATTAAATTTAGCTGATACACATAAAGAGTTATTATTACCTGGTTATACGCATTTACAAGTTGCAATGCCATCATCTTTTGGGTTGTGGTTTTCTGCTTATGCAGAGTTATTAATTGATGATGTTTACGTTTTAAATGCAGTTTCTAAAGTTGTAGATCAAAATCCTTTAGGTTCTGCTGCTGGTTATGGTTCTTCTTTTCCAATAGATAGAGAGCTAACTACTAAAGAATTAGATTTTGCAACATTAAAATATAATGTTGTAGCTGCGCAATTAAGTCGTGGTAAAAGTGAACGTTCTATTGCTGCTGCTTTGGGCGGATTGTGTAATACAATGGCTCGTTTTGCGATGGATGTTTGTTTGTATATGAGTCAGAATTTTGGATTTATCACTTTTCCTGATGAATTAACTACAGGAAGCAGCATTATGCCTCACAAAAAAAATCCTGATGTTTTTGAATTGATCCGTGGAAAATGTAATAAAATTCAGGCTTTACATTCAGAAATGTTATTGATTACAAATAATTTACCAACAGGTTATCATAGAGATTTTCAATTATTAAAAGAAAATATTATTGCTGCTTTTGAAGATGTAAAAGATATTTTAGACATTTTTAATTATGCGATACAACAAGTAATTGTAAAAGATATCGATTTAAATGACGAAAAGTATCAATATTTATTTACCGTAGATTCTATTAATAATTTGGTAGTAGAAGGCATGTCTTTTAGAGAAGCTTATCAAAAAATTGGCGGTCAAGTTCAAGAAGGAACTTACAAACCAGATTTAGGAAAACAACATTCGCATGTTGGAAGTATCCATAATTTATCCTTAGAAAAAATTAGAGAAAAATATCCTAAAAAATAAATCAAAAAAAAACCTTGTTTACTAAATGTAAACAAGGTTTTTTTTATTTTAAATGTATTTTATAAATAGAAATTTACACCAATACTTGCACTAAAAGCATCACCAAAGGAAACTTCTTTAGAAGTTATGGCGTACCATAAATAGGTTTCTACAGTACCAACTTCTGCATAAAAATCTGCTCCACTAAATATTCTCTTATTCTTAAATTCTTGATGTACTAATCCGCCACCAAAAAGTGTAAAATGAAATGCGTTTGGCACGTAATAATCTTCAGGATAAATACTAGGCAGAGAGGTAAACGAATTTGTACCAATTTCATATGATAAAGCAAAACCTGCAATTGGTGTAATTGTTAAGTTTTCGCTTATTTTTTTTCTATAAATAGGAAACGTGTTTTTGATTGTTAATAAATGAATTCTGTCTGCTTTAGAAACGGATTCTGGCACATAACCATATAATAATTCTGAATACAAAACTTTATCAAATAACTGATAACCTGCACCTAAAGAAATCATACCAATATTACCTGCAAATTGCGCTTTAACATAATCTGGTACATACCAAGATTTATTTTTAACCGTTTTTTCTTCTTGTGCTATTGTTTTACCAACAAACATTATCAGCATTACTGCCGTAAATAATTGTTTAATTTTCATGTTACTTTAATTCTATAAGTTCAATATCAAAACTGTCTTGTTGTACGCTTATAATTCCGTATTCTGGTTTTTTAAGTGCCGGAATTACTAAATAGTTTACATCACCTTCTTCATAAAAATATCCGTGTGTATGGCCATGCACAGAAAGCGCAACATTATTTTGTTTTAAAATAGTATTGTACTGGTTTTTCATTTCGTCTGGTAAATCATTACTAACAACAATAGGAATATGAGAAAAAGAAAATACTTGGTTGTAATTTGCATTATCGCTTAACTCGTTAGACAACCATTCAAAATCAGGATCTTTATTACTTTCCCAAATAATGTCGTCAAACATTACAAACTTGTTATTATTAAATTCGAAAGAGTAATTGTAATCTCCAAACATTTCTTTGTAAATCAATGCTCCTTTAGAGTTATAATCATGATTACCAATTACAGTAAAATAAGGTTTATTTAAATTTTTCATGATATCATAAAAAATTTCAAACTCTTTTAAAAGTGCTTGATCTGCAATATCACCACCAAAAACAACAAAAGCAATATCTTCTCTATTATTGATATCTTCTACTACAGATCTTAAGTTATTATAGAAATAATGAACATCTGTAACAAATGCGAATTTAAAATCTTGATTATTTTGCTCTAATTCTGCTAAAAGTTTTAAGTTTTTTGCTGTTGTATTTTTTTCTGAACTATTTACTCCTGCTTCATACACACTGTATTCAAAAAGATTTTCGCAAGCAATAAATATTGTAATAATGCTTAATAGCATTACTAGTTTAAAATTTTTCATTTTATTAAATTAATATATGATTTTATAAATGTTTAATTCATTAACAATTCTAATAGACGCTGCTATTAAAAAAACTTACAGAATTAAAAGTAAAGTTATGTACGCTGTTATTCTCCGGAATAACTTACAAAGTTTCTTGGGGTTTCGTACAACGTAATTTTTAAATCTAAATTAGTTGGTAATAACTTTCTTAACTTATTGTAGGTAACAACACAAATGTTTTCTGCTGTAGGATTTAATTCTTTAAATTCTGGTACTTCTAAATTTAAATTTTTGTGATCGAAACAGTCTTCAATTTCAGATTTTATATGATTTCTTAAAATTCCTAAATCATAAACATAACCAGTTTCTTTATCAATTTCACCAGTTAAAGAAACAATTAACTCGTAATTATGACCATGAAAATTAGGATTACTGCATTTACTAAAAACTTCGAAGTTTTTATCGTCGCTCCAATCTTTTCTGTACAATCTATGTGCAGCGTTAAAATGTGCTTTTCTATGAACTGTAACTTTAGGCATTTGTTAGTTTTTCGTAAGATTTATCAAAAATAATTTTAAACCACTCTGTATAATTCGTAGGATTTTCTTCGATGTCTTTTTTAACATCATCTAATAACATCCATTTGTAAGCTTCTACTTCTTCTTTATTAATATTGGGTGCATCGTTATATTTACCAACCATAACATGGTCTAATTCATGTTCTGTTAAGCCGTTATCAAAAGGTGCTTTATAAATAAAAGAAAAAACTTCTTTTATATCTGTTACAAAACCCATTTCTTCTTGCAATCT
Organism: Polaribacter sp. KT 15; assembly: GCF_900143115.1. Taxonomy (NCBI): domain Bacteria; kingdom Pseudomonadati; phylum Bacteroidota; class Flavobacteriia; order Flavobacteriales; family Flavobacteriaceae; genus Polaribacter; species Polaribacter sp. KT 15. The sequence continues at coordinate 96,022 of NZ_LT670850.1, forward strand.
TCTTTTACCCGCTTCTAGGTTACTTTCTCCTTCTCTTTGATGTGAACAACAAGTATTTGTCCATAACAATGGCGAGTGATATTTAGATGCTGCTCTTTGTTGTAGCATTAACTCTCCGTTATCATTAAAAACAAAAACCGAAAAAGCTCTGTGTAACAATGCCTTTTCATGTGCTTCTATTTTTTCCATTAAGCCTATTTGCTTATCGTTTTGGTCTACTAAAATTACTTGTTCTTTCATTATTGCAAAAATAAGGAATACAAGTATCAATAAATCATAAAAATTGATTAAAAACTATAAGATTTTTCTATTCTTTTATATTGATGATTTATATTTGACATTTAAAATGAACTTTTACTCTATGAAATTTTACTTTAAGTTAATATTTTTTATCGCTTTATCTTCTCTATATAATTGCAGTAATTCTGAAATTAAAAATGATAAGAAAAAAACCAAAACAAACATTAAACAAGTTGTAGAAAAGAAAGTAGAAAAGCGTTGGGATAGTTTAAACAAAACAAATGTTGAAGCTTTTTTTACAGAATATGGCAAGCAAAACAAAGAGAATAAAGTCATCATAAAAACCAAATTTGGTAATATTAAACTTCGTTTGTACGATGATGTGCCTATACACAGAGCTAATTTTATCTTTTTAACAAAACTTAAATATTTTAATACAACAGTAATTTATCGAGTAGCAAGAAACTTTGTAATTCAAGGCGGTAACTCAGATGAAACTTATACACATAATCAAAGAAGATTATACGGCAATTATTTAATTAAACCCGAATTTAAAAGTAACCGAAAGCATAAATATGGTGCTTTAGCAGCTGCAAGACAGTGGGAAAAAAATCCGAATAAATTATCGAGTCCTTTTGAATTTTACATGGTACATAATAGAAATGGTGCACATCATTTAAACAACGAACATACCGTTTTTGGTGAAGTAATTTCTGGTTTCGACACATTAGATAAAATTTCTAGAGTAAAAGTTGGTGTAGATGAATGGCCTGTTGAAGATATTAAAATGACAATAGAAATTTTAGATTGATATTTCTCTTTGTAAAACCTATCTTTGCACCTCAAATTTTGTAGATGAGTTTTTTAGAAGAAATAGCACGTAGAAGAACATTTGGTATTATATCGCATCCAGATGCTGGTAAAACAACATTAACGGAAAAGCTTTTACTTTTTGGTGGTGCAATACAAGAAGCAGGTGCTGTTAAAAACAATAAAATAAAAAAAGGTGCAACTTCAGATTTTATGGAGATTGAACGCCAACGTGGTATTTCTGTAGCCACCTCTGTACTGGCCTTTATTTATAAAGATAAAAAGATAAACATACTAGATACGCCTGGGCACAAAGATTTTGCCGAAGATACTTTTAGAACTTTAACTGCAGTAGATAGCGTTATTGTTGTAATTGATGTTGCAAAAGGTGTAGAACCACAAACCGAGAAATTAGTTGAAGTTTGTAGAATGAGAAGCATACCAATGTTGGTTTTTATCAATAAATTGGATAGAGAAGGAAAAGATGCTTTTGATTTATTAGATGAAGTAGAACAAAAGTTAGGTTTAACAGTAACTCCTATGAGTTTTCCTATTGGAATGGGATATGACTTTAAAGGGATTTACAATATTTGGGAGAAAAAAATTAATCTTTTTTCTGGAGACAATAAAACTTCTATATCCGAAGGTGTTGAGTTTGATGATTTATCAAACCCAGAACTAGATAACATAGTTGGTGAAACTGCAGCAGAAACCTTGCGTGAAGAAATAGAATTGATAAGCGAGGTGTATCCAGAATTTGATAGAGATGAATACCTAAATGGTGCTTTACAACCTGTATTTTTTGGATCTGCTTTAAACAATTTTGGTGTAAAAGAATTATTAGATGCTTTTATAGAAATTGCACCGGCACCACAACCTAAAAAAGCAGAAGAACGTTTGGTAGATTCTAAAGAAACAAAACTTACTGGGTTTGTCTTTAAAATTCATGCAAACATGGATCCTAAGCATAGAGATAGACTTGCGTTTATTAAAATTGTATCAGGAACCTTCAAAAGAAACTCTCCTTATTTACATGTTAGAAATGGTAAAAAAGTAAAATTTTCTAGCCCGAATGCATTCTTTGCAGAAAGAAAAGAAATTGTAGAAGAATCTTTTCCTGGTGATATTGTTGGTATTCACGATACTGGTAATTTTAAAATTGGAGATACATTAACTGAAGGAGAACAATTAAACTTTAAAGGAATACCTAGTTTTTCTCCAGAACATTTCCGTTATGTTAATAACGCAGACCCAATGAAATCTAAACAATTATACAAAGGTTTAGATCAGTTAATGGATGAAGGTGTTGCTCAATTATTTACGTTAGACATGAATGGTCGTAGGGTAATTGGTACTGTAGGTGCATTACAATACGAAGTTATTCAATATAGATTAGAACACGAATATGGTGCAAAATGTACCTATGAGAATTTACAAGTTCATAAAGCATGTTGGGTTGAACCAGAAAACCCTAAGAATGATGAATTTAAAGAGTTCAAAAGAGTTAAACAGCGTTATTTAGCAAAAGACAAGCAAGGTCAATTGGTGTTTTTAGCAGATTCTGAATTCACAATTCAAATGACACAGAGTAAATACCCAACAGTTAAATTACATTTTACAAGTGAATTCAAAAATTAGTTTATGAAGAAAATTGTATTACTGCTAATCTTATTGTTCACCTTTAAAACCTATTCGCAAAATTATAGTATCAATGATTTAAAGGGGAAAGAGTTAAAAAACAGTATTCGTTTAAATTATATATTAATAGACCAACCAGATATTACATATAATTATGGTGATGGTACTACATATAAATTAGACCCAACAATGGGTTTATTCGGGTTAAACTATAATATTCCTTTAACTGATTGGCTTTACACTGGTGCAGGTTTTCATGGTGCCGTTTATGGCGATCAAGGCGGATTATTTACTTTGGGTGTAAATCTTGGGGTTAATAAGAAAATTTATAAAAATTTATATTTTGATGCAAATATTCACTTTGGTGGTGGTGGCGGATTTAGAAGTTTAGTAAACGGTGGCGGAATTATTTACCCAAATATTGGCTTGCAATACAAAACAGATAAGTTTGCTTTTGGTTTACAGTATGGTAATGTAAACTTCTTTACAGGTATTCAAAAAGGAGATAATATTTCTTTTTTTGTAGAAATACCTACAACAGTTAGAGCTGCTTCTTACAAAGATGCGCAAGAAAGATTTGAAGTAGAAAATACTTTTAGTGATTCTTTTTGGCAAAAACCAGCTGTAAAAAGTGTACAACAAATTACATTTGATTACTTATTTCCTGTTGGATCAACTAGAAATGATGGTTTCGGAAACTTTAACAACACTACTCCTATTACACAAACATTAAGTCTAATAGGTTTCGAATATCAACGTTATTTAACAGAAAGTTCTTTTGTATATGCGCATCTAGATGCTATGTATGGTGGTTTAAGAGCTGGTTTTATGGATGTTTTTATAGGTTTGGGTAAAAATTTTGTGCAAACAAAATATGTAAATTTATTTGCCAAAGTTGGTATTGGAGCTGCAGGTGGTAGAGTTTTTCCAGAAGGAGGTTTAACAATGTATCCAAGTGTAGGTGCAGATTTTAAAATCTCAAAAAAGATTGGCGTAAGTCTTCACGGTGGTTATCATAGATCTGTTGGCGGAACTTTTGAAGCTTACACAGCAGGTTTTAGCTTAAAATATTACGGATTAAGTGGTGGTATTAAAGATCCTTATTCTTCAGAAAAAATTAAATCTATTAAAACTCAAGGTATTCAAATAGGATTTCAAAATCAGACCTATTATGATGTTGCAATTCTTGATAGACAAGATAATGATTTACAGTTACTAGCTGTAAAAATTAATTATGATATCAACAAACGTTTTTATGTGGCTGGTGAAGCTTCATTTGCTTATTTAGGAGGTGCTGGTGGATATGCTCACGGAATTTTTGGCCTTGGTATAAAATCTAATAAATTTTTAAATAATAATTTTTCACTATTCTTAGAAGCAGCTGGTGGTGTTGCCGGAGGTGGTGGTGTAGATTCTGGTGAAGGTGTTTTAATTAGACCAACTATTGGTCTTAATTATCATGCTTCAAAAGACTTTTCATTTCAAGTATCTGGCGGTCAAATGTGGTCTCCATTTGGTAATGTGAATTCTACAAACGTAAATGTTGGTATTTCCTACGGATTATCAATCTTAAATTCAAAAAAATAAATACAGTTTAAACTGTAAATAATAATAAAGTAAAATAATTAAATAATAAGAAATGAATAACGGAATCTATGCAAAATTCACTACATCAAAAGGTGAAATTTTAGTACAATTAGAACACGAAAAAACTCCTGGTACTGTAGGTAATTTTGTTGCTTTGGCAGAAGGAAATTTAGAGAATGAAGTAAAAGAGCAAGGTACACCTTATTATAATGGTTTAAAATTTCATAGAGTTATTCCTGATTTTATGATTCAAGGTGGTTGTCCTTTAGGAACAGGAACAGGTAACCCTGGTTATAAATTTGATGATGAATTTCACCCAGATTTAAAACATGATGCACCAGGAAAATTAGCTATGGCAAATTCTGGACCTGCAACCAATGGTTCTCAATTTTACATCACTCATGTACCAACACCTTGGTTAGATGGTAAACACACTGTATTTGGTTCTGTAATAGAAGGGCAAGATGTTGTAGATGCTGTTGCGCAAGGAGATGAATTAACTTCTTTAGAAATTGTTAGAGTTGGTGCAGAAGCTGAAGCTTTTAATGCTGTAGAAGCTTTTAGAACTTTTGAGGGTGCAAGAGAAAAAAGAGAAGCAGAAGAAAAAGCAAAACAAAAAGAGCTTTTAGACAGTGTTGCTGCTGGTTATGATGAAACTAAAAGTGGTTTACGTTACCAAATTTTACAAAAAGGTGAAGGAAAAAAGGCAACAAAAGGAGCTGGAGTTTCTGTACATTATAAAGGACAATTATTAGACGGAACTGTTTTTGATTCTTCTTATAAAAGAAAACAACCAATCGATTTTAATGTTGGTGTTGGTCAAGTTATTGCTGGTTGGGATGAAGGAATTCAGTTATTACAAGTTGGCGATAAAGCTCGTTTTGTAATTCCGTCTAATTTAGCTTACGGTGCTGCAGGTGCTGGTGGAGTAATTCCTCCAAATGCTACACTTATCTTTGATGTAGAATTAATGGACGTTAAGTAATTACATACTTATAATAATAAAAAGCCTCAATACATATTTTGTATTGAGGCTTTTTGTTCTTGTTAAAAAAGTTAATTTAAAATCATAACTATTTAATTTTCTTTATATTAGAAATAATTCATTTAATTAATCTAATAAATACTTCTATTATGAAAAAACCTAACTTTAGTAATTTAAAAGTTATATATGTTAATTGTACTTTAAAGAAATCTCCTGCCAAAAGTCACACCTCTTTATTAATGCAAGTTTCTAAAGACATTTTAAAAAAAGAAAAAGTAGATTTTGAAGAAATTAGATTTATCGATTATGAAGTAGCTAGCGGTGTTTATCCTGATATGACTGAGTATGGATGGAGTAAAGATGATTGGCCTATATTATTTAATAAAATAATTGATGCTGATATTTTAATTGTAGGCACGCCAATTTGGTTAGGAGAAAAATCTTCTGAAGCTCAAAAATTAATAGAAAGATTGTATGCTATGAGTGGTAATACAAATGATAAAGGTCAGTATTTGTTTTATGGAAAAGTTGGTGGTTGTATAATAACAGGAAATGAAGATGGAGTTAAACATTGTGCTATGGGCATTTTATATTCTTTACAACATGTAGGCTATTCTATTCCACCGCAAGCGGATGCTGGCTGGATAGGTGAAGTTGGTCCTGGACCAAGTTATGGCGATATAGAATGGAAAAATAAAAAATTAGAAAATCCTGTTGGTCATACAAGCGATTTCACAAATAGAAATACCACCTTTATGACTTATAATTTATTACATCTAGCATCATTATTAAAAAGTAACAAGGGATATCCAAGTTATGGTAATTCTAGAGAAGATTGGGATGATGGAGAACGTTGGAGTTTTGAAAACCCAGAATATAGATAAAGTAAAAAAAGCGTATTCAAAAGAATACGCTTTTTTTAAAACTCTAATTTTTTTATATGTTTTGAGACAACCAATCTCCTACCTCACTTGTTCCGAAAGCTTTACCTCCATCTGCTAAATCTTCGGTAACTATACCTTTATTTAAAGCACTATTTACGGCATCTCTAATTGCTTTACCTTCTTCTTGTAAACCAAAGTTTTCGAACATCATTGCTGCAGATAAAACTGTCGCCATTGGGTTTGCAATATTTAAACCTGTTGCTTGTGGATACGAACCGTGAATTGGCTCAAATAAACCAATATTAGAACCTAAAGAAGCACTTGGCATTAACCCCATAGAACCAGATATAACAGAAGCTTCGTCTGTTAAAATATCTCCAAATAAATTTTCTGTAATTAAAACATCATAACTATTTGGCCATTGTACCAAACGCATTGCAACGGCATCTACAAATTCATAAGAAACTTCAACTTCTGGATATTCTTTCTCCATGGCTTGTACAGTTTCTCTCCACAATCTAGAAGTTTCTAAAACATTTGCTTTATCTACACAGCAAAGTTTTTTACCACGAGTCATTGCTAATTCAAAACCTTTTTTTGCCAATCGTTGAACTTCTGCCCTAGTGTAAACACAATTATCAAAAGCAGTTTCACCTTCATCTCTTCTACCCTTTTCTCCAAAATAAATACCACCTGTTAGTTCACGTAAAAACACCAAATCTGTACCTTCAATTCTTTCTCTTTTTAAAGGAGATTTATCTAATAAAGAAGGAAATGTAAATGTTGGTCTAACATTAGCAAACAGACCTAATTTTTTACGCATTTTTAATAGACCTTGTTCTGGACGAACTTTTGCTGATGGGTCGTTATCAAATCTTGGATGACCAATAGCGCCGAATAATACAGCATCTGAAGAAGCACAAATTTCATGCGTTTCATCTGGATAAGGTTCTCCGACAGCATCTATGGCTGCAGCACCAGTTAAAGCTGGTCTCCAATTTATCTCATGATTAAATTTTTTAGCAACTGCATCAGATACTTTTACTGCTTGATCAATTACTTCTGGTCCAATTCCGTCTCCTGCTAATAAGGCTATATTTAATTTCATTTTCTATTTTCTATTTTGGCTCTTAGCTTTTGGCTCTTAGCTATATGCTAATTGCTAAAAGCAAAAAGCTATTATATAATATTTAACATTTTTTCTGTGGCTTTAATTGCAGATACTGTTTGATCTGAATCTAAACCATGTGTTATAAATTCTTTTTCTTCTCTTTGCCAAGTTATAATAGTTTCACACAATGCATCAGAATGACTTCCTGGAGGAATTCTAACAGCATAATCTATTAACTTTGGTAATTCTTTTTTACTATGTATTTTATATAATTTTTTTAATGCATTCATAAAAGCATCAAACTGTCCGTCTCCTTGCGCATGTGCTTCATATAAAATCCCTTCAACTTTTAATTGCAATGTTGTAGAAGGTTTCATTCCTTTTGCATGTCCTAAAACGTAGTTTTCGACAACTACACGTTTTTCTATGGTGTCGCTATCTAAAACATCAGAAATTATATATGGTAAATCTTCTTGAGAAACAATTTCTTTTTTATCACCTAATTCTATAATTCTTTGCGTTACTTTTTTTAACTCTTCATCATTTAAACTAAGTCCTAAATCTTGTAAATTCTTCTGAATATTTGCCTTACCAGATGTTTTACCTAAAGCATATTTACGTTTTCTACCAAAACGCTCTGGCATTAGATCATTAAAATAAAGATTGTTTTTATTATCACCGTCTGCATGAATACCTGCAGTTTGCGTAAAAACATTGGCACCAACCACAGGCTTATTTACAGGAATTCTAAATCCTGAAAAAGTTTCTACTAGTTTACTAACTTTATTTAACGCTTTTTCATTAACATTAACTTCACAATTATCTAAAAAATCATTAATAACTGCAATAACGCTTGCCATTGGTGCATTTCCTGCACGTTCACCCATTCCGTTAATTGTTAAGTGCAAACCATTTACACCAGCTTTAACAGCCTCCATAACATTAGCAACGCCTAAATCGTAATCATTATGTCCATGAAAATCAAAGTGCAACTTCGGATATCTTTCCCTTAAAGCTGTAACATATTTATAAGTTTCATCGGGAGTTAAAACTCCTAAAGTATCTGGCAATAAAACACGTTCTATCTTTTGATTTGTTAAAAAATCTAAATAAGCTAAAACATATTCTTTAGAATTACGCATTCCGTTAGACCAATCTTCTAGATAAACATTGGTTTTAATACCTTTTTTAGCTGCTAATTCTATTGTAGATGCAATATCTTTAAAATGTTGTTCTGGTGTTTTTTTTAATTGATGTGTAAGATGATTTAGAGAGCCTTTGGTTAATAAATTCTGAACTTTAGCACCAGATTCTAACATCCAATTGATAGATTTTCCACCATCAACAAAAGTTAACACTTCGATGTTTTCTAAAAAATGATGTTCTTTTGCCCAAGAAGTAATTTTTTTTACTGCTTGTAATTCACCTTCAGAAACTCTTGCAGATGCAATTTCTAAACGATCTACCTTTAATTCTTCAAGTAATAATTTAGCAATTGTTAATTTTTCTGAAACCGAAAACGACACTCCTGATGTTTGTTCTCCATCACGAAGTGTCGTATCCATTATTTCTATCTTTCTACTAACCATAGTATTTTTAACCTTTAAAAGTTATTCTTAAAATGGTCTAGTTTCTGCAAATGTAGAAATTTCGTTTTCGATGTTTTTTAAATAATCTATATCATCAAAACCGTTTAACATGTTATCTTTTTTGTAAGCATTAATTTCAAAAGATTCAGATTCACCAGTTGCTACCAAAGTAACAGTTTGACTTGGTAAATCTACTTTAATTTCTGTTTTAGGATCTGCCATAATCGCAGTAAATAAAGTATCTGCAAATTCTGGTGAAACCTGTACAGGTAAAACCCCAACGTTTAAACAGTTATTTTTAAAAATATCTGCAAATGCTGATGAAATTACACAACGTAAACCAAAATCATACACAGACCAAGCCGCATGTTCTCTTGAAGAACCCGATCCAAAATTTCTACCTCCTACAAGAATTTTAGAACCTGCATAAATTTCTTTATTTAAAGGAAAATCTGCTTTTGGTGTTCCGTCTTGATTAAATCTCCAATCACGAAAAAAATTGATATCAAAATCTTTACGCTCTGTAGCTTTTAAAAAACGAGCAGGAATTATTTGATCTGTATCTACATTTTCTGTTGGTAATGGATAAGCTGTACTTGTTAGTACATTAAATTTATCGTAAGCCATTGTTTTTATACTTTTAGCCTTTAGCAGTTAGCTATTGGCAATAATTAATAATTTTAAGCTAATGGCTAACAGCCAAAAGCTATAGCTATTATGCTGTTAATAATGTTCTTGGATCTGTTACAACACCTTCTACTGCAGATGCTGCTGCAACTAATGGAGATGCTAATAAAGTTCTAGATCCAGGTCCTTGTCTACCTTCGAAGTTTCTGTTTGATGTTGAAACTGATAATTTTCCTGAAGGAATTTTATCATCGTTCATTGCCAAACAAGCAGAACAACCAGGTTCTCTTAAAACAAAACCGGCATCATCTATAATTTTATCTAAACCTTCTTCTTTAATTTGATCTACAACTTTATGAGAACCTGGTACTAACCAAGCAGTTACATTCTCTGCTTTTTTTCTTCCTTCAACAATAGAACAAAATGCTCTAAAGTCTTCTATTCGACCGTTGGTACAAGATCCTAAGAAAACAAAATCTATTTCTTTACCTATCATTGCATCGCCTTCGTTAAAAGACATGTAACCTAAAGATTTTTTATATGTTTCTACGCCACCTTCTACATTTTCTGCGTTTGGTATCGATTTTGTAACTCCCATTCCCATACCTGGGTTTGTACCATAAGTAATCATTGGTTCAATATCTGAAGCTTCATAATTAAATTCTACATCAAACTCTGCTCCTTCTTCTGTATATAAAGTTTCCCAATATTTCATTGCTTTGTCCCAATCTGCTCCTTTTGGAGTTTGAGAACGTCCTTTGATATAATCGAACGTCTTTTGGTCTGGAGCAATCATACCACCACGTGCACCCATTTCAATAGATAAGTTACACACAGTCATTCGACCTTCCATTGTCATGTCTTCAAAAACATCACCAGCATATTCTACAAAATAACCGGTAGCACCAGAAGTAGTTTGTTTTGATATAATATATAAGGCAACATCTTTTGGCGTAACACCCAAACCTAACTTACCATTTACGTTAATACGCATTTTTTTAGGTTTTGGTTGCATAATACATTGTGTAGATAATACCATTTCTACTTCTGAAGTACCAATACCAAAAGCAATTGCACCAAAAGCACCATGCGTAGATGTATGCGAATCTCCACAAACAATAGTTGCTCCTGGCAAAGTAATTCCGTTTTCTGGACCAACAACATGCACAATTCCGTTATTTACATCACCTAAACCCCAGTGAGAAATACCATACTTTGCAGCATTTTTTTCTAAAGCATTTAATTGATTTGCAGATAAAGGATCTGCAACTGGTAAATGTTGATTTATTGTTGGTGTGTTATGATCTGCAGTTGCAAAAGTTCTCTCTGGATAAACAACACTGTTTCCTCTACTTTCTAATCCTAAGAAAGCTACAGGACTTGTAACTTCATGGATAAAATGACGATCTATAAAAAAAACATCAGGTCCGTCTTTTACGCTACGTACCACATGTGAATCCCATACTTTGTCAAATAATGTTTTTGCCATTTTTTTCTTTGTTATATTCAAACTATAATCTACTCTCAAAAATATAGTATTCCTTAAACTAAAAACTTTAAAATAAAATAAAAGCATTATACCCAAATGTTAAAGTCTTTTTTAACTATTTAAAATTCAGATATTTAAATCAAATTAAAATACGATGTCTAATATTTGAAAGTTTCTATCAATAATAATTATATAAAATAAATCCGAAGTGAAATACAAACAAACGGAATCATTTTTTACACCTTTAAAAATGAATAAATTAACTACATTTACCTTAAAATTATCTTTTAAAGCTATTTTACTATATTGGATATGTGAATTTTAAGAAAACTGATTATTGTTGTAACAATATCCTTCTTTGAATCGTCTTATCTCTAAAACTAACCAATTTAACCATGAAAAAATCTATATTAATTTTATTCTTACTTAGTTTATGTATCAGCTGCTCTTCTTCTAAAAATTCTGAAGAATTTATAAATAAAGCAGAAGGTCGTTATCTTTTTAATGCCAACGAAGTTTTAGAAGTTTACTTTAAAGAACAAGAACTTTATGTAAAATGGAGAGGTAGAGATGATATTAAACCTTTAAAGGTTAGTGAAAAATCTTTCTATATGAAAGAGATGAATGAAAAAATGATTTTTATAACAGAACCTACTATTCAAATTAAATTAGCAGAAAAAACTGAACATAAAGGTGTAAAGTATCATTTTAAAAAAATGGCTGCAAATGAAAAAACTCCGCATGAATACTTTGCGAATAAAGAATACAAAAAAGCACTAGAAGGTTACTTAAAAATTAAAACACAAGATTCTTTAAATCCTGTTATTAGAGAGTATGAAATAAACGGCATTGGCTATAGCTACCTTAGAGAAAAGGAATTTGAAAAAGCGATAGAGATTTTTAAAATTAATACTGTTTTACACAGCAATAGTTCTAATACATTTGATAGTTTGGCAGAAGCATATTTATCTACTAAAGATACTACAAATGCAATTGTAAACTATAAAAAAGCGCTATCAATTAATTCTGAAAATAAAGGTGCTTTAAGAAGCTTAAAAAAAATTACGAAATAGTAAATGGATTTAGAAAAATTAAAATATCCGATAGGGAAAACAAAACTACCAACTTCTATTACTGATAAAGATTTAGAAGAATGGATTTCTGTTCTAGAAAGATTTCCGCATGAATTAGAATTTTTAACCAAAGATTTATCCGATAATCAACTTGATACTCCATACAGAAAAGATGGCTGGACAGTTAGACAAGTAATACATCATTGTTATGATAGTCATCATAATTCTTACATACGTTTTAAATGGGCTTTAACAGAAGAAAATCCTGAAATTAAAGCTTATTTTGAAGAACGTTGGGCGGAATTACACGATACTAAATCTGCTCCAATTTCTTTGTCTTTGGACGCCCTAAAAGCTTTACATGCAAAATGGGTTTATTTATTAAAAGGTTTATCTAAAAAAGAATTATTAAGAAAATTTACGCATCCAGCTAGTAAAGACGTAATTACGCTGCAAGAAAATATAGGTATTTATGCGTGGCATTGTTTGCATCATTATGCGCATATAGAACAATTAATGCTAAGAGAAGGTTGGCAATAAAAAATGTAATATCTCATTTCTATAAAAATAACTATATTACGAGTTCTAATTTTATAGAAAAACAATGAAAAATGCACAACAATGGTTTGATGAATACGCTGTAAGTCATCAAAATGAAACAAATCAAATGGTACATTATATTTGTGTGCCTTTAATATTTTTTAGTGTTATTGGTTTATTAATGAGTATACCAACAACTTTTTTAGAAAATACAATTGGCCTTTATAATCCTTTAATCGAAAATTGGGCAGTCGTAATTGGTTTGGTTATTTCTCTTTTTTATTTACAATTAGGATTTTGGTATTTTGTAGAAATGCTATTTGTAATTTTATTATCGGTTATTGGAAATTATTGGTTAGGAAATAATTTTAATCTATTATATGCATCAATAACCATATTTGTATTAGCTTGGATTGGACAGTTTTGGGGACATAAAGTTGAAGGTAAAAAACCTTCTTTTGCCAAAGATTTACAATTTTTATTAATTGGACCGTTATGGGTAATTCAAAAAATAGGTAAAAAATAAAAAAATGCAGAACAAAGAAATAACTTTTGAAGACTTTTTAAAAGTTGATATAAGAATAGGTACCATTATAGAAGTTAACGATTTTCCGAAAGCGAAAAAACCCGCATATCAACTTAAAATAGATTTTGGTGCTTTGGGTATAAAAAAATCTAGCGCTCAAATAACTGATTTGTATACCAAGGAAGAACTTTTAAACAAACAAATTTCTGCAATTGTAAATTTTAAACCAAGACAGATTGCTAATTTTATGAGCGAAGTTTTAGTTATTGGTGTATATAATGTACAGGGAAATGTTGTACTTCTAAAACCTTCTAAAGAAATTAAAAACGGTGAGCAAATTTCTTAATTAAGCATTTATTTGTTTGGGTTATTTAAAATTACTAATGCTCCTATAACTCCAGGAATCCAGCCGCAAAGCGTTAATAAAAAAATGATAAAGAAAGATCCACAACCTTTATCAATTACAGATAATGGCGGAAAAATAATAGCAAATAATACTCTAAAAAAACTCATAATACAATTTTGTTGGTTCTATAATTAAGACGATTACCAATTAAAATTGTTACATAAAAAAAGTGATAGAAAGTTTAATAATTAAACTTTCTATCACTTTTTTATTTTATTATAAATGTAATTTACATTTTATCTCCAAAGAAAATAGCATTCATCAATAACTTATTTGTACCGTACCAAAATGCTCTAAAGTTGGTATTATCTGTAAATACAATTACTTTTCCTCTACCCATTCTTTGGGTTTTAAAAGGTATTGTTTTACCAATTACTTTGGCATTCTCTTTCGAAATATAACCACTTAATAACGGATTGCTTGTATATTGAATTGGGTTGTTATAGCTATTTTTATCGGCTTTAATAAACATGGTCGAATTTCTGAATAAAGCTACTTTATCATTTTTATAACCAAAGTTAACCGGATGTGATCTATCTATATCCGCTTCAAAAATTGCACCACCAATTACTTGTGCACCAGATTTTAAACTACGGTTTTCAAACGTTACATTTTCCGCAGGTGCAACTTCTGCATTTACAAATTCTAAGTTGATAAATTTACTTCTAGCCAACCATCTTGCCGTGTTTTTGTAACCAATTAAAACACCACCGTTTCTAACCCAAACTTTTAATTTTTCTTCTGCACTTTTACCTAAATTATAACTACTTGGTATAATAATAGAAGTGTATTTAGAAATATCTACTCTATTAAATCCTCTCATATCTAATCGCGTTAAAGCAATATCGAATCTTTGATCTAATAAATGCCAAATTTCTCCAGAATCATTTCCTGTTATTCCGTCGCCAACCAACATAGCAACTTTTTGCTTTTTAATGTTTCTAAAATTGTTGCTTCCTAAATCTATTCCTTCGTTTAAACCTGTTACAACACCATCCATAGAAATATTACTATTCTTAGCAACATTTTGTAAGAACACATATAATTCTGATGCGTTTAAACTTTGATTTTGAACCGGAATAAATACCGTTCCGTAATCATAAGAAGTATTTCCGTTTGTAAAGTTTTTCATAGAAACTTTTGCACGAATTCCTTTTTGTAAAATTTCATTTAACGCTTTTGGTGCATAATATTCGTTCCATGGCATTAAATATCCATATTCACTTTTAGAAGAAACAACACCTTGCTTCATCTTTAAATTTGTTATTTCTTTTCCTGCTTTTGATAAAGAAATGTTTTCTGCATAATCTACACCAAATGCATGGTTAAATGTCCAAGCAGAAACATCATAAAACAAACTATCTGCAAAAGAAGTTCTAACATCAAACATTGCTTTTACCAATCTTTGATTTTTTTGATTCATTGGTACAACGTAACTGTAACCTTTTCTAAACTTCTTTCCGTTTTGCGTAAAATCAGATTTTACTTCGTGAATTTTTATTTTCTGATTCTTTAAAACTTCTGCTAAATGAAAACTTTTTGCTGCATCTTTTTCATCACCAAAAACAATCGCTTTATTACTACCAGAATTTCTAGATTCTTTGTAAAAATCTTGCTGATATTTTAAAATTTTAACTCTCATTTTTCTACTTGCTTCTAAAGTAGATAGTGCTGCAGTAAATTGGTTTCTAATAGTAAACGGAAACGTTAACACTCCGTTTATTGTTTCTTGGGCATGACCTCTAGAACTACCTTGTTCAAATAAAATACCAATACTACCATTAATGTCTGGAAAAGTAGAACCTTTACCATAGTAAAAATCATCGTAACTTTCTTCAGAATAATATAAAGAACCTATTTTATCTAAAGCTTTTGCATGATAAGAACCTATTTCTTTCGTTAATTCTTGATTTAATTTTGGTGTTAACGGGTTTGTTCTAGAAGGAACTCCTGGTTGAAAAAAGAAACTAGAATTACTTCCCATTTCATGATGATCTGTTAAAACATTTGGCAACCATTTATGAAAAGTAGCTATTCTTGCTTTACTTTCTGGCAATTGCACAGGCAACCAATCTCTATTCATATCAAACTGGTAATGATTTGTTCTTCCTCTTGGCCAAATTTCTGAATATTCTCTGTCGTTTGGATCTGGATTTATATTTTTACTTCTGTTTGTATTTGCCCAATATGCAAAACGTTGCAATCCGTCAGGATTTAAAGAAGGGTCGAATAAAATTACAGTATTTTCTAGTAAATCGTCTATTTCACTTCCTTGCGCCGCAGCCAAATAATACGCAACTGCTAATGCAGCATTAGAACCACTTGCTTCGTTACCATGTATAGAAAAACCTTGATACACCACAATTTTATTATTGCTAACATCTACGTTACTATTATTTGTAGCTTCGATATGATTTTTTCTAATTTCTTCTAAATTTTGATGATTTTTAGGAGACGTAATTGTTAATAAATACAATTGTCTGTCTTCGTAAGTTTTACCTCTTTTCTCTATTGAAATTCTATCTGAAGAAGCCGCTAAAGCTTTCATGTATTCTGATAATTTATCATGAGTAATGTGCCACTCTCCTACTTCATGACCAATTACTGATGCTGGCGTAGGTATTGCTGAATTATAAGAAACGTCTTTAGGTAAATAATAAGATAAATCTACTTTTTGAGCAGAAACTGTTATTGAAATAAACAGGAAAAATAATATAATTTTTTTCATAAATTAAAAGTTGGTTATCTAACAAATATAAGGATTCGTTAATTTTAATGATATTCTTTAACAACTTATTAACTTCTTTTTAATAAAATGGTTAAAACTGCAAATAATTGGTAAGTTTAATTGATGTAAATCGTCTTAATATTTTTAAGAAATAACGCAATTTAACGTAAATTGCAATCCTATTTTTAAGTGAAGATTATGCAAGACAATAAAACCATAAATTATATTAAAAGCGTAGTAAATAATATGCCTAGTAATTGGCTAAATTTAACAACGCATCGATTAGATATTTATAATGAAGAATTAGCTAAAACTCAGTTTTTAGAGCATTTCGAAAAACTATACGAAGCTAATAATTCAGAACAATCTGCTTTAGATCTTTTGCCAACGGCATACGATTATATTAGATTAGGTCATCCTTTATCTTGTGTTTTAGAATGGTCTATTGCAAAGTTAAATAACTTAGACGCCTCGAATGTTATCAGTTTTTCATCAAAAACTACACCCATTCTTGCCGTTTTAAGAAAGAATTTAATCGATCATAAAAATACAAGAATATTATATACAGATAGTTTGCCTCAATCTTTTTCATCAGAAATGATAAAAACAGTTTACGGTTACACATTCGAAACTCAAAAAATTGAAGATTTAAATTCTATTTCTCCTTTTGATGGTAGCACTATTTTGGTTGCTTCAAATTCTGAAATTGGGGAATTAACAATGCATAAAAACATAGATTTTTATTTGAATCTTTACCAAGAGTTAGGAAGTATTTTAGTTGTTAACGGAACAGAAAATGAAGAATACATTTCCGAAATTCAGCATGTAAGAAGAAGAGAAACCGTTGCAATGACGCCTGCAAACACCTTAAATGCTTTACAAATTTTAACTTATAATGTAAATATTTCTGAAAAAAGTAAAGTAAATCCTAATGATAAAGCATCCGTTTTAGAAGAAATTAAAAGTATAACAGGTACAAATTTAAAACCTGTTGTTGGTTCTAGCGGTTTGTCTATTCAATATGCCATAATGATGGGATTAGTAGACAATGCTCTAGAAAATCATAAAGGAAAAGCTATTAAATTTATAGTACCACCAAATTGTTATGGAGGAACAAATGACCAAGCAAGACGTGTAGCTGCATGTTTAGATTTTGTAGAAGTTGTAGATTTACCGGTAGATGGCGATAATGATATGGTTAAAAGTATTGATACTGTTTTAAATAAGATTGCTAAACAAGATGCTGTACCTTATATTATTGCAGAAATACCTACAAATCCTAGAGTTGAAGTACCAGAATTATTAGCTTTAAAAGAAGTTTTAAGCAAAGAAAGAAAAACAGAAAATGGTTCTATTGCCGTTGATCCTGTATTTATATTAGATCAAACTTTTTGCCCAAATGTATTGTTTTTAGGTGAAGGAAAAATCTTATCTACTGTAAGAACAATTTCTTACGCAAGTGGGTCTAAATTTCCTAGCGGAGGAAAATGTACAGCAGGTTATTGTGTTGGTAATGATAAAACTGAAAACCTTATTGATAAAATTCATACTCATTTAGAATTATGTGATAATGAAGCTACCGCTCATCAATATGAAATTTTGGCTAAGCAATTGCCATCAATGAATCAAAGAATTGCTGATGCATATACAAACACTAGAGAATTTGTAAACTTTATTCAAGAAGTTTTACCAGAAGCTAAAATTAATTTTGTTTCAGAAGCATTGGCTAAAGAAGATTTTACACCGTCTGTATTTTCTTTAGATTTACCAACAAAAGGTAATTCTGATGAAGAAAGAGAAGCTTACAAGAGAGCATTGAATTTAAAGTTGATAAATTTAATGATTACAGAAATTCCGGATGAAAGCAAATATTGTGTTAGTTACGGACAATTAAAAGGTTGTTATTGGACGATTCCAGCAACTTCTACACAAGGAACCACAAAAGAAGGTGACAAAGATTATATTGCACGTGTTGCCTTATCTGCAAACCTAAATTTAGAATTACATAAACAAGTTTTTCAAAAATTTGTAGATAGTATTTAAAAAAAGCTAATCGAAAAAAACAAAGCCTAAGAACTGATTCTTAGGCTTTTTTTATTTATAATTTTCTATTCCCCAACGGTCTAAGCTTCTTAAAATATCTTCTAAAGTTTTTCCTTTTTCGGTTAAAGCATATTCAACTTTTGGAGGAACAACAGGATATATTTTTCGAGTAATCAATTCGTCTTTTTCTAATTCTCTTACTGTTTGCGTAAACATTTTATTAGAAATTCCTTCTATATGCTTTTGCAAAACACCAGACCTTAATCCTCCATCTAATAAATGGAATAACACCAACGGTTTCCATTTAGTACCTATTAAACTCATTGTATAATTTAGTGGACATTTCAATTTATTTTCAATCATAATTTAAAATTAAAAACCTAAAAATCAATATTTTACTCTTTTTAGTAACTATACTACTTTTGGGTAAGTTATTGTCTATATGACAAATATAAACGAATTTTGCAACTTAAATTAACAACATGAAAGAAACAAAAAATTATCCGAAGTCATTTTCTCATATTGGTATTACTGTACCAGATATAAATAAAGCTGTAGAATTTTATTCTGAAGTTATGGGTTGGTACGTTATAATGCAGCCATCAGAAATAAAAAAAGAAACAGAAACAGCTATTGGGCAAATGTGTATAGATGTTTTTGGTAACGATTGGACCTCTTTTGAGATTGCACATTTAGCAACCTCAGACGGAATTGGAGTTGAACTATTTTCTTTTCCTAACGGAATTAAAGAAGCACCAGAATTTAATCCATTTAATACAGGATTATTTCATTTTTGTGTTCAAGATCCTAATATCGATGAATTGATAGAAAAAATTATTTCTTACGGAGGAAAACAACGAATGCCAATTAGAGAATACTATCCAAAAGACAAACCTTTTAAAATGTGTTATGTAGAGGATCCTTTCGGAATTGTGTTTGAAATTTACACACATAGTTACGAATTAACTTATTCTTCTGGAGCATATACAGAGTAATCTAAAAGAAAAAAGCTCAAGATGTAAAATCTTGAGCTTTTAATATATATTTTTTAAAAATTATCTTCTACTATAGTTAGGAGATTCTTTTGTAATTGCAACATCATGAGGATGACTTTCGTTAATTCCGCTTGCTGTAATTCTTACAAACTGACCAGTTTCTTTAAGAGTTTCGATATCTTTTGCACCACAATAACCCATACCAGCTCTTAAACCACCAACAAATTGATGAATACTTTCATCTAAATCTCCTTTGTAAGGAACTCTACCTACAATTCCTTCTGGTACAAGTTTTTTAATATCTGCTTCTACATCCTGAAAATATCTATCTTTAGAACCTTGTTTCATCGCTTCTACAGATCCCATACCTCTATAAGATTTAAACTTTCTACCTTCGTAAATAATAGTTTCTCCTGGAGATTCTTTTGTACCTGCTAATAAAGATCCTAACATTACACAATCTGCTCCGGCAGCAATCGCCTTAGGAATGTCTCCTGTATAACGAATTCCTCCATCTGCAATCACTGGTACACCACTTCCTTTAATAGCTGCTGCAACTTCTAAAACTGCAGAAAACTGAGGAAAACCAACACCAGCAACAACTCTTGTTGTACAAATAGAACCTGGACCAATACCAACTTTTACAGCATCTGCACCTGCTTCTACTAAATATTTAGCAGCTGCACCAGTTGCAATATTACCTACAACTACATCCAATTCTGGAAACTTATCTTTAACCTGTTTTAAAACAGTTACAACACCTTTTGTATGTCCATGTGCAGTATCAATAATAACTGCATCTACGCCAGCATTAACTAATGCTTCTGCTCTATCTACAGCATCACCTGTAACACCTAAAGCTGCAGCAACTCTTAATCTACCATAAGAGTCTTTATTTGCAATTGGTTTTTGCGTAACTTTAGTAATATCTCTAAAAGTAATTAATCCTTTTAATTTGTAATTTTCATCAACAATTAAAAGTTTTTCAATTTTATAATTTTGTAATATTTTTTCTGCATCATTTAAAGAAGTACCAACATCTGCAGTAACCAAGTTTTCGCTTGTCATTACTTCAATAATTGGTCTTGTTGCATTGTGCTCGAAACGTAAATCTCTGTTGGTAACAATACCTTTTAAAATTCCGTTATCATCTACAATAGGAATACCACCAATGCTATGCTCTTTCATATGAGCTTTTGCATCTAAAACAGTAGCTGTTAAAGGTAAAGTTACAGGATCTAAAATCATACCAGATTCTGCTCTTTTTACTCTTCTAACTTCTTGCGCTTGCTGCTCGATAGTCATGTTTTTATGTAAAACACCAATACCACCTTCTCTGGCAATAGCAATTGCTAAGGCAGATTCTGTTACAGTATCCATAGCTGCAGAAGCTATTGGTACATTTATGGTAATATTTTTAGTGAATTTTGTTTGAATACTTACTTCTCTTGGAAGGACTTCTGAAAAAGCCGGAACTAATAAAACGTCATCATACGTTAAACCTTCTCCTAAAATTTTGTTGTTATGTGCTGTCATGTTGCAATTAAGATATAATTGCGAGCAAATTTACAATTATTTATTGACTTTAAACCTATATTAAAGCTTAGAATTTTAATTCTAAACCTACGTAATAATTTCTTGGCGCAGATGTTATAATACCAGGCCCAGGATAACCTGTTGCTCTTCTTGTAAAGTAGGCATTATCTAATAAATTATTTACCCCAGCTTCTAATTTTGCAAACTTGTATTTATAAGAAGTAGAAAAATCTAAAATACTATATGCTGGTATTTCTCCGGTTACACCACTTATACTTCCGCCAGACGCATTTGTTGCATCAGAAAATTGTCTAGATAAATATGAATATTGCAAACTTGCTATAAAGTTATTATATCCAAACTTAAATCCTGTTTTAATATTAACATTTGGTATAAATTCGACTTCATTACCAACTACACCATTTTTTTCTGATTTTGTATATTCTGATGTAATAAATGATGAATTTATAAAGTAATTAAAAACAAAGTTAGAATTCATTTGAAACAACTTTTTTAAATTAAAATCTACCAAACTTTCGATGCCTAAAATTCTAGCATCCCCAATATTATCTCGTTCTGCTTTACCATCATCTCTTGTATAAATATTTATTCTATCATTGTAAAAAAGACCGAAAATATTGGCATCATAAGAAAAATAGTTTTTAAAATTACCTCTAAAACCTGCATCAATAGTAAAACCTTTTTCATCTGTAATATCTGGTGATATTTCAAAAGCAGGATTTGCTGTACTGATATCAGAAAAAGTTACAGATCTATAATTTTGAGAAATATTTCCATAAAATTCTAATGCTTTTGATTTTTTATAACTTGTACCAACACCTAACAAAAGAAAAGTCCTTTCATTTGTTTCTTTTTCTTCTCTAAGATTGTCGTTAATTACATTACCAGCGGCATCAGTTACAATGTCTTTAATGATTTCGTCTCTTTTTGTATTGATGTATTCGAATCTAACACCCGGTGTAACAGACCATTTATCATTTAAATACACAATATTTTCTCCGAATAATGAAACGTTTAAATTCGGAAATTTACTATCAGATTGACGCGGATAATTTGGATAATCGTTATTATAGTATTCAAAATCTGCATCCGAATTATTAGAACCAGGACCTTGCATATTCGTATTATTGGCTTTGTAAAATTTAGAGCCAATTAAAAAAGTTGCCTTTTTATCAAACAAAGAGTATTTACTTAATAATCTAGTTTCAAAACCAAAGTTTTTAAAAGTTCCTTTAATTAAATCTCTTTCAGAACCAGGATCTACTTGGTTTACTCGATTTGTTCTAAATCCAATGGCATCTCGAGAAGCATCTAATCCGAAGAAATTAAAAGAAAAATTAGTGTTATCAGAAAATAAATGTTCCCATTTTAAATTATAAAGTAACCATTGTACCTGAAACCAATTACGGGCTCTATTACTTTGATAAGGATCTTCGTTAAACATAGCATCTGTTAAACCACCTGCTTGTTGCGCCAAATAATCTAAAACTGTTATTTCTAAAGAAAGTTTACTTTTTAAATTAAATTGATATCCTAAATGTAAAAACGCATTTTTAGATTCGAAATTAGAATTTGGTCTAAATCCGTCTCCTTTTTTGTAATTTATAAATGTGTAATAACTCCATTTACCTTGCGTATCACTTAAACTTGTAAAATTTGTATACAAACCATTACTACCTATAGTATTTCTAAAAATAATTTCTTGGTTTTTAGTTGGCTTTTTAGTCACAAAATTAACCAAACCACCAAATTGGGTTCCGTATTGTAAAGAAGCTGCACCTCTAATAACTTGTATTTCTGCTAAACTTTCTGCAGCAGGTGTATAATAGCTTTCTGGGTAGCCTAAAACATCTGCACTAATATCATAGCCGTTTTGTCTAGTATTAAAATTTGCAGTTCTGTTAGGATCTAATCCTCTACCGCCAATATTTAATTGCAAACCTGCATCGTCGTTTTGATAAATATTTAAACCAGCAATTTGATTAAAAATTTGACGAGCATTATTTGTTGCCACATTTGCAGTAGATTGGTTTACAAGAATAACTTCTGTCTTTTTTCCGGCAAAAATAGAAGTTCCTTCTACATCTTTTAATCGTTTTAATTCGAAAACTCTTTCTTTTCTTGCTTTAATTTGAATTTCTGATAAATCTTCTGAAAAAGTATTTAAAACGATTTTTAAATTTTGAAATTTATTTAATTCTACAAAAACATTTTTAATTTTATATCCTTCTGCATAAAAAATTAATGGCAATTTTGTTTTTTCTGTAGTAAATTTAAACTCACCTAAAGCATTTGTTTCTGCTAATAAACCGCCCATTTCGTTATATACTTGCACGTTTTTAAGAGGTTTATTTGTTACTGTATTTACAGAACCATTTACTTTATTCTGACCAAATATGATTGTTTGAAAAAACAGTAAACTTATAATAAGTATTTTATTGTTCATTACTTAAATACCTTTAATTTTTATATTTGATTGAAAAGGAAGTATCCAATCGATAGGTTTAAATGTTGCTAAATCTTTGCGGTACAAATTTACGGATTCATCTACAAACTTAGTGCTTAATCTGCCATTTAATGCAACATAACTATCTGCAAAAACTCCAATATTTTTATAACCTTGCTTTGTAAAATGATTTCCAAGAAAATGAGCATATTCTAAAATAAAATCTGGTTGATAACTCATTTGTTTTTCTTGAAATGAAGTTAAAAAATCTGAGTTTTCTACACGAAAGTAATTTCCTGTATTTAAATCTTTTATTCTAAATGTAGTATTACCAGCTTTTTCCATTAACATAACTCGCCACGAGTATCTGTAGCCTTCTTCGGTCCAAAATAACTCTCCTGGGTACAATAAATATCTCCACGGAATTAGAATTTGCAAAACAAAAAATACAATTAAAACTGGCTTTATAAATGCTAATTTTGTTTTACTAAAGCTATATTTATCAAAGGATTGAATATTGTTTTTTGGCAAATAATTATTTATAAAATTGATGATTTTTTGATGAAAAGGTGCATCAAAAAATATTAATGCAGACACAATCATTATAAAAGGAAACATACCAATAGGAAAAAGAACTCTTGTAAAAACATGAAAAATGATTACAAATAGAAATGCAATATATCTTGTTCTTTTGTATAACAGTAAAAAAGGAATTGTCAAATCGTAAATTAATCCAGACCAACTCATTGCAAAATGAAACCAATTTTGTTGCATCAAATTACCTCCTATAAATGGTAAATCGTATTTAGAAGGCAACCATATTTTTAATGGCATTGCTCTAAACAACCAATCTGAATTTATTTTTGCCAAACCTGCATAAAAATAAACTATTGATAATAGAATTTTTATGCTATCTATTGTCCAAGCAGAAACCTTTAAATATTGTTTTTTCTTTTGAAAACTGTCTATAGAAAAATAGGCGTTTGCTGGTAAGAAAATTAATAGAAAACTAAGTATTGTTATAAAATAATAATGATTTAAATAAGTGGTTTTGTCCATTAATTCTATGTACAAAAATGATAAGAAAAAGGTTACAATAGCAAATCTATACTTGTAACCTACAGCAACCATTAATGCAGAAATTGCACAAATAATAAATAATATATATGTGTAATTACCTATCGGTTTTATAAAGTCTAATCCGAAGTAAGAAAAATGAAATTTAGGTTGTAAATAAAGTTTTTCAATCCAACCGTTTGCCCAGAATCTAATAATACTCGCAAACATCATTACACCAAAAAACAAACGAAATACAGCTAAAGGAGCTGCACTTGTTTGTTGGGTAAAGTTATATGTAATTTTATTTTTTGACATAAAAAAACCTAATTTTCAATTGAATTTCAACTGAAAATTAGGAATGTATTTTTAATTTATTTTTATTTTATTAATCACCATCTGCATCAACATAATCTACATTTATATTGAAAGCCTGTAGCATATCAACTTTAAAATAAACGACTACTTTTTGTAACTCATCGTAAGATTTTGTCATTGCGGTATTATCAGAATTTACTTGAACAGTAAAACTATTATCTAATTTATTAATTTCTGATGTAGCTGCCGCCAATTGAGTTGTTATAGCGCTTGCAATATCTTCTCTTTCTAGTTGAATTAAGTAATTTTTAAAACTTAAGCCATTTGAATTACCATTGTAAGATGTACCTTCAAATAAATTTTTAACAGCCGTTAAAGCCTCCAAAGAAAGTTCTTTAGAAACATCATTTTTATAAAAACCTTCTACTTTGTTTGGTAGAGTTGTGTTAGAAAAAACACCTGCAGGAATTCCTAATTTATTAGCTCTTAAACCTTTTTCGTAATAAAAAATATAATCATTTATTAACTTATTAACTACGCTGGTTGCAGTATTTTGCGTACTTACAACAAATGTATCTCTCTGCGTTTTAAAATCTGAAACAACTGTGTTTGTTAGAGTTGACATTTGATTTAAGACATCTGTAATATACTTCTTGTAATTATCGTTGTTAGTAGCTGTAGTATATTTTTCTAATATTTTAGCATCAGTATCATCTACACCATATAATAAATAATCTAACGCCGGAAAACCTTGAGCATCATGATTATTTACGCTATTTAGATCGTAACTACCATTCGCTATATTTTCTTCTACATCGCTAACTGTTAAAGGGTAAATATTCATGTAAAAAGAATACTGCAATTCTTCTGCTTTGCCAATATTAAACATTTCTACATACTGCCATGTTTTATAAGCTGTTAACCAAGCAGATCTAAAACTATCTAAATTTGTTTGATTAGGGTTTGCCACAAAACTATCACCTGCAGACTTAAGAGAATTCATTTTAGTGTTAAAATCTTCATAAGCAGGAATAATTATATTATCAGCAATATTTACCAACATCGCTCCTCTATCAAAACCATCTGTAATTACTTGTTCACCACCTTCTGATGAAGAGCAAGAACTCATTGTAAGTATTACTATAATAAGTAAAGAAAATTTTTTAATCATTTTATTTCTATTTATTCTAAATAAAGATACAAAAATACGAAAAAGTAGGTAATATGTTTACTTTTTATGCTACAATATGTGATGTATTGTTAAGAACCTGCTTGCGCAACTGTAAAGTTAAATTTTGCAGCAATTGTTGCAGAAATTTCATCTAAAGTTGTTGTTGAAACATCCCAAAAACCATTACCTGCCAATAAAGTTGACATAAAGTTATCTACTTCTTCTTTTGTAAAGTAAGATACACTACTATTTGGTTTTCTTGTAAATTGTAAACTATAAACAAATCCTAAACCTTCTGATAAGTCATGAAAAGCACTGGCTTTATCAGTTTCTAAATTA
This sequence comes from Polaribacter sp. KT 15, assembly GCF_900143115.1. NCBI lineage: Bacteria > Pseudomonadati > Bacteroidota > Flavobacteriia > Flavobacteriales > Flavobacteriaceae > Polaribacter > Polaribacter sp. KT 15. The sequence continues at coordinate 122,180 of NZ_LT670850.1, forward strand.
GTTTTACCTTGTTGTAAATAATAGACTGCTCTTATGGCAATAACTTCAGATATTTTTTCTCTTAAGATTTCTGCTTGTTCATTTCTTGTATCATAATCTCCAGATACAATAGCAGCTCTACCTAGTTTAAATGCATTGTAAATAGATTGAGCAATACCCGTAAAATCTGTATCATCTTCTACTCTACCTAAATATTTGTTTAAAAAACTATCTTGGTTCAATTCAGGTGAAGTAGCATCAGGTTCGTTACCGTATAAATAACCAAAAGCCTCATCCCATTTATGTTCCATGTTTGTATAATTTTTACCACTTAATAAAACATTAGCATCATTATCTTCAACATTTGTAGCTTCATCTAAAACAGCAACACTTAAATAATTGTTTAGTATTTGATCTGTCATTAAACCACCAATTAAACTTTTTGTAATTAACTGGTTATATTCTAATCCTTTCGCATTTACATATCGCATAGAACCACCACCTGCTTCTTGAATTTGACCAGCTACACCAGCAGAAGCATCTACATTCCAATTAGGAAAAACTTCATTTACTTGTGCTTCTATCCAACTATCAAATTCAGCTTTAATTGCTAATGCATCTGTAGTATTACTCGCATAAAAATCTGTTGATGCAGCAGTTTTACTTCTAATATTTTTTGAAGATGTATTTAATTCTGTCTCTGTAAAGTCATTATCACCTTCTGCATGCGCAAATTTACCTTTAAGACTTGCAATAGTTTCTGAAGTAGACAAAAGAGCCGATGCAAACTCATCTGCCATTCTAATTCTAGTAGTTTGCCCGCTATAACTTACAGTACTTTCTCCGTTTCTTTCAAACTTATAAGTCGCTGGATCAACTGTTTCAATTCCGTTATCGCTATCATTATTATCACAAGAAATTATTGAAGCAGCAATGGCTATAGTCAAAAAAAATTTTTTCATTTTATTTAGATTAGTTTAAAATAGTATTTTATTTTTTTGCAAATATACTACCCAAATCTAAATCAACAAAGCTTATTTAGAATAAATTAAAATAAAATTTATTGTTTTAAATAAGCAACCAACGCTTTTCTAACATCTATAGCCATTTCATTCTCTTTAGGATGATAAATTTCAAGAACTTCTATATTCTTTTCTGATAAAAAAGGAATGTCGAAACCTTTTAATAAGTAATCAGAAAAGGCAACTGTATAGATTTTATTTAAGTCGATTGGTTTTTTGTTTATAGACCAACTAGTTTCATTTAATTTAATATTATGTCTGTGCAAATAAGCTCCTGTTCCCGCTGCAAGTTCACCATAATCTAAAACTCTTTTTAGTAAGCTTCCTTTAATTTTAACTTTTAAAACTGGTCCGCCATAAGGTAAAACTCTAAAAATATCTATCGGAGAAATATCTCCAACTAACACATCATCAATTCGAATAGAACCACCGTTTACAATTGCTGCATCAATTTTGTAATTATATGCAAAAGACATTGCACTAGTAATCAATTCTCCTAAATTAGTTTGTCTACTTCTTATTGGTGTATCTCTACCATCTAAAGGAATTTTAGTATTGTAAATAATTTCATTAGGTTTTTTTATAACTAGCTTAATTTTTTCATCTAAAATAGATTGCCAGTTTGCAACAATTTCTTTAACCTTTTTATTTTCTTTAATAGAACTATTTATTTCTTTTAATTCTGATTGAATTGTAGTTTTCTTTGTTTTTTTATCAAAAGAAATTCTATGGATGTAAACAGTTTTAGCATTTGCATCTGCTTTAGATATTTGAACATTTCCTATAAAGTTGTTGCTATTAGTATGTTCGTGACCTCCCATTATTAAAGGTAAATCTGGAATTAATTTTGCAATTTTTTTATCGTTTGCCAGTTTTACATGTGTTAAACCAAAAACTATATCAACTTTGTCTTTTAAAGCTGCATAAGAAGCTCTTGCCTTTATAAACATGTTACCATACTCTACATATTCTTTAGGATTAGAAGGAATACAAACACTTATAAAACCAATTTTAATTTTTGTGCCATCTTTGTCTGTAAACTCTTTTATAAAAGTTTCGTTAACATTTTCTTTTTCACCATTCTTTTCTTTGTAATATAAAACTGCAGCTTCTTTAGTTTTCAGTTTTACGTTTGCAGAAATCCAAGGAAAAGTACTTTCATTTAATCTTTGCTGCAATTCATTTTTAGAAAGATCGAATTCATGATTACCGAAAGCAACCAAGTCGAAATTCATGGCATTCATTACTTCTACCATTTGCTTTCCTTTTACTCTTTTTCCGTCTACTTTTATTGTTCCTAATAAAGACGGATTCAAAAAGTCACCTGCCATAAAAAGCATGGTATTTTTATTTTCTTGTAATAGTTCTTGATGAATAGCTTCTACTCTTGCCATTCCGCCATATTCACCACCCTGAATTGGCGCAATTTCATAAACATCATTCAATTGTAAAAATGTAAAATCTATTTTAGAGTCGTCTTTTTTACAATCAGTAAAAGAAACTAATAACAATAAAAGAAGCAGTTTTATATAAAATTTCATGACGATAATTTTTGTTTCAAAAGTAACAACATAAAATAAGAAAACCCATCAAAAAATGATGGGTTTTAGAATTATTGTGTTAGACATCTAATTATTCATTAGAACCTATATTACCTTGAGCAACAATAGTTCCCAACTGAGATGCACTTAAATGTACATTAATATAACCATCAAAAGTTAAAATTTCATCATAAGTAATTGCAGTACCGTCATCTAAAGTTTCTACTTGAGACATACTCATTCCTGTATCTCCGTTTACAGGAGAAAAGCTAAAAGCAATTGGTCCACCAGTAGCTGCATCATTTTCATGAATATGTGCTGGATGCATTCCACCTGCTGGTGTATTCATAATATTTAATACTGCCAATGCAGAACCGTCAATTCTTTTATAAAAAGTTGCAGTACCAGAAATTCCTGCTACATCTTTTTCTGCCAAGGTATACACTTTACTTTCTGATGTTAAATCGTTTTTACCAATGTCTCCTTGAGCTACAATTGTAGAAAGTTGAGTTGCACTTAAATGAACATTGATGTAAGCATCTAAATTTGCAATATCAGCATAAACAAAAGAAGATCCATCATCAAAAGTAGATACATTGGTCATACTCATTCCTGTATCTCCATTTACCGGATTAAAAGAAAATAATATTGCACCACCTTCTACGGCTGTATTGGCATGAATATGTGCTGGATGCATTCCACCCGCGGGTGTATTCATAATATCTAAAGTAGCTAAAGCTTCTCCGTTAACTCTTTCAGAAAAAGTTGCAGTACCAGAAATTCCCGCTACATCTTTCTCGCCTAAGTCGTACATTGTTGTATTTCCTGTTAAATCATTTTCACCAATGTCTCCTTGTGACACTATTGTGCTTAATTGATCTGCACTTAAGTGAACATTTACATAACCATCAATGTTTATAATTTCTGAGTATGTATAAGTATCAACATTTGTTAAACTCATTCCTGTATCTCCAATCACTGGGTTAAATGAAAATAAAATACTACCTCCTTCTAAAGCTGTATTTTGATGAATGTGAGCAGGATGCATTCCTCCATTTGGTGTTCCATTTATTTTTAATAAGGCTAAAGATTCTCCATTAACTCTCTCTGAAAAAGTTATATCTCCAGATATTCCTTCCACATCTTTCTCACCTAAATCATATGTTTTTGAAGTACCTGTTAAATCATTTTGACCAATATCACCTTGAGACACAATAGTACCTAATTGATCTGCGCTTAAGTGCACGTTCACATAACCATCAACATTTAATAGTTGTGAATATGTGTAAGTATCTACGTTGGTAAGACTCGATCCTGTATCTCCGTTTACTGGATTAAAAGTAAATAAGATATCTCCACCTTCAGCTGCTGTATTTTGATGAATGTGCGCTGGGTGCATTCCTCCTTCTGGAGTATTCATAATACTAATTTCCGCTAAAGCTTCTCCGTTAATTCTCTCAGAAAAAGTGATATTACCAGATATTCCGTCTACATCTTTCTCTCCTAAATCATATGTTTTAGTATCTCCCGTTAAATCATTCTGACCAATGTCTCCCTGAGATACAATTGTACCTAATTGATCTGCACTTAAATGAACATTAACGTAACCATCAAAATTTAAAAGTTGATTATAAGTTATCGATGAACCATCATCTAAAGTTGAAAATGTAGTTGTACTTTTTCCAATATCACCATTTACCGGATTTAAACTTACAGCAATAGCACCACCTTCTGCTGCTGTATTCACATGTATGTGTGCGGGATGAATTCCTCCAACAGGTGTACCAGAAATAGTTATAGATGCAGTAATTGTGGCATCTGTATTTTCTTTAAATGTAATTGAACCACTTATTCCGTCAACATCCTTAGATGATAAATCATATCGTACCGCATTTCCATTTGGTAATGGCAACATAAATTCATCATTGTCATTATCTTCACAACTTTGGAAAATAAAAGTTGTAACTACAAGAAGTAATAAAAGTTTAATTTTTTTCATAATATTGTTTTGTTTAAATATTTTACATCAAAGTTAAACAAAACATTATTGAAAGATTGACTTATTAAGATTAAATAGTAACTCAAATAAAAAATTAACGTAACTTTAAGATAATTAACAGTAATTGAGAAACTTTAAGAAGTTTTAAATTTATAGAAAAGTTTCTAAAGCCTTATTGTAAGCGCTTTCAAAACTCATCGGCTTTATATTTGTAAAAGCTTTTTCTGCAGTAAAATACGATAATAATTTTTCGGTTGGCATGTTACCTGTTAAGTCGTCTTTTGCCATTGGGCAACCTCCGTAACCTTTAATAGCGCCATCAAACCTATTACAACCAGCTTTAAATGCTGCGTTTACTTTTTCGTGCCATTTATCTGGTGTTGTATGTAAATGCGCCCCAAATTCTATATTTGAGTATTCTGGAATTAAATTTGAAAATAGATATTCTATAACATCTGGTGTAGAACTACCAATAGTATCTGAAAGCGATAAAATTTTAACGCCCATTTTAGACAATTTTTCTGTCCACTCACCTACTATTTCAACATTCCAAGGATCTCCGTACGGATTACCAAATCCCATTGATAAATAAGCCACAACTTCTTTATTAGACTTATCTGCAATGTTTAAAATCGCATCTAAGGTTTCTAAAGATTCGGCTATTGTTTTATGCGTATTACGCATTTGAAAGTTTTCTGAAATAGAAAATGGATATCCTAAATAATCTATTTCTTCAAAAACAGAAGCATCATTTGCACCTCTAATATTTGCGATAATCGCTAATAATTTACTATCTGTTTTCGATAAGTCTAATCTTGATAAAACAGCTGCCGTATCTCGCATTTGCGGAATAGCTTTTGGAGATACAAAACTACCAAAATCAATAGTATCAAAACCAACTTTTAAAAGAGAATTTATATATAATGCTTTTTGCTCGGTTGCAATAAAATGAGATTTTATACCTTGCATTGCATCTCTAGGACATTCTATAATTTTGACTTTTTTCATCAAATCAAAGATAAAAAAACAAACTGATTTCAATGTTAATTTTAAATTGAATATTACATTCTTTTCAATAAATTTGCTTTCTAAATGAAACATCACAAATTTGTTCTTCTTATAATTGTTATTTCTCAATTCTGTTGTACGTCTTTATGGTTTGCAAGCAATGCCGTATTAACAGATTTAATAGATAACTTCAGTTTAAAAACTAATGCCTTAGAAAATTTAACTTCTGCAGTTCAATTTGGTTTTATTTTAGGAACATTGTTATTTGCACTACTTTCTATAGCAGATAGATTCTCGCCTTCTAAAGTATTTTTCTTTTGTGCCGCTTTAGGCGCAGTTTTTAATGGTTGTTTAATTTTTAATGAAAACACATTATTTAGCTTACTTTTATTAAGATTCTTAACAGGATTTTTCTTAGCAGGAATTTATCCTGTTGGGATGAAAATTGCTACGGATTATTTTGAAAAAGGGTTGGGAAAATCTTTAGGTTATTTAGTTGGTGCCTTAGTGTTAGGAACTGCTTTACCACATCTACTTAAAGATAGTTTACAAGACTATTCTTGGCAAAATATTGTTTTATTCATTTCGATATTAGCCATTTTTGGTGGATTACTATTATTTATTTTAGTTCCTAATGGGCCTTATCGAAAAAAAGGAACCGCTTTAGACATTTCTATTTGCTATAAAGTTTTTAAAAACAACCAATTTAGACAAGCTGCTTTTGGATATTTTGGTCATATGTGGGAACTTTATACCTTTTGGGCATTTGTACCGATACTTTTAATTACATACTCTAACTTACATGAAGTTAACTTTAAAATTCCATTATTATCTTTTTTTATTATTTCTATAGGAAGTATTGGATGTATTGTTGGTAGCAATGTTGCGGCGGCTATTGGTACAAAAAAAACAGCTTATTGGTCTTTACTTTTATCTTGTTTTTGTTGTTTGATATCTCCTTTTATTTTTATGGTTGATAATGCAATAATTTTTATTAGTTTTCTATTATTTTGGGGAATGGTTGTTATTGCAGATTCGCCACTATTTTCTACGCTAATCGCTAAAAGTGCTCCAAAAAAAGATAAAGGTACAGCTCTTACAATTGTAAACTGTATAGGTTATGCCATTACAATTTTAAGCATTCAAATAATTAGTTATATATATCATACAACCAACACAACATTTATATACTTAATATTAGCTATTGGCCCTATTCTAGGTTTAATCGCTTTAAAAACTAGTAGTAAATTTTCTAAAAACTAATAATATTTTTAAGATTGTAAAGGTATTTCTGGTAATTTATTTTTAAAACTTGGCGCATTATCCCTGTAAGAAACAAGTTTCTTTTTAGATACAAGTACAATTAAATCTTCATTTAAAGTAAATAAGCAAGCTGTTCTAAATTTATTTATAAGTAAACTTTCTAATTCTGATTTTAATTCTTCTAAAGTAAATTGCTTAAATTGATTATCATCTGTATAACGATACTTTAATTCGAAAACATCTTTGTCATCAATTTTAAACAAACGTGCATATACATTTAATAAACCTTCACTTTTTCTAATGGGTTTACTAACTGTTAATTTAACAAACTCATCGTTTGTTATACTTTCCTTTAAAACTTCAAAAAAATGGATAAATTCACTCATAGTACAAATATAAAAAACGCCACTAAAAAGTGGCGTTTTTAAGATATTAATAATCTTAGATTATTATAATCAAAAAGGTATTTTAATATATTTTTATGGTCTAAAATTAATTTTACGCATACGTAAGCTTTCTGGAGTAACTTCTAAATACTCATCAGCTTTAATATACTCCATACATTCTTCCAAAGAAAAATCAATTTTCGGTGCAATTTTAACACTATCATCTGTACCAGAAGAACGAACGTTGGTTAATTTTTTACCTTTAATTAAGTTTACACCCATATCATCGGCTTTCGAGTTTTCTCCTACAACCTGCCCAATATAAATATCTTGATTAGGATCAATAAAGAAACGACCTCTATCTTGTAATCTATCAATAGCATAAGCTGTTGCTTTACCTGCTGCAGATGATACAATTGCACCTTTAATATCCTCAGAGAAATCACCTTTATAAGGTCCATATTCAGAAAAACGGTGGTTAATAATAGCTTGACCTGCTGTTGCAGTTAAAATTTTATTACGTAAACCAATTAATCCTCTTGAAGGAATTGTAAATTCTAAATGTTGTAAATCTCCTTTTGGCTCCATGATTAATAAATCTCCTTTTCTAAGAGATACTAAATTAATTGCTTTAGAAGCAACATCTTCTGGAACATCGATAGATAAAGTCTCGTAAGGCTCACATTTCACTCCGTCAATTTCTTTTAAAATAACTTGTGGTCTACCTACTTGCAACTCATATCCTTCTCTACGCATAGTTTCAATTAATACAGATAAGTGTAAAACTCCACGTCCGAAAACGTTAAATTTATCTTCAGAATCTGTAGTATCTACTCTTAATGCAAGGTTTTTTTCCATTTCTTTAAACAATCTGTCACGTAAATGACGAGATGTTACAAATTTACCTTCTTTACCAAAAAACGGAGAGTTGTTAATAGTAAACAACATACTCATTGTTGGTTTATCAATTTCTGTTCTTGGTAATGCCTCTGGATTTTCTAAATCTGCAATTGTATCACCAATTTCAAAATCTTCTACACCAGTAATAGCACAAATATCACCACAAGGTACTTTATCTACTTGTACTTTACCCATTCCTTCAAAAACATGTAATTCTTTAATTCTAACTTTTTTAGTAGAACCATCAGCTTTACATAACATGTAATCTTTACCAGCTTCTAAATCACCTCTAAATACACGTCCAATTGCAATTCTACCTGTAAAAGCAGAAAAGTCTAAAGAAGTAATTTGCATTTGTGCAGTACCTTCGTTGTATTTAGTTTCTGGAATAGATTCTAATACAGCATCTAATAAAGGTACGATATTGTCAGTTTCATTTTTCCAGTCTGTAGACATCCAATTGTTCTTTGCAGAACCGTAAATTGTAGTAAAGTCTAATTGCTCTTCTGTTGCTTCTAAAGCAAACATCAAATCAAAAACTTTCTCATGAACTAAATCTGGAGTACAGTTTTCTTTATCTACTTTATTTACAACTACAATTGGTGTTAATCCTAATTCTAAGGCTTTACCTAATACAAAACGAGTTTGTGGCATTGGCCCTTCAAATGCATCCACTAATAATAAAACACCATCAGCCATTTTTAATACACGCTCTACCTCTCCACCAAAATCGGCGTGACCAGGAGTATCAATTACGTTAATTTTTGTGTTCTTATAATTTACAGATACGTTTTTAGAAAGAATCGTAATTCCTCTTTCACGTTCTAAATCGTTGTTGTCTAGCAATAAATCTGTACGTTCTTTACGTTCGTCTAAGATTTTTGCTTGATCTATAATTTTATCAACTAACGTTGTTTTACCGTGATCTACGTGGGCTATAATAGCGATGTTTCTAATTGGTTGCATTCTTGCGTTCTTAAATTTCGTGCAAAAGTAGTGTTTTTAGTTTAAAGATTGGTTTCAAACCAAAAAAGTTTAACTATCTAATAACTATAAATATATCTAAGAGAAGATTATGGTGTATTATTTTACGAAACAACCTCCTTTTAAATTAATTAATTTTAAAGAAGGAAAATACTGTTTTAAAATTCTGATAGCCTTTGTACTTCTTACACCTGATTTACAATAAACAACTAAACTTTTATCAACATTTACATCTTTTAGTCTTGATTTCAAATCACTTAACGGGATATGTTGACCTCCAATATGGTAATTTATTCTCTCGTCATCTTCTCGAACATCTAACAAATTGTAATCAGAAATATTGCTTTTTAAAGAAGTAAGAGTAATTTCTTCAATGTCTAACTCTATTCCGCAGAAAACATCGTAATTCTCTTCTAATTTCTGAATATCAATTTTAGTGTTTTTCTGATAATTTAAAGTTACTTGCTGCATTGTTAATGTATTATATAATAACAATTTATTTGACAACACATTTCCTATTCCACAAATAATTTTTATCGTTTCATTTGCTTGAAAACTACCTATAATACCCGGCAAAACACCTAATACACCAATTTCTGAACAATTTGGTGATTCATCTGGCTTTGGTGGCGTTGGATACAAACACCTGTAAGTTGCACTATTATTGTAATTAAAAACACTTACTTGGCCTTCAAATTTAAAAATTGCTCCGTAAACTAATGGTTTATTCGCTATAACTGATGCGTCATTTGCTAAATATCTTGTTGAAAAATTATCGGATCCGTCAACAACAATATCATATTTTTTAAATAATCGAATAGCATTTTCTCTTGTTAATTTCTCTTGATAAACATCAAACTTAATAAACGGATTTAATGCTGATAATCTTTTTGCGGCAACTTTAGCTTTCGACAAGCCAATATCATCAATGGTATATAAAATTTGACGTTGTAAATTACTTTGATCTACAACATCATCATCAATAATACCAATATTACCAACACCTGCAGCGCTTAAATATTGTAAAACTGGGCAACCTAATCCGCCAGCTCCAATTACTAAAACTTTTGCTTTTTTAAATTTTAATTGTCCTTGTTCTCCTATTTTATCTAAAATAAGATGACGATTGTATTGTTGATATTCTTCGGTAGATAAATTCATATAAATTATACCTTTTCAAAATGTTCCCAATCTTTCCAAACAACCTCTAAACCATTATTTTTTAACATTTTTACAACATCTTCTGTACTTCTTTCATCAGAAATTTCGAATTGTTCTAAAGATTGTGGTTCAACAGAATATCCACCAGGATTTGTTTTAGACTCGGCACTAATAGAAGTAATTCCTAATTTAACGATATGATTTCTAAATATTTCACTTTCTCGGGTAGACATAGACAATTCTACATCTTCATCGAACAAACGAAAAGCACAAATTGTTTGTACTAAATCTTTATCCGTCATTTCTACTTTTGGTTCTAAACCACCAGAATGCGGTCTTAATCGAGGAAAAGAAATCGAATATTTAGTTTTCCAATACGTCTTTTGTAAATATTTTAGGTGTAAAGCTGTAAAAAAACTATCTGCCCTCCAATCTTCTAAACCAAATAAAGCGCCTAAACCAATTTTATGCACACCGGCTTTACCTAATCGATCTGGTGTATCTAGACGATAATCAAAATTAGATTTCTTCCCTTTTGGGTGATGTTTTTTATATTCTTCTCTATGATAGGTTTCTTGATAAACAAGTACGGCATATAATCCATTTTCTTTTAAAAGAATGTAATCTTCTGTATTTAAAGGCTGAATTTCTATAGTTATGTTAGAAAATTTACTGCGTATTAATTGAATCGCATTTTTTACATAATCTACACCAACGGTTCTATTTGCTTCGCCAGTAACTAACAAAATATGATCATATCCTTTCTTTTTTAGGAAGGCAACTTCTTTTAAAATTTCTGCATCTGTTAGCGTTCTTCGTGGTATTTTATTAGTCATACTAAAACCACAATACGTACAGATATTCTGACACTCGTTACTTAGATACATGGGTGCATACATTTGTATTGTATTCCCAAATCTCTTTTTAGTAAGTGCATGACTTTTTTGAGCCATTTGCTCTAAATGTGGTTTTGCTGCAGGAGACAACAATGCCTTAAGATCTTCTAAATCTAGATTATCTTTTAAAAGCGCCAACTCAACATCTTTATTGTTTTTATTGTAAATACTATTTAAAGTTTCACTCCAGTTATAAGTATCAAAAAGTGTTTTAAAGTTGCGCATCTTTTAATTTAAAAATGATGTTAACGGACTACTTGCAACTGCTTTTTTATTTACAGGAGCCAACTTTGCTTCAAAAGCCATTCTACCAGCTTCAACTGCCATTCTAAAGGCGTTTGCCATTGCCACAGGATTTTTAGAAACTGCAATTGCTGTATTTACAAGAACTGCATCTGCACCTATTTCCATTGCAAATGCTGCATGAGAAGGAGCACCAATACCTGCATCAACAATAACTGGCACATTCGATTGCTCGATAATAATTTCTAAAAAATCTACTGTTTTTAAACCTTTATTACTACCAATCGGAGCACCAAGAGGCATTACACATTGTACACCTACCTCTTCTAATCGTTTACATAAAACAGGATCTGCATGAATATATGGCATCACTACAAAACCTTTTTTAACCAATTCTTCTGCAGCTTTTAGAGTTTCTATAGGATCTGGCAACAAATACCTAGGATCTGGATGAATTTCTAATTTTACCCAATTTGTCTGTAAAGCTTCTCTAGATAATTCTGCAGCAAAAACTGCTTCTTTAGCATTTCTTACGCCAGAAGTATTTGGTAATAAATTAATTCTTTCATGACTTAGATGCGTTAAAATATCATCCTCCTCATTCGTCACATCAACCCTTTTTAATGCCACCGTAACCAATTCGCTTTTACTCTCTAATAGTGCATCTTGCATTAAATTAGACGAACTAAATTTACCTGTTCCGGTAAATAAGCGAGAATTAAATGTTTTATCGGCAATTATTAATTTTTCCATGCTACTTAATTTTTATCAAACTTAAATATTTGCTCTTGAGCTCTATCTTTAAGCAATATTTTATGAAAGTTTGAAATTACATTGTAATTATTAGTTATTTCTGATGAAACAGCCAATCCGTAAACACCTGTTTCAATAATTGACTCTGCATCGCTTAAAGTGATGCCACCAACTGCAATTATTGGCACTGTAGTTTTTAATTCTTCTAAAATAACTTTGTAACCTGCTACTCCTAAAACCGGACTTAAATTTTCTTTTGTATTTGTAAATCTAAACGGACCTAAACCAATATAATCTACTTTTTTGTCTAATAAAGCTTTACAATCTTTTAAAGTGTTTGCAGTACCACCAATAATTTGCCAAGACGCTAGTTCTTTACGAACCAAATTAGGACAAGCATCTGTTTTACCCAAATGAACGCCATCAGCTTTTATAGCAATTGCAACTTTGTAATAGTCGTTTATAATTAATCTTGTCTGAAAATTATCTGTAATTTCTTTAACCTTTTTTGCTGTTTCTAAAACTATATCTTCCTCTACATTTTTTAAACGTAATTGAACTGTCTCTGCCCCAGAGCTGCATGCGTTTTGAATATTTTGCAAATGCTCTTCTGGTGATTTACCTTGAGATATATAATGTAATTTACTTATCATTTCTATTTTTGTGATTTCCTAATAAACTTGTATTAGAATTTAAAAATTGTTCTGTATATAACTTTGTTTTTCTACAAGCATCATCTATACCAAAACCCAAAGCTATATTTGCAGCTAATGCAGATGATAAAACACAACCGCTGCCATGTTTCTCGTAAACTTTTTCAGCAATTGGTGGTATATTTAACTGAACCAAACTATTGTAATAAACCTCATCTAAACCTTTCTGCTCTTTTCTGTGTCCGCCTTTTAAATACAGGTTTGTTTTATTCGCCATAAAATCTATCGTTTCTTCAATATCTTTTTTAGGAAACAAAGCCTTAATCTCATCGTAATTTGGTGTAATAAAAAAACAAGATGTGAGTATTTTTTCTAAAATTTTTAGATTTTGATTTGTATGAAAATTAAAACCACTACTAGTTTTTAAAACAGGATCTAAAATTATTTTTATTGATGCATTTAACGCTTTTAATTTATTTATAATGTTAAATAAACGTTCCCAAGATTCGATAACACCTATTTTAACTACATCAATAGAAAACCTTTCGAATAAAGTTTCTATTTGACTAATAATAACCTCTTCTGCAATCCAAAGACAATGTTTAAAATTAATATCATTCTGAACAGTTACAGCTGTACAAACAGATAAACCGTATAAACCATGTGCTTCAAAAGTTTTTATATCTGCCGTTAAACCAGCACCACTAGATGGATCTAGGCCTGCAATAGTTAAAATAAAGTTGTTATCATCTAACATAAAAATTAACCTTTAGCTACTTTATACTGATCTCTAATACCTTTAAAACTTTCAATAGGATTTTTCGCATTCCAAACTCCACCTAAAACTCCGATACCATTATATCCTAAATCTAAAACTTTTGGTATTGTTTCTTTATTTACGCCTCCCATTCCAATGATTGGTTTATCAATATGATTTACATCAAAACCTCTACCTTGATAACCCTGTTTTGAAATTGAAGAAAAAACCGGACTTAATAAATTATAATCAAATTTTATTTTACAACTTTCTAATTCTTTTGGTTCATGAAAAGAACTGCTTATCGTTTTACCCTTCAAATTAAAATTAGATAAATAATCTGCTCCGATTTCTAAAACATCTCTTCGCTTTTGCTCTTGAAAATGAATTCCTTTCAAATTAAATTCGTGAATCAATTCATGATAATAATGTAAAACTATCTTAGAATGAAAAGCTGTATCTATTTGGCTTAAGTATTGTAAATATTCTTCTTTCGATTTATTGGGTTTTCTTAAATGATAATACTCTAGCCCTTCTTTAAACAAAGTATCTAAAATTTCTATTTCATTAGAAATATCATTTTCTGGCGCAATAAGTATTATCATAAGTAGTAAAAATTATCTAAAAAACACCTTTTAATATTTCAATAGTAATCAATCTATATTAAAAAAAAGCTCAACTACGTCTCCCCCAAGACGTAGAAGCGCTTTTATGGCAAAAGTATATTATAAATATACTTCTGAACCTTTATCTTTAAATTCTTTAGATTTTTCTTCCATTCCTTTTGCAAAAACCTCATCACCTTCAACCTTATTTTCTGCTGCAAAATCTCGAACTTCTTGAGAAATTTTCATTGAACAAAATTTAGGACCACACATAGAACAAAAATGTGCAATTTTAGCTCCTTCTGCTGGTAAAGTCTCATCATGATATTCTCTTGCTAATTCTGGATCTAAACCTAAATTAAACTGATCTTCCCATCTAAACTCAAAACGTGCTTTACTTAAAGCGTCGTCTCTGTGTTGTGCACCTGGATGTCCTTTTGCTAAATCCGCAGCGTGTGCTGCTAATTTATAAGTAACCACACCGGTTCTAACATCTTCTTTATTTGGTAAACCTAAATGCTCTTTTGGAGTTACATAACACAACATTGCACAACCAAACCAACCAATCATTGCTGCTCCAATACCAGATGTAATATGGTCATATCCTGGTGCAATATCTGTGGTTAAAGGTCCTAAAGTATAAAAAGGAGCTTCATCACAAGCTTCTAATTGTTTGTCCATATTTGCTTTAATCATATGCATTGGCACGTGACCAGGACCTTCAATAAAACATTGTACTTCGTGCTTTCTTGCTATTTTAGTTAATTCTCCTAAAGTTTCTAATTCTGCAAACTGTGCCTCATCATTTGCATCTGCAATAGAACCTGGTCTTAAACCATCTCCTAAAGAAAAAGCAACATCATACGCTTTCATAATTTCACAAATTTCTTCAAAATGTGTATATAAAAAACTTTCTTTATGATGTGCTAAACACCATTTTGCCATAATAGAACCTCCACGAGATACAATACCGGTAATTCTTTTTGCTGTCATTGGCACATAACGTAAACGCACACCGGCATGAATTGTAAAATAATCTACACCTTGCTCTGCTTGTTCTATTAATGTATCTCTAAAAATCTCCCAAGTTAAATCTTCTGCTACTCCGTTTACTTTTTCTAAAGCTTGATAAATAGGCACTGTACCAACAGGAACCGGTGAGTTTCTAATAATCCATTCTCTAGTTTCATGAATATTTTTTCCGGTAGATAAATCCATAATATTGTCTGCACCCCAACGACAAGCCCAAACCGCCTTTTCTACCTCTTCTTCTATAGAAGAAGTAGTAGCAGAATTACCAATATTAGCATTAATTTTAACCAAGAAATTACGACCTAAAATCATAGGTTCTGCTTCTGGATGATTAATGTTTGATGGAATTACTGCTCTACCTCTTGCCACTTCTTCTCTAACAAATTCTGGCGATATTTTTGCAGGAATACTTGCACCGAAATCTTGACCTGGATGTTGTTTAGACAAACGTGTAATCTCATCTATTTTTTGGTTTTCTCGAATTGCAATGTATTCCATTTCTGGAGTTATTATTCCTTTTTTAGCATAATGTAATTGTGTAACATTCTGCCCTTTTTTTGCTCTTAGTGGTTTTTGTAAATGATTAAAACGTAAATGATCTAAACTTTTATCATTTAAACGTTCGTTACAATATTTAGAAGAAAAAGAATCTAACTGCTCAACATCATTTCTTTCTAAGACCCACTCTTCTCTAATTCTTTCTAAACCATTATGAATATTAATTTCTTTGGTAGGATCTGTATACGGACCCGAAGTATCATACACAGTAACGGGCTCGTTTGCTGTTCTTTTCTTGGTCATAGAATCTACCGTATCACTTAATTCTATTTCGCGCATTGCTACTTTAATTTTTGGATACAGTTTACCTTTTACATATACTTTTTTTGAATTAGGAAAAGGATTTCTAGTGATTCCTTTACTTGGTGCTGTGTCTTTTTTCTTCATTTTTTATAGTTGTAAGTTTTATCCGCCTTGAGTAGATTTTATGATTAAAACTTTATCATTATTATGAAGTAAATTAGAAGACCAATTTTCTTTTTTTATAACATTAGAATTAACGGCAATAGCAATTCCGTTTGTTTTTATTTTCAAAAAACAAATTAATTCTTCTATTGATATTTCTTCAGAAAATTGTTGATTTTCTTGGTTTACATTTATAGTAATCATAAGTATAAATATTACTGTAAACCAAAGAGAGGTAGTTATATAACTAAATCTAGGTAACTTTTTCCTACGTTGGTATTAACCAAATCAGGTTCTAAGGATGTTTCTCAAACTAATTTAATAGCTACTCCTAAAGTTTACAAGACAAATATATCTTTTATTTTTTTAAAATTATATTTTTTTAAAATTATTTTACATCATCTCTAAATGCTGATGGTAAAATGTCTGGTATTAATTTTATTAGTAAGGGTAATAATAATGCACCACCCGGAAGCATAAAAACAGTAAAAGCAGGTATTGCTTTGCAAATATCTAATAACTGCACTTTTATTTTTAACTTCTCTTCTTCTGTTAACGTCGAATGTGTAGATTTTCTTATTAAATGCATTGCCTCTTTACTTTGCAACAGTTCTTGGTGCAATCTAAGTTTGTTTCGATGCAACAACATTTTTATTTCATCTATCGTTTGCATTATATTTTTCTGCGTTTTCGCTCTGCTTTAATCAAATTTAATTCTCTACTTGTTTGTCCTGCTACAGATGTATTTTCTTCTGCTCTTCTAATTAAGTAAGGCATTACATCTCTAACAGGACCAAAAGGAACATATTTAGCAACATTATAACCTAAATCTGCTAGGTTAAAACTAATATGATCGCTCATACCATATAATTGACCAAACCACAAGCGCTTATCATCTTTTTCTATTTTATATTGTTCTGCTAATTTTAAAAGTAAATAAGAACTTTCTTCATTATGCGTACCTGCAAATAAAGCCATTTTTTTATGTTCCATCATATATAAAATAGCAGCATCATAATTTTTATCTGTTGCTTGTTTATCTGCACAAATAGGAGATTCATATCCTTTTTCTTCTGCTCTACTTCTTTCCTTTTCCATGTAAGCACCACGAACTACTTTCATACCAATATGAAAATCTTTTTGATAAGCTCTTTCGTATAAACCTTTTAAATACTCTAAACGATCGTGTCTATACATTTGTAATGTATTAAATACAATTGCTTTTTCTTTATTGTAGTTTTCCATCAATTCTTCAACTAAATCATCTGCTGCATCTTGCATCCAGCTTTCTTCGGCATCTATCAATAAAGGTACATCTTGTTTTACTGCTGCTTTACACACAGTATGAAAACGCTCTTTTACACGAATCCATTCAGATTTTTCTTCTACTGTTAAGGTTTGTTTTTCTGTAATTTTTTGAAAAAGAGCAAATCTACCAAAACCAGAAGGTTTAAAAACCGCAAACGGAATCGATTTCTTTTCTTCACCAAAATTAATAATCTTTAAAATAGTCTTTAAAGTTAAGTCGAAAACCTCTTCTCCTTCTTTACCTTCTACCGAATAATCTAACACAGAAGATACTCCTTTTGTATACAATTTCTCTATGTTTGGTAAACAGTCTTCTTCTGTTACACCACCACAAAAATGATCGAATACTGTAGAACGAATTAAACCCTCTACAGGTAAATGTGCTTTTAAAGCGAAATTTGTTACAGCTGTACCTATTCTAACCATTGGTTGGTTCTGTATCATCTTAAAAAGAAAGTATGCTCTTTCTAATTCTGAGTCTGTTTTTAATGAAAATGCAATTTCAGTATTATCAAAAAATTTCATTCGTTAGATTTTAATTTAGAACAAAGATAGTCTAAGACTGTAAATAATTCAATAATTTCTATTTAATTTGCACATTCAATATTAAAATGATGAAATCTATAAAAGCCGTAAGTTATCCTGTTCATTTTCAAGAAAAAGGATACGAAGAACTATCAAACTTAATTTCTAACAAAAACTACTCTACGCTATTTATTTTAGCGGATGAAAATACTTTTGAATGTTGTTACCCTAAATTTATTCCAAATTTAAAAACAGATATTCGTATTGAAGTTATCGAAATAGAATCTGGTGAAATAAATAAAAACTTAGAAACCTGTGCTGGCGTTTGGAACGCGATTACAGAATTGGGCGGAGATAGAAAAAGTTTGGTAATTACTCTAGGCGGTGGCGTTATTACAGATTTAGGTGGTTTTGTTGCTTCATGTTACAAAAGAGGTATTGATTTTGTTAATATCCCTACAACTTTACTTTCTATGGTAGATGCTTCTGTTGGTGGTAAAACTGGTGTGGATTTAGGTGTTTTAAAAAATCAAATTGGTTTGTTTGCAAACCCAGAAATGGTTATTGTTGATACCAATTATTTGGAAACAGTTACAGAAAGAGAAATAAAATCTGGTACTGCAGAAATTATTAAATATGGTATTACTTATGATAGTAAACTGTTTTATGAAATTAAAAACAACAAAGGCTTAGATATTAAAGACTTAATTTTTAGATCTATAGAAATTAAAAACGAAGTTGTTTTACAAGATCCTAAAGAACAAAACTTACGCAAAATTTTAAATTTTGGTCATACACTAGGGCACGCTATAGAATCTTTTTATTTAGAATCTGAAGACAAAGAAAACTTAACTCATGGCGAAGCTATTGCAATTGGTATGGTTTGCGAAAGTTATATGTCTGAAAAACTTTTAGGTTTTCCTACTGAAAAAGTTTTAGAGGTTAAAGATGTTGTACTATCTATTTACGACAAAATTGATTTATTAAAAGAAGATTTTTCTGCAATTTTAGAATTATTAAAGCACGATAAGAAAAATGTAAACGGACAAGTTAATTTTGTGCTTTTAAATGATTTTGAAGATTACAAAATTGATTGCAAAGTACCTGTAGATTTAATTATAGAAAGTATGGAGTTTTACAATAATTAACATAAACTTTTACAACATATAAAAAAAGCCTTTTCAATTGAAAAGGCTTTTTTTATATGTTGTAAAAATGAAATTATACTTTCTTAACTTTTACTGCATTCATACCACGCATACCTCTTTCTAATTCGAAAGAAACTTTATCGTTTTCTGCAATTTGATCTATCAAACCACTTACGTGTGTAAAATACTTTTCGTTATTTTCTGTATCAATAATAAATCCGAAACCTTTAGAAGTATCAAAGAAAGAAACTTTACCTTTTCTTACAGGATCTTCTTCTGGTAAATCTTCTTTTTTAGTTACAGAAATTTGAATATCTTCTAATTCATACTCTACTTTTAATTCTGGATCTGGCGGAGTATCTGTTAAATTACCATTATGATCTACATAAGCAAATTGAATTCCTGTAGACCCATTTTCTTCTTTGGCAGCTTTTCTAGCTTCCATTTTTTTAATCTTATCCTGACGTTTTTTTAAACGTTTCTTTTCTTTTTCACTTTTACTAAATGTTTGCTGCGATTTTGCCATTAAAATACAAAAGGTTTTTTTTATTAATATTTCTAGAAAGATAAAATACGTTACAAGAAAATCTAATTAAGGCTAACTAGTATAATGAAGGAATTGTATTCTGTCTTACAGCGACAAAGGTACAAAATTTAAAGGAATAATACATACTTTTTAATTGCTGATTACCAACAATATGCTAAAAATTAACTTTTTTCAGAAAAAATCATTTTTAAAAAACCATACATCAATTTACTTCGTATGTATACCTGAAAACTAAAAATAAACAGAATGAAATCTATTAAAATTATGGCACTAGTATGTGCTACTACGCTTGGTTTAACTTCTTGTTCTAATAATGATACAGATTTAGACTTAGACCTACAAACAGAAACCAAAGTTTTATTTACTTCAAATAATTCTGATGGAAATGTAAATATGTACAATGTATCTGATATGAATAATATCTCAATATCTACAATAACAACTGCAACTACAAAAGCAGACGGAATTTATTATGACGGTTCAGAAGACCTTGTTGTGCAAGCTTCTAGAAGCACATTTGGTTTAGAAGGTTATACAGGTATCGATGTTTCTGGTACTTCTTTAACAGCTAATGTTGGTGTTACAGGTTCTTTAGATATGACAAGTCCGAGAGAATTGGCAGTAAGTGGTAACTTTTATGTGGTTGCAGATAATGCAGATGTAGACGGAGATGATACTACTAAAGATGGTCGATTATTTATCTACTCTAAAAATGGAAATTCTTTTACTTTAAGAAATACAATTACAACAAACTTTAAATTATGGGGAATTGTATTTAAAGGAAATGATTTATTTGCGATTGTTGATACTACAAATGAATTAGCAGTATTTTCTAACTTTTTAAGTAATACAAGTACAGCAACAGTAGAGGCTACAAAAACAATTGCCATTGAAGGGATTGTTAGAACGCATGGTTTAACTTATGATGCTACAACTGATGTTATGATATTAACAGATATTGGTGAAGCTTCTAACGGACAAGACGATGGTGGTTTTCATATTATTGAAGATTTTACATCAAAATTTAACGCAACAGCTAACAATGCTACTTTAGCAGTTTCGCAACAAACAAGAGTTTCTGGTGCAAGTACTTTATTAGGTAATCCTGTTGATGTTGCTTATGATAGCGATACAAAAACTGTATTTATTGCTGAAGCTGGAAACGGCGGAGGAAGAATATTAGCATTTAATAACATAAATAATGGAGGTAATTTAACACCTTCTTACAATACCTCGTTAGCATCTGCTTCTGCTGTGTATTTACATAAAGAATAAAAATTATACAAAAACATTTTTGGTTGAATGTTTTATGTTAATGTTGGGCCTTCCGTTAATTCGGAAGGCTTTTTTTTGTTTATTAATTTATTGTTAAAAAAACACCAAATTTCAGTAACACTTTCTTTTTTAATAGTAATACTATTATATTTGCAATCTAAAATAGTTTCAGTATGAAAAACTTATTATCAATATTAAAAATTACGGTACCCGATAAGATTTTTATTAAAGATCCAGAAACCTCGAACTTAGGTAAAAAAATAATTGAAAATAGTATTCTTCTAATAGACGAAATTGGTTTCGAAAACTTTACCTTTAAAAAACTAGGAACAAAGATACAATCTAATGAAAGTTCTATTTATAGATATTTTGAAAGCAAACATAAATTACTATTGTATTTATCGTCTTGGTATTGGGCTTGGTTAGAATATCAATTAGTTATAGAAACATTTAGCATATCAGACAATGAATTAAAACTAGAAAAAGCAATAGAGGTAATTACTAGAACGGTATCGTTAGATAGTAATTATTCTCATATAAATGAAGCTATTTTATATAAGATAATTGTAAATGAAAGTTCTAAATCTTTCTTAACAAAAGAAGTAGATACAGATAATAAAGAAGGTTATTTTGAAGTCTACAAAAGATTAATAACAAGAATAAAAGAAATGATATTAGCTTTAAAACCAGATTATGAGTTTGCACTTAGCCTATCGAGCACAATTTTAGAAGGTGGCTTGCATCAACATTTTTTAAAAGAACATTTTCCGTCTATTACAAATAGTAAAAAAGGTGCTACACCTACTCGTTTCTTTACGCAACTTGTTAAAAACACACTAAAATAAAATGAATACTACAGATAAAATAACACCATGGAGAAGATTTGTGGGACTTTTAAAACTAGAAAAAAAAGATATTTTTCAAATTTTCTATTATGCCATATTTGGTGGTGTTGTAGCACTATCATTACCTTTAGGAATACAGGCAATTATTAATTTAATTCAAGGAGCTCAAATATCTACTTCTTGGGTAATTTTAGTTATTGTTGTTACAATTGGCGTTATATTTTCTGGCGCTTTGCAATTAATGCAATTAAGAATTATAGAAACAATTCAACAAAGAATTTTTACTAGAGCTTCTTTTGAGTTAAGCTATAGGTTTCCTAAAATTAAAATGAATGAGCTACGTAATAATTATCCGCCAGAATTAGCAAATAGATTCTTTGATACGTTAACAATACAAAAAGGATTGTCTAAAATATTAATTGATGTACCTACCGCTCTATTACAAATAGTATTTGCTTTAATATTGCTTTCTTTTTATCATCCTTTCTTTATAATTTTTGGTATTCTTTTATTACTTCTAATTTATATCGTTTTTAAATTTACTGCACAAAGAGGTTTAGAAACTAGTTTAAAAGAATCTAAAATTAAATATAAAGTTGCCCATTGGATTCAAGAAGTTGCAAGAACCGTTGTAAGTTTTAAACTATCTGGTAATACAAATTTGGCATTAAAGAAAAATGACGATTTGGTAAGTAAATATTTAGAAGCTAGAGAAAATCACTTTAGAATTTTAATTTTACAATTTAGCCAAATGATAGGCTTTAAAGTTATTGTTACTGCTAGTTTATTATTAATTGGTGGTGCGTTAGTTCTTAACCAAGAAATGAATATAGGACAATTTGTTGCTGCAGAAATTATCATTTTATTGGTAATACAGTCTGTAGAAAAATTAATTGTTGGTTTAGAGTCTTTTTATGATGTGCTTACATCCATAGAAAAAATAGGGCAAGTTGTAGATAAAGAATTGGAATCGCAAGAAGGTGAAAAACCAATTTTTAAGAAAGGTTTATCTATAGAATTAGACAACGTTTCTTATGCTGTAGAAGATAGAAAAAAACCAATTATTAAAGATATTTCTTTAACTATTAAACCAGAATCTAGAATTCTTGTACACGGAGAAAGTGGTGCTGGTAAATCTAGCCTTTTAAGATTAATTGCTGGTGTAATAGAACCCACAGAAGGTAATATTTATATCAATAATTTATCTTTAAACAGCTTACACCTTAATCATTACAGATCTCAATTAGGTTTATCGCTTTCAGATGAAACACCTTTTGAAGGCTCTATTAGAAATAATTTAGTTTTTGGTAATCAAGAAATTACAGATGATACAATTTTTGAAGCTTTAGATATTGTTGGTTTAAATCAATTTTTAAAAGAACAACCTAACGGATTAGAGACTGTTCTATATCCAGAAGGCAAACAAATGTCTTATACAATTGCTAAGAAAATAATTTTAGCAAGATCTATAATAAAAGCGCCAAAAGTAATGATCTTAGAAGATCCATTAGATCAATTTAATCTAGAGGAAACTGTTAAAATAATTAGCTATTTAACAGATGCTAGCAGACCTTGGGCGTTAATTGTTGTAAGTAGTAAAAAGAGCTGGAAAACACAATGCAGTCAAATTATAACTCTAGAAAAAGGAGAAATTAAATCTATAAATTAATAATCATGTTAAATATTTCTAACAATCAATTAAATAATAAGGTAGATTTAAAACAATTTAAATCTGGTAAAGATATTTTTACAAAAAACTATTACAAATCTTTAAATAAATTTTTGTTAGCTTTTGCTATTATTGGTTTTATCCTTTTATTTTTACCTTGGACGCAAAACATTACTAGTCAAGGTTTAGTTACCACATTAACTCCAGAACAAAGACCACAAAGTATACAATCTCAAATACCTGGAAGGATTGAAGAATGGTTTGTAAAAGAAGGAGATTATGTAAAAAAAGGAGATACTATTTTAAGAATCTCTGAAATTAAAAGTGATTATTTTGACAACCGATTAATCGAAAGAACAAACAATCAAATAAATGCAAAAAATTCTTCTGTAAATGCATATCAACAAAAATCTAATGCTTTACAAAGACAAATAAATGCATTAAAAGACGAGCAAGTTTTAAAAACTGCTCAATCGCAAAACAAACTTTTGCAATCTAAACTTAAAGTACAAAGTGATAGTATTGCCTTACAAGCTGCAAAAACTAATTTATCTATTGCAGAAAAGCAGTTTTTAAGAACAGAAACGTTGCAAAAAGAAGGTTTAAAAGCCGTTGTAGATGTAGAACAAAAACGTTTGAAACTGCAAGAAACTCAAGCTAAATTAATAGCTCAGCAAAATAAATTATTAGCAAGTAAAAATGATGTGATTAATGCGAAATTAGAATTATCTAGAATTAAAGCAACTTTTACAGATAAAATTTCGAAAGCACAAAGCGATATGTTTACTGCAAGATCTAATGGTTTTGATGCCGAAGCACAAGTCTCTAAATTAGAAAATAGCAATAGCAACTATAAAGTTAGAAATAGTCTGTTATACGTAACTTCTCCACAAAATGGATACATCAACAAAGCTATTAAAGGAGGAATTGGAGGCACTTTTAAAGAAGGTGAATCTTTAGTTGGTATTATGCCAGAAAAGTATGATTTAGCTGTAGAAACTTATGTAAAACCAATAGATTTACCGCTTTTACACATAGGTGAAGAAGTAAGAGTTCAGTTTGACGGTTGGCCTGCAATTGTTTTTTCTGGTTGGCCAAATGTATCTTATGGTACATATGGTGGTACCGTAGTTGCAATAGAAAATTTTATAAGTGACAACGGTAAATACCGTGTTTTACTGGCACCAGACGAAAGAGAAAATAAATGGCCAGAAGCAATTAGGGTTGGCTCTGGAGCAAAAACAATCGCATTATTAGAAGATGTACCAATTTGGTTCGAGTTATGGAGACAGTTAAACAGCTTTCCGCCTAATTACTATCAACCAAATACAAACAAAAGCAAAAAAGAAACTAAAAAGTAAAACAATGAAGAAGTTTTTACTAATACTAACAATGTTATTTTTTTCTACCAATTATGCACAAGAAGAAATTAGCAATCAACTAACTTTATCAGAGTTTTTAAGTTACGTTAAAAATTACCATCCAATAGTAAGACAAGCCAATTTAGTTTTAAATTCTAGTGAAGCTAAATTGTTAAAAGCTAGAGGTGCATTTGACCCCAAGATAGAAGTAGATTTTGATAAAAAACTATTTAAAGAAAAAGAATATTACAACAAATTAAATAGTTCTTTTAAAATACCAACTTGGTACGGAGTAGAATTTAAAGCTAATTTCGAAAAAAATGATGGTTTATTTTTGAATCCAGAAAACAATGTCCCACTAGATGGTTTATACAGCGCAGGTGTTTCTGTATCTTTAGCTAAGGGTTTACTTACCAATAAAAGAATGGCTGCTTTAAAACAAGCAAAATATTATGTAAATCAAGCAAAAGAAGAACAACAAATACTGGTAAATAAAATTCTTTTTGATGCTTCATTAAGTTACTTTAATTGGTTAAAAGCATATAAAGAAAAATTAGTTTTTACTTCTTTCTTAGAAAATGCAAGAATTAGATTTGAAGGAACTAAAAGAGCTTTTCAAGAAGGTGAAAAACCAGCTATAGATACTTTAGAAGCAGGTATAACATTAAACTCAAGAAAATTAAATTTAGAAAAATCTGCAATATACTATACCAAAGCATCTTTAGAATTGTCTAATTTTTTATGGCTGAATAATAATACACCTATCGAGTTAAAAGAAAATATAATTCCAGATTTAGAAGCAAAAAATTCTGTTGATAAAACATTTAATATAGCCTTATTTAATCAAGAAGATTTCGACATCGAAAATCATCCTAAAATTAAAGCGTTAGACTTTAAGGTAAAAAGTTTAATAGTAGAAAAGCGTTTAAAAAAGAATAATTTACTTCCAAAAATAGATCTTCAGTATAATTTTATTTCTGCAGATGGAAATCGAATTAATTCTTTTAATTCATCGAATTACAAAGCTGGTTTAAATTTTAGTTTTCCAATATTTATCAGAAAAGAAAGAGGAGATTTAAAATTAGCTAAAATAAAATTACAAGATCAACAGTTAGAAGCCAAAACTGCTAAAGTCACCATAAAAAATAAATTGAATAGTTTGTTATTAGAATTAGATTCTTTTGATAATCAAAATAACTTTACAGATGCCATAGTAAGAGATTATAATGTTCTATTAAAGGCAGAAGAAAGAAAGTTTTTCTTAGGAGAAAGCTCTTTATTCTTAGTGAATTATAGAGAAGAAAAATTTATTGATGCGCAGTTAAAAGCTATCAAATTAGAAAACAAATTCTTTAAAACGAAAGCAAAACTATTTAAAGAAGCTGTTTTTAATATTAACGATAATTAATCTGATTCTTCTAACGTAAAAAAATCATTTACAGGAATCTTAAACACTTTAGACAACTTTAAAGACAAAACTGTAGAAGGCACATACCTATTTTTTTCTATAGAGTTTATAGTTTGCCTAGAAACACCAATTGCTTTTGCTAAATCGTCTTGAGTTAAATTTAAAATAGCTCTTTGTACTTTTAAAGTGTTTTTCATGTTATCTATTTAGTCTTTTTAACTGCCAAAAAATCATTAGTTGCACAACTAACATATAAAATAACACTTCAAAATAAGTAAAGCCTACTAATTTTTCATCAGCATTAAAAAGTTTACCCACACCATAATTAATAATTGGCTGCAGCAAAGAGTATAAAATTGCTAAAACAAAAGCTATTCTGTAAGATTGTGATCTTAAAGTTTCTATAAACTCATCTTCTTCCCTATCTTTTGATATAGAAATTAGCAACATACCAACCAAAAGTAAACCAGATAACAACGGTTTTACCCAAATTGGTTCGTCAAAAAACTTTTTGGCAATCATCAATCCAAAAATAAAAAAGGTTGCATAATAACCAATCTTTTTAAATTTATTTGACAATTGAAATTTATTCATTTTTTCAATATAACTTCTTTCTCGTTCACAAACTGACATTTTCGACATAACAAAACTATTTTACAATTAGACAAATAAACTTTATATAATGTCAAATATACTTTACATTTTGTAGTTTTACAAATATTTTTAAGTATATTTAAAAATCAATCAACTAAACTTTTTTTTAAATGACTACAAATTCGAATAAACCTAGTAAAGCTTTTTGGATAATTGGTATTCTTGCTTTGTTATGGAATTTAATGGGTACAAGCGCTTATTTGTTTCAAACATTAGCTACAGATGAAATGATTGCAAATATGCCACCAGAACAGCAAGCAGAAATGATGATAGAACATCCAGCGTGGTTAACTGCATTATTTGCATTAGCCGTGTTTGGCGGAGTTATAGGTTGCATTTTTTTTCTTGCTAAAAAGAAATTTTCTTATTATTTATTTCTTTTATCAGGAATATGTGCAACAATACAACAGGTTTATATTTTAATAGATATCGATTTAAGCATGTACGTTATGCCAATATTGGTAATTTTAGTTTGCCTATTTTTAATTTGGTATTCTAAAAAATGTATTGCAGACGGAATTCTAAAATAATTAGTATAAATCCTATTCAAAAAAAGCAGCTATAAATTCTGCCACACAAGCTGGTTTTTCTTGTCCTTTAATTTCTATTGTGCAAGAAAAAGTAGCTTTTATACCATTTTCACCTAAACTTTCTGTTTTCTTTAATTTTGAAATCATTCTTAACTTACTGTTTACAAGAACAGGGTTCGGAAAGCGAACTTTATTCAATCCGTAGTTTAAACCCATTTTTAAACTTTTAATAGTAAAAATATTTTCTAACAATTTAGAAATCATAGAAACAGACATAAAACCATGGGCAATTGTGCATTTGTAAGGGCTTTCTTTTAAAGCTCTTTCTTCATCTACATGAATCCATTGTTTATCTAAAGTGGCATTAGCAAAATCATCAATCATTTCTTGAGTTACTGTATACCATTCGCCAACTGGCAAATCTTTACCTTCTAGCTCTATAAACTCACATAACGTATTTAATATTAATGGCTTCATTACATCTAATTTAAATGTTAAAAAATCAACTTCTAATTTAACAAAATAAACAAGTTCTAAACTATATCAAATTATTAATTTAGAAAAAATTTTAAAACCATGAAACAACTAACCTATTTCCTCATTTTATTTACGTGTATTCTAAGTGCACAAACAAACCCAAAATGGCTAAGACATTCCAGTATCTCACCAGACGGATCTAAGATTGCTTTTACTTATAAAGGTGATTTATATACTGTAGCAAGTTCTGGCGGAACCGCAAAACAACTTACTTTTCATAGTGCGCATGATTTTATGGCTACTTGGAACAAAGACGGTTCTAAAATTGCTTTCGCCTCTAACAGATACGGTAATTTTGATGTTTTTGTAATGAACGCAAACGGAGGAACCGCAAAAAGATTAACTTTTCACTCTAATAACGAAACTCCGTATAGCTTTACATCAGATAATAAAAATGTAGTTTTTGGTGCTTTAAGACAAGACGATGTTCGTCATAGACAATATCCGCATGGTTCTCAAACAGAACTTTACAGTGTACCTGTAAAAGCTGGTAAAGTACAGCAATTGTTAACCATTCCTGCAGAATACACACAATTTTCTAAAGATGGTAAAACGATGCTTTATCAAGATAAAAAAGGAGGCGAAAACGAATGGAGAAAACATCACACATCTTCTATTACCAGAGATATTTGGATATATAACACCAAAACTCAAAAGCATAAAATGATTACTACAAATACTGCAGAAGACAGACAACCTGTTTTTTCTTCGGATGAAAAAAGCATGTATTTTTTAAGTGAAAGAAACGGAACCTTTAATGTATTTAAGTCTAATTTAGAAAGCGGAGCTTCTGCAGAACAAATTACAAACTTTAAAACTCATCCTGTACGTTTTTTAAGTATTGCTAATGATATGCTTTCATTTGGTTATGATGGTGAAATTTATACATTAAAAGAAGGTGAAAAACCTAAAAAAGTTGCCATAACAATTACTACTCAAGATAAAGAAAATACAGATAAATATGTTTCTGTAAATGGCGGAATTAACGAAATGGCTGTTTCACCAAATGGTAAAGAAATTGCTTTTATTGCTCGTGGTGAAGTGTTTGTAACTTCTGTAGATAAAACTTTTACTAAAAGATTAACCAACACACCAGAAAACGAACGTTTTGTAAATTGGAGTTCTGATGGAAAATCTGTAATATATTCTAGTGAAAGAAATGGAAAATGGAGCGTTTTTAAAACTGAAAAACAACGTAAGGAAGAACCTTTCTTTTACGCAGCTACACTTGTTAAAGAAAGTGCTTTAATAAATAATAAAAAAGACAATTATTTAGCACAATACTCACCAGACGGAAAAAAAATCGCTTTTATTGAAGGAAGAAGAACTTTAAAAATTTTAGATGTAAAATCTAAGAAAGAAGTAACTCTTTTAACTCCTAAAGATTTATTTCACATGAGAGATGGCGATAAGAATTTTACATGGAGTCCCGATAGTAAATGGCTACTTGTAGATTGGTCTAAAACCTTAAACAATGGTGAAATTTTATTAATGGCAGCAGACGGTTCTAAACGTGTAAATTTAAACGAAAGTGGTTATTACGATTCGAATCCTAAATGGGTAAATAATGGTAAAGAAATGATTTGGTTTAGCAATAGAAACGGATTAAAATCTTACGCAACAAGTGGTAGTTCTCAAAGCGATGTTTATAGCATGTTTTTTACACAAGATGCTTGGGATGAATTTAATCTAAGTGATGAGGATTATAAACTAATGAAAGCGATTAAAGAAGAAGAAAAGAAAAACTCTAGCAAGAAGAAAGAAAAAGATACTAAGAAAAAAGATGCCGATAAAAAAGACAAAGAAGATGTTAAACCTTTACAGTTCGATTGGGATAATTTACAAGATAGAACAAAGAGATTAACAATTCATTCTTCTCGTTTAGGTGATGCTGTACTTTCTAAAGATGGCGATAAACTTTATTATTTATCAAGTTTTGAAGGTCGTTCTAATTTATGGACTACAAATTTAAGAACCAGAGCAACAAAAATGCTAATGAAATTAAATGTTGGTTACGGTAGTTTAACTTGGGATAAAGAAATGAAAAATCTGTATTTACTTAGCAGCGGTAGAATTACAAAACTAAATCCAAGTACAAATAAACAAAAACCAGTTAGCATTAAAGCGGAAATAAAGTTTGATAAAATTGCAGAAAAGCAAGCAATGTTTGATCATGTTTGGCTAAGAACAAATGCAGTTTTTTATCATTCGAATTTTCATGGAAAAGACTGGAAAAAATTAAAAAAAGAATATCAGAAATACATCCCATATATTGGTAATGAATTCGAGTTTTCTGAAATGTTGTCAGAGTTATTAGGAGAATTAAATGTATCGCATTCTGGTGCTGGTTTTAGAGGAGGAAATGTTAAAAATGCAGATGCTACAGCTTCTTTAGGTATTTTTATGAATCATAATTTTAAAGAGGACGGTATTTTAATTGATGAAGTTATTAAAGGCGGTCCTTTAGACAAAGCTAAATTTAATATTAAAGCTGGCATGATTATTAAAAAAATTAATGGCGATTTAATTGATAAAAATACAGATGTTGCCAAATATTTAAATCGTGCAGCAAATAAGTTTATGCTGTTAGAAATAGAAAATCCATCAACAAAAAAATCACAAACAATTACAGTTAAACCTATCACATTAGGACAAGAAAACAGATTGTTATACAAAAGATGGGTAAAAATAAATGAGAAACAAGTAGAAAAAGAAAGTAATGGCCAATTAGGTTATGTTCATATTCCTGGTATGAGTGACGGACCTTATAGAAGTATTTATCAAGACATGATGGGTAAATATTTAGATAAAAAAGGTGTAATAATCGATACTCGATTTAACGGTGGTGGAGATTTAGTTGCAGATTTAGCAATGTTTTTTACGGGTGTACCATTTTTAACTTATGAAACAGAGGCTAAAGTTGTTGGCGGAGAACCAACTTCGAGATGGACAAAACCAACTTTATCTATATTTAATGAAAGTATGTATTCAGACGGACATTGTTATGCTTCTGGTTATACAGATTTAAAAATTGGTAAAACTGTGGGTATGCCAGTTCCTGGAACTTGTAGTTTTGCAGGATGGGAAACATTACCTAATGGCAGTTATTGGGGAATTGTACCTGTTTCTGCTAAAAATAAAGCTGGAGAATGGATGGAAAACAACCAAACAGAACCTACAATAAAAGTAAAAAATATGCCAGGTAAAATAGATAATGGCATCGATGAGCAATTAATTATATCTATTCGAGAATTATTAAAAGATGTAAACTAGAAGTAAAAAAAATGCGAAGAGAAATCTTCGCATTTTTTATTTAAGTTTACCAAAAAGATCGTCTTTAATTCTAGGTAATTGTAAATGATATTTTACAGAAATTGCCCTTATAGTTATAACCACCAAAGCCGCAATTATAAAAATAAATTTCTCTGGTAAAATTGAGAATTTAAAAAGTAATAAATAAATTATTCCGCCAGCTAAACAAGCAGAAGCGTAAATTTCTTTTTCAAAAATTAAAGGTACTTTATTTGTTAAAACATCTCTTAAAACCCCTCCAAACACAGCAGATATCATTCCCATAATTAAAGCTATTATTGGGTGTAAATTAAAAGAAAGTCCTTTTTGTAAACCTAACAAAGTAAAAACACTAATACCAATCGTATCAAATAAAAACATGGTTCTACTTAAAAATGCTATTTTACTTTTAAATAAAAAAGTAAATACAACAGCAGTAAAAATTACATACAAATAATTTAGATCTGCAATCCAATTTATAGGATGTGCGTTTATTAAAACATCTCTTAACATTCCGCCACCTACCGCGGTTACAAAAGCAATTATAATTACACCAAATAAATCGAACTTTTTATCAGAAGCTACTAAGGCACCACTTACCGCAAAAGCAAAAGTTCCTAAAATATCTAGTACATAAACAACATCCATTTTAAACGCTAACTTCTGTAAATTTGATGTTTAATTCTTTTTGAATTTGATGTACTTTATCTAATTCATTAGAAAGAATAAAAGCCAAAGAAGTACCGGTATTTCCTGCTCTTGCGGTTCTACCACTTCTGTGTGTATAATATTCTAATTGTTCTGGTAATTGATGATGAATTACAAATTCTAAACCACTAACATCGATACCACGAGCAGAAACATCTGTAGAAACTAAATATTGTAAATTTTCTTTTTTGAAAGCACGCATAACTTTATCACGCTCTTTTTGTTGCATATCACCTTCTAAAGCGCCTGCAGAAAAACCTTCTTCTATTAAAAAATTTGCAAGATTTTGCGCACCTGCTTTAGTTCTACAAAATATAATACCTCTTTGCGTTCCTCTTTTTTCTAGAAACGTAACAATATCATCTGCTTTCGTTTTTAAGGTAGTTTTTACAAATTGATGTCTAATATTTGCATTTACCAAAGCATTTTTATTGACTTCGATTCTTGGCGCATTAGCATCCATATAAGTTTTAATAATACGCTTAATTTCTTCTGGCATCGTTGCAGAAAACAACCAAGTATTACGATTACTTTGAGAAGAGAATTTTAAAATTCTATTTAAATCTTGCTTAAAACCCATGCTCAACATTTCATCAGCCTCATCTAAAACAACTGTTTTTACATGACTAATATCAATATCTCCTCTTTCTATTAAATCGATTAATCTACCAGGTGTAGCAACTACAATATGAGTAGTTCTTTTTAGATTATTGATTTGTCTGTCAATTTTTTCTCCACCAAAAACAGCTTCAACAAAAATTTTATCTTCATTAAATTTCGTAAACTTAAAAAGTTGCTTTTTAAGTTGCTGAACCAATTCTCTAGTTGGTGACAAAATTAGTGTTTGAATATGATCAGATTTAGCATCAACATGGTGTAAAATAGGCAATCCAAAAGCTGCAGTTTTACCCGTACCAGTTTGTGCCAAACCAATAAAATCTGTTTTCGATTTTATTAATACAGGAATTGCTTTTTCTTGAATTTCTGTTGGTTTAGAAATACCTAATTCTTTAATCGATTTTATATATGAAGGTTTGATACCTAATTCTGAAAATGATGCCATTTTGTCTCTAAATTTTGTGCAAAGATACTTTTATTTAACAGGTTGTAATACTTTTAGAACATTTTCTCTAATTCTAGAAGGTTTATAGCTTTTAGCATCTAACATTCCCCAAACAGTTTTAGCTTTTACAAGTAAAATATTATTTTTATAAAACTCCATTAAACGTTCAGATTTAAAACCTTTGGTTTCACCAACCCAAGTTTTTACAGTAATTACATCGCCAATTACAGCTTGTTTTAAATATTCAATTTCGTGCTTAATTACAACCCAAACATATTCTGGTAAAGGATTGTTTCTAGTTAAATATGCCCAATGTTCAAAAGCAACTTTATCCATCCATTTTACATAAACCACATTATTTACATGGTTTAAATCATCAATATCATTAGAAGTTACTGTAATATTTAATTCAAAAATATCTTTCATTTATTAATTTTCTACAAAACTAAAACATTAATAATTCTATAACAATAAAAGTGGTTTCATTTTCTATTTAAATACCGTAATTTGCAACTTCTTCTATGAATAAACTTGCAAACGAATTAGGTACAGAAAAAATTAGCAAATTGCTTTTAAAACAAGCAGTTCCTGCAACTATTGGTATTTTAGTAATGTCTTTAAACATGATTGTTGATACTATTTTTGTAGGACAATGGATTGGTGTTTTAGCTATTGCAGCAATAACTGTAGTTTTACCAATTGCTTTTTTAATTTCTTCTATCGGAATGGGAATTGGTATTGGAGGAAGTTCTATCATTTCGAGAGCATTGGGCGCCAATAATACCGAAAAGGCTTTTTTAACCTTCGGAAATCAAATTTGTTTAACAGTAATTTTAGCGATACTATTTGTAGTTTTAGGAAATGTTTTTAGCATTCCTATTTTAGATTTATTCGGTGCTAAAGGTGAAATTTTACCAATTGCATCTGAATATTTTAGTGTTATTATTTACGGTGTTCCTTTTTTAGCATTTGCAATGATGGGAAACCCAACTATTCGTGCTGAAGGAAAACCAAAATTTGCAATGTATGCAATGATGGTGCCTGCAGTTTTAAATGTTGTTTTAGATATTTTATTTATAAAATTTTTTAATTGGGGAATGTGGGGTGCTGGTTTAGCAACATCGCTTTCTTATGCTAGTTGTGGTTTGTATATTTTGTATTTCTTTTTATCATCTAAAAGTGAATTAAAAATTATACCAAAAAACTTTAAACTTAATTTTAATATTGTAAAAGAAATTGCTCAATTAGGTAGTATTTCTATTGTAAGACAAGGTGCAGTAAGTATTTTAATGATTGTTTTAAACTACTCTCTTTTTACCTATGGTGATGAAATTTCGATTGCTGTTTTTGGGATTATTAATAGAGTGATGATGTTTGCCTTCTCTCCTATTTTAGGTGTTTCACAAGGTTTTTTACCTGTAGCTGGATTTAATATTGGAGCAGAAAAAAACGAAAGAGTTAAAGAAACCATTAAAAAATCTATTTATTTTGGATCTATCATTGGAACCATCATATTTATAGCAGTTGCTACTTTTAAAGAGCAAATAATTTGGATATTTACTAATGATGCTACACTTTTAGACAAAACACCCAATGCAATGCTAATTGTATTTTTAGTAACACCAGTTGTGGCGATGCAATTAATAGGTTCTGCCTACTTTCAAGCAGCTGGTAAAGCAATGCCAGCATTATTTCTTACACTATTAAAACAAGGAATTTTCTTAATTCCGTTAGCGTATATCTTACCAAAATATTATGGTGTTCTTGGGGTTTGGTGGTCTTTTCCGATTGCCGATTTATTATCAACGATAATAACTGTTATAGTTTTAAAAAGAGAAATAGATAAAAATCTACAATAACGATTCTCCGTTTAAATTAGTAGTTAAAATATCGCTAAACAAGTTAAAAAACGGTCGTAAAGCTTTAAAACTTTTATCTACTTCATCTATAAAATTTGGCGCTAATACTTCTGCATCTGTAAAATTTCTTGTGGCAATAAACCCTTTTTTTCTTAAAAGATTTACATCTGGATGCTCTTTATCAAAACCTCTTGGAGCCGTTTTTAATTCAGAAAAACTACCAAATTCTTTTCCAAAATATTTTTGATAATTTTTATCCTTTAAAATATCTTTTATTTCTGATGCATCTAACTCTATTTCTTTACGAATTCTAAATAAATCTTCTTTATTTGGCTCCCAAAACCCGCCAGCTAAAAAAGATTCTCCTGGTCTTATTCTTAAAAAATAACCACCTCTTAATTCTTTACCTAATCTAGAAAAAGAATTTGCAAAATGGGCTTTATACGGTGTTTTATCTTTAGAAAAACGAACATCTCTATAAATACGCATCATTTTTGATTTCTCAATATCATCATGCTTTTGTAGGTTTAAATGTACTTCTTCAAAAAAAGCTTTTGCCTTTTTTTGCTCTAAAACATAAGTTTCTTTATGTTCTGCAAACCAATCTCTATTATTGTTTTTTTGTAAGTCTTTTAAAAATTTTAAAGTAGATTTTTCGATTTGCATTTTATAGATCTTTTAAAGTATAAATTTACAAAATAGATTTGTAACTTCGAATTTGATATGCATCAAAAAACAAAAGATATTCAGAAAAGATTCGACGGATTTTTACAAACTCATAATCTGTGGAAAAATAACGCTGTTTTTAATTTAAATCAGTTTGAAACACCTTATAAATCATCAAAAATTGATATTGAACTTGATGAAAAATTGAGATTAGGAAAATACATAGAGCGTTTTGTTTCTTTTGAATTATCTCAGAACAAATCCATAGAAATTTTAGCCGAAAACATACAAATTCAAAGAAATAAAATTACACTTGGCGAGCTAGATTGTTTGTTATTAAAGAACAACTCTCCTATACATTTAGAAATTATTTATAAATTTTATCTTTTTGATGATAAAATTGGTCATACTGAAATTGAGCATTTTATTGGCCCAAATAGAAAAGATGCTCTAATAGAAAAATTAACAAAACTTAAAGGTAAACAACTGCCAATTTTGTTCGTAAAAGAATGTGAAAATCTACTAGATAACTTAGAAATTTCTTTAAAAGATATCTCGCAACAAATTTATTTTAAAGCACAATTATTTGTGCCGATAAATAAAAAGAACATTAATTTAAGTATATTAAATAACAATTGTATCGTTGGCTTTTATTGTAATTTAAAAGATTTAAATCAGTTTAATACCTGTAAATTTTATATACCAATAAAAAAAGATTGGTTAATTATTCCGCATAAAAATGTGAATTGGTTACAATTCTCTGACTTTCAAAATGAAGTTACATCTATTTTAGAAAGACAATTTTCTCCTTTATGTTGGTTGAAAAAAGAAAACGGAGAAATTGAGAAATTTTTTCTTGTTTGGTGGACATAAAAAAACTGAATAAAATTAATTATTCAGTTTTAATTTATAAGTAATTAAACTTTAGGCTTTTTAAAATATTTTAAAGGTACAAAGAGCATCCCAAAACATTGGCTATCTTCTTTCCCCATGTTTTTATGATGTATTTTATGCGCTTTTCTTAGTCCTCTTAAATAGTTGTTATTGGTATTTTTAAACCATTTAAATCTTTGATGAATTAAAACATCGTGCACTAAAAAATACGCTAAACCATAAAATAAAATACCTAAACCAATAAAAAATAAATAGGTATGTTCTGTATAAGTTCCAAAATAAAATAGTGCAATACTTGGTATCGCAAATACTACAAAAAAAGCGTCATTTTTCTCGAATCCGCTATATTTTGGTTGATGATGATCTTCATGTAAAAACCAACCAAAACCATGCATTACATATTTGTGTGTACACCAAGTTACACATTCCATTATTAAAAAAACCGCTAATGTTATAAGGGCATAAATCATTAAATAATATTTAATTTATATTTTACGTAACTTCTTGCTAATAGATTAATTTTCATAGGATTAGAAATTCTAATTCTAGAATCCATAATCTGTTCTGATGGCACCATTTTTAACTTTTTTAGTAACCTTCTGTAATATCTGTAAGCTGTATAAACTCCGAATTTTGCTTCAACCGGTAATTTTAAAATTCCGTTGCTATATGCATATTCAAAATCAGCTTCAATTTCATCAATAATTATTTGTTTAGAAGATGCATCTAATTTTCCTAAGTCAATATTTGGAAAATAAGAACGGTTTAAAGTCTCAAAATCATCTTTCAAATCTCGTAAAAAATTCACTTTTTGAAACGCAGAACCCAAACGCATTGCTGCATCTTTAAGTTCTTCGTATTTTTTATCATCTCCATCAACAAAAACTTTTAAACACATTAAACCAACTACATCTGCAGAACCATAAATATATTCGTCATACTCTTGTTTTGTATTATAAGTAGTTTTGTGTAAATCCGCTTTCATGCTCTTTAGAAAGGCTTGCACCATTTCATCTGGAATTTTATATTTCTTTATGGTATGCTGAAAAGAATTTAAAATAGGATTTAAACTAATACCATGTTCTTTAGAAAGATAATAATCTCTTTCAAAATGTTGCATCAAATGTTCTTTATCATAATCATGAAAAGAATCTACAATTTCATCTGCAAAACGCACAAAGCCGTAAATATTATAAATATCTTCTCTAATTTTTGGCGATAACATATTAACCGCAAGAGAAAATGATGTACTATATTTTTTAGTAACTAATTTGCTACAATCATTAGAAACACTATCAAATAATTCTTTCATTTTATTATTGGTTTTTAATTATTAATTCTGTTGCAATCTTTCCAGAAATTAAAGCTGGTGGCACACCTGGTCCTGGAACTGTTAATTGCCCTGTAAAATACAAATTTTTAACTTTACTACTCTTAATTTTTGGTCTTAAAAATGCAGTTTGCAATAACGTATTCGCCATTCCGTATGCATTACCTTTATAAGAGTTGTATTCTTGCTTAAAATCTTTAACACAAAAAGACCTTTTAAACAATACGTGTTTTTTAACTTCTTGGTTTGTTAAAGTTTCAAATCTATCTAAAATTTTATGAAAATATTCTTCTCTTAAAGCCTCAGTATCTTCTATTCCGGGTGCTAAAGGAATTAGAAAAAAACCTGCTTCTTTACCTTCTGGTGCAGAAGTTTTATCTGTAATAGATGTAAAATTTGCATAAAACAATGGATCTGAAGGCCATTTAGGATTATCGTAAATTTCTTTTGCATGTAATTCAAAATCAGTATCAAAAAATAATGTATGATGACTTACATTTTCTACTTTCTTATCAAAACCCACATAAAAAAGCAAAGACGAAGGCGCAAAAGTTTTCTTACTCCAGTATTTTTCTGAATACTGTTTTTCATCTTCATTCAATAAAGTTTCTGTATGATGATAATCTGCACCACTCAATACCAAATCTGTATCAATTTTTTCGCCATTTACAACTAAACCAGCAACTTCATTATTACTATTTGTAACAATTTTATCTACATTAGCATTTACTTTAAACTCTACGCCTAAACTAGTTGCTAAAGCGACCATTCCTTCAACTACTTTATACATTCCTCCTCTTGGATGCCAAGTACCTAATCCAAAATCTGCATAATTCATAAAATTATAAAAAGCAGGAGTATCACTAGGTTTTGCACCTAAAAACAACACAGGAAATTCTAATATTTTTATGAGTTTTTTACTCTTTATATTTTTTCTGACTTGTTTAGATATAGTAGAAAAAAATTGAGAAACTCTTGTAACAGTTTTTGTTGTTACCAATTCTAAAGGAGAAACACCAGGTTTATAAACTAAATCTTTTATTGCTGTATCATAATTTGATTTTGCAGAACTTATAAAGCTTTTTAAATGCTTTGCACTACCAGCCTCTTCGTTCTCAAACATTTGATAAATCTCTTCTAAATTTTCAGAAATTTTTAACGATGAGTTTTCTCCGAAATATACTTCATAGCCAGGATTTAATTTATCCAAAACATAATAATCTGATGCTTTTTTACCAAAATCTGCAAAAAACCTTTCAAAAACATCTGGCATCCAGTACCAAGACGGACCCAAATCAAAAGTGAAACCGTCTTTTTTAAATTGTCTTGCTCTACCACCTAAAGTATCATTTTTTTCTAATACTGTAACCTTATATCCTTCTTTAGCTAAATAACAAGAAGCTGATAAAGCAGAAAAACCAGAACCAATAATATATATATTTTTGCTCATATTTAATTTTGTTTAACAAATATATATAATTATTAAACATTATATTTATTTAATGTAAATTTTATATTTGTTTTAACACATCTGTAACAGTATCAAAAAATGATACATTAAAGTTATAAGTATTATGTTTTATTAAATTTGTTTTTCTACCTATTGCAATAAAATCGTGATGTGTGTTTTGTAAAATTTCTTCAATTTCCTTAAAATAGTCCTCAACTTTATCTTCATA
Organism: Polaribacter sp. KT 15; assembly: GCF_900143115.1. Lineage (NCBI taxonomy): Bacteria > Pseudomonadati > Bacteroidota > Flavobacteriia > Flavobacteriales > Flavobacteriaceae > Polaribacter > Polaribacter sp. KT 15. Next base: position 161,622 of record NZ_LT670850.1, read on the forward strand.
AGGCTGCACTGTTAATGAAGTTACAAAACAAAGTTTAGTATTGTGTTTAAAGAAATAATTAAGATTGTTTAGAGGTAAATTTTGCCCCAAATAAATCGTATTATATCCTTTAAGAACTAATTCATAATTTAAATATAATAAACCTAATTCATGAATTTCGTTTTCTGGAAGAAATAATACAAAAACTTTGTCTGAAGTTGTGTTTTGCTGTTCTAAATTTTCTGTTTTTATGTGAATTTTTTGAGAAATTAAATTCGATATAAAATGTTCATGCGCTGGCAACACAGTATCTGTTTGCCATAATAAACCTATATAATTTAAAAACGGAATAAAAACATCTTTAAAAATGTCTTTAAAAGATTTAACCTCTAATAATCTATTGTAAGTTTCATTAAATAAAACTTTATCAAATTGAAGCATGGATAACTTAAATGCATTAATTGCTTCGTCGTTTAAGCCTTCTTTAAAAGCTACTTCTCTAGAATTTTCAAAAATTTCTTCATCAGTCATTTTTGCTATTTTAGATATTTTAAAGTTGTTTTTAGATAGTAAAACAACATTTAATAGCTTTTGTAAATTCTTATGAGAATAATATCTTATGTTGGTATTTGTTCTTTGTGGTTCTAGCAAATTATACCTTTTTTCCCAAATACGTATAGTATGTGCTTTTATACCAGATATATTTTCTAGGTCCTTAATCGTAAAATCTTGCTTAATATTGTTCAATGTTTCTCGTTTATTATTCAACAAATGTAAAGAAATTTAATTCAAAAAAATATTTTTTATAATAATTGTAACATTTTCTACATTTACGCTACTTATAAATAACTAACCTAATTACAAAAGTGCAAAAAGATTTAGAAGCTAAATTTTTAGTAGACTTTGAAACAAACCAAAATATTGCGCATAAAATTTGTAGAATTTATACTACAAATAAAGATGCTCATAACGATTTGTTTCAAGAAATAACCATACAAGTTTGGAAAAACTACCCAAAATTTAGGGGAGATTCTAAATTTAGTACTTGGATGTATAGAGTAGCGCTAAATACAGCAATTTCATTATATAGAAAATCTACCCGAAGAGTAAAAACTCAAGATTTTAGTGATGTTGCCTTTAAAATTAAAGCTACAGATTATGATGATACCGAAGAAGTGCAATTAAAAGCACTTTATAAAGCGATTCATAGGTTAAATGATATTGATAAAGCGCTCATTTTTTTATACTTAGAAGATAAACCGTATAAAGAAATTTCGGAAACACTAGGAATATCCAGTGTAAATGCAAGAGTTAAAATGAATAGAGCAAAAGAAAAGTTAAAAAACATTCTAAACCCATAAACTATGGATTTATTAGATAATTATAAAAAAGCCTGGAAAAATCAACCAGAAGAAGAAAGTAAATTTTCTACTGTAGAAATTTACAAACTTGCACAATCTAGATCATCATCTATTGTAAAATGGATATTTATTATTGGTATTTTAGAATTTGTAATTTTAAATTCTATGTACTTTTTTGTTGATATGGATGAAGCGTATGACGAATACAAAAAGTTAGGTTTAGAGAACTTTGTATATTATTCACAAATATTAGCCTATTTAATAATTTTCTATTTTTTGATAATGTTTTATAAGAACTACCAAAAAATTTCAACATCTGATTCTACAAAATTGTTGATGAAGAAAATTCTTAAAACTAGAAAAACTGTTAGAAACTACATGCTATTTAATTTAGGTTACATGGCTTTATTGCTAATAATTGTTTCTGTAGCTAATATCAATTTAAATATTGATGATTTATCAAGAAAGCAAATACTACTTATTGTATTACTAACATTGGTAGTTACAATAGTAGCTTTAGCTATATTGTGGTTATTTTATCAATTACTTTATGGATTTTTATTAAGAAAACTAAATAGAAATTATAAAGAATTAGCTAAATTAGACGGCAACTTATAAAATTAAATGCTATGAAAAAGATTTTTTTACTTGTATGCCTATGTTTATCTATGTCTTTATTTTCTCAAAAGTCAGATTTTTGGGAAAACGTACAATTTGGCGGTGGTGTTAGTTTAGGTTTCGGAAGCCAAACTACTATTGGTATTTCACCGAGTGCCATATATAATTTTGATAACGGTTTTGCCTTAGGTGCAGGTTTAAATTATTTGTATTCAGAAATTAACGATTTTTCTACAAGTGTTTATGGCGCAAGTATTATCTCTTTATATCAAACAAAATTTGGTGTGCAATTATCTGGTGAATTTGATTATAATTTTGCGAATCAAAAAGATCAATTTGCATCTGTAAATACAAATTTCCCAGCACTACACTTGGGTGTGGCTTACAACCAAGGTAGATTTGCTGTCGGAATTAGATATGATGTTTTATATGATGAAAATAAAAGTGTTTTTGCTTCACCTATTTCTCCTATAGTTCGCTTTTACTTCTAAAAATTTTTTAATTCTCTTAATAAGATTTCATGCATCTCATTGGTATAGTCTAAATGCGTTACAATTCTTATTTTACCTTCTCCCATAGGAGTTAATAAAATATTTTTGTCTTTCATTTTAGCTATAAAATTGTCTGCTCCTATTTCTTTATCAACATAAAAAATAACAATATTTGTTTCTATACTTTCTACTTTTGTAATGTAAGAACAAGATTTTAAAACAATTCCTATTTCTTTTGCTTTTTGATGATCTTCAGCCAATCTATTTACATGATTGTCTAATGCGTAAATTCCGGCAGCTGCTAAAAAACCAACTTGTCTCATACCACCACCCAATAATTTTCTTAACCTTAAGGCTTTTTCTATATCTTTTTTAGAACCTAATAAGATTGATCCAATTGGGGCACCTAAACCTTTTGATAAACAGATAGAAATAGTATCAAACAATTGCCCATATTGTTTTGGAGTTTCATTTTTAGCGACTAAAGCATTAAATAAACGTGCTCCGTCTAAATGAAATTTTAAATTATTATCTTTAGTTACTTTTTTAATTTTTTCTAATTCAAAAAAATCCCAACATGCTCCACCACCTTTGTTTGTTGTATTTTCTATACAAACTAATTTATTAAAAGGTAAATATATTTGAGGTGTTGTACTAGCAACTTCTTCTAACTGTTCTGCAGTAAACATACCTCTGTTACCATCAATCAATTTACAAGTTACACCAGAATTAAAAGCAACACCACCACCTTCGTAATTATAAACATGTGCATATTTATCGCAAATTAATTGATCACCTGGTTGTGTATGTAATTTTATAGCTGTTTGATTTGCCATCGTACCAGAAGGAAAAAATAAAGCAGCTTCCATACCAAACATTTTAGCAGCTTTTTCTTGCAATTCATTTACCGTAGGATCCATGTTAAAAACATCATCACCAACTTTAGCACTCATCATCGAAGCCAACATTTCTTTTGTTGGTCTTGTAACTGTATCCGAAATTAAATCTATAATCATGTATTAATCTTTCTAAACTTTTAATTAAAACTTCCTATTGGCGAACCATCTGGAATTTTTGGTGCTCTTGTTTTTTTAAATGACGCTGGATTTTTCATAAAATTATCTATCATTTTAATCAATGATAAATTATACATTTTCTGAACTCCTGTTTTATTCGTGTTTTTTAAATAATCTTTAATCTCATTTAAATTATAATCTACAATTGCATTTACTTGTTTGTACTGATTTTTATTAGCTGCTAAATAAAATAATTGTTCTAAAAGCTTAACATTTATAACATTTTGAAGTTCTTGGTAATAAGAATCGTTGTAATTCTTTTTTATTGATTTTGTAATCAATTCTTGCAATAACTCATTGAAACCTAAATTATTCTTGTTTAAGCTTTTATGAGCTACTAATCTAGAAACTCTTTGCGGATTCAATAATAAATTCAACGTCATTTCACTTGCTGTTTCTACTGCACTAAAAGCATCAAACTCTACACCTAATTTACTTTTAAAAGATTCTCTAGATCTACCAAACCCCATTGCTCTTGGCGGAAATAAAGACAACTTATCTTTCGGAATTGCGATTTCATTTACATCAATAGTTTTTAAAACAGCTTGCAATGCTATTCTTTCTGATGCACCAGAAGCGTTTTTTACAACTGTTTCTTTACCATCTTTTACTGCATAAGAATACTCTAAACCACCAATAATTTTCACAGTAGCTTCTGTTTGAAATCTATGGAAAAAATACAGCGGAACAAATACATCTTCTAAAACAGAATATGGTTGATTAGATTTTATATTATCCGTAGAAAAATCTTGAATTGCATTTTTTCTAATTTCTAAAATATTATATAATTCGTCGTGAACATTGCCACCATTATCCCACAAATGCGCAGAAATACTTGCACTTCCTTGTGGTCTAGCATCAGAATCTGATAAGTATTTTAAACCTTTTGCAGTTGCATTATCTAAAATTTTATTCAGTTCGTTTTCTTCATCCTTTTCAAAATCTTGATAAAAATATGCAACAGTAACTTTATCCCAATCACCTATTTTATCATCATAAGCCTTAGAAAAATCAATTTTACCATTTTTTAATGAAAACTGCGGATGCGGATAATCCATAACAGAAGCTCTACCATTTGTACTTGCAGCAAAATTATGTGCAAAGCCTAATGTATGCCCTATTTCGTGTGCAGATAATTGTCTAATTCTTGCAATTGCCATTTGCAAAGCAAAATCATCTTCTGCTTTTTTATTCTTATAAGGTGCTTGTAAAGCTTGTGCTATTAAAAAATCTTGACGAATTCTTAAACTCCCCAAACTAACATGCCCTTTTAAAATTTCACCTGTTCTTGGGTCAGAAATACTTCCACCGTAACTCCAACCTCTTGTAGATCTATGAACCCATTGTACCATGTTGTAACGAATATCTAAAGGGTCTGCACCTTCTGGCAACATTTTCATTTGAAAAGCATCTTTGTAACCAATTGCCTCAAAAGCTTGATTCCACCATCTACCACCTTCTAATAAAGCCGAACGTACAGGTTCTGGTGTACCTCTGTCTAAATAATAAATTATAGGTTCTACAGCTTCAGAAACTGCGGCTTTCGGATTTTTCTTTTCTAATCGATGTCTATAAACAAATCGTTTTGTAATCGATTCGTTTACAGGAGTTGCATAATCTAAATAAGACATTGGATAACCTCCAGATCTTGGATCAAATTTTCTTGGTTTGTAATTATCATCTGGTAATTCTACAAAAGAATGGTGTTGGTGTACAGTAACCAAACTTGCATCTGGCGTAACACTTCTAATATTATAACCTCTAGCACTTCCTTTAAAAGTTAATAAAACATCGAATTCTACATTTTTTGGAAACGCTTTGGTACGCTCTAAATTAAATGCAGATTTGCTTTTATCTAAACTATAATTACCTTGATTATTTCTTGCCAAAGTTCTTGCAACACCATGCGCATCTCTCATAAAAAAAGAGGTTGCATCAACCAAAAACTTGCCATTTTTTTCTTCTTTGATTACAAAACCATGTAAAACAGATTTAGCAAAGGCTTCTTTTACAGATTGCTTTTCTTCTTTATTAGAAGTTATTGCTCTAAAATCTTGATTTGGCTGAACAAGTAATAATTTATTACCCGCTTTTTTAAAATGCACAACTACGCCGCTACCCAATTGGCCTCGATCTAACCCAATATCGTTAGAACCCACACCTTCTGAAAGAGAACGAACATATAAAAAATCTGAATCTATTTTTTCTACTTGAAGGTAAATTTTATCTGAATTTACATCATAATAATACGTAAAATAACCTTCGTATTTTGTAATTCCTTTTTGCATTTTGTCACTTTTTTTATCAGTAAAAAATTGCGAAAATCCATCAAAAGAAATTGTAATAAAAAAGAGAATAAGTAGTAGTTTTTTCATGTTTGGTATATTTTTTATAAATCTATAAAATAACTATCAACTTAAAAAACAAGAAATCTTAAAATTTCATTTATTTTTGCTTTATATATGGTTACACAAGAACAGTTAAAAGACATAGCTACAAGAATAGATAAATTAAAATCTTATTTAGAAATTGATAAAAAACTCATTGAAATTGCCAATGAGGAAGAAAAAACTGCAAACCCAGATTTTTGGAACAACCCAAAAGAAGCAGAAGTATTGATGAAAGAATTAAGGTTCAAAAAAAAGTGGGTAGAAGACTACAATAAAACCATTTCTTTATATGAAGACACAAATGTGCTATATGAATTTTATAAAGAAGGCGAAGTAGATGAAAGTGAAGTAATAGCCCAGTTTGAAAAAACAAGTACTTTTTTAGAAGATTTAGAATTTAAAAATATGCTTTCTGATGAAGGAGATTCTTTATCTGCAACGATACAAATTAATGCAGGTGCTGGCGGAACAGAAAGTTGCGATTGGGTAGAAATGTTATCGAGAATGTACACAATGTGGGCAGAAAAACAAGGTTACAAACTTAAAACTTTAAATTATCAAGCTGGCGATGTTGTTGGTATTAAAACTATAACTATAGAAATTGAAGGCGATTATGCTTTTGGTTGGCTAAAAGGAGAAAATGGTGTGCATCGATTGGTTAGAATTTCTCCGTTTGACTCGAATGCAAAAAGACATACAACTTTTGGTTCTGTTTACGTTTTTCCGGTTGCTGATGATTCTATAGAAATTGAAATTAATCCTGCTGATATTGAAATTGTAACTGCTAGATCTAGTGGTGCCGGCGGACAAAATGTAAATAAAGTTGAAACAAAAGTACAACTAACACATAAACCAACCGGAATTCAAATTTCTTGCTCTAACTCTAGATCTCAACACGATAATAGAGCTACAGCTTTAAAAATGTTAAAATCTCAATTGTATGAAATCGAGTTGCAGAAACAACAAGCAACACGAGACGAAATAGAATCTGGAAAATTAAAAAATGAATGGGGAAGCCAAATTAGAAACTACGTAATGCATCCTTATAAATTAGTAAAAGATGTTAGAACTGCCCATGAAACCGGTAATGTAGATAATGTAATGAATGGTGATATTAATCCGTTTTTAAAATCTTATTTAATGATGAACGGACAAAAAGAAACCTCTTAAAAATAATCCTAATTATGATAAAAATATACCACAATCCGCGTTGTTCTAAATCTAGACAAGGTTTAGCAATATTAGAAGAATCTAAAAAAGAGTTCGAAATAGTTAAATATTTAGAAGAAATTCCATCAGAAAAAGAATTAAAAGCTATTATTGAAAAACTAGGCGTCTCTCCTATTCAATTAGTTAGAAAAACAGAAAAAATCTGGAAAGAAAATTTTAAAGGAAAAGAGCTTTCTGATGATGAAATAGTTACTGCTATGATAGAAAATCCTAAATTAATAGAAAGACCAATAGTTATAAATAACAACAAAGCAGTAATTGGTAGACCTCCAGAAAATATTGCTACAATTTTATAGTTAAAAATGAATTAGCATTTCTTTAACTTTTCTTTAACTGAGTTGGATTAAACTATAAATGATTTTTGTAGTCTTAAAAGAAAACCCAACTCAGTTTTGACAAAAAAATTTACATTCTTTATTTGTTGTTTATTTACTATTTCAACAACATTCTCGCAAAGCAAAGACGCTGCAAACACAATTAAAATTTTTGGTAAAGTTATAGATGCTAAAACTAATCAACCTTTAGAATATGCAACTATAATTATAAAAAACACCAAAACAGAAAAAGTTTCTGGAGGAATTACAGATCTAGACGGAAACTTTTCGATTCAACTACCAAAAGCCAATTATCAAATTAGTGTAGAATTTATCTCTTTTAAATCGATAAGTTTTCCTGCAGAAGAAATTACATCTAACAAAAATTTAGGTACAATTAAACTAGCAGAAGATACTAATAGTTTAAATGAAATTGTAATTGTAGCAGAAAAATCTACAGTAGATATTCGTTTAGATAAAAAGATTTACAATGTTGGTAAAGATATGACAGTAAAAGGTGGTACCGCTTCTGATGTTTTAGACAATGTACCTTCTGTTGATGTTGATCCGGAAGGAGCAGTAAGTTTAAGAGGAAGTGAAAACGTAAGAATTTTAATTGATGGAAAACCATCTGCTTTAGTAGGTTTAAATGGTGCAGATGCCTTAAGACAATTACCTTCTGATGCCATAGAACGTGTAGAAGTTATTACATCACCATCTGCAAGATATGATGCTGAAGGTACCGCAGGAATTTTAAATATTATTTTAAGAAAAGGAAAAGCCGTTGGATTTAATGGTTCTGTAAATGTTACTGTAGGTGATCCGCAGAACTATCAAGGTGCCGTAAATTTAAATATGCGTACAGAAAAAGTTAATGTTTTTTCTAATTTTGGATATAATGATAGAAAAGGACCTGGTAATTATTTAGCAGATATTACTTATTTATCTGACGGTGCAATCGATAGTTTAAGAACAGAAAAAAGAAACTTCGACAGAAATCGTGCTGGTTTTAATGGTAATGTAGGTTTAGAGTATTATTTAAATGATGATAGTTCTATTACAGGTACTGTTTTTGTAAGAAGTTCTAATAACAATTCTTATTCTACAAACAACATAAGTTCTTTTGATCCTTCTGGTAACAATTTATACAACTCGGTAAGAATTCAAGATGAAGACGAAAAAGACGAATCTTTACAATTCTCTTTAAATTATGCTAATAACTTTAATGATAAAGGTCATAAACTTACTGTTGATTATCAGTACAACGCTAGTAATGAATTTGAAAGTGCAGATATTTTTGACACAAATTTAGAGTTTAATTCAACAAAAGAGATTTCTGTTGACAACCTATTTCAGGCAGATTATGTTTTACCAATCGGAGAAAGTGCACAATTTGAAGCTGGTTATAGAGGTAATTTTCAAGATTTAACTTCTAATTATCTAGTTGTTGCTCCTAATTTAGATCCAAGATTTAATCCGTCTAATAACTTAGAATTTACTCAAAACGTTAATGCATTTTACACTCAATTCGGAAACAAGATAAATAAGTTCTCTTATTTATTAGGTTTAAGAGCAGAAATTACAGCAATAGATATAAATCTTTTAACAACTCAAGAAAATTATAAGAAAAGATTTACAGACTTTTTTCCTACCGTAAATTTAGGTTATGAAGTTAACGATGATCAAAGCTTTACTTTAGGTTATAGTAGAAGATTAAGAAGACCAAGATCTCGTTTTTTAAATCCGTTTGAAAACAGAGCCAGCGAAACTGTTATTTCTAAAGGTAACGTTAACTTAGACCCAACTTATACAAATTCTTTTGACTTAGGTTACTTAAACCGTTGGGGAAAATTAACATTAAACTCTTCTATCTATTATCAGCATTCTACAAACAACATTGTACGAGTAAACAGAGAAGAAGTGAGAATTATAAATAATAAAGAAACAAATGTATTGGTTAGAGAGCCTATTAATTTGGCTTCGGAAGATAGAATGGGCTTCGAGTTTAATGCCAACTACAATCCGTCTAGAAAAATAAAGCTTTCTGGTAGTTTTAACTTTTTTCAGTTTGAAACAAACGGAGAATATACTTATGATATAACAAACCCAACAACGAATACAGTTACAAGTGTTACACAAGATTTTGATGCAAAAAATACATCTTGGTTTACAAGGTTTGACGCAAGAGTTAGCTTGCCTTTAGATATCGAATGGCAAACAAGATTGTTTTACAGAGGACCAAGAAGTGATGCTCAGAGCGACACAGACGGAGTTTTCTCTGCAAACTTAGCTTTTAGTAAAGATATTTTAAAAGACAAAGGTACATTGGTCTTAAATGTTAGTGATGTTTTTAACTCTAGAAAATATGTAACAAACGCTTTTGCACCAAGTAGAGAAAACCCTACAAATATTTCGAACCAAACCTTTCAATGGCGTGTTCGTCAAGTTTCTTTAAACTTTACATATAGATTTAATCAGAATAAAAGCCAGAAAGAAAGAAACCAACAACAAAGAGATGATGATGGTGGCGGAGACGAGTTTTAATATTAAACGCTCAGAGTTTTATAAAACTCTGAGCGTTTATATTTAGATAGAAAATTAATTATGTAAAATCCCTCAAAATTAAAAACAAAAAAACTCGTTCAAATAAATTGAACGAGTTTTTTTAATATCTTAAGAAAAAAGACTATTTACCTTCTGCTGCCTTTTTTGCATCACTTTTTAGTTTTAAATTTTCCCAAATAGTTCCACCAATCCAATAAGGTACTACAAATGTTAACAAGAAAATTAACAACCAAAAACCAGCTGTAAAAATAAACATAAATAAAACTAAACCTGAAAATTGTGAAAAATCTAACATTTATATATTTTGAAAAATTATTACAGCAAAAATAATACTAATTTTTAAAAATTACTATCAAAAATTATTTTTTTTCAATAGTATTTAATAGTTTGTTTTATTAAGATTTAGCTTAGTTTTTGTAAATTTGTTCGATCTAAAATAAAGTTAAAATGTCAAAATACAGAATAGAAAAAGACACAATGGGAAATGTAGAAGTTCCTGCTGATAAATATTGGGGAGCACAAACACAACGTTCTCGAAACAATTTTAAAATTGGTGCCGCAGCTTCTATGCCTTTAGAAATAGTATATGGTTTTGCATATTTAAAAAAAGCAGCAGCTTTTACAAATGCAGAGTTAGGAGTTTTAGCTACAGAAAAAAGAGATTTAATTGCACAAGTTTGTGATGAAATTTTAGAAGGTAAACTAGATGATCAATTTCCATTAGTTATATGGCAAACAGGTTCTGGTACGCAATCTAATATGAATGTAAATGAGGTTATCGCAAACAGGGCCCATGAAATAGCTGGAAAAGTTATCGGTGAAGGTGAGAAAACAATTCAACCCAATGATGATGTTAACAAATCTCAATCTTCTAACGATACATTTCCAACAGGAATGCATATTGCAATTTATAAAAAGATTAAAGAGACAACAATACCAGGAATAATAAAACTTAGAAATACTTTAAATGATAAAGCCGTTGCTTTTAAAGATGTAGTTAAAATTGGTAGAACTCACTTAATGGATGCTACACCTTTAACTTTAGGGCAAGAATTTTCTGGTTATGTAGCGCAATTAGATTTTGGCTTAAAAGCTTTAGAAAATACTTTAGCACATTTAAGTCAGTTAGCACTTGGTGGTACAGCTGTGGGTACAGGTTTAAATACACCTGCAGGTTATGATGTAATGGTTGCTAAATATATAGCAGAGTTTACGGATTTACCTTTTATTACTGCAGAAAATAAATTCGAAGCTTTAGCTGCTCATGATGCATTGGTAGAAACACATGGCGCTTTAAAGCAAATTGCCGTTTCTTTAAATAAAATAGCAAACGATATTCGTTTAATGTCTTCTGGACCAAGATCTGGAATAGGAGAAATTATTATCCCTGCAAACGAACCAGGGTCTTCTATAATGCCAGGTAAAGTAAATCCTACACAAGCAGAAGCAATAACAATGGTTTGTGCGCAAGTTTTGGGTAATGATGTTGCCGTAACAATTGGTGGTACGCAAGGTCATTATGAACTTAATGTTTTTAAACCAATGATGGCTGCAAATGTTTTACAATCTGCACAATTAATTGGTGACGCATGTGTTTCTTTTGAAGAAAATTGTGTTACAGGTATAGAGCCAAATCACTCTAGAATTACAGAGTTGGTAAATAACTCTTTAATGTTAGTTACTGCCTTAAACACCAAAATAGGATATTACAAAGCTGCAGAAATAGCTAATACTGCTCATGCTAACGGAACAACACTAAAAACAGAAGCTGTTCGTTTAGGGTATGTTACTGAAGCAGAATATGACGAATGGGTTAAACCAGAAGAAATGACTGGTAGCTTAAAATAAAATTGAAATTACAAGAATTAAAAGCTGTAATTAATTTTGCAGCTTTTTTTTGGCTTAAAAAATAATTATAAATAAAGTTAATGAAGATGACAAATCACGAAGGATTTATGAGTGAAGCAGTAAAAGCTGCATTAAAAGGAATGAGTAACAATGAAGGAGGACCTTTTGGTTGTATTGTTGTAAAAAACGGTGAAATTGTAGGTAGAGGAAACAACAAGGTTACTTCTACAAACGATCCAACAGCACACGCAGAGGTTACTGCAATAAGAGATGCTTGTAAAAACTTAAACTCTTTTCAGTTAGATGGCTGTATTGTTTACACTTCTTGTGAACCTTGTCCTATGTGCTTAGGTGCAATCTATTGGGCAAGACCTGATAAAGTTTATTACGGAAGCAATCAGCAAGATGCTGCAAATATTGGTTTTGATGATGAGTTTATATATAAAGAAATTCCGTTACCTTACGAAAAAAGAAGTATTCCTTTTGAACAAATTGGAAGAGAAATTGCTTTAGAACCTTTTCAAAAATGGTCTGAAAAAGAAGACAAAACCGAATATTAAATAAAAAAACCGAAGCTTAAATGCTTCGGTTTTTTTTACAAATATCTTTCTTTTATAATATTTACATGATGTAATTGGTGACCTGAGAATAAATAACCTAATGCCCTAACTGAAATTGAGTTTTTAGAAGCAATTCCTTTTCTTAAAAGAGCTTCTGAAGTAAAACTTTTAAACATTTGTATGGTTGATTTTCTTAAAACATTCATTTCTGAAAGTAACTCATAAAAATATCTATCGTTTGCATTATCATTATCAACAAAAATATCTTGATCAAAACCTGGCAATTCTGTTTTATCATTTCTGGCGAAACATAATGCTCTGTAACAAAATACTCTCTCCGTATCTATTACATGTTGTATCAGTTCTTTTAACGTCCATTTACCTTCATCATAAGCATAGTTATGTTTTTCTACAGGTAAATTGTCTAATAAATTATGAAACTCTTTTTGAGATGCTTCTAAATTATCAATTATAGACATCTCTTTTACAGAAACCAACTGCATGTATTGCTCAAAATAAGGTGCGTATTCTGATTTAGAAATCATTTATAAAATTATTTTTTAGGTTTAAAAATATTAAATACTCTAGACATAAAACTCGTGCTTTCCTCATTCTCGTGATATCCATAACCATACTTACCATAACCGTAGCCGTAACCATAACCGTAGCCATAACCGTAACCATATCCGTATTTGTTTTTGATAGAAAAATCATTTAAAACATAACTAATATTAGCAACTTCTTTGTTTTTATACTTATCATCAATCATTCTCATCATACCTCTTTCTGTGTAATTCTGTCTAACCACATAAATAACAGCATCAGAATGTTTAAATAATTCTAAAGCATCAGAAACTAAACCTACAGGAGGCGTATCAATAATTACGTAATCGTAATCTTTTTTCAATTGTTCTATCATTTCATCGGCAGCATTACCTAATAATAATTCCGACGGATTTGGAGGTATTGGACCTGATAAAATTAAATCTAAGTTTGGTATTTTTGTTGGTGTAATTACTTCTTCTAAAGTTTTTTGCTTAATCAAATAATTAACAATTCCTATGTCATTTGGCAAATTAAAATCGTCATAAATTTTAGGTTTTCTTAAATCTAAACCTAATAAGACTGTCTTTTTACCACTTAACGCAAAAACAGTTGCCATGTTTATAGATATCATGGTTTTACCTTCTCCACTTACAGAAGAGGTTAAAATAAGCGTTTTAGAATCTTTATTACTTGCATCTTTAAATAAAAATTGAATATTAGATCGAAGAGCTCTAAAAGATTCTGCCACCGAAGATTTTGGCCTTTCAAAAACTGCTAAATTGTTATTACCTGCATTATTACCAACTACACCCAAAACAGGAATTGAATAATTATTTTGAATTTCTTCTGCAGTATGAATCTTATTATCTAAAATTTCTTTAATAATAATGTAAAATAATGGTAAAATACCACCCAACATAATAGCTACTAAATAGTTAAAACTAGGTATTGGATAATTTGGCCCTTGACCTAAATCTTTAGCAGTATCAATAATTTTAACATCAGAAACATTTGCAGCAATAGCTGTACCCGCTTCATATTTTTTCTGCTTTAAATAATTATAATTTGCCTCAGACAATTCATAATCTCTTTGATAAGTTAGTAACCCCTGCTCTTTCTTCGGTAGTTTTCTCTTTTGAGACTGATACTTATTTAGATTTGCATTTAATTTTCTTAACCTATTACTATTTACCTGTTCTAAAGAAGAAATATTTTCTAATAAATTATTTTTAATAATCTCAATCTCTCTAGATATTTGAATAACATCTGGATGATTGTCTTTTACAAGATTTCTTAGACTTTCTCTAAAACTAGATTTTGTCACCAAGTTATTAATTAATTCAGCTATTTTAAGATCTTCTATTTGAAGTGTAGCCGGAACTAAATTATCTCTGTTGTATTTATTATTAGATTTTAAGTAACTCTTTAAGTTATTTAAATACTCTCTATAACTTAGTATTTGTTGTTTCTCTTTTTCTATGCTTATAGCTTCACCAAAAATTTCTGTACCTTGAGTAGATAAATCGAAAATATTATTCTTCTCTCTATATTCACCTAATTCTTTTTCTAGTTTTATTAATTTCTGTTCTTCATCTTTAAATAATGTATCAATATAAGCTCTGGTTTTAACTGCATATTCAATTTTCTGAACTTGTTTAACAGAATCTAAAACTTTTACCGTAGCATTTAAATAATCTTCTAATCTTTTTTTATTAACACCATCTTTACGAAGCCTTAGCATCGAAGCTGCATTTGTTATCGTACTTACAGAAACACCTTTATTAGCACCAACAGTTCCATCAAAACTAGCAAACTTTATAAAAAATTGTTCTCCTGCATTAAAAGGAGCTAATTGTTTAATTGTAAAACTAAAAAATGGAGTTTCTATTGGTTCACCTGCTTTATAATCTTTTGAATAATTTAATTCTGTTGAAGGTAAACTTGATATTGTATTCGTATCATAATTAATTATCGCATTATTTCCCGATTCATTATAATCAAAAGAAAGTTTGAAAGTTGTATCACTAGTAAATTCAATACTGATTAATTTATTAAGTAATTGAGGTTTAGTGGTATTTAAATTAACTGTAAATGGGGTATAACCATATTTATCTTCTAACCTAAACTTACCATCTTGAAAATATTGAATATAAAAGTTTAGACGTTTAACTACTATTTCATTATGAGATCTAGATTGTAAAATAACCTTTACAGTTTCTAATTCGTCACTAGAACCACCCCAATTAAATGCAATATTTGTTCCTGTAGAAAATAAAGGATTATTTTCTTCTTTTACGGAAATAACAGTCTCTAAACTAAATTTTTTCTGTAAGTAACCATTCATAAATTTGGCTACAATTAAACCAATAATTATAGTTACCAAAAATAATTTCCAATAAGCCAGCACTTTAAATAGATAGTCTTTTACATCTATGTTTGCTCCGCTATTTTGAACACCTTTAGATTGATTATTCATAGTATTTTATAAATTTCTTGCTAAAATTATTGTTGTAGAAATAAGTGTTAATAAAGAAACTATCGTAGTTAAACTCTGCAAACCAGTAGTACCAGTTCCCCAAGATTTTTCTTTTAATGGTTTAATATTAATTATATCATTAGGCTTAATATAAAAAGCTTCATCGTTTAATACATCAATATTAGTTAAGTCTATTACAAACTTTTTAGTTCCATTATTTGTTTTTCTAATAATCTCAACAGCTTTTCTATTACCAACATCTGTAATATCACCTGAATTTGCGATTGCATCAATAATAGAAACTCTGTTTTGATATATAACATTTGTTCCTGTATTATTTATTTCACCTAAGATAGTATATCTAATTCCAGAAAGTTTCACAGAAACATATAAGCTTTCGTCATTATTAATATAATCTTGTCTTAAAATATCTTCTATTTTCCTTCTTGTTTCTAACTCAGTATAACCTAATACATTTATTTCACCTAATGTTGGTATTCTAATGTTACCATAGTTATCAATACTGTAATCAGAAAAATAACCCTGACTGCTACCATTCGATCCTCCTCCTCCATTTCCTGTTCCGTTATTTAAATTTTGTTTTTGAAAAACAGCAACAATTTCTGGTTTTTTAGAAGATATTGTAATATTCAAAATATCGTCTACTTGTAATTTATAAGGTATATTGTTAATCCTTTTAATTTCTGAATTAGATGTTGGGTTTCCTTGTAGATACGTTAACTCTTTGTTAGATAAACAAGAACTAAAAAAAACTACCCCAAAGAGTAATATTAAGTATTTTTTCATTTTAGATTTTAATGTCAATAATTACAAATATACTTTTTATAAGTGTAAAGCTATAATTTTATTTTATTTTCGTTTTTTCATTTATCTATAATGCTGTATCAACAAAAAAAATATCTTCAATTTTTACTAAAATCTAGTAATCAACATGGTGTTCATTCCCCTTTTGTGTATAAATTGGTTACCAAAGGATTGTATTCTAAAAAAAGTAAAAAACTTTGGTCTGAATTCAAAAATATTAAACAGCAATTATTAGACAATAAAAAAATAATTGAAGTCACAGATTTTGGGTCGGGTTCAAAAGTTTTTAAAAATAATAAAAGACAAGTTTCTAAAATAGCCAAAGTTGCTGGTATTTCGAATAAAAAAGCTTCCATTCTTTTAAAAATTGTAACTTATTTTAAGCCATTAAATATCTTAGAGTTTGGTACATCTCTAGGTTTAGCCACTTCCGTATTTAAAATTGCAAATCATTCTGCAAAAATTACAACTTTAGAAGGATGCCAAGAAACAAGTAAAATAGCAAAAAACCTTTTTGAAAGTAAAAATTTTAAAAATATTGAAGTTAGAGTTGGCGACTTTAGTAAAACACTAAATACGTCAATAAATGAAAGAGAATTCGATGTAATTTATTTTGATGGAAATCACACAAAAAATGCAACTTTAAAATATTTTAATAATTGTTTACAAACAATACATAATGAATCAATATTTATTTTTGATGATATTTATTGGAACCAAGAAATGCAAGAAGCATGGTTAGAAATAAAAAACGATAAGAATGTAACCGTTACAGTAGATTTATTTTATTTCGGATTGGTATTTTTTAGAAAGGAACAAGCTAAAGAACATTTTAAAATTAGAGTTTAATAAAACTCTAAAGAATAACTTTTGTAAATTTGAAAATATTAAATTCAGACAAAATTAAATGAAAATATATACAAAAACCGGTGATGCCGGAACAACTGCTTTATTTGGAGGAACTAGAGTTAAAAAATACAATTTACGCATCGATAGTTATGGCACAGTAGATGAGTTAAATGCATATATTGGCTTAATTAAAGACCAAGAAATTAATTCAGAAGTTAAAACTTCACTTTTCAAAATTCAGAACGAGTTATTTACTTTGGGTGCAATGTTAGCTACTCCACCAGAAAAAGAAACGCTAAAATCTGGTAAAGAAAGATTAAATATTCCTAAAATTAATGAGAACTCTATTTCGTTTTTAGAAAAAGAAATTGATAAAATGGATGCCGAATTACCACAAATGACTCACTTTATTTTACCAGGAGGTCACCAAGCAGTGTCATTTTGTCACGTTGCAAGGTGTGTTTGTAGAAGAGCAGAACGTTTATCTGTAGAGTTAAACGACCAAGAAACTATTAATAATGAGATCTTAAAATATTTAAACAGACTTTCTGACTACCTTTTTGTGTTGGCACGAAAATTGTCTAAAGACTTACAAGTAGAGGAATTAAAATGGATTCCTGAGAAAAATTAATAAGTTCTTTTTTTATCGATTTGAAGTTTTTTTTAGATTTAAAACACTAATTTTAAGTGATTCACAAAATTTAATAATTACTTCACAATAAATTTCTTAAAAAAGACTTGCATAATTCAGCAAAAAAATTATTTTTGCACAAAATTAAACGATAAGAAATGTATTGGACATTAGAATTAGCATCTTATTTAGCAGATGCGCCTTGGCCAGCAACCAAAGATGAGTTAATAGATTATGCTATTAGAACCGGTTCTCCTTTAGAAGTAGTAGAAAATCTACAAGACATAGAAGATGAGGGTGATGCATACGACTCGATTATTGAGATTTGGCCAGATTATCCAACCGAAGATGATTATCTTTGGAATGAGGATGAATACTAAACATGATAATTAAATATAAAAGTCTCTAAAGAGGCTTTTTTTTTGTTTTCTTTTTAACAGAAGAAAACAAAAATTTATTATTTATAAAAACCTGATATACAACCAAATAATAAAGCTATTTTTTTAGCTACTAAAAACATATTAATAAATGAGTATTTTAAATTCTGTAATAAAACTTTTTGTAGGTGATAAACAACAGAAAGATTTAAAGATTTTACAACCAGTTGTAGATGATGTAAAAAAGTTTGAAATAACTTTTTCTAAACTTACTAACGATGAATTACGAGCTAAAACCATCGAGTTTAAAGAAAGAATTAAAACGGCAACTAAAAAGTTTGACGATCAAATAACTGCTTTAGAAGAAGAAGCTGTTAAAGCAGATATAGACAGACAAGAAGAAATTTATGCAGAAATTGATACTTTAAAAGATGACGCATACAAAGTTTCTGAAGAAACATTAATGCAAATTATGCCAGAAGCTTTTGCTGTAGTTAAAGAAACAGCAAAACGTTTTGTAGAGAATAAAGAAATAGTGGTTTCTGCATCTCCTTATGATAGAGAGTTATCTGGCGAAAGAGATCACGTTACATTAGATGGTGACAAAGCTATTTGGGCAAATTCTTGGGATGCTGCAGGGAAACCTGTAACTTGGGATATGGTACATTATGACGTGCAATTAATTGGTGGTTCTGTTTTACATCAAGGTAAAATTGCAGAAATGATGACAGGTGAAGGTAAAACTTTAGTTTCTACTCTTCCTGTTTATTTAAATGCATTAACAGGTAATGGTGTACATTTAGTTACTGTAAATGATTATTTAGCAAAACGTGATAAAGCTTGGATGGGACCAATTTTTGAATTCCATGGTTTTACAACAGATTGTATCGATTATCACCAACCAAATTCAGATGCACGTAGAAAAGCTTATAATGCAGATATAACTTACGGAACAAATAATGAATTTGGTTTCGATTACTTAAGAGATAATATGGCAAGCTCTAAAGACGATTTAGTACAAAGAGCGCCAAATTATGCAATTATTGATGAAGTTGATTCTGTTTTAATTGATGATGCAAGAACGCCTTTAATAATATCTGGACCCGTACCACAAGGAGACAGACACGAGTTTAACGAGTTAAAACCTTTAGTTAACGAATTAGTAGGGATACAAAGTAAGTATTTAATTGGTGTTTTAGCAGAAGCTAAAAAACTTATTGCTGCTGGCGATACAAAAGAAGGGGGTTTTCAATTATTAAGAGTTTACAGAGGTTTACCAAAAAACAAAGCATTAATTAAGTTTTTATCACAAGAAGGAATCAAGCAAATTCTTCAAAAGACAGAAAACTACTACATGCAAGACAATAACAAATTAATGCCAGAAGTAGATGAGGCACTTTGGTTTGTTATCGAAGAAAAAAATAATCAAATTGATTTAACAGATAAAGGTATCGCACATTTATCAGAAAAAACACAAAACGAAACTTTCTTTGTTTTACCAGATATTGGTGTAAAAATAGGAAGTATCGATAGTTCTGATGCTTCACCAGAAGAAAAAGCTTCTTTAAAAGAAGAACTTTATAAAGACTTTAGTATTAAAAGCGAGCGTATTCATACAATGAACCAACTTTTAAAAGCGTATACCGTTTTTGAAAAAGATGTAGAATATGTTGTCATGGATAATAAAGTTATGATTGTTGATGAACAAACGGGACGTATTATGGATGGTCGTCGTTATTCTGATGGTTTACACCAAGCAATCGAAGCTAAAGAAAATGTAAAAATTGAAGATGCTACGCAAACTTTTGCTACAGTTACACTTCAAAATTACTTTAGAATGTACCGTAAATTATCTGGTATGACAGGTACTGCAATTACAGAAGCAGGAGAATTATGGGAAATCTACAAGTTAGATGTTGTAGAAATTCCTACAAACAGACCAATTCAAAGAGACGATAAAGAAGATTTAGTTTACAAAACTGCTCGTGAAAAATACAATGCAGTTATAGAAGATATAGTTAAATTAGTTGCAGAAAAAAGACCAGTACTTGTTGGTACAACATCTGTAGAAATATCAGAATTATTAGGTAGAATGTTACAAATGCGTAAAATTCCTCATAATATTTTAAATGCAAAATTACACAAAAGAGAAGCAGATGTAGTTGCAGAAGCTGGTAAACCTGGTGTTGTTACAATTGCAACAAACATGGCAGGTCGTGGTACAGATATTAAACTTTCAGATGAAGTTAAAGCTGCTGGTGGTTTGGCTATTATAGGTACAGAGCGTCATGATTCTCGTCGTGTAGACAGACAATTAAGAGGTCGTGCTGGTAGACAAGGTGATGTTGGTTCTTCTCAATTTTATGTTGCTTTAGATGATAATTTAATGCGTCTTTTCGGTTCTGATAGAATTGCAAAAATGATGGATAGAATGGGATTAAAAGAAGGTGAAGTAATTCAACACTCTATGATTTCTAAATCTATTGAAAGAGCTCAGAAAAAAGTAGAAGAAAACAACTTTGGTATTCGTAAACGTCTTTTAGAATATGATGATATTATGAACGCTCAAAGAGAGTTTGTTTATAAAAGAAGAAGAAATGCTTTAGATGGTAAACGTTTGCAATTAGATATTGCAAATATGATTTATGAAACTTGTGAATCAATAATAAATAATAATAAAGCCGCAAGAGATTATCAGAATTTCGAATTCGAATTAATTAAGTTTTCTTCAATGACTTCTCCTTTTTCAGAAGAAGAATTCAACAAGCTTTCAGAAAAAGAATTGGCTGATAAATTATATGATCTAATAACAGAACATTACAAAAACAAAATTGAAAGAAATGCAGTTTTAGCTTTTCCTGTAATTAAAGATGTTTTTGAAAATGAAGGTGATCGCTATGAGAGAATTGTTGTTCCTTTTACAGATGGTATCAAATCTTTACAAGTTGTTACAAACTTAAAAGAAGCATATGAGAGTGAAGGTAAAAGTTTAGTAACAGATTTCGAAAAAAATATAACTTTAGCTATTATAGATGAAAACTGGAAAGAGCATTTGCGTAAAATGGATGAATTGAAGCATTCTGTACAAAATGCATCTTACGAACAAAAAGATCCTTTATTAATTTATAAGTTTGAAGCATTCGAGTTGTTTAAGAAAACTGTAGATGAAATCAATAAAGAAGTATTATCATTCTTATTTAAAGGTGAATTACCAACACAAGATTCTAATCAGATTTCTGAAGCAAAAGAAGTTAGAAGAGAAAGTTTAAATACAAGTAAAGCCGATGTTCAAAATACTACAGAGCAAGCTATTTCTAACTCTAAACAACAGCCATCTGAACCTGTAGAAACAATTGTTAGAGATCAACCCAAAGTTGGTAGAAACGAACGTGTAACTATTAAAAACGTTATGAGTGGCGAAGAAAAAGTAGTAAAATTTAAACAAGCAATACCTTTAATTGAAAAAGGTGAATGGGTTTTAGTTAACAAATAAAACACCAATTTATTATATACAAAAAAGCCGTTTAGATTTTCTAAACGGCTTTTTTAATTTTAATTACAATCTACTATTTTTTTCTTAAATAGATATTACCTAAGCCAGCATTTAACTTCATTAAAACTTTACCTGAATTTAATTTCAACTTCATTTTTTGAAGATTATCTAGTTCTTTTTCTTCTAAAATTTTAAAATCTATATCTGTAAAAATATCAGAAGCATTTGCATCTAAATTTAAA
Source organism: Polaribacter sp. KT 15 (assembly GCF_900143115.1). Lineage (NCBI taxonomy): Bacteria > Pseudomonadati > Bacteroidota > Flavobacteriia > Flavobacteriales > Flavobacteriaceae > Polaribacter > Polaribacter sp. KT 15. The sequence goes on from NZ_LT670850.1 coordinate 183,493, forward strand.
CTAGACTCAGATGGTAAAGTAATGTCAATAAAACCATTATTTGAGTAAATTGAATACAGTTCTTTTGGCATTTTTTTATCAAACTCAATAGTAACATTACCACCAATAGAATTTATAGAAACAGGACCAGTAACATCTTTTAAGTTAATATTACTTACTGAAGACGAAATCTCTACTTCACCATCAAAATTAGACAAACTTGATTTTTCAGAATTAAAAAAGAAATGATTGCTATTCTTTTTCGATGTGTTGCAACTAGTTGTCCAATTTAAATGCAAAGAATTAGGAATTTTAATTTTGTATTGTTCTCTATAACTTGTCATGATAAGATTACCATCAACTTTATCCTTAAAAATTAATTCATCACCCTTTTTTTCGATAGTAAAATATATTGCTAACTCACTATTTTCTTCTTTTTTACCAAGTCTTTTTAAACCATCTTTTCGAGTGGGATCATCAATTTTAAAAAAAACAGTTTTAGGTTTTATTATTTTATCATCATCTGTATATGCCCCGCTAACTGAATAACTAATTTTTTTAGTCTTTTCTTTAACCGCAATAGTAGAGTCTTTATCTGAAAATGTAACACTACTATCCCCAGGAGTTACAACCCATTTTTTTTTCTTTTTTTTTGAAAAATCACCACTTACTCCTTTGAAAGAAAATACAGAACCACCTGCTTTATTTGATTTTGAAGATTTTTTACTTACAGCTTTAAAGTTTACTTTATTTTTTTGATGTAAACTTTCTATTATTACCTCATCTCCATCATATCCTTCAATAATAAAACTTTTTGAAGAACAAATCTTTAAAGTTCCTTTATTAAAATTTATTTTTTTTTCTTGTGCTTTTGTATTTAAAAATGTGATTGATAGAATAAAAACGAATATTATATTTATTTTTTTCATGTGTTTAGTTTTTTAATTTTACCATAGCTAAAGTTGCATTATTTTTAACTATCGTAAAGGTTTCATTATTATTTATAAGCCTTTTAAGAGGTTCTTTCGCGCGATTTTCTCTTAAAAAACTTACTGCTTTTATTAGTTTGATTTGTACTAAAGGACTTTCGTCTCTTCCTAAAGCGTCTATTAAATTTTGTCTTATTCTTTCGTTAGAAGGAAACATTAATAATGCATCTATACTTGCAATTCTTACATTAACGTTTTTATCATTTATAAGGATATTAATAAGTTTATCAATTATAATTTTATCCTCTTTTTTATAATTATCATTAAATTTATAAATACTCTCTAATCTTTTACCTGCAGATTTATTTTCTAAATTAGCTATTAGGTTTTTTGTTTCATTATTAACAGTAACATTTTTTTCAATCCAAAGAACTGAAAGAAAAACAATTGTAAAACAAGCTGCGATAGAAACATATTTTATAACTAAAGAACGTAACATCTTCTTTTTATGAAACTTACTCTCTAATAAGTTTTTAAAATTTCTATCTGCTTCTACAGACATTTTTTCTTCTGTAAATGCTTGTTTATTTTTATGTATATAATTTTTTAAATTCATAATTATTATTGCTGAATCATTTTTAAAAGTAAATCTTTACCTCTCTTATATTGATTTCTAACTGTGCTTTCATTTAATGAAAGCATCTCTCCTATTTCTCTATGATTATAATCTTCTATTAAATACAAAACGAGTATAATTCTATATTTTTCTTTAAGTTGATGTATGCATTTTTTAATAAAATCAATAGAAATAGATTCATCAACCTCTTCTTCTTTCTCTTCTAAGCATAGTTCTAAAATAGAACTGTCATCTATAAAATTAAATTTCTTCTTGTTTCTTAAATAATCTAGCGAATTATTGATTGCTATTCGCTTTAACCAAGCTCCTAAATTTGCGTTATTATCTAAATTTTTTATTTTTTGAAAACCCTTTATAAATGAATCTTGAACAATATCTTCTGCTTGAGATTTGTTTTTCACAATCTGAATAACAGAATTCAACATCATATTTTTATATGAGTTATACACCTCTAACTGAGCTGTATAATTATTCTCTTTACATTTTTTTATAATTTTGACTGTACTCAAAAAATGGTTGGTTGATTAATTTTGTTTACACTATAAGAACGTGAAAATTTTAATAGTGTCTCAAAAAATTTTTAAATATTTATTTTTCAGCATAAAAATCAAAAAAGAATGTATACAAAAAAGCCGTTTAGAAAAATCTAAACGGCTTTTTAATGTATGGTAATATTTACTAAATTTAGAATTTAGTATCCATTTTAAGATAGTCTAAAAACTCTCTTTTTGTTTCTTTTTCGTTAAACTTTCCGCCAAATTCTGCAGTTACAGTTGAACTTTCGATATCTTTAATTCCTCTTGAGTTTACACACAAGTGTTTTGCATCTATTACACAAGCTACATCGTCTGTACCTAATGCTTCTTGCATTGCCTGAACTATTTGCATAGTTAAACGTTCTTGCACTTGTGGTCTTTTTGCAAAATACTCAACAATTCTATTCATTTTAGAAAGACCAATTACTTTACCGTCAGAAATATAAGCAACATGAGCTCTACCAATAATTGGTAACAAGTGGTGCTCGCAAGTAGAATAAACAACAATGTTTTTTTCAACTAGCATTTCACCATAATTGTAGTTATTATCGAATGTAGACGCTTTTGGCTTGTTTTTAGGATCTAAGCCCATAAACATTTCATTCACAAATGCTTTAGCAACTCTTTTAGGAGTACCTTGCATACTATCATCTGTTAAATCCATACCAAGAGTGTATAGAATATCTTTAACACTTTCTTCTATCTTTGCTATTTTTTCTTCGTTAGAAATATCAAAAGCATCTGGTCTTACAGGGTTTTCTGCAGATGTTGCCACGTGATTTTCTCCTAAATCTTCAATTCTTTCGTCATTCATTTTGCTGTTCAATTCAAACATTTCATTCTTAATTATAGTGCAAATTTACGTCTTTGCAACGTATTATCTTAATTTCTTAATAAATATAAACTATCTAACTATAATTTATTAAGCTTTTAATTCTGAAATTAATTCTTCTAATGAAACATCATTCTGTTCACCAGAAATCATGTTTTTAAAAGTAAAAATATCATTCTCAACTTTAGAAACAACAAATTCTATTGCTCTATTTGTTACATATTTCCATTGTCGTTTTTGTGCCTTATTACTTTCACCTAAATCTGGATAAAATTCTGATTTGATATTGTGATTTCTCAATTCTTTAATAGCTTTCATTTTTAACAAATCCGACTCTGCTTCAAAATTTAGAAAAACAACCTTAGGCTTTGGTAAATCTACAGATTTAAATAACCCTAATTCTTCTAATACTAAGTAAATTCTATCTAATCCGAAAGAAATACCAACTCCAGAAACATCTTTTAAACCAAAGATTCCTGTTAAATCATCATATCTTCCTCCACCGCCAATAGAACCCATTTTTACGCCCTCTGGTGCTGCCACTTCAAAAATTGCACCTGTGTAATAATTTAAACCTCTAGCTAAAGTTACATCTATTTCTAAGTTAGCAGTTTCTAAACCTAAACCTTCAATAGAATCTATTACAAAACGTAACTCTTCTACTCCGTTTGTTCCTTCTACAGAAGAAGCCAACATTGCTTCTAAAGAAGTTAATTTATCTATATTAGAACCAGAAAAATCGAATAATGGTTGTACTTTTTCGATAGCATCTTCGGTAATTCCTTTAGATAACATTTCTTTTACAACACCATCTTTACCTATTTTGTCTAATTTATCTAAAGCAACCGTAAAATCTATTAATTTATCTTGAGCGCCAATTACTTCTGCAATACCAGAAAGTATTTTTCTGTTATTCATTTTTATAGTTGTTTTTGCCAAACCTAGTTTGCTAAAAACAGCATCATATAATTGTACAAACTCAACTTCTTGCCATAGAGATTTACTACCAACAACATCTGCATCACATTGAAAAAACTCTCTAAATCTTCCTTTTTGCGGTCTATCTGCTCTCCAAACTGGCTGAACTTGATAACGCTTAAAAGGAAAAGTAATATCATTTTGATGTTGCACAACATAGCGTGCAAAAGGCACTGTTAAATCATAACGCAATGCTTTTTCTGATATTTGAGAAGTAAGTTTTAAGCTATTTTTTTCTGATAAAAGTTTTTCATCAGCTTTTTTAAGAAAATCTCCTGAGTTTAAAATCTTAAAGATAAGCCTATCTCCTTCTTCACCATATTTACCCATTAAAGTTGATGAGTTTTCAAAACTTGGTGTTTCTATTGGCTGAAATCCAAAAGTTTCAAACGCAGTTTTTATCGTATTCATGATATACGTTCTGTTTGCTACTTCTGTTGGCGAAAAATCTCTTGTTCCTTTTGGGATGCTTGGTTTCATTAAAAAAAGTTTTAGTTTTTAGTTTTAGTAGTTTTACCAAAACCAATTGCTTAAAATTAAATATTCTCAATTAAAAATTGCGAGTGCAAATATCGTGAAAAAGTTATAATTTTTTAGGTGTTCTAAAGGTTTTATTTAACCTTCTTAAAGAGTAAATAGAAGCGTTTAATTCGAAACCAAGCAAAAGTATAATTGCATTTAGCCAAATAAACAACATCAATATTAAAAGTGTACCAATAGAACCATACAACTCGTTGTATTTGGCAAATTCGTTTACATAATAACTAAATAAATAGAAAGTTAAAATTGATAAAAGCGTAGTAAATACAGCTCCTGGGGAAAAAAATTTAGAATGTTTACCTTCTTTAACGCCATAATGATATAACATAGATACTGTTAAAAATATCATCAATAAAAATATAAAACCTCTTACTAATTGAATCCAAATAATGTTATCTTCTAACCAACCTAATGTTACCATGTCTTTTAGAATTAATTCGAAAAATATTATTAAAGATACCGTAACAAGTAAAAATAAAACGATAATTATAGATACTAACATTGCTACAAAATAAGAACGAAAAACGTTTCTTACTTCTTTAACATGATACGAATATTCGAAACCACCAAAAATAGCATTTACACCATTTGTCATTAAAAATATTGAACCAATAAAACCAAATGATAGCAAGCCTCCATATTGATTTTTGATAATATCAACTAACACAGAATCTACCGCATCAAAAGTTTTTGGTGGTAAAACATCAGAAATTACAGATAATAAACCTTCTTGAGCGCCTTCTATTGGTAAAAACGGAATTAAAGTAAGCACAAATAACATAAATGGAAAAATTGACATAAAGAAACTATATGCAATTCCGCCTGCTCTTGTTGTTAAAGCACCTTCTACAATACCAATAAAATACATTTCTAAAACATCATATAAAGACATACCTTCTAAACCCGGAATCTTGATTTTCTTACCGAGTTTTACCAAAATATTTATAATTGGTATTTTTTCTAATTTGTCTTCTATTTCTTTTGTCATTAGCTAATACTAATTAGTAATATATATTATTCTATTACAATTTTATAAGAAATTAAAAGTCCTTCGATAGAACTTCTACTAAATTTGGCGCCAGATAATTTATTTTGATTAAGATTGATATTAAAGTTTTTAGCACTTCTAAAATCAGATTTTTCAATATTTGTATTAAAGAAAACAGCTCCTTTTAAGTCGGATTTATCAAACAAAGAGTTATTTACAACTGCTTCTGTAAAATCTGCTGCTTCTAAATTACAATTCAGAAATTTAGAATTCGGAATTTTAAGTTTATAAAATGATGTGAAATTTAATTGACATTCTTTAAAAGAAAGTTCTAATAAAAAAGGATCTACATCATCAAACTTAACACCAATCATCTTACAATTTACAAAACAAACATCTTTAAAAGCAGTATTTCCTATTACTGTATTGCTAAAGTTACAATCTATAAACTCACATTCTACAAACTGAATATTTGACGCATGAATTCCTTCGAAATTACAATTGTTAAAAACACAATTGTCGTATTCTCCTTTTTTAATTTTGGTCGAAGTAAAATCTATTTTCGAGTAGGTTTCGCTATCAAAAAAACTGTCTAGCATTTTAGTCTATTGCTTTTAAACTTAAATCTAAATTATAAACCGAATGCGTTAATGCACCAGAAGAAATATAATCTACGCCACATTCTGCGTATTTTCTAATCGTATCTTCGTTAATTCCACCAGAAGATTCTGTTAAACAAGTATCACCAATTAAAGCTACAGCTTTTCTAGTATCTTCATAATTAAAGTTGTCTATTAAAATTCTATAAACACCTTCTACAGATAAAATTTCTTTTATTTCTTCTAAACTTCTTGCTTCTACAATTATCTTAATGTCTAAGTTTTTTTCTGCCAAATATTTCTTAGTTTTTGTAATTGCCGCTGTAATTCCTCCCGCAAAATCTATATGATTGTCTTTAATCATTACCATATCATACAAAGCAAACCTGTGGTTTTCTCCGCCACCAATTTTAACAGCCCATTTTTCTAGAGCTCTAATTCCTGGTGTAGTTTTTCTGGTATCTAAAACCTTTGTTTTTGTACCTTTTAATAAATCAGCAAAAAAAGCAGTTTTAGTAGCAATTGCACTCATTCTTTGCATAGCATTTAAAACCAAACGCTCTGCCATTAATATAGATTGCGATTTACCTGCAACATGAAAAACAACATCGCCATACTTTACTTTTTCTCCATCATTTATAAAAGTTTCTACTTCTAAATCTTTATCTACATAAGAAAAAACTTGTTTTGCAAATTCTACACCTGCTATAATACCATCGTCTTTTACCAATAATTTTGCTTTACCAGTAGCATCCGCAGGAATACAAGAAAGAGACGTGTGATCTCCATCGCCAATATCCTCACGAATTGCATTCGTTATTATAAGTTCTAGTTCTTTTTCAAATTGTTGTTTCGATATCATATTTTCTGTATTCTGATGTAAAAATAGTATTTTATATTATGAATTACGAATAACAATTTACTAATTGATAATTTGTAATTTTGCCTTATGAAAATTAAATTATTAGCCATCGGTAAAACAGATAATAAAAACCTTTTATTATTGATTAATGAATATGAAAACCGATTAAAACATTATGTAAAATTTCAGCTAGAAATTATACCAGATATTAAAAATGTTAAGAATTTAAGCGAAATACAGCAAAAAGAAAAAGAAGGAGAATTAATTTTATCGAAACTTCAGAATACCGATCAATTGGTGTTGCTAGATGATAAAGGAAAACATTATACTTCTATTGAATTTTCTAAGTATTTACAGAAAAAAATGAATGCTGGTTTAAAACAGTTGGTACTGGTAATTGGTGGTCCTTATGGTTTTTCTGATGCTGTTTATAAAAAGGCAACAGGCAAAATTTCTTTATCTAAAATGACTTTTTCTCATCAAATGATTCGTCTTTTTATTGTTGAACAAATTTATAGAGGTTTTACAATTCTAAAGAACGAGCCTTATCATCACGAGTAACTATTCCGTTTTATTATTGATTAAAATTCTGTAAAGTAAAATTATTTCGAAAATTTCTACAGTAAGTTGAGTAAAAATTGCAATCGGCGCTAAAATAATTAGTAGCAAACAAACACCTGTAATTATTTCTAAGATTCCTGTCCATTTAGACAAATCTCCAAAATTGATTAATCTTTTAATTGCAATACCAAAAAGAATGCTTAAAACACCATAACTTACTAATTGTGCAATACCAAAAACACCTATAAAGTCTTGCCATATGTATAAGGATGTAATATCTAATAAAGAGAAAAAGAACGTAAAAACAATAATTAAAAATGCGCTTATTTGTAATAAATAATTACGAAACAGAACTCCAGTAATCACAAATCCTCGGTAGAATAAAAACATAGAAATAATAGCAACACTTTTTATGATAATGTATATCATTTTAAAAAATGGACTATCTTTTTCTAAACTTATTATATCTGCTCCTATTTCAAAGAAAACTGTTAAGAAATAAACAATACCAAAAATCATTGCAAGGTTTAGTTGCTTGTTGATACTATTTTTGTTTATTCTTAAAATTCCATCGAACTTACCAACTTGGTAAGGTTCTTTAAAAACGGTTTCATAATCAAAACCTAAAACTTCTAAAATAGCTTTAATTGTATAACTTCTAGGAGAAACATCGCCAGCTTCTATTCTTTGAATTGTTCTAACATTAATATTACATTGTTCTACCAATTCTTCTTGAGTAAAACCTTTTTGCTTTCTTAATTCTAAAATCTTTTTTCCTAGTGCAGGTTGTTCCATAATATGTTGTTTGTTAAATTCCATACAATGTTAATGCTGTTATTTAAAATTACAAATTAATTAGTTACTTTTTAACCCTACATTTCCACGACAAACCAATGATAACAAGGGTTTACAGAGAACATCATTTTTAAGTATTTTATTCTGTTCGATTAAAAAAACAACTTTTTAAAAAGTTTTAATATCTTAAAATAATTAAAGACTAATATAAACAATTCTTTTACCAACACTTTTGTTTGATTACTTTTGTAAAAAACTACGTTTTAAAAATGAAATTAGTCTTCGCCACAAATAACTTAAATAAACTAAAAGAAGTACAAGAAATACTTTCTGATTCTATAGAAATTTTAAGTTTAAAAGATATAAACTGTTTTGATGAAGTTGATGAAACTGAATTAACGTTAGAAGGCAATGCTAAATTAAAAGCAAATCATATTACAAAAAAGTATGGCTTTAATTGTTTTGCAGATGATACTGGTTTAGAAGTAGAAAGTTTAGATAATAAACCCGGAGTTTTTTCTGCTCGATATGCTGGTGAGCCTTCAAATTCTGAAAACAACATGCAGAAATTGCTTTCAGAATTGAAAGACAAAGAAAATAGAAAAGCGCAATTTAGAACTGCAGTTTGCTTAAATTTAAATAACGAACAATATATTTTTGAAGGAATTTGTGAAGGAGAGATTTTAAAAGAGAAACAAGGTGAAAAAGGTTTTGGTTACGATCCTATATTTAAACCTGCAGGTTTTTCTGAATCTTTTGCAGAAATGTCATCCGAAGAAAAAAACAAGATTTCACATAGAGGTTTAGCGATACAAAAGTTGGTTAAATTCTTAAATGAAAATCATTCTTAAAATTTTGTAAAACAAATTAATGCTTCAAAAGAACTATAAAAGACATTTTATTTTATTAGCTATAGTACTTCTTCTCTTGTTTATTTTAAACATTAGTTTAGGTTCTGTTTCTATACCAATAAAAGACATTTTAAACATTCTTTTTACAAATAATGCAACCAAAGAAAGTTGGCAAATAATAATTATAAATTTTAGATTGCCAAAAGCAGTAACCGCTGTTTTGGTTGGCTCTGGTTTATCTGTTGCTGGTTTATTAATGCAAACATTGTTTAGAAATCCTTTAGCTGGTCCTTTTGTTTTAGGTATTTCTTCGGGCGCAAGTTTAGGTGTTGCTTTATTAATTTTAGGAAGCTCTTTATTTGGCGGTTATTTTTTAAGTAATTCGCTTTCTAATTGGTCTTTACCAATCGCTTCTAGTTTAGGTGCATTTTTTGTTTTATTTGCCGTAATAATCGCTGCCAATAAAATTAGAAATACGATGTCTATTCTTATAATTGGTTTAATGTTTGGTAGTTTAACTTCAGCAATTATTAGTGTTTTGTCTTATTTTAGTGAAGCAGCTCAAATTCAACAATTTATATTCTGGAGTTTTGGTAGTCTTGGTAACTTATCATGGCCAGAACTTTCTATATTTTTTATCATTTACATTATTGGTGTTATTGCTACAGTTGCAATAGTAAAACCTTTAAATAGTTTTTTATTAGGAGAAAATTATGCAAAAAGTTTAGGCATCAATATTAAAAGAAATAGAAATATCATTTTATTAATTACAAGTTTATTAACCGGTGTAATTACTGCTTTTGCAGGCCCAATTGCATTTGTTGGTTTAGCTGTACCACATGTTGCTAGAATGTTATTTACAACTTCTAATCACAAAATTTTAATTCCGGCGGTTTTAATAATCGGTGCAATTGTTATGCTTATTTGCGATACTATTGCACAATTACCAACAAGCGAATTTACTTTACCTATAAATGCAATTACCTCTTTATTTGGAGCGCCAATTGTAATTTGGCTGCTTGTTCGAAAAAAGAAATTATTTGTTTAAATGAACGAAGAAAAAAAACATATTGTAATTTCTACTGAAAACCTAAATATTGGTTATCAGCATAAAAAACAAGATAAAATTGTTTTATCTGATATTAATTTATCCTTAGAAAAAGGTGAATTGGTCTGCGTTTTGGGTAAAAACGGAATCGGAAAGTCTACTTTATTAAGAACACTTTCTAAAGTGCAAAAACCAATTTCTGGCCATATTAATTTAGAAGGAAAAAAATTAAGTACTTACAAAGAATACGAACTTTCTAAAAAACTAAGTTTGGTTTTAACAGAACGTTTGCCAGAAAGTCAATTAACAGTTTACGAATTAATTGCTTTAGGTAGACAACCACACACTAATTGGTTAGATACACTTACAAGTAATGATACCAAAAAGATTGATTTAGCGATTTCTCAAACAGAGATTTCGCACTTAAAAGATAAAAGGTTTTACGAATTAAGCGACGGTCAATTACAACGGGTTTTAATAGCAAGAGCATTGGCACAAGATACAGAAGTAATTATATTAGACGAGCCAACTGCACATTTAGATATGCATCAAACTTTAAACATTTTTGCACTTTTAAAAAAATTGGTTTTAGAAACTAAAAAAACAATTATTATTTCTTCACATGAAATAAATCTTGCTTTAAAAATGACTGATAAAATTATACTTTTAAAAGAAAATGAAGTACAATTTGGCACTACCGAAAAGCTTATTAAAAGCAATGCCTTCGATAATTTATTTCCCAATAATTTGTTAATATTTAACAAAACCTTACAACAATTTGTAATAAACAAAAGCTAATTTTGATGATAGTGTAACATTTTGTTACATTTGAATACTAATTACAAAAACAAATACTTTTTACATCGATGAAAAAAATACTTTATCTTGCTAGTGCTGTAGCTTTTATGGCTTGTGGTTCTAGTAAAAATGCTTCTAATGAAGATGCAAACGTAGATCATGCTGCTAAATATGCAGCAACAATTACAGCCAAAGATTTAGGTAATCACCTATTTACTTATGCTTCTGATGAGTTTGAAGGAAGAAATACTGGTGAACCTGGACAGAAAAAAGCTGTTGAATATTTAAAAAACTTTTATGTTTCTGAAGGAATTGTTTCGCCATTAGGTGGAGATGATTATTTTCAAGAAGTACCAGCAGAATGGATAAACAAAAATGTACGTAGAGGAAAATTTAAAGATTCTGAAAACGTAGTTGCTTTTATTAAAGGTACAGAGAAACCAGACGAAATTGTAATAATTTCAGCTCACTTAGATCATGAAGGTGTAAAAAACGGAGAAATTTATAATGGTGCGGATGATGACGGTTCTGGAACTGTTGCTATTTTAGAAATTGCACAAGCTTTTCAAATGGCTGCTAAAGCTGGTAAAGGTCCAAAACGTTCTATTTTATTTTTACACGTTACCGGAGAAGAAAAAGGTTTGTTAGGTTCTAAATACTACGCAGATGTAGATCCTTTATTTCCTTTAGCAAATACTGTTTGCGATTTAAATATCGATATGGTTGGTAGAATTGATGACAGACATAAAGAAGACCCAAATTACGTTTATTTAATTGGTTCTGATAAATTAAGTACAGAATTACATAACTTATCTGAAACTGTTAACAAAAAGTATACAAACATTAACTTAGATTACAAATATAATGATGAGAAAGATCCTAATAGATTCTATTACAGATCAGACCATTATAATTTTGCAAAAAATAACGTGCCAATTATTTTTTACTTTAACGGTACACATGCAGATTACCACAGACCATCTGATACACCAGACAAAATTAACTACGAGTTGTTAGAAAATAGAACTCGCTTAGTATTTCATACTGCTTGGGAAGTTGCCAATATGGATAAAAGAATTATTGCTGATAAAGCAGAAGCTAAGAAAGAAACTAAATAATAGTTTTTTTTAAAATTGAATAAAAAAAAGCAACTCATAATGAGTTGCTTTTTTTTATTCATAACTTAAAGTTTAATGCGCACTTTTCTTTAATAACTGCGGATATTTTTTCTTAAACTTGTTTAACCTTGGCACAGAAACCGCCTTTACATAACTTTGGTTTGGATTTCTTCTTTCAAAATCTTGATGATACTCTTCAGCCTTATAAAATTTTGTAAACTTAGTAACTTCTGTAGCAATCTTACGCTTATAAACTTCGGCATTTAATTGCTTAATAGCATTTTCAATTATCTTTTTTTCATTTTCTGTTTTGTAAAAAGCAATCGATCTATATTGTGTACCGTAATCTGGATGTTGCCCATTTTTTGTTGTTGGGTTATGAGAACCAAAGAAAACTGTAACTAAAGTTTCGAAACTAACTTCCTTAGGATTATAATACACCGCAACTGTTTCTGCGTGACCTGTTTTACCTGTTCCTATTTTCTCGTACGTAGGATTTAAAGTATTACCACCAGCATAACCAGAAACTGCCTCTTCTACTCCTGCTACACTTTCAAAAATTGCTTCTACACACCAAAAACATCCACTAGCAAAATAGGCAACTTCTGTGTGTTCTTGCGGAACATACATTGCTTCTTTTTGGGTATCTTCTTTGTTTGTAAAACCAAAACAAGAAACTAATAATAGCGCAAAACTAGCTACAACAATAGATTTAATTATTTTCATATTCTTTATTTTTAATAATTGATAAAATAAAAATTGCACCAAATATAAAAAGCGAATATTTGGCACAATTTTCTGAACTTCTAATTCAAAATATATAAATCCTGAATTATTTATTAAGTCGCAAAATTACGCATCTTTTTACAGTTGTTTACAACTTTAGCATTTTGTTAAGAAAGCTGTTTGTGTAAACCCCCCTAGATGATTATTTTTGTTAAAGATTTATAATAAAATAAGCAATTGTTATTTTTAGCTTTGCTTACATCAATAGAAAATATAATTAATGGAGCATTTTATAGTATCAGCGCGTAAATACCGTCCTAATAATTTTGAGGATGTTGTAGGGCAACAAGCCATTACAAATACGTTAGAAAATGCTATAAAAAACAATCATTTAGCACAAGCACTGCTTTTTACTGGTCCTAGAGGAGTTGGTAAAACATCATGCGCTAGAATTTTAGCTAAAAAGATTAATCAGCAAGATTCAGAAACTTCAGAAAATGAAGATTTTGCTTTTAATATTTTCGAATTAGATGCAGCGTCTAACAACTCTGTAGATGATATTAGAAACCTAACAGATCAAGTTAGAATTCCGCCACAAACAGGTAAATACAAAGTTTATATTATTGATGAGGTACATATGCTATCTCAGGCAGCTTTTAACGCTTTCTTAAAAACGTTAGAAGAACCGCCAGCGCATGCTATTTTTATATTAGCAACTACAGAAAAACATAAAATTATACCAACTATTCTTTCTCGTTGTCAAATTTTCGATTTTAAAAGAATTGGTGTTTTGGACGCTAAAAACTATTTAAAAACGATTAGCGAAAAAGAAAATATTACTGCAGAAGACGATGCACTGCATATCATTGCTCAAAAAGCAGATGGTGCAATGCGTGATGCATTATCTATTTTTGATAGAGTTGTAAGTTTTTCTGGTAAAAATTTAACAAGAGAAGCTGTTACAGAAAATTTAAACGTACTAGATTACGATACTTATTTTGAAATGACAGATTTGTTAATAGATAATAAAATACCAGACGTTTTAAATGCATTTAACACGGTATTAAGTAAAGGTTTTGAAGGGCATCATTTTATCAATGGTTTGGCAAGTCATTTTAGAGATTTATTAGTTGCTAAAGATAAAGTTACTTTAGACTTACTTGAAGTTGGAGACAATGCTAAGAAAAAATATTTAGCTCAAGCAACAAAAGCTAGCATTCCGTTTTTAATGCAATCCATTAAAAAAGCCAATGACTGTGACTTGAATTACAGAGCTTCTAAAAATCAACGATTATTAGTTGAATTAACTTTAATGCAAATTGCCTCTATCACTTTCGATGGAGAAAAAAAAAAGCCAGCTAATTACATAATTCCAGCAACGTTTTTTCAATCTTTATCACCTGCAAAAAATAAAAAACCAGCAGCTATTATAAAAAATGCTGCATCAGAATTAACTTCTAAACAAACTGCAACAGATAAAAAAGAAGCTACAGAAGTTGCTAAGCCAAAACCTGTCTTAAAAAACTTTGGTCGTTTAAATAAACAACCTAGTAAATATTCTTTAAAAGGTTTTAATCAACAAACTAAAGTTAAAAAAGTTGTTGTTGAAGAAAATTTTGACAATCATCCTAAAGATTTCTTTACCGAACAAAAGCTACAAGAAACTTGGAAGGAATACGCACAAAATCTACATAAAAAAGGAGAACGAAGCATGGCTTCTATTGTTGGTACAGATATTCCTAAATTAGAAAAAGGTTATAAAATTTCATTTTCTGTACCTAATAAATTGATGAAAGATCAATTTTTAAAAGGAAGACCAAAATTATTAAATTTCTTAAGAGAAAGTTTAAATAATTACGGCATTGACATCAATGTAATTTTAAATGAAACTACAGAAAAGAAATTTGCTTACACTCCGCAAGAAAAATATATCAAGCTAAAAGAAAAAAATCCGCTATTAGATAAGTTGCGTCAGACTTTTGAACTAGACTTATAAACATCACCAATATTTTTACCTAAGTAAGATAATATTAAATTCTCTTTAGTTTCTTCTGTTTTATCAAACTCTGGCACTAAGAATATACCTTGACCTTTTTCTACAAATAACGGAATCGATTTTTCTTCTTTAGACAAAGCATCTAAAATAGCATTATATTCGGTTTCATTATCTATTTCTACCTCAATTATTGAAGGGTTTTCTCTATAAGCCTCACTTAAATTAATATAATCATCATTTGGTGTAAAAAAGTTTTTACGCTCGTTAGCTGTTGCTTCTTTTATTTCTTTAGATGACGCTAATTTATAAGCTCCGTGTTCTCCAAACACATCAGAAAAACTATTTAAAGCATACTTATTCACCATATCACTACCTGTTAAAGCTATTAAATAGCCAACATCGTTTAACTCTATATTATCTGTTAAATCTCCGTCATAAATATCAACATTTAAAGCCTCTAAACCGTCTTTTGAAGCCTGTTCTATAAAGTTTTTATTAGAATCTATTAAAATGACTCTTTTACCTTTGTCTTTTAAATAATTTGCTATTAATCTAGAAGGATTAGAAGCACCTACAAATAAAATAGCATCAGATTTTTTAAGAAAAACACCAATCATTTTTGCAAACATTCTTGCTGTAGTAGCGTTTAATAAAACTGTACCTAATACAATCATAAAAACCAATGGCGTAATATATTCTGCTCCTTCGACTCCTTGTTTTAAAAGTTTACTCCCAAATAAAGAAGCAATACCAGCAGCAACGATACCACGCGGTCCTACCCAACTTATAAAAATCTTTTCGTTTAATTTTAATTTAGAATTAAATGTACTAGCAAAAACGGCTAATGGTCTTATAATAAAAACAACCAAGGCAAATAAAGCAGCAGTTTTCCAGGTATATAATAAAAGTAAATCTTCCATTTTAATATTTGCTGCTAGTAAAATAAATAAAATTGAAATCAGCAATACACTTAAAGATTCTTTAAAATATAATAGTTCTTTTAAGTTTTTTAATTTTCCGTTTCCTAAAACCATTCCCATTACAACTACAGCCAGTAAACCAGATTCGTGCGCAAACATATCTGATAAAACAAAAACCAATAATACCGTTGATAGAGAAACAACATTTAATAAGTAATGCGGAATTAATTTTTTGTTAACAGCATAAGCTAAAGCATGCGCAAATGTAAACCCGAAAGTAGCACCAAATAATAATATTTTACCAAACTCCATTAATGCAGTTTTTGTAAATCCACTTCCACCACCAACACTAATAAATTCAAAAACTAAAACGGCAACCAAGGCACCAATTGGGTCTATCAAAATACCTTCCCATTTTAATACCGTTGAGATGTCTTTTTTAAGTGGAATATTTCTTAAGATTGGTGTAATTACTGTAGGACCGGTAACAATAATTAATCCTGCAAATAGAAAAGATAAATCCCAACCTAAATCAAAAAAATATCTAGCTACAATTCCTGCACCAAAAAACGTAATGGCAGAACCCAACGTAATTAACTTTGTAATTACAGGACCAACGTTTTTTATTTCACTTCTTTTAAGTGTTAAACCACCTTCAAAAAGAATGATACTTATTGCCAAAGAAACAAAGTAATACAAACTTTCTCCAGGAAACAATCCTTTTTCGCCGTTCCATATTGGTTCAATCCACTTAGACCCGTCTTCACTTAAATATGTTGCAGCAATTGGTCCCACTAATAATCCTATTAAAATTAATGGTAAAATTGCAGGTATTTTAAATTTCCAAGCAAACCATTGGGCTAATATTCCTAATATGATAATTCCGGCTAACTCTAACATACTTCTTTGTAAATTTATTAAGAGGTAAATTTAAGAATGTTTCATCAGCCTAAAAATATAAATGTACTTTATTTTTTACAATACATAAAACTTAAACAAAGATAGAATTACCAACAAAAACCTATTCAAAAACAATATATAAATGAAAACTTTACATAAAACAACATAAAAAACTCATTTTAAGATAAATAAAATAAATTAAAAACGTTTTAAAAAATTTAAAAAAGCAAGAAAGCAATCAAAAACAACTTTTACAAACAAATAAATACCCAAAACAGACCTAATTACTATAAATTATCAAAATCTATTCTAACTAAAAATAAAATAAATACTTTATATAAACACCATTAAAATACTGACAAACATATATTTAAAACTTAATTAATGACAAGATAAAAAGAAATATAATACTTAAAAAAAACTTAAAAAAGAAATAATTTTAACAAACTAGCAGGCATATTTATCAGAGTAAAAAATTATAAAATAATTACCATCATTGAAAGAGAATAAACTAATTTTGTCGTTTAATTAATTTGTTAAAAGTGAAATTTTTAATATCTTAATTACCTTAATAAAAATAAAATCTACTAGTTATAAAAGATGTTAGGATTACAATTTGAAACAGCTACTTCTTGGGCAGAAATTGCCAAAGTAAATTTAGAACAAATATTAACAGATCATGCTTTTCTAGAACAAAAAGCTGCTTCTAACGCAGTATCTATTATTATTAATTATTCTGAAGAAACAGAGCTTGTAAAAGAAATGAGTAATATTGCCATAGAAGAAATGCAACACTTTAAAATGGTGCATTTATTGATGGTTAAAAGAGGAATGGTTTTAGGAAGAGAACAAAAAAATGATTACGCAGTAAGACTACAAAAGTTCTTTAACAAAACAAAAGACAGAACAAATGCCTTGGTACAACGCCTACTAATTGCCGCGTTAATAGAAGCCAGAAGTTGTGAGCGTTTTAAAGTTTTTTCTGAAAACATGGAAGATGAAGAACTTTCTAAATTCTATAAAAATTTAATGATTTCTGAAGCAAACCATTATACAACTTTCTTGTCTTTCGCTAGAAAATATCAAGATAGAGAAATTGTAGATGAAAAATGGAACGCTTTGCTTGCTTTTGAAGCAGAAATGATGAGAGAGCGAGGCAATAGTGCAAAAATTCACGGATAATAACACTTTATAGCGCATGTTTTCTAAAGCAGAAGCAGAATTAATACGTAAAGAATTTTGGACTAGTTTTGGCAAATCTTTTCCGAAGAAATGGTTACTATACAACACTAAAGTGAAAGGCTTGTCTTTTAAATTTGTTGCAGATAGAAAAAAAGCTGCTGTTTGTCTAGATATCGAAAATCCGGATGAATTGGTAAACCTACTCTACTACGATCAAATGCTTTCTTTAAAAGTTCTATTAGAATCAGAAATACCAGAAGTAATTTTTGATGATGATTTCTTGTTAGAAAATGGCAAAACTATTCATAGAATTTATGTTCCTTTTGATAAAAAGTTTAGCATTCATAATAAAAATACCTGGCGAGATTGTTATGAGTTTTTTGTTGACACAATGACCAAATTCGAAATGTTCTTCTACGAATATGAAGATGTTATCAAAAACATATAAATGTAAAAATAAAAAAACCGTCTCTTTTAAAGACGGTTTTTTTGTGGACTATAATTAGTTATTATTTTAAAAATTTGATACTAAAAGGATAATTTGGTTCTTCATTATTATTCACTTTAATGGCATTTATAATCGGAAAAATTAAATAAAATATACCAATGGTGATAAAACCTAAAATACCTAAGCCAAACAATAATATTAACGGTATGCAAATTAGAATGTAAATAAACATCGAAATTCTAAAATTTAAAATAGCTTTTCCGTGCTCATCAATACCAAAAACCTCATCTTTTTTTAGCAACCATAAAATTAATGGAACTAAAAAACCACCGATTCCTGTTATAAAGTCTAATAACTGACTTAAATGCATAACTACTAATAACTGTTTGTCTTCTTTCATGTGTATGTGTAATTGTTTTTAAAGTTGATTACCTATTAGACGCTAAAACCCTTGTTCTGTTACAAAAAACTTTAAAAGACCTGGCAATATAGCATTTGAGTTAAGAAGAAAACTATTTGAGCAAAACGAAAACGAAGTACTAACGTAATTTTGTATTGAACATTTAAAACATATAATTATGAATTATTTAAATATAGAAAAAGACCAAATTTTACCAGTAGTAACAGAATTAAACGTGCTTTTAGCAGATTACCATGTATACTATCAAAAACTAAGAAACTTTCATTGGAATGTATTAGGAGAAAACTTTTTTGACCTACACAACAGATTTGAAGAAATGTATAATGATACAAAAACTAAAATCGATGAAGTTGCAGAAAGAATTATTACTTTAAAATACCACCCTATTAGTAAATTATCAGACTACATAGAAATTTCTAGAGTAAAAGAATCTAGTCCGTTACTAACCGATAAAGAAATGGTAGCAACAATTATAGACGATCATAAGATTTTAATAGAACAATTAAGTAAAGTTATTGATAGAGCAGATAAAGCAAATGACGAGGGTACAATAGATTTAATTGGTGCCTACATTAGAGAATTAGAAAAATCTACTTGGATGTTGAATGCTTGGTCTAAAAACACCAAAGATGCTTTAGATACTAGTTTTGTTAAATAGTACTTTTTATTTCCGATTGAAATAAAGTATTAATTAAATAAAATATAAGATGAATAAAATAGTAGAAAAGTTAGAAACCTGGAAAGATATATTTATTAAAAACATACCAAACATTGCAATTGCATTGGTAGTTTTAGTGATAGCATACTTTGCCTCTAGAGCAATGAATTCTATCGTAAATAAAACTATTGGTAAAAGAATTAGGCAAAAATCTGTTAGAGATTTAGTCTCTAGAGTCGCCTCTGCAGTTACCATTTTAGTTGGTTTATATCTAGCCATGACAGTTTTAAAGTTCGACGATACATTAAAAACAATCGTTTCTGCAGCTGGGGTTTCTGGTATTGTTATTGGTTTAGCCTTACAAGGTACTTTGTCTAATACAATATCTGGTGTGGTTTTATCATTCAGAAAAAACCTAAATATTGGTAATTGGGTAGAAACAAACGGTTATGCAGGTGAAGTTATCGATATCAATTTAAACTACTTTGTTATTAGAGAAGCAGATAATAATATGGTTGTTTTACCAAACAAAACTATTTTAGAGAATCCTTTTAAAAATTATTCTTTAACAACTAAAATGAGGATTTCTATTGAATGTGGTGTAGAATATGGTGCAGATTTAAAGAAAGTTGAAAAACTTACCACAGAAACAATCAGAAAAAACTTTAATCAAGATGAAATAGGTAAAAAAGTTGAATTTTACTTTACAGAATTCGGAGACAGTTCTATCAACTTTTTATGTAGATTTTGGGTAGATTCAGAAAATGCTTTAGAGAAATTAAAAGCAAAAAGTAATGCGATTGTTGAAATTAAACAAGCTTTTGATAACGAAGGAATTAATATACCGTTCCCGATGAGAACTTTAGAGTTTGTACCAAACAATAAACTAAATTTATCTCAAGTTAAAGAGAAGCAAGATTCTAAAAAAGAAGAATATTTAGAAAACGCATAACTAAATACAATCATAAATTTCAATTAAATCTGTCAATTTATTTTGACAGATTTTTTTTGTTCCATTCACAAAAATCTTTATGTATTTTTGCATCATGATTAAAAACGATACTATTATTGCTTTGGCTACACCATCTGGTGTTGGTGCAATTTCTGTAATTAGACTTTCTGGTGAAAACGCAATTGATATTGTAGATGCCAATTTTAAATCTATTAAAAAAGATAAAACATTAGTAACCCAAAAAACACACACAATTCATTTGGGTCACATTATCGAAAATTCTATAATTATTGATGAAGTTTTAGTCTCAGTTTTTAAAAATCCTAATTCTTATACTGGTGAAAATGTTGTAGAAATATCTTGTCATGGTTCTAGCTTTATTCAGCAAGAAATTATACAATTATTCCTAAAGAAAGGTTGTAGAATGGCTGATAACGGTGAGTTTACAATGCGTGCATTTTTGAATGGTAAAATGGATTTATCGCAAGCGGAAGCTGTAGCAGATGTAATTGCCTCTAATTCTGCAGCAAGCCATCAAATGGCAATACAACAAATGCGTGGCGGAATTACAAACGAACTAAAAAACTTAAGAGCACAATTATTAGATTTTGCAGCTTTAATAGAATTAGAGTTAGATTTTTCTGGTGAAGATGTAGAATTTGCAGACAGAACCAAATTTAAAGAATTGGTTGCAAAAATAACTTTTGTATTAAAACGTCTAATCGATTCTTTTTCTTTTGGAAATGCCATGAAAAATGGAATTCCGGTTGCAATTATAGGTGAACCAAACGTAGGGAAATCTACACTTTTAAACGCTCTTCTTAATGAAGAAAAAGCTATTGTTTCTGATATTGCTGGTACAACAAGAGATGCTATTGAAGATGAATTAATTATAGATGGTGTTGCTTTTAGATTTATTGATACCGCTGGTATTAGAGAAACGGAAGATGTTGTAGAGAATATCGGAATTAAAAAAACATATGAAAAAGCTGAAAATGCACAACTAATTATCTTTTTAATAGACTCTAATAAATATGCATATTCTAGAGAAGATTTTCTAGAAGAAATTAACACCATTAAAAACCGTTTTCCTAATAAAAGACTGTTAGTAATTGCCAATAAAATAGACACTTTATCTTGTCATGACAGTTCTATTTTACAATCGGATATTGAAAATTTACTTTTAGTATCTGCAAAAAGTAAAATAGGTCTAGAAACTTTAAAAGATGAATTAACTTCTTTGGTAAATATTGGTGCTTTAAGTAATAACGAAACAATTGTAACAAATTCACGTCATTTTGAGGCATTAAACAATGCTTTATCTGCAATAAATTCTGTACAACAAGGTATCGATTTAGAAATTTCTACGGATTTATTTTCTATTGATATTAGAGAATGCCTTCGTTATTTAGGTAATATTACCGGAGAATATGATGTTGATAAAGATATTTTAGGACACATTTTTAGTAATTTTTGTATCGGAAAATAAAATTAAGATTTTTCTCAGCATTAATAAGCTGAAAAAAATCTAAGTTCTAAATGTTAATTTATTCTCCTATTTTAATATCTACAGAAGTTCTAGATTGCCAACCCGTTTGGTCTGTTACAGAATATGCACAATGATAATCGCCAGTATCGATATCTTCTGGAATTTTAATTGATACATTAATTTCATAGTTAGTTTGTTCTCCTTCGATCTCAAAATTTTCTACATAAATTAACGGACTACCAGCTTGCTTTAAGGGTTCTAAGCTACATTCTGCAATTTGATCATCGTGCGTATGATGATCGAAATTATGGTGAATATCTATACTATAAGAAGCCAAAGCTTTATTATCTGTAACCTTAGCTCTAAAGCTATAAGTTTCTCCTCTTTTTAATTGAGTACATCCTTTAGGAAAACCTTCGTTGTAATTGATACTTATTGTTGGTTTCTCTACATCTTTATCTATGCTGTCACTACCAGAACAAGCACTAATAAATAAGGTAAATAATAAAAGATAAAAATAATTTAGATTTGTTTTCATATAATAAGATTTAAACCGCACACTAAATTAGTATGCGGTTAATTAGATTTAATTATGCAGTTACATCAATATGAGTTTCATACTCTTTAGTGTTACCGTCTTCATCTTCTACAGTAAACATAATATGATACTCTCCTGCTGGTGCAGTTGCTGGTATATCAATGTGCTCATGAAATTCTACTGAATTTTTATCATGGTAACCCTCTGTATATTCTTTTTCAAAATCCCATTCTACTTCTCCGTCTCCTACTGCAAGATCATGTGCATGAATATCTACAGAAATACTGTGGATTCCGTTTACAGCATCAATCATAAATTCTGCGTGTAAATCTTTACCTCTTTGAGCTGTTGCATCCACAGACATATCACTTAAAGCAATTGGGTCTAAAACATCTACATGTCCTTCAACTTCTGTAGTATTTCCTAATTCATCAGTAACTATTAATTCTACATGATATTCTCCGGCAGGAATATTTGCAGGCACATCTACATGCTCATGAAAAGTTGGATTAATAACTAAGTATTTAGCATCTGTATAAACTTGCTCAAACTCCCATTCTACTTCGTTATCTCCAACTGATAAATCATGTCCGTGGATATGTAAAGTAATACTACTTACTACTGCTTCTGCAGTTATATCTGCTTCTAAATGAATATCAGAACCTTTATATGCAACTTGGTCTGTTGTATGATCACTTCCTTCCCCGAATTCGAAGTTAGAAATTACTGGTGCGCTTAATTCAATTTCTTCTTCACTACTACAAGATTGTAAAGTAATACCGACAAAAGCGATAATGGCTAAAAGTTTAAAATTTGTTTTCATAATTTTGGTTTTCATTGTGTTTAAATTAATTATTGTTTGTTGATTTATATTAAAAAGGAATTGTTAAGGATACAGATACGTTTCTACCTGCTTCTGGCACATCTATTAATCTGTAAAAGCTAGTGTGATTAAAATATTTAGTATCGAAAACATTATTTAGCTTTACTCGCATTTCTACCGGATTGTTGTTTTTAAAAACATCTAAACCTGCTAAGAAAGACATATTTAAAACCTGATAACCTGCTGTTTTTTCTTCTGGTGGCACAATTTCTTCTTGTGCTGCGGTTACTCTTAAATCTGCCATAAATTGCGGATTCTTAAAAAAGAATAAATTTTCTAACTTATAATTAACAGATAAAACAGTCGATAAAGGCGGAGAAAAAGGAAGTGTAAATCCTTCTTTTGGTCCGCTTGTTTGTCTAGAATACACATATTCTAAAGATGCGTTTAATAACAGTTGCTTTGAAACAGCAGCACTTGCTTTTAACTCGCCTCCTGCTCTAAACACTTTTGCTTGTGTGTACTCGTAAATTTGTAAAGTTTCGTAGTAATTTGGTGTCGGATTTAAATAGATATAATTATCAAAAATATTTACAAACGGACTTACACCAATGCTAAATCTATCATTTGAATGTTCTATATCTATATCTAATTGATAAGAAACCTCTGGATCTAAATTGATATTACCTCTTTCATATCTATACATATGATAATTAACTCCATCCGAAGCCAACTCACTAGACAAAGGCATTCTAAAACTTCTACCTACATTTACTTTGTAAGTTGTTTTATTATGAATATAACTAAGACCAAAAGAAGCACTTAAATTACCAAAGTTTACCGTTTTATTTTTTGATCTCTGTAAAAACACATTAGATGTAGAACCATCATTATTATTTACTCTAGATTGAAACCAATCAAAATATGCTTTTGTATCTACAAAACCATAATCATAACGCAAACCTCCTAAAAAATGTAAATTAGAATTTATTTCATATTGATCGTATGCAAAAGCTCCTACTGTAAATCGATCATATTCTGGAATCAAAAATCCCCAACCACCAATATTATTATCTTGATATTCTACATTTAAACCTACAACCATATCGTGTTTGTAATTAGGTTTAAAAGCATCTCTTGCATTAAATGTAAATGTATTTTTCTTAAAAATTCTTTCTACAGGATTTGGAGGAGTTGGCATAAATCCATGTGGCACAGGTTCTGAATGTTCTTCTCTATGATTGTTTTGAAATCCGAAGTCGAAATGCAACGTATGATTATCTAAATTAACTGTAGTATTATTAGTAATCTTAAAATGATTTACTTTATGAAACGGCAAATCAACATCTCTATTAGAACGATCATAATCTATACTAGAAGTTCTAACCTCTAAACCGTGTGCATTTGCAAAAAATCCGTTTTTAGCATTTACATTACTAAAAACAGTTTCTGTTGCAAAATTTTCTCCAACAAACCCAATACTAAAACTAGCATCTGCCTCATTACCTGCAGTATTTCTTAAATTATTGTCATATAAATTAAAAATGTAATTTTCATAATTAATTTGATCTGCTGGCACTTTGTAATCTGCATAATCTCTATAAGTTAAGCGACCACGATAAAACCAGTTTTGTTTTCGAGTAGAAATTCCTGCAGAAATTCCTAATAAATCGTTATTGGTTTCTGCTAGAATATTTACTTCTCCTTTTGTTGAATTTGGTAACGGAATTTTATTTGGCTGAATATCTACAACACCGGCAATTGCATCCGAACCATATAATAAAGATACGGGGCCTTTAATAATTTGAATATTTTCTATACCGTGTTGATCTATTTCTAAACCATGATCGTTTCCCCACTGCTGTGCTTCGTGTTTGATTCCGTTTTGCACAACCGCAACTCTGTTAAAACCTAAACCTCTAATTACAGGTTTCGATTGACCAGAACCAATATTAATAGTGCTTACCCCAGGAATTTTACTAAGAGTTTGCATTAAACTATTTTCTCTATTACTTTTTAAAAATTCTTTTGAAACCACTTGAGATACAATTGGTGTTTCTTTAAGCTTTCTTTGTTTCGATTTTCCTAAAACTTTAATTTCGTTTAATGTTGTAGTGGCTTCATTCAAATAAATAGTTAACTCTTTGGATTCAGAATTAATAGTTTCTGATATTGTTTTGTCTATAAAACCAACATGAGAAACCTTAAAACTATAAGTACCTTTTATTAGATTATTTAATTTAAACTCACCTTTTTTAGAGGATATAGCATAACCTTTCTTACCAATAACATTAGCACCTTCTATAGGTTTTAACGTTTTTGCATTTAGAACAGTTCCGTTAATTTGATAAGACTTTTGTGCTGTTGTATTAAAACAAATACTACAAAAGAGTATTAAACTCAATAAAAATTTAAACATAATTGTATTCTATAAGATTTATACAATATTCTCTAGCAAGAATTTTGATAAAACCCGTACATTATTACGTCTTAAAAAGACAAACTAAAATGATATTAATCTACTAAAATGCAGATAATTAGATATTATTATTTACCTGTAAAAGTCTACAGTAAATACTAAAAGTGGATAGAAAATTAAACTAAAGAAGGTGGTGGTCTCGAAAGGAGTTTTCTTAGTTTTTTGTTTTTAGAAATAGAAAAATTGTAGTTAACTATTTCTTCTTTTTGTAAGGTAAAAGTGGTAGTACTTACTTCAAAATCAATTGAATTTGGTACAAGTGTAGGTGTTAAATTATGATCTATAGAACTGTCGCAAATAGCACAATATATTACATCGTCACTCTCATCAGAATGCGATAAACTATGTATACCAGCCATTTTCATAGATAGAAAAAGCGCTAGTAATAGATAGGTAATGCTATTTTTTACAATACTTAGTTTCATTATTTGTATTAACTGAAACCTCTAAAATTATTCAGAGATTTTCATTTCTAATTTGTTTTAAATCTTAATAATTTCCAATTTAAATAATGCGCATAAGAAACAATAAAAGCACCAGCAACGGTATTTACTATTTCAAATATTTCTGACAGATTTAATCTACCAAATGCAATTAATAAAAAACCTAAAAAAGCAATTATAAGTGGCTTACTATTTTTATGAATCTTTTTATAGCTGGGTAATAAAGAAATTATGACAAAAATAAGGCCGAGACTAATAAATGCCCATTCAATAAATTTATTTCCTAGAAAATGTAAACTACTTAAAGATGAAAATGAAAGTAATAAAGGTATTGTTGCACAGTGCACAGCACAAATTAAAGAGCTAAATAGAGCTACAATATCTATAGAGTTGTTATTAATTTTCATTTTTTTTAATTCCCGTTAAACAAAGTAAATTAGTAAAACCTTCTTATTAAAGCAATGTTGTCGCGTTAACAAGGTTGCAAACATATTATATTTTTTATAATATTGCAATAGAATCGCAATAATTATTGCAAATACATCGCATTAATATGAAAAGAAGAAGTACACCTACTAAACAAGCTGTTTTAGAAGTAATTACAAAAACAGGCAAAGCGATGAGTCAAGATGCTATTGAGAAAAAAATTGATATTGACATCAACAGAGCAACTATTTATCGCGTTTTAAATCGTTTTTGCGATGACGGTGTGCTACATAAAGTAGTCGCAGAAGATGGTAAACAGTATTTTGCATTGTGTAAAGAGTGTGATTCTGAAAAAAAAGAAGTACATCATTTTCACTTTAGATGTGTAAACTGTGAAACTATAGAGTGTTTACCAGATGAAGTAAACTTTACAATACCAAAAGATTACCAATTGCAAAATGCCAATTGCGTTTTAACAGGAATTTGTAAAGAATGTGCGTAAAATTAAAAAGTTTATAATAACATAAAAAAAGCCTCATTATTTTTAAGAATAATGAGGCTTTTTAAATTTATTAGAAAAAATTTAGTTATTTTTTTTCAAGTAAAACAATATCAAATTCAGATTCTAATGTAACTAACCCTTGTTTTACTATCGAAGATTTTTTTGAATAAAAGTCATGAAGAGTATCTCCATTTTCATAAACAGATTTTACATTTATTACTTTCTTTCCTTTAGGTAAATCAATTCCGGCAATAATTTTATCATCATTTCTAATTCTAGAAAAAATCAAACCGTTTTCATCACTAATTAAATGATGTCTTCCTGCTCCTACTGCCATATGATTTGCTCTAAATTGACCTAATTTTTGCCAATGAGTCATTATTTTTTGAGTCTCTGCATCCTGCTCAATATCATTCCAATTCATAAAAGAACGTAAAGTTGCATCACCAACGGCTCCTTCTATTGTTAAATCTCTTGCAGATTCGTCTCCGTAGTATACTTGAGAAGTTCCGGGAGTTAGCATTAACATTGTTGCCGTTTTATAAGGCTGTTTTCTTTCTTTATCAAAAGGTTGCCCATCATCATGAGAGGTTAAGTAATTTAAAATTCCGTAATCTTTTAATCCATTATTTAAAATTGAATCATATTTACTAAAAACATCTTTAGCTGCCATTTGTTTCGCATTCCATTTAATTTCAAAATTTATCAAACTATTAAAAGCTTTGTCAAAATAGTTTACTTTTTTATCACCAAAATTAAATGCCTTTTCTGCTGAAATACCATAGTTATAAACTTCTCCTACCAAATAGAAATTCGAATTATCTAACACTTTTTCTGCATTATTTTTTTTAAATTCTTCGAAAGCAAAATCACATTCTTTTTTAAATTCTTGCCAAACAAATTCTTCCGTATGCTTTACTGTATCAACTCTATAACCATCAATTCCAAATTCCGTTATATAATCTGTTAACCATTTCATGATATAAAAACGTGGCGCTCTAGGGTGTCCTGTTCTTTCAAAAAATTTGTCAAGTTCTTTTAATTCTTGTTCATACCTTCCTTCTGCTTTCCATTTTGCTACCAATTGTGGTGGCAACTCTACATTTTTATTACTTTCGGTTCTAATATCTGGTAAATTTTTAACTAAAGTACAAGTAATAGTGTTTTCGTAGTTACTATACTGACATTGTGGATCTGTTCTAACCCAATCTGATGGCCAAACTGAATCTTTATCTGTAACCGGACCTGTATGGTTAATTACAGCGTCTAATAATATTCTAATTCCGTTTTTATGAGCAACTGCCACCAATTCTTTCAAATCGTCTCTGGTTCCGTAGTTAGGGTCTATTTTAGTCCAATCTTTTGCCCAATAGCCATGAAAACCATAAGAAACTCCTGTACCTTCATCTGTCGCTCCGTGAATTTGCTCTACAATAGGAGTCATCCAAATAGCATTGATTCCTAAATTTGTAAAATAACCTTCTTTAATTTTATTTGTAATTCCTTTGATATCTCCTCCTTTAAAACCTCTTAAGGTTCCTGTTTCTTTAGTTCTATCAAAATTGATATCATTTTCTAAATTCCCATTATTAAAACGATCTGTTAAAAGAAAATAAATATTTGCTCCTTCCCAAGTAAACTCTTTTGTTTGCTTATCAGTAATTTTATTGTTTTCCGCATTTTTTTGATTACAGCTAATTGTTGCTGCTATTAAAAATAAAAATAATAGTTTTTTCATGCTAATTATTATTGAAGTTTTAAAATGTAAGATTCTAATGGATTAATTTGTAAGTCTATAGTACCTCTGCCCTCTTTAACCTTTAAACCAAAAGATTTTTCTAAGTATAATTGGTCTTCTACCACATAATCTCCGTCTTTTAAATTCCACTTTTTTATGATGTTTGCCGGAACTTCTAAATTGAACTCAAATTCTTTTTGATCATCAAAATTAGAAACAATTATTAATTTTTCGTTTTCAGACCAACGCACAAAAGACAATATTTTAGAAGAATAGTTAGCCGTATTGTCTCTGTTGAATTTATGGATATCTATATAATTCCCCATTAAAGCATCACTTTTAATGGTGAAATTTAACAATCGCTTGTAAAAATCTCTTAACGCCAATTCTTGCTTTGTAGATTTACCGCCATCAAATTGTTTATTATTTACCCACCTTTGTAAAGATGGCACACCAACGTAATCAAAAATAGAAGTTCTAGACGGTGTTCCAAATCCTGCGTTTTCAGAACCATCTTCGCCAAATTCTTGCCCAAAATAAACCATAGTTGGTGCAGTAGAAATAGTTGTAGAAACTACCATTGCTGGTTTTCCTTTTTCTGCACTACCAGCAAATTCTGGACTTGCAATTCTTTGTTCATCATGATTTTCTAAGAAATGTAACATATGATGTTCTATATCTTTCAATTCTTCTTGAATTGGCGGAATGTTATCTGTTAAACCATGACCTTGCATTACATGTTTTATAGTATCATACAACTGTACTTTGTCATATAAATAATCCATTTTTCCTTTTTTAATGTAATCTCTATACATTTTTGGATTGTATACTTCTGCCAATAAAAAAGCATTTGGATTTTTCATTTTAATTGCAGAATTCATATAACTCCAAAATTCTACAGGTACCATTTCTGCCATATCATATCTAAAACCATCAACACCTTTTGCAGTCCAATACAAAGCAATATCTTTAAATTTTACCCAAGAATTTGGTACTTTTTTATCTTGCCAAAACTTAAAATGTTTTTTGTAATCTTCATTATCAAAACCTTGTGGCAATTCATCAAACTCTTTTTTTCCTTCTGGCGAAATACCGTAATTTACCTTAACAGTTTCATACCAATCATAAAAACTAGGTTTTACAGATTTAGATCCATTTCCTGTCCATTTTGCAGGATATTCTTCGAATTTTAGATCAGACAAAAAATTTTTTTCTCCTCCTAAAGGTTTATAACCATTTAAAAAATCTGGAACTTCAAATGCTTTATTTGGTGTGTAATAAAAATTATTATCGACATGATATACTACAGAAGTATCATCATCTGCACCAAAATCTTTTGTTCCTTTTGGGTTTGTTAAACTTTGATAGTTTCTAGCCACATGATTTGGTACAATATCTATAATAACTTTTAAACCATTTTTATGTGAACGATCAATTAAAGCTTCAAATTCTTCTAATCGATTTGCTACATTTTCTGCTAAATCTGGATTTACATTATAATAATCTTTTACAGCATAAGGAGAACCTGCTCTACCTTTTACTACATCTGGATCGTCATTAGAAATACCGAATGCTGTGTAATCACGAATAACATCATGATGTGGCACGCCTGTGTACCAAATATGAGTAATTCCTAAATCTTTAATTTCTTTTAACGCCTTATCTGTAAAGTCGTTAAACTTACCTACACCATTTTCCTCTATTGTTCCCCAAGGTTTATTCGTTGTATTTGTGTTACCAAATAATCTTGTAAACACCTGATAAACAACTACCTTTTTTTTACTCGACACAGGTTTTTCTTTTATTTCTGATTTCTTTTCTGATGTACAACCTAAAGTTATAATCAAAATTAAAGTTATTAAAGCGCTATTAATTCCCTTCATTATTTTTATTTATTTTAATGAAATTTTTATTTCTAATTCTTTATCAGTACTCCAAGTTAAAGGAATCGAAAGTGTATTACTATCTATAGCAACTCTTTTTCTTTTTCCGTTTACTTTGATTTTTTTAGGATTGGAATTGATATTATGAATAATTAATTGGATTTCTTTTTTCTTCGGATTCCAATTTTTACCTAAAACAGCATCAAACTCTATTTCTAAATATTTCTTTGAAAAGGCTGCGTCAAATTCTAAAATTTCATAAGCGCCTTTTTCAAAAGAGTTAGCTGTTTCGCCATCATCATTATAAAAAGTTCTTTTTGTTGCTTGCTTTTCTTTATTTAAGTAGTAATGAACTTGCAATTTATCCGAATTATAGTTGTCTGTACTTTGCACAACATCAGACATTAAAATAAATGCGCCTTCTCTTACATAAGTAGGTATTGAGTTCTCTTTTACATTAACCATTTTAAATTGCCCGCCTTCTATTTTTTCATTTGTATAAAAATCTATCCAATTGGCAGTTTTAGGAAAAAATACTTGTTTTGTAATCACAGAATCTTTTAAAATTGGTGTAATTAAAAAATCTTTTCCCCACAAATAAGTAGATGAATTTGTAATTAATTCAGGCGTATCTTCTTCAAAAAAAACAGGACGCATTAAAGGTGTTCCTTTTTGATTATTTTGAAAAGCCAAATTATAATTATAAGGCAATAATTTGTAACGCAATTCAATAGATTCTTTTGCCAATTGCATTGTTTCTTTAGTTCTAAAAACGGGCTCGCTAGCTACTTCTTCTTGTGCATGCGGTCTAAATATCGGCTGAAAAACACCATATTGCAACCAACGTGTATATAAATTATCGTCTAAATTTGCTCCGGCAAAACCACCTAAATCAGAATGCATATATCCAAAACCTTGCATTCCCATTTGCAATGCAATTTCTGGTTGACTTTGCAATCCGCCCCAAGTTCTATTTACATCACCAGACCAAGGTATCATACCAAAACGTTGCGAACCAGCAGCGCCAGCACGCATTAAAATAAAAGGTCTTTCGTTTGGATACTCTTTCTGATAACCTTCAAAAATTAATCTAGCCCAATCATGACCGTAAATATTATGAATTTCATCTGCTTTTTTAGTTCCAAAATTTACCCAATACGGTAACACTTCTGGTTCACCTAAATCTCCCCAAAGTCCTTTTACGCCAATATTTAATAGGTCTTTATAAATATTCCAAAACCAATCTTTTCCTTCTTTTTTGTAAATATTTACAATACCAGTGTTTCCAAAGTAAAAATCATATTTAGCTGGCTTTTGTACAGAATCTGTGGCTAAAACTCCTTTCTCTGCAGCTTCTTTCCATTTAGAAGAATTTGATAAAATAAAAGGCTCTGTAATTAATACAGTTTTAACTCCTTTATTTTTCAATCTAGAAATCATTCCTTTCATATCAGGAAAAGAATCTTTATCAACTTCTAAATTACCCATTGTACCTTGAATTGTTTTACCAAACCAATACAAATCTAAAATAACAGCATCTACAGGAATCTCTTCTTCTTGAAATTTATCAATCGTTTTTTCTGTTTCTTGCTGTGAATGATAACCAAACCTACTAGAAAAATTTCCTAAAACCCATCTTGCTGGCAATGGTTGTTTACCTGTTAACTTTGTATAATTTTCTATTAAATCTTCCCAAGAATCACCAACAACAACTTGGTATGTTTTACGACCAGAAATAGTTTCATAAGTTAAAGAATTGTCTTTTTTACTATCTAAATCTAAATACCCAATTGGTGCATTATCAAAATGAATCATGTATTTCTTAGATGAAATTACCAACGGTAAAGTAAAATTCATTAGTGATGCTTTTGTTTCATAACCATATTGCGCCTTATTGTACAAAGCCAATCGATTACCTCTTCTGTTCATACCTAAAGCTCTAGAACCTCCACCAAATAAAATTTCGTCTTTTGTTAAATTAAATTCAATTTTCTCTGTAAAATCATATGCTATATTTCCTTTTACATTTTCTAAAGGAACATGTTTAGATTTATAATATCCTAATTTTTCTGATGTAACAACTTCTCCGTTAAATCGATATTCAATTTGAAAAGATTTGTGATTGATGTGTACAGAAATTCCGGTTGTATTAAAAACACTTTTATCATCAGTAATTAAAGGTGTTATAGTAACATTTTTAGGTTCCAAAATAACTGCGTGCGACTTTTTTGTGTAAGCTTCTCCTTTCGGAATAAATGTAGTTTCTACAATTTTATCAGAATAAAACTCTATAAAATAAGTTCCATCATTTACATGAACCTCTAATCTATTTTTAGATTGATCAACATTTTGAAAAATTCTACTAGAATTTTGAGAAAATGAAGAAATTGATAAAAAAAGTAATAAAATAAATAGCTTAAGTGTTTTCATATTTTTTTAACAAATAAATTATAATGAGTCTGTCTATTATTTCTTCAAAAGAAAAGTTAACGGAATATCAATTCTATTTTGCCAAGAAATTTCTGAATGATCTGTTCCTTCGAAAAATAAATTTCTATAATTGGCTTCTGTATAACCGTTTTTTAAGAAAATAGCATCTACTTTAGGTGCATACTGTGGATAATACTGATCTAAAGTTTTGTTACCGTAATCAAAATATATTTTATGTGTTTTTGCATTCGGAATATTCTTTTCTAAATAAGTAAAAATGGCATTTGGTAACGGATTATTCTCTTTTGGTAAAGCGCCAACCCAATGTGTAGAGATACAAGCAGCACCTTCAAAAATAGCTGGATATTGAGAAATTGCATACATAGACATTAAACCGCCCATAGAAGAACCAGCTATAAACGTATTTTCTTTATTTGTATGTACAGCGTAGGTTGCGTCGATGTAAGGTTTTAAATCTTTAACTAGAAATTGCAAGTATGCATCACCTGTTAAATCTTCTAAACTAAAACTATTATTAGAAAAACTTTTTAAAGTTTCTAACTCTTCTGCAGATAAAAAGTTCATAGCTTTTTCTGGAAACAAATCTAGCCATCTTATTTCAGGTATGTTATGAATACCAACTACTATAAAATCTTTGGTAACACCTTCTTTCATTAATTTTGAAGCAACTTCATCTATTTTCCATTCCTGTTTATTCCAAGTAGTCGTTTCATCGAATAACATTTGACCATCGTGCATGTATAAAACTGCATATTTTTTTTCATCAGAATAATTTTCTGGCAACCAAACATCTACAGGTCTTGGTGTAATGTGTTTTGTAGGAAAAGAATCAATACGGATTATTTTTCCTGCGGATAATTGCACAGATTTTAAAACTTCAGCATTAATCTTAGTTTTTTTAACCTCCTCTTTAACTATTTCTTGTTTTGTTTGTTTGCAAGAAAATAGCATGATAAGAGAGAATAATAATGATAAATATTTCATGTTTATATATTTTTTGAATTGTTATCGATACAATTTGATGGTTGAATCGAAATTTATAAAAGTAACAATACTAAAAGTTGAATTATAATTTTGTAGTTAAAATCGTACTTCCTTTTTCTGATAGTTCTATGACATCATTCCAGATAAAACTTTCTCCGGTAATTAGGTTTTTAAACTTTTTACCTTCTAAACCAACTTCTTTAAATCGGTTTAAATCTAGAGAAATAGGTTTTTCATTTTTATTAATGATATGAACAACTACCTCATCATTATAAATTCGGAATAAGAAATAAGTTCCTTTATATGGTGCAAAATGTAAAGTTTTACCTTGTTTAATTGCACCGCTATTTTTACGATAATTTAAAATTGTAGCTACAAAATCTTGCATTGATTTTTGCTCTTCTGATAAACCTTCTTTTGTAAAAGCACTTATTGCATCGTCTTTAAAACCTCCAGGAAAATCGGTTCTTATCAAACCATGGTCTCCAGGCTTTGCAGTATCATTCATTAAAATTTCTGTACCGTAATATATTTGAGGAATTCTAGGCAACATCAACATATAGCTTAATGCCATTTTTGCTTTTACAACATCTTCCTGCACTTCGGTAAACAACCTACTTTTATCATGGTTATCTAAAAAAACCATAATATCTTTTGGTGAAGCATAATAAAAATCATTTGCCAAACCTTCGTATAATTTTACCAAACCTTTGTCCCAAGATTCTTCTTCATTAACACCTTCAATAATGGCTTTTTGCATTGGAAAATCCATGGTAGATTTTAAATTAGACTCATAACCATCTTTGTTTTTTGCGCCTTTTTGCCAATAACCTACTAATAAAGGATTGTAACTCCATTCTTCTCCTACAATAGAAAAATTAGGATATTCACGCATAATTGCACCAGTCCAATCAGACATAAATTGTTTATCCGGATAAGGATATGTGTCTTGTCTAATTCCGCCTAAACCTAACGTTTCAATCCACCAAATGCTATTCTGAATAATATATTTTGCCAAATACGGATTCCTCTGATTTAAATCTGGCATTGTCGATACAAACCAACCTTCGTTGTTTCCTTTTCTATCACTTTCTGAAGCATAAGAATCTTGATTAGTGGTTCTTCTATGATTAGAATTTATGTTGGTTTTATTATTCCAGTTTTCTATGTTTTCTTCATAATTCTTTTGATTATTTACCCAATCTTCAAAAGGTAAATCTTTCATCCACCAATGTTCTAAACCGCAATGATTTGCAACTTGATCCATTATCAATTTCATGCCTCTTTTTCTTAATTCATCTGCTAATTTTTTATAGTCAGATAAATTACCAAAACGAGGATCTACTTTATAATAATCTGTAATTGCATATCCGTGGTAAGAACCATTGTACATGTTGTTTTCTAACACCGGTGTTGGCCAAACCGAAGTAAAACCTAGGTTTTCTATATAATTTAAATGATTTGTTATTCCTTGTATATCACCACCATGACGCTTGTAACCATGCGACCTATCAATAGTAATTTCATGTAAATTTTTATTGATATCGTTAGATGCATCTGCATTTGCAAAACGATCTGGAGTAATTAAATAAATAGCATCAGAATCATTAAAACCTATAAAATCTTCTGCAGCTTTTACTCGAGATTTCAACTCGTAAGTATGTGTTTTTTTAGAACCGTTTTCGAATTTAAAAACAATGTCAAATTTTCCTGGTTTTGTGTTTTTATCAATATCCAAATCAATAAAAAGGTAATTTTTACTTTTTGCTTTGTTTACTTTCTTAATTGTAACGCCTGCGTAAGAAATTGTTGGTGTAGCATTGCCAATACTTTCTTCTTTTACTAATAATTGTAGTGATGTATTTTTAAAATCTACAAACCAATTGGGCGGTTCTACTCTTTCTAAAAAAGTATTAGAAATAGAAACCTCAGAAACATTTTTAGAGGATTCTGATGTATTACAAGATTGTAAAGCAACTAAAATTGCAACTAAAAAAATGTTTCTGATAAGTTTCATGAACTACTAATTTAAACTGTTAATAAGCTGTTAGGAGACACAACTACTTTTTCTCCGTTAACTAAAATGTTTATTTCTTGTTTTCCGTTCAACTCAAAACTTGTTCCGTTTTGAGAAACGTTAACTGTAATTACTTGATTTCTAAAATTTACTTTAAAAGAGTAAGATTTCCAGCCATCTGGTATTCTTGGTGTAAAAGAAAGTGTATTATTTACAATTCTCATACCTCCAAAACCTTCTACAATACTCATCCAAGTTCCTGCCATAGAAGTAATGTGTAAACCTTCTTCTACTTCATGATTATAATCATCTAAATCTAATCTAGAAGTTCTTAAGTAAAATTCATAAGCTTGCTCCATTCTACCTAATTTAGCAGCCTGAATACTGTGTACACAAGGTGATAAAGAACTTTCATGAACCGTAAATGGCTCGTAAAAATCAAAATGACGCTCTAATTCTTCCGTAGAAAATTGATCTTCGAACATATAAAAACCTTGTAATGTATCAGCTTGTTTTATGTACGGAGAACGTAAAATTCTATCCCAACTCCATTTTTGGTTTATAGGTCTTTGGCTTTTATCTAAATCTGCTACAGTAATTAACTCTTTATCTAAGAAACCATCTTGTTGTAAGTAAACATTGTGCTTTTCTGAAAAAGGGAAGTACATATTGTCTGCAACATTTTTCCAAGAAGCCAATTCTTCATCAGTAATATTTACTTTTTCTTTAATTCTGATGTAATCTGAAATATGATCATTTTTAACAATATCAATATTTTCTAAAGCATACTCAATACACCATTTTGCTATGTAATTTGTATAAAAATTATTGTTGATATTATTTTCATATTCATTAGGCCCCGTTACACCTAACATTACAAACTTCTCTTTATCAGAAGAAAAGTTAACTCTTTGATGCCAAAAACGTGCAATTCCTATTAAAACTTCTAGTCCTTTTTCTGGAATGTAAGAGTAATCTTCTGTAAAACGGAAATAATTAAAAATAGCAAATGCAATAGCACCATTTCTATGAATTTCTTCGAAGGTAATTTCCCATTCATTATGGCATTCTTCTCCGTTCATTGTAACCATTGGATACAATGCTGCTCCGTTTTTAAAGCCTAATTTAGCTGCGTTTTCGATAGCTTTTTCTAAATGCTCGTATCTGTATTCTAGTAAAGTTCTTGCTACAGATTGATCTTTAGTTGCCATGTAAAAAGGAATACAGTATGCTTCGGTATCCCAATACGTACTTCCACCATATTTTTCTCCAGTAAATCCTTTAGGACCAATATTTAAAGAGGCATCTGTACCTAAATACGTTTGGTTTAATTGAAAAATATTAAAACGGATTCCTTGTTGTGCCTTTACATCACCTTCAATCGTAATATCAGACATTTTCCAGATTTGTGCCCAAGACTGAATTTGCATTTCTAACAATGCATCAAAACCAAAACTAACGGCTTTATCTAATGCTTCTTTAGCAGCACCTAATAAAGCTTCCTTTTTATGATTTCTGTCTACAACATAACCACCAAATTTGTGAATTGTGTAGGTTTCATTCTGTTTTATCTCTTGTGTATAGCTACAAGAAGCTGTTTTATCTGTTTTTGCATTTTCACAATCTGCAGAAACTTCATTACCATTTACAAACAAACGAGACTGCATAAATGTGCATGTGTAAAAATGCGTTTTCATGGTTCTTGCCTCGATAAAAGATTGCTGATTATTTTGAGAGACTTCTAAAACATCCCAAAATTGATCATCCCAATTGGTATCTTCATTTGTAATACCTGCGTCTAAATAAGGTATGTAGGTAATTTTTGCATCAGAATTTATTGGTGTTACATTGTAACTTATTGCACCAACTTCATCTAACTCTAAACTTAAAAAACGTTTTGTGTCTACTTTTATTTTTACATCGTTTTGCAAAACCGCTTCAAAACTTCTAGACAACCAACCTTCTTTCATGTTAAGTTCTCTCTTAAATTTTGAAACTTCTTTACACGTATGTAAATCTAATTTTTCGTTATTTACAAGTACGTTTATACCAATCCAATTTGGAGCGTTTAAAACTTTTGCAAAATATTCTGGATATCCGTTTTTCCACCAACCAACTCTGGTTTTATCTGGATAGTAAACACCTGCAATATAACTTCCTTGAAATGTACTACCTGTATATTGTTCTTCGAAGTTAGCTCTTTGTCCCATGGCACCATTACCAATACTAAACAAACTTTCTGAAGATTTTACCTTTTGAGCATCAAATCCTTCTTCTAGAATTGACCATTCATTTGGTTGTATATAATCTTGATTCATTTTTTTTTCTTTTAAGAGAAAAGAATAGAGAAAAAATAAAATTTTCTTATTTCTATCTTCTCCTTTCTTATTTTTCTAATAACTCTTTAATAAAATCGGTATTAATTTCTGTGAAGTCTACAAAATTAAATTGGGCTTCTGATAAGACTTTATCGTCTCCAATACCAATACTTACCATATTAGCTGCATTTGCAGCTTCTACACCAGCAACCGCGTCTTCAAAAACAACACAGTTTTCTGGCAAAACATTTAATTGTTTTGCTGCCAAAAGAAATACTTCTGGATCTGGTTTTGCTTTTGTAACATTGTTACCGTCTACAATTGTATCGAAATAATGTAATAAACCTACTTTTTCTAAAATTGGTTGTGCGTTTTTACTTGCAGAACCTAAAGCAATCGGAACATTATTTTCTTTTAAAAATTGTAAAATCTTAGGTACATCTGGTAATATTTCTGATGCATCCATGTTTTTTATATACTCTAAATAATCTTCATTTTTGTCGATCATCCAAGTATCAAACTCTTCTTTAGTTGCTTCTCTTTTTCCTATTTCTAAAAGAATTTCTAAACAACGTTTTCTACTAACGCCTTTAAATAATTCGTTTTGTTCTTCAGTAAATTCAAAACCTAATTGATTAGCTAATTTTTTCCAAGCTAAATAGTGATATTTGGCAGTGTCAACAATAACACCATCCAAATCGAAAATAAATCCTTTCTTATTCATTTTTAATTGTTCTCTTGATATGTAATTGCATTTTTTTCTGTAATTAAAAAATTACAAAGTCCTGCAATAATTAAACTTAAACCTGCTACAATCATAGCATTAATAGTTTCTTCTCCTAATAAATTAGATACAAAGTTGATACCTCCTAAAGCTGCAATTATTTGTGGTATTACTATAAACATGTTAAAAATCCCCATAAATACTCCCATTTTGGTAGGATTTACAGCACTAGATAACATTGCGTAAGGCATAGATAAAATACTACCCCATGCAAAACCGATAAGAATAAATGAAATTGCTAAATATTCTGGTGAAGGAATAAAATACATTAGAATAAAACCTAATCCTCCTAGTATAAGAGAACCCATATGTATGTATTTTCTGTTGATTCTTCTTTTTCTTGTATACAATACAAGAATTAAAGCAAAAGCCATAGAAGACAAACCATAAATACCCATGTAAGAACCTACTTCGTTAGAAGATTTTTGAAAAGCAGTATTTTCAACATCAAAAGCAGCTTTTTGCACTGGATTAGACATTACGTACTCTTTTTCTACAGGAGCAGGTGTTTTAAAAACATGTTCTGTTAATGCAGGGTTTGCCATAGACCACATAGTGAAAAAAGCAAACCAACTAAAAAATTGAACTACACCTAACTTTTTCATAATCGTAGGCATGTTTCCAATATTTTCTAAAATATCTGCAACAAACCTATTCTTTTGCGCCTTTTCTTCCTCAAAAGCTTGCATGTCTTCTGGCGGATACTCCTTCGTAGTAAAAACAGTATATAAAATACTTAATAAAAATACTACTGCACCAATTGTAAAAGCAACTTTAACAGACATTGGTACAATACCAGAAGCTGCAGAATCGCTTACTCCAAATTGAGAAACCATCCAAGGCAAACTACTAGCAACCCAAGTACCAACACCAATAATAAGTGTTTGAATTACAAAACCATAAGATCTTTGAGAGCTTGGTAATTTGTCTGCAACTAAAGCCCTAAAAGGCTCCATAGAAATGTTAATAGAAGCATCTAAAATCCACAGAAAACCAGCTGCTACCCATAAAGTAGGTGAATGTGGCATTATAATTAACGCCAAAGAACTTAGAATAGCACCAATTAAAAAGTAAGGTCTTCTTCGCCCCCACTTAGGACTCCAAGTTCTATCACTCATGTAACCAATAATTGGCTGCACAATTAAACCTGTTAACGGAGCCGCAACCCAGAGAATAGGAATATCCTCTATTTCTGCACCAAGTGTTTGAAATATTCGTGACATGAAACCACCTGTTAAGGCCATTCCAAATTGAATTCCAAGAAATCCAAAACTCATGTTCCAGATTTGCAAGAAACTTAATTTCTTTTTGTTCATTATCGTTATACTATAAAATTAATATTACGATAAGCATGTTAGACTTATCAATTATTATCATGTGTGGAATGTAATTTATTGATAAATCGTAATAATGCAACAAAAATAAGCTTAAATTATCAATTTGATAATAAAAACTTTACAAATCTACGACGACGGTTTCGTAGATTCTCTAAGCTTCAAATCGCTAGAAATTACAATAGTTTTAGGCTTAAATTTTTCGCTTTCATTTTCTATTCTATTGATAAGCGCCTCTACTGCTTGCTTTCCCATTGTTAAGCCATGTTGAGCAATAGTAGTAATAGAAGGTGTAGAATATTCTGAAATTAAACCGTCTGTAAAACCGGTTACAGACAATTCTTCTGGTATACGAATACTCTTTTCTTTAGCAATTCTTATAGATTTTGCCGCATAAATTTCATTTACCGCAAAAATTGCATCAATATTATGATCAAAAACTGGTCTTATTTGTTCTTTAACGTTTTGTTTCTCGTCAATTTCAATAATCAAGTCTTTGTCAATTGGTATTTTTCTTTCTAAAAGTGCTTTTTCATATCCTTTTCTTCTTAAAGTACCCACATTAACGTATTCTGGCGTGGTAAGAATAGCTACTTTTTTACAACCAGTATTTAAAAGGTGTTTTGTTGCTTTGTAGCCTGCTCCGAAATCATCAACTACAACTTTATCACATAAGATTTCATCTACTACCCTATCTAAAAGAACTAATGGTATTTCTTCTGATACTAGATCTTGAAAATGTTTAAAATCTTTATTTGCAAGGGTTTCGTTTGCTATTGACACAATTAAACCATCTACACTACCATTAGACAAGACCTTTAAGTTTTCGACTTCTTTAGTATGAGACTCATCAGAAAAACAAACCATTATTCTATAACCTTTATCATGCGCACCTTCTTCTATACCTTTAATAATAGTAGAAAAAAAGTGATGTACTATTTTCGGGAGTATGACACCAATCAGTTTTGTTTTTTGATTTCTTAATTGTAGCGCTAAATTATTGGGCTTATAATTGTATAGATCTGCATAAGCTTGAATTTTTTCTTTTGTTTCTTTACTAATTTCGTGGCTGTCTTTTAACGCTTTAGAAACTGTTGAAGTAGAAACCCCTAATTCTTTAGCTATTGTTTTTATGGTAACTTTTTGCTTCATATTTTACAAAAATGCAATTTTTAATAGTCTTTTTTTATAATTTAATGATATTTTAAGTAAAGTTGTCAACACGAAACCGATTTCGTAACTTTTAAAATATTGTATTTGCGAATCTAACTTCTATATTTACAGAGTGGAATGTAAATTTATTGTTAATAACAAATTCAAAATATAGTTATTATTTAACAAATTATACATGAAAAACTTTAAATTATTGTTATTTGGTATTCTTTTAAGTACTTCATTTACAATGTTTGCTCAACAAACTGTAAAAGGTATCGTAAAAGAAAAAGCATCGGGTGATCCTTTACCGGGTGTAAGTGTAGTAGTAAAAGGTACTACTAAAGGAACAGAAACCGACTTTAACGGAAACTTTAGATTAGAAAAGGTAAATTCAGGAGCTATTCTTGTTTTTAGATACTTAGGGTATGCCGATAAAGAAATTACTATTGGTACAGAAGTAAACTTAACTGTAGAACTTACAGAATCTTCTGAACAACTAGATGAAATTATTGTTGTTGGTTATGGTACTACAACAATTAAAGATGCAACTGGCTCTGTAGAAGCTATTACTGCAAAAGAATTTACAAAAGGAAATATTGTAACGCCAGAAAACTTATTAAATGGTAGAGTTGCCGGTGTAAACATTACAACAAGTGGTGCTCCTGGTTCTGGATCTGAAATTACCATTCGTGGTGGTTCTTCTTTAAGTGCATCAAACGCACCATTAATTGTTATTGATGGTTTACCAGTTACCAATAACGGTACTGCTGGTAGTAGAGGAATCCTTTCTAGTATTAACCCTGCAGACATCGAATCTTTTTCTGTACTTAAAGATGCTTCTGCAACTGCAATTTATGGTTCTAGAGCTTCTAACGGTGTTATTATTATTGTAACTAAAAAAGGAAAAAGTGTTTTCTCTTTAGATTATGATTATCAATACAGTGCTGGTGAAGTTTTAGATAGAATTAATGTATTTTCTGCAGACGAATTTAGAAACCTTGTAAACTCTCAACCAATTTCTGGTACAACTTTAGATACTAGTTTATTAGGTAATGCCAACACAAACTGGCAAGACGAAGTTTTACAAAACACTGTTTCTACACAACACAACATTACTGCAAAAGGATCTCTTTTTAATAAAATACCAACTAGATTATCTGTTGGTTTTTCTGAACAACAAGGTGGTATTATTACATCAGAATTTGACAGAGCAAACGTTTCTTTAGCAATGAATCCTTCTTTCTTTGAAGATCATTTAAAGGTTTCTTTAAACTACAACAGAGCATTTACAAATAGTAGATTTGCTGCTGGTGGTATTGGTGCTGCTTTAAGATACGACCCAACACAACCTGTAAGAGCTGCAGGACCTTACGGTGGTTTTTATCAACATTACACAGGCGGAAATTCTGATTTTGTATTAGCTAATGGTGGTACAAACCCAGTGGCTAGCTTATTACAAAATAACAACACTGGTAAATCTTTTAGACAATACGGTAATTTAAATTTAGATTATAAATTCCATTTTTTACCAGAACTAAAATTTGT
Organism: Polaribacter sp. KT 15; assembly: GCF_900143115.1. Lineage (NCBI taxonomy): Bacteria > Pseudomonadati > Bacteroidota > Flavobacteriia > Flavobacteriales > Flavobacteriaceae > Polaribacter > Polaribacter sp. KT 15. The sequence goes on from NZ_LT670850.1 coordinate 226,656, forward strand.
TGTAAACGTTGGTTTCGATAGAACAGAAGGAAGTTACATTTCTAACGGATCTGTTTTAGGACCAAGAAGTTTTAATACAGTAGTAGTTGGTAATAATTCTTACGGAAACCAAAATAGACATAACGAATTATTAGATTCTTACTTTAATTATACAAAAGAGTTTAAAAACGTAAAGGCAGATATTACTGCAGGTTATTCTTACCAAGAATTTACTGGAGACGGTTTTAACAGCGGTAACTTAAATGACCCTAACAGCAGTAGAGATACTTACGTAAATACACCAGAGGTATTAATTGGTTTTTTTGGTAGAGCAAACTTTACATTTTTAGAAAAGTATTTACTTACATTATCTTATAGAAGAGATGGTACTTCTAAATTTAGTTCAGAAAACAGATGGGGTAATTTCCCTGCGGTTGCTGCAGCTTGGAGAATTAGTGACGAAGATTTCTTAAAAGATTCTGATGTAGTTTCTAACTTAAAGTTAAGAGCAAGTTATGGTATTACTGGTCAGCAAGATATTAGCAACCCAGAAATTTACTTAACTACTTACCGTTTTGGTAATAGTAACTCGCAATTTTTATTTGATGGTAACGCAATTCAATCTACAATACCACAACCATTTAACCCAGATATTAAATGGGAAGAAACTACAACGTTAGAGTTTGGTTTAGATTATGGTTTATTTGACAATAAAGTTTCTGGTACATTAGGCGTTTTTCAAAAGAACTCAAACGATTTATTATTTGATACTCCTATTGCAGATGGTACAAACTTTACCAATAACATTACAAGAAACATTGGTGAATTACAAATACAAGGTGTAGAATTCTCTTTAAATTCTGATGTAATTAAAACTGATGACATTGATTGGAACTTAAACTTTAACGCAACTTATATCGATAGAGAAATTACTTCTATTCCTTTAGGTAGAGATTTAAATGTAGGTTCTATTGCTGGTGGTACAGGTGCTACTATTCAAGTGCAAAGAGAAGGTTTTGCTCCTAATTCATTTTACGTTTATAAACAATTATATGACGCAAACGGTGCTCCTATAGAAGGTGCTTATGCAGATTTAAACGGAGACGGAATTGTAAATGCAGATGATAGATACATTAAAGACAATGGTCTTGCAGATGTAACTTTAGGTTTTCAATCTAACTTTAACTACAAAAACTTCGATTTATCTTTTAATTTAAGAGCAAGTATTGGTAATTACGCTTATAATAACGTAAACTCTTCTACTGCACAGTATGCTTTATTACAAGATCAGCAAGTTTTAGGTAACATACCTACTTCTGTATTAGATTATAATTTTAGAAATACAGCAGATGTAATTTCTTCTGATATTTATTTAGAAAACGCTTCTTTCTTAAGAATGGATAACATTACTTTCGGGTACACAATCAATCCATTAATCAAAAAGTTCTCTGGAAACAGTATTCGTTTATGGGCAGGTGTTCAGAATGTATTTACAGTTACAAATTACTCTGGTCTAGATCCAGAAATTTTTAACAACGGTATAGATAACCTAAACTTTCCAAGATCTAGAACTTTCTTGTTAGGAGCTAATATTAAATTTTAATCAAATTAATTATGAAAACAAATTTAACAACATATAAAGTAATGATGTTGGTAACGATATTTTTCGTTTCATTTACATCATGTACTAAAGATTTAGATATTACTCCTCAAGATGATCAAACATTATTAGGAGAAGACTTTTTCGCCAATGAAACTTCCTATAAAGAATTATTAGCTGGTGTTTATGCAAACTTATCTTTAACAGGTATTAATGGCCCAGAATCTTCTAACATTATTGGTTTAGATGCAGGTACAAGTCAGTTTGGTAGAACTTTATTATACTTACAAACTCTAGCTGCAGATCAAATAATTTGGTCTTATGAAAATGATGGTGGTGTTGCCGGGATTCAAAGAAATAACTGGACAGACCAAAACCCATTAATTTTAGGTATGTTTAGTAGAGCACATGCAACTGTAGCTTTTGCTAATAATTTTTTAAGAGAAACTACTTCAGAAAAATTAGATAGTAGAAATGTTTCTACTGATGTAAGAGCAGATATTGTTACCTACAGAGCAGAAGCAAGATTATTAAGAGCAATGTCTTACTATTACTTAATAGATTTATTTGGTCAAGCAAACTTTGTAACAGAAGAAGATCAAGTTAATTCTATACCAAAAGCAGCAAACAGAGCAGAACTTTTTACTTATGTCGAAGCAGAATTAAAAGCTATCGATGCAGATTTATTAGATGCAAAAACAAACGAACATGGTAGAGCAGATAAAGCTGTAGCTGCAATGATTTTAGCTAAATTGTATTTAAATGCAGAAGTATATATTGGTGAAGCAAAATATGACGAATGTGTTGTAGAGCTTAACAAAATAATTAATGCTGGATATTCTTTAGCACCAGATTATTTATTAAACTTTACTGCAGACAATGATACCAATGCGGCAACGAATGAAATTATTTTTCCTTTAGTTTCAGACGGTACAATTGTTCAAAATTACGGACCAACAACTGTTTTGGTAAACGGTTCTGTAGGTAGTTTAGAGGCTAACGGTGCACCATTAGGTGTTGGCGCTGGTGGCTGGGGAGGCGCAATCAGATTAAGAAAACAATTTGTACAATTATTTGATGGTGGTGTTTTCTTGCAAGACACAAGAAATAATATTATCTCTGGTTCTAGAAGCATCGATATTTTAGATATTTCTAATAAAGACCAAGGTTATGTAATCGAGAAATTTTCGAATGCAAAATCTACAGGAGGTTTTGGTTCTGACCAAACTTTTGTTGACACAGATTTTCCTTTATTTAGATTTGCAGATGTTTATTTAATGTATGCAGAAGCTCACTTAAGAGGTGCTACAAATACATCAGAAGTAAATGCTTTAACGTACATTAATAATTTAAGAATTAGAGCTAACAATCCACAGACAATTACTTCTGCTGAATTAAATTTAGATTTTATCTTAGATGAAAGAGCAAGAGAATTGCACTTAGAAGCTCATAGAAGACAAGATTTAATTCGATTTGGTAAGTTTACTGGTGGTTCTTATAATTGGACATGGAAAGGTAACGGTACAAATGGTATTTCTTTACCAAGTCATTTAGACTTATACCCTATTCCTTCTGCAAGTTTAGCAACAAGTCCAAACTTACAACAAAACTTAGGTTACTAAAAACTAATACATTTTAAGAATGAAAAATATAAAAAGATTTTCAGTATTTGCAATCATTGGAATGCTACTATTAGCATTTAATGCTTGCGATGATAGTTCTGAATTATTCGAAATATCGACACCTACAGCTGCTAATTTATCAGAATTAAGTTTCTCTAAATTAGAACTAGATGCTGTTAACACAAACAACCCTGCTTTAACCCTTAATTGGGATAAAGCAGATTACGGACAACAAGCTGCCGTAAATTATACTGTAGAGTTTTCTGCAGACGAAGAGTTTACTGCTCCAGCAATTGCTACTGTAGTTACTGGTTTAAACTCGGTAACTTTATCAGTAAACGAAGTTAATGCAGCGGCAGGAAATGCAGGTTTAAATCCTTTTGAATGGAAAGATTTATATGTTAGAGTAGTTTCTTCTTTAGGAACTCAAAATGGTGCAAAAACTCCGTCAAACACAATAACTTTAGAAGTATATCCTTTCTTTAATTACGTTTTTAACGATTTTTATATTGTAGGTGATGCAACTGCACCAGGTTGGAACAACAACAACAACAATCCTGCTTTATTTAGAGATGCTGATGATAGTAATACTTATTATTATACAGGTTTCTTTGCAGATAACGGACACTTTAAAGTTTTAGCTACAAAAGGTTTATGGACACCTCAATACGGTACAGATGATGGTTCTTCTGTTGGTGTAAACGATGGTACAGGTTCAGACCCAGAAAGATTTCCTACTGCAGGAGCTAGCGGAATTACAGCTGGTTTTTATACTTTTAAAATTAACTTTGCTAGTAACACTTTTTCTTTTGAACCTTTTGATGAAACAGGAATTACAAGTCCTGCAAGTTTATCTTTAGAAGGTACAAGTACTGCAAGTGTAGCCTTAACTCCTTTAGATTTTGATGGACATATTTGGACTGCTTCAAACGTAAAATTAAACCCAGGAAATGTAGAATTTGTTACAGATGCTGGTGCTAAGTGGGGTAATACAACTTCTTTCTCTGGAACAGCTACTGTTAGCGGTGGTGCAATTCCGGTTGTTGTAGAAGATGAATATGATGTTTGGTTTAATGACTTAACAGGTCGTTATATCTTAATTCCTTTGAATTTATAATTTCAAAATAACTTATAACAGCGATATAATGAATACATACATAAAAAAATTAAGCTACTTATTTTTATCATTAACACTTATTTTAGGTGCTTGTGATGCAAATGAGAGCTTAACAGTAACAAGTCCAGAAGCTGAGTTTGTTTTAAAAACTCCTGGAATTAGCAATATTTTCTTAAATTTTGCTTTACCAGATAATCCTGCGTTCACAATTACTTGGAACGATGATATTAATACAGGCGCTACTTACAGCGTAGAAATGTCTTTAGATGCAGAGTTTAGTGCACCAGTTGTATTAGGTTCTACAGAAAATAAAAACTTTTCTATGACAGTTGCAGAACTTAACGACGTGTTAAGTGATGCTAACATTAAGTCTTATGAAGAAACTGGAGTTTATTTAAGATTAAATACAGGTTCTGAAGTTTCTAATACAATTTTATTTCAAGTATCTAAATTTGTAGTTACACCGCCTGCTTTTACAAGTCCTGATAATGGTTTTAGTGTAGTTATTACTGATACAAATCCAGATGATATTGCATTAACTTTAACTTGGGAAGATCCAGAAATTACTGCTAATAGTACAGTAGATGTAACTTATAATGTAGAAATGGATTTAGCAGGAAATAACTTTGCTGCTGCAACATTAATTGGTTCATCAGACACTAATACATTCGAAATTTCTCATGATAATTTAAATGATTTAGTAATAGCTGCTGGAGGAAAAGCAGATGAAGCAACAAATTTCGATTTTAGATTAATTGCAGTTGCAAAAACGGCTGGTGGAGATTTAAATAGAACATCAGAATTAATTACGCTTTCGTTAACAGCATTTAAAGCAGCAATACCAGATAATTTATTTATGGTTGGTGCACATAACGGGTGGAACAATGCAGATGCAACACAACAATTTTATAACGATGGTAATGGTGTTTTCTCTAGAGTTCAAACTTTTTCTGCAAATGATGAGTTTAAAATGATTCCTGTTTCTGGTGACTGGGGTGGTGATTATGGTGAAGACCCTAACAATCCTGGTAAAATAGTACAAGAAGGAGAAAACAATATTAAAGTTGAAACTGCTGGAACTTATTTAGTAATTGTAGATTTTAATACTTTAAGCTTTAAGCTATCTAACATCGATACTTTATTTATGGTTGGTGCACACAATGGATGGAACAATGCCGATGCTTCTCAACAATTTAGCACATCAGGAAATGGAGTATTTACAAGAATGCAAACTTTTTCTGAAGGAGATGAATTCAAAATGATTCCTGTTTCTGGTGATTGGAGTGGTGATTACGGTGAAGATCCAAATAATCCTGGTAAAATCATTCAAGAAGGAGAAAACAATATTAAAGTTGCTGCCGCTGGTACATTTATGGTTACTGTAGACTTTAACGATTTATCGTTTAGTTTAGTAGAAGTACCTGTAAACTTATATTTAGTAGGTTCTCCTAATGGTTGGGATAATGCATCTGCACCTGCTTTTACAAAGTTAGAAGATGGTGTTTTTGAAATTACACAAACTTTAACCGCTACAGATGAGTTTAAATTTTTACCAGTACAAGGTTCTTGGGACAATGACTGGGGAGAAAGCGGAACTTATGCTGGTATGCTAGTTAGAGATAATGAAAGTAACGTAAAATCTCCTGGAGACGGAACTTATAAAGTTACTGTAGATTATACAAAAGGAACGGTTACAGTTCAATAAAAAATAATACTATTTATAAAGGCTGTTCTTAATCGAATGGCCTTTATATTTTACAATTAACTATATGAAAAAAATTACCTCTTTACTTTTATTATTATTCTCAATAATAAGTTTAGCACAACAACAAAATGTAAATTATGCTGTTTCGCCTGTTTCTTTTGATGCTACAGATGAGATAACAATTACTGTAAACAACATCAACCCTGATCTTTGGGGTGTTACAGATGTATATTTATGGTCTTGGTCTTATGATTTAAATGATGCTAATGAAATGGATTCGCCTAACAATGGTAGTTGGACCAATTCAAGCGAAGCGCAAAAAATGACCAAAATTAACAATACAACATACGCAATTACCTTTACGCCTACTACTTTTTATAACAGAACAGAAATAGGAAGAATTGGAATGTTAGTGAAAGCAAAAAATGGCGACGGTGATAAGAAAACTCAAGACAAAATTTTTGAAGTTGGTAAATTTCAGGTGACTTTAAATGCTCCTGTAGAAAAAAACTCAATTTTAAATTCTGGAGATCAGCTTTCTATTTCTGCAACTGCCGGATTAACTTCAAACTTTAATTTAAAAGCAAACGGTACTTCTATAGACCAACAATCTAATATTACAAATTATAACTTTTCTGCAACGGTTACAGAAAACACAGATTTTGTTTTAGAAACTACAAATAATGGTACAACTATTACAAACGAATTTTCTGCAATTGTAAAACCAACAGTTACAGAAGCTAGTTTACCTGTAGGATTAAAAGATGGTATCAATTTAAACCCTGCAGATAACACAAAAGCAACATTAGTATTTTATGCGCCTTTAAAAGAATTTATACATGTATTGGGCGATTTTAATAATTGGACTGTAAACAATAATTATTTATTAAAAAAAGATAGTGCTAAAGATCGATTCTGGATTGAATTAACAAATTTAACGCCTCAGCAAAATTACACTTATCAATATTTAGTTGATGGTGAATTAAGAGTTGCAGATCCTTATTCTACAACAATTTTATCAGAAAATAACGATACTTATATTGATAATGTTACATATCCAGATTTACCTGCTTATCCATCAGGAAAAACTACAAACGTTGTAACTTTATTAAGAACTGGCGATGCAGATTTTGTTTGGCAAACAACAAATTTTACAAAACCAAAGAAAACAGACTTAGTAATTTACGAATTATTAATTAGAGATTTTGATGCTTTACATAGTTTTGATGCTGTAAAAGCAAGATTAGATTATTTACAAGATTTAGGTGTAAATGCAATAGAGTTTATGCCTGTTAGTGAGTTTGACGGAAATGAATCTTGGGGTTATAATACTTCATTTCATATGGCATTAGACAAGTATTATGGTAACAAAAATTCTTTTAAATTATTAATTGATGAATGCCACAGAAGAGGAATTTCAGTAATTTTAGATGTTGTTTACAATCATGCTTCTGGTCAAAATCCGTATTACAGAATGTACAATACAGATAATGGTGGTTTTGGCGGACAAGCAGCTGCAAACAGTCCATTTTTTAACGCAACAGCAAAACATTCTTTTAGTGTTTTCAACGATTATAATCACAGCAAACAAGCTGTAAAAGATTATGTTAAAAGAACTACACAATATTGGATTGATGAATACAAAATTGATGGTTTTAGATGGGATTTAACAAAAGGTTTTACTCAAAACTGTACTGCAAATGATGAAACTTGTACAAGTAATTATCAACAAGATAGAGTTGATGTTTTAAAAGAATATGCAGATTATCAATGGGAAAAAGATCCAAACTTTTATATTATTTTCGAACATTTAGGTAAAAATGAAGAAGAAAAAGAATGGGTAAACTATAGATTAAATGAAGGAAAAGGAATTATGGTTTGGGGAAATCATAACGGAAATTATAGTGAAGGAACTTTAGGTTTTAATTCTAATGGAAAATCTGATATTTCTTGGGTTTCTTATAAAGAAAGAGGTTTTTCTGTACCAGCAAACGTAAGTTACATGGAAAGTCACGATGAAGAAAGATTGATGTATAAAAACCTTCAATTTGGTAATTCTAGCGGTAATTATAGTGTAAAAAACCTAGCAACTGCTCTTGACAGAGTTGAATTAGCTGGTGCTTTTTACTTTACAATTCCGGGACCTAAAATGATTTGGCAGTTTGGTGAATTAGGATACGATATTTCTATCAACGAAAATGGAAGAGTTGGTAATAAACCAATTTTATGGAATTATTTTGATGTGGAAGATAGAAAGGATGTTTACAACACGTATTCTAAATTAATTCAGTTAAAACTAAAGTATGATATTTTTGAATCTTCTAATTTCACCTTAGATGTTGCCAATTCTAATGGCCTTAAGAAAATTCAACTAACGGATACTTCTTCATCAGAAATGCAATATGTAACAATTGTTGGTAATTTTGGGGTTACAACTCAAAATATTAGTCCTTCATTTCAAACTTCTGGTACTTGGTATGATCTTTTAAATGATAACGCCACAAAAACCGTTATAAACGTTAATAGCACAATTACCTTAGCTCCAGGAGAATTTAAAGTGTATGGTAATATGCCAGCAGCACTTTCTACAGAAGATATTTTCTTAGAAAATAAAATAGTTGCTTATCCTAACCCTACCTTTAATAATTTTAGAATTAATGCTGATACTAAAAAAGTAGAAATCTATAATTTACAAGGAAGAAAAGTAAAGAAATTTAAAGGTAATTTTAACTCAACATCAGAATTTTCTGTTGAAAATTTAAGTAAAGGAGTTTACTTTATTAAAGTTGATAATTTAGATTATTCTCTTAAAATCATAAAAAAATAACAACTTTTGCAAAAAAATAAAAAGGTCTTCAAATATTTTGAAGACCTTTTTTTTATAAAATTATTTCCTTTTTTGGTTTAAAGGAACTGGTTTTTCTATTTTGTTTACAGGTGTACCATATAAATCATAATCACCTGCATCATGAATTTTTATATCAATAAACTCCCCTATTTTTATATAGTGCTCTTTTGCATCAACAATTACATCGTTATCAACGTCAGGAGAATCAAATTCTGTTCTTCCATAGAAATACTCACCGTCTTTTCTATCAAATAAACATCTAAACGTTTTTCCTATTTTTTGCTGATTTAATTCCCATGAAATTTGAGATTGAACTTCCATTATTTCATTTACTCTTTGAAACTTAACATCAGCAGGCACATCATCTTCTAAAACATAAGCACCAGTATTTTCTTCATGAGAATATTCAAAAGCACCTAAACGTTCAAAACGCATTTCTTCTACCCAATCCTTCAACTCTTGAAACATTTCTTCAGTTTCACCAGGATATCCAACAATTAAAGTTGTTCTTATTGCCATTTCTGGCACTGCTTCTCTAAATTTATGAATTAAAGCTGTTGTTTTTTCATGAGTTGTTCCTCTTTTCATCGATTTTAACAACTCTGTGTTTATGTGTTGTAACGGAATATCTAAATAATTACAAACTTTAGGTTCACGTTTCATTACATCTAAAACATCCATCGGAAAACCAGTAGGAAATGCATAATGTAAACGAATCCACTCGATACCATCTACTTTTACCAAAGCTTCTAACAATTCTGCTAAAGCTCTTTTTTTATAGATATCTAAACCATAATAAGTTAAATCTTGTGCAATTAGCATAATTTCTTTAATTCCTTTTTCTGCTAATTTTGTTGCTTCTATAACAATATCTTCTATTGGTGTAGATTTATGTTTACCACGCATTAACGGAATCGCACAAAAAGAACATGGTCTATCGCAACCTTCTGCTATTTTTAAATAAGCATAATGTTTTGGCGTTGTTGTTAAACGTTCTCCAATAAGTTCGTGCTTATAATCTGCTTCTAAAACCTTTAAAAGATTTGGTAAATCGTGTGTTCCAAAATATTGGTCTACATTCGGAATTTCGTTTTCTAAATCTGGTTTATATCTTTCACTTAAACAACCAGAAACAAAAACTTTATCTACTTCACCTGCTTCTTTTCTTTTAGCATAATGCAAAATAGTATCAACACTTTCTTCTTTTGCTTTACCAATAAAACCACATGTGTTTATTACAACAATGTTTCCATCATCTTCCGGATCTTCATGAACAACATCTTTTCCGTTTGCTTTTAATTGTCCCATTAAAACTTCACTATCGTAAACATTTTTAGAGCAACCTAAAGTAACAACATTTATCTTATTTTTTTTGATGGTTTTTGTACGCATATTTCTAGCTTTTAGCCTAAGTAGTATTTACTTAAAACTTTAAATCTTATTTATAATTGTTTTATTTACTTAAAAATAAAAACGAGTGCAAAAATAGTACTTTTTAAATGATTGGTATTCTTTCTATTGATAGTTTTTAGGCATTTTTCTAACTTTTGTTAATTGTTCGAAAGCATAGCCAATTTCTAAAAGTTTTCTTTCTGAAAAAGGAACACCTATAAAGGTTAAACTTATTGGTTCACCACTATCTTTATATCCCATAGGTACAGTAAGTGTTGGGTATTTTGCTACTGCAGCAATACCAGAATGATAATTGTTAATAGATAAGATTGCATCTAAATTTTGCTCTTTTAATGCATTTAAATATTTAATTCCTTCATTATTTAATTGCTTTTTAATTGTTGCTAATTCGCTTAAAGTTGTTTCATCTTTAACAATACCGTCAAATAACTGCTGCCCATAAGGCGCTCTAAGTAAACTATCTTTTAAATTAAAAATAGTAATATCTTTTACTGATTTATGTATTATGTTTTTATCGGCATTTGTAGATAAATATTTTGGCAAATCTATTTTCATATCAATGTTTAACAATGTTGTAAATCCATCAAAAGAAATTTCTGGCGGAGTAATTTCTTCAATTTCTACACCTACTTGTCTTAATTTATCAACAGTTAAAGCATATATCGAATCTGACAAAAGACCTTTAATTACACCTAATTTTGTGCCGTCTAAACTATTTTTAAATCCGTTCTGAAAATAATCTTCATCAATAGATTTAGATGCCGAGTCTAATTTATCAAAACCTAACATAGCATTCATAAAAATAGCATTATCAATAACATTTTTTGTCATCGGACCAGGTGTATCTAAAGTACTAGAAATAGGCACAATACCTGTTCTACTTAAAACCCCAATAGTTGGTTTTAAACCTACCACAGAATTTAAACTAGATGGTGAAGTTATAGAACCCGCAGTTTCTGTTCCTACAGCTGCAACAGCAAAATTTACTGCTACCGTAACACCACTTCCAGCAGAACTTCCTCCTGTTTCAAATTGACCTCTACCATAAGGGTTCAAGGTTTGACCACCAACAGCAGAATAGCCCAACGGGCAACCAGAGCAAAAGAAATAAGCCCATTCACTTAAATTAACTTTTCCTAAAATCAATGCTCCGTTTTCTTTTAGTTTATTTACGATAAATGCATCATCTGTATTGTTATTTTCTGCCAAGGCAATTGCACCAGCAGTTGTAGGCATACCTTTTGTATTAATATTATCTTTTAAAAGAATTGGCATACCAAAAATGGAGAAATCAGAAATAGACGTTTTACTTTGATCTTTTTCTCTTGCTTCTTTTAATACATTAGGATTAAGGCTAATAATGCTATTTAATGATTTTGTAGAATCACTTTCAAACTTTCTAATTCTATATAAATAGAAAAGAGTTAATTTTTCGTAAGAAAGTTTACCGCTTTTTATGTTTTGCTGTATCGTTGGTATGTCTTTCTCTAAAATTAACGGTTTTAAACTGTTATAATCTTCATTAGAAAAAGTAGATAAATCATTTTCAAAGGGTTTAAAAACTGTATTCATATCTAAATATTTAGACTGAAACAATTTAAATTGCATTCTTTTATTTTTATGATTTTGCTGCTCTTTTAATGCATCTTGTTCATCATATTTTTTAAAAATTACATTAGGTTGTTTTTCTGCATTCTTGTCACATGCAGATAAAAAAAGACCGATTGATAAAATAAATAGTAGTTTTTTCATAAATTAATCTATATTTTCAAATATACAATTTTAAACCATTTTAATAATTAACAGTCTTAAAAACAAAGTTTTTACATGAAGCATCTTATTTGTTTTTTTACAACTCTATTACTTTTTTCTTGTAGTACAGAAAATAAAATTGAAGAAACTTTAGAAACCCCAAATCTAGAAACTTATTATCCTGATAATAATACTGATAAATGGGATACTATTTCTTTAAATGATCTTAATTGGAATGAAGCTGAGCTACAACCACTACTAGATTATTTAGACGAAAAAAACACCAAAGGTTTTATAATTCTATATGATGGTAGAATTGTAGTAGAAAACTATTTTAACAACCATACTGCTAGCACTAATTGGTATTGGGCAAGTGCTGGCAAAACACTTACTGCTACTGTTGCAGGAATCGCAAATGACAATAATCTTATAAGTTTAGATGAGAAAGTTAGTACCTATCTAAATCAAAATTGGACAAGTATATCTATTGATAAAGAAAACTTGATTACTTGTGAAAATTTATTAAATATGACTTCTGGTTTAGATGATAGTTTAGGTGATTCTACTTCTGCTGACAACTTAAAATATATTGCTGATGCTAATAATCGTTGGGCATATCATAATGTATATTTGAAGATGCAAGATATTATCGCTACTGCAAGTAAGACTACCTTTAAAAGTTATTTTGAAAACAATTTAAAAAATAAAATTGGTATGTCTGGTAGTTGGATAAAACTAAATGACTTAAATATTTATTGGAGTACTACAAGAAGTATGGCTCGTTTTGGATTATTAATTCAGAATAAAGGTAAATGGAATGATACACAAATTGTTTCTGAAGATTTTATTAGAAAAGCGACGAGTACATCACAAAACATAAATAAATCTTACGGATATTTATGGTGGTTAAATGGTAAAACTAGTTACCACCTGCCACAAAGTCAATTTGAGTTTAGTGGTTCTTTAATTCCAAATGCACCAAATGATTTATTTTGTGCACTCGGTAAAAATGATCAAAAAATATATATTGTACCAAGTAAAAAGCTTGTTATTGTTAGAATGGGTGCATCAGCAGATGCGTCTAATTTTGCGCTTTCTAATTTTGATAATAATTTATGGGAGAAAATAAACACTCTTATAAATTAATAAAAAAACAAAAAAGCCTCTAAAATTAGAGACTTTTTGATATATGTTAAAATGTAATTTTCTATTTGAAAAAAGAATCTACAAACTCATGTTTGTTAAAAACCTGTAAATCTTCAATTCCCTCTCCTACTCCGATATACTTTACAGGAATTTTAAACTGATCTGAAATACCAATAACAACTCCTCCTTTTGCTGTTCCGTCTAACTTTGTTACAGCTAAAGAAGTTACCTCTGTCGCTTTTGTAAATTGTTTTGCTTGTTCAAATGCATTTTGACCTGTAGAACCGTCTAATACTAATAAAACATCATGTGGTGCATCTGCAACAACTTTTTGCATTACTCTTTTTATTTTAGTTAACTCATTCATTAAATTAACTTTATTATGTAAACGACCTGCAGTATCTATAATTACAACATCGGCACCTTGCTTTACTGCAGATGTTAATGTATCAAAAGCTACAGAAGCAGGGTCAGATCCCATTTCTTGCCTTATAATTGGCACATCTGTTCTATCTGCCCAAACTTGTAATTGATCTATTGCAGCTGCTCTAAAAGTATCTGCTGCACCTAATACAACTTTTAAACCTTGTTTTTTAAATTGAGATGCCAATTTACCAATTGTAGTAGTTTTACCAACACCATTTACACCAACAACCATTAATACATAAGGCATTTTATTACCGCTTGCATCATTTGGTATTTCCGGTATTTTAAATTCTGTTTCGTTACCTAAATTTGTTTCTGATAATAAACCAGCAATTTCTTCTCTAAGAATTTTATTTAATTCTTCTGTACCAACGTATTTATCTTTAGCAACTCTAGCTTCTATACGCTCTATAATTTTTAACGTAGTATTTACACCAACATCAGAAGCAACTAATACCTCTTCTAAATTATCTAAAACATCATCATCTACTTTAGATTTACCGGCTACAGCTTTAGAAAGTTTATCAAAAAAATTAGTTTTTGTCTTTTCTAATCCTTTATCTAAAGTTTCTTTTTTTTCTTTTGAAAATATTTTTTTAAAAAAACTCATTTTTATATTTTAATCTATACAAAAAATACGTTAAAAAACGTGCCATTTGTTGGGTTAGGTCAAATTGTCACTAAAAAAGCCTTTTGCGTTAGCGATAGAGGCTTTGTTGGAGCTCCTTGAAAAGAGCGACTGCCGAAAGCGCCACCTTTTTAGGAACGCCCAAAAGTACGGAATATTAGGGCACAAAAAAAACTACTTTCTAATTTAAGAAAGTAGTTTAGATATATTTATATAGTAAATATTACTTTTTTGCTAAGAAATCGTTTACTTTAGAAGGATCCATGATCTTCTCTACAAACATGTAAGCTCCTGTTTTAGGAGATTTAACCATCTTTATAGCTTTACTTAATCTTTTTGATGAAGTTTGTAACGATGCTACTGTTTTTTTTGCCATTGTCTAATGTTTTTTATCTATGTGCTCTATTCTGAGTTCTAGATATGTTTAAATTACTTAATTTCTTTGTGAACAGTCATTTTATTTAAAATAGAGTTAAATTTCTTAATCTCCATTCTATCAGGACTGTTTTTCTTGTTCTTAGTTGTAATGTATCTAGAAGTACCTGGTTTACCAGTTGCTTTGTGCTCTGTACATTCTAAAATTACTTGAACTCTGTTACCTTTTTTTGCCATCTCTGTATAATTTTAATCTGCTTAAACTTATTTAGTTAAAAAACCGTTAGCTCTTGCTTCTTTTATAACTGCAGAAATTCCTTTCTTGTTAATATTTTTTAAAGCAGATGCAGATACTTTTAAAGTAATCCATTTATCTTCTTCTGGAATGTAAAAACGCTTTGTCATTAGATTAGCGTCAAACTTTCTCTTAGTTCTATTTAAAGCGTGAGAAACATTGTTCCCAACCATTGCTTTTTTTCCTGTTAATTCACAAACTCTAGACATCTTTTCGACAGTTTTATTAGTGTTATCTCTAAACGAGGTGCAAATTTACAAATAAATCTAGTTTTGAGCAAAATAATTTTACAAATTTTTAAAGAATTTCTTTCTGAAGAATTTCTAAAGCTTTGCTTACAGTTCTATTAATCACTTTTTCTCTAGGTTGACCAAAATCAAACTCTTTTACAAACTCTTCATTATCAGATACAAAAGCAATAAAAACAACTCCAACACTTTTATCTGTCTTATCTTGTGCAGGTCCTGCGTTACCTGTAACAGCAATTGCATAATCTGTTTTTAATTTATTTTTTACACCTTTAGCCATTGCTAACGCAACCTGTTTACTAACTACAGAATGCTCTTTTATAATTTCTGCAGAAACATTTAGTAAATTTATTTTAGCTTCTTCGGAGTATGCAACAATACTTCCTTTATAGTATGAAGAAGATCCAGGAACCGCCACCAAAGTTGCTGCAATTTTACCACCAGTTAAACTTTCTGCAGTCGCTAATGTTTTTTTATTTTTTGTCAGCAACTCTCCTACCCGCTTTTCTAAGGAGTTATCGTCATCTAAACCAGTTATAAATTCTGGAATCAATTTATAAACTTCATCTACTTTAGATGTTAATTCTTTTTCTAAAAGTTCTCTATCTGTACCTTTTGCAGATAAACGTAAACGAACTTTACCAAAAGATGGTAAATACGCCAGCTTTATATAACTTGGTAAATTGTCTTCAAAATGCTCTAATGTTTCTGCGATAGTACTTTCTCCGGCCCCATAAGTCATAATTGTTTTATGAAATATATAAGGTAACTGATATTGCTTTTGAATTCTTGGCAATACTTCATTTGCAATTAATCCTTTCATCTCATAAG
This sequence comes from Polaribacter sp. KT 15, assembly GCF_900143115.1. Lineage (NCBI taxonomy): Bacteria > Pseudomonadati > Bacteroidota > Flavobacteriia > Flavobacteriales > Flavobacteriaceae > Polaribacter > Polaribacter sp. KT 15. The sequence continues at coordinate 242,641 of NZ_LT670850.1, forward strand.
GTACGCCTGGTAACGATACAAAAACCGTTTCGTTTTCGAAAAACCACATTCCGGGTGCTGTACCAAATGTATTCATTAACAAGGTTGCTTTAGAAGGCAATTGTGCTTGTGTTTTTTGAATTTCTTTAAAAGGATGATTTATTTTTTTAAAAAGTGCTTTTATATGAGCAATAACTTCTGGATACTCTACAACCTCATCATCTTTAAAATAAGTTGCAATTGTTTTTTTGGTAATATCGTCTTTTGTTGGCCCTAATCCGCCAGTTAAAATAACAATATCTACTCTTTCTTGTGCTTCTTTTAATGCGTTTAAAATATGCTGTTTATCATCTTGAATAGATGTTACTTGATAAACAGATACTCCTATTTTATTTAATTGCTGACCAATAAATTGAGAGTTTGTATCTACAATTTGACCAATTAAAATTTCATCTCCTATTGTTATAATTTCTGCATTCATTCTTTTCCTATTTCATTTATATCTGTATCGTTTCCGCTATTTCTTGCAAGTCTTTTTCTTAAAAACACAAATAAAAGATACGGAATAATAATACTTAATAAGACTGATAAATTTTTGTTGTAACTATATTCTTGGGTAATTTCAAAATCTTTAACAAAGCCATAAACTAGCAAATAAATTAATCTTATTGCTATGGATATAGTAAAGCCGATAAAAAAATATATTGTTTGATTTTTTTGATAACGTTTTGCTAAATAAACAAAACAACTACCTATAAATACAGAAGCTATTATTTGAAAAACAAAATTAACCAACTTTATTTTACTCTAATATTAAAAGCTTCTTTACCTTCTATTACACCTTTTAAAGTATCATTTTCGGCAACTTTGCCAACACCAGCTGGTGTACCTGTATAAATAATATCTCCTTTTTTTAATGTGAAATATTGAGAAACATATGCAATTAATTCATCAATTTTCCACAACATTGCGTTAGTATTTCCGTCTTGTACTATTGCATCATTTTTATACAATTGAAAATTTAAATTTTCTAAATCAAAGTTTTCCTTTGGATAAAACTCACCAACAACTGCGCTTCCATCAAAAGCTTTTGCTTTTTCCCAAGGCAATCCTTTCTCTTTGCATTTAGCTTGTACATCTCTTGCTGTTAAATCGATTCCTAAACCAATTTCATCATAATATTTATGCGCAAACTTTGTATCTATATGTTTACCTACTTTATTTATCTTTACTAAAACCTCTACTTCGTAATGAACATCATCAGAAAAAGGCGGAATGAAAAAAGGGTTTTTTCTTGGTAAAATTGCAGAATCTGGTTTTAAAAAAACAACAGGATTTTCTGGTTTTTCATTCGCTAATTCTTCTATATGTTTTGCGTAATTGCGCCCAATACAAATTATTTTCATACTCAATTACTAATTTTAATTACGAATATTACCCCCGTAATTGATCATTTATAATTAAAAATTATTCTCCTGCTTCTGGAAAAACAATAGCTCTATTTCCTGAAACTATTATTTGATGATTTAAATGATTTTTAACTGCTCTTGCTAAAACCAATTTTTCTATATCTGCACCAATTCTTTTTAACGTAAACGGTGTACTTTCGTGTGTAACAGGTTCTACATCTTGCTCGATAATTGGACCTTCATCTAAATCTTCTGTAGCATAATGTGCTGTTGCTCCAATTAACTTTACACCTCTTTCATAGGCTTTTTTATAAGGATTTGCACCTTGAAAAGCTGGTAAGAAAGAATGATGAATATTAATTATTCTTTCTGGATATTTATTAATAAAGTTAGAAGATAAAATTTGCATGTAACGTGCCATTATTGTCAAATCAATTTCATTATCATCTAATAACTTCATTACTTGCGCTTCTTGCGCTTCTTTTGTATCTTTTGTTACTGGCAAATAATAATAAGGCACATTAAACATTTCTGCAATATGTCTTAATTTATCATGATTACTTATAATTAACTTTACATTACAATCTAATAAACCCTCTTTGTTTCTAGACAACAAATCATATAAATTATGACTTGTATGAGAAACCATAATAGCTACATTTTGTCTATCATCACCATAATATACAGACCAATCTATTTGTAAAGGTTCAGACAACTCTACAAAACTATTTTCTAAAACAACTCTAGAAATTTCTGCACCATCTGCATCTAAACGAATTCTCATAAAATATGTATTTTCTGTGGCATTTACATATTGCTGACAACTAACAATATTAAAAGAGCGTTCGTAAAAGAAATTGGTAATTTTTGCCAATAATCCTTTTTGATCTGGACATTTTATAAGAAATGTTACTATTTGTGGTTTCATTGTAATTAATTGTGACGTATTCATATCAAATTACGAGATTAAATAATCTCGTAATTCTAAAATTTATTATTGGCTATGGAATCCATTTTTTTGGAAAGTTAGGTTTTCTTTTTTCAAGAAACGCATCTCTTCCTTCTTTAGCTTCATCTGTCATGTAGGCTAAACGAGTTGCTTCTCCGGCAAAAACTTGTTGCCCAACCATACCGTCATCAGTTAGATTCATTGCAAATTTTAGCATTTTTATAGAAGTAGGCGATTTTTCTAAAATTTCTTGCGCCCATTGATATGCGGTATCTTCTAATTCATCATGCGGAATTACAGCATTTACCATTCCCATTTCATAAGCTTCTTGTGCAGAATAGTTTCTACCTAAAAAGAAAATTTCTCTAGCTTTTTTCTGACCAACCATTTTTGCCAAATATGCAGAACCATAACCACCATCAAAAGAAGTTACATCTGCATCTGTTTGTTTAAAAATTGCATGTTCTTTAGATGCTAAAGTTAAATCGCAAACAACATGTAAACTATGTCCGCCACCAACTGCCCAACCTGGTACAACACAAATAACCGCTTTTGGCATAAAGCGAATTAAACGTTGTACTTCTAATATATTTAATCTGTGATAACCATCTTCACCAACATACCCTTGATGTCCGCGTGCTTTTTGATCTCCGCCAGAACAAAAAGAATAAACACCATCTTTTGTACTTGGTCCTTCTGCAGACAATAAAACAACACCAACACTTGTATCTTCGCCAGCATCATAAAATGCATCGTACAATTCTTTAGTAGTTTTTGGTCTAAATGCGTTCCTTACATTTGGTCTATTAAACGCTATTCTAGCAACACCGTTGCATTTCTTATAGGTAATATCTTCGTATTCTTTAACAGTTTTCCACTCGGGTTGTATCATATTTTTGTATTTTAGACGTTCTAAAAGAGAACAAAAGATTCTTATCTACAAAAATAAACATTCTAAATGATGATTAAGAAATCACCGCTATTAATATTCTTATTTTTTTCAATTTGTATTTTTTCTCAGAAAATTATTACCAAAACTATCAATTCTGATTATGTTGATGATAAAAGAGAAATTAAAATTTATTTACCTGAAGGATATGATGATAAAGAAGAGAAAAATTATCCTTTAGCAATTGTTTTAGATGCAGAGTACTTATTTGATGCCTATGTAGGTAATGCGGTGCTTTTTGCAGCCAAAGATAAAGCACCAAAACAAATAATTGTTGGTGTCAAAATGGCATCCACAAGAAAAAAAGACACCTATTTTAATAGAAATAATGGTAATTTAACTGTTGAAAATAAAAAATTCTATCAATTCTTAAGAAATGAAGTAATCTTCGAGATTGAAAGTAATTATAAAACATCGCCATTTATTTCGATAATTGCAGAAGGAACGTCAGCAAACTTAGCTACAACTTTTTTAGCTGAACAAACGCCAATCATTAACGCATATGTATGTATAAACCCTACTTTTTCTGATTTTATTGGCACACAATTACAAAACTATAATTTACCTAGTTTAGAAAAAGAAGACAATACTTTTTACTTCTATACAAATAACTCGAACTCTTTTTCGGCAAACAAGCAGACTAAAATTTCTCAATTACAATCCGGACTTTCTAGCTTAGAAATTAAAAACTTCAATATTATAAACGATACGATTAATACAAATAGTAGTATTTCTGCTATTTCTGAAGCAATGCCAAGAGCTATTACAAAAGTTTTTGAAATTTATTCGGCAATTTCGAAGGAAGAATTTGATAAAAACATTAAAGATTTATCGCCAATTGATGCCATCTCTTATTTAGAAAACAAATATTTAGATATCGAGTTTTTATTTGGAAGTAACTTAGGTATTAGAGAACAAGATGTTTTTGCTGTAGAAAAAATAGTTATCGAAAAAGAAAATGGAGATCAATTACTAAATTTCGGAAAAATGATTTTAAAACTTTTTCCTTCTTCACCTTTAGGCAACTATTACATTGGTCGTTATTATGAAGAAGGTAAAAATATTAAGAAAGCATTATACCATTATAAAATAGGTTATGGTAAAATGGATCCGGCAGATCCTAATGCAGATGCTTTTTATGAAAATGTTTTAAGATTGGGCGGTCAATAAGTTATTTAACCAATTCTATTCGATCTTCTTTAATGTCTATTAATTTTTGTCTATATAGATTACCAACCGCTTTTTTAAATGCTTTTTTACTCATTTTCATATGAAAACGAATTGAATCTGGCGAGCTTTTATCTGTTAACAATAAAAAACCTTCTCTACTGTTTTTTAGCTTTTCTAAAACCTTGTCAACATCTGCATCTATTACATTTCTAAAACCTTGTGGTCTTAAAGAAACATCGATTTTACCATCTTCACGAATCTTTTTAATATAACCGACAACTTCCATGTTTTCTTCTAAGTCCTGAAAAACTTCACTTCTAAAAAGCAAACCATCATACTCTTCATTAATTAAAACAGTATATCCTAAACCAGTTTCGGTTTCTATAACAAGGTTTACTTTTTCACCTTCTTTCAAATTCATTTCCCCTTCGTATGTATCTTCTTGTGATTCCATTATTTTATATATTTAAAATATTCTTTTAAAATTAAATCATTTTCTTTACTTGGTGTAAAGATTTCTAAAATTTTTGGTTTTTGAGTCTGTGCAGAATTTATCTCTACACTTTCATCAAAGAAACCTTTTAATTGTTGCGCAACAGTTTCTGTAGAAAAAGCTTTTAGATATTCGAAATTATGCATTTTACATAAATGTTCTGCAGTTAAGCAGTGTGGTGTTTCAAAATATTTTGTTGCGTTGGTTGTTTTTGGTCCTGGTATAATTTTAAAAATACCGCCACCAGAATTGTTAATTAAAATAATTCTAAAATTACTTGGTATATTTTTATTCCAAAGTGCATTAGAATCATAGAAAAAACTTAAATCACCAGTAATAAATACCGTCTGATTTTTATTTGCAAAAGCAGCACCAACTGCCGTAGAAGTACTACCATCTATACCACTTGTACCTCTATTACAAAAAACAGTATTGCTTTTATCAATAGAAAATAATTGTGCGTATCTAATAATAGAACTATTACTAATTTGAATCTGACAATTATTAGGCAAATCTGCTAAAACTTGTTCAAAAACTTTAAAATCTGAATGTGCTGTTTGGGCTAAAAAACTAGCATGTTTCTCTCTTCTTTTATCTCTAATTGTTAACCATTCGTCTTGATAAGTACTTTCTTTTTTAACAACCAAGTTGTTAAAATTCTTAAAAAAATCTACTGGTTGTGTTTGTATAAATTCTGATAAACAGAAAAAAGTATTTGTAGCTTTTTTAGCATCAATATTCCAATGATGTTTTGGTTGATATTTTCTTAAAAACTGTTTAATTCTTTTCGAAACTATCATTCCCCCAAACGTAATTAAAACTTCTGGCTTTAAATTTTCAAACTGATTGTCGTCCAGAGAAAATATCAACTGATCTATAGAGTTTACAGCTTTATTATGATGTAAATTAGAGGTTGTCTCTGTAAAGATTAAAACCGAATCGTCATCAGCATATAAATCTATTAATTGGTGTAATTCCTCATCAGGATAACTAACACCAACTAAAATCATTTTCTTTTCTGCGGCATTCCAAATATTCGATAAATTATCATAATCAATATGAGAATTATCTAAAGAACTCATCGATATATGCGGAAAATGATATTCTTGTAATACAGAAACTGTTTCATACAAAGGCTCATCAAAAGGCACATTTATATGCACCGGACCTTGCTTAGAAACTGCTGTTTGTAAAGCTTCGCCAATTAATTGAGAATTTCTGGTTTTAAACTTTTCGTTTTCGATTAAGTTTGCAGAAAATAAAATATGATTTTCGAAAACATTTTCTTGACGGATTGTTTGGCCATCACCAATATCAATTAAATGCTTTGGTCTATCCGCAGAAATTACCACCAAAGGTATATTGCTATAAAAAGCTTCTGCTATTGCAGGATAATAATTTAATAATGCAGAGCCAGATGTACATAAAACTGCAACAGGTTTTTGAGTTTGTTGCGCAATACCTAAAGCAAAAAAAGCAGCACAACGCTCATCTACTACACTTAAAGTTTCAATTTCTTTATGATTAGAAAAACCAACAGTTAAAGGTGCGTTTCTTGAACCTGGTGATATAACAACAGTATCAATTTCGAATTGATTACATGCAGATATTACAATTTGTGCGAGTTCTTTTTTTGGATACATTACTATAAATTACAAAGTAGCAAAGTTACGAAGTACAAAAGTGAATAAAGACAAAAAAGCCAGAAAGTAAAAAATAACTTTTCTACTTTCTGACTAATTTTATGTAAAATCAACTATGTCGATTAGTTTCCTTTTTGGTAATCTGCTAAAAACTTAGCTAAACCACTATCAGTTAATGGGTGTCTTAACAATCCTTCGATAGCGCTTAAAGGACCTGTCATTACATCAGAACCTAATTTTGCACAATCTATAATATGCATTGTATGACGCACAGAAGCTGCTAAAATTTCTGTTTCGAAACCATAATTATCATATATATGACGAATTTCTGCAATTAGGTTTAAACCATCTGTAGAAATATCATCTAATCTACCAATAAAAGGCGATACGTAAGTTGCACCTGCTTTAGCAGCCAATAAAGCTTGTCCTGCAGAAAAAACTAAAGTTACATTTGTTTTAATTCCTTTAGAAGAAAAATATTTACACGCTTTTACACCGTCTTTAATCATTGGTAATTTTACAACAATCTGCGGATTTAAAGCAGCCAAAGCTTCACCTTCTTTCACCATACCATCGAAATCTGTAGAAATAACTTCTGCAGAAACATCACCATCTACCAACTCACAAATTTCTTTATAATGGTTAATAATGTTGTCTTCTCCTGTAATTCCTTCTTTAGCCATTAAAGATGGGTTTGTTGTAACTCCGTCTAAAATACCCAAAGCCTGCGCTTCTTTAATTTGCTCTAAATTTGCTGTGTCAATAAAAAATTTCATTTGTATCTATTTTATTTTAGTTGTGTTCTATTTTTTTGGGCGTTCGAGCGGGCTTTACGCACTCGCTTTTTGTTTATACTTCACAAAAGAGCTCAAACAAAGCTTCAATCCCTAACGCAAATATAGTTAGTTGAATATAATTTCTGTTCAATCAAAAACTATATTTTATTACTAGTTATAAACAGTAATATTACAATTTATAATGATTCATTAATAATTTTTCGAACCAAGTATCTGGCAAAATTCGTTTTAATACAATAGAAAATTTCTCTAAAGTTCCGCCTACTTTATAATGTATTTTAGGATTTTTTGTATTGATAATTTTATACACTTTTTTAGCCATTTCTATAGGATCTTTACCTGTGTCTACATGCGCATCCATTAAATCTAAATTGGCTTTGTAATTTTCTTTGTATACAGAATCTTTAAAAAGTGGCGTATGGTATCTTCTAGAAATTATATCTGTTGCAAAATCTCCTGGTGCAACATTTACAATATTAATTCCGAATCTTTTTACCTCCATTCTTGTCGCTTCCGTTACCAATTCTAATGCACCTTTAGAAGACGAATAAATTCCTCTAAACGGTAAACCCATATAACCAGCAATCGAAGTTGTGTTAATAATAACACCATATTTTTGCTTACGCATAAAAGGTAAAACTGTTTTAATTACATCGATAGCACCAAAGAAATTTGTGTTAAAAGCGTTTCGCATTTCATCTGTTGGCGTTTCTTCTATCGGACCTGTAACACCAATACCAGCATTATTTACTAAAATATCTATTCTACCTTCTTTTTCTATGATACTAGAAACTGCCGTTTTTATCGTTTCAATTTTTAAAACATCCAAAGCAATTAATTCAAAAGAAAAATCTTGCTCATTTTTTGGGTTTCTACTTGTACCATAAACTTTATAACCTTTTTCAGATAAAAAAGTAGCAATTGCTTTACCAATACCAGAAGATGCACCGGTAACTAATACTATTTTAGACATATTTTAATACTTACAACAGATTACATTCTTAAAAGTAATCTTTTAATTTGCTGCAAATATCTAAAAAGTAAACCAAGCAATCTAAAAATTAGAAAAGTAATTGTGTAAAGTTAAAAGAAGTAATTGCACAAAACTATTGGGTACAAAAAATGGCAAGCTACCTACATCACACCGCTACAACCTAATACCTTTGCTGCGTTCCCGCCCTGGAGGATTCAAAGGGAGCTAGTTGTGTAGAACTTGCCGATGCAAATTTACAATCTATTTTGATTAAAACAATTAAAATTTTATTAATTTTTTTGTAACATTTTTAAATTACTGAATACTAATATATTGTTGCGATAGAAATATAAAAAAAATTAAAAATTTATGCTATCTCATCGAAATGAATATATTTGTATAACTAACTAATCAAAAAAACAAATGGACAATCAAGCAAACAGTAAAGGTTTTATAGTAAACAACGGTGTAATACTAGGTGTTGTAAGTGTAATATTCTATTTAGTATTATATGCTACAGGTAATCACTTAAAGCCACATTGGTCTACTAGTATTATAAATGCAGTAATTTTTATAGGAGCTTTAATTCTTGGTATCAAACAATTTAAAGCAGCAAACGGTGGTTTTATGTCTTGGGGACAAGGCGTTAAAGTTGGTGTAGGTATTGCCGTTTTAGGCGGATTAATTATGGTGATTTATAACTACATCTTTATGAATTTTATAGAACCAGATTTCATGAATCAAATGACAGAAATTCAAAATCAAGCTTTCTTAGATCAAGGTATGACAGAAGAGCAAATTGAAGCTGCAAATGCCATGGGAGAATCTTTTAAAGGACCATTTATTATGGCGGCATTAGGTATCGTAAGTTATGCAATAGGTGGTTTTATAGTATCTGCAATTGCTGCAGCAATCATGAAAAAATCTGAAGAAGAAACTTACTAAATTTTAAATTTATAAGTTTAATTTTACAACTTATAACATTATATATTAAATATGGATATTTCGGTAGTAATACCACTTCTTAACGAAGAAGAATCTTTAGATGAATTATACAATTGGATTGCAAAAGTTATGCAATCCAATTGTTATTTATATGAAGTAATTTTTATTGATGATGGTAGTACAGATGCTTCTTGGAAAACTATAGAAAAACTAGCCAAAGAACACGAACCTGTTAAAGGAATTCGTTTTCAAAAAAATTATGGAAAATCTCAGGCTTTAGACGCTGGTTTTGAATTGGCAAAGGGTGCTGTTGTAATTACTATGGATGCTGATTTACAAGACAATCCAGAAGAAATACCAGAATTATATAATCTTATAATTAAAGAAGATTTCGACCTAATTTCTGGGTGGAAAAAGAAACGTTACGATAACGTTGTTACTAAAAATATTCCTTCAAAACTTTTTAATGCTGCTGCTAGAAAAACTTCAGGATTAAAATTACACGACTTTAACTGTGGATTAAAAGCTTATAAAAATGAAGTTATTAAATCGGTAAAAGTTAGCGGAGAAATGCACAGATACATTCCTGTTTTAGCTAAAAATGAAGGTTTTACAAAAATTGGAGAAAAAGTTGTACAACACCAAGCAAGAAAATACGGAGAAACAAAGTTTGGAATGGACAGATTTGTTAACGGATTTTTAGATTTAATTACAATCTCATTCCTGTCTAAATTCGGCAAAAGACCAATGCACTTTTTTGGTCTTTGGGGAACTTTTATGTTTTTATTTGGTACAACAACTGCATTTTATATCGGTGCAGTTAAATTGTATAAAGTTTTTAATGGCATTAAAACCATCTTAGTAACAGATAATCCTTGGTTTTACATTGCATTAACTTCTATGATTTTAGGAACCTTATTATTTTTAGCTGGTTTTATTGGTGAACTTATTATAAAAACCAAAACCAACGAAAAACACTACTCAATTAAAGAAAAACTAAATTTCTAACTGTATATTTGTAATTAAGTATCAATTAAAAATCAAACCAAAATGAGCGAAATATTAGAAAAAGCAAAACAATGGTTAACACCTACATTCGATAAAGAAACACAAGATCAAATTCAGAAACTAATTAGTGAAAACTCATCTGAATTAACTGATAGTTTTTACAAGGACATGGAGTTTGGTACTGGTGGAATGCGTGGTGTAATGGGCGCAGGAACCAATAGAATAAATAAATATACATTAGGTAGAGCAACACAAGGTTTGTCTAATTACTTAATTGAAAACGTAAATAAAGAGCAAATAAAAGTTGTAATTGCTTACGATTGTAGACATAACAGTAAAAAATTTGCTAAAATCGTATCAAACGTTTTATCTGCAAATAACATAAAAGTATTCTTGTTCGAAGATTTAAGACCAACACCAGAACTTTCTTTTGCTGTAAGGCATTTAGATTGTGATGCGGGTATAGTATTAACTGCGTCTCACAATCCGCCAGAATATAATGGTTACAAAGTATATTGGGCAGATGGCGGGCAAATTGTACCTCCGCATGATGGCGGAATTATTGGCAAAGTAAACGCTTTAGATTTTTCTGAAATTAATTTTGATGCTAACGAAGATTTAATTGAAACAATTGGTAAAAATATTGACGATGTTTTCATTGAAGCATCAGTAAAAAATGGCTCTTTAGCAGAAAATATCAATAGAGATAATTTAAAAATTGTTTTTACTTCTTTACACGGTACTTCTATTGTATCTGTGCCAGATGCTTTGGCTAAAGCGGGGTATACAGATGTTCATATCGTAGAAGAACAAAGAGTTCCTAATGGCGATTTTCCAACGGTAAAATCTCCTAACCCAGAAGAACCAGAAGCGTTAAAAATGGCTACAGATTTGGCTAATAAGATAGATGCTGATATTGTTATTGGTACAGATCCTGATTGCGACAGATTAGGTGTTGCAGTTAGAGATACTAACGGCAAAATGAAGTTATTAAATGGTAACCAAACTATGGTTTTAATGACTGAATTCCTTTTAAAGAAATGGAAAGAAGAAGGTAAAATGAACGGTAAACAATTTATAGGTTCTACTATTGTTTCTACTGAACTAGTTAACGACGTAGCTGCAAATTATAATGTTGAAACTAAAATTGGTTTAACAGGTTTTAAATGGATTGCCAAAATGGTGAAAGATTTTCCAGAACTTGATTTTATTGGTGGTGGAGAAGAAAGTTTCGGATACATGGTTGGTGGCTTTGTAAGAGATAAAGATGCAGTTACAGCAACATTATTAGCTTGTGAAATTGCTGCTTACGCAAAACAAAATGGTAGCTCTTTCTACGAAGAATTATTAAATATTTATGTTGATAATAAATTCTACAAAGAGCATTTAATTTCTATAGTTAAAAAAGGAATGGATGGTGCAGCAGAAATTCAGCAAATGTTAAGCGACATGCGTAATAATCCTTTATCAGAAATTGATGGCGAAAAAGTAGAATCTTTATCAGATTATCAAGCTTCAACTAAAAAGAACTTAATTACTGGTGAGGTATCTAAAATTAACATACCTAAATCTAATGTTTTAATTTATCAAACAGCAAACGGAACAAGAATTGCGGCTAGACCAAGTGGAACAGAACCTAAAATTAAATTTTATTTCAGTGTAAATTCTTCTCTTGATACAAAAGAAAATGCAGAAAAAGTAGAAGCTGAATTAGATGCTAAAATTCAACGAATTATTAAAGAAATGAAATTAAATTAATGGGATATTTTAAGGACATTTTAAAATACGAAAAGAAGTATAGAAAATTTACAGTTTTAAATATACTTTTCAATATACTTTATGCTATTTTTAATGTACTTTCTGTATTAGCATTTATTCCGGTATTAGGCATACTTTTTAGCACAAACAAAGAAGTTGTAAAAAAACCTACTTACCAAGGAATTACAAAAATTGGAGACTTTTTAAAAGAAAGTTTTTATCATTTTATTTCAGAAAAAATAGAAAACGAAGGCAATATAAAAACATTAGTTTTTATTTGCCTTTTGGCTATTTCTTTGTTTTTTCTAAAAAACTTATTTAGATATTTAGCATCGTATGTAATTACATTTTTAAGGACAGGTGTTGTAAAAGATTTAAGAGACAATTTATATCATAAAATTGTAGAGTTACCTGTTTCGTATTTTTCTGAAAAGAGAAAAGGAGACATTATTGCAAGAATGACTTCTGATGTTCAAGAAGTTGAAAATTCTATATTAACTTCTATAGAAACAATTGTTAGAGAACCTTTAACGGTAATTATAGCTATTTCTTTAATGCTTTTTATGAGCGTTAAATTAACCTTATTTGTTTTTATTTTACTACCTGTTTCTGGTTTTATAATTTCTTCAATAAGTAAAAAGTTAAAAGCAAATTCTATTAAAGCTCAAAAGGAAACTGGTAATTTTTTATCATTTATAGAAGAAACTTTAACAGGTTTAAGAATTATTAAAGGCTTTAACGCAGAAAATGTTATTGCAAATAAATTTAAAAACTCAACTTTAAAGTTTAAGGAGTTGATGACTAATGTAATTCATCGACAAACATTAGCATCTCCTATGAGCGAGTTTTTAGGGTCTGCAACAATAATTGCGATTCTTTGGTATGGTGGTACAGAGGTTTTGTCTAACAAAAGCTCTCTAAAACCTGATGAATTTATGGGGTATATTGTATTGTTTTATACTGTTTTAAATCCTATAAAATTAATTACAACCACTTTTTATAACATACAAAAGGGTGAAGCTTCTGCAGAAAGAATTATGTCTGTTTTAAATACTGAAAATAGTATAAAAGATATACCAAATGCTCTGCAAAAAAATGAATTCTCATCAGAAATTGAATTTAAAAACATTTCATTTAAATATAAAGACGATTATGTTTTAAAAGATTTTTCATTAACGATTAATAAAGGAGAAACAGTTGCTTTGGTGGGGCAATCTGGTAGCGGAAAATCTACATTAGCAAACCTAATAACTCGTTTTTATGATGTAAATAAAGGTGAAGTTTTATTAGACAATAACAACATTAAAAATATCACTAAAAAATCTTTAAGAGATTTAATGGGAATTGTTTCTCAAGATTCAATTCTTTTTAATGATACAATTACTAATAATATAAAGTTAGGAACTCAAGACGCAACAGATTCGGCAATATTAGAGGCTGCAAAAATTGCAAATGCAGATGAGTTTATTCAAAATTTACCCGAAAAATACAATACCAATATTGGTGACAGTGGTAATACGCTTTCTGGCGGACAAAAACAGCGTTTGTCTATTGCTAGAGCCGTTTTAAAAAATCCACCAATAATGATTTTAGATGAAGCTACTTCTGCCCTAGATACAGAATCTGAACAACTAGTTCAATTAGCTTTAGAAAAAATGATGCAAAACAGAACATCTTTAGTAATTGCACACAGATTGTCTACTATTCAAAAAGCAGATAAAATTGTGGTACTTAAAAAAGGGGAAATTGTAGAACAAGGTAAACATGAAGAACTTCTTGCAAAAAAAGGAGAATACTTTAAATTGGTTACAATGCAAAGTTTATCTTAGTTAATCGATATCTTGGTGTGTTTTAAATCCGAATTTTCTATACACCATTTTTCTACCAATTTTAAACATGTTTTTGTAAACTAGTACAGATAATATAGCCTGATCTTGTCTGTGATTTGACCTGCTACTTCCTTCTGGAGCAATACAAGCTTTATTTCTTGCACAGTCACTCCATTTTTTAATTACATTTCTTGCAGCTACATTATTATAATTAACAGCAACACATGCACCGTTTAAATTTCGTTGATTTAATATTTTAGAGTCATTAGAAATACCTAAACAATCTAAAGATTTTTCATGCGTCCATTCAGAAACAATACCTTTAGAAAAAGGCGAATAAAAACCATACAATTCTATTATCTTTCTAAGAGAATTTAATGGTTTAACAACTTTATTACCGCCGTCTAACCAACATACAGATGTTTTAAATTCATTTAATACAGTATCAATAATTACAGGTTTCCAAGCATACTCACCAGCGTTTACTTTCACATTAAAATATTCTGGATACTTAGCATAATCAAAATCTCTTAACTCGAAGTTTTTAAATTTCGATTTTATTTTTAGAACCTCATCAGAAGTTAAACCAAGATTATAAATTATAGTTTTTGTATTTTTTTCATGAACTTTTAAACTTTCTAAAAGCTGATAAAGGCTTTTAAAATGAGAACTATCAGAACCTGTTACGATAACTAATTCTTGTTTGCTATCAATAAAAAAAAATCTTAGATCTAAAAATAAGGTTCTTATTTCTGTAAATAATTTCATGTATTTATACTGAAAGTGTTAAACCCAATTCTTTTCCTTTTTCAATCATAAATTTATAACAAGCATCGTGCTCATTAGGTATTTTACCATCTAAAATAGCTTCTTTGATAGCTTCTTTAATTTGACCAATTTCTCTACATGGTTGTAGATTAAATGCTTCGATAATTTCTTCTCCAGAAATTGGTGGTTGAAAATTACGTACTCTATCTCTCTCTTCTACTTCTTTTATTTTAGCTCTTACAATTTCGAAATTACTATGATATCTTTTAAATTTCTTAGGATTTTTAGTTGTAATATCTGCCTCACAAAGCGTCATTAAATCATTAATATCATCACCGGCATCAAAAACCAGACGTCTCACTGCAGAATCTGTAACATCGCTTGCTAAAACGATAGGTCTAGAACTAAGCATTACCATTTTTTTAACAAACTTCATTTTATTATTTAATGGCATTTTTAATCTTTTAAAGATTTTTTGAACCATTTTAGAGCCAACAAATTCATGCGAATGAAATGTCCAACCAACTTTTTTACTAAATCTTTTTGTTGGCGCTTTACCAATATCATGCAACAAAGCTGCCCAACGAAGCCAAACATCATCTGTGTTTTCAGAAATATTATCAACCACTTCTAAAGTATGATAAAAATTATCTTTGTGCTTCTGCCCTTCTACCTCTTCTACTCCTTTTAAAGCAATTAATTCTGGTAAAATTTGCTTTAACAATTTTGTTTTTTCTAGTAATAAAAAACCAACAGATGGCTTTGAAGAAGACATAATCTTATTCAACTCATCAACAATTCGTTCTCTAGTAATTATATGTAATCGATCTGCATTTTTTGTTATTGCAGATAAAGAATCATGTTCAATTTTAAAATTTAATTGCGTTGCAAATCGAATTGCACGCATCATTCGCAATGGATCATCAGAATACGTAATATCCGGATTTAAAGGGGTTCTTATAATTCCGTTTTCTAAATCCTCCATACCATTAAAAGGATCTAATAATTCACCAAAATTCGATTCATTTAAGCTTAAAGCCAAAGCATTTATAGTAAAATCTCTTCTGTTTTGATCGTCTTGTAAACTACCTTCAGTAACCTCTGGATTTCTACTTTCTTCTGTATAAGACTCTTTTCTAGCACCTACAAACTCTATTTCTACATCTTTAAAACGTAACATTGCGGTTCCGTAGGTTTTAAAAACCTGAACCTTTGGTTTATTTGGTAATAAACTAGAAACTTTTAGCGCCAGATCGATACCGCTACCAATTGCAACTACATCAATATCTTTTGCTGTACCTCTTTTTAAAAAAAAGTCTCTAACAAAACCACCAATTACATAACTTTCTACTTGTAGCTCTTTTGATGCTTTAGATATAATATTAAAAATTTCTGATGAGATTGCTTCTGTATACTTCATATTCCTTTAAAAGTGTTCGCAAATTTATTATTTTCTAAGCTTTTAAACAGCAAATTAATCAAAGAAAATTGTAATAACATTTGTACTTTTGCGTATTGCATAAAAAATTACTTTTTTTTACTTAAAATTAACCATGATTATTGTTAGAATACTTGGCGGATTAGGAAACCAAATGTTTCAATATGCGTATGCAAAGTCGCTAGAAATGAAAGGTTACGAAGTGCAATTAGATCTATCTAAAATAAAAAAATACAAATTGCATGGTGGTTATCAATTAGATAAATATAAAATTGATATAAAAACTGCAAACACATTCAATTTATTCTTATCAAAAATAAATCCGTTTAAAACCTTAAAAGAAAAGAATTTATTATTCGATAAAAACTTAATCAACTTAAAAGGAAACGAATATTTAAAAGGATATTTTCAGACAGAAAAATATTTTTCTGATATTAGAAGCGAATTAATTCATCAATTTGTACTTAAAGAAGAACTTTCTAACTCTACTAAACTATATAAAACCGAAATTTTAAAATCAGAAACTAGCTGTTCTATACATATTAGGCGCGGTGATTATGTAACAGATTCAAAATCGAACACTATACACGGAACTTGTAGTTTAGCATATTATAAAGAAGCCATTAATATCATCAATAAAAAACATTCTAATGTTTCTTTTTTTATTTTTTCTGATGATATCAATTGGACAAAAGATAATTTAGTTATCGAAAATGCTGTTTATATAAACCATAAATGTTTACCACATGAAGACATTTATTTAATGAGCTTATGTAAACATAATATTACAGCAAATAGCAGTTTTTCTTGGTGGGGAGCTTGGTTAAATAGAAATAAAAATAAAACTATAATTGCACCAAAAAATTGGTTTGTAGATAAAGTAAACGAAATTGCTTGCCAAAACTGGATAAAAATATGATGACTTATAAAGTTTACTACATAAATTTAGATAAAAGCTTAGAAAGAAGAAATTTTATGGAAAATCAATTTAAAAAATTGAATATTCCATTAACTAGAATGCCTGCAGTTTATGGTAAAGAATTACCTAAAACATATTTAGAAAAAGCAAAAAAACAACACAATATACTTACTCATTTTCCGTATTTAAACGATGGTGAAATAGGATTAACAAAAACGTATTTTGATCTTTGGAGTATTGTTGCAAACCAAAAAGAAGATTTTGCAATTATTTTAGAAGATGATGCATTATTAACTGATGATTTTTTTGATGATTTAGAAAAAATCTTAATTTCTGCCACTAATAAAGATTTTATTGATATTGCAGGTAGAAAAGGTTTTTTATCGATAGAAAGTAAAGAATTGCTGAACATGTTTGCAATACCTGCTCTACAAACAACAGGGCAAATAATTGGTAAAGATGCTGCTAAATTATTAGCTAAAAACTTAACCACATATTATGCACCAATAGATGTTTTAAAGCAAGATGTTTTTAAACACAAAGTAAAAGTTTACACTACTGTTAAAAGTTATGTTAGTAGTAATGATAAAAATGTTGGTGGCACAACCATTCAACAAAAAAGTATGCCGAAAGTTAAAAAGATTTTAAGAGAAATTTTAAGACCAATTTGGCAACTAATTGCATTTTTAACCTATAAAAATTATCGATTTTTTAGGAATATTATCTTTTACAAAAGCAATTAATTTTCTTCAATACCTTTATTTAATAACCATAACTTTATATATCTGGTAAAAACAGAATACGCTAGTATTTTTGATAAAATTAATCCCGTTAATCCGTCTAAAAAACCTAAACGGATTACATAATGTATAAAAAACCTGGCAGTTGGCTTAATTAATAAATGAAAGGCATTTACTTTTTTACCTTTTTTATGAAGTTCTTGAGCTTTTAAAATCGAATAATGATTTATTTTAGCAATAAAATGATTATAATTTCTATAACCAAAATGATCAATTTTATTTTTAAGAAAACCTAACTCACCTTTAGAAACAATAGTTTCATGAACTACACCTCTATAGTGACATTTATCTTTTAAAAATAATCGAACTACCTTATCTCTTTGCCAACCACTATAGTTTACTTTTTGATTTGCAAAATAGAAACTTCTATGAACATAAAACCCAACAAAGTTACCCGGATTTTTAACAGCTTCTAAAATTTCTTGTTTTACACTTTCTGTAACACGTTCATCTGCATCTAAAATATAGATCCAATCATAGGAAGCTTGCTGAATAGCAAAGTTTTTTTGAGAAGAAAAATCATCAAACTTTCGCTTGATGATTTTTACATTTAGCTTTTCGGCTATTTCTAAAGTTTTATCTGTACTATAAGAATCTATAACAATAATTTCGTCTGCAAAACTTACAGATTTAATTGCATCTGCAATATGAATCTCTTCATTAAGTGTAGGTATTATTGCCGATATTTTTGTCATAGCATATTAAGTCTTAAACAGCTACGTCATATTCACGTAAAGCATCGTTTAAAGACGTTTTTTTGTTTGTACTTTCTTTTCTTTTTCCAATAATTAAAGCACAAGGTACATTAAATTCTCCGGCTGCAAACTTTTTTGTATAACTTCCAGGAATTACAACAGAACGTGCAGGAACTCTACCTTTCATCTCGACTGGTTCATCACCTGTAACATCTATAATTTTCGTGCTCATTGTTAACACAACGTTTGCACCTAATACCGCTTCTTTTTCTACATGAACACCTTCTACAACTATACATCTAGAACCTATAAAAGCACCGTCTTCTATAATTACTGGTGCAGCTTGTAATGGTTCTAAAACACCACCAATACCAACACCACCAGATAAGTGAACATTTTTACCAATTTGAGCACAAGAGCCAACTGTTGCCCAAGTATCCACCATTGTACCTTCGTCTACATAAGCACCAATGTTTACATAACTTGGCATTAAAATAGTTCCGGCAGAGATATAAGCACCGTGTCTTGCTACTGCATTTGGTACAACTCTAATACCTCTTTCTGCAAAGTTTTTCTTTAAAGGAATTTTATCGTGATATTCAAAAATACCTGCTTCTAAAGTTTCCATTTTCTGAATAGGGAAATATAAAACTACTGCTTTCTTTACCCATTCGTTTACCTGCCAACCATCTGTTGTAGGTTCGGCTACTCTTAACTCTCCTTTATCTAATAAATCAACAACTTTTCTAATTGTATCTATCGTGCTTTGCTCTTTTAACAATTCACGGTTTTCCCATGCTGATTCTATAATTTCTCTAATTTCTTTCATTTTAATGGTATAATTTCTGCAAATATAAATGTATCTGTAAAAACTGAAAGCGAAGATACATTTTTTAAACAGATATTTCTGCTTTGTTTAAAAATCGTATTTTTGCTAAAACAATTATAAATGGCTAGAATTTTAGCAATAGATTTTGGAAAAAAAAGAACAGGAATAGCTGTTACAGATGAATTACAAATAATAGCATCTGGTTTAACAACTATAAATACTGATGAACTTTTGTCCTTTTTAAAAGAATATACTTCTAAAGAAAAAGTAGAACTTATTTTAATAGGAAAACCAAAGCAAATGGACAATACTGATAGCGAAAGTGAAGTCTTAATAGTACCATTTATGAAAAAACTAGAAAAACTACTACCTCAAATTCCGAAGAAAAGAATAGACGAACGTTTTACATCTAAAATGGCTTTTCAAACGATGATTGATAGCGGAATGAAGAAAAAGCAGCGCAGAAACAAAGCCATGATTGACGAAATTAGTGCTACAATTATACTGCAATCTTATCTTTACAATATGTAAAATCGATTTCTTAATTACTTTTAGCTTATTAAATGTTAAAATCGGTTTAAAAATTATTGAATTTTAAAAATTCTCAATTCAAAAATTCGTCAATAGTAATTGTAAATTGTATTTTTGCAAACGTTTTTAAATAAAAATAAATGATATTACCAATTGTTGCGTACGGAGATCCGGTTTTAAGAAAAGTTGCTACAGAGATAACTAAAGATTATCCTGACTTAGAAAAACTAATTACCAATATGAAAGAAACTATGTACAACGCTTCTGGTGTTGGTATAGCAGCTCCTCAAATTGGCAAAGCAATACGTTTATTTGTTATTGATGCATCTCCTTTTGCAGAAGATGAAGAATTATCAGAAAAAGATAGAACTGCATTAAAAGATTTTAATAAAGTTTTTATCAACGCAAAAATTATCGAAGAAGAAGGTGAAGAATGGGTTTTTAATGAAGGTTGCTTAAGTATACCTGATGTTAGAGAAGATGTCATTAGAAAACCTAATATTACTATTGAATATTTAGACGAAAATTTCGAAAAGCATAGAGAATCTTTAGATGGTTTAGCAGCAAGAGTTTTTCAACACGAATATGATCATATAGAAGGTATATTGTTTACAGATAAACTTTCTTCATTAAAGAAAAGAATCATCAAAAAGAAATTAGAAAACATTTCTAAAGGAAAGATTAGAGCAGATTATAGAATGCGTTTTCCAAATCAAAAAAAAGGTAAATAGTCTTAATATAAAGACACAAAATATATAACATGGAATTTAATAAAATTATAGCCGTAACAGGTAAAGCAGGTTTATACCAAGTAGTTTCTCAATCTAAAAATGCAATTATTGTTGCTTCTTTAACAGACAACAAACGTATCGCTATTAATGCGACTCAAAATGTTAGTTTGTTAGAAAACATTGCAATTTATACTTACGAAGAAGATATTCCTTTACTACAGGTTTTTAAGGCGATGTTCGAGAAGACAGAAGGTAAAGAAGCTATTTCTCACAAAGAAAGTGGTAAAAAACTAGAAACATTTTTTGCTGAAGTTTTACCGGATTATGATGCAGAAAGAGTGTATACTTCTAACATTAAAAAAGTAATTCAATGGTTTAACCTTTTGGTTAAAGCTGGTATGGATTTTTCTAAAATAGAAGAAACTTCTGAAGAAAGCGCAGAATAATTTTTAAATTTATTGTTACTGTTTATTTGTAACTCTAAATTTTTACAAATTAATTTATATGAATTCTAGAAAAGAGCAACTAGCCGCATTTAATCGTTTGTTAGATATTATGGATGATCTTCGAGAGAAGTGTCCGTGGGATAAAAAACAAACATTAGAAAGTTTAAGGCATCTTACCATAGAAGAAACATATGAATTAGCAGATGCTATTTTAGACAACGATCTACAAGAAATAAAAAAAGAATTAGGCGATGTGCTTTTGCATATCGTCTTTTATGCTAAAATAGGTAGCGAAAAGAATTCTTTTGATATTGCTGATGTAGCCAATACAATTTCTGACAAATTAATAAATAGACATCCTCATATTTACGGCGATGTAAAAGTTGATAATGAAGAAGATGTAAAAAGAAATTGGGAAAAATTAAAGCTAAAAGAAGGCAATACATCTGTTTTAGAAGGTGTTCCTAAAAGTTTACCTGCAGTTGTAAAAGCTAGTAGAATTCAAGAAAAAGTAGCAGGCGTTGGTTTCGATTGGGAACAACCAGAACAAGTTTGGGAAAAAGTACAAGAAGAACTTGAAGAATTAAACGAAGAGATTAAAGCAGGAAACAAAGAAAATACCGAAAAAGAATTTGGTGATGTCTTATTTTCTATGATAAATTACGCTCGTTTTATTGATGTTAACCCTGAAAATGCTTTAGAGAAAACTAATAAAAAATTTATCAATCGTTTTCAGTTTCTAGAAAAAGCCGCCAAAGATGCTGGTAAAGACCTTTCTGAAATGACTTTAACTGAAATGGATATTTATTGGGAGAAATCAAAAACATATTTTAAATAAAAAAAGCTCTCAAATTTTGAGAGCTTTTTTTATTCTATGCTTTGTAATTACTTAGGCATTACAACGCTATCAATAGCATGTATTACTCCGTTAGAAGCTGCAACATCTGCCATTATTACTTTAGACGTGTTTCCTTTTTCATCTTTTAAAATTACACTTTCACCATCTAAAGATGCAACCAACTTGCCACCTTGAACAGTAGTTACTTCAAAAGCACCGTTATTAGCTTTTATTGCGGCAACAACAGCTGCTGCATCAAATTTACCAGAAACAACATGGTAAGTTAAAATACTAGTTAAAGTTGCCTTATTTTCTGTTTTCAATAAATTTGCTATCGTTCCTTCTGGTAATTTAGCAAAAGCATCGTTTGTAGGTGCAAATACAGTAAAAGGGCCGTCTGAACTTAAAGTACTTACTAAATCTGCTGCTTTTACTGCTGCTACCAAAGTCGAGAAATTTTCATTTCCTACAGCAACTTCAACAATATTTGGTGTTTGCACCTTTTCTTCAATCTTTGCAACTACTTCTTTTTTTACATTATTTACTTCTTCTGTTTTAGCTGATTTACATGATGTAGCAGATAAAAATCCTACAATTGATAATGCTAATAATAAATTTTTTGTCTTCATAATTTGTGTTTTAGTTTTTAATTGTCATCAAAATTATGAAAACAAAATAGTAAATAGGTTTAAAAATGTTTAATCTTTTGTTAAATTAATTAAACAAAAATAATTTATACATAAAAAAACATCCAACTCTACATTTAGAATTGGATGTTTTAGTTGAAGTAAAAAATTATTATTTACTTAAATACATTTTTCTTCTTGAATATAAATTATAGAAATCATCATCTTTTAAACTATCTATAAATAGAATACTTTCTCCTGTAGATTTCATTTCTGGACCTAATTTCTTATTAACATTCGGAAACTTATTGAATGAAAATACGGGTTGTTTAATTGCAAAACCTTCTAATTGAGGGTTAAAATCAAAATCAGTTACTTTATTATGACCAAGCATAACTTTTGTAGCATAGTTAACATAAGGTTCTTTGTATGCTTTTGCAATAAACGGAACTGTTCTAGATGCTCTAGGGTTCGCTTCAATAATGTAAACAACATCATCTTTAATTGCAAACTGAATATTTATTAAACCTACTGTTTTTAATTCTCTTGCAATAGTATGTGTATGATCTTTAATTTGTTGCATAACAAATTCACCTAAATTAAAGGCTGGTAAAGTTGCATTAGAATCTCCAGAGTGAATTCCACAAGGCTCAATATGCTCCATAATACCAATTATATAAACGTTACCATCTGCATCGCAAATTGCATCTGCCTCTGCTTCTATTGCACCATCTAAATAATGATCTAATAATAATTTATTATTTGGCATTCTACCTAATAAATCTACTACATGTTTAATTAATTCTTCTTTATTAATTACAATTTTCATCCCTTGCCCTCCTAATACATAAGAAGGTCTTACAAGAATAGGGAAATCTAACTGATCTGCTAATTCTAAAGCTTCATCTGCAGTTTCTGCGATACCAAATTCTGGGTAAGGAATGTTATTATCTTTTAACATTGATGAAAATCTACCTCTATCTTCTGCAATGTCTAATGCTTCGAAAGAAGTTCCTATAATTTTAATACCGTAGCTTGTTAACTTTTCTGCTAATTTTAATGCAGTTTGTCCTCCTAATTGTACAATTACACCTTCTGGTTTTTCATGACGGATAATGTCATAAATATGCTCCCAAAAAACAGGCTCAAAATATAATTTATCTGCAGTATCAAAATCTGTAGATACTGTTTCTGGATTACAGTTGATCATAATCGTTTCGTAACCACATTCTGCAGCTGCTAAAACACCATGAACACAACAATAATCAAACTCAATTCCTTGTCCAATTCTATTTGGTCCAGAACCTAAAACAATAATTTTCTTTTTATCAGAAACAATACTTTCATTAGCTATTGTTATTTCTCCTTCTGCAGTTTCAATTTCATTTTCAAAAGTTGAGTAATAATAAGGAGTTTTTGCTTTAAACTCTGCCGCACAAGTATCTACCAATTTAAATACACGTTGTACTTTTAATTCTTCTCTCTTCGTGTAAACTTCACTTTCTAAACATTTTAGCATGTGAGCTATTTGTCTATCACCGTAACCTTTTTGTTTAGCTTCTAACAATAAATCTCTCTCTATAGTGTCTATAGAATAGGTAGAAATTTCTTTTTCTAAGTGAAATAATTCTTCATATTGTTTTAAATACCACATGTCTATTTTTGTGATATCATAAATTTTACTTAGCGGAATTCCCATTGCAATTGCATCATAAATTGCAAATACACGGTCCCAACTTGCATTGGTTAATTTATCTATAATTTGATTATAATCTGTGTATCCTTTTCCGTCTGCACCTAAACCGTTTCTCTTTATTTCTAAAGATTGAGTTGCTTTGTGTAATGCTTCTTGAAAAGAACGTCCGATTCCCATCACTTCACCTACAGCTTTCATTTGTAAACCTAAAGTTCTATCAGAACCTTCGAATTTATCAAAATTCCAACGAGGTATTTTTACAATTACATAATCTAATGTAGGCTCAAATAAAGCTGATGTAGATTTTGTAATTCCGTTTTCTAATTCATCTAAAGAATAACCGATTGCTAATTTTGTAGCTACTTTTGCAATAGGATAACCAGTTGCCTTAGATGCTAATGCAGAGGATCTAGAAACCCTTGGGTTAATTTCAATGGCAATAATATCTTCTTTTTCATCTGGTGAAACTGCGAATTGCACATTACAACCACCCTCAAAATCTCCAATAGAACGCATCATATGAATTGCCATATCACGCATTTTCTGATACGTTTTGTCAGAAAGTGTCATTGCTGGTGCAACCGTAATAGAATCTCCTGTATGAATTCCCATAGGATCCATATTTTCTATAGAACATATAATTACAACATTATCATTTTTATCACGTAATAATTCTAATTCATATTCTTTCCATCCCATCATTGCTTTATCAATCATCACCTCATGTATTGGTGATGCTTCTAAACCTCTACTTAATAATTCGTCAAAATCTTCTGGATCATAAACGATAGAAGCTCCTGCCCCACCTAACGTATAAGAAGAACGAATTACTAATGGAAAACCAAATTCTTGTGCAATTTCTTTTCCTTTTAAGAAAGAAGTTGCAGTTGCTTGAGGTGCCATTGGCACACCAATTTTTATCATTAATTCTCTAAACTGCTCTCTATCTTCTGTTACGTTAATGGCATCAATATCTACACCAATTAATTTTACATCAAAATCTTTCCAAATTCCTTTATCATCTGCCTCAATACATAAATTTAATGCAGTTTGTCCACCCATTGTTGGCAAAACAGCATCAATTTGAGGGTGCTCTTTTAAAATTTGAATAATAGATTTAGTTGTAAGAGGCAACAAGTACACATGATCTGCCATAGAAGGATCTGTCATGATTGTTGCTGGGTTAGAATTAATTAAAATTGTTTCTATACCATCTTCTCTTAAAGATCTTAAAGATTGTGAACCAGAATAATCGAATTCACATGCTTGACCAATTACAATTGGTCCAGATCCAATAATTAAAATAGAATTTAGGTCTTTTCTTTTTGGCATGGTAAAAATTTGTTGTGTTGTTGTTTATTTTTGTAAAAATAGTTAATGATTAGATATAAAAAAAGGTGTTACTAAAAAATAGCAACACCTTTAAATCATTAACATTTGTTAATCATTATATTATCTTTTTGGTCTGAATTCTGAAGATACAGAAATTTTCTTTCTTCCTTTAGCTCTTCTTCTAGCTAAAACTTTTCTTCCATTAGCAGAAGCCATTCTTTCTCTGAAACCGTGTTTGTTTCTTCTCTTTCTTTTCGATGGCTGGTAAGTTCTTTTCGGCATTATATGTATTTTTAAATATCTTCTTGATTACTTTACTGTTGCTTAAAGATTTTTACCTCTTTTAAAGCGTGGGCAAATATACAACTGTTTTTATTTTTGACAAACACAAATTGTAAAAAAATTAAAAATATTTTTTCCCGGTTCAAAAATATAAAATTTATAAATGTTTTTACCTTTTTTATTTGACAGAATTTTTAGAGTTAGTACTTTTGCCTAAACCTAACAACACCATGAGTAACACTAAATACGTTTTTGTAACAGGAGGCGTAACTTCATCCCTTGGAAAAGGAATTATAGCAGCATCTTTAGCAAAATTATTACAAGAAAGAGGCTTTTCTGTAACCATTCAAAAATTAGATCCATACATTAATATAGATCCAGGAACTTTAAACCCTTATGAACATGGCGAATGTTATGTTACAGATGATGGTGCAGAAACAGATTTAGATCTTGGACATTATGAACGTTATTTAAACATACCAACTTCTCAAGCTAATAATGTAACTACAGGTAGAATTTATCAATCTGTAATTAATAAAGAACGTAAAGGAGAATTTCTAGGAAAAACGGTACAAGTAATTCCTCATATTACTGATGAAATAAAACGTAGAATTCAGCTTTTAGGTGAAACAGGCGATTTTGATATTGTAATTACAGAAATTGGAGGAACTGTTGGTGATATAGAATCTCTACCTTATGTAGAATCTGTGCGCCAAATGTTATGGGAAAAAGGCCAAGAAAATGCCATTGTTATACATTTAACATTAGTGCCTTATTTAGCTGCTGCCGGAGAATTAAAGACAAAACCTACACAACACTCTGTAAAAATGTTAATGCAAAGTGGTGTAAGTCCAGATATTTTAGTTTGTAGAACAGAACATGATATTTCTGATGACATAAAACGTAAACTTGCTTTATTTTGTAATGTTAAAAAGGAAGATGTTATACAATCTATAGATGCAGAAACAATTTATGATGTACCAAATTTAATGCTAGAACAAGGTTTAGATACGGTAGTTTTAAATAAATTAAAACTTACTTCTAAAAAAGAACCTGCATTAAAAACTTGGAATGAATTTGTGCAGAAACATAAAAACCCGCAACACGAAGTAGAAATTGCTTTAATTGGTAAATATGTAGAATTACACGATTCTTATAAATCGATTACAGAAGCATTTATTCATGCTGGTTCTTCTAATGAAACAAAAGTAAAAGTTCGTTGGGTACATTCAGAAAGCTTAACTCCTAAAAATGCTGAAAAAAAATTACAAGGTGTTAATGGTATTTTAGTTGCACCAGGTTTTGGTGATCGAGGTATCGAAGGAAAAATTAGAGCTGTAAAATATGCTAGAGAAAATAATATTCCTTTCTTCGGAATTTGTTTAGGAATGCAAATGGCAGTTATTGAATACTCTAGAAATATCTTAGGCTTAGATAATGCAAGTTCTACAGAAATGAACAAAAGCACAAAACATCCAGTTATCAACTTAATGGAAAGCCAGAAAGATGTTACCGAAAAAGGTGGTACAATGCGTCTAGGTGCTTGGGATTGTGAACTTAAAAAAGATTCTAAAATATTTAAAGCTTATAAATCAGAATTAATTAGCGAACGCCACAGACACAGATTCGAATTTAATAATGATTATTTAGAACAAATTGAAGCTGCCGGAATGAAAGCAACAGGTATAAACCCAAAAACCGGTTTAGTAGAAGTTGTAGAAATACCAACGCACGATTGGTTTGTTGGTGTACAATATCATCCAGAATATAAAAGTACCGTTTTAAAGCCACATCCTTTGTTTGTAGATTTTATAAAGGCTTCTTTAAAACAATCTAAAAAATAATAAAATGGTTTTCTAAAAAGTAATTATTACAATTTAGAAAACCATTCTCTTATATATAAAATGACAACCTAATTTTAGGAACACTATTTGAACTATTTAATATAGTAACAATAACAGTAGTAAAATCTATTAAATTATATTCAGTTTTGCTACATTTGTCGGCTTTTACTTTTTTTAAGTAAAGTAGAAATGACAAATTGACATTTAAAATAACATAATGGAACAAAAAAAATTCGACTTAAATTCTTTTATTGGATTAATCTTATTGGGTGGTATCGTTTTCTGGTGGATGAGCACACAAAAACCAGCAATTGAAGAAACTGATAATTCTACACAAACAAGTGTGGTTAATTCAACAGAATCTTCTAACACTAATAACTCTTTAGTTAAAGAAACTGCTTATCAAAATGATTCTTTAAAGCAAATAGCTTTAAAAAATGAATTGGGTGCGTTTGCACAAAGCGCAATGAATGCTACTTCTGGAGTTTCTGTATTAGAAAATGAGGTTGTTAAATTAACTATTGATAATAAAGGTGGTCAAATTAAAGAGGCTTTAGTTAAGAATTACAAAACCTACGATTCTTTGCCTTTATATTTAATCAAAGAAAAAAATGCATCATTCAATATTAATTTTGGTACTACAGACAATAGAATTTTAAATACTAAAGATTTATTTTTTGAACCAACTGTTACCAAAAACGGAGATAATCAAATTGTTTCTATGAAACTAAAAGTTTCTGAAACAAAATTTTTAGAGTATAGATATGAAATGGAACCAGATAATTATATGGTTAATTTTTCTGTTCGATCTCAAGGCTTGGGTAATGTTATAAACTCTTCTAATCCAATAAATTTAGATTGGTCTTTAAAAGGATTTAGAAATGAAAAAAGTATCAAGACAGAAAATACAATGTATACAAACTTCTACTACAAGGCAGAAGATGAAGTTGATGACATTAGTGCTGGTAAATCAGAAATTTTAAACGATGTAGATTGGGTTGCTTATAAACAACACTTTTTTACCTCTAACTTATTATCAGAAAAACCATTTAATAACGCTACAATTACTTCTACCGATTTAGTTTTAAATGAGGAAATTGATACTGTATTTACTAAAAAATTCGAGCTAAAAACACCTTTAGAATTATCTAACGGAGAACTAAATTATAATATGAAATGGTTCTACGGACCAAGTGATTATAATCTTTTAAGTAGCGATAAGTATGCTGATACAGATTTAGATCAAATTTCTGATTTAGGTTGGGGAATCTTCGGTTTTTTAAACAGAACAATATTTTATCCTGTATTCAATTTCTTAAAAGGATTTTTATCTAACTACGGATTAATTATTATTTTAATGACAATTGTTGTTAGAATTATAATGTCTCCTCTGGTTTACAAATCTTATTTATCAAGTGCAAAAATGAAGGTAATTAGACCAGAATTAACTGCACTAAACGAGAAATATCCTGGTAAAGAAAACGCAATGAAGCGTCAACAGGAAACCATGGCAATTCAAAGAAAAGCCGGAGTAAGCATGATGTCTGGTTGTATACCCGCACTTTTACAAATGCCAGTCTTTTTCGCTTTGTTTAAATTTTTTCCAACAAACTTATCTTTAAGACAAGAAAGCTTTTTATGGGCAAATGATTTATCTTCTTATGATACTGTTTTCAAATTACCTTTTAGTATTCCTTTTTATGGAGATCATGTAAGTTTATTTCCAATATTGGCATCTGTTGCAATTTTCTTTTACATGAAAATGAATCAAAGTCAGCAAGCAAATATGCAAGCACCTACTCAAGAAGGAATGCCAGATATGAGTAAGATGATGAAGTATATGATTTACTTCTCTCCTATTATGATGTTATTTTTCTTTAACAATTATGCAAGTAGTTTAAGTTTGTATTACTTTATATCAAACCTTTTAACAATTGCAATCATGTTAGTAATTAAAAACTTTGTAATTGATGAAGAAAAAATTCATGCTAAAATAGAAGAAAATAAAAAGCGTCCAGAAAAGAAAAAAAGCAAGTTTAGACAAAGAATAGACGAAGCTATGAAACAGGCGCAAGAGCAGCAAGCACAACAAAAAAGAAAATAAATTCTTTATAAATTTAAAAACCGAAACATCAAAGTTTCGGTTTTTTTTTACATCAAATTGGTATCTAAAAAAAAAACAATATATTTGTAAACTATTAAAGTGCATTAAACCACTTTCTTAACCCCTAAAACAATACTTTATGACCCCTAAATCTAAAAGTAATTGGCTATCTATGCCATTTATATTATTGCTATTTATTTCATTATATGGTAATGCACAGACATCTGCAACCTTTACAGTAACACCAAACACAACAATTGATCCAACACCAGGTGGTGCAGCTACATATAATACAACTATAAATGTACCGGTTAATTTTAATATATCAGATATTCATGTTTCTTTAGACATAACGCATACATGGAATAATGATTTAGATATTTTCTTAACTTCTCCTGAAGGAACAACTGTAGAGCTTAGTACAGACAATGGAGGAGATGGTGATAATTACAATGTAATTTTTGACGACACTTCTGCCAATATACTGCCTACATCAAATTCTACAATTGCAGGAACATACAGACCAGAAGGTTCATTATCAGATTTTAATGATGAAGATGCCAAAGGTAATTGGACTTTAAGAGTTACAGATGATACTAACCAAGACGGAGGAACTATAAACTCAATTTCACTTGAAATATTTAACACTTCAAGCACTTCAATTACTCAGCAAAGTTTTGAAGACGGCTCTTTAAATGGTTGGACTCAGGGAAATGGAGATGAATTTGATTGGTCTAACGGAAACAATACTACACCATCAAATGGAACAGGCCCACAAAATGGTGGTTCTAATGGTACTAGATTTTTATTTATTGAAGCATCAAACCCAAGATCAACTGGAGATAAAGCGTATTTAGACAGAACTTTTGACTTTACTAACACAGCAAATAATCAAATAAGTTTTGATTATCACATGTATTCTACTGCTACAAACTCCATGGGAACTTTAAACCTTAGAGTAAGTACAAACGGAGGTGCAAGTTTTTCTACTCCTATTTTTTCTGAAACTGGAAATAAAGGGAATGTTTGGAACAACAACGTTACCGACCTTTCTGCCTACGATGGCCAAAACGTTGTATTAAGATTTGAAGGAATTGTTGGAGCAGGTACTTTTTGGAGTTCGGATGCTGCGATTGATAATGTTATTGTAATTAGTACGACAGGATCTGGTTCTACACCAAGAATACCAATTACAATTACTGCGGATGCAAGCTCAAAAGAATTTGGTGATGCAGATCCTTCATTTACATATCAAATAACTTCAGGTGCTTTAGACAGTGGTGATACCTTAGTTGGTTCTTTAGATAGAGATGCTGGTGAGGCAGTTGGAAATTACAATATCAATCAGGGAAGTATCTTAAATGTTAATAATCCTAAATATGATATTACATTTATTTCTGCTATATTTTCTATTGGTTCAAAGGATACAGATGGAGACGGTTATGCAGATGACATCGACGTAGATTTAGATAACGATGGAATATTAAATGTAGATGAAAGCTGTATAATTGCTGGTGCTGCAGAACCAGAATCTGATAGAATAAAATACTCAGACGAAGGTTATGACATGTATGTTATTGGTGGAAATGCAAACAATGGTAACGGATATAAAGAATCTGGTTTTGAAAAAGGAGCCTATGCAAAAGGTTTAAACCTAACCGTTTTAAATAATGCAAATGACTTTGTATTCTCTACTGTTGGTGGTCAAGATAATGCAGCTTCTAGTGCTGCTACATTTGCAAATGGGTCTTTATCATATACTACAAACGCAAATACAACAGGTCGTAGAAATGAATTTAGAGAAACTACCGGAGCTTCATTTAGATCAGGAACTTCTGGAGATGCACTTTATATTAAACCTTCAATTAATTTAACTGTTGGTGAAGTATATTCAATAGATATCGACTTTAATACAGCTGTACATGCATTTAGTTTCGATTTAGTAGATATTTTAGATACAACACAAGATCCAGCAGACCTTTTAGTCCGATATGAAGTTTTTGCTGACTCAAAACTAATCGCTTATTTCGAGAGTGGTTTTATTGGTGATGATGCAATTGCAACTGTTAATATTTTTGACGGAAATAATATTAGTAGAGGAACCATGGTTGTTGGTCAAAATATAGAATCTACAATTGGTTTTATATCATCTACAAAAGTTAGCGAAGTTTCTATTGTTCATAAAGTTTTAAATGGTACTGTTTCTGGGTCTTTTGTTGATTTACATGGTATGGATAACTTTGTTTATAGTACAGAGGATATTAGCTGTCTATCTGATGGTTTAGATGTTGATGGAGATGGCATACCAAACGAAAGAGATATTGATTCTGATAACGATGGAATACCAGACAACATCGAAGCTCAAACTACTTTAGACTATATAGCACCAAATTATGTTTATACAGTTAATGGTTTAGATACAGCTTACGGAACAGGATTAATACCTGTAAATACAGACGGAATTGACAATGCCGACTTTACAGATTTAGATTCTGATAACGACTCACTTTTTGATACATTTGAAGTTGGTTATACTATCGATACAGATAATGACGGAGTTACAAATGGTACTGTTGGAGAAAACGGATTGGATAATTCTTTATATCCTGCAGATGACTATTTAGATGTAAATGCAAGTATTGATGATCCAAATACACTACCAGATATTGATAACGATGCAACTACTATTGGAGATGTAGATTATAGAGATACACATCTTTCGGGTACGCCAATGATTACTCAATTTTATTTAGAAGGAACTAGTAGAGTTATAGAAATCACAAACATACATCCTACAAATAGTATTTTAGCCAACACTATCGAATTGTCTTTATTTGAAAACAAAACAGGCCCACAAACCTCTGTGGCACCTAACAGTTTATTTACTGTTCCAACAGCACTTGCCCCAGGAGAGTCAATTATAATTAACAATACAACTTCAAGTTACACCGGTATTATTAATGATGGAATTACTTCTATCATTGGTGAGAACGATATTTTAGTTTTATCCCATCCAAAAAGCATAGCTACAGGTTTAAATGATTGGAAAAACAGGTACGAAAGCGCAATTAATCTTGAAAATGATAAAATCTATGTAAGAAGTGATGAGATTCTTTCTACAAATAAAGATTTTACAAATACAGAATGGATTGTTTATGTAAATGAAGATTTAGATCCTTATAGAGATAAAGATTTAGGTGGTCCAGAAAGACATCCTCATGATCCTGTTATATCTGAAATTACATCTGCAAATACAGAATCTAACTTAAGATTAGGTGTACACAGAGTAAATCCTACAATTTTAACAGGTGGTACTTGGTCTAACGGGTATCCTGATAGAACCAGAAGAGTTGTTATAAATCAAGATTATACTCATTCAGGAATTTTAAAAGCAAGACAATTAACAGTTAATTCTGGTAATAAATTGTCTATTGATAATAACCTATTAGTTGTATCTGAAGATATAACATTAGGTAATGCAAATAGTGAAATTAGATTGATTGGAAACTCTCAATTAATACAAACTCATGAAACTACTTCAAGAGTAACTGGTGCCGGAAAATTATTAATAGATCAAAACTCGCCTACGCCAAGTAAATTTAGATACAACTATATGAGTTCTCCGGTTGGAGGAACATCTTTTACCATTGCTGATGTTTTAAAAGACGGAACATCTGCCACTTCTGCTACATCTAATATTGTAGATATAAACTTTGTAGGTGGTTATGATGGTGAAGTTTCTAGTCCAATTAAAATTTCAGAATATTGGATTTATACTTATGCGAGTGCAGATGGGAAAAGGTCTAGTTGGAGTCAGAAAAAAAGTACAGGATCTATACCTGTTACAGATGGATTTACTTTAAAAGGACCTGGTACACAACAAAATTATACATTTACCGGTACACCAAACGATGGTAATTTAAATACTGCTGTTGGCGGAAATCAATCTTATTTAGTTGGTAACCCTTATCCTTCTGCAATAAGCTCATCAAAATTTTTAGAAGATAACGAAGACTCAACAACAAGTACCTTGTATTTTTGGCAACACGCCGGTGAAGAAGATGCATCAACTACACAAGCCGGACATTCTTTTAATGGTTATATTGGTGGTTATGCAACAAAGAATTTGGCGATGGGATTAGCTGCAAATGCACCTTCAATTTCAGGTCCTTTTGATTTTAATATGGAGGCTATTGATGCTATAACTACAGGAACTGCAACAAATGATGGAGGAAATAATGTAGTTTTATTAAATGCTTTAAATGAATATGTAGAATTTAATAGGTTATCAAGAGCTGTTGATGGTTTAACAATTAATTATAAATCTAATACACCTGCTTTAATAAGAGTTAAGATTAACGAAACAAACACTGCAGAATACACATTACCTGCTTCTACTGTTTATACCGATTTTACAATTACAGATTGTATTCAGGTGAATAGCGATTTTACAATAGAATCTTTAAGTATTTTTAATTTATATATTGATAGTATTAATTTAAAAGACGATGACGGAGAAATTACCTGCCAACCAACCGCTGGTTTAAATGCTAATTCAGCATATAGCGAACCTTTAGAATACATTGCTGTAGGACAAGGTTTCTTTGTAAGCGGAGACCAAGACGGAGGACCAATTGTTTTTAATAACAGCCAAAGAGAAAATATTGTTGAAGGAGCGCAGTCTACATTTTTTAAATCTAACATTAAACATAAAAAGAAAGTAACTGCTACTAGAAAAAAATTACCTATTCTAAAATTAGGAATGAATTACACAGGGCAAACTGGTACTGAATTGCACAGACAAATTGGTATTTCTTTTAAATACAATAACTCTTTTAAATATGATAAAGGTTATGATAGTTTTACGTTTGATGTAAATAATACAGATTTCTATTGGAAATTTTCTGATAATAATGAGAAATACGCAATTACAGGAATTCAGAATATTACTGAAGATCTAGAAGTACCTTTAGAAATAATAATTGGTCAAGATGATGAAATTAGTCTTGAAATAGATGAAATCAACTTTGATAATTCTGATTTATACATTTTAGATAAATTAGAAAACAAAACATACAATTTAAAAGAAGGTAAAGTAAAGTTTAATTTACCTAAAGGGGAATATACTGATAGATTTTTCTTAGCTTTTAAAGAAAGTGTTGTATTAAGTACAGAAGACAATATTCTAACAAACGACTTTAATATATTTTACAACAAAACAGATAAAAACATTAATATCGAATTATTAAACGGCTTAGAAATGAGTAAAGTTAATTTATACTCTATACTAGGTCAAGAAATAAATACTTGGAGTTTGAACAACGAAAACAAGAAAACCTTAGATGTAAAAAATCTGTCTAAAGCAATTTACATTATAAAGATTAAAACTAATAGAGGTGATGTTTCCAAAAAAATACTAATCAACTAGTGTTTTTTTATTAAAAAGAGAATCTTTAAGATTCTCTTTTTTTTTATTTTATAAAGTCTTTAATTTTAGTAAGTGCAAAATCTAATTCTTCAATCGTATTATTTCTAGAGAATGAAAATCGGACAGAAGTTTTATCTTCTTCACCGTCAAATAAAATTTCAGAAAGTACGTGCGAACCTTTATTACTTCCACTCTGGCAAGCACTTCCACCAGAAACAGCAATTCCTAATAAGTCTAAACTAAATAAAAGCATATCGTTTTTAACAGGAAAACGAACACTTAAAATAGTAGCACTACTACTATCTAAATTACTTGAATTACCATTAAACTTTATTTCTTTTGATATTTTTTTTAATTCAGAAATAAAATAAACCTTTAGAATTTCGATGTAATTTTTATTCTTTTCAATTGTTGCGTGCGAAATATTTAATGCTTTTTCCATACCCAAAATAGCATGTACATTTTCTGTGCTAGATCTAGCACCTTTTTCTTGTTCCCCTCCATGAAGCATTGGTGTAATACCAAATCCTTTTCTAAAAAAAGCAAAACCTACGCCTTTTGGTCCATGAAATTTATGAGCACTTCCTACAAGAAAATCAATATTAATATCAGATAAATCTAGTTTATAATTACCAATCGCTTGCACAGTATCCGAATGAAAAAGTGAATTATGACTTTTACATAAATCAGCAACCTTTTTTATGGGTAATACATTTCCTATTTCATTATTAATCATCATTAAACTAACTAATGTTTTTTCTTCTGATGATTTTAAAAGCGTTTCTAAATGCTCTAAATCGATATCTCCATTATCTTTAACAAGAACAAATTCTAATGAAATATCATATTTTTCACTTAGAAATTTACATGTATTTAAAACAGCGTGATGTTCTATCTTAGAGGTTATAATTCTAGTAACACCTAAATTTAAAACAGCATTATTTAATATTAAATTATCTGCTTCTGTGCCACTTGACGTAAAAATTATTTCTGCAGCAGACACATGAAATTGCTTCGCAATATTTTTTCTAGCAGTTTCTACACTCGATTTTGCTTTTCTACCAAATTGATGAATTGAAGATGGATTACCAAAATTTGTTGCCATAGAATTTTGCATAACTTCTATAACTTCTGGATGCATTTGCGTGGTAGCTGCATTGTCTAAATAAATAGTATTCATACTAATTTTTTTTATTAGATTGAGTTTTGAAAAATATAAACCTCTGTGGCACCTAAACCATATTGTTTATATGAAGCATCGTAATATTTAACTGGGTATTTATTTAAAAGTGAATGCAGTTCAGATTTTAAAACCCCTTCACCTACTCCGTGTATAAAAACAATTTTAGATATTCTTTTATGAATTGCAAATTCTAATTTTCTTTTTGCAGTATCTAACTGTAAATTTAACATATCGTAGTTATCTAAACCTTTTACAGACTTAGTTAGCTTATTAATATGCAAATCTATTTCCATTAAAAATTCTTGCTTTTGTTTCTTAAAAAAACTGTTTTTCTTCTTAACCTCTGTAGTTTTTTCTTTTAAAAAGTTATTATTTATATCAGAAAATTTAGACAACTCATGTTGCTCTACTTCAATTTTAACCAATTCTTTTTCATCAAATTTAAAAAGCATGCCATCTAAAGATTCTATAGAAATTAAGTTGTTATCAATTGCAACCACTTTACCTTTTAAAACATCGTCTAAAACTGCAACAGTATTACCAATTTCTAAACCCTTTCTTAACATTATTTTAATTAATTTAAAGATATAAGCTACTAACTTTACTACAAAAATAAGCATATGTCTAAAACTTTTGCCGTTTCTACAGAAAACTTCTTTAAACTCTCTTCAAAAAAAATTATACTTCAAGATGAGAGAAAAGAAATACTTACTAAGATTTCTGAAAAAATTGCAAAGTTTTATATTGATAATGGCGCTGCAAACATAAATTTTATTTGCACACACAACTCTAGAAGAAGTCAAATAGCACAAATTTGGTCTTATTTTGCTGCTAATTACTTTACACTAAATATCAGTGCTTTTTCTGGTGGAACAGAAGTTACATCTTTTAACAGAAACTCTGTAAAAACATTACAATCTGCTGGTTTCGATTTTAATGTAAAAGATTTCTCTCATCAAAATCCGAAATATTTAATCTCTTTTCTAGGTTGTAAAAAATCAATATTAGGCTTTTCTAAACGTTACGATCACGAAATTAATAAAGAACCCTATTTTGTGATAACAACTTGTAATGATGCTGATAAAAATTGTCCGTTTATACCAACTGCAATAGAAAGGTTTCATTTACCTTTTGTAGATCCGAAATTTTCTGACGGAACTTCTGAGCAAACAAAAACATATTTAGAAACTAATGAAGAAATTGCTGCAGAAGTATATTATTTATTTAATGCTATTAAAAATTTTAGTCTTTAAATTTCTAAATCTTTATCATAAGGAATACTGTTAAGAACGTGATTTATAACATTAATTCTCGCTTCTGTTTTTCTATTTGCTCTAATAACTTTCCAAGGAGAAATTGCTGTATTGGTTCTTTGAAACATCGCCTTTTTATAAACAGTATATTGATCCCATAGTAATTGGGCTTTCTCGTCTAACTTGGTCATTTTCCATTGTTTTAATGGATTACTTTTAATGTCTGCAAATCGTTTAGCTTGTTCTTTTTTAGAAATAGACATATAAATTTTAACCAAATGAATTCCAGATTCTAAAATCATTTTTTCAAAATCGTTTACCTGATTCATAAAAATCTCGTACTCTTCTGCAGTACAGAATCCGTTTACAGGTTCTACAACAGCCCTATTGTACCAACTTCTATCAAAAAAAACAATTTCACCAGCTTTAGGTAATTGTTCTACATAACGCTGAAAATACCATTGCGTTTTTTCATCTTCTGTTGGTTTAGGTAAAGCCACAATTCGCATGTGTCTAGGGTTTATTCGTTCTGTTAATCTTCGAATAGCACCTCCTTTTCCGGCAGCATCTCTTCCTTGAAAAACAATTATAATACGTTCGTTATTATTAATTGCCCACGTTTGTAAACGAATTAATTCTACCTGTAATTTTTTTAACTTTTTCTGATAATCTACATAACGTAAACTCTTCTCTGTACTTAACGGGTCTTTAGATAAAAGAGCTAGAAAACCTTTTTTAGTTGTTAACTTATTTAATTGCTTTTGTGTAAGTTTTTTATCCATAGTCTTAATCTATATTGGTATTAGACCTGTAATAACGCATTACAACATTTGGGTCTGGAGTTAGAGATATTTTTGAAGTTTTTCCTTCATAATCGAACTGAGAAATAACATGTCTTATAGCTTCTAACCTTGCCACTTGCTTATCGTTGGTTTTAATCATCATCCAAGGGCTATATGCTGTATGCGTTTTAGAAAACATTTCCGACTTATAATGCGTGTATTTATCCCACAAAGCTTGTCCTTGTTTATCTACCGGACTAAATTTCCATCTTTTTAAAGGATTTTCTTTACGTTCTTCGAACCTTTTTAGTTGTTCATCTTTAGTTATAGACAACCAAAATTTTATAATTATTACGCCATCTTCATACATCATATGTTCAAACTCTGGCACCTGAACCAAAAACTCTTTGTATTGTTTGTCTGTACAAAAACCCATTACAGGCTCTACAACAGCTCTGTTATACCAACTTCTATCAAAAAAAACGATTTCACCAGGGTTGGGTAATTCTTTAATATATCTTTGAAAATACCATTGTCCTTTTTCTACTTCTGTTGGTTTATTTAAAGCTACTAACCTACTCGATCTCGGATTTAAATGTTCCATAAATCGTCTAATATTACCTCCTTTTCCTGCAGCATCTCTACCTTCAAAAATAATAGCAACACGTTTATTTTCTTTAGAAATCCAACGTTGTAATTTTACCAATTCTATTTGTAAAAGACGTAGTTCTTCTGTATAAACATGAGTTTTAAGTACTTTTTTGTATAAACTACTTTTTTCTTTAATAAGTTCTAAAAGGTCTTCGTTACTTTTTAGGTTTTCAAAGTCTTCTGAAGTAAAATTTTTGCTTGTACTCATATATAATTTTTCGAAGATTAAAAATATTACTTTTTTTTCTAAATAAAGTTAAATAAACATGAATTTAAACAAGTTGTTCTATATTTGTTTTCTATGAAAAAGAAAGTACTTTTTTTATTCTTATTTTGCTCTATTATTTGCTTTTCTCAAAAGAAATATTCTAAAGAAATTAGTTTTATTACAGATAACGATTTATATACATCTACTTATGATGATAGATATTATACCAACGGTATGTTTTTATCTTTTAAATATCTTTCTAAAAAAACCAATAGTTCTTTAAATAAAAAAATTATTGAATGGAAAATTGGTCACCAAATGTTTACACCTGCCAAAGCAAACACAAAAAACATCGACGAGCATGATAGACCATTTGCTGGTTATTTATTTGGTGCATTTAGTATCAATAGAATTTATAAAAACAAACAAAACTTTAAAACTACCTTTCAATTAGGTATTATTGGTCCTGATGCATACGCTATGGAAATGCAAAACTTTATACATAATATGTACGGTTTTAAAGAGGCTGAAGGTTGGAAATACCAGATTAAAAGCGCATTAGGTTTAAATTTTAATACTGATTATAATAGGTTTATTAGTAAAGATGAAAGCAATCATCTAGATTTAACTTGGGTAAATTCTGCAAAATTAGGTACAGTATATACAAATATTTCTACAGGATTATATACTAGAATAGGTTTTAAACCCTTGCAAGATTTTGCAAATTCTATAGCTTTTAACACAAATTTAAATAATAAAAACTCTTCTTTCTACAGAGAATCAGAAGCTTTTATTTTTATAAAACCAACCATAAGATATGCTTTTTATGACGCAACTCTAGAAGGGAGTTTTTTAAATAACGGTAGCGAGATTACAAACGAACTTGTTCCTGTTGTTTTTAGAATTGAAGCTGGTTTTAAATTTACTGCGAACAGATTTAATTTTGGTTATACGTTTAATTACAATACAAATAAATCTAAAGGATTAAAATTTGATAATGGCCACAAATACGGTTCAATAAACATTAATTACCTTATAAAATAAATTATTCAATAAAAAATTCGTCTTTAAAACCGATAAGATATAATTTTTCTTGTGCTCTGGTAATTGCCGTGTAAAGCCATCTAAAATATTCTTTAGAAACTCCATCTGGCAAATATGGTTGTTCTATAAAAACAGTTTTCCATTGACCTCCTTGAGATTTATGGCATGTCATCGCATAAGAAAATTTAACTTGTAGCGCATTAAAATACTTATTCTTTTTTACAGACATAAATTGCTTGTATTTCGATTTTTCATGAGCATAATCTTCTAAAACCGCTTGATACAATTTATTAGATTCATCATAAGTTAAGGATGGACTTTCACTTACAAGTGTATCCAACAACAACACCGTTTCAAAAGGATGCATATCCGGATAATCAATCATTCTAATTTCTACTTCAGCAAACTTAAATCCGTATAATTCTTTAATAGAAAAAATTTTTAAAACTTCGCAAATATCTCCGTTTGCAATAAAACCTGCTTTAGAAGAATCTGGCAACCAATAATAATTATTCTTAACAATCATTATATAATCTCCAGCAGAAATTTCGTTTTCTTGACCTCTAATATTATATCTTATTTGTTGATTGTATTGGTTTGCCCTTTTGTTAGAACGTACAATAAAAGCAGTATCTTCTACTCCACTACTTTCATAAGAAGTAACAATAGCATCTTCAATATCATAACCATCTTCTAACCTTTTTATATCTACAAAATCTAAATCAAACTGAAAATTATCACCTTCGTTTCTTAACAACAATCTCAAAGATGTTGCGTTTGCTAAAATTCCAGAATTTTCATGTTGACGCATTACCTCGTCTAATTCTATTTCTGTTACTTGCTTGTCAAAATCATATGTTAGAGTATCTTGTTCTAAAGCAGGTGAAACATCTAATTTAACCGGAGGTAATTGTGCAGTATCACCAATAAAAATAAGTTTACAATTATCACCAGAATACACATAAGATATTAAATCGTCTAGAAGTGAACTTGTATCAAATAACTTTTGGTTCTGTCTACTATCTGGTATCATCGAAGCTTCATCAACAATAAAAATAGTATGTTTATGTTTATTAGGTTGCAAAACAAAAGCCACAGAACCGTTTGATTGTTTTTTAGGAAAATATATTTTCTTATGAATTGTAAAAGCTGGTTTCTTAGAATAAAGAGAAATAACTTTGGCTGCTCTACCAGTTGGTGCAAGTAAAACCGCTTTTTTGCCTGCCGCCCATAAAGAATTTACAAAGGTACCAATTGTAGTTGTTTTACCTGTTCCTGCATATCCTTTAAGCAAAAAAAGAGCATTTTTATCTTTATTGAAAATAAAACTGCTTAGTAAATTTAAAAGTTCTTTTTGTTTTATTGTTGGTTGATGTGGGAATTTCTTTAACAATTCTTTGTTAAAATCTGCAGGTAATTCTATCATATATTAATTAAAATAACAAAGATACGTCGATTTATAAATAAAAATTTTTATCATTGAAAAAAAATTGTAGATTTGCGATAGGACTATTAAAAAAAAACATTAAAAATGGGATTATTAGGAATGATTTTAGCTGCGGTTTTAGCTGCAGTAATTATAGCTATTGTTATAGTTAAATATTTACCTCTAAAGTTAAGATGGATTCCATCTATTTTACTTTTATTCTTAGCAGTATTTTTAGGCTTTAAAATATACAACGGTATTATGGAGCCAATTAACTTTAACAAAGATAAGATTACAAGATATGCTAAAGTTGTAGATAATCTTAAGATGATTAGAGATGCAGAAGTAAAATATTACGAAGCAAACGGTAATTATACAAAAGATAAAAACGCTTTAATCAAATTTATAGATACTGCTAAATTAGCTTTAACAAATACAAAAACAATTGTAGAAACTGTTAATAAAGGTGGTGGTATTACAGATGAAGTAGAAAGAAGAGTTACAGATACAATTGGTTACGAACCTGTATTAAAATACTTTAAAGATAGAGATTACAAAACAATGTTTAGTGTACCTGGCTTAAAAGGAACTGAGTTTGAATTGGAAGTAGGAACTGTAGAAAAAGTACAAGGTTTAGTTGTACCTACTTTTATGGCAAAAACTCCTAAAAAAGCTTTATTAGAAGGTATGAACGAATCTTTAGTTAAGCAAGAATTAGAAGTAATTGCTGCTGATCAAATTAAAGGAGAATATGTTTCTGTTGGTTCTTTAGACGAAGTAACTACAGCAGGTAACTGGCCTCCATCATATGACAAAAAAGGTGATAAAAAAGAATAGTAGTATTTCTTTGAAAACATTAAAAGATAATAGATTATCCATCCAATTTAATTTGGATGGATTTTCTTTTTGTATCTATAATAATAGCTTAAATAAAGAAGTATATTTTTGTGAATACGAGTTTGAAACAACTTTAAATACACCAGAAAACTTACTTCTTAAAATTGAAGAAATATTTAAAAAAGACACAAAGCTTCAAAACGATTTCACTTCTGTAACAGTTATTCATCAGAATAATTTAGCAGCTTTAGTACCAGATCAATTTTTTGATGAAAATGAACTATCTACTTATTTAAATTACAATATAAAAACGTTAGTTACAGATTTTATAAGTTTTGATAGTATCGATGTACTTAAAACCAAAAACGTTTACGTTCCTTATGTGAACATCAATAACTATTTATTTCAAAATTTTGGCGAATTCGAATACAAGCATTACAGTACGGTTTTAATTGAAAAGTTATTAAAAGCAAATAAATCTAATAATAAAACAATGTATGTAAATGTTGGTAAAACAACTTTAGACATTGTGGTTATCGAGAATAAGCAATTGCTACTTTTTAATACATTTTCTTACAACTCTAAAGAAGATTTTATATATTACATCTTATTTATTGCAGAACAATTAAACTTA
Source organism: Polaribacter sp. KT 15 (assembly GCF_900143115.1). Taxonomy (NCBI): domain Bacteria; kingdom Pseudomonadati; phylum Bacteroidota; class Flavobacteriia; order Flavobacteriales; family Flavobacteriaceae; genus Polaribacter; species Polaribacter sp. KT 15. Next base: position 285,868 of record NZ_LT670850.1, read on the forward strand.
GACACTTTAGAGTTTCCGTTGTATTTTACAGGTAATATAACCTTAGATACTGCTATTTATAAATTAACCTATAAATACATTAAAAACATCTACTTTTTAGAAAGTGAAAAAGCTATTTTTAATGAATTAAAAATTCCGAAACACTCAAACTATATACTTTTAGGCTCATGAGAATTATTTCTGGTAAATTAAAATCAAGACGCTTATCAGCGCCAAAAAACCTACCTGTTAGACCTACTACAGATATGGCTAAAGAATCTTTATTTAACATCTTAAACAACACCTATTATTTTGATGCTATTTCTGTGATAGATTTGTTTGCCGGCACAGGAAATATTAGTTACGAATTTGCTTCTAGAGGTACTAAAACCATTTATGCAATAGATGCACACTTTGGTTGTATAAAGTTTATAAATTCTACTGCTAAAGCCTTAGATTTAGATATTAACACCTACAAAAGTGACGTTTATAAATTCTTAGAAAAAACAAATTTAACTTCTGATGTAGTTTTTGCTGATCCACCTTACGATTTTGAAGAAGATCAATTCTTAAAAATTGTAGATTTAGTTTTTGAAAGAGGTATTTTAAATGAAGACGGAGTTTTAATTGTAGAACATTCTAAGCATACAGATTTATCAAAACACGCAAAGCATAGCTATGATAAAAGATATGGCGGTAACGTTTTTAGCTTTTTTGAAAATCCGGCTAAAGAAGATGAAGAAGAATAATATTACAACAAAGAGTTGATAATATCTGCAATAGAAACACCTTCTGCTTCTGCTTTATAATTCTTAACAATTCTATGCGATAAAATAGGAATTGCAACAGCTTTTACATCTTCAATATCTGGTGAATATTTACCATTAACTGCAGCATGAGCTTTAGCAGCTAAAATTAAGTTCTGAGAAGCTCTTGGTCCTGCACCCCAATCTAAATAGCTTTTTACCATTTCTGTAGCAGCTGAAGCTTTTGGTCTTGTTTTACCAACCAAACCAACAGCATATTCTATAACATTATCTGCAACAGGAATTTTTCTAATTAATTTCTGAATTTCAACAATTTCATCACCAGTAAAAATAGCGTTGATAGTTTCTTTTAAGTTACTTGTTGTACTTTTTACTACTTGTACCTCTTCTTCAAAACTTGGATATTCTAAATTAATAGAAAACATAAACCTATCTAATTGCGCTTCTGGTAAAGGATAAGTTCCTTCTTGTTCAATTGGGTTTTGTGTTGCCAAAACAAAAAACGGTAAATCTAATTTATAATGTGTACCAGAAACGGTTACAGAACGTTCTTGCATTGCTTCTAATAAAGCTGCTTGTGTTTTAGGCGGAGTTCTATTTATCTCATCTGCTAAAATAATATTAGAAAAAATAGGACCTTTAATAAATTTAAATTGCCTGTTTTCATCAAGAATTTCACTTCCTAAAATATCCGAAGGCATTAAATCTGGCGTAAACTGTATTCTTTTAAAATTTAAACCTAAAGCATCTGAAACAGTATTAACTAATAATGTTTTTGCTAAACCGGGCACACCTATTAACAAAGAATGACCTCCACAAAAAACAGACAATAGTGTAAAATCTACTGCTTCTTTTTGACCGATAATTACTTTACCAATTTCTTTTTTTAAAGTTTCAAACTTTTGTACTAGGTTATTTACCGCTTTAACGTCTGACATTATTTACCTGTTTCTTTTTTCCAATTTTTATTAAAAGTACAACTCTTGTAATCTGATGATAATTTAATATAAGTGTCTTTAATTTTATTATTAGACCACTTCTCTATTACCTCTTCTTTCTTTTTCTTTAAAGCAAGTGCTTGTATTTTAACATAATCATCTACAAGATCTGCTGTGTGCGTATCTGTTCTATCTTTCATTAAGATAAACTTATACATCTTCTCTCCTCCTCTAGCTTCATCATAAAAAACGTCTGTAAATTCACCTTTCTTTAAATCATTAACTCTCGCATACATTGCAGGATCCATTCTTGTTAAATCAAATTTAGTTTCGCCTGTATAACCGTTAATAATTACTCCTCCGTTGTTTTTAGAATCTTTATCATCAGAAAACTTTTTTACAGCTTCTTCAAAAGTTAATTTACCTGCTTTAATATCATTTTTAATTTCTTCTACTTTTAATCTAGTTTCTGTTAACCTAGATTCTGGTATTTCTGGTTGTAATAAAATATGAGATACAACTCTTGTATTTCCTTTAATTTCGTGAACCTGAATAATATGATAACCAAAAAGTGTTTTAAATGGCTCTGAAATTTCATTTTTTTCTAATGAAAAAGAAACTTCTTTAAACTCTTTAATTAAGTTAGCTTCTTTAGTAACCTGTATTCTTCCTCCGTCTTGCGTAACACCAGGATCTTTAGAATTAATAATTGCTTTCATTCTAAAACTAGCACCGTTTAAAATTTCTGTTCTAATTTCGTTTAATTGGGCAATTACTTTGTTATTTTCTTCTTCGGTAGGTTCTGCATTTAAAACTATTTGAGCCAATTCTATCTCTGCAGTAAATTCTGGTAAGTCTCCTTTTTCTTTTAAACCGTTAAAGTACAAACGTACCTCTTCTGGTGTAACATCTACTTTTTCTGTAATTTTTTGCTGTTCTCTTTCTATTAGCGCATTTTCTTTCTGAACATTAAACAGTTCACTTTTTAAATCGTCTAAATCATTAAACCCATAAGCAGCAATTGCTTTGTCTATAGAACCATATTCTTGTGCAAAAAACTGTATACTTCTGTCTACTTTTGAGTTAACCTCTGTATCTACAACAGTAATACTATCTATAACTGCATGATGAGAAAGTAATTTTTGTTCCATTAACTCTTCTAACATTTCACAATCAGAAATTTTAATTTTCCCTTCACTTTTAAATTCTACTTCTTGCTTAAATTTTGCAATATCAGAATCTAAAACAATATTTTTACCAATTACTACTGCTACACCGTCTATTTTAACTTTTTGTGCATTTAATTGTAATGATGTTACTGCAAATAATACAGCTGTAATTAAGATTTTAGTATATTTTGAAATTATTGTTTTTTGTGGCATCTTTTACTATTAGTTTTTCAATCTCTCTTATTAACTCGATTTTACGCTTGTGTAAAATCATTTCTTTTATTGTTGGCTTAATATAGCTTAATGGCGCTATATCATTTCTATTTAATACGTCTTTTATAGCCACCAAATATAAACCTAAAGAATCTTGTTTTTTAATGAATTTTGATTTTTTTAACAGATTTTCTTTAGAAAACGGTAGTTTTAACAAAATCTTATCCAATTCTGTCCAAACAGAGTCGTTTAGTTGATACATTTTAAAGCTTAATTGCTGTCTTTCTAACTCTTCTGCATCTTCAATATCATCAGATTTAAATAATTCTATAATCTCTTTTTGATCTTTTATATTATTGTCAAAATTTAAATATTTAGATTTTACTAAAACCTCGTTCAATTTAAAGTTCTCATTATTAGCCAAATAATATTCTTCTATCTCTTGTTCGGTTACTAAAGTATCTAACTTTTGTTTAATTAAATCTTCTTTGTAATTATTTATTAATAAACTTTCTCTATAATCTTGTACTAATTTATTAATATTATCTAAAGATTCTGATGAATTATTGGTTTCTGCAGCTTTTAAAAATAACATTTTTACAGCCCAGTCTTGTATTAAACTTTTAACTAAAATTAAACTATCTTCTTTAGTAATATTTCTAGGTAAAAGATCTTTTAAATCTTCTTTAAATAGTTTTTCTGTATTTACAATGGCAACAATTTCAGAAGAGTGTTCTTCTTTTTCTTGCATTTCGAAATACTGACAAGAGGTAAATAAAAAAGCGCAAAAAATAACAAATACAATTCTCATTCTAATCTTTATAATAGTTTATCAGTTTCTTTAACTGCTTTTTATGAATTTTTATTTTATTTTTTTTTCTTAAATCTGTAATCCATTTTTCTTCTAAATAATTTTGGTAATCATTCATTACCTCACCTTTTACAGTTTTTAATTCATTAGAATTATAGTTGGCTTTATTCTTATCAAAATAAGATTTTAAACCTAAAGAATCTTTAGAAGATTTGTTCCAAATTTTTTGTTGCATTAATTCAAATAACAACAAACCATCTTCATATTCTTTTAAAGTATTAGCGTATTCTGGTTCTGTTTTTATTAAGTTTTCTTTATAATAAGCTAAAATTTCTTTTTCTTTAAACATCTCGAACAACACAAAAATAGGTTTATGCCTTCTGTTTTTTGTGTAATCTACAAATTTCTCTTGTGTAATTTTCTTATCATTAATAATTAATATAGTGTTTTGCAAAGAATCCTTAGAAAGCGATCTAATATTTTTTTGATTAAGAATTTGTTTTGCTTTTTCATTTTCTACAATTTTATAAGTTGCTTTTAACTTATTAATTATCGCTTTTTCAGACATTTGCATGCGAGAACTTCTTTTAATTTTTTTACGAAGCTCTGTTTCCATTTCAGCAAAAGACTTAATAGGATGTTTTCTTAAAAGTTTTACAATATGCCAACCAAAACGGGTTTTAAAAGGTTTTGAATAATCGCCAACGTTTTTTAATGAAAATGCAGCATCTTCAAATTCTTTTACCATTCTACCAGTGCCAAATCTGTTTAACTTTCCTCCTCTTGCTTTAGAACCGATATCATCTGAAAATAAGTTTGCTAATTTTTCAAAAGACTCATTATTTTGAAGTCTATTGTAAACCTCATCAATTTTAATTTTACTAGCATTTGTAGTATCTTTTATTAAAATATGTGCCGCTTCAATTTCTCCTTTAGAAGGTCTTAAATCATCAACTTTTAAAATATGATACCCATACTGACTTCTAAAAGGCATCGAAACATCACCTACTTTTGTAGCAAACGCCACATCTTCAAATGAAGAAACCATTTGAAAAGCTTTAAAATAGCCCAAATTACCTTTATTACCAGGAATACCTCTTTTGGCATCTCCTTTTGCAGATCTATCTTCGGATGTTTCTACCGCTAGTTTTTCAAAACTTTCTCCGTTAACAATTCTATTTCTAATGTCTAAAATTTTATTGTAAGCAACTAAAGTATCTTTTGGCATTGCATCTTTAGAAGTTCTAATTAAGATATGTTTTGCTTTTACTTCATTTTTTGTTCTAAAGTAAATGTCTTTAACCAAGTCTGCAATAAAAGAAGTGTCTTGTAAATACGGTGCTGCTAATTGGTTTTTATAAGTAGCAATTTCTCTTTTATAAGAAGGTAAAGTATCTAACTTAATTTTGTAAGCTTCTTTAACCTTTAATAAATAATTGATGTATAAATCTAAATTTTTGGTTACATCTTTAGCTTCTTCATTATCTATAGCATCTAAATTTTTTTCATAAACCCGCTTAAAATCTGCTACAGAAATTTTTTCTTTATTAATTGTTATCAATGTTTTAGAATCTTGCGAATAAACATTAATTGCTAAAAATAATATACAAATTGATAAAAAACTACTTTTCATAAGACTTAACTATAATGATATAATACCTTTAATATTTTCTGCTTTTTTATAATATGCTATAACTTCATCCGAAGATTTAATTTTTAAGATAATAGAAACACTAACGTATTTACCTGTTTTAGATTTTTTTGTATTTATTACAGCGCCTGTGTTATTAAAAATTGCTTCTACTTCTGCCACTTGATTCTCTGTACTTGGTACAATAAATTTATAGAGATAATCTGCAGGAAACTTAGTAGTATCATCTAATTGAATTTTTAACTTGCTATAAAATTCGTTTTTATTACTCATAATAATTGTAAAAATTTTTATAAACTATTTGCAAATTGCAAGACACAAAATTACATTAAAATTTAATTTTATAAACGGAATGATTTATTTTTGTGCGATGCAGCAAAAAATTGTTCTTATTGGCGGACCAGGAACTGGTAAAACTACTATTATAAATGAACTTATTAAAAAGGGATATTATTGTATGCCAGAAGTTTCTAGAGAGGTAACTTTAAAGGCTAAAGAAGATGGTATCGATCAACTTTTTTTAACAGAGCCTTTATTATTTAGTAAAATGCTTTTAGAAGGTAGAGAAAATCAATACTTAAAAGCAACAGATTTAGAAAAAGACATTGTTTTTTTTGATAGAGGAATACCAGATGTTCACGCATACATGGATTATTTTAAAACAGAATATCCAGATTACTTCTTAGAAAAGTGCAAAAAATATGAATATACCAAAATATTTCATTTTTCGCCTTGGGAGGAAATACATACCACAGATAACGAACGTTACGAGTCTTTTGTTGAATCTGTACAAATTGATAAGTTTTTGGTAAAAGCCTATTCAGATTTGGGTTATAATTTAATAAATGTGCCTTTTGGTTCTATAGAAGAACGTACAAACTTCATTTTAAATTCGCTAACAAGCGAATGATGTTATCACCAGAAAATATATTAAAAAAATATTGGGGATTTACCTCCTTTAGAGCACCTCAAAAAGAAATTATTTCTGCAGTTTTAAACAACAAAGACACCATTGCATTATTGCCAACCGGTGGCGGAAAATCTATTTGCTTTCAAGTACCTGCATTGGTAAAAGAAGGAGTTTGTATTGTGGTTTCGCCCTTAATTGCTTTAATGCAAGATCAAGTAGAGAATTTAAAGCAGAAAAATATAAAAGCTGTTACAATACCTACCGGAAGTCAGCAAGATGAAATTGTAACACTATTCGATAAAATTAAATTCGGTAAAGTAAAGTTTTTATACATATCGCCAGAGAGATTGCAATCATCTTTAATTCAGCAAAAAATTAAAGAATTAAATGTAAACTTGGTTGCAATTGATGAAGCGCATTGCATTTCTGAATGGGGACATGATTTTAGACCTTCTTACAGAAATATAAAAGTTCTTAAAGAAATTTTGCCAAAAGTTGGTTTTATTGCATTAACTGCAACAGCCAGTAAAAAAGTGTTATTGGATATTGAAACCAATCTAGAATTAAAAAACACTTTGCTTTTTAAAAAGTCTTTTTTTCGAGAAAACTTAGCATATCAAGTTTTTAAAATTGAAGATAAACTAGAAAGACTTACAAGTATTTTTAGAAAAACCAAAACACCAGCAATTGTTTATGTAAATTCTAGAAAAAAAACTGAAGAAATCTCTAATTTTTTAAATGCTAAAAACTTTAAAAGTACTTTTTATCATGCAGGTTTAACTGTCATAGATAAAGAAAAGGCTTTTAATAATTGGATGTTAGAGAAAACGCCAATAATTGTAGCAACCAATGCATTTGGTATGGGAATAGACAAACCCAATGTTGGGTTGGTAATTCATTATAATTTACCAAATAGTTTAGAAAACTACGTGCAAGAAACAGGTAGAGCTGGTAGAAATGAAAAAAAATCTTTCGGTGTCTTATTATATAATGAGCATGACGTTTATTTACATCAAAAGCAAATAGAAAACTCTATACCTTCTATTTTAGAAATTAAAGAGGTTCATAAAAAGTTATATCAACAATTTAGAATAGCCATAGGTGAAATTTCTGAAGAAGTTTATGCTTTTAATTTTTATGAGTTCTGTAAAAAGTACAACTTACAAGTTCTTAAAACAGATGCTATTTTAAAATTATTGGTTAATTATGGTATTATAGAACTTAATAGTAGTTTTAATAAAAAATCTACTTTAAAGGTAACAGCATCTCATTATTCAATCTTAAATTTTTCTAACAATAATAACTCTTTAAGAAACTTTATAAATGTACTTTTAAGAACTTACGGAGGTTTGTTTGAAGATGAAATAAAAATAAACGAATTCTATATTGCCAAGAAAGCAGGAATAACTTCTAATAAAGTAATTCAGAATTTAGAATTATTAGAACAGCAACAGCTACTTGTATACAATCAATCTAACGAAAATGCTGCTTTAAATTTTCTAATGCCGAGAGAAGATGATAAAACTATCAATAGATATTCTAAAGAAATAAAACAGTTTCTATTTCTAAAGGAAGAAAAAGCAAAAAACTTTATCGCTTTTATAAAGAACAACAAAGTTTGTAGAAGCAAGCAACTGTTAGCATATTTTGACGAAATTAAACAAGAAAACTGTGGCATCTGCGAGATTTGTTTAGCTAACAAAAAAAAGCAAACCAAAAACTTATCCGAAGATATTATAGAACTTCTAAACCCAAACAAACAATTGTCTTCAAAAGAAATTACTAATTTTTTAAATGCTAAAGAGAAAGACATTTTAATACATTTGCAAACGCTTCTTGCAGAAGATAAACTAATATTAAATAATCTAAATAAATTTCAACTAAAAATATAAATATGAAAGATATGCGTATCGTTTTTATGGGAACGCCAGATTTTGCCGTGGCCATTTTAAAACATTTAGTAGAAAACAACTATACAATTGCAGGCGTAATTACTGCACCAGATAAACCTGCCGGTAGAGGAAGAAAAATAAATGAGTCTGCAGTAAAAAAGTATGCAAAATCTCAAGATTTAAAAATATTACAACCAACTAACTTAAAAAACGAAGATTTTTTAAGCGAATTAAAATCTTTAAACGCCAATTTACAAATTGTTGTTGCCTTTAGAATGTTACCTAAAGTAGTATGGCAAATGCCAGAATTAGGTACATTTAATTTACATGCTTCTTTATTACCAGAATACAGAGGTGCTGCACCAATACATTGGTCAATTATTAACGGAGAAACAAAAACGGGTGTAACTACATTTTTTATTGATGATAAAATTGATACCGGAGAAATTATATTACAAGAAGAAATTACAGTTTTAGAAACAGAAACTGTAGGTAGTCTTCATGACAAATTAATGCATTTAGGTGCAAGTTTGGTCTCTAAAACTGTAGATTATATTGCAAAAGGAAATGTAGTTACTACAAAACAACCCGATTTAGAAGAAAAATCTGCACCAAAATTAAACCCAGAAAACACAAAAATAAATTGGACCGATAGTTTAGAAAATATTTATAATAAAATTAGAGGTTTAAACCCTTTTCCGGCAGCTTGGACTTTAATATATAATAATGATGAAGAAATTTCTACTAAAATTTATGACGTAAGTAAACAAATAGAAACACACACTTTTAGTTTTGGAAGTATTATTGCATCTAAAAAAGAATTAAAAGTTGCAGTAAATGGTGGTTATATTATTATTGATGAAATAAAACTTTCTGGTAAGAAAAAGATGGATGCAAAAAGCTTATTAAATGGCTTTCAATTTTCTTCGGATGCTAAAATGATGTAAAGCCTTTATTGATGCGGTTTGTAGAGTTTTTTGATTTTCAAAGCATGCTTTATTAACAATTGCCCTACATTTATTAACAAAATGCCCTTTTTTGGGCCTTCATATTTGCGTAAACCCACAATCCGTCTATATTTGTTAAGCTATTAAGCAAAAAGTATAATAAAAATAATTTAAAAATCAATTCATTATGAACAAATCAGATTTAATCGATGCAATGGCTGCTGACGCAGGAATTTCTAAAGTAGCAGCTAAAGCAGCTTTAGAGTCTTTTACAGGTAACGTAACTTCTTCTTTAAAAAAGGGAGATAAAGTTGCTTTAGTTGGTTTCGGAACTTTTTCTGTATCTAATAGAGCTGCAAGAACTGGTAGAAATCCTCAAACTGGAAAAACTATTGAAATTGCTGCTAAAAATGTAGCAAAATTTAAAGCTGGAGCTGGATTAAGCGATGCTGTAAACTAATAATTACAGTTTTAAATAAAATAAAAGCTCTCTTTTTTAAGAGAGTTTTTTTTTGTTAAAATTTTACCTATATTTAAATAAAAAAATTGAATGTCTAAACTCCTCCCAAAAAAAGGTAGACTTTTGGTTGCAGAACCATCTATCTTAAACGACAATTCATTTAACAGAGCTATTGTTCTATTAACTGAACATACAGATAATAATTCTGTCGGTTTTATTTTAAATAAACCATTAGAGTATTGTATTAAAGATTTATTACCAGAAATAGATTGCGATTTTAATATATACCAAGGCGGCCCTGTAGAACAAGATAATTTATACTTTGTACACAGAATACCACAATTGTTAGACAATAGCATAGAAGTTGCTAACGGTGTGTTTTGGGGCGGAGATTTTAAGCAACTAAAAGACCTTCTTAACAGTGGCTTGCTAGAAGAATCTGATATTCGATTCTTTTTAGGCTATTCTGGTTGGGATAAAGATCAACTAGAAGATGAATTAAGCGGAAACTCTTGGTTTGTTACAGAAAATAACTTCGAAAACATTTTTTCTAACGATGAAGAAAGTCTTTGGAAAAATAAATTACTAGAAAAAGGAGGTAATTATAAACTTTGGGCAAACGCACCAAACGATTTTAACTTAAATTAATTACCAGCAATTTGTAAAACATTTAAATTGGCTTGTAATTTTGTAGCCAAACTACTTGTAAATGTTTTTTTCTTGTATTTAGTTATTGCTTGTACACCAACAATTGCATTTGTAATAAAAACTTCGTCTGCTTTCTGTATCTCAAACGGAGAAATCGTTGTTTCTTCGATAGTAAAATCTTTATTTTTAGTTAAGATTTCTATGATTTTTCCTCTTACAATACCTTTAATACATCCTTCTGATAAGGCAGGTGTTTTAACAACATTACCTTTTACAACAAATATATTTCCGTTGGTAACCTCTACTACTCCTTTTCTTTCATTTAAAAGAACGCAACTATCTAAATCATTTTCATTAGCATAAATACTTGCTAGAGTATTAAGCATTCTATTATTTGTTTTTACTGTAGATAGCAAACCAGAATAGTTGTAAAAATCTTTAAAAACATCAACTTTATACTCATTTTTAGAAACATAAGTATTTTCACTAGCTTCAATCGAATAATCAACTTTATTAGTTTTTGGTGTATACAAACCTCCATCTTTTCTATAAACATTTAAACGAACTCTATAAGATGGTGCGTCATCTATAACTGCTATTGTTTTTAAAATTTCATTCTCTAAAAACTCTAAAGTAAATTCCATAGGAATTTTCATACGTAACATTCTCATCGAAGCCATCAATCTAAAATAATGATCTTCCCAAAAAACAACTTTTTTGTTTACAACTTTAATTGTTTCAAAAATAGCATCTCCGTATTTAAATCCTCTATTATCTTTAGAAAGGTTTACGTTTTCTTTAAATAATAACTCACCGTTTAAATTAATCATCCTTTAAATTTTAAGAACTGCAAAAATACTACAAATCTTAGTATTATAAACATAAAAAAACCAGCAATAAATGCTGGTTTTTAAATTGTATTTTATCTAATTAAGCGCCAATTGTGTGTCTTAATTCTTCTATTTGATTCTCCCAAAGCTGTTTAGCTTCGTCTACCTCATCTTCGTCTTCTGCAAAGTCTGTTACTATTAAAGAAACGTCTTTTGTTAATGGATCTACTTGAATTCTAATTTCGAAATAACTGTCATCATCTTCACTCTCTAACCACTTCCAACGCATTCTTTCACCTGCCTTTTTGGTTATTAAATTTGCTAACTCTTCTGTACCTTCCCAAACAAAGCTAAAAACTTTACCTCTAGAGTTTACTTTATCTGCAAACCATTCTTGTAAACTAGAAGGTGAAGATATGTATTGATATAGCATATTAGGCGATGCGTGAATTGGAATTTCTAATTCGAATTTTACTTTATCCATTGTTTGTTTTGTTAGGCGGACAATATAGGTATTAATTCAATTAAAAAAAAATTAAAACACTTCTTGCAGGTTTGTAAAAAGTGTCTATATTTGCACCCGCAAACCAATGGCGAGGTAGCTCAGTTGGTTAGAGCGCAGGATTCATAACCCTGAGGTCACGGGTTCAAATCCCGTCTTCGCTACAAATTTTAAAAAACAGTTTAGTATATTCTAAACTGTTTTTTGTGTTTTAAACTTCCTTAAAATTCAATTTCTAAGTGTTTTTTTACTCTTAAATTATTCTAATTTTAAAATAACTTACTCTGTAATAAAGTTTTATAAAATAAAAATCACTTCATTTTATGGACTATTAAAATTTATTTTATATTTTTATAAAGCAATACTAAGTCCCTTCTACCCTTAAGTAACCCCCATAATCTTAAGCTATGAATAATCATCAATTAATTATTTTACTTACCCAAGGTACAATAGCCGTAGTAATAATACTTGCTTTATTTAGATTTAGAAAAAAAATAGGTAATGGTATTTTACATGCGTGTTTAGGCGTATTCCAATTTATACAAGCTATACTATTTGTTTTAAATAATGGCTATAATATTACAACAAGTAAGATTATAGTTACACCTGGCTCTTCTGTCTTTATAACTATTATTCTTTTTGTACTGCTAATTGTATATATAAAAGAAGATGTCAAGGAAACAAAGAAAATTATTTACACTATAACGGGAATAAATATTATTATATATTTTATTCTTTTAGCGTTTTTATGGAATCTTAACGATACTAAACTTAACGCATCTAATCTTTTTATTAACGAAACAGCTCCTTTTATTATAGGAAAAATTACGCTATTTATAGATACATTGTTATTAATTATTGTTTTTGAATATATATCAAAAAAAATAAAATACTTTTTCTTACAGATAACCTTAACAATGATAATTACTTTAAGTTTTGATACTGTTTTTTTTACTACTATAGCATTTTTTCAATCTGAAGAAGCTGCTACAATATTGAAAACAGGTTTAATAAATAAAAATATTTTTGCTGTTTATTATAGTGTTATCTTATATATCTATCTAAGGTTTTTAGATGAAACAGACAAAGATTTGGTTTATTTTAAAATTAAAGATGTTTTTAAACCACTTAGTTATAAGCAAAAATTTGAAGTAGCAGTAAATGATATTAAAAAAGCGAATGAAATGTATCGTTTACTAACAACAAATTCTAATGACATTATTTGTTTACAAGAACTTAATGGTAATTATAGTTACATTAGTCCTTCAATAAAAAATATTTTAGGATATAAACAATCTGATTTTTTAGGAAAACAAATTTTTTCTATAGTTCATAAGGATGATATTAAAGAACTTCAAAAGAAAATATCTGAAAAAGAGTTTTTAAAAAACAATAAAAAAACACCACTAATTTTTAGGTTAAAACACAAATCAGGTGAATATCTATGGATGGAGTATTCTACATCACCAATTTATCAAGATGGTAAAGTAACATCTTTTGTTACCTCTGCTAGAGAAATTACGGATAGAATAAAATCTAAAAAGCAGTTAGAAAAATCACTAAAATTATTAAGAAAAAGAGATAAAGCCTTAAATAAAGCAAGTGAAATGGGTAAAATAGGTTTTATAGAATATAATGCTAAAAAAGAAACTTATGTTTGGTCTGATTATGTATTTGAAATTTTTGGTCTAAGTCCTGAGGATAATATTCCTTCTCAAAAAGAATTTCTAAATTTTTTCACCGAAGAAAGCAAAGCTAAAATTATAAAAAAAATTGAAAACTTAGAATCAAATGGAAAAGCTTTTAATCTTGAAGTAAAAGGTAAAAATCAAGAAAATAAAATTATTTGGCTTCGATTAATAATGGAACCTATTTTTGGTGACAATAAAAAAATGAAAGGCCTAAGAGGAATTTTACAGGACATAACAAAAAGTAAGAATTCTAAAATAGCTTTAAGAAATTCTTACAATCTTTTAAAGAAAAAAGATCTTTCATTAATTGAGTCGAGTAGAATTGCTAAAATTGGATATTCTGACTATTTATTTGAAACCAACTCTTTTTATTGGTCAGATTATGTTTATAAAATTTTTGGTTTAAATCCTAATAAAGAAATACCATCTCGAGAAGAAATGATTGCTGTTTATAAGGGTGAATTCTTAGAAAAATTAATTAGTGCCACAAAGAAATTAGATTCTGATGGAAAACCATATGACATAGAGCTTAAAATGACTAATTTTAAGAATAAAGAAGTTTGGGTTAGAATTATAGGACACTTAATTTATGACGAAGATAAAAATGTATTAGGTAGAAGTGGTGTTTTACAAGATATTACAGATTCTAAGTTAAATAGAATAGAATTAAAAAGATCTAAAAAAGAAATTGAAAACTCTTTAGAACAATTAGAAAAAAATAAAGCTTCTATGGATGAAGCCAGTAAAGTTGCTAAAATAGGATACTTTGAATATATAATTGCTACAGACGATTTTAGATGGTCTGAATATTTATATGATATTTACGGTTTAGATAAAACAAAACCTGTACCACCAAGGGCAGAAATTGTTGCCCAAATAGATAAAGATTCTTTACCTGTTATTAAACAAGCAACATTAGACCTAACTAATAATGGCGTATCTTATGATATACAAATGAAAATATATCATAAAAAAACTGGTAAAGCTGTATGGGTAAGAAATGTTGCACAACCTGTTTTTGATGAAAATAAAAATATAATAGGAAGACGTGGCTTAGTGCAAGATATAACAGACAAAAAAGAAAGTATTGATAAAATAGCTAGAGCAGAAGAATTGTATAGATTACTAGCAGATAACACCAACGATTTAATATGTTTACAAGAACATGATAGTACGTTTAAATATATAAGCCCATCCATAGAAAACCTTCTCGGGTATAAACAAGAAGAATTTATAGGCAGAAAAGTATATGATATAGTACATCCAGAAGATTTAGAATCATTAAAAAGCACATTTTTCAATATTTCTAAAGAAGTTAAATCTCATGCATTTCCTTTTAGGGCTTTACATAAAAAAGGACATTATATTTGGTTAGAGTTTTTATCTACACCTGTTTATAATGGTGATGAGATTAATTACTTTGTAACTTCTGCAAGAGACATAACACAAACAATGGTGGCCAATGAAAACATCCAAGAATATCAAAAATCTTTAAAAAGGTTAACAACAGAAATTACTTTAATAGAAGAAAAGCAGAAAAAAGAAATAGCTTCAAATATTCATGATCATTTAAGTCAATCTTTAGTAATTTCTAAAATGAAAATTAAAGAATTAAAACATAATAAAGAATATCAAAAACTAATAAAAGATCTAGAATTTATAGAAAATCATATTACGGATGCATTAGACAATAGTCGAAAAATTACTTTTGAACTTTCTCCACCTATTTTATATCAATTAGGAATTGTAGATGCGTTGTTTTGGTTATTTGAATACATTGAAAAAACATATGAAATAAAATCTGATATTAATACAACTTTAGATACTGTAAGAATGGATGATACAAAATCTATTTTACTATATAGAAGTATACAAGAAGTTGTAAATAATGCTGTAAAATATTCTAAAGCATCTCTTTTTACATTGAATATTTATGAAAAGTCTAATTACATCTCTTTTATATTTAAAGATAATGGTAATGGTTTTGATACAAAAAAATTAAAAAATAATCATAACACAAACGGCTCTGGTTTTGGACTGTTTACAGTTAAAGAAAGAATAGGGAATATTCAAGGAGAATTCAATATTTCATCAGAAATTGGAGTTGGTACAACTGTTGTTTTTAACATTCCCAAAAGCATCATCAAAAAATCATAACAAATACAATATTCAATAAAAAAACTTATTTAAACTTTAATAAAATACATTTTTTTTTATCTTTAGAGCATAAATCCCCTAAAAATTGATATTTCTGTTATCAATTTTAATAACTTATGCTATGACATTTTATCAATTTTCAACCCTATTTGTACAAAGCTCTTTTGTTGCTTTTATTATACTACTATTATTTAAAGTTAGAAAAAAACTAGGTTTAAGTGTTCTTTATGCTAGTTTGGGTTTATTTCAGTTTGTTCAAATATTTCTTTCTAATAATATAGATTCTAATTATCCAACAAATCACTTAATATCTCAAGGATCATCAATATTTGTAACTGTAACACTCTTTGCTTTATTAATTATTTATATTAAAGAAGATGCCAAAGAAACAAAAAAAGTTATTTATGCATTGTTTCTAGTAAATTTATTAATCACACTTTTACTACAGGTTTTCAATTGGAAAATTGAAGACCCTTTAATTGATAATGCCATCGCAAATTCTGCGAAACCATTTAAAAACTCACCGTACATCTCTACCGTTTCTAATATTGCTATCCTTTTAGATTCTCTTTTATTAATAATACTATTCGAATTTATAGCAAAAAAAACTAGGTTTTTATTTTTACAAATTTTTATTACAATGATAATTGTAGTAAGCTTTGATACAATATTCTATGCAACACTTTCTTTCTGGAAATCAGATAAGTTAATTCCTGTAATTACAAAAGGGTTGCAATCAAAAGGGATATTGGCAACCTATTTTAGTGTTTTATTTTATATCTATTTAAGGTTTTTAGACACTACAGATAGAGACCTAGTATTTTTTAAAATAAAAGATGTTTTTCAACCTTTAAGCTATAAACAAAAATTTGAAACTACGGCAATCGACAAAAAAAAGGTTGAAGAAAAATATAGGTTACTAACAGATAACTCTAATGATATTATTTGTTTACAAAATGTAGATAGTTCTTTTAAGTATATTAGTCCATCAATAAAAAAAATATTAGGCTATGATAGTAAAGAATTTCTTGGAAAAAAAATTTTTAAATATGTTCATTCTGATGATATCCAGAAATTAAGAGAAACAATAGGTAAAAAATTATTTATTACAGATTATGATAATAACGCATATACCTTTAGGGTAAAGCATAAATTTGGTCATTATATTTGGTTAGAATTTATTACTTCTGCCGTATACGAAAATAATAAAATTAGTTATTTTGTTACTTCTGCTAGAGATATAACACAAAGAGTCTTAGCTAAAAATAAAATTGAAAGTTCTTTAAAACTATTAGAACAAAAAGAAACCTCTTTAAATGAAGCTAGTAAATTAGCTAAAATTGGATATTGGGAATATATAAAGACATCTGAAAGAGTAAATTGGTCTGAATATATCCATGTAATTTACGAGAGTGATTATAAAAAAACAGCACCGAAAAGAGAAGAAATATTTAAAAAATTTGACAAAGAATCTCAATTAAAAATTTCTAAAGCAAATAAAGAGCTAGATGAAAACGGCACACCCTATGATCTTGAATTAAAACTAATTAATAATAACAAAAGAGTAGTTTGGATTAGAAATGTGGTACAACCAATTTACGATGAAAACAAAAAAATTATAGGTCGTAGAGGTGTTTTACAAGATATTACAGAAAATAAAAACATCAATATTAAATTAAAAGAAAGCGAAGAAAAATTCTTTAAGATATTTAAAAACAGTCCTAATTTAATAATACTAAATAGTTTTGATGAACACAAAATTGTTGATGTAAATGATGCCGCTGCAAGAATATCTGGTTACACACCAGAAGAATTAATTGGTACCGTTAATATACAGGCTAGTATTTGGAAGTCTCAGAGAAAAAGAAACATCTATTTTAATAGATTAGTTAAAAATGGCAGCGTTAAAAATTTTGAATCTGAATTTATTACTAAATCCGGAGAACTAAGAATTTGGAAAGCAAATGCTGAAATTATTCTAATTGGTAATAAAAAATATGTCTTAAGTATAATAGAAGATATTACAGAAATTAGGCTAGCTCAAAATAAGCTTAAAGCTCAAAATGAATTTGTTATTGCCATGACAGAAAATCAAAATGCAGGAATTGTTGCATGTAATGATAAAGGTGAAATTGTTCTATTTAATAAGACAGCTAAAGAATGGCACGGTGTAGATATTCTTAAAATTCCTCAAGAGAAATGGGCAGAAAATTATGGCTTATATAAATCAGATTATAAAACCCTTTTAAAGAAAGAAGAAATTCCTTTAGTGCAAGCTTTTAATGGTAAAATTTTAACTAATGAAGAAATTGTTATAAAATCAGTTAATCAGGAACCTAGAATTGTACTTTGTAACGGAGCTTCTTTTCATGACAATAAGGGTAAAAAACTAGGTGCTGTGGTTGTAATGAATGATATTACGCATCAAAAATTAATAGAAAAAAACTTAAGAGACAGTAAAGATGAAATAAAAAAAGCACTTATTGCTGCTGAAAGAAGTAAATTTTTGCTAAATGAATCTGGAAGAATTACAAGAGTTGGTGCATGGGAGCTAGATTTAATTACAGAAAATGTTAGCTGGTCAGATCAAATTTATAAAATTCATGGTTTGCCTATAGGAACCATTCCTCCTTTAGAAAAATTAATGGATTATTATGTTAATGGTTCTAAAGAGGTTTTAGAGAAAGCAATTGAAATCTGTATTGCAGAAAATAAAAGTTTTAATTTAGAACTAAATTTTAAAAATGAACAAAATGAACTGCTTTGGTTAAATGTAATTGGTTACACAGAGGTTAATAATGAAGGTAAAGCAATATTTGTAAGAGGTGTTTTACAAGATATTACAGAAAAAAAATTAACAAGAGATAAAATAGATAAAGCAGAAGAGATGTATCGTTTACTTGCAAACAATACTAGCGATTTAATTTGTTTACAAGAACCAGACGGAACATTTAAATACATTAGTCCGTCGATAGAGAACCTATTAGGCTACAAACAATCAGAATTTACTGGTAAAAAAATTACTTCTATCGTGCATCCAGATGATTTAGATAGTTTATTTGAGGCTATAGACGAGGTTAATAAAAATTTAAAAAAAGATGCACATCCATTTAGAGCAAAACATAAAAATGGAGATTATATTTGGTTAGAGTTCTTATCTACGCCAATTTATGAAAATGATAAAATTAGCTACTTTGTAACAACAGCAAGAGATATAACTCAATGGATGTTGGCAAATATAGAAATTAATGAGTATCAATCATCCTTACAAAAACTAACAACTGAGTTAACATTAATTGAAGAAAAACAGAAAAAAGAGATAGCATCAAATATACATGATCATTTAAGTCAATCTTTAGTGATTTCTAAAATGAAAATTAACGAGTTAAAAAACAATAAGAATTTAAGTGAAATCTTTGGTGACTTAAATTTTATTGAAAATCATATTGTAGAAGCTTTAGAAAATAGTAGAAAAATAACTTTTGAATTATCTCCGCCTGCTTTGTATCAATTAGGTATTTTAGATACTTTATATTGGTTTTTTGAAAACATTGAAAACACTTATAAAGTTAAATGCGAAATTAATACAAGTTTAGATTTTGTAGATCTTAATGAGACTTCGTCTATTTTACTTTATAGAAGTATTCAAGAAGTTGTAAATAATGCTTTAAAATATGCCCAAGCATCTTTAATAACTTTAGAAATTAATAAAACAGAGTCAGACTTTTTGTTTGTTGTAAAAGACAACGGTATTGGCTTTGATACAAGTAAATTAAAAAACTTAAAAAATTATTCTGGTTTTGGTTTATTTACAGTACAAGAAAGAATTGCCAATATTAATGGAGTTTTTAGTATAACTTCAGAAAAAAACTTAGGAACAACTGTTAATTTTTTTATACCTTTAACTATATGATAACCAACGACCAAATAAAAATAGTTTTAGTAGACGACCACAAACTTCTTAGAGATGGTTTAAGAAATATAATAGAACAAAAGTCTAATATGAAAATTATTGGAGAAGCATCTGATGGAAGAGAAGCTATTAGTGTTTGCTCTAAATTATTGCCAGATGTTTTAGTTATAGATGTAGCTATGGCAAATTTAAATGGTATTGAAGCGGCAAAACAGATTCATAAAATATGCCCTGATATTAAAATCATCGGTCTTTCTATGCATTCTAGTAAACAATTTATACAAGGAATGTTTAAAGCTGGTGCCTATGGTTATTTATTAAAAGATGGTGATTCTAACGAATTAATTACTGCTATAAATACAGTTGTACAAGATATCAAATACTTATCTAAGGATATTAATCAAGACTTTTTATCAATAATTAAACAAGGAAATACCATAGAGAACACTCTTTTAAGTTCAAGAGAGAAAGAAGTTTTACAATTAATTACAGAGGGGAAATCTTCTAAAGAAATTGGAGAGGTTTTATTTTTAAGTTCTAAAACTGTTGATGTACATAGAAATAATATTATGAAAAAAATTGATTTATATACAATACCAGAATTAACTAAGTATGCCATAAAAAAAGGTTTTACTTCGTTAGAAATGTAAAATTTAATTGAAAAATAAGCATTTCACCTATTTATTTAAAATATCCTAAACAGTATCTTTACGTACAGTCATTAATTTATTTATTAATTAATTGAAACAACACACAAAAAACATGTTAATTGTAGAAGACAACCCTTTAATTGGAGAGAAAATTCTTAATGCAAGTAAACAAGTACACCCTCTTAAAAATATTCAATTAACACAAACTCTTCATGAAGCTATTTCTTTTTTGAAAGAAACTGATGTTGATATTGTAACATTAGATTTAAGTTTACCAGATGGTAACGGAATTGAATTATTAAAATGGTTTAGAGAAAATAATAAGCTACCTAAAGTGTACGTTTTTTCTACAAGCCTAGAATTAAAAAGAACTTGTTTAAGATACGGAGCTCAAGATTTCTTTGATAAATCTAGTGATTTTGAGAAACTAATTGATACAATATCTAATACTTTACTAATAGACTAAATTTATAATATAAAATATTTTATAAAACTTTAAACCCCAGTTATTAAACAAATGCTTAATAACTGGGGTTTATAAATTATAATTTATTAGGGGTATAATTTAACTTAGGGGAATATATTAATTTAGGGGATTAATATAACTTTCTCATTCTTCCTTCCCAAGTTCTACCACCTAAAGTAGACTCGTAAAAAATATAACCTCTTTTTATTTTTGTAATCTTCATTTTTAATTTAATTCCTTTTTTAAAAGGAAAATTTGGAAGATTTGATTCTTGTAATGTCATATAACACTCATCTTCTGAAACCCAAGAAATATCAGATTTAATAAAGTATTTTCCTTCATTAAAATACTCTACATGTTTGTTTTCAGAAAATACAACAACTACATTTTCTCCTTTGTATTTGTATGTGTATTTTGTTTCATTTAATAACGGTACAATCTCTTCTTTTTCTTCTATTGAAGTGTAAGTACCATAATTGTTTACTGTGGTCATTGCAAGATCTTGTGCTGATACAGAAAATGCAAATAATGCGAAAATTACTACTAGTTTAAAATTTTTCATAATGATTAAATTGGGGGTTTAACATATAACTATACAGCAAAGATAAAACCGAACTTCAGTTTTATAAATAAGCAAAATTCTTAATTTCTCTATTTCTTTGGATTTAATTATGACATCAGAAATACGATCATATTCTTAAATAACTAAAAACATTTTATGAATAGAAGCATAAAAGCCCAGTTTGAACAAACAAACTGGACTTTATAAATTATAATTTATTAGGGGTATAATTTAACTTAGGGGAATATATTAATTTAGGGGATTAATATAACTTTCTCATTCTTCCTTCCCAAGTTCTACCTCCTAAAGTAGACTCGTAAAAAATATAACCTCTTTTTATTTTTGTAATCTTCATTTTTAATTTAATTCCCTTTTTAAACGGAAAATTTGGAAGATTTGATTCTTGTAATGTCATATAACACTCATCTTCTGAAACCCAAGAAATGTCAGATTTAATAAAGTATTTTCCTTCATTAAAATACTCTACATGTTTGTCTTCAGAAAATACAACAACTACATTTTCTCCTTTGTATTTGTAAGTGTATTTTGTTTCATTTAATAATGGTACAATCTCTTCTTTTTCTTCTATTGAAGTGTAAGTACCATAATTGTTTACTGTGGTCATTGCAAGATCTTGTGCTGATACAGAAAATGCAAAAAATGCGAAAATTACTACTAGTTTAAAATTTTTCATAATGATTAAATTGGGGGTTTAACATATAACTATACTGCAAAGATAAAACCGAACTTCAGTTTTATAAATAAGCAAAATTCTTAATTTCTCTATTTCTTTGAATTTAATTATGAAGTTTAAAACAAAATCATATTCTTAAATAACAAAAAACACTTTACGAATAGAAGCATAAAAGCCCAGTTTGAACAAACAAACTGGACTTTATAAATTATAATTTATTAGGGGTATAATTTAACTTAGGGGCGTATATTAATTTAGGGGATTAATATAACTTTCTCATTCTTCCTTCCCAAGTTCTACCACCTAAAGTAGACTCGTAAAAAATATAACCTCTTTTTATTTTTGTAATCTTCATTTTTAATTTAATTCCTTTTTTAAAAGGAAAATTTGGAAGATTTGATTCTTGTAATGTCATATAACACTCATCTTCTGAAACCCAAGAAATGTCAGATTTAATAAAGTATTTTCCTTCATTAAAATACTCTACATGTTTGTCTTCAGAAAATACAACAACTACATTTTCTCCTTTGTATTTGTAAGTGTATTTTGTTTCATTTAATAATGGTACAATCTCTTCTTTTTCTTCTATTGAAGTATAAGTACCGTAATTGTTTACTGTGGTCATTGCAAGATCTTGTGCTGATACAGAAAATGCAAATAATGCGAAAATTACTACTAGTTTAAAATTTTTCATAATGATTAAATTGGGGGTTTAACATATAACTATACGGCAAAGATAAAACCGAACTCCAGTTTTCTAAATAAGCAAAATTCTTAATTTTAAAAAAAAAGTAAAATTTCTGCAGAATTAAAATCATTATTAGAAGTTAAAATACTTATAATTTAAGCTCAAAATTTATTTTTTGCGAAAAAATGAATAGCTAACTATTTCATTATTAAGAACATTAAAAAAATGTATCTTTTTTGTAAAAAAAATGCTTGCAGATGTTAAAAAACGTTATATATTTGCATCTCTTTACCACGCGAAAGTAGCTCAGTTGGTAGAGCGTCAGCCTTCCAAGCTGAATGTCGCCAGTTCGAACCTGGTCTTTCGCTCAAAAGCTTCATAAGAAATTATGAAGCTTTTTTTTTGCTAAAAACTAAACCTTATAATTTATTTTTTTGGCAGTTTATCTCCAAAAACTAATAAAAATATTATTGGTACTGCTAACAATATAATTGTAGCTAAGTTATATGTAAATAAATAGGAATTTAGAATGATTGTAAGAATAAATCCTCCTATTGCTCCTCCTAAGTGCGCAGAATGCCCAACATTACCAACTTGATTTTTCAAACCATAAATAGAATATAATATGTAACCAATTCCAAAAATATATCCTGGAATTGGAATTGGTATAAATAAAAGATATAGTTTCATACCTGGATCTAATAAAATTGCTGAAAAAATAGTTCCAGAAACTGCTCCAGATGCTCCAACAGCACTATAATAAGGTTCTTTTTTGTGCTCTTTAAGAGAATATAAACTTCCAGCTAACAAGCTTCCAAAGTAAATAATTAAGAAATTACTAGTACTTGTATGTTGCGTTACAATACCTCCAAAAAGATACAAAGCATACATATTTAAACCTAAATGCAACCAATCTACATGTAAAAAACCAGAAGTTAACATTCTAATTTTCTCTCCTGATAAAATTCTACTAACCTGAAACTTGTATTTATCGAGAAATGAATACTCTTTAAAACCCTTCATCGAAATTAATACATTAGCAATCATTAATAATAATACTGCCTTATTTATATTTTCTATCATGTAACAAACTTAATAAAAACCCATTAGTATTTATCTTTTCATTTTAAATATATATACGATATTTGCAACACTAAAATTTATATATGCAATTTATTGTCTTTGCCATAAGTTATCCATTAATTTGGTTACTTTCTAAGTTACCAATGAGAATCTTATATTTAAAATCAGATTTTTTCTATTTTCTAATTTATTATGTAATTGGATATCGAAAAAAAGTAGTTTTAGATAATTTACAATTAGCTTTTCCTAACAAACCTTTAAAAGAACTTTTAATTATCAGAAAAAAATTCTTTAAACATTTAATGGATTTGATGATGGAAAGCGTAAAAGCTTTTTCTATTTCTGAAAAAGAAATTTTGAAACGATATACATATGAAAATCCAGAATTGGTAAATAAATTCGCTAAGGATGGAAAAAGTATCGCATTAGTTGGGGCTCATCAAGCCAATTGGGAATGGTCCACAAGTTTACCTAAAGTTTTAAATATTGATGTTTTGGGTGCGTATACAAAACTTAATAATAAGTACTTCGAAAAAAAAGTTAGAGATTCAAGAGAAAAGTTTGGAGTTATTGGATATAAAACTTCTGATATGGTTAGAGGTATGCAAAAAAGGTTTTCTGATAAAAAACAAGGTGCATATATTTTATTAAGCGATCAATCTCCTCAACCACATAAAACTTATTATTGGAGAGACTTTTTTAACATCAAAGTTCCGGTACATACGGGAGCAGAAATGCTTGCAAAAAAGTTTGATTTAGTCGTAATAAATTATGTCACTAGAAAAGTTAAAAGAGGTTATTATAAAACTGAATTTCAACTGATAACTGAAAATTCTAAGGATTATGAAAATTATCAAATTACAGATTTATATACCGAATTGACAGAAAAAAATATTTTAAATCAACCGGAATTCTACCTTTGGTCTCATAAAAGATTTAAACATAGAGATAAAGTTCCGGCTGAATTTTTATAGACTATAAGTTAAACCACTCTTTAACTAAGTTTTGTTCTATTGGTGTAACAGATTTATGTGAATAATCATTCTTTAAGCTATCATATTCATAATCTTTAGCCCATTCTTCTATGTTTACAGACAGTTCTTTTAAAGAATTACAAACAAATTCTAATTCTTTATTTGTTATTGTTGGGTGCACAGAGAGACGAACCCAACCTGGTTTTTGAGTATTACAACCATGTAAAATTTCGTCTTTAATTCTATTAGAAGTTTCTTGGTCAACATTTAACAAATAATGACCATAAGTTCCTGCACAAGAACATCCACCTCTTGTTTGTATTCCAAAGCGATCATTTAAAAGCTTTACTACGAGATTAAAATGATATTTTTCGAAATAAAAAGAAAAAATACTTAATCTGTCTTTATGGTTAGGTGCTAAAATTTTTACTCCGTTTAAACTCTCTAAAGTTTTAAAAACAACTTTATTAATTTCGTCTTCTCTTGCTTTAATTTTATCGGTTCCCATTTCTTCTTTCAACTGAATTGAAAGTGCGATTCTAATTGTTTGCAAAAAAGCAGGTGTTCCGCCATCCTCTCTTGTTTCTACATCATCAAAATAATCATGTTGTCCCCAAGGATTTGTATAACTTACCGTTCCGCCACCTGGGTTATCAGGTATTGTGTTCTTATACAAACTTTTATTAAAAATTAATACGCCAGAACTTCCTGGTCCTCCTAAAAATTTATGAGGAGAAAAGAAAACAGCATCTAAATATTCATCTTCTGCTTCTGGATGCATGTTTATATCTACATAAGGTGCACAACAAGCAAAATCTACAAAACATAAACCATTATAACTATGAATCAATTTTGCTACTTTATGATAATCGGTTTTTATACCAGTTACATTAGAACAAGAAGTTATAGAAGCTATTTTAATTTTTCTGTGTTCGTGTTTTTTTATACTTTTTTCAAAACTTTCTAAACAAACTAAACCTTCATTATTACAAGGTACAACTTCTACATCTGCAATAGTTTCTAACCAAGAGGTTTGATTAGAATGATGTTCCATATGAGAAATAAAAACTATAGGTCTTATTTCTTCTGGTAATTCTGTATAATTTTTTAAACTTTCAGATACTTTTAGTCCTAGAATTCTTTGAAACTTATTTACAACTCCTGTCATACCAGAACCCGAAGTTATTAAAACATCGTTTTCATTTGCGTTAACATGACGTTTAATAATTTTTCTAGCTTCGTGATAAGCTAAAGTCATTGCTGCACCAGAAGTAGAAGTTTCTGTGTGCGTATTTGCAACAAATGGTCCAAACTTATGTAACAATTTTTCTTCTATAGGATGATATAATCTACCGCTAGCCGTCCAATCTGTGTAAATTAGATTTTGCAAACCATAAGGAGATTCAAATTTTTGGTTTATACCAACTATATTTTTTCTAAACTTATCAAAATATGCTTCTAAATTCATTGTAAACTGTTTTAAAAAATTCTGAATCTTCCCCCTATTAATATATTATTCTCGAAAAAATAAAAACTTTGAGAGGCAGAATCTGCAGAACTTAAAGATGTTTTAATATCTGGCATGTTTATATAACCAATTTTATAATCTGATTGAATATAAAAATGCTTTAAAAATGTAATATTTAATCCGGCACCAACAGAAACTCCCCAACCAGATAAATGAAAGTTATCATGTCTTTCTTTACCTAAAAGCGATGTATCTGTTCTAGGATACAAACCTCCTACTCCAATTCCTTCAGTTAAATTTATTTGAAGGTTTTTTAAATCTAATCCGAACCAATGGTCTATGTTATCAAATCTTTTAACTTCTACATTTACATAATTTAAACCATCTGTGTGCTCAAATCTTAAAAAATCTTCTGTTAATTGTATATTCTGATTGTTATAGGTACCATCATATTTTGCATTTCCAATATTAATATTACCATTTATAGTTACATTTTGATCGTTGTTAACCACATATTTCATGTGATCTACACCAATGGAAATTGTATAGTTTTCTTTAAAAAAATAACCAATTCTATAGTTATTCTGAGGAATTGTAATATTACCAGGGTTAAAATAATTATTTACAGAAAACTTAGTTGGTCTATCTTGTGCCTTAACATCAGTTAAAGTAAAATCATAATCTTTACCTTTAAAACGGATATCAGAATCTGTGTAACTAGACCAATTCCATCCCCAATAAACAAAAAACTTACCTTTATTTACTACCTTATTTTTCTTAGAAAACTTTTTATTTTGTTGTCCTAAAACAGTAAGCGAACTAAATAAAAGTATCGCTAAAACTAAAATGTTTTTTTTCAATCTAAATTATTTTAAATAATTGCTTTAATTTCTTTTATAAATCTCTCTGCTAAATTATCTGCTGCTGCTTGAGATTTAGCTTCCGTATAAATTCTAATAATAGGCTCTGTATTAGATTTTCTTAAATGAATCCATTCATCAGCAAAATCTATTTTTACACCATCTATAGTATTTACATCTTCATCTTTATAAGTTGTTGCCATTGTTTCTAAAATAGCATCAACATTAATTTCTGGCGTTAATTGAATTTTATTTTTACTCATAAAATAACTTGGATAAGAATCTCTTAGTTCTTTACAAGACATTTTATTATTTGCTAAATGACTTAAAAAAAGTGCAACACCAACTAAAGAATCTCTACCATAATGAGATGCCGGATAAATAATTCCTCCATTACCTTCTCCACCAATTACAGTGTTAGTTTCTTTCATTTTTATTACAACATTTACTTCACCAACAGCAGATGCTGTATAAGTTCCGCCATGTTTTTCTGTAACATCTCTTAAAGCTCTAGAAGATGATAAGTTAGAAACTGTATTTCCGCCACCTAGTTTTCCTAAAACATAATCGGCACAAGCTACTAAAGTATATTCTTCACCGAACATAGAACCATCTTCAGAAATTAAAGCTAATCTATCTACATCTGGATCTACAACAATACCAAAATCTGCTTTTTCTTTTACAACTAGATTAGAAATGTCTGTTAAATGCTCTTTTAAAGGTTCCGGATTATGCGGAAATTGTCCGTTTGGTGTACAATATAATTCTACGCATTCTACATTTAACTCTTTTAATAAAGCTGGTATAAAAATTCCTCCGGTAGAATTAACACCATCTACAACAACTTTAAAATTTGCTTTTTTAATAGCCTCTACATCTACCAATTCTAAATTTAAAACTTCTTGAATGTGCTTCTCTAAATAAGAAGCATCTTTAGAATATACTCCTAAATCATCAACATCTGCAAACTCAAAATCTTCACTTTCTGCTAATGCTAAAATTTTTTCTCCTTCAGATCCATTTAAGAACTCACCTTTTTCATTTAATAATTTTAAGGCATTCCATTGTTTCGGGTTATGTGAAGCTGTTAAAATTATACCACCTTCTGCATTTTCTAAAGGTACAGCAACTTCTACTGTTGGTGTAGTAGACAAACCTAAATCTACAACGTTTATACCTAAACCAACTAAAGTATTTGCAACCAAACTAGAAATCATTTTTCCAGAAATACGGGCATCTCTACCAATTACAACAGTTATTTTATCTTTATTAGGATTTCTGTTTTTGATAAAAGCACCGTAAGCTGATGCAAATTTTACTGTGTCTATTGGGGTTAAATTGTCTGCAGTTTTACCGCCAATTGTTCCTCTAATACCTGATATTGATTTTATAAGTGTCATTATATTTCTTGTCTTTATTTTAGATACACAAAGATAAATTTATTAAATGGTTATCTAAAATAAATTAACATGTACTGACTTTATACTTTAGAATTGGCTAGCAAATAGTTGCGTTAGGGATTGTAGCATTTGTTTGAGCTCTTTTGTGAAGTATAAACAAAAAGCGAGTGCGTAAAGCCCGACCTAAAAGGTAACGCCCAAATAATAGAAATAAAAAAGCCGATGCAAAACTGCATCGGCTTTTAGATATGATAAATATCGGCTTGTTAAAAAGTAAGATTACTTTTTGTTACCAGCTTCCATTTTCTTTTTAAGAGCTGCTAAACCACCTATGTCTCCAAGTGTAGTTTTTTCTGCGTCTGCAGATTTTTTAACTGCTGCTTTTACATTTCTCTTTTCTTCTTCTCTAAAGATAGAAGTATGAGAAACTACAACTCTTCTGTATTCTTTAGAAAATTCTAAAACTACAAATTCGATTGTATCTCCTTTTCCTAATTTAGAACCATCTTCTTTTTCTAAGAATCTTGTTGGTGCAAAACCTTCTACTCCATCAGCAAAAGTTACAACTGCTCCTTTATCATTCTTTTCTTTGATTGTTCCTTCGTGTGTAGAACCGATTGCATACGTAGCTTCGTGAGCATCCCAAGGGTTATCTTGAGTTTGCTTATGACCTAAGTTTAACTTTCTGTTCTCTACATCTAATTCTAATACTTGTACTTCTAACTTGTCTCCAACAGTAACAAAGTCTGATGGATGCTTAATTTTCTTAGTCCAAGATAAGTCAGAAATATATACTAAACCATCAATTCCTTCTTCTAATTCTACGAAAACACCAAAGTTAGTGTAATTTCTTACAGTACCTGTATGAGTAGAACCTACTGGGAATTTAGTTGTAATATCTGTCCAAGGATCTGGGTGTAATTGCTTGATACCAAGAGACATTTTTCTGTCTTCTCTATCTAAAGTTAAAACTTGCGCTTCTACTTTATCACCAACTTTTACGAAGTCTTGTGCAGAACGTAAGTGAGTTGACCAAGACATTTCAGAAACGTGAATTAATCCTTCTACTCCTTGTTCTACTTCTACAAATGCACCATAATCTGCAATTACTACAACTTCTCCAGTTACTTTATCACCAACTTTTAAGTCAGTATCTAAAGCTTCCCAAGGATGCGCAGATAATTGTTTTAATCCTAATTGGATTCTAGATTTGTTATCATCAAAGTCTAAAATTACAACGTTTAATTTTTGATCTAATTCAACAACCTCATTCGGGTGGTTAATTCTAGACCAAGATAAATCTGTAATATGTACTAAACCATCAACACCACCTAAATCAACAAATACACCATAAGAAGTAATATTTTTAACAATACCTTCTAATACTTGTCCTTTTTCTAACTGACCAATGATTTCTTTTTTCTGTAATTCAATATCAGCTTCAATAAGAGCTTTATGAGATACAACAACGTTTTTAAATTCGTGGTTGATTTTCACAACTTTGAATTCCATAGTTTTCTCTACGTATTGATCGTAATCTCTAATTGGCTTAACATCAATTTGAGATCCTGGTAAGAATGCTTCGATACCGAAAACATCTACAATCATACCACCTCTAGTTCTACACTTAACAAAACCGTTAACTACTTCACCAGTTTCATGAGCATTGTTTACACGTTCCCATGCTTTAATTACTCTTGCTTTTTTGTGAGATAATACTAACTGACCAGAAGAATCTTCTCTTTTGTCAACTAATACTTCTACTTTATCTCCTTCTGATAAACCTTGGTTGTAACGGAATTCGTTTAAAGAGATAACTCCTTCAGATTTAGAGTTGATGTCTATAATTGCATCTCTATCTGTAATTCTAATTACAGTTCCTTCAATTACATCACGCTCATTTACAAATCCAACAGTTCCTTCTAAAGCAGTTTCAAATGCTTTTAATTTATCTTCATCAACAGCTTCAATACCTTGTTCGTACTTGTGCCAGTTAAAATCAGCTAAAAATTGTTTAGGATCTACAGCAGGAGTTGCTGTTTCTTGTACTTCAGTTGCAGCTACCTGCTCTTCAGTGTTTTTTGTTTCTTCAGACATGTGTCTAAAATAATTTTGTATCTTATTGTTTTACAGATTTCTAACGACGTAAACGCAAAGAGTTGTTTTTATAAATTGTTTTTTTAATTCCTTTTCTAAATCTGTTCTCGTAAAAAGGAGTGCAAATTTACAAAAATGTTTTGATAATTAAGCGTTTAGAATTAATTTATTATTCTTTTTATTCTTGAATTACAAAAAACTACCTTTGCAAACTTAAACCGTTATGGTAGATTTTAATGAAGATGGATAAAAATACAAAAGATTTAGTAAACAAAGGTATAATGCTTCCTCTAATGGAAGAATTTTATACAATACAAGGTGAAGGCGCTCACACTGGTACAGCCGCATATTTTATTAGAGTTGGGGGTTGCGATGTAGGTTGCCATTGGTGCGATGTTAAAGAAAGTTGGAATGCAGAATTGCACCCACCAACATTAGCAGATAAAATAGTAGACAATGTTAAAAAATACGCTAAAACGGTTGTAATTACTGGTGGTGAACCTTTAATGTGGTCTATGGATTATATTACAGATTTATTACAAAAAAATAATATAAAAACACACATAGAAACCTCTGGTGCATATTCCTTTTCTGGAAAATGGGACTGGTTTTGTCTGTCTCCTAAGAAAACAAAATTACCTTTAGATGAGTGTTATCCTGAAGCAGATGAACTTAAAATGATTATTCATAACAAATCAGATTTTGATTTTGCAGAACAGCAAGCGGCTAAAGTTTCAGATAAATGTCAGTTATTTTTACAACCAGAATGGAGTAAAAAAGAAAAAATGACTGAGTTAATAGTAGATTACGTAATGAAGAATCCGAAATGGAAAATTTCTCTTCAAACACACAAATACCTGAATATTCCATAATATTCAGGTATTTTATATTTTTTTTAGAAGCTATTTCCTGCTTTCCGCACTCGCTTTTTTATCGTACCTCTAAAAAGAGCTCAAACAAATGCTTCAATCAGGGCTAAACTTATCAAATAAAAAGATTAATTTAAGATAGTTTACTGTCTATCAATGTACATATTCTCTCAAATTGTTCATTTATTCCCATATCAGAATTATCAAATTCTATTGCATCATCAGCTTTTAATAAAGGAGAATCTTCTCTAGTCGAATCTATTCTATCTCGTTCTTGAACATTAAATAGAATTTCATCATAATTTACTTTATCTCCTCTATCAATTAATTCTTTATATCTTCTA
>NZ_LT670850.1:330000-2190000 GCF_900143115.1 Polaribacter sp. KT 15
AGAGTCTCCTCCATTGTCCAATATTCCTCACTGCTGCCTCCCGTAGGAGTCTGGTCCGTGTCTCAGTACCAGTGTGGGGGATCTCCCTCTCAGGACCCCTACCTATCGATGTCTTGGTAAGCCGTTACCTTACCAACTAACTAATAGGACGCATAGCCATCTTTTACCGATAAATCTTTAATTACAATCTGATGCCAAATCGCAATACTATGAGGTATTAATCTTCATTTCTAAAGGCTATCCCTCTGTAAAAGGTAGGTTCTATACGCGTTACGCACCCGTGCGCCGGTCGTCATCTGTGCAAGCACAATGTTACCCCTCGACTTGCATGTGTTAAGCCTGCCGCTAGCGTTCATCCTGAGCCAGGATCAAACTCTTCATTGTATATCTTAAATATTTTAATGAATAAGTTTCAAAAGAATTTACATTATTAATAATGTGGTTATTCTACTCTTTGTTTACGCTGTCAATTTCAATATTTTCAATGAACTTTTAAGGTATCAAATCTTGCTCTTTAAAAACAAAACTTAAATCTTAATCTTGCAGAAATGATAGAATCGAACTATCTAACTTAAATTACCGTTATTCCAAAATCTCTCTGAACGTTTTTGCTATCTCGTTTAGCGGGTGCAAATATAAAACTTATTTCTAATCTAACAAGAAAAATAAATCTTTTTTTTTAATTTAATTTCTTAACCCGAAACTTGAACTTTTTCCGAAAAATTCGGACTGCAAAGATATAATCTTTTTTATTTATAATCCTAATTAAAAATTACTTTTATTTTAAAGGATTTTTAAATAAAGTTAAAGCGTTAATGAACTTGACTAAAAAGATATTTCTTTGTTAGCGGGTGCTAACATACAACCTCTTTTTAATTACACAACTATAATTTGTTGTTATTTTAAACTATTTTTAACACAAAAGTAAAACTGATTAAAAATCAACAACTTACAAACAACAAGTTCTTTTAATTTTTTAAAAATAATTAATCTCTACTTTATAAAAACTGATAATTAAGTGTAATTTTAGGGTTTTATCGTTTTTAAATAAAGCTGTAAAATGGTAAAAAACAGAAAACACATACAAGTATATGCTTAAATAAAGGTAAAAATGTTGGCAAACTTGTTGTGTTAGGGATTGAAATGACATCCTTTTTATGAGATACTTCTATAACCAAGTAAAAAATTAAGTGAGTTTTCAATTAAGCTGAAGATTAATTTAAAGAATAAAGACTAATAAAAAGATATAATGTAAAGCCCGACCACGATTTTTTTCGTGGTAACACCAAAAAAATATCCATTATTTTTTCTTATTCCTTTTTTTTAGCATCTTAGAAAACATCTTTTTATATTCTTCTACATCAATTTTACCTTTTCTTGATGCTATTACTTTTACGTAATCGAAGTTTAGTTTTGTTTTTTGAGCTTCTAATTTGTCTTCTTGAAAAGCTCTTTGCAACACGTATTCTATTAAATAGTCTTCGTTATTTGATTCTGGATGGTATTCTGTTTTTAAAGATAACTTAAAAACATTTGCAGTTGTATTGTACCAAAACGCTTTCCAGCCACTTCTTAAACCTTTGATATTATTAAAAGCTGTTTTACCAGTTTGACGATGAATTAACTTTATAAGTATTCTACCTTCTGTAGTGGTCATCTTTTTAATCTGATCTGTAAATTCGCCTTCTATATATTTTTGAACTAGCCTTGTATACTTTTTACGTTTACTTTTTGATTTTATTTTTTCTAATCGGTTATTTAAACTATCTAATCTTTGAGATGCTAGTTTTGCAAACGGATACGCTTTATACACTTTTTTTTTGAACCATAAATAATAGCGAATATCTTCTCTTGAAGTAAATTTATGTTTTGGTAACAATGCAATTTCATTTAACTGTATTACTACAGAATCGCCAGGTTTAACAAAAATGTAATCTTCTAAGTTTTTAGGTAGAGAATCTACCTCTCTTTTCTGAGCAAAAGAGCAAATAGAGATAGACATTATATATATGTAAAGTATTCGTTTCAAAAAATGAGATTTGTTATTCTTATTGTCTTGTGCAAATTAAATACCAAAGTGCATTTATTAATTTATTTTATCTATAAATTCTTGTTCTGAAATAATAGAAATTCCTAAATCTTGTGCTTTTGTTAATTTACTTGGCCCCATATTATCACCAGCAACAACAAAAGTTGTTTTTTTTGATATGGAAGAACTTACCTTACCTCCGTTATCTTCAATTGCTTTTTTAAGTTCGTTTCTAGACATTTGATGAAATACGCCAGAAACCACAAAAACTTGATCTTTTAAAATTTCTGTTTGATTTTCTAAACTCTCTGCCGATACTTGTAATTGTAATCCGTAAGATTTTAATCTATCTATTAATTGAATATTACCTAAATCTGATGAAAAATCTAAAATACTTTGTGCAATCCTATCTCCTATTTCATCTACATTTACTAATTCTTCTAAAGATGCGGCCATTAAGTTATCTATAGATTTAAAATGTTTTGCTAACTTTTTTGCTACAGTTTCTCCTACAAATCGAATACCTAAGGCAAATAAAACTTTTTCGAACGGAATTTGTTTTGATTTCTCAATGCCGTCAATCATATTTTTAGCAGATTTTTCTGCCATTCTTTCTAATGGAATTACTTGGTCTACTTTTAAATCATACAAGTCTGCATAATTTTGAATTAAACCTTCTTTTCGAAGTAAATCTACAGTTTCGCCGCCTAAACCATCAATATCCATGGCTTTTCTAGAAATAAAATGCTGAATTCTACCCGTTATTTGTGGTGCACAACCAAATTGATTTGGACAATAATGTTTAGCGTCTCCTTCTGTTCTTACTAATTCGGTGTTGCATTCTGGGCAATGTGTTGCATATTGAGTTGGCTCTGAATTTTCTAGACGTTTGGTAAAATCTACCGCAATTATTTTTGGAATAATCTCACCGCCTTTTTCAACAAAAACAGTATCATGAACTCGAATATCTAATTTTTCTATTTGATCTGCATTATGTAAAGATGCTCTTTTTACTGTTGTGCCCGCAAGTTGTACTGGTTGTAAATTAGCTACTGGTGTAATTGCACCTGTTCTACCAACTTGATATGTAATTTCTTCTAAGATTGTAGATACTTGTTCTGCTTTAAATTTATATGCAATTGCCCAACGTGGTGCTTTTGCAGTATAACCTAACTCTTCTTGTTGTTGAAGATTATTCACTTTTATTACAATTCCGTCTGTTTCGTAAGGTAATTCATGACGTTTGGCATCCCAAAAATTTACAAACTCGAAAACTTCATCAATAGATTTTGCTAACTTTATTGTATTTGGAACTTTAAAACCAACCTTTCTTGCATTTTCTAAACTCTCGTAATGGGTTTTATATTTTCTTTCTGATGTAACAACTTGATATAGCAAACAATCTAAAGGTCTTTTTGCTACTTCTGTACTATCTTGTAATTTTAAACTTCCGCTTGCTGTGTTTCTGGGATTTCTATATTCTTCTTCTCCATTTTCTAATCGTTCTGCATTCATTTTATTGAATCCGTCTAATGGAAGAATAATTTCACCACGCATTTCGAAATCAGAAATAAAATCTTTTTTTATTGATAAAGGTAAAGATCTAATCGTTTTTACATTATTAGTTACTTCATCTCCTTGAAAACCATCACCACGAGTTACCGCTTTTATAAATTTACCGTTTTCGTAGGTTAAATTTATCGATGCTCCGTCAAATTTAAGTTCGCAAGTAAATTCTAAATCAGAACTTCCTAAAACTTTTTCTACACGCTTTTCCCAATCTAATAAATCTTCTTTAGAATACGAATTGTCTAAAGAATACATTCTGTTTTTATGAACAACTGTCTTAAAATTTTTAGTAACTGTACCACCTACTCTTTGTGTTGGCGAGTTTGCATCAAAAAAAATAGGATTTTCTTTCTCTAACTTTTCTAACTCTTTTAATTTAATATCGAAATCGAAGTCTGAAATTGTAGCATTATCTAATACATAATAGTTATAATTATGATTATTTAATTCTTCTCTAAGGTTTTCTATTTTTTGCTGAACAGTCATTTTGATTTTAAAATTTACTTTCGAATTGAAGTGTGCAAGAATAACATCAAAAATAATACAATAAAAACAACTACAAACAAGCTACCTATTCAAATTAAGCAATTTGCCTACATTCATAACATAACTACCTAGTTAACTTTGCATTAAATAAATATTTATATCTAAAAATTATTATTGTAAAATTATTAAACTTTTTATTTAGGGAAATTCATACAAAAGAATTGTTCGATTTGTAACTATTGTAATATAAATTGACTGGTTTTTAAAGATGAATTTAAAAAGACTTTAAGTGAATTCCCCCCCAAATCATTTAAACGAAAAATTATGAATGAACATGTACAAAAACTCAAAAAATTAGGATTCGACCGATCAGCTAATGGATTCTTGACAAATTTTAACCAATGGACTATTGAAATTGGTGAAATGATAGCGTAAGAACACAATATTCAACTAACGAATACACATTGGGATATTATTTCTTGGATACAAGAACTATATAAGAGAAAAAAAGAGGTTACTATTGAAGCAATTACAAAAACTGAAATAGTAAATATAAATGAACTCTTCGATTTATTTAGCGATGATCCGATTTTAGTTTCTACAAAAATAGCGGGATTACCTTGCTTAAATAAACTTAAAAAAACAGCTTGAGATTAAACTTTTGTTTGCAAACTAGTTTAGCCCTGATGGAGCTATTTGTTTGAGCTCTTTTGAGGAACGAAAAAAGCGAGTAGCGAGAGCAGGAAATAGCTTCTTATAAAAAAAACTAAGCCCAATACACAAAGTATTGGGCTTTTACATTTAACTTTTGTTAAATGAATTTGCACTAAGAGTATTTTAATAATATGTAAATCTTCTAACTTTTGCTATGTGTTTTGCTAAACGAATTACTTGATGTGAATAACCGTATTCATTATCGTACCAAACGTAAATTACAATTGTATCTTCGTCTGTAAGTGTTGCTTTGCTATCAAAAATTGATGGCGCAGTTGTACCGATAATATCAGATGAAACTAATTCGTTGTCTATAGAATATTTAATTTGTTCTACTAAATCACCTTCTAAAGCATACTTTTTTATTAATGAGTTAACACCTTCTTTAGTAACTTTAGTATTTAACTGTAAATTTAAAATTGCTAAAGATCCGTTTGGTACCGGAACTCTAATTGCATTTGAAGTTAATTTACCTGCTAAAGCTGGTATTGCTTTAGAAACTGCAGCACCTGCACCAGTTTCTGTAATTACCATGTTTAAGGCAGCTGCTCTTCCTCTTCTATATTTACTATGCATGTTGTCTACTAAATTTTGATCGTTAGTATATGCATGTATTGTTTCTAAATGTCCTTTTTTAATACCATAATTGTCTTCTAAAACCCTTAAAACCGGCGTAATTGCATTGGTTGTACAAGAAGCAGCAGAAAAAATATCTACTTTATCTGGACTATTTTGTTTGTGATTAACACCATGAACAATATTAGGAACTCCTTTTGCTGGCGCAGTAATTAAAACTTTGCTTGCTCCTTTTGCTTTTAAATGTTTACTTAAAGCTGCTTCGTCTCTAAAAGCACCTGTGTTATCTATAATTAAAGCATCGTTAATATTAAATTCTGTATAATCTATGTCTTCTGGTTGTTTTGCAGAAATCATATACACTGTAGTACCGTTAATTATAAGTGCATTATTTTCTGCATCTACAGTTACGGTTCCTAAGAAATCACCATGTACAGAATCTACACTTAATAATGATGCTCTTTTTTCTAAAACTGTTTGGTTAATTTCACCACGAGTAACAATTGCTCTTAATCTTAATTGAGAACCTTTTCCCATTTTAGTCATTAACTCTCTAGCTAATAAACGACCAATTCTACCAAAACCATATAAAACAACATCTTTTGGTTGAATGTCTTTTGCAACTGTTGCATCTTTTAATTTATTCTGAACAAAGGCTACTTTGTCCTCTCCTTTTTTAGCACCTAAATAACATTCGTATGCCAATTTACCAATATCTAATTTTGATGATGGCAACTCTATTTGCTGAATTGCTTTTGCAATATCTAACGCATCTAAAATTGAAATTGGTTTGCTAACAAATTCTTTAGCGTATTCAATTAAGTTTAAAACTTCACTGGCTCTTTTATCTACTAACGGGTTTCTAAAAAGAACTAATTCTATAGATTTATCATACCATAAATCGTTTACGATATTAATAAATTCTACAGTAGCTCTTCTAGTTTGGGCTTGTGATAAAACTTCTTCGTTGTAATTTACTTTTGTTGACATAGTTGTGTTACTATAATTTAATTTTCGGCAAAAGTATTTCTTTTTTTGACAATACGAAATCGATTTCGTTAAAATTTTTAAAATAAAAAAAATCCCGATTAAAAACCGGGATTCTTTACATATTTACTTTATTATATTATTACCTAAAAACATATCTTTCTTTTTCTCCTTCTAAATTTATAACCTCTATGTATAAAGGTTGTCCTTTACCTAAAGAAGAATCTAACAATTGTGAAACTTGATCTGCATTGGTTACTGGTTTTTTATTAATTTTCGTAATGATGAAACCTTCTTTTACTCCGTAATAAATTAAATTTTTATTAGCGTTTCTAACAATTTTAACACCATTTTCTATATTAAACTTACGTTTTTCGGCTTTTGTGATGTCTTTAAGAATTATGTTAATACTGCTAGAAATAAAAGTATCTTTCTTAGTTAGTTTAACATTTTTATTGATTAATTCTCCGTCTCTTTCAACAGTTAAAACAACTTCGTCTCCCGGTCTTTTTGCTGTTAACTGCCCTCTAAGTTCAGAAAATTTAGAAATTTTTACATTATTTACTTTCTTTATAATATCGCCTTCTTTTAAACCTGCTTTTTTTGCACCGCTTCCATCAGATACAGCATCAATTCTAACACCTTCTTCTTTAAATTCAGCATCTACATTAATACCTAAAATTGCTTGTTGTACTTGACCAAATTCTAAAATATCATCAATTATTTTTTTAGCAATATTAGATGGTACCGCAAAAGAATATCCAATAAAAGAACCTGTTTTAGATGAAATTGCTGTATTAATTCCTATTAATTCTCCTCTTGTATTTACCAAAGCTCCACCACTATTACCAGGATTTACGGCCGCATCTGTTTGAATAAAAGATTCTATATTTCTGTTTCCTTCTAAATCTCTACCTTTTGCGGACACAATTCCTGCAGTTACTGTAGATGTAAGGTTATAAGGATTCCCCACTGCCAATACCCATTCTCCAATTTTTATGGTGTCAGAATCTGCAAAAGGAACATAAGGTAAATCTATATCTGCCTCTATTTTTAACAATGCAATATCATTAGCTGCATCTGTACCAATTAATTTTGCAGGATATTTTTTCTGATTATTTAAAGTAATTTCTAAATTACTAGCACCATCTATTACATGATTGTTTGTTACAATATAACCGTCTGGCGAAATTATAACACCACTACCCGTACCTACTTGTTCAAATTTTCTAGTACCACTTCCACTACCATAAAATCTCTCAATCCACGGATTTACTTGTGTTCTAACCGCAGTATTTTTTACGTGAACAACTGCGTGTACAGTGCTTTCTGCTGCAATTGTAAAATCTGTTGTACTTTCTACAGCGCCAGTACTTTTATATGTTGGTGTATAATTTGTACGAACAGTTTCAATTGGGTTTAATGTTCTTTCTACAATTTGTTCTTTATCGAATAGCATTTTATAACCACCTAAAGTAAGTGCTCCTCCTAAAATTGCCATACCTAGAAAACTGAATGCTTTTTTCATTTTTATCGATTTATATTAATTTTTAGTATTCAAATATATAATTTTAACATATTCAAAAAATCTGTTTAACTTGTTTTTAACTGACTTTAACCACTTTTTAACATCCCTATTTTAGTGCCTAAATACCTATATTTGCAAAATGAATTTAACTTTTTTTAAATACCAAGGTACCGGAAATGATTTTGTGATGATAGATAACAGAACAAAAACCTTTCCAAAACAAAATACTGACATAATTTCACATTTATGTGATAGAAATTTTGGTATCGGTGCAGATGGCGTTATTCTTATTGAAGAAGATGAAAATTCTGATTTTAGAATGATTTATTACAATGCCGATGGTAGTGAAACATTTTGCGGAAACGGCGGTAGATGTGCTGTTGCCTTTGCGAAACAATTACATATTATTTATAATAAAACAAATTTTGTTGCTGTTGATGGACCTCATTTTGCTGAAATAAAAAATGACATTATTTCAATAAAAATGATTGATGTAGATACTATTGAAGTTAAAAAAGACTCAGTATTTACGTATACAGGTACACAACACCATGTTGAGTTGGTTGACAGTTTAGATAATTATCCTGTTTTTGAAAACGGCAAAAAAATTAGATACTCTTACAACGATCCTGGAAGTAATGTCAATTTTGCAGAAATGATTGATGACGCTACTTTTAGAGTTAGAACTTATGAAAAAGGAGTTGAAAACGAAACTTTAGCTTGTGGTACAGGTGTAACTGCTGTTGCTATTGCAATGCACAAAATAAAGAAAACAAATAAAACCCAAATAAATTTACCAGTAGAAGGTGGTAATTTAAAAGTGTCATTTAAAGAAAACAATGGAGTTTATACGGATGTTTACTTAAAAGGTCCGGCAACTTTTGTTTTTAAAGGAGAAATTGAAGTTTAATGAAGACTTTAAAAGGAAATACTATTTATTTAAGAGCTTTAGAACCAGAAGATTTAAACTTTTTATATACTATAGAAAACAATGAATCTTTTTGGGAAGTTAGCCACACTCAAACTCCGTTCTCAAAATTCATTCTAAAACAATACTTAGAAAACGCGCATTTAGATATTTACGAGGCAAAACAATTACGTTTAATGATCGTTGAATCTAATAGTGATGTACCAATTGGTATGATTGATTTATTTGATTATAATCCACAACATAAAAGAGCGGGAATAGGAATTTTAATACATCCAGATTTTCAAAAAAAAGGATATGCTGCCGAAAGTTTATCAATTTTGATTAATTATGCTTTTACCCATCTTAATCTGCATCAACTGTATGCGAATATAACTTCTAAAAACACCAATAGTCTTAATTTATTTACCAAATTGAATTTTAAGAAAATTGGTACTAAAAAAGACTGGGTTTATTCTAACGGGAAATTTATTGACGAAATTTTATTTCAATTGATAAAACAGTAACTTTGCCAGCTAAAACATATTTAATTGAAAAAAATACTATACATTTTATTAGCGCTATTTATAGTTGGTTCTTTATTTGGCTATAATTATTACCAAAAAATTTTCGGAACTGCAATCACAAAAGATTACACTTTATTTATTCATTCTGATGACAGTTTATTAGATATAAAAAAAGAATTAGAAAGTGTTTCTAAAAGTCCGGAAACATTTTTATGGGTTGCTGCTAAAAAAAGTTTTGCAACACCAAAACCAGGAAGATATGTTCTAAAAGAGGGTATGTCTAATAACGATCTTGTAAATATGTTACGAAGCGGAAGGCAAACACCATTCAAGCTTTCTTTCAATAATCAAGATACTTTAGAAAAATTTGCTGGTAGAATTGCAGGACAAGTAGAAACAGATTCTATTTCTTTATTAACTGCTTTTAAAGATAAAACATTTTTAAAAGAAAATAATCTAAACGAAAAATCTGTACTTCAAATTTTTATACCAAATACCTATGAATTTTACTGGACAGTAAGTCCAGAGAAGTTTAGAAATAAAATGTTAATAGCTTATAAACGTTTTTGGACTAAAAGTAGAGAAGCTAAAGCAGCCAAACTAAACCTTACCAAAAGCGAAGTAATTACTTTAGCATCTATTGTTCAAAAAGAAACAGCTAAAAAAAGCGAAAGACCAATTGTTGCCGGTTTATACTTAAATCGTTTAAGAAAAGGAATGCCTTTACAAGCAGACCCAACAATAATATATTGTGTTAAAGAAGTAAAAGGACAAGATTACGTTGTTAAAAGAGTTTTAACTGTAGACTTAAAAATTAACTCGCCATATAACACCTATTTAAATAAAGGTTTGCCGCCAACTTTAATTGCGATGCCAGATATTTCTGCAATTGATGGCGTTTTAAATGCACAAAAGCATAACTATTATTATATGTGTGT
The DNA here is from genome assembly GCF_900143115.1 of Polaribacter sp. KT 15. NCBI lineage: Bacteria > Pseudomonadati > Bacteroidota > Flavobacteriia > Flavobacteriales > Flavobacteriaceae > Polaribacter > Polaribacter sp. KT 15. Next base: position 340,262 of record NZ_LT670850.1, read on the forward strand.
TAATGTAGACAAGTTAGGTTATCATGCTTTTGCTAGAACGTTATCTCAGCACAATCGTAATGCGGCTAAATATCATCAGTGGTTAAATAAGCAAAAAATTAATAGATAGTTTTTCTTGTAATAGTTGATATGATTTTAAAAACAAAAGCATTAATAGTATTATTTATTTTATCAGCAACCACTTTTAACGCACAAAATAATAGCTTTTTAAAAAAATCTGACACTTTAAATACTAAGAGAAGAAATGCTGTTATAATTAGTGAAAGTGTTTTGGCTACGGGCACATTGTTTGCTTTAAACGAACTTTGGTACAAAGATTATCCAAGAACAAGTTTTCAATTTAAAAATGATAATAACGACTGGAAACAAATGGATAAAGCTGGCCATTTAATGACCTCTTATTACATTGGTAAAGTTGGTATGGAAGTTTTAGATTGGTCTGGTGTTTCTAAAAAAAACCAGCTAATTTACGGCGCTACATTAGGTTTCTCTTTTTTAACCGCAGTAGAAATTTTAGATGGATTTTCTAAACAATGGGGCGCGTCAATTGGAGATGTTATGGCTAATGCAGCCGGAACAGGTATATTAGTTGGACAAGAACTATTGTGGCAAGAACAAAGAATTACAGTCAAATATTCTTTTCATCAAACAAAATTTGCCAAACAAAGACCTAACACACTTGGTGAAAATTATATACAACAATCTCTTAAAGACTATAACGGTCAAACCTATTGGCTTTCTGCAAATATTTGGTCTTTTAATAAAGAGGGTAATTTTCCTAAATGGTTAAATGTGGCATTGGGTTATGGTGCAGAAGGAATGCTGTACGGAGAAACAAAAACAACGAATGAAATTCCGCAAGATCCATACAGACAATTTTACTTAAGTTTAGATGTAGATTTAACTAAAATTGAAACAAAATCGAAATTTTTAAAATCTGTATTTTCTGTTGTGAATTTCATAAAGATACCAGCACCTTCATTAGAAATTAATACTAAAGGAAAGATTAAATTCCATTATCTGTATTTTTAACAACTTTTAACACACTGTGTATCAATCAGTTTAATATTATATCGTACATTTGCACCCGCAAAACAGAAAGATATATATTTTATCAAAAATAAAATACTTTTAATCAGCGTAATAGCTCTTTTTATCAATGCAACGGCTATTGATAAGAAAAAAACTAAATTAAAGGAAATTACCTACAATAACAAGGTAACTTTCCCTAAGCATTTTAATAGCGACATCTTTTACCTTAAAAAAGATTTTGTTGCTTTTAAAGAAGCAGTTGCATTTAAAGAATCTCAAGGAAAATATGCAACAGTAAATACACTAGGTTATTTAGGTAAATATCAATTTGGTAGAACTACTTTACAAAGATTTAGAATTTACAACACTCAAGAATTTTTGAACAATCCAGAATTACAAGAAAAAGCATTTGTTGCTTTGTGTAAAGTTAATAAATGGATTCTTAGAAAAGATATTAAAAGATCTACAGGAAAAACAATTAACGGAATTAAAATTACCGAATCGGGAATTTTGGCTGCAGCACATTTAAGTGGAGCTGGAAATGTAAAAAAGTTTTTACGAAGTAATGGTTCTATAAGATTTTCTGATGCTTATGGTGCTTCAATTCAATCTTATTTAAAAAAGTTTTCTGGCTATAATGTTTCTATTATTAAAGCAGATAAAAACGCTAAAGTTTAAAGTTTCTTATTTGTGAATTATAAAGATAGCAGGTTTTTTGTGTAAGTCTGGTGTTTGAAACTTCCAATCTTTAATTGACAATGTTTTAATGTATTCTGATGGTAATGTAATATCTGCAGCAATACATAAATTAGTTGTTGGTGCTAATATAGCCTTTAAATCTGCAAACATTTTTTCATTTCTATACGGAGTTTCTATAAAAATTTGAGATTGATTTTTATCTTTAGACAACTTTTCTAAATCTTTTAAAGCTCTTTTTCTGTCTCCTTTGTCTATTGGTAAATACCCATTAAATGCAAAATTTTGACCGTTCATACCAGAACTCATCATTGCCATTAAAATAGAACTCGGACCAACTAATGGCACTACTTTAATATTTTTTTCGTGAGCCATTTTTACAATAGTTGCTCCTGGATCTGCAACAGCTGGTACACCTGCCTCTGATAGTAAACCAACATTTATTCCTTCATTACAAACATCTAAATACTTTCTCGTCTCCATTTCGTCTGCATACTTGTCTAAAGACATCAACTGCAAAGAAGGTTGTGATTTTTTAGGTGATATTTTCTTTATAAATCTTCGAGCCGTTTTTTCGTTTTCTACAATATAATAATCAATTTCTTCTACTACTTTTTTTACCGATAAAGGCATTACCTCTAAAGGTTCTGTATCTCCAAGAGTTGTCGGAATTAAATAGAGTTTACCAATCATAACTATATATTTTTAGAAACTTGTAAATTTTAAGTTGAATATTATAAAGACTTAGCAATAACAGAACATGCTTTATCTAGCATATTAAAAACGTCTTCGAAACCAGATTTTCCACCATAATACGGATCAGGAACTGAAAGATTCTTTGAAGGTTCAGATTCATTTAAAATTAATCTTACTTTTTGTGCATCAGCATCACCTCTACTTAATGCAAGTATATTATTTAAGTTACTGCTATCCATTGCATAAATAATATCAAAAGAATCAAAATCTGAAACTGTAAATTTTCTTGCAGATTGATTAGTAATATCGATGTTGTACTTTTTAGCCACAGCAATAGAACGATCATCTGGCAAATTACCTACATGATAAGCTGCTGTACCCGCAGAATCTACAAAAACTTGTTTAGAATCTACTTTCGATTTTAAAATACCTTCGGCTAAAGGAGATCTACAAATATTTCCTAAGCAAACCATTAGTACTTTTTTCATCAAATTAAATTGTCTTTTATTAAAAAACTAGAAAGTTAACTTTTTAGTTAAATCTTCTACATATTTTTTAAACTGCTTATCAGTTTCAGTTAAATTATCTACGGTTTTACACGCATGTAAAACTGTTGCGTGATCTCGCTGTCCTATTTGATTACCAATACTTGCCAATGACGTTTTTGTTAATCTTTTAGCAAAATACATTGCCAATTGACGTGCTTGAACAATATGACGCTTTCTCGTTTTAGATTGCAATGTAGCTACATCCATATCAAAATACTTAGAAACTTCTTTCTGTATGTAATCTATAGAAACTTCTTTCTTAGTATTTTTAACAAATTTATCTACAATTTGTTTTGCTAATTCTAAAGAGAATTCTTTTCTGTTAAAAGAAGCTTGCGCAATCATAGAAATAATTACACCTTCTAATTCTCTAACATTAGATTTGATATTTTTTGCAATATATTCTACAATTTCTTCTGGCATTTCTACACCATCTCTAAACAATTTATTGTCTAAAATAGAAATTCTAGTTTCGTAATCTGGTGCTTGTAATTCTGCAGATAATCCCCATTTAAATCGAGATAACAATCGCTGCTCTATGTCTTGCATATCTACAGGCGCTTTGTCTGACGTTAAAATAACTTGCTTACCATTTTGATGTAAATGATTAAATATATGGAAAAATACATCTTGTGTACCTGCTTTACCAGATAAGAATTGTACATCATCAATAATTAAAACATCGATCATTTGATAGAAATGAATAAAATCATTTCTTGTATTCGATTTTACAGAGTCTATAAATTGTTGTGTAAATTTTTCCGAAGAAATATACAACACTGTTTTGTCTGGATATTTATCTTTAATATCAACACCAATTGCATGTGCTAAGTGTGTTTTACCCAAACCTACTCCACCGTAAATTAATAAAGGATTAAAAGAAGTACCACCAGGTTTGTTTGCAACTGCCATACCAGCAGATCTTGCCAACCTGTTAGAATCTCCTTCTACAAAATTTAAAAAATTATAATTAGGATTTAATTGTGACTCTACTTTAACTTTCTGTAAACCAGGTATCACAAACGGGTTTCTTAATTCTCTTTTGTTAGATTCTAAAGGCACAGCTACTTTTTGTGGCTTTAAAGGATCTCTATTAGAACTAGGAATTTTAACAATTTGCGGTCTATTACTACTGTAATTGTTTTCCATTTTTACATCGTAAATCAATTTGGCATCACTACCTAATTGTCTTACCAATGCTACTCTTAAAAGTTTTATATAGTGTTCTTCTAACCATTCATAGAAAAACTTACTTGGTACTTGTATAGTTAAAGCTTCTCCTGAAAGTTTTACGGGCTTAATAGGTTCAAACCATGTTTTGTATGCTTGAGGTTTGATATTGTCCTTTATAAAAGACAAGCATTCATTCCAAACTGAGTCAGCAGTTAAAGTCATTTATTAATTTTGATACTATTTTGATTATTATTTTTTGGGCGAAAAAAGAGAACTTGCCTGCTTTCTTAGGTTGTACAAAAGTGTGAATAAAATTCAGTATAAAAAAATCAATTTGCTATTGATTATTAACTTTTTTTTACGTAAAATGCTAAAATAAATTCTATCTATAACAATTGAAAAAATCATCAACGAAAACAAGAATTAGATATTCTGAAACAGACCAAATGGGTGTAGTATATCACGGTAATTATGCGCAATTTTTTGAACTAGGTAGAACAGAATGGCTACGCTCTTTAGGCGTTACTTACAAAGATATGGAAACTAACGGAATTATACTACCTGTTATTTCTTTAAGCTGTAATTTTATTAAATCTGCTCTTTATGATGATGTTTTAACAATACACACTTTTTTAAAAAAAGAACCTTTGGTTAAAATAGAATTTGATTATGAAATTAAAAATCAAAATGATGAATTAATTTGTACAGGAAACACTGTGTTAGCTTTTATAAATGCTGCTAACATGAAGCCTACACGATGTCCAAAATACTTATTAGAAAGCTTAGGATTTTAGATATTACTCTAGTTCTTTAATTTCAACTTTGTACAGGTTATCAAAAATAGTAAAAATCATTTCTGAATCATTTTTACGAACAGAAATGGTGTATTCGCAATTCATTTCTAATTTTTGATGTACAATTTCTATATTTTTTTCTTTAACCACTCTTTGAACAGCATTCATTAAATCGTAATTAAAAGTAAGTTTATAGAAAATATTAATGGTTTTTTCTAAAATATCAGAAGCCTCAAGCGCCATTTGTGCTGATGTTTTATAAGCAGAAATTAAACCACCTACGCCTAATTTTGTTCCGCCAAAATAACGAACAGAAACTACCAAAATGTTGGTAACTTCAAAAGACTGAATTTGACCATAAATTGGCATTCCTGCCGAATTATTTGGTTCACCATCATCATTTGCTCTAAATTTAATTTTCTCAATTCCTAATTGGTAAGCATAACAAAAATGACGCGCCGTATGATGTTTTTTTCGAAGCTCTTCTAATCTTTCCTTTACATCATCTTCTGAAATAACAGGAAATGTGTATCCAAAAAATTTACTCCCTTTTTCTTTAAAAAGAGTTTCTACTGATGGTTTTTCTATTGTTTTATATACGTCTTCTTTCATTTATGCAATGGTTACTAAAACAATACCTAGAATTGCTAAGACCACACCAATCTTATTCTTTAAACTAAATTTCTCCTTAAAAAGTAATAAGCCAACTAGTGTAGATACAATTACAATAGCTACATTATTCACTGTAAACAACGTAGAACTTTCAAAGTTTTCATTTTGCAAAGCTTTTATTAAAAATACAATAGAAAAATAATTTGGAACTCCTAAAACAACACCTGCAACAATATTTTTAAGTCCAAAAGAACTTCTTTTTCTAACTGCTTTAATTGTTAAAATTAGACCACCAAATATCGCTGCAATACCAAATAAACTTCCAGAAAATATAGAAACGTCTTGATCTGCGACATGATTTACTTGTACGTATTTTATTAAAGTATCGATAGCACCAGAACCAATAAATAATAAAATTGGGAATAGTAAAGTACCAGAATTTTGCGTTTTTTCTTCTTTAACAGACGATAAATAGACCGCAATTAATGCTATCACGATTCCTAGAACTTTTAAAATAGTTACAGATTCGTTGTATAAAAATATACCAAATAAAACCGGAACAACCACAGACATTTTACCTGCGATAGAAGTTACCGAAACTCCGTTTTTCTGAGCTGTCATGGCCATCACAAAAAAGATAGAAATAAACAAAGCCCCCAAAACCAAAGCACCAGGAAACCAAGGTTGCAAATAAATTTCTGAAATAGGTATTTGCCTTTCTGCAAGTAAAAAACCCATTGAAAATGCAACAATATAATTTACAAATATGGCTTTTAAAACATCTACTTTATAAATACCAAAATATTTAAAAATCACAAACAATCCTGTAGAAAACAGGATACTTAACAGTAAAAAAATCAAATTAAATATGTTTTTTAGTGAACAATTCTACTACATCTTCTTCTCCCGGAATTAAATTCCAAACATTAATACCCAAAGTTTTAGCGGCATCTGTATTTACTTTTAAATCATCTACAAATAGCGTTTCTTTAGCGACCAAATTGTTTTCTGTAAGCACAAATTGATAAATATCTAAATCTGGTTTTCTAAAATTAATTTCATGAGACAAATAAAATTTAGAAAAGCAATTTTTAAATTCTGAGTACAAATCCATTCCCCAGTTTTCTTGAATCCAAGAAATATGCAAATCATTGGTATTACTTAATAAGAAAAGGTTGTATTTTTTAGAATTACTCAATTCTTTTAAAAACTTTAGTCTTCTTTCAGGAAAATCTAGTAGAACTGCATTCCACGCATCCACCAAATCTTTTCTATCAATAGCAGGAAACTTCTGCTTGTAAAAGTCTATAAATTCATCCGAAGAAATGAAACCTTTTTCATACTGATGATAAATTTCTACCATTTCGTTAGAAATTTCTGTAACACCTAGTTTTGCCATCGCTTTATAAGTTCCTTCTTTATCAAGGTTGATAAAAATGTCACCAAAGTCGAAAATTATATTTTTAATCATTTTTATAAATTTTTAAAACATCATCTTTAATAAAATGCTCTTTGTAATTTTTAGCAATCTTTGGTGCAACAACACCCTTTTTAAAAGAAGAATTACCAACAAAAACTAACGCTTCATCCCATAAATTTTGGTTAATAAATGTTTGTAAGGTTTGCGTACCACCTTCTACTATTAAAGATTGTATTTTATGCTTAGCCAATACATTAATAATAGTAGCTGCTAAATTATCGTCGAAATTAATTTTTTCGAATACTAAATTTTCAGAATTAAGTTTTTCTGTATTTTTTTCTGTTAAGACAATTGTTTTGATAGTTTTATCAAAAAGATTAGCACTTTGCTCTATTTTAAGAGTTCTGTCTAAAACTACTCTTACAGGGTTTAAACCAGACCAAGTTCTTAAATTTAACTTCGGATTATCTACCAAAGCTGTGTTTGTACCAACTAAAATTGCGTGTTCTTTGCTTCTTAATTTATGTACTAATTGTTGTGAATACGAGTTAGAAATAAAAACAGGCTTTTTTTCTTTTTTAGTTTCTGGCGCAATAAAACCATCTTTGGTTTCTGCCCATTTTAAAATTATATATGGTCTTAAATTTTCTTGAACACTTAAAAATCGTTTGTGTTGCGCTCTACACTCATTTTCTAAAACACGAACAACCACATTAATATTTGCATCTTTTAAACGCTTAACACCTTTACCTGCAACCAACGTATTAGAATCTAAACAACCAATAACAACTTGTTTAAATTGATGTTTTACTATTAAATCTGCGCACGGTGGTGTTTTACCAAAATGACTACAAGGTTCTAATGTTACATAGATTGTAGCATCTTTTAAAACCGATTTATCTTTTACCGCATTAATTGCATTTACTTCTGCATGATTACCGCCAAACGGAGAAGTAAAACCTTCTGCAATAATTTTATTATTGTAAACAATTACTGCACCTACAGAAGGATTTGGTCTTGTTGTTCCCACTCCGTTTTCTGCAATTTGTAAGCAACGCTTTATGTAAATTTCTTTGTTAATAACCTAAAATTTAATTTTAATTTCTTCTGTTTTGTCAACCAAAAAATCTCTTTTGAAACCGAAAACTACATATTCTAAATTTCCTTTAATTCTTACACTTATTTTTTTTGATATAAACGAATTAATCAAACCCTCTAACATTCCGTTTTTATTAGAATTTAAAAAGTTTTTGGTAGGAATATGTGCAATTAATGGTATCGAAAAATTATCTCTTGCAGGCACTTTAAAATCTTCAGAAAATATTTGAGCAACTTCTGTATCGTTTACAAAAACAGCCAAATCATCAGTAGAAATTTTTCCACCAACCTCATTTGGGTTTTCAAAAAAAGCAATTGCTTTTAACTTTATGGTATCTGCAGCAAAACTGACTACTTTTACATTATCAACCTTAACAAAAACGGGTTCTTTTTGAACAGAACAGCCAAATATCAACAAAAATAGTAGCGAAAAATATAGTATGTTTTTCATCAAATAAGATTATTTTTTTAGGTAACTTGCTCTTGCAAAAATACAGTATTAAATGACAAGTGCAGATTTTATAATAAGAGAAATTCAACCTAAAGACAATAAACAACTTTCTGAAGTAATTAGAAGTGTAATTCTAGAAATGGGCGCGCCAAAAATTGGAACTGCTTACGAAGATAAAGCTACTGATAGCATGTTCGAAAATTATCAAAAAGAAAAAGTTGCATACTTTGTGGTAGAACATAACAATATTGTAGTTGGTGGCGCTGGAATTGCTAAACTAGATAATTGTGACGATAACATTTGCGAACTGCAAAAAATGTACTTCTTACCAATTGTTAGAGGTAAAGGAATTGGAACCAAATTAATTACCAAATGCTTAGAAAAAGCAAAAGAATTTGGTTTTGATAATTGTTATTTAGAAACGATGCCATACATGGAAGCTGCCAGAAAACTGTACGCAAAAAATGGTTTTGTAAATTTAGACAAACCAATGGGTAACACCGGCCATTATTCTTGTAATGTTTGGATGCTTAAAAAAATTAACTAATTTTGATTTACTACATACTTTCTGGCGTTCATATTCTACTTTTTAGTTGGGCTTTTTACAATATCTTATATTTTGGCGTAAAACCTTCAAAGTCTTTAAGCTGGATTCTTATTTGTTTTTTCTTTCCTTTTTTAGGCGTTTTTGCGTTTTTATTATTTGGTATTAATAGAAGAAAAATCAAATTTTTTGAACTAAAAGAAACTAAAAAAAGAAAAAACTACATTAAAAGTACTTTTGACAATAAAGAGAATAAAAACACAGAAGAACTTAAGGATAATAAATCAAAGAAAATATCTAATTTAATTTATAACAATACTGGGATTCCTTTAGATGTTAATAACAATTTAACCATTTTAAAAAACGGTAAAGAAACGTTCGAATCTATTTTCGAAGCGATTAAAAACGCCAAAGAATTTATTCACCTGCAATACTATATTATTGAAGAAGGTAAGATTTTATCAGAATTAATAGAACTTTTAAAAGAAAAGAGAAAAGAAAACGTTGAAGTAAAAATTTTATACGACGCTATTGGAAGTTTCGATTTAAAAAGTAAAATTAAAAAAGAGCTGAAAGATATTGGCGTAGAAATTCATCCGGAAATGCCTTTAAGATATGGTAATTTTATTTTCACTTTAAATTTTAGAAATCATAGAAAAATCTGTGTAATTGATAATAAAATAGGATTTACCGGTGGTGTTAATATTACTGATGAGTATATTAATGATGACGATTTTTTAGGTATTTGGCAAGATGCACACATAAAATTAGAAGGTGATGCAGTAAACAATTTACACAAAACTTTTTTAAGAGATTACTATTATGCAACAGAAAAAGATTTAAGTAAAAACGAAAAATATACCAAGAAACACAAAACCAACGCAAACTCTAAAATTCATATTGTTTCTAGTGGGCCAGATTATGATCAATCTGTTGTAATGCAACAATACCTTAGTTTTATAAACTTAGCAGAAGAAAGTATTTGTGTGATGAATCCTTATTTTATACCTACTTTTTCTATTTTAGAAGCTTTTAAAATTGCGGCTTTAAGCGGTATTAAAGTAATGCTTGTTTTGCCAAAAAAAGGAGATTCTAGAGTAGCAACTTACAGTATGTATTCATATTTTGAAGACCTATTAAAAGCAGGTGTAGAAATTTATGTTAGAGACGATTTTGCTCATTCTAAAGTAATTTTTATTGATGATGAAATTGCATCGATAGGTTCGACAAATTTTGATTGTAGAAGTTTTGAACACAACTACGAATTAAATGCCATTATTTTTGATAAAAAAGCCACTTCTGAAATTAGAGAAGAGTTTGACAAAAGAAAAAGTAAAGCTACCAAAATTAACTTAGAAGAGTTTTTAAATAGATCTAACAAACAGAAAACTTTAGAGCGTTTGTGCAGGTTTTTTAGTCCTTTATTATAATTATCTTATGACATTAAAAGAATTTAAAAATTTATTTACAGAAGCTCTTTCTAAAACATATCCACAAACAGAAATTGACTCGTTTTTTTTCATTTTGATAGAAGAAAAACTAAATTTAAAAAGGATTGATACTGTACTTAACCCAAATTATTTAATTGAAGATTCTATTGAAATCGAATTAAAAAACATTATCACAAGACTTCAAAAACAAGAACCTATTCAATACATTATTGGAAATACAGAGTTTTATGGATATCCTTTTTTAGTTGATAAAAACACATTAATTCCGAGACCAGAAACAGAAGAATTAGTTAGTTGGATTTTAGAAGAAATAAACAAAACAGAAGAAACATCAAACGAAGAAGTATCAATAATAGACATTGGTACTGGTTCTGGTTGTATTCCTATATCTTTGGCTAAGGAGCAAAAAAACTCAAATATTTTTGCCATTGATGTTTCTAATAAAGCCTTAAAAGTGGCTAAAAAAAATGCAGTTCTAAACAATGTAGAAATCAGTTTTATAGAACAGAATATTTTAGAAACTAATAGCTTGCCACAAAGATTTGATATTATTGTTTCTAATCCGCCATATGTTCGAGAGCTAGAAAAAGCAGAAATAAAACAAAATGTTTTAAACAACGAACCACATCTTGCACTTTTTGTAGAAGATGATAATCCGTTATTATTTTATAAGAAAATCGCAGATTTAGCTATAAATCATTTGTTAAAAAACGGAATTTTATTTTTTGAAATCAATCAATATTTAGGCAAAGAAACTGTTTTAATGCTAAAAGAAAAAGGCTTTACAAACATCATTCTAAAAAAAGATTACTTTGGTAACGATAGAATGATTAAATGCAACTTTAACTAATTAGTTATTTAATTAAACTTCTAATATCGGTTTTAAAAACTGTGTTATTTTCATCAGTATAATCACACCTAATTTAATTACTTTTGCAAAATGGTTAAAGAAATTCAGCTTCGTGTAAATTTAATAGAAGAACGCAAAGAAAATATACTTTTATACAAAGCTTCTAAAAAGTTAGAAGTTGATAAAAAAGAAATTAATGCGGTAAAAGTTTTGCGTAAATCGATAGACGCACGTAAAAAAGATATAATTTTTAATTATAAAGTTGCTGTATATTTAAATGAACCGGTTCCAGAAAAATCTGATTATATTTTTAAATACAAAGATGTTTCTAACGCAAAAGAAGTACATATTGTAGGTTTTGGACCTGCTGGTATGTATGCTGCTTTAAGATGCATCGAGTTAGGTTACAAACCAATTGTTTTAGAAAGAGGTAAAGATGTACAAAAAAGAAGACGCGATTTAAAAGCAATTAACCAAGATCATTTTGTAAACGAAGATTCTAATTATTGTTTTGGTGAAGGTGGCGCTGGTACATATTCTGATGGAAAATTATACACAAGAAGTTTAAAACGTGGCGATGTTAGAAGGATTTTCGAAAACTTAGTATTTCATGGCGCTACAGAACAAATTTTAATTGATGCACATCCGCATATTGGAACCAATAAATTACCTAAAATAATTCAAAATATTCGCGAGAACATTTTAAAATTTGGTGGCGAAGTTCATTTTGAAACTAGAGTAACAGATTTTATTGTAAAGAACAATAAGTTACAAGCGATTCAATTACAAAACGGACAAGAAATGTCTGTAAATTCTGTAATATTAGCAACTGGTCATTCTGCTAGAGATGTTTACGAATTATTACATAAAAAAGAAATTGCTTTAAAAGCAAAGTCTTTTGCAATGGGAGTTCGTGTAGAACATCCGCAAGAAATTATAGATCAGATTCAATACCACTGTTCTGGTGAAAGAGACGAGCTTTTACCTGCAGCTGCCTACAGTTTAGTTCACCAAGTTAATAATCGCGGAGTATATTCTTTTTGCATGTGCCCTGGCGGATTTATAGTTCCTGCAGCAACTGCAAACGGAGAAGTTGTTGTCAACGGAATGTCGCCAAGTAAAAGAAATAACAAATTTGCTAATTCTGGTATTGTTGTAGAATTAGATATTGATAGAGATTTTAAAAAATATGAGAAATTTGGTGCTTTAAAAGGTTTAGAATTTCAGAAAGATTTAGAAAAAATTGCTTTTTACGCTGGCGGAAGAAGTCAAACTGCACCTGCACAAAGATTAGGAGATTTTATAGATGGAAAATTATCTACAGATTTAAATGATTGTAGTTATCAACCAGGTTTAAAATCTGCACCTTTACACTCTTTATTACCTAAAATTATTGGAAGTAGATTACGAAAAGGTTTTGCTGCTTTCGGACAAAAAATGCATGGTTATCATACCAATGAAGCAAATATTATTGGTGTAGAATCTAGAACCTCATCTCCTGTAAATATTCCTAGAAAAGAAAATTTAGAACATACAGAAATAGAAGGATTATTTCCTTGTGGTGAAGGTGGTGGTTATGCCGGTGGAATAATTTCTGCTGCCATGGACGGTGAAAGATGTGCAGAAGCTGCAATTGCAAAATTGTAATAATTTTCTTGTTTAAAATGAATTAGTATTGTTAATTTTACAGTACTTAAAACAATCGGATGAAAATTACAATTGGAAGAATTGACAAAGCTGATTTTCCAGAATTATCTTTAACAGATATAGATGTTAAAATAGATTCTGGTGCTTATACCTCTTCTATACACTGTTCTAATATTAAAGAAATAACTGTTGATGATTCAACTTATATTCGGTTTAAATTATTAGATCCAGAACACGATCTTTACAATAATAAAGAGTTTACTTTTAAAAACTATGCTTCTAAAATTGTTAAGAGTTCTAATGGAATTTCTGAAACTAGATTTATGATACATACAGAAATAATTATGTTTCAGAAGAAATTTCCTATTTATTTGACTTTAAGTGAAAGAAAAGACATGAAATTTCCTATATTACTTGGAAGAAAATTTTTAAATAAAAAGTTTGTGATAGACACCATAAAAAAAGACTTATCACACAAATTAAAAAATATAAATAAATGAAAATTGTAATTTTATCTAGAAATCCGAAATTATACTCTACTAGAAGATTGGTTGAATCAGCAGAAAAAAGAGGTCATGAAGTTCAGGTGGTAGATCATTTAAAATGCAATATCGAGATAGAAAAGAAATCTCCTAAAATTCATTATAAAGGAGAATACATAACTAACATTGATGCCATTATTCCTAGAATTGGTGCATCGGTTACATTTTATGGTACAGCAGTAATTCGTCAATTTGAAATGATGAAGGTATTTACATCTGTTTCTTCTCAAGCACTTACTAGATCTAGAGATAAATTAAGCAGTTTACAAATTTTAGCTAGAGCTGGTGTTGGTTTACCAAAAACTGTTTTTACAAATTACACAAAAGATGTAGAACACGTGGTAGAATCTGTTGGTGGTGCGCCATTGGTTTTAAAATTGTTAGAAGGTACACAAGGTTTAGGTGTTGTTTTAGCGGAAACAAAAAATGCTGCTACATCTGTATTAGAAGCTTTTAATGGTTTGGGCGCAAGAGTTATTGCACAACAATTTATTAAAGAAGCTGGCGGCGCAGATATTAGAGCTTTTGTTGTAGATGGTAAAGTTATTGGCGCTATGAAACGTCAAGGAAAAGAAGGTGAATTTAGATCTAATTTACACAGAGGTGGTAACGCAACTGTTATAGAATTGACAGACGAAGAAGAAAAAACTGCACTAAAAGCAACCAAAGCTTTAGGTTTAGGAGTTGCTGGTGTAGATATGTTACAATCTTCTAAAGGACCTTTAGTTTTAGAAGTAAACTCTTCTCCGGGATTAGAAGGAATAGAAATTGCTACTGGTAAAAATATTGCCAAAGAAATTATACGTTATTTAGAAATACATGTCGAATAAACCTTTTGTACTATTAGGAAAAGAAATTCCTAAAGGAAAACGCACAGTTCTAGATTTAGAAGTTGCAAAATTACATACACGTACTACAGTAAAGGTTCCTGTTATTATTGAAAGGTCTCATAACCCGGGACCGGTAGTTTTACTGTTAGCCGGAATTCATGGCGACGAAACAAACGGTGTAGGAATTATTAGAGAAATTATTAGTTTAGGAATTAATAAACCTAAAAACGGAACCATAATCTGTATTCCTGTTTTTAATATTTTTGGTTACTTAATTCAAACCAGAGAGTTTCCTGATGGTAGAGATTTAAACAGAATGTTTCCAGGAACAGCAAATGGTTCTTTAGCAAGTCAATTTGCATATCAGTTTACAAAAGAAATTGCTCCGTTTATAGATTATGTAATCGATTTTCATACTGGCGGCGGAGAAAGAGATAATATTGCACAAATAAGATGTAATAAAGATGATGATAAAGGTTTAGAACTTGCTAAAGTTTTTAATCCGCCAATTATAGTTTATTCTAACAACATAATTAAATCGCTTAGAGAAACTCTTCATAAAATGGGAAAAACTGTTTTGTTGTTTGAAGGTGGAAAATCAAAAGAATTAAACCCTACAATCATTAACGAAGGTGTAAATGGAACAAAAAATGTTTTAATTCATCTAGGCTTAATTGAAGGAGAAATAACAGTTAGAGAAACTCCTATTTATGTTAAAAAAGCAAAATGGCTTAGAGCTTCGCATTCTGGAATGTTTAAAGTTAGAGTTGCTAACGGTAGCTATGTAAAGAAAAAAGACGTTTTAGGAGTTATACAAGATCCTTTTGGCGAATTTAAAAAGAAAGTATATGCACCATTTAATGGTCACGTTTTTTGTACTAACAAAACACCAATTGTAAATAAAGGAGATGCTTTATTTCATGTTAGCATCGAAGAATAATAAAAAATCCCAAACTAAATTGTTTGGGATTTTTTATTTTATTTATTGAACTTTGATTGTACAACCAATCGCTCTTGTTTCTTTCTTTTGAATCTCAGCACCTTTTAATAAAGCATCCAGCGCATTTTCTACATATTTTTCTGTAACCTTATCTGGATTTCTAGAACTATTATCTATTGCACCAATATATTTTACCTTCATATCATTTTTAGTAACAATGTATACATGTGGTGTTTTTGTTGCTCCGAATTTTGGATATACTTTCTGACCGACATCCAATAAATAAGGAAAAGTAAATCCTTTTTCGTTAGCTCTATCTTTCATTTTAGCAAAACTATCATCTGGCACAGCAACAGGATCATTAGGATTTATTGCAATTACCGGAAATCCTTTTTCTTTATACTTTTTATCCAAAGCAATAATTCGATCTTCATTTGCTACCGAATACGGACAAGTATTACAGGTAAAAATGATTACAAAACCCTTGGCGTTTTTATAATCTGATAACGAGACCATTTTATTATCTATATTTTTTAAAGTGAAGTCTTCAATCTTATCTCCTATTTTATAACTTTCTTTATCTACTTTTAAAGTAAAAGCTGATAAAAAAGCAACCATTACTAATACTAAAGTTGTTTTTAAAATTTTCATAATTATCTAGTTTATAAATTTATTTAATTCGCTTTCTAAAGACTCGTAGGTAAAAGATTGCTCGTAAAACTTTCTTTTGTCTTTATTATAAATGATGGTAATTGGTATTGCACCAGACCATGTAGAATCTATATCTTTAATCCATACATCTTCGTTTACATCATCTAATAAAACTACTTTAGATTGTAAATTTCTTTTCTTAATAAAAGGAATTAATTTTTTTTCTACTTGCCTCGGAAAATCTAAACTCACCAATAAAACCTCTACATTTTTAGAAGCATATTCCTTATTAATTTTTTCGAAATAAGGCAATTCTTTTACACACGGTGCACACCAAGTAGCCCAAAAATTTACAACATAAATTTTATCGTCTTTCTTTTCTAGTAAAGGTTTTAACTCATCATAAGAATAAGACTTTATAGAAATGTTAGAAATTTCTTCTGTTTTTTTAACTTCGGAATTCGCTGTCTCTTTTTTACACGAAACAATAAAAGCCAAAAGCAAACAACCAATTAATAATTTTGTTTTCATTTTATAAAAATACGCTTTTTTAGAATTATTTTTTATCATTTATTAAATTCTTAACATAAAAAAAGCCTCATTAATTTAAATGAGGCTTAATATTTGTTAGCAATAAAATTAACTAAAAATATCATTTAAAATTTTAGCTAATCGTATTCCTCCTATTTGTAATTGATCTCTTACAATACTAAAATGATCGTAAGAATATCTGTAACGTAAGTTCTCTCCTTTTTTTACAGAACCGTAAACTTTTTTAGTTAATTGATGTACTTCATTAACCCAATCTACAATTGTACCTTCTTTTATTGCTGCAATTTGTTTTTTAGATAAATCTCTTGCATTATCTGCCAATTCTAAATAACTCATATTCCAGTTTTCTATCATTTTAGTATCCCAAACCGAATGTAAGTTTGTTCCTTTACCAAACCACTGCACTTGTATGGTGTTACCACCTTTATCTTCTCTTTGCCCAATATGCATTGGTTGGTGTAAGTCTCCTATAAAATGCACAAGCATTTTTAAATGAAAAGCTTTGTCTGCATCTAAACTATTATCATCTTTTAAAACTGATATACATTTATTAATTCCGGTTACAATATCTCCGTTAGGATTTTTTGCAGCATCAGCATAACTTTCATTAAGCCCCATATTTACATAATGCCAAGAAGAATATTTACGAAAAGCTCTATCTGCTTTAATTTCATCTGCATAAGTAGATACAAAAGCTAAACTTTGCCCTTGTAATAATTTATCTATTTTTCTTTTTGCTCTTTTAGTAAGATGGCCTTCTGCAATTTTACCTGTTGCTCTATGACCATTTTGCCCCCAAAACAGAGTGTCTTCTGCTGCTGGTTTAGACATAAAGAAGAAAGAAATCAATAAAAATAATTTAAGTTTCATTTTTAAAATTTTATATATTTTTTGCGAAGTTATAAAAAATATAATTCAAATTAATTTTGGTAACTACAAAATAATTGATATATTAGTGATATCAATTTAATATCAATCTAAAACAAACATCATGAAATCAGAAAAAATAATAAAACTTGCCAATGGCTATTTAATGCTTTTTATAGTTTTTACGCTATTTATAGGTAGTATTGTAATGGCTTTTTATCATAAAACACCAATCTATTTAATTATTACCTTTTTAAGTTTTATTGGTTTCTTTGGTTTTATTCTAGTAAACCCAAACACATCTAAAGTAATTTTGCTTTTCGGAAAATATGTTGGAACTATAAAAGCAAATGGTTTGTATTGGGCAAATCCTTTTTTTAGAAAAAAAACAATCTCTTTAAGAGCTAGTAATTTCGATTCTGAAAGATTAAAAGTAAACGATAAATTAGGAAACCCAATAATGATTTCTACCATTTTAGTTTGGCGTGTTACAAATACATATAAAGCAGCTTTTGATGTTGATAACTACGAAAATTTTGTAAGAGTACAAACAGATGCAGCTGTTAGAAAACTGGCAAGCATGTATCCTTATGATAATTTTGCTGATGAAGGCCATGATGAAGACATTACTTTACGCTCTAGCGTTAATGAAGTTTCGGAAGCACTTGAGAAAGAAATAGACGAACGTTTATCTATTGCCGGTATTGAGGTTTTAGAAGCAAGAATAGGTTATTTAGCTTATGCACAAGAAATTGCATCGGCAATGTTAAAAAGACAACAAGCAACAGCTATTGTTGCTGCTAGACACAAAATTGTGCAAGGTGCTGTAGAAATGGTTGAAATGGCATTAGAAGAGTTAAATAAAAAAGAAATTGTAGAGCTAGACGAAGAACGTAAAGCCGCAATGGTAAGTAATCTTCTAGTTATACTTTGTGGAGATAAAGAAGCTTCTCCGGTTGTGAACGCTGGTACATTAAGTCATTAATATATGGAGCATAAAAAAGGAACAGGTCTTGCAATTGGCATTGCAATAGGAACAGCTATAGGCGTTGTTATGAATAACATTGCAATTGGTGTAAGTTTAGGAATTGCATTCGGAATTATTTATGATGCTAATAAAAATAAAAAAGTAAAAAAATGAAGGAATACAAAATAGTACAACCTAAAACAGGATTTAGAAAATTTTACGAACGATATGAAGAACTTTTAAATCAACATGCAAGGGAAGGTTGGGAAGTTTGCCAAATTTTACCAAGCCTTAAAATTGTTTTCGAAAGAGATAAAAACCGTTAATATGAAAGTTTTTAAAGAAGAGCAGCGCTTTACGCAAACTTGGTTAATTTTATTAATGTCTGTTAGTTTAATTGTACCTATTACTCTTATACTACAAGATTATAATAAAGCCAACTCTTCTATTAGTACAAACGAACTTATTATAAGCATTTTAGCTATAATAGGTTCTGCCTTACTAATTTTTCTTTTTAAACTTAAAACCAGAATAGATGAAAAAGGCATTTATTATCAATTTTTTCCGTTTCATTTAAAATTAAAATTGATAAAATGGACAGAAATAAATAAAGCATATGTTAGAACTTATGATCCTATAGGAGAATATGGTGGTTGGGGTCTTAAAGGTGGTTCATTTTGGAATAAAGAAAAAGGAAAATGTATAAATGTTTCTGGCGATATTGGTATTCAATTAGAGCTTAAAAATGGTAAAAAGCTTCTTATAGGAACTCAACAAAAAGAAAGTGTAATTCAGGTTTTAAAAACCTATGAAATAAATTTAGAATGATCAAAATTATTACATCCATAGTTATTATTTTATTCGGAATTACAACTGCTTTTGCACAAATAAAATCCGAAGAAATTGTAATTAAAAACGGAGAAATAGAGTTACCCGGAACGTTAACGTTTACAAAAGAAAAATCTCCGTTAATAATTTGGGTGCATGGTTCTGGTAATGTAGACAGAAATGGTAATCAAGCGGGTACACCAGTAAAAGCAAATTACATTAAAGAATTTAGAGACTCTGTAAATAAAAAGAATATTGCTTTTTTTAGTTATGACAAAAGAACCGCTAATAAAAAAAACTATCCATATTTAAAAGACACAAAAATTAGAGATTTTGTGATTGATGTGGAAACAGTAATTTCTCTTTTAAAAAAAGAAAAACAATTTTCTAAAATTATTTTAGCAGGTCATAGTCAAGGTTCTTTAATTGCAATTTTAGCATCAAAAAATATCGATAAATATATTTCTATTGCTGGCGCAGGAGAAACAATAGATAAAATAATGACTCAGCAAATAAAAAAGAATAATCCTATGCTAGGTGTTATTGTAAAAAAACAATTCGATACACTTAGAATTAGAGGAAAAATAGAAAAGATAAATCCGTTTTTAGTAACTATTTTTTCAAAAAGAAATCAACCTTTTTTATATTCTTGGTTGCAAATTGATCCTTTAGAAGAAATTAAGAAACTGACAATTCCTACTTTAATTATTCAAGGAGAAAAAGATACGCAAGTTACAATTGAAGATGCAAAAAAGCTTAAAGAAGCGAATACAAATGCAAAATTAGTTTTTATCAAAAACATGAATCATGTTTTAAAAACTATAGAAAAAGAAGAAGATAATTTAAAATCTTATTATTCTAGTGATTTCCCTATATCAAAAGAATTAATTGAAACTGTTGTTCAATTTGTAAACAAATAATATGGCAAAAAAGAAAGCTTTCGCGTTGCGAGTTAATGAAGATATGCTAAAAGCTATAGAAAAATGGGCTGCAGATGAGTTTCGTTCTACAAATGGTCAAATAGAATGGATGTTAATGCAAGCCTTAAAAGAAAACAACAGAGAACCTAAAAAGAAAGAAGACTAAATCTATTTATAAGGTTCTTAAAATGCTAATTTATGTTAAAAAAACGCTCAATTTTTATTGAGCGTTTTCTATTTTGTATCTTGTTCGCTATTATTCAAATTCAACAAACTCAAACTAATGAAAAAACTATTTACACTTGTCTTTTTGTGCGCTACTTCCCTACTCTTTTCACAAGAGTTTTCTATGGATTTAGTAAAAAACATGAAACCTAGAAATATTGGTCCGGGCGGTATGTCTGGTAGAGTAACTTCTATAGATGTTGTTACTGCTAACCCAGAAATTATTTATGCTGGTACTGCTTCTGGCGGTATCTGGAAATCTACATCTGGTGGCGTTAAATGGGAACCTATTTTCGAGAAAGAACTTACAGCCTCTATTGGTGCTGTTGCAATACAACAATCTAACCCAAGTGTTGTTTGGGCAGGTACTGGTGAAGGTAACCCAAGAAACAGTTTAAATGGTGGTTTTGGTATTTATAAAACTTTGGATGCCGGAAAAACATGGAAATCTATGGGTTTAGAAAAAACAAGACATATTCATAGAGTTGTTATAGATCCTACAAATCCGGATGTTGTTTACGCTGCTGCAATTGGTTCTCCTTGGGGAGAACATAAAGAACGTGGTGTTTATAAAACAACTGACGGTGGTAAAACTTGGAAACAAATTTTATTTACAAATGAAAAATCTGGTGCTGCAGATTTAATAATGGATCCAAACAATCCTAATAAAATAATCGCTGCAATGTGGGAACACAAGCGTGATCCTTGGTTTTTTAAATCTGGGGGAGAAGGCTCTGGATTATATATTACTTATGATGGAGGTGATAATTGGAAAAAAATCACAGAAAAAGAAGGTTTTCCTAAAGGCGAATTAGGTAGAATTGGTGTTGCTATTGCACCAAGTAATCCAGACATTGTGTATGCCTTGGTAGAATCTAAAAAAAATGCACTTTACAAAAGTGAAGATGGTGGTTTTAAATGGAAAAAAATAAACGATAAACCTGGTATCGGGAATCGTCCGTTCTATTATTCAGAAATTTACGTAGACCCTCAAAATGAAAACAGATTATATACAGTTTTTACGTATGTGAACGTTTCTCAAGATGGCGGTAAAAGCTTTAAAGAATTAATGCCTGCTTATGGCGTAGATAATGGTGTGCATCCAGATCATCATGCTTGGTACATCCATCCAAATAATGGTAAATTTATGATTGATGGAAATGACGGAGGTTTAAATATTACCAAAGATGGTGGTAAATCTTGGCGTTTTATAGGTAACATACCTGTAGCACAGTTTTATCATATAAATGTTGATAACGAATTTCCTTATAATGTTTACGGTGGTATGCAAGATAACGGTTCTTGGAGAGGTCCTGCCTATGTTTGGAAATCTCAAGGAATTAGAAATTCTTATTGGCAAGAAATTAGTTTTGGTGATGGTTTTGATGTTGTACCAGACAAAGACGATTCTAGATATGGTTGGACAATGAGTCAACAAGGTTCTGTATCTAGATTTGATTACTTAACAGGTAATAATTATTCTGTAAAACCAACACACAAAAATCCTAATGTAGAATTGCGTTTTAATTGGAATTCTGCAATAAACATAGATCCATTCGATAATTCTACACTTTATTTTGGTAGTCAATTTGTACATAAATCTACTGATAAGGGATTAACATGGACGGTTATTTCTCCGGATTTATCTACAAATGATCCAGAAAAATTAAGACAATCTGAAAGCGGTGGTTTAACTATGGATGCAACCGGTGCAGAAAATCACTGTACGGTGCTTGTTATAGAACCTTCTTTATTACAAAAAGATGTAATTTGGGCAGCAACAGATGATGGTCAAGTTCATATTACAATGAACGGAGGAAACTCTTGGACAAACGTAGCTAAAAACTTAAAAGGTTTACCAGAAAATAGCTGGATTACTCAAATTAAAGCTTCAAACAAAAATAAAGGCGAAGCTCTTTTAATCGCAAATGATTATAGACGTTTTAATTACACTCCGTATGCTTATAGAACTAAAAACTACGGTAAAACGTGGGAAAGAATTGTAGATGAAAATGATGTACAGAGTTATACATTATCTATAATTGAAGATCCAAAAAATGAAAATTTATTATTTCTAGGTACAGATGATGGTTTATACATTTCTGTAGATGCTGGTAAAAAATGGACAAAATGGACAAACGGTTTCCCAACTGTTCCTGTTAAAGATTTAATAATTCATCCGAGAGAAGACGATTTAGTTATTGGTACTTTTGGTAGAGCTGCATGGGTATTAGATGATATTAAACCATTAAGAGCTTTAGCTGCTAAAAACGCAACTTCTAAAAAACTACATTTATTTGAACCTCCTGTTGCCTATCAAGCAGCAAGACAACAACCTACAGGTAGTAGATTTGGTGCAGACGGACTTTATCAAGGAGAAAACAGAAGAAGTGGTGCATTAATTTCTTATTATGTTAATGTTCCTAGAACTAAAAATAAATCATCAAAAGAAAATAAAGTAAAATTCGATTCTATTAAATTAGAAATTTTTGATGGTAATAGACAAATTAGAACTTTAAAATTTAAAGCTCCTAAAGAAAACGGTGTACATAAAACTACATGGTATTTAAGAGAAAAAGGTGTTGCTAGGGCTTCTAGAAGAATTAGAAAATCTAGTAGAGAACCTGGTGGTGTTACAGTTAAACCAGGTACATATCGTTTAAAAATGACATTTGGAGATGTCATAGAAGAACAAAACATCAAAGTAGAATTTGATCCTAGATTAAAAATTTCTGACAAAGCAATTAATCAAAAATACAATGCAAGTAAAGAGCTAGAGAAGTATCAAGAGAAAATTACAAATGTTGTAAAACAACTAGTTGAAAGCAAAAATACTGCAACTACAATTAAATCTCAGTTAACAAAAGAAGACAAGAAAAAATATAAAGATCAAATTAAGTCTTCTAAAAATGTTATTAAAAAGATAGATGGTTTACTTGCTAAATATTTAGGTTCTATAGACAAAAGACAAGGTATTACTAGAAATCCAGAAATTACAGTTAATCAACGTTTTGGACAAGCAAGTAGATACATCCGTTCTCGTTTTGGAGAACAAACATCAACAGAGACTGTTTTAATGAATCAATTTAAAGAAGAATTTAAAAAAGCTCTTACAGAAACAAACGCATTCTTTAATAAAGATTGGTTAGACTACAAAAAAGAAACAGAGTCTATTAAAATTTCTTTATTTAAAGACACTAAAATTTACTCTATAAATTAATATGCGTAAACTATTATTATTCATTTGCCTTTGCTTTATAATTAATAAAGCAAAGGCTCAATCTACCGCAGAAGATAAATTAGGTACTTGGTTTATGTATAACGGTTCACATAAATTATCTGATAAATTTGGTTTAAAAACGATGGCTCATTTTAGATATTATGAGCTTACAGAAAACTTTCAACAAGAAATATATAGGTTAGGTTTAAATTATACATTTAATCCAAAGGTAAATGTTACACTTGGTCTAAGTTACGCTACAGCAGATAGAAATTACGAATCACCATCAAATTACTTATACGAATATCGTTACTACCAAGATTTAAATTTAAAGTCTTTTTGGGGAGAATTTACTGCAAAACATCGTTTTAGATTAGAGCAACGCTTTATTCATCAAGATTTTAATGTTGATGCATTTCAAAATTGGTTACGATACGATTTGAATGTAAGTTATCCTCTTTCGAAAACTTGGAGTGTTTACGCTTTTAATGAACTTTTCTTAAACCTTGATAGAGGCAAGAGATTTGCTCAAAACTGGACAGGTGCTGGTTTTATGCATAAATTAAACAATACAATAAAATTAAAAGCCGGATATTTTCAAATTAAAACGCCAAATGAAGTACTTAAAAGATTACAATTAGGTATCATTGTAAATACAGATTTTTCTAAGAAAACAATTTAATTATGCAACCAATTTTTACAAATGATGCCATTGTTTTTGGTATCCTAATGATTTCTTTAGGCTTTGTTTTTTATACTGAAGGATTAAAAACTGGCTTCTGGCCAAAATTCTATAAAATAGTGCCAGGTTTATTTATGGCATATTTTATTCCTGCTATTTTTACCACTGTTGGTATTATTTCTCCGGAATGGCAAACTACAGATGCAACAGGCGCTGTTAGTAAAAACTCTTCTCAACTTTATTACGTTGCTAGTAGATTCTTATTACCTGCTGCTTTGGTTTTAATGACACTAAGTATCGATTTAAAAGCTATCTTTAATTTAGGCTCTAAAGCATTAATCATGTTTTTTACTGGTACTGTTGGTGTAATAATTGGCGGACCTTTAGCAATATTATTAATTTCTGCATTTTCACCCGAAACAGTTGGTGGTGCAGATTTTGATGCTGTTTGGAGAGGTTTATCTACATTAGCTGGTAGCTGGATTGGTGGTGGTGCAAACCAAACTGCAATGCTAGAAATTTACAAATACAATCCTGCAAAATATGGCGGAATGGTGATTGTTGATATTGTAATTGCAAATGTTTGGATGGCAGTTTTACTAATTGGTATTGGTAAGAAAGAAAAAATAGACAAATGGCTAAAAGCAGATACTTCTGCTATCGAAGACTTAAAAGAAAAGGTAATTTTATTTACTAAAAAAGTAAAGAAAAATCCAACATTAACTGACTTTATGATTATGCTTGCTATAGCATTTGGTACTGTTGGTTTTGGTCATTTTTCAGCAAAATACTTAAGTCAATTTTTTTCTGAGTTTGTCGCCTCTATAGAATCTCAAACTTGGCGAAATGTGTTTTCTTTCTTAGGATCTGGTTTTTTCTGGTTAATTAGTATTTCTACAATTGTAGCCATTTTATTATCTTATACTAAAGCTAAAAACTATGAAGGCGCTGGTGCAAGTAAACTTGGTAGTATTTTTATATACATTTTAGTAGCAACAATTGGTATGAAAATGGATTTAAATCAGGCATTTGAAAATCCAGGGTTAATTGCAATTGGTTTTGTTTGGATGACAATACATGCTGTTTTATTAATAATTGTTGCTAAAGTAATTAAAGCACCTTATTTCTTTTTAGCAGTTGGTAGTCAAGCTAATGTTGGTGGTGCCGCTTCTGCACCCATTGTAGCTCAAGCTTTTCATCCTTCTTTAGCAACTGTTGGTGTATTATTAGCTGTTTTTGGATACGCTATTGGTACAGTTGGTGCAATTTTGTGTACAATTTTAATGGAATTAGCTTCAACTATTTAAAAAAATAAAGCATATTTGCAGACTAAATTTTTATAAACAATGAAGAAAATAGTAACAGTTTTACTAGCATCGATGTTAATTTTTGCATGTTCGTCTAAAAAAGATGGAAACATGATTGTTCAAGGAAACATAAAAGGTCTTAAAAAAGGAACCTTATATCTTCAGAAAATGAATGATACACTATTGGTTTCTGTAGATTCTGTAAATGTTTTTGGAGACGGAAATTTTAAATTAACAGACAATGTAGAATCGCCTGTGATGTACTATTTAGCGTTTGATAGTAAAACAACGGATAAGAAAATTTTATTTTTTGGTGATAAAGGAACTATTACAATTAATGATAATATTGATATTTTCGGATTCAACCCAGAGATTACAGGTTCTAAAAATCAAGAAGTTCTAAATAATTTTATAAAGGTTAATAACAAGTTTAAAAACCAACGATTAGAATTTATTAAAAAAGAATTTGAAGCTACAAAAGCACAGGATCAAGATTTAATGACCAAAGTTAAAACTGACTTTGATAGAATGATTCGTAGAAAATATCTTTACACAACAAATTTTGCGTTAAACAATAAAGACTTAGAAGTAGCACCATATATTGCATTAACACAATTGTACGATGCAAACATTAAATTATTAGACACAATTAATAATTCATTATCAATAGATGTTAAAAAATCTGCATACGGTAAACGTTTAGATAAATATATAAGCGAAATAAAAGCAAAAGAATAAATTAAAAAAAACCGAGTTTTTACTCGGTTTTTTTTATGCTTAAAATTTATTTCGATAAAGTATCAATAATCTAAAATTATCTTTTATTTAACATATTTGCTTCAAAAAAAATCTAGTTTTGCATCATAATTTTAAATTATAATCAATTATGAAATATTTATCTCCAGAAATTGAAGCCTTATCTAAAAAACACGAAGAGACAAAATCTTTAGCTAGAACTAGTGTTTCTTGTGGTATCTTTCAAGATTGTGACTACAACGAAGAAAGACCAAAATTATATCTTAGAAAAAAACTACCGAATTAGTTTAAGCCTTTACTTTTAGACTCCATTCAAAGTTAAATTTTGAAACTAATATACCGTCTTCATTTATGCCTTCGGAAGACAAAACCACAACTTGCCCTTCATTTGTCTTAATAGATTTCTGAATAGCTTTGGTAACTTCTAAACCACCATTGCAAGTAAATATAATTTTACCCGTTGCCTTTTTATAGAACGCTGCATCTTGCTTGGTAACTAACATAGAAACTTTTCTATCAGAATCTTCGATAGCTTTCATCACCAAAACGCCAGTACTCATTTCTGCAGCCATACCTTGTGCTGCCCAAAACATACTTTTAAAAGGATTTTGATTCATCCATTTATGTTTAATTTTTACAACTGCCTCATCTTTAGATATAGATAAAACTCTCATTCCGCTTAAATAACCCAATGGTAATTTAAGTAACATAAACAGGTTTATTTTTTTAGGTGTAATCTTCATATTGCTTATTAAGATGGGCAAAGTACCACTTTTATTAATCATATTTAGCATTTTAAAAATGTTAAAAAAATGTTAATTATAGTACTATGTATTGCATAATACCTTTTTTAAGATATATATTTGCATAAGAAAGTATTATATACTATAATCATGAAAAATAATAAACAAAATACAAACGCCTTTTTAATTCACTTATCTGCTTTTGCTGGTTTTATATTTCCTTTTGGCCATATAATTACACCATTAATAGCGTGGCAAACATTAAAAGAACGAAGTGATTTTTTAGATGAACAAGGTAAAGAGGCAGTAAATTTTAATATTAGCTACACTTTATATTCTTTTTTGTTGACCATAACATTTATTCCATTTGCCTTTGGTTCTTTTATAAGAGAATTCAATCATTTCGACAATTTTAGCATCAATTTAGATTTAAATTCTCATAACTTTTTAGGAATAATTGGTTTTGGTACGGTAGCAAGTATTATTTATTTAATTGGCATTGCATTAGTTATAATAGCTTCTTTAAAAGCAAAAGAAGGAGAAAATTACAAGTATCCTTTTACTATAAAATTTATTAAATAAACCACATTATATGAAGATAGAAAACACAAAAGCACAAATGAGAAAAGGTGTTTTAGAGTATTGTATTTTATCCATTCTAAAAAATGGAGATGCATATACATCAGAAATACTTTCTACGCTTAAAGGTGCAGAAATGATTGTGGTTGAAGGAACCATTTACCCGTTACTAACTCGCTTAAAAAATGCTGGTTTATTATCGTACAGATGGGAAGAATCAACCTCTGGACCACCAAGAAAATACTACGTTTTAACAGAAAACGGAGGCATGTTTTTAAAAGAATTAGACAAAACATGGAGTAATTTAGTAAACGCAGTTAACCAAGTAATTAGCACAAAACCAACTTCAGATGAATAAGACAATAAATATAAATTTAGGCGGATTTTTCTTCCACATAGACGAGATTGCCTATCAAAAACTAAGAAGATATCTAGAGTCTATCTCTAAATCTTTAAGTGAAGATCCGCAAGGAAAAAATGAAATAATAGCAGATATAGAGGCACGTATAAGTGAACTTTTATCAGAAAAAATTACTGATGCTAGACAAGTTGTTAACGAAGGTGATATCGAAGATATTATTGTAATAATGGGGCAACCCGAAGATTACGCAGAGGCAGAAGAAGCATATTCTGATGCAAGTTATTCTTATAAGAGAAATAATACTTCTGGGAAAAAATTATTTAGAGATGGCGATGATAAATTTTTAGGTGGTGTTGCATCTGGTATTGCGCATTATTTTGATATTGACGCAATTTGGATTCGTTT
The DNA here is from genome assembly GCF_900143115.1 of Polaribacter sp. KT 15. Lineage (NCBI taxonomy): Bacteria > Pseudomonadati > Bacteroidota > Flavobacteriia > Flavobacteriales > Flavobacteriaceae > Polaribacter > Polaribacter sp. KT 15. The sequence continues at coordinate 368,649 of NZ_LT670850.1, forward strand.
AGGTTTGTTGGCACTTTTCTTTGGAGCAGGATTCGGAATTTTAATTTACATTATTTTATGGATTCTATTGCCAGAGGCAAAAACTACAGCAGAAAAATTACAGATGGAAGGTGAACCTGTAAATATTGATAACATTGAAAAGAAAATTAGAGAAGAATTTTCTAACGTATCAGAAAATGTTAGAAATGTTGCGAATCAAGCATCAGAAAAATTTAAAGATGGTGCTAATGAGTTCTCAGAAAAAATGAGTCAAACTTTTTCAGCAAAGACAAAAAAAAATAATGGTTTACAAGATTTTTTAGATACAATTGGTAAAATTATACTTGGCTTTTTTAAAATTATAGGAAAGTTTTTAGGTGTACTATTTGTATTCTTAGGTGCCGCCATTATTTTATCTCTAATTATTGGAGGGTTTTCTGTAGGAAGTTTAGAATTCTTAAATATTGATGGAAATTATATTAGTTACCCAGAATTCTTTTATGACGCAACGCTACCAAGATGGTTGCTAACAGTTTCTTTATTTGTTTTAGTTGGTATTCCTTTTTTAGCCTTATTAATTTTAGGTTTAAGAATGTTATCTAGTAATGTAAAACAAGTTAGTAGAGCAACCTCTTTATCTCTTTTAGGTCTATGGATAATTGCTTTGTTAATGATCATTTTTACGGCAATAGAATTTGGCACAACACATGCTAATTATGGTAAAAATGTGGTAAAAAAGAATCTTACAATTTCGAAACAAGACACGTTAACTGTAAAGATGATTAACAATGACGAGATCTATTATAAACACAACTTAAGAAGATCTTCTAGAAGACACGAAGTTGAAGTTGATAATAAGCGTATGGTTTATACAAATGACATAAGAATTGATGTTAATAAAAGCAATACAAACGAAGCTTATGTAATTATTCAAAAAGAATCTTATGGCAGAAGTAGTATTAGAGCGAGTAAAAATGCTGAAAAAATAGCATATAACTTCACTTTTTCTAATAATGAGCTTTTATTAGATGCTTACTTTCTTTCGAACATAAAAAATATTTTTAAAGATGAAGAAATTGTAATTACGCTGTTTTTACCAACTACTTCTACTATCTATTTTGATAATTCGGTTAAATCATTTTTATATAATGTTACAAATGAAAGTAATTTAGACGAAGACGAAATGACTAATCATTATTTTAAAATGACAAACAGCGCTTTAGAATGTACAGATTGTACAATTGAAAAAGAAGATGATGAAGATAAAAAAGTTGAAGACACATTTTAATTACAATTCAGTACAAATAAAATACATCTGGGCAACTTTATATTGGCAATAAGCGTCTTAACTGTGATATTTACCATATAAACTTAAAAACAACATCATGAAAAAATCAATCAACCAACTTTTAACAATTTTATTTTTATCGACTATTTTAACATCTTGTGGTGTCGATTATTTAAATAAAGTAAATGGTAATAGAAATGTTACTACAGAGACAAGAAACGTTAGCGATACTTTTAACAGTATACATGTAAGCAACGGTATCGATTTATACATTAGCCAAAGTAGCAATACAGAAGTTGTTGTAGAAGCTGATGAAAACCTACAAGAAATTATAAAAACCGAAGTTAATGATGGTGTTTTAAGAATTTATACAGATAAAAATATTTGGCAATCGAAATCAAGAAAAGTTTATGTAACACTAAAAGAGCTATCTAATTTAAAAGCTACAAGTGGTGCAGATGTGTATACCGAAGATGTTATAAATACTAAAGAAATATCTATTTCTGCAACAAGTGGCGCAGACATAAATATTAAAGTTGATGCAGAAAGTGTAGCTACAAAATCTACAAGTGGATCAGACATTAATATTGCTGGTATTACAACCAATCATGCATGTAGCGCTACAAGCGGAAGTTCTATTGATGCTTACGACTTAGAAAGTAAAAACGTTATTGCCAAAGTAACAAGTGGTGCAGATATTGATATTTATGCTTCAGAAAAAATTGAAGCGAAAGCAACTAGTGGCGGAGATATTGATTATAAAGGTAATCCGAAAATTGTAAATAAAAAGTCTTCTTCTGGAGGTAGTATTTCTAGAAAATAAAATAAATCAATCAATCAAAAAATGATTTCTTCAGGTTGTAATAAACCTTAAGAATTCTAAAAAACCAGCTATGAAAACATTATTAGATTCCTTTAAAGATTCTATGATTGTAAAAGTATTAATTGCAATAATCATGTTCTTTTTTAATTGGATTTCGAATACTCAAATAGAAAAAAATTCTGAATTTTATAAGTCAATAAAAGGCGATAAGAATGTTTTTACAGAAAACTCTTCTAAATTAGAACAACCAAAAAATATAAATGAAATTTTGTCGAAAAACAGCAAACAGTTTTATGCAAAAAAATAAAAAATTAGAAAGCTAACTTCTAATATGGTTACTAATACTTGGTTTTATTAGTTTACTTGGTAAGTCGCTGTTTTTAAAAAAACAGCGCTTACTTTTTTGTAACTATTCCGTTGCTTTTTTGTAGTTACTTAAAAGCTTTTTAACTTCTAAATTATCATAAACCGTAGGATAAAGCTCTTTTAAAATGATGTGATAATCATAATCAATCTGCATTCCTTTGATCAAATGAGAAAAAGCATATTTATTTTTATTCATAATAAAAAATAAACCTGCAAATCGGTATTCTATTTCTGCAAAGTCTTTATGTATTTTCTGAGCTTCAAAAATTACTTTTAAAGCGTAATTATATTCACCTAAAAATGATAAAACATCAATTAAACCTAAATAAATTTCTGGGGAATTATCGCCCAAACGTAAACAATTATTATAGCCAGAAACGGCTTCTTCAAAAAAGCTAAGTTTTAGTTTTATTTCTGCATACCTTCTCCAATACACCGCATTGTCTTCGTCTATTTTTAATGCTTTAGATAAATAATAAGATGCTTTTTGGTAATTTTCTAGATCAAAATAAATGTTAGCTAATAAACCCCAACCTTTATCTAGTAATGGATCTTCGTGTACAGCCTTTTTATAGTAAGAAATTGCAGCTTCTAAATTTTCTAATTTTTGGTAGCACTCACCTACTCTAATGTATGCATATGCAGTAGGATCATCTAACTCTAAAGTAATTAAATAATTATCTATAGCATCTTGAAAATTTCCTAATTGTTCTAATGTTTTTGCTTTTTCTAGATATCCGCCTAAAAAAGATTCGTCAATTAAAACAGCATATTCAAAAGCTTTTAAAGCTTCTTCAAAATTATTTAAAACAAAATATTGTCTCCCCAATTGATGCCATGCAACTTCGCAATAAGGGTTTATTTCTATGTAAGATTTTAAGTATGTTGCAGCCTCTTCATGCTCTTCTTGCATATCGAAACAATACACAATATTATAAAGTGCAGAATAATCTTCGTAATCTACTTCGATACAGTTTGCAAAGTTTTTTCTAGCATTTGTAAAATCATCTAAGTATAAATACTCCATACCCAATAAAGACCAAACATCTACTTTATCTTCGGTTAAATCTAAAGCTTTTTCTAAATCTTTAATGGCAACTTTATGCAATCCTCTTTTAGAGTTTATTGTAGCTTTTTGTATAAAAACTTCTTCATTATCTGGTGCAATAATTGCTACTTTTTTTAAAAGTTTTTCTGCTTTATCTACCTCATGCTCTGTTAAGTGCATTTCTACCATCAACAATTTTAAATCAATAGATTCTGGGTGTTGTTCTAACCCCAATTTTATTGCTTTTTTTGCTAATGATACTTTACCAGAATCTAAATAATGTATGATGATTTCTTCAAACTCTACCAAATCAAAAAAATAAATATTGTTGGTTTTGAGCATCGATTCAAATTTTAATAGAGACATAACTAAGAGATTTGAATTATGATAATAAAGGTAGTATAACTCTAGGAAAACAATTGGCTGTGTAGTTTTTCTTTTCAACAATTTAATTAACAAAAAGCCAACTTTATTTAAGCCTTAATAATTTTGTGCATACATAAATTTACATTAATTTTGATTTTCAATAACTATCAACTTAAATTGATAGCCTTCTTATGAGCAAAAAAACCTTACTTAACTCAAAAGATATTGAAATTATTCTTCATCGATTAGCTTGTCAGTTAATTGAAAACCATAATGATTTTTCTAATACAGTACTTATTGGTTTACAACCAAGAGGTTCTTATTTGGCAAATAGATTAGCCAATTTGCTAAAAACAGATTATAATATTAAAAACTTAGAGTTAGGACTTTTAGACATTACTTTTTACAGAGACGATTTTAGACGAAAAGAAAAACCGTTGGCTGCAGAAACTACAGAAATGGATTTTTTAATAGAAGGTAAAAAAGTTGTAATTATTGATGATGTTTTATTTTCTGGAAGAAGTATTAGAGCTGCTTTAACAGCAATTCAGTCTTACGGAAGACCCGAAAATATAGAACTTTTGGTTTTAATTGACAGAAGATTTAGCAGGCATTTACCAATTCAGCCAAATTATAGAGGCCGACAAGTAGATGCTATAAATGAAGAGCGTGTTTTGGTTACCTGGAAAGAAACCCATAGCAAAGACGCTGTTTTTATAGAATTAAAGTAACCAAGTTTACAAGCTACCATGAAGAATAAAAAACAAATATCTAACTTAAATATGTTGATGTGTCAGAATTAAGCGTAGAACATTTATTGGGAATAAAATATTTAAAACCCAATGATATTGATGTTATTTTTAAAACTGCAGATCATTTTAAAGAGGTAATTAATAGACCTATTAAAAAAGTACCATCTTTAAGAGATATTACCATTGCAAATTTATTTTTTGAAAACAGCACAAGAACAAAACTAAGTTTCGAACTTGCAGAAAAAAGACTTTCTGCAGATGTAATTAACTTTTCTGCAGGACAATCTTCTGTAAAAAAAGGAGAAACTTTAATAGATACGGTTAACAATATTTTAGCCATGAAGGTAGATATTGTTGTAATGAGACATGGTAATGTTGGGGCGGGCGTATTTTTATCTAAACATGTAAATGCAAAAATTATAAATGCCGGAGATGGTACTCACGAGCACCCAACACAAGCACTTTTAGATTCTTATTCTATTAGAGAAAAATTAGGAAGCGTAAAAGGTAAAAAAATAGTTATTGTTGGTGATATTTTACATTCTAGAGTTGCTTTGTCTAACATTTTCGCATTACAACTTCAAGGTGCAAAAGTAAAAGTATGTGGGCCTACAACACTTATACCTAAACATATTACAAGCTTGGGTGTAGAAGTAGAAACAAACTTAAAAAAAGCTTTAGAGTGGTGTGACGTTGCCAATGTTTTACGTGTGCAGCATGAAAGAATGGATATTAAATATTTTCCGTCGACAAGAGAATACACACAGTTATTTGGTATAAATCAACAAATATTAGACAACCTTGGCAAGAAAATTGTAATCATGCATCCAGGACCAATAAATAGAGGTGTAGAAATAACGAGTGATGTCGCAGATTCTAATGATTCTATTATACTTAATCAAGTAGAAAATGGTGTTGCTGTAAGAATGGCAGTAATTTATTTATTGGCGCAACAAATAAAAAGATAACATGCTAATTACAAAAAGAGAGAATTATATACTTGTAACTTCCGAAGAAGAAAACTTTACAGAATTTTATAAAAAATTTAAAGATAACTACGGATACATTAAAGACGGACATTTAATTATTCATATTTCTAAAAAAATAAGCTTAGAAAATAAAGATTTTTTACTATTTTTGGATATAGCCGAAGAAAAACAACAAAATGGCACATCATTTGTGATAGTTAATTCGGTTATTGATATTGATAACTTTCCAGAAAACTTAAATATTGTACCTACTTTGCAAGAAGCAGAAGATATTTTAGAAATGGAAGCAATAGAAAGAGAATTAGGATTTTAAAAGATAATTTATGGTAAAAAAAATACTTTTCATTTTATTTTTATCGGTTTCATTTACAGCTTTTTCGCAAGAAAAAACTGTAGATAACTTATCTACTGCGCCTAATCCTTTTACAAGTGTTACAAATATAACTTTCAATTCTGTTTCGAATTCTTCGGTTATTTTAACTGTAAGAAATGTTTTGGGTAAAACTGTTTTTAAGAAAACGTACAATACTACATCGGGTAAAAATAAAATACCATTTTATAAAAACGATTTAGCTACAGGTATGTACATTTACAGTATACAGAACAATAAGAAAGTAATTTCTAAACGTTTTGTAATTAAATGATAAACCTTACTATTCTAGGTTGTCATTCTGCAACACCTCGTGCAAACGCATTTCCTACTGCACAATACTTAGAAATTAACAACAATCATTTTCTTATAGATTGTGGCGAAGGCACACAACGCCAAATGCGTAAATACAAAGTTGGCTTTTCTAAAATAAATCACATATTTATTTCTCATTTACACGGCGACCACTATTATGGTTTGGTTGGTTTACTATCTACATATGGTATGTTAAGCAGAGAAAAAGAAATGCATATTTACGGGCCAAAAGGTATTCAAAAAGCAACGATGCAGATGCTAAAAATATCTGAATCTCACGCCAAATTTAATATGGTGTTTCATGAACTAACTTCAAAAGAAAGTGAATTAATTTATGAAGATGATAAAGTTACCGTAAATACAATTCCTTTAAACCACAGAGTGTACACAAATGGTTATCTTTTTAAAGAGAAAGAAAAACCAAGAAAATTAAACATGCTAAATATTAGCGGTTATCCAGAAATTGACAAAGCAGATTATTTAAACATTAAAGCTGGTAGAGATATTACATTAACCTCTGGTGAAGTTGTACCAAATAAAAGTTTAACATTAGACCCACCAAAACCATTAAGCTATGCTTTTTGTAGCGATACTAGTTATAAACCAGATATTGTACCAATTATAAAAGATGTAGATTTATTGTATCATGAGTCTACCTTTTTAGCAGACAGACTAGATTTGGCTAAAAAAACAAAGCACTCTACTTCTATAGAAGCTGCTAAAATTGCCAAAGATGCAAACGCTAAAGAATTAATTCTAGGTCATTTTTCTGGTAGATATCCAGACACAACTGTCTTTCAAAAAGAAGCAAAAACTGTTTTTGATAATGTTTCTTTAGCAAAACCTGGTGCAAAATTTACTTTAAAATAATTAGTATTGGCTTGTTCCTAACAAAACTAAGGTACAGGCAATTTCACTTTCTATATTATTCTTCTTTAACATCTTAAGAAATTCAAAATTCTCTGTACCCGGATTAAAAATAACTCTATTGGGTTTTAAATCTATAATATAGTTGTAATACTCTTCTTGTCTTTTCGGATTTAAATATAAAGTAACCGTATCTATATTCTGATACTCTTTTTTCTCTACATCTATATTAACATCTGCAACTATACCTTTTCTTAAGCCTATAGCAACAGTATCAATTTGGTGAGCTCTTAATTTTTGTATTGCACGGTTAGAGTACCTTTCTTCTTTTAAAGAGGCTCCTATTACTAACGTTTTCTTACTCATATTTTTTAAATAAAAATTGAAACAAATAGATTTTACATTCGTCTATAAGATAATTACTTTGTCTTCACTAAAGTAATTTATTTGATTTAATAACAAAAATCCGAAGTATATAATACTACGGATTTTTTATTTGTTTTTTTCTGTGGCCTCTATAGAGCCTTTAACAGCTATTATAATATTTACAATACAAAAGATAAAAATAAGTATCGAATTGGTCTTTGTACCCTCGAAAATTATAAATTTAACAAATGCATTTAAAACAAAAATAAATAGAAAGATGTTTGATAATAATAAAAGTATTTTTAAATTTTTTCTCATAAATAATTTCTAAAAGTATAGATCAAAACTATAAAAAAAAATTAACCTCTTCTACCTCTACCCATTCTATTATTTCTCATTTCTAACATTTTAATTTTAACAGTTTCCGCATATTCCTTTTTAGTTATTTCTTTGCCTTTTTCTGGTGGAGAAACCTCTAAATTATTTTGCTTATCTATAACTATTTCTGTGCATAAAAGCGTTGTATTTTGGGCACTTACTTCTAATATTAATCCTGGTAAACCCCAATATTCTGCTGGTCCTTGGGCAATTGGTATTGTAGGTGTATACCACGCTTCTACTACAATCATTTTTTCTTCTTGCCCTTCTTTATTAGATGCGTTTAAATCACTCCAAGAAAATTCGAACCATTTTAACTCTTTATAAGGAACAAATGCTTTTGCTTTAAAGCAGGTATAGTTGCCTATTTGCTTTGTTTCCGAACCTAAAGTCCAATTAATTTTATATAAATCGTCTTTTACTAAAAACCTTTTACCATAAAACTCTTGAGACTGAATTAACTTGTTATCTGAAATACTTTTGTATTGATCTCCTCTAGAAAAATAAGCCCCCCAAGAATCTGTTGCACCAGATATAGCATCTATTTTTTCATCTTCTTTAAAAAAAGATTCTTGTTTGTTAAATTTTAAAACATATGTTTTTTCTAACCTGTTTTTAAGTCTGCTGGCAATTTGTTTTTTCTGAGCTTCACTCATTTTTGCTCCCCATTTTCCTAATTGCATTTTAGATTTTGAAACATAAGTTACTTTACCACTAAAACTTTGAGAAAAATAGGTCGAAGAAATTGAGAACAAAAAAACAAAAACAACATACTTAATATAACTGACTTTCATAATAACATCTATTTATTGTTTAACAAATATACTAAAATATTAAACAACAAGAGTTTTAAATGATATTTGCCTGTTTTAAAAAGATGTAAAACAAAAAAAAGACTTGTTACAACAAGTCTTTTTAAATTATAAGTAAAATATAATATTTACCAACGTATAATTACAGAACCCCATGTAAATCCACTACCAAAAGCAGCTAAAACCACAAGGTCATTATCTTTTATTTTTCCTTTTTCCCAAGCTTCTGTTAACGCAATAATTACAGATGCTGCAGTTGTATTACCATATTTCATGATATTGTTGTACACTTTATCATCAGAAAGTTGAAATTTCTTTTGAATGAATTGAGCAATACGCAGATTTGCTTGATGCGGAATAAGCATATCAATATCTTCTTTTTGCAATTTATTTGCTTCTAAACCTTCTACAATTGCTTCAGAAAAACGCCCTATTGCATGTTTAAAAACAAATTGTCCGTTCATGTAAGGATAATAAGAAACATCATCAGGATCATTAGCTTCGATAATTTCTGGAACCCATCTTTTAGTTGAAGGACCAATTAACGCCAATTCTTTCGCATGTTTTCCTTCTGAGTGTAAATGAGATGATAAGATACCTTTACCAGCTTCTTCGCTTCTAGAAAGTACAGCTGCTCCTGCCCCATCACCAAAAATTACAGATACATTTCTACCTCTTGTAGATTTTTCTAAACCACCAGAATGATTTTCTGCACCAATAACTAAAATGTTTTTGTACATACCAGTTTTAATAAACTGATCTGCTACAGACATTGCATAAATAAAACCAGAACATTGGTTACGTACATCTAAAGCACCAATAGTTGGCATCTCTAGTATTTCTTGAATTTGAACTCCGCCACCAGGAAAATACATATCTGGGCTTAAAGTTGCAAATACTATAAAATCAATATCATCTTTAGTTAAACCCGCTCTTTCAATGGCAATTCTAGAAGCTTTTGCTCCCATAACCGCTGTTGTATCTCCAGATTTTGGGTCTATCCATCTTCTTTCTTTTATGCCCGTTCTTTCCTGAATCCACTCATCAGAAGTTTCCATAAACTCCTTTAAATCATCATTTTTTACGACATTATCAGGAACATAATATCCAAGACCTGTTATTTTTGAATTATACATAATTTAATGGTCAATATTTTAATTATTCGTTTGTTTGTAATTAGCAAAAATAGTGATTTTTGTTTTTATATCAGAAATAGTTTTTATTGACATTAAAAAACTTCTTTCTGTCATCTTGTCAGAATCTTCTTTTTGGTATTTTTTTTGACTATTGATATATCAAAATAATAAAGTCAAATTTTAAACTATATACAAAATGGCAAAAGGAAATATTAATGTATCGGTAGAGAATATCTTTCCGTTAATTAAAAAGTTCTTATACTCAGATCACGAAATCTTTTTACGTGAATTAATTTCTAACGGAACAGATGCTACTTCTAAATTAAAGCATTTAATTGCTATTGGTGAAGCAGATACTGAATTAGGAGACGCAAAAATTGAGGTTAGCATTAACAAAGATGCCAAAACAATTACTATTAAAGATCAAGGTCTTGGTATGACTGCCGATGAGGTTGAGAAATACATTAACCAAATTGCTTTTTCTGGTGCAGAAGAGTTTTTAGACAAATACAAAGACAACGAAGCTGGTATTATTGGGCATTTTGGTTTAGGTTTTTACTCTGCTTTTATGGTTGCAGACAAAGTAGAAATTATTACAAAATCATTTAAAGATGCACCTGCAGCGCATTGGACTTGTGATGGATCGCCAGAGTATACCTTGGTAGAACATGATAAGTCTGACAGAGGAACAGAAATTGTTTTACATGTTGCAGATGATTCTTTAGAGTTTTTAGAAGAAAGTAAAATTGAAGGTTTATTAACGAAATACAATCGTTTTAATCAAGTGCCAATTAAATTTGGAACAAAAGAAATTAACGATCCAGAGTTTACACCTAAAACTACAAAAGATAAAGACGGTAAAGAAACTACAGAACCGCACAAACAAATAACTGTAGACAAAATTATTAATAATACAGAACCTGCTTGGACTAAGAAACCTGCAGATTTAGAGAAAGAAGATTATGATAATTTTTACAGAGAATTGTATCCAATGCAGTTCGAAGAGTCTTTATTTCACATTCACTTAAATGTAGATTATCCTTTTAATTTAACAGGTATTTTATTCTTTCCTAAGTTATCTCAAAACATGGATATGCAAAAGGATAAAATCCAATTGTATCAAAACCAAGTTTTTGTAACAGATAATGTAGAAGGAATTGTACCAGACTTTTTACAGATGTTAAAAGGTGTTATCGACTCACCAGATATTCCATTAAACGTTTCTCGTTCTTATTTACAAGCAGACGGTGCTGTTAAAAAAATCTCTGGTTACATTACTAAAAAAGTTGCTGATAAATTATCTTCTTTATTCAAAAAAGATAGAGCAGATTTTGAAACAAAATGGAACGATATTAAAGTAATTATCGAATACGGAATGTTGTCTGAAGATAAATTCTTTGACAAAGCTAAAAAGTTTGCTTTATACCCAACGGTTGCAGATACTTTTTTCACTTTTGATGAATTGATCGAAAAAACAAAAGATACTCAAACAGATAAAGATGGTAACCATGTAATTTTATATGCAGCTAACAAAGATGCACAACACAGTTACATACAAGAAGCTACAGCTAAAGGTTACGAAGTTTTAATCTTAGACTCGCCAATTATATCTCACTTAATGCAAAAATTAGAAGGTGGAGATGGTAAAATTAAATTTACAAGAGTCGATGCCGATCATGTAGATAATTTAATTAAGAAAGACGATAACGTTATTTCTAAATTAACAGAAGAAGAAAAAGAAAAATTAAAGCCAATTATAGAAAGTGCTGTAAACTCTAAATCTTATACTGTTCAATTAGAAGCAATGGATTCTAACTCTTCTCCGTTTATAATTACTGTTCCAGAATTTATGCGAAGAATGAAAGAAATGCAAGCAACTGGTGGTGGCGGAATGATGGGAATGGGTAATTTTCCAGACATGTACAATTTAGTAGTCAACACAAACAGCCCATTAGTTTCAGAGATTTTAAATAATAAAGATGAAGAAGCTCAAAAAGGATTGATTTCTCAGGCTTTTGATTTAGCAAAATTATCTCAAAACCTATTACATGGTGAAGAATTAACAAACTTTATCAAACGTTCTTACGAGTTAATCAAGTAAAACAATGATGTTTTTCGTATTAGCGAAAACCACAAATACAAACCTCTCTGTTTTTCAGAGAGGTTTTTTTATGCAAAAATTTTAAGTTTACTAACCCATAACTATACTTTACCTTTCAAACTAGCTATTTGCCTAAAACTGTATTTTCAAACCTAAAGTTAATAGGTAGTTTTGATACATAACTTTAAAATACATACCATGAAAACACAATTACAGTTAGAAATTAAAAGTCCTTGCAAAGAAAATTTTAATTTATTTAAAAAAACCGATAAAGGTGGGTTTTGTAATTCTTGCCAAAAAGAAGTTATTGATTTTTCTAAAATGACATCTGCACAAATAATAAACTATTTTAAAATGAAATCTACTAAAAATACTTGTGGAAAATTCACTCAAAAACAAATTCACCTTTTTAAACCTAGAAAAAGAATAAACATTTTAACAGGAATTGCGTTTTCAATGATTTCTTTTCTATCAGTAGGAAATATTCATGCCCAAAAGAATAATCAGCAGAAACAAATAAAAAAACTAAATAATATAATTTTAAAAGGTACAGTGTCTGATATTAACGATTTTTTACCTGGAGTTAGTGTTATGTTAGAAGGAAGTAACATTGGTACAGAAACTAATTTTGATGGAGAATTTACATTTCCGAAAAAATTACAAAAAGGAGATGTGATTGTATTTTCATATTTAGGGTATGTTACAAAAAAAGTAAAAGTAATCTCTAACAATAATAGTTCTAAAGTTTTTATGAATATTAAATTTGCAGAAGATAATTATGTATTAATGGGAGCTGTAGACGTGAGAAATGTTTACAAATCTCAAAAGAAATCTTAGTTTCTTATGAAGTATTTTATACTTTTTGTAATCTTTTTAATTTCTATCGAGATTCGTGCGCAGCTTAATGATTTTAAAAACATAAACTTTACAAAAGCAGATAGTATTGCTAAATTATACAATGGTGAAAACTTAAAGAACTTACCACTGTTAACCTATAATTTAACAATAAACTTAGAAACAGATGTAGAAAAATTTAGAGCTATATACTCATGGATTTGTATGAATATAAAAGCTGATTATTATATGTATAAGCGCATTAATAACGCTAGAAAAAGACATAAAAAAGATAGTATTGCCTATGCAATTTGGAACAAAAATTATTCTAAAAAAGTTTTTAAGAGGTTATTGAACAACAAAAAAACGATGTGTACAGGTTATGCGTACTTATTAAAAGTGATGACAAACTTAATAAATCTAAAGTGCGAGATCGTTAACGGTTATGTTAGAAACTCAAGTAACAACGTACTAACGTTAGAAAACCCAAACCATTCTTGGAATGCTGTAAAAATTAATAATAAATGGTATTTAGCAGATGCTACATTGTCAAGTGGATATTCAGATTTAAATAACAATGCATTTGTTTTCGATTATAATGATGGATACTTTTTACAAAATCCGTTAATATATTCTAAAACACATTATCCGTTTAAAAAGAAATGGTTTTTAATAGATAACAACAGTAAATCAAAAAATAATTTTACAGAAAATCCAATTGTTTATGGTGGCGCTTTTAAATACGGAATTTACCCAACCAAATCTTTAAAACTAAATAACGATGTATCTAAAAATGATTCTTGCTTTATAAACTTTCACACTTCGAAAACCATAAATCCAAAGAAATTAAAATTAAAAGTTAATGAAGGTAACGAGGTTCTCAACTTAAAGTTAGATTTACAAAACTCAAATCAAATTACAATTGAACATCAATTTAAAAAAACAGGCAAATTTGACATCCATCTATATTATAATAATGAAATAGTTACAAGTTCAACTTTTAACGTTTTAGAATAAATTTACATTTTGAACATCAATCTATTTTAACACTTTAAAAATAAACAGTAATTTTATATTTTTAAACATAATAGATATGAAGTGGAGAAGTAATAGAAGAAGTACAAATGTAGATGATAGAAGAGGTGCTTCTTCTGGTAGAAGTTCTGGTGGCGGATTAAACCCAATGCTAATAGGTTTGCTATTAAAATTAGTTACTTCTAAAAAAGGGTTAATTATTGTGGCAATAGTTGCAGGTGTAATGTATTTTACAGGCAATAATCCTCTAAACTTTTTAACCGGAAATACCAATAATCAAATACAAAATACTACTTATAAAGGTTCTGCTAAAGAAAATGAATTAGCTGCATTTAGTAATCGTGTTTTAAGAAGTACAGAAGACGTTTGGAATAAAATTATTCCGAATTACAAAGAGCCTACACTAGTGCTTTTTACAGGTTCGGTAACTTCTGCTTGTGGTGGTGCATCTAGTGCAACTGGTCCTTTTTATTGCCCTGGTGATGATAAATTATACATCGATTTAAGTTTTTTTGAAGAAATGGCAAGAAAACTAAATGCGCCCGGAGATTTTGCACAAGCTTATGTAATTGCGCATGAAGTTGGGCATCATATTCAGAACTTAACTGGTATGAATAGAAAAGTACAATCGATGCGAGGTAAAATTAGCCAAACAGAATACAATAAACTTTCTGTAATGTTAGAATTACAAGCAGACTTTTATGCTGGCGTTTGGGCACACCATGCTAAAAACATGGAATTGATTTTAGACGCCGGAGATTTAAAAGAAGCCTTAAACGCTGCACATGCAATTGGAGACGATCGTTTACAAAAACAATCTACAGGTAGAGTTGTACCAGATTCTTTTACACATGGTACTTCTGCACAAAGAATGCGTTGGTTTAAAAAAGGTTTTGAAACTGGCGATGTAAACCAAGGTGATACTTTTAACGCTCGTTCTTTATAATTACAATATGTTTACTATTAGAAAAGCGACCAGCAAAGACGTTAAAAAATTAACCGAAGTTGGTAAAAAAGCATTTTATTTACCACATAAAGATGCAATACCTAAGCATATAATGGATGTGTATCTTAAAGAGAATTTTAATGAAGAAAACATTCTTAAAGAAATAAACAATAAAAATTTCGAGTATCGTTTATTATATGTTGATGATACTTTAGCCGGATTTTCTAAAATTATTTTGAATCAGAAAAATGAAAATATCAATCTAGAAAACGTCACCAAAATGGAACGTTTGTATTTAGTAGAAGATTTTTTTGGCAAAGGTTTAGGAAAAGAACTCTTTAAATACAATCTAGATTTTATTCAAAAAGAAAATCAGAAAGGAATTTGGTTATACGTTTGGATTAAAAACTTTAGAGCCATCGATTTTTATAAAAAAGTAGGTTTCAAAAAAATTGCTTCGTATGATTTTCCGATATCAGCCACAGAAACTAGACCTAACTATTTATTATTTCTAGAATTTTAAAAACGTTAAACTTTCAGTTATTTGCGTTCAATTATACTTTTAATTTACAATATCTTTGATATATAAATCTAAACGTTATGAATAAAACAGCATTAATTACAGGAGCAAGTAGCGGAATCGGAAAAGAATTTGCAAAAATTCATGCAAAAACTGGTGGCAATTTAGTTATTGTTGCTAGAAGTAAAGACAAACTATTAGCTTTAAAAGAAGCGTTAGAAAAAGAATATAAAATACACGTATCTGTTATAGAGAAAGATTTAACAGAAAAAGATGCAGCAAAAGAGGTTTTCAATTTTGTAAAGTATAGCAAAATAGAAATCGATTATTTAATTAACAATGCGGGTTTTGGTGGAATTGGTAAATTTCATGAAAGAAAGTTAGAAGAAGACCTAAACATGATTCAATTAAACATTGTTGCGCTTACAGCATTAACAAGATTATTTTTACCAACTTTTGTAGAAAAAAATGACGGTAAAATATTAAATGTATCTTCTACTGCTAGTTTAATGGCAGGTCCTATGCAAGCTGTGTATTTTGCAACAAAGGCTTATGTAACTTCTTTTAGCAATGCTATTGCAGAAGAATTATCAGAAACAAACGTAACCGTTACCACATTAATGCCAGGTGCTACAGAAACCGATTTTGGTAAAACTTCTGGTATGGACAAAACTTCTCTATTTAAAAATACTGCAGACGCCAATTCTGTTGCTAAAGATGGTTATAATGCAATGCTTAATGGAGATTTAGATATAATATCTGGCGTTAGTTTACCGCAGAAATTAATGTTAAAAGCAATACCTATAACACCCAAAAAAGTGTTGTTAAAACAAGTGAAGAAAATGCAAGATCCTAATTCATAAAAAACAATTAGAGTCTAATATATCAAAAAGCAACTACACTATTTTTTGTAAAAAAATGAAGTAGTTGTTTTTTATTTAAAACATTAATCGTAATATTGCAATAAACAAATACGAATGGGATTAACGAAGTCAGAAATATTTACAGAACAACAAAATGAAATTGCTGCCATTGCCAAAGTATTAGGGCATCCGGCAAGAATTGCCATTCTAGAACATATTATAAAACTAAATACTTGTGTTTGCGGAGACTTAGTAAAAGAAATAGGACTCGCACAACCTACAATTTCACAACATTTAAAAGAATTGAAAAAAGTAGGTATTATAAAAGGTACTATAGAAGGTACAAGTGTTTGCTATTGCATAAATGAAGATAATTGGAATAGAATTACATCTATATTAAATCAATTTTTAAATAAAACGCCAACCAACAACTGTTGTTAATCTTAAGTCTAATGGAAAAAAAAGTGTACGATAAATTAGAAGATACTATTTTAAACTTAAATGTAGAAACCATTTCTACGGATAGAAAAAAAGTTTTACAACCGATTATAGATTTTGTACAAAGTAAAGTTACTGCGAATAAAGATGCGAATATTAACTTTATATGTACACACAATTCTAGAAGAAGCCATTTAACGCAAATATGGGCACAAACACTTGCCAACTATTTTAATTTTAAAAATGTTACCACTTATTCTGGTGGTACAGAGTCTACAGCAATGTTTCCTATGGTTGCAGAAACTTTAAAAAATACAGGTTTCGAAATTTTAGAATTGTCTGAAAGTAAAAACCCTGTTTATGCAATAAAGTTTAACGACAACACAAACCCTATAATTGGTTTTTCTAAAAAATACGATGCAAAATTTAATCCTGCTTCTGGTTTTGCAGCAATCATGACGTGTTCTCAAGCAGATGGTGGTTGTCCTTTTATTGCTGGGGCAGAAAAAAGAATACCAATTACTTACGATGACCCAAAAATGTTTGACAATACACCACAACAAGCAGAAAAATACCAAGAAAGAAGTTTACAAATAGCAACAGAAATGTTCTATATATTTTCTAACATAAAAAAGTAACCTTATGAAATTATCAGAAATTAAAAATCACTTAAAAGGTTTAGATACCATAGGTTTTATATTACCTAACGGAGAGTTGGTAGCAAGTCATTTTCACGTTACAGAAGTTGGTAAAATCACCAAAGATTTTATTGATTGTGGTGGCAGAGTTAGAAATGAAACAGTTATCAATTTTCAATTGTGGGAAGAGAATGATTACGACCATAGATTGCATCCAGAGAAATTGATAAATATTATTGAGTTGTCAGAAAAAAAGTTTCAGTTTGATGATTTAGAAATCGAAGTTGAATATCAAGGTAAAGAAACTATTGGTAAATACGGATTGGATTTTGACGGAACAAACTTTTTGTTAACATCTAAAGTTACCGCTTGTTTAGCCCCAGATGCTTGCGGGATAACACCTTCGAAACCAAAATTGCAATTTTCAGAATTAAATAGCGGTGCAACAAGTTGCAGTCCTAACTCTGGTTGCTGTTAATCAACACCTATAAAAAGCAAAAAACTGTTATCTAACATAGATAACAGTTTTTTTATTTCATAATATCGACTATAACAAATCGTCTGAATCTACGTCTTTCGAGTTTTCAGAATAAGTCCTCCATTTTTCTAAACACTCTGTGATATCCGAAGGTATTTCAGAATTAAACTGCATAAACTCGCCCGTAGTTGGGTGCGTAAAACCTAAGGTTTTTGCGTGCAATGCTTGTCTTGGTAATACTTGAAAACAGTTATTTACAAATTGTTTGTATTTTGTAAAAGTGGTTCCTTTTAAAATAGCATTACCACCGTAACGTTCGTCGTTAAAAAGTGTATGCCCAATATGCTTAAAATGTGCTCTAATTTGGTGCGTTCTACCTGTTTCTAATTTACATTGTACTAAGGTTACGTAGGTAAGTCTTTCTAAAACTTTAAAATGAGTAACAGCGTGTTTACCAAATTCCCCATCAGGAAAAACAGCCATTTGCAATCGGTTTTTTAAACTTCTACCAATATTGCCTTCAATTCTTCCTTCATCTTCATCTATATTACCCCAAACTAAAGCATAATATAAACGTTCTGTTGTTCTGTCATAAAATTGTTTAGACAAATGCGCCATTGCAAATTCTGTCTTTGCAACCACCAACAAACCACTAGTATCTTTATCTATTCGATGCACCAAACCTGGTCTTTCGTTAGAATTGGTTGGTAAATTTTCTATATGATGAATTAGACCGTTTACCAAAGTACCAGAATAATTACCATGCCCAGGATGCACAACCATACCTGCGGGTTTGTTTACCACAATAACAGCATCATCTTCATACACAATATCGATAGGAATATCTTCTGCTACCAAAAGATTTTCTGCTGGCGGATACGCTAACACAACACGAACTACATCGTGAGGTTTTACTTTATGATTCGATTTTACAGCAACATCATTTACCAAAACATTACCTGCTTTTGCCGCTTGTTGTACTTTGTTACGTGTAGCATTTTCAATAAAATTCATTAAAAACTTATCTACTCTTAAAGGTACTTGCCCTTCACTAGCAGTAAACCTATGGTGCTCGTACAACTCTTCCTTTTCTAAATCTTGATTTTGATTTTCTTGCAAACCGATTTTCTTTATTTCTAATTAATTACTTACTACTCGCAATACAACAATAAAAAGTAAATTAATTACCGTTACCATCTCCTAACACTAAATCTACAATAGAGTTTAAAGGCAGTTTATCGCCTTCATTTAAAACTTTTCCTTTGTAGCGCAAACCTCTAACAACATCTTTACCAATATCATTTACATACGTGTAGTTTGTACCAACAATTAAGCCCATTGCTCTTAATTGAGAAGATGCTTGTCTTTTGGTTCTTCCGTTTAAATTCTGAATAGTAACATCTCTGTATTTAGACGGATTTAACGTTAAATAGATTTTACGTTTTTCTTTTACAAAATCGCCTGCTAAAGGTGTTTGTTCGATTACAGATTTTTTTGGATAATCTGGATTAAAGCTAGCACTATCTATAATTTTATAAGTTAAATCTAATTCGGTTAACTTTCTTTCTACCTCTTCTAAAGAGAGTTTTTGCAAATCTGGAACCTGTATTTTTTGGTTATGATTGGTGGTAACACCTAACCAAAATTTTAGTGCAAAAACAAACACCAATAAACCGATAACTACAATAGCTATTTGTACAAAAAAAGTTTTACTTTTTAAAAACTGAATTAAACTCATAATCATTTTTTTAATCACGCAAAGATATAAAAACTAAACGTTGCTATTTCTATTTATATTTTGATAAATTTGTTTTATTATTTTTTATAAAATGAAGCAAAATATTGCCATAGTAATGGGTGGTTATTCATCTGAAGTTCACATTTCTTTAAAAAGCGGAAATGTAGTTTATAACCATCTAAATAAAGACAAGTACAATGTCTATAGAGTCCTTATTTTTAAAGAAAAATGGGTTGTATTAGATCATAATGAGAAAGAATACCCAATAGATAAAAACGATTTTTCTTTTATTTATAACAATGCTAAAGTTACTTTTGATTGTGTTTTTAATGCCATACATGGTGCTCCCGGAGAAAACGGACAGCTGTTAGCGTATTTTAACCTTATCAATATAAAACACACCTCTGCCCCATTTTATCAAATGGCTTTAACTTTTAATAAAAGAGACACGTTAAGTGCAGTAAAAGCTTATGGCATTCAAACAGCAACATCTATTTACATCAATAAAGGCGATTTTATAGATATCGATGCTATTGTAAAAAAAGTAGGTTTGCCTTGTTTTATCAAACCAAACAACGCAGGTTCTAGCTACGGTATTTCTAAAGCGCATACAAAAGAGGCAATTTTACCCGCTATAGAAACTGCTTTTAAAGAAGATTCAGAAATTTTAATCGAATCTTTTTTAGATGGTACAGAAGTTTCTGTTGGTGTTATTCAATACCAAGGTAAAGTTAAAGTGTTACCAATTACAGAGATTGTTTCTGAAAACGATTTTTTCGATTACGAAGCAAAGTACGAAGGCAAATCGCAAGAGATTACGCCGGCAAGAATTTCTTCTATACAAGAAGCAAAAGTAATAGCAGTTGCCAAAAAAGTATATACCATTTTAAACATGCGTGGTTTTTCTAGATCTGAATACATTTTTGTAAACGAAGAACCTTACTTTTTAGAAATGAATACTGTACCAGGATTAACAGAAGAAAGCATATTACCACAACAAGCACAAGCTGCAGGCATTACTTTAGCTGCATTATTTGACAATGCCATAACTACTGCTTTAAACAACTAAAAAATGCCACAGTTATACTGTAGCTAATTTAAAATATTAAACATGAAAAGAGCAATTTTTCCGGGATCTTTTGACCCAATTACACTAGGCCATTTCGATATTATCGAAAGAGGTGTTACCCTTTTTGATGAATTGATTATTGCCATTGGTGTAAATGCCGATAAAAAATATATGTTTTCGTTAGAAGAACGTAAAAACTTTATTGAAGAATGTTTTAAAGACAATCCAAAAATAAAAGTGGTTACCTATAAAGGTTTAACAGTAGATTTTTGCGAGCAAAATGATGTCGATTTTATATTAAGAGGTTTAAGAAATCCGGCAGATTTCGAATTCGAAAAAGCCATTGCACACACCAATAGAGATTTAGCAGCTATAGAAACAGTGTTTTTATTAACTGCGGCTAGCACTTCTTATATTTCTTCTTCTATTGTAAGAGATGTAATTAGAAATAATGGTGATTACACCAAATTAGTTCCGAAACCTGTTAGAGTAAAACAATAAATTACCATGAAAAAACTACTACTATTTGCCATAACTCTTTTTATAATTTCTTGTAATAAAGATGCAAAAGACACTATCGATTTTACAACACAATTCGAAAAATCAAAAGGAAAAGAAACACCAGAATACAAAGATATTATTACGTATTATGAAAATTTAGCAGAAGCTTATTCAGAAATCTCTGTATTTACCTTCGGACAAACGGATGCTGGCGAGCCTTTACATCTAATTACTTACAATAGAGAAGGTGTTTATAATATTGATGAAATTACCAATTCTTCTAAAAATAGAATTCTGATAAATAACGGAATTCATCCAGGAGAATCAGACGGAATTGATGCATCGATGATGCTTTTAAGAGACATCGTTCAAAATGATTCTTTACAAGAAAAATACAAAAACACTTTAATTGCAGTAATACCTGTGTATAATGTTGGGGGTTCTTTAAATAGAAATTCGCATACAAGAACCAATCAAAACGGTCCGTTAGAATATGGGTTTAGAGGCAATGCAAGAAACTTCGATTTAAATAGAGACTTTATAAAACAAGACACTAAAAATGCGGCAGCTTTTGCAGAAATTTTTCATGCGGTACAACCAGATGTTTTTGTAGACAACCATGTTAGCAACGGTGCAGACTATCAATATGCAATTACTCATTTATTTACACAGCACAATAAATTGGGCGGTAAATTAGGTAGTTTTTTAGAAACGACCATGAGGCCAGAAATAGAACAATCTTTAGAAGAAAAAAACATTATTATTACACCGTATGTAAATGTTTGGGGCAATACACCAGAGGCAGGTTTTTCGCAATTTTTCGATTCGCCAAGATATTCTACAGGGTACACTACTTTATTTAACACTCTGGGCTTAATGGTAGAAACACACATGTTAAAACCTTATAAAATTAGAGTAGAACAAACTTATGAACTAATGCTTTCTGCTTTTGATTTTACAGAAAAAAATTCAGAAAAAATTAAAGAATTAAGAGCAAAGGCACTCGAAGAAATTCTTGCTAAGAAAAAATACCCAATTGCATTTGCCGTTGATAATACCAAACCCACAACACTAAATTTTAAAGGATATGAAGCTAGTTATATAGACAGTAAAGTTACAACTGGCAAAAGGTTGTTTTACGATACTACAAAACCATTTGAAAAAGAAACCAACTACTACAACAATTTTAAAATTACAAAAGAAATAGAGATTCCGAATGCTTATATTTTAAAACAAGGTTGGCATAAAGTTGTAGATCGATTAGATAATAATGCCATTGCCTATACTCGTTTTAAAAACGACACTACAATTACTGTAGAGGTTTCTCATATTAAAGATTTTAAAACTAGAAGTGCTGCGTACGAAGGCCACTATTTACATTATGGTACAGAAACTGTAAAAACAACAAAAGAAGTTGCATTTAAGGCAGGCGATTTGTTGATTCCTACAAATCAAAACGGACTTAGATATCTTATAGAAACTTTAGAAGCAGAAGCTACAGATTCATTTTTTAATTGGAATTTCTTTGATACTATTTTACAGAAAAAAGAAGGCTATTCTGCTTATGTTTTTGAGGATATTGCCGAACAATACCTTTCAGAAAACCCTGAATTAAAAATCGCCTTGGCAGAAAAGATTAAAAATGATGCCAATTTTGCCAAAAACCCAAGAGCACAATTAGATTTTGTGTACAAACAAACGCCGCATTACGAGCCTGCACATTTATTACTGCCGGTTTATAAATTGTATTAAACTTTTTACAAAGCGATACTTATACGCTTTAAAAGATACTACCCTATTAAAATAGACAACATCAATAGATTTGTAAAAGCTTTAAACAGCGATTGCAAATCTATTTTTGTATTATACAAACAATGGTTTTGCTTTTAATTAGCCCATAAACTCTTGCTTTACATTACACAAAAACCCATCACTTAAAATAAGCAACAAACTCTTTTTTATTTGTAACTTGTAGACTTTAAAACGTCTATAAGTGAATACAAATTTATCTATCAACGGAAAAACATATACCATAAATGCACAAGAAGACATGCCACTTCTTTGGGCAATTCGAGACATTGTTGGCTTAACAGGTACTAAGTTTGGTTGCGGTGTTAGCCAATGCGGTGCTTGTTCTGTATTATTAGATGGTAAATTAACCAAATCTTGCAGTGTACCGGTTTCTTACGCTCTAGACAAGCAAGTGTTTACAATCGAAGGGAGTTCTAAAAATTTAGAAATCTTAAGACAAACTTGGTCAGAAATTAATGTACCACAATGTGGTTATTGTCAGTCTGGGCAATTAATTGCAGCCACTGCACTACTAGACAATGTGGCCAACCCAACAGACCAAGATATAGACAAAGCCATGAGTAATAATATTTGCAGGTGTGGTACTTATACTCGTATTAGAAAAGCAATTCATGAAGCAGTAGCTCTAAAAAACAAAACAGATGAGTAACATACAAAAAATAGACAGAAGAAATTTTGTGAAACTATTTGGTTTGGCTTCTGGTGGAATAATTTTAGGATGCACATCAACCACAATAGACAAGAAATTTAAACCCACAATAAATCCAGATTTTTTTGAACCTAATCTATTTGTACAGATAGATACCGCTGGTACAATTACTTTAATTGCTTCTAGATCTGAAATGGGACAAGGCATAAGAACCTCTTTAGCTTCTGCAATTGCAGATGAATTAGAAGCAGATTGGCAATACGTAAAAGTAAAACAAGCAACAGGGCATGAAAAATACGGAAACCAAAACACAGACGGTTCTAGAAGTGTAAGAACAAGATTAGAACTCATGCGTAAAATGGGTGCAGCAGCTAAAATGATGTTGATTTCTGCGGCAGCCACAAAATGGAACATTGCTGAAAAAGATTGCAAAGCAGAAAATCATTTTATTATAAACACCTTAACTAACGACAAGTTATTTTATGGTGATTTGGTGGCATTGGCGTCTCAATTAGAAGTCCCAAAAGAAGCAACAATTCAGTTAAAAAAAGTAGCCGATTTTAAATACATTGGTAAAACCTTAAAAAGTGTAGATTTAAAAGGTTTTACAACCGGAACCGCCACTTATGGTATCGATGTAAGAATACCAAACATGCAATTTGCAGCCGTTGCCAGATGTCCGGTAGCATTTGGCTCTGTAAAGAGTTTTAAAAAAAATAAGGCAGAAAAAGTTGCGGGTGTTTCACAAATTATAGCATTAGAAAGACGTACGCCACCTACCGGAAAATTCTTTGGTATGTTCGGTGGAGTTGCCGTAGTTGCCAACAATACTTGGGCAGCTTTTCAAGGTAAACTAGCTTTAGATATCGAATGGAATTATGGTGACAATGCTACTTATAATACAGAAGAATTTAAACAAACACTTACAGAACGTGTACACAAAAGAGGTAAATTAGTACCTGGTGGTAACGGAAACGTACATACCGCTTTTAAACATGCAGATCAAGTAGTAGAAGCTACCTACCATGTACCTTTTTTAGTACACGCGCCTATGGAGGTGCCCAATGCTACTGCTTGGTTTCAAAATGATAAAATAGAGGTTTGGGCACCTGTACAAGATCCACAAACCGCTAGAAGTGAATTAGCACACTTTTTTGAAATTCCGATTGAAAACATCACCATTAACGTTACATTTTTAGGTGGTGGTTTTGGTAGAAAATCAAAGTCAG
The DNA here is from genome assembly GCF_900143115.1 of Polaribacter sp. KT 15. NCBI lineage: Bacteria > Pseudomonadati > Bacteroidota > Flavobacteriia > Flavobacteriales > Flavobacteriaceae > Polaribacter > Polaribacter sp. KT 15. The sequence goes on from NZ_LT670850.1 coordinate 393,355, forward strand.
ATTTTGTAGTTGAAGCCGTAACTATTTCAAAAAAAATAAACGCGCCGGTACAAGTAGTTTGGACGCGAGAAGACGATATACAACATAGCTTTTACCATGCAACAAGTACACAATATTTAAAAGGAAGTTTGTTAAACGGTAAAGTAACCGGTTGGTTGCAAAGAGTTGGGTTTCCTTCTATTGTTTCTTCTTTCAAACCTTTGTCTGATTATGCCTCTGGTTTTGAACTTGGCCAAGGTTTTACCAAAAACCCATATCAAATTCCAAATTTTAGATTAGAAAACGTAAAGGCAGAAGCCAACCTTAGAATTGGCTGGCTGCGTTCTGTAGTGCATATTCACAGTGGTTTTGGTAACAACTCTTTTGTAGACGAATTGGCCTTTGCAGGGAATATAGATCCTGTACAAATACATTTAGATTTACTAAGCAAAGAAACCCCAAGTTTAGAAAAAACAGCATTGCAATATCGCACTAACAGAATGATTGCAGTGTTAAAACAAACCGCTAAAATGGCCAATTGGGGTAAAAAGCTTCCTAAAAACCACGGTATGGGTGTTGCCATACATTATAGTTTTTATAGCTATGTAGCCACTATTGTAGAAGTTTCTGTTATTGATAAAAAAGTAAAAATAGAAAATGTATTTACTACGATAGATTGTGGTTTGGCTTTGAATAAAGATAATATTAAAAACCAATTAGAAGGTGCAGCCATTTTTGGAATGTCTTTAGCTATGTACGGCAAAATCTCTACAGAAAATGGTGCTGTTAAGCAACATAATTTTTTCGATTACCAAATGGCACGCATGCAAGACGCCCCAAATATACACATACACATAATGGATAAAATGCACGAACCACCAACAGGCGTAGGAGAACCTGGTGTACCTGTAATGGCACCTGCTATTTGCAATGCCATTTTTAAAGCTACAGGGCAACGTGTAAGAAGTTTGCCATTAACAAATGCTGGGTTTGTGTAATTGTTAAAAACCCTTGGTATCTCTTTGAATAAATATGCAACATAAAACCTTTTTTTAAGTTTAAATATTGTATATTGTACAAGGCGCATACTTGCCTACAAAACAAGCGCTTACAACCAATACTAATAAAAACACTACAACTTCTTAAAATTTATACTAGTATAAATTCAAAAATATACTAGTATATTTTAAAATATATTCTACAACTTTTACAAACTTGCTCCTGTGCAATGTTGCAATAGCTCAGCAGCTTTGCAGTATTTGCTACTGTGTTGTGTTGTGATTACTACTTGATGCTATAGATTACTCCTTTATTTTTTTTATAAATTAGACCTTATAATTTTTTATGTGGTTCAATAATTAATAAAACTATCAAAGTTACTAGTGCTATCAATTTATTTGACAATGACGTTTTAGTAGTTCAAAGAAGTGAAAAAAGGAAACTTCCACTAAAGTGGGAATTTCCAGGAAGAAAAATTGAAGAAGGAGAAACAGAAGTTGAATGTATAAAAAGAGAAAAAATTAAGGAATTAAATATAAGTAAAATGATTATAACGTTTATTTTTTCTTAAATCACAGAATAATTGAAGATATCTTTTTTGACATTTTCTAATTAATGTATATTTGAAATTAAAATTTTAAATTTCTGATCTTATTTAAACAATTAAGATATCAAACAGTTTTTAAAAAATAATTGCTACAAAATAAGAAATGAGTAGATTTCACTTCAATAGAATTAAACAAGATCCTAACGCAAATAAAATTGGCCCTAAAAATGCCAATATGCAATATTTTTCTGGAGATATTCATACCAGAATAGATACACTTGTTAGAGAAACAATTCAAAACCCTCTAGATAATCCTTTATATAAAAACAAACCAGTTAAAATTGTCTTTAAAAAAAGAATGATGAAGGTTTCTGAAATCCCAAAACATGAGGAGATTTTAGAAACTATTAATGCCCTCTTGAAAACTTTATATAGTCAAAAGAAAAGTGAAACGGGTTTAATTCAAAACCACATAAATCATTTTTCCAAAGCAAAAGCATCAATTGAAGAAGGAGAAATTAGTGTTTTACAAATTTCTGATTATAACACAATTGGTTTAGTTGGAAGCAGAAACGATATGAATTCTAACTTGGGGAGATTTCTAGGAGGTGATGGTGTTTTTGACGATGAAAGTTCTGGTGGAGGTTCTGGTGGACTTGGTAAATATGCACCTTTTACAGTTTCTAATATTGGGTTTTGTTTTTACTCTTCAAGAAATAAAATCAATGAATATATTTATTATGGTTGGGGTAAATATTTCACCCATAATATAAAAAAAACAGAATATACAGGAGAAATTAATCTTGGTGGAAACAACAACGATGTCTTAAAAAGAAAATCTTCATTACATGAAGGCTTTTTATCAGAAAGAAAAGAACGAGGAACAGATGTTTTTTCTTTAGGGTTTTCTATACCGGATGAAGAAAAATTTAATTGGGAAATAGAGGTATTAAAGGCAGTAATTAGAAACTTTTATGGTGCAATACTTGATAAAAAATTAATTGTTTCTGTAGTAAATCAAGACCAAGACCCCATAATGATTAATATAGACACGATAATTAATCATTTAGATTATTTCGACGAAACTAATTTAAAAAATAAATCAAAATTATTACCAGAGGGTCTCACTGTAGAAGCTGTAAATGTGTATGCAAATGGTAAAAAATTTAAATCAAAACAATTAGAAACACCAATATTAGGTGAATGTTTCATCCAGATTCAACAAGATGATGAATTTACTAGAAACTTTAATTTTATGAGAGGTCCAAGGATGCAAATTTATAATGAAAAAATCTCTGCAGGAGACATAAATTTTGCTGGTATTTTTATTTGTAATTCTGAACAAGGAAATAAAGAATTAAGGTTACTAGAAGATTCCCACCATAAAGAATGGAAGTTTAATATAAATGCCAAGGGAAGAAGAATCAAAAAAGAGATTTATCAATTCATCGAGAGGTGTGTAAAAGAAGTAGCCACTTTTGATAATTCTGATGAGTTTTCAATTTCGGGCACCAATTTACTTTCGTTCGGAAATTCTGGTAAAGCAAAGAACAATCAACCGACAAAACAACTCTCTAAAAATTCAACTGCCATCATTTTTCCAAAAAATGTAACAGTTAATAGTATAAAAAAAAGTTTTTTTAACGGAGAGGTAAAAGTTGATAGAAAAGGAAAAAAGAAAAAAACGAAACCTAAAAAACCAGCATATTTAAAACCAAATAAACCATCAGATAAAACACCTTTGAAAAAGAATTCAAAAGAACGAAGTTATAAAGTAGATGATTTTAAAGCAATGATTTTTAAAAATGATGCTCAAACAAATGAATATCATCTCTATATTGAGTCAAAAACAAAAGCTAATATTAAAACAATAAGCTTTGACATCCCAATGGAAAATGGAAAATTGGCTGAGTTGGATTTTATTGATAACATTGTTGATAAGAACAATATTATGCTAGAACGAAATATCCAAAAAGGATCTTTAGCCAATGAATTTGAAAACTTTCAATTAGACCAAGGCTTAAATAAGTTTATAGTAAAAACTCGATTTAATAAAAAAGTTCAAATAATTATCAAATAAAAATTTATGGCCATATTTAACAACCCACATCCTTTATTAGATAATGAAAAAGGTAACTTTTTAGATCAAGAATTTAATTGTGAATTATTAGAAAGCAAGATTCAAGGTGGTTTGTATTCTTTTCACTTTGAAGCAGAAATAACAGAACCAAATATACTCAATCTAATAGAAAAACAGACAGTGCTATTTGTAATTAAAGTTGATTGCAAACCTTACTATTCTAAAGTTTTTAACGCTACTACAGCAAACCCTTTCGAAGTTAATTTTAATATTGAATATGAAGAAATTCCTGCAGACTTCTCTTTTGAATTTACACCTTTATTAATTGCAAAAAAGACCTTTAGTTATCAAAATTCAAATGCAGAATTTCCAATGGACTCTTATAGTTTTAATATTAAAAAAAACCAAATATTAGGTAGTCATAACTCTTTAAAACTAAAATTTCAAAGAGGCTATAAGTTATTTGATTCTGGACCTTTAATTAGAATTTCTAAGTTACCTAAAAATCAAAACCCTAGGTGTGGAACTATGGATATTAAACTTTCAGAACAGTTTAATATAATTGTAAAACTAAATGAAAATACTTTTCAAAAATTTAAAGAATTAAATAGTTTAGATTCTAGACTTCTAGACAATATCCTAGCATTACCTATACTTCAATTTGCCCTATCAGACCTTAATAATAATGAGCAAAATAAAGAAAAGCCATGGGCTCAGATGCTAGATCAAGAATTTGATATTTTAAATTTAGAATCTCAAGAAGATATTTTAAAAAAATGTGATGAAATACTAAAAGCACCTATTCCTAAATTCATTGATTACTTTACAAGTAAATACGAAAACTAATTAAAATCTGACATGGAAGAAAAGTTATATGCCTTAAAACCTGAATTTGTTTCTGAACTATATGATAATTGGACTTCTGATTATCAAGACAAAACTATTAAAGAATTTTTAAGTGATATTCACAGAACATATTCAAACGATTTAAAAAAATATTGTGAACCTGGAGATACAGGAATCTATATTGATGATGAGGTTTTATTTCACTTAAATAACCCAAGCTCTTATTTTCCTTCTAAAAGTAAATGGGATTTATATAGTTCTAAATTGTTATTTGATGGAAACCAAAATAAGTTTGGAATTTATAGAAAAGATAAAAATGAAAATAGAATACCCATTAGTATTGTGCAAGCTACAGATTCTAGAATTTGGAATTATTTATCTTTATTTAAATTGAATAATTATGTTACAGAAAGATGGGGAAATAGCAGCGACTCTATTAGAATGATAATTAAAAACTTATCAAATGTAAACATTTCTAGACATGCAATTTTAAGAATTTATTGGACGGCTTTCTTATGCTATGATAAAAACAGAAATGATAGTTTAGAATTATTAGAAACAATGTGGTATTCAGAAGATTTTATGACACAAGTTACAGAAAGATCTACAGCAAATATGAGAACTCAAATACAATGGTTTCTAGAATTTTGTAGCGAACCTGAAAGAGAGAATCAAATTTTTAAAACAAAATCAATTGAAGGCTATTCAAATTACAGAAAACTAATTAAATTATTTTTAGCAGATAGTCAAATTTTTACACTATCTCAAAGTACTAAAGAAGACGTATATAATTTATTAGAAGATAGCTTAGAGGCTTGTTATACTCATGATTTAATCTAGTTTATTTCTCAACTTATTTTTTAGTCCTAAAAATAAGTTTATTAAGGCTTAAATATTATAAAGCTTCTTTTAAGAAAAAAATATTACAGTAGATTAAAGTAATTAAGAAATAATATATTTCTTAAAAAAACATAAACTTGACAATAACTTTACCACTCATTATGTAAGATATTGTAAATAGTTTGTTTACATTAGATGGCTGAAATGGTTATAAATTAATTATTCCTTTTGTAAAGTACACCAAGAAAAATAAAATATTAAAATGAGAAAAACTAACTTTAAATTTATTGATTTATTTGCTGGAATTGGTGGATTTCATATAGCTATGCATGAAAATGGAGGAAAGTGCGTGTTTGCTTCTGAAATTGATAAATATGCTAGAATTACTTATAAAGAAAATTTTAAAAATATTTCACCTGAAATTTTTGAAAATGGAAATTTTAATGAAGATATAACAGATAGTGATTTAGACTACAAATCAATTCCTGATTTTGATGTACTATGTGGAGGTTTCCCTTGTCAAGCTTTCTCCATAGCTGGATATAGGAAAGGTTTTGAAGATGAAAAGGGTAGAGGAAATTTATTTTTTAACATTCTAAGTATTTTAGATAAAAAAAAGCCAAAAGCATTCATTCTAGAGAATGTTAAAAATTTAAAAACACATGATAAAGGTAGGACTTTTCAAACTATATGCAGTCATTTAACCTCTTTAGGATATGGAATAAAAGCAGAAGTGTTAAATTCAAAAGATTATGGTTTACATCAAAATAGAGAACGAATTTACATTGTTGGAATAGCTAATTGTTGGAATGGAGAAAAGATACCACTACCTACAGATTTTAATATTTTAAAGTTTGAAGAGATTAAAACAATCCTAAACAAGCAAAATCATTCAAAGATAATAAGTTTTGATTTTTCTAAAATTAAGAAAATTGAGATTAATACTTTCTCTGAAATATCAAATAATAATAAAAATTGGCATCCTATAACTATTAATGATAAACAAGGGAAATATTATAACCCATCTAAACGAATTAATAAATATTTTCAAAATTTCGAAGATAGAAATGATTGGGAGAATTTTATTTATAATGGTAAAAACGGTCATTTTATAAAAGCTGTAAATTTTATTAATGGGAAAATTAAAGGAGAACCAAACACAAACAACTGGGAACAATGGGGTGATGAAAGATGGTATGATAAATCTTATCAAAATATTTATCAGTGGAGAAGAAAATATGTACGAAGAAATACCTCCGGAGTCTCACCTACACTAACTGCCAATATGGGAACAGGAGGTCATAATGTACCGTTAATAATTTGTGGAGAATTAGATAATGGGGAGAAAATAATTAGAAAATTAACTCCAGAAGAATGTTTTGCAATACAAGGTTTTAGTAAAAAAATAGTTACCAAACTTTCAAAAGTTAAAATTGCAGATGGACAAAAATATAAACAAGCAGGTAACTCAGTTCCCGTAAATGTGGTAAAAAAAATATCAACGCAATTAATAAAAATATTAAATGAGTAATTTAAAATTTTTCTATGTTAAATTAAGTTGTCCTAAACAAGAAGACAATAATAAATTTTCTAATCTTTTTGAACATATTTTTCACAAAAGGATTTTTAATTTTGAATTAGAAAACATCCCAAACAACTTAGATAATGCAAACAAAAAAGATATTATTTTTATTCATATTGGAGGTGATAGCTCTAACAAAAGAAGGTACTTTAAAGACAATAAAGTTTTAAATAATTATACTAACGGTATATATTCAATTGGTGTAATTAATAGTATTAATTCAGAAGCTAAAAGTGTTTCAGTTTCTTTAATTGGTCTAGAAAAACATGTAACAAAAGAAGATCTTTATTTTTTTCCGCAATTTATTAATAATTTAGGAGCTTCTACAAAAGGTATACCAAATCAAGCAGGATTGTATGAGTTAAAAGAGGGTATTGCTTTAAGCTTAATAGAATACTTTAGAGAAAGGAACTTAATATCAAAAGATTTAGATATAATTAAAAACCTAGAGATAAAAGACAAACTTTTCTCAAAAGCTTTATCTGAATACAACAGTAAATTTTCAGAAAAAAAATTAACACAGAAAATTTTTCAAAAATATACAAATCAAAATAGTAATTTTTCTAATAGAAATAATTTACAAGTCATTGAGAAATTTGTGAAATGGTTCGAAAAGAGCGAAAATTATAAGCTTTCATATAAAGGAATTGTAAATAGGGAGAATTTATATTTCTGGGATCAAACTTACTTTAATAATCAAATTTTTAATATTGATATAAATAACAAGCAAAAAAGTTTCTCAAAGATTAAAAATTTAATCTCAAATAACTCAAACAAAGAGTGGTTGGATTTTAATGCATCTAGCAGTAAAGGGGCCCCAAAGGCTGTTTTAGGTGAGAAAAATTATTTGAAATTTTTACAAGAGTTTATCACATCTAGTGATTTTGAAGGATTAAAATTAAAATTCCCGATATTAGAAAAATTCAACATAAACAAATTTATATCAGCTACAAAAGATGCAGGTTTAAACTACAATCCAGAATTAATTACAAGATACATTGCATCCTTAGCTACAAAACCATTTGTACTATTAAGTGGCTTATCTGGTTCTGGTAAAACAAAATTAGCACAAGCATTTGCGCAATGGATTTGTGAGAGCGAAGAACAATATTGTATTGTGCCAGTTGGAGCAGATTGGACTAACAGAGAACCTTTATTGGGTTATGTAAATGCTTTAGAAAACACTGAGTATATATTACCAGAAAACGGTGCTTTAAATTTAATAATCAAAGCAAATAACAATCCTAAAAAACCTTATTTTTTAATTCTTGACGAAATGAACCTGAGTCATGTAGAGCGTTATTTCGCTGACTTTTTAAGTGTTATGGAGTCTAATGACACCTTTAAACTGCATAGTTCAGAAAAGAATTTGAATAATAATGAAAACGAAAAATATGATAAGCTTATTGAGGTTCCTAAAGATATTGGTTGGCCAAAAAACTTATTTGTTGTAGGGACAGTGAATATTGATGAAACAACTTATATGTTCAGTCCTAAAGTTTTAGACAGAGCCAATGTTATAGAGTTTAGGGTAACTGAAGATGACTTAGAAAATTATTTCAAACCAGAAACGAACACTCTTGATATGAAAAAATTATGGGTAGAAGAAACAAAAAAAGGATTAGGAGCTGAGTATGGAGAAGATTTTGTAAAAATATCCATTAAAAAAACAGAGAAGGAAAATCTAAAAATAATTAACGATGAATTGATTAAGTTCTTCAATAAATTGCAAATAGTTGGAAGTGAGTTTGGCTACAGAACTGCCTCAGAAATTCAAACCTTATTTGGAATGATTGACTTAATAAATCCAGATTATGATAAAAGTGAAGATTTTCTTAAGACTTATTCTAAGAATTATGATTTCAAAATAGATGTAGCAATTATGCAAAAACTACTTCCTAAAATACATGGAAGTAGAAGAAAATTATCTAAACCATTAAAACTTTTAGCTGCACTTTGTTTAACTGAGACTATCGACAATATCTTTAAAGAAGACGGAGAAATTAATATTACTACAGATAAAATAAAATATCCCTTATCATTTTATAAAATAGCTAGAATGTATAAAAACGCTATTGAAAACGGATTTGCAAGCTATGCAGAAGCATAATATAAAACTAGACCATATAGCTCAAGGTTTATCTATTGATATTTACGCAGTAATTGCAGACACATTATTTAAAGTAAATGATGCTCCTGAAAATAACGAAGCTGAATATCAACTTGTAGAAGGGTGTTTTTATCAATATAAACTAACTGATGGTTATTGTCTAGCCAAAGATGAAGTTGTTGAAATTTCAAATTTCAATCCTTCAGAAGGCAGGATAAGTCCAAATACTTATGTTGGGACTCTAGCAATTCCAATTCTAAAGAATAGTAATAAAATTGGCGAGTTAAAACTTGAAGTTCAATCTATAAAAACCTCTTATAGAAAGGATTATAGATTTATGTTAGAATCTATTACAAAACATGCTTCCGATTTAATTTTACAAACCAACTCACCTGTAAATCAAACTTTTGAAGTTAATAATGAAGCTAACGCCAAAACCTTATATCAGCAATTTTGTTTTGTAAAATCAATTATTGAAACAGAAGATTTTGAAGTTGCAATTCAACAAATAGTTAAAGCACCTGTTACAGAATGGACAAGTAAGACAGAAAATAGAGACATAAGAAGTTTAAAAAAACTTAATAGTAAAGATGTCCGAAACTTACTTCATTCTCAAAACAGATTAAAACTTCCTACTAATCATAGTTTAACAAAAAAAGGAATAGAATCTATTGCACTAAAGATACCTACCTCAATAAAAAAAGAAACTACAGACACACCTGAGAATAGATTTATAAAACATGTTTTAGAAACCTTTTTATTCTTTTGTGAAGAAATTCAATTAAGAAGTAAAAATGGTTCAAGACTAAACGAAGAAGCAAAACTAATTTCTAATAAATTAGAGAATCATTTACAACATAATTTATTCAAAGAAGTTTCTAGGTTAACCTCTATAAAACTTAACAGCCCTATTCTGCAAAAAAAAGCTGGCTACAGAGAGGTTTTAAAAACGAAATTAATGTTTGATTTATCAGCAAAATTAATTTGGTTGGGAGGAGAAGACGTTTATGGTGGCGGAAGTAAAAGAGTTTCAAAATTATATGAATATTGGCTGTTTTTTAAATTATTAGAGGCAATAAAACACATTTTTAATATTGATTCTGAAGAATACAAAAAATTAATTGGTAAAACTGATGACAAATTAGGTCTCAAATTAAAGGAAGGAAAGCAAATTGCATTAAAAGGCACATATATTTCAAAAGAACGAGAGCTATCTATACAGTTTTCTTACAATAAAACATTTGGAATAAGCTATAGAAATGATATTTCAAAAGAAGGAAGTTGGACTTTACAAATGGACCCGGATTACACTTTATCAATTTGGCCAAAAGAACTTAAAGAGGAAGAAGCTGAGAGAACAGAACAAATTGTGCACATTCATTTTGATGCTAAGTATAAAGTAAAAAACAAAAAAGATAATACAAAATTTAAACCTGAAGACGTTTTTAAAATGCATGCTTATAAAGATGCAATCAGAAGAACTGGAGGTGCTTATATTTTATATCCAGGAACAGATATTGAACCAACTAATTTTAAAGGTTTTCATGAAGTATTGCCAGGTTTAGGTGCTTTTGCAATTCGACCTTCTGAAGAGAATAGCGGTATTGAGTATCTAATAAATTTTATTAATGAAATAAAAGACCATTTCTTAAACAGAGCTTCTCAACGAGAAAACGTCGCATCAAAAACATATAATATTACTAAAGATGGAATATCAAAGCCATTAAATGAACCCATTCCGGAATATGTATATGGCAAAAAACTAATTCCTGATGAGACTTATGTTCTAGTTGGTTATTGTAAATCTGAAGAACATCTGAAATGGATTGAAGATAAATCTCTATATAACTTTAGAATGGATTCCAATAGGGGAGCATTAAAACTGACTACCGAGACGTTAAATGCTAAATATTTATTGCTTCATATGCAAGGTGATAAGTTTTCATCAAAACTCTACACTATTAAGAAAACCGAATTTAGAGTAACAAGAAAAGCCACATTAGTACGCTTAAAATATCCAAATCCAAGACAAAAAAATTATTTAGTTATTGGTGTCGAAAAATGCAATAATAAAGAATTTAGAGATGTATTATGGCGTTTTAAGGACTTAGAAAACTATAAATTAGGAAGAGCTTCAGCAATACCTTACATTGCTAGCTTAACTGAATTAATGAATAACAAAGAAACTTAAAACTAAATTTAGAATAAAACCAAAAAGGCTCAACTTTTAAAAGTTGAGCCTTTTTTTATGATGTATATTATATTCCCTTAAAACTTATATTCACCAAGAGGTTTCGGAAACTTCTCTGGGTTTGCAGCTAAGTGATAACGAGGATCGTCGATACCTTCTTCGATAACTCCGTCAAAAATAGGAGATGCTTTGTATAAAAGCACTTTACAATCTTCACTTAAATGCTTTAACGTAACTTTTTTACCCGCTGCTTGGTATTTTTCTACCAAAGCAAATATTGCCTCGATGGCAGAGTGATCTGAAACTCTAGACTCTACAAAATCTATTTCTATATGTTCTGGATCTGTTTTAATATCAAACTTATCATTAAAAGCAGTAATGCTTCCAAAGAACAAAGGCCCCCAAATTTCGTAAATCTTTGTACCATCTGCTTTAAAACGTTTTCTTGCTCTAATTTTCTTAGCACTTGTCCATGCAAAAGATAAAGCAGAAATAATAACCCCCACAAATACTGCAATGGCTAAATCAAAAAACACGGTTACTGCAGATACAATAATTAATACTGCGGCATCCGATATTGGTATTTTCTTTAAAATTCTAAAACTAGACCAAGCAAAGGTTTCTATAACCATCATAAACATAACTCCTACCAAAGCTGCAATTGGTACTTGTTCTATATATTTATCTGCAAATAAAATAAAGGTTAATAAAGTTAATGCCATCATAACACCAGACAAACGGCCTCTACCACCTGCGTTGATATTAATTACAGTTTGCCCAATCATACCACAACCACCTGTACCACCAAACATACCGCTTAAGATGTTTCCAGCACCTTGCGCTACACATTCTTTATTACCATTACCTCTAGATTCTGTTAACTCGTCTACCAAGTTCATTGTCATTAGCGTTTCTATCAAACCAACAGAAGCAGCTAAAAAGGCATACGGCGCAATGAATTTTAAAGTATCTAAATTAAAAGGCAGGTTACTCCATAAATCTAATACATTTAAGTTTTTAGAAAGTTCTGCTATTCCGTTTAAGCCAGCTCCTCCTCCATCTCTAATAAAGTCTCCCACATTTATAGAACCTAAACCACTAAATATAGACACCAAGGTTACAATTAAAATAGCTGTTAAAGCTGCCGGTATTTTAGTTGTTAATTTAGGCAAGCCCCAAACAATAAACATGGTTAACAACACCAAACCAATCATAACATACAGTGTTTTACCTTGCATGGTTGTTTTTACCACACCACTATCTTTTACAGTGTAAAAACCTTCTTTATCTGCATTATAGATTACCTTTTTTGTGTTGATATCAAAAACCTGACCTTCTGAAACTAAAAATGCGTCTTGGCTGGTATTTGCGTTTTTAATGGTACTACCTTCTATTGTAAACAACACTGTACCAGAAGCAAGATCTTTTACTTGATTATTTTCTACTTTATATACCAATTCTTTGGCAGTTGTTTTACGCATGTTTTGTCCGTAAACATCTTTCTTGTTTTCTGTAAACATACCCAACTGTGCCATAAAAATAACAATAGCCAAACCGTTTACAAATCCCATCATTACAGGGTGCGGAATTAACCTTACAAACTTACCTAGTTTAAACAAACCGGCAATTACCTGTATAACTCCCATTAAAACCACTGCTGCTAACAGGTAGAAATACCCCATATTTTCTACAGGTGTGTCAAAAAGCAATCCTTTGGCGTGCCCTTCTTGTATCATATTTACAAAAATAACGGCTACAGCACCAGCTGCTCCAGAAATTAATCCTGGTCTACCACCAAAAACAGCAGAAATTAATCCAATAACAAAAGCACCAAACAAGGCCACAATTGGGCTAATTTGCGCCACAAAAGCAAAGGCTACCACCTCTGGTATCATTGCTAAAGAAACCGTTATACCTGCTAATGCATCATCTTTTGCATTTGGCATTATTTTTTTGATAAATCCTGTCATTTTATTGTAGCTTTTTAGAAGTCGGCAAAGATAGAATGTTTTTTGAGAATATTACATATTTAGGTAAGTATCATAAACTAAAGCGATGTTTTTGTAGGAATTTGTTAGCGCTATTGCTGCCTCTTTTTGATTCTTAAAAACAACCTTTGTAATGCCTTCTTCTAATTGTGGTGTTAAAGCACCCGCATACGTCGTTGTCATCAAATACCAAAAGGTCTCTTTTAGTTTCATTCCGTTTTGAAAATAAACATGGTAGGTAGTAAGTAAAGGCTGTACCAATTGCAAGCTATCTATACCACATTCTTCTTCTACCTCTCTTACAGCAGCTTCTTCTACAGACTCGCCTTTTTCGATTCTTCCTTTAGGTAAGTCCCATTTATCAAATCTGTAAATACACAATATTTCTTTGTGGGTATTTAAAACCAAACCACCGGCTGCAGAAACGATATTAAAAGTTTTTAAAAAAGCGCGCCAACCTTCTTCTAAATTGGGCGTATAAAGCGTTATCCCCTTAACACTGTTACTTTTAAGTTTATGTATAATTTCTTCTGTTACAGAATTTTTTAAAATATACAAAGGAAAATCATTCTCTTTTTTTTGAGAAGATGTTACAATTATTGGCTTATCATTTACAAAAACTTTATACATTTGCGGTATGATTTTAAACAAAGATACGGCAAAAAAAACAGCTGAACTTTTACTACAAGTAAAAGCAATTAAGCTAAACCCAAGCGATCCTTTTAATTGGGCATCGGGTTGGAAATCGCCAATTTATTGCGATAACAGAGTAACGCTTTCATATCCTCCGGTTCGTATTTTCTTAAAAGAAGAAATTGCAAAAATTGTAGAGAAAGAATACGGTAAACCAGATGTAATTGCTGGTGTTGCAACAGGTGCAATAGCAATTGGTATTTTAGTAGCGCAAGAATTAGGTGTACCTTTTATTTATGTAAGACCAGAACCTAAAAAACATGGTAGAAAAAACCAAATTGAAGGGCATTTAGAAAGCGGACAAAATGTAGTGGTTATAGAAGATTTAATAAGTACTGGTAAAAGTAGCTTAAATGCAGTAGATGCTTTAAAAGAAGCGGGCGCTGTTGTTAAAGGTATGGTCGCTATTTTTTCTTATGGATTTGAGGTTGCGACAGAGAATTTTAAAGAAAAGAACGTTGCACTTACTACATTAAGCAACTACGACAACTTGTTAGAACAAGCACTAGAAAGTAATTATATTTCTGAAAAAGAATTGATTACCTTGCACGAATGGAGAAGAGAGCCTAGTACTTGGAATCAATAAAAAAAGATTAAAAACATGAATATTACAGGAAACAAAGTTGTGATTGATAAATCGCAAGAAGAATTATTTAACTTTTTTAGCGACTTAAATAATTTTGAAAAAATAATGCCAGAAAACACACAAAAGTTTGAAGTTGATGGCGATTCTTTTTTATTTAGCTTACCAGGAATGCCAGAAATAAGATTGGTATTAAAAGAAAAAACTGAATTTTCTAATATTACCCTTGGTGCTGCTAGCAGTAAATTATCTTTTGCATTGGCTGCGGATATTGTTAAAATTGAAGATACTAAAAGTGAGGTTTCTTTAAATTTTAATGGAGATTTTAACCCAATGATGGCTATGATGGTAAAAAAACCATTATCTAAATTTGTAGATACTTTGACAGAAAATATTTCGAAACTTTAAAGTAAAGAAATTTCTTTAATGCCAAATTCTAAAATGGTTTCATCTTCTACTTCTACTTGAAGTTTACCATCTATAGAAATACCTCGAATTACACCCATAAATAAAGCATTTTTACTATCTTTAAACATAGTAGGAATGTTTTTTTTATGCAACACATGTAAATAGTCTTTTTCTAAAGTCTCAAAATTATCAGATTCTAAAACTGCTATCTTTTCTTTCAACTTTAAAATAAGTAAATCTAAAATTTCTTCTAAATTATAAGGTTTGGGTCTTATCAGTTTTAAAGAACTCGCTTTTTCTAAGTGCACAGGAAAAACAGTTTGATTTACATTGAGTCCAATTCCGATTACAGAGGATACTATTTTTGCCCCTTTTAAACTATTTTCAACTAAAACTCCGCAAATTTTCTTGTTTACTGCCAAAATGTCGTTAGGCCATTTAATGGTAACTTTCGGAATTTCTAAAGCTGTTAAAACTTGATAAATGGATAAGGAAACTGCAAAATTCAAATATCTTCTTTTCGAAATATCCAAATCAGAAAAACGAACAAAAACACTAAATATCAAGTTCTTATAAGGTTCTGAAACCCAAACACTGCCTTGTTGCCCACGACCATTTACTTGGCTATCTGTAACAACAATTGTGTAATTTTCTAAGACAGAATTAGATGCCATTTCTTTTAAAAAAGAATTGGTAGAATCGATGGCACTAAGTTTGATTATTTTCAAGTGTTAAATAAAGTGTAAACAAGTTCAATATTACATAAAATAGTCGCAAAAAAATAATAACTTTGCGTTTAAATTAGAAAAAAATTAATGACAAATAAACAAGTAAGTACAGATGATTTAATATCTGTTATAATTCAGGGAATTGAGGAAGTTAAAGGAGAAGATATTCAATTACTTGACTTACGCGAAATTGAAAATACCGTTTGCGATTATTTTATAATTTGCTCTGGTAACTCCAACACACAAGTAAAAGCAATTTCTGGTTCGGTTCAAAAAATGGTAAGCAAACAGCTAAAAGATAAGCCTTGGCACATAGAAGGTGAAAATATTGCTGAATGGATTCTAATGGACTACGTAAACGTTGCAGTACATATCTTTCAAAAACAAACAAGAGATTTTTATGACATTGAAGGTCTTTGGGGAGATGCAAAAATTACAGAAATAAAACCAGCTTAAATTTTTAGATTTTATAAAAAATGAACGAAAATAAAAAAGACAACAACACAAATACACCAAAATTTAAGTTTAACGCTTATTGGATTTATGGTGCAATTTTAGTATTACTAATTGGATTCCAGTTTTTTAGCAGTGGTGATTTAGCTACTAAAAGCATTTCGAAAAACGAGTTTAATGAGGTTTTAAGAGATAATGATATTTCTAAAATAATTGTAGTTAATAACAACGTCGCTCAGGTTTTTATAAAAGAAGAAGCTATTAAGAAAGAGAAATATCAAAAATTAATAAATTCTACATTTTACAGAAAAGGATCTTCTTTGTACGAATATAATTTTGGTGATTTACAAAATTTTGAAAACAGCTTACAAGAAGCTAAAAAAGAAAACGATTTAACTTTCGATTTAAAAAACGAAAGTAGAACAAGCATGTTAGATACCTTAATTGGTTTTTTACCTTTTATTATCTTAATTGCTATTTGGTTATTCTTTATGCGTAGAATGTCTGGCGGTGGTGCTGGTTCTGGTGGTGGTGGCCAAATTTTTAACATTGGTAAATCGAAAGCAAAGTTATTTGATAAAGACACGAAAGTAAAAACCACTTTCGAAAATGTAGCAGGTTTAGAAGGTGCTAAAGAAGAAGTGCAAGAAATTGTAGATTTCTTAAAAAACCCAGAAAAATATACCTCTCTTGGTGGTAAAATACCAAAAGGTGCTTTATTAGTAGGACCTCCGGGAACAGGTAAAACTTTATTAGCAAAAGCTGTTGCAGGTGAAGCTGGTGTACCTTTCTTTTCATTATCTGGTTCAGACTTTGTAGAGATGTTTGTTGGTGTTGGTGCCTCTAGAGTTAGAGATTTGTTTAAACAAGCTGCACAAAAATCGCCTTCGATTATATTTATTGATGAGATTGACGCAATTGGTAGAGCTCGTGGTAAAAATAGCATGACAGGTGGTAACGACGAAAGAGAAAACACATTAAACCAACTGTTAACAGAAATGGATGGTTTTGGTACAGATACAAACGTTATTGTTATTGCTGCAACCAACAGAGCAGATGTTTTAGATAGTGCACTTATGCGTGCTGGTAGATTTGACAGACAAATCTATGTAGACTTACCTAATATTAATGAGCGTAAAGCAATTTTTGAGGTTCATATTAAACCTTTAAAATTAGCAGATGATGTAAATGTTGAGTTTTTAGCACAACAAACACCTGGTTTTTCGGGTGCAGATATTGCTAATATGTGTAACGAATCTGCTTTAATTGCTGCTAGAAATGGTAAAACTGCGATTCATCATCAAGACTTTTTAGATGCTGTAGATAGAATTGTTGGTGGTTTAGAAAAGAAAAACAAGGTAATTACACCAAAAGAGAAAAAAGTAATTGCTTATCACGAAGCTGGTCATGCAACAGTAAGTTGGATGTTAGAGCATGCTGCACCCTTAGTAAAAGTAACTATTGTACCAAGAGGACAATCTCTAGGAGCTGCATGGTATTTACCAGCTGAAAGGTTGATTGTGCAAACAGAACAAATGTTAGATGAAATGTGTGCTACACTTGGTGGTAGAGCTGCAGAAAAAATCATCTTTAATAAAATATCTACAGGTGCTTTAAGTGATTTAGAAAAAGTTACTAAGCAAGCTAGAGCAATGATAACTGTATATGGTTTAAATGAAGAAGTTGGTAATGTTACCTATTATGATTCTTCTGGAAACGATTCTTTTGTGAAGCCTTATAGTGATGATACTGCAAAAAGAATTGACGAAGAAATTTCTAAATTAATCGAAAACCAATACCAAAGAGCTATTGAGTTATTAGATAATAATAAGGAAAAATTAACAGTTTTAGCTGAGTTGCTTTTAGAGAAAGAAGTTATCTTTAAAGACGATTTAGAAAAAGTATTTGGTAAAAGACCATTTGAAGCATTAGATGCAGAAGTAAAAGTAGAAAAATTGATTGAAGAAGAAGCGAATGTTCCCCCAGCAGCAGAAAGCACTGAGGAATAATCTAATATTCGACAATTAAGAATGAATTTTTTAAAAAAGATATTTAACATACCGGTTAAAGAAGATAAAGAAATCCAAAGACAAGAAGTAAACTTGTCTTTGGATGATCTTTTTGTACATAATTTTATAGAAAAAGGTGGTAAATTTCTATATTGTTTAAAGAAAGAAGAGGTTTTAGAAAATCTAAAAAGAATACTTTCTGAAAACGATTGGAAAGAAATTTTACTAATAAATGACAATTTACGCAGATTTATAGACGAAGATAAAATTGCAATACACAGTAATTTTAAAAAATCGGTTCCTTTTCTTACTTCATGCGAACATTTAATTGCAGATAAAGGAGAAGTTTTATTTTCTTCCAATCAATTAAAGAGTACCAAATTATCAGAATTATCAGAAAACTTTATTGTTTACGCCACAACTAGTCAACTAGTTAGAAACACTGGCGAGGGTTTAACAGGTATCAAAACAAACTCTAAAGATACTTTGCCTACAAATATATCTTCAGTAAAAAATTATGAGATTAATAAAAAAGATGATAATTTTTTAAATTATGGCAACAGTAATACAAAAAACTTATATTTGCTGCTGTTAGAAGATTTATAATATGCGCAACCTTTTAAGAAGGAGTTTTTCTGGAATCATATATGTTTTAATTTTTATATCTGCTATTCTTTTTTCTAAAGAATCTTATATGGCTTTAATTGCATTTTTTGGTTTTGTTGCCGTTTGGGAACTTTCAAAAATGATTCAATTAAAAAGTATCGGTGCTTATTTACTTTTTGGTTTTTCGCTATTTCTAATAATTAAAAGACCTTACAATTACGCTATCAATATTATTTTGGCTATAAATATTGCGTCTTCATTATTTTTAATTTTTCAGTTATTTAAAAAGAAAGAAATTAAATTTAAAACAGAAAGAGATAAACTAGGCTTAACAATAAGATATCTTATTTTTTCTTTTTGTTTCTTAATTTTATTACCTTTTGTAAATCAAGAGTACAGACCTTATATAATGATATCTATCTTAATCCTTATTTGGGTAAACGATAGTTTCGCTTTCTTGGTCGGTAAAAACTTTGGTAAAACAAAATTGTTTGTTTCTGTTTCTCCTAAAAAAACCATAGAAGGTTTTATAGGTGGCTTTGTGTTTTCTTTAGTGGCAGCATATTTTATTAGTCAATTAAATAACGATTTTTCTTTACTAAATTGGTTTATCATAGCGACTATTGTTTCTGTAATTGGTACAATTGGTGATTTGGTAGAATCTAAATTGAAAAGACAAGCAAAAATTAAAGACAGTGGTAATATTATGCCAGGTCATGGAGGTATTTTAGATAGGCTAGATAGTTTATTATTTGCGGCTCCGTTTGTATATTTGTATATTAACTTTATTATTTAAGTATGATTCGTTTTCATAAAGAAGGGTATAAAATTATTGTAATTGCTTTTATTTTATCTATTGCAGGTATTTTATTGGCAGATAAATTCATTGAAATTATTTGGCTTGTAAAAGTTATTCAAATAGCGATACTTATATTGCTTTTTACAGTACTTCAATTTTTTAGAAACCCTAAAAGAATTACCACATTAGATGAAAGAACTATCATTGCGCCAGTTGATGGTAAAGTTGTTGTGATAGAAGAGGTAGAAGAACCAGAATATTTTAAAGATAAAAGATTACAAGTATCTATCTTTATGTCTCCAATAAATGTACACGTTACTAGATATGCAATGAGCGGTATAATTAAATACAGCAAATACCATCCAGGTAAATATTTAGTTGCATGGCATCCAAAAGCTTCTACAGAAAATGAAAGAACAACGGTTGTTATCGAAAATAATGTAATAGGAGAAGTTTTATACAGACAAATTGCAGGTGCTTTGGCTAAAAGAATTGTAAACTACGCAAAAGAAGGTGAAGAAGTGGTGCAAGGTACAGATGCTGGTTTTATAAAGTTTGGATCTAGAGTAGATTTATATTTACCATTAGGTACAGAATTGGCTGTAAAACTAGGTGATAAAGTAAAAGGAGGCACACAAATTGTAGCAAGAAAATAAATAATATGAATAGTGATTTAGACAAAGAGTTTAAAGAAGCTTTCATTAAAATATCTGAGCTTAAAGAGGCAGTTACACCAGATATTATGCTTAAATTTTATGCGTATTACAAACAAGCTAATTATGGAAGTAATTTACCTTTTGAAAACGATTTAAATGTTAGAAATGCATTTAAATTAAATGCTTGGATGCAATTAAAAGACATGTCTTCTGAAGAAGCAAAACAAGAATATATAAAATTAGCAAACGCAGTATTAAATAAAAAACAATCAAAATGAAAAAAGCATTTATTTTATTATTATTAGTTGCAACAAACATCAGTTTTATCTCTTGTAAATCTGATAAAACAACAGCGAAAACAACACAAAAAGAAGACAATGCTAAGTTTTCTGTAAATAAAGCTGAAAAAGAAATTAATTTTACAGCCTATAAATTTACAGAAAAAACACCTGTAGGTGGTCAATTTAGACAAGTAGATGTAATTTCTGGTGGAACTGGAGAAACGATTAAAGAAGCAATTAATAATACAGAATTCTCTATTCCTGTTAGTAGTATTTTTACAAAAGATTCTAGTAGAGATTACAAAATTCAGAAGTTTTTCTTCGGAGTAATGTCTGACACAAAATTACTTTCTGGGAAATTAAATATCGAAAATGACTCTATTGGAAGTGCAACAATTAAAATGAACGGTGTATCTAACAAAGTACCTTTTAAATACACAATTGTAAACAATACTTTTGCCATGAGTGGTAAAATGGACGTTAGTAATTGGAATGCCTTAGATGCTTTGGCTTCTTTAAATAAAGTTTGTGAAGCTTTACATACTGGTTCTGACGGAGTTTCTAAGACTTGGAGCGAAGTTGCACTAAACATTACTACAAAATTCTAGAAATTAGTAACGATAATTCAAAAAATATATTATATTTGGCTGTTAAATTTATGTTAACAGCCTTTTTTTTGCTCTAACATAAGCTTTAATTAACCTTTTTTACCCCTAAAATAAATGACTAAAAAAATTACCCCTAATTTTTTAAGGCACTGTCTTGCCTTAATTATTTTTTCACAATCATTATTCATCTTTTCTCAAACAGTAGACATAACTATTCGATATAGTTGGCCAAATTATTCTAAAGAAAATAGAATTGAGTTATATGCTCCTAACAATGATCTAATTGCAACATTAGATGATGGCTATACAGGTAGTACGAGTAATACTTCTGCGAACAATTTGGATTCTCCATTAGTAGTTTCTAATAGAAGTATTAATGATAACATACCTTCAGGATCAGGATACTATGTTATTTTATACGATACTTACGGAGATGGATGGAATGGAAACGGGTATGCCACAATTAATGTTGATGGTGAAGATATATTAACAGTTAATGATAATAACTTTACCGGATTATCTTCTAGTGGTGGTGGAACAGTTGTTTCTAATAGAATATACTTTGCTGTAAACAAGGCTCCTAATTTAGACGACGCTTCGTTTACTTATCCAAATAATAGTTATTCAATTTCGGACGCCGACCCTACTCCTACAATTACAGGAGAAACAGGTGGTACTTTTACTGCAACAGCCGGTTTGGTAATCAATGCTACAACAGGTGTTATCGATCTTTCAGAATCTACTATTGCTAATCATACAATAACGTATACTACAAACGATCCAGATCAAAGTAGTTCTCAGCAAAACATTACAATTAATTTTGCTAAATCTCAATACCATAATACTTCAAAAAAATATATAGAATATATTCCTGGTACAATGCCTGTTATTATTTCGGCTCCTCACGGTGGGAGACTTACCGGCGGAGAATTAACTACTAGAAGTTGTGGTACAGGAGAAATGGATGATAACACAGACGTTTTAATTAGAGAAATTCAAAAAAAGTGTTTTGATGAATTTGGTGTATATCCTTATATAATCATCAATAATCTTAGAAGAAATAAACTAGATCCTAACAGAACTAAAAGTGTTGCGACTTGTAATAATACAAGTGCTTACGAATACTTTGATGCTTACCATGATTTTATAGATCAAGCAAGTGCAGATGTTAATACTAAGTTTGGTAAAGGTTTGTATATAGATTTACACGGACAAAGTCACTCGATTCCAAGAATAGAAGCTGGTTATAATTTACCAAGTAGCTCTTTTGATGAAGATTTAAATAATACATCAACTAATGCTGCAGAATTAGCAAGAGTAACCATCAAAAATTTAATTGAAAATAACTTACAAAATTTAACTTTTGAAGATTTAGTTAGAGGATCTGAAAGTTTTGGAGGTTTAATGCAAGTTACCGGAGGTGCTGAATATGCTGCTTTAGGACATGCAGGTTGTGGAAAAACTGAAGGATACAGAACTGTACCAAGTCATATTGGAAATGGTGGACAAGGTTCTTGTGATGATACGAATCCTGGGAGTAATGCTTATTTTGCCGGAGATTATTATAGTAATATTAGACACGGTTCTGGTAGTACAAGTAACGCAAACTCTGTTGTAGGCGGTGGTGGTACTGTAAACGGTGGTGGTGGTACTATTGATGGTATTATGACTGAAGTAAATAGAAGAGTTAGAGATTTAGGAAATGCTTACGCTTCTACTTACGGTGTTTCTGATTCTAGATCAGCTACAATTCCTTATTTTTCTAGAGATTACGCTAAAGTATTAGAAAAATTTATCGATTTACATTATAATGATTTTTCTAATTTTTCTTATGATAACACTAGCTACTCTATAAACGGAATTAATACAACACCAACCATACAAGGAATTTCGGGTGGAGAGTTTTCTTCAACTTCTGGTTTAGACTTGAACACTGTTACCGGAGAAATTAACGTTGCTTCTTCTACCCCAGGAACGTATACAATTACATATAAAGCACCAAACGTAGGTAGTTTTTATAAAAAAGAAACAGAAATTACCATTAATACAGATGAAGTTACTAATGAGTTTACAGTTACTACTGGTAATTGGTCTGAACCTTCTAATTGGAGTTTAAATAGAGAACCAATAGCAACAGATAATGTTTTAATTCCTTCTGGAAATACTGCATATTTAGATGGCAATCAAAAATCGATTAATGATATTACTGTAGAAGGAAACTTAACTATAAATTCAGATAAATCCTTAACAGTTGCTGGTAATTTAGATAATACAGGTAATTTTACAATAGCATCTGGTGCATCTTTAATTGTAAATGGTACCGCAACAGGTAACCTGGTTTACAATAGAAATATTGATGGAAATAAATGGTATTTAATAGGATCTCCACTAGCAGGACAGACTATTGTAGACTTTGCAAACAATCATCCAAGTATTGCTAAAGGATCTGGATCTGGAACTGATAGAAACATTGCTTTGGCTCCTTTTGACAATTCAAAAGCAAATTCTTTAAGATGGTCTTATTATAAAGTTGGTCAAGTTGATGAAATTAATGGTGATGATACTGCAGATTTGTTAGCTCCAGGAAAGGGTTTTACCACTAGATTAACTTCCAATGGAACTTTAGCTTTTACAGGTACAATAAATACCGAAAATGTTGCAAGAACGGTAACTCAAGGTACAAACTCTTTTAACTTAGTTGCGAATCCTTATACTTCTTATTTAAGTAGTGCCGATTTCTTAACTCAAAATTCTGGTCTAGGAAAAAGTTTAAAAACACAAACTTTATGGATTTGGAATCAAAATTTAAACGGTGGATTAGGTGATTATGATACAAGAGTAACTGTTCAAAATTTTGAGATAGCACCAGGACAAGCCTTTTTTGTTGAAGTTGAAAATACTAATGATATCAATTTTTCTGCGGCTGCCCAAAGTCACCAAAATACAGATACATTCTTAAAATCTGAGAGACCAGAAATTAAATTGAATATTACAGACGGTACAAATATTAAATTTACAGAAATCTATTATATAGACGGTACAACAACAGGTTTTGACAATGGTTATGATGGAGAAATCTTTAACGGAGTTAGCTCTAATTTTCAGGTTTTTAGCGGTTTAGTTTCTAAAACTGATGAGAAAAAATTAAGCATCCAATCTTTACCTAATAGTAATCATGAAGCAATGATTATACCAATAGGAATTAATGCAAAATCTGGAACAGAAATTGAATTTTCAACAGAAATTAAAAACCTACCAGCTGGTTTAAATGTTTATTTAGAAGATACATCTAAAAATACATTTACAAAATTAAGCGATAGTAACAGCAAACATAAAATTGTTTTAGAAGAAGATTTAAACGGAACTGGTAATTTCTACTTACATACTAGAGCCAAAGTATTAGCTACAGAAACAGAAGTTTTAGATAACGTATCTATTTATAGTTCTAAAGGTAAAGTAACTGTTAATGGTATTGTTAATTCTGATATTAACTTATCGATTTTTACTATTCTTGGTAGTAAAGTTTACAAGACAAACTTTACATCTAATGGTAGATCAGAAATTACATTACCAAAATTATCTAAAGGAGTTTATCTTTTACAAATAAAGAGTAGCACAAATAACATTACAAAAAAAATAATTTTAGAATAATCCCTATACATTCAATAAATGGAAAACAATAAAGACATTACAAGAAAAGAAGCCATAAAAAAAATTGGTAATTATGGTAAATATGCTGCTTTAACTGCTTTAGGAACCTATATGATTTTAAATCCGCAGAAAGCGCAAGCGCAATCACCACTACCTGAAGCACCTGGTTCAAATTTTTAAAACAATTTTTACTCATGATTTTTAAAAGTCTAATGAACCCCAGATACTTTTTAAAATCATAAAGAGAAAGACGAACTTTATAGTTCGTCTTTTTTTTTAGAATAACTACTAGCTACGAAATTGATAATTTTTAAATGTTTTTTTATGAATAAGTTTATTGCTACCCTAAAAAAAAAGTAAAAAGATAAATTATAGGGTGTTTTTCCTGTATTAAATAATTAAACAATCAAAAATTAACATACTAAAGTAGGTTAAAAAATAAATCGAAAACGTTTTCGATTTTCCGAAAACGTTTTCGATTTATTTTTTTTTTTTTGATTCATAAAACTGTAATAATTTTACATCGTAGAAACAAAAGATTATTAATCAATAAATTAATTAAAAAACTCTATTAAAAACCCCCATGTTAGACTATAGAGATTTCAAATGAAGCCCTAACTTCGTTTACATAAATCCCCTAGCTTTTATTACCTATAAGTTATACCCCCATATATTTTATAGGTTATAAAAAACAAAAAAGACGAACTTATCAGTTCGTCTTTTTACTTTAAACTACACCAAACATAACATTCCCCCAAACGTTACATTTAATATATCATAAACTTAATTTATATAAAATAAGCTTGTTTCTATTACATTTTACGCAATGCTTTTTCTAAACTTTCAAATTTAAATTTAAAACCAGTATTTAAAATTTTACTACTAGATAACCTACTACCTTCTAAAAGGATAACTGCCAATTCTCCGAAAACTAATTTTAACAGAAAACCAGGTACGGCTATTGGTAAAAAAGGTCTACCGATAGAATTTGCTAATATTTTAGAAAAAGATTTACTTGTGTGAAATTCTGGAGAAACGGCATTAAAAACTCCTTCAAAATTTTCTTCAACAGATTTTAAATATAAATTACATAAATCTTCGATATCAATCCAAGACATATATTGGTTTCCAGAACCTAACGGAGAAATTATAGGTGTTTTCATTTTTTCTAACGCACCACCTTTTTTAGACAATACAATACCTGTTCTTAATATTGTTACGGGTATATTTAACTCTTTAAATTTATTTGCCGCATTTTCCCACTTTAAACAAACCTCTCCTAAAAAATCATCTCCAGATTTATCATTTTCTTTAAAAACATTATTCACTGTTTTTGCTCCGTAGTAATTACTACCCGAAGCAGAGATAAAACCTTTTAATTGAATATCTAATTTTTTAATCTTATCGAAAAGTAAATTGGCAGTCTCTACCCTACTATCAATAATAATTTGTTTTCTTTTATCAGTCCATCTTTTATCTGCAATACCAGCTCCTGCTAAATGAATTATATAATCGATATTTGTCAATGCTTTTTCATCAACAAATCCTTTAGAAATATCCCATTTAAATTCATTCTCATTGGAAGGATTTCTGCTAAGAATTCTTACTTCATGATTATTAGCTAGTAAAACTTCTGTTAATTTACTACCAACTAAACCTGTACCTCCTGTAATTAATATTATAGACATGCGACAAATATATATAATTTTGTTTAATCTTTTTGTATTTTTGTAAAACAATAAGGTTTTTAAATTAACTTTTTAGAAAGATTTAAAATAACTAAATGTTGTATTTTTATTATGATGAAAAAAAATAAAATAAGAAAAGGATTTGTTTTTAAATCTTACGAAGCAGAAAACATCTCTCCTTTTGAAAAACTTTTCGAAATATTTAAAGAACTAATTACACATACTTCTGGTGATTTTGATGAAGCCATCGATTGGTTAAGATCTTTGGATGTAGAGTATAAATTAACCGATGAAAATTATACGATTGATGATTTTGTAGAAGACCTAAAAAAGAAAGGTTACATCAAAGAAGAAATCGATGGTAATGGAGTTGGCGGAACAAAAATTACTGCAAAAACAGAGCGTGCTATTAGACAACAAGCGTTAAATCATATTTTTGGTAAAATTAAAAGAAGCGGTGCTGGTAATCATAAAAGTAAATCGCCAGGAATTGGAGATGAACATACTGGTGATTTTAGAGCATATCAATTTGGAGACTCCTTAGACAAGGTTTCTATGACAGAAAGTATAAGAAACGCACAAGTTAATAACGGAATTAACGATTTTAATCTTACAGAAAATGATTTAGTTGTAGAAGAAACGCTGCATAAAAGCCAAATGAGTACTGTTTTAATGATAGACATTAGTCATTCTATGATTTTGTATGGCGAAGACAGAATTACGCCTGCTAAGAAAGTTGCCATGGCTTTGGCTGAATTAATTACAACAAGATACCCAAAAGACACTTTAGATATTATCGTTTTTGGTAACGATGCTTGGTCTATCAAAATTAAAGATTTACCATATTTACAAGTTGGTCCTTATCACACAAATACGGTTGCGGGTTTAAATTTAGCTATGGATTTGTTAAGAAGAAAAAGAAACACCAACAAACAAATATTTATGATTACCGACGGAAAACCAAGTTGCTTGCGTTTACCCGATGGTCAATATTATAAAAACAGTAATGGTTTAGATAAATACATTGTAAACAAATGTTATGCAATGGCACAACAAGCAAGAAAATTACACATTCCTATCACAACTTTCATGATTGCACAAGATCCGTATTTAATGCAATTTGTTAGAGCATTTACCCAAGCAAATCAAGGTAAAGCGTTTTATACCGGTTTAAAAGGTTTAGGAGAAATGATTTTTGAAGACTACGAAACCAATAGAAAAAAAAGAATTAAAGGATAAATAATACAAGTAGTAAAAATAGAACTATAAAATATTAATTACTGCAAGTAAAAGAAAACTCAAATGAATATAAGCGGCATAAATACACTAGGAGATTTAAAAAAATCTGGATACGAATCGAAATCTATAAAAGATGAATTAAGAGAAAACCTCATCAGTAAAATGATGAATAAAGAAACCATTTTTAAAGGTGTACATGGATATGAAAATACAGTAATACCAGAATTAGAAAGAGCTATTTTAAGTAAACATAACATCAATTTATTAGGTTTACGTGGTCAAGCAAAAACTAGATTGGCAAGATTGATGTTGACCTTGTTAGACGAATACATTCCGGTAGTAAAAGGTTCTGAAATTAATGATGATCCTTTAAACCCAATATCTAGATTTGCAGTAGAATTAATCAAAGAAAAAGGAGATGACACATCTATTTTTTGGTTGCATAGAAACGAACGTTTTGCAGAAAAATTAGCAACGCCAGATGTTACTGTAGCAGATATAATTGGTGATGTAGATCCTATTAAAGCTGCCAATTTAAAACTAAGTTACGCAGATGACAGAGTTATTCATTACGGAATGATACCAAGAGCAAACCGTTGTATTTTTGTAATTAATGAATTGCCAGATTTACAAGCTAGAATTCAGGTTGCTTTATTTAATATTCTACAAGAAGGAGATATTCAAATTCGTGGTTTTAAATTACGCTTGCCTCTAGATATGCAATTTGTATTTACAGCAAATCCAGAAGATTATACAAACAGAGGTAGTATTGTTACACCTTTAAAAGATAGAATTGGTTCTCAAATTCTTACACATTATCCTGCAGATATAGAAACAGCTAAAATAATTACCGCACAAGAAGCAAATAAAGTAGCATCACAAAAAGAGTTTATAGAAGTACCAGAACTAGCTAAAGATTTATTAGAGCAAATTGTTTTTGAAGCTAGAGATAGCGAATATATAGATGCTAAAAGTGGTGTAAGTGCAAGATTAAGTATTTCTGCATTCGAAAACTTATTAAGTACTGCAGAAAGAAGAGCCATTATATCTGGCGATTCAAGAACAATGATTCGTTTAAGCGATTTTGATGGAATTATACCTGCCATTACTGGTAAAGTAGAATTGGTTTATGAAGGTGAACAGGAAGGTGCACACGTAGTTGCAGAAAAATTAATTAGAACTGCTATTAAAAATCTTTTTCCTGATTATTTTCCTGAAATTAAAAAATTAGAAAAACAAGAAGAAGAATCTCCTTATGACACTATTGTTTCTTGGTTTTTTAATATTGATACTGATTTTGAGTTATTAGATGATTATTCTGATAAACGATACAAAAGTGAATTAGATAAAATAGAACCCTTGCAAAAATTAATTACAAAGTATCAACCAAACATGAATGATACAGATACTTATTTTATGAAAGAATTTGTTCTTTGGGCTTTGGTAGAGTATAAAAAATTAAGCAAACAACGTTTTACAGAAGGTACTCAATTTAAAGATCCTTATGGTAATTTTATAAACGGATTATAATTTACTTAAAGACCTTACAGATATAAAAATTTGTGAGGTCTTTTTAATGAATTAAATACCTTCGGATAATCTATATCTAAAACCGAAATAAAAGACTTCACAACCTCTTCTATACTTTTATTTAAATTGATAGTACTATCAATTTAAAAAAAGACACTTATTTTTTCAATTTAAAGAGTTTTAATAATTAGGTAAATAAAGATACTTAATTATTAAACACACAATTCTTCGTCATTTTTAAAATACGATTCTACTCCCCTTAATATTCCTTATATAGTATTTTTTGATAGGCTTAATTATCACAATCATAAAAATTAAATCTTAAGCTCTTTGCGCCTTGCCTAACCTGTTAATTTTTAATAATTTAAGAGAAAAATATAATTTTCTACTTAAAAATTACACTAAAATGAGCGTAAATAACTTAAAAATTGAAAATGAAATAAAGCTTTTATCTTTTGATATAGACAACACATTAATCGATTTTCATACCTACAAAAGTAATTTCAAAAAAGTTTGGGATAAGTACAGAAAAAATAACAAAACAATTCTTACATATAACACTGGGCGTTTAATAGATGATGTTTTACATCTTATTAATAAAAACATTTTACCAGAACCCGATTATATTATTTCTGGTGTTGGTACACATATTTATAATTTTAAAGACAAAGCTGTAATTAAAGAGTTTAATGATGTTTTAGATGATGGATGGAATTTAAATGCTGTAGAAAACATTGTTAAAAAAATAGAACACCCTATTAGCGATCAACCAAGCAAATTTCAACATTCTTATAAGAGAAGTTACTTTTTTCATGATGCAAACACAGAACTTATAGAAAGTATAGAGCAAGATTTTATAGATGCCAACATGGATGTTAACGTTGTATATTCTGGTAATAAGTTTTTAGATATTTTACCAAAATGGGCAAACAAAGGTAACGCCTTGCAATGGCTACTTAAAAAACTAAAAATTTCTACAAACCAAGTTTTAGTTGCTGGAGATAGTGGTAATGACTCTGCCATGTTCGACCTTAAAAACGTCTATGGTATTGTTGTTTCTAATGCACATGAAGAACTATATATTTATACAAAACATAAAAAAGTTTATCACACAGAAAAAACAAAAGGAGATGGTGTTATAGAAGGGTTAATTTTCTACGGAATATTTCCTGAAAAAGCCATTAAAGATATTGTAATAGATCATTCTGATGACTTTTTTATAAAAAGGGAAAAGGAAAATATAGCACAAGAAGATACAGATGAAAAAATTGCCTTAATTAAAGAAGGATACATAAAAGCGATAGAAGCTTTAAAGAAAAATATTACACCACTTGGTTTTTCGGCTTGTTCTATTAAAGATAATATACCAAACGGCACCGACGAAAATTACCACAGCGTTTGGGCAAGAGATGGCGCAATTACAGTAATTGGTTCTCTTTCTTTAATAGATGATGAAGAAATTCATCAATGTCAAAGACAAACATTAATTACGTTATTAGAACATATTTCTAGAAACGGACAAATACCTGCCAATGTTCGCTTAAAAAATGAAGAACCAGATTATTCTGGTGTAGGCGGAATTTGCTCTATCGATAGCGGAATTTGGGTAGTTATTGCATTTTATGAATATGTAAATGTTACAAAAGATATTGCCTTTTTAAGAAAATACATTGATGCCATTAAAGAAACCATGCGTTGGTTAGGTGCACACGATAGTAATAACGATGCACTTTTAGAAATACCAGAAGCTGGTGATTGGACCGATCTATTTGGAAGAAGTTATAACATTTTATATGATGAGATTTTATGGTACAGATCTAACGTTTGCTTTGGTAGAATGTTAGAAATGTTAGGTAATCATGAAGAAGCTGGTGAATATATTAGGTGGTCTCAAGTAATTAAAAAAGAAATCGTTCAAAACTTTTGGCCTTCTACGCAGCAAAAATTATTTCAATCTGTATCATTTGCAGAAAAACAATTTACACTTGGTGATACTTCTTATTTAATAGCACAAACTACACCTTTCGATTTTAGTTGGCGTTGTGATACTTTAGGTAATATTTTAGCCTTTTTACATGGCACAATAGATGCAGAAAAAGCGCATCAAACATTTAAATTTATGTTGGGTGTTGGTGTAAATGATCCTTTTCCTGTTGCCAACGTTTACCCAGTAGTTAGTCCTGGAGACCCAGATTGGAAACCTTACTATACCGTAAATCTTTTAAATCTACCAAACCATTACCACAACGGCGGAATTTGGCCTTTTGTTGGTGGCTTTTGGGTGAAATTTGTTAACAAACTTGGTTTTAGAGATATCGCAATTGCAGAACTTTACAAGCTTGCGCTTATCAATAAAGAAGGTATAACAGACGAATGGGAATTTACAGAATGGGCTCATGGTACAACAGGTAAACCAATGGGTAAAGCTTACCAAGCTTGGTCTGCCGCACAATATATTTCTGCGTGTAGTAATTTAAAAATAATCAATACAAAAAAATAAAAATATGAAATCGATTTTAATGATCTCTTTACATGGGTATGTTGGAGCAAATGCAGAACTAGGAAAACCAGATACAGGAGGCCAAGTAGTATATGTTTTAGAATTAGCAGACAGGTTTAGTAGATTAGGCAAACGTGTAGATTTAGTAACAAGACAATTTGAAGACCAACCAGAATACGATCATGTAGATGATAATTTTAATATTTGGAGGATTCCTTTTGGTGGAAAAAAATTCATCCGAAAAGAAGATATGCACGACCATCTTAAAAAGTTTGTTACAAACACTTTAGCAGCCATCAAAAAAGAGAATAAAAAATATGATGTTGTTTATTCTCATTATTGGGATGCTGGTTGGGCAGGACAGAAAATAGCAGAAGAATTAGGTATTTGTCACGTTCATACACCACATTCTTTGGGTTGGTGGAAACAGCACACCATGGGAAGTGATATGGACGAAAAGGAAATGGAAAAAACCTACCGATTTAAAGAACGTATTAGAAAAGAATATTTTGTGTATCAAATGTGTAATTATGTAATTGCAACAACGTTACCTCAAGTAGATTTATTAATTCAGCAATACGATGTTTTGTCTAGAAACTGCAGTATGATTCCTCCTGGAATAGACGAGAATCGATTTTTTCCTGTTCCTTCAAAAGAAAATGACAAGATTCGTTTAAAATACGATATAAAACCTACCGATATTTTAGCATTAGGAAGAATGGCGCATAATAAAGGATACGATTTACTTCTACATGCTTTACCAACCGTATTTGAATTGTGTCCGGAAGCGAGATTGGTCGCTGCAATTGGTGGAGACTCTCAGCAAGACAGAGATGGTATTGAAAAATTGAAAGAATTGGCAGAAGAACTTGGTATTACAGATAAAATAAAATGGAAAAATTATATTTCTGATGAAGATTTAGCAAACGTATACAGATCTGCAAGTATCTTTGTAATGCCTTCTAGATACGAACCTTTTGGTATGGTTGCAATTGAAGCAATGGCTTGTGGTACGCCAAGTGTTGTAACTGTGCATGGTGGTTTGTGCGATTTAATAGATTTTGGAAATCAAGCTTTATTTGCAGATCCGCATAGACCAACAGAGTTTGGCGCAATGATGGCAATGCCGCTCTTGTATCCTAATTTAAGAAACGAAATGTCTGTGGAAGGAGCTCGTTTTGCAAGAAGAAATTTTGGTTGGACAGGTATTGCTAAAAGAATGTTGACTATTTTTAACAGCTCTATAAATCAACAAACAATGGAAACTAATATATTTTAATATTCTATGACAAAATTTGTGTGTTTTGGTGAAGTTTTATGGGATGTTTTTGATACTCATAAAAAAATTGGAGGCGCTCCTTTAAATGTTGCCAATAGGTTAAAGTCTTTTCATAATAATGTAGCAATAATAACTGCCGTTGGTAATGATGAGTTAGCAAAACCTATCTTAAAATTAATAGAAGATTTAAAAATTAATTTAGACGCAGTTTCTATTTTAAATGATTACAATACTGGCGAAGTCAATGTAACATTAAATAATAAAGGTTCGGCAACTTATAGCATTCCACAACCAAAAGCATGGGACAAAATACCTTATACAAAAGCATCAGAAAACTTAGTAAAACAAGCTGATGCCTTTGTTTTTGGAAGTTTAATAACAAGAGACAACGTTTCTAAAGAAACTTTATTTAAACTATTAGAATTATCTAATTATAAAATTTTCGACGTTAATTTAAGAGCTCCTTTTTATCAGAAGGAGGTTTTAATAGATTTAATGTACAAAGCAGATTTTATTAAATTTAATGATGATGAACTCTATGAAATTTCTGATTTTCTAGGTTCAAAATTTAATAATTTAGAACAGAATATTCATTTTATATCAGAAAAAACAAAAACAAAACATATTTGTGTTACAAAAGGAGAACACGGTGCCGTTTTATTGTACAACTATTGTTTATTTTACAATAGCGGTTATAGAATTAAGGTTAAAGATACTGTAGGTTCTGGCGATTCTTTTTTAGCTTCTTTAATTAGTAAATTGCGAAATGGTGCTACACCACAAGATTCTATAAACTTCGCCTGTGCTGTTGGTGCTTTGGTAGCTGCAAATGAAGGTGCAAATCCTGTTATTTCAGCAAAAGAAATTAATGCTTTTAGTTTGATATAATTATTACATTAATTATGTAATGCGTATTTACCTTTCTTGTATTTAGAACTTGGTATACTATCTAGTATAAACGGAATTGAAACCAAACCATTTTTTGTTGGCTTATAAATAGTGAAATGCAAATGCGGTTCTGAAGAAAAACCTGTATTACCAGAATAACCAATAATTTGACCTTTTTTAATCGAATCACCTTTACTAACTAACACGCCATTTTTCTTAAAGTGCGCATATTGAACATAAGTACCGTCTTTATGCATTGCAAAAACAACATTTGCTTTGTTTAGATACTTTTTACTTGTACCATTTTTTTCAAAATGATTTTTTACATCTACAACTATGGCATCTCTTATAGCACATACTTCTTGCCCAATTTTCATTTTAAAATCTATAGCATATTTTGATGTTATTTTATAGTGAGAATAACTGCCAAAATTACCTTGTAAAACTCTATAACGTTTCCCTTTTAAAAAAGGCAATTGGTAATTATAAAGCGTATCATAATTCTTTAAATTAGAAATACCATAATAACCATAGAATTTGTAATGCTCTAATACATAATTGGTATCAACAACAGATTTATTGAATTTTAATAAGACTTTTTCACTCTTCTTATCAATATCTATAAACTGTTCTTTGGCAGTTTTATCTACTATTTTAATAAATATAGGAGAAACATTCTTGTTTTTGGTAATTACAAAAATTGAATCTGTAGTTAGATTGAATTTAATATAATTTGGTTTTTTATATGTTTCTGAACACGAGACCAATAAAAAACCAATAATTAAAATTCTAAAAATCACTTTATCTCCATATTTTATTCGGAAAAACTACAACACTTTCATGACCGTTCTCTCCTACTGCAGAAACACCAAAAAAGAAATTATCTATAACAATACCTTCTAAAGTAAACTCTGTAGTTTCTACATATCTAGAATGATCCCAGGTTGGTGAAGTTGTATCTCTCCAATAAATCTTGTAACCTTTAGCTCCGTCAACTTTACTCCATTTTAATTTTGCACTAGCTTGTACAATTCCGCCAATGGCAACTTCTTTAGGAGCTTCTGGTGCCCATGCCAAACTTGCTAAATTAATTGCATTTACAGCAGTTAATTTTTTAGCATACGGAAAATTAACATGTTCAAAAGTATCACCATAATTAATTCCGTTTTCGGTTCTAATATCTTGGTGCTGCTGTGTATAATTTTCATGAGCTTCCATGATTCTAATTCCTGCAAAACCTAAATCGTTAAAAGGTCTATGATGCCCACCTCTACCAAATCTATCCAATCTATAAATCATCATCGGATTCATTTCTGGCATATATGTTTTTACATTATTATGAATATATCTTGCCAACTGCCTAGAAATACCATCTACTTCTCCACCATAAAAACGTCTCATTCTTCTTTGTCTTTCAGATTCATTTGCTGGTACTGGTTCAGAAAAAATTCTAAAAGATCTGTTATCAATTACTCCATCAACTCCTTCGATATTACCAATCATATCATTGTTTAAAATTCCGATAATATCCCAATTATTATCTTTTGCATATTTGGCTAAACCTGCACCTCCAAAAAGACCTTGCTCTTCACCCGATAGACCAACATAAATAATACTACTTTCAAATTTATATTTACTTAAAACTCTTGCCGCTTCAATGGTTCCTGCCATTCCAGATGCGTTGTCGTTTGCTCCGGGTGCATCCGTTGTAAAATCCATAGTATTACTAGCTCTCGAATCTATATCACCACTCATAATAACATATTTGTTTGGATATTTTGTTCCTTTTTGAACCGCAACAACATTTACAACCCAAGCATCATGTGGCACTCTTCCGTTTCCTTTTTTGGTAACAAAATCTTTCTGATAAAACACATCAATACAATTGTTACAGTCTTTAGAAATAGATTCGAATTCAGACTTTATCCATCTTCTTGCAGCGCCAATACCGCGTGTGTTAGAAATGGTATCAGAAAATGTATTACGAGTACCAAATTCTGTTAACCTTTTAACATCAGCTTTAATTCTATCTGCAGAAACAGCATTAATAATATCGTAAATTTTTGCGTCTGTTTGTGCTGAAAGTGATACTGAAACAAACAAGAATAATAGTATTGTAATTTTTTTCATGATTGATGTATTTAAGATTTAAAATAATTTTTTTAAATCTATAAAGTTGAATGAATTTGAATGATTTGTTAAAAATATGAATTTTTAAACAGATAGAAAATCTACAAATTATATTGTATTAAAATTCTCTAACTTTTAAGTTGGTTTTTTTAGAGGATTTACCTGTTTTTATGTTGAAATCTACGACACCTAAAACCAAATCTTCTTCTGTAATTACCTCTACCTTCCACATACCATCTTTTACGTTGTTTTTATAACTGTAGCCTCTATAACCATTGTCTCTTCCGCCGGTAATTTCAAAGCCAATTTTATCTAGATTTTGCCAACTATCTAAAGTTTTATTATACCATTTCCATTGATGATATATTTTCTTTTTTAAATCTGTTGGTGCAAATATCGAAGTAAAAACATATACAGGTTTGTTTATAGTTCTATTGAAATCTATTTTATGATCTCGCCAAAAGATATACCAATTGTCTATTTCATAAGAAACTTTATAATTACCATTTTGTATTTGAATATTGTGTGCAACTACACCTTTATCTAGTGCTAGTGGCACAGGCGGAATTAATCTGAAATAATAAAAAGTATTTATAAGTATGTAAATACTAAAAATTAAACCAATCATTTTCCACTTTACCATTGCTACTCTTGTAGAGTAACTATTTTTATAAACTAAAATTATTAGTGAAAATGTAGATACTAGGCTTATTAAACCAGAAATAATAAATATTTCTGTATTCATTTTTTTTAAAATCACCGGAATAAAAAAGCTCAAAAAAGTAAAATTTACAAAAAAATAAGCACCAAATTGCAAGTATTTATTTGAAACTCTTTTCTTAAAAAATTCATTTGCAAACAATAAAAAAAGTAAAATGAGAAAAAAAGATGCGGTCTTAGATAAAGAAACACTTCTAGAAAAATAAATTACATACGCACTTGTTAATCCTCCTAAAAAAAACTGAATGGCTAAAGGTAAATACGCTTCATTTTTTCTAAAAAAAGTATTTTTCCATTTGTCACCATCAACCAAATTATAAATGTAAATACTAGCTGTTAAAAGCGATATATAAGTGCATAGTATTACGATATCATAAACACGATCAATTCTACCAAGTGTTAAAGAATCCCAAGTAAAACCACCTATAAAAAAAAGTAAAGGCGCGTATTTTTGATGTCTTTTTATATACTGATAAAAACGAGACTCTTTGTACGTAATGTTTTTACTAATTCTTATCATTAAAAACTATAATTTTTATTAGTGAAGATAAATAAATTTTATCGATACAAATATCAGAATTTACTACTTATAATCTTTTAAATTTAACACAATCATTTGTACTTTTATCAAACAAAATTACAATTCTAATTTTTCAATTTTAAATAAAATGAAAATCATAATATCACCAGCAAAGTCTTTAGATTTTGAAAGCAAAGCATCTACAGAAATCTTTACACAACCACGTTTTTTAGATAAATCTGAAAAATTGAGTAAAAAATTAAAATCGATTTCTAAAAATAAATTATCAGAATTAATGAAAATTTCCGATGATTTAGCTGCACTTAATTATGATAGAAACCAAGCTTGGAGCACTCCTTTCACAAAAGAAAATGCAAAACAAGCAATTTATTCTTTTACCGGAGCCGTTTTTCAAGGAATTGATGTAACAACTTTAAAAGAAGATAAAATACCCGTTTTACAAGATAAACTTAGAATTCTTTCTGGCTTGTATGGTTTATTAAAACCTTTAGATTTAATTCAACCATATCGTTTAGAAATGGGAACAAAATTAAAGGTAGGTAGAACAGAAAACTTATATAAGTTTTGGGATAATGACTTAGCAGATTCTCTTAATAACGAATTAACTGATGACGAATTGCTTGTAAATTTAGCAAGCTCAGAGTATTTTAAGGCTTTACCTAAAAAAACATTAAAAGTACCAATGATAACACCTGTTTTTAAAGATTTTAAAAACGGACAGTATAAAACAATTATGACCTATGCCAAAAAAGCTCGTGGTTTAATGGTACGCTATATTATAGAAAACGATGTTGAAACTATAGAGGATTTAAAAGGATTTAATGTAGATAAATATCGTTTTTCTGAAGAAATCTCTTCTGGTAACGATTTGGTTTTTACAAGATAATGCAAATCAATAAAAAATATCTTTTATTCTTTTTACTAATATTTTTTGTAGAAATTTTAATTGCTTTATTTGTAAGAGATCAATTTATTAGACCTTTTATAGGCGATGTATTGGCAACCGTTTTACTGTTTGCTTTTTGTAGAATATTTTACAAGGGTAACGCTTTAAAATTAGCTCTTGGCGTTTTAATATTCTCATTTACCATAGAGCTTTTACAATATTTAAAATTGATAGAAATTCTTGGTTTACAAAATAACAAAATAGCGGTTACAGTTTTAGGCGCAACTTTCGATTGGTTAGATCTTTTAGCATATCTTTTAGGAGTTTCAATTTCTTATTTTATTGATAAAAAATTAAATACTCCTAAAAATTAGCAATCTACCATTCTTACGGTTACAGCCAAACCACCTTCTGATGTTTCTTTGTAATTCTTATTCATGTCTTTCGCAGTTTCCCACATAGTATCAATCACTTTATCTAAATGCACTAAAGATTCTTTAGGATTGGTTTCTAATGCAATTTCTGCTGCATGAATCGCTTTAATTGCGCCCATAGAATTACGTTCTATACAAGGCACTTGTACCAAACCAGCAATAGGATCGCAAGTTAAACCCAAATGGTGTTCCATTGCAATTTCTGCTGCTGATAAAGATTGAGCTGGTGTACCGCCTAACAATTCTGTTAATGCACCCGCAGCCATTGCAGAAGAAACACCAATTTCTGCTTGACAACCACCCATAGCTGCAGAAATCGTAGCATTTTTCTTAAAAATACTACCAATTTCTCCCGCAGTTAATAAGAATTGTTTAATTTGTTTAAAATCTGCTTCATGATTTTCAATAACCAAATAATACATCAATACTGCCGGAATAACACCTGCACTTCCATTTGTTGGTGCTGTAACTACCCTTCCTAAAGATGCATTTACTTCGTTAACAGATAATGCAAAACAGCTTACCCATTTTAAAATTTCTCTAAACTTAACTTCTGTACTTCGAATTGCCTTAATCCATTCTTGTGGATTTTTATAAGTCGCGTCTTTTATTAATTTTTGATGTGTGCCAAAAGCTCTTCTCTTTACATTTAAACCACCGGGTAACGTACCTTCTGTATGACAACCAATATACATACACTCTAACATTGTATCCCAAATTCTAGACAATTCTGCGTCTATTTTTTCTGCGGAATTTATTTCTAATTCATTTTTAAAAACAATATCAGAAATTAATAAGTTTTCTTTTTCACAATATTCTTCTAACTGTATCGCTCTATTTATTGGATACGGAAAATTCTTTTTATTGATTTCTATCTCTTCTTCTAAATGATCATTTTCTTGAACAATAAAGCCTCCACCAATAGAAAAATAAGTTTCGGTAGAAATTTCTTCACCTTTACAAAAACCTCGAAAAGTAACACCATTGGAATGAAAAGGTAAAAAATCTCTATTAAAAACTATAGAATCCTTGTAAAAAGGTACTGTTTTACCTCCTTTAAAATAAAGCTCTTCTTGTGTATTAATTCTATCAACAATAATAAAAACGTCTTCGATAGGTATGTACTCAGGGTCTGCTTCACTTAAACCTAATAAAATTGCCAAATCTGTGGCGTGCCCCTTACCTGTTAAAGATAAAGAACCGTACAAATCTACTTTTACAGCATCTAACTTTTCTAAAAGATTATGCTCTCTTAACGTTTTAACCCACTGTTCTGCAGCGCGCCAAGGACCTAAAGTATGTGAACTAGATGGGCCAACGCCAATCTTTAACATATCAAAAACACTAATAAATTGCGACATTCGTAAAAATGATTAATAAATATGCTGTAAATGTAAAAAATCCAACTCAATG
Source organism: Polaribacter sp. KT 15 (assembly GCF_900143115.1). NCBI lineage: Bacteria > Pseudomonadati > Bacteroidota > Flavobacteriia > Flavobacteriales > Flavobacteriaceae > Polaribacter > Polaribacter sp. KT 15. Next base: position 433,240 of record NZ_LT670850.1, read on the forward strand.
AGTTGGATTTTTTTATATAATTTAAAAAGATATATTTCTACATTCCGTAAACAGACTCTTTATTAAACTCTTTAGCTAACATATAGTAAACAACTGCTCTGTATTTATTTCTTTCAGATTTACCTATTGCATCTACAACTTTAGCAATAGCTTCGTCCAATTTTGGTCCATCTTCTAAACCTAACTTCTTCATTAAGAAATTTTTCTTAACAGTTAATAATTCTTTTGCATCAGAACCAGACACAGTTTCTGCATCTCTTTTATAAATAGATGGCCCTAAACCTTTAGTTACTGCTTTTAATAAATCAGCATCATAACTTAGACCTTTTTCGTCCATAAACTTAGAATACTGTGCTACTTTCTCGTCAAATTTACTCATGATTTTTTCTTTATTTTTTAAAAAATTAATTGAACTATCCAAATATAAGGAATTTAAAATTGTATTCAAATATTCTTTGTGTTCAATAAATTAGACACAATTTATGTCATAATGTCACATAAATAATTCGTCATTTTTAAAAAAAACTGACATTTCATAATAAATAACCAGTTGGCACACCCTTTGACTATAGTGTGAATGTAAAATTGAATTTAAAAAATTAATATAAAATAATTATTATGAGTAAAATAATTGGAATCGATTTAGGAACAACAAACTCTTGTGTTTCTGTAATGGAAGGAAATGAGCCAGTTGTAATTCCTAATGCTGAAGGAAAAAGAACTACACCATCTATTGTTGCCTTTGTAGAAGGAGGAGAACGTAAAATTGGTGACCCTGCAAAAAGACAGGCAGTAACAAACCCAACAAAAACAGTTTCTTCTATTAAACGTTTTATGGGTAATAAATTTTCTGAATCTTCTAACGAAGTTAAAAGAGTACCTTATAAAGTAGTAAAAGGAGATAATGATACACCTAGAGTAGATATTGATGGTCGTTTATATACACCTCAAGAAATTTCTGCAATGGTTCTTCAAAAAATGAAAAAAACTGCTGAAGATTATTTAGGATCTGATGTAACTTCTGCAGTTATTACAGTACCTGCATATTTTAACGATGCACAAAGACAAGCTACTAAAGAGGCAGGTGAAATTGCTGGTTTAAAAGTAGAAAGAATTATTAACGAGCCTACTGCAGCTGCTTTAGCTTATGGTATGGACAAAGCTAATGATGATAAAAAAATTGTTGTTTTTGATTTTGGTGGTGGTACACATGATGTTTCTATCTTAGAATTAGGAGACGGAGTTTTTGAAGTTTTAGCTACAGATGGTGATACGCATTTAGGTGGAGATGATGTTGATGCTAAAATTATCGATTGGTTAGCTGCAGAATTTAAAGCTGATGAAAACATGGATTTAACTACAGATCCTATGGCTTTACAACGTTTAAAAGAAGCTGCAGAAAAAGCGAAGATTGAATTATCTTCTTCTGCTTCAACAGAAATTAACTTACCTTATATTACTGCAACTGCAAGCGGTCCTAAACACTTAGTTAGAACTTTAAGCAGATCTAAATTTGAGCAGTTAATTGATGATTTAATTAAAAGAACTATTGAGCCATGTAAAACTGCATTAAAAAATGCTGATTTATCAACTTCTGAAATAGATGAAATTATTTTAGTTGGTGGTTCTACTAGAATACCTGCAATACAAGAAGCTGTAGAAAAATTCTTTGGAAAATCACCAAGTAAAGGAGTAAACCCAGATGAGGTTGTTTCTTTAGGTGCTGCAATACAAGGTGGAGTTCTATCTGGAGATGTTAAAGATGTATTATTATTAGATGTTACACCTTTATCTTTAGGTATCGAAACAATGGGGAATGTTTTCACTAAATTGATAGATGCAAACACAACTATTCCTACAAAAAAATCTCAAGTATTTTCTACTGCTGTAGACAACCAACCTTCTGTAGAAATTCACGTTTTACAAGGTGAAAGAGCAATGGCAGCAGACAACAATACAATTGGTCGTTTCCATTTAGATGGTTTACCACCAGCACAAAGAGGTGTACCTCAAATTGAAGTAACTTTTGATATTGATGCCAATGGTATTATTAAAGTTTCTGCTTTAGATAAAGGTACAAACAAATCTCATGAAATTAGAATCGAAGCTTCTTCTGGTTTATCTGAAGAAGAAATCGAAAAAATGAGACAAGATGCTGAAGCTAATGCAGAAGCTGATAAAGCTGCTAAAGAAACTGCGGAAAAAGTAAATGGAGCTGATTCTATGATCTTTCAAACAGAAAAGCAATTAAAAGAATTTGGTGATAAATTATCTGATGATAAAAAAGGACCAATTGAAGCTGCTTTAGTAGAATTAAAAGCTGCACATGAATCTAAAGACTTAGCACAAATTGATGCTGCTATGGAAAAGATAAATGAAGCTTGGAAAGTTGCTTCTGAAGAAATGTATGCTGCTGAACAAGCTGCAGGTGGCGCAGATGCAGGTGCACAACAAGGTCAACCAGAAGCTGGTAATGCAGATCAAGGTGACAATGTAGAAGATGTAGATTTCGAAGAAGTAAAGTAAGCAGATAACAAAATTTCATTAGAAATTTTAAGTAAATCACTTTTGCTAATTTAATTTTAGCACTTATTCAAAAAAAGAAAATTATATTCTTTAAATATTTTAAAACGCAATCATTAATTTGATTGCGTTTTTTATTTTAACAAACTTTAGATTCTTAAATAATTTAAAATAAATAACAACTCATTACAAGAAATAAACGCTTCACTAAAAAATTGAAAACAAAAATATTTAAATTAGTAAATTTATAACCAAATATAAATCCTATTGAAATTATTAAGAATTTTATATCTATTTCTTATTATTTGTAATGCTATTTCTAGTAACGCACAAGAACCAGTATCTATACATTTAACAGATAAAGATGGTTTACCAGACATAGAATTTTATTCTATGAAAGAAGATAAAGAAGGATTTATTTGGTTTGCATCTGATAAAGGATTGCATAGATATGATGGTAAAGTATTTAAGCAATTTTCTCATCCAGATAAAAAAGGTCGATCTCTATTTAACCTAAAAATTGGTCCAGAAGGAAGAGTTTGGTGTAATAATATTGCAGGCCAGTTTTTTTATGTAGAAAATAATAAACTGGTTTTATTTAATGATTATCAAAAAGAATTAAAAGGTCAACTGGCAGACTATATTTTTTTCAATAAAAAACTTTTAATAAGACAAAGAGACAACATTCTCTCTATAAATATTAAAACAAAAGAAATCAAATCTATTTATAAAAATGCAAATACAACTAGTATTGGAATCACAATGCCTAATCAATATCTGTTTTTAAATAGAGATAATAATATTGTTTTACTAGATACCTTACTTAAAAAATCTAGTTTTAAATTAAAAACCAAAGAAAATATTACATTTTTCTCTCATTTTACAAAAGCAAACAACAAAGTCTTTATTGCTTTTAAAGACAATATATTAAACAGGTCTTTATTGGTTTCTGTAGATATAGACCATAAATCTACAACACAAATTAAACTTCCTAAAAAAATTAAAAACTCTAAAATTAGTAGGATTACAAACATCAATAATCAATTATATTTAGCTACAAATAAAGGAGTTTTTATCACAGAATCTCATCAAGGTAAATTAATTCTTACAACTCATTTTTTAAAAGATAAAATGATAACAGATATTATTGAAGACAAAAATAATATCATTTGGGTTGCCACATTAAAAAATGGTGTTTTTGTAATACCTAATAAAAATTTAAAGCAATTTAATACTTTTAAGAACGTACAAATAATAGAGCAAAAAAATGATTCGATTTGTTATTTAGCTAAAAGAAATGGCGAATTATTAGAGTTAAATATCAAAACTAATAAGCTACATAAAAATTTAATTATAGATGAAACACCCATACGAGCTTTAGATTATAATAAAAGCAACAATACACTTTTATACTTTTCCGATTATCAAAACCTGGTGTATTCTAATAATTATAGCAAGAAAAAAGAGATAACTAAATTTGGATCTATAAAATCTGTTGCTTTTGTTAATGACACTACGTTTCTTATAAGTTCTTCATCAGGTACAAAAATTGTGAATCCTAAAAATAATTACACAATAAGTAATATTAGATCACACGAGTCTATTTATTCTGCAACAAATAAAAAAATATTTTTGGCAGATGTAGAAGGTTTAAAAGTTTATGATGAAAATTATTTAAAAGAACCAAATATTACCTACAAAAACAAACCTATTTATGGTTTTAATATTGTAGAAACAAACAATGGTTTAATATGGGTTGCTACTTATGATAACGGTATTTTAGGTATTAAAAACAATAAAGTTATTTATCATTTAAATGAAACGAATGGTCTTGCATCTAATGACATTAATTGCATCAGTGCAGATAATGAAGGTTTATGGATTTCTACAGATAAAGGTTTGCAATACTATAACAGCAACTTAAATGAAGTAAAAGTACTAACCAAGCAAGACGGTATAAATTCTTACAAAATTAAAGATTTAGAAATTTTAGGAGATTTTTTAATTTACACCAATAATCTAGGTGTTTATGGCTTTAATAAAACTAAAATTTTTAAGCAAAAGGAACCTCCTTCTATATATCTTACAAAGATTTCTATTCAAGAAAAACCAGTAGAAATTAAAAAAAAATATGTTTTAGACCACAATAAAAGCAATGTTGATATTAGTTTTAACACAAAAGAATTTCAATCTGTAAAACACATTATTTACGAATACAAATTTGCAAAAGATAAAGATTGGACGATTTTAAGAGAAGAAGTAGATTTTGTTAAATTCATAAATTTGGCACCTGGTAATTATATCTTTCAATTACGTGCAAAAAACAAATTCAGTAAAAATTATTCGAAAACAATAGAACTAAATTTTGAAGTACTTGCCCCAATTTATCAAAGATGGTGGTTTATTTTAATAGGTTTCCTTTTAATTGTATTGCTAACGATTACTTATGTAAACACAAAAACAAAAAGGCTAAAAAGATTACAAGCAAAAGAATTAGAAAAAGAGAGAATTAGTAAAGCTTTGGTTTTTTCTCAATTAGAAAACCTTAGATCTCAAATGAATCCTCATTTTATATTCAACGCTTTAAATTCCATTCAGGATTACATCATTTTAAACGAAAAAAAATTAGCGAGACAGTATTTAGTTAAATTTTCTAGATTAATTAGAACCTATTTAGAACACAGTCAAGAAACAAATATCACTTTAGAAGAAGAAATAAAAGCTTTAAAACTCTATTTAGAATTAGAAAAAGATAGATTTAATAACGAACTTATTTTTACCATTTTTATAGATGATGAAATAAACACAAAAACAATATTTGTACCGTCTTTATTTATACAACCTTATGTAGAAAATGCCATAAAACATGGTTTATTACATAAAAAAGGTAGCAAAATTTTAAATTTAAATTTTTCACTAAATTCAACCAACAAAAAAATTATTTGTACTGTTGATGATAACGGAATTGGTAGAAATGCTTCTGAGATTATAAAGAAAAGAACTAAATTTCCTAAATCTTTTGCAACAAAAGCAAATCAAAAAAGAATAGATCTAATAAACTCTACAACAACAGAAAAAATAGAAATAGAAATTATAGATAAAGTAGCCGATGATAACAAACCAACGGGAACTAAAATAATTCTTACAATACCAATACAATAATTTTATGAAAGTTTTAATAATAGATGATGAAAGTCATGCTAGAAATGTTTTAGCTACATTACTAGAAGAAGAATGCAATGGTGTAGAAAATATTTATCAAGCTACTAATTTAAGCGAAGGTGTATCTATCATAAAATCAAAAAAACCTCAACTAATTTTATTAGATATAGAAATGCCACAACAATCTGGTTTAGAAATTTTAGATTATTTTAAAGGTGAACCTATAGATTTTAAAATAGTATTTACAACTGCCTACAATCAATATGCAATTGAGGCTTTTAAAACTTCTGCAGTAGATTATTTACTTAAACCCATAGATTCTGATGAACTAAAATCTGCTGTAAATAAAGTAAAAGTAATATCAGAAAACTTATCGGTAAAAGATAAAATATTGACTTTAGAAAAATCTTTTCAGCAATTAGCTCTTAATAAAATTGCGTTAGACTTACCTCGTGGTATTAAGTTTATATCGCATGACAAAATTTTATTTTTTGAAGCAGATGGTGTATACACTAAAGTACACTTGGTAAATGGATCATCAGAAACTATTTGTAAAACTTTAAAGCATTTTACAGATCAATTAGCAGACAAACCTCTTTTTTACAAACCACACCGTTCTTATTTAATTAATTTAAAATTTATGGACGAACTTATTAAAAAAGACGGAATACACATTGTTATGCAAAATAAAAGAACCATACCAATTGCTAGAGATAGAAAAGATGCATTCTTAAAAATGATTAACAACACATTTTAAACAATTTAATTAAAAATTACAGTTCACTAAATTTTTTAAACGGTTCACTAAATAATTTACTCTAACAACTAGTACTTTTTTCATTTTTACATCAACAAATTAAAAAAAGAAAAAATGAAATTAAAATTACTATTATTAGTGTTATTTGTAACGGTAACAACTTTTGGACAAAACTGGTCTCAAGTTGGTACAACACAATTTACCAACTTTGCTTCTGACGCCGTCATAGCAACAGACCCATCTACCGGTGATCCATATGTTGCTATTGTAGAACCTCTAAGTTCTAGCAAAATTTCTGTTAAAAAGTTTGATGGTACAAACTGGGTTTCTCAAGGCACTTTAGTTGGTGAAAATGCAATAAATATCGCTTTAGCCATTAATCCGGTTAACAATCAACCTGTTGTTGCATATAGAGACACAACTGATTCTACTTTGTACGCCTATACATTTGATGGAACAGCATGGTCTTTAATAATGAATTATAATGTTACGCTTAAAAACCATAAAGTTCAAATTCAATTTAACGCCGCGGGTGACATGCGATTTTCTGGACATGAAAGCAATGATAGATTGGTAGTAGTTGAAAAGAAAATGTCGGGTCCAATTACTAAATATACTACTCCGAAATATTATGGTACCGAAAATAAATTTGATTTTAATGCTTTTAACAAATACTACATTGCAAATAGAGTCTATCAATCTAGAAGTGAATGGGAAATTCATAAAATATCAGTAGATAGATATGGTATAACAGATTTTACGATAAGACCACGTTCTTACGGTGGAGGAACAGAAATCACTTTAAAAAATATTTCTGGAATTTCTGATAATGATTTTGTTGCCGCCTTTGATGTATCTGCAAGATATAACAGCACTACAGGTATAACAGAACCTGCTAATGAGGTTGTAATTTACAATAATACAACAGAGGTAAAAAGAATTGGTGCAGTAAATGAAATTGTTCAATTCAGAAAAAACTTTGTAAATAATCAATTATATGTTATGTATGCAGAAAAAAATTCTGCTGATATTGCTTTTCAGAGTTATAATTCTATTACAGATAGCTGGTCTAATTTACCAGCAACTAGTATTGATAGTAATAGTAGCGCTAACTTCTTTATAAACATGGCTATCGATAAAATAGATGGTTCTATTTATGTAGTATATTTAGATGGTTCTAAAGCTTCCGTTAAGAAGTTTTCAATAATTAAACCTGCTAATCAACCTATAATTTATGTAGATAAAAACTCGCCGAATGTAAATGGAAATGGTAGCTCTTGGACAAATGCAAACCCTAGTTTACAAAGTGCTTTACAAAATATTACTAGTTTAACTGAAGAAATTTGGGTTGCAAAAGGCACATATTATGCAAGTACAACAGACAGAAGTGAATCTTTTAACATTATATCTAATAATAACTTAAAACTATATGGTGGTTTTGATGGATCAGAAACCTCTATTTCTGAAAGAGATATTTCTAGTAATCCAACAATATTATCTGGCGATTTAAATAATGATGATTCTGGTGCATTGGCATTTAACAACACTACAATGGCAGAAAACACTTACAACATTGTAAAAGTAAGTGCAGAAGATGTATTATTAGATGGTTTTACAATTACAAATGCAAATGCAAATGGTAGTACACAAAATGAACAAGAAGGAAGTGCTATAACGCTTTTACCAACTGTAAAAAACTTTGTGCTAAATAATAGCATTATTTCTAATAATATCAACCAAAGAGCTGGTAGTATTAAAAGTATAGATCCTTCGGCTAACGTATCAATATTATTTTCAAATTCAATTTTTAAAAATAATTTAGCAGCATTTGCAAATGCATTGTACAGCAGAACTCTTTCTGGAAAAATATTAAATTTTACCAGTGTAAATATGTTATATGATAGCAACATAATAGATAATGTAAACGGCTCTGGTGTATTTTGGTTTAGAAATGATCAGGGTGCATGTACAGTAAATGCAAAATTTATAAATGATACTTTTGTTAATAATACAGGTAATAGAGTGCCCTCTGCCGGTAATGACTTACCTGTTATAACCGTTGGGCAAACCAAAGGAGTTATAAAAACAGATATTTCTAACAGTATTTTCTGGAACAATACAGATGGTAATGGCAATATTGTACCTGCTTTGGGTAGAAACGGAAATGATGCATACCCAGATATTACAAATATGTTAGTAAGTAATAGTTTAGATTCAGATGGTTTTTCTAAAGTTACATATAAACAAAACATTATAACTTCAGATCCATTATTTACTAGTGCAACAGATTTTAGTTTAAAAGCAAATTCTCCTGCCATAAACATGGGTGATAATTCTAAAGTACCTGCAGATATTAATGCAGATATACTTGGCAATACAAGAATATTTGATACCACTGTAGATTTAGGAGCTTATGAGTTTGGCGCATCTGCAGTAGCAGGTTTAAGCGACATTAATAAAATAGCGTTTTCTGTGTATCCTAATCCAACAGTAAATGTTTTAAACATCAAGTTAAATGAAGATATCAAATTAGCAGAAATCTACAACTTACAAGGACAAAAAGTACTTTTTAGCAAACTAAAAACAATAAATACTAGCAAACTTAGTACCGGCATTTACCTTTTAAAAATAACAACAATCGATAATAATATTGGTTTAAAAAGATTTGTAAAAGAATAAAATCCCCCAAAAAAAGAAAAAGATACTAAAACGCAATCATTAATTTGATTGCGTTTTTTTGTAATGTGATATATTTGTAAAAAACATATTCTAATGAAAAAAATAGTTTTCTTTTTAATTTCAATAATCAGTATTGTTTCTTGTAAAAAAGAAGAAAATACTAACTTTAAAATTGGTGTAATTTCAGACTGCCAATATTGCCATTGCGACGTAAAATGGGATCGTTATTACAAAAAATCACCCACAAGATTAAAAGAAGCAGTACATACTTTAAATAAAGACACTTTAAGTTACACAATTCATTTAGGAGATTTTATAGACAAAGATTTTAAGAGTTTAGATAGTATTTTACCAACTTGGCATAAATTAAAATCAGAAACATATCATGTTTTAGGAAATCATGACTTTGAAGTAAAAGATTCCTTGAAAAAAGAAGTTATTAAAAAATTAAATTTAAAAAACAGATATTACAGTATTGTAAAAAATGATTGGCGTTTTATTGTTTTAGATGGTAATGACTTAAGTTTTTTTGGCGCTCTTTCTAAGGATAAAAAAAGACAAACTGACTCAATTTTTAATTTACTAAAGGATAACAACCTGCCTTTTGTAAAAAAATGGAATGGTGCATTAAGTTTTAAACAATTAAGTTGGATTAAGAATGAACTAGATATTGCAACAAAAAATAATGAGAAAGTTGGTTTTTATTGTCACTTCCCTATTTATCCAATCGATCAACATAATATCTGGAACAGAGAACAATTCTTAGCACTAATTAAGCCCTATACCAATGTTAAATTTTTCTTTAACGGACATAATCATGCCGGAGCATATGAATTAAAAGACAACGTGCATTATTTAACCTTTAAAGGTATGGTAGATACAGAAAATGAATCTGCCTTTGCAAATGTAGAATTCAAAAAAGATACAATTATTGTAAACGGTTTTTATAGAGAACCTTCTAGAAAATTAGTGATTAAATAATTACGATTGAAAACCTATAACAAAACAAATTTTTTTAAACATACTTTTTGTGAATTTACACAAATTGATAATTTTGATTTTCCAGAAAACACAATCTATGTAAGCAAATCTAATAGCATGTATTTCTATACAAGTGAAGGAGTTTACAGAAAATCAAACCACTGGGGAAGAGTTGCCAATTGCAGATGGAAATTAATTGCAGATAAAAATTATAAAAATCAGAATACGGTTACTGCTTATGCAAAATGGAGCTGCTTTTACCCTATTAATTCATCAGAAAAAAACTTTTATATTGAAGTTAATTTTGATGAAAAAACAGCTAAAATCAACCCTAAAAAAGAAAACACAACCAATTATTTATTTTCTTTTTCTGAAGCTCAAAAAAGAATCAAACAAATAACTCACTTATTTAAAGATGATAAGTGGGCTAAATATTTTGATGATGATGTTGAAATTATTAGAAAGAACATTATTTCGGAGTTTATAAATTCTGATAAAACATTGCAAGAAATAAAAATAAGATTCAAATAAGAAATCATCTGTTTTCTGTAAATTTGTCTTTCTCAATATAAAATCTAAAAGTTTTAACATCAATATGAACATACCACAAACTAGTTTTCCAAGAGTTGTAATTATTGGTGGCGGTTTTGCAGGTTTAGCTGCAGCAAAAGGATTAGAAAAGCAAGAATTGCAAGTTGTCTTATTAGACAAGCATAATTATCATACTTTTCAGCCTTTGCTATATCAAGTAGCAACAGGTGGTTTAGAGCCAGATTCTATTGCTTTTCCGTTAAGAAAAAGATTTAATGATGTAGATAATTTCTATTTTAGATTAGCAGAAGTAGATAAAATAAATACTGATACAAATACGATAGAAACCTCTATTGGAAATTTAGAATACGACGAATTAATAATTGCAACAGGTTCTACGACCAATTTTTTTGGAAACACAAACATCCAAAAATATGCCATGGAAATGAAATCTGTACCTCAATCTTTAAACATTAGAAGTTTAATTTTAGAAAACTTTGAAGAAGCACTTTTAACTTCTAATTACGAAGAAAGAAAAGCTTTAATGAATTTTGTAATTGTTGGTGGCGGGCCAACAGGTGTTGAGTTAGCTGGTGCTTTGGCAGAAATGAAAAAAGGAATTTTACCTAAAGATTATCCAGATTTAGACATTCGTCAAATGCAAATAAATTTAATACAAAGTTCTGGTGAAATTTTAAAAGGAATGAGCGCACAAGCTTCTGAAAAAGCAGAAGATTTTTTAATAAAATTAGGCGTTAATGTTTGGAAAAATTTACGTGTATTAGATTACGATGGTAAAACTGTAACCACAAACGGAGAAGATCATTTTAAAGCAGAAACCGTAATTTGGGCAGCTGGTGTAAAAGGACAAACTATTGATGGTTTAGAAGCAGAATGCGTAATAGAAAGAGCTGCAAGAATTAAGGTAAACGAGTACAATCAGGTTTTAAAGCATACAAATATTTATGCGATTGGAGATGTTGCTTGTATGTCAAACGAAAAAAATCCGTACGGGCACCCTATGATGGCGCAACCTGCAATACAGCAAGGTAAATTAGTTGCCAAAAATATCATTGCAAAATTGTTTAATAAAGAGTTAAAACCATTTGTTTACAACGATAAAGGTTCGATGGCTACGATTGGAAGAAACAAAGCTGTTGTAGATTTACCAAAATGGAAATTTCAAGGAATTTTTGCTTGGTTCGTTTGGATGTTTGTTCACCTTTTTTCTTTAATTGGTTTTAGAAACAGAGCTATTGTATTTTTAAATTGGGTTTATAATTACATACGTTTCGATAGAGAAACTCGTTTAATAATAAGACCTTTTAAAAAGAAAAACTTTTACTCTTTTAAAGATTAATTATGGCTTCTAAAAGAATCGTAAAATGCCCTAATTGTGGTGTATTTAATACAAACAGAGAGTACTGTAAGAATTGTAACACCTTAATTTCTCATCAAAAAAAGAGAGAATTAAAAAAACAAGCAGTTGCACAGCAAGAAATAGAAAAAGTAATTTACGAAAAAGAGAATCCTAATTTAGCAGAAAGGCTTAAAAATCATTCAAATATTTTTTATAGAATATTCGGTTGGATTTTATATTCTGTAATTACAATTGTTAGTTTAATTGGCGCTGGTTTGGCTTGGTTAATAGCAATGGTTGCTGCTGGTTAACATGAAAAAACTATTATTTTATTATTTTATCTTCTCTTTAACTACAGGTACAACTGTTTATTTTTTACAATATTTTTCTGTACCATTACCAAAAATTATTCGATATTATTTAAATGATTTTTTAATAATACCAATTGTTTTATACAGTTGTTTGGTTGTGCTAAAATGGTCTAGGAATGATAAAAATTTCACTTTAAGTTTAGCAATAATTTTATATTTATGTACACTATATAGTGTATTGTTCGAGTTTGTTTTTCCTAAATATTTAGCAAGATATACCAAAGATTTTATAGATATTATTCTTTATTTTACCAGCGGAATTACTTTTTATATTCTTCAAAAAATACAACATGAATTCAGCAAAAATAGCTAACCATAATATTGCTCGATTAAATAAAGCAATTGTATTTATAGAAAATAATTTATCAGAAAAACTGTCTTTAGATATTATTTCTAAAGAAGTATTTTCTTCTCCTTTTCATTTTCATAGGTTATTTAAGATTGTGGTTGGTGAGACTTTACAAAATTTTATAATTAGATGTCGAATTGAAAAAGCAGCTTCAATTTTAATTCATCAAAGAGAAAAAAGCATTACCGATATTGCCACAATAGTTGGTTTTGAGAGTTTATCTTCCTTCTCTAAATCTTTTAAAAATTTCTACGGAATTTCACCGAACAAATTTAAAACCGAAACTTTACAAAAGTTTATTAAAATATCTAAAATAGAAAGCAAGATTGGTAAAGTTACTGTAACATTTGAACAATATATTTGCAATCTAAACAAAACTATAAATTGGTTAAAGATGAAAACATCACCAGAAATAAAAAAAACACCAAGATTAGATTTAGCATACATTTCTTATAAAGGTAAAATGGAAGCCATTGGCAGTGTTTATAATAAATTGGTAAAATGGGCAACGCCAAAAGGATTGATAAATGAAAAAACTAGAATGGTAACAATTTATCATGATAGTCCTAAAATTACAGACCCAAATAACCTTAGAATGAGCGCGTGCATGGTTTTAAATGATCCGATTGATTTGGATGGAGAAATTGACCTTAAAATTTTAAGTCCAACAAAATGTATTGTTTCTAGGTTAGAAATTACGCCACATCAATTTCAGCAAGCTTGGGAAGCTTCATTTGCTTTTATGGTAAAAAACGGTTACGAAAAATCGAATGTAGATCCTTTTGAAATCTATTATAATAATGCTGCAGAGCATCCAGAGAACAAGTTTATTGTAGATTTATGTATTCCTATCAAATAATTTTACAATTCGTCTTTTAAAAATTACAACTCGGTATTTCATTTTATTTTTATAACCGATGTCGTTTCATCTTTGTAATATCAAAAAACCCAAACCGATGAAACGTATTTTATTTTTTCTACTTACAGTAAGTCAAATATCATTATTTGCCCAAACAACAATTTCTGGTAAAGTCACAGATTCTAAAAATTTCCCTATAGAAGGTGCTAACGTGTATTTAGATGGAACTTATGACGGATCTTCGACAAACGAAAAAGGAGAGTTTTCTTTCTCTACATCAGAAAAAGGAAATCAAACAATTGTTATTTCTTATATTTCTTTTGAAACATTTATTAAAACTGCCATTGTTACTTCATTAAAAGATTTAAAAGTAAAACTAAGAGAAGATGTAAATTCTTTAGATGCAGTTACTATTAACGCTGGAACTTTTGAAGCTGGCGAAAAAGCAAAAGTAACCGTCTTAAAACCTTTAGATATTGTAACTACTGCAAGTGCTTTAGGCGATGTTATGGGCGCTCTACAAACCTTACCAGGCACATCTACTGTAGATGAAGATGGTAGATTGTTTGTGCGTGGTGGAGAAGCAGAAGAAACTCAGATTTTTATCGACGGAATGCGAGTATTTACGCCATATGCACCGGCAGCCAGAAATATACCAACCAGAGGTAGATTTTCTCCGTTTTTATTTAAAGGAATTTCTTTTTCTACTGGAGGTTATTCTGCCGAATACGGACAAGCGTTGTCAAGTGTTTTACAATTAAATACTATTGATGAACCTTTGGAAGAAAAAACAGACATCTCTTTTATGACATTGGGTTTAGGTGTTGGAAACACTCAAATTTGGGGTAAAAATTCTTTCAGTATAAATGCTTCATATATTAATCTAGCCCCTTATCAAGCAGCTTTTCCAGATAGAAATACTTGGACCAAACCTGTACAATCTTTAAGCGGAGAAATGGTGTATAGACACAAATTTAAAAATGAATCTTTACTGAAATTATATGGTGCTTTTAGTTATACTTCTTTTGATTTAATTCAAGAGGATATTAACTTCGAAAACGGATTTCAGTTTGGTTTAAAAAATCGAAACTTATATTTTAATGCGTCTTACAAAAATAAATTTGCAAACAATTGGAGGTTAGAAACTGGTTTAAGTTTTACAAACGATTATTCTGATATAAACATTTTTGATGACACAGTTTTAGACAACGAAAACTCAATGCATGTAAAGGTTAAATTGAGAAAAAGGTTTTCTAATAGATTTAAACTAAGCTTTGGTGCTGAATATTTTATTACAAATTTTAATGAAGATTACATTTCTAGCACAAACGATTTTTATGAATTTGATTTTGACAATAATATTTTTGCATCGTTTATAGAAACAGATATTTTCTTTTCTAAAAGTTTAGCTGCAAAAGTAGGTTTAAGATTTGAGAACTCTGAACTTCTAAATGAATTTACCGTTTCTCCTAGAATTTCTATTGCGCATAAAATTAGTAAAAACTCTCAAGTTTCTTTAGCCTACGGACAGTTTTACCAAAATCCGAAAAATGACTATTTAAAATTCAACCAAAATTTTAAAGCAGAAAATACATCGCATGTAATTGCCAACTATCAAGCAACCAAACAAGGTCAAATCTTTAGAATTGAAGCATATCTAAAAAACTACGATAATCTTGTTAAATTTGATGGAAATACACCTGCATTTTCTAGTAATTATAACAATAATGGCAATGGTTATGCAAAAGGTTTCGACATATTCTGGCGACAGAACAGAAAAATTAAAAATACAGATTATTGGGTTTCATATTCTTATTTAGACACAGAAAGAGATTATAGAAATTACCCAACAGCGGCAACACCAAGTTTTGCATCTAAACATAATCTGTCTTTAGTAGCAAAGCATTGGGTCGAAAGTTGGAAAAGTCAACTTGGTTTTACGTACAACTTTGCATCTGGCAGAAACTATACAAACCCTAACAAAGTTGGTTTTTTTAATAATAAAACAAAAAACTACAACTCTTTAAGTGTAAATTGGGCGTATTTAATAGATCAACAAAAGATACTTTACTTTTCTGTAAATAATGTTTTGGGTACTCAAAATGTATTTGGTTATAATTACAAAAACACGCCAGAACCAAACGGAAACTTTAACAGACAAGCAATTATACCAAATGCAGACCGTTTCTTTTTTATTGGTTTCTTCTGGACAATTAGTAATAACAAAAACACAAATCAGTTAGATAACTTATAAAAATTACAATTCGGTTATAAAAAACAACAATTCGGTATGTTTGTTGTTTTAATTTTGAAAAAACATTCGATATTTACAGTGTTAAACAAATTAAAAAAATATTATGAAAAACATTCTTCTAATAATCGCACTTATTTTTACAGGTTTATCAACTACAAAAGCACAAGAATCTACAGTAAATTTAACTATTAATATTTCTGGTTTAAATTCTGATAAAGGAACTTTAATGGTAGGAGTTTACAATAAGGAAGAACTTTTTCTAAAAAAACAATTTAAAGGAAGTCTTGCTAAAATAAAAAATAAAAAATCTGTAGTTATTTTTAAAGACTTACCAAAAGGAGAATATGCCGTTTCTTTTGTGCATGATGAAAATAATAATAAAAAAATGGACACCAATTTCTTTGGAATACCAAAAGAGGATTACGGTTGCTCTAATAACGCTACTGGATTTATGGGACCACCAAAATACAGCGATGCAAAGTTTATACTTTCTGAAGATAAAACAATACACATAGAAATATAAAATTAACCAAACCACAAAAACTTTTTAAAATGAAAAAATCTATTTTAATTATCGCAATTTTCATTGCGACAGGAATTGCTGCGCAAACAAAATATCAAAAAGGAATGCAAAAAGCTTTCTCGCTTTGGAAACAAGGCAAAATGACAGAGAGTTCTCAATTATTTGAAAGAATTTCTAAAGCAGAACCTACAAAATGGTTGCCAGCATATTACACCGCAAACGTAGAGATATTAAGCAGTTTTGGTTTAAAAGACGAAACAGCTTTAAAAGCAAAATTAACAAAGGCTCAAGAATTTTTAGACATTGCAAAAGCTAACTCAGAAAATAACCCAGAAATATTAATTACGCAAGCACTTTTAAATTTAGGATATATTGCTTTTGATGGTCAAAAATACGGAATGACCTTGTCTGGCAAAACAAATCAATTATATGCAAAAGCATTAGAAATTGCACCAAACAACCCAAGAGTTATTTTAGGAAATGCAGAGTGGAATATGGGAACTGCAAAATATTTTGGGCAATCTACAAAACCATATTGTTCTGAAATTAAGCGTGCAATTGAACTTGGTAAAAAAGAAAAAATTGAAATTGAATTTTATCCGAAGTTTATGCAAGATAGAGCTGAAGAAGTTTTAAAACAATGCGAATAACAACATCTAAAACTAATCATAAAAAAAACTTGAGAATATTCTCAAGTTTTTTTTATGCCTTTTTAATTTTATTAGATTCTGGGTCTACATACAATTTCTTTTTACCATTTGGTAATTTTATTTTTGCATCATGAAAAGTACCAAAAATAGTTTTCCCATCAATAACTACAGACTTTCTTGGCTCTAAATACTCATAAATACAATTTCTATAAGCATCTAAATATTTTGGTTGAATACGAGTTAGAAATTCGGAATACACCTCATCAAAATCTTGATCTATTTTAGATTGTAACCATCTATTTACAAAAGTTGTATCTAAATATGTTTTTTTAGAATTTTTACCTTGCATAGATTCTTTAGTAGGTAAATCTTCAAAATTTGAAAACTTACCTCCTCTTCTACTCGAAAAGTCTCCGGTTTCTTTAAATTTAGCTCTAGAGCCAGAAGCTTTTCTAAGTAGCCATTTAGACATTATCCTATAATTTTATTTATTAAGTCTTGTTTGGCTTTCTCATCTTCACCAAAAAGCCATTGTAAAACATTGTCTTCCCAAATTTCTTCTTTTTCACTTTCAGAAATTATTTTTTGATCTATAGCTAAATCTAATATTTTACCAGGATAAGAAGATTGTTTATCACTTTCCATTTCGCCTAAAGGATAAGGATCATCTAAGCCCATTAAAACTTGATTTGTTCCTTGTCTTTTAAACATTAGTTTTAAAGAATCGGTATCGTGTACAAGTGTATCAAAAAATATGTTTTTATGTCCTACAGCTTTTCTAGGATGCGTTTTACCCTCAAACAAATCGGGCCTTCCGTCGAAACCTTGAATTCTTCTTCCCAAATTCATTTGCGCTAATTGCCCACCATGCGCAAAACAAGTTCTAATATTTTTAAAACGCTCTTGCATACCATTTAACGTATAAAAATGATAAGCATCACCACATTGTGCTAACATCCAAATTAAATGAAAACGCCAATTGGTATTTTCTAATTTAATCATCTTATCACCATCATATGGATGAATTTCGATTGCCAACTTGTATTTATCTGCTAGTTCAAAAATTCGATCATTTTCTTCATCAAAAACACAACGCCATTGCCCAATAGAATCCATAAAATGTGTTGGTAAACACAAAACTTTTAAATCTAATTCTTCTACACAACGTTTCATTTCATCTAACGCACCATAAATAAACCCCGGATGCACAACAAATCCGCAAGTAAATTTAGAAGGATGTTCTCTTTGCACTTTTGCGTTAAAGTCATTTTGAAAACGCAATGCTTTTTTCATTTCTTCTAAACGTAAACCATTACCATACAATTGAGAAAGATTTAGAACAACCGCATGGTCTATCTTATTTTTCTCCATCCAAAGTAATTTTTCATCTAAGAAAAAACTAGAATCTGTTACAGGTCGTCGCCAACCTTTTTGTAACATGTGTTTACGCTCATCATCTACCCAAAAAATTTCCTTTTCTTTCATAAATTCAGGAATTTCTTCTGGATAAGGTAATAAATGAGAATGACCGTTAATACGTAATTTGCGTTTCATTTACTATATTTTATTTGGTGCAGACATTACAATACCACAATTACTACAAGTACATTTTTCTTTATCAGAATAGTATTTATCGAAAATTATTGGCATATCAGTTTCGATGTTATCTAAAGGAAATTCTTCTCTATACAATTGGTTTCCGCAATTTTCGCAATACCATTCTAAAGCATCTAACATATCTTCAGATCTTGGGTATTCGATCACCAAACCAACTGTATTTTCTTTTCTTTGTGGTGAATGTGGTACTTTACCTGGTAATAAATAAATATCACCTTCATTAATTTCAACATCAATTTGTTTTCCATCAGAATCTATAATTTTTAAAATCATATCTCCTTCTAATTGATAGAAAAACTCTGGAGTTTCATTGTAATGATAATCTTTTCTATTATTTGGCCCACCAACAACCATTACAATATACTCGCCATTATCCCAAACCTGTTTATTACCAACAGGTGGTTTTAATAAATGACGATGTTCATCAATCCATTTTTTAAAATTTATAGGTTGTACTAAATTACTCATACATTAATTATTATTTTAACAAACAATAGCTTTTGATTGTTTTTTAACTCTTTTTAAAGTGATTGTATTATTCAACTTATTTTTAAAAGAAAAAATACTAATAAGACCTTTTTTACTTTCTAAAACCTCTACAGGAAAAGCAAAATCAGATAAACTATAATTAAAGTTTAAGGCATTCATATTGTACTTATAATTTTCTATTAAACTAGTAAACTCTGTTGCTAATTCTTCTTCTAAAATATAATAATTGCTATACCCTTTTTCATTAATTAATAAAGCCAATTCATTAGACTTAAATCCTAATAAAGAACTCTTTTGAATAGAAATAGCATAACAATTACTATTTAGTTTAATCGCATGATTAGAAACACTATAACCTTCACTTTTTAAATCTGTAATTAAATTACTACATGTTTTTAGAAAGCTACTAGGTAAGCTAGATAATGCCAAGTTGTTGCTAAAACCAGCAAAACTTTTTAAACCTGCATAGGTTTTATAGTTGTTACTTGCTAATGTAGCAGTTGGTGTAATTGATAAAGCACCCGCAGTAATTGCAGATGAAACTAGAAATTTTCTACGATTCATAATATTTTAAAGTTTGGTTAATCATTCTTTAAAGTTAGTGTTTTTAATTTTATGTGAATCGAACTATAAACTTTTTGTTCTACCACCATCAACAGGTACATTAATTCCGTTAATAAAACTTGCGTTTTCACTGGTAAGAAAAACTATAGCCGCAGCAATTTCTTCTGGTTTTGCAAAGCGTTTTGCAGGAGAAGAATTTTTCATGTTTGTTGCAACCTCATCTAATGTTAAGCCTAATTTATTTGCTTTATTTTTAATAATTTCATTTAAACGCTCTGTGTTTGTTGCTCCTGGCAACACATTGTTTACTGTTATACCAAACTGACCGAGTTCATTTGCCATTGTTTTAGACCAACTTGCAACTGCACCTCTAATAGTGTTTGAAACTCCTAAACCATCTAAAGGTTGTTTTACCGAAGTAGAAATTACATTTACAATTCTACCAAAACATTCTTCTTTCATAAACGGAACAAGACTCTGAACCAAAATATGATTGCATTTTAAATGTTGCGTAAAAGCATTTTCGAATTCTTCTATTTTAGCGTTAAAAATTGGTCCGCCAGCAGGACCACCAGTATTATTGATTAAAACATGAAAATTTAAACTAGTACCTTCTAAAACCTCTTTTAATTGATTCGGTTTCGAAAAATCTGCCACCAAATAATTATGTTGCTGATTGTTGCTTGGTAAAACGGATAAAACTTCTTTCAATTTAGTTTCGTTTCTAGCAATAAGTGTAACATTTGCACCTTCTTCTGCTAAAAGAATTGCGGTTGCTTTACCGATACCTTGTGTACTGCCGCAAACTAATGCGTTTTTATTTTTTAAATTTAAATTCATTCTTATAGCTTTAAAAAATCAAATTAATATATTCTTTTAATTCAATTTTATTATTTGTTATCAATCATCATTTGTTTAATCTTAGCTGCTTTTTCAAAATGATCTAGCTGATGTGTTTCAATCCACCAAGTGGCAACTTGCATTAACAACTTCGGATTATCATTTTTGTTTTTGAAAAAAGCATAAAAAGACAAACCAACATTTTCTCCTTTTTTAGCGATTTTATCATCACAAACCTCAATGATTTTTGCTCTTATCACTTTATTCATATTGTAAGCATATATTTTTAGGTTCGGTAAAGAAACGCAAAGCTTCAAAACCACCTTCTCTTCCTATCCCGCTTGCTTTTTGTCCACCGAAAGGTGTTCTTAGATCTCGCATCATCCAAGTATTTACCCAGACAATTCCTGTTTTTAATTGTTTAGAAAACTGCATTGTTCTATTTAAGTTATTTGTCCAAACAGTTGCAGACAATCCATATTTTGTATCATTTGCTAATTCTAAAGCTTCTTTATCAGATTTAAAAGACATTAAAGTTACCACTGGACCAAAAATTTCTTCTTGATTCAATTTACATTTATTGCTACTAACTTCTATAATTGTAGGCTCTAAAAAGTATCCATTTTCACTGTCTTTTACAGTTAATTTATTTCCTCCAAACAAAATTTCACCACCTTCATCCTCTGCAATATCAATATAGCTTTTCACCTTTTCTAAATGTTCTTTAGAAACCAAAGCTCCAATATTTGTATCGCTTTCAGACGGATTTCCTACTTTTAATTCTGATACTTTTTTGATAAAATCTCTTTTAAATTTTTCAAAAATACTTTCTTCAACAAAAATTCTACTTCCGCATAAACAAATTTGTCCTTGATTTGCAAAAGAAGAACGAACTGTGGTTGTTAACATTTTTTCGTAATCGCAATCTGCAAAAATGATATTCGGATTCTTGCCTCCTAATTCTAAAGAGAATTTCTTAAACATTGGTGCTGCAACTTTTGCAATATGAGCTCCTGTTTTTGTACCGCCAGTAAAAGAAATAGCTTTAATTTTAGGATGTGCAACAATTGCTTGTCCCGCACTTGTACCCAAACCATGAACAATATTTAAAACTCCTTTAGGTAAACCAGCTTCTGTACAAATTTCTCCTAAAAGATAACTTGTTAAAGGCGTAATTTCACTTGGTTTAGCTACAACACAATTTCCTGCTGCAATTGCGGGTGCAATTTTCCAAGTAAATAAATATAACGGTAAATTCCACGGAGAAATACAACCAACCACACCAATTGGTTCACGTAAAGTAAAGTTTATAGCATTTAAACCAACGCTTTCATGTGCTTCTGATGAAAATTGTGTAATTGCATTCGCATAAAACTGAAAATTAGCAGCTGCTCTTGGTATATCTATAGCTTTTGCCAAACTTATTGGCTTACCATTGTCTTTAGATTCTGCTTCTGCTAAAAAAGTAACTTTAGTTCTAATTAAATCTGCAATTTTAGATAAGATTTTACTTCTTGTAGCTAAAGTTGTTTGAGACCAGCTTGCAAAAGCATTTTCTGCAGCTAAATAGGCCTTTTCTACATCTTCTATTGTTGAATTAGGAATTTGCCCATACACTTCTCCTTTAGAAGGATTGTAATTATCTAACCAATTGTCTAAAACTGGGTTTGCAAACTCTCCGTTGATGTAGTTTTGTATTTTCATTTGATTAAGCTTGTTTTTTGTAAGCCGTAACCTTAATTTCTACAACCAAATCTGGATGCGGTAATTGATGCACAGCTACTGTAGTTCTTGTAGGGCCAGTTTCTTTGTCAAAAAACTCTGCGTACGCTTTATTGTAACCTGCAAAATCGTTCATATTTACCAAAAAAGAAGAAACATCTACTACATCTTTTATACTTGCCCCAACAGTTTGTAAATTTTTATCTATGTTTTTTAAAACTTCTCTGGTTTGCGTTTCTGCATTTAAAAACTTGGTTCCCATTTCATCAATAATATCTACTCCGGCAATTGTATTATCTGGTCTTCTAGAGCTTGTACCCGATACAAAAATGAAATCTCCAACAACTTTTACATGCGGATAAGCGCCTCTTGGTGTTACTTTTTTTTCTGACATATTACTTTGCTAATTCTGCTAATTTTAATGTAGTTTTTAAATTTCTTGTGGTAGCATTTACATTTAATTTTTTCTCTAGAACATTATTGGTAAGTTTCGTTTTTCCGAAACCGGATTTACAATTTAAATAGACTACATCTTTTACTATTTTATATAAATCTTCACCAATATTTTCAACCTCAATGGTTTCTTTATCAGAAATTTTATCTAAAAATGTGAATGCTACAATTTTTTCATTTTCAAGAGAAAAAGGATAGTTTTTTACAATTTCATTTAACTCTAAAACAGTTTTTACAATTACATGAATATCTAAATCGAACTTTTGTAAAATTCCTTTTTTTATACGTTTAGAAACTTCTAGTTTCGACTGTTCTGAAGTTAGAATTATATTACCGCTTTGAATATATGTTTGTACATTTTGAAATTCTAAATCGTTTAATAATTCTCGTAATGTTATCATCGGAATTTTATTTTTTCCAGACACATTAATTCCGCGTAATAAAACGATATATTTTTTCATTTATAAACCTGCTATTTTATCCTCTTCTAAAATCTCATTTGTTTCTTTAATTACTTTATCTAAAATAACTCCTAGCTCTTGCTTAGTCATGTCTAAATGCGTGTGAATAGTTTCATCAGCAATTAAATTTAACAAAGCTTTATCTTGCGCTCTACCTCGTTTTAAAGCCTCATAATACCCTATGTTTTCATTAAAAGTAACTAAAGAATATTTAGATGAATATTGTTTTGGAAAAGTTTTTTCTAAATCCATTTCAATTTTTCTTTTTTCTTTAAAAAGCGGATTTGCAACATGGTCTTTCATTTCATGAAAATTATCTATCGCCAAATCTGCAATAGCATCTGTATCTTTCTTTCGAGTCTTTTGATATGTTTTAAAAATCGATTTCCAATCTTTTAAATCTTGATTTAAAATTTCATCTAACACAAAAACATCTTCAAAAGAAGCATTCATTCCTTGTCCGTAAAACGGTACAATTGCATGCGAAGAATCGCCAATTAAAAGCGTTTTATTTTGATAAGACCAAGGAGAGCATTTTATGGTTCCTAAAGGACCCGTTGGATTGTTTACAAATTCTTCTTTTATATTAGGAATTAATGCCAAAGCATCTGGAAATTCCTTTTCAAAAAACGTTGTAATTTTTTCTTCGGATGTTAAATTTTCAAAATTATATTCTCCTTCATCATAACTTAAAAACAAAGTTACAGTAAAGCTTCCGTCCATATTTGGCAGTGCAATTAACATAAAATCGCCACGAGGCCAAATATGTAAATGCTCTTTACTAATTTGGTGTTTTCCTGATGAATCTGCAGGAATTTCTAATTCTTTATAACCGTGATTTAGATAATTCTGAGAATAACTAAACAAAAATTTACGTTCTGATATGTAGCTTTTTCTTAGAGAAGAACCTGCACCATCTGCACCAAAAATAACTGCTGCTTCAATAGAAAATTCTTCTTTGGTTTTGTAATCTTTAAAATGTGCAATTTTGTTTTCTATGTCTACATTTTTACATTTTTTATTAAAATGAATGGTTACATTTTCATGTTTTTCTGCTTCATCCAATAAAATTGCATTTAAATCTCCTCTAGAAATAGAATTTATGTATTCATTTTCTCTTCCAGAGTAATTAGAAGAAAAAGTATTACCTTCTCGATCATGCATTAATCTACCATACATTGGTATACAAATTTCGCGCGCTTTCTCTTCCATACCGCATAAGCGCAATGCTTTTAAACCTCTGTCTGATAATGCTAAATTTATACTTCTCCCGGCAGAAATATCAACAGTTCTTAAATCTGATCTGCTTTCGTAAACTTCTACTTTGTAACCTCTTTGGGCGAGTCTTAAAGCAAGTAATGAGCCACAAAGTCCAGCTCCGATTATTAAAATATATTCATTATTCATAAGATACTTTTACCTTAATTAAGTTTATGTTTTAAATATTGATAATCTTCATATTCCAATTGAAATTCAGATAATGAAATCTCTTGCAATTCTTTATTTTCATTTTGAAAACTTAACAAATCACTTTTTGTATTTATCTTTATTTTAGAAAAATCTTGATAGATATGATTTGCTTTTACTTTGTCTTTGACAAAAAATAGAATTCTTTTGTCTGTAATTATCAAATAATCGTTTTCGTCTTTCATAAATAAACTTAAAATACCGAACAATTGATATTTCCAAAAACCAATATCACGTTTTGTTTTTATCTTAACAATTATTTCTTCTCCTTTAATATACTTGTAAAAAAGACCCATTTATTAAATATTATTTTCGGTATGAGTTTCCTTCCCTTTGGAAAGGATTAAGGATAGGAGTTCAACCATTCTGTAAACATCTTCAAAAGAATTATACATTGGTGTTGGAGCACAACGTATAACATCTGGTTCTCTCCAATCTGTAATAATATTGTTTTCGGTTAGTTTTTTATGCAAACTTTTATCGGCATTTTTAACCTGAATAGATAATTGGCAACCTCTTTCTTTAGGGTTTGAGGGCGTAATTATTTTAATATCATCAGAATTAATTTCATTGATTAAAAACTCGAAATAACCTGTTAATTTTTCTGATTTTTCTCGTAAAGCATCCATACCAACCTCATCAAACATATCTAAAGATGCTTTTATTGCAGCCATAGATAATATTGGCGGATTCGATAATTGCCAACCTTCTGCACCTTCCATCACATCAAATGGTTGTCGCATATTAAAACGAGTTTGTTTATTGTGATTCCACCAACCTGCAAAACGTGGTAAGTCTTTATTTTTTGCATGTTTTTCATGTACAAACAAACCTGCTAAACTTCCCGGTCCAGAGTTTAAGTATTTGTAGGTACACCAGGCTGCAAAATCTACTCCAGAGTTATGTAAATCCGGAGAAATATTTCCTGCTCCATGTGCTAAATCAATTCCAACAATACAATTTTTTGCATGCCCAATTTCTGCAATTCTCTTTAAGTCTAAAAACTGACCAGTATAATAATTTACACCTCCAATTAATAACAACGCAATTTCATCTCCTTGCTCTACTACAATTGTTTCTAAATCTTCGATATTTAAAAGTTCTTCGCCTTTTCTTGGTTTCCATTCTATAACATCTTCTTTAGAAAAACCGTGAAATTCTAATTGAGATTGTACAGCATATCTATCCGAAGGAAAAGCATCACTTTCGATAACAATTTTATACTTTGTTTTTGTTGGTCTATAAAAAGAAACCATTAGCAAATGTAAATTGGTTGTAAGTGTGTTCATTACAACAACTTCTAAAGGTTTTGCGCCTACAATTTTCGCCATTTTATCGGTTAAATATTCGTGATAATTTAACCACGGATTTTTAGCTTCAAAATGTCCTTCTACGCCTAAATTTGCCCAATCCTCTAATTCTTGATTTATATAATCTTTGGTAGATTTTGGCTGTAAACCTAAAGAATTACCTGTAAAGTACAACCAATTGTTACCATTTTTATCTTTAGGTATAAGAAATCGATTGCGTAAATAAGAAAGTGAATCTTCTTTATCTTGCTCTTTTGCAAATGCTAAGTTGTTTTGATATTTCATCAATTATAAAAAAATGAGTGTCTTCAAATATAAAACAATCTAAATTTAGAATTAAATTAATCTGAATAAATTACTACCTTTATTTTTTATATAATTAGAAAAATTAAACAATGAAATTTCAAAAATTAGCTATTATATTTTCGCTTTTAATATACATATCTTGTAGCAATAACGGTATTCTTATAACAGGTTTAGAGGGTGTTAGTAAAAGTATAAAAGAACAATATGCACCAGATAAAAGAGTTGCAATTTTTGATATTAATTTTGATAATTCTGATGATAAAATAATTGCTACAGGGATAACAAATTCTAAAGAAGCGTATCAAAAATTAGTTGATAGTTTACAGTCTTTAGATGTTTCTTACATTAATAATATTAGAGTTTTACCAGACACGGTTGTTGGAAATAAAATGTTTGCTGTAGCAAGAAATTCTGTAATAAATATTAGATCTGCACCAAAACATTCTGCAGAGTTAGGCACGCAAGGTTTGTTAGGTATGTCTTTAAAAATTTTAGATAAAGCTGGCGATTTCTATAGAATTCAAACTCCAGATAATTACATTTCTTGGGTTGATAAAGGCGGAATACAGAAAATGAATAAAGGTGAATTCGATACTTGGAATGCTTCTAAAAAAATAATTTTTACAAAGAATTTTGGATATGTTTACAATTCAAAACAACAAAATTCTACAATAGTTTCTGATATTACTTTGGGCGGACTTTTAAAATATCTTTCTGAAGATGCCAGTTTTTATGAAGTTAAATATCCTGACAATAGAACTGGTTTTGTTAAAAAAAGTGAGGCTGTTGTTTATGAAAATTGGTTAAAAAATCTGCAACCATCAAAAGAAAATGTAGAAAAAGTTGCAAAAAAACTAGAAGGTTTTCCTTATTTATGGGGAGGAACTTCTTCTAAAGGAATTGATTGCAGTGGTTTTACAAAAATGGTGTATTTAATGAATGGTTTTGTAATTCCTAGAGATGCTTCACAACAAATTAATGCAGGTAAACAAGTTGACGAAAAACTAAATTTTGAGAATTTAGAAAAAGGCGATTTACTCTTTTTTGGAACTGAAGCTACAGAAACTAAAAAAAGAAGAGTTGTACATGTTGGTATTTGGTTGGGTAATAATAAGCAAGAATTTATACATGCATCTGGCAACGTACATATAAGTTCTATGGATTCTTTACAACCACATTTTGATGCATTTAATAAAAACAGGTATTTAGGTAGCAAACGCTATTTAGGTATAAAAGATAAAGAGATTATCAATCTTAAAGAAGAATTTAAATTCTAAGAAATCGTCTAAAAAAATTAAAAGCCTTTCAATAAAATATTGAAAGGCTTTTTTGTTGTGTTGATTGTGATTTTGATTGTTAATACAGAACTCTAAATCTAATTGTTCCTTCAATTTTTCTTAACTCGTCTATAACTTCTTTATTGTATTCTTTATCTAAATCTGTAATTACATAACCTACTTTAGGATCTGTAGATAAATATTGACCGTTAATGTTTAATTCGTACTCTGCTAAAACCTTATTAATTTTAGCCATTACACCAGGTACATTTTTATGAATATGTAAAAACCTGTGTGCGTTTGTTTGTCTTGGTAAACGAATGTTAGGAAAGTTTACTGCATCAACAGTATTACCAGAATTGATGTATGCCATTATTTTACTTGGTACAAAATCTGCAATATCTCTTTGCGCCTCTTCTGTACTTCCACCAACATGCGGAGTCAAAATAACATTTGGCAATCCTTTTAATTCAGTATAAAATTCTCCGTTTTTTCTTGGTTCAGACGGATAAACATCAACTGCTGTTCCTGCAATTTTACCGCTTTTTAAAGCAGCAACTAAAGCTTCTATATCTACAACAAAACCTCTAGATAAGTTTACCAAATGAGCACCATCTTTCATTTGAGAAATTTCTTTTTCGCCAAAGAAATTTTTATTTGCCGCATTGTCATCAACATGTAAAGTAACAACATCAGAAATTGCTAACAACTCTTCTAAAGTGCTCATTTTTGTTGCGTTTCCTAAAGCTAGTTTATCTTCAACATCATAATAATAAACATCCATACCTAAAGCTTCTGCTAAAACAGATAATTGCTTACCAATATTACCGTAACCAACAATACCTAATTTTTTACCACGAACTTCTTTAGACCCTTCTGCTGTTTTGTTCCATTGCCCATTATGAATTTCTGTACTTCTTTGAAAAACACTACGCATTAACATAATAATTTCTCCAATTGCTAATTCTACAACAGAACGTGTATTACTGTAAGGTGCGTTAAAAACAACAATACCTTTTTCTTTACACGCATCTAAATCGATTTGTTTTGTACCGATACAAAAAGCACTCACAACCATTAATTTTTCTGCTGCATCTACAACTTTTTGTGTAACATTTGTTTTAGAACGAATACCTAAAACATGTACATCTTTAATTTTTTCTATCAATTCATCTTCAGACAAACTTTTAGATACAGTTTCTACAGAAAACCCATCTTTAGATAACTTCTTAAAAGCATCTGGATGTACGTTTTCTAATAATAATATTTTAATTCTATTTTTTGGGTAACTTATATTTCTTGGCAAATCGTTTACGTATAAAAATTCATCTAAATTTGGGGCAATATGGTCTGCGTTTTCTGTTGTTTTTTCTCTAGAAACATTTTCTGTATAAGCAAAAAACTTATCAGCAATACCTGCTTCTCTAGTTACATAATCGCTATAACCATCACCAATCACTTGTATTTCTCCGTCTAAATTCATGTCTTTTAAACACTCAATTTTTCCGTTATGTTTTGATAACGGATTATCAGCGTCAAAACCAATTATTTCTCCGTCTTCTGCAAACGTAAATGTATTTGCATACACGCGTTCAGAAGGAATATTGTATTCTTTAACAATAGGATCTATAAATTCTTTAAATCCGCAGGAAATTACATAAATATCGTCTGCAAAATTCTCAAAAAATTCTTTATTGCTTTCTATAGATTTAGAAACTTGCTTTTTTAATGCGACTACTAAGTTACTTAAATCTGCTTTATTTGCTTTTAATAACTTAATTCTTCTTTCTAAAGATTCTGTAAAAGAAATTTCGCCATCAATACCTAAATTTGTAATATCTATAATTTCTTGAATTATAGCTTCTTTTTTAGGATTATCGGTTAATGTTATTTCGGCTAAAACATCTAAAGCTTCCACTTTAGTAAGTGTGCTGTCAAAATCGAAAATATAGTTTCTTTTTGTAGTGATCATTATAAAAATCTTGATTGATTTATTCTCTGTAAATCTACAAATATAGTGGCTTAATAGAAAGCCGAACTAAAGTTTTATGATATCTATTATAATTAACATCAATAATATTAAAGTTGATAAAAAACCTTGTAAATGTTGTTATAAATTACGGAATCCTAAAAGAAATAACCACCAAATTATAGGTAGTGATTCTACCCAAAATGAACTGTAGTATTTAGATTGATTGATTTTAGATCGCATTAATAAAATGATAACTAGAAAAAAGAAAATCATAAAGGCGTTTTTAGAAATACCGTTTACATTTATAGCATATTCTAGAATCAAAGCAAGAATCATAAGGGTTAAACCTACCCTTTTTGTTTTTTCAACTCCTATTTTTTTTGGAATTGTTTGCAAAGAAATTGCATCATATTTTACATCTCTAATATCAAAAGGAAGTATTAAAACTATCACAATTAAGAAACGCTGTAGCATTACTAAAAATAGTTTAAAATTAAATTGAACACCAGCTTCTGCACATGGAATTAAAACCGTAAAACCAGCCCAAACAATAGCTACAACTATAATTTTCAAATAACTAACTTCTCTTAAAGTTTTATCGAAACCACTTAGAAAAGGCACTGCATATAAAAAAGTTAAAAGAAGAAAAGGCAAAGTGAATAACATTGTTTCTTTTTGGAGTTTAAAAGCATAAAAACACATTGCTAAAAAACAAAAAAAAGAAAAAACCTGAATTACCTTTAAGTTATTTGTTAAACTTCTATGATGCAATTTAGCAACACCTGCATATTTCACAAAATTATACCCTGTTATTGTGCTAAAAAATATAAATATTGATAGGTTTTGATCTAAAGAAAGTTCAAAATATTGTTGAGTAATTTTTACAAGCGAAAAAACTGCCAAAGCCACATGAATACTGGCATTTAGGTAAAAATTTAAAAATATTTTTAAAAACTTCATTAAACAAAAATAACGTTTCTGTTCATAACATTAATTTTTAGTTAATAATTAACATCATTTTATACGTTTTCGGTTAGAAAATAATTTATTAAATCCTTATTTTTGAGCGGTCAAAAAATACGATTTTTAGACATCAAAAAAACAACACTAAATCGATTGAAATCAATCGTTCACAAAACTTAATTAATGAATACAAATTCGTTTCAACTTAGACATATTGGTCCTAATAAAAAGGAACAAGAAAAAATGTTAAAAGCTATTAATGCAGATAGTTTAGAACAGTTAATTAATGAAACTGTGCCAGACAACATTCTTTTAAAAAACAAACTAGATTTAGAAGAATCTATGAGCGAGTATAAATACTTAGCACATATAAAAGCTTTATCAGAAAAAAATAAAGTGTTTAAAAGTTATATTGGTTTAGGTTATAACGAAGCAATTGTACCAAGTGTTATTCAAAGAAACATATTAGAAAATCCGGGTTGGTATACAGCTTACACACCATACCAAGCAGAAATTGCTCAAGGTAGATTAGAAGCTTTGCTAAATTACCAAACAATGGTTTGTGATTTAACAGGTATGGAGCTTGCAAATGCTTCTTTATTAGACGAATCTACGGCTGCTGCAGAAGCAATGGCTTTGTTGTTCGATGTAAGAGAAAGAGCTAAGAAAAAAGCAAAAGCAAATAAGTTTTTTGTTTCTGATGAAATTTTACCACAAACACTTTCTCTTTTAGAAACTAGAGCTACACCAATTGGTATAGAATTAGTTGTTGGAAACCATGAAGAGTTTAATTTTGATGATGATTTTTTCGGAGCAATATTGCAATATCCTGGTAAATTCGGTCAAATATTTGATTATGAATCTTTTGTTGAAAAAGCGAATAATAACGACATTAAAATAGCAGTTGCTGCTGATATTTTATCATTAGTTAAATTAAAAGCTCCTGGAGATTTTGGTGCATCTGTAGTTGTTGGTACTACACAACGTTTCGGTATTCCGTTAGGTTATGGTGGTCCTCATGCAGCTTATTTTGCTACAAAAGAAGCTTACAAAAGAAGTATTCCTGGTAGAATAATTGGGGTTACTAAAGACATGAATGGTAAGCGTGCCTTAAGAATGGCATTACAAACCAGAGAACAACATATAAAAAGAGAAAGAGCAACTTCTAATATTTGTACAGCACAAGTATTATTAGCTGTAATGGCTGGTATGTATGCTGTTTATCATGGTAAAAACGGTTTAGAGTATATTGCTAACAATGTACATCAACATGCAAATCTATTAGCAAATGCTTTAGAAAACTTAGGTTTTAAACAACTTAATAAATCTTATTTTGATACTCTTTTAATTGAAGTTGAAGCAGATAAATTAAAAACCGTAGCAGAATCTAAAGAGATAAACTTTAATTATGTTGATCAAAACCATGTTTCTATCTCTATAAATGAAACTGTAGATAAGGCTGCTTTAAAAGAAATAATTTCTTGTTTTGAAGAGGCTTTTAATTTAAAACCACAAGCATTACCAGAAACAACAACTATTTTAAACGAATCTTTATTAAGAAATACTACTTTCTTAGACAATGAAGTTTTTAACACGTATCAATCGGAAACAGATATGATGCGCTACATAAAGAAATTAGAGCGTAAAGATTTAGCTTTAAATCACTCTATGATTTCTTTAGGTTCTTGTACAATGAAATTAAATGCTGCATCAGAAATGTTGCCTTTAAGTAATCCTCAATGGGGAAATATTCATCCATTTGTACCTTTAAATCAGGCAGAAGGTTATCAAGAAGTTTTAAAAAATTTAGAACATCAATTAAATATTATTACAGGTTTTGCGGGTACATCTTTACAGCCAAACTCTGGTGCACAAGGTGAATTTGCTGGTTTAATGACTATTAGAGCTTATCATCAAGCAAATAATGATTCTCATAGAAATATTTGTTTAATTCCTGCTTCTGCACACGGTACAAATCCTGCTTCTGCAGTAATGGCTGGTATGAAGGTTGTTGTAACTAAAACAGCAGAAAACGGTAATATCGATGTAGAAGATTTAAGAGAAAAAGCAACGCTACATAAAGATAACTTAGCTGCTTTAATGGTAACATACCCTTCTACTCATGGTGTTTACGAAAAGGAAATTAAAGAAATTACCAAAATTATTCACGATAACGGTGGACAAGTTTACATGGACGGAGCAAATATGAATGCTCAAGTTGGCCTAACAAATCCTGCTACAATTGGTGCAGATGTTTGTCATCTTAACTTGCATAAAACTTTTGCCATTCCTCATGGTGGTGGTGGTCCTGGTGTAGGACCAATTTGTGTTGCTCCACAACTAGTTCCGTTTTTACCAACAAATCCAATAATTAAAACTGGTGGCGAAAACGCAATTACTGCAATTTCTGCCGCTCCTTGGGGTTCTGCTTTAGCTTGTTTAATTTCTTACGGATATATAACAATGTTAGGTGCAGACGGATTGACGAATTCTACTAAAAATGCAATCTTAAACGCAAACTACATTAAAGAGCGTTTAGAAGAACATTATCCAACTTTATATACCGGAGAAAAAGGTCGTGCAGCACACGAAATGATTATTGATTGTAGAGATTTTAAACAAAAAGGTATCGAAGTTGTAGACATTGCAAAACGTTTAATGGATTATGGTTTTCATGCACCAACAGTTTCTTTTCCTGTAGGAGGAACAATGATGATTGAACCTACAGAATCTGAAAGTTTAGCAGAATTAGATCGATTTTGTGATGCAATGATTTCTATTAGAGAAGAAATTAAAAATGCATCGAAAGAAGATTTAAATAATCCTTTAAAAAATGCTCCTCATACACAAGAAATGCTTACTTCGGATGAATGGGAGTTACCTTACACTAGAAAGCAAGCTGCATTTCCTTTAGACTACATTGCCGAAAATAAGTTTTGGCCAACTGTAAGAAGGGTTGATGATGCCTATGGCGATAGAAATTTAATTTGTTCTTGTAATCCTATTGAAGATTACATGTAATAATTGATTAAATAATTATACAAAAAAACCACCTAAAATTTAGGTGGTTTTTTATTTGATAAATTTTTTATTGGACAATATCCTCTACAATCATTTTTGCATGAATTCTAGAATTTTCTATAAACCACTTATGAGTTTCTAAACCTCCACAAATTACTCCAGCTAAATAAACACCTTTTACATTTGTTTCCATAGTTTCATCATTATATACGGGTATTTTCTTATCGTCTTTAGAAAATTGAACACCTACATGTTCTAAAAATTTAAAATTTGGTTTATAACCAGTTAAGGCTAATACAAAATCATTTTCTATTGTTTTAATACCATTTTTAGTATTTACAATTACATTTTTATCTGTAATTTCTTTCACTGTTGTATTGTAAAAAACGTTTATACTTCCTTCTTTAATTCTATTAATAATATCTGGTCTTACCCAGTACTTTACACGTTGCCCAATTTCTTCTCCTCTTACTATTAAAGTTACCTCAGCACCTTTTCTGTAACATTCTAATGCAGCATCAACAGAAGAATTACTTGCACCAATTACAGCTAATTTCTGACCTGCATAAAAATGAGGATCGTTATAATAATGGGAAACCTTAGGTAGATTTTCACCTTCAACATCCATTGTATTTGGCAAATCGTAAAAACCAGTTGCAATTATAATATTAGATGCTTTGTATGTATTTTTTGAAGTGTTTACTGTAAACTCCTTTTCATTTTTATCTATAGAATTTACCGTTTCAAATAAATGTAATTTTAATTTATTTGAAGTTACAATTCTTCGATAGTACTCCAAAGCTTCGTTTCTTCTTGGTTTGGCTTCTTTACTTATAAATGGAATATTGTCTATTTCTAATTTTTCTGAAGAAGAAAAAAACTGCATATTTACAGGATAATTGTATAGAGAGTTTACAATTGGACCTTTTTCTATAATTAAATATTTTAATCCTTTCTTTTTAGCTTCTAAACCACAAGCAATTCCTATTGGACCTCCGCCAACAATAATAACATCATACAAATTCATAAAACTATTTTTAGTTGTAATAAACTTCTTCTAAACTAACCACCTCTTCATCTTTTATTCTTCTAAAAATATGGTTTGGTGCTAATTCGGAAATAGAATGCAAACCTAAAGCTGCAATAATTTCTTTAATTGCTACTACTGTTTTTGAATGATAATTTTTTACTCGAACATTTTTCTTCTCTACAACAAGAGCTTTAACCAAATCTTCATCTTGGGTTGCAACACCAACTGGGCAAGTATCTAAATTACATTCTCTTGCTTGAATGCAACCTAAACTTAACATAAAACTTCTTGCCATACCAACAGCATCTGCACCTAAAGCTAGATATTTTACCACATCGAAAGCATCTACGGCTTTACCACTTGCAATTATTTTAATTTGATTTTTTAAGTTGTGTTTTAATAATTGTTTATTGATAAAAACCAAACCTTCTATTAGAGGCGTACCAATGTAATTTGTAAATTCTAGAGGAGCAGAACCTGTACCTCCTTCTCCACCATCAACAGAAATAAAATCTGGGTAATTATTATGCGTTGCAAATGCAGTAATCATTTCTGATATTTCTTGGTTATTACCAACACATAATTTAATTCCGACAGGTTTACCATTGGCTAACTCTCTTACTTTTTGAATAAACTGAATTAACTCATCATAGTTAGAAAATGCCGAATGACCTGGAGGAGAATCTACTTGAGTACCCGGAGTTACAGATCTAATTTCTGCAATTTCTTGTGTATTTTTTTTAGCTGGTAAAATTCCGCCATGACCTGGTTTTGCACCTTGTGAAAACTTAATTTCAATCATTTTAACTTCTGGTCTAACAGCATTTTTTCTGAAAATTTCATCATCAAAAACACGTTTGCCATTTATAGATTTTCCTGCACCAAAATAACCGGTTCCTACTTGAAAAATTAAATCACCACCTTGTAAATGATAAGGAGAAATTCCACCTTCGCCAGTATTATGTGCAAAATCGCCCATTTTTGCTCCTTGATTTAACGCCATAACTGCATTTTTACTAAGCGAACCAAAAGACATTGCAGAAATATTTATGATAGAACTTTTATATTTTTGAGTACACTTATCTGAACCAAAAGTAATTTTATCGCCAATTATATCGTGGTGTGCAGTAGGAAAAAGTGAATGTTTTACAAACTCATATCCTTTTTTATATACATTATGTTGTGTACCAAAAGGAATCGTTTCTTTTTCTAATTTAGATCTTTGATAAACAATACTTCTTTTTTCTCTATTTATAGGAGTTCCGTTTAAATTGTCTTCTATAAAATATTGCTGAATTTTATCTCTTTCTTCTTCGAAAAACCAACGCAAACGTGCTACTAACGGAAATGCTCTTAATAACGAGTGTTTGGTTTGTAAACTATCATAAATAGCAATTAAACTAAGTAAACCAGATATTGATAGTAATATTATTGTGCCTATTTGAGGAATAAAATAAACTAAAACTCCAGCTAAAATTGTGATTGCAAATAATATTGCAAGTATGGTATTTCTCATTATATAAAGTATATTTTAAAAAGGTTTAAAAATAATGAAATTAGCACGAAAATTGTACTTGCTTTGGCAAATAGTTTGCGTTAGGGATTGAATTGGAAATCCTTTTTATGAAGAATGAATAAAAAGATTGAAAAGTAAAGCCCGACCTGTAAGGTAACGCCCAAAAAAAAACTCTAACAAATTAATGTTAGAGCTTTTTATATGTTTTAAAAACTTAAGAAAATTATTTCTTAAATTTTGCATATTTGTTTTTGAACTTGTCAATACGTCCTGCAGCATCAATAAGTTTAGATTTACCAGTGTAAAATGGATGAGAAGTTCTAGAAATCTCTAATTTTACTAAAGGATACTCTACACCATCAACGTCTAAAGTTTCTTTTGTATCTGCAGTAGAACGCGTTAAAAATACGTCTCCGTTAGACATGTCTTTAAAAGCAATCAGTCTATAATTTTCTGGATGAATTCCTTTTTTCATTTTTAATATATTTAATACTTTAATGTTATGTTTGTAAGAGTAAAGTTGGTAAAGTTTTACTCAAAATTCTAAATAGCTGTTATTAACTATTTTGAGGATGCAAATTTAAGCTTATTTTTTAATTTACAAATAAATAAATTGTTTTTATTTTAATAAAGTTCTTTTTTATGCTTCTTTTAAGACATAAAAGTTGTTTTTTATGGTGATTTTTTTGAATATTTACGTTCTAATATATTGAAATCTATATAAATAATGAAGAAATTTTCTACTTTAGTAACACTTTTAACAACGTTATTTTTAACAATATCTTGTTCTAATGATTATAAATTTATTCTAGAAAAACCAAATAAATCTGTTTTAAATGAATCTGTTACCTTAAAACTAACAGAAAAAGACAGCAAAGAAATTGAAAAAGTACAATTTTACGTAAACGGTAAACAAGTAGAAAGTAACGGTAATACTGCTACTATAAATACTAAAGATTTGGGTGTAGGTAAACATGCTGTAAATGCACTTGCTTTTTTTGATGGTAAAACTAAAAAAACGAATGGATTTATTGAAGTTTTTGCCAATACAAAACCTGCCATCTATAAATTTAAAATTATTAATGAATATCCGCACGACACAAAAGCTTACACACAAGGGCTAGAATTTTATAAGGGTTACTTATATGAAACTACGGGTCGTAGAGGTGAATCTACTCTTAGAAAAGTAGATATAAAAACAGGTAAAGTTCTACAAAAAATAGATTTAGACAACAAATATTTTGGTGAAGGAATGACAATTGTGGATGACAAAATAATTTGGCTTACCTGGGAAAGTAACAAAGGTTTTGTTTACGATTTAGAAACTTTTGAATTAGAAAAGGAATTTGCTTACAATAAAAGTAAAGAAGGTTGGGGTTTAACGCACAGCGATAAAGAACTTATAAAATCTGATGGTTCTGATAAAATTTGGTTTCTAGACCCAAACACACTTAAAGAAAAACGTTTTATACAAGCATACACTAATGATCGTTCTGTAAATTATTTAAACGAATTAGAGTTAGTTAATGGTAAAATTTACGCTAATAAGTATCAAAAAAACACGATTGCAATTATTAATGCAGAAACTGGTATTGTAGAAGGTTTAGGCGACTTAAGAGGTTTAGAAAAAGTGATGTCTAAAACTCAGAAATTAGTTGAAAACGATGAGGTTTTAAATGGTATTGCATACGATGCAGAAAATAACAGATTGTTTGTTACCGGTAAATATTGGGGCAAATTATTTGAAATAGAATTGGTTAAGCAATAATTATATTACTTTTACGTATACAAGAACTTATACTTACAAAACATTAATTTATGCGTTATTTTATTTCTTTCATTATTTGTATTGCTTTAATTTCTGTAAGTTCTTGCAGAAAAGATTTCTCTACAATAGAAAGTTTTGGAGCTTTAGAATTTTCTAAAGACACCGTTTTTTTAGACACTGTTTTTACAAATATTGGTTCTGCAACTTATAATTTAAAAGTATATAATAGAAGTAATAATGCAATCACCATTCCTTATATTACTTTAGAAAAAGGAAACAGTTCTAATTATAGACTAAACGTAGATGGTATTGCTGGTAAAACATTTAACAATATAGATATACTTGCTAAAGATAGTATCTATGTATTTATAGAAACTACAGTAGATGTTTCGGCAGAAACAAATCCATTGTATACAGACAGAATTTTATTTGATAACGGAGATAAAGAACAAAACGTAGATTTGGTTACTTTGATTGAAGATGCAAACTTTATTTATCCGAGTAAAGATGCTATTTCTATGAAAATTGATAGTTTAACTTTAGACGGAGAACCAACTACAATTAAAGGGCGTTTTTTAAATGATGATGAACTTATTTTTAATAAAACAAAACCAACTGTAATTTATGGTTATGCTGCGGTACCTGCAAATAAAACACTTATTATTGAAGCTGGTGCAAGAGTTCATTTTCATGATAATTCGGGTTTAATTGTAGATAATAAAGCTACCTTAAAAGTAAACGGAACTCTTAATGAAAAAGTTATTTTTGCAGGTGATAGACTAGAAAATAGTTTTAGTGAAATTCCTGGACAATGGGGAACTCTTTGGATGCGAGCCGGAAGTACAGAAAACGAAATAAAAAACACAATTATAAAAAATGGTATCATAGGAATTTTAATTGACAGTATAGGCAGCAGTACATCGCCAACTTTAAAGTTAGAAAATACCGAAATTTACAACAACTCTAACTTCGGAATTTTAGCTAGAGAAACAAATATTGAAGGAAATAATGTTGTAATTGGTTCTGCAGGTCAAGCCTCTTTGGCCGCTACAATTGGAGGAACTTATAATTTTACCCACAGTACTTTCGCAAATTATTGGAACAATGGAATAAGACAATTACCAGCCGTGTTAGTAAATAACTTTTTTACCTATACAAATGAAAGTGGAGAAGAAATTGCAGAAACTAGAGATTTAAAAGCTGCAAATTTTACCAATTGTATTTTTGAAGGCAATAATAATATAGAGTTTGTTTTAGATAATTTAAATAATGGGAGTTTATTTAATTATGCCATCAAAAATTGTATGATTCGTTTTAATGATACCAATAATTCTTTTGAAGGCATTACAGAATTAGACTTTAACAACAACACAAATTACAGTGATATTATTTTAAACGGAAATGCTAATTTTAAAGATACTCAGAAAAGTAATTTTATAATTGGAGAGAATAGTGACGCTATAAATAAAGCTTTATCTACTCCTTTTAATATTGATATCTTAGGTGTAGACAGAACTTCAAATCCTGATATTGGCGCTTATCAGCATATTATTTTTAATGATTAATCATTTCTTTTTTAATTAAATTTACAAAATCGTTTTTAGCATCTATAAAAACAGCCAAAGAGGTTGCTTTCTTATTAAAACCATAAAAGCTTTCGAACTTAATATTTTTATTCAAATAAATAATTACATTATGTCCTGCTGAGCTTCCTAACGGCGAAAAGTACTTTATTGGAGATTTTTCTGAAAACTCTTTCGCAGAAACCTCTATATCTTTAATTGTTTCAAAAGGAATAATTGCACTTGCTAAAATGCCGAATTTTAAAACTACTTGTTTCTTTTTTAAGTCTATAAAAACAGGTCTTCTCGATAAAGATTTTATAAGCGCCAATACTTGTAAAAAGGTATATATACTTAAGGTCGTTAAAATAAATGTCCCATTGCTATTACCCACTTTTATCATAGAATGTGTTACAAACGCTTCTACAGCAATAACCAATAGAAACCCCAGAATTACACTATTAGCTGTACTTTCTTTATGATAAGAAAACTCATTTTCTTTTAACTTTCTCTTCCTCCAATTAAAAAGACCGTAATAAATAACAGAAATTTCAGCAGCTAGAATATTTCCTATAATTTGAGGCATTATTTTCGTACAAATTCTTTGAACTATCTAATAAAAATCTAAAGAATTATTTTTGTTTTCTTTTACTTTCTCTAGTTCACTCCTACTTTTTATTATCACAAAAAAAACAACTAAAACCTCAACAGAGGGCAATGCATAAATTTTTAGATTTTCTTTTGGAAGAATAGAGCACGCAATAAAAAAACCTAGCAAAGCAAAAATAATTATTGTTTTATTAGAAATGTCTTTACTCCTAATTAATAAATAATAGACAAAAGGAACTGTTATTAGCAAATCTATAAGTACAAATACTCAAATTTCTGAAACAAGATTAGATCTTTTTGTAATTGTCACCAATAATAGAAACATTAATAACGGAATACCGAAAACAAATAGATTACTTCGAAAATTAATTTTACCAATAATACAAAAACTATTACTCATTCTAAAGCACTTGGCTTTCCTATTTTTTTTGTTACGCTTTTAAAGAGCTATTTTTCCTTGTAAACAACACCGTTTTTCATCACAAAAACTACATTTTCCATTGTGTTAATGTTTTTTGTTGGATCTTCATCTACAGCTATAATATCTGCATAAAATCCTTTTTTAATTTGTCCAATTTCATCTGACATCTTTAATAACATCGCATTTGTAATTGTTGCAGATTGTATTGCTTCTATAGCTGGCATACCGGCCTCAACCATAAAACCAAATTCTTTACCATTATTACCATGCTTAAAAACACCCGCATCTGTACCAAAAGCAATTCCAACACCTTTTTTATACGCTTTTGCAAAAGTTCCTTGAATCTGTGGACCAACTGCTAAAGCTTTAGGAACAACTATTTCTGGATAAAAACCTTCAATTTTAGCTTTCTCTTCTACTTCTTTGCCTGCAGTAATTGTTGGCACTAAATATGCATCGTGTTTTTTCATTAACTCCATTGTCCCTTCACTCATATAAGTTCCGTGTTCTATGGTTTTAACACCTCCTATTATTGCTCTTTTCATGCCTTCATCTCCGTGCGCGTGCGCAGCAACATGCATTCCATAATCTTTAGCCGTTTCACAAATAGCTTTAATCTCTTCTATTGTAAACTGCGGATTATCGCCTGATTTTGCAACACTTAAAACACCACCTGTTGCTGTTATTTTTATACAATCTGCTCCGTTTTTATAACGCTGTCTTACAGCTTTTTTTGCATCATCAACAGAATTTACAACACCTTCTTTTGGTCCAGGATTTCCAATTAGTTTTCTACTACTTCCGTTTGTAGGATCTGCATGACCACCAGTAGTTGCCAAAGATTTACCCGCTGTAAAAACTCTTGGTCCCATAATTTTACCAGAATTTATAGCATTTTTTATAGAAATATTTACACCTGTTCCGCCTAAATCTCTTACAGATGTAAAGCCATTCAATAAGGTTGTTTTTGCAAAACCTACAGAATTAAATGCAACATCTGCCTCGTTTAAAATATAATTATTCAGCCTTGTATTTCTATTAAATTCTTGCTCTATATGAACATGAAAATCAATTAAACCTGGTAAAACCACTTTATTTTTTAAATCTATAACATTTGCAGTTGAACTTTTTGGTGCTACATAACCATCTAAAATTTTAGAAACTTTATCTCCTTTTACAACAATTGTTTTTTTAGAAGAAATTACACCAGATTTTGTATCTAATAATTTTCCGCATAAAATATATGTTGTTTGTGCATTAACGTTTTGTAACATAAAAAGTGTTGTAAAAAGTAAAAGTAATTTCTTCATTTGTATAAATTTTATCTTTAAATGTATGAAAAAATACCTAATTTGCTTGCTTTAAACTTAAATAATGAAAAACGTAGTTATTACAGGTACAAGTAGAGGAATTGGTTTTGAACTTGCCAAACAATTTGCAGAAAATGGTCATAATGTTTTGGCTTTGTCTAGAAATACAAAACCTTTGTTAACCTATAACCATAAAAATATTACAGTAATTTCTGTTGACTTATCGAACTCTAATGATTTAAAAAAAGTTTCTGAATTTGTAGAGAACAATTGGCAAAGTGTAGATATTTTAATAAACAATGCTGGTAAACTTGTAAATAAACCTTTTACAGAGCTTTCTTCTAACGACTTTCTAGATGTTTATAAAGTAAATGTATTTGCAGTTGCAGAAATCACAAAAATTATGATTCCTTATTTAAAAAAAGGAAGTCATGTAGTTACTGTTAGTTCTATGGGCGGAATTCAAGGAAGCATGAAATTTGCAGGATTGGCTGCATATTCATCTGCCAAAGGAGCTGTTATTACCTTATCAGAATTGTTAGCAGAAGAATATAAAGAACAACAAATAGCTTTTAATGTTTTGGCTTTAGGAGCCGTTCAAACAGAAATGTTAGCAGAAGCTTTTCCTGATTATCAAGCACCTTTAACAGCTACAGAAATGGCTGATTATATGTATAACTTTGCTTTAACAGGTAATAAATTTTATAACGGTAAAGTTTTACAGGTATCTTCTACAACTCCGTAATTTCATTTCAATTTTGGATACAGAATATAAAAATTACATACCCCAAAAAGCAATTCCTTTTTTAGAATTTTTAATTAATGAACATAATTTCACATTAAAAATTGTAAACCAAAGAGCCACAAAACATGGCGATTTTAGAAGTTTACCAAATGGTAAATTTCAAATAACTGTAAATAATAATTTAAATAAATATCAATTTCTATTGACTTTGGTGCATGAAATAGCACATCATGTTACGCATCAAAAATTTGGAAGAGTTCAAGCACATGGTAAAGAATGGAAAGCTATTTTTCAGCATTTGATGTTGCCTTTTTTAAATCCAAATATTTATCCGAATGAAATTTTACCTCATTTAGCCAATTATTTAAAAAATCCGAAAGCAAGCACAGATTCTGATGTAAATTTATCTCTAGCTTTAAGAGGAAATGTTGCAGAAAATGGTAAACATTTTATTTTTGACATTCCTTTAAACGAACTCTTTATTTTTAAAAATACTATTTACAAACGCGGTAATAAAAGAAGAACTCGTTACGAATGCTTAAATATGTCTAATAAAAAAGTCTATTTATTTAATCAAAATGTAGAAGTAAAACTTTACAAAGATTTATAATGATATAAAAAAAACTCCTTTTTTAAGGAGCTTTTTTAGTTAATCTCTTTTGATAAATAAAGTATCTAAATTCATTTCTTTTTGTAACCAATTTCTTAATTCCCTTTCTTTAGGTGTTATAATACTATCTGGTATCTTTAGATTCCATTTAATTGTTGCAACCGGAATTGTATCAATCTTAATAAAATCTTTAGAAGACAAAACACTTGCAAAACCAATTTCTTCGATATCTACATATCTTATTTTAGCATCTTTTGCTATTCTACTAAAAGCTACTACTTTTTGATTTTTATTTAAAGCATCTTGTTCTATTCTGTTATTTAAACTAGATATGGTTTCCTCTAAATCTGCTATTTGTTTTTGTAAACCTGCAATAATATTTTTACTTTCCTTAAGCTCTTCTCTTTTCTCTTTATAAGCTGTTGTAATCAACTCAAAACTTTTGGTATCGCTACCTTTAATAATTATTTTAAAATCCTTTATTTTATCGTAGCTAACGTTATTTGCTAATTGATTATTTAAAATATTTTCTTCGCCATCACTTACTTCATTAAAGAAATTAAGATTAATAATTTTATTTTCATAACTGTAAGAATCATCAATTAATTGAAAAGACTTTACAGTTTTAACTTCGTTTTTGATAAAATTATTAACCTGTGTTTTTACTTGGTTTTCTTTAAA
Organism: Polaribacter sp. KT 15; assembly: GCF_900143115.1. NCBI lineage: Bacteria > Pseudomonadati > Bacteroidota > Flavobacteriia > Flavobacteriales > Flavobacteriaceae > Polaribacter > Polaribacter sp. KT 15. The sequence continues at coordinate 476,953 of NZ_LT670850.1, forward strand.
AACGGTTATAAAAGTAAATATAGCAGGGATCATTACAGCAATACCAACTACCGTTGCAATGGTAGAGTATCTTTTACGTTTAGCCGCATTTGCATATTTATGCATAGGAAAACGTAATAACTTTAATACCAAAAATGTTGCCAATGCAATAAAAATAGTATTTATAGTAAATAAATACATAGCACCAAAAAAGTAAGAAAACTTACCTTTAGCTAAACCATAACCAGCTGTACATAAAGGCGGCATTAATGCTGTTGCAATTGCAACACCAAAAATAACAGAAGCTATAGTACCTTTTTTTGTTCTTGCAACCATTAAGGCTAATCCACCAAAAAAGGCAATTAAAACATCTCGAATATCTGGACTAACTCTTCCTAATAATTCTGAATTATCTTCACTTAAAGGAAAAAAGTAAAAGAACAAGAACGAAGCAAATAAACTTAAACCAATCATGGTTCCTAAGTTCATCAAAGACTTTTTAAAAGTATTGATGTCATTTAATGCAAAAGACATACCTAAACCTAATATTGGCCCCATTAATGGCGATATTAACATGGCACCAATTACCACTGCTGTGGAGTTTGCATTTAAACCGATAGAGGCCACAAAAACGGCAAAAAGTAAAATCCAAGCTGTAGCACCTTTAAATGGTATATCTGCTTTTATAGCTTCTATAGTTGCTTCGTGATCTGTATCATCTCTAAAGTCGAAAAGTTCTATTAAAAACTTTTTTACACTTTCTAGCAAACCTTTTGCATCTTTCTGAACATTTTGTTTAGAATTTTCTGCAGCATTAGGTGTAGGGTTTTTAAGATCTTCTTCCATTTATATTAATTTATAACTTTGGAAAGATACAAAAAAAGTGATTTGATTCTTAAAATATATACTATTGTAGATAAATTTTATCTATCTCTAATTTAAAAGTTTCTTGTTTTTTATTACCTATTAGAAATGCAATTTCAGCAATACTGTTAGCAGAAAAATTTGCGATTGATAATTTTCTTCCTCTAAAGGCAGGATACATTTCTGAAAGCTTTATTCTGATAGTTTGCCACTCTCCGGAGGTTGTAAAAGGCGATATGTAGGAATGAGCATTATCTAAATTATCTTTTAATCTAAATTGATACTTTTTACCATCTCCTTTTACCTTTATAACTACCTCTGTATAGCCAATAGTTTTTAAGTTTATATTTTTATTTCTTAATGATGAAAATCCGCCATTATTTTCTAAAGAGATTTTTCCATAAAATTCTCCATAACCAGAATTATTTAAGATAAAACTGCCATTAGACTTCCCTCCCATTACAACGTCATCTACTATTTTCCAATCTTCAATGTTTACAGATTTTTTAAAGTCGAAAAGTATTTGGCTTGATAAATTCATAGTGCTAAAATAAATGATTAAAATTATTTTGTTTATCATTACTTGTAATTATTTAAACAAAAATACTAGTTTAATAGCAAAACTATGTTGAAGTAGTGTTAAAAAAAAACTCCACACAAAGTGTGGAGTTTTACAATCAAGTGACCGGGCTGGGGCTCGAACCCAGGACCCTCTCCTTAAAAGGGAGATGCTCTACCAACTGAGCTACCAGGTCATTCTTTTCGCTTAGCGGGTGCAAATATACACCTTAATTTAAATAAAACAAGTTTTTTTTTATTTTATTTCATCTAAATAAACTTGCCTAACTTTCTTTAATAAATTAGAAGAATAAACAAAACTTACAACCGACTCATTTTCAGTAGAAAATATATCTTCACTAGAACCTTCCCAAGCTTTTACTCCTTTATTTAAAAAAACAATTTTTTCTCCAATTTCTATTACAGAATTCATATCATGTGTATTTATTACTGTCGTAATTTTATATTCATCTGTAATTTCTTGAATTAAATTATCAATTACAATTGCAGTTTGAGGATCTAAACCAGAATTTGGTTCATCACAAAACAAATATTTAGGGTTCATAACAATTGCTCTAGCAATTGCAACTCTCTTTTGCATTCCTCCAGATAATTCTGCAGGTAATTTTTTGTTAGAGTTTTCTAAATTTACCCTTTTAAGAACAGTGTTTACACGATCTAACATTTCCGATTGAGATTTCTTAGTAAACATCTTTAAAGGAAACATTACGTTTTCTTCTACCGTTTGAGAATCAAACAAAGCACTTCCCTGAAAAACCATGCCTATTTCTTGTCTCCACTGCATTTTTTGTTCTTGAGTAAATTCTGTGTTTAATCTTCCGTCAAAAGCAACTGTTCCTTTCTCAGGAACATGCAATCCAATTAAAGATTTTAAAAATACTGTTTTACCAGAACCACTTTGTCCAATAATTAAATTTGTTTTACCAGGTAAAAAAGTTGTTGTAATCCCTTTTAAAACCTCTGTACCATTAAATCCTTTATGTAAATTTTTTACTTCTATCATATTTTATGTTAATAGCATTTGAGTTAAAAAATAATTTGCAATAACTATTAAAATGGTTGTCCAAACTACAGCTTGTGTACTTGCTCTTCCTACAGCAATCGATCCTCCTTTTACATAATAACCATGATATGAAGGCACAGTAGCTATTAAAAAAGAAAAGATTATCGTTTTTATTAATGCATAAACTATTAAAAATGGTTTAAAATCTGTTTGAATACCTGTTATGTAATCTGTACCTGCAAACAAACCAGAAAGCACACCTGCAATCCAACCTCCAAAAATACCAAGAGCCATTGCTAACGTTATTAAAAAAGGATAGAAAAAAAGAGCCGCTATAATTTTTGGTAATACTAAAAAATTAAGTGAATTAATTCCCATAACTTCTAAAGCATCAATTTGCTCTGTAACTCGCATTGTACCAATACTAGATGTTATATAAGAACCTACTTTACCTGCCAAAATAATACAACAAAATGTAGGTGCAAATTCTAAAATTATAGATCTTTTTGCGGCAAAACCAATTAAAGAATCTGGTATAAATGGGCTATCTAAATTTAAGGCAGTTTGTAATGCAATCACTCCTCCAATAAAAAATGAGATAAACATAATAATACCTAAAGATTTAATACCTAAATCTTCAACTTCTTTCATTAATGCTTGATAAAAAACACGACGTTTCTGCGGTTTTCTAAAAACACGCTTTAACATCATAAAATACTTACCCACATGTTCTAAATACGTCATTTAAACTAATTTTAGGCTAAAGTATTAAAATATGATTAATTGAATGTTAATTATACAACTTCAAAATAAAAAATAATTACTTTTGATGAAATTTATAATATTTTTCAACTAATGAAGAAAGCTATTTTCTACCTATTAACATCAATTATTTTAATCTCTAGTTGTACTAAAAGTAGTACAAAAACCTCAAAAAAACCAAAGTTGGTAATTGGTATTGTAATAGATCAAATGAGATATGATTATTTAACAAGATATGCAGACAGGTATTCTGAAGGCGGGTTTAATAGAATTTTAAAAAACGGATTCTCTCTTGAAAATGCCCATTTTAATTATATACCAACATATACTGCTGTCGGACACACATCTATATATACAGGTACAACACCAGATAATCACGGTATAATTTCAAACAATTGGTACGATAAAAAATTAAAAGAAACAATCTACTGTGTAGATGATGATAACTACAAAACAGTAGGAAATGATGGTTATGTAGGAAAAAAATCTCCACATAGATTATACACTACAACAATAACCGATCAGTTACAATTAGCACAAAATATGCAAGGAAAAACAATTGGTATTTCTATTAAAGATAGATCTGCAATTTTACCAGTTGGGCATACAGCTAATGCTGCATATTGGTACGATGGAGGCGATAAAAATCAATGGATAACTAGTTCTTTTTATATGGATGAATTACCAAATTGGGTAAAAGATTTTAATAAAAATAACAAAGCAGATTCTTATTTAAATACTACTTGGGAAACTTTATATGATATCGAAACATATACACAAAGTAGAGCCGATAATAATATTTACGAAAACAATTTAAACGGAAAAGAAAAACCAGACTTTCCTAAAAACTTAAAAGAATTAAGAGAAAAAAATGGGAATTTTAGCTTGATCAAAACTATTCCTGCTGGTAATACTTATACTGTAGATTTTGCAAAAGCAGTGATTAAAGGAGAACAATTAGGTACTACTGAATTTACAGATTTTTTAAGTGTTAGTTTTTCATCTACAGATTATGTTGGTCATAGATACGGTGTTGCTGCTGTAGAAACTGAAGACACATATTTAAGACTTGATAAAGATTTAGAAGATTTTTTTAATTTTTTAGATACTGAAGTTGGTAAAGGAAATTACACTTTATTTTTAACTGCAGATCATGCAGCGGTTCATGTACCATCTTACCTTCAATCATTAAAAATACCTGCACATTATATGAGCACTAAAGATTTTAGCGACTTCTTATTAGGTGTTACCCAAAAGTATTTTAATTCTAAAGAATTGATAGAAAATGTTTCTAATTATCAAATCTTTTTAGATAAAAATAAAATTGAATCTTTAGGTTTAGATAAAAATGATGTTGCACAAAGAATTGCTGATGAAGTTGTAAATTTTGATAAAATATACAAAGCTGTAACTGCTAGAACATTACAAACAACTAATTTTACTAGCGGTATTTTAAGCTCTTTGCAAAATGGTTACAATCAGAAATTTTCTGGAGACGTTTTAATGATTCCATATCCTGCAACATTAATTAGCAGTAGAAAAGGTACAAGTCACGGTTCTGGTTACTCTTATGATACACACGTGCCAATTATATTTTATGGTAACGGAATTAAAAAAGGAAGATCTACTAAGAAATATGATATTATAGATATTGCACCTACAATTTCTAATTTACTTAAAATTGAAGCGCCAAACGGAACATCAGGAAAAATTATAGATGAAGTTTTAAAGAAATAATTACAATTTAAAAACAGAATTATCTTGGTGCTTTTTAATAGCTTTTCTAGAAAGAACAATTCCTATTATTAGCGATATAAAAGCACCAATTGAAATTCCCGGAATAAAATTTATGAATAGAAAAAAATCATAAGCTCCATGAAATATTGTAGCTAATAACAAACCAATTAAATTCAATTGAACTCTATTCTTAGAAAACTTAGCTTTTCCCATAAAATATCCCATCAAAATTCCGAAAGTTGCATGTGCGGGAACAGCCGTAAAAGCTCTAATTAAACCTGTACCAGCACCATATTGAAAAGTATATATTACATTTTCTAAAGCTGCAAACCCCATAGAAACCATCACTGCATAGACAATTCCATCGAAGGGTTCGTTAAATTCTTTATTTTTTTGCGAATAAAACCTTACTATTAAATATTTAGAAAATTCTTCAACTAAAGCAACTACTACAAAAGCTTTTAAAAACTGATGAAATATATCTTTAGAATTTAATTCTGGAAATAATAAAGTAGCAGCATAGCCAATAGCAAATGTTAGAGTCACACTTACAGTTGCACCTAATAAAAATGTTTTTACTAAAATTGCTACAGGCTCTTTTTCATATTTATCTTTAAAGTAAATATATAAAATTATAATAGTTACTGGCGCAATAGCCAAGAGTAGTAAATTCATTTATCCGCAGCAATTTAAACTTGATCTTAATTTTTTGGTAAAAATACTTCTGCCATCATACATCGTGCACTACCACCACCGCAAGTTTCTATTGTTTCTAAAGAACTAGAAATAATTTTACAATGATTATTTATTTTAGCTACCTGACTTTGTGTTAACGAATCGTGTGCAGTTTTACTCATCACAAGAAATAACTCATCATTAGCTCCTCTAACTTGTAACATGTTACCGGCAAAATTATGCATTTGAGCTTCCGTAATTTCAATAACCTGTTTACCATCTTCTTTTAAATGCTTTAAGACATTTTTCTTTTCTGCTTTATTATCTATGGTATCAAGACAGATTACTGCAAAAGTTTCTGCAACGCACATCATCACATTTGTATGATAAATTGCTGCTCTCTCTCCTTCTACAGTTTGATTAGCAACAAAAACTACAGGTGTATACTCAAAATCTTCACAAAACTCTATAAATAAATCTTCATCTGCTCTAGCAGATAGAGCGCAGTATGCTTTTCTATTTACTCTATCTAAAATAATACTTCCTGTACCTTCTAAAAATAAATCTTCTTCTTCAGCAGAAGTATAATCAACAATATTTTCGATTAAAAAATCATTTTTTTCTAACTCATTTAAAATATCATCTCTTCTTTCTAAACGTCTATTTTCTGCAAACATTGGATACAATCCTACAGTTCCATCAGAATGAAAAGAAATCCAATTATTGGGAAAAATTGAATCTGGTGTGTCAAATTTATCAGTATCAGAAACTACTACAACATTAACACCAAAACTTTTCAATTTAAAAACATAAGCATCAAATTCTTGTTGAGCTTTGTTATTAATTTCAGCATTTTTTAAATCAATGTCTTCCTGAAAATAGTTGTTTACTGCAGTTTGTTCATTCATCCTAAAGTTGATAGGACGAATCATTAATATGGTATTTGTAGTTTGTTGCATAAATTTTAAATAAAGTACAAATATAAACACATATTATTATAGAATACGTATTAAAATTAAAAACCGTTTTCTTTTTTTGAAAACGGTTTTTACTAAATTTATTACAAGCTTTATTCTCTTATTAACGGCATTGTAGAACACCTTAGCAAGCCTTCTTGTTTGGCTATTTCTGAATAAGCAACTTCTTCAACTATAAATCCTTTACTTCTAAGCCACGTATTTAAGCGAGTAAAGTTTTTTTCTGAAATGATTACATCTTCTGAAATCGAAAAAATATTACTATTCATGTTATACATTTCTTCCTTATCAATTTCAAAAATATTCTCTTTTCCAAAGAAATCTACTAACCATTGATATTCTTTTTCAACTAAAAATCCGTTTTTATGAAGTATAGCTTTGTTCTTTCCTATTGGTTGAAAGCAACAATCTAAATGTAAAGCATTCTCTTTAGGGTTCACATTATCTTTTCTTAATTCAAAAGATTTTACAGTTTTTTCTGGAAACAATTCTTGCAACGCAATTACAGCATCTGTATTCGTTCTTGCTGTAATAAATTCTGGATAATCTTCTCCTGAGTAAGTACCCACAAAAATATAATCATTCCAGGGCATTACATCACCACCTTCTACATGACATTCTTCGGGTAGCTTTATAATATTTTTAGCATCAATTTGAGATAATACATGATTTATCGCATCAATTTCTTGATCTCTATCTGGCAAAATATTTGCTTTTACCAATTTATCTTCTATTACAAATGCTATATCTCTAGAAAATATTTGATTATAATCTTCTATAACTTTTGGTCTAAAAACTTCTACATTATATTTTTCTAAAACAGTTGCAACCGCATCTATTTCAGCAACCATATCTGCTTCTTTTGGGTAAGTACCCGCAAGAACATGCTGCTTACTTTTAGGGTCGTAACAATCTTCTACTTTGGGCGTAGGACCAACACTATTTGCAATTCCTAATACTACAGCTTTAAGTTTAGCTGTTTCATTTTTGATATTTAGTTTTAACATATAAAAAATGTAAAAAAAAAGCTTCATATAATTATGAAGCTTTTTATTGTTAGTGTTTTTATTATCTATTTTCTATAGATGTAAAAGCTCTTAAGTTTTCGCCAGTATAAATTTGACGAGGTCTACCTATTGGCTCTTTGTTTAAACGCATTTCTTTCCATTGTGCAATCCAACCTGGTAATCTACCTAAAGCAAACATTACTGTAAACATCTCTACAGGAATTCCCATTGCTCTATAAATAATACCAGAGTAAAAATCTACATTAGGATATAATTTTCTATCTACAAAATAAGGATCGTTAAGTGCTTCTTGCTCTAATCCTCTTGCAATATCTAAAATAGGATCTTTGATACCTAAATCTTTTAAAACTTCATCTGCAGCTTTTTTAATAATTGTAGCTCTAGGATCAAAGTTTTTATAAACTCTATGACCAAATCCCATTAAACGGAAAGGATCGTTTTTATCCTTCGCTTTAGCCATGTATTTTTTTGTATCTCCGCCATCTTCTTTAATAGCTTCTAACATTTCTAAAACAGCCTGATTAGCACCACCGTGTAATGGTCCCCAAAGTGCAGAAATTCCTGCAGATAAAGAAGCAAATAACCCTGCATGAGAAGAACCTACTATTCTTACAGTAGAAGTAGAACAGTTTTGCTCATGATCGGCATGTAAGATTAATAATTTATCTATTGCGTCTTTAATTATTGGATTGATTACGTATTCTTCATTTGGCTCTTCGAACATCATTTTCATGATATTTTCAACATACCCTAAAGATTTAGATCCGTAGTTTAAAGGTAAACCTGTTTTCTTACGCATTGTCCAAGCAACCAACACAGGAAATTTACCTAGTATTTTTACAATTGCATTGTACATTTCTTCTTCTGAATTTACATTTACTGAAGAAGGATTAAAAGCTGTTAAAGCACTTGTTAAAGAAGACAAAATACCCATTGGGTGAGCTGTCTTAGGAAAAGCATCTAATATTTTTTTAACATCATCATCTACAACAGACTTAGATTTAATATCAGAATGAAATTTTTCTAATTGTTCTTTTGTTGGTAACTCACCAAAAATTAAAGCATATGCAACTTCTAAAAAGTCTGCTTTTTCTGCTAAATCTTCAATAGAATACCCTCTATATCTTAAGATTCCTTTTTCACCATCTAAAAAAGTAATAGCACTTTCACAAGAACCTGTATTCTTATATCCAGGATCTATTGTAATAACCCCATTGGTAGCTCCACGCAACGATTTAATATCTATTGCTACTTCATTTTCTGTTCCTTTTACAAGAGGAAATTCATATGAATCTTCTCCGATTTGTAATTTAGCTATATCTGACATTTATAATGATTTTATTGTGTTTTTCTCAATTCCACGAAGATACCATATTTTATAGATAATTTATATTACTTTTTTATAGTTTTTCAATATTTTAAAATAATATTAACTTATAGTTTAAAAACGAAAAAACCTCGCATAAAATGCGAGGCTTATAATGTTTATAAAACTTAAAAAATTATATTTTAAAAGCTTTTTCTTTAGGGAAATATGCAACTTCACCTAATTCTTCTTCTATTCTCAATAATTGGTTGTACTTCGCCATTCTATCAGAACGAGAAGCAGAACCTGTTTTTATTTGTCCACAGTTTAATGCAACTGCTAAATCTGCAATTGTATTATCTTCTGTTTCACCAGATCTATGAGACATTACAGATGTAAAACCTGCATTTTTAGCCATATTTACTGCTGCAATTGTTTCTGTTAAAGTACCAATTTGGTTTACTTTAATTAAGATAGAATTTGCAATGTTGTTTTCAATTCCTCTAGATAAACGTTCTACATTTGTTACAAACAAATCATCTCCAACTAATTGTACTTTATCACCAATCTTTTCAGTTAAATATTTCCAACCTTCCCAATCGTTTTCATCCATACCATCTTCAATAGAAATAATAGGATATTTAGCAGCTAATTCAGCTAAATAATCTGCTTGTTCTTGGCTAGTTCTAATTTTACCAGTTTCACCTTCAAATTTAGAATAATCGTATTTTCCATCAACATAAAATTCTGCCGCAGCACAATCCAATGCAACCATAATTTCGTCTCCGAAAGAATAACCTGCATTTTTAACTGCTAACGCAATTGTATCTAAAGCATCTTCTGTACCATCTAAAGTTGGTGCAAAACCTCCTTCATCACCTACAGCAGTAGATAAATTTCTGTCATGTAATACTTTCTTTAAATTATGAAAAATCTCTGATCCCATTTGCATAGCCTGAGAAAAAGTTTCTGCCTTAACCGGCATCACCATAAATTCTTGAAAAGCAATAGGTGCATCAGAATGAGAACCACCATTAATTATATTCATCATAGGTACTGGTAATGTGTTTGCAGAAACACCACCAACATATCTATATAAAGGCATTCCTAACTCATTTGCAGCAGCTTTAGCAGCAGCTAAAGAGACTCCTAAAATTGCGTTTGCACCTAATTTAGATTTATTTGGAGTACCATCTAAATCAATCATTAATTTATCAATACTATTTTGTTCAAATACAGAAACTCCTAAAAGTTCTGCAGCTATAATATTATTTACATTATCAACAGCTTTTAAAACACCTTTCCCCATATAAGCATCTCCTCCATCTCGTAACTCTACTGCTTCATGTTCTCCTGTAGATGCTCCAGAAGGAACTGCTGCTCTACCTAAAATTCCATTTTCCGTAGTTACATCTACTTCAACTGTTGGATTTCCTCTTGAATCAAAAATCTGACGTGCGTGAACGCTAATAATAATACTCATTGTATATTTTATTTAATTAATTTACTATTCTATATTGCTAATTTACAAAATATGATACTCATTTATTTGAGTTTAAACGGATTCTTACGAAAACGATTTCAATATTTTTAGTTTAACAATTAAGTTTATGAATTGCTTTTTATAGTTTCTATAAACTGGTCGAATAAATATTCTGAATCATTAGGTCCTGGACTAGCCTCTGGATGATATTGTACAGAAAAAACAGGTTTATTTTTCATTTTGATACCAGCAACCGTATGATCATTTAAATGAACATGTGTTATTTCGATATCTTTATTATTTTCTGTTTCTTCTTTATTTATTGCAAAACCATGGTTTTGAGAAGTAATTTCACCTTTACCTGTTGCTATATTTTTAACAGGATGGTTAATACCTCTATGACCATTATGCATTTTGTATGTAGAAATACCATTTGCCAATGCAATAACTTGATGACCTAAACAAATACCGAATAAAGGTAAATCTCGTTTTATAATTTCTTTAGCAACTTCTTGTGCATTTATTAAAGGCTCTGGATCTCCTGGTCCGTTAGAAATGAAATACCCATTAGGATTAAATGATTCTAATTCTGAGAACTTAGAATCGTAAGGAAATACTTTAATATAAGCACCTCTTTTAGCTAAATTTCTTAAAATATTTTTCTTAATACCAATATCTAATGCTGATATTTTAATTGAAGCATTTTCATCACCTACAAAATATGGTTCTTTTGTAGAAACTTTAGAAGCTAACTCTAATCCTTCCATACTTGGTACAGATGCAAGTTGTTTTTTTAGTTCGTCGATGTTATCTGTTTCTGTAGATATGATTGCGTTCATAGCACCATTGTCTCTAATATAAGCTACTAAAGCTCTAGTATCAACATCAGAAATTGCAACAATATTATGCTTTTCGAACCAATCTTTTAAATTACCGTTAGAATCTACTCTAGAGTGAGTAAAACTAAAATTTCTACATATTAAACCAGATATTTTAATTCCATCAGATTCTACTTCATCATCATTTACTCCATAATTACCAATATGAGCATTTGCAGTAACCATTATTTGACCAAAATAAGATGGATCTGTAAAAATTTCTTGATAACCTGTCATACCTGTATTAAAACAAATTTCTCCTGTTGAAGTTCCTTCTATACCTACAGATTTTCCATAAAAGATAGTTCCATCAGCTAATAAAACTAGTGCTTTTTTTCTTGTTTGATATTTCATTAATATATAATTGTGTTTGTTGTTGTTGTAAAAATATAAAAAAAGGGATAAACGTAAACGTTTATCCCTTTTATATAAATTAAAAAATTTTCATTTTTTATTCTTCAGATTTTGCTTCTGTTGCAGTACCTTCTACTTGAGCAGATTCAGATTTTTTTCCTCTTCCTCTTCTTGTAGATTTTTTAGCTTTTTTACCATTAGGATTATAGATTTCGTTGTAATCAACAAACTCTACCATTGCCATAGGAGCATTATCTCCTTGACGATTTCCTAATTTGATAATACGAAGGTAACCACCTGGTCTATCTCCTACTTTTACAGAAATTTCTTTAAATAATTCTGTAACAGCAAATTTATCACGTAAGTAAGAAAAAACAATACGTCTATTGTGAGTAGTATCAGTTTTAGACTTTGTTACTAATGGTTCAACAAAAACTCTTAATGCTTTTGCTTTAGCCACTGTTGTGTTAATACGCTTATGTTCTATTAAAGAACAAGTCATATTAGCTAACATCGCTTTTCTATGCGAAGTTGTTCTTCCTAAATGATTGTGTTTTTTTCCGTGTCTCATGACCTTGTTTTATTATTCATCTTGCATCAACTCTCTTTGAGGAGCAAAATATGAAAATTAATCTCTATCTAATTTGTATTTGCTTAAATCCATTCCGAAACTTAAACCTTTAACAATAACTAATTCTTCTAGTTCTGTTAAAGACTTTTTACCAAAGTTTCTAAACTTCATTAAATCACTTTTGTTAAAAGAAACTAAATCACCTAATGTATCAACTTCTGCAGCTTTTAAACAATTTAATGCTCTTACTGATAAGTCCATATCGATTAATCTAGTTTTTAATAACTGACGCATATGTAATGATTCTTCATCATATGTTTCTGTCTGTGCAATTTCATCTGCCTCTAAAGTGATACGCTCATCAGAGAATAACATAAAGTGGTGAATTAAAATCTTAGCAGCTTCTGTTAAAGCGTCTTTTGGATTTATAGATCCATCAGTATCAATATCGAAAACTAATTTCTCGTAATCCGTTTTTTGTTCTACACGGTAATTCTCGATTGCGTACTTTACATTCTTAATTGGTGTGTAAATAGAATCTGTAAAGATTGTTCCTATTGGTGCAGAAGCTTTTTTATTTTCTTCTGCAGGTACAAACCCTCTACCTTTTTCTATTGTAATTTCTGCATTTAATTTAACAGATTTATCCATGTTACAAATAACTAAATCTGGATTCAATACTTGGAATCCCGATATAAATTTCTGTAAATCTCCAGCAGTAAACTGCTCTTGACCTGAAATAGAAACAGATACAGTTTCTCTATCTGTTTCGTCTATTTGTTTCTTAAAACGAACTTGCTTTAAGTTTAAGATAATTTCTGTTACATCTTCTACAACACCAGATACAGTAGAAAATTCATGTTCTACACCATCAACTCTTAAAGATGTGATTGCAAAACCTTCTAAAGAAGATAAAAGTACTCTTCTTAAAGCGTTTCCTATTGTTAAACCAAAACCTGGCTCTAAAGGTCTAAATTCGAATCTTCCAGAGAAATCTGTTGATTCTATCATTATAACCTTATCTGGTTTTTGAAAATTTAAAATTGCCATTTTTTCTTCGTTTTAATTGTTATTTAGTTGCGCGAAATATAAGTGTGAAGAAATACTTATAAATCCTTTGGCTAAATACCAATATGATTAATTTATTACTTAGAATATAATTCTACGATTAACTGCTCTTTAATGTTTTCTGGAATTTGTAATCTTGCTGGTACTTTAACAAAAGTTCCTTCTTTTTTATCAGAATTCCAAGTTAACCATTCATAAACATTATTGTTAGATGCTAAAGCATCGTCAATAGCTTGTAAAGATTTAGACTTTTCTCTAACAGCAACTACATCTCCTTCTTTTAATCTGTAAGATGGTACGTTTACTAATTCTCCGTTAACAGTAATATGTCTGTGAGAAACTAATTGACGTGCACCACTTCTTGATTTAGAAACACCCATTCTGTAAACAACATTATCTAAACGAGACTCACATAATTGTAATAAAATCTCACCTGTAATACCTTGTGATGCAGAAGCGTCTTTAAATAAGTTTCTGAATTGACGTTCTAAAATACCGTAAGTATATTTAGCTTTTTGCTTCTCCATTAATTGAGTAGCATATTCAGATTTTTTTCCTCTTCTTCTTGCATTACCATGCTGTCCTGGAGGGTAATTTCTTTTTTCGAAGTTTTTATCTTCTCCAAAAATAGCTTCACCGAATTTACGCGCTATTTTTGTTTTTGGTCCTGTATATCTTGCCATTTCGTTTGTGTTATAGATAGGGATTATGAATTAAGGCTTACTCCTTCGATAATCTTGTTCCTATCAAGTTAAAATATTTAATTATACTCTTCTTCTCTTAGGAGGACGACAACCATTATGAGGAATTGGAGTAACATCGATAATTTCTGTTACTTCGATACCTGCATTATGAATAGATCTAATTGCAGATTCTCTACCATTTCCTGGTCCTTTTACATAAACTTTTACTTTACGTAAACCCGCTTCTTTTGCAACGTTTGCACAATCTTCTGCTGCTAATTGAGCTGCGTAAGGAGTATTCTTTTTAGAACCTCTAAAACCCATTTTACCTGCAGATGACCATGAAATTACATCTCCTTTTTTATTTGTTAAAGAAATAATGATGTTATTAAAAGATGCTGTTACATGAGCTTCTCCTATTGCTTCAATTATTACTTTACGTTTTTTTGAACTTGCTTTTGCCATAATTATTTAGTTTTAGTAACTTAGTTTTCTATTAATAATTGGTAAAACCAATTGATAGATCTTATGTTACTTGTCTAACTTACTTTTTCTTGTTAGCTACAGTTTTTCTCTTACCTTTTCTTGTACGAGAATTGTTTTTAGTTCTTTGTCCTCTTAAAGGAAGACCAAGTCTATGACGAATTCCTCTCTGACATCCAATATCCATCAAACGTTTGATGTTTATCTGAACTTCAGATCTTAATTCTCCTTCAATAGTGAAAAATCCAACTTGCTCTCTAATTGCAGCGATTTGATCATCAGTCCAATCTTGAACTTTAATACTCTCGTCTACCTTAGCTTCTGCTAAAACTTTTTTAGCTCTGCTGCTTCCAATACCAAAGATGTAAGTTAAAGCAATAACCCCTCTTTTATTCTTTGGAATATCAATACCTGCTATTCTTGCCATTACCCTTGTCTTTGTTTAAATCTAGGATTTTGTTTATTAATTACGTATAATCTACCTTTTCTGCGCACTATTTTGCAGTCGGCACTTCTTTTTTTAACTGATGCTCTAACTTTCATCTGTTTAGTTTTTTTTTAGTATCTGTAAGTAATTCTTGCTTTTGATAAATCATACGGACTCATCTCTAACTTTACCTTGTCTCCAGGTAAAAGTTTGATATAATGCATACGCATTTTTCCAGAAATGTGAGCCGTTACAATATGTCCGTTTTCTAATTCTACACGAAACATAGCATTTGATAATGCTTCTGTGATTGTTCCGTCTTGTTGAATTGCTGATTGTTTAGCCATACTATTTATTTGATTTTCTATTGCTGTTTCCTGTTTTCATTAAACCATCATAATGATTATTTAATAAATACGAGTTAATTTGTTGCATTGTATCAATTGCTACACCTACCATAATGATTAATGATGTACCACCGTAAAACATTGCCCATCCCTGTTGTACTCCAAACTGAACTACAATTGCAGGTAATATAGACAATGCAGCTAAAAATAACGATCCAGGGAAAGTTATTCTAGATAATACACTATCTAATCTATCCGCAGTATCTTTTCCAGGTCTAATACCAGGAATAAAACCACCACTTCTCTTCAAATCCTCAGCCATTTTATTGGTAGGAATTGTAATTGCAGTATAAAAATAACTAAAAATTATAATTAGTAAAGCAAATATAACATTGTACTGCCAACCATTAGGATCTGTTAAACCAACTAAAGCTGGAAATCTTTGACCTAAAGCTAAAGGCAAAAACATAATTGCTTGAGCAAAAATAATTGGCATTACACCTGCTGCATTTAATTTCAAAGGAATGTAATCTCTTGAACCTGCAACATTTTGTACATTACCTGCAACTGTTCTTCTTGCATATTGTACAGCGATTTTTCTAACAGCTGTAACTAATAAAACAGTTAATAAAATCACTACAAACCAAACGATAATTTCAATTAAAATCATCATTAAACCACCTGCACCTGCATTTTCTGTTTTAGAAACGAATTCTTGTAAAAAAGCAGCTGGGAAATTAGCAATAATACCAACAGTAATTAATAATGAAATACCATTACCTATACCTTTATCAGTAATACGCTCACCTAACCACATAGCAAAAATTGTACCTGCAGTTAAGATTATGATTGACGATACCCAAAAAGTTAAACCACTAACTAAAAAAGCTTCTGGTGGTAAGTTAAATTGAGTCTTAATAGCAGTAATATACGTTGGTGCTTGTACTAACGTAATAACTATTGTTAACCATCTTGTAATTTGTGTAATTTTTTTTCTACCACTTTCTCCATCTTTTTGTAATTTTTGTAAATAAGGAACAGCAATTCCCATTAACTGAACTACAATAGAAGCAGAAATGTATGGCATTATACCAAGAGCCATTACTGACGCCCTAGCAAATGCCCCACCTGTAAATGCATTCAATAATCCTAAAAGACCTCCAGAAGTACTTTCTTTTAAAGCTGATAACTGTAATGGATCTATACCAGGTAATGGTACAGCAGCCATAAAACGATACACAGCAATTAAACCGATAGTAAGAAGAATTTTGTTTTTTAATTCTTCAATTTTGAAAATATCCTTTAGCGTATTAATAAAATTCATCATTTACGTGTTCTTATAAAGCAACAGCTTCTCCTCCAGCTGCTTCAATAGCTGCTTTTGCTGATGCTGTAAATTTATGTACAGTTATATTTAATTTAGCTTTTAACTCTCCGTTTCCTAAAATTTTAACTAGGTCATTTTTACCAGCCAATCTGTTAGCAATTAGAATATCTAAATTTACTGTATCTGTTATTTTTCCACTATCAACTAAAGATTGTAATTTATCTAAATTGATTCCTTGATACTCCTTACGGTTTATATTTGTGAAACCAAATTTAGGTACACGTCTTTGAAGAGGCATTTGACCACCTTCAAAACCTATCTTTTTAGAATAACCAGAACGAGATTTCTGTCCGTTGTGACCTCTTGTAGCAGTACCACCTTTTCCAGAACCTTCACCTCTTGCAATTCTTTTTCCTTTTTTAATGGAACCCTCTGCAGGTGTTAAATTATGTAAACTCATTTTTTATAAATCTTATTTAATTTCTTCAAAAGAAACTAAGTGTTTAACTGTATTTACCATACCAATAATTGTAGGAGTTGCCTCATGTTCTACAGTTTGGTTCATTTTACGTAAACCTAAAGCCTCTAAAGTTCTTTTTTGACTTTGAAGACGTCCGATTTGACTTTTTACTTGTGTAACTTTAATTCTTGCCATCGTTCTTAGATTTATCCGTTAAATACTTTTTCTATAGATATACCTCTTTGCTTAGCAATAGAAGATGCACTTCTTAATTGTAATAATGCATCAAAAGTAGCTTTTACAGCATTGTGAGGATTAGATGATCCTTGAGACTTTGATAATACATCATGTACACCAACAGATTCTAATACGATACGTACAGCACCACCAGCAATAACCCCTGTACCAGGAGATGCAGGCTTGATAAAAATCTTTGCTCCACCAAATTTACCTTTTTGTTCATGAGGTAAAGTACCATCTAAAATAGGAATTCTAACTAAGTTTTTCTTTGCATCTTCAACTGCTTTTGCAATTGCAGAAGAAACATCTTTAGATTTACCTAAACCATGTCCTACAACACCATTACCATCACCTACAACAACAATTGCAGAGAAACCAAATGCTCTACCACCTTTTGTAACTTTAGTAACACGTTGTACACCTACTAATTTATCTACAAGTTCTAACCCACTAGGTTTAACTCTTTCTACGTTTTTATAACCTTGCATATTTTCTTAAAATTTTAAACCAGCTTCTCTTGCAGCTTCTGCTAATACTTTAACTCTACCATGGTATAAATAACCATTTCTATCAAAAGCAACATTTTCCAATCCTGCTTTAGTAGCTTTTTCTGCAATTGCTTTACCTACCGCAGTAGCTGCTTCAATTTTAGAACTTGCTTTAATATCTTTATCTCTAGATGAAACAGCAGCTAAAGTCACTCCGTTTACATCGTCTACTATTTGAGCGTAAATTTCTTTGTTACTTCTATAAACCGATAATCTTGGTTTTGTAGCAGTACCAGAAATAATTTTTCTAATTCTACGCTTTATTCTAGCTCTTCTTTCTAGCTTTGATAATGCCATATTGCTATATTATTATGCAGATTTACCTGCTTTTCTTCTTAATAATTCACCAACAAACTTAACACCTTTACCTTTATATGGCTCTGGAGCTCTAAAAGAACGAATCTTTGCAGCTATTTGACCAACTAACTGTTTGTCAAAAGAAGTTAATTTAATGATTGGGTTTTTCCCTTTCTCTGATACTGTTTCTACTTTCACTTCTGGAGCTAATTCTAAAACAATATTATGAGAGAAACCTAAAGCTAAGTCTAATTTCTGACCTTGATTTGAAGCTCTATAACCTACTCCTACAAGTTCTAATTCTTTAGTCCAACCTTTACTTACACCTTCAACCATGTTATTGATTAAAGCTCTCATTAAACCATGTTGTGCTTTATGGTCTTTGCTTTCCGATGCTCTATCTAATGTGATAACTCCATCTTCAATACTTACTGTAATTCCTTCAGAAATAGTTTGAGTTAACTCTCCTAATTTCCCTTTTACAGTAATTACGTTGTCTTTTATGTTTACATCTACACCTTGTGAAATGCTAACGGGATTTTTTCCTATTCTACTCATTTCTTAAAAATTAATAAACGTAACATAAAACTTCTCCTCCAACATTTTCTTGACGTGCTTTTTTGTTTGTCATAACACCTTTAGATGTTGAAACAATAGCAATACCTAGTCCGTTTAATACTCTTGGCATCTCTGAAGAACCAACATATTTTCTTAAACCTGGCGTACTGATACGTTGGATTTTTCTAATTACTGACTCTTTTGTTTCCTTGTCATATTTTAAAGCTATCTTGATAGTTCCTTGAACTTTATCATCATTAAACTGATAACTTAAAATAAACCCTTGGTCAAACAAAATTTTAGTCATTTCCTTCTTCAAGTTTGAAGCCGGAATTTCTACTACTCTGTGTCCTGCAGCGATTGCATTTCTAACTCTTGTTAGAAAATCCGCAATTGGATCTGTATACATACTTATTTATATTGCGATTACGGTTTTCAAATACCTCTATTTATGCTACAGATTTCTCTGTGATAAATGAACCTATAATCAGTTAAAATTCTTATACTCAAAAAAAATAGAGCGTGCAAAGATACACATTCTATTTTTATTTTTAAGCTTTATTTAAAATTTCTACCAACTTGCCTTTTTAACACCTGGTATTAATCCTTGATTTGCCATTTCACGAAACGTTACACGAGAGATACCAAATTGTCTCATATATCCTTTTGGACGTCCAGTTAATTTACATCTGTTGTGCATTCGTACTGGTGATGCATTTTTTGGTAATTTTTGCAATGCTTCATAGTCTCCAGCTTCTTTTAAAGCTTTTCTCTTTTCTGCATATTTTGCAACTGTTTTTGCTCTTTTACGTTCGCGAGCTTTCATTGATTCTTTAGCCATTTCTTAATTTTTTTTGAATGGTAAACCTAATTCTCCTAATAATGACTTTGCTTCCTTATCAGTATTTGCAGATGTTACAAAAGTAATATCCATACCGTTAATTTTCTTCACTTGGTCAATATTTATCTCTGGGTAAATGATTTGTTCAGTAATACCTAAATTGTAATTACCTCTACCATCAAATCCATTAGCTTTAATACCGTTAAAGTCTCTTACACGTGGCAAAGAAGCTGTAACTAGTCTGTCTAAAAATTCATACATTTTATCACCTCTTAACGTAACTTTTGCTCCAATTGGCATTCCTTTACGTAATTTAAATGATGCAACATCTTTTTTAGACATTGTAGATATCGCTTTTTGACCTGTAATTTTAGTCAACTCTTCTAAAGCATAATCTATTAATTTCTTATCTGCAATTGCAGCACCAACACCTTTAGAAACAACAATCTTTTCTAATTTTGGTACTTGCATTACATTCTTATAACTGAATTCTTCAGTAAGAGCTTTAACAACTCTTTCTTTGTATTCTGATTTTAATCTTGGTACGTAACTCATGATTACTCTTATTTTTTAGTTTTTTTAGAGATTCTAGTTTTAGTATCTCCATCAACCTGATAACCTACTCTTACAGCTACACCTTCTTCTACTAACATTACGTTAGATATATGAAGAGAAGCTTCTTTCTTTACAATACCACCTTGAGGATTTTGAGCATTAGGTTTAGTGTGTTTAGAAACTAAATTTACACCTTCTACTAAAACTCTATCCTTATCTTTGATAATTTGTAAAACCTTACCTTCAGATCCTTTATGATCTCCTGCAATTACTTTTACAGTATCTCCTGATTTTAATTTAAACTTCTTCATTTTATTATAATGTTAAAGCACTTCAGGTGCTAATGATACTATTTTCATGAATTGTTTCTCACGAAGTTCACGTGCAACTGGTCCGAAAACACGAGTTCCTCTCATTTCCTCTGTAGGATTTAAAAGTACACAAGCATTATCATCAAATCTAATATAAGATCCGTCTTTACGTCTAACTTCTTTCTTTGTTCTTACAACAACTGCTCTAGATACTTGACCTTTTTTTACAGTTCCGTTAGGAGTTGCAGATTTAACCGATACAACAATCTTGTCTCCAATACTTGCGTAACGCTTTTTTGTACCTCCTAAAACTCTAATTACTAAAACTTCTTTAGCTCCAGTATTATCTGCTACTTTTAATCTTGATTCTGTCTGTAACATATTATTTAGCTCTTTCTAGGATTTCTACTAATCTCCAACGTTTAGATTTACTCATAGGTCTTGTTTCCATGATCCTAACTGTATCTCCTTCGTTGCAATCATTCTTTTCGTCGTGTGCAACGTACTTCTTAGTCTTTAATACGAACTTTCCGTACATTGGGTGCTTAACTCTTTTAGTTTCTGCAACAACAATAGATTTTTCCATTTTGTTACTAGAAACAACACCAATTCTCTCTTTTCTAAGATTTCTTTTTTCCATCTTTAAAACTGACTATAGAATTATTGTAATTCTCTTTTTGTTAATTCTGTTGCAATTCTTGCTACAGTTCTTCTTAAACTTCTCAACTGCAATGGATTCTCCAAAGGAGTTATTGCGTGAGCCATTTTAAGATCAGTATAATTCTTTTGCAACGCTCCAAGCTTTTCATTAAGATCTGCTATAGATAATTCTTTTATTTCTGATTGTTTCATTGTATTTAGAATTAAGCGTTAATATCAAAATCTCTTGCTACTACAAACTTCGTTCTTACTGGAAGTTTTTGTGCTGCTAAACGTAAAGCTTCTTTTGCAACATCCATTGGCACTCCACCAATTTCAAACAAAATTCTACCTGGTTTAATAACTGCAACAAAATGATCTGGTGCTCCTTTACCCTTACCCATACGTACTTCTAAAGGCTTCTTAGTGATAGGCTTGTCTGGAAATATTTTAATCCATAACTGACCTTCTCTTTTCATATGACGAGTAGCCGCAATACGAGCTGCTTCTATCTGACGCGAAGTTAATAAATTCTGGTCTAAAGATTTGATACCAAACATTCCATTAGAAAGTTGATTTCCTCTACCAGAAATACCTGTCATATTTCCTTTCGCCTTCTGTACCTTACGGTATTTTACTCTTTTTGGCTGTAACATTTTTAATTTCTAATTTTAAAAATTATTTTCTTCTACGAGGTTGACGTTTAGATCTGTCACCACCTTTAGAACCAGATTGTTTCTTAGACAATCCTACTAATGGAGATAATTCTCTTTTACCATAAACTTCGCCTTTCATAATCCATACCTTCACACCTAATCTTCCGTATGTAGTATGAGCTTCTACAAGTGCATAATCAATATCAGCTCTAAAAGTAGAAAGAGGAATTCTACCTTCTTTAAAGTGCTCTGAACGTGCCATTTCAGCTCCATTTAAACGTCCTGAAATCTGAATTTTAATACCTTCAGCATTCATTCTCATTGTAGCTTGAATAGCCATTTTAATAGCTCTCTTATAAGAAATTCTATTCTCAATTTGACGAGCAACACTAGTTGCTACTAATCTTGCATCTAATTCTGGACGCTTGATTTCAAAAATGTTAATTTGAACTTCTTTTCCTGTAATTTTCTTAAGCTCTTCTTTTAACTTGTCTACCTCTTGACCACCTTTACCGATAATAATACCAGGTCTAGCAGTAGTGATAGTAACGGTTACAAGTTTTAAAGTACGCTCTATAATTACTCTAGAAACACTTGCTTTAGATAATCTAGCATGAATATACTTTCTTATCTTGTCATCTTCAGCAATTTTATCTCCGTAGTCATTACCACCGTACCAGTTAGATTCCCAACCTCTGATGATTCCTAAACGATTTCCTATTGGATTAGTTTTTTGTCCCATTTCTACTTTGATTATTTGCTTATTGTTTTAGTACCTAACTCTAAAGTAACGTGATTAGAACGCTTACGAATTCTATGAGCACGACCTTGTGGAGCTGGTCTTAATCTTTTTAACATTCCTGCGCTATCTACATAAATAGTTTTCACATATAATCCAGCATCTTCTATAGCTGCATCTTCATTCTTAGCTTGCCAGTTTGCAATTGCAGACAACAATAATTTCTCTAAGTTTATAGATGCTTCTTTAGGGCTAAATTTTAAGATTTGTAAAGCTTTTTCAACTTCAACACCTCTTACCTGATCTGCTACTAAACGCATTTTTCTTGGTGATGTAGGACAGTTAGTAAGCTTAGCGAAAGCACGTTGCTTTCTATCTGCTTTTAACTGATCTGCCATATTTTTTTTACGAACTCCCATTTCCTACTATTTTTTTCCTTTATTTTTTGCACCAGCGTGTCCTCTAAAAGAACGAGTTGGTGAAAATTCGCCTAATTTATGCCCTACCATGTTTTCTGTAACGTAAACCGGTACAAATTGACGTCCGTTATGAACAGCAATTGTTTGTCCAACAAAATCTGGAGTAATCATACTTGCTCTAGACCAAGTTTTGATTACAGTTTTGTTTCCACCTTCTACATTAGCTAACACTTTTTTCTCTAACTTATAGTGAACGTAAGGTCCTTTTTTTAATGATCTTGCCATAACTTATTATTTCTTTCTACGTTCTATAATATACTTATTACTAGCTTTGGTTTTAGATCTAGTCTTGAATCCTTTAGCAGGTATACCATTTCTTGATCTTGGATGCCCTCCAGAAGAACGTCCTTCACCACCTCCCATTGGGTGATCAACAGGGTTCATTCTTACTGCATTTGTTCTAGGTCTTCTACCTAACCATCTAGATCTACCAGCTTTACCTGAAACAAGTAATTGATGATCTGAATTAGATACAACACCAATAGTTGCCATACAAGTTAACAAGATTAATCTTGTTTCACCAGAAGGTAACTTAACTGTAGCATACTTACCATCTCTTGCCATTAATTGAGCAAAAGAACCAGCAGAACGAGCCATAACAGCTCCTTGACCTGGACGTAATTCTATACATGAAATCGTAGTTCCTAAAGGAATTTCACTTAAAGTCATTGCATTTCCAATTTCTGGAGCAACATCTTTACCTGAAATAATAGTTTGACCTACTTTTAAACCGTTTTGCGCAATTACATAACGTTTTTCACCATCAGCATAACTTAATAGCGCTATAAAAGCTGTACGATTTGGATCGTATTCTATTGTTTTTACTGTTGCAGGAATACCTTGCTTATCTCTTTTAAAATCGATAATACGGTACTTTTGTTTATGACCACCACCTATATTACGTGTTGTCATTCTTCCCTGATTGTTTCGACCTCCAGATCGTTTTTTCGGAGCAAGTAAACTTTTCTCCGGCTTATCAGTTGTTATGGTGTCGAACCCATTTACAACTCTAAAACGCTGACCTGGTGTTATTGGTTTTAATTTTCTAACTGACATTTTTGTCTTTTAAAGATTGTTATAAAAATCAATACTTTCTCCTTCTGCTAACTGTACAATAGCTTTCTTATACCCACTCTTAATACCAGTAACTAAACCTTTTTTAGTAAACTTAGTATTTCTTTGAATTGGATAATTTAAAGTTCTTACACTAGATATAGAAACCCCGTAAGCAGATTCAACTGCTGACTTAATCTCTAATTTATTAGCATTCTTATCTACTACAAATGCATAACGATTAAATAATTCACTATCGTTTGTAGCTTTTTCCGTAATAATAGGTTTTATTAAAATACTCATTTCGAATCCCTATTTGCTTAAATTAGTGTTTATACCTTCTAAAGAACCTTCAGTAATCACAACTTTGTTTGCGTTTAACAAACCGTATGTGTTAATTTCTGAAACTTTAATTACTTTAGAATTTTTCAAATTACGTGATGATAAATACACATTTGTATTATCACTACCTAAAACAAATAAAGACTTTTTAGTATCTAATTCTAACGCTTTTAAAACGTTTAAAAAGTTTTTAGTTTTTGGATTTTCAAAGTTAAAATCTTCAAC
Source organism: Polaribacter sp. KT 15 (assembly GCF_900143115.1). Classification (NCBI taxonomy): domain Bacteria; kingdom Pseudomonadati; phylum Bacteroidota; class Flavobacteriia; order Flavobacteriales; family Flavobacteriaceae; genus Polaribacter; species Polaribacter sp. KT 15. Next base: position 501,427 of record NZ_LT670850.1, read on the forward strand.
TACTACTAAATTCTCATCATTTGCTTGAATACTTAAAGCAGACTTACGTGCTAAACGCTTTAAGTTTTTATTCAATTTAAAAGAATAATTTCTTGGTCTTGGTCCGAACATACGTCCACCACCTCTAAAAACACCAGACTTGATAGAACCTGCTCTTGCAGTACCAGTTCCTTTTTGTTTTTTTATCTTTCTTGTAGAACCAGCAATTTCTGCTCTTTCTTTAGATTTGTGCGTACCTTGACGTTGGTTTGCCAAGTATTGCTTAACATCTAAATAAATAGCGTGATCATTAGGCTCAATACCGAATACATCTTTAGAAAGCTCAACCTTTCTACCTGTATCTTTTCCTGTAATATCTAAAACAGCTACTTTCATTATTTCTGAATAGTTACAAAAGCATTTTTGTGTCCAGGAACAGCTCCTTTAACAACAAGTAAGTTCTTTTCAGCAACTACTTTTAATACTCTTAAGTTTTGTACTTTCACTTTATCTCCACCCATTCTACCTGCCATACGCATTCCTTTGAATACTCTAGCAGGATAAGATGCAGCACCAATAGAACCCGGAGCTCTTAAACGGTTATGTTGACCATGCGTAGCTTGACCAACACCAGCAAATCCATGACGTTTTACAACACCCTGAAAACCTTTACCTTTAGAAACACCAGAAACATCTACAAACTCACCTTCTTCAAAATGATCTACAGATATAGAATCTCCTAATTTATACTCACCTTCAAACCCTTGAAATTCAACGACTTTTTTCTTTGCAGTGGTGCCAGCTTTTTTAAAGTGACCGTCTAACGCTTTGTTAGAGCTCTTCGCCTTCTTGTCATCGAAACCAAGTTGTAACGCATTGTAGCCGTCAACCTCTTCGGTTCTGACTTGGGTAACAACGCAAGGACCCGCTTCGATTACTGTACAAGGAATATTCTTCCCGTTTTCATCAAATAAGCTGGTCATTCCAATTTTTCTTCCTATTAACCCAGACATTTAGTTAAAATTTTAGACGAATAGATATTTATCCAGCGCGTCTATATTAATAATTATATTTTTTGAAACAAATGTTTCAGTACACATCCTTAAAATTTCATAAAAAAAAACAGCGCAAACAAATTCAACGCTGATTTTGTTTTTTCCGTTTTTCCTTCGCGAAACGCTCCAGACATGTCACTATTAGTGATAATTATATCAAAAATAGCAGTTCCCTACTCTATTTCGGGTTGCAAAAGTATAAAAAACTTTCGGTTTAACAAAATTAAACCGAAAGTTAATATTTTACTTAAACTTTGATCTCAACTTCAACACCACTTGGTAACTCAAGTTTCATTAAAGCATCAATAGTTTTCGAAGAAGAACTATAAATGTCTAATAACCTTTTGTAAGCAGCTAATTGAAATTGCTCTCTAGATTTTTTATTTACGTGTGGAGAACGTAAAACTGTAAAAATCTTTTTATGTGTTGGTAAAGGTATTGGTCCGTTTACAACAGCACCAGTACTTTTTACCGTCTTAACGATTTTCTCAGCAGATTTATCTACTAAATTATAATCGTAAGACTTTAATTTTATTCTAATTTTTTGACTCATCTTATATTCTTTAGTCGATTAACCTTTAGATTTTGCTATCACTTCTTCAGATACATTAGAAGGAGTTTCAGCATAATGTGAAAATTCCATAGTAGAAGTTGCTCTACCAGAAGACATAGTTCTTAAAGCTGTAACATAACCAAACATTTCTGATAATGGTACTAATGCTTTTACAACTTTTGCACCGTTACGATCACTCATATCGTTTACTTGCCCTCTTCTTCTATTTAAATCACCAACAATATCTCCCATGTTCTCCTCTGGAGTCAACACTTCTAATTTCATTAATGGCTCCATAATTTTAGCTTTAGCAGCTTTTGCTGCAGCTTTAAAACCTAATTTTGCAGCTAACTCAAAAGAAAGTTGATCAGAATCCACTGCGTGGAATGATCCATCCTTTAAAGTTACTTTCATAGAATCCATTTCGTATCCAGCTAATGGACCGTTTTTCATAGCTTCTTTAAATCCTTTCTCAATAGAAGGTACAAATTCCTTAGGAACATTACCACCTTTAATTACAGATTCAAAAACTAATCCTTGAACACCTTCTTCTGCAGGCTCCATAGTAAATACTATATCAGCAAACTTACCACGACCACCAGATTGTTTCTTATAAACTTCTCTATGATCTGCAGATGCTGTAATAGCTTCTTTATATTCTACTTGAGGCTGACCTTGGTTAACTTCAACTTTAAATTCACGTTTTAAACGATCTACAATTACATCTAAGTGTAATTCTCCCATACCTGAGATGATAGTTTGACCAGAAGCTTCATCAGAACGAACAGTAAATGTTGGATCTTCTTCAGCTAACTTACCTAAACCAATACCTAATCTATCTACATCTGCTTTAGTTTTAGGCTCAACAGCAATACCAATTACTGGGTCTGGAAAGTCCATAGATTCTAAAACAATTGGATGCTCTTGAGAAGATAAAGTATCTCCTGTTTTGATAGATTTAAAACCTACTGCCGCACCGATATCTCCAGCTTCGATAAAATCAATTGCATTCTGCTTATTAGCATGCATTTGGTAAATACGTGAAATACGTTCTTTTTTACCTGAACGGTTATTTAAAACATAAGAACCAGCATCTAAACGACCAGAATATGCTCTAAAAAATGCTAAACGACCAACAAAAGGGTCTGTAGCAATTTTAAATGCTAAAGCAGCAAAAGGTTCATCTACACTTGGCTTACGTAATTCTTCTTGTTCTGTATCAGGGTTTACACCTACAATACCATCTTTATCAGTTGGAGAAGGTAAATAACGACAAACAGCATCTAATAAGAACTGAACTCCTTTATTTTTAAACGCAGAACCACAAATCATAGGAATAATTGCCATATCCATTACAGCAGCTCTAAGTGCAGCATGCACTTCTTCTTCTGTAATAGAATCTTCATCTTCCATGAATTTTTCTAAAAGATTCTCATCGTAACTTGCTACTTCTTCAATTAAAAGTGCACGGTACTTACGAGCTTCTTCTTTCATATCCTCAGGAATTTCGATAACATCGAAAGTTGCTCCTTGAGTTTCATCATGCCATACAATAGCACGATTCTTAACTAAATCTATAATACCTTTAAACTCATCCTCGTCACCAATATTTAAAACGATTGGCACCGCATTTGACTTTAACATATCTTTCACTTGCTGACAAACTCCTAAGAAATCAGAACCTTGACGATCCATTTTGTTAACAAAACCAATTCTTGGTACTTTATAGTTATCTGCCAATCTCCAGTTAGTTTCAGATTGAGGCTCTACACCATCAACAGCTGAAAATAAGAAAACTAAACCATCTAAAACACGTAATGATCTATTTACTTCTACAGTAAAATCAACGTGTCCTGGAGTATCAATAATATTAAAGTGATATCCTTTTGTTTCTGGAGTTTTTTCTCCGTTTTCTATTGGAAAGTTCCACGTACAAGTAGTAGCTGCAGAAGTAATTGTAATACCTCTTTCTTGCTCCTGCTCCATCCAGTCCATTGTTGCTGCACCATCATGTACTTCTCCAATTTTATGAGAAACACCTGTATAATACAATACACGTTCTGTTGTTGTAGTTTTTCCAGCATCAATATGTGCTGCAATTCCAATATTTCTTGTAAATTTTAAATCTCTAGCCATTTCTATTAAAATCTGAAGTGAGAGAAAGCTTTATTTGCTTCTGCCATTTTATGAGTATCAGTACGTTTTTTAACAGCAGCTCCTTCTTCTTTAGCCGCAGCTAAAATTTCAGCAGCTAAACGCTGTGCCATTGTTTTCTCGTTTCTTTTACGAGTGTACAAAATCATCCATTTAATAGCCATAGAAACCTTACGGTCTGGTCTAATTTGCATTGGTATCTGAAACGTAGCACCACCAACACGACGAGATCTTACTTCTACGTGAGGCATTACATTTGATAAACCATCTTTCCAAATCTCTAAAGCTGTTTTTTCTTCTTCACCTTTTCTTTCTTCTACGATATCTAACGCATCATAAAATACTTTAAAAGCTACTGACTTCTTACCATCCCACATCAAGTTATTCACGAAACGTGTTACTAACTGATCATTAAACTTTGGATCCGGTAATAAGACTCTTTTTTTTGCTGCTCTTTTTCTCATGTCTTTACATTAAAAAAGTTACTAATTTACTTTTTTGGGCGTTTTGCTCCATACTTAGATCTACGTTGGGTTCTACCCTCAACTCCTGCAGTATCTAATGCACCACGTACTACGTGATATTTAACTCCTGGCAAATCTTTTACCCTTCCACCTCTAACTAATACTATCGAGTGCTCCTGTAAGTTATGTCCTTCTCCTGGAATGTATGCATTTATCTCATTACCATTTGTCAATCTAACTCTGGCAACTTTACGCATTGCTGAATTAGGTTTCTTTGGTGTTGTAGTATAAACACGAGTACAAACTCCACGTCTTTGAGGACAAGACGACAAAGCAGCCGATTTACTCTTCTTAGTTATTTTGGTTCTTCCTTTACGAACTAATTGTTGAATAGTTGGCATACTAAATAATTACTGTTTTTCGTTTATAATTAAACATTATCTCTTTTTTAAGAGTCCGCAAATGTACAACTAATTTCTAATTATTCAAATATCAGTGAGTTATTTTTCAAAAAACATTTTTTTAGGAGAACCATTATCAGTAAAACTTATACATTTGACATCTACAAACCTTATCATTGTTAATGTCTTTTAAAAAAACATTTTTTATAATTCTCTCCACACTTCTTGTGAACTACACAGTGAAAGGACAAGACTATGAATTGAAAATTACATCAATAAATAAAACAGAAAACAAAATCTTAAATAAAATAAATTATTTGAGAAAATTTCAAGACTCGACAATAATATCAAAAGAATTAAAAAAAATCGAAAAAGAATTACAAAAAAAAGGATACTACGCCTACATGATTGACAGTGTAAAAAAACAAAATAAAATTTTTAATATTTATATAAGTCTAAACAAAAAGGTAAACAATATCATCATATCTTTTTCGAAACTAAATTCCGCAACATTGAAAGTGTTAGAATTACCCAACACTACAGCAATTGTTCAAAGCAATAAAATTGAAGAATACCTTAATAAGCTATCCTTAAAATTAGAGCAAAATGGTTTGAGCTTCTCTAAAATTTATTTAGAAGATTACACAACGTCAAATAAAACAATAAAAGCATCCTTAGTAATAAAAAACTTAAAAGAAAGAAAAATAACCAATACTATAATAAAAGGGTATGAAAATTTCCCAACAAAATACATAACCAATCATTACAACATCAACACTAAAACGATTTACAACAACAAATTATTAAACAAAATAAGCAAAAACACGAAACCTTTAAAATTCATTCAAGAAATTAAAAAACCAGAAATACTTTTCACAAAAGACTCTACCTTATTATATATGTATTTAGAAAAAATAAACAGAAGTAGTTTTGATGGATTGATAAATTTTGCAAACAACGAAAATGGTAAAATAAAATTTAATGGTTATTTAGAATTAAATCTATTAAACACAATTAACAAAGGAGAAGAAATAAATCTTGAATGGAAAAGTTTAAATAATGACAGAAGTGAATTTTCTTTAAACTTTATTAATCCTTATATTTTCAACTCAAAAATAACACCAGAAATAAAATTTAACATTTACAGACAAGATTCAACATTCACAAATACTAGATTTGAAACTAATTTAAAATACAAATTATCTGAATATTCAAAAATATCAGTTAACTACACCACAGAATCTTCGTCAGAAATTATTAAAAGCGACAATACAGAAACATTTAATAGTAATTTCTTTGGATTTGGATATGAATTTACAGTTCCAAATTACGATGAATTTAATTCTGATAAATTTTCGCTTTCAATAAACCCTTCCATTGGAAAAAGGAAAACAAGAACAGAAAACACATCACAAATTAAAATTGAATCTAGAATTAGTTATTTGATTAATTTAAACAACAGAAACAAAATATACCTTCAAAACAATATGGGATTTTTAAATTCTGAAAATTATGTAAACAACGAATTATTTAGAATCGGAGGTAAAAATACGATAAGAGGAGTCAATGAGAAAAGCATATTTACTGAAAACTATATAACACAAAATATAGAATACAGATACCTAACTAAAAAAGACGCTTACTTGTACACAATATCTGATTTAGGAATAATCTACAATAAAGAAAATAGCGAAAAACTAATTGGTATTGGAATAGGTTATTTATTTAACACAAATAAATCTAAAATTAACTTTTCTATAACAACTTTATTAAAAAAGAAACACCTGTCAACCCCTGAAAACACTCAGCTTACAATAAACTGGAAAAATTATTTCTAACCAAATTTTACATTTTAGTTCTAAAATTAACAATTATTAACGTTTTCATTGTTTAATTAATAAAATATTTAGATATTTGGCATAATTAATTCAAATCAAATAAATGATGAAAACAAAGTTAAAGGGAATTTTAACGCTGTTACTGGCGTTTGTTGTGCAAATTAGTTTTGCACAAGAAAAAACAGTTTCTGGAACAGTATCTGATGAAACAGGACCGCTACCTGGTGTTAGTATACTTATTAAAGGAACAAGTAAAGGTACAGATACCGATTTTAACGGTAAGTACAAACTTAAAGCTAACGTAGGAGATGTATTAATTTACAGCTACATTGGTTATGAAACTGTTAGTAAAACAATTGGTAATTCTAACACAATTAATGTTACCTTAGAAGTTGGAGCAAATGTTTTAGACGAAATTATTGTTACAGGTTTAGGTATTTCTAAAAAAGAAAAAGCAATTGGTTACGCTGTTCAAAAAGTTGAAGGTGGTGCCATTGATAAAGCTAAAGAACCAAATTTAGTAAACTCTTTACAAGGTAGAGTTGCGGGTGTACAAATCCAAGGAAGTCCATCTTCTTTAGGTGGTTCATCAAGAATTACTATTCGTGGATCAAACTCTTTTTTAGGAGATAACCAACCTCTTTTTATTGTGGATGGTGTGCCAATTAGTAACGCTAGTTACTCAACAAATGCTCAACAAATTGGTTTTGGTGGTGGAAGCTACGATTATGGTAATGCTGCTTCTGAAATTGACCCTTCTAACATTGCTGAAATGTCTGTATTAAAAGGTGCTGCTGCAACGGCAATTTATGGTTCTAGAGGTGCAAACGGTGTTATTTTAATTACTACAAAATCTGGTAAAAACCAAAAAGGTATTGGAGTATCATTTGACTCAAGTATAACATTTGATCAAGTTAGAAACTTAATTCCAATCCAAACTACTTATGGTGGTGGATCAACTTATGATACTGCAAGTGGTTTTAATGAATTTACTCAAGATGGTGTTGCTTATTTAGCTCCAAACTACGGTAAAGACGGTTCATGGGGACCAAAATTTAACCCAAATGTACTTGTTAGACATTGGGATTCTTGGGATCCAGGATCAAGTAACTACAAAGAAGTTAGACCATGGGTTGCTCCTGAAAATTCTTATGAAGACTTTTTTAACACTGGTGTAACTTTAATAAATACAGTTGCTTTATCTGGTGGAAATGAAAAAGGAAACTTCAGAGTTGGTTACACTAACTTAGATCAAAAAGGTGTTACTCCAGAAGGAAAATTAAAAAGAAACACAATTACTTTAAGTTCAGATTATAAATTATCTGAAAAGTTAAAATCTAGTGTAGCTTTTACATATGTAAAAACTGAAGCAGAAAATAGAAATGCTACAGGTTATAACAATGCAAATCCATTACAAGCATTTACTCAATGGTGGCAATCACAATTAGATGTAACAAGATTAAGAGATCAACAAAATACTACCGAAGGTAACCAATATACATGGAATCCAAAAGGTATTATAGAAGATGCTTCTGGAAACTTAATTTCATTCGATGCTACACCAAATTTCTTTGACAACCCATCATGGGTAAGAGAAAACTATTTACAAGAAGATACTAAAAACAGATTGTTTGGTAACGCGAACTTGTCTTACGCAATAACTGACAAGTTAACATTTACAACTCAATTTGGTACAGACTTATTTCAATTTAGTATAAGAGAAGGTATTCCATTAAGATCTTCTTCAGGATCTAGTTATTCTGAAACTGAAAGAAGATTTCAAGAAACAAACATGGAAGCTAGATTAAACTATACAACAGATATTAATGAAGATTTCACATTTAGTGGTTTTATTGGAGCTAATAGAATGAGAAGCTTCTCTAAAAGAACTTCTTTAGCTACTTCTGGAGGTATTGTGGTTGATAAATTCTTTAACATCGCAAACTCTGCTGTAGACCCAACAATAAACACTTTTGAAAGCCAAAGAGGAATTAACAGTATTTTTGGTAGTGCTTCATTTGGATGGAACGATATGTTGTTCTTAGATTTATCTGCAAGAAACGATTGGTCTTCTACATTACCAAAGAAAAATAATAGTTACTTCTATCCTTCAGCTTCTTTTAGTTTTGCTGTTTCTGAATTAGAATCTATTAAAGAAAGTGATGTTATTAATTTTGCGAAAGTTAGAGCTAGTATCGCTCAGGCAGGAAATGATGCTGGTGCATATAGAATTGCAGACGTGTATAACCCAATTAATCCTAATTTTGCAGGAAACACGCTATATAATGTTCCTAACTCTCAACAAAATCCAGATTTAGTAAATGAATTAACAACAGAGGTAGAATTTGGTTTCTTAGTAAAGTTATTAAGAAATAGATTATCTATTGATGCAGCATACTACTCAAGAGAGACTGTAGATCAAATTTTCAACGTTCCTTCTTCTGCTGCTACTGGTTACACATCTAGATTACTGAATGCAGGTACAATGAGAAATTCTGGTTTAGAATTACAAATTAGTGGTACTCCTATTAAAACAGAAGATTTTTCTTGGGATTTAGGAATAAACTTAACTAGTCAGAACAACGAAGTAGTAGAACTTTTAAAAGATGAAGACGGTAATACTGTTGTAGAAAGTATAGCGCAAGGAGCTACATGGGCAGCAGATTTAAGAATTCAAGAAGGATTACCATATATGGCTGTTTTCGGACAAGATTTTGTTTATGACGACAATGGTAACAAACTAGTTGGTGCTGATGGAGGTTACCAATTTACAGACGAAAGAGTATATTTAGGTTCAGCTATTGCAGATTGGACAGGTGGATTTAGTACAGCTTTCAACTACAAGAACTTTACATTATCTGCATTATTTGATTTTCAAGTAGGAGGAATAATTCACTCTACTTCATTACAATGGTCTAAATATTCAGGTATGCACCCAGAAACAGTATCTTTTAATGGTGAAAGTGATGTAAGGGCTAATGGTTTACTTTTACCTGGTGTAAAAGCAGATGGAACACCGAATGATATTAGAATAAACCCGCAAACGTACTACAGTAACACTTTTAGAAGAGCTGCACCAAACGTATACGATGCTAGTTTTATAAAGTTTAGAGATATCAGATTAAGTTACAGTGTTCCTAATAAAGTTTTAGAAAAAACTCCATTTACAAGTCTTAGTTTAAGTGCTTTTGGAAGAAACTTAGGAATCTTGTATTCTGATGTACCTTACATTGATCCACAAGTTGTTACAGGATCTGGAAATGCGCAAGGTTTAGAAAATGCACAAATCCCACCTACAAGTTCTTTCGGATTTAACTTATCAGCAAAATTTTAAAAAATTATAAAAATGAGAAAAATAAAAATATACGCTCTGTTATTATTAACAACCACAATGTTTCATAATTGTGATGATAATTTATCAGATATTAATATTGACCCAAACTCAGCAGTACAAGTTGATGCCTCAACATTATTAACTACAGCAGAATATACGTTTTATAACGCTATGGCCGGTGTAGGTATAAATGCAAGTTGGGGATTATTAATGACACAACAATGGGCTGAAAATGAATATACAGATGATAGCAGATATAATCAAGATGTAACTAGTTATAGCGGTACATGGAATGCTATGTATGCAAGTGTATTAAAAGAATTAGACGCTGCAAAAGAACTTGTAGAATTACAAGATGTTTCAAGTGCAATAAAAGGAAATAGAACAGCTATTTTAGATGTTATGTCTGCTGAAGTGTATGCATTTTTAACAGATGCATTTGACGCTGTACCATACAGTGAAGCAATATCAGATATTAATACACCTAAATATGATAGTCAAGAAGAAGTGTATAAAGGTATATTAGCTACATTAGACAATGCTTCGAAATCATTCAATTCTTCTGCACCATCTTTTACAAGTGGAGAAGTAATTTTTGATGGAAATATTGATAGTTGGAAAAAATTAACAAATTCTTTAATGCTTAGATATGCAATGAGAATTGTTGATGTAGATCCAGCAACAGCTAGTAATTATATAAATATTGCAAGTTCTAACTTAATATCAAGTAATAGTGAAAACGCATTATTTGTATTTGATACTAATCCTGCTAGATCTAATCCTTTATTTATAAATAACGATCCTCAACTTAGTAATAGAGATGATTTCGCAGTATCAAAATACTTAGTTGATACTTTAGAAGCAATGGGAGATCCAAGATTAGAAAAGTACGCCAAAGAAACTCCACAAGGAGGTATCGTAGGTATGCCATATGGACTTTTAGATAACGATGCAACAGCATTAAAACCAACAACTTCTAGACCTAATGATGCAGTTAGATCTGCAACAACACCTCACGTAATAATGTCTTATGCTGAAGTTCAATTTTTATTAGCTGAAGCATACCAGAGAGGAATTTTATCTGGTGATGCTGCTACAGCTTATGAAAATGCAATTACTGCATCAATGAATTATTGGGGTATTACAGATGCTACTGCAATTAGTGATTACGTAACAAATAATCCTTATGATGCAGCAAACTGGAAAGAGTCTGTAGGTGTTCAAAAATGGATTTCATTATACATGGATGGATTTCAAGCATGGAATGAGTGGAGGAGATTAGATTATCCTCAATTGGCGGTACCAGCTGCTGCAGTAATAAACTCTATTCCTGTTCGTATGCCTTATCCTTTATCAGAAACACAAACAAATTCAGCACAATTAAATGCTGTATCAACAAATCCTGGTGATATGACAGCTAAAGTTTGGTGGGATGTAAATTAATTTTTTTAGATCTTCATAATTTAGGCCGTTTAAAATATTTATATTTTAAACGGCTTTTTTTATGTTATTGAATTAATATATCATAAATTAATGATTATTTAACAAAAAGCAAAATAAGGTTCATGATAATGAAAACATTTTATGTTAAAAAATTGTTTATTTAAGTTTATTTTAAGACTTTTGGGACTAATTAATTCAAATAATTATACAATGAAGACAAAGTTTAATGGAATTTTAACGCTATTACTGGCGTTAGTTGTGCAAATATCATTTGCTCAACAAAAGACTGTTAGTGGAACAGTTACTGATGATTCGGGCGCTCTACCCGGAGTAAGTGTAGTAATTAAGGGTACTTCTACAGGTACAGAAACTAACTTTGATGGTAAATACACTTTAAAAGCTAGCAAGGGAGATGTCTTAGTATTTAGATACTTAGGATACAAAGTAGTTGAGAGAGTAATAAACAATTCTAACAGTATTAATGTTAAATTAGTTGAGGATGCTAACGTATTAGAAGAAATAGTTGTTACAGGTTATACTACTATAACTAAAGCAAAAGCTTCTACTTCATCAACACAACTTAATGCAAGTGCTATTGAGAATAGACCTAGTGGTAACTTAGTAAATTCACTTGCAGGTCAAGTTCCTGGATTAGATATTTCGATTAGTTCTGGTCAACCAGGTGCAAATGCTTTAGTACAGCTAAGAGGTGTTAACTCAATTAATGGTAACACAGAACCACTTTTTATCTTAGATGGTACTCCAGTAGATGAGGATAACTTTAGAAGTATTAATCAAAATGAAATTGCTTCGGTTACAGTATTAAAAGATGCAGGAGCAACAGCAATCTATGGTAGTAGAGGTGCAAATGGTGTTATTGTTATTAAAACTAAAACTGGTAGAAAAAATGCTCCTTTAGCTGTTAATTTTAATAGTGTATATAGTATATCACAATTTCCTTCAGATAGATATAATCTTATGAACTCTCAGCAATATGCTACATTAGAAAGACAGAGAGGTATAGGATTAGGTGCAGGAGCTAGTGTAGGTATATCTTACCCAGCAAACGGATCTCCTTTAACTGATGAGCAAATAGCTGCGTTACCAAATGGAAATTGGGAAGATGAATTTTTAAGAATGGGACAAACGAAGAACCATACACTTACATTAACAAGTGGTGGTGAGAACTCGAGTCAATTTACATTTTTAGGTTACTTTGAACAAGAAGGAATCCTTGCAGTAAGTGATTTGAAAAGATTTAATTTAAGAAACAACATCAACGGAGGTTCTGATAAATTTAAATATGGAACTTCAGTTTCTTTAAACTATTCTACAAACAACACTCCTACAAGTGTAGGAACAAGTGGTATTAATCAAAATCCTTTTTTTGGAGCTAATGGAGCATTACCGTACTTGTTACCAGAAGAAACTCCTACTGTTCAAGAATTAGTAGATAATTTAATTTTTGGTTATAGTCCATACTTTATTCAAGAAAAATTATTTAAAGATGTTTCTTTAGTTGAGGAACTTAAAATAATTGCATCTGTAAATGCAAGTTTAAATCTTACCGATAATTTAGTAGCATCTGTTAATACAGGTGTAGATTACCAAGCAACATCTTTTGTTGGTACAAGAAACCCTGAAGGTTTTAATGCACAATATTTCAATCCTGATAACCCAGGTTTCTCAAGTCAAAATTCAAGAAGAAGAGCTGCTTTTAATACAACAGCTTCTTTAAACTACAATATAGAATTTGACAAGCATACAATAAATGCTGGATTATATACTGAATATTTCAAAGCATTCTTAAGAGATTTTGGTTTCACATCTAACGGATTAAACCCAAAGACTTTCTTCCCTGGAGACGGAGCTGGATTTATTGGAGACAATGCTAACGACGATTTATTTGTAGATACAGTTTTTGCAAATAGAATTGATGCTGGTTTATTATCTTATTTTGGTACATTAGACTACGATTATGATTCTACTTTAGGGTTAAGTGCTACATTTAGACGTGATGCTTCTTATAGATTTTCTACGACAAATAGATGGGCTAATTTTTGGTCTGTTTCTGGTCGTGTAAATATTGATCAGTTTGATTTTATGGAAGATTCTGTATTCAATCAACTTAAATTAAGAGGTTCTTATGGTACTACAGGTAATCAAAGAATTAATGGAGGTAACTACTATACTTCTCCAGATTTAGCATTTGACTTTTTTGCTACTGGTGTAGGTTATAATGGTGAACAAACAATTGGATTAAGCCAATTAGGAAATGACACATTAAAATGGGAAACTGTTGCTCAAGCCAACATAGGTTTAGATTTTGGTTTATGGAATAGTAGATTAAGAGGTTCTGTAGATTACTACAGAAAAAAAACAACAGATTTATTTCAGAGTTTACCTGTTTCAGCAATTACAAGTGTAACATCAATTAACTCTAATGTTGGTAGCTTACACAATAATGGTTTAGATGTTAATCTTGCTTATGATATAATCAAAAACAATGATTTCAAATTAACTTTTAACACTGTTGCTAATTTTAATAAAAATTATTTAGCTGATTTACCGGCAGAAGTAGATGAAGTTACAGGAGAAGTTCAAATTGTTGGTATTGGTAGAAATGGTGGACCAATATTTGAAAGATTCGACGTTAGATATGCTGGTGTAAACCCTGCAAATGGTAACGAATTATTTTATGATAAAGATGGAAACATTACTGAGACGCCAAACCCAGATACTGACAGAGTTTGGTCTGGATTAAATACAACGCCAGAAGTTCAAGGTAGTTTTGCATTTAATGGTGACTTTAAAGGTTTTTTCTTCGAAGCACAATTTGCTTATGTTTTAGGTGTTGATCAATTAGACTTTGATTATGCAAACTTCATGGATCCAGGAGCAATTAGTCAATTTAATTTATCATCAGATTTATTAAGAGCTTGGACACCTACTAATAGGATTACAGATGTTCCTTCTATCCAACCAGGTGGTAATGTTGGTACATTTGCTTCAAACAGATTTTTAGCAGACAAAGATTATTTAAGATTAAGATTTGCTTCAATTGGATATGCATTCCCACAAGAAGTACTTAAAAAAGTTGGTTTAAATACTTTACGAATTTTTGCTAATGGTGAAAACTTAGTAACATTTACTAAATTTAGAGGTTTTGATGCTGCATCAAGATTATCAGGACGTGAATACCCAACTCCTGTAACATTTTCATTAGGAGTAGAAATAGGATTATAAAAAACAAAAACATGAAGAATAAAATATATAATTTAGCAATTATTGTATGCATCGCACTATTTAGTAGTTGTGAAAATGCAATAGATATTAAACAAGTTGGTCGTGTTACAGCAGATGTTGCATTTACCAACGTATCTGAACTTGAAAATGGTTTAACAGGTGCTTACGGGTTTTTTGACTTGACAAGAGAAGTAGCTATGGCTGTAAATTATACAGATGAAACTGCTGAAGGTACTGAAAATGGAGGTCAAGGTAGAACTACCGGTGCCATTTTTAACTTAAATGCTGCGTCTGCTGCTGCGTCTACTTTTTGGACAAATGGTTATGATAGATTAAATGCACTTAATAGATTAATTGAAGCTGCAGATCTTATTGAAACTAATGGAGCTGAAGAAGTAAGTAAGAAAAATGACATTTTAGGTCAAGCATATGCATTAAGAGCATATGCCAATTTTCAATTAGTTAGTTACTTTACTACAGATTACACAGATGATAACGCATTAGCCGTAATAAAAGTAGATTTTGTACCTAGTATAGCTGATAAATTATTAAGAAGCACTAATGGGGAGCTATATACCTTAATTGAAGATGATTTAAACAAAGCTTCTTCTTTAATTGAAGATGAAAGTAATCCAATTTTTGTTTCAAAAGATTTTGTTACAGCATTACGTGCAAGAATGGCTGCATATAGACAAGATTATGTAACTGCAGAATCTTTAGCTAGTAGCCTTGTAACAAAATATCCTTTAGCAGATAGAACTGCTTATAGATTAATGTTTCAAGACTCTGATAATTCAGAAATAATTTTCAAATTACAGAGAGATGTTAATGGTATTTATGATAATCAACCTGGTTCTGGAACAGTTGCTGCTTCTGGATGGATTGGTGGTGTAACACTATTTGGTGCCAACACTCCATATTTTGAAATAGGTCGTAGTTTATTTAATTTAATCGATCCAGATGATGTAAGATATGACGTAATAGTTGATCCAGTTTCTATTGTAGCTCCAGATTACACAAATACTACAGATTATAGAGTTGAAGATGTATTACAAGTAAATAAATACCCAGGTAAACCAGGACAAGTTTTATTAAATGATAATAAAGTTTTTAGATCTTCTGAAATGTATTTAATCGTTGTAGAGGCAAAAATTGCCCGTAATGACCTAACTGGTGCTGCAGAAGACATTAAAGCTTTAAGAGATATCAGATTTGGATCAGACCAGCCATTGCCTAGTTATGGTTCACAACAAGAAGCATACGAAGCACTTTTAAATGAAAGAAGAGTTGAATTTGCTTTTGAAGGTCACAGATGGAAAGATATCAAAAGGTTAGGTGAAAGAGCTAATCAAGGAGTAGAAAGAGATCCTGTAGATGTAGCTGAATTTGGAATGACAGCAACTTTACCTGCAACTGATTACAGATTTACTTTACCAATTCCTTTAGTTGAATTTAACGGTAACCCTGATTTACGTACTCAACAAAACCCAGGTTATAACTAAAATATATTAAAATATGAAAACAAATAAAATTTTATTAGTCTTAACGCTAATAGTAACAACATTATTTACAAGTTGTGAAGAACAAGAAAATGTTCAATATGATGTTGTAAATGGACAAACTTTTGTTCAATTTTCTTCAACAAGTGCTGCAATACCTGTAAAAGAAAATGAAGCAAGTACAGCAAATGTAAACATAGAAGTAACAACCGTATCTGATCAAGATAGAACTATTAATGTTTCTATAGACGAATCGAGTACAGCTGAAGCTGATGCTTATCAAATTAACTCTATCGTTATACCTGCTGGTGAATTTACAGCAACTGCCTCTATTACTGGTGTATATGAAAATGTACCTTTAAGTGGTAGTGTAGACCTTGTTTTAAATATTACTGGTATCGAAGGTCAAGAAGCAACAATAGGTAATGGAACTTTAACTGTTTCTTTAGAAAGATTTTGTCCTTCAGACTTAGAAGGTGAATACTATTTTTCTGATGGTAATGGTGCAGATGTTACTGTAACAAGAGTTAGTGAAGGTAATTACACTGTAAGTAGAGATAATTATTTTGGTGCTGCTTATGCATTTGAAATAAATGACAGATGTAATATGATTTCAGTTACTGGTTCAGTGATTGAGTCTAGTTTTGGTATTCCAACTTCAGGAGAAGGTACTGTATTAGCTAACGGTGATATCTCTATTAAATATACTGTAGATGGATATACAGATAATCGACAAATGACGTTAGTAAAAAAATAATATTTTTTAATAATATATATAACATTAAAACCATCTCTTTTAGAGATGGTTTTTTTTTGCTCTTAAATTAGCATACATTTGCAGTATGAATAATGAAATGACAAATATTTTTGGAATTAGAGCGATTATTGAAGCAATCGAAAGTGGTTCTACAATTAATAAAATATACCTTCAAAAAGGTTTAAGAGGAAATCTTTTTTATGAATTAGATAAATTGATAAAAGAAAAAAAACTAACTACAAGTATGGTACCTGTAGAAAAATTGAATCGTTTATCTAAAAACAACAACCATCAAGGTGCTGTTGCTCAAATTTCTCCTATAGAATTTCATGATTTAGAAACTTTAATTGAAAAAACATTAGAAAGTGATAAGAAACCTCTTTTCTTACTATTAGATCAGCTATCTGATGTAAGAAACTTTGGAGCTATCATAAGAACTGCAGAATGCACAGGTGTTAACGGAATTATTGTTCAAAAAAATGGAAGTGCTCCTGTAAATGCCGAAACTATTAAAACTTCTGCTGGTGCAGCTTTTAAAATTCCTATTTGTAAAGTAGATCATATAAAAGATGCATTGTTTATACTTCAGTCTGCAGAAATTAAAACAGTTGCTGCAACTGAAAAAACAGAAGACTCTTTATATCAAGTTGATTTAAATCAACCAATAGCAATTGTTATGGGTTCTGAGCATAGAGGTGTGAATCCGTCAATACTTAAAATGGTGGATTATAAAGCAAAATTACCTTTATTAGGTGAAATAGCTTCTTTAAATGTTTCTGTTGCTTGTGGAGCTTTTTTATATGAAACAGTAAGACAAAGAATGGAATAAATATATTATAACTCCTCCTCTACTTCACTTTTAAGTTCTGGAGGAATATAATTTCCTTCTTCATCAAAGTAAGTATCAAATTCAGTTTTGCTAAATTGATATTCTTTTTTAACAATCCCTTTTTTTCTATAAATAATAGAAAATAGAAATCCCATAATAAAGCCAGATAAATGTCCTTCCCAAGACATACCTTCTTTAATTGGTAACACATACCAAATCATACTTCCGTATAAAAAAATAATTATTAGAGAGAGGGCAACTAATCTATAATGTTTTCTAATAATTCCGCTAAAAAAAACAAAACTAAATAACAAATAAACGATTCCACTTGCACCAATATGGTAAGATTCTCGGGCAATAATCCAAGTTAAAAAACCAGATAAAACACCTCCATAAATTAATATTTTTAGGCCTATATCTCTATAAAAATACAAAAGACTAAGTAATAACACAAATAACGGAATGGAGTTATTAAAAAGGTGTTTAGTATCACTATGAATAAAATGAGTGAAAAATACACCTCTTAATCCTTGAAAATTTCGAGGCAAAATTCCGAATTTATTAAAATTGAAATTAAATTTTATTTCTATCCAATACACAACCCAAATAACAACTACATATAGTACAGGTATAAAAAAGATAGATTTTGATGTATTTAGTTGATTTTCTTGTTCCATATAGTTTTAAAAATATCAAAAATTTTACCAAAATAGAAATTAACAACATCTGTCATAAAACTTTACTATTTTTACAGCATGAATGAACCTTTGGCAGAAAGAATTAGACCGAAAACTTTAGAAGATTACATCAGTCAGCAACATTTAGTTGGTAAAAACGGTGTATTAACTAATTTAATAAAGCAAGGTATTATTCCTTCTTTGATTCTTTGGGGACCACCAGGAATCGGAAAAACAACATTAGCAAACATAATTGCTACAGCATCAAATAGACCTTTTTATACTTTAAGCGCTATTAGTTCTGGCGTAAAAGATGTAAGAGAAGTCATTGAAAAAGCCAAAAAAAGTGGTGGATTATTTACTGCTAAAAATCCGATTCTTTTTATTGACGAAATACATAGGTTCAGCAAATCCCAACAAGATTCCTTATTGGGTGCAGTAGAAAAAGGTTGGGTAACTTTGATTGGTGCCACCACAGAAAACCCAAGTTTTGAGGTTATTCCTGCACTTTTGTCTAGATGTCAGGTTTATATTTTAAATTCATTTGATAAAGAAGATTTAATTGCATTATTAAATAGAGCTATTGAAAAAGATGAATATTTAGCTGCTAAAAAAATTGTTTTAAAAGAAACGGATGCTTTACTTCAAGTATCTGGCGGTGATGCTAGAAAACTTTTAAATATTTTCGAATTATTAGTTTCTGCGGATGAGGAAATAGAAATTACAAATGAACTGGTTTTATCTAAAATTCAAAAAAATACAGCTAGATATGATAAAACTGGGGAACAACATTATGATATTATATCTGCATTTATTAAATCTATAAGAGGTAGCGATCCTAATGCTGCGGTTTATTGGCTTGCAAGAATGATTGAAGGTGGTGAAGATGTAAAATTTATAGCTAGAAGAATGTTGATTTTAGCGTCTGAAGATATCGGTAATGCAAATCCAACTGCACTAATTTTAGCAAATAACACTTTTCAAGCAGTCTCTGTTATCGGAAATCCTGAATCGAGAATTATTTTAAGTCAAACTGCTGTTTATCTTGCTAACTCTGCTAAGAGTAATGCGTCTTACATGGCAATAGGAGCCGCACAAAATTTAGTTAAAGCAACGGGTGACTTATCTGTACCTTTAAATTTAAGAAATTCGCCTACAAAATTAATGAAGGACTTAGAATATGGTAAAGATTACAAATATTCGCATGATTATCCTAATAACTTTATAGATCAAGAGTTTTTACCTTCAGAAATTTCTGGCACAAAATTGTACGAACCTGGCAATAACCAAAGAGAAAATCAATTTAAAGAAATATTAAAAAATAGATGGAAAAATAGATACGACTATTAAAACTTTACTTGATATTTTTCTTGAACCAACTTCTCGTTTTCGTAGTATTCTGCAATCCAAAGATTATCTTTTAAGTAGAATATTCCGTTTTTATCTTTAATAATAAATACATCTTTAACTTTACTATTTAAAATGATGAAAACAACCTCTGGTTTTAAATTAATCAACTGAAATCCGTTTGACTTTGGTTGTGCATAAAGTGTTTTTATAGTATTACTTACTTTAGGTAAAGTTTCCTTTTTTACTTTATTCTTAATTTTTGTAACTGTATTATCTATTTTAACTACAGGCTTAATAGCTGTTACTTCTTTTTCTACATGGTTTTTAACAATTACCTCTTTATTCTTAGTTGATTCTAATATTTCATTATTATTAGAAATTGCAACTTCTAAACTTGGCTCATAAACAAAATTAGACATCGAAGCATGCGCTCTTCTTATTGATTCTTGGTAACTTTTTTTGTAATCTTTAATTCTACTGCCACCTTCTTTAGAAGTGTATAAAACCTTGTTAAAACAATCTCTTAATTCAATTAGAACCGACGTTTTAAACATAGATGATTTATCTTGAATAATAACTTTTAGTGCTTTACAAGGATCATTTTTTAACTCTAAAGGTAATTCTTCGGAATCTAACATAACATTAAAACCATTCTTTTTAAAAAGAAACTTTGTTAAAGAACTAGTTTGATATTGATCTGTTTTCTTTAAAAAACTAAATCTTTCTGGAACGATTAAGTATTTATAATTGTTTATTTTTTTCTGTTGACTATATACCGAACTAAAAGTTAATATAAATATAAGTGTATAAATTGTTTTCATTTTAATTAAATAAAAGGTTAAAACCGAATTGTAAAGAAACATTATTTGCAGAAGAAATATCAGATAATTCTGTGATATTATCTACTAATCCATAGAAATTAATTTTCCATATTTGGGTAGAAAGTCCAAAGCCAATATTCGAATATGAAAAATCGTCGACAGTATATGTTAGTTTTGCATGTAGTTTATTTGAAAAGGATTTTTCATAAAAACCTGTAAAAGCGAATTGCTGACGTAAAGGTCTAAAAACTGAATATAATTGCGCACCAAAAGCATCGGTAAAGAAATCTTTATAAGTGTCATCATAGCAATATTTGCTTCTTTTTTCACCAAAACTATATTTAATTGCTGCATTAAATTTGGCAGGTCTCCATGAGATATAAGAATCTTGATTTTCTTCTGTTGGCAATTGTTCTTCAAAATCATCATTCAAATTCTGCCAATAATTTGTATTGTTTGTATCATAATCAAAAGCAATACCTTCGAAAGTAAAACTTCCTTTTGTTATGGTATTTTTAATGTTTTTAGTATGATTTATAAAACCAATATCTAATAAACTTGCAGAAAACTGTAATTGCGGAGAAAAGTTATAAGACAATCCGAAATCTAATCCAACGCCCATATTTCCGCCAAAAAAAGTATTACCAATGTATGTACTCGCATCATTAATGTATTCATTGTCTTTAATCAAACCAGAAGTTCTAAAATTTATATCTATATTTTCTAAATAATGCACATAAATATTATTATTACCAAGGTTAGAAGTAAAAGTACCTGTGTTATTTGTAGATTCTACACTTAACGAAGACGAATAGATCTTAAAACGACCACCTACAGTCAAATTATCATCTATTTTTCTAGTAATTCCTGCATGAATTACACCCAGATAATCAAGTTTGTAAAGAATTTGAGATGCACTAAAACTTTTGTTTAAATACGCAGCATTACCTTCGTTTATAAGTGTAATTCCGTCTTTAGGTAAATAACCAATTCCGTCTACTTCATTATAAAAACCACCACTTAAATATGTTTTATCATCTAACCTATAACCAATATTTAGCACGTCGATTTTGGCGTTTATACTTAAAAAATCACTAGTAGATATATTCGCTAAAACGGCTGTAACTTTATCTGTAATATCTCTATTATCAGCAGCAAATAAATCTGAAACTGTAAAACCAGTTGAGCCAATTTCTGATGAAAAACCAGAAAGCATAGGTACACCAATATGGTATTTATAATTAGTTTCTAAACCAGGATTTAAGAGTAGTGTTTGCGGTAAACCTGCAAAGTCATACAATACTTGTTTATTTTGACCGTAAACACCAATGCAAAAGATAAATACTAAGTAAAATAGTTTTGTTTTCATTTTATAAAGGCGCTTCTAAATGTATTGTTGCTGCAGAATTAAATATGATTTCACCAACATCAGATGCAATTATAGGCGTTGTTTTATCATCTAAACTTAACTTTACCTCTACTCTAGTAAAATTTCTAACCGTTGGATTTGATTCTATATTTAAAATTTCTGTTTGTTTGAATTCTAAATTATTTGCAGCTACATTTAAATCGTTTAACTGATAAATAAGATTGTCATTTTCATCTAACAGCGAAATTTCTACCGTAAAATCTCTGTTGAATCTATTTGTAATTTCAAAATCGAAATACAATTGTACTAAATTTTGTCTTATAAAACTTGTTTCAAATATTTTAACATCAGATTTTTCTGAAATTTCTGTAATTGGTGGAGCGCCAGGAATTGGTACAAAATTATTTGGCGAAATTGTAAAATAGGTTAATGATAAAGCATAAGAAGGTTTTAATGTATAATCTTCTATCTGGTCGAAATCCACAGCTTCTGAGCACCCAAATATTAAAACAAAACACAAAAGCATTTTTATTATTATATTTTTTTTCATCTTAAATATTTTACAAATTACAAACGCTTAAATCCTTATAAATATTGCTTAATCTCAAGTAAATTAGCCACAGAAGTAACATTCTTATCTGTTGCTGTTTCATCATTAAAAACACAATGAATAGCCTTAAAACCTACATTTAAAGCACCGTTAATATCTGCTTCTAAACTATCGCCAATCATAACCGAGTTTTCTGCAGTTGCGTTGGCTTTTTTTAGTGCAAAATTAAATACTTTCGGATTCGGTTTTTTTACGCCAACAGAATCAGAAGTAACAATCGCATCAAAATAATCAATAATTTTTGAACTTTTCATTTTCTTCATTTGAACTTCGTCAAATCCGTTTGTAATGATATGCAACTGATATTTACTCTTTAGATAGTCTAAAATTTCGAAAGTTCCTTCGAATAAGTGATTAAAACTTGATAAATTATCTATGTAATCGATAGCTAATTTATCAATCAATGCATCAGAAATTTCAAAATTCAATTTATCAAAAGACTTTTTTAACCTATTATATCTAAGTGCTTCTTTGGTTACTTTTTCATCTCTGTAAAGTCGCCAATACTCTAAATTAACAGGCATATAGATTATTAAAAAATCATCAATTTTTATATTTACATTGTTTAATTTAAAAATTTTCTCAAAGGTTAAACCAGAGTTTTTATCAAAATCCCAAAGCGTGTGATCTAAGTCGAAAAATACGTGTTCTATTTTCATCCTTTAAAAGTAAAGATTATAAATAAACTATAAGCACATTAAGTTGTTATATTTGTAATAATAAATTATTTTTTTTGAGTAAAAAACTACATATATTATTTCTTTGTGGCTGGTTTCCTTCTAGAGTCTTGCCAACTAATGGCGATTTTATAGAAAGACATGCTAAAGCTGTTTCAAAAAAACATAAAGTAACAGTTTTACATATAATTTCTGATGAAAATTGTACACAAAAAATAGAAATAGTTTCAGAACAAAAAGACGAATTAGATATACATATTGCCTATATAAAAAAGACGAAAAACCCTTTAAATAAGCTACTTTTATATAGAAAAGCTTTTCTTTCTTTATTAAAAAATATTGGTGATTTTGATGTTGTACATTTAAATAAATTATATCCTTTTGGTATTTTTAGTTTGTATCTAAAAAAAACTCAAAAGAAACCATTTATTATTTCTGAACATTTTACAGGTTATCATTTACCTTTATCAAAAAACATTTCTTTTATTGAGAAGTTTAGCAGTAAAAAAATTGCTAAAAATGCAGCATTTATTTGCCCAGTTTCTAACAATTTAAAAGAAGCAATGCAACAGTTGGGTTTCGATGGAAATTACAAAAGAGTACCCAATGTTGTTGATACAAATTTGTTTGTTCCTTCAGAATCTAAAAATTCGGTTTTTACAATCTCGCATATTTCTAATATGGTTAATCGACATAAAAACATTGAAGGTTTACTACAAGTGATCAAAAAACTAGAAACTAAATTAGCCAATTTTAAGGTTGAAATAATTGGTGAAAATTCTAGTAAATACATCTCTTTTGCTAATAAAATTGATATCAACCTGAATAATGTAACATTTATTGATCAAATTCCTCATAAAGAAATTGCAAATAGATTACAGAACAGTGATTTGTTTGCTTTGTTTAGTAATTATGAAAATCTACCATGTGTAATTTTAGAATCTTTTTCTTGTGGTGTACCTGTAATTTCTACCAATGTTGGCGGAATAAAAGAATATTTTCCAGAAGATTTTGGTAAACTAATCCAAAAAAATAATCAAGAAGAATTATTAAAAAGTATTATACTTTTTGAAAAAAGTTTCAAAACCAAAACACTTAATAAACAAAAAATGCACAATTTTGTTATCGATAATTTCTCTGAAAATAAAATTGCGCTAGAGTTTGAAAAATTATATTTTAAAGCATTAAAATAAATTACACTGAACTTAATTAAAACGTACATATTAAATTTTTTAAAACGCTCAGGCAGTTATGTGTTTTTGGCAACAATTTTTGCCAAGATTTTATCTTTAGCTGCATCTTGGGTAGCTTTACAATTTATAGATAATCAAGATTTAGGTGTATTACTTTTTTCTTATAATGTTATTCTATTTATTTTGCCAATTAGCGGTTTAGGCTTGCATCAAAGTTTACTAAGATTTAGTGCATTAAACAATAATACAGAAGATAAAAATCATATTTTTTTATATGTTTTAAAATACGGATTAATTTCGTGTCTAGTTTTAATAAGTATCATTATAATTACTAGCTTTTTTATTTCTTATCAATTTGAAAAAGCACAATTTTTCATAATTATTTTATCGTTTTTATTAATTCCGGCTTTTCTTTTTGAAATTATTAAAACGCAGTTAAGACTAAATCACGACAATAAAAGCTATGCATATTCCGAGTTTTTATACAGTCTAATCTTCTTAATTCTAATTACCGTTTTAACCTTTTATTATCAAGAAAATGGTTATGTAATTTCTTTATTGTTGGCACCTGTTTTGGCGTCTTTATTTTTTATCAAAAAGATAAAAATTAAAGCAACTAAAATAAAAATAGTTTCAGAATTAAATTTTCAATTCTGGCGATACGGCTTCTTTGCTAGTTTATCTAACGTTGTTACACAATTACTTTTTGCTATTGATATTTTATTAATTGGTTACTTAATAAACGATGCAGAAATGGTAACAAATTATAGATATGTTTCTATTATACCTTTTAGTTTATTATTTCTACCAAGAGTTTTCATCAATACTGATTTTGTTGCTTTTACAGAAAAAATATTAGACAAAAATTATATAAGAACGTACATAAAAAGCTATATACAACTGTTTACTATATTAAGTTTCTTATTAATTATGTTTAGTTATTTTT
This sequence comes from Polaribacter sp. KT 15, assembly GCF_900143115.1. NCBI lineage: Bacteria > Pseudomonadati > Bacteroidota > Flavobacteriia > Flavobacteriales > Flavobacteriaceae > Polaribacter > Polaribacter sp. KT 15. The sequence goes on from NZ_LT670850.1 coordinate 526,622, forward strand.
TTGGTAGTTTTTTACTAAGTCTTTTAGATGAAAGCTTTATCAAATACCAAACAACTTTCTTTATTTTAATGCTTGGAATTTCTGGTATATTTATTTTAAGAGGTTTATTTGGCAACCTACTTTCGTCTATTGGAAAAGCACATATTAACTATTATATTGCTAGTATTGCGCTTGTAATAAATATAATTAGCAATTATTATTTGATACCAAAATACGGCATTAAAGGTGCTGCCATAACTTCTGCTATTTTAATGTGGCTAACTGGCTTGTTCTCTTTTATTTGCTTTAAAAAACTTTACAAGAGAGTTCTTTTAAATGCAAAATAGTTTTCTTCTTCCGCGCCAAAACTTCGATAGAATTTAGCAATACTTGACATATTACCGCCTTCAAAATCTAGTATTAGGTTGCTATTTTGATATTTTTTAATAACCTCTGAAAGTAAAAAACTAGATGCTTGTAACGTTTTTCCTTTTACTGTAAAAGCGGCAAATAAATAGGTAATTCTGTTATTATGATCTGTAAAAAGTGCACCTCCTAAAAGTTGCTCGTCTTTAAAAATACCTAATAAAAATCCTTTTCGATTTCGTAAAATAACATTAGACAATGCTGTTAATACTTTATACGGAATTTTATATGAATAATTATCTTTGTGTATTTTAATCAACTCAACTATAGTGGTTTCTTTTACATAAAGTGATGCCTTCTCACCTACTTTAATTGCGTGTTTTCTTCCTTTAGAAAAATTCTTTTTAAAAGAAACATAATCAGTATTTAAGGTTAGTTTGTAATTTTTTAATGTAATTGTGTTTTCTGTAGAATAATTCTGAGAATTAAAATGAATAACAACTTTAAAAAAATGAATCGGAATTTGACTTAAAAATTCTTTTTGTATTTCTTTCGAAATTAAATCCTTAGAAAAAACTCCTAATTGCTGACTAAAATAAGGTTGGTTACCAAGTTTAAAGAACAATTTACGCTGCCAAGAAATTGGTAAAACTGCTTCATAATCGTTTAAGACTAAAACACTCCAATTTTTAGAAACAGTATCTAAGTACCAAGAAAACGCATAAATTCTAGACTGAATTGAATTTTTAATACAATCATCATATTTATCAATTTTGATATTTTTTCTTGAGATAAGCTTAATCATCCTAAGAAGTTGCTATTTTAACCATAGATTCGTACAATCTTTTCCAACCTTTCCATCTTAAATGATTGCTTAAACTTTCATTATGAAATAAGGTTATAAAGGTTCCGTTTACAGCTTTTACTTCATTTCTTAAATCTCTAATTTTTCCAAGAGATTGTTTGGGTGTTATTTTTAAATAGTCGTTTAAAGTTGTATCCATCAAAGCAAAAGGAAATACCTTTAAAGGAGTTTGAATTTCGAAATCTAAATCGTAAAAATAATATGGTGTACAGGTACTCGCTCTAAAACCAACATTACTCGCATATCCCATAGAATAATCTTCTTGAACTTCTAAATCTATCAATTGCTGATACGTTTCTGGTAAATTAAAACGTAAATAATGTTGTCTAGATCTTATAACCGGCATGTTGGTTATAGATTCTAATCTTTCTTTTTCTTTTTTTAGCAACCCAGGATTTTGCATTGTAAAATAAGATGGATGTAAACCAACTCTAGCATAATCTACCAAATCTTTTATAAGCAATCTGTATTTGTTTTTAGATGCAGATACATTGGTATCAAACGTTGTATAATCTCCTATTGAACAAAAAAAGATGGTTCTAATATCCGATGCTTTTTTAATATCTAAAATCTTTTGAAAATTATCAAAAGGATCTTTCTTAATATTTAAAGAAACTGCAAATCTGTACCAAACACTTATCAAACGAAGTTTAAATAAATCATTAAAAAAGCCACCAAAGGTTCTAACAAAATTTTTATATTTATAGGCAAATGCATTATCAATATCTATAGTAGATAAATATTTGTAAGATCTTGTTTTGTAATCGTAATCTGGAAATTTTTCTTTTAACTTTTCTAACAACTTATATGCCCAAATATCTACAACCGGTTTTTCCAAAAATCCGTTTTTGTATGCTAAACTTTCTGTTGCTGTATAACGACCATGCATGTCTTTTACGTGCGGTAAATATTCTTCGTAACGCGATATTAAATAAAAACTTGCCGCAAAAATATCAAAAGGAATTGCTGATTTACTTCCGGCACCAAAAAAACACGGAGTATTGTCCCATTTTTGAATATTAATATCTAAATCGTTTACACCTTGTTCAAACAACAAATCGTTACTTTTTATAAAAAACTCGTTTCCTAAAGGCGTTTTTGTGTATGTTAATTTGGGTCCACTATGTGCCACAAATTCTTCTACTTTTGTTGTAAAATCAACAGAAATTAAAAGCGTTCTAGTTAAAACATGCTTAAAAATGTAACGAACTCTTGGTGTTATTTTATGTGTGTAAACTAATATCATTTATGGGTATAGAAGTTTTAATTAATTGTAAATTCTATAAAATTCCTTCGTCTGCAAAGCTAAAATAATCTTTTTGGGTAATTATCAAATGATCTAAAAGTTTAATATCTAAAGTAAAACCTGCATCTTTAATCTTTTTAGTAAGTTGTTTATCTGCATTACTTGGTTGTAATTTACCTGATGGATGATTATGTGCCACAATAATTGCCACACAAGCCAATTCTAAAGCTCTTTTAAATAACAACCGAACATCTACAACTGTTGCCGTTAAACCACCTTTACTTACTTGCGTTTTTGCAATAACTTTGTTAGAATTATTTAAAAACAGCACCCAAAATTCTTCATGTTCTAAATCGCCAATAATACTTTGTAAAACTAAAGAAGCATCTTTACTACTAGTTATTTTTGGCTTTTCTAAGGCAACTTCTAATTGTCTTCTTTTACCCAATTCTAAAGCTGTAATTATACTAATTGCTTTTGCTTCTCCGATGCCTTTAAATTCCATTAATTTTTCTAAAGAAAGTTTCGCTAGTTGGTTTATGTTACCATCTATCGATTTTAAAATTCTTTTAGATAAAGCCACAGCACTTTCGTTTCTGTTTCCAGAACCTATTAAAATAGCTATAAGTTCTGCATCAGATAATGATGTTTTACCTTTAGCAATCAATTTTTCTCTTGGTCTATCGTCTAATGCCCAAGATTTAATAGTCAATTTTTCCACGCTTTTTTTTATAAAAATACAAAATCAGATTTAAGTTAGGTTTAACCGATTTGGTAATGCTTTTTAAATGGTTGAAAAGAAAATTCAATTTTAAAAAAACAATTTGCAGACTTTCGTATCTTTGCAACTTATATTCTATCTATTTTTACATATGAAGATTATTATAGCTGGAGCTGGAGATGTTGGCTTTCATTTAGCAAAATTACTTTCTTACGAATCTCAAGATACTTATATCATAGATTTTGATGGAGAAAAACTAAATTATATTAACAATCATTTAGACGTAATTACCAAAAAAGGTGACGCAACTTCTATAAAACTTTTAAAAGAAATTGGTATAAATTCTGCTGATTTGTTAATTGCTGTTACAGAAAGTCAGAATACCAATTTTACAATTTCTGTAATCGGTAAATCTTTAGGTGTTAAAAAAACAATTGCTAGAATAGACAACCCAGAATTTTTAAATGAATGTGAAGTAAACTTTAAAGAGTTTGGTTTAGATTTTATGATTTCGCCGCAAGAATTAGCTGCAAATGAAATAAAAATGTTGCTTAAACAGTCTTCTTTTAACGATACAGTAGAGTTTGAAAGTGGTTTATTTAATGTAATGGGTACTTCTTTATCTTACAAATCTCCATTGGTAGATTTAACTGTAAAAGAAGCTAAACAGAAATTTAGCAATATCGATTTTATAACTATTGCTATTAAAAGAGATAATGTTGCACAAACTATTATCCCTAGAGGAGATACAAAATATCAACTTAACGATCAAGTTTATTTTTCTGTACCAAGTTATAATATGAAGGATTTATATCCGATTATAGGAAAGAAAAAATTCGATATCAAAAATGTTATAATTCTTGGAGGAAGTAGTATTGGTCAAAAAACTGCAAGAAACCTTTGTCAAGATAGTTTTAACATCAAACTAATTGAAGAAAGCAGAGAAAAAGCAGAAAATTTAGCTGAAGAATTAGAAAACGTCTTAGTAATTCATGGTGATGGTAGAGATTTAGAATTACTGGAAGAAGAAAATATTAGAGAAACCGATGCTTTTATTGCAGTAACGGGTAATTCTGAAACCAATATTATGTCTTGTTTAGTAGCAAAGTCTAAAGGTGTTAAAAAAACTATTGCTTTGGTAGAAAACATGGATTATATCGAGATTTCTCAAACCATTGGTATCGAATCTTTAATCAATAAAAAACTAATTGCTGCAAGTAATATTTTTAGGCATATTAGAAAAGGAGAAATACTTGCATCTGCAAATTTACACAATATAGATGCTGAAATTTTTGAGTTTGAAGTTCAGCCGAATGCTAAAGTTACAGAAAAACCTATTAAGGATTTAAATTTTCCTAGAGATGCGGTTTTTGGTGGTTTAATTAGAAATGGTAAGCCATATATGTCTTTTGGTGAAATGCAAATTCAAAGCGGAGATAAAGTGATTGTTTTCTGTTTGCCAGAAGCAATTAACACTGTAGAAAGCCTATTTAGATAAATGGGAAATTTAAACACAAAAATAATTTATCGTTTTTTAGGTATTACAGCAATACTTAATGGTCTGTTTATGTTTTTAACGGTTCCGTTTAGTATTTTTAATGATGAAATAGAAAAATGGGGAATTTTAAATGCAGGTATTATAACAACCTTTATTGGTAGTTTACTTTACTTTTTTAACAAACCCACAAACACTAATATTCAGAAAAAAGAAGGTTATTTAATTGTAACACTTGGTTGGCTAATTCTATCTTTTACAGGAATGTTACCATATTTACTTTCCGGAGCAATACCAAGTATTTCTGATGCTTTTTTTGAAACAATTTCTGGATATTCTACAACTGGTTCTTCAATTTTAACCGATATTGATAACATGCCAAAAGGAATTCTTTTTTGGCGAAGTGCAACACATTGGATTGGTGGAATGGGAATTATTGTTTTAACAATTGCTATTTTACCACTTTTAGGTATTGGTGGTATGCAATTATTTATGGCAGAAGCTCCAGGTCCATCAGCAGATAAATTACATCCAAGAATTACAGATACAGCTAAAAGATTATATTTAATCTATGTAATATTAACATTATTAGAATTCTTTTTATTGAAATTTGCTGGCATGACATGGTTTGATGCAATTAACCATGCAATGGCAACAATGAGTACTGGTGGTTTTTCTACAAAATCTGATAGCATCGCATTTTATAACGGAAAACCTTTAATACAATACATTATCATCTTTTTTATGTTTGTTGCAGGTACAAATTTTGTATTGACTTATTTCGCTTTAAAAGGAAAAATGCAACGTGTATTTAAAAGTGAAGAATTTAAGTATTATTTATTTGGATCTTTAGGTGTCTCTGCAATAATTGCAATCATTATTATATTCTTTCAAGATCCTAATTTAGAATCTGTATTAGCGCATCCAAAAGTTTTAGGAGAAACAGAAAGTGCTATTAGACATTCTTTATTTATGGTTATATCCGTAGTAACTACAACAGGTTTTGTTTCTGCTGATTTTACAATGTGGAACTTTTTTGCAACCGGAATCTTTTTTGCACTATTTTTTACAGGTGGTTCTGCTGGTTCTACAAGTGGTGGTGTAAAGGTTGTAAGACATATTGTCATGCTTAAAAATAGCTTTTTAGAATTTAAAAAAGCATTACATCCTAATGCCATCATACCAGTGAGATACGATGGAAAAACAGTAAACCAAACCATTGTTTTTAACATACTATCTTTCTTTATAATTTATATGTTAATTTTTATCATATCTTCTGTAATCTTAACATTATTAGGTTTAGATTTTATGTCTGCAATTGGTGCTGCAGCATCTTCTTTAGGAAATATTGGGCCTGCAATAGGTTCTGTAAGTCCTGTAGATAATTTTGCTCATTTAACCAACTCTGCAAAATGGTTTTGTTCTTTTTTAATGTTAATTGGTAGGTTAGAATTGTTTACTGTTTTAATACTATTTACACCTTTCTTTTGGCGTAAAAATTAGAAAACTACAATCTTTCTAATTTTAACATATTGTTAACAAATACTAAACACTAGTAATAGCTTTATTTTTTTTGTATCTTAGACTACCTAAAAACTAACGATATGAAACAAAAGTACTTTTTAAAGGTTTTCTGCCTTTTTATTTTAACAGTATTTACAGTTAATTCTGTAAATTCTCAAACTACTGGTGATATTGCTTTCACAGCATTTAATGCAGACGGAGATACAGATTTTTCTTTAGTTAACTTAGTAGATCTTTCTCCAAATACAATAATATATATAAAAGATGGCTCTGGTTTTATAACTTGGAACACTGGAAGCAATATTATAAAATCTGGAAGTATCACAGTATTTACAGATGTTGATGCCACATTAAACCCTTTATTAGGGGTTTCGAAAGGAACTATAGAAAAAAGTGGATCTTTTAATTGGTCTGGAAGTGGTGAAGCAGTTTTTGTTTACTTAGGGACAGATAAAGATACACCAACTACTTATTTAACAGGTTTAAAAAATGGAACTTTAAGTGCAGAATTAACTGGTACTGGTTTAACTGCTGGAGTTAATTTTTTGGAATTTAATCCTGTTAGTAGTCCTGACGGAGGATTTTATAATGGTTCAAGATCTACAGAAGCATCGTATTCAAATTATTTTAATCTTATGATAGATAAAGATAATTGGATACACAACACTGGAGATGGAGAAGCTACTTTACCTATTTCTAAAGAATCTTTTACAATATTAACCACAAATTGGTTAGGTGCTATAAGTTCTTCATGGATTGACCCATTAAATTGGGATAATGGCGTTCCTAATTCTAGTTCTTTAGTTACAATTCCGGATTTAATGACTAATGCACCTGAAATTAGCACATCTACTAATGCTGAAGCAGGAAATATTTCTATTTCTGATACTGACGGATTATCTGTATTATCTGGAAGTTTAACTGTATATGGAAATGTTACAGTTAATGCAGGAAGCTCTTTGTATTTAGAATCTAAAGTAACTGCATCAAAAACTTTAGATGCTGCAACCTTAATTTTAAATGGAAGTTATACTTCTATAGATGATAATTCTTTTTTCTATTTTACAGAAACTTTTATTGACGATACATCTGAATGGAGCTTAATCTCTTCTCCTACCGTCGGAGAATTAATAGATGGTAACACCGGAGGTGGAAACTTTGCTGTTTTTAATGCTTTGCAACAAAGTGCAACAAACTACGGAATCGCATTTTACGATAATTCTCAATCAGATTCTAATCTTCGTTGGGATTATTATTCTAAAGCAGAAGTTGATGTTGCCAATACAAGCGCAGTTTTAACAATGGAACAAGGTAAAGGATACAGCGTTTTACCAAATTCTGCTTTTAATACTGATACTGCGAAAGGAAACTTAGGATTTAAAGGTGATGCACCTACTTCTGATGTTTCAATTACAGTTACAGACAAAACAGCCACTTCAGGAAATGCTTTTAACTTGGTAGGAAATCCTTATCCTGCATATTTACCTTTTAATACTGCCGCAAATTCAACTAATTTATTATCAGAAAATTCTGGAGTATTAGAAGAGGAAACACTTTGGATTTGGGATAAAACTACTGCTTCTTATATTACAGTTAACCAAACTACGACTGTAGGAACCGGAACAAATCAAAGACCATCTCTATACATAGCTCCGGCACAAAGTTTCTTTGTAAAGTCTAGCAGTACTGGTGGTGATTTTAAGTTTAAACAAGCAGATCAAAGTCATCAAACAACAGGAACATTTAATAAATTAGAAAATTTAAGACCAGAGATTAATTTAAGTATTACAAACAATGGCAAAACCTCAAATACTTCTATCTATTATTATGCTGAAAAAACAACAGGTTTTGACAACGGTTATGATAGTTCAATTTTTACAGGTGCCGGTGATTCTTTTACAGTATACACCAAATTAGTATCAGAAGAAAGCAATCAAAAATTAGCAATTCAAACTTTACCAAAATCCAATTTTGATTCCATGGTTATTCCTGTTGGTGTTAATGCGCCTGCTGATTCAGAAATTACATTTTCTGCAAACGGAATTAATTTACCAAAAGAACATAACATTTACTTAGAAGATAGGTTAAAAGGCACATTTACGCTACTAGATACTTCTTCTAATTATATTGCTACTGTTAAAACTAATAATACTGATGATCGTTTTTTTATTCATACAAAGACAAACGAATCTCTAAATGTAGAAAATGTATTAGTTAGTAATATTTCAATTTTTCAAACAAGCAATACTAACTTAAAATTAACAGGGTTTAATAATGAAAAAGTAAACATTTCAATTTTTAATATCTTAGGTAAAAATGTTTTAAAGAAAGAGCTAAACATTGTTGATACAAAAAATGTTGCACTACCAAATTTAACGAGTGGTGTATATATTGTAAAATTAGAAACACTTTCAAATAGCATTAATAAAAAGATAATTTTAGAATAATTCTTTAGAGATAAAACATTTAACCATGAAAAAAAACGAAACAAAAATTACTCGTAAAGAAGCTATTAAAAAAATAGGTAATTATGGTAAATATACTGCTTTAACTGCCTTAGGAACTTACATGATTTTAAATCCTCAAAAAGCGCAAGCACAAAGTCCAGAAAAACCTGGAGTAGGATTTTAATCTGAAATTTTAAAACAATTAAAACGCTTCAATTATATTGAGGCGTTTTTTATTGAATATCATTTAGAAATTACCTACATTTATTTTTCATGAAAAATAAATCTGAATTATTACTTAAAACCATAGAAGACAAAACAATTGTTTGGTTTAAAAATAGTAACGAATATCTAGTATTAGAGAATACAACAGCAGATATTTTAAAACGATTAAGTAAAGGAATTTCTGTGAAAGAAATAGCAACTGCATTAGCTAAAAAACTACAGGTGCCTTTGGATAAAACAATAGATTTTATTTTAGACCTTGAAAAGAAAATTTATGCCAATAAATCTATAATTAATAATACAATTGTTAACGATTATAGAGATATTACGAAACCAACTTCTTTCGAGTTCACAAAGTATTATAAAATAAATAATGAAGTTTATAAAATTGAATTCAACTCAGAATTTGAACTGTATCTAGTTCATCCTAAATTTGCGCATTTAGAAACTACCATTTCAGATAAAATACACACTACATTTACAGTCTTTCTAAATAATAGTTTTATCTTTTTTTATGTTGACAACAACTTTATTGGTGCTTGGAACAAAAAAGAGGTTCATTATTTTCAAGGGAAATTTTCAATGGAATTAATTCAAAAAATCCATCAGAAAAAAGAAAATGAATGGATGGGTGTTTTTCACGCCTCTGCTGTTTCTAACGGTAAAAAAACTATATTGTTTTTAGGAGACTCGGGTAACGGTAAAAGTACTTCGTTAGCTTTATTACAAGCAAACGGTTACACTTGTTTAGCTGATGATTTTGTGCCAATCGATATAGAAAAAAATGAAGTTTTTAGTTTTCCTGCATCAATTTCAATCAAAAAAAACAGCTTAAAAACACTACTCCCTTTTTATCCGGAATTAGAAAACTCTGCAGAATATCATTTTAAAAGACTTAATAAAATAGTTCGCTACTTAGAGCCAAAGAACAGTAATTTTTTGGCACATTTACCTTGTAAAGATTTAGTATTTATTAAATATGAAAAAGATAGTGATATCTCTTTTAGTAAAATTTCTAAGATTGAAGCTTTTCAGCAATTGGTACCAGATTCTTGGCTTTCGCCAATAAAAGAAAACTCTGAATTATTTTTAGACTGGTTTTCGAACTTAAATTGTTATCAAATTACATATTCTGATAATAAAAAAATGATAAATACAGTTTCTAAAATTTTTGAGAATGAACTATAAAGAAACACTCTTTTTTGTAGCCAAATGTTTAACAATAACATTAGAAGAAAAGAACCGAATCGAAATTGAGGATTCATTAAAAAACACTGAAATAGATTGGGATTCTGTTGTTAAAGTAAGTACGCAACATTTTGTTTTCCCTGCATTGTATTGCAATCTAAAAAGAGTGAATCTATTACAATATTTACCAGAGGAATTGGTAAATTACATGGTTCATATAACCGATTTAAACAGGGAAAGAAACAAACAAATTATAGAACAAGCTAAAGAAATTAATAGTCTTTTACTTGCAAATGATATTACGCCAATTTTCTTAAAAGGAACCGGAAATTTACTAGAAGGTTTGTATACCGATATTGCAGAAAGAATGGTTGGTGATATTGATTTTATTGTTTCAAAAGATAATTTTAATAAAGCTGTTTCAATTTTAAAAACCGATAAATATTATAGTAAAAATGAAACTTATATGGATTTTCATTGGCACTATCCAAAAATGACTAAAAATGGGAGGATTGCAGCCGTAGAAGTACATAACAAAGTTTTAAAAAAACCTTACACTTCACTTTTAAATTATCAAGCTTTAAAAAATAAATCATTTAAATCAGAAAAATGTAATGTAGCTTCATTTGAAAACCAATTATTGATTACAATTCTACAAAAACAAATAAATGACAACTTATATTATTCTAAATCTTTGGCTTTAAGAAACATTTATGATAGTTTTTTACTTGCTAATAAGACACAGGATTCTTTAGATTTAGGGATATCAAATTCCAAGATTAAAAAGTATCTAAATAATTATAAAGCATGTGCTCATTTACTTCTAAATGAGCCTAAGTCCTTAAAATACACTAAGAATTCTGATGCTAAAAAATACGTTGACTCTTATTTAAAAACAATTGAAAATTCAAAATCTGAATTAAGAAAAATTAAATATATAGACTCACTTGTCAGATTAAAAGATAAATTAAAAATTTTACAATATTCATTTACAGATAAAGAATATAGTAAATACACATTTAGAAGATTAAAAAATTTAAACTTCTATTTAAAACAACTAAACCTTACAAAATCTAAATCAAATTCTTAACTTCATCAAAATCTAAGCCACCATAATTGCCAGAACTCATTAACACCACTGCTGTTTTTTCTAAATTCTGATTAAACAAAAACTCTTTAAAAGCTGAAGGATTAGTGTAAATAACTAAATCTTCCCTTTCGAAGGCATTTGCTATTTGCGCAGAAGTTACTTCTTCTAACTGTTTAATTTTTACTGCATTTGGTGAGTAAAATACAACTGCTTTATCAGCAGCATCTAATGCTCCTTTATATTCAGACAAAAACTCAGCATTTAAACTCGAATATGTATGCAATTCTAAACATGCTAAAACTGTTCTATTAGAATATTGAACTTTAACAGCTTTTGTAGTTGCAGCAACTTTACTAGGACTATGAGCAAAATCTTTAAAGATTACAGAAGAATTATTTTCTGCAATTTTTTCTAAACGCTTACTTGCTCCTTTAAAACTAGCAATTGCTTCATAAAAATCATCTTCATCAACACCCATGTGTTGGCAAATCCATTTTGCACCTGCTAAGTTTTGTAAATTATGATTTCCGAAAATTTCTAAAGGTAAATCTCCTTCTTCTGTTTCTAGAAAAGTAATACCATTTTCTATAAAATGTTTCGGAGTTTCATATGGATATTTTTTTATATGATTTTCAGAAGACTCTACAACATCTTTTACGTTATCATCTTCAATATTGTATACCATACTTCCTCCATTAACCATAGAATCAGTAAAAATTTGAAACTGATCTTTATAATTTTCAAAAGTTGGAAATACATTAATATGATCCCAAGCAATACCACTTAACAACGCAATATTAGGCTTGTATAAATGAAATTTAGGACGCATATCTATAGGAGAACTTAAATATTCATCTCCTTCTAAAACAATAAAATCATTTTTTTCTGTTAAATGCACCATCGTTTCAAAACCTTCTAATTGTGCACCAACCATATAATCTACCTGCCTTTCATGATAATTTAAAACATGTAAAATCATAGAAGTTATCGTTGTTTTACCATGAGATCCACCAATAACAACCCTTGTTTTATTTTTAGATTGCTCATATAAAAATTCAGGATAAGAATAAATTTTCAAACCTAACTCTTGAGCTTTTAATAATTCTAAATTATCTTTTTTAGCATGCATCCCTAAAATAATAACATCTAATTCTTTTGTTATTTTTTCTGGAAACCAACCAAATTCTTTTGGTAATAGACCATATTTTTCTAACCTAGATTTAGACGGATCGTGTATTGTATCATCACTTCCAGAAACTTGGTATCCTTTTTGGTATAATGCTATTGCAAGATTGTGCATTGCGCTACCACCGATGGCAATAAAATGAATATTCATTTAACAAAATTTTAAAAAGTAAAAGTACAAAAGCTCTTTACATTATTAATTATATTTATTGCGAAACTAATCGAAAAGTTACTTTTACTTGCAAAAAGTACCACTTTAGTAAAATACGTTTTAGTTTCAGTAAAATTTACACTTATTTTAGGTGCAAACAATTTAACTATGAAAAAAATTATAACAACTTTATTTTCAATATTTTTGATTTCTACGACTGTTAATTCTCAAGATAATTTTAACGAATTATGGTTAAATGTCGAAAAATTTGAGTTGGATGATTTACCTAAATCAGCTTTAAAAATTGTCGATAAAATATATAACAAAGCTGCAAAAGAAAATAATTCACCGCAATTAATTAAATCGCTGTTTTACAAAAGTAAATTTTCTCTTACTTTAGAAGAAAATGCACAGTTAAAGGTTATAAATCAATTTAAAGCACAAATTGCACATCAAACATTTCCTACAAAAAACATTCTAGAAAATATTTTAGGGAATTTATATTGGCAATATTTTAAACAAAATAGATATAAATTTTACAATAGAACTGCTACTAAAGAAAAAGCCAATTTAAAAGACTTTAGAACTTGGGATTTAGCTTCAATTTTTAAAGAAATACAATTTCATTTTGATAATTCTTTACAAAATGACACGCAACTTTTAGAAATAAAAATCACAGATTATAATGATATCTTAAATATAGATGATGAAACTATTCAATTTAAACCATCTCTATTCGATTTTTTAGCGAATTCTGCACTAAAATTTTATAATACAAGCGAAAATTCAATTCATAAACCTTCCTATAAATTCGAAATAAGCAATCCAGATTTCATTAAAAATTCACAGATTTTCTCTTCTTTAGAAATCAAATCAAAAGATAGTATTTCAAATCAATTTCATGCTTTAAAATTGTATCAAAAATTGATACAATTACATTCAGAAAAAAATCAAAAAAATGCACTAGCGCATATTGATATCGAAAGATTAAAATTTGTAGAAAGTAACGGAACTTTTAAAAATAGTAGAGCAGAACTTTTAAAAACATTTCAAACTAGTAAACAAAATAATAGTTTACACGAATCTAGTGGTTTATATGCTTTTGAAATAGCACAGATTTTTAATGAAAAAGCATTGCATTATAAGGATACTCAAAAAAAAGAAAATCAATTTAAAAACAAAGAAGCTTTAGAGTTGTGTAACCAAACTATTTTAAAGTTTCCAGAAAGTTTAGCTGCAAAAAAATGCAAAGTATTAAAAGTAAATATTTTAAATTCATCTTTAAACATAACTTCCGAAGAATTTATTCCAATTCAGTCTAATTCTAGATTTTTAGTATTAAACAAAAACCTAAATAAACTTTACTTTTCGGCTTACAAAGTCTCTGAAAGTGAATTGAGCTCATTTAATGATATTTATGATATCCAAAAGAAAAAAAACTTTCTTTCAAAACTATCAAAGGTAAAAACGTGGATAAGTAATTTAAAAAATGAATCTGACTTTTTACAACACAGCACAGAAACTATTGTTCCTAAATTTGATGGTGGTAAATATTTAATTATTGCATCAGAAAAAAGAGACATAGAAACCAATTTTATTCATGCTTCTACTGTAATACAAGTTACTGATTTAACTTTGGTAAGCAATACTTTTAATAACTCTTACAATTATCAAGTTTTAGATCGAAATACAGGAAAACCTATTGAAAATGCAAAAATAAATTTACAAAACACTAGACGTAATTACGGTTCATATATCAACAAAACCTTAGTTACAGATAAGCAAGGATTTGCAACTTTTAAAAGCAATAGCAGATATAATAACGTTCAAATTAAAGTTCAAACCAAAGATGATGCGGCAACTTTTGGTTCTTCATATTTATACAATAGAGCAAATAATAATGTAAACAATAAGAATGATTATATTGATATTAAGGCTTTTATTTTTACGGATAGAAGTATTTACAGACCCGGACAAATTGTTTATTTTAAAACTATTTTCACTCAGAATGAAAATAAAATTTCAAAGGTTGTAAATAATAAAACGATAGAAATAAGTTTAAAAGATGTAAACAACCAAATTGTAAAAACTCAAACTTTAGAATTAAATAATTTTGGCAGTGTTGCTGGTGAATTTCTATTGCCAAATAACGGTTTAACAGGTAATTATAAAATTCATGTTAAGGCAAATTCAATCAGCACTAAAAACGTACGTTTTAATGGCGCATACACAAATATTGCAGTAGAAGAATACAAAAGACCAAAATTTAAAACTGAGTTTAAGCCAATAACAGAAAGTTTTAAAATTAATGATTCGATTGTGGTTAATGGTTTTGCAAAAGCTTTTTCTGGCGCAAATATTACCGATGCAAATGTTGTTTATAGAGTACTAAGAAAAACACAATTTCCGTCTTGGTATTCTTGGAGAAGGCCTTACAACAGCTCAGAATCACAAGAAATCTCTAACGGAGAAGTAGTTACAGATAGTTCTGGAAATTTCTCTATCAAATTTAAAGCAATACCAGATAAAAGTACTTCTGAAGAAAATTTACCAATTTTCACCTATCAAATTACTGCAGACGTAACTGATATTAATGGAGAAACTAGAAGTGCCACAACCACTGTAAAAGTTGGTTATCATAGTTTATTGGCTTCTATTTCTATGGATAGTAATATTGATAAGAATCAGCAGAAAACAATAATTAATATTGAAACCAATAACTTAAACAATCAGTTTACTGCTACTCAAGGAACTTTAAAAATATACAAATTACAAGCACCAAAAGCTCCTTTAAGAAATAGACCTTGGCAAGAACCAGATTATCAGCAAATTTCTAAAGAAGAATTTAAAAGATTGTTTCCTAATGATCCTTACTCAAATAAAGAAGATGATGTTGCCAATTGGCAAAAAGGAGCATTAACTTTTTCTAAAAAATTCAACACTAAAAATTCTAAAGAATTAAAAATATCAAATCTTAAAAAATGGGAATCTGGTAAATACATTGCTGTTTTAGAAACCAAAGATAAGTTTGGTAAAAAAGTAAAAGATGAAGTTAATTTTTCGGTATTTTCGACATCAGAAAAACAAGTTGCAGACAATAAATTGTTTGTAATTAATACCGATAAAAACTCGTATAAAGAAGGTGAAACTGTAAACTTAAAAATTGGTTCTGCTTCTAAAGACATTACAATTATTGTACAAATAGAAAAGAATTACAAAATTGTAGATACAAGATTAATCCATCTAAAAAACACTACAAAAACGGTTAAAATCCCTGTAAACAAAGAAGATATTGGTGGTTTTGCTATTAAATATCATTTTGTAAATTTTAATTACTTTAAAAGCGGAAGTTTTCTTGTAAATGTTTCAGATAAACCTAAAAGTAATATTGAAATTGAAACAAATGTTTTTAGAGATAAACTAAGACCCGGACAAGAAGAAACATGGAGTTTTACCATCAAAAATGATAAAAAAGATAAAGTTGCTGCAGAATTATTAGCTTCTATGTACGATGCTTCTTTAGACGAATTTAAAACACACAATTGGTATTTTAATCCGATAAAAGCTACTAAAAAATATTACTCATATAAATCTAGTAATGCAAACTTAAGCTTTGGTATAAATAATTTTAACGTAACAAATAATAGAAACAGGTATTTAAATTTTCCGAGTATAAAGGACATCACCTATAACTGGTTTGGGTTTAGTTTGAATAATAATTCTTGGCTAAACAACAGTTATTTAAGACAAATTAGACAAAAGCTAAATTCAAATAAGATTAAAATAACAAAGTTTGGCTTGTTTAATGGTACAATTTCTGGTTTTATTACTGATGAAAATAACGAACCTTTACCAGGAGTTTCAATTCTTATCAAAAATAAAACAAAAGGCGTAAACACGGGTTTTGAAGGTAACTTTACAATTGATGTTAAAAAAAATGATATCATATCTATCAGATATATTGGTTATCAAAGTGTAGAGGTTAAAGTAGAAGATTTTTCTAGATTAAATGTTCAGTTAATTCCAGATCTAACAGTATTAGATGAAATAGTTGTTACAGGTTATGGTACTCAAAAAAGAAAAGCATCCGATAGAACAGGTTCGATAAGCGTACCACAAGAAGAAGCCGAAATAACAACTGTTTTAAGCGGAAAAGCCGCAGGAATAAATATTGCTGATGATAATAAAACAATAAGAATTAGAGGAAATTCTTCTTTAAACTCGAATGAAAAACCATTAATTATAATTGATGGTAAGATTAGTACTTTAGATGTTTTAGAATCATTAAAAACTGAAAACATCAGTAGTTATCAAGTTTTAAAAGATTCTGAAGCAGTTGCTTTGTATGGCTCGAAAGGAAATAATGGTGTTATAATTATAACTACAAATGCTGTTGCAGATTTATCTCAAATTAAAGCGCGTAAAAATTTTAAAGAAACTGCATTTTTTTATCCGCAGTTAAAAACTGATAAAGAGGGAAAAGTCAGTTTTACCTTTACAATGCCAGAAGCGTTAACTCGCTGGAAACTGCAATTGTTAGCACATACCAAAGACTTAAAATATGCTGTAAAAAGTATGCAAACTGTTACTCAAAAAGAAGTAATGGTAATACCAAATGCACCAAGATTTTTAAGACAAAAAGACACAATTACTTTAAGCGCTAAAATTACCAACCTAACAAACAATACCTTAAACGGTATTGCACAACTTGAGTTAACAGATGCTATTACTAATAAAAAAATAGATGTTTTAATGCAAAACATTGGTGCAAATAAAAACTTTACAGTTGCTAAAGATGGTAACACAAATGTTTCTTGGAAAATTTTTATTCCTGAAACTGTGCAAGCTGTTCAGTATAAAATTGTAGCGAAAGCCGGTTCTTTTTCAGACGGAGAACAACAAGTATTGCCAGTTTTATCTAACAGAAAACTGGTTACAGAAACATTACCAATTTGGGTAAATTCTAATGAAAACAAAACGTTTACCTTAAAGAAATTAAGAGAAAATAATTCTACAACTTTAAAAAATCATAAATTAACATTAGAAGTAACCTCTAACCCAGTTTGGTATGCAATTCAATCTCTGCCATATTTAATGGAATATCCGTATGAGTGTTCAGAGCAAACTTTCTCTAGATTTTATGCAAATACTTTGGCTAGTTTTATTGCAAATTCAAATCCTAAAATTCAAGAAGTGTTTAATCTATGGAAATCTTCTGATGCGTTGCTCAGCAACTTAGAGAAGAATGAAGAATTAAAATCATTAATTATTCAAGAAACACCTTGGTTAAGAGATGCACAATCTGAGTCTGAACAGAAAAAAAGGATTGCATTGTTATTCGATTTGAATAAAATGAAAAACGAGCAAGAAAGAGCAATTGCAAAACTAAAAGATATGCAAAAGAGTTCTGGTGGTTTTCCGTGGTTTAAAGGCGGAGAATATGAGAATAATTACATTACACTTCATATTGCAACTGGTTTTGGGCATTTAGAAAAACTAGGTGTAGCTCAGTTTAACACAGATACAAAAAAAATGATTAACGCTGCTGTTAATTATTTAGACAGGCAAGTTGTAAAGAAACACAAAACACTTTTAGAAAATGCCGATAAATTAAAGAGAAAATCTAAAAATAAATCTGCAGGTGAAAAAGCATATAAAAATTATTTAGAAAAAAATCATTTAGATTATACTACAATTCAGTATTTGTACATGCGAAGTTTTTATCAAAATTTAGCTAAAAATACACCTTTAAAAGAAGCTGTTAATTATTATCAAGAACAATCAAAAAAATATTGGACAGAGTTTAATTTATATGCTAAAGGGCAAATTGCATTAAATCTATTTAGAACAAATGAAAAAACATCAGCAATTAAAATTTTAAATTCATTAAAAGAAAATGCTATTACTTCAGATGAATTAGGTATGTATTGGAAATCTAATAATAGCGGTTATTATTTTTATCAAGCACCTGTTGAAACACAAGCTTTAATGGTAGAAGTTTTTTCCGAATTAGGAAATAACACCAAAACAATCGACAAATTAAAAGTATGGCTGTTAAAAAATAAGCAAACCAATAGCTGGAAAACAACCAAGGCAACATCCGAAGCAATTTACGCTTTACTTTTAAACGGAAACGATTGGGCTTACAATAACGAAGAGTTAGTTACTATTAAAATTGGTGAACATAAAATTGAACCAACAAAGTTAGAGAACGCAAAAATAGAAGCTGGCACAGGTTATTTTAAAACTTCTTGGTCTGGTAAAGAAATTACAAAAGAAATGGGTACTGTAACTATTAGTAAAAAGAATAAAGGTATTGCTTGGGCTGGTTTGTATTGGCAATATTTTGAAGACTTAGATAAAATTAGTGCAGCAAACACTCCTCTTAAGTTGTCTAAGAAATTATTTTTGAAAGTGAATTCTGACAGAGGAAAAGAGTTAATTGAAATTAAAGATAATAGTCAATTAAAAGTTGGTGATTTAATTACTGTTAGAATAGAATTATCTTCTGATAGAAATATGGAATTTATTCACATGAAAGATATGAGAGCTGCTGGTTTAGAGCCAATAAATGTAATTTCTAGTTACAAATATCAAGATAATTTAAGTTATTATGAAAGCACTAAAGATGCGGCCACAAACTTCTTTTTTGATTATTTACCTAAAGGGATTTTTGTTTTTGAATATGACTTAAGAGTTAACAATGCTGGTAGTTTTAGTAACGGAATTACAACCATACAAAGCATGTATGCACCAGAGTTTACTAGCCATTCTAGAGGTGTAAGATTAACTGTAAAATAAAGTTTATTTGGTGTAGTGTTAAATGCATATGAGTTAATTTTAAAAGTAGTTTACAACTAATTTTGCTATTAAATAAACATAAACAATCATGAAAAAAACATTTTTAATTATAGGTCTTTTAGTAGCAGGAGCTTTTTCTGCAAATGCACAAAGTATTTCTAAAAACGCAATTGGTTTGCGTTTAGGTGATAATGATGGTTTTGGAGGAGAAATTTCTTACCAAAGAGCATTAAACAATAATAATAGATTAGAAATAGATTTAGGATTAAGAGATAATTCTAATTACGATGGTTTTAAAGCTACAGGTATTTATCAGTGGGTTTGGAACATCGAAAATAACTTTAACTGGTACGCTGGTGTTGGTGGTGGATTAGCAAATTACAATGGTAACGGAAATGATAATTTTTCTGAAACTTTTATTTTTGCTGCTGGTGATATTGGTATTGAATACAACTTCGATTCTGCACCAATTTTACTTTCTTTAGATTTAAGACCAGAGTTTGGTTTTGGTGATAATTTTAATGATTACGATAATGATATCGCATTTAGTATTAGATATCAATTCTAGAAACTAGAAACACATAAAAAAATCCTCTAAATTAATTTTTAGAGGATTTTTTATTTTTTTAATTTGAAAATTCTGAACTCAATTCATTAATTTTTTGGTGGATATTTTTGTAAAATTTTAGAAATAACCTCCTTTAAATGAGCCTCTCTTTGTTCTGGAGTTCTGTTTTTTGAAATCTTACTTTCTAAAGAACCTTCCCAAACTAAATCATTGGTATCTGCATCAATAAATTTTATAATTAATTTCTCATTTATTTTATGATTCCCAATTGGTATTCCACCTGAAACACCCACATTTCTATTTCCTAATCCTATAGAAATCGACTTATTATTTCTTACAGTAGCTGTTTGTGTATCAAAATAAATAAAAAAGTCTGGTAATTTATCTTGTTCTAAAAAATTGTCTTTTAATACTAACGTAATGTAATTTGTAATTCTTGTTATGTCAAAATCATTTAAATTATCTCCGTTATCTTCATAAAAATTGAATGTTTTATATTTAGAGTATGTTGTATTCGAATCATAATCTGAGACTACTTTCGAACTAGAACAACCAAAAACTAAGAACAATAAAATAAACTTAACAGCTTTCATTTTACAATTTATTTAATAATTACTCTTGTTGGTGTATCTGTACCGTTTATAATACTTTCTGTACCTTTTGCAACTGCTTGAATTGTTTGTGTTATAACAGTCATGTTTAAAGTTTCAGCCTCATCAGTTAATTTATGATA
Source organism: Polaribacter sp. KT 15 (assembly GCF_900143115.1). Classification (NCBI taxonomy): domain Bacteria; kingdom Pseudomonadati; phylum Bacteroidota; class Flavobacteriia; order Flavobacteriales; family Flavobacteriaceae; genus Polaribacter; species Polaribacter sp. KT 15. Next base: position 547,206 of record NZ_LT670850.1, read on the forward strand.
ATCTGGATCTACATCTATTGGTGTTGTAGAAAATGTATGCGATGGCACACCTAATCTTGCCAATGAAGCGTTGTCTGATCTAAAAAATAAATTAAATTTTTTGTAAGGATCTGGAAATAACTGATAACCTGTACCTTCTAAATTCTTCTGAATAATCTTTCCAAAATCAGAACGATCAAAACCAGTTAACCAAGCTGTATTTGGGCCAAAACTTGGTGTTTTACCAATCATTTCTAAATTAATTCCTGCAACAAATTTATCTGCATCTATACCTTTACCAAAATGTGTAGAACCAATTAAGCCCATTTCTTCTGCAGTAAATGAAGCAAAAACAATTGTTCTTTCATTCCCCATTTCTTTAAAATATTTTGCCAAAACTAATAATCCTGTAACACCAGAAGCATCATCATTTGCGCCATTGTAAATTAAGTCTCCTTCTCCACTCTTTTTCATTCCTAAATGATCGTAATGCGCAGAAATAATTACATATTCATCTTTTTTGCTTTTCCCTTCTAAAACACCAATAATATTGCTAGAAGTAATGTCTTCTTTCGTTCTTCTATTTTTAAAAGTAAACGTTTGTCTATAATCTGCTAAACCGTTAAACGTTGTAAGTCCTATTTTTTTGTATTCATTTTCTATATAAACCGCAGCTTTTTCGATACCTGGTGTTCCAGATTTTCTACCTTCCATATCATCTGCAGCTAAAGTGTATAAATGTTTTCTAACCAAATTAGAATCTATAAAAAAAGTTTTTTCTGGTTTTACAAGTTTTCCAGAAATACCATCGGCTCCTTTTTTTCTTTTTAGACCTGGTTCTCCAGCTGTTCCTGCTTTTCCATCTTTTCCTTTTGTAACAATAGCACAACTAAGCATTAAGCTCATGGCTAAAAAAGCGCCAATAATTTTTCTCATATAATATCTATTTAGAGGCTAAATATAACTATTTTAAATTGAAGGTTCTCTTATAAAATTCGATTATAACTGTATAAATAAGCGTTAAAATTTTATGTATTTTTGTTGAAAATTTTACAAATGATTTTATCTGAAATTCCGAATATAAAAAACACAGATGCAAATAACTTTTTCTTATTAGCAGGACCATGTGCTATAGAAAGTGAAGAAATGGCATTAAGAATTGCTGAAAAAGTAGTTACTATTACAGACAAATTAGAGATTCCTTACATATTTAAAGGAAGTTTTAAAAAAGCAAATAGAAGTAGAATTGATAGTTTTACAGGAATTGGAGATGAAAAAGCATTAAAAATTTTACGTAAAGTTTCAGAGACATTTAATGTACCAACAGTTACAGATATTCATGAAGTTTCTGATGCAGAAAAAGCAGCAGCATACGTAGACGTTTTACAAATACCTGCTTTTTTAGTACGTCAAACAGATTTAGTAGTTGCAGCCGCAAAAACTGGTAAAGTTGTAAACTTAAAAAAAGGACAGTTTATGAGTCCTGGTGCCATGAAACACGCTGTTCAAAAAGTAAAAGATGCGGGTTCTAATAAAGCTTGGGTAACAGATAGAGGAACAATGTTTGGTTACCAAGACATGATTGTAGATTTTAGAGGAATTCCAGAAATGAGAGAGTTTGCTCCAACAATTTTAGATGTTACACACTCTTTACAGCAACCCAATCAAACTGCTGGTGTTACAGGCGGAAGACCAGAAATGATTGAAACTATTGCTAGAGCCGGAATTGTAAACAACGTTGACGGTTTATTTATTGAAACTCATTTTGATCCTAAAAACGCAAAATCTGACGGTGCAAATATGCTACATTTAGATAATTTAGAAAGTTTATTAAGTAATTTAGTAGCCATCAGAAAAACAATAAATAACTTGTAAAATATAAGTTATTAGTACTTATTTCAACCATTCAGATTTTAATTTGAATGGTTTTTTTATGAATAAAATATAAAGGCACAATAATTGTTTAGCTTAATTGTTAACACGTATTATATGAAACAATTTCTTTTTTTCTTTTTAATAATTTCTTACTCAACTTTTTCTCAGAGTTTTGATAGAGTTGATAGCATCGTTTTAGAATATCCTAAATTCTCTAAAATTGAAAATTTAGCTTCTAAAATAGATGCTGATTTCTCTACGGATGAGGAAAAGGTTAGAGCTGCATTTTTTTGGTTGGCAAAAAACATAAGATACGATTTAAAGCAGTATTACAATCCTACAGTAAGAAGTTTTAAATTTAGTTACAAAAATGAACTTGAAAAAGAACAAAAAATAGAAGCTGCTAAAAATAAAATAATAAGTAATACTTTTAAAACTAAAAAAGGTTTGTGTGAAGAATATGCACAATCTTTTAAGAAAATATGTACTTTATTAAATATAGAAGCTGCAGTAATAAAAGGATATACAAGAAATTCTGCAGATGATATTGGTAAAGTAGTTTCTGAAACAAACCATGCTTGGAACGCAGTAAAACTTAATAATAAATGGATGATTTTAGATGCTACTTGGGCTGCAGGATATTTAATGAATGGAAAATGGACACGTAAATTTAACTCTTATTTTTACGACATACCAAAAGACAAAATTTTTAAAACACATTTACCAGAAGATAGCATATGGATTTTAAGATTTGGCAGAATTACAAAAAGTGAGTTTTATAATCAACCAATTTACGGACAAGAATTTTTAGATTCTGCTATTGAATTACTATCTCCAAAGAGTGGTTTTATCAGTATAAAAAAAGGTGAAAATATTGTTTTAAAATTTAAGAATTTATCAGTAAAAGCTTCTTTATTGTACAACTTTAAAAATTACAAATATGCAAAGAGGCCAATTTTAAAATCAGAAAATAATATCACAACTTTAACAATTTTAAATCCGATAAGAAACTCTGAGCTATATTTATTTTTAAATAATAGAACTGCACTTCAATTTAAAGTTTTATAGCTTAGTTTCTCTTATAAAAACCTTTGCCTTTAAGTGAATGTGCTTCTTTTAAAACAGACAGCAAAATTTCTTCATTTATATCTTCAATTTTAAAATATCTAAGAGATTTAACCACTTTTCTATTCTCTGAAATTAAATGTTCATTGTATTTTGTTAAATGTGCAGAAACCCAAAAAACTACATCAACATATCCTTTCTTTTTAGATGGATTTAAATAACAAAAAGGTTTTTCATTTAAATAATAAAAAGGAATTTTCCATTTAAATTGTAAATCAACTTCAGAAAAAGTAGCTTCTATTAATATTTGCAAGTGCAGTAAAATAGACTTAAAAGGTTCTGGTTGATTTAATATATATTCTTCTGCTGGTTTCATAAATAAAGATAAACAATACGCCTCTTTTTGTATCTTTACGAAAGTTATAAAATTTACAAGAAAAACCATGCAATTGCAAGATAATTTTAAAAACAAGTTTTCTTTAAAAGGATTCGCAAGTATATTAATAGGATTTTATTTTTTTTTACTCGCTTATGCTTATAAATATTTATTAGATGGTTTTTTAATAGACAATCATCCTTTAGGTGTTATAAGTCCTCAAATACTAGAAATTCTTTGTATTGTTTTGGCTGTTATATTTATAGTATTTTCTTCTTTAGCTATTTTTTTTAGAGCAAAAAGAAAGGCTAAAAAAGAGGACTCTTTATTATGGAATAAGCAAAGTAAAAGTACTCTTAAAAAATATTTTTTAACAATAATTATAGGGTTTGGTATTTTATTGATTCTAAAAAACTACGGATATATTAACCTTTTAACTCCTATATTTCTATGTTGTTATGCTACTTTATTATTTCTATTAAAGAGTAAGGATAACAATAAATTGTATGTTTTAATTGGTTTGGCTATTCTATTAGCTTTGTATTGTTTTATGATACCAAGTTATTGGTATTCGTCATTTACAATTATGGCTATTGCGCACGCAGCTTTTGGATTGGTAGAAAAAAATTAATTTTCTACTTTAAAACCAGGTTTTACATATCCTTTAGGCACATTTTCTGGCGGGACGGTTAAAACACTTCCGTCTCTAACAGCATTGTAATGCGGTGATAAAATTTCTATGCCTGCATTATGCAATTCATTTTTAATACTTTCGTGCAATAAAGAATAAATTAAAGCTCCTTTTTCTGGATTTTTTGTGTGGCAGTTGATTTCGTAATTTATATAAAAATCATCTAAACTTTTTACCAAAACAAAAGGTTCTGGAGATTCTAAAATCATTTTAGTGTTTTTTGCTCCTTTTACCAAAGCTTTAATAACTTCTCCACTCGGCACATCGTAACCAATAGTTACAGAAGTATGTAAAATAACACCAACTTCTTCTGCGGCATTTTTACTAAAATTGATTATATGATTTCCTAAAATAGTAGAATTTGGAACTGTAACATCTAAGTTTTTAATAGTTCTAACTCGAGTTACTAATAAACTTCTTTCGGTAACATCACCAACAGTATTACCTATTTCTACACGATCACCAACTTTAAAAGGTCTCATGTAAGTAATTACAACACCCGCAACAATATTAGATATTGCTGCTGTAGAACCTAAAGAAAATAATACACCAAAAAATATGGAAACTCCTTTAAAAGCATCTGATTGTGAACCTGGTATGTACGGAAAACAAATAACCGCTGCAAAAGCTATAATTACAACTCTAATTAAATTAAATGTTGGTTTTGCCCAATCTGCATGAAAACCATCTAACCTTACCGCTTCTCTTTCTAATTCGCCAGTTACATACTTTAAAAATTTAAGTAGATATTTGGTAATAAAAACAATTACTAAAATAAAAAATAAGCCCGGTATAAATTGTAAAAAACCACTTATTACAAACTGAACTGGTTTCATTACATAATCAAAAACTGTAGATGCCACCTCTTTTGTTTCTGGTATAAAACTAAAAACAAAAGGCAAATAAACCACTAAGAAAAAAATACTAATAGCTATTCTTAATGCTCTTACCGAAAACTTTAAAATATGTTTTTCTCTTCTTGGTGTTATAAATTTAAAGATGTTTAAAAGCTCTTTTTTCTTAAATAACACATTTCTATCTAAAGAATCTAATTTGGTTTGTAACCATCTAAAAAACTTCTTTAAAAGAAAGAAGAAAAGGAAAATTCCTAGAATTGCAAATCCAAAATAAATATACTTTAAAGTCATAATAACCAATTAAGTTAATAATATTAATGTATTACTAAGAATATTCTTTTTGAATTTTCCTAATAATATCTTCTAAACCATTTAATTGAAGTTCATAAACCAGCGCCATTTGTTTACCCAATTTACCTTGCGGAAATCCTTTGGTTTTATACCAAACTATATAATGTTCTGGTAAATCTATTAAAAACCTACCTTTAAATTTGCCAAATGGCATTCGCATTTTAGCTAAATCAATTAGAAACTGCCTATCGTTTATCATTCTTTACCGTCTACGTAATCTTGTAAATATGAAAATCTATCAGTCAGTTTTCCGTTTTCTGTCATTTTAGCACGTGCTAATACTCCATTTTCATCATTATTAAAAAATGCAGGAATTACATTTTCTAAAAACATTTCTCCGAAACCTTCACTTGCATCTTTTGGTAATTCGCATGGTAAATTATCTACAGCCATTACAACAATAGCATTTTCGTCTTGATAATCTACTTCTTTTTCTGTTTTGGGATCGTATCCGTAAATAGGTTCTGCAATAGTAGATGCTTTTATTGTTGAAGCCACCGGACCATCAACATCACAAGAAATATCTGCAACAAACTTTATATTAAAATCTTTAGATTTTGCATCTTCTCTTGTAAACAAATATGGCGCACCGTTTCCGTAAAAGTGACCCGCAATAAAAAAATCTGAAACTTTTGCAAAACGCATAAAATTAGATTCATAATTTTCTGGATGATTGTAAAAATCAAAATTATCTAAAACTTTACCATCTTTTCGTTTATTATAATCTAAAACATCTGCTAAGCAATAAACAGTTTCATCAAAAGTTTCATTTAAATATTGGTTTACAGAAACTTCTCTAATTTGCATTGCATCTAGCATTTCTTTTGCACCATAAGCAACTTTACCATTACCAGTTAATAAAATTTTTATTTTTGGTAATGCTATTTTTTTTAATTCTGATATTAATTCTTGCTGGCTATCTAAATTTTCTGCTTTAGGCAAATTAAATGTTTTGTTTTTTAAACCAATTGCTCTAAAACCATTATATGCGCCTACAATACCGGCATATCTACCAAAACCAATTAAACGAGCACCATTTTCTTTAATAATTGTTTCGTGGTCGTATAACTCTATATTTTTATCTAAAATAGCTAATAATAAGTCTCTATTATAAGGTTGTTTCTTTATTGTATGACTAAAAAAGAAATACTTTTTATTAGGAATTAAAGCATTAATTGGTACTTCTTTTACACCCAATAATACATCGCAAGTAGACATATCTTCTAGTATCTCAAAACCAGAATCTTTATAACTCTGATTGCTAAAAACACGAATATCAGAACTTTCTACTACAATTTCAGCATCGGGATATTCATTTTTAAACTGCTTTAATTTAGAAGGTGAAAAAACAACTCTTCTATCTGGTGGATTTTTTCGTTCTTTTATGATACCGAATTTCATATGTTTTAGTTTTGTTCGAAGATATTTTATTTAAATGAACCTACAAAAAGTTAGTTTACTCTTTCGACTTCACTCTCTAATTTTAAGACAGCACTACCGTCTTTTTGCTTAATATACAATGCTTTATTGCCAGCTTCTCCTTTTCTAACAATTTCTGTATTATCTATTGTTTTTGATACTTTTTTAGAATACGTTTCTACAACTTTACCTTCTGCTGTACCTTTTCCCCATTTCCAAGTAACGTTTGTTCCTTTTCTTATCATAAGATTTATTAATTTATTTACTATTATTAGAACTAATTTGTGCTACAATTATAAGTTTTTGTATTTTTGCAAACTTGTAATATTAATTACTAAGACAAGTTACAAAGTTTCATCAGTATTAAAAAATGAAATTTTAAAATTAAATTGGCTTAATATTTGTAATCTTATTACAGTTCTTTGAAATTTTGGGGACGACTGGTTTTGACAGCAAGGTCAGTGAATTTGTAAGCATATCGAGTTATGAAATAACACTCGTAAAACCTAATTTCAACTTTTTAAACGGCGAAGATAACTACGCTTTAGCTGCATAATTCGAATCATAGTAGAATTAGCCTCGGCACACAAGGTGTGCAAGCTTTATGTCCACGAAAAGCCTTGGTTTATGGCGTTTCACTTTTGGGCATCGTAAAAATAAACATAGAAAACCTGTAACTTTGCCAGGTTTTTGAAACTAAAAAAGTTAAGTTTAAAGTGGATTGTTCTTAATCAGCTTTAAATCGAAAATTAAGAAAGAACTAAATATGTAGAAAGCTTTTTGGCTGCTTGTTTGGACCCGAGTTCGATTCTCGGCGTCTCCACTTTATCATACCTCAACCTATTGAAATTCAATTTGTTGAGGTTTTTTTTTGAAATCAACCATTAGTCAACTGTGAGTAAATTATTATTATTTTTTGCTTTTAAAAAACAATCAGATAAATAAAAAACATTTCATTAAAAATTAGTAAAAACTCAAAAAAGAAAATTCCTTTTAAACAAAAATTTAATAAACTATTAAATAAATTGATACTCCGAAAGAGATAATTATTGATAAAAAGGTAAATACACAACCTTTAGAATCATTTACCGTTTCAGTACTTAATTCATTTAAAAAAATCAAATTTCCTTTTTTATCTCTTTTAGGTATCTTAGAAATACTGCAACCACAACCAAAATTCAGAGTACAATCTTCAGAAGCAATTTTGCATTCTTCTAAAAAACAATCTATTGAGTATATTTTTTTATTTAATGAATTGGCATATTTACATTTTGGATGAGGTATTAAAACTATTTCATTTGTTACTCCAATTTTATCGTTTTTTACTTCCTCTACATAAACTTCATGAGATAATCTATGAAACTTGTTTATTTCTGCTTTAGAAGCCCCCTCTTCTCTTCTAAAATGAGCCATACTATTATAGAGATAAAATGCATTTTGATAAAAGGATTCACCTTTTGATTCCTGAAAAAGATCACCATTTTTCAAAATAGCCTTATTAAAGAGCAACCATAAGTAATCATGAAAAAAAACACCATTATTCTTACTCCATTCTTCATACAAACTTAATAATTCTTCTTTTGAATAGATCTCTAATATGATAAAATAGTTTTTTAAAAAAACATCAAAACTATCAATACTATATTTATTTTTCATTAATACTTTTTTTATAAAACTAATAATAATTAATATGAAACTGTATTTTTTTAAAATACTTTATTGATTTTTGATTTTAAAAAAAAGTTTAATGTATACATTATAACATTTTTAAGTGTTATGAAAATTTTATAAAACTTACAAAATAAAAAACCTCTAATTAACTTAATTAGAGGTTTTTTATTTTAACATGTTTAGTAAATAATTATTTTTTCTTATTTCCTTTTTTAATAATTATCGATGTTGTAATAAACGGAATTCTTATATATTTAACTTTACATTCATGACACTTATAAATTTTTGCTTTAAAAAATAAACGCAAATAAGAATTTCTTGTTATTCTTTTTCTAAAACCAGAATTGCATGAAGGACATTTACTCATAATTGTCTTTTAAAAATTAACTATAAAAAACATGCTTATTTAATTAGTAACTTGAAAACCTCTTTCTAATTGCTTTCCTTTTTTAATAATAAATTCAGAAAACAAATAAGGTATTCTTAGAACTTTTGTTTTGCAATGAAAACATTTAAAAACTTTTGACTTTGGTATAATCCTTTGAAAAAAGTTTCTAGAAGATCTTTTACTGTAATTAGAATTACATGAGGGGCATTTTGACATTAAATTGGGTGTTTTAGGGGTTAAATTTTATTTTAATAAAAACACTTTTTCTTATAATATCATGAGCAATTATCTCAAATATAATTATTATTTTAACAATTCAAACATATTTATCTTAAAAATTTATGAATTTTTAGATGTAAATTTTATTCTTTTCACAACAAATTACAGTTAATCAATATTATAAGTAAAAATGTAAATTGATTATTTAAATTGATTTGTTTTTAATTTATCTTGCAAGAAATTCTAATAATTTTGAAAAGAGTATTTATCTCTGTTACTAATGATTTATCTACAGACCAAAGAGTTGCTAAGGTTTGTAAAACGTTAACGAACAATAATTACGAAGTAATATTAATTGGTCGAAAACTAAAAAACAGTAAAAATATTTCTAGAAATTATACAACCAAAAGATTTAAACTGCTTTTTAATAACGGCTTCCTATTTTTTGCCGAATTTAATCTTCGGCTATTTATTTACTTATTATTTCATAAAAAAGATATTTTATTAGCAAATGATTTAGATACATTATTGCCAAACTTTCTTGTAAGTAAACTTCAAAATAAAAAATTAGTTTTTGATAGTCACGAACTCTTTTCTGAAATACCAGAATTAGTTAATAGACCAAAAGTTAAAAGTTTTTGGATGATTTTGGAAGATCTAATTATTCCGAAATTAAAAAATAATTATACCGTTTGTGATAGCATCGCTAAACATTATAAAAATAAATATCAATCTAATTTTAAAACCATCAAAAACTTACCTTTTCAAAAAGAATTAAAAAAAAGGAATTTCAATTTTGATACAAAAAATCAGAAAATCATCTTATATCAAGGCGCAACAAACCTTGGTAGAGGATTAAATTTAATGATTGAGACAGTAAAACTTATAGATAATTGTTGCTTTGTTATTATTGGCGGCGGTGATGAATTTCTGAATTTAAAATTAAAAGTAGCATCAGAAAAATTAGAAAAAAAAGTATTTTTATTAGGTAGAAAAACTCCCGAAGAATTAGCTAAATTAACTCCGTTAGCAGATTTAGGTATTAGTATTGAAGAAGATTTAGGGCTAAATTATAGATATGCATTACCTAATAAAATATTCGATTATATTCAAGCAAACGTACCTGTTTTGACTGCCGATTTGCCAGAAATGAAAGCTGTAATTACAAAATATAATGTTGGTGAAGTTCTAAAAAATAGAAAGCCAGCAATTATTGCAGCACAAATTAATCAAATGTTTGCAAAAAGTTATTCTGAATCTTTAAAAGTTGCAAAAAGAGAATTAATTTGGGAAAAACAAGAAACTGATTTATTAAAAATCTTTGAAAACTTACAATAACTACTTCTTATATTGATGTGGATTCTCTCGAAATCCTTTCTTAAATATTTTTCGCAAACTTCCTCTAAAGCCATTGTCTATTCGCAATAAAATATCTTTAATTTTTTCTGACGATCTTCCTCTAAAAGTAGTCACATGAAAAGTATCTGAGACTAAAAAAGGAGCATTCGAAAAATAATAATTAGAAACACAATTTCTAACATCATCCTTTAAAATTTTACTTACAGAATGCCAAGAATTATTGTGCGTAGACATTACAACTAATCTATTAAACTTGCTTACTATAGTTATTTGTGGCTCTTTTAAACCTTTTGGCCATAACTCTAAATTACCGCCATTTTCAAGTTTCCAATTGGGTGAAACATAATAAAGCAAGTTTAAAACGCGCCATTTATTTCTATCCTTGTCATGTGAATTATCTAAATGCGGATTCAAAAAATTGTCTTTCTCCATTAAAGACAAACCTCCTGCATACAGATTCTCATCACCTTCTATATCTTTTAATTCACAAATTTTACCAACTAACTTTACAACTCTTTTATCTTGAAAAGAATAAACAATTTCCTCTAAAAGAACATCATATTTATTCATTTGGTATGCAGTAAATTTAAACTCTCTTAAGTTTTTTTTCTTAACAGCTTCTTTTGTGTCTGGAAAATTCTGATAGATTTCTAAAGCCACAGTTTCTGGTAACAAATTATCTAGATAAAAATAACCTATTTCATCTTTTGATGATAAGAATTGCTTTTTTAAAGCATCTTTATTTTCATTTAAATTCGTTAAAATTAAATTAGCAATTTCGGTTCTATTCATGCTTTAATTTTAGTTTACAGAGGCAACTTACTTTCATGCAATTTAAAAAAAATACTGATGATTTGTTCTTTGCCAAATTCTCGAAAACAGGTTGTAAAAAAGCAACTGCTTTTAATAACTTAAATTTAGAAATTTTATTGATTAGCTTTAATAGTTGCAAACTATCAGCATCAATCAAATTACTTTTTTCTAAGAAAATTAAATTTTTCATTGCCTTTTTTGTCTTTTTAATAAAAAGTGCATTGTCATCAATACCCAAATGATAAACCTCGTTTGCTATTTGTTCTATTTTGTAACCTTCTTTTATCAAATCCATAGAAAAAAGCAAATCTTCTCTACCATAATCAACTAATTTTTCTTCGAATTTAATTATTGAAAAAACTGCTTTCTGAATTAAAAAATTAGAGGTAAAAAAATATTTTGAAGGATTTTTTATTCTTTTATTTAAAGAAATTTCTTCATTTTTTTTTCCGTATTTGTATCTTAAATACTTTTGATTTTCGGATGAATCTTGATATTCAATTCCGCCACAAAAAACAATTTTATCAGAATTAAAATACTTTATATAATTTTTAATAAAGTTAGCGCTTACCGGTAAAACATCTGCATCTAAAAAAAGTAACCAATTAAATGTGGCTTTTTCAGCTAACAAATTACGTATTGCACTTCTACCAACATTCTTCTTAAAAGCGATAAAAGTTGCGTTAGAAAGTGTGTTTATTGCTTCATTATTTACATTAAAAGAAGAGTTAGATCCATCATCAAAACAAATAATTTCGAAAGGTATTTTTTCTAAAACTAATTGTTTCTGAATATTTTTAACTAATAAAAATGCATTGTAATTATATGTTGGTATTAATACAGATAGCATTAAGCACTTGCTTGTTGAGCAACTTCAAACAACTCACCACCTTCACATTTTAAAGTTTTTTGTTTAAACTTTACAATTAATTGGTAATCGTGAGTTGCCATTAAAATTGTTTTACCACTTTTATGTATTTCGTTTAAAAGCTCCATTACTTCCATAGAAGTTTTAGGATCTAAATTTCCTGTTGGCTCGTCTGCTAAAATTAATTCCGGATCATTTAAAAGAGCTCTTGCAATGGCAACTCTTTGTTGTTCTCCGCCAGAAAGTTCGTAAGGTTTTTTAAAATATTTAGATTTTAAACCAACTTTATCTAAAACTTCATGAATCTTTTCTTTCATCTGTTCTTTGTCTTTCCAACCTGTTGCTTTTAGCACAAACTGCAGATTGTCAAAAACATTTCTATCATTTAAAAGTTTAAAATCCTGAAAAACAATTCCTATTTTTCTTCTTAAAAACGGAATTTGTTTCTCTTTTAACGTTTTTAAATCAAAATCTACAATGTTTCCTGTACCTTTTTGCAATTGCAAATCGCCGTACAAAGTTTTCATTAAGCTACTTTTACCACTACCCGTTTTTCCTATTAAATAATAGAAATCGCCTTTATTAATGGTTAAATTAACTTTAGAAAGCACTAAATTATCTCTTTGGTAAATTTCTGCATTTTCTAATTGTAAAACATGATTTTTCATAGGAATAAGTAGTTTCTACAAACTTAAAAGTTTCTATTGATTTTTTAACTATGAATTGACAACAATTCTTATTTTTGATTTTGAATAAAATAATATTTCTTCCCCAATCCAACAAAGTAAAAAATTATTCGTTATACATTTTGAGAATAAATATAACTCTATGAAATATCGTTTTTTAACAAAACTGATTCTTTCTTTTTGCATCTTTTTATGCAGTATTCATTGTTTTTCGCAACAAACAATTGCAGATGCAACAAATTTAACAACGTATAATAATGCATTAAAATTATACAATTCTAAAGCTTACGCTGCTGCTTTTAAAACTTTTAGTAAAGTTGCAGAAGACGCAAGTGTTGGTTCTAACTTAAAATCTGATGCAAATTACTACGAAGCAATGTCTGCAATAAAATTAAATAGAGCAGACGCAGATAAAAAAGTATTAACTTTTGTAGAAGAAAACCCAAACAGTAATAAAAAAAATATTGCTTTTTACAATGTAGCAAACTACTATTTTGCGAATAAAAAAGCAGCTTATGCTTTAAAATGGTTTCAGAAAGTAAACTTAGATAATCTTTCTAAAGAAAACAGAAAAGAACTTAATTTTAAAATGGGTTATTGCTTTTTAGCTACAAATAATTTACAATTAGCCAAAGCAAGATTTTTACCTTTAATTAATGATGCTAAATATGGTAATGATTCGAGATATTACTTCGGATTTATTTCTTATAAATTAGAAGATTACGGTATTGCAGAATCTACCTTAAAAGAAATTGCAGACGACGAATCTTACAGAGCAGAAATTACTTATTATTTATTAGATATTAGTTTTAAAGCAGGTAAATTTAAACGATGTATTAAAGTTGGTTTAGAGTTATACCCAACAATAGAAAGAAAATTAAAATCTGATGTTGCTAAAATTATTGGAGAAAGTTATTTTAATTTAAATAAATATGCAGAATCTATTCCTTATTTAAAAGCCTACAAAGGCACAAAAGGAAAATGGAATAACACCGATTTTTACCAATTAGGATATGCGTATTACAAACAAAACGATTTTGAAAATGCTGTAAACAGCTTTAATAAAATTATCGATCAAAAAAATTCAGTTTCTCAAAATGCATATTATCATTTAGGTGAATGTTACATGAAATTAGAGAATAAAAGTGCTGCTTTAAACGCATTTAAATCGGCTTCTTTAATGAATTTTGACAAAAACATAAAACAAGATGCGGCTTTAAATTATGCAAAACTTAGCTACGAAGAGGGAAACCCTTTTGAGCCCGTAGCACAAGTTTTACAAAATTATTTAAAAGAATATCCGAAATCTAAAGCGTATCAAGAAATTAACGAATTAGTAGTTTCTTCTTTCTTAAACCAGCAAGATTACAAAGGTGCTTTGGCGTTTTTATCAGAAAAAAAATCCGAAGAAAATATTGCGCTAACATATGAGGTCTCTTTATATAGAGGAATTCAATTGTTCAACGAAAATAAGTTATCCGAATCTGTTCCGTTTTTCATAGAAGCAAAGAAATCTAAAATTAACCAAATTAATCAGAGAGCTAAATATTGGGAAGCAGAAAGCTTATATCTTTTAGAAAACTACAAAGATGCATTGTCTAAATTTATAGCTATTAATAACGCTTCAAAATCAGTAAACATCAATGAATTTTCTAGATTAAATTATAATATTGGTTACAGTTATTTTAAACTAAAACAATATGAAAATGCTGGTAATTATTTTAAAAATTTTCTTAAAAAGGATAGCATTTCAGACAATTTAAAATACGATGCTTTAATTAGATTAGCAGACAGTTACTTTGCCACTACAAATTACACAAAAGCAATTTCTACATATAAAAATGTTACTGATAATTTTGGTCTTGGTGCAGATTATGCGCAGTTTCAAATAGGTATGAGTTATGGTTTTATAGATAAAAATGAAGAAAAAATTACAGCTTTAAAAAATGTAATAAATAACTACCAAGTTTCTAATTTAAAGGACGATGCTTTATACCAATTAGGAAACACATACTCTAAAATAAAGGATCATAAAAATGCTCATATTGCTTATGACCGTTTGATTGAAAAACACCCGAAAAGCACCTTTGTTTCTAGAGCTTTACTGCGACAAGGTTTATTGTATTTTAACGACAATTCTAACATGCAATCTTTAATGAAATATAAAGATGTTGCTGCAAAATTTCCAAATTCACCAGATGCCTTAGAAGCCGTTGCAAACGCAAGAAATGTGTATATTGAAGAAGGAAATTTAGAAGATTATGTAAATTGGGTTGCTACATTAAAATTTATAAATATTACAAATTCAGAATTAGACAATACTACTTTTGCCGTTGCCGAAAAAAAATATTTAGAATCTAAAAAAGGAGAAGATATTATAAATAGTCTTCAGAATTACATTAGAAAATTCCCTAAAGGAACTCATAAAATAAAAGCAAATTATTATTTAGCAGATGTATTATTTCAAGTAAAAGAATATAAAAAATCAATTCCTTATTTCGAATTTGTTATTAACGAAGACACATCTGATTTTACAGAAGATTCACTAAATAAATTATCTCAAATTTATTTAAATCAAGACGATTTTAACACCGCATTACCTCTTCTAGATCGATTAGAAGAAGAAGCTTATGTTACAGAAAACATTATTTATGCACAGAGTAATTTAATGAAAGGATATTATGAAACAGAAGCCTATGATTTTGCAACAGAGTATGCTAAAAAAATCTTGCAAAAAGACAAACTTGATGCAACTATTAGCAATGATGCAAAAAAAATAATTGCAAGATCTTCATTTAAAAGTAACGATTTTATAACTGCAGAAAAATATTATAAAGAGATAGAAGCTACAGCTATTGGCGAGATAAAAGCAGAAGCTCTTTTTTACAATGCTTACTTTAAAAATCAACAAAAACTATTTAAAGAATCTAATAAAGTAGTACAAAAGTTAATTGCCAAATATGCAAATTACAAATACTGGGCTGTAAAAAGTTATGTAATAATGGGTAAAAATTATTACGGATTAAATGATGTTTATCAAGCAACGTTTGTTTTAGAAAATGTAATTAAAAACTTTAAACAGTTTGATGATATTGTTAAAGATGCAGAATTAGAATTAAATACAATAAGAGAAAACGAAGCCAAAACAAATAATTCAGTAACACCAGAAAAGAAGAACTAATGAGAAAAGGCTTTTTATTAATTATAGTTTTATTGGTTGTTTTCTCTGCTAATTCGCAAGAGAAAAAGAAAGATACTGTAGTAGAAACAGAGGTTGTAAATGTTGTTACAAAATACAACCCTAAAATTGCTGATGTAAAAAAAATTAAAAACAACCCTACAATTCAATTACTTAAAAAAAGTGATAAGAAAAAATTGAAATATTCTATATTTTCTGCACCTGTTGCCTCTACTTTTATTCCTAAAACGGGTGTTGTAAAAGGTATTAATGTTGGTGTTAAAGAAAGAGTTTATAACAATTATTTTGCAGCCGGAATTGGGAATTACATAAGTCCGTATGCAGAGTTATTTATTTATCACAACACAAGATTTAATGATGAATATGGTGTACATGCTACATTTAATTCATCAGAAGAAAACATTAAAGACACTAAATTAAATAGTACATTTTTAAATTTTAAATCTTCGGCATATTTTAAAAAAGAAGAAAGATATTTCGATTGGAAAGTTGGTTTAGAAGTCGAAAGAAACCATTATAATTGGTATGGTTTACCTACAGATATTCTTTATAGTGAAGCAGTTATTAATGGTATAGAAGAAGATCAAAATTACACATACTTTAAAACTACGGGCCATTTTAAGTTTCATGATTCTTATATCGATTATGGTAATATTACAGCTTCATATTTTACTGATAAATACAATAGCTCAGAAATTTATGCAAGTTTTAATACAAAATTAGATTTTCCGTTAGACTTTATAAATTACAATTTAAATACGATTTCTTTTGATGCGGGCGTAGAAGTTTTAAACGGTAATTTTACTGAAAACTATAACAATTCTAATGGAATAAATTACAATATAATTACGGCAAAATTAATTCCAGAGTATAAACATGAATTTGGGAATTTACTTTTAAAAGCTAGTTTAAGAACATTTGTTTCTGTTGATACAGAAAATGATATTACAAACTTTTTTATGTTTCCAGATTTGTTTTTACAAACCCCAATATATAAACAATATGTAAATATTTATACAGGTTTAACAGGTAATTTAGAAACCAACACTTATAAAAAGTTCACAGAAGTAAACCCTTATGTTTCTCCAAGTTTATTTATTACTCAAACAGCAGAATCTTCGAATATTTTTTTAGGTTTAAAAGGAAATTTAACTAAAAGTATTAGCTACAATATTAAAGCTAGTGTTGTTAAAGAAGAAGATAAACCTCTTTTTTTAAGAAACAATACAAAATCTAACGGAAATAGTACCACGTTTAACGGCGAAGAATTGAAAGGTTATGAATACGGTAATTCTTTCAGCATTTTTTATGATGATGTTAAATCCAATACTATTTTTGCCGAATTTGAATATCTTTTTAACAAAAACCTTACTTTCTCTACTCAAGTAGAAGCAAAAAACTATACAACATTAAATGCTTTAGAAAGTTGGAATTTACCAAGCTTACAAGGTGCTTTTTTAGCAAAATATAAAAAAACAAAATGGTATGCGACCGCAAATATATTTTATGTTGATGAAAGAATGGATGCTTTATACAACGCAGAATTTCATTCTAGTCTAAGTGGTATTCAAACTTTAAATTCTTTTATTGATGTAAATTTAGATGGTGGTTATCATTTTAACGATAAATTCTCTGCTTTTCTTAAATTAAATAATGTACTAAATACTAATTATCAAAGATTTGCAAATTTTAATACACAAGGGTTTCAAGCCTTAGCCGGTTTCACCTATAAGTTTGATTTTTAAAACATTAAATTCAATAATATAAATAAACAGCATCAAATTATAAAAAAATAATTTTGTCAATTCATTTTTGTAGCTTTAACAATTCTAAAATTATTCTACAAACATGAAAAAAACATTATTTCTACTTACATTATCTTTATTAATTATTTCTTGTAATAATAAGCAAGAAAAACAAATTAATAACGGACTCTCATCAGAAGAAAAAATAGATTCTACTAAAATAAAAACACTTTTTAATAGCGCATTAACCCAAGGTAAATCTTATGAATGGTTAAGAGATTTAACGCAAAATATTGGTGGTAGATTATCTGGTTCTAAAGAAGCTGCACAAGCAGTAATTTGGGGAGAAAAACTAATGAAAGAAGTAGGTTTAGATTCGGTTTGGTTGCAACCCGTAATGGTACCACATTGGGTTAGAGGAGAAAAAGAAATTGCCACTTATACAACTAACGGAGTTCAAAAAAATGTTGCTATTTGTGCATTAGGTTTTTCTGTTGCGACTCCTAAAACTGGCGTGTTAGCAGAAGTTTTAGAAGTAAAATCTTTAGAGGAAGCAGAAAAATTAGGAGATAAAATGAAAGGTAAAATTGTATTTTTTAACAGACCTTTTGATAATACTTTAATAAACACATTTGGCGCTTATGGCGGTTGCGTAGATCAAAGAGTACAAGGTGCTGCAGTATGTGGTAAATTTGGTGCAAAAGGTGTTATTGTTCGTTCTATGACAAATTCTGTAGATGATTATCCGCATACAGGAACAATGACGTATAATGATTTACCAAAAGAAAAACATATTCCGGCTGCTGCAATTAGTAGCAAAGCTGCAAATATTCTAAGTAAAGATTTACAAACAAATCCAAATTTAAAATTCTACTTTAAGCAAAGTTGTAAAACCTTACCAGACGCTCCTTCTTTTAATGTAGTCGGAGAAATTAAAGGAACAGAAACACCAGAAAATATTTTTGTTGTTGGTGGTCATTTAGATTCTTGGGACTTAGGTGAAGGTGCTCATGATGATGGAACCGGAATTGTACAATCTCTAGAGGTTGCTTATTTATTTAAGAAAAACAACATCAAACCAAAAAACACAATACGAATTGTGTTTTATATGAATGAAGAAAACGGAACACGTGGTGCAAAAAAATATGCAGAACTAGCTAAATTGAATAAAGAAAAACATATTGGTGGTTTAGAGTCTGATGCGGGCGGTCATACACCTAGAGGTTTTTCTATTCAAGCAAACAACTCGAATACAGCATTGCTACAAAGCTGGAAAAAATTACTATCTCCTTACGGATTACATGATTTAGACAAAGGTGGTTCTGGTGCAGATATTGCACCGCTTCAAGCAGAAAACGTTACTTTAGTTGGTTACAGACCAGATAGCCAGCGTTACTTTGATTATCACCATACAAGTAGAGACACGTTTGATAAAGTAAATAAAAGAGAACTAGAACTAGGTAGCGCATCTATGGCTAGTATTGTTTACCTTATGGACAAGTACTTGTACAACAATCAAATTGTGAAACCATAATAATGGAAACGACTGTACTTATTTTAAGAATTTTCTTCGGAATTTTATTTTGCTTTGCAGGAATAATGCATATTATAAAACCCAAAATTTTCAAACATTTTATACCTGAATTTCTACCAAAATTATTAATAAATTATGTTTTTGGTGCCTTAGAGTTTTTTCTTGGCTTAGGTTTATTTTTTACTACTAGTGTAAAAAATGCATCTGTAGGAATTTTTATACTATTGGTAATCTTTTTACCAATTCATATTTGGGATGCCACCAAAATTAGACCTGCCATAGGATCAAAAAAAATTGCATATGTTAGAATTCCGCTACAATTTCTATTAATGTATTGCATCTATTTAATCTATATATATTATTAAAAAATGAATAAAAATTTAATCTTAATTTTAACCCTAATTTCAATTTTCTCTTGTAAAAAAGAGCAAGTAGATTTAATTGTTTTAAATTCTAACACTTATACTGTAAATAACGACTTTAATAAAGCAGAAGCTTTTGCTATTAAAGGCGGTTTGTTTGTTGCCGTTGGTAATAACGACGAAATTAAAGGTAAATACGAATCTAAAAACATAGTTGATGCACAGAACCAAACAATTGTTCCTGGTTTAATTGATGCACATTGTCATTTTTTTAGAATGGGTTTACAACAACAAAAAGTTTCTTTAGAAGGCACAAAAAGTTATGACGAAGTTTTAGAGAAAATTGTTGCTTTTCAGAAAGAAAAAAATACAAGTTTTATTACTGGTCGTGGTTGGGATCAAAACGATTGGGATATAAAAGAGTTTCCTACAAAAGAAAAATTAGATGCTTTATTTCCAGAAACACCTGTTGCAGTCGGCAGAGTTGATGGTCATGCATTGTTAGTAAACCAAGCGGCCATCGATTTAGCAGGTATTACAAAAGACACAAAAGTTTCTGGTGGAGAAATTATAATAAAAGATGGTAAAATGACAGGGGTTTTAATTGACGCAGCTATGGATTTTATTAAATTCCCATCAACATCATTAGAAGAAGCAACACAAGGTTTATTAGATGCTCAAAAAATATCTTTTTCATATGGTTTAACTACTGTTGATGACGCTGGTTTAGACAGAAGCACTATCGAGTTAATAGACAGTCTTCAAAAAGAAAATACGCTTAAAATGCGTGTTTATGCAATGGTATCTGGCGACAAGCAAGAGCAAATAGATTATTATATAAATAAAGGAATTATTAAAACAGAAAAATTAAACGTTCGTTCGTTTAAAGTGTATGGTGACGGTGCTTTAGGCTCTAGAGGAGCAGCTATGAGAACATCTTATTCTGATAGAGAAAATCATTTTGGAGCTTTAATTTATTCACCTGAAAGATATCAAGAAATAGCAAAACAAATTGCTGCTTCAGATTATCAAATGAACACACATGCAATTGGTGATTCTGCCAATACTTGGATGCTTAAAACCTATAAAGAAGTATTAAAAGATGCTAAAAATAGACGTTGGAGAATTGAACATGCGCAAATAATTTCTGAAGATGATTTCTCTTATTTTGAAAATATAATTCCGTCTGTGCAACCAACACATGCAACTTCTGATATGTATTGGGCAGAAGATAGAATCGGAGAAAAAAGAATGAAAGGAGCTTACGCTTTTAAAGATCTACTAAATAAATACGGTAAAATTACTTTAGGTACAGATTTTCCGGTAGAACAAGTAAATCCGTTTTTAACCTTTTATGCTGCTACTATAAGAAAAGATTTAGAAAATTATCCTGAAGAAGGTTTTCAAATGGAAAATGCATTAACAAGAGAAGAAACTCTAAAAGGTATGACTATTTGGGCTGCATACTCTAATTTCGAAGAAGAAGAAAAAGGTTCTATTGAAGTAGGTAAATTTGCTGATTTTGTAATTTTAAATCAAGATATTATGCAAATTGAAGAAGAAAAAATTCCTAAAACAAAAGTTTTAGCAACCTATTTAAATGGTGAAAAAGTATATTCTGAATAAATAAAACTAGAGAAATAAAAAAAGGGTTGATGAAGTAATACATTTCATCAACCCTTTTTTTTATATACTATTTAAGATCTTGTAATAAAACCTCTACAGCTTTTTTTAATTGATCATCTTCATTTCTTGCTTTCCAACCAGGTTTGTTTTCTACTAAAACATCTGGCACTGCAGGACCGTGTTCCATATTTAAACCAGATTCTTTTACATACCAAGCTCTATACGGCATTCGTATAGCACCATCTTGCAAACGATGACTACCGGTAGATATTACAGCTCCAAAAGTTGGTTGCCCTACTAATTTACCTAATTTTAAACTCTTAAATGCGTGTGCAAAAATCTCTGCATTAGAATAGCTACTTTGATTAGACAAAGCAACTAAAGGTTTCGTATTTACAGATAAAACTGCTCTCTCATTAAAAGGATAATTTTCTTTGTATTTTAAATTGTTCTTCTGTAGATTACCTGTAGCATCTCGTGGCACTGTATATGCATGTTGCTGATATGTTAACACTGCTAACAAACGATCTGTGGTCCAACCACCACCATTATTTCTCACATCAATAACAATCCCTTTTTTACCATAACCACTAGCTTTTAATTCTCGTTCAAAACGTTCAAAACTTGGTAAATTCATTCCTTGTATATGAATATATCCTAATTGTCCATTAGAATATTTTTCTACTAATTTTTTACGAGAATTTATCCATTCTTCATAACGCAAACCACTTATGGTTCTTGTAGATTCTGTTCTTACAACAACTTCTTTTTTATCAGCTAAAGTTAAAAGAATTTCATTACCAGAAGTATTTCTTAAAACACTGTAAAAGTTAGTGTTTTTATTAATTTTCTTTCCATTTACAGCAGTAATTACATCACCTATATTTAAAGAAACATTCGTCTTTGTAGCGGCTGAATTTGGTAAAATATAATCGATTTTAACACCATTATTAACATTAGAAACTGCCAAACCTAAAAGGCCAACTCTATCACTAGAAACTTCTTCTGGCGAACTACCTCTATAACCCATATGGCTTGCATTTAACTGCCCTAACATATTATTATACATAAAAGTATAATCTTGTTTTGTGGCTGCAGATAAAACCCAAGGTGTGTATCTTTTGACTATTTTATCCCAATTATAACCATGATATTGAGGATCATAAAATCCAGCGGTTATTGCTCTTACACCTTCATAAAAAACTTGTTCATTTAATTTATAATTATCAACTGTATAAGTTGCAGCATGTAAAAAAGAAGAAACTTTATCTGTCTTTAAGTTTAAAGATTTTAACTTTCCTCTAGATGAATAGTATAATGTTTCTTTGTTTAAGCTATTACCGCCAAGGTAAGTAACTCCTTTAATTTCTTTAGGTGTTCCTCCTAATAAATCAACTTTATAATAACCATTTTTTCTAGTTGCTGGGTTTGTAGCAGAAATATAAATACTTTTACTGTCTGCACTAAAGATTGCTCCGTATTCATTACCTGCCCAACTAGTTAACTGAACCAATCTGTCGTAAATTTTATCTTCGTCTATTTTTACAACAACTTCTTTTTTGTCTTTCTTTTTTTCTGTTTTTGGTTGATAATAGTCTCCTTCTTTATAATCAGATTTTGTTTTTTCCCAGTCTGATTTTTGCAACCAAACCATC
This sequence comes from Polaribacter sp. KT 15, assembly GCF_900143115.1. Lineage (NCBI taxonomy): Bacteria > Pseudomonadati > Bacteroidota > Flavobacteriia > Flavobacteriales > Flavobacteriaceae > Polaribacter > Polaribacter sp. KT 15. The sequence goes on from NZ_LT670850.1 coordinate 569,944, forward strand.
CAAGTATCATAATTGATACCGCCTCTATCTCCTGCTCTATTAGAAACAAATGAAAGTTTTTTACCGTCAGGACTCCAAACAGGATTAGAATCTGACCTTGGATGCATAGAAACATTCATCTTATTCGAAGGATTTTCGACAGATTGAATATAAATTTCGCTATCAAAATTTAAATCTGATTGAGAATAAGAAATGAATTTACTATCCGGACTCCATGCAACACTATTTGCAGCTGCCCAAGTATCAGAATAACTTTTTGGCTTACTTAATTTGCCGTTAATTACATCTGCAATAACCAATTGACCTCTACCAATTCTATATGCCAATTTCTTTCTATTAGGAGATAAAATTGGTTCAAAAACATCAATTTTACTATTTGTAAGTTGTGTTACTTTGGTCTTTAAACTTCGGTGTAAATTCACATTTTCATCCGTAGAAACAACTTTATATAATTCATTTTGACCACTTCTATCTGATAAAAATCCTAAAGTATTATTATCTATCCAAAAAGGATTGTCATCTTTATAAGGATGATTGCTTACATTATTCGTTTTAGTTTTATCCTTATTATTTTCTTTCACAAAGATTTCTCCGTTAATACTCAAAGCGATTAACTTTCCGTTTGGAGAAACACTTAAATCTCTAATTCCGTCTGTAACTGTTTTAGTTTCTTCTAAATTAAATCGATTATCTGTAGCTAAATTTAAATTGATTTTTGTTGTTTTTCCATTCAACATTTTAAAAACTTCAATTCCGCTATTGTAAATAATTGTACCATTGTTGCTAACAGAAAAAGATAAAACTCCATCAACTTTTAAATTTGTTAGTTGATTTTCAACTCCTAATTTACTTCCATTTTCATTTAAAGTCGTTTTGTAAATATTGTATCTACCACTTTGCGCACTTATGTAATATAAGTTGTTATTTGCGTCCCAAAGTGGTGTATGATCGTTCTTTTTACTAGTTGTAATTTGATGATATCCTTTCGTTTTAATATTATAAATCCAAACATCTCTTTGCGCAGGACCATTATAATCTTCTCTAGAAATCCTACATGTTCCTTTTACAAAAGCTACCAATTTTCCGTTTGGTGAAACAGAAGCCTGACTTCCTAAAGCAGTCATAAAACGAGTTGGTGTTTCTCCTTTTTCGTTAATTTTATAGATAGATGATTCTCTTTCTGTGCCTTTAAAAATCCTATTACTAGAAAAAATAATATCACCATTTTCTTGCCATTGACTTGGTGTGTCTGTAGTTGGATAAAAAGTTAATTGATTTGGTATACCTCCATTTAAATCCGTTTTAAAAATATTTCGACTTCCTTTTCTATTCGACATAAAAACAATTTCATTGCTTTTAAAATTCCAAATAGGATTACTTTCGTAAGCCTGATTTATGGTTAATCTGTTTTTTTGATTTGTATTTAAGTCTAACACCCAAATATCACCATGATAACCAAATGCCATTTTAGATGCATCAGGACTAATTGTTGGGGTTCTTATTAACGTGTTTTGTGCGCTTAAAAGAGTTAAATTACATAGAAATGCAATAATTAGAATCGTTTTTTTAGTCATATTATTTGAATTTAAAACACCTAAGTTAGCCTTTATTAGTAACGATTCTGATAATTTGAAAATTGTTTAAGACTTTTTTAAGTTTTATTTAACGAATCTCACACAATTTAAAATATTAATACAGAAATATATACACTTTTGTAAGTTCTAAATGATTGGATAAGTATCACCAAATTATACTTGCTTCAGATTTTAAAGTATCTAAATAATTCAACTTATATTTGTTTAAAATTATATCATAAAAATGAAAAAATACTTAGTTCTTTTTGTAACAATATGTTCACTTTTTTCTTGTGTAAGTGACGAAGTTAATTTTAAACCGCAAACAGAAGAAGACATTATTAAATATATTGAAGCTAATGATTTAAATGCAAATAGAAGTAATACTGGTTTGTATTACGTTATATCTAAAGAAGGCTCTGGTGCTAGACCAACTAATAGTTCTAATGTTACCGTGGCTTACAAAGGATATTTTTTAGATGGTGAAACTTTTGATGAAAGTAGTTCTGAAGGTATCTCTTTTGGTTTGAATCAAGTAATTCTAGGATGGACAGAAGGAATTACGTATTTTAAAGAAGGCGGAGAAGGAAAATTACTTGTACCGTATAATTTAGGTTACGGTTTAAATGGTAGACCAGGAATACCTGGTGGTGCTGTTTTAGTTTTTGATATTAAATTGATAAGTGTAAATTAAAAAAAAAGCGAAACTTAAAAGTTTCGCTTTTTTTTATGATATAATTGGTGATATAAAATCCTTAATTCCTGAGACACCATTAGCACCCAAGTTTTTAATAAATGCAGAACCTATAATAGCACCGTTTGCATAATTACAAGCCGTATTAAATGTTTGTTTATCAGAAATACCAAAACCTACAATAAGCTTACTTTTCAAATTCATATTTTTTATTCTTTCGAAATAAGCTATTTGATTATTAGAAATCTCTCCTTTTGCTCCCGTAATAGAAGCAGAAGCAACTACATAAATAAAAGACTTTGTGTAATTATCTATTTTATGAATTCTTTCTTCTGATGTGTGAGGAGTTATTAAAAATACGTTTGTAATTCCATATTTATCAAATAAATCTTTGTAATGATTTTCGAATTCTACCATAGGTAAATCTGGTAAAATAACCGTATTAATGCCACAATCTATAACTTTCTGACAAAATTTATCTTCACCATATTTTAGCATCTGATTCAAATATCCCATTAAAACCAATGGAGTTTTGTTTGAATCTTTAATAGACATTAATTGATCAAAAACAATGTCTAAATTCACACCATTTGCTAAAGCTTTCTGGCTACTATCTTGAATCGTTGGCCCGTCTGCAAGCGGATCTGAATAAGGCAAACCCACCTCAATAAAATCTACACCACTTTTTTCTAATTCTGAAATTACCTGCGTCGTATCATCTAATTTCGGATAACCACATGTAAAATAAATAGATAATAAATTATCTTTTTCTTCTAAAATACTTTCTAAATTTTTCATGCTAAAATTGGTTCTTTTTTACTTTCTAATTTTTGCTTCACTGCCGTCCATAAATTAATTCTTACCTGTAAAGCTCTTTTTGCAACATCTAAAACATCTTGCCATTTTGTGTTATCGTCTCCACATAATTCTTCTATCATTTGCAAAGACAACGGTCCGTGTTCATCACCATCTAACTCTATATGTCTTTCTAAGTAATATGTAAAATTATCAAAAGTAATATTTTCTTTTGAAGAAGTTTCTTCTACTATTTTTAAGAACATATCTGGTATAATATCTTCTCTTCCATAAGTAAAAGCTGCAGCAATTTTATGTGTTTCTTTAGAGTTGATAATATCAAAAGTAAAATTTACAAACTCTTTTACAGCATCTGATACAGAGACTAGTTCTAAGGATTTTTTTACAGTAGTACCTTCTTGAATACTTTGTAAGAATGTTTTTATATTAGAAGTATCTACTCTAAACTCTTTCATTGCATCAACATACATTTCAAAATGACTTTTGAAAACGCCATCTTTATTTACATCGCTCTCTTCTGCTAATGTAATTTCATTTATAAAACGAACAAGATTTGTGTTCTTTTTTGGTAACCACGGTAAAGAAACAGAAGTTAAATTAATTTGTAAAGCTTTTAAAAGCGACATAAAATCCCAAACAGCAAAAACATGGCTTTCCATAAAAAACTTAATATCTTCTATAGAACTAAGTGTTTTATATAAATCGTGCTCTCTTAATTTAATTCTTAAGGGCATTAATTCTGTTTCTATAAACTTTAAATTAGAATTCATTATTCTTTTAAATGTTTTATATAAGTTTCTAAATCTTTATCTCCTCTTCCAGATAAATTAATTACTACAACTTGATTTTCTTTAAACTCAATTTTTGGTAAAACTGCCAAAGCATGTGCCGTTTCTAAAGCAGGAATAATTCCTTCAATTTTTGTTAATTCATATGCTGCTTCTAACGCTTCTGCATCTGTAGCATTCATAAATTTAGCTCTTTTACTTTCATATAAATAAGCATGTAATGGCCCAACTCCTGGATAATCTAAACCTGCAGAAATCGAATATGGCTCTACAATTTGCCCATAATCATCTTGCATTAAAATAGTTTTACTTCCGTGAATAATACCTACTTCACCTAGTTGAGAAGTGGCGGCACTTTCACCAGAATTAACACCTAAACCAGCAGCTTCTACAGCAATTAATTCTACTTCGTGTTCATCCATATAATGGTAAAATGCTCCGGCAGCATTAGAACCACCACCAACACAAGCAATAATTGTATCAGGATTTTCTTTACCTGTTTTTTCTTTTAATTGCCATTTCATTTCTTCAGAAATTACAGCTTGTAAACGTGCAACCATGTCTGGATGTGGATGCGGACCAACCACAGATCCAATTAAATAAAATGTTTCTGGATTCTGAATCCAATATCTTATTGCTTCATTGGTTGCATCTTTTAGCGTTTTACTTCCGCTAGTTGCTGCCACAACTTTGGCACCTAACATTTTCATTCTAGCAACGTTTGGCGCTTGCCTTTCGATATCTTTTTCACCCATAAAAACTGTACAATCTAATCCCATTAGAGCACAGACTGTTGCTGTTGCAACACCATGTTGTCCGGCACCAGTTTCTGCAATAATTTTAGTTTTACCTAATTTTTGTGCAATTAAAATTTGACCAATTGTATTGTTTACTTTATGAGCACCCGTATGGTTTAAATCTTCTCTTTTTAAATAAATATGAGCTGCATATTTTTCTGATAAACGCTTAGCATAATACAAAGGCGTAGGTCTACCAACATAATCTTTAAGTAAAGATTTATATTCGTCTTGAAACTCTTTAGATTCGATAATTTGAATATAATTATCTTCTAATTCCTTTACATTAGGATATAACAATTCTGGTATAAATGCACCTCCAAACTGTCCGAAATATCCGTTTTTATCTGGTTGAAACTTTGATTTCATATTATATTTTGTTCTTGAAGCTTTTAACTTCATTAATATTTTTTAATCCTGGTTCTATTTCAAATTTACTATTTACATCTAAGCCATAAATAGGTAAATTAGACTTTGCTATTATTTGTACTTGTTCTAAATCATTTAAACCAATACCACCGCTTAAAAAGAAAGGCTTATCAAAAGGATATTTCTCTAAAACAGACCAATCAAATTTTGTACCATTACCACCTCTTTCTTTTCCTTTTGTATCAAATAAAAAGAAATCTACAACGTCTAAGTATGGTTTTAAAACATCAAAATCAAAAGTGTCTTTAATTCCGAAAACTTTTATAATTTCAACTTCATTTTTTGAAATATAATGCTGATTTTTTTTCTTTTTAATCTGCTTATTTTCATCAATAAACAACAGCCTTCTTTCTGCTAATTGTTTTTTTAATTCGGTAATATAATCTACGGATTCATCACCATGTAATTGAACTGCATCTAATCGATATTCTTCTACCAAAGAAATTACAATCTCGATATATTCGTTTACAAAAACACCAGTTTTTTTTATAGAATTAGAAAATTCAGGAATAATACCTTCAAAATTTCTTTTTGATTTTTCATAGAAAATAAAACCCATGTAATCTGGATTTACATCAGCCAACTGCTGAATATTTTCTGTAAACTTCATTCCACAAACTTTCAGTTTCATACCTATCTAATTTGACTGATAAATTCTTGACAAGCTTCTCCTGGATTTTCTGTTTTCATGAAATTTTCTCCAATCAAAAAACCTTGAAAACCAAATTCTTTTAATCCTGTAATAATTTTTGGATCAGAAATTCCGCTTTCAGAAACTTTTAAACAAGTATCTGGTATTTGACTAGAAAGTTTAATAGAGTGATCTAAATCTACTTCAAACGTCTTTAAATTTCTATTATTAATACCTATAATTTTATTGTCTAAATCGTTAATTTTATCTAAATCTTCTTGTGTATGTACTTCATATAAAACTTCCAGTCCTAAATCTGTTGCTAAATTTCCGTAGTTTTTTAGTTCTGTTGCAGTTAAACAAGAGGCTATTAAAAGAATTACATCTGCTCCAATTGCTTTTGCCTCTACAATTTGAAAACCATCAACAATAAAATCTTTTCTAAGAATAGGTTTTTGCTGATTGATTACTCTTGCCTCCATTAAATCTGCCATCGTACCACCAAAAAAAGAAGTATCTGTTAAGATAGATTGCGCTGCAACATTTGCATCTAAATACCCATTGGTAACCTCTGCAATTGTAGCTTTATCGTTTATAATTCCTTTTGACGGAGATTGACGTTTATACTCTGCAATAATACCTGTAGAACCAACTTCTAATAATGATTTTTTTAATGAAAAAACAGTTCTACCAAAATTAGGACTTTCTACTAATTTCTTTACTGGAATTTCTGCTTTTATCTTAGCAATTTCCTTCTTTTTAAATGCGATTATTTTATCTAAAATTGTCATTATTCTTATTAATTTATGCTAAATATAATTACTACTTAAATTATATTTAAAAAACTTTTATTACTTATTCAAATTATTTCTATACCTAAGAAAAAAATAAACAATTAATCCAACAATTAACCCAACAGCTGCTTGCTTAAATAATTCTTTTGTCTGAATACCTATTGCCAAACCAATAAATAGAAAACCAGGTACAATTAGAAATAAGTTCTTTTTCTTTTTTGCCATTATTTTTATTAAAAATATAAATGCTAAATACTAATTAATTTTTCTAATGTTTGTTTTGCTTTTAAACCAAATAATGATTGTTTGGCTTCTTCAAAAGCTGTTTCAAATGATTTAGTTTCATCAACAATTGTTAAAGCAAATGCTGCGTTTGTTAAAACTACGTTGTTTTGAGATTCAGTTCCGTTTCCCTCTAAAATAGTTTTAAAGATTTTTGCTGCATCTGCAACAGAATTCCCTCCAAATATTTCTGATTGTTGTATTCTTTTCTGACCTAAATCTTCTGGATTAATTAATTGCTCTCCGTTTTTAGTAAACAATTTAAATCCGCTAGTTAATGATATTTCATCATAACCATCTAGTGCATGAATAATACCGTAATTGATATTTTCTTCTTGTAAAATATAATTATACAAACGTGCAACTTCTAAATTAAATGTACCCAACATGTGGTTTTTTGGTGAACTCGGATTTACCAAAGGCCCTAACATATTAAAAAACGTTTTTAATTTTAACGCCTTTCTTGTTGGTCCAACAGCTTTCATTGCTGGATGAAATTTAGGTGCATGTAAAAAACAAATATTTGCTTTTTCTAAATGTTCTTTTAAAACATTTTCATCATTTGTAAAATTATAGCCAAAACTTTCTAACATATCTGAAGAACCAGATTGAGAAGAAACCGAATAATTACCATGTTTTGCTACTTTTTGTCCTGTACCTGCAACTATAAACGATGTTAAGGTAGATATATTAAATGTATCTTTTCCGTCTCCGCCTGTACCAACAATATCAATCGTATTAAAGTCAGAAAAATCTACTTTAATAGACAATTCTTTTAATGCATCTCTAAAACCCGATAATTCGTTTACCGTGATTGGTCGCATCATAAAAACCGTCATAAATGAAGCCAAATGCGCATCATTATATTTTTCTGATGCAATATCTATCAGAATTTGTTTGGCTTCAGATTTAGACAATCTCTCGTGATTGTATAATTTGTTTAAAATTGCTTTCATTACGAATTTGCATTGATAAAATTAGTAACCAACTGCTCGCCAACATCTGTTAAAATAGATTCTGGATGAAATTGTACAGCAGAAATAGGATATACAGCATGTTCAATTGCTTGTATTAAGCCATCTTCATCTCTAGCAGTTACTTTTAATTCTTCTGGAAAACCTTCATCTGTTGCTGCCCAAGAATGATAACGTGCTGCTAAAAATGTTTCTGAGACATCTTTAAAAATAGTCGCATTTTTATCTGTTACTTTCATTTCTGTTGCTACGCCATGAAAAACATCATTAAGGTTGATAATTTTACCACCAAAAACCTCGGTTATTGCTTGTAAACCTAAACAAACTCCAAAAATTGGTTTTACACCAGCATATGTTTTAATTACTTCTTTTAAAATACCAGCTTCATCAGGAATTCCTGGTCCTGGAGATAGCATAATCATATCATAATTTGCAACATCTGCAATACTTATTTCATCGTTTCTAAAAACTGCAGGAAAATTTCCTGTAATTTTTTCTACCATGTGAACCAAGTTATAGGTAAACGAATCGTAATTGTCTAATATTAATATTTTCATAATTAAAGCTTTTAGCTCTTGGCTCTTGGCTTTCAGCAAATAGCTAAAGGCAAAAAGCGAACAGCCAATTATATATTTTCTGCTAAAAACAACGCTTTCTTTAACGCTGCTAATTTGTTATTTACTTCTTGTAACTCTTTTTCTTCATCTGAATGAATTACGATTCCTGCACCTGCTTGGTAATACAACACATTGTTTTTACTTACAAAACTACGAATTGCAATTGCCAAATTTACAGAACCGTCTAAACCTATAATACCAACTGCTCCACCATAAAATCCACGAGATTGATTCTCATAAGTATCTATTAACTGCATTGCTTTGTATTTTGGTGCGCCACTTAAAGTTCCTGCCGGAAAAGTATCGCCAACAATTTCTATAGGGTTTCCTTTTAATTGCCCAGAAACTGTAGAAACTAAATGAATAACGTGACTAAAATACTGTACTTCTTTAAAAACCTCTACTTCTACTTTATCTGCATGCTTACTTAAGTCGTTACGTGCCAAATCTACCAACATAACGTGCTCTGCAGTTTCCTTTTTATCTGCAGATAATTTTTTACCTAATTGAATATCTTTTGCCATATCGCCAGTTCTTCTAAACGTACCAGCTATTGGATTAATGGTTGCTTTACCCGCAGAAATTTTAATTTGCGCTTCTGGTGAAGATCCCATCAATTTAAAAGAACCATAATCAAAATAAAATAAATATGGCGACGGATTGATAGAACGTAAAGCTCTATACACATTAAACTCGTCTCCTTTAAATTTTTGTTGAAATTGACGTGATAAAACTAACTGAAAAACGTCTCCTCTTTTACAATGAGATTTTGCTTTTTTAACATACTCTATAAATTCTTCGCCTTTTACATTCGAAGTTTCATCTCCAACAATTTCGAAACTTTGTGTATTAAAAGTTTGTGCATCTATAATTGTTTGAATTTCTTTTATTCTAGACTCATAACCTTCTTCAATATTTTCAATCAATGTCATTTCATCATTAAAATGATTGATTGCAATAATAAATCTGTAAAAACTATATTGCATTAATGGTATTTCAGATGGCGCTTCTTTAACACTTAAATCTATGTTTTCGAAATATTGTACAGAGTCGTAAGTTGTATAACCATATAAACCATTAAATGATTTTAATTCTGCCGGACAATCTAAATCGATTGCTTTGCTATAATTCTCAAAAATCGCATTAAAATCTCTACCAATTTCTTTGTTAGCCAATTCTTCTCCTTTATGAGAAAATTTTAAATGATGATTCTCTGCTTTAATCGTTACAACAGGCTCTATAGCTATAAAAGAAAAACTTTCTTCTTTACTATGATAATCTGAACTTTCTAATAAAAGTGTATTTGCGTATGTATCTCTAAAACGTAAATACAAACCTACAGGTGTTATTGTATCTGCAATTTTTGTCTTAAAAGTAGTCTTAAATTGTATTTTCTTCATATTGATAATATGTAATTGTCTCGTAAAATTTACGGTAACAATTTGTTTGTTTAAAGAGAAATAAATGTTTCATTGACTTCTCGAAATGATGCTTAATAAAAGCAAAAAGGCTTATCGTGAGATAAGCCTTTTTTATTATGTTGTATACATATAGGTTTCTTCTCACTTATTAGATAAGAGAGTTCCACCACCATGTATTGTTTGTGTTATTTTTCATACTTGCAACAAAAATAAGATAGAATTTTAAAATAAACAACCTTTATTAGGTTTTTGTTTTTTTTCTAAAACCTAAAGCTTATTACTATTTATTTTTTTTTAAGAATGTTTTACTTTTTTGGTTTAAGATTTCTAGTAATTCTATTTCATTTCCATAATTTAATAGTTTAAAATCAAATGTATCATCTTCTACAAACCTTACAAATTCTTCTACCCTATGTTCTGGAATATTAAAATTGTTTATTAAAAAATTAGAGGCTAAGTAATATTTTACAGCTTTTACAGGAACCTCTGGTATACCAGCTTCTTTTTTATTTTTTACTTCTGATCTAAATAAAGGTATTAATAATTGATCTACAACGTTAACAATATTCAATCCATCTACAAGCGTTTGTTTAGGATAATGCATTTTATCAACCTCAACATTCTTTATTGTAGTTAATTCTGCATTTCTTTTCGCTCCAAAATAAATAACATCTTTTTTTTCTATAAACCTATTCGTAATCTCTACATCCGTCTGAAAGTTACCGGTTAATTTTCTAGTAGAAACTATAATCTCATCTAATTTATTAATTTCTTCTAACAAAAAAATAGTAACTTTTCTTGATGTTAAAATATCTGAATTAATAGTAAAATCGAAATCTTGATATTCTAGAGCTCTAACTTTTATGCTATCGTTTTCTCCAACTAATAAATCAAACTCACCTATTTCATTTGAAACTGCACCTTTCTTAGTTGAAGAATTAAAAATTGTTATTCCTTCTAAATCATTTCCTTCAACAATAATCTTCCCTTTAATATTCTTACGAATGATTTCTTGAGAAAATGAATGTATGCTTAAAAACAAAAAAATTAATGCTACTATTTTTTTCATAGACAACTATTTTTACGGGCTTTATTTAAAACTGTTAATTATGTTTAAATATACGTAAAAAAAGCTAAACAAAATAAAATTATTTTACTATTTTTTTTGATGTTTTTGCAACTATTAATGAATGAATACAATAACGATTCTAAAAAAACTAAAATCTTATTATCTCATAATTTTCACATTCATTTCTTCTACCTTTTTATCTGATAAAATTGATGGCGCATTAAATAATAAATCTTCTGATGTACCAGTTTTAGGAAAAGCCATCACTTCTCTAATAGAAGCTTTTTTCTCTAAAATCATCATTAATCGATCAACACCCCAAGCAATTCCTCCGTGTGGTGGTGCACCATATTGAAAAGCTTTATACATTGTTCCAACGCTTTTCATCATTTCTTCTTTATTGTAACCCATATTTTTATAAGTTGCTTCTAAAATTTCAGATTTGTGTGCACGTACAGAACCTCCGCCAATTTCATAACCATTTAAAATTAAATCGTATTGTTGGGCAATAATTGTTCCTATTTCTTCACTTTCTCCGTTCATATGCTTTTCTAAATCGTAAATTGCTGGCATCGAGAAAGGATTGTGTGTAAATGTCCATCTTCCTTCATCTGTTTTTTCAAACATCGGAAAATCTACAACCCAAGCTGGTCTTAACTCCTTCGGATTTATCAATCTTAATATTTTTGCCATTTCTTGACGAACAGCGTCTAAGGCTTTATTTGCTGTAGCATAATCTGCTGCAGAGAAAAATACAATATCACCAACTTTAGCCTTTGTAGTGTTAATTATGTTTGCAGCTATTTCTTCTCCTAAAAACTTAATTATTGGAGATTGTAAATCGTTTTCATTAACAATAATATACGCTAAACCACCTAAACCGTTTTGTTGTGCAATGGCTGTTAAATTTTCAATTTGCCCTTTAGACATACGCTTATTACCTTGCTCTTTTGCAGAAACTTTAATGCATTTTACAATTCCGCCTTCTTCTATTGGCTTACTAAAAACCTGAAAAGTTGTGTCTTTTACAATTTCGGTAATATCTTGCATTTGCAAACCGTAACGCAAATCTGGTCTATCACAACCATATTTATCCATCGCATCTTTGTAAGTTATTACTTCAAAAGGATGTAAAATCCATTTTTTACCATAAATTTTTCTCACAACTTCATTAAACATCTTAGTATTTAAATCGATAATTTGCTGCATACTTGCGTATGCCATTTCTATATCTAATTGCGTAAATTCTGGTTGTCTATCTCCACGAGAATCTTCATCTCTAAAACAACGTGCTATTTGAAAATATTTCTCAAAACCACCAACCATTAACATTTGTTTAAATTGTTGTGGTGCCTGTGGCAATGTATAAAATGAACCTGCCTGTTTTCTAGTAGGTACAATAAATTCTCTTGCTCCTTCATCTGTACCTGCCGTTAAAATTGGCGTTTCAATTTCTAAAAACTCTTCTTCATCTAAAATATCTCTAAGTAACTTAATTACTTTATGTCTATTTACTATTGCTTTGCGAACTTCATCGTTTCTATGATCTAAAAACTTGTATTCAAAACGAACTTTTTCATTACTCTTTGCTGCTCTTTTAATTTCAAAAGGCAACGTTTTTGATAAGTTTAAAATCTCTAAAGTTGCAGTTTCTAACTCTAACTTACCAGTTCTTAAACCAGCATTATAATCATCTTCATTTCTTTTTACAACTAAACCTTCAACAGAAATTACCGTTTCTGGTTTTAATTTTACCAATTCATCTAAATTAGGAAAAGTCTCTCTACTTAAACGAACTTGAAAAATTTGATAACTAGAATCACGTAAATCAATAAACATTAACTCACCGTGATCTCTAACACTTGCTACCCAACCAGATAAAACTACATTTTCTGAAATAGATGCTTCTGATAAATCTGATATTTTATGTGTTCTGTATTCTTCTTTAATTATAATAGGAGTTTTTTGTAACTCTTCCTCGCTTTTAGCAGTTGCCTGTTGACTTTTAACCTTTAGCTTTTCGCTAACTGCTAAAGGCGAATTGCTAAGGGCTGAATTTTCGCTAACAGCGTTAAGAATCTCTTCACGAATTACTTTTCCTGAAGCTCCCTTACCAATAATTGCAATTACTTTACCAACTAAAATTCCCGCTTTTCCTTTGTTTCCGTTTTTAATATCATTTGCAATTGCTTCGTTTTCTGAAATTACTTTTAAAACAGCAGCTTTAATTTTATCTTCTGAAATTGTATTGTTTTCAAAATACGTTTTATAATCAAAACTTGCATCTTTTAAATAAGATGAAATTCCGTTATGCACTAAAACAGAAGTGATTTTATCTTCCTTAAAAAGTTTAAAAATTTCTATTAAATCATTTATATCATGAATGTTTTCGTATTCATCTGCAGCAATATTATTTACTAAAGTTTTAGCAACAAAAGAAGGATCTTTAATAGCATTATTAAGAGATACAAATGTTTTAGAACGCAAAGAATCTGCCGTAAAAAACTTAGCATCTTGCGGTAAAACTCCGCCTTTAATCAAAATAGACTCTACAGCAAAAGGTAAAGAACTAATATCTACATTTATAGTTTCTACTACTTGTTTGATACTTACAAAAGGTAAATCTGGTTCTGATATAAAACGATAATCTGCTTCAAATTCCTTTTTACGCATTGTTTTGGTTTGCTTTAAATCTGCATCCCATAAAACTGTGGTTTGATCTGGTCTAAACGTTTTATTCTCTGTAAAATAATTAAGTTGTTTTTCAATTTCTTCTTTTAAAGCCTCTACCATAAACTTAAAAGAATTTAAGTTTTTAATCTCGGTTCTAGGATTTAAAACAGTCGTTCCTTTTTTTCTTAACGAAACAGAAACATCAGATTTAAACTCTCCTTTTTCTAAGTTGGCTTCAGAAACACCTAAATTTTGCACAATTCTTTGAATATATTGCGCGTAAGTAGAGGCATCTTCTATATTTCTAATACAAGGTTCTGTAACAATTTCTATTAACGGCACACCAGCTTTGTTAAAATCTACCAAAGAAACTTTCTTTTCGTGCATTAATTTTGCAGCATCTTCTTCGATATGCACTTGTGTTAAATCTACTGTAAATTCTGAACCATCGTTTCTAAAACAAGAAACTTGTCCATTTGGTATAACAGGATTATGAAATTGAGTTATTTGTATATTTTTAGGATTGTCTGGATATTCATAATGTTTTCTATCCCAAGAAATAACTTCATTAGAAAATGTAGAGTTTACAGCTTTACCAAAATAAATCGCTTTTGTAATAGCCTCTTTATTAATTGCTGGTAAAACACCCATTTGACCTGTACAAACAGAGCAAATATTGGTATTTGGTATTTCTGTTTCTTCATTAGGACAAGAACAAAATAATTTTGTCTTTGTGTTTAAACGAACGTGTGTTTCTAAACCAATTATCAATTCTAAATCGTGTGCTTTTAAAGCATCATTTAATTGCGCTAGTTCCATTATAAAATATCGTTTAAGAAGTTCGCAAAATGTAATACTTCTGCATCATTTTTTTTATCTGCTGTAATTTGTAAACCTGTATTTGTGCCTTTTGGTATTGTTAGTGTTGGCAATTCTCCTAAACTAAAACCAACCGTATAAGCATCAGACAAATACATTGCTAAAGGATTGTTTAAACTATCGCCAATTTTAGGCGGATTTTGAGGTGTTACTGGCGATAAAATAACATCTACAGCTTCGAAATCTTTGCTAAATCTTGCTGAAATTTGATCTCTTAAATTTTGTGCTTTTAAGTAAATTTCATCAGAAAAACCTTGTGATAAAACTTGATTACCACCAACAATTCTTCTTTTTGTTTCTTCAGAAAATTTTTCTGAACGGGTAATCGAATACGTATCTTTTAAATTTTCTCCTTCTACTCTATCACCATAATTTGTACCATCTAATCTAGATAAATTAGATGCGGTTTCTGCCATTGCAAGCGTGTAATATGTAGATACTAAAATATCTGCATCAAAAAAATCTAATTCTTTAACTTCAATTCCTTTCGATTTTATTTTATCTAAAGTAGCTAAGAAATCATCTTTTATTTCTTTAGAGATTGCATCTGTTTCAATAAAACTCTTAAAATAACCAACAAATTTTACATCATTTTTGGTTTCATCAGAAATTAATTCTGATGTATAAGTAGTTTGATCTTTTACATCTTTACCACTAATTTCATTAAGAACAATTTTGATATCTTCTATTGATTTTGCAATCGGGCCAACACAATCTGTAGAAGACGCATAAGCCATTAAACCGTATCGAGAAATTCTACCATACGTAGGTTTTAACCCATATACTTTATTGTAACCAGCAGGTTGTCTAATAGAACCACCTGTATCGCCTCCAATAGAAAAAACTGTATAATCTTTTGCAACATTTACTGCAGAACCTCCGCTAGAACCTCCACCAACTAAATCAGGATTTACAGCGTTTTTTACTGCTCCAAAAATGGTGTTTTCTGATGATGATCCATGTCCAAAAGAATCACAATTTTCTTTAACTAAAGGTATTGCACCTGCGTCTAATAATTTCTGAATTGCAGTGGCTGTGTAAGACGATTTGTATTTTTTAAGCAAATTAGAACTCGCCGTTGTATAGGTTCCTTGCAACATATAAACATCTTTTATACCAAACGGAATTCCTTCTAAAAGACCTATCTTTTCTCCTTTTGCAATCTTATCATCTACATTTTTTGCTAAATCTAAAGCAATATCATCTAATAACGCATTTACAGTATTATGAGAATTCTGCTTTAACAAGTCTAACTTTTCTTGCACCAAAGCTGTACAAGTAATTTCTTTAGACACCAATTGCTGATGTATTTTTTTTATTTGCGAACTCATATTAATCTTCTATCACTTTAGCAACTACTAAAAAACCATCTTTTTCTTTCGGAAAGTTTTCTTTAATTATTTCTTTTTCTGTTAATGAACTTTCTATCACAACATCTTCTCTTAAATCATCTAAAGACACAACATTATTATAATTGACATTGGTAGTATTATTATTGGCATTTTTAATTACGTCGAATAATTTATTAACCGATTCTGATGGTTTTACTCCTTTAATACTAGACAAAATGTCTACCGTCATTATTTTACTCATCTCTTTAAATTTAGATTCAAAAAAAAACCTTCCAAAAATTTGGAAGGCTTTATATATTTTTTTGACAACAACCTTCCTTTCCTATATATTAGGATTATTGAAATTACGATTGTTGTTATTAATTGTCATATTATCTATTGATATTGACAAATATATGTAGAAATTATGTTACAAAACCTTCTTTTTTATCATTTTATCTAGCCTTTACATAATCTACAATATATTGATGTTTAATTACTGATATGATAAAAAACAAAGCTTATTTAAATAAAAATTACTTTTTTAAAAGATAAAAAGAAAGCTGTAATATTAAAAATTCGCAATTTTTGATAAAACTATTTTCTTAAGGGAATTGCGATATTAGGATAATCTGTAATTAAGCCATCTACTCCCATTTCTAATAAATTAATCATATCTTGTTTTTTATTAACTGTCCAAGGAATAACTCTCATATTATTCTTCTGAATATTTTTTACCTCTTCTTTATTCAGTAATAAAAAGTACGGACTATAAATTTCTGGCATAAAACTTAACATTTTCATGTTTGTTTTAAAATCATCCTTATAAGTCAAAAAAGCTAATTTATAAGCAGGATATATAGCATGAATATACTCTAAAACTCTAGGATCGAAACTTTGTATCACAATTCTATTTAAAGAAACCTTAGTCTTTTTTAATGTGTTGACCACTAAATCTGAAAACTCTTTTACAGATGGCTGATATCCATTTTTCTCATCTGTTGGTGTGCTTTTAATTTCAACATTATAAAGAATATTAGCGTTTTTTTGCTCTGCAAAAGAAATTACTTCAGATAATAAAGGTTTATAAGCAGCAACTTTTTCTTGCTCAGGAAATTTAGAATTCCCTAAAGAACCAACATCGTATTTCTTTATGTTTTTGTAATTGTTTTTATAAATATTAAAAGCAATAGCGTTTTCTCTACTTATACGATTTCCATCTACATCTAAAGTAATATCGTTATTCAACCAAGGTTCATGAGAAACAACTACCTTGTGATCTTTACTTACTACAACATCTAATTCTAATGTATTTACACCTAACTTTAATGCTTTTTCAAAAGCTTGTATTGTATTTTCTGGTGATATACCTCTAGCGCCTCTATGCCCTTGTAATTCAAAATTATATTGATTGTTTTTCTCTAAAATTATTTGATCAATAAAAGACACAGTTTCATTGTATACACCTTCCCAATCATTCGACCTTAAATCACAAGCAATTACATGATTGCCAGCTTCTGGAAAAGCTACTTTTTTCTTTTTATCAAAAGAAGTACCTAAATTACTATACATCTCTAGAATTGCTGCTACAGATACCACTTGATCTTGTTCTTTTTCATTTTTGTAATAATAACCAACAAAAACAGGAATCTTAACTTTTGCAAAAGTTTCTAAGGTCATATTACTCGTAAGCATTTTTATCAAAGCCTCGTAACCGTTAACGTGATATTTTGTAGACCAATATTTCGCTTGCTCTGCAGGCCTTTTTTGTTTTACAATTTCACTACCATTCATTTTTATAAAACCTGCTTTTCCTTCGGGAGTTAAAATTGTTTTAAAAGCAGGGTTTTTTAAACCGATAAACGGAGAATACATTACCAATCCTAAAACAGAAGCATCTTCTGATGCTAGTTTCAAACTCAATGTACCTCCTGTTGATGTACTAACTATAACAACCTTTTTACCAATTTTTTTTCCTATTTCTAAAGCTTCTTTTGCAGATGCTATATAATTTTCTGGTGTTAAATTAATAAAACTATCATCTCTATCTAAACCATGCTCTTTTAAACGAGATAAGTAAACATTTGCGTCGTATTTTTTTGAAAGCATACTCATTATAGGCTCTCCTTCTCTACCACTAGCTCCAAAACCATGCAAATACACAAATGCAATTGGAGATTGTTTTTCTTTATACTTATTAGACCAGATAATTCTAGCTTCATTACCAGGTTTCATTCCTTTCACACTTGCTTCTTTATTCTTAATACTATTTTCTAAACTAGCTAAATCGAAAACTTCTTGAGAATTAAAAATAGCTACAGAGAAAATTAATAAAAAAAACGTTAGGATATTTTTTTTCATTGTAAATATTTAAAAAGGTTTCTAAAACATCTTAGAAACCTTTGATTATTGTTTAAGTAATTAAAAGCTAGCCTTTAATTGAACACCAAAAAATCGAGGAGCACCAGATATAAAAGTTGGTATACCAAAAGCGCCACCAGTATTTCCCGCGTCGATAATATACT
This sequence comes from Polaribacter sp. KT 15, assembly GCF_900143115.1. Classification (NCBI taxonomy): domain Bacteria; kingdom Pseudomonadati; phylum Bacteroidota; class Flavobacteriia; order Flavobacteriales; family Flavobacteriaceae; genus Polaribacter; species Polaribacter sp. KT 15. Next base: position 588,238 of record NZ_LT670850.1, read on the forward strand.
CTTTATCCAATGCGTTATTCATAAAAAATGTAAGTTCATAATCTTTGTTAATTACCAAACCTGTTTTAAAGTTTAAAATACCATACGCATCTTGCGATATGTTTGGCAAATTAGTTTCTTCAAAAAACACTTTAGATTTATATGTGTAAGTTGGTCTAAAAAAATATCCTAAATTTTCATTAACATTTACGTTAAAATTAAATCCGGCAGAAAAAGAGTTTTTAGGAGTCAATCTAAAAGTGTTTCCTGCAAGTATTTGATCATTTCCGTTTGAGTCTTTATCATCGAAAGACGCATCTATGTAACCATAATTAGCAAAAAAACTAGATGTTTTAGAAAACGCATATTGCATAGCTAATTCAAAACCAAAAGAACTAGCGTTACCACTATCTTCTGGTACAGAAGTTAAAACACCGTTTTCAAACTTTGTAATTGTTGTTTGAAAGTTAGAATAATCATACACATAAGCATTGGCATCAAATTGTAAACTATTATTAAAAAATAATGATTTTCCACCTACTTCATAAGACCAAACAATTTCGTCTGATAAAACTGTTGTTTCTGTTGCTGTAACTCTAATAACATTTGGTCTTCTTCCTCTAGAGGTTGTACCAAATAGCGTAATATTATTATTTATATCATAATTTACTGCAAAACGACCAACTGCAGATAAAAAACTTTCATTAGCTTCTATTTTTTCTTGATTAGTTGAAGCAAATAATACATTTGGAAAATTTCCTGACAAATACCCTAAGACTGATGGATTTTCTGAATCTATTACCTCAAAGCCTGCATTTATTTCTTCTAATGTTGCTCTTAACCCCATTGTAACAGACAATTTTTCTGAAATATCATAAGAAGCATCTACAAAAAGATCTCCAGAGTAGTTTTCTCCAAAATTTGTATAAGTTTCTTTATTAAATGAATTTAAAGGAGCACCAGCAAGTGCGCCAAACACATTAGGATCATTTGGTAAAGAAGGTGCTAAAATCGCTACTCCGTTAGAAACTAAAAAATCAGAATTTAAAAGTAACATTGCAACACTTCTTTCATCATACTCCCACGGTACATTTTGCGAACCATCTTCATAAAAGAAGTTTGCACCAAAGAAACCTCTAAATTTATCATCGGTATCAAAATTAAATCTAAATTCTTGACTAAATTGTTTCCCTTTAGATATTTCACTAAAAAATAATGCTGGTGCAACAGTTCCATCTGCATCAAAAGCCTCATTAGAATCAAACTCTCTGTAAGCAGTTGTAGATGTTAAATCCCAAATATCATTAAAACTATGTTTTAAAATTGCAGTAGCACCCCAAACAGTTCTATCTAACCCTAACTCTTCTCCTCTTTCTAAATCTGCAAAAGTGTTCGGATTTGTATCTCCTCCTGCAGGTGCAAACGTTCCACTTTTAAAAGAAGTTCCAGGAGGTGTATCTTGTTGCCAATTGGCAATAAAATCTAAAGTTGTATCGTTATTTAATAAATATTTAAAAGACGTTCTAAAAGCAAGTGTTTCTTTCCCATTTAAATCTCCTCCAGAAATATTTTCTATAAAACCATCTCTTTTATTATAAATGGCAGCAGCTCTAAAAAATAACTTATCTTCTACTAAAGGCGCATTGAAATGACCTGTTGCTAAAAACTGATTAAAATTACCATATCCTAACTTTAAAGAACCAGATGTTTCGTTTTTTGCTTTGTTTTGAATAATGTGCATTGCACCAATTTGAGCGCCTCTACCAAATAATGTTCCTTGCGGACCTTTAAGCACCTCTACACGTTCTATATCATAAAGTTCTACAACAGAACCTCTAGATTTACTAATTGATACACCATCTTGAAAAATAGAAACTCTTGGTTCTACTCTAGAGTCTCCGCTATCACTTGTAATACCTCTAATAACAATTCCAGGATTGTTAACACTTTGAATTTGTACTTGAAAACCTGGTACATATTCCGACAAGGCATCATATTCAAATGTTCCTTGATTTTCTATAAAATCTGTACCATAAGATGTAATAGCAATTGGTACATCTTTGTTTTTTTGTTCTCTTTTTTGTGAAGTAATTACAACCCCTTCTAACATAAAAGAACTCTCTTTTAAAACAAAATTTTGAGTGGTGACCATATCACTTATTTCAACTTTTTTTGAAACCGTATTATACCCTAAATAAGATACTTCTACGATATAAGTTGCATAAGCAATTTTACTTAACATAAATTTTCCGTTTTCATCAGAAGTTGTTCCTTTAGACAACTTTTTGATGTGAACATTTGCTCCCATAATAGGCTCTCCATTATCAGAAGTTACAACTCCTTTTAAGGCTCCAACATTTTGTGAATTTATATTAACAATAGTAAAAAGCATTAAAAAAGTGAGTAAAGATTTAAAGTACATTTATTTTTATTTTTAGGTTAAATTAGACGGCAAATTTATTTCCTATCAGCCATAAAGATGTTAACCTAAAATGATACAATGGTTACTTTTTTAAAAATAAAAAGTCTTTTTTTACATATAATTTACAATACTATAACATCAAATTTTCAGACTATTAAATCTTAGTTATCCTAATTACAGATTCGAAAAGAGCTATCAATTGATAAACAAATTATTAAGAAAACTAAGTTTGTTCTTAATACTTTTTTATCTATTTATTTTAATTAACATCTAACCATTAACTCACCTCTAAAAAGCTTTAATTTTCTTTAAAAACTAAAACCACGATTGTTTCATCCTTACAAAACATCAGTTTTAAGCTTATTTTGATAATTTTATTTTTAAAATAGAATTAAAAAGTAGCAAAATTAAAAATAAAGCCATTTTTAAGCGATTTAAGACATTTTTAAAAAATCAACAAATGTTGATAATTTTCACACCAAATCGCTAAAAACTATTGAAAATTAGACTGAAAATTGTAAATTTGAGTTTACTGAAATTCGTACTTGTAATTGCGATTTTCATCAAAAATTAAAATTAACAATTCACTTTATATATAATGAGCGAAGAAAAAAAACATAATTATTCTGCCGATAGTATTCAGGCGTTAGAAGGTATGGAGCATGTAAGAATGCGTCCTTCTATGTATATCGGTGATGTAGGTGTGCGTGGTTTACACCATTTAGTATACGAAGTTGTAGATAACTCTATTGATGAAGCAATGGGAGGACATTGTGACACTATACATGTTACAATTAACGAAGACAATTCTATTACAACAAAAGATAATGGTCGTGGTATTCCTGTAGGAATTCACAAAAAAGAAGGCGTTTCTGCATTACAAGTTGTAATGACAAAAATTGGTGCTGGTGGTAAATTCGATAAAGATTCTTATAAAGTTTCTGGTGGATTGCATGGTGTTGGTGTAAGTTGTGTTAACGCATTATCAGACCATTTAACTGCAACAGTACATAAAGAAGGTAAAATTTGGCAGCAAGAATACGAAAGAGGTAAAGCTTTATATCCTGTAAAAACGATTGGCGAAACAGACTTTACTGGTACCATTGTAACTTTTTTACCAGACAAGTCAATTTTTCAGCAATCTACAGAATACAACTACGAAACTTTAGCTACACGTTTACGTGAACTGGCGTATCTTAATAAAGGAATTACAATTACTTTAACAGATAAAAGAAATACAGATGATGAAGGCAACTTTGTTTCTGAAACTTTTCATTCTGATGAAGGTTTACCAGAATTTATAAAGTATTTAGATTCTACAAGAGAGCAACTAACAGCTTCTGTGATTTCTATGGAAGGTGAGAAAAACGGAATTCCGGTTGAAGTTGCTATGGTTTACAATACTTCTTACGCAGAAAACCTACATTCTTATGTAAATAACATCAATACGCATGAAGGTGGAACACATTTATCTGGTTTTAGACGTGGTTTAACAAGTACGCTTAAAAAATATGCAGATGAATCTGGTTTATTAAAAAATGTAAAGTTTGAAATTGCAGGAGACGATTTTAGAGAAGGATTAACCGCAATCGTTTCTGTTAAAGTTGCAGAACCTCAATTTGAAGGACAGACTAAAACTAAGTTAGGTAACAGAGAAGTTACTTCTGCAGTTTCTCAAGCGGTTTCAGAAATGCTTACCGATTATTTAGAAGAAAACCCTAACGATGCTAAAACAATTGTACAAAAAGTAATTTTAGCAGCAACCGCAAGACATGCAGCACGTAAAGCCAGAGAAATGGTGCAACGTAAAACTGTAATGAGTATTGGTGGTTTGCCTGGTAAATTATCTGACTGTTCTGAAACTGATCCTGCTCAATGTGAAATATTTTTAGTTGAGGGAGATTCTGCAGGTGGAACAGCAAAACAAGGTAGAGACAGAAACTTTCAAGCAATTTTACCACTTCGTGGAAAAATCTTGAATGTTGAAAAAGCAATGCAACATAAAGTTTTTGAAAACGAAGAAATCAAAAACATGTTTACTGCTTTAGGTGTTTCTATTGGTACAGAAGAAGATCCTAGAGCTTTAAACTTATCAAAAGTAAGATATCATAAAGTAGTTATTATGTGTGATGCCGATGTAGATGGATCGCATATTGCAACTTTAATTTTAACATTCTTCTTTAGATATATGAGAGAAATGGTAGAGCAAGGATATATTTATATTGCAACACCACCTTTATATTTAGTTAAAAAAGGTCAAAAAAGAGAATACGCTTGGGATGATAATCAACGTGATTTGATTGCTCAGAAATTAGGTGGTGGTGTAAACATCCAAAGATATAAGGGTCTTGGAGAGATGAATGCAGAACAACTATGGGATACAACAATGAATCCAGAATTTAGAACTTTACGTAAAGTTGTAATTGATAGTCCTACAGAAGCAGATAGAGTTTTCTCTATGTTAATGGGAGACGAAGTACCACCACGTAGAGATTTTATTGAACGTAATGCAAAATATGCTAAAATTGATGTTTAAAAAACATTGAATTTAAAAGTAAAAGCCTCAACTATTTGTTGAGGCTTTTTTGTACCTATCTTTAGGTATTTTCCCCTTTTTTGTAGCAAAACGGTTAATATTTTAGCAGTCTATTAACATAATTTTATATATTCGCTTAAGTTTCCCCGTTAATTATAGAAACATAACTAAAACATAACTAAACATGAAAAAATCTATTTTAATTTTCTTAGGAGCCATTGCATTGGCCTTTAACACCAATGCTCAAGACGGTTTTGAAGGCTACTTATTAGCAAGTGATCAAGATCGTGGTAAATTAATAAATGCTTATATCAATCCTGCAATGAAAGGATTAATACATAGTATGAATAATGGTTGGTATCACACAGCAAAAGTTCATAGCCCTTTCGGATTCGACCTTTCTATTGGTTTAAATGCCTCTTTAGTTCCAGAAGAAGATGAAATGTTTACCTTATCTGGTTTAAACTCTATAAATACTGGTTCTATATCTGCTGCAACTGTTGCTGGTTCAGAAGACTTTACTCCATTAACAGCTGTTAGTTTTCAAGACCCAAATAATCCTGCAATAACTTATACAACATCTTTTGAAGCACCAGGCGGTGTAAAAGAAAGCTTACCTCTTAATGCTGTTCCTGCACCTGCAGTTCAATTAAACTTAGGTTTACCTGCTAAATTTGAAGTTAGTTTAAGGTTGGTTCCTAAAGTTGGTTCTGACAATGTAAAAGGAGATTTATTTGGTATTGGATTAAAAAAAGAAATCACAAACTGGTTTGGTCCTTTAGACAAAACACCTTTACATGTTTCTATTTTAGCCGCTTATACAACTATGAATGTTGATTATAACATTGAAGACAGTAACGCTGTAGATGTAACTGATGGAATTGCTCAATTTAAATTAAACTCATACAATGTAGAAGCTATAGCTTCATTAAACTTCCCTTTTATTAATTTATATGGTGGTTTTGGTTACGGTTCTGGTAGCTCTACGTTAAAAATGTTAGGAGACTATGAATTATCTTACGGTGGACAAACAAGAACTATTACAGATCCTATAGATTCTGAATTTAACGCTAGCGGATTTAGAACAACACTTGGTACAAGATTAAGCTTAGGGTTCTTTAAAATATTTGGTAGTTATACATTACAAGAATATAACACTGCTAATTTAGGAATTGCAATTAGCATTAGATAATTTTTATTTAAATATTCAACAAAAAAAGACATCTCGTTAAGATGTCTTTTTTGGTTTAAAATAGTTAAAAATTCGCCTAAAAAATTGTATTTTAGCGGGATATATTTTAAACAAATAAAAAACATATAAATATGAAAGTTACAGTTGTTGGTGCAGGTGCAGTAGGTGCTAGTTGTGCAGAATACATTGCTATTAAAAATTTTGCTTCTGAAGTTGTTATTTTAGACATTAAAGAAGGTTTTGCAGAAGGTAAAGCAATGGATTTAATGCAAACAGCTTCTTTAAATGGTTTTGATACTAAAATTACTGGAAGCACAAATGATTATACTAAAACTGCAAATTCTGATGTTTGTGTAATTACTTCTGGTATTCCTAGAAAACCAGGGATGACTCGTGAAGAATTAATTGGTATTAATGCCGGAATTGTAAAAATGGTTTCTGCTAGTTTAATCGAGCATTCTCCAAACACAATTATCATTGTAGTTTCGAATCCTATGGATACTATGACGTATTTAGTTCATAAAACTACAGGATTACCTAAAAATAGAATTATCGGAATGGGTGGTGCATTAGACTCTGCTCGTTTTAAATATAGATTAGCAGAAGCTTTAGGTGCTCCTATTTCTGATGTTGACGGAATGGTAATTGGTGGGCACTCAGATAAAGGAATGGTTCCTTTAACTAGATTAGCTACTAGAAACTCTGTTCCTGTTTCAGAATTTATTTCAGAAGAAAGATTAGAACAAGTAAAACAAGATACTAAAGTTGGTGGTGCAACATTAACTGGTTTATTAGGAACTTCTGCTTGGTATGCTCCTGGTGCTGCAGTTTCTGGTATGGTACAAGCAATTGCTTGTGATACTAAAAAAATCTTTCCATGTTCGACTTTATTAGAAGGAGAATTTGGTTTAAACGATTTATGTATTGGAGTTCCTGTTGTTTTAGGTAAAAACGGAATTGAAAATATTGTAGAAATCAACTTAAGCGATGCAGAAAAATCTCATTTAGAAGAATCTGCTGCAGGTGTTTCTAAAACAAACGGTTTATTAGAATTATAAGAAATTCTTATTTAAATTATAACTAAAAAGTCTAGCTTTAAAAAGCTAGACTTTTTTTTATTACTATAATTTAAAACTTTTAAATTATGACAATCCAGAAATAACTCCGTTTTTATCGATAAACATATTTTCTGATGCAGGGTTAGAAGGCAACCCAGGCATTCTCATCATTTTACCAAGAATAGGAATAACAAATTGTGCGCCAGCTGCTATCTCAATTTCTCGAACTGTAATTATAAAGTTTTTAGGCCTACCTATTAATTTATCATTATCGGAAAATGATTTTTGTGTTTTCGCCATACAAACAGCAAAATCATTAAAACCTAACCTATCAATTCTTTTTAGATTTAATAGCGCTTTGTTATCGTAAACAACTTTATCTGCACCGTAAATTTCTTTAGCAATTATTTCTATTTTATCTTTTATAGGAGATTGCCAATTATACAAAGGTTTGTATTGTGTTGCTTTTGTTTCTACAACTTCTACAACAGCTTTTGCTAAATCGCTTGTACCTTCTCCTCCGTTTGCCCATCCTTTAGAAAGGACCGCTTTTACACCTAAATTAGCACAACTTTCAATTAAAAAATTAACTTCTTCTTCAGAATCAGAAATAAAAGAATTTATTGCAACTACAGGTTCTATATTAAACTTTCTAATATTTTCTATATGCTTCTCTAAATTAGCAAAACCTTTTTTTACTTTTACCAAGTCTGCAGTATCATAAGCATCTTTTAATGCGCCACCGTGATGACGTAAAGCTCTAATTGTAGCTACTAAAACTACACATTTCGGATTTAAATCTGCAAACTGAGATTTAATATTTAGAAATTTTTCTGCACCTAAATCTGCACCAAAACCAGCTTCTGTAACAACATAATTAGACAAAGAAAGTCCCATTTTAGTTGCAATAATGGTGTTAGTACCTTGTGCAATATTTGCAAATGGTCCGCCATGGATAATTGCAGGATTTTCTTCTAAAGTTTGTACCAAATTTGGTTTAATAGCATCTTTTAATAAAATTGCCATCGCATTTTCGGCTTTCAAATCTCTTGCAAATACTGGCTTTTTATCGAAAGTAAAACCAATAAAAATGTTACCCAATCGTTCTTTTAAATTTTCTAAATCAGAAGCCATACAAAGAATTGCCATAACTTCTGATGCCGGAGTAATATTAAAGCCATCTTGTCTAGGTATTCCGTTTGCTGTTCCTCCCAAACCAATAGTTACATCTCTAAGAGCTCTATCATTCATATCTATAACACGTTTCCAAAGAATAGTTCTAGGATCGATGTTTAAGTTATTTGTTTTACTTTGAATGTTATTATCAATCAAAGCAGATAGTAAGTTATTGGCTTTTTCGATTGCATTAAAATCTCCTGTAAAATGCAGATTGATGTCTTCCATTGGCACAACTTGAGAATATCCACCGCCAGCTGCACCACCTTTAATTCCGAAAACAGGCCCTAAAGAAGGTTCTCTCAAAACCACTGTCGCTTGTTTCCCAATCTTATTCAATCCTTCAGTTAATCCTATGGAAACTGTTGTTTTACCTTCTCCGGCAGGAGTTGGAGTTAATGCTGTTACCAAAACCAAATTATTTTCTTTTACTTTGGTTTCATCTATTAAATGTAATGGCAATTTAGCTTTGTATTTACCATACATTTCTAAATCGTCTTCTTTCACATTTATTTTTGCTGCAATTTCTTTTATATGCAACAACTTTTTTGCTTGAGCAATTGCAATATCTGTTTGGTGTTTCATTTTTATATAATCTGAATGTTATTTTATCAATTTTGAAAAATAAATATAGTTAAATTTCATATTTTATAAAACGATAATCAGAATCGAAACAAACTTTAACATATAAATAATTTTCACTCTAACAAACTCATTTAAATAAGATTATATAATTAGAAAGTAAAACAACATTTTTTTATATATTTGGCGCATGCAAGCAAAATGGTACTTTAGTACTTTCTTTTTAATATTTATCTACTTTGGCGCATTCCAAGAGCAAGTTTCTTTACCGAACCAAGAAATTGTTCTAGAATTTGTTGATGCAAATATTAATGAAAAAGATATTGAAAAATCTATTGCAGAAGTTAAAGAAAAACTACTAAAAGTTGGGATTACAAATATTGTAATTCATAAATCTGAAACTAGCACATTAAAGATCTCTTATTTTAGTAAGATTGATATTAAAAACATAAGAGAAATTCTTTCTAAAGAGAATAAATTACTTTTAAATACAAATTCTCCTTATAAGAACTCAACAAATTATAATTTTGATGTTTACGAACTAAATGATGCAACACAATTATCTAATGTAGATAAGAAGTTTGTATTCGAAATTAAATACAATTCAGATCGTTTTACTACTGTTAACTATAGTGCTTTAATTAAAAACTTAGAAAGTAGTACTGCAGAACAATTGTATAAAACTGCTTACAAAGTAAATAAGGACAATCCTTTTACAAAAGATAAAGCTTCTTGTAAAGAACCAGAAGTTAGGGCTGGCCCAAAGTCTTATCTATCTTAAAAAAAGTATTTTTAAACACTTTTTAAGAATACACTTCAATTTTATGAGAACCATACTCATACGCTAAAAAAACATACAAAAAAATTAATTGTCTGATAATTCGAGAAACTATATATTTGCTCGTTTTTAACAAAAAAAAGCAGACAATAAAATAAAAAACATGCAAAACAAAGGACTTATTAAAGTATTCGCTATCCTTTTCGGAATAGTGAGTTTATATCAACTATCATTTACATTTTTAGCCAATAAGGTAGAAGATGATGCAAAAGTATATGCAGAAGAAAAAGTAACGGATAATGATGCTAGATTAAAAGCAACAACAGAAAAAAAATATTTAGACAGTGTTGCAAATAAAAACATTGTAGATTTAGGTATTGCAGAATACACTTATAACGATGTAAGAGACAAAGAAATGAATCTTGGTCTTGATTTAAAAGGTGGTATTAATGCAATCTTACAAGTTTCTGTAAAAGAAGTTTTAAAGAATTTATCTAACGACTCTAAAAACGAAGCTTTTAACAAGGCTTTAGAAATTGCTGACGAGAAGCAAAAAAGTAGTAACTCTAACTATTTAGATTTATTTTTCGAAGAATTTGAATTACTTGCTGGAGATACTAAATTAAGCGATCCATCAATTTTTGGTACAAAAGCCTTAAGTGATAAAATCTCTTTTAACGAAAACAATATTTCTGTTAGAGAAACTTTACAAAAAGAAATAAACAGTTCTATTGGTACTGCTTTTGAAGTATTAAGAAGTAGAATTGATAAATTTGGAGTTTCTTCTCCAAACATTCAAAGAATTGGTAACTCTGGTAGAATTCAAATTGAATTACCTGGTGCTAAAGACATCGAACGTGTAACTTCTTTAATTACAAGTAAAGCAGAATTACAGTTTTGGGAAGTTTACACAAATGCAGAAGTTTTACAATATTTATCTGTAGCAAACTCTAAGTCTATCGAATTATTAAAAGATACATCTGTAACAGAAAAAGTAAAGGACACTACTAAAAAAGATGATATTGATGATTTATTAGGAGAATCTATCGACTCTACACAAGTAAATCAAAAAATGCTTTTCTCTTACTTAAGCCCAATGCAAGCACAAATAAGCTCTACAATTGGTTATTCTAAAGTAATTGATACTGCAAAAGTAAATGATTTATTAAAGAGAAAAGAAATTAGAGATTTATTACCAAACGAGTTACGTTATGTAAAATTCTTATGGGATTATAAATCTTTTACTACAGAAAGAAATGCAACTTCAGATGATGAGTTTGAAGCTGATGAATTTGTTGCTTTATACGCTATAAAATCTAACAGAAATGATGTTGCACCTTTAGAAGGTGATGTAATTTTAGATGCGTCTCAAGTATACAGTCAATTAAACAAGCCAGAAGTAAGCATGACAATGAATAGTGGTGCAACAAAAGCTTGGGCAAAATTAACAACAGATTTAGCTGCACAACCAAACAAATTTATTGCTGTAGTATTAGATGATAACGTTTATACAGCACCAACAGTAAATAATGCAATTACAGGTGGTAGCACTTCTATTTCTGGTGGAAGCATGACTGTTGCAGAAGCAGAAGATATTGCTACAGTATTAAAGGCAGGTAAATTACCAGCTGCTGCAAGAATTATTCAAGCAGAAGTTGTTGGGCCTTCTTTAGGTCAAGAATCTATCAACGCTTCTATCAACTCATTTGGTTTAGCTATTTTATTAGTTTTAATCTGGATGGTTTTATACTATGGTAAAGCTGGTTTATATGCAGATATTGCATTAGCAGTAAACATTTTATTTATCTTCGGTATTTTAGCATCATTTAATGCTGTGTTAACTTTACCTGGTATTGCTGGTATTATCTTAACAATAGGTATGTCTGTAGATGCCAACGTAATTATATTCGAAAGAATTAAAGAAAGTTTATCTAAAAAGAAAGGTTTAAAGCAATCTGTAGAAGAAGGATTCTCTGTAAAAGGAGCATTATCTGCAATTATTGATGCAAACATTACTACCTTATTAACAGGTATTATTTTATATGTTTTTGGTACAGGACCAATTAAAGGTTTTGCATTAACATTAATGATTGGTATTGCAACATCTTTATTTACTGCAGTATTTATTACACGTTTATTAATTGACGGTGCTGTAAATAAAAATTCTAAATTAACATTTAACACTTCTATCTCTAAAGGATGGTTCCAAAATATTAATGTAGAGTTCTTAAAGAAACGTAAAATTGCTTATGTAATTTCTGGTGCAATTATTATTGGAGGTTTAATCTCTATTTTTTCTATCGGTTTAAAGCAAGGTGTTGATTTTAAAGGTGGTAGATCTTATGTTGTTCGTTTTGATCAAGATATGAATGCTACAGAAGTTGCAGAAACTTTAAAAGGAGCATTTGGTACTGCACCAGAAGTAAAAACTTATGGTACGCCAAATCAATTAAAAATTACAACAGTTTATAAAATAGAAGACGAAGGACAAGAAGTAGACGAAGAAGTACAAAGTACTTTGTATACAGGTTTACAATCTTATTTAGGTGATACTTCTTACGAAAACTTTAAACCAGGTTTCGAAAAAGAAAGTGCTGGTGTAATGAGTTATATTAAAGTAGAACCAACTATTGCAGATGATATTAAAACATCAGCATTATATGCAGTATTCGGTTCTTTATTAGTAGTATTCTTATACATTTTATTACGTTTTAGAAAGGTATCTTTCTCTATTGGTGCTGTAATTGCAGTTTTCCATGATGTATTAATCGTATTAGGTGTATTCTCTATTACTTATAGCTTTATGCCTTTTGATATGGAAATTGGTCAATCGTTTATTGCGGCAATATTAACCGTTGTTGGTTATTCGCTAAATGATACCGTGGTAATATTCGATAGAATTAGAGAATTTGCAAGTATCCATTCTAACTGGAAATACAGCGAAGTTGTAGACAAAGCATTAAGTTCTACTTTAGGAAGAACAATCAACACTTCTTTAACAACATTATTAGTAATGTTAGCAATCTTCTTGTTTGGTGGAGATTCTATTAAAGGATTTATGTTTGCCTTAATTGTAGGTGTAGCTGTTGGTACATATTCATCTTTATTTGTGGCAACACCAATAATGTTTGATACTTCAAAAAAAGAAGAAAAGAACAAATAGTTCTAACTTAACTTAACAAAAACCGTTTTCTTGTGCTTAAACATAAGAAAACGGTTTTTTCATTTCATTAATAGCAGTTATATTTGCAAACTTATGAGTATTATAAAACTTCAAGACCTTTATTTTAAACCTTATATTAATAAGGATAAAATTTCGGCAATTGTAAAGTATTTAGCAACAGCTGTAAAAGCAGATTTACCAAAAGATGAAGTTCCTATTTTTGTAGGAATTTTAAACGGATGCTTTTTATTTGCAGCAGATTTTATTAGAGAATATCAAGGCGATTGTGAAGTCTCTTTTGTAAAACTAGCCTCTTACAATGGCACAAGTAGTACAGATAATGTTAAACAGTTAGTTGGTATTAACGAAGATTTAACTGGCAGAACCGTTATCATCTTAGAAGACATTATAGATACAGGTACAACGCTTCAAGAAATTTATAATATCTTTAAAGATAAAAATGTAAAGCAACTAAAAGTAGCTACGTTATTTTTTAAACCAGATGTTTTTAGAAAAGAACTACCCATAGATTATATCGGTCAAAGTATCGAAGATAAATTTATTGTTGGTTATGGTTTAGATTATAATGGTTTAGGAAGAAATTACCCAGAAATATATCAATTATCAACAACACCACAAATGAAAAACATCGTATTATTTGGCCCTCCAGGAGCTGGAAAAGGAACACAAGCAGAGTATTTAAAAGAAATGTATAATTTAGTACACATTTCTACTGGAGACGTATTCCGTTTTAACATCAAAAACCAAACAGAACTTGGTATGTTGGCTAAAAAATATATGGATGATGGAAATTTAGTACCAGATGAGGTTACTATTAACATGCTAAAAGCAGAAGTAGAAAAAAATACAGATGCTAAAGGTTTTATTTTTGATGGTTTTCCAAGAACAGAATCTCAAGCAGAAGCTTTAGATGCATTTTTAGCGGAAAAAGGAGAACAAATAAATGGTATGGTTGCTTTAGAAGTGCCAGAAGACGTATTAGTTACCCGTTTATTAGAAAGAGGTAAAACAAGCGGAAGAACAGACGATACCGACGAAGGTAAAATTAGAAACCGCTTTAATGAATACAACACAAAAACTGCAATTCTTAAAGATTATTTTGAAGCTCAAGATAAATATTACGGAATTAATGGTGTTGGTTCTATAGAAGAAATAACACAAAGAATTTCTAAAGTATTTGATACTTTATAGATTTTTAAATTAAATGTAATTAAGCATTTAATTTTATATTTAATTAGAAAACATGACTGAAGGAAATTTTGTCGATTATATAAAGATTTACGCATCTTCTGGTAAAGGAGGTCAAGGTTCTGTGCATTTACACAGAGAAAAATTCATTACCAAAGGAGGACCTGATGGTGGTGATGGTGGCCGTGGAGGACACATAATTTTGCGTGGAGATAAAAACATGTGGACACTATTTCACTTAAAGTTTAAACGTCATTTTAGAGCAGAAGGTGGTGGCGCCGGAAGTGCAAGTAGAAGTACTGGTAAAGATGCAGAAGATATCTATATCGATGTACCTTTGGGTACAATTATTAGAGATGCAGATACGGATGAAATTTTGCATGAAATTACAGAAGATCAAAAAGAAGTAATCTTATTACCTGGAGGTAAAGGCGGACTTGGAAACTGGAATTTTAAATCTTCTACAAACCAAACACCAAGATACGCTCAACCTGGTATCGATGGTCAAGATGGTTGGTTTAGAATCGAATTAAAGTTATTAGCAGATGTTGGTTTGGTTGGTTTTCCTAATGCGGGTAAATCTACTTTATTATCTGTTTTAACTGCTGCAAAACCTAAAATTGCAGATTATGCTTTTACAACACTAAAACCAAATTTAGGTATTGTAGAATATAGAAATCATCAATCTTTTGTAATTGCAGATATTCCTGGTATTATAGAAGGTGCTGCAGAAGGTAAAGGTTTAGGTCATCGTTTTTTACGTCATATCGAAAGAAATTCTGCGTTATTATTCTTAGTTCCTGCAGATAGTGATGATATTAATAAAGAATATGAAATTCTTTTAAACGAGCTTAAAAAACACAATCCAGAGTTATTAGATAAGGATAGATTGTTAGCTATTTCTAAAACAGATATGTTAGATGAGGAGTTACAAGCAGAAATTAAAGCCGAATTACCAAAAGGTGTAGAAGCTATCTTTATTTCTTCGGTTGCTCAAAAAGGTTTACAAGAATTAAAAGACAAACTTTGGAAAATGCTGAATTAAAAAAATCAGTTTTAAAACAAATTTAAAAAGCCATTTTAGAGAATCTATATTTTCTAAAATGGCTTTTTTATTCTTTTAATTCTATTAAAATGGGCAGCCTATATTTTGTTGTTACAGGAATTCCTCTTTTAATAGCAGGATATATTTTAGGTATTTTATTTACAGAAAGTAATATAATACTATCTAACTGTGGTAAACTGTTTTTAATTGCTTCGGATGATTCTATGTCTTTTAATAAAATAGTTCCTTTAGAATCGATTACCAAATCCACAAAAACTATTTCTGAAACAGCCTTATCTACAGCAAACTCATGTTTTAGTAACTCCTCTCCTATTTTATTATGAATTGTATTTCTAAAACAATTCGATTTTTCTTCTTTAGCTATTAGAGAATCGCAAACTTTAAAAGAAGGCGAAGTATCTACCGAAGAAAAATTAACAATTGTATCTAATGCCTGTATTTGCTTATTTGTACCAAAAGAAAAATTAGTACAAGAAGCAAATACTGCAATAAAAAGCATCAGAAAAACTGTTCGAAATACCATTATATAAAGTTAACGTAATTTAAATAAATAATAATTTTTATTCTACCATTATAGAAAACGGAAAACTATAAGCAACCTTAACGTTTTTACCTCTTTGAGTTGCTGGTGTCATTTTAGGTAAAGAAGTCGCAATTCTTATAGCTTCTTCCTTAATTTTAGGATGCGGCGCTCTTGCATCAATATTAATTACATTACCTTTTTCATCTACTTTAAAAAGTATAATAATCTTTTTTAAACCAACAGTTAATCCTAATTTACTTGGAAGATTTGCGTCAAAATTTTTCAGAAAATGTCTTTTAACACCTAAACTAAAGCAATTTTTAATTTCTTTTGAAGAACCTTTTTCACAACCAGGAAAAATTGGCGGCGTTTCTATGATAGTAAAAGATTCTGGTTTTGATGGTTTTTTAGTTAATTCTGTAAAAATATTATTTGCATCAACAGTTTTGTTTGTTGAAACATTTGTATCAGAAGTATTTAATGTTCCGCCTAAAGAGTTTAAGTTTTCTTTCATTTTATCTAAAGAAGACTTCATCTTTTTATATTGATCAGAATTTTTATTAGATACATAAGAAAGGGATTTTTCTAAAGATAAGATAGCCTTTTTTAACCGTGCAATTTCTTGTTTTTTTAATGCTAGATTTTTTGCGTTATCTAAAGCATCTTGCTTTTCCTTTTTTTGTTTTAAAACTTTTAATTTATTTACCGATTTATTAGGAGAATCTTTAGCATCTAAGTTATTAGTATATGCCACAAGCATATCTTTATAGCTTTGTGAAGATTTGTTTTTATTCAACTTAAAAAAAGCTTTAAAATATTCTTCTGCTTTTATGTAATCTCCTAAATCATAAAAAAATTTAGAGCCAAAAATGGCTATTTTCTCTTGAGTAATTCCGTTATTTAATTCTTTATTTTTTTGTAAATATTTGGTTGTTTTTTCTAAATCTAACGCCTCAAAACTTTTAAGCGCTTTATTAAAATAAACTCTTGCCAAGTCTTTATTATCTTGTGCTTGTATAGAAAAAGAAAATATTAGTAATAATAATGTTAGTAGTAATCTCATTTTTTAGGAGTAATTGAAACAATGTTTTATTTGCATTGTAAAACTACTAAAATTTAATGAATTACTCTTCTAACTTCTCACCTCTCATAAAGTAGTCTTTTTTAATTTCAGATATTCTTTTTTGTACATATTCGCTTTCTACTTTATCTAAATTTTTAAAAAGTTCATTATAGCTTTTATACTGTTTGTAAGCCATTTTTTTATCCTTATAAAGATCGTCTGTTATTTTAGCTACCTGAAATTTTGCATTGTGATTTTTACGGTTTTCTTCAAATGCTTTTTCATAAAAACGCAAAGCCATTTTAGGTCGTTTCATTTTATAATATGCAGATGCCAAACCATAATATTCTTCGTCTCGTTTTTCTTTACCAATAGTTGCTGCTCTTAAGTAATTAAACATTGCTTTAGAAAAATTTTCTTTTTTCATACCTATATGGCCTAAATAGGTAAAAGTCTTAAAATTAGTTGCGTCTATTTCTGCTGCATTTTCAAATCTTACTTTTGCATTGTCAAAATCTTCTAAATTGTAATACACTTTACCTAACATTGTGTTTGTAAACAAATCCATAGGTTTTATACTATCTAGCTTTAACAAAATGGGTACAATCTCTTTATACTTTTTCTCTCTGTAAAATTGATTTACCTTCACCTTATTTATATTGATATGGTTTGGTGCAACTGCTAAACCTTTATTAATAAACAAATAAGTAGAATCCTTTTCTCTTAACTTAAAAAAACTAAGAGCCAATTTTGAAATTGACTTTACATGTAAACTATCCTTTTTATAAGTTTTGATAAAGCTATTTATCATACGATCTCTATCTTTAGTGTACGCATATGCTAAACCTAATTGATAAGAATAATGAGCATTTGTACTATCTTTTTCTATTAAATCTTTAAATAAAGAAATGGCTTTTTTGCTTTTTCTATACTGTAAATACAATTTACCCAATTGATATTCTAAAATTAAGTTTAAAGAATCTTTTGCCAATAATTTCTCATAAATAGCAATTGATTGATTCGATTTACTTAATTTTTGATATGCTTTTGCCAATTTTAAACTCGCTTTTTTATCCTCTTTAAAATCTAAAGCTTTTTCTAAATAATTTGCTGTTTCTTTATAGTTATCGATAGATTCGTAAATAACAGCAGTTTTATAGTTTGACAAAAACGATTGGTCTTTTATTGCTTTTAGTTTTTTTAATGCTAAATGATATCTACCATTATCTGATAAACTATCTATCGCAGAAAAAGCCGAGGTTTGCGCCCCGACTTTTACTACCACAAATAGTAATACAATTAAAATTCTCTTTTTCATTTATTTTAAATTAGTTTACCAAAATAGTAAATGGTACATTGTAACTAACCACAACTTTTCCGTCTTTATTTTCACCAGGAATCATTTTTGGCAAACTACTCATTACTCTTAAAACTTCTTCTTTAATTTCTTGATGCGGAGCTCTGGCTTGCAAATCTATAACCTCTCCATTTTTATCTATTTTAAAACCAACAAAAACTCTTTTTTTACCTGTTGATAAGCCCAAATTATTTGGCAAGTTTGTATCAAAATTTTCAGAAAAGTGTTGTTGAATATTTTTATGAAGACAATTTTTATCTCCTTCCTCACACCCAGGAAAAGTTGGAGCCTTTTCTATTTTTAAAATATTTACAGAACTATCTTTAGAACTTCGCTTTTCAGTCTTTTTTGTTGTCTTATCCAATTTCATTAACATTGCACTAGCATTTCTTCCGTTTGGCATTTTATAAAGATGAAAACTAAATATTTCAGCAAACTCAGGTCCATCTTTTCCTCTTTCGTCAATTATATTTTTCATTATTTCATATTCTTCTCTTTCATTGTTAGATAAATCATTTATTGAAATTTTCTTTGCTCCTATTGGCGCTTCTCTTCCTATAAAATTATCTAAATATGTTTCTTCCTTTCCTTTTTTACTTACAAGAACCCCTTCTTGATTTCGATACATTGTTTGTACTTCTTTTTTAGAAATTGAAATTTCCTTTAGTTCATTATCTGCACAAGAAGTATAAAAAAGCATACTCATTAATACAGGAATCAATACCAAATACTTTAACTGATTCATTTTTTTAGATTGTTTTTTCTTCATCATAATAATTCTTTTTTTAATTAATGTTTGTTTGTAAAATTGGTTGATAAATGCAATATCTTCAACCTGAAAAAAACTTGATAGCAATTTATTTATGTAATTTTCTTTGGGTTCATTTTTGGTGGCAACTTCATCAGAAATATATTCGTGCACTAGCGTAATTCTTTTTTGGTAAATAAAAATCATCGGATTAAACCACATTATAATTTTTAAAAACTCAAACAATAATAAATCTAAAGAGTGCTTTTGAGTACTATGTACTAACTCGTGCGCAATTATTTGTTCTTTTTGATTTTCTGGAATTTCTTCTCCTAAAAAAATATAATTAAAAAACGAAAATGCTTTTGATTGATTCGGGATTAAAACCAAAGTATACCCCACTTTTCTTACAAGTTTATAAGAATTAATAAGCTTGAATATCTGTATTAATTTTGATAAAAAAACCACTGTAAAAACAATAACACCAATGGCAAATATGATATCGATATAATTTATAGATTGATACCAAGTTGATTTTTGAATAACAGTTTCTGGAGATATAACGACTTCTGGTAAGTACACAATATATTCTTGCGGAACCGCTTTTTGAAATGTTGGTATTTTTATTAATGGTAATAAAAAGGACAGTATTGGTGTGCTTAACAAATACCATCTATTTTTAGTGAAAAAGGTTTCTTTACTTAAAAAGAAATCATAAATAGTTAAAAACAATATTTGAAATAAGATTACTTGAATTATATAATTAATCATAGCATTTAATTTTTTATTCTTTCTTATTAACTTCTTTTAAAATAGACTCTAACTCTTTAACATCCATTTTGTTTTCTTTTACAAAAAAAGAAACCATACTTTTAAAAGACCCATTAAAATAACCATTCATTAATTTATGTAAACTCTGGTTGCTATAAGTTTCTTTGTCTATTATTGGGTAATACATAAAACCTCTACCTAACGGTTTGTGCGCTACAAATTCTTTATTTTCTAAAATTCTTACTATTGTAGAAACAGTATTGTATGCTGGTTTAGGTTCTGGTAAAACAGCTATAATTTCTTTTACAGAGGCTTCATTTAAATCCCACAATACTTGCATTATTTGCTCTTCTGCTTTTGTTAATTGTTTACTCATATTATAACTAAGTTTTTAGTTCAACAATACAAATATAACTAAAAAATTAGTTTAAACTAATTTTTTAGTTATAAATTAATGTAACAAACGTTTTATAACTTCGTCTTACAATAAAAGTACTTATGGATATTTTTTTATTAATAATAGGTTTCTTACTGGTTCTTTTAGGAATTGTAGGTTCATTTTTACCTGTTTTACCTGGTCCTTTAACAGGTTGGTTGGGTTTGTTAATCTTACATTTTACATCTGTAATAGCAACTAATTGGACTTTCTTAGGAATTACATTGGCAATTGCAATTCTAATTTGGGTATTAGATTATATCATTCCGGCAATAGGAACTAAACGTTTTGGTGGCAGTAAAAATGGTGTTTATGGCACAACAATAGGTTTATTTATTGGTTTGTTTTTTATTCCGATTCCTTTTGGTTTGTTAATTGGTGCTTTTTTTGGCGCATTAATTGGCGAACTTATGTATGATAGTAAAGATACAAACAGAGCTTTAAAGGCTTCTTTCGGTTCGTTTATAGGAATTTTAGCTTCTGCAACTATAAAGTTTTCGGTATCTTTTGTTTTTGTAATTCTATTTCTGATGAAATTTTGGGAATACAAAGCTTCTTTTTTCTAATTCTAATTTTGACAAAAGATATAAGTTTATAAAAAATTGCGACATAAAATAGAATTGTATAATAGCTTACAAATGCGCTTAGACCTGATTGCAGCATTGTTTGAGCTCTTTTTTTATTCTTTTTCTGAATAAAAAAAAGCGAGTGCGTAAAGCAGGAATAGCTTCAAAAAAGGAAATTTTGTTGAGTTTAGAGCAAAAAAAAAGCGTCCCATTTAAGGGAAGCTTTCCATTGGTTAACAAAACCACGACACTTTTTATAAAGTGCCAAACAACACAACTAAATGCTACTTCAACAAAAAGTAGCGGGCAAATATACAACGTTTTATGATATCTACAAGAAATATTTATTATTTTCTTGAAATCTACAATTGTTAAATTCTTGAAAGATTGTATCTTTGCAGTCTTTAAAAATTTATCATTAATATATAAGAAATGCAATTATCAGAACAAGAAGTTGTACGTAGAGAAAAGCTTACAAAATTAAGAGATTTGGGTATCAACCCTTATCCTGCAGAATTATTTCCGGTAGATACCAATTCGAAAGAGATTAAAGAGAACTTTGCGGAAGATAAACAGGTGGTTATTGCAGGTAGATTAATGGTAATTAATATACAAGGTAAAGCCTCTTTTGCACAGTTACAAGATGGTGAAGGTAGAATTCAGCTTTATTTTAATAGAGATGAAATTTGTACTGGCGAAGACAAATCTTTATACAATAATGTCTTTAAGAAATTATTAGATTTAGGAGATTTTGTAGGAATTACCGGAACACTTTTTACAACTAAAGTTGGTGAAAAAACCGTTATGGTTAAAGATTTTAAGTTATTATCTAAAGCTTTAAAGCCTTTACCAATGCCAAAAGTAAAAGACGGTGTTACTTATGATGCGTTTACAGATCCAGAGATGCGTTACAGACAGCGTTATGCAGATTTAGTTGTAAACCCACATGTAAAAGAAGTTTTTATTAAAAGAACAAAATTGTTTAATGCAATGCGTTCTTTCTTTAATGATGCTGGTTATTTTGAAGTTGAAACGCCAGTTTTACAACCTATTCCTGGTGGTGCTGCGGCAAGACCATTTATTACACATCACAATTCTTTAGACATACCGTTATACATGAGAATTGCAAATGAGTTATATTTAAAAAGACTTATTGTTGGTGGTTTTGATGGTGTTTATGAGTTTTCTAAAAACTTTAGAAACGAAGGAATGGACAGAACACACAATCCTGAATTTACAGCTATGGAAATCTATGTTTCTTACAAAGATTACAACTGGATGATGGATTTCTGTGAGAAATTATTAGAACATTGTGCTATTGCGGTTAACGGTACTTCTGAAGCTACTTTTGGTGAACATAAAATTGATTTTAAAGCACCGTATGCTAGAGTTACAATGGCAGATTCTATTAAGCATTTTACTGGTTTTGACATTACAGGAAAAACAGAAGATGAAATTAGAGAAGCTGCTAAAGGCATGAATATTCCTGTTGATGAAACAATGGGTAAAGGAAAATTAATTGATGAAATTTTTGGTGAAAAATGTGAAGGAAACTACATTCAGCCAACATTTATTACAGATTATCCTAAAGAAATGTCGCCGCTTTGTAAAGAACATAGAGACAATCCTGAATTAACAGAACGTTTCGAATTAATGGTTTGCGGTAAAGAAATAGCAAATGCATATTCAGAATTAAACGACCCGATTGATCAAAGAGAGCGTTTCGAACATCAGCTTAAATTGGCTCAAAAAGGAGACGATGAAGCTACAGAGTTTATAGATCACGATTTCTTACGTTCTTTAGAATATGGTATGCCTCCTACTTCTGGTATGGGAATTGG
This sequence comes from Polaribacter sp. KT 15, assembly GCF_900143115.1. Taxonomy (NCBI): domain Bacteria; kingdom Pseudomonadati; phylum Bacteroidota; class Flavobacteriia; order Flavobacteriales; family Flavobacteriaceae; genus Polaribacter; species Polaribacter sp. KT 15. Next base: position 610,704 of record NZ_LT670850.1, read on the forward strand.
TATGGACAGATTAATTATGTTTTTAACAAACAATCAATCGATACAAGAAGTACTTTTCTTTCCTCAAATGAGACCAGAGAAAAAAGCGCCTTCTATAGAGTTAAACGACGAAGAAAAAGCGGTTTTAGCTATGATTGAAAAAGCAGGAAAAATAGATTTAAACGATTTAAAAACACAATCTGGTTTATCTAATAAAAAATGGGATAAAACAATTAAAGGCTTAACTAAAAAGGAAGTTGCAAAAGTGAGCAAAACAGACGAAGGTTTGTTTGTAGAAGCTTTATAAAACTTCTAATTACACATAAATTTTTAATAAGGAACTACAGAAATGTAGTTCCTTTTTTATTTATATTTGATTTATGATATGTAAAAATTGTGAAGAAAAGCTAGAAAACGATGTCCAGTTTTGTGATAATTGTGGCGCCAAAGTTATTGTTAATAGAATTACTTTTAAACAACTTGTTACAGAATTAGTTATTAATGTATTTGGTATTGATAGTAAGTTTTTTTTGACTCTAAAAAAAATGATTACTAGCCCAGATGAAGTTCTAACAGAATACCTTATAGGTGTTCGTAAAAAATACGTGAATCCGTTTGCTTTTTTAGCTATTGGTGCTGGTTTATCTCTTATTATATTTAATTATTTTGCAGACGACTTTATAAACATGCAAAGTAACTTTAGATCAGAAGATATAAGTCAACTTAAAGAAACTGCAAATTTAGATGTATCTGCATTTAAAAACGTATCTAAAGAAGAACTTCAAAAAATGGAGGTTAATAAGAAAATGGCTCAGAAACAATTAGAGGTTTCTGAAAACATGATGCAGTTTATGCTTCATTATTACAACCTCTTAACCTTTTTGTTTTTACCATTTTATGCATTGTTAAGTAAATGGACCTATAGAAAACCACATAATTTTGGCGAACATATTGTAATGAATTCTTATTTATATGGTTTAACAACTTACTTTTCTATCATTGCTTTTATTGCTGCGATGTTAATTCATCCTTCAATTTACTTTTATAGTGTAATTGCATACATTCTATATTATTTATATGCATTTAAAAAATTATACAAACTTTCTGTAGGTAAATCGGTTTTAAAATTTTTTAGATTTTTAATTGGTTTATTACTATTAGTAATTATATTATTAGTCTTAATAGGTATTGTAACTTTCATTTTAGCTAAGTTTGGTCTCACAAAAATATAATACAATAGATGAAAAAATATCCAACCATAATTGACAATATTTATGCTGAAATAAAAAACATTAAAGACGAAGGTAAAGTTGCCAATTACATACCAGAGTTAGGTTGTATTTCTGATGAAAATTTTGGTATTAGCATTACAACTATCGAAAAACAAAATTATGGTGTTGGTGATTTTGAAAAGAAGTTTTCTATCCAAAGTATTTCAAAAATCTTATCATTAACACTAGCTTATCAATTAGAAGGAGAAAACTTGTGGCAACGTGTAGATGTAGAGCCTTCTGGCAATCCTTTTAATTCTTTACAACAATTAGAATCTGATAAAGGTATACCAAGAAATCCGTTTATAAATGCTGGTGCAATTGTAGTTTGCGATGTATTAATTGGTCATTTAAAAAATCCGAAAGAAGATTTTTTAGATTTTTGTAGAGAAATTGCAAACAATTACAATATTAATTACAACGAAAAAGTTGCTGAATCAGAAAAAAGAACTGGTTTTAGAAATGTTGCACTTTGTAATTTTATAAAATCTTTTGGTAACATTAAAAACAATGTAGATGATGTTTTAGATTTCTATTTTCATATCTGTTCTTTAGAGCTAACTTGTAAAGAGTTAACAGAAATCTTTATGTACTTAACAGAAGATAATTACACAACTCATAAAGGAAACTCGATTATTACGGAAAGCCAAACAAAAAGAATTAATGCAATAATGCTTACATGTGGTTTTTATGATGAATCTGGAGAGTTTTCTTTTCGTGTTGGTTTGCCTGGTAAATCTGGTGTTGGTGGTGGTATTGTAGCGATTCATCCAGATAAATATTGTATTGCTGTTTGGAGCCCTAAATTAAATGAAAAAGGAAATTCTTTTAAAGGAATGTTATTTTTAGAAAATTTTACAACAAAAACAGCTTCTTCTATTTTTTAACAGTACTAACACATATTTAAATTTCTATGAGTACATCTTTAAAAATTAACAAAAACGTTAAAGAAGTTTTTAGTTTTGATTCTTTTTTAGAAACTACTTTTAAAGATGATGTAAATGCAATTTGTTTGCAACGTTCTTTACAGGGTAATTTTGCTGAAATAATAAATAAAATAATTTGTACAGATAAAATTACAGTAATCAGTGCAAAAGATTTAGCAGCTTTAAAATTGACTAAAAAGGGAAATATAGCCAGAGAATTACTTTTAAATGACATGAAAATGTTAGAAGAAAAAGGAGCTGCACCCGTTTTAAATATCATAAAAAATTATGATGCAGATGATAGTTACCCTTTTTTCCCTACGGATGTTTATTCTTTTCACGTAGACAAATCGCCAATACCAACAGCAACCTATCTTTGTACTTATTACGGAGAAGCTAGTGAAATTGTTTCGAATTCTGAAGCAACACAAAAAATCTTGATTCCGGAAACACGAAAAGAATTATTAAAATTACACAACGGTAAAGAAGAAGGTTTTGAAACTTTTTTATCAGACTTTTATTTTGATTTGCATTACCAAGCAAATCCCAACGCACAAATTACAAATTTGGGCATTGGAAATTTCTGGAAATTAGCTGTAGACCATCCTACAAGCAAAGTTTTACCTTGTATACACAGAGCGCCAAAAGAAAAAGGGCAAACTCGTTTACTAATGATTTGTTAGGTGATTAGCCTTTAAACTTCATGCCTAAATGCACTACTTTTTTTGTTTCGAAAAAATCTTCTTCAAAATAATCTGGCAAATCATAAATTGTTGCAGAAGTATATAATTTAAGCTCTTCAGACAAGTCACCACCTTTTAAATATAAAATTCCGTTTTTTAAATCGTGATTTTGCTTTTTAGCAATTTTACCTTTTGTCCAACCAACAAAAGTTTCCATTTGTGCTACTGCTCTACTTACAATAAAATCGTAGGTATCGTTAATTTCTTCTACTCTACAATTCGAAGTTTTTACGTTTTCTAAACCTAAGCCTTCTTTAACTTCATTTACAACTTTAATCTTTTTACCAATAGAATCTACTAAATGAAATTGAGTTTCTGGAAATAAAATTGCTAACGGAATTCCAGGAAAACCACCACCAGTACCAACATCCATAACTTTAGAACCTGGTTTAAACTGCATAACTTTTGCAATACCTAAAGAATGTAAAACGTGGCGTAAATACAACTCGTCTATATCTTTTCTAGAAACAACATTAATTTTTAAATTCCAATCTTTGTACAATTCTTGCAACTTGCTAAATTGTGCTATTTGTGTTTCTGATAAATTTTTAAAATATTTGTGAATGATATCCATCTTTGTAATGTTTGAATTGCAAAAATAGTTATTGTTAACAAACAATTAGTAACAAAACCTGACGTTTATCATAAAAAGCAATTTCAAAAAGATTATTTTTGCAAATCAATATTAAAACACTGAATGAAAACAATAACTTTCTCTAGAGTCGATAAAGCTAAATTTTTTAGAACTCTAAATAAAAGAGTAAATACCTATTTTAAAGAAAATAACATCAAAAGAACCGGAAACTGGAAATTGTACTCAAAAGCAATTATTATGTTTTCTCTATTTTTAATTCCGTTTATACTAGTTTTAACTGTATCAATGCCACAATGGGCAATGGCTTTATTAATGGTTTTAACAGGTGTTGGTATGGCAGGAGTTGGTATGAATGTTATGCACGATGCGAACCACGAATCTTTCTCTAAAAGAAAATGGGTAAATAAACTAATGGGTAGCAGCATTTATATTTTAGCTGGTAACGTGTATAACTGGAAAGTGCAACACAATGTTTTACACCATACATTTACTAACGTAGAAGGTCATGACGAAGACATTGACGCTGGTAGAATAATACGTTTCTCACAACATTCTAAATGGTTTAACATTCATAAATTTCAAAAATATTATTCTATTTTCTTGTACGGTTTGTTAACAATAAACTGGGCAATAACTACAGATGTAAAACAAATGCGTAGGTATTTAAAAAGAAAATTATCTTATGGTAAATTTCCGAATCCTACTACAGAATGGACAAAACTAGTAATCTCGAAAATAGCCTATTACGCACTATGGATTGCTTTACCAATTTTAGTATTAGATATTTCTTGGTGGAAAGTAATTATTGGCTTTTTTGTAATGCATTATACTGCTGGTATGATTTTGAGTTTGGTTTTTCAATTAGCACACATTGTACCAAATACAGACATGCCATTACCAGATAAAGATGGTAATTTAGAACACACTTGGGCAGTCCATCAATTATATACCACATCTAACTTTGCTCCTAGCAATTGGTTGGTAAACTTCTATACGGGTGGTTTAAATCATCAAGTTGAACATCATATTTTTCCGCATATTTCTCATGTACATTATAATAAATTAGCTAAAATTGTAAAAGAAACTGCAAGTGAGTTTAATTTACCTTATAATGAATACGATACCATGCGTAAAGCAATTATAGAACATTTTAGACACTTAGGAGTTTTAGGAAAAAACCCAGAAATAGCATAACAAAAACACACAACTAACAGTAGTACACAATGAAACATCCATTATCGGACAGAATTAACAGCTTACCTGTTTCGCAAACATTAGCAATGGCTGCTAAAGCCAGAGAATTAAAGGCAGAAGGAAAAGATATTATAAGTTTAAGTTTAGGAGAACCAGATTTTAACACTCCAGACTTTATAAAAGAAGCGGCAATAGAAGCTGTAAATCAAAACTATAATTCTTACACGCCAGTAGACGGTTATTTAGAGTTAAAAGAAGCAATTTGCACAAAATTTGAACGTGATAACAATATTAATTATAAACCAAATCAAATTGTAGTTTCTACGGGTGCAAAACAGTCTATTGCAAATGTTGCTCAAGTATTGTTAAACCCAGGTGACGAAGTTTTATTACCTGCACCATATTGGGTTAGTTATTCTGCAATATCTATATTAAGTCAGGCTAAATTTGTTGAAATTCCGTCTTCAATAGACGACGATTTTAAAATTACGCCAGCGCAATTAGAACGTGCAATTACGCCAAAAACAAAAATGATTTTCTTTAACTCGCCAAACAACCCAAGTGGTTCTATGTACAGCGAAGAAGAATACAGAGCTTTAGCAGCTGTATTAGAAAATCATCCGCAAGTTTATATATTATCAGATGAAATCTACGAACATATCAACTACGGTGCAAAGCCTTTTAGTTTTGCTGCCATAGAAAGCATGTACGATAGAACAATAACTGTAAATGGTTTAGCAAAAGCATTTGCCATGACAGGTTGGAGAATCGGTTATATTGGTGCCCCAGAATGGATTGCAAAAGCGTGTACTAAAATGCAAGGACAAGTTACTTCTGGTACAAACTGTATTGCGCAAAGAGCTGCAATTACAGCTGTATTAGCGCCAGTTTCTAAAATACAATATATGGTAGACGAGTTTAGAACTCGTAGAGATCTTGTTGTTGGTTTATTAAGAGAAATAGAAGGTTTTAAAGTAAATGTACCAGAAGGTGCTTTTTACGTTTTTCCTGATATTTCTGCATTTTTTGGCAAAACAATAGACGGTGTTACCATTGAAAATGCAAGCGATTTTTCTTTATTTATTCTAGAAAAAGCAAATGTTGCAACAGTAACTGGTGAAGCCTTTGGTGCGCCAAATTGTATTAGAATGTCTTATGCAGCATCAGAATTGCAGTTAAGAGAAGCAATTAAAAGAATTAAAGAAGCTTTAAGTTAAAAGCAAAACATAAATTATTTAAAAATCCATCTTGTTTTAAGATGGATTTTTTTTTGTTTTAGCGTGCCCTTTCAGGTCAGGCTTTTGCACTCGCTTTTTGTTCATACTTCACAAAAGAGCTCAAACAAATGCTGCAATCCTTCACGCATGCATACTTGCCAACTATTTTAAATAAGCTATTAAATAGAAATCATAACCAACGCAAATACAAATAAAGAAACTTGTAAAATAACTGCGGTTTGACTTTCTTGTCTTGTTTGATGATTAAAAACAAAGCTTTTTATTTTAGAAATAGACTTTCCTTTTTCTCTAGCAATACTATTTTTTATTTCTTTCTTATAACTAGAAGTTAAAATTCCTCTTTCTAATACGGTAGTTGATTGTAAATATTTCATGGTATTTGGTTTTATTGATTTATACTAAGAAGACGACATCTAACACTCTTTGTTACAGACTAAAAGTTTCTAAAAAGTAAAATAAATTCATTTTTCTAGCGTTGATGGTTTACGACAACGAGAAAAAAAATTGATAAAAATTTTCCATCAACAACTAAATTGCATCTTATGCTTAAAAAATTCTTTATTATTTGCTCTGGTGCAGATAAAAATCTTCTAAATAATTGTGCCGACGGAGAACAAAATAAATATGTTGGTATTGGTGCAACTGTATTTTTTACAGCAATTATGGCTACAATTTCTGCAAGTTATGCGTTATATACTGTTTTCGATACTATTTTTACTGCTCTTATTTTTGGAGTAGTTTGGGGTTTGCTAATTTTTAATTTAGACAGATTTATAGTAGCTACAATTAAAAAAAGAGATTCTAAATGGAAAGAGTTTTTACAAGCATCACCAAGAATAATATTGGCAATTATTATTGCAACAGTTATTTCTAAACCATTAGAGTTAAAGTTATTCGAAAAAGAGATCAATCAGGTTTTGTTAACAGAAAAAAATCAGATGACTTTAGATAACAAAACTCAAATAGCCGCACAATTTAATCCGGAAATCACTAAAATTAATAGCGAAATCGATGCTTTAAAAACTGAAATCGTCGAAAAAGAAATTACTACTAATGCGTTATATGACACTTATATTGCCGAAGCAGAAGGAAGAAAAGGAACCAAACTATTAGGTAAAGGACCTGTGTATAAAGAAAAAAGAGAAAAACACGATATTGCTTTGGCTGAATTAAACCAACTTAAAAAAGACAATGCTGCAAAAATAGAAACCAAAGAATTAGCAATTGCCGCTTTAATTGAAAATCAGAAATTAAATGAGACTAAAACACAACCTATCATTGCTAATTTTGACGGTTTAATGGCTCGAGTAAATGCATTAAACAAATTGCCTTGGTTGCCATCCTTTTTTATTTTCTTGTTGTTTTTAGCCATAGAAACATCTCCAATTTTTGCAAAGTTAATTGCTCCGAAAGGTGAATATGATTTTAAACTAGAAGAACAAGAATCTGCTATTAAAACTTGGGTGCAACAACAAGTGCATCAAAGAGAAGTAATGTTGGCTGCCGATATAGACTTGAACAATAAAGTCTATAAAGATATTGCCGAAGAAGAAGAGTTGTATAAATACAAACAAAAAATGGCTCGCGATTTAATGAAATTGCAAGCCGATTCTTTTTATAAGAAGCAACAAAAAATGTTGTAATGCTATTTGTTGGCAGGTAGTTGCGTTAGCGATTGCAACGGCATCCTTTTTTGAGGTACGAAAAAAAGATATAGTGAAAAGCGCGACCTGAAAGGTAACGCCCAACTTCTTGATACAATTTTCTTTAAGAAATTTACTCTAAGCTGTTTACTCTTTTTCTGCCATTTTTTTAACGTAATCTGTAATAATTACTATTTGCGTTGGTCCTACTTTGCCTTCTATATATTTTGCATTTTCGTGATCTAAAGAAATTCTACGAACTGCTGTACCTTGTTTGGCAACCATACTAGAACCTTTTACTTTTAAGTCTTTAATTAAAACAACAGAATCACCGGCTTGTAAAATAGCACCGTTGGCATCTCTATGAATAATTTTTTCACTTTCGTCTAAATGATCTCCAGATTCTTTAGCGTAACGTAAATCGTCATCTTCTAAATACATCATATCTAACAAGTCTTGTGGCCAACCTTCGTTTTTTAAGCGAGATAACATTCTCCAAGCAACAACTTTTACAGCTCTGTGTTCAGACCACATAGAATCATTTAAACATCGCCAATGATTGGCATCTGTAGCTTCTGGATTTTCTATTTGAGTTATACAAGTTTCGCAAGCTAACAAACTACCATCTACACCACCTGTAGAAGTTGGTTTTACTTCGTAAATTGATAAATTATTTGTTGCAGCACATAATTCGCATTGGTTACCGCTTCTGCTTTCTAATTCTTGTTGTAAACTCATTATTTATTTTTTATGCAGCAAAAGTACATTTTAAAATTAGTTATACTAATTACTGCTGCGCTTTTAAGATTAAAAGATTATTACTGTTTTTAATTTCTGTTTGATTTAGCATCATTTTTACATACTCACCATTTAAGTATTTTTGAGCTTGGTCTTTATAATGCTTGCTAAATACACGACCAGATTGACCTGTTGGTATAATAGACAAACTATTTTCTACATCAGAAAAATCGACAACTCTTCTTGTAGATGGTCCTGCTTTTACCTTATAATATCCTGTAGAATCGATATCGTAAATTTGATTGTTTATTACTTGGTCTCCGCCATTGGTTGTAAACGGGCCAACATTAAAGTATTTTCTAAGCAAAGCTACTTCGCCAACAGCATGTTTGTGTTCTACAGTTAGTACTCTTTTCCATTTCCAACCAGCAACATTGGCTCCTAATTGATTTTCTAAAAACTGAAATGCTTTTTTAAATGATGTAGTAACTATCTCTTGCTTGGTTTCTATTTTATTAACAGTATTCACATTATCCCACCAAACAGAATTTTCTCTTTTTGCTTGAACGGGCAACACTTTTTCTACAAAAGGCGTGTTTATAAATTGAAAATATCCTTTTTGCATTTCGTCTGCAAAAGTATTTTTTTGAAACTCGTAAATAAATCTATTATAAATTGTAGGCGCAACTTCTTCTTTGTCAAAATTACCTTGCCATTCTTTTAAAATAGCTACTGCTGTTTTTTCACTTGCAGAAAAATCACTTTGATCTAATGCTGCTATTAAATCTTTAGAAATTTCTGGTATAACGGGCGATGTAACATCCATAAGCATTTTTGCCACATCTTCTTTAGACCAATCGTTTTTAGGAGTTAACAAATTTTCTATTCTTTTGGCTCTATCCTCTACTAAATAATAACCAGGATATAATTTGTTCTGAATAGAATCTGGTTGATTATTTGCAGAATATACATAATTACTTGTAGGGTTAATGGCTTGCGGATTCTCATCAAAATCTATATAATTTAAAATCTCATCTGTACCAGAAGATCCGTTTAAAAATGTTTTTGTGTACAAAGAATCTCTGTAATTATACAATTTACCAGAAGCAAACCATGCAATATTATTTTTAGCATCTCCGTACATCATATTTAAACCAGGCGCATGCAGTTTACTTGCCCCCTTTTTAAAATCTGATAAAGATTTTGCATGAGAAATTTCATAAGCAACATCCATTATTTGGTTTTCTAACTTGGTATAAATCCATTGCATTGCTATTGGTTTTTCTGTTTGCAATTGGTCTATAATTCCGTTCATTAACGGCCCATGTTTACTAACTTTTATTGTATATAAAGAATCTTTAGCGTCTTTAACTTTTAATCTTTTTTGAATTTTCTTGTAATTTAGCACTTCATTTTTATACAAATATTGGTTTTTATTTTCTGGGTTGTTCTGTTCAACATAAAAATCGATATCATCGTTCTCGAACATTGTTAAACCATATGCGTAATCTTTATTATGTCCTAAAAGAGGAAAAGGAACTAATGCCAAATGAAAACCATACATTTCATAATTTGGAGTTTTAATATGTGCTTGATACCAAACAGAAGGTTGCGAATAACCAATGTGAGGATCGTTTGCAAAAATTACCTTTCCGTTTTTTGTTTTATCTGCTCCAATAACCCAAGAATTACTTCCAATAAAAGGGGCTATTGGCAATACTGCTGTAAGATTTTGCATTGCTTCTGAAAAAGCACCTGTTATTTCTGCATTCTTTTCGTTAGGAATTAGAGTTAAGTTTTTATCTTCTACACCAATCAATTCATTAAAATATGTACTGCCTAATTTCTCTTTAATTTCATTAAGCATTGGATCTGTTTTATGCGCAATCGCAAAACTAAAAGCCATATAACCAAAAACATTATACATATCTTTTAGCGTATATTTTTCTTTTTTTACACCAACCAATCGATATTCTATCGGTGTTGTTCCGTTTTCTATATATTGATTTATTCCGTCTAAATAAGCCGTAGCCATTTTATAAGCTTCAGAATTCTTATCTAAATTTTGTATTGTTTTTTCTGATGCTTCTTCGATTCCTAAACCAGAAAATAGTTTGTCTGTTCGAATTAACTTTTCTCCGAAAATTTCAGCCAACCTTCCGGCAGAAATTCTTCTTATCAGTTCCATTTGCCACAATCTATCTTGCGCATGCACATAACCTAAAGCCAAGTAAGCATCTTTTTGGTTTTCTGCCGCTATGTGTGGTACACCTATTTCATCAAAATAAACCGCTACATCTTTTGTTGTATTTTTTAATTGTATTTCGCCATTGTATGTTGGTTTTAAACTATTAAAATAAATCCAACTTGCTATTCCTAAACTTATTACTATGACAATTAAAATTGCTACAATTTTTTTGATAATTTTCATCGAAATGTGTTTCATAAATCCAAAGATAATAGATTTAAGTTGTATTTTTGAAACTGATTATTAAATCATACTTCATGAAAAAAATTCAAATGGTAGACCTTCAAGGTCAGTATGCAAAAATTAAAGACTCTGTAAATAATTCTATAGAACAAGTACTAAATACATCGGCTTATATTAATGGTCCTTTGGTTCATGAATTTCAAGCAGATTTAGAAAAATATTTAGGTGTTAAACACGTAATACCTTGTGCAAATGGTACAGATGCATTGCAAATAGCAATGATGGGCTTGGGTTTAGAACAAGGTGATGAAGTTATAACAGCAGATTTTACGTTTGCTGCAACTGTAGAAGTAATTGCACTATTAAAACTAACACCAGTTTTAGTTGATGTAGATGAAGATACTTTTAATATTAATATTGATGCACTAAAAAAAGCAATTACACCAAAAACAAAAGCTATTGTGCCGGTTCATTTATTTGGACAAGTTGCCAATATGGATGCAGTAATGGAAATTGCAAAAGAACATAATTTGTTTGTTATTGAAGATAATGCACAAGCAATTGGTGCTAATTATACTTTTAAAAACGGTAAAAAACAAAAAGCTGGTACTATTGGTAATGTAGGTACAACCTCATTTTTTCCTTCTAAAAACTTAGGTTGTTACGGAGATGGCGGTGCTATTTTTACAAATGATGATGCACTCGCACATACAATTAGAGGAATTGTAAATCACGGAATGTACACACGTTATTACCATGATGTTGTTGGTGTAAACTCTAGATTAGATTCTATACAAGCGGGTGTTTTAAAAGCTAAATTACCGCTTTTAGATAGTTATTGCAATGCAAGAAGAAATGCTGCTAGGTTTTACAACAAAGCATTTGCAAACAATCCTAATATTATTACACCAACCACAAAATCGAACGCGACTAACAGTTGCGGTGAAATTTGTGATGTTTGTGATTGTCATGTTTTTCATCAATACACATTGCAAATTACAAATGGCAAAAGAGATGAACTACACAAGCACTTGTTAGACAGCGGAATTCCGAATGCAATCTATTACCCTGTTGCTTTACACGCACAAAAAGCATATAAAGACGATAGGTATAATGAAACGGATTTTCCTGTTACTAACAAGCTAATTCAAACGGTAATTTCTTTACCAATGCACACAGAATTAGATACAGAGCAATTAGAATTTATTACAAATACAATAAATAACTTTATCAAATAACAACTTTCTATGAAAAAGATATTGGTTACAGGTGGTTTAGGCTTTATTGGTTCGCATACAGTTGTAGAACTTCAAGAAAAAGGTTTTGAAGTAGTTATTATAGACGACTTATCTAACACTACGCTTAGTGTTTTAGATAATATTGCTGATATAACTGGTACTAAACCAGAGTTTCATCAAATTGATTTACGTATAAAAAGTGATGTAAATAATTTCTTTAAAAACAATAAAGTTGACGGAATTATTCATTTCGCAGCTTTTAAAGCTGTTGGAGAAAGTGTTCAAAATCCTTTAGATTATTACGAAAATAACATTGGTAGTTTGGTTTACATTTTGCAAGAAATGAGAGATAGAAATATCGATAACTTTATCTTTTCTTCTTCTTGTACCGTATATGGGCAAGCAGATGAATTACCAATTACCGAAAATGCACCTGTTAAAAAAGCTGAATCTACTTACGGCAATACCAAACAAATAGGAGAAGAAATTATACAAGAAACCTGTAAAGCACATGGCATAAATGCAATTGCTTTGCGTTATTTTAATCCTATTGGTGCGCACGAAAGTATTAAAATTGGTGAGTTACCTATTGGTGTTCCTCAAAATTTAATTCCGTATGTTACACAAACCGCAGCAGGAATAAGAAAAGAATTATCAGTTTTTGGTGATGATTACAATACAACAGATGGTACAGCAGTAAGAGATTATATTCATGTGGTTGACTTAGCCAAAGCACATATTGCAGCATTACAACGTCTGTTAGAGAAAAACAACAAAGAAAAATTTGAGTATTTTAATGTTGGTACAGGTACAGGAAGCTCTGTTTTAGAAGTAATTAAAGCTTTTGAAAAAGCCGCTAAAAAATCTTTAAATTATAAAATTGTTGGCAGAAGAGAAGGCGATATAACAGCTGCTTATGCAGATACAACTATTGCCAATAAAGAATTAAATTGGAAGACAGAAAAATCTTTAGAAGAAGCATTAGCATCTGCCTGGAAATGGCAACAGCAACAAAATAAATAGCTTTTTAAAAAAGTAAGTTTTAGAAGAAATCACTATAAATTGACGTATTTTATGTTAATTTATGGTGATTTTTTGTGTTTTTTATCAAAAATTAACGAAAAATGAGTTTTTATATGACAATTATATTCCGCTAGCATTATCATATTTACAATTGCAACCAACTTCTATTTTCAGATTCTTATTTCTAGCGTTTATCTTAGGGTTTTAACACTTATAAATTGACATCGCTTTTTTATCGCTCTAACTTTGCAGCATATTAATTACAATGATACTAGAAAACATGAAACTGATTAAAATTAAAAGAAAAACACGTTTAGAAAAGCGTTACACACCAAAAATGGGTAGACTTCACACAAACGTAACTTACATTAAAAAAACAATTTTAAACGTAATACCTATTAAAACGGTACATAAATATAGAGAAACATATTACGGTCAAATAAAAGATTGTAGCGATTGTGTTTTAGCTAAATAAAAGTTCAAATCTCAAAACAAATGTTTTGAGATTTTTTTTTAGTTATAATTTAACAGCAAAACAATAAATCTTCACTTTCTATTTTAGTAACTTTAAAGTCTTAAAATCAACTAAAATGAAAAAAATATGTATTGCTTTTATAGCAATTGCAAGTTTTATAGCTTGTAACAATTCTTCGAAAGAAAAAACAAAAGAGCTTCGTGTTAACTACAAAAAAATCGAATTAGACAATGGTTTAGATGTAATTTTTCATGTAGACAAATCAGATCCTGTTGTTGCAGTAGAACTAATGGTTCATGTTGGTTCTGCAAGAGAAAAAGAAGGTAGAACAGGTTTTGCTCATTTATTTGAACACTTACTATTTCTAGAATCAGAAAACTTAGGAAAAGGTGGTTTAGATAAAATGAGTGCAAGAATTGGTGGTTCTGGTGCTAATGGTTCTACTTCTAGAGACAGAACAAACTACTTACAAACAGTGCCAAAAGATGCTTTAGAAAAAATGATTTGGGCAGAGGCAGACAAACTTGGGTATTTTATAAATACGGTTACAGAACCTGTTTTAGCAAAAGAAAAACAAGTTGTAAAAAACGAAAAAAGACAAAGTGTAGATAACCGACCTTACGGACACAATCAATACGTAATCGGTAAAAACTTGTACCCAAAAAATCATCCTTACAATTGGCAAGTAATTGGTTCTTTAGAAGATTTACAAAATGCAACTTTACAAGATGTAAAAGATTTTTACAAGAAATGGTATGTGCCAAATAATGCTACTTTAGTTCTTTCTGGAGATATTGATATTGAAGAAGCAACAAAATGGGTTCATAAATATTTTGATGAAATTCCTAAAGGAGAAGAAATTCCGGCTTTAGAGAAAAAACCGGGTGAAGTTAAAGAAACAAAGTTTTTATATTACGAAGACAATTTTGCCAGAGTACCACAATTAACAATGGTTTGGCCAAGTGTAGAAATGTATCACGAAGATTCGTATGCTTTAGAAGTTTTAACTCAGTATTTATCAGACGGAAAATCTGCACCACTTAACACTGTTTTAGTAGATGATTTAAAATTAACATCTAACACAGTGATGTATAATTATGCATCTGAATTGGCTGGTGAAACTCAATTAATTGTTAGAGCTTTTAACGGTAAAAATTTAGATGAAGTAAAAGCAGGTATAGAAAAGGGGTTTGCAAAGTTTGAATCTGAAGGTATTTCTGATAAAGATTTGCAAAGAATAAAAGCAGGACAAGAAACTCAATTTTATTTAGGTTTATCGAGTGTTTTAGGGAAAGGATCTAACTTAGCTTCTAATAATACATATTTAGGAAATCCTGGTTTTGCTACAGAAGATATCAAAAAAACACTGGCAGTCACTAAAGACGATGTAATGCGAGTTTACAATACGTATATTAAAGATAAAAATTACATTGCTACTAGTTTTGTTCCTAAAAATAGCGCAGAACTTGCTCTTAAAGGTTCTACTTTGGCAAATGTTGTAGAAGAAAAAATTGTTAATGGCGCAGAAGAAACTTTTAACCCTAAAATTGCAGCTACTTATAAGAAAACTCCATCTTCTTTCGATAGAAGTATAGAACCAGAATATGGTAAAGCACCCTCATTAGCAGTGCCAAAAGTTTACGAAGCAGATTTAGAAAATGGTTTAAAAATTTACGGGATCGAAAATAACGAAGTTCCATTAGTGCGTTTTAACTTGACTATTGATGGTGGACAGTTATTAGAATCTTTAGATAAATTGGGTGTTGCTAATTTAACTGCAGACTTGTTAAATAAAGGAACTAAAAACAAAAGCGTACAACAATTAGAAGAAGCTATTCAAGAATTAGGTGCTTCTATCTACATTTACGCAACTAAAGAAAACATTACTTTAAGCGGAACAACTTTAGCTAAAAACTATACCAAAACTTTGGCTTTAGCACAAGAAATGTTGTTACAACCAAGATTTGATGAAACAGAATTTGCATTACTTAAAAAAGCAACTATTTCTAATTTAAGACAACAAGAAGCAAGTCCAAACTCGGTTGCAAGAAATGCATACAATACTCTAATTTATGGTGAAGACAACATCCGATCTAAAAACACATTAGGTACAATTTCATCAGTAGAAAATATCTCTATAGAAGATTTAAAAGAATACTATAACAATTACATTTCTCCTTCTGTTGCAAAAATGTTAGTTGTTGGTGACATTACAGAAGAAACTGTTGTAAATTCTCTGGCTTCTTTAAACACAAACTGGCACTCAAAAGCTGTTACAATACCGGAATATAAAACACCAAATGCACCTAACAAACCTGTTGTTTATTTTTATGATATACCAAATGCAAAACAATCTGTTTTACAATTTGGCGCACCAGCATTAGCAGCTACAGATAAAGATTATTACGCTGCTTCTGTTATGAATTATATTCTTGGTGGTGGTGGTTTTGCGTCTCGTTTAACGCAAGAATTAAGAGAAGGAAAAGGTTATACTTACGGTATTCGTTCTGGTTTTTCAGGAACAAAAGCAAAAGGAACTTTTACAATTTCTAGTGGTGTAAGATCTAATGTTACTTTAGAATCTGCACAAGCAGTTAAGAAAATTTTAGAAGAGTATCCTACAACATTTTCTGATAAAGATTTAGAAACAACCAAAGGTTTCTTAATTAAAAGTAATGCCAGAGCTTTCGAAACTGCTGGTGCTAAACTAAGAATGTTATCTAATATTGCAAATTACGGTATGAAAGCAGATTATATAAGCGATCGAGAAGAAACTGTGAATAACATGACCAAAGAAAGAATTTCTGAATTGGCAAACACATACGTAAATCCTAATAAAATGATTTGGTTAATTGTTGGTGATGCAGAAACACAATTAAATCGTATGAAAGAATTAGGGTATGGTGAACCGGTTTTATTGAACGAAAGACAAAAGAAAATTAAGAATTAAAATCTTAGTTTATTAGAATAAAAAATCCCAATTTCAAAAATATTGAAATTGGGATTTTTATTATTTGAAAATTCCTTTATTTATTCTGCTAAAACAGCTCCACTTGCAGCAACAGATCTATCTATTTTACGCATTAATCCTTGTAATACTTTACCTGGCCCTACTTCTATAAACTCTGTTCCTCCATCAGCAATCATAGCCTGTACACATTGCGTCCATTTTACTGGTGCCGTTAGTTGTGCTATTAAATTCTCTTTAATTTCTTCTGGATTAGTAACTGCTTTTGCTACTACATTTTGATATACCGCACAGGTTGGCTCACTAAAAGTAGTTGCTTTAATTGCGGCGGCTAATTCTTCTCTTGCGGGCTCCATCATTGGTGAATGGAATGCACCACCAACAGGCAACAACAATGCTCTTCTTGCTCCTTTTTCTGTTAAAACCTCACAGGCTTTTTCTACTGCTTCAATTTCTCCAGAAATAACTAATTGTCCCGGGCAATTGTAATTTGCAGCAACTACTACTCCATCTATAGCTGCACAAGTTTCTTCTACAACTTCATCTGCTAACCCTAAAACTGCTGCCATTGTAGACGGTGCAATTTCACAGGCTTTTTGCATTGCTAAAGCTCTTTTAGAAACCAATGTCAATCCGTCTTCAAAAGATAAAACTCCGTTAGCAACTAAAGCAGATAATTCACCTAAAGAATGCCCTGCAACCATTTCTGGTTTAAAAGAATCTCCTAAAACTTTTGCTAAAATTACCGAATGTAAAAAAATTGCAGGCTGTGTAACTTTTGTTTCTTTTAATTGCTCTGCAGTTCCTTCGAACATAATATCGGTAATAGAAAACCCCAATATGTCATTTGCTTTTTCGAAATATTCTTGGGCTAATGCAGATTTCTCATACAAATCCAATCCCATTCCTGTAAACTGTGCTCCTTGTCCCGGAAAAATATATGCTTTCATTTTTATTCTTTTTTTGTTGTTTGTGGCGCAAAAATAACCTTTTTATTAGAGACTGTAAAACTACTATTTTTATCAAATTAAGCATATAATTATTAATGTACTAAATTAACTTTGTTTAATACATTAGTTTTTTCATGAAACAAAACTAATATTTAGTACCTTCGTTCTTATGAGAGAAAAAGACAGACAATTAGCAGATACAATATACCTTACGTTGGCGGCGTTATTTATCGCTTCTTTGGTAGCTTCTAATTTGATTTTTCAAAAATTCTTTTATTGGGAACCCTTTGGTCTTTATAAATTTGAGGTTTCTGTTGGTATCTTGCCGTATCCTATTACTTTTTTAATTACAGATATTTTATCAGAAATTTATGGTAAAAAGAAAGCGAATCAAGTGGTAATTGCTGGTATTTTCGCTTCCTTTTTTTCGATGCTAATTATTTTAGTAGCAGATTTTGCACCTGCAATAGAGAACTCTCCTATTAATAATAATGAATTTCATAAAGTATTTGGTCTCTCTCGGCTTGCTGTTTTTGCTTCGATGATGGCTTATTTGTGTGCGCAATTTGTAGACATCAAAATTTTTCATTTCTGGAAAAAGAAAACCAACGGCAAACATCTTTGGTTACGCAATAACTTTTCTACTTTTGCCTCGCAATTTATAGACACTTTTACCGTGCTATTTTTATTATCTTCTTTTAAAATTTTACCGTGGTCTATATTTACTAGCTTACTAATTAGTGGCTTTTTATTCAAAGTTATTGTAGCAGCATTAGATACTCCGATTTTATATGGCTTGGTTTATTTGTTTCGAAAAAGGTTTCATTTAAAAATTGGAGAAGAAATTTTGTAATTGAATTAAAATTACTGCGTCTAAAAAAGTACATACAATTTATAAAAATGAAAAAACTAACATTCTTCCTTTTCGTCTCTTTTAGCTTTATGCAATTACAAGCACAAACTTCTATTTTTAATAATTTATTAGAAACACACGTTTCTAAACAAGGTTTGGTAAATTATAAAAACTTAAAAGCAGACGAGGCAAAATTAAACACATACATTTCTTACTTAGAAGAAACAAAACCAACTTCTTCTTGGTCTGTTGCTAAACAAAAAGCTTTTTGGATAAACGCCTATAATGCTTATACTTTAAAAATAATTTTAGACAATTACCCATTAAAAAGTATTACCGATATTAAAGAAGATGGAAAAACTGCTTGGAAAATTCCCTTTGCCAAAGTTGGTGGAAAGACCTATACTTTAGACCATATAGAACACGAAATTTTACGTAAAAATTTATTCGATCCAAGAATTCATGTGGGTGTTAATTGTGCATCGGGCTCTTGTCCTAAATTAGCAAATATGGCTTTTACGGAACAAAATATTGATTCCGCTTTAGAAAAATTAATGACAGCGTTTGTAAATGATAGCTCTAGAAACAAGTTATCAGAAAAAAAAGTAAAAATTTCTTCAATATTTAATTGGTTTAAAGATGATTTTACAAAAGAAGGGTCTGTTATCGATTATTTAAATAAATATGCTGATATCAAAATCAATAAAAAGGCAAAAATCAGTTACTTAAATTACGATTGGAGCTTGAACGAAAAATAGCATTTCTAAAATGCTATTTTTGTTTGAAAACTATTTGTATCTTTCAATTTCAATTCTAAAAAACAAAGAATGTCAAAAACATATTACGACGCATCAGATTTAAGAAAATTCGGAAAAATAACGGAATGGAGCGAAGAATTAGGAAATAAATTTTTTGATTATTATGGTAAAGTTTTTGAAGAGGGTGCGTTAACTGCCCGCGAAAAATCTTTAATTGCCTTAGCCGTTGCACATACAGAACAGTGTCCGTATTGTATAGATGCTTATACTAAAGATGGTTTGCAACGTGGTATTACAAAACCCGAAATGATGGAAGCTATACATGTGGGTGCTGCCATTAAAAGTGGTGCTACTTTGGTACACGGTGTGCAAATGATGAATAAAGTAAACAAATTAGAAATGTAAATTAGAGTGCCAAAAACGTTCATTCGTTTTTGTGTAAATTGCTTATTTCCGCGCAAGCATGCATCTAAAAACATTTATATTTTATCAATCTAAAACCGAAACACAAATTTCTTCGTAAATACTGCGAACAATTTTTTATTTAAAATAAAGCGAAACATGCAAACGGTTTACAGATAAAGGTTACCAAAAACCAACTGAAAACTGCAACTGCTAAAGAATATTAAAAAATAAATGGCTACAAAATCATTAAAAGCAAGAAATAACGATATTGCTAATACGTCTCGTCAAATGGAAATTCTTTCTAGCGGCATATTTGCAAACGGAGAATTACCAACTTTTGCTGCTAAAATTAAAGAAACAAATCAGTTTCCTTTACGTCCTAAAAAATTAGAAATTTTACAAATAAACTTAGGTTATATGTGTAACCAAGTTTGCGAACATTGCCATGTAGATGCTGGTCCAGATCGTAAAGAAATCATGACGGTAGAAACCATGCAACAGTGTTTAGATGTTATTAAAAAAACAGAAGCACACACGCTAGATTTAACTGGTGGTGCACCAGAAATGAATCCTAATTTTAGATGGTTTGTAGAAGAAGCTTCTAAAGCCGGAATTAAAGATTTTATTGTACGTTCTAACTTAACAATTATTAGAGCTAATAAAAAGTACTACGATTTACCAGAGTTTTTCAAAAAACACAATGTACATGTTGTTTCTTCGATGCCACATTGGACGCGTGGAAAAACAGATAAGCAACGTGGTGATGGTGTTTTTGATAAATCGATTAAAGCTTTACAAGAATTAAATGCTGTAGGTTATGGTATGCCGGGTTCTAATTTAAAGTTAGATTTGGTTTACAATCCGTCAGGAGCCTTTTTACCAGGAGATCAAATGGCATTAGAAAACGATTTTAAGAAAGCTTTAAAAGCCGATTTTGACATCGATTTTCATAGTTTATTTGCCATTACAAATTTACCAATTAGTCGTTTTTTAGATTATTTAATTGCTTCAGATAATTACGAAGATTATATGCATTCTTTATTAGACGCCTACAATCCTGCTGCTGTAGAAAATGTAATGTGTACAAACACAATTTCTATAAGTTGGGACGGTTGGTTGTATGATTGTGATTTTAACCAAATGCTTAATTTAAAAGTTGCCAGTAAAGTAAAGCACGTTTCTGATTATAATGAAGAATTATTACAAAATAGAAATATTATTATCAATCAGCATTGTTATGGTTGTACCGCCGGTGCAGGAAGTAGTTGCCAAGGAGTTGTAGCGTAATCTATGAATCAAAAAACCGCCTTATTAATTTTTGCAAATTCAGCAGCTAAAGAAGTAGAGAGAAAAGAATTTCTATCTGCAGAGATTTTTAGTGCTTTAAACAAGCAGACTTTAAAAACGGCTAAAAAATCGAAACTCCCTTATTTTGTTATTTCAGAAAAAGAACAAACAGGAGCTTCTTTTGGTGAACGTTTTACCAATGCTATCGATTTCATTTTTAAAAAAGGGTTTGATAATGTTATTACCATTGGTAATGATACACCTCATTTAAAAACAAAGCACTTATTAGATGCGAATACATCTTTAACAAACAAACAACTTGTTATAGGGCCTTCTAAAGATGGTGGATTTTATTTAATGGGACTTAAAAAGGCACATTTTAATAAAGAAACCTTTTTAAAATTACCATGGCAAACTAATAAACTACAAGCGTCTATTGGTGCGATTTCGACAATTAAAAAAGAACAAATCTCTTTTTTAGAGTTATTAATAGATATTGATGCGCTAGAAGATATTAAAACGATTTTACAAAGTTTTAAAACACTTTCTTTAGATGTTTTTCTACTTTTAAAGAAAACAATTTTTGCTATTAAAATATACAATATTAGCAAGGTTTCGTTTTATAAAACTTCTTCATTTACTAAAAACTACAACAAGGGTTCTCCCCTATTTTTTGCGTATCTATAATTTTAGTATTGTTTAACAATACAAATCAACCTTATTTTACACAAAAATTCACTCGATGAAATACATTACTATGTGTATACTTATGCTTGTTACAAGCATTGGTTTTGCACAACAAAAAATTACAGGAACTATTACTGATAAAAGTTCTGGCGAAGTTTTGCCATACGTTAGCATTAAAGCTACAAATACAAACGGTACAACTTCAGATTTAAATGGTAATTATACCATAACTATTTCTAAAAACACCCAATTTTTAACATTTAGCTATTTAGGTTACCAAACTAAAAAAGTAGCCATCAATAATAACACTGCAATAGATATCGCTTTAGAAGAACTTGCAACTAGTTTAAATGAAGTTGTTGTAACTGCTTTAGGTGTAAACAGGCAAACCAAAGAATTAGGTTATGTAGTTCAAGAAATCAAATCTAAGGATATTAACGAAGTAAAAACACCTAACTTTTTAGACAACTTATCTGGTAAATTAGCCGGTGTTACGGTATCACAAGGTGCAACTGGCGTTGGTTCATCTTCTAAAATCACCATTCGTGGTGAGGCTTCTTTTTCTAATAACAATCCGTTATTTGTGGTAGACGGAACGCCAATTAACAACAATACTGTTTTTAATTTTACCAATGAAGCCGCTGCCGGATTCCAAGAAATAGATTTCGGAAATGGTGCTATGGAAGTAAATGCGGATGACATTGCATCTGTAACCGTTTTGAAAGGGCCAAGTGCCGCAGCATTGTATGGTACAAGAGCATCTAACGGTGTTATTGTGATCAAGACAAAAGATGGTAGCAAAAAGAAAGGTTTAGGCGTAAGCATTAACTCTTCTATTACTTTTGATAATGCTTTTCGTTTGCCAGATTTTCAGAATGAATATGGTCAAGGAAATGCTGGCAACTTCGAATATGTAGACGGCTTAGGTGGCGGTACTAACGATTTAATCACCTACTCTTGGGGACCTCGATTAGATGCTGGTAATTTTATAGCTCAGTTCGATTCGCCTGTAACTTTACAAGACGGAACTGTTGTGCGAGGTGGAGACACATCGCTGTATTCTAGCGAAAATATCACGCCTACGTTATTTAAATCGAACCCAGATAATTTAAAAGACTTTTATCAAACAGGTGTTACAACCGTAAATAATGTTGCTATAACCAATACTTTTGATACAGGTTCTTACAGATTATCACTAACCGATTTAGATAGCGAATCTATTATCCCTGGTGTAAATTTAGAACGAAAAACGGCAGCGTTAAAAATGACCTTTCGTCCAACAGAAAAAACAAAAATTACGAGTAGTGTAAATTATGTAAATTCTAGCAGTGATAATAGACCAGCTAATGGTTACGGTAGTGAAAACGTAAATTATTCTTTAGTAGCTTGGGGACCTCGTTCTCTAGACATCAACAGTTTAAAAAATTATTGGCAACCAGGTTTAGAAGGCGTGCAACAATATTCATTTAACTATACCTATTTCGATAATCCGTACTTTATTTTAAAAGAAAACACCAATTCTTTTAACAGAGATCGTGTTTTTGGTAATGTCGCCATCAACCATAATTTTACAGAGAACTTAAGTGTTTCTTTGCGCTCTGGAATGGATTATTCATCAGAAAAAAGACAATTTAAACGTAATTTTAGTTCTAATCGTTTTAAAAACGGAGCGTATGCAGAACATGATGTTTTTTATCGAGAAATTAATACCGATTTTTTAATAAACTACAAAAACACCTTTGGTAATTTTACTTTTGATGCTTCTTTTGGTGGTAACAGATTAGACCAAACGGCATCAACAAAACAATCGCAAACAACTAATTTGGCACAACCTGGTATTTTTAGTTTAAACAATGCCGCTTCTCCGATAGAAGTGTTTCAGTTTGATTCTAAAAAGAGAATTAATTCGTTATACGGAATTGCAAAATTTGGTTATAAGAACTTTTTATACTTAGATATTACTGGTAGAAATGATTGGTCTAGCGCTTTGGCAACTCCTTTTTCTGTAGATGGTACTTCTTTCTTTTATCCTTCTGTGTCTTCTAGTTTTATACTTTCGAATTATACAGAATTACCAGAAAGTATTTCGTTTGCAAAACTAAGAGCTAGTGTTGCACAGGTTGGTAACGATACCAATCCGTACCAAACTTCTGGTGCTTTTGTGTCGCAGACTACTTTTAATGGGCAACCTACTTTTAGCAATCAAGATTTTATACCAAACGCAAACTTAAAACCAGAATTAACTACGTCTTATGAAATTGGTGCAGACA
The DNA here is from genome assembly GCF_900143115.1 of Polaribacter sp. KT 15. NCBI lineage: Bacteria > Pseudomonadati > Bacteroidota > Flavobacteriia > Flavobacteriales > Flavobacteriaceae > Polaribacter > Polaribacter sp. KT 15. Next base: position 634,376 of record NZ_LT670850.1, read on the forward strand.
TTCGTTTTTTTAGAGATCGTTTAAATTTTGATTTTACATATTACAACGCAACTACCAAAGACCAAATTATTTCTTTACCTATTGCAATTTCTTCAGGTTACAATCAACAAGTAATCAATGGCGGAAAGGTAAACACCAAAGGAATCGAAATTATTTTAGGAGGAACCCCAATTAAAACATCTAATTTTAAATGGAATACTACTTTCAACTTTGCTACTAACAAATCTACTATTAAAGATTTGCCACAAGATGAAGGTAGACTAACATTGGCGTATAGTAGAATTTACAATAGTGCCAACCAAACCGTTTGGTTTCAAGTAGAAGAAGGCGGACAAGTAGGAGATTTATACGGTACGGGTTATCAGAAAAATGAAAATGGTGAGTTTTTAATTGATGATAACGGCCGTTATATTGCCAATAACGAGTTGATAAAATTAGGAAACTACAATCCTGATTTTACTTTGGGTTGGAACAATAGTTTTGCATATAACAACTGGAATGCCAATTTCTTATTTGATTGGAGACAAGGTGGCGAAATTGTGTCTAGAACTAGCGCTTTGGGTAATGTTGGTGGTCAATTGGCAGAAACTTCTTTTAGACCAGATGCAGGTATTGTGGCGCAAGGTGTTAATGTAAATACTGGCCAACCAAACACTGTTGCTGTTTCTGCAGAAAGTTATTACAGACAATATTATGATAGAAATCATGAAGAAAACAATGTATACGATGCTTCTTATTTAAAACTTCGTCAGTTTTCTATTGGTTATACTTTAAATTTAGCAGAAGGCTTTTTAGGTTTAAAAGACACTTCTACCATGAACTTTTCTTTTATCGGTAATAACATATTTGTTATTACAGAAAATCCGCATTTCGATCCAGAACAATTGGCAGTACAAGGCAATGGTTTTGTAAGCGGTGTAGAAGACATGAGTTATGCTACAAGTAGAAGTTTCGGTTTTAAAGTAGGATTTAATTTTTAAGAAAGCACCATGAAAAAACACATATACATCCTTGCAATTTTTGCGATAATCTTTGCAAGTTGCACCACAGATTTTGAAGAAATAAATACCAATCCAAACGCACCAGTTGCGGTACAACCAAATCTCTTGTTAAGACAAGTACTTTATAATTTTGGCGAAAACATGAGTTACGAAGGTTTTGTTGCTGGAGATTTACTGGCACAACACCGTACAGCTTTAGATTTTAATTTGTTTGATAGACACGATTTAAAAAGTCCGCAATTAGGTGGTAATCCTTGGAGTATTTTTTACACCAATTTACGCGACAACGAAATCATTTTAAAGCAAGCCAAAGAAACACCTGCCTTTGCGGTTTACGAAGGACCTGCTTTAATTTTAAAAGCATATATGGCTGCCGGATTAACAGATTTATTTGGCGATGTGCCTTATTTTGAAGCTTTTAATGGTATCGAAGGAACGGTAACCCCGGCTTACGATTTACAAGAAGACATTTATCAAAATGAAAACGGAATTTTAGACAATTTAGATAAAGGAATCGCAGCAATAAATGCGTATACAGGTTCAATACCTTTAGAAGGCGATATTATATACAACGGTAATTTAAATCGTTGGATTCAGTTTGCAAACTCGCTAAAAATAAAATACCTCATTCGTATTTCTGCAAAAGTAGATGTAGCTGCACAATTACAAACTTTGTTTAACAATGGTAATTACATTCAATCCAATTCAGAAAATGCTGTTTTCGATTTCACAAATTCAGAACCAAACAGTTTTAGATTGGCGCAATTAAGAGTTGGAGATTTTAACAACTTTGTACTTTCGGAAACGATGGAAGAAGTGTTAACCGATTTAGAAGACACCAGAATCAGCACCTTTTTTAGACCTTTTGCAAATGCAACGGGTAATGATTATAACGGATTGATAAACGGTATTGATGCCTCCTCAACATCCGTTGCTTTGTCAGATTATTCTTTGGCTGGTACTGCTTTTAGAGAAGACACATCTACTTTAGATGCTAATTTTATGACTGCCTGGGAAACCAGTTTTTTATTAGCCGAAGCTGCCGCAAAAGGATTTATCAATGCTGATGCAGAAACGTTGTACAACACAGGTGTAACGCAAGCTTTTGAGTTTTGGAACACCGATTTACCTGCAACGTATTTAGCAACAAATGCAAATTACAACGCAGCAAACAGCACGCCGTTAAACCAAATAATTACCCAAAAATGGATTGCATCCCTAATAAATGGTTACGAAGGTTGGATAGAATATAGACGTACCGGTTTTCCGGTATTAAAAGATGTTTCTGCAAGTTTAAACGCAGGTTTAATTCCGGTACGAATGCCGTATCCTGCAGAAGCAGCAAGTTTAAATTCAGAAAATTATAACAAAGCAGCAGCGGCAACAAACGGCAACAGTTTGGATGCTAAAGTTTGGTGGAACGAATAAAGTATGGATGTAATAAATTGGCAATGGTTATTGATTATAAGTTCAAGTCTTGTCTTGTTCTTTTTATCGCCGTATGCAAAAACAACGTCGCAGTTTTTTAAAGCAGTCCATAAAAAGAAAGCGCCAAATACAGTAGTATTAACAGGTAGTTTAATCATTTCTTGGATTTTTGCGAAAAGCATTACCAATGCAGCCAACTTAGGTTTGGCTTTTGGTTTGGTTGGTGGTGTTGCGTACGCAGGTTATTACCTTTCTTTTGCCATTGCTGGTATTATTATATATCAATTAAGAACTGTTGGTGGTTTTACAAGTATTCATCAATTTCTAATATCAAAATTTGGTAAAAAAGCCATGGCAATCTTTTCGATTTTAATTGCTTTTCGACTTTTTAATGAAGTATGGAGCAACACCATGGTAATTGGAAGCTATTTCGGCGCACAAGGTAGCACACCTTATTTTACCGCAATAATTGTGTTTACATTACTAACACTTGCCTACGCATTAAAAGGCGGTTTAAGCAGTTCTATTTTTACAGACGTAATACAAATGGTGCTTTTCTCTGTTTTATTGCTAATTATTTTAGGTACAATTTTTACTACGGATGATTTTTCATCCGAAGAAATTATAAGTTCTGGAACATGGAGTTTCGAATTGGGTTTAAACCTCTTTTTTGCAGCGTTATTGCAATCATTTAGTTATCCATTTCACGACCCTGTTTTAACTGATAGAGGTTTTATTTCATCACCAAAAGTAACGCGTAAAAGTTTTTTATGGGCAAGTATTTTAGGTGCAATTTGTATTATCTTATTCAGTTTAATTGGTGTCTATGCACAAACTAAAGGAATGTCTGGGCAAGCAGCTGTAGAAGTAGGTAAAGCCTTGGGTGTTGTATTACTATTAGTTATCAATTTTATAATGATTACCTCTGCAGCCTCAACTTTAGACTCTACATTTTCTTCTTTTTCTAAACTTTTAGCAATTGATTTAAATTTAGGAAAGTCGGTTTCTTTTGGAAGAATTACGATGATTACCGTAGCCGTTTTAGGTACGATTCCTGTTTTTTTAAATGCAGAAATCTTATCTGCAACCACTATATCGGGTACAATGGTTATTGGTTTGACTCCTATATTTATTTGTTGGAAAGCGCAAGTACCTAAAATTAGTTACTACCTAAGCGTATCTTGTGGTTTGCTCTTTGGGTTCTTGCTACTATTTAATGCTTTTCCAGAAACACTCATTTTTACAACAGGAAAATATGCCGATTTACTTTGGGTAAATGTTTGGGGAATTTTAAGTTGTGTTTTATTATACTATATACCATCATGGATCAGAAAATAGAAAATTTAGGCAAACTATCTGGTAAAACACTGCTTTTTGGTGGTGTTTATAGCAATTTACAAGCTATAGAAGCGCTAAAACAAATTGCCGAAAAAGAAGGCATTCCGCCAGAAAACTGTATTTGTACAGGCGATATTGTTGGTTATTGTGCACAACCAGAAGAAACGGTGCAATTATTTAAATTGTGGGGCGCAAAAAGTATTGTTGGCAACGTAGAAATTCAGTTGCGTGAAAATGCAGCAGACTGTGGTTGCGATTTTAGAGAAGGCTCTAGATGCGATGGTTTTTCGCAACTTTGGTATCCGTATGCACAAAGCAAATTATCTAGCAACTCTTTAGAATTTTTAAAAACTTTGCCAAACACAATACAGTTTGAGTATGCTTCAAAAAAGGCAACTGTAGTACATGGTTCTTATTTCAATGTATCAGAATTTATATTTAAATCTACCGATTGGTCTAAAAAAGCACCAAATTTTATTGCTACCAATAGCGATGTAATTGTTGCGGGCCATTGTGGTTTGCCATTTCAAGATCAACAAAATGGGCAACTATGGCTAAATCCTGGTGTAATTGGTATGCCAGCAAATGATGGCAACCCAAGTGTTTGGTATGCAATTTTAGACGATGCTAAAGAAAATTTTAATTATACACATCATACTTTAAATTATAATTATAAATTAACAAGCAAATTAATGCAAAACGGTTTGCTGCCAGAAGAATACTCTAGAACTATTGTTACGGGTATTTGGGATAATACAGAAATATTACCTGCCATAGAAACAGGTTTACAAGGATTCGGAATTCAATTATAACATAAAAAAAGAAAAAAATGAGCTATTTAGAAACAACACACAATGTATACAAAGAAGCAGCATTAACACCAGACGTTGGTTTGTGTTGTACTACCAACCCTATTTGGGAACTTCCTGGTTTAAAAATACCAAGAATTATGCAAGAAATGAACTACGGTTGTGGTTCTACTGTGCATGCTAGAGACTTAACCAACAACCCAAAAATGTTATACGTTGGTGTTGGTGGTGGTATGGAGTTGCTACAATTTGCGTATTTTAACAGAAACAAAGGTGGTGTTATTGGTTTAGATGTTGTAGATGAAATGTTAGAAGCTTCTCGTAAAAACTTTAAAGAGGCAGAAGCTCAAAACGATTGGTTTCAAAGTGATTTTGTCGATTTAAGAAAAGGAGATGCTATGGCATTGCCAGTAGAAGATAATTCTATTGATGTTGCTGCACAAAACTGTTTGTTCAATATTTTTAAGTCAGATGATTTAAAGAAAGCCATTGCAGAAATGTACCGAGTATTAAAACCGCATGGTAAATTGGTAATGAGCGACCCAACTTGCGAGCAAGAAATGAATGACGAATTACGTAATGATGAGCGTTTACGTGCCTTATGTTTAAGCGGAAGTTTGTCGATTGCAGATTACGTAAAAGCCTTAACAGACGCTGGCTTTGGAACGATAGAAATTAGAGCTAGAAAGCCGTATCGAATTTTAGACCCTAAAAATTATCCAACAGAAGAGTTAATTTATATAGAATCGATAGAAGTTGCCGCAATTAAAGACCCAATGCCAGCAGATGGCCCTTGTATTTTTACAGGTAAAGCAGCTATTTATTATGGTGATGAAGACTTTTTTGACGATGGAGCGGGCCATACTTTATTAAAAAATCAACCGTTGGCAATTTGCGATAAAACTGCGGCTGCCTTAAAAGCATTGGGTAGAGATGATATTTTCTTTTCAGAATCTACATATCATTACGATGGTGGCGGCTGTTGTTAATAGAAGCTTTTAGTTGCTATTTTTTAAAAGCATTAAAATGATATAAAACCTTAAATAATGAAAAAACTTTGCATCCTTTTTTTAGTAATCAGTTCTACTGCATTTTCACAAAAAAAACTAGACAAACTATTAAATAAATGGAACACTAGAAACGTACCTTATATATCCGTAGAAACCTTAGCATTGCCAAAAACCAATGCTATTTTATTAGATGCTAGAGAAAAAGCAGAGTTTGAGGTAAGCCATTTAAAAAAAGCCATTTACGTTGGATACGATAAATTTCAACTCGAAGAAACACTTCCAAAATTGCCCAAAGATAAAGACGCTAAAATTGTAGTGTATTGTTCTTTAGGCATCCGTTCAGAAACCATTGCGCACAAATTAATTCAAGAAGGTTATACTAATGTTTACAATTTATATGGTGGTATTTTCGAATGGAAAAACAACAATTTTAAAGTAGTAGATACCTTAGGCAAACCCACAGAAAAAGTACATGCTTTCAGCAAAAACTGGGGCAAGTGGTTGCATAAAGGCACAAAAGTTTACGAATAAATTCATAAAAAACGATGGCTAAAAATCATAAAAACCTATTGCTTGTTTTCACTAGAAATCCAGAATTAGGAAAAGCAAAAACACGTTTAGCAAAAACAGTTGGCGACGAAAAAGCTTTAGAAATTTACAAGTTTCTATTAGATAGAACAAGAACTATTGCAAGCCAAGTAAACGCCGACAAAGCGGTGTACTATTCCGTTAAAATTAGAGAAAACGATCTTTGGGATGCTAATATTTTTCAAAAGCACCAACAAATAGGCGAAGATTTAGGTATTCGAATGCAAAATGCTTTTTACAATGGTTTTACAGCCGGCTATGACAAGGTTTTAATTATTGGTAGCGATTTGTACGATTTAACACCAGAAACGGTAGACCATGCTTTTCATCAATTAGATACTAATGATGTAGTTATTGGGCCTGCAGAAGATGGTGGTTATTATTTGTTAGGGATGAATCGCTTGCACGAAAAAGTGTTTCAAAACAAAGAATGGGGCACAGAAACGGTTAGAGCTGCAACTTTAAAAGATTTACAAGATAAAAAAGTACATTTGTTACACGAATTGAATGATGTAGATGTTTATGAAGATATAGCAAACCATCCTGCTTTTCAACATTTATTATAAAAATAGACCAAACTAAAATTATGAAACAACAGCAATTACAAGAAACCATCGATTTTTTAAAAGCAAAAGGTATTACAAATCCCGCTACAGGTATTGTTTTAGGTACAGGTTTGGGTAAGTTGGTAGATGAAATTACCATCGAAAAAGAAATTCCGTATGCAGACATTCCTAACTTTCCGGTAGCTACTGTAGAGTTTCATTCTGGAAAATTAATTTATGGTGATTTGTCTGGTAAAAAAGTTATCGTAATGGCGGGTAGATTTCATTTATACGAAGGTTATACGCCATGGGAAGTAACTTACGGCATTAGAACGATGCACGGCTTGGGCATTCAAAATCTATTAATTTCTAATGCTGCTGGTGCTATTAACCTAGATTATAAAAAAGGAGATTTAATGTTGATAGAAGACCACATCAATCTTCAAGGTAGTTCGCCATTAGCTTTTAACGGTGCAAATGCCTTTGGTAATATTTTTGCCGATATGCTAGAACCGTATTCAAAAGCAATCAATATAAAAATAAAAGACATCGCAAAAGCGCATAAAATTCAATTACATCAAGGTATGTACGCCAGTGTTCTTGGGCCACAGTTAGAAACGAGGGCAGAATATAGAATGTTGCAAATTTTAGAGGCCGATGCTGTTGGTATGAGTACTGTGCCAGAGGTAATTGTTGCCAAACAATTAAACCTGCCATGTGCTGCAATTTCGGTATTAACAGACGAGTGTGATCCTAAGAATTTACAACCTGTAGATATTGCAGAAATTATTGCTATTGCTGGTAAAGCAGAACCAAAAATGATTACACTTTTTAAAGAGGTGGTTAAAGAATTATAAACGTATTCTTTAGAATACTAAAAAGAGAATATCTTTAGAGTGCCATTTGGCATACCTAAAAATATTCTCTTTTTACTTATATAAAATATTATTTATTTTTTAAAATTTAACAACTTTAAATAACAATTAGCCTTTCTTTTTTGCTTTTACTTAACACACTATTCACGTTTAAGTAATCTTATAGTTATATGCTTGTAAGTTTAAATTTACAACATGACTAGAGTCACTTTCTTTGCTTTTTTTATTTTATTACAAACCCTAGGTCAAGAAGTAAAATTCGAAAACTTTTCTGTTAACAATGGCTTATCTAACAATTCTGTTAAAGATATTGAAAATGACAATAATGGTGGTTTATGGGTAGCTACTTGGGATGGTTTGAACTATTTTGACGGCTACAGCTTTAAAATTTTTAAAAATGATATCGATGATAAAAATACGATTGCAGGTAATTTTATAGCTAAAATTAAAAAGGATGGCAAGGGTCGTATTTGGATACTTACCGAAGATTTTAAAGTAAGCAGATACATCGGTAATAAAAAGTTTAAAAATTACTCTTTTAAAGAAAAACCTATAGACATTTCAATATCAAATAAAGAAAACATCATTATCTACACCAAAAACAATTGTTATGAATTTATTGAAGGCCAATTTAAAAACAGATCAACAAACTTACCCAACGATAAAAATGTAAGATTAAAAAATATCTTACTCACCAAGTATCCAAACCTAGTTATTAATGATGTTTTAAAAGACAAAACAGGTAATATTTGGTATGCTACACGTAAAAATGGTTTGTTTATCATAAGAAACAAACTAAATAAATCTAATAAATACCATATAGAGAACTATCTTAAAGATCCTTATTCTCTTACAAGTTTTAATAGTAACGAAATAGAAACCTTGCATGAAGATGTCTTTGGTAATATTTGGTTGGGTGCTAAAGATGGTGGTATAAGTATGGCTTATACAAATTCTGATAAAATTCTCTCTATAGCTCCGCATCCTATAGATACCCCTAATATCCCAAACGAAACGCTACGCGCAATTACCAAAGATATTCATGGCAAACTTTGGTTGGGCTATTATACCAAAGGCTTGTATTCTTATAATGCTGATAGTAAAAATTATAAAAAGTTTGTAATTAAAGAAGCAAAAGAACAACCAGATTGGAAACGCATACGCACATTATTTACAGCATCAGATGGTACAATATGGGCAGGAACTTATGCCGGAATTATCAGAATAAAGAAAAACGGAGATTACACTTTATATGATGCTACAAAAACCGCTAATTTTCCTAAAAATAGAAATTATAGCATTTACGAAGATACCAACAAACACTTATGGATTGCATGTTGGGGTGGTGTTGCCAAATTTAATTTAAATTCAAATAAATTTGAAAGCTACAAAGGGCAACATTTATTAGAAAAGTACCATGTTAGAGATGTAAGTTTTATAGACAACGAGTTAATCTTAGCGACAGAAAACAATGGTTTACGCTTATTTGATGTGCATAAAGAAAAGCTACAAACCATTCCTGTTAAAAAAGGTCTTTCTAATTTTCATAAAGAAGATAAAAGTATTACTTCTGGTAGTAATCATATAAAATTATTGGATTTAAAAAATGGTGAGCTACAAACGATAACTACTAAAAACGGAATCTTAAGCAACAGTACCTACGCCGTATATAAAGATTTAAAAACAGGATATTATTGGGTAGCAACTTTAGGCGGATTGACCATTTTTGATAAGGAAAAAGGTATTATTAAAAATATTACTGAAAAAGAAGGTTTACCAAGTCAGCTTGTATATGGTATTTTAACCAATAAAAATGATGTTTGGATAAGTACAACCAAAGGCATTGCAATTATTAATAAAACTAATTTCTCTGTAAAACCTTTCTACCCAAAGGGTGGTTGGCAGGTTTCTGAGTTTTCTGAAGGTGCTTATTATCAAGATGCGAAAGGCGATTTATATTTTGGAGGTATAAACGGCCTAAACTATTTTAATCCTGATAATATTCAATTTAATAACACAGAAGTAAAACTAAAATTATGGGTAGATTATAATGAAAACTTCACAAAAAACATTGTAAAAACGCACAATCAAAACCACATCGATATCGATTTGATTCCTATTCGATTTCCTATAAAAGTAGAAAAAAATATTTATTACAAATTAGAAGGTAAAGACAAAAAATGGATTTTACTAAATCTTAACAACAAAATAAGTTATAGCAACCTTGTACCTGGTAAGTATACTTTTTTAGTTAAAGAAGGTAAAAACAGTAATCAAAAACTACTTTTTAATTTAGAAATTAAAAAACCTTTTTACCAAACCTTTCTATTTTTTATAATAGTAACTGCGCTCATTTTAATGAGTGCCGTTGTGTTTATTTACATCAAAAATAAAGCTGCGATTAGACAACAGAAAAAATTAGAAGAAAAAATAATTGCAAGAACTAAAGTAATCGAAAATCAAAAAAAGGATTTAGAAGACATCAACTCTAAACTCGATGAAAAGAATAAAAAAATACTGCTTCAAAAAGAAAAACTATTAGAATTACACAATCAATTGAAGAACGAAGATTTTGAAATCGAAAAATTTAAAACCTTTGTGCTATCAGAATTTCAAGAACCTGTTTCTAATATCATAAAAAAAGCAAGCGATTTATCAGAAAATTCAGAAAACAAAAAAAGTATTCTTTCACAAGCTAACAAACTAATTACAGTAATTTCTGAGTGGAATTATTTAAGTCAAATTAAAGATATTGGCGCAATAAAAACCTCGGTAGTAGATTTATTACCTATCGTAAAAAATAGTGTTAATAAACTAGAAAACGCATTGCAACAGCACAAAGTAGATTTTAGTTTTCACATTAACAAAACACCAAATTGGGTAGAAGTAGATGTTTTACGTTTTCGTTTGATGCTTCAATATTTATTTAATGATATTCAAAAATATTCTGATAAAGGCAGTCAATTAGAATTACAAATTAAATACAACGCAGGTAATTTTAATGTACAAATTGCCTCTAACAGTAGTTTACTTTTAAATAGTTGGCATCGTGTAATGCATTACAGTCCTTATTTTAAAGCGTTTCAAACTTTAATAAAAGATTTAAATGGCGAGTTTTACAACTTTAACTTAGAAAGTTCTTTTAAAGTATTATTACAAATACCTATAACGGCAATTAATACTAATGATGCACAAATAGAAACCATCTCTTGGAAACATTTTAACGAACAAGATAACCTCGCTTCAGACAAAAAAAATGTATTGGTTTTTTGTGATAAAGAAAACACTAGTGCAGCAAATCAAATCGTATTAGAAAACAACTATAATTTAATTTTCGAAAATACCGCTAGTAATTTAAATGCAGCTACAAAACAACTTACAATACATAGCATTGTATTATATGACGTTGCTTTTTCTAAAGAACTCTTGTACTTTCTTAAAAATTCTGATGAAATTAAAAACAGAAAAATTCCGCTTATCTATATATCAGAAGATTTTAATACACAATTAAGAGAACAGTCTGTAGAGTTTGGTATCGATACTATAATTCAATTACCAGCAAGTACCTCGTTTGTACAAAAAAAGATAGCCTCTTTAATAAACACTATAAGCAACGCACCCTTAGACCATAAATTTCAACAACAAATATTTGATATTTTAACTGATAAAGAACAATTACAGACAGCAAATGACAAGCTCTTAAAAAAGAGTTTACATATTATTAAAAGTGAAATTCACAACCCAACTTTTAATGTAGAAATGTTGGTAGATACTTTAGATATTTCTAGGGTAAAATGTTATCGATTATTTAAAGAGCGTTTAAAACAATCGCCATCAGATGTAATCATGTCTTTAAGACTCCAAAAAGCAGAAGCGTTGTTAAAAACGCAAAAACTAAATATATCAGAAATAAGTTTTGAGTGTGGTTATAACGATCCTAAATATTTTGCCAAAGCATTTAAGAAGCATTATGGTAAAAGTCCTAAAGAATTTAAACAACAGTTTTGTTAAAAGTATTGTTACTGTAGGATTTTCTAAATGTTAGAGAATTGTTACTGTAACAAAACTACACCCAATCTGTATCTTTTATATACCAATTTGAACGATTTATACTCCTCTTAGAAACAATTTTACACCTACCGAGCATTTTGCCCAACTACTTTTATCAAAACTAAAAACACAATTTAAATGAAAAATTTTTACTTATTATTAATTCTTGTCTTTGGGTGTATAGCATATACCGGCGCACAAGTAAAGGTAACAGGGAGTGTAGTTTCCAATACAGACAACCTCCCAATACCAAATGTATCTATTACTGTTAAAGGGAATAACAGTAAAGGAACTGCTACAGATTTTGACGGAAATTTCAAATTATCTCTAAACAATCAAACAGGTACTTTAGTATTTTCTTCTTTAGGTTACGAAACAAAAGAAATGGCTTTTAACGGTAATCAAGTTTTAAAGGTAACGTTAAAAGAAACTTCAAGTTCTTTAGACGAAATTGTAATTGTTGGTTACGGTTCTCAAAAAAGATCAGATGTTACTGGTGCAATATCTTCTGTAAAAAGCGAAAATTTTAACAAAGGGGTTGTTGCCAATGCAGGACAATTATTACAAGGTAAAGTTGCCGGTGTAAATGTATCCTCTAATAGTGGTGAACCTGGTGCTACACAAGATGTAATTATTAGAGGAGTTGGTAGTTTAAGATCTGGTACAACACCACTTTACATTGTAGATGGTTTTGCTTTAGACAACACAAATAATGGTGTTGCTTCTAACCCTTTAAACTTTATCAATCCTCAAGACATCGAAAGTATAGAAGTTTTAAAAGATGCATCTTCTGCAGCAATTTATGGTTCTAGAGCTGCCAATGGTGTTATTGTGATTACTACTAAAAAAGGAAAAAAAGGGAAAACAAAAATAAACCTAACACTTTCTAGTGGTTATGCTACTATTGCTAATAAAATAGCAGTTTTTTCTGCTGATGAATTTAGAGCTAATGTAAATGCCGTAAACGGTACTTTAGTAGATGGCGGTGGCGCTACAGATTGGCAAAAAGAACTTACAAGAGCTGCCATTTCTAATAACATTAACTTTTCTATGAGTGGTGGTACAGAAAATTCTTCTTATGCTGCTTCTATTGGTTTAGATGACCAAGAAGGAATCTTAAGAAACAGTAATTTAAAACGTTATTCTGGTCGTTTAAATTTATCACAAAAAGCAATAAACGATAAATTAAACGTAACTTTTAATTTAACTGCTACCAAATTAGACAACACAAGACCAAATTCTAATGCAGTTGTTGGTAATATGCTAAGTTTAAATCCTACGGATACACCTTACGAAAACGGTACGTTAAAAGGAAATTTAAGCAACGATATTTTAAATCCGTTTATTGCAGAATCACTTTACGGAGACTTTACAAATAACAATCGTATTCTAGCAAACATTGCACCTTCTTATAAAATCACAAAAGGGTTAACTTATAAGTTAAACATGGGTGTAGACTACTCTATCACAGAAAGAGATGTGCAAAACTTACCATATGCTACAGAAACCAATACAACATTGGGTAGTGTAAATACAGCTACTACAAAAAACAGCAATACACTTGTAGAAAACACGTTAACTTACAATTTGTATGGTGATAAAAGTAGTTTTACATTTTTAGCAGGTCATACTTACCAGCAAACAGAAGTTAGTCAAAAACAATTTTTCTTAGAAGGTTTTCCAGACAATGGTGTAGAACCAAGATATCAATTAGAAACTGCAAATCAACAAACAACGCAATCGGCTTTTGCAACTAAAAACGAGTTACAATCTTTCTTCGGAAGGCTTAATTATACCTACGACAATAAATACTTAGTAACAGCAACAATGCGTGCAGATGGTTCTTCTAAGTTTGGTAAGAATAACAGATATGGATATTTTCCTTCGGTTGCATTGGGTTGGAATATAAGCAACGAAAACTTTTTAGCCAATTCTACTGCAATTAACAACTTAAAATTAAGAGCAAGTTGGGGACAAACAGGTAGTCAAGAAATACCTTCTAAAATTACCAAAGCAAGTTATACAGAAAGCAACTCTAATAACGACACATATCCTTTAGATAGTGGTGCTACAGATTTAAGTGGTTACCCTTACGGTTCTATTTTCACACGTTTAGCCAATCCAAATATTCAGTGGGAAGTTGCTACACAAACCAACATTGGTTTAGACTTTAGTTTACTTAATTATAAATTAACGGGTACTATCGATTATTTTAATAAAGTTACAGACAACATCTTATTAGAAGTTGCTCCTACAGATCCTATTGTTCCTGTTTCTACTTACTGGACTAACATTCCGAATATGGAAATCGAAAACAATGGTGTAGAAATCGCTTTAGATTATAAAGACTATGTAAACGATCGTTTTTCTTATAATTTTGGAGGTAATATATCTTTTACAAAAAACACAGTAAACAACTCGCCTTACAAAATTTTAACTACAGGTGCTGCTCGAGGAGCAGGACAAACAGGTGCTACTATTAATGGCGTTTTAAATGGCGAATCTATTGGTGCTTTTTACATGCAAGAGTTTACAGGTATTGGTGCAGATGGCTTAAATCAATTTAAAGATTCTAATAATGATGGCGAAATTTTAGATGATGATAGAACTGTAGTTGGCAATGCCCTACCCGATTATGTATATGCTTTTTACTTAAACTTTACTTACAAAAACTTCGATTTAGGTTTTAATTTTAACGGTGCTGGCGGAAACAAAATATACAACCATGTAGCCATGTCTTCTTTTAACAAAGGTAACCTAGCCAACTCTTTTAATACGACAAACAGAGCTGTCGAGTTTTTAAACGAAGCTGCCACAAACTCTAACCTAGTTTCTACAAGGTACTTAGAAAATGGTAGTTTCTTAAGATTAAACAATGCAACCATAGGGTATAATTTATCTCCAGAAAGTATCGGTTTTGGCGAAAGCATTAAAAATTTACGCTTATCAGTTACAGGTCAAAACCTATTTGTAATAACAGATTACAGCGGTTTCGATCCAGAAATTAATACAGGTAGTCCTTTAGGTGGTATCCAAACTTTTGGTATCGATTACTTTAGTTACCCAAAAAGTAAAACAATTCTTTTAAGCTTAAACGTAGAATTTTAATAAAAAAATAATGAAAAATATAATAAAAAGTACACTTATAGCATTCAGCTTCTTATGTATCTATAGCTGTAGCGATTTAAATGAAGAGGTTTTAGATGAATCTTTAACTGGTAGCGGACAAGCAGAAGCCATAAGTGGTGCTATTGCACCGGCATACGGGCAAGTTTCTTGGACTTGGAGACACACAAACTACTACGGTTTGCAATTGATACCTAGTGACGAGGCTATTTTACCTTACAGAGGTGGTACAGACTGGTATGATGGTGGTAAATTTTTAGCTGCACATACGCACTCTATCACACCTACAAATGATTTGGTTAAAAGTGCATGGACAGAGCTAACTATCAACATCTCTAGAACTGTAAGTGCCATCGAAGTTTTAAGACCTTTGGCAGATGCAGGTAATACAGAAGCAGCAGGTGCTTTGTACGAGATGATTGCGCTAAGAGCCTATTTAAATATGTTAACATTAGACAGTTGGGGTTTAGTGTTTAAAAAAGAATTATCTAGCCAAGATTCAGAAATCTTAAGAAATCAAGAGGCTGTAGATTATATAGAAAGTGAATTACTATCTGTTGTAGACCTTATAAATAATAATAAAGGTCCGGGTAGAATGACACAAGCTGCGGTTTGGGGATTTTTAGCAAGATTACACTTAAATGCTGCTGTGTATAGAGATCCTTACGGAACACCAAACTTTACGACAGAAGATATGGATAAGGTTATTACATATACCAATAACATTATCAATTCAGGGCAATTTTCTTTATCACCAGAATATTTCGACTTGTTTAATGATGATAATAATAGCAATGCAGAATTGATATTTGCTTTAGACCAACGTGGTGTCTTAAAAAGAGAACACAGTCGTTGGGCGTATTGGTCTATTCCTGGTTCTATGTACCCAAGACCAGAACACTTAAGTGCAGACGGTACAGATGGACCAGCAATTACATCAGACTTTTATCAAACTTGGGTAGCTGCGTATGGTAGTGTAGACCCAGCAGATGCAGATCCTAGGTTTTTACAAAAAAACACACAAGAAGCAGCAAATGGTGTAGCAGATCTTACAGGTCTTTCTCCTTTAAACGACGAGAATAACTATTACTGCGTAGCTGCCAAAGACTTCGAAATTGATAGAGGTATTTTAAGAGGTGTGCCTTGGGCTGCAAGAAAAGATGAAAATGGTGCATTTTATACTTGTAGCGATGGATACAGAATTTACCCGGTAAAACAAATAAAAGGAAACGGAAAAGATAAAAATGTTGCCTATGTAAACCTTACAGAAAAAGTAGATTTTACCAACGAAGGTAGAGCACATCATACAGGTTTTCGTGTGTCTAAATATCAATTTAGTCGCACCTCTCCTAACGGTAACAACTTTAGTAGCGTAGATTTAGTATTAATGCGTTATGCAGAAATTTACATGATGCGTGCAGAAGCTAAACTAAGAAAAGGAGACAATGCGGCTGCCTTAGCAGATGTAAACATTGTAAGAACGTCTAGAACTGCACGTGCACCTATACCAACTGCTTTAAACAGTATCAATTTAGATATTTTATACAGAGAGTTAGGTTTCGAGTTCTATTGGGAAGGTTTAAGAAGAACAAACCAAATCCGTTTTAGTCATTACGAAGATTCGTGGACAGAAAAAACAGATGCGAATGTAAACAACAGGTTGTTTCCAATACCACAAGTTGCCATAGATGGTGCTTCTAACACACCAGGTTACTTAGAACAAAATAAAGGATATTAGATTTTATGTTTGATGTATGGGGGCTTTTCTTAATAAGAGGGCTCCCTTTTTTTATCAGATTCACTAAAAGTATAGCATGAAAAACATTTTGAAAAACACACTATTGGTTTTGCTATCTATTTTGTACATAGGTTGTAAAAAAGAAACATCTAAAAAACCTTTAAATGTTATTTTGATGATAGGAGACGGTATGGGTCTTGCCCAAGTTTCTACAGCATTTTATTTCGGAAAAGACGCACCAAATTTCGAGCAATTTAAAGAAATCGGTTTTATAAAAACACAAAGTACAAGTCACACAATTACAGACTCTGCCGCAGGTGCAACTGCATTTGCAACAGGTCAAAAAACATACAAAAGAGCCATTGGTGTTTCTAAAGACAGTTTGCCTATTCCTACCATAATAGAGACCTTACAACAAAAAGGTTATCAATCTGGTTTGGTAAGCTTAACACCCATAACCCATGCTACACCTGGGGCTTTTTATGCCCATGTAAAAGATAGAGATTCGCACGAAGAAATCGCTTTAGACCTTATCGATGCGAATATCGATTTTTTTGCAGGTGGTGGTTTAAAATATTTAAAGCGTAGAAAAGATAAGAAAGATTTGTATGCTGCATTGCTAGCTAAAAATTACCAACTAGATTCTGTAGCATTATCTCCTTATAATATTCACAAAAGAAATGGGTATTTATTAGCAAACGATGGTTTGCCATCTAAATTAGAAGGTAGAAAAAGCTTTTTTCAAGATGCTACACAACTGGGTTTAGACTATTTGACAGAAAAAGAGAAACCTTTCTTTTTAATGATTGAAGGTTCTTATATCGATTGGGGCGGACACGCCATGGATGCCGAACTTTTAAAGCAAGAAGTTTTAGATTTTGATAAAACTTTAGGGGTTGTTTTAAACTACATAAAAAAATACCCAAACACACTTTTGGTAGTTACTGCAGACCACGAAACAGGAGGCGTAAGTATTGGGAAATCGTATGTTATTGATGAAGCTACAGGCGAGAAACAAGAAGAAGTAACCAATGTTTCTATCAACTTTAACAACGATCAACATAGCGGTACTTTAATCCCTGTTTTTGCAAAAGGACCAGGTGCACCACTTTTTAAAGGCATTTATGAAAACAATGAAATTTATCATAAAATTTTAAAAGCCATTCACAACAAATAAAAATAATGAAATACTACTCTAAAATAACACGCGTTTTGTTCCTACTTACTTTAGTAGTGCATTGCACGCTTTTTGGGCAACAAAAGCCCATCATTCATTCTCATAATGATTACTTACAATCTGTTCCTTTCTGGAACGCTTTCTCTAACGGCGCTACTTCTTTTGAAGCCGATGTTTTTTTAAAAGACAAGCAACTTTTTGTGGCGCATACGCAATCAGAAATACAACCTAAAAACACTTTTGAAACACTGTATGCAAAGCCGCTAAAAACTGTTTTAAACTTACAATATCAAGAAGGTAAAAAACTTTTGCTTTTAATCGATATCAAATCAGAAGCGGTATCTACATTAAATAATGTAATTTCTGTACTCGAAAAATATCCTAGCATACACAATAGTAACAACATCAAAATTGTAATTTCTGGTAACAGACCTCCTGCAAACACCTACAACACTTATCCTTCTTATATATATTTTGATTATCAAGAATTAGGTACAGAAGTATCAAAAAAAGCATGGGATAAAATAGGAATGGTAAGTTTAAGTTTTAAACGTTTTTCTGAATGGAATGGTAAAGGAAGATTGACGCACGATGATGCTACTAAAGTTAAAAACATCATAGCAAAAGCAAAAAAAACAAAAAAGCCTTTTCGTTTTTGGGCAAGTCCAGATTCTAAAAGAGCTTGGAGAACTTTGACTGATATGGGGGTAGACATTATAAATACAGACAAGCCATTTTTATGTGCCTCTTACTTTAAATCTTTGCCAAATAGAGCTATTACGGCAACAACGTTTTCTAAGGTATACCAACCTTCTTACAGTGCAGATCAAAAAGAGTTACCAGTAAAAAATATTATTCTGTTAATTGGTGATGGTAATGGTTTGGCTCAGATATCTGCCACAACTTTGGCAAATAATGGCAACTTGTCTTTAACGCAACTAAAAAGTATTGGTTTTATAAAAACACAAGCTGCAGATGATTTTACTACAGATTCTGCTGCTGCAGGTACAGCTTTGGCTACAGGTATCAAAACAAATAACAGAGCCATTGGTACAGATCCGTTTAGAAAACCAATTCAGAATATTACAGAAATTTTAAGCAGTTCTAACTTTTCTACGGCTTGCATAACAACAGACAATATTATCGGGGCTACCCCTGCTTCTTTTTATGCACATGCCATCGACAGGTCTGATGATGCTATCATTTCTAAGCATCTTATCAATAGCAAGCTCAACTTATTTATTGGTGGTGGCGGTGCTAATTTTAAAAACACCTCTTTGGCTAGTAATTTTACCATTTTGCCTTCTTTAGACAATTTAGAAAATTCAACGGCAGATAAAGTGGGTATATTTACGGCTGCACATGGTTTAAAAACGGTTATGAACGGTAGAGGAAACTTACTTGCCAACGCTACAAAAAAAGGTTTAGATTTTTTGCATAAAAAAAATAAACCCTTCTTTTTAATGGTAGAAGCTGCCAAAATAGACCATGCAGGTCATGCAAATGATACCGCCGGTATTTTAGCTGAATCAATCGATTTTGACAAAGCCATTACAGAGGCTTTAAAGTTTGCAGACACGCATCCAGATACTTTGGTAATTATTACCGCAGACCACGAAACTTCGGGCTTTAGCATTCCGCAGGGTAATGTAAAAAAACACCAAATAGAAGGTTATTTTGCTTCGTATGACCACACGGCTATTATGGTGCCTATTTTTGCTTACGGGCCAATGTCTCACGAATTTCAGGGAGTTTATGAAAACAACGAGGTGTTTCATAAAATCATGAAAATTCTAAAAAAATAGTATTCAAAACACTTCGCTTTTAAATTAAAAACCCCAAACAAATGTTTGGGGTTTTTAAGTATAACATCTTTAGGATGCTGTATGTAGTTCTTGCATAATTTCTGCAAATAATTGGTACGATTTAACGCGGTCTCCAATGTCATAAATATTGGTTACCGCAATTAATTCATCTGCTTGCGTTTCTTCTAAAAACGTTTTTACTTGTGCTTTTACAGTAGCTTTGCTTCCTATAAAAGAATACTTTAACATTTGATCTACTTGCGGATGGTCTAAAATTTCTTGATGTTCTTCTGTAAATGTTGTGGGTGGTTTTACACCACTTCTTTTACCTGTAAGCAAGCCTACAATTAATTGTATTAAAGAGGTTGCAATGCGCTTTGCTTCTTCATCTGTATCTGCTATGATAATATTTACACCTGCCATTACATAGGGTTTTTCTAAGGCATCCGAAGGCTGAAACTCTTCTCTATAAATTTTTATGGCAGTTGCTAAATAGGTGGTTGCAAAATGACTTGCAAATGCATACGGCAAGCCTTTTTGGGCTGCTAAATGTGCGCTATCTGTGCTAGAACCTAAAATATAAATAGGTACTGCTGCCCCTTCTGCTACTGGCGCTCTTACTGCGGCATTCCTATTGTCTTTCGAAAAATATTGCTGAATTTTAGCAACTTCTCTAGGAAAATCTTGGGCTGCCGACATAAAGTCTGAACGAATCGCTGCCGCTGTTGCTCTATCTGTTCCTGGTGCTCTACCCAACCCTAAATCGATTCTGTTGGGGTGCAATGCTGCCAATGTACCAAATTGTTCTGCCACAATTAAAGGCGAATGATTGGGCAACATAATTCCGCCAGAACCAATACGTAAGGTGTTGGTTGCCTGTGCAGCGTGCCCTATTAAAATTGCTGTGGCACTAGAACCAATGTGTTCTGAGTTGTGGTGCTCTGCCAACCAATATCTTGTAAAACCTGCTTTTTCTGCACTTTGTGCTAGTGCAACAATATTTGCAAAGGTGTCTTTTAAGGTGGCGTTTTGCGATATCAAAGCCAAATCTAAAATCGAATATAAGGTATTCTTAGCGTTCATAATATGTAAGCGTTTGTCTGTAAATAACTCTTTGTTACTTTTTAGGGGACCGCAAAGTTACCGAACCTTTTTAGTAGTTGGCGCTAAGAATCTGTTAATTCTTGCAATGCAACTATCAATACAAACTATGGTTTACAGTAGAAACATTACCTGTATACTGCAACTATTACATCGATGTTTTCTTTTTCGACTTTATCGCTACTTTTACTTCTTTAATACGTACATAAATTAATTTTAAGCGTCCGTTTGCCGTATCTCTTCTTTCAATTTCGAAAGCTGGTATCGATTTTATCAAAGGGGTTAATTTTTGAAAACCGTAATTTCTAGAATCAAAATTAGGTTGTTTCTTTTGTAACAAACCACCAACATCTCCTAAAAATGCCCAACCATCATCATCA
This sequence comes from Polaribacter sp. KT 15, assembly GCF_900143115.1. Lineage (NCBI taxonomy): Bacteria > Pseudomonadati > Bacteroidota > Flavobacteriia > Flavobacteriales > Flavobacteriaceae > Polaribacter > Polaribacter sp. KT 15. Next base: position 655,347 of record NZ_LT670850.1, read on the forward strand.
GCAACATCGTCTATGGTACTTGCTATAAATCGAATTTCTTTTTGGGTAATGGTATCGTACTTATTTTTTGGTACGCGAGCCGTTGTTGTTGTCTCTTGCTCGTTATCTTCGTTGTCATCGTTTTCTTGCTTTAAGATTTCTATGTAAATAAATTTATCGCAGGCTACAATAAACGGGTTCGGTGTTTTCTTTTCTCCCAAACCATATACTTTCATGCCTGCTTCTCTTAAACGTGTTGCCAAACGTGTAAAATCGCTATCACTAGACACCAAGCAAAAACCATCTACTTTTTCTGAATATAAAATATCCATAGCATCGATAATCATGGCAGAATCTGTGGCATTTTTACCAGTAGTATAGCCATATTGCTGAATAGGTGTAATGGCATTTTCTAGCAACATGTTTTTCCATTTAGACAAATGTGGCTTGGTCCAATCTCCATAAATACGTTTGATGGTTGGGTTACCATATTTGGCAATTTCCTCCATCATTTCTTTAACGTAGGCAGAAGGTATGTTATCTCCGTCTATTAATACTGCTAGTTTGATATCCATAGTAATTCTATATAAAGTTTGTTTCTATAAAGATAGTGGGTTTCTTAGAACTGATAAAACTTAACTTGTTTAAATACTGTTTTAAGATTTTAGTACTTAAGCTTATGGCGACTTCATAGAGATTTAGTAACTTTCAGTTTTTAAACTTGAATAGCAACCCATGGGATTATTTAATAAAATACTAGGCAATGCCAGCGAAATTTCTACAGAAAAACTAACAGACAAGTACCAACAATTGTTGGTGGATAACGAACAAATAGAACTTGGTTTTAAATTGTTAAGAGATACGTTTATGTTTACCAACAAACGCTTAATTTTAGTAGACATACAAGGTATTACTGGTAGTAAAGTTGAATACAAATCGTTGCCTTACAAAAGCATTTCTAGATTTTCTTTAGAAACTTCTGGTACTTTTGATTTGGATGCCGAATTAAAAATTTGGATTTCGAGCGAAAACATCCCCTCTGTAAGCAAAAAATTTAACAAAAGCATTAACGTATACGAAGTACAAAAGTACTTGGCTAGTAAAGTGATGTAGATACTTTGCCTACTAAATACTGTTTTTGACCTTTAACTACAGTCTAGTTATTCCCCGCCTTTAGAATAAAGACGAGGAATCACCAATAATTACTTTTTAGAATTCTTTGCAGCTGCACTTTGTGCTCTTGCTGCAAAACTTCCCTTAGCTACACCACCTGATTTAGATGCGCCTGCAGCACTACTTTGAATTCTTGAAGCTGCTGAACTTGACATTGGTTTTGATTTACTCATAATAATTTATTTAAAGTTTTTAAGAAGTACTTTACTTCCTTTCATACTTCAAAGATGCAGATGATTACAATTAATTTTTCTTATTTGTGAAAGAGTGCTCGTATTTGTGATAAAAGTTGTCTTTTTTGTGATTTCTAATAAAACTTCTATAAAAAATAGTATTTTAGTTTTAAAAAATTGAAATACACCCCTAATGAAAAATCTTTATTATAAGTTCTTAGATGAACTTGAGTATCTTATTGACAATGCACCTTTTTTCTTAATTATTTTAGCATTATTTATACTTCGAAACCTGTACAACTATATTATTAAACGTTATTATAGAGGTGAAAATGAGGAATTAACAACACAAAATGAACAGCTTTTAAAAGAAAAATCTAAAAACCAACAAAAACTAGATAATTACATCAAACTAGAAAGTGAAAATCTTAAAAGTAACAATGTATTATTAAGATTAAAGCAAGAACTTGCTGAAACTAAAAAGATTCATTTTGAAAGTTTAAGTAAAAAAGAACAAGAAATAGCCAAACACAAAGAAACTAATAAACATCAAAAAAGAACTTATGAGCAGTATGTTAATTTTAAAAATGTAGAAGCAAATAATACGAGATTAGGCGCACATTTTATTAAAAATGTAATTAGTCAAATTTATGATGATATGGAGCAAACCGAAAGGAGCTACAAATCTTTTTTAGGAATAAGCTACAGCATAAAAACAAATAAAAATAAAATACCACCAATTAAGGCTTTAAAAAACATCTTTAAATTATTAGATTATAATGTTACTGCTTTACATAAAGAAAACACTTCACTAAAAGAAGAACTAGAACATATTCAGATGTTTTTAGATTTAATTAAATATTTGAAACCCAACACCAAAATTGCATTTAACAATACGCTAAATAGAGAACAAAAGAGTACTATTAAAATTAAACCCACACTATTTTTTCCGTTTGTAGAAAATGCTTTAAAACATGGTAGCTTAAATAACAACGATTCCTTTATTAGTATTATTTTAAAAGAAAACGAGCAGAAACAATTAAGTTATTGTTTGGTAAATAGTGTAGAACAAGGTTTAAATAATGATATTAAAGTTGCTACATCTAGTAGTTTCGGACTCAATGCACTACAACAGTTGTTAAACGCTTATTATCCAAAAAGTAAATTAGAGCATAAAACATTGCCTAATAACCAATATTTATCAGAATTAACTTTGAGCTTAAATTAAATGATACGTTATATTCTTGTGGACGATGATCCACAAACTTTAAAAAGAGTACAAGAAAAAATTGTTTCTATTAGTAAAGATTATGATTTACACCACGTTAAAAGCTACGATAGCTCTAAAAAGGCTTTTGAAGAGATATACGAAGACGACTTTGATTTACTTATCGTAGATTTTGAGATGCCTGTCTATAATGGTTTAGAATTGGCTAAAAAAATAGCTCCTAATAAAAAAGTTATCTTTTTAACCTCTACAATTAATAATGAAAAAATGGTGATTAATAGTTTAGATATTTCTGGTTTTTTGAGCAAACCTTTTGAACTAGATGAATTTGAATACATTTTAAAGAATAAAGTTATTGATAAAATAAATAGACATAAAACTATAAAAAAAGGAAAACGATTAACACTTGCTATAGGCGTTAATAAAGACATTGGCTTTTACCCAGACGACATCTATTACATTTCCTCTTCAAGAAATGTAAACAAATATCACGCTAATAAAAATTGTGTTCATTTTTTTGGTGCACAAGATGAGGTTATTGTTACTAATGCTAGAATTAGTATTTATGAGGTATCTAAAAAATTAGAACCCTATGGTTTTGAAAAAATTAACCAAAGTACCATTGTAAATCTATCTAAAATTAATGTAAGAAATAATAAAGAACTTTCTCTTTTAGACTGCAAACAAGAATTTACTATTGGTGATAATGAAAAGCAAACAATAATTTCTAAAATAAGAAATTTACTTGGAGTTTAACGTCTACTTTCTTTTTAATTCGTCTAATGTTCTGCCCTCTTTATCTTTCCACTTTGTCCAGCCATTGGTAGAGCGTCCTAAAATTGTTGCTGCAGCTGCACTAGGTGAGTTAAATATATAATCTTGTTGAAAAACATACATATCATTATCTTCTTTAAGAATGCCTTCTGCTAGTAAACGATTACGCAATACAGCAATCCATTTATTCATGCTATTGGTAACACTAATACTAGAAGTACCACCTTTGTACACTAAAAATCCGTCGTCTGTTAACTCACCAACTGAGGATACACCTTTACCATTGCAATAAAACAATTCTTTTGGGCTTTTTGCTTTTCGTTTTTCTTCAAAGATTGGATAACCCAAAGTTGCCAATAATATTTTGGCAGTATCAAAATTATCTAACAAATCATATTCTCTACTTTCACTTATCGATGGCTTTTTAGAACCAGTATCATTGTCTGTAGCATATCTACCAATTTCTTTAGCTTTTGCTAAACAATAATGCTCTAAATATTTTCCGTCTGTTTTGGTATACTCGTCTGTTTTGGTGGTAATGATAACACAATGTGTCCAAAAGTCTTTTTTACGGTTGTGTGATTGAATACGAGTAAAACAATCTTCACCTTCTCCTATATAAACTAAGGGTTTTGCGCCATCTTCTGTATTACCAAACAAAAAATACACACCTGTAAAATGAACCATCTCACGTTTTGCAACTTCTTGCATTTTGTTTCTAGGAAACAAAATCGCTTTTACTAATCTATTGGTTAGTTCTGCTTCACGAATACTAGTTGGTGAACCGTCTGGTAAAAATATTTGTATGGTTTGTGGTTTTGTTGCCATATTTAAAAAATCTTTTGTCCTTGATAAAGTTTTGCTATTAATGTTTTTTCAACTTCACCTTCTTGCTCAATTGCCTTTTTAAAAGCTAACTCCATCCACTGAGCACCAGATTCACTTAGAATAACATCTCCTTTTCTCATAAGAGTATTCTTAGGGTTAATATTTCTGATACCTTTATCATATTTAATCCTTGTACTAGCAAAACTATCATAATCTAATTCTTCAATTAGATTAAATAGTTTTGGACAATTACCGTAAATAGAATCTATAAATACTGGATTTTTAACTCTAACCAATATTGGCCATTCCTTTAACCAAGGAATATGCTTAATATCCTCTTTACTCGCAATATCTCTGTTTTTATCATGAGTATAAGAAATTGCTCTACCGAAAATGACATAATCATTTGGTTCTTTGGTCATTCTAGCCATAAAAACGACATCTCCATTTTTGTATCTTCTAGGTCGCGCATCATTTTTGGCTCTAGAGAAAGATAACGCAAAATGACTGCACCCTCCTTTTAATTCATCTGTAATTTTATGGTTTAATGTTAATCTGTTGTCACCTTTACCAAAAAACTTTATAAAATATCTTCTTTTACCAATTATAGATTTTTGATAAGAAACACCATAGTCGGGAAGCGCTTCACTTGTTTTAGGCAATGGTTTAGAATTAGCAATTGTATCTCTCCATTCATTTATTTGATTCTGATTTAATATACCCGAATCAATTTTCCACAAATCCTTAAAATAACTATAAGATTCTTCAATTGTTCTAGATTCATCTGAAAGTATTCCAAATTCTTTATTATTGAAAAAACCACCATTTGTGAAATTAGCAGAAGTAATAATTACACTTTTAAAATCAAAGATATAGAGTTTGCTATGTAGACCCATTACTCCTTTGATTTGAGCTTTATTTTTAAGCAAACTTTCTATTGCTGTTAAACTAGAAACACCTTTTCTGAAATCATTTAAATCGAAACGAGTAATGACTTTTATAGATTTGCCTTTAAAATTATCTATTAAATGCTTAACCATATTATCAGTAATAAAAGGAGAAACGATGCATATAGTCTTTGTGTTCTTTAATTCAGAATTGAATTCCTCTAACCAATTTTCGTGTATTGTTTTAATCATTAAGCATATTATAATTTAAAAATTCTTTGTCATAAACCTCAAGTAAAACAGGCTGTTTCAGTAGCGCTTTAAATAAATAACACTTACCCCAACCACAATACTTACTTCTTATACAATGCTATTTATTCTTCTAGTGTTTTAAGTATTTTAGTAATAAAAGTTAGTTAACCAATATCATCTCGATCCTCAATTAAAACAGGGTTTTCAACAATTACTTTATTAGACAACTCTATTTGAGCTTTAGTTTTAGATATTGTTGCTGTTAATTTAATAGCCTCTTTTTTATGTAATTCTAATTGCTCTGTAATATCAACATATTTATCATAAGTTCTAGACTCTAATCTCATTTTAATATTATTAATGAAATCTTGAACATTTGTTAATGTGCCAAAAGCAATAAAAGAAAATAGCGCTATTATTATTAAAGCAAATTGATTCCAGTTCAATAAATCACCTAAATTAGTTATATCAAAAACAAAATAAAGCATTGCATTATATCCTAAATAAAGTGATGCTAGGGCAAAGCGAACTCCAAAATAAATGCGTTTAAATTTTTTATTTAATTTTAAATTTAGTGATTCTTTTTTCTGAATTAAAGTTTTTAGCTTATTATATCTAGATTGTAGTTTACCTAAATTAAGCTTTTCCTCATCATTTTGATTAGATACTTTTTCTAATGTTAAGTCTACTTGTCCAAAAGAACCAACATAAATAATAATTATAATTACTATTACACAAATTAATAAAAAGGTATTATTCTTTTCTTGCTCACTCATACCTCTTCCATTTTACGTTCCCCCTCAAAAACCTCACGCAAACAACTCTGCATCATCATCTCACTATGTTCTTGGCTTTGTTGTGCTTCTTGCTCTAAACTATCACATAGACCCATTAGAGCATTTACTTTTTCTACGATAGCTTTTTGTTCTTCTAATGGTGGAAGTGGAAATTTAAGTTGATATAAAATTCCTAAGTTTATATTCTTTTGAGCAGTTGAAGGCGCAAACTTTTCTAAATCCGATTTCATAATTGTTATAAAATACTCAACATAACTAGCTAAAGAATTTCCATTATCTATTATTTCCGTAAATCCAACAACGCTATCTGGAAAACAAGCGTTAAAACCTAGTATACCAGTTTCAGCAATATTTGCAGCTATTGTAATACATAAAGTTCCTTTATCCCACATTCGACTTTGAGCTAAACCAAAATCATTATAAAGAGATTTATGAGTATTAATAATTCCTCCATTTTTTTTTGCACTAGAAACGTCACCTGTTTGAACGAGTGGATATTTACCATCACTAAATAATCTGAAATCATTTCTTGGACGATGTTTTGATTTACCTCTTTCAAATAAACCTATTTCTTGCATCCTACACCAAACCCAACCTTCAGGTAATTCATAAGGAATTTCATCTTTAGTAATTTTCGGCAACGCCTTTTCTTTTTTTATTTTTTTGTCTGCAATAAGTTGTGCTTTCTCTTCTTGTATGCGTTTTAAGAGTTGGCTTGCGTGATGCGTTCCTGAAATGAGTTCAGGATGACTCGTTCGCCATTCACTCGTCAACTTTCCTTGTACTGCTAATTGTAAAACCGTTTCTCGTAATTTTTTAATATTGGTAGTTTCATTAAAGAAAGGTTTAAAATGGTCTTGTAAAAAAGTCCATTCTTGGTTGGCATTCTTGGTGGTAAGCTGGTTTAAAGCAGACGTTACAAAATCTTCTTTTAAACCAATACGCTCTACCGTTAATTGCTCTAATTGCTCTACTTCTTTAAAAAGAGTTTCTACTACGTTTACGATTTCTTTTTGTTCTTCTAGTGGTGGAAGACCAATTGTAGTAAGTAAAAGCCCCTTAGTATTTAAATGAGGTATTGCAGCGCCAATCATATTAGCATTAGCCCTTTCAAAATCTTGTAAAAAAATTAGTCTAATGTAATCTTTTATAAATGGTGGTGTATGAATAACAGCTAAAGTAGAACCAACGATACCTGGTTTTCCATCAAGAATTAAACCACTTCGAGAGCCATCACATACAACTAAAATATCTGATTCTTTACATTTTGGTGCTTTTTCATCATCACTATATCTTCTAACATTTCCTCTATCTAAAGATGCAATATCTTGATAAATATATTTTTTTACTGTTTCCGATAAATCTTTAGGGTTTTTTCCTTTTTGCAGATTAAATAGTTCATAATTAACAACCTTAACCCAACCTTTTGGTAAATAATTAAGTTTTTTAATTTCACCTTTAGGTATGTTTACTCTTCTTTTATTGAGTTTTAACTGTTCTGAATTATAATGTTTTATTCTCTTCAATAAATCATTTGATACTTCAACATTAAGATTGTCTTTTCGCCATTTTGAGGTCAATTTTCCTTGTATTGCCAATTGCAAAATCAATCCTTTTAATTCTATGGCATTTTTAGGATGAATGGTTAACTCTTTAAAGTGTTCTAGTAGCTGCATATTACTTTAAAGCTTCGGTTAATACATTTATAATTTTATCTTGTATGCTAGAAATTTTAGTTTCCGTAGTTCTAAATTTTTCTAATATCACTTCTGGTTTTTCTACGGTATCTACTTCTTGGTGTGGGTTTTTAATATCTAAATTATAACCACGTTTTTTAATCTCTTCTATAGAGACTTTCCAAGCAAATGCATTTTCTACACGTTTGTTCCACCATTTTTTTTCTACATCAAACTCTTTAATGTTAATGGGTTTGGTTTTATTATAGCTTTTAGCTCCTTTTGGGTATTGGTGCTCGTAATACCAAACTTCTTTGGTGGGTGTGCCTTTTTCAAAAAACAACAAATTGGTTTTAATACCTGTATAAGGGTTAAATACGCCATTTGGTAAGCGTACAATGGTATGTAGGTTACATTTGTCCAGCAACTCTTCTTTTAGACGTGTTTTCATGCCTTCGCCAAACAGAGTTCCATCTGGTAAAACAATAGCGCAACGTCCTTTGTCTTTTAATAGCTTAATGATTAAGGCTAAGAATAAATCGGCTGTTTCTTTGGTTCTAAACTTTTTAGGAAAGTTGGTTTCGGTACCATCTTCTTCTACACCACCAAAAGGCGGATTTGACAAAATGATATCTAGTTTGTCTTTAGCTCCCCAATCTGCATAGGGTTTGCTTAGTAAATTATCTCTACGTACAGCAGGTAAATCAAAACCATGTAACATTAAATTGGTAGTACACAATAAATGTGGTAATGGTTTTTTCTCAATACCACGTATGGATGTTTGTAGTATGTCTCTATCTTTTGGTGTTTTTACTTGATTACGAACCGCATCAATAGTACAGGTTAAAAAACCACCTGTACCACAAGCAGGATCTAATACGCTTTCTCCTAATTGCGGATTAATCATATCTACCATAAACTGCGTTACAGCTCTTGGTGTGTAATATTCACCCGAAGAACCTGCAGATTGTAGGTCTTTTAAAATGGTTTCGTAAATATCATTAAACACATGGCGTTCGCTAGTGCTATTAAAATCAATCTCATTAATCACGTTGATGACTTGACGGAAGAGCGTTCCGTTTTTCATGAAATTATAGGTATCATCAAAAACAGAACGTATAATTTTTGCTTGCGGACTTATGGTAATATCCAACTCTTTTAAAGTTGGAAACAACTCGTTTTCTATAAACTCCATTAAGGCATCGCCTGTTAAGCCTTCATCATCTGCTGCCCAGTTTTGCCATTTTAGATGTTCGGGAATTGGTGATTCGTAATCGTCAATAGTAATTTCCCATTCTTCTTCTTTATCGGCAAATATTTTCATAAAAAGCATCCAGACCATTTGCGAGATTCGTTGTGCATCTCCATCTACTCCTGTGTCTTTACGCATAATATCGCGTATACCTTTTATGTTGGTTGTTATGTTACTCATATATTATTTTTTAAGAAGTTGTAAAAACACAACTCCTCTTTCTGTTATTTTATATTGTTGTTTGGAGCTTTTGGGCTTCTCTGGTATTGTTCTTTCAATTAGATTATCTTCTAGTAATTTGTTTGAAATAATATTTAATTGACTTGATATAGACTTCTGCCCTAATTTTCTTGAAATTTCTTTTTTGGAAGAAGTTTTTTCTTTCACTATTAACAGTATTTGAGTATACATAGACTCGTGCTCCAACTCGTGCCTTAACTCATGCTGCATCTCTAGCTGCATCTCTAGCTGTAACTCTAGCTGCAACTCTAGCTGCAACTCTAGCTGTTGCTTGTATTTTACCTTTATAAAAGAAACTCTAAAAGCGACACCAGGTTCTTTCCATGCCAATTTAATTTCTGGATATTCCTTTAAATCATCTGCAATTAACTGCAATCCATTTCCCCACTGCTCAATAATACCTAAACGTTTAAAAACGGGTGCAAGCACTTTATTTCTTACATCAGATTGACCAGCATCCATCTCATTAAAATCAACAGTAGGTAATAACTTACCAGGACTTGTGATTTCTAATTTATCATCAAAAATGGCTATTTTAATATCTTTTCCTGTAAGGGAATAATCTCTATGAATTATAGCATTTCTAATAACTTCTCTAATTGCTACTATAGGATATTCCCAACGATCGTTTCTATACACACCTTTATAATCTTCTGTGCCTTGTGAAATATGACGCAATACAAATTGGTAGGCTTGTTCTGCCTGTAAAGCAATACTTATATCAATCGTTTTTTGATCAATAAAAGTTCCAGGAATAGTACCTTTAAATCTTGCGCACTCTACCTTAGCATTCGGAAAAATTTGAGTACGTATTTTATCATCAGATAATAAAATCAAAGCATTGGTAGGCAAAAACTGACCTTGTTCTTGTTTTACAAGTTCTAATTTTTTTAAAACCTCAACTGTTACGTCTTCATTCGTTTTTTCTTTGAAAAAGCTTTTAAAATTATTAAGATTGAAGGCTTCGTAATTTTTATTAAAAAATAATTCAGCATCAAAAGAAATATTCTGGCCTTGTCTTTCTAGTTCCTGAATAATTTCAAGAGAAGCCAATCTATTCGAAGAACCAACCCTCGTAAAGGTTCCTTTTTCTTTTCCTTTAGCAGTAATAAAATAGGGTGGTTTACTTCCTTTATGAATGTAAACTCTTATGATATGTTTTCCATTTTCTTCTATAAAAGAAATTTCTGGTAAAATGGTTGAAGTGCATTGGTCGTTTACAATATTACTAATTTGATTTTCAATAGTATCTAACTGGTCATGTTGCAAACCCGAAATTTCTCTTGGTTGATTCTTTATACCAATATATAATTCACCACCAGCATCATTAGCAAAAGAAATTATGGTTTTTGCTAATTCTGCATTTTTAGGTAAGACTTCTTTAAATTCAAGACGCCTACCTTCGGGTTGTTGTATTTTAGTTTGAATATTCAACTACGCAATATTATATATTTCGTTTTCTAAATCTTTAACGGCTTGGTCAAAGTCCTTCTTTTTTCCAAAAGCGCGCACTAATTCTACAGCAGAACCCATTTGGTTTAAGGGCTGTACTTTTAAAATAGCACCTTGTTCTATAGATGTTATACCTTCTTGTTCGTATTTATCTAATAAACTATTTAATACTTTTTGTGCGGTTTCGCTGTATTTAGCAAAGTAGTTACGCTTACGTACATTGTTTGCGCGTTCTTGTCTGGTTAATGCAGGTTGGTCGAAAGCGACATGGCAAATTAAATCAAACGCATCTAGTTCTTGCCCCACATCTTCACGCATTGCCTCTAGGAAAACACCATGTTCTGCAAGCTCTTTTATGAGTTCTTCTTTCTTTTCTGATGCATTCCATTTTTGAATAAAATCATCCAAAGATGAAAACTCTTTTTCTAAATTTTTTCTAGAATAATCTTTTAAAGATTCTGTAATTAACTTTCCGTCTTTTCCATAATACTGTACACGTTCATTTACTACAGACACAGGTATGTTGTTTACATAATATTTTGTTACTTCTTCTTCTCCACTATCAATACCAACATCTGGAGTTGTGGGTCTAAAATCATCAGGATTTAAAGGTGTTTCTCCTTCAATAGGCTGTGTCGTAGATTCTTCTTCATCTGGTGGCACAACTGTTTCATGCGGCAATGGCTCATAAATTTGAACTGGGTCTCCATCAAAATCGGGTCTTGCAAAAATATTGGTTGCCTTTCTAAAATCCATAATGGTAAAAAACACTTTACCTTCTGCTTCACGAATTCTTGTACCTCTACCAATAATTTGCTTAAACTCTGTTACCGATTGTATGTTAGATTCTAATACAATAACTTTTACCATTTTAGTATCTATACCTGTGGTTAACATTTTTGATGTTGTTGCTATTACCGGAAAACGTTCTTCAACATCTGTAAAATTATCTAGTTCTTGTTTCCCAACTTCATCATCACCTGTTATTTTTACACAATAATTCCAATGTTTGGCAACCAAATCTGCGTTTTCATTAATCAATGCTTGTCGCATTCTATTAGCATGGTCTATATCTACACAAAACACAATGGTTTTTGCAAAACGATCTGTTGCCTTTAAATACTCGGTTATTTTCTTTGCTACGACCTGTGTTCGCTCATCAATGGCTAAATTCTTATCATAATCTTTTAAATTGTAAATACGGTCTTCTACTTCATTTCCATATTTATCAATTAAACCAGCAGTTGGCCTCCAACCATCATCTACACTTGTAGTAATTCGTACAACTTTATAAGGCGCTAAAAAACCATCATCAATACCTTGTTTTAAAGAATAGGTATATACAGGTTTCCCAAAATACTCCATGTTAGAAACGTCTTTGGTTTCTTTGGGTGTTGCTGTTAAACCTATATGTGTAGCTGCATCAAAATACGTTAATACATCTCGCCATGCAGAAGCTTCAGAAGCACTTCCTCTATGGCACTCATCAATCACAATTAAATCAAAAAAATCTGGACTAAACTCTTTGTAGGCGTTTTTATCTTCGTCATTACTGGTTAATCCTTGATATAATGCAAAATATATTTGATAGGATTTATCTATTTTACGGTTTTTAATAATGTGCATAATGTCATTCCCAAAAGGAGAAAAATCGCCATTTTTAGTTTGGGTCAATAAGGCATTTCTATCAGCTAAAAACAAGATACGTTTCTTAACACCTGTTTTCCATAAACGCCAAATGATATTAAACGCAGTATAGGTTTTACCAGTACCTGTTGCCATCACTAAAATAATTCTATTTTGCTTTTTAGCAACTGCTTCTATGGTTCTATTAATTGCGTTTTGTTGGTAATACCTAGGTGTCATACCACTATCATCTGCGTAATATTCTTTTGCTACAATTTCTTTCGCTTCTGAGGTTTCTATATTTGTATACTTCAAATACTTATTCCACAAATTTTCTGGTGAAGGAAAGTTATCTAAGGTTAGTTCTTCTTCTAGTACGCCGTCTGCTCTTGTTTTATCATGAAACACAAAAGAATCTCCATTGGAAGTAAATACAAACGGTATTTGTAAAATCTCTGAATATTCTAATGCTTGTTGCATCCCATGCCCTACTGCTTTTTTATTATCTTTTGCCTCAATAATAGCAATGGGAATATTTGATTTATAGTAAAGAATATAATCTGCTCTTTTACTTTTTCCTCTGGTGTGCATTTTACCTTGTACAATGATTCGTCCGTCTGTAAAAGAAACTTCTTCCCTTACTTGTGTTCTCATATTCCATCCTGCTTTTTCAATGGCAGGGTTTATAAACTTGGTGCAAATATCTCTTTCAGACAGGTTTTTCTTATTCATTAAATAGGTATTTGTAGAATATCATAGCTTTTGGCATTAAATGTAGCAATCTTTTCTTTTATGAAGAAATGAATAGAAGCTAAATTTAAAAACATGACAACTATAATTCTAAACTTTAAAAATACTTTAATTTAATAGCTATAAATTACGGTTTTACGTAATAGTATGTTAATTTCTAAACATATGTAAAGCATAAAAAACCACCTTATCAAGTGTTTTTTACACGACTAACCCCTACTAAACAAGCACCTTTTTTCTATTAAAAAGTACTTTAATAAGGTTTTACAAGCACTTCTACACGCAACTTTTACTGCATCCGTATGCAATTGCTACTGCATCAGGGTGCAACTTTTACTGCACCCTGCTCCAATAAAAGTTGGGTACGTACGCAATTAGGCTAAAAAAAGGCAACAAAAAACCCCAATAACTAAAGTTATTGAGGTTTTTAAAAATTACTTGATGTTTACACCTTGTAATTACAAAAGCGTACTAGGTTGTTCTGGTAAACTTTAAGTTTTTAAGCATCGTTCTTAACTTTACCGCAGGTCTAAAAAGAATGCGTGTATTGGTAATGCCTTCTGCAGAAACTTCTCCTTTAGTTTCAAAGCCTTTCGAACTTAAACTTATTTGAAAGTTTCCTAATTTACCCAAACGCACAATACGCCCTTGTTTTAACTCTCTAATAATATTTACCTCTAAGATGTTTAACAGCGACAAACAATCACTTTCCGACAATGCCGATTGTTCAGAAATCATTTCTGCTAACGTTTCAAAATCTACGCTACCATTAGCAACTACTGCTGCATAATATTTTGCGTCTAATGTTCTATCCTGCGGATTTTTTCTCTCTATTGTTTTATATTTAATTGACATTTGTTATCTATTTTAAAATTACATTTCTTCTTACAAGCTTTGTTTTTAGAGGCACATGTAAGGAGATTCCTCTTTGGGTACGCTTTTAAAACTCTGCACTACAATGCCCAACCACATACGTTTTTATGTAGTTAAACCACAAGCAAATACTTTTGCTTACAGGAGTTTGCGCTAAAAAAATTAAGTCATGTTTTTACCAAGTTGCAGTCTGTTGTACTGCTTTATTTTTAATAAAATAAATTTGGTAAGCTTAAAGAAGAATTGTAATTTTATGGTCTCAATATGAAACTACACACTTCTTTTAGTGTTACCGTTTACAAAAAGCCTTTAAGCAACATCTTATCGGCTTTTTTGTATTTTATAAAGATACTACATGTATTCTAATTTCTTGAAATAACTCGAATTTTTAGAATTAAGTTACAAATACAGTACACACACTTAACGTTTACAACGACTGAATAATAACTTGTTGTAAAACTAATACCTTTTTCTTTTTAAAAAAGAAAAAGGTATTCACAAATCCCTTGAAGTTTTTAACAAAAAAAACGAATTTACCATAAATACACTTGCTTGCTTTTCTGTAGGCTTAAAAAACTTTAATTTTGTAAACAGCAGAGTAACATAGAATAATCTCTTTTAATGTAAGGTCTTTTAAAGAAAACAGACCAATTATTTACAATTACAAATAGTTTAGCCTAGCACCAATGAACAAGTATATAGAACTCTTTAAAAATTCGTATTCCGATTACTGGAACTACATCAAACAATCTGTTCTTTTTGAATTGAATTGGGAGAATTATTTTTACGGATTGATTTTAATTTCGCTTTTGGTTTGGGGTTTAGAAGCTGTTTTTCCTTGGCGTAAGAATCAGTCGTTGTTTCGTAAAGATTTTTGGCTAGATACCTTTTACATGTTTTTCAATTTCTTTTTGTTAAACTTATTGGTATTGATTGCTTTATCAAATGCTGCCGCCGAAGTTTTTAATGATATCTTAGGCGTTGTAGGCTTGTCTATTGCCAATTTTCAGCTATTAGAACTCAACACTTTGCCGTTTGCACTCCGTATTTTTATCTTTTTTATTGTAATTGATTTTGTGCAATGGTGCACACACAGATTATTGCATTCTTATGAGTTTTTATGGAACTTTCATAAAGTACACCACTCGGTAAAAGAAATGGGTTTTGCAGCGCATTTGCGTTACCATTGGATGGAACCCGTAGTGTACAATTCTTTAAAGTACATTCCGTTAGCCATTATTGGCGGCTTTACCGCACAAGATGTAGCAGTTGTCCATTTTTTTAATATTACCATTGGGCACTTAAACCATGCCAACATCAATTGGGATTATGGTTGGTTAAAGTATATTTTAAACAATCCAAAAATGCACATTTGGCATCATGCAAAAGTATTGCCAGAAGAACGCAAACAAGGCGTTAATTTCGGAATTACCCTAAGTATTTGGGATTATCTTTTTAAAACGAATTATATACCGTATTCTGGTAGAGACATCGAAATTGGTTTTGAAGGTGATGAGCAATTTCCGAAGGGTTTTGTAAAACAGGAGTTGTATCCTTTTGGAAAAAGGGATTAGTTGGTTTTTGTGAGTTCGAGTGATTTTGAGGTACAAAAAATTATATCGAGAACTTTTATAACCTTCTACAAAAATCATCTCGATACTAATTTTACTCATTGCAATCGTAAAATTCACTCGATGTGACACATACTCTTGTTTCTTTTCTTTCTGCCCTTATTCTTTTCCATTGATGAAAAGAACCAAAAATCTAGACATACTTTTAATTTTCTTGAATTCTACTTTGTAATCCACTATCGCATCCAGACCACTGCGTTATTTGGATGCTTGCCGTTACTTACAATTTGAATTCTTACGAAATTTAAAATAGGTCGTTACTGTATGTTATCATGATTCTCTTGCCTCACTTCTATTATCTTTCTTCTTTCTTCTTTCTTCTTTCTTCTAGCTTCTTATTTCTTGTCTCTTGTCTCATGCCTCTTGACTCATTTTTCTTTCTACCCTTATTCTTTTCCATTGATGAAAAGAACCAAAAATCTAGACGTACTTTTAATTTTCTTGAACTCTACTTTGTAATCCACTATCGCATCCAGACCACTGCGTTATTTGGATGCTTGCCGTTACTTACAATTTGAATTCTTACGAAATTTAAAATAGGTCGTTACTGTACGTTATCATGATTCTCTCTTCTTGACTCTTGTTTCTTACTTCTTGTCTCTCTTCTCTTATTTCTTGCCTCTTATTTCTTGACTCATTTTTCTTTAATCCTTATTCTTTTCCATTGATGAAAAGAATCAAAAATCTAGACGTACTTTTAATTTTCTTGAATTCTACTTTGTAATCCACTATCGCATCCAGACGCCATAGCGCAAGCTGGCCCATTCGCTATAAATGTCCACTGGACATTTACTTTACGCTCTGTCCTCTTTGGATGCTTGCCGTTACTTACAATTTGAATTCTTACGAAATTTAAAATAGGTCGTTACTGTATGTTATCATAGTTCTCTTGCCTCACTTCTATTATCTTTCTTCTAGCTTCTTGCTTCTTATTTCTTACCTCTTATTTCTTGACTCATTTTTCTTTCTGCTCTTATTCTTTTCCATTGATGAAAAGAACCAAAAATCTAGACGTACTTTTAATTTTCTTGAATTCTACTTTGTAATCCACTATCGCATCCAGACGCCATAGCGCAAGCTGGCCCATTCGCTATAAATGTCCACTGGACATTTACTTTACGCTCTGTCCTCTTTGGATGCTTGCCGTTACTTACAATTTGAATTCTTACGAAATTTAAAATAGGTCGTTACTGTATGTTATCATAACTTCCTCCTCTTACCTCTTGTCTCTTATTTCTTGACTCTCTATTCTCTCTTCTTGACTCTTGTTTCTTACTTCTTGCCTCTTATCTCTTACCTCTCTACTCTTCCCTCTCACCCCAAACCCCACACATTCAAAAAATCGTCATTATATAAAAAGCACCCGTTTAAATTCATACATCAGTAATAAAACCGTTAAATGTTAAGGAAATCTTAAAAAAAATCAAAAAAAAGCCAACTACATCGATTTCGCTTAGTATCTTTAGCAAGAAATTTTTACTAAAAACTAAAAACAATATCCAAAGAAATGAAGATTAAAAAAGTACTTGTTGCCAATCGCGGTGAAATTGCCATTCGAATTTTTAGAGCCTGTACAGAGGTAAATGTAAAAACCGTTGGAGTTTACACATTCGAAGATCGCTATTCGTTACACAGGTACAAAGCAGACGAATCGTATCAAATAGGTGAAGACAATGCCCCATTAAAGCCGTATTTAGATATCAAAGAAATTATAAGAATCGCTTTAAAAAGTGGTGCAGATGCCATACACCCTGGTTACGGTTTCTTGTCTGAAAATGCAGATTTAGCGCAACAATGTGAAGACAATGGTCTTATTTTTGTAGGTCCTAAAGTTACAGTTCTTCAATCTTTAGGCGACAAAATTACAGCCAAAGAAGTGGCGATTGCCAATAACATACCCGTTATTAAAAGTAACGAAAACCCTTTAGACAGTATCGAAACAGCTTTAGAAGAAGCTTCTAAAATTGGTTATCCTGTAATGCTAAAAGCAGCCTCTGGTGGTGGTGGTAGAGGTATGCGTGTTATTAGAGAGGCTGCCGAATTAAAAAAAGCTTTTAACGAAAGTAAACGAGAGGCACTAAATGCCTTTGGAGACGATACCGTTTTTTTAGAAAAGTTTGTTGCCAATCCAAAACATATAGAAATACAAATTGTTGCCGATAATTATGGCAATACAGTGCATTTGTTTGAGCGCGATTGTTCTGTACAACGTCGTTACCAAAAAGTAATCGAATTTGCACCTTCTTACAATTTAAAGCAAGAAACAAAAGATGCTTTGTACAACTACGCAATTACCATTTGTAAAGCTGTAAATTATAATAATATTGGTACAGTAGAATTTTTAGTTGATGATGATGGTGCTATTTATTTTATAGAAGTAAACCCAAGAATACAAGTAGAACATACGGTTACAGAGGTTGTTACCAATATCGATTTGGTAAAAACTCAATTGTTTATTGCGGGTGGTTATAAATTAACCGACCAACAGATTAAAATACCGAGTCAAGATGCCATTAAAATAAATGGATATGCGCTGCAATGTAGAATTACTACAGAAGATCCGCAGAACGATTTTAAACCTGATTATGGTGAAATTACCACGTATAGAAGTGCGTCTGGTTTCGGAATTCGATTGGATGCTGGTAGTGTGTATCAAGGGGCTATTATTTCGCCTTTTTTCGATTCGATGCTTGTAAAAGTTACTGCAAATAGTAGAACTTTAGATGGCGCGTGTAGAAAAGTACGCAGAGCCATGGCAGAGTTTCGTATTCGAGGTGTTAAAACCAATATGCCTTTTCTAGACAATATCTTAAAACACGAAACTTTTAGAAAAGGAGATGTTACTGTTAATTTTATCAAAGAAACACCCGATTTATTTGTGTTTAAAGCGCCTAGAAATAGAGCTACCAAATTAGTTACCTATTTAGGTGATGTGATTGTAAACGGAAATGCGGATGTTAAAAAATTAGATCCTACAAAGAAATTTATAAAACCTGTTGTACCTAAATTTGATGCCAATGCGGCGTATCCTGAAGGTACAAAAGACAAACTAACTGCATTAGGCCCTGATGCATTTGCGCAATGGTTAAAAAATGAAAAGCAAATTCATTTTACTGATACTACCATGAGAGATGCACACCAAAGTTTGCTGGCAACAAGAATGCGAACTTTTGATATGTTAAAGGTTGCAGAAGGATATGCTAAAAACAACCCAAACATTTTTAGTATGGAAGTTTGGGGTGGCGCTACTTTTGATGTTTGCATGCGTTTTTTACAAGAAAACCCTTGGGAACGTTTGCAATTGTTACGAAAAGCAATGCCAAATGTATTGTTGCAAATGCTAATTCGTGGGTCAAATGGTGTAGGATACACGGCGTATCCAGATAATTTAATTGCCAAGTTTGTAGAACAATCTTGGGAACATGGTGTCGATTTGTTTCGAATTTTCGATTCTTTAAACTGGATGGAATCGATTGCACCTTGTATAGAACATGTTAGAACCAGAACCAATGGTTTGGCAGAGGGTTCTATTTGCTATACTGGCGATATTTTAAATCCTGAAAACACCAAGTACAACTTACAATATTACACCACTTTAGCCAAAGACATCGAAAATGCGGGTGCGCATATTTTGGCAATTAAAGACATGGCTGGTTTGTTAAAACCTTATGCTGCTTTCGAATTGGTAAGTGCTTTAAAGCAAACGGTAAATATTCCGATTCATTTGCATACGCACGATACCTCTTCTATACAAGCTGCTACCTATTTAAAGGCAATAGAAGCAGGTGTAGATGTTGTTGATGTTGCTTTGGGTGGTTTGTCTGGTTTAACCTCGCAACCCAACTTTAACTCTGTGGTAGAAATGATGAAATTTAACGACAGAGCAAGCAATTTAAACAATCAATCTTTAAACGAATATTCTAATTACTGGGAAACAGTAAGAGATTACTACTACCCTTTTGAGTCTGGTTTAAAAGCGGGTTCTGGTGAAGTTTTTAAACACGAAATTCCGGGTGGTCAATATTCGAACTTAAAGCCACAGGCGCAAGCACTTGGTTTGGAAGATCGTTTTCATGAAATTACCAAAATGTATGCAGATGTAAACTTACTTTTTGGCGATATTGTAAAAGTTACACCAAGCTCCAAGGTTGTGGGTGACATGGCACAGTACCTAGTTAGTAACAACTTAACGGTGCAAGATGTGTTAGAACGCGGACATACCATTTCTTTTCCGCAGTCTGTAGTTCAATTTTTTAAAGGTGATTTAGGGCAACCCGTTGGCGGATTTCCAAAAGATTTACAGAAACTTATCTTAAAAGACGAACAACCTTATACAGATAGACCAAATGCACATATACCTGCTTTAGATATTGATGAAGAGTACAAAGACTTTAAAAAGATATTTGAAAACGATTTAAGTAGACCGATTGATTTTACAGATTTCTTATCGTATAAATTGTATCCGAAGGTATTTACAGATGCTTACAACAAGCATTTAAAGTACGATAGTTTGATTAACCTACCAACTAAAAACTTTTTCTACGGAATGGAAGTTGGCGAAGAAATTATAGTTGAGTTAGACAAAGGAAAAACCTTATTAATCACCCTAGATTCTATTGGTAAAGCCAATGAAGAGGGGTTGGTAACTGTTTACTTTAAGGTAAACGGACAAGGAAGATCTGTGCAAATAAAAGATACCTCTGTAAAAGTAGAAACTGTACAAAATATAAAAGCAGCTAAAGAAAATGCACACGAAATTGGTGCACCTTTACAGGGTTTATTATCTACAATCTTGGTGAAGAAAGGTGATAAAGTTGCTAAGAATCAGCCTTTATTTATTATTGAAGCCATGAAAATGGAAACCACCATTACAGCCAACGAAGATGCTACTATAGATGCCATTATTTTAAAAGAAGGCACGCTTGTAAATTCTGAAGACTTGGTCTTAAAACTAGAAAGTTAATTTTTTTTTAATAGTTCACGTTAGAAGTCCGTTATTGTTTTTATGCAATAGCGGGCTTTTTAATTTATACGTAAATCAGCATTTATTTGGTAGCTAGTGTTTAATTTCTCCCTTTTTCATCAGGATACAAACCCGGTAAATTATCGCTTTGATAATACGTTTTTGTATCAATATTCATCGCACACACCTTTCCTTTAAAAGCAGCACCTGTATCAACATTCCATACATTGGCTCTGTTCATTGGTGTCGGTATTCCGAAATTAGTTGTTGGTGTATGTCCTATATAAATTTCTGCATAATGTTGCAATCGCTTCGGATACGTTGGGTTGTTTTTATCGATGGTAACATCCATTGCCAAAGCCATTTCTCACAAAGTTCTATCAAAGTAAAAATTACCAGGAAACATTTCTTTAGCAACACCGTGCATTGATGTAAAACCGGCATGTAAAAACAATCTATTTGCGTCGTCTAAATGGTATAACGATAGGTTTTCGAAAAATGTTAGATGCTCACTTTTTTCTGCAGCGGTAAAACCATCATAACTATCGATGGTTTCTTTACCACCATGCATGTACCAAGTAGGATTAACAGTTTCATCTTTTAACCATTCTTCGCACCAAACATCATGATTTCCTTTGATAAAAATACAGTTGATTTTTTTTGACAACTCGATTAAAAAAGAAACTACTTGTGCAGACTCGCTCCAGCCATCTACATAATCTCCCATAAAAATAAGTGTGTCTTCTTCGGTAACTTCTAGTTTATTTAATACTTGTACTAGGGCTTTTAAACCGCCGTGAATGTCTCCAATTGCAAAAGTGCTCATTTGTTGTATTGTTTAATAAACAAAACTAAACGATTCTAGCTAACTTTTTAAGTATTTGCTTTAAATTAAGGTTAAAAATACTGCCCTAAACCAAAAACCAACCCTCCTTTTGTCGTATTTTTTGTATCGTAGACTTTAAAACCATAATCGATTCTAAAAGTAGCATTGTATATTTTTTTACTGATAAAACGCAGCCCTATCCCAGAGAATACTCTTAATTTTTCTTGTTTAAAAAGGTCGCTTAATTGTCCGCCTGGTTCTCGCCATGTACCTGCATCTGTAAAAACATTTGTTTGAATTGCCAGCCACTTTTTATCGTAAACGGTATGTCTATATTCAGAATTTAAAACCGCAACACCAGTACCTCTATCTACCAAAATACCAACACCTCTAATATTTACATTGTTATCTAAAGCAAAGGGCGCAAAAGGTGAATTCTCATTAGAAGCAATACCCAAACGTAATTTATTTGCCCAATTGCCTTTAGCACCAATTCTTTTGTAATAGAAAAAGTCGTTCCAAGCAATTAAAAAATCATTTTGAAAATCGTTTTGCGTAGTAACATATTGCGTGTATAAGACACTTTTAAAACCGCTAACGTATTGGTAATAATAATCTAAACCATTGTATTGATACACCAGTTTTAAAAGTTTTTTATCTAAATCTAACGTCAATGGTACACCGGCTGCTGTTTCACCAGACAAATATTTATATTTCTCTGAAAAAAAGCTGATTCCGAAATCGATGCGATGCTTTAAATTTAGTTGATACAAACCTAGCAACTCTATCGAAGTATTGTTGTACAAGTAATTGGCTGTTTTTTCACCAAAATACAACGGCTCTTCACTTTTCCAGTCTTTAAAACTTATTGCCAATCCCCATTTTTTAGAAAACAAATTGGGTGCGCGATAGGTAAAACCATAAGAATGAAAACCATTATTTTGATAAAAGCCACCAAACGTAGTGTTGTTTCCTAAAAAATTATACTCGTACAAACCAAGTTTGTAAGCGAATTGTTTGTTGGTGGTTGTCCAGAAATTTAAACTTGGTATAAGTGTAAAATTCTCTTCTATGCCAATTTTTACATGGCTTTTAAAATTGGGCAACCGAGTTACTGTAAAATAAGCATGACTTACAGCAGGCAATCTTTTTAAAAATGTGATGTCTTGATTCAGTTTTACAGAATCTAATACTTCGCCTTGTTTTGTGGTTATTATCTTTTTTAAATAGCTTGTTTTAATTTTGTCTTGCCCAACTATTTCTAGAGAAGCAATTGTTGTTTTTTGCGCACATGTTACTTGCATGCAAAAACTAAAAAATAAGAACAAGAAACTCTTTTGAATCACGCTATTGAGCTATAAATGTATTTTGAATAACTAAGTTAAGCCAATTATCTGTATCTAAACCATAAATGTACAATTTATAAGAATCGTCTAACACCAAAGCGGGCGGTGTACTTGTGTGAATATTATCTGCAACTATAATATTCGATTCGTTATAATACGCAAACTGCTTGTCTTTTGTATAAGTACCTGTTATAAAAGTATCGTCATTTAACGTAAGTACTTCAAAATATTTGTCTGTATCTGTAAACGTACCATCTTGCCAAGTAAAAACAGGTTCTAATGTGTTTGGGTATGCAATATCAACAGCAGTAGACCATTGGGTTTGCTTGGTTGCGTTTTTTGTTTTTATAGGTTTAGAAATATACAATGTATCGTCTAAAAGATAAGTAACCAAACAATATACATTTGTAGTAACCTCATTTGTAAAACGTCTAAACTTACCACCAAACTGTGCTGCGCTTGTAAAGTTTCTTCTTGTATAATTGCTAAAATCTAGAGGATCTACAGTAGTATCTGCGGTTTCATAATAACGATAATCGTATGCACCAGTTAACGGATAAAAATAAATATTGGTTTGCGCCGCATTACCGTTTGCAGAACCTGCAAATGCAATTGCATCTTCTTGCGTTGTTTTATCGGAATTCTTTGCAATGTATTCTGATAGGTTTTGCGGTATAAATTGATCTTCTATAATAAGGTTAACCCAATTATCTTCGCTTACGCCCATCATGGTAAAATTATAAATCTCATCTTCTACCAAATCTTTTGGTGCAGCTTCATTTAACTTTGGCGATGCTAAAACATTGCTTTCATCATAATACTGAAAAAACTTCTCTGTGGTATATGTACCAGAAATAAACTCATTTTCTTCATCAGAAATTACTTCAAAATAAATAACATTCTCATCGATTTTGCCATCATTCCATGTAAAATTAGGTTCTACGGTAGATTTGTATCCTATTTGAACATCATTAGAATATTCTGTAGCTTTAGATTGATTGTTAATTTTTATAGGTTCAGAAATTCTTAGTTCGTTTTCTTTTACATAGGTAACCAAACACCAAGATTCTATGTCGCTAGAACGTGTAAAACGCCCCAATTTACCGCCAAAAACAGCTTCACTATCTAAACTTTCTCTTCTGTAATTTTCGAAATTATCTTTGTCTGCATCTGGCGATGTTAATTCGTAATAACGAATATCTGTTGCCCCTTCTTCTGGATAATAAAAAATATAGGTGGTATTTGTGCTAGATACTGCACTTGCAGCACAAGCAACTACTGTTTTTTCGGTAACATTTGCTTTGGTTGTAATGTATTCTTGTAAAGTTCTTGGTATGGTAATGTCTGTATCTTCTGAACAAGAAACAATTGCCAAACATAAAAAAAGAAATGCTATTTTTTTAAAGACCATATAATTTTCTAATTAATTCTTCTGCTGGTTTATTTTGCGGTGTAAATCTATTGTTTTTTTCGCCACCAACGTTAGCGTGTCTATGAAACCATTTCCATATAAAACCACCAGCAAACCATTCTTCTTGCCAAAATTGATTGTGAATTGCTTGCAACGCATTGGCTTGCGCTTGTAAATTTACCGAACCTTCTATTCTATTAGAGTCCCAAGGTTCTTTACCATTAAAGTCTACGCTTCTATACCCAAACTCTGTAAACAAAACAGGTTTCTTTACAGATTTTTGAAGTTTTATAATTGCTTGTTTGTGCGGTTGCCAACCCGCTTCATAGTCTGCCACTGTTGGCGATTTTAAATCGCTTACAGGAAAATAGGCATCTATACCGATATAATCGATTTCTTTCCAAAAAGGTACTCGCGAGTATTCATCCCAATTGGCAGCATAGGTTAATTTACCCTTGTAAACTGCTCTTATTTTTTGAATAAGTTGCTGCCAAAATGCAGGCCTATTCACAACAAATTGCTCTAACTCTGTACCAATACAAAAAATTTCTGCATTTAAAGATGCTGCTGCTTTTGCGTAGGTTAAAATAAAAGCTGTGTAAGAATCTTCTAGAACTTGCCAATTTTCTTCAGAATCCATTTTTATATTACCGGTAAATTCTCCTCGCCACACCCAAATGTGTGGTTTTACCATAATGCGCACATTTTCTTTTTGAAAACGTTTTGCGTATTGCAACAAACCATTTTCTGTTTCGCCAAACCATTGCCTTTTGGTGTTATGCGTAATAGTTGGTGTTGCCAAATTCTTTATAAAGCCAAAAGGCATCAAAGCAACATAATTGCTTTGTGCCTTTAAAACTGGTGTAATATGTTGTGTGCTAATAGTATCTCTTGACGCTACAAAGCTTACTCCGTTTATTTTTTTAGACTGACTTTTGCAAGAGAAGTTTAAAAGAATTACTACGAGCAATAGGAGTTTTTTTGTTTTCATAAATCTCCATAAAAATACTTCTTTTTGTTAAAATAGCGCTCTTAAACCAATGTTAAAACTTTGTCCTAAACCAGTATCGTTACCACGTATGAATTTACTATACAAAATCTCTAAGTTTAACAAATCTGTTAATTGGTATTTTCCACCAAAACCAAGCGCGGTATAATCTTGTGTAAAATCGCCAAAACGTTGCGCGTGTTGCACAAAACCTAGAACAGTAGATTTATCCGAAGGAAAATAACTCATAAAAATTCCGGGTGCTAATAAAAACGTCTTATTTGCAAAACTATCTTCTTCGCCAAAATTATACTCGGTATTTAACTCTGTAAACAATTGCCAGTTACCGCTTGGTAGTGTGTAATCATAAAAAAAACGATTCTGAAAAGTGTACGCCGTTTGATCTAAAAAAACACCATTTTCTGTTTCGTTTTCTATAATCGGAATGTGAAAAGCAGATTGTATCGAAAAGTTTCCTACATTTTCTAATGGCTGAAATTTAATTGCTGGCGCAAAAGAAGAAAGCCCTTTTCTTGCTGTTACATCATTACCTAAATCGAAAACTGCCGTTGCACTTCTACCGCCAATTGTATTAGAACGATACTCTAACAATACACCTACATTAATTCTATTATTTTCAGAAACACCCGTAAATACTTCTAACGTTGATGTAAAATAATTTTCTCTTGCCTTGTCTGCTTTTACTCCGTTAAACTTCCCTTTGGTTTCTGTATACAAATTGTTAAAAAACTTAATATCCCACTGCCCTTTGTTTAATAATTTTGATGGCGTATACGTTTGTACATTGCTTTTTGCAGGTGCATCATTTTCTTGCGCTTGCACTTGTAAACCTATAGCTAAAAAGGCTACAAACAAACTTTTACTTAAAACTTTTTTCATTATTGGTTGATTTTAATGTTGGTAAATTTTTTAAGTAAGTCTTTACAATTTTTAGATACTTACAAACATTTTCTAGAAAATCTATTTATAATGATTCTAAATTTAATTAAAATGAAGTTTCGGTTTTAAGTTCTTAACTTTAGCTTCGACATAAAAGCAACAATCAATCAACTATGGAACATATTGTAATAATTGGGAACGGTATTGCCGGTGTAACTGCAGCAAGACACATTAGAAAAAAATCTGACAAACAAATTACCATTGTGTCTGCAGAAACCAAATATTTCTTTTCTAGAACTGCTTTAATGTATGTGTACATGGGGCACATGAAATTTGAACATACACAACCTTATGAAAATTGGTTTTGGGATAAAAACAACATTGCCTTAAAAGAAGGTTTGGTAACAAAAGTACATACAGAAAACAGTAATATTGAATTTGCTTCTGGTGAAATTTTAGCCTACGATAAATTAATTATTGCTACAGGTTCTAAACCAAATAAGTTTGGTTGGCCTGGGCAAGATTTAGAAGGTGTTATTGGCATGTACCACAAACAAGATTTAGAAAAACTAGAACAACTTGCACCAGATAATAAAGCGTGTAATAGAGCCGTAATTGTTGGTGGCGGTTTGATAGGTATTGAATTGGCAGAAATGCTACGCAGTAGAAAAATACCAGTTACTTTTTTAGTGAGAGAAACCAGTTTCTGGAACGGTGTTTTGCCTGCTCAAGAATCTGAAATGATAAATCAGCATATTAAAGAACACCACATAGATTTGCGTTTAAACACCAACTTAAAAGAAATTAAAGCAGATAAAAACGGACGCGTAACTTCTATTATTATTGAAGAAACAGACGAAGAAATTGCTTGTAATGTTGTTGGTTTAACTGCTGGTGTTACCCCAAATATAGATTTCTTAAAAAAATCTAATATCGAACTTGGTAGAGGTGTAAAAGTAAATCGTTTTTTAGAAACCAATGTGGCTAATATTTATGCTATTGGCGATTGTGCAGAACAACACGAAGCCATCGGACAAAGAAGAAATATTGAAGCAGTTTGGTACACGGGTAGGATGATGGGAGAAACCTTAGCAGAAACTATTTGTGGCAATAGAATAGCATACAAACCAGGGCATTGGTTTAATTCTGCAAAGTTTTTAGACATTGAATATCAAACATATGGTTGGGTGTTTAGCGAAAGAAATAAGAAAGAAAACGAAGCGTATTTTCAATGGAAACATCCATCTGAAAATAAATGCATTACCATTTCTTTTGACAAGGATTCTAAACAATTCTTAGGAATTAATACGTTTGGTATTCGAATGCGCCATGAAATATTTGACAAATGGCTTACAGAAAAGCAAAACATATCACATGTTTTAGAATTCTTAGCAGACGCTAATTTTGACCCAGAATTTTACAACCTTCACGAAAAAGAAATTGTGGCAAAATTCAACAAAGAAAACAACACCAATATACAACTACAAAAGAAAAGCTGGAAAAGAATTTTTAGCAAAGCATAAGATGATGAAAGCAATAAAACAAACAGGATTACTACTTTTTCTTATAGGTTTAGCCACCTTTATAGCCTTAATTTTTACAGGTGATTTTAATTTAAATCAAACAGAACTTGATACTTTTTTAAAGGATCAAAACTATAAAAATGAAGTAATTGCCAAAGAACTGCAACAAGCAGTAGTAACCAAAGACAACTTGTCTATTTTTGAGTTCTCTAGCCGTACTAGAAAAGCATATGCAAATGCTAATAAACATTACGATGATTTAATTGCAAAATACGATGCAGCTAAAAATTGGGAGAAAAAAGGAGCTCAGTTTCAATATAAAATCTCTGGTAAACCACACAGTCTTAGCTATACACTTGCCAAAAAGGCTGGTAAAGGTTTTGCGGCACAACAAACGGGTTGGGCATGGTTTTTAACCTTTGGATTGGGTATTATAGGTGCACTTATGTTTATTGTACCAGATGTAATTTTGTTAGGAAAACCTGGTATTAAAAATGATGGTATCTTTTTAAGTGCTGCTACCAATCGCGGTTGGATTGGTTGGTTTGCTTTTGTGTTTCTAGTTAGTTTTTACATACTGCTATACTTCTATCCAGATTACATTGTAAATTGGGTGTATTTGGTAGATCCTATTAGTAAATTTATAAGCGGTAACCCTGCAAGCCAATGGTTTTTATACGGATTTTTATATTGTGTTGTAATGACAGTAATGGCTGTTAGAATGTACATTAAATATCGCCATAATAAATACCAAATATTAAGAACTACATCTGTTTTATTCTTTCAAATAGTATTTGCTTTTTTGATTCCAGAAATTTTAGTGCGATTCGAAAAACCATGGTACGACTTTAAAAATGCGTTTCCTTTAGATTATGATTTCTTTTTTAAATGGAATTTAGAGGAATTATTAGCCAGCGGTGGTTTAGGTTTATTCATTTTAGTTTGGGGTGTTGTACTTACCATTGTAGTTGTGCCGGTTATGGTATATTTCTTCGGAAAAAGATGGTATTGTTCTTGGGTTTGTGGTTGTGGTGGATTGGCAGAAACGCTAGGAGATCCTTACAGACAATTGTCTAGTAAAACCTTACTTTCTTGGCGAGTAGAACGCATTGTAATTCATTCTGTATTAATATTTGTTTTAGTGATGACTGGTTTTGCTTTGTACACTTTCTTTACAAACGAAGGACAAGTATTAGGCATTCAAACACAAACAATTCAAGATATTTATGGCTTTTTAATCGGTTCTATTTTTGCGGGAGTTATTGGTACTGGTTTTTACCCAATTTTTGGTAATAGAGTTTGGTGTAGATTTGGTTGCCCATTAGCAGCTTATTTAGGTTTTGTGCAACGTTTTAAATCGAGATTTAGAATTACAACTAACGGTGGTCAATGTATTTCTTGCGGAAATTGTTCTACGTATTGCGAGCAAGGTATCGATGTTAGAGCTTATGCCCAAAAAGGAGAAAACATTGTACGTTCTAGTTGTGTAGGTTGCGGTGTTTGTTCTGCAGTTTGCCCAAGAGGTGTTTTAAAATTAGAAAACGGTCCGGAAGAAGGAAGAATAAATCCTACTGATGTTTTATTAGGAAACGATGTTGATTTAATGGATTTAGTAAACAAGAAATAATTACCAACATATCAAGTTTAATATAAAAAAGGACGCTATTAGGCGTCCTTTTTTTGTGGTTGTTTAAAGCTTAAATTGAAGGATGATAGAATCTTTATGTTGATTAGTATATCGTTTTAACTCTTCAGCTTAAATAGTTGCATCAACTATAAACCTTTTAAAATAACATAAGCCACAGATAAAATTTGTGGCTTATAAATTCAAATCAAAAAACTAAAAAAGTTTTTATAGGTTTGGTAACAATACTCTATCGATTACGTGTACGATACCATTTGTTGTTTGTACATCAGGAATTCCCATATTTGCAACTTCCCCTCCGTTTCCAGCACCTGTAACAGTAAGTGTTCCGTTTGTAAAAGCACCTAATGTTAAATCGTCTCCACCTAAAGGAGTTACAGTACCTGCACTTAATTCTGAAGTAAATTTACCATCGTTGGCAATAACATGATTTAAAAGTACTTGTTGTACTGTTTCTTTTGGTAATTGACGGATATCTGCTGGCGAAGTAAATGTCAATCCTAAGGCAGCACCTAAATCAATAAATGCTTGATCTGTTGGAGCAAAAACTGTAAAAGAAGGACTCCCTTCTGATGCTGTTAAAGCCTCTGCCAATTCTGCATATACTACAGCCTCTACTAAATATGTCAATTCTGGTGAAGTAAATACGTTTGCACTTTGTAAAGCTATTGCAGTTTGTACAATATCTGCACCACTAGCAATCATTACTTTATCAATTACATGCACAGTACCATTGCTTGCAGTAACATCTGTAGC
Organism: Polaribacter sp. KT 15; assembly: GCF_900143115.1. Lineage (NCBI taxonomy): Bacteria > Pseudomonadati > Bacteroidota > Flavobacteriia > Flavobacteriales > Flavobacteriaceae > Polaribacter > Polaribacter sp. KT 15. The sequence continues at coordinate 685,296 of NZ_LT670850.1, forward strand.
TAAAATTTTAGAACCGTTAATGTAAGTATCCTCTCCTCTTTCGATAAATCTTCTATCTAAAGAAAGTGCAGATGTAGAAGTACCGCCATCATTAATTGTATTTCCTGCTAAGTTTCCGTTAGAAACGTGGTACAATAAAGTGTTTGTTAAAAATGATTTTTGAAGAACGCCAAGTGTATTTTCATTCAATCCTAAACGCGCAAATGCATCATTAGTTGGTGCAAAAACAGTGTATGCTCCGCTTGCATCATTTGGGTTAGAGTTACTTAAAACTCCTGCAACACCACCTGCAACTGCTGCCGCTTCTAAAGTGCTAAAGTCCGCATTAGACACCGCTATATTTGCGATTGATGGTAATTCATCTTCGAAACTAGATTCGGTTTGACAAGAAGACACTAAGCTTACTGTTAAAATTGTAATAAATATATATTTTAGTTTGTATAAATTTTTCATGATTGTATGTTTTATTAAGTTTTTAATTAAAATGAGTAGACAACGCCACCGTAAGATCCTGTAGCTTTTCCTAAATTTCTACCAGAGATATACGTGTTTGTACCCGCAGTGATACCAATTGAATCTGTAAAAGGATAAAATGCGTTGATACCAATTCTTGTATAATTTACACGTGTTGCAGGAAAAAACCCTGTAAACCCTTCGCCTAAAATATCTACACCACTGTCATCTGATAATTGGTTTGCTATAAAAGCATCTACGTAAAATTTAGAAGCCGCATACCCTAATTTAAACTCACTTAATAAAGCATTTGGCACATCGTTACCTCTAACACTGTATCCTAACTGCCCTGTTGCAAAAAAACCAGAGTTCATTTTATACGTAGCAATACCAAAAGCATTGTAGGTTGTTGCTTCGTTACCTATTGCAATAATAGATTGTAAACCTTCGTTTGCACTGTAATTACCAATTGGTGTTTCTATACCAGCTGCACCAATAAAATCTAAACTACTGTTTTCAAAATTTAAAGTGTGTAATCTGTATTTAGCATACACTTTTAAATCTTGTACTCCTTTTCTTACATTTTCAAAACCGTTGTTTTCTAAAACTGCATCAGATGCATTTCCTTCGGATTTAATGTAAGGCACATTTAATACAATATTAAAATTGTCTGAAACCCCAATTTCTCCGAATAAAGAAATACTACTAATACTTACATCGTTAAAAACAGGTACGCCATCAATTTCATTGGGTACTAAAAATACTTTGCTGTAATTTTCTTTAGAATAAGAAACGACTACAGAACCTTCACCAGATTTTTTCATAAAACCATTTACCGGACTCTGAGCTATTGTAAAGCTCGATACTAAAAGGCATAAACCTAAAAGTGTTTTCATTTTTTTTGTCATAATGTTTGTTTTTTAATTGTTAGTGACACCATACCTACGAGAAAAAAAGAAGTGCGGTTTTATTTTTTTTTAAAAAAAACCAAAAAAAAAATTTTACGTATATAAAGTAACCCCTGAAAGTTTACACTTTTTATAACGACAACTTAAACACATAACCAATAGTATGCTTTTTAAATACCTAACAATTTTATTTTTTCTAACGGGCTTTAATCAAAAAGAATTTATTAAGAATTACGATAATCAAGGAAATTTAACATCCGAAGGATGGATGATAAACAATAAGAAAACAGATTATTGGACTTTTTACTACACAAACGGAACCATAGAAAAAAAAGGTCATTTTAATAGTGGTAAAAAAACGGGTTATTGGTATTTTTACGCCGAAAATAATAACCTTCTTAAAGAAGGTGGTTATAAAAACAATAAAGCAAGTAACTGGTGGATTTTTTATTCTAAAAACAAAAAAATAAAAATTCAGTATAAGAATGGCCTAAAAGATGGTTATTCGCTAATATACTACAACAACCGTTTAAAAAAATCTGAACGCTACAAGTCTAATAAAAAAATTGGAGAATGGACTTCTTACTATAGTTTTAAGAAAGACAATCCGAACGCAAAATTTTAATGAATTTAAATATTAAAGTAATCATTCCTGCTTATAACGAGCAAGATTCTATAGGAAACGTTATAAGAGACATTCCCAAAATAGTAGACGAAATTATTGTAGTTAGCAATAACTCAACCGACAAAACTGAAGAAAACGCCGCCAAAGCTGGTGCAACTGTTTTAACAGAAAACAAAAAAGGGTATGGTTATGCCTGTTTAAAAGGAATGGATTACATTTCTAAACAAGAAATAAAGCCAGAAATTGTTGTTTTTTTAGATGGAGATTACTCTGATTATCCAGAACAACTTACAGAATTAGTTGCACCAATAGTGCAACAAGATTTAGATTTTGTAATTGGCGCAAGAGTAAAAGAGTTAAGAGAAACAGGTGCAATGACGCCGCAACAAATATTTGGTAATTGGCTAGCTACAAGCCTAATGAAACTATTTTTTAATGCTAATTTTACAGATTTAGGACCATTTAGGGCTATTAAATACAATAAGTTACTGGCATTGCAAATGGAAGATAAAACCTACGGATGGACAGTAGAAATGCAGTTAAAAGCATTAAAACAAAAACTAACGTATGTAGAAATACCTATGAAATATAGAAACAGAATAGGTGTCTCTAAAGTTTCAGGAACCGTAAAAGGTAGTATATTTGCGGGCATAAAAATTTTAGGTTGGATCTTCAAATACAGTTTTAAATAATGGTTTTAGAATACATCGTAATTATCATTTATTCTATATCTCTTTTGCTTATTTTAATGTACGCAATAGCTCAATTAAATTTACTTTTTAATTACTTAAAAGCAAGAAAGAAAGAAGACACATCAGAAAAACTAGATTTTTCTAACCCAAAAGAAATTCCGTTTGTTACCATACAATTGCCTGTTTACAATGAGTTGTATGTAATGAAACGCTTGCTAAAGAATATTGCTAAAATTGAATACCCTATAGACAAATTAGAAATTCAGGTTTTAGATGACTCTACAGATGAATCTGTAGAAACTACAGCAAAACATATCAAAGAAATTCAAGATAAAGGAATAGATATACAACACATTCGAAGAACCAACAGACAAGGTTTTAAAGCTGGTGCTTTAAAAGAAGGTCTAAAAATTGCCAAAGGAGAATTCATAGCCATTTTTGATGCGGATTTTTTACCTCAAAAAGATTGGTTATTACAAACTGTACCTTATTTTAAAAATGAAAACATTGGTGTTGTGCAAACTCGTTGGGGACACATCAATAGAAATTACTCTACACTTACAAAAATACAAGCTTTTGCCTTAGATGCGCATTTTACTTTAGAACAAGTTGGTAGAAATAGCAAAGGCCATTTTATCAATTTTAATGGTACTGCTGGTGTTTGGCGTAAAGAATGTATTTATGATGCTGGTAATTGGGAAGGCGATACGTTAACCGAAGATTTAGATTTAAGTTACCGTGCACAATTGAAAAACTGGGAGTTTAAATATTTAGAACATGTAGAAACACCAGCAGAATTGCCAGTAATTATTAGTGCAGCTAGATCACAACAATTTAGATGGAACAAAGGTGGTGCAGAGAATTTTCAAAAAATGATGAAACGTGTTATAAAAAGTGACAATGTTTCTCTTAAAACTAAAGTTCACAGTTTATTGCACTTACTAAACAGCTCTATGTTTACCTGTATTTTTTTAGTTGCTGTTTTAAGTATACCTATGTTATACATTAAAAACGAATACGAGCATCTTAAAATTTACTTTTATGTAATGAGCTTCTTTGTAGTAAGTTCGCTTATCTTTTTTATCTGTTATTGGCATATGTACAAGAATATTTATGGCGGCGGATTTAAAAATTTCATAAAATATATTGGTGCTTTCTTTACCTTTTTCTCTATTGCAATGGGGTTTTCTTTACACAATACTATTGCGGTTTTAGAAGGGCATTTAGGTAAGAAAAGTGAGTTTGTGAGAACTCCTAAATTTAATATTAAAACAATTAAAGACGGTTGGAAAAACAATAAATACATCAAAAAGAAACCTTCTATTCATGTTGTTTTAGAAGGCATTTTAGCTATTTATTTTGTTTTTGGAATGTACAGTGCATTTGTAGTAGGAAATCAAGGTGGTGATTTCGGGTTGTTTCCTTTTCACTTTATGCTTTTTGTAGGTTTTAGCTACGTGTTTTTTAAATCTGTTTTTTCTAAAGCATAATGGCTTTTTTAAAAAAATACACCACAGCATTTGCTGTTTGTTTAAGTATAATTGCTTATTTTCTTTTTGCATATTTTATTGAAAGAACTGCTTTTTATACCGTGTGTTTTTTATGGTTTTCTTTGTTTACCGGTTTTTATATACTGATAAAAAACAAACAAACTTCTTTTGAAACATTAGCTGCAATTGCCATTGTATTTCGCTTGGTTTTTCTATTCTCGATTCCGAATCTATCACAAGATTTTTATCGATTTATTTGGGATGGAAGAATGCTACTAAACGGCTTTAATCCGTATTTATCTTTACCAGAAACTTTTATCCAACAAAACATACAGCCCATTGCAGATGCCAAAGAATTGTATACTGGTATGGGTTCTTTAAACGGAAGTCATTTCACCAATTACCCACCATTAAATCAGTTATGTTTTTTAATTGCTGCACTATTTGCTAGTAAGAGCATCTTCGGATCTGTAATTGTTTTAAGAACGCTAATTATTTTAGCAGATTTAGGAATTCTATACTTCGGAAAAAAACTTCTGCAAAATCTAAACTTACCAATTAAAAACATTTTTTGGTATGTCTTAAATCCGTTTATAATTATAGAAATGACTGGTAATCTACATTTCGAATCGGTAATGCTCTTTTTCTTAGTTTGGGCCTTGTATAAATTGCAGCAACAAAAATGGATTTTTGCAGCCATATTAATTGCATGTTCGGTTTCGGTAAAATTAATTCCGTTGTTATTTTTACCATTATTTTTTCAATGGTTTGTACATAGTAAAGTTAATTTTAAAGCAAAAGAAAACTGGTTGGGTTTTAAAATCAATTTTAAAGGGCTCTTAAAATTCATAGCATTTAATAGTATCATTTTACTTGTAACGGCTTTGTTATTCTTACCATTTTTCTCATCAGAATTAATTGATAACTATTCTAATTCGGTTGGTTTGTGGTTTCGTAACTTTGAATTTAATGCGAGTTTTTACTATATCTTTCGAGAAATCGGCTACCTTTTTAGAGGTTACAACGAAATTGCTATCATTGGTAAAATAACACCTGTTTTAACAATTCTTTTTTTACTGTATGTAACTTTTTTCAGAAAAAATAAAGGCAGCATTCAGTTAATTACTGCGATGCTATTTGGTTTGTGTTTTTATTATTTTACCGCAACAACTGTGCATCCTTGGTACGTTTCTACTCCGTTAATTTTAAGTGTATTTACAAAATACAAGTTTCCGGTAGTTTGGTCTTTACTAATAATTTTAACGTATCAAGCCTATGCAAATACACCTTGGCAAGAAAACTTATCTATTGTTTTCTTAGAGTATTTTGTGCTTTATTCTTTTATAAGTTACGAACTTTGGCAAGACTATAAAATGAAGAAATTGTAAAATTACAACGAACTTCTTCTTATCTACTGAGTTTTTTGTATTTTGGTCACTAATTTTTTATCATATATGAAAAGACTTACAATAAAAGACATAGCTAAACAATTTGGTGTATCTATTTCAACGGTTTCTAAAGCGCTGAACGACAGTTATGAAATTAGCGTAAGTACTAAAGAAAAAATTCAGAAATACGCAAAAGAAAACAACTACAAACCTAACTTTAATGCGTTAAGTCTTAAAAACAGGTCTACAAAAACAATTGGTATAATTATACCAAATATGTTAAACTACTTTTTTGCACAAGTATTTAATGGTATCGAAAAAGTTGCCAACGAAAAAGGCTATAAAATTATTTCTTGTATTTCTAACGAATCTTATGACAAGGAAGTAGAAACTATGGAAATGCTTTCTAACGGAAGTATCGATGGATTTATACTTTCTTTGGCAGAAGAAACCGTGTTAAAAAACGACTTTAAACATTGCGAAGATATTTTAGACAACGGCACACCCATTGTAATGTTTGATAGAGTTGCAGAAATTATTAATTGTGATAAAGTTATTACAGACGATTTTAAAGGTGCTTCTAAAACTGTAAAATACTTAGCGAAAGCTGGTAGTAAAAACATTGCATTTATCTCTACAATTAGCAATTTAGAAATTGGTAAAAAAAGACATCAAGGTTACTTAAAAGGTTTAGAAAAAGCTGGTTTGCCGGTGAATAATAAACTAATTATAAATATTATTGAAGAAGATTATAAAAAATACGAAAGTATTTTAGCTCCTATTTTTGATGCAAATGAAATAGATGCAGTGATTGCTACAGACGAATCTTCTGCAATTGCGGCAATGAAAATTGCACAGAAAAAAGGTTTAAAAGTACCCGAAAATTTTGCTGTTGTTAGTTTTTCTAACGGAATTTTAGCGAGACATTCTCAACCAAAAATGACTACTGTGAGTCAGCACGGAGAAAAAATGGGTGCAACTGCAGCAAAACTATTAATTGAAAGATTAGAAAACAAAGCGGCTCCTAAAGACCAACCTAAAACGGTAATTATTAAAACAGATTTAGTAGAACGAAACTCTACTAAAAAATCTTAAATAAATGGATTTAAGTAAGGTAAAACTAGTAGTTTCTGATATGGACGGAACACTACTAAACTCAAAAGGAGAAGTTAGTCCGTTATTTTTCGACCTTTTTAAAAAACTACAAGAAAAAAACATCACATTTTGTGCCGCTAGCGGAAGACAATATCACAGTATTGTAGATAAATTAGCTGCAATTAAAGATGATATTTATGTTATTGCAGAAAATGGAGCAATAGCAAAAAAAGCAGATAAAATATTACTACAAGAATCTTTAGAAGCTTCTAAGATTGAGAAAATTATTCCGATTTTAAGAGAAATAGAAGATACCAATTTTGTTTTATGTACCAAAGACGCTGCTTTTATAGAAAGTAAAGACGAGCGATTTATTGGTTATTTTAAAGAATATTACCATAATTATAACAAAGTAGACGACTTATTAGATGTTGTAAAACACACTCCTATTTTAAAAATAGCGGTGTATAACTTTAAATCATCAGAAGCTTATATTTTACCAGCGATAAAACATTTAGAAAATGAATATCTTTTAAAAGTTTCTGGTCAAAACTGGTTAGATATTTCTACAGACAAAGCCAATAAAGGCAATGCTTTAAGACAAGTGCAAAACTTATTAAATGTCTCTAAAAAAGAAACCATGGTTTTTGGTGATTACCATAACGATATTGAAATGCTAAAAGAAGCCGCTTTTAGTTTTTCTATGGAAAATGCTCATAAAGACATCACAGAAATTGCAAATTATGCAACTACAAGTAATGATAATTTTGGAGTAGAAAGTGTTTTAGAAAAATTAGTTAAGGCTTAACCATTAAACACCAAAAGCTGTTACAACAATAGAACGAGAACCACCATTATTTCTGTGTTCTCCTAAGTAAACACCTTGCCAAATACCTAAATTTAACACTCCTTTGGTTATGGGTATTTCTACAAAAGAGCCTAAAAGTGATGCTTTAATATGTGCCGGCATATCATCGCTACCTTCGTAAATATGTTCGTAATAAGCCGCATTTTCTGGAACTAAAATATTTATGTGTTTTTCAAAATCTGATCTTACTGTACCATCTGCATTTTCATTTATCGTTAAACTGGCAGATGTATGCTTTATGAATATCTTTAAAATTCCTTTTTCAATTTTTCTAAATGCCGGAAATTCCGCTATAATTATATCCGTAATTAAATGAAAACCTCTTACATAAGGTTTTAGTCGAATTTCCTTTTGTTCAAAAATCATACTTAATCTTTATAATAAACAGTACTTTGTCTTTCTCTGTTTACCTGTAATTTGGTAATATCTGGTCTCGAATAATGCCCAACAACATCAAAGTTTTGCCTTTCTTCTAAAACCCTATTAAAATCTAAGGTTTCGATAATTAAACCTTCTTTATGTAAAACAGGTTCAACCAACCATTCTCCGTTAGGAGCTGCAATACAAGAACCTCCATTTGCTAAAACAGCAGGTGCTTTTTCTAGTATTTTATCTAAATGCGGTGTTTCTCTAGGAAAATCTTTTGTGCTCATTAAACTAGATACAGAAATTACATAAGAACGAGATTCTCTTGCTATAAATCGTGTAATATCTTTTGTATTGTAATCGCTACCAGGCCAAACAGCAATATGTAAATTTTCGCCTAAACCATATAAAGCAGTTCTAGGTAAAGGCATCCAGTTTTCCCAGCAATTTAAGCCTCCAACGGTAAATTCTTTTAACGGATGTACTTGTAAACCATTTCCGTCTCCTGGCGCCCAAGTTAAACGTTCTTCGTAAGTTGGTTGTAATTTTCTGTGGACAGATTTTATAATTCCATCAGCATTGATATAAACTAAAGAAGCGTAAATGCTATGTCCGCCTCTATTTTGAGCACGTTCCATAATTCCTAAATAGACAGCAATTTTATATTCTTTAGCTAAATCGCAAATAGTATCTAATTCGCCTTTTTCTATCGTAATTGAATTTCTAACATAATGTGCATGAATTTCTTTTTGAACCTTAGAATCCCAAGCAGCACCATCTGTTAAAGAAACCCAAAACGGATATCCTGGTAGCAAAGCTTCACCAAAAACAATGAGTTCACAATTTTCTTTTGAAGCATCTACAATCGATTTTTGTATTTTTTCGATTGTTTTTTCCTTGTTTAACCAAACCGGTGAAATTTGTGCCAATGCAACTTTTAGTAAATTGTTTTTCATAATTCTTGATTATCGTAAACTATTAGTTTCGTTTTTTTATTTTCTTTCTGTTTTCAAAGCGAAATTCATTTAATTCCTTCAACTCACTCTTCACCTTCGATTTCCAAACTTCTAAAACCTTTAAATTATTACCATTATTTGTTTCATTTATGAATCTCATTCGAATTTCGGCAAACTCATTCGATATTTCATTACTAATTAATTTCATCACTTCGAATCCCTTAACTAACTTCTTTTTTCCCAAAAAAAGCCTTTTTCTAAATTTTCTTGCTTGTATTTCTGCTAAATCGAACTGCAATTGCTGAAATTCTAGTTGCTTCTCTATGTTATTAATTTTTGTAGTATCTATATAAGAACCTTTCCCAATAGAAATATTCTCAACTCTACTATTCAGATTTTTTTTAAAAAAATCAAAACCTTTAGATTCGTATGAGATTAGAAACTGACTAAGAATAGCATCGTTATAGTTTTTTTTAATACTATAATCTTCTAAAGATAATTTTTCGGTTGCACTCCATCTTTTTTGTCCTTCTAAAAGCTCTTGTCCAGAAACTGGAAAAACAAATAATAAAAGTAAAAAAGCAAGGTTTATAAAATTTTTCATCAATTCAAATTTAAACCTCGATACTTACAACGAGACCTTCATTACTTCTAACGTTAAAAACAGTTTCGTCATCAAAGATTAAATACTGCCCTTTTACACCAACTAATTTACCTGTATATTTAGGCGTTTTAATAAGGTTTAAACTTTTAGGTTTTGCTGGATATTTACGTACAGGAAAATTGATGTTTGTTTCAGAATTATTCTCGATAAAATATTCTTTTGCTTCCTCTGGTATAAACTCTTTTAACTTCTCTCTCCACTCGACTAAGTTTACATCTTCAATATCATTTTTAAGCATTTTACGCCAATTGGTTTTATCTGCAACATGTTCTTTTAATGCAACCTCTGTAATACCAGCTAAATATCGATTTGGCACCTCTACAATTTCTATAGCTTCATGCGCACCTTGATCTATCCAACGGGTTGGTACTTGTTGTTTTCTTGTAACACCAACTTTTACATTACTAGAATTAGCTAAATAAACAATATGCGGCTGTAATTGCACCTTTTTTTCGTAGGCCAAATCTCTATCTTCAATATCTAAATGTGCCTTACTTAATTCTGGTTTCATAATCCAATCACCAGCATTTGGCGTTTCAAAAAAGCAAGATTTACAAAAACCTTGTCTATATATGGTTTTTTCTAAACCACAATTTAAACACTCGTAAGTAACAAAACTTAAAGATATTTCTTTGTTAATTAACTGGTTCATGTTTAAAAAATCAGTTTTCATATCTAAATAATACTGAATTTCCTCTGCATTTTCGGTCATCATTTTTTTTAAAACTCCTTGGTAAATCATCTCACAAATTTTAGTATTTTTAAACTTCGATTTTAAATTGCAAACTGCATAAAAATCGTACTAAACAAACTTACGAATTTCTATGGCTTTTCAGATTATCAATTCTATAATTTCTTGGTTTTTGAAGAAACGAAAACACCAAATTGAACTGTTTTTAAAGTACCCAAAAGATGTACAAAATGAATTGCTTTTAAAATTGATTCAAACTGCCAAACAAACTTCTTTCGGTAAAGAACATCATTTTAGTTCTATTAAAAATCATGCAGATTTTGCTAAACATGTTCCGATTCAGAAATACGAAACCTTTGAGCCACTTATAGAAAACTGTAGAAAAGGCGAACAAAATATTTTTTGGCCATCGCACATTAAATGGTTTGCAAAATCGAGTGGTACAACAAATGCTAAAAGTAAATTTATACCCGTTTCTGATGATGCGTTAGAATATTGCCATATGAAAGCTGGTAAAGACATGTTGTGTTTATACATAAACAACAACCCTAAAACCCAACTTTTTACTGGTAAAGGCTTGCGTTTGGGTGGCAGCTCGGAAGTTTACCAAGACAATGGTTCTTATTTTGGCGATTTGTCTGCAATTATTATCGAAAACATGCCTTTTTGGGCAGATTTTAGTTCAGCACCGAGTCAAGAAGTTGCTTTAATGAGCGATTGGGAAACAAAAATGGATGCAATTATTGATGAAACTATTAACGAAAATATTACAAGTTTAGCTGGTGTACCAAGTTGGATGTTGGTTCTTTTAAATCGTGTTTTAGAACGCTCTGGCAAAGACAATATTTTAGAAGTCTGGCCCAACCTAGAAGTATATTTTCATGGTGGCGTTAACTTTAATCCGTATAGAGAACAATACAAAAAAATCATCCCTAAATCCGATTTTAAATACTACGAAATCTACAATGCTTCCGAAGGATTCTTCGCAATACAAGACAGAAATAACTCGAAGGAATTATTGTTGATGTTAGACTACGGAATTTTCTATGAATTTATTCCGATGAGCGAATATAAAGGTGAAAGCTCGAATGCAATTACTTTAGCTGATGTTAAAAAAGATATTGATTACGCACTGGTTATTACTACAAACGGTGGTTTATGGCGTTATTTAATTGGTGATACAATTCGATTTACATCTTTAGAACCTTATCGAATTAAAATTACAGGTAGAACCAAACATTATATTAATGTTTTTGGTGAAGAATTAAATATCGAAAATGTAGAAGATGCTCTTAAATTGGCTTGTGAAAAAACAACTGCAACGATTGCAGATTATACCGTTGGACCAATTTTTATGCAAGGAAAAGAAAAAGGTGGCCATGAATGGATTATTGAATTTATTAATAAACCAGAATCTATGGGGTATTTTTCTGAAGTTTTAGACAATGCTTTAAAGTCTATAAATTCTGATTACGAAGCTAAACGTTATTTAAACATTACATTAATGCCTCCTAAAGTTCATTTGGCTAAAGAAGGCTTGTTTTATAGTTGGCTAAAGAAAAAAAACAAACTTGGCGGACAACATAAAGTACCAAGATTGTCTAATTCTAGAGAGTTTATAGAAGAGCTTTTAAGTTTATAAAACTATTTATTTAGTGCAATTCTCGCAGTAAGTAGCTCTTAAATATTTATTTTCTAGTAATTGAAAAGTAACACCATCTTCTAAAGAAGAATTAAATAATTTACAAAAACGGTCTCTATTCATTTCGATAGCATTTAACATGATTGTTCTGTAATTTTGAGAATCTACAGCGTACTCATCTACTATTGTTAAATTTAAATAATAAAAAAGTAAATCTTCATCTATCGTAATTGTTTTTACTTTTTCATCTAAAACCTCTGTAGCTTCATCTGTGTTTGCATAATAAGTTAAAAATTGTGCTAAACTTAGATAATCGTAATTCGATAAATTAAAGTTTTCATATGTATCAATAATAAATTCTACAGAAGCATCTTTTTCATCGTACTTTCTAGCTCTCATATCTTTTTCTGCTTTTACAATATGAAAATTCACCAACATTCTATCAATTAAATGTTGTTTGATTCCGTAAGATTTTAACTTTAAAATTTCTTGTTTAAACGAATTTGCTTCGATTTTTTCCCAATTATTTTTCCAAATGATAAACTTTACAACTATCAAATTATACTTTATGTTTTTATTCTTAGGATCTAACTTTTCGATTTTTTTAAGTTCGTCAAAAGCAATTTTAGCATAACTTAAATTTAATATATACTTATAAATACTATTCTTATTAAGAATTGGTACAAATTTTCTTTGTTTGGGTACATTTAAAGTATTTAATAAATCTGGCGAACTTTCTTTTTTAAGTTTCTCAAAAATAGAATTCTGCACTACTAAAGCTTCTTCTATATTTTCTTTTAGAACAAGATCGTTAAATGTTGCTACCAACTTTTCTTTCGACATATTTTTATACTTGTCTTTTCGTTCTAACTCTAATATCACAACTGCTTTTCGATGCTTTTGTAAATATTTTTCTAAATCTTTTGACACTTCGCCAACAACCTTATTTTTAATTGTTTGTTTTGGCAAAGTTTTAAAACTTTTATACTTTGTTTTAGAAATATCATTTAAGAATTCTACCCAATTCTCTGAAGAAGAAATTTCTGTAACAATATTCGGTTTTTGAAAAGTTTGTAAAGATTTTACAATACTATTGGCTCTTTTTTCTTGAAGTTCTATATTTCTCTTTAAACTACCCTCTATCGATGCGTAAGCTTTAATATTTATCTTTTTAATATTAAAATCTGTTAATCTTAAACTATCATATAACGGCTTTATGTCTTCTGATGAATAGTCGTATTTATTCTTTTGAAAAGGTATTACAAACTTTAAAGTTTTATATTTTGTAATAAATTTATCTGAAGTGTTGATGCTTTTATCTTTATAGGTTAATGAATCTAAATAAACACCCATATCTAACAAATCCCAACCATAAGAATCTAAATTGTAAGTAGTTTGATATCTACATAATGCTTTGTTGTTTAGAAATAAGATATTAAACTCTAGTTCTTCTTTTGCCAAAGCAGCAGGTACAGAACCTACTAATGTTCTAAAACTATTAGTACCAGTAACTTTTTTAAAACCTCTTAATAGTTTCTGTGCAAAAACTGCAGGTAGAACGGTTCCTTTAATTTGAGAAGCATCTAATTCATTTTCACATTTATATCTAGACTTAGAAACCACATCAATAGCAATACCATCTCCTGATTTTTTAAATAGAGCAGTAAACCATTTTTTATTATTAGTAGTAAAATATAAATTATTTCCTTCTCTTTTTATTCCAAAACCAACTTCTTTAGGTTTTTGTCTAAAAGCGTTTGTAAAATAACTACATTTTTGATTTCTCTCTGCGTTAGTAGCTGGAAAAGTAAACCCTAAAGAATTTTGAGATTGTAATATTTGTGTACATGTTAGCACAAACAAAAGCACAAGGCTTTGATAAATTTTCATAGTATTAAATTCTGTTTATAGCAATAAAACCAAATTTAACAAAACTATTAGAATAAGCAAACTATATTTTACGTTCTACTACATAATCAATCATAGTTGATAAAGAGTTTTTATACTCTGAATCTGGAAAGTCTTTAAGAATCGCCAAGGCTTTCGATTTGTAACTGTTCATTTTATCGATTGTGTAATCGATACCACCATTTGCTTTTACAAATGCAATTACTTCTTTTACTCTTTTTTTATTTTTATTATGCTTTTTAATAGAGTTAATTAACCATGCTTTCTCTTTTTTAGAGCAATTATTCAAAGTATAAATTAATGGCAAAGTCATTTTTTGCTCTTTAATGTCTATTCCGGTAGGTTTACCGATTTTAGCATCAGAATAATCAAATAAATCATCCTTAATTTGAAAGGCGATTCCGATGTATTCTCCAAACTTTCGCATTTTACGCACACAATCTTGATTTACACCTACAGATGCTGCACCAATACCACAACAAGCTGCAATTAAAGTTGCTGTTTTTTTTCGAATAATATCAAAATAAACTGCCTCTGTAATGTCTAATTTTCTTGCTTTTTCAATTTGAAGTAGTTCTCCTTCACTCATTTCTCTTACAGCAATAGAAATCAACTTTAGTAAATCGAAATCTTCATTATCAATAGAAAGCAATAATCCTTTAGACAATAAAAAATCGCCTACTAAAACTGCAATTTTATTTTTCCATAAGGCATTTATAGAGAAAAAATCTCTTCTTCTATTACTATCATCTACCACATCATCATGCACCAATGTTGCTGTATGAATTAATTCTACAACAGATGCGCCTCTATAAGTTCTTTCATCAAAACCACCATCAGAAACCATTTTAGCAACTAAAAAAACAAACATTGGTCGCATTTGTTTTCCTTTTCTACGAACAATATAGTAGGTAATTCTGTTTAATAACGGAACTTTAGACAACATAGAATCTTTGAACTTTTCTTCAAAAAGTTCCATTTCTTTTATGATTGGTTGTTTAATTTGTTCCACTAAATTCATAGGTCGAAAATTGTTTTTTTACTATTTAAGATTTATTTGCTAATTGACCACAAGCCGCATCAATATCCTTACCTCTACTTCTTCTTACATTTATTGTAATATCGTGCATTTCTAAATTAGAAATATAATTATTTATTGCTGAAGAACTTGCTTGTTGAAATTCACCATCGTCTATTGGATTGTACTCTATTAAATTAACTTTACATGGTACATATTTGCAAAAATCTACCAAAGCTTTGATGTCTTCTTTTCTATCATTTATGCCATCCCAAACAACATACTCATAAGTAATTGCTCTTTTGGTTTTCTCGTACCAATATTCTAAAGATTCTTTTAAGTCTTTTAAAGGAAAATTTGTATTAAAAGGCATTATTGATGTTCTAACCTCGTCTATTGCTGAGTGTAATGAAACTGCTAAATTAAATTTAACTTCTTCATCTGCCATTTTACGAATCATTTTTGGTACACCCGATGTAGAAACTGTAATTCTTTTTGATGACATTCCTAACCCTTCCGGAGACGTTATCATCTCTATAGATTTTAATACGTTTTTATAGTTCATTAATGGTTCTCCCATTCCCATAAAAACAATATTTGTTAGTTTTTTGTTATGATACAATCTGCTTTGTTTATCGATAACAACTACTTGGTCGTAAATTTCATCAGGATTTAAATTACGCATTCTTTTTAATCTTGCAGTAGCACAAAACTTACAGTCTAAGCTACAACCAACTTGACTAGAAACACAAGCTGTGGTTCTTTTTTCTGTAGGAATTAAAACAGATTCTACAACCAAACCATCGTGTAATTTAATTCCGTTTTTTATGGTACCGTCTTTACTTTTTTGCATAGAATCTACCTTAATGTGGTTAATCACAAAGTTTTCTTCTAACATTTCTCTGGTAGCTTTAGAGATATTTGTCATATCTTCAAAAGTATGTAAAGACTTGCTCCATAACCATTCGTAAACTTGGTTACCACGAAATGCTTTATCATTATTTGCCACAAAAAAATCTCTTAATTGTTCTTTTGTTAAGGCTCTTATGTCTTTCTTTTTATTCAAAATAGAAGGATTAAAAATTAAATGATTTCAAAATAAATTCTGTTGCAAAAATATGCATAAAAAAACTGACACTTTAAAAAAGTGTCAGTTTTAATATATTGTATTTCTAAATATTAAAAATATTATAGAATTAACATTGCATCTCCGTAAGTAGAGAATTTGTATCCTTCTTTAATTGCTTCTTTGTAAGCTTCCATTACAAAATCATAACCTCCAAAAGCAGCTGCTTGCATTAGTAAAGTAGATTTTGGTGGATGAAAATTAGTAATCATTGCATTAGCTATACTAAAATCGTGAGGTGGAAAAATAAATTTGTTTGTCCAACCTTCAAAAGCATTTAATTCTTGCTTAGAAGATACAGAAGATTCTACTGTTCTCATAACAGTTGTACCAACTGCACAAACTCTTCTTTTGTCTTTCTTAGCTTTATTAATCATGTTTGCAGAAGCTTCTGGAATAATAATTTGCTCAGAGTCCATTTTATGCTTAGACAAATCTTCTACCTCTACTGGACTAAATGTGCCTAAACCAACGTGTAAAGTCATTTCTGCAAAATCAACACCTTTTATTTCTAAACGTTTTAATAAATGTTTAGAAAAGTGTAAACCTGCAGTTGGTGCAGCAACAGCTCCTTCATTTTTGGCAAAAATAGTTTGGTATCTTTCTTCGTCTGAAGGCTCTACTTCTCTATTAATTTCTTTAGGCAATGGTGTTTGTCCTAATTCTAATAATTTAGCTCTAAACTCTTCGTAAGAACCGTCAAATAAAAAACGTAAAGTTCTTCCTCTAGAAGTTGTATTGTCTATAACCTCTGCTACTAAACTATCGTCTTCACCAAAAAATAATTTATTTCCTATTCTAATTTTTCTTGCAGGATCTACTAAAACATCCCACAATCTATTTTCTGCATTTAATTCTCTTAATAAGAAAACCTCTATTCTAGCACCTGTCTTTTCTTTGTTACCAAACATTCTAGCAGGAAAAACTTTGGTATTATTTAACATCATTACATCACCTTCGTCGAAGTAATTAATAACGTCTTTAAACTGTTTATGTTCAATAGTACCATCTGCTCTATTTAACACCATTAAACGAGATTCGTCTCTGTGCTCTGCAGGATAAACTGCCAATAATTCTTCTGGCAATTCAAATTCAAAATGCGATAATTTCATATATGTATTTCTTCTAAAACATGCAAATATACGATATAGAGATAGGCGTTGTCAAGTGTTTCGCCTATTAATTTAAAGTTCTTCTACCTTAATACCAATTTGTTGCATGTCTTTCCAAAATTTTTGATACGATTTTGTAACAACTTCTGCATCTAAAATTTTAATAGGAACTTTTAACGCCAAAGGTGCAAAAGCCATTGCCATTCTATGATCGTTATAGGTTTTTATTGCTATGTTTTCTTTGATTGAAGAACCTTCTTCTAAATGTAACGTTTCATTAGTCACAGAAATTGAAGCACCTAAATTTGTTAATTCTTCTCTTAAAGCCTCTAACCTATCGGTTTCTTTAATTTTAAGTGTATGTAAACCCGTTAAATTACACGCAATGTTTTCAGAAAAACAAGTTACTGCTATTGTTTGTGCAATATCTGGGGCGTTTTTTAAATCGATCTCTAAAACCTCTTTGCTGCTTACTTTTTCTTTTGATAATGTAATCGAATTATCAGAAAAACTAGTAGCTACACCAAAGTGCTTGTAAATTTCTGCTAAACAAGAATCTCCTTGTAAACTTTCTTGCTTGTAGGCAGACAATTTTATTGAAGACCCTATTTGCGATGAAGCTACAATCGAATAAAAATAACTTGCAGAAGACCAATCAGACTCTACAACAACAGTTTGTTTATCAATAGTCGTTTTTGGCAAAACTTTAATTAAATTCCCTTCAAATGAAGTTTCTATTCCTATTTGATTTAGCAACGTTAAAGTCATTTTTATATAAGGTATCGAAGTGATTTTACCAACCAATTCAATTTCTAATCCTTTTTCTAATTTTGATGCTATCAATAGTAAAGATGAGATGTATTGACTAGATACATTACCATTAATTGCAACTTTATCTTTTATTATTTTTTTTCCTTTAATACGTATTGGTGGGTATCCAACTTTATCTTCATAACTAATATCTGCACCTAAATCTTTTAATGCATTTACTAAAATCTCAATTGGTCTGTTTTGCATTCTTTCAGAACCTGTTAAAACAACTTCTCTATTTTCTTTAACTGCAAAATAAGATGTTAAAAAACGCATTGCTGTACCTGCATGACCAATGTCTACAATTTCTTTATCAGTAGAAAGTGCATGTTGCATGTGCACAGAATCATCAGAATCTGATAAATTATTTATCGTTATTTCAGGGAAAAGGTTTTGTAAAATAAGCAATCTATTAGATTCGCTTTTAGAACCAGAAATTGTGATTTCCTCATTTATTTTACTATTCTTTAAAACATTTAACAATATGTCCATTCTAAAAACTGATTTTAATTCTTATTTTTAAACCTTTAATTACAACTAACCAACATGAAAAAACACTTATTATTAGTCGTTTGCATGCTCTTGTGTGTAAATGTCAAAGTTAATGCACAAAAAAATGCTAACAAAGTTTCTAGCGAAAATTTTAATCCTATTACTTGGAGAAATATTGGTCCGTTTAGAGGTGGTCGAAGCGCTGCTGTAACAGGCGTACCTGGTAAGGCAAATCTATTTTATATGGGCGCAACCGGTGGTGGTGTCTGGAAAACTAATGATGCAGGTAATACTTGGCAAAATATTTCCGACGGATTTTTTGGCGGTTCGGTAGGAGCTGTTGCTGTTTCTGAATCTGATAACAACGTTATCTACGTAGGTATGGGAGAAAAAACGGTTCGAGGAAATGTTTCTTCTGGTGATGGCGTTTGGAAATCTGAAAATGCTGGTAAAACTTGGACACATATTGGTTTAAAAAATGCCAGACATATACCGCGAATGAGAGTTCATCCTAAAAATTCTAATATTGTTTTTGCTGGAGTTATGGGAGATTTATACAAACCAACGCAAGAAAGAGGTGTCTATAAATCTATAGACGGTGGTCAAAATTGGAAAAAAGTTTTATTTTCTAATGAGAATTCTGGTGTAGTAGATTTAATTATAGATCCTAATAACCCAAGAATTTTGTATGCAACTACATGGGATATCAGAAGAACTCCGTACAGTTTATCTTCTGGTGGAGATGGTTCTGCTTTATGGAAAAGTACCGATGAAGGAGAAACGTGGACAAACATTTCTACAAACAAAGGGCTTCCTGACGGAATTTGGGGAATTAGCGGAGTGACTGTTTCGCCTGTAAATTCTGATATTGTTTACGCTTTAATAGAAAACAAAAAAGGTGGTGTTTACAAATCTACAGATGCAGGTAATACTTGGCGTTTAATTAATGCTGAAAGAAAACTACGCCAAAGAGCATGGTACTACACACGTTTGTATGCAGACACGCAAGATGAAGACATTTTATATGTTTTAAATGTTCGTTATCATAAATCTACAGACGGAGGAAAAACTTATAAAACATACAATGCACCACACGGAGACCATCATGATTTATGGATTGCACCAAAAGATAATCAAAGAATGATTATTGGTGATGATGGTGGCGCACAAGTTTCTTTTGATGCTGGAGAAAACTGGAGTACAATGAACAATCAACCAACTTCTCAGTTTTATAGAGTAACTACTGATAACCATTTTCCGTATAGAATTTTGGCGGCACAACAAGATAATTCTACAATAAGAATTGCACATAGAACCGCAGGAAGATTTATTACAGATTCTGATTGGGAACCTACTGCAGGAGGAGAAAGTGCACACATTGCTGTAGATCCTTTAAATGATGATATTGTTTATGGTGGAAGTTACGGAGGATTGCTTACTAGAAAAAATCATAAAACAGGTGAAACAAGAGCTGTTAATGTTTGGCCAGACGACCCAATGGGTCATGGTGCTGAAGATTTTAAATATCGTTTTCAATGGAATTTTCCAATATTCTTTTCTCCAAATAATAAAAAGAGATTGTATGCAGCCTCTAATCATTTACATATTACCGAAAATGAAGGACAATCTTGGAAATTAATTAGTCCGGATTTAACTCGAAACGACCAAAAAACTTTAGGACCATCTGGAGGACCAATTACAAAAGATAATACGGGTGTAGAATACTACGGAACTATTTTTGCAGCTACAGAATCTTCTTTAGAACCTGGATTAATTTGGACAGGATCTGACGATGGCTTGGTACACGTTTCTAAAAACAACGGAGAAACATGGACTAACGTAACGCCTAAAAAAATGCCAGAATGGATGATGATTAATTGTATTGAAGTTAGTCCGTTTGACAAAGGAAGCGCATATATTGTTGGTACTAAATACAAATCTGGTGATTACAAACCTTATATTTATAAAACCGAGAATTATGGTAAATCTTGGAAATTAATCGTAAACGGAATCGAAAATGAAAGTTTTACGAGAGCTTTAAGAGCAGACCCAAAACGTAAAGGCTTATTGTATGCAGGTACAGAAAAAGGAATATACGTTTCTTTTGATGACGGTAAAAATTGGGAAACTTTTCAGAAAAATTTGCCAATTGTACCAATTACTGATTTAGCTATTAAAAACGATAATTTAATTGCAGCTACACAAGGTAGAGCTCTGTGGATTATTGATGATTTAACACCTCTACATCAACTTGAAAGAAATACAAACGCAAACGTAATTCTTTACAAACCAAAAGATGCTTATAATATGAGCGGTGGTAGAGGAAGAACTTCTAGAACTGCTGGCACTAATCATCCAGGTGGTGTTGCTGTTTCTTATTTTATAAAAGAAGAAAATAAAAAAGACACCATCTCGCTTTCATTTTTAGATGCAAATAATAACTTAATAAAAAAGTTTAGTACTAAACCAAATACAAAAGAAAAAGAAGCAAAATTATCTGTAAAAGATGGTAATAATATTTTCTATTGGGATATGATGTACACAGGTGCAGAATCTGTAAAAGGTATGATTCTATGGTGGGCTTCTTTAAATGGCCCAATGGCCTTACCTGGTAAATACAAAGTTACATTAACCGTTAATAGCCAAAACATAACTAAAGATTTTAATATTTTAAGAAACCCTTCTTCTGAAGTTTCTGAAGAAGAAATGAAGGCTCAGTTCGATTTTATTAATGAAATTAATGCTAAAATGACAGAAATTCATAAAGCTTTAAAAAATGTTAAGAAAATTAGAACTCAGGTTGGTGCTTTAAAGAAATCTATTAAAGACAGAAAAAAGCATAAAGAACTTTTAGATTTTGCAGACAAATTGGTAAAGGATATTACCAAAATTGAAGAAACTCTATATCAAACAAAATCTAAAAGCGGACAAGATCCATTAAACTTTCCTATTCGACTAAACAATAAATTAGCACATTTAAATTCGTTAACTAGAACCGGTAATTATGCACCTACACAACAAGCTATCGAATTTAAAAATGAAATTACTAAAGAAATTGATGCTGAATTATTAAAACTAAATGCTTTATTTACAAATGGCGTCAAAGAGCTAAATAGAAGAGTAAAAGAAAGTGATATAGATCTTATACAATTAGACTAAATCTTATAATAAAAATTTAAAAAAGCGACTTTATAGTCGCTTTTTTTATTATTCAAACTATTTTAATTTAATTTGCAATTCAAAATCCCCAGAAATGAAAAAAAAGGTTACCCTATCTTTTATACTTTTTACCTTACTTGTTGTATCAAATCAAATTATCTTTCACTTTGACATCAAAAGGCAATCTTACGACGCCGAAATTATTAATAAAGCCGGTAAGCAAAGAATGTATAGTCAAAAATTGACAAAAGATGCTTTTTTTGCAAGTAATGCTAAGAATACAGATTCGTTTGAAGATAAAATGTTAGATTTTAGAGAAACGTATCAAGATTTTAAAATAGGAAATTACTACATCAACAATATCGTTTTAAAATTTTACAACAATCAAGATTTAAACGATCTGTACAAAGAAAACCAATCGTATTATAAAAATTTAGAAGATGCATCTTCTGCTATTTTAAACGACATTCATAATGACACGTTATTCGTAAAATCAGTAAAAACAATTAGAGATAATGAAAACGGATTCTTAGTTTCTATGGATAAAATTGTAGAAGAATATCAAAAAATGTCTGAGATAAAAGTTAATAAGCTACAACAAATGCAGTTATTATTTCATGCAGCTTCTTTTCTTTTATTATTATACGTTTTGTTTTTTATTATAATTCCTATTTTTGGTAGAGAAACTAAAAGTATTGTTTAAGACATTTTTTTAAGCGTTACATACATGCCGTAAAATACACTAATAAAAAACTTTAAACCCCAAAAGTTTTTCCATTTTCCTTCAGAAAAATTTGTTGCATTCACTTTAGCAAAATCCCCCGAAAAAATAGCACTAGAACTATTAATTAATAAACTAATTATGGTTACTAAAACAAAAAAAGGAAGCGCCACTTTTAAAAAGTTAATCCAAAATATTTTAGTTTGTAATTTAGCTGCAACAATTTTAGCACCAGCTACAAAATTCTTAAAAAAACTCATTTTATTTTAATTTGTCGTTGTTATGATGTCTGTCGTGATCTCTTTTGATTTTAATATCTAACTTTTTTTCAAAAGCATCTTGTAAGTTTATTCCGGTTTGATTTGCCAAACACAAAACTACAAACATTACATCTGCTAACTCTTCACCTAAATCTTTATTTTTATCAGATTCTTTTTCGCTTTGCTCTCCATATCTTCTAGCAATAATTCGTGCGACTTCACCAACCTCTTCTGTTAACTGTGCCATATTTGTAAGTTCATTAAAATAACGAACTCCATGATTTTTAATCCAATCGTCTACTTGTTTTTGTGCGTTTTCTATATTCATTTCTACTTATAATTTTTAAGAATTATTTAAATTTTAATTTAATTCCATTTAATTCCGCAACCAACACTTGGTTTTTGGTTTTCTAAAACGGGCTTATTATCTAATAAATTATGTATTGCTGCTCTAATATCTTTACCCGTTAATGGTTCGCCATTTCCTGGTCTAGAATCGTCTAGTTGCCCATGATAAACTGCTTTTAAATCTTTATCAAAAACATAAAAATCTGGCGTACAAGCCGCATCATATGCCTTGGCTACTTCTTGTGTTTCATCAAATAAATACGGAAATGGGTATTTTAAATCCTCTGCAACTTCTTTCATAAACTTTGGTGCATCTTGCGGATAATTTATTATTTCGTTAGAACTAATCGCAATAAAACGAATTCCTTTTTCTTGAAATTCATTGGCCATTTTTATCAATTCTGGGTTTACATGAATCACAAACGGACAATGATTACAAATAAACATAATTACCGTACCAACAGATCCTTTTGCACTTGATAAGCTCACAAAAGAATTATCTACAGTATTGATTAAGTTAAAATCTGGCGCTATTCTTCCCATTAAAAACTCGTTAGATTCTGCTCTTGCCATTTTATAATTTTTTATGATTTTTTTTGATAAAATTTTACTCTTCTTCTGCCAATGCTTTCGCACAGATAAAGCCACCTGTCCAAGCATTTTGAAAATTAAAACCTCCTGTTACTGCATCAATATTTAAAACTTCGCCTACAAAAAACAAATTTTTATGCTTTTTACTTTCAAAACGTTTAAAATTAATTTCTTTTAAATCGATTCCGCCAGCAGTTACAAATTCATCTTTAAACGTAGTTCTGCCATTTGCATTGTAAATACCATTTGTTAACTCTTTAGCCAACTTTTCTAATTGTGCGTTGCTTAAATCTGCCCAATTTTGAGTTTTAGATATCGATGCAAACAATACAAAACGCTCCCATAATCTTTTAGAAATCTCTGTAAAAGGAGATTTTAAAATAACGGTTTTTCTAGGTTCTTTCTTTTTTAAATTTAAAAGCACATTTAAAACTTTATCGGTTGGTCTAGACAACCAATTTACAGCAACATTGTATTGGTAATTTTTGTCTGCTAAAAGTCTTGCACCAAAAGCAGATAATTTTAAAACTGCAGGACCGCTTAAACCCCAATGCGTTATTAATAATGGGCCAGAAGCTTCTAATTTAGAATCTATAATGTTTACAGTTGCATTTGGCACAGAAGTCCCTAATAAATCGACCAATCTTTTATCGTTTATATTAAATGTAAACAAAGATGGAACTGGCTCTACCACTGCATGATCTAAGGTTTTGCATAAATCCCAAACTTTTTTAGAACTACCTGCAGCTACAACTAATTGATCTGCTTCAAAAACTTGTTCTTTAGTGTTTACACTCCATTTGTTATTTTCTTTAGAAACTGAATTTACTCCCGAATTTGTCAACACTTTAATTCCTAAGTTACTCACAGATTTTTGAAAACAATCTATAATTGCCTGACTTGTATTTGCTTCTGGAAAAACACGATTATCATTTTCAATTTTTAAAGGAACACCTCTATCATCAAACCACTCAAAGGTATCACCTGTCATAAACTGATGAAAAGGACCTAACAATTCTTTTTCTCCTCTCGGATAAAATTTAACCAGTTCTTTAGGTTCAAAACAAGCATGTGTAACATTACATCTTCCGCCACCAGAAATCTTAACTTTTTGTAAGACATCTTTTCCTTTTTCAAGAATAGTAATATCTAAATCAGGATTATTTTCTTTTGCATTTATTGCTGTAAAATATCCTGCTGCACCGCCACCAATTATTACTATTTTTTTCATTTTATATTTGTTATATATTCAAAAATCTATGTGATTAAACTTGAATTACGTATTTAATTAATGTAAATGATTCTATGACAAAATCATTTCTGAATATGAAAGAATTGTTTTGTAACCTTTGTTTTTAAAATAAGCCGGTGTTTTTTCGTTTCCTGTAACTAATACAAAATCTCCACCCCAAGCTCCTAAACTTTTAATAGCACCAAAATAATCTGGAAATAATTTTTCTTTAACCGGTGTAAGTTTGATAATACTACTAATAATATTTTCGTGTTCTACTATTAAATTTTCGAAAGCTTGTAGATTTTTAGATTTAACAAACTCTTCAGAAATTTGAGAAATTCTTTTAATTTCTTTATCAAAATTTAAATTACTTTCTCTAAACTTTGCAATACCTTCTTTAGAATCTTGTTTCTGATTTAAATGCACAAAAAATAAATTTTCTTTAAATTCTGGATTGAATTCTATTTGCTCTACAACTGGCTTTTCGTCTTTAATTTTATAATAAATTGGCGTATTATTTTGAGCACAAGCAATATCATAACCACTTCCTTTAAAAGAATTCCATAGCAAATCAAAAGCATTTACATTTGCCCAACTTGCAATAGAATTAATTAAAGTAGACGATGTGCCTAAACCCCAATTTCTAGGAAAAGTAAGCATTGTTTTTACAACAAAACCATGTTCGACTTCTAAAAAATTTTGATTTAATTTCTTTGCTTCTCTTAAAATACCTAATAATGTTTCAGCAATAATATCTCCGCCACCCTCTTTTTCTGAATTAAATGTGCAATTAACCAATCGCATTTTTTTTAAATCAAAAACTGCTTCAAACCAGCATTCTCCTTTATCTGTAAAACTTCCCCAAATTAATTGTGGTTCTTTTATTTGATCGACAATTAAATCTTGCCCAAACTTAGTAGGTAACGCTAAAGATTTTGCGCCATCTAACACTAAATATTCACCTGTTAATAACAGTTTTCCGTTTGAGTAATAATTCATTAAACTAAATTAAATTGTTTAAAATGATGTGTAAAATGTTTTACATGAAACTTGCACCAATATTGGTAATCTAACTCTCCAAAAAATGGATGATTCTCTGTTGCATTTGTTTTAAAATGAGTTTCAAAATTCTTTATTTGCAATATCAAATCTTCGATAGAATCTTTTAAGGTAGAAAACTTTGCAGGAACTGGTTCTTCTGATAGCATCGAGGTTTTAAAACCAACTTGTAATTCGTTATCTGTGTCTAAAAAAGATTTTCTTCTAGATGATTTTTCTTCTTCAACAAAAAAATCTGCATCTATTTTGCCGTTAGAAACCTTTAATAACAACGCCAAATGTTCTACCATTTGTTGTCCATTCATTTTACCAAAAACGGCAGGAGTTTCTATTTCTAGACTGTTAAGTAAACCTCTTAAACTAGATTCATTTTTAAAATCTACCCAATTAATAGATTTTTTTTTTATTTCTTCGAACTTAGATACAACCGCAGCATGCGAAACTGTTTTTCCTTCGAAATAATTTGCAATAATCTCTTTTTCTTCTGCATTAGCACCTAATTGATTTAAGATATTTTGCAAATGCATTTTCATGTGACCGTGCTGAATTCCTTTTGTTGTAAGCGCTCTTAAAGCTGCGAAATTCTGAGCCAAACCAGCAGTTGCTATAATTTGCATTAATTCTTTTGCAGACGGTTTTTGCAACATCTCTAAAGATAATTTTGCTAACGGATGTAGTGCAGTTAAACCACCAACCGTACCAAGTGCTAAAGGTAAATCTATCCAAAATCTAAAAATTCCGTTGTCTATCGTACAATGAGATAAACTTGAATATTTTCCGTCTTTTGCAGCATACGCATGCACACCAGCTTCTACAGCTCTAAAATCGTTACCAGTAGCAATTACAACCGCATCAACTCCGTTCATAATTCCTTTATTATGCGTTACAGCTCTGTAAGGTTCTACTTCGGCAATTTTAACTGCTTGGTAAAATTTCTCTGCAAATTTCTGCGGATTTTCTACACCCAAATCTTCAATCTTACAACTTACCTCTGCTCTAACTAAACATTCTGGAACGTAATTAGATAAAATACTCATTACAATTTCAATTTCATCATTTCTAAATTTAGCAGCAATAGCTTCTAAACAAGAATTAATAAAATTAGCACCCATAGAATCTTTCGTTTCAAAAGTAATGTGTAATTGATAATAATTTTCTAACTGATCTGTTTTATCAATTAACTGTATGTCTAAAATTCCGCCACCACGTTTTTCCATATTTTTAGTTATGGATGCAGTTGCCGCATACAATTCGGTTTTATTTTTATTAAAATAAGAAGTTAAATCTTCTTTATTGCCAGCAAACATAAAATGTACTTGCCCAATTTTTGTAGTACCTAAAACGGTTGTTTTAAATCCGCCTTTTGTACTCCAGAACTTAGCTACCAAAGAAGCAGCAGCTACAACAGAACTCTCTTCTGTTACCATGGGCACAACATAATCTTTATCGTTTATAAGAAAATTTGGCGCAACACCCATTGGCAAATAAAAGTTAGAAATGGTATTCTCTATAAAATCGTCGTGCAACTGTTGTAGTTGTACATCAGAATTCCAATATTGTTTTATAATATCAACAACATTTAAATTATTATTAAAATAATTTTCTACAATCCAATTGATCTTTTCTTCTTTTGTTAATTTAGAAAAACCCTTTATTTTCTTACTCATTTTATATGCTATAAACTATCAGCAACAAATATAATTCAATCCGTTAAAACATTATGCAATATTCAAGTTTTCTCAATTTTTAAAACATTTTTTGCGGATTTTTACGTAAACTTGACAAACTTTTATTAAAACGATGTCTATAATGAAAAAAATCTTCATTTTAGCAACTATATCTCTACTTGTTAGTTGCAAAGAAAAAACCACAACATCAACTAATTACACAACAGGAAACAAAGAAATCACTTTAGAAGAAATCTGGAATGGCACTTTTTCGGCTAAAAGAATGAATGCTTTAAATTCTATGAATGGTGATTTTTATTCTTTACTAAATACTGATGATGAAGGAAATACAACTGTAGACAAATACAGTTATAAAACTTTAGAAAAAGTAGAAACAATAGTAAATAGCGCTAGTTTAAAGGATTTAAAAAGTTTTGATTCTTATAATTTTAATTCAGAAGAATCTTCTGTTATTTTAGGTACAGATTTTAAAAAAATCTACAGACGTTCTTTTACAGGTACATTTTACTACTATAATATTAATTCTAAAAAATTAACTTTAATTGGTAAAGATATTCAAGAGCCTACTTTTTCTCCGGATAGTAAAAAAATTGCTTACGCAAAAAATAACAATATTTATATTTTAAATCTTACCAACGGAAATAAAGTAACGCAAGTAACCAAAGATGGTAAATTTAACAATGTAATTAACGGAATTACAGATTGGGTTTACGAAGAAGAATTTGGTTTTGTTAGAGCTTTCGAATGGAGTAAAAACAGTAAATATTTAGCTTTTTTACGTTTTAATGAAAGCGATGTTCCTACTTTTTCTATGGATATGGTTGGTACAGCAAACTACCCAAATCAGCAAGTATTTAAATACCCAAAAGCAGGTGAAAAAAATGCAGAAGTAACTTTACACATGTATACGTTATCTTCTAAAAACACCAAAAAAATTGCTTTAGGTAATTATGAATACATCCCAAGAATAAAATGGTCTAATGATGCAAATGTATTGGTTGCAACAACTTTAAACCGTCATCAAAACAATTTAAAACTACATAAAGTAAATGCATTAAGAAGTAGTTCTAGTTTGTTATTAGACGAAACTGATAAGGCATATGTAGATATTACAGACAATCTTACTTTTTTGAATGATAACAGCTTTATTTGGACAAGTGAAAAAGACGGCTTTAACCATATTTATCATTATGATTTCTCTGGAAAATTAATCAATCAGATTACAAAAGGAGATTGGGAAGTAACAAATTATTACGGTTACAATGAATCTAAAAAAACAATTTATTATCAATCTGTAGAAAATGGTTCTACCAACAGAGGTGTTTATTCTATTGATTTAGATGGAAAAAATAAAAAACTTTTAAGTAATGAAAAAGGAACAAATTCTGCTTCTTTTAGCAAAAATCTAAACTACTTTATCAATACATTTTCTTCATCAGAAATTCCTCCAATTTATTCTTTATATACAGCAGAAGGAGAAATGCTAAAGGTTATCAAAGATAATTCAGAATTAAAAGAAGAATTATCTGAGTACAAAATGAGTCCGAAAGAATTTTCTACAATTTCTATTAATGGAAATGATTTAAATATGTGGATGATTAAGCCTGCAGATTTTGATGAAAATAAAAAATATCCTTTATTAATGTTTCAATATTCGGGTCCGGGGTCACAACAAGTTGCTAATAAATGGAATGCAAGTAACGATTATTGGCACAATATGTTAGCCCAAAAAGGGATGATTATTGTCTGCGTAGATGGAAGAGGAACAGGTTTTAAAGGAAGTGATTTTAAAAAATCTACGTATTTAAATTTAGTTAAATATGAAACTGAAGATCAAATTGCTGCAGCAAAAAAATTGGCAAACCGCTCTTATATCGATGAAAATAATATCGGTATTTGGGGTTGGTCTTTTGGCGGACATATGAGTACAAATTCACTTTTAAAAGGAAGTGATATCTTTACAACTGCAATTGCGGTTGCACCTGTAACTTCTTGGAGATTTTATGACACTGTTTATACAGAACGTTTTTTAAGAACACCACAAGAAAACCCTGCTGGTTATGATGATAATTCGCCTGTTAATTATCCAGAAAAATTAAAAGGAAATTACTTACTAGTTCATGGTACAGGAGACGATAATGTACATGTACAAAATAGTTACAGAATGATAAATTCTCTAATTGATGCCAATAAACAATTTGATATGTTTATTGTACCAGACAGAACACATGGCATTTACAAAGGAAAAAATACGCGTTTAAATTTATATACAAAAATGACAAATTTTGTAGAAACGCATTTAATTAATAAATCAAATTCAACAACAAAAATTAAAGGATAATTATGTTAGACAAAGGAGTTAGTACAGCTACTGAAGACCCACAAATGTTTGGTCACCCAAAAGGGTTATTTTACTTATTTTTTGCAGAATTATGGGAACGTTTTAGTTTCTACGGAATGAGAGCGTTACTTACGCTTTACATGGTAAACGAAATATTTAAAGCAATCGCAGAGAGAGATGCAGCTGCAGCAGTAGTTTATGCTTCTTACGGTTCTTTAGTATATGCATCAACAGTAATTGGTGGTCAAATTTCTGATAAAATATTAGGAATGCGAAGTTCTATTTTTTTAGGAGGAATTTTAATGACAATAGGTCATTTCGTGTTAGCTATAGAAAATGATATGGCGTTTTTCTTAGCACTTGCTTTTATTGTTGTTGGTAACGGTTTTTTTAAACCAAACATTTCAACCTTTGTAGGTGCTCTCTATAAAGATGGAGATGTACGTAAAGATTCTGGTTTTACCATTTTCTACATGGGAATTAACATTGGAGGAATGGTTGCTCCTTTCTTATGCGCTTGGTTAGCTGTTGAATATGGCTATCATTATGGTTTTGGTTTAGCTGGAATTGGTATGTTAACTGGTTTAATTTTCTTTTGGAGCGGAATTAAAAAGAATGTTTTTGGAGACAAAGGTTTACCGCCAAATGAAGAAGTGTACGAAAAGAAAGTTGTAGGTATACCTCAAAAAACTTTAATTCCAATTATTGCTTTTTTATCTGCACCTGCTATAGCTTGGTTATTAGCTTCATGGAAAGATAATTATGTAACAGGAATTTTTAAATTTATTGGTGTAGCAGTTTTAATCTATCTTGGTTATATTATTTTTAATTTAAAGACTAATGAAGCTAGAAAGAAATTAATAATGGCAGTATTAATTACTTTTTTTATGACTTTATTCTGGGGTTTTCATGAATTATCTGGAAGTGTAATTACACTTTTTGCATCAAGAAATGTTGATTTAGATGGTATAATGAGTGCAGGACAAACTAATGGTCTAAACTCTATGTTTATCATCATTTTAGCAATTCCTGTTTCTCTTTTATGGGGATATTTATCGAAAAGAAATTTAAACCCAAGAACACCCTATAAATTTGGATTAGGATTATTATTTGCAGGTTTAAGTTTTTACATTTTATCTATTAGTGGTTTAAGTGCTAACGAAAATGGAATGGTTCCTTTTTATTATTTGTTTGCAATGTATTTTATAATTTCTGTAGGTGAGTTGTTTATGTCTCCTGTAGGATTATCAAAAATTACAGATTTATCACCAAAAAACATTGTTTCTTTTATGATGGGAGTTTGGTTCTTGTCTTCTGCATTTGCATTTCAAATTGTAGGTTTTATTTCTGAAGAACTAGCTATAGAAAATGTTCCAGGTCAAGTTATTAATCCATTAGACACTCTAAGTGTATATACTGATGGCTTCCATTTAATTGCACTATATGCATTAGGAGCAGGAGCAGTAGTTCTATTGTTTTCTCCGTTAATGAAAAAATTAATGGGTAACGTACATTAATAAAAAAAATACTTTAAAAAAAACCTCATAAATTATGTTTATGAGGTTTTTTTATACCTAAAAGTTTATTTGTAAGTTTGGTATTATAATTGCGAATAATAAATCATGAGAAAATTAATCTTCTTTTTAACGTTAACATTAGCATCATTGTCTATGCACTCGCAAGACAAAATTAAATGGTTGTCTTTTGAAGAAGCCATTACATTAAATGCAAAAACACCTAAACCAATTTTAATTGACGTGTATACAGATTGGTGTGGTTTCTGTAAAAAAATGGATATTGAAACGTATTCTAACAAGACTATTATCAAAATAATTAATGATAATTTTTACGCAATTAAGCTAAACGGAGAAGAGAAAAAAGACATAACCTACAATGGTCATACGTTTAAGTTTCAAAAAAGTGGCAGAAGAGGATTTCATCAACTACCAGCTACTATAATGAACGGAAAACTATCGTATCCATCAACCATATTTCTATCCGAAGATGAAGAATTACTTCAAAATATACCTGGTTATCAACAAAAAGAAATGTTTGAAAAAATATTAGTTTATTTTTCTGCGGATAAATACAAAACTACCAATTGGAAAGATTTCGACAAAGACTTTAAAAGTAGCTTGTAATTTTAATCAGTTAAAATAAAAGCGCCTTTTTGACCTGTATAATGAAACGGAACGTTTAATTTTAAAGATACTTTTTCCCAAAACAACACGTCTTTTTTGTAATTTGAGCCATCAGCTATAACCAAACTTGGTTTTAGCATTTTCAACATTCTTTCTAAATTTATTTTTGGCGAATCTTGTAAAATCACAATAGGGTTAATTATTTTCTCTAATTGATACACTCCTAAACTATCAATTATTAAAATATCTTTTCCTTTAAAATTTACATAGTTTTTAAAATCACCTTTATTAATCTTCTCTATTTTTGCTAAAAGCATAAAAGGTTTAACAGCTTTAATATCATCTACAGAAACAGAATCTATATTATGCTGAATATTTAGTTGTTTTCCAATTTTATTTCCAACAACAGAAAATCTACTCTTATGAAAAACCATAAAAGCGTTCTGTTCCTTTACTTTTTTGTGCTCTAAAAAATAAATACCTTGACACAATACTATTGATACTAAAAAGATTACCAAGCGTTTTGAATTCTTCTTCAATAAAAAGAAAACAGCCGAAAAAATGATAAAATACAAGACTAACATTGTTTTAAATGAAATAGCAATTTCTTGCCATAAGAACTGCTCTTGACGAGAAATAAAGCGAACAAAACTATTCATTAAAGAAATTATTATTCCGTAAAAATCAGCTAAAAACTGTGGTAAAATATTTAAAATGGATAATATAATTATGACGATTCCTGCAACGAGAATAATCCCTAAAAAAGGAATGATTACTATATTGGAAAGCATAAACAAACCCGGAAATTGTTGAAAGTAATATATACTTATGGGTAAAATACCTACTTGGGCTGCAATTGAAACGGTTAGCAATTGCCATATTTTTTTATCTAAATAATATTTTGGAACATATAAAGAATCTAGTTTTGGTTGAACCCAAATTATTCCGAATACAGCTAGATAGCTCAACTGAAAACCAACATCAAATAAAAACATTGGCTTTACAAGCAATAAGAATAACATTGAGGTAATTAAAGAGAATTCTATCAGTGTTTTCTTTTGAAATGACTGCCCAATTGCTACAAAAGAAAACATAGTAACCGCCCTAACCACAGAAGCAGATAAACCTGCTATAAATGCAAACATCCATAAGAAAACAATAATACCTATTGCTTTGATATATTTACCGTTTTTAAACCTGTCTATTGGTCTTAATATAAAAGTTAGAATTAATAGTAAAATACCAACATGTAAACCAGAAACTGCTAAAATATGTATTGCGCCTGCATTTTGATAATCTGTTAATAAACCTTTAGAAATATCTTGTCTTTGACCTAATAAAAGCGCCTTAATTACAGCCAATTCATCATTACTAAAACTTCTTTTTTCTAAAGACGTAATAATATTATTCCGAATTTTTTCTGCAAAACGAGCCACCGAAGTTTCTACTAAATTCGATTTTTGGTATTGTTCTTTTTCTATAAATATTTGATGATAAATTCCTTGTTTTGCTAAATACGATTTATAATTAAATTGATACGGATTTAAGGGCGGAATTAACTCTTTAAAAATAGGTTTTACATACAACTGATCATCAATAGAAATTCTAAAATCTATAGTATCTTTTTGAACATTTAATAAAACCAATCCTCTAGTTTTATGCTGATTTAAACCTATAATTTCAGCAATATATTTTTGATAATAGTTTCCTGGTTTTAAAACCTTTGTAATTTTTAAAAGAACTTGCGCTTCCTCTTTATAAAAATTGCTGTAATGATTTTTATAATTTCTAGAATCGTTGAGAAACGTTACAGAAACACCTATAAGGAAATAGATTAAAAAAGAAGTTATTGTAGTTAACTGCTTTTTAATATTAAGGATGTTTAAAACAAGAAAAACACTAAATACAACAGATAATTTTAGAAAACCATATTGCCAAATTTCATAATAAAACTGCAAACAGATTCCTAAAATTAAAAACACCAAAAAGTGTAAAGGCACGTATTTAATTAACCTTTTCATAGCAACGTCAAGTTACTAAAAAAAAACTATAAGATTCTGTTTGTTTTAACATAGGCGTTTTTCCAATATTTTTGAGATAAATCAGAAACAATTACACCTCTAGATGTAGTAGCATGAATAAATTTAATTTTACCATTAGAAACAGCTACAATAAGTCCAACATGATTGATACCTCTCCCTTTTTTTGCAGTTTTAAAAAATAGCAAATCTCCTTTTTTGGCATTTTTTAAGGCAATTTTCCTTCCTCTTTTTGCCATATCTCTAGAAATTCTAGGCAATTGTACATTTTCGTCTAAGTAAGAAACATAAACAATACCAGAGCAATCCATACCTTTGGCAGTTGTACCGCCAAATCGATATTTAACACCTTTGTATTTTAAAGCATTGGCAACAACTCTATCTATTTTAGAAATTGGCTTATTTACTGATTTCTTTGCTGAATTACTTACATTTTTAGTTGACGAACAAGACGTAATTACAAAAGATAATAACAGTAATACAACATACCAATTTCTCATCTTCAAACTTTTTATTTTAATGAATTTACAATTGCCGTAGCTACGTTTTTAGATGCTCCTTTACCGCCTAATTTTTTTTCTAATTCAAAATAATTTAAAAACATTTGCTCTCTAGATGCTTCTTGTAAAGTAAGATCTAATTCCTTTTTTAAATTCTTCTTATTAAAGTTTTCTTGAATTAATTCTGTTACCACTTCTTTATCCATAATTAAATTTACCAAAGAAATAAATTTTAAAGTAATTATTCTTTTGGCTATTTGGTAAGAAATATAACCACCTTTATAACAAACAACTTGCGGAACTTTAAATAGTGCTGTTTCTAGAGTTGCTGTACCAGACGCAACCAATGCTGCATAAGAATTACTTAACAAATCGTAGGTTTTGTTATTGATAAACGCTACTTCTCTATCTTGTATTATTTGCTGATAAAAAGAAAAATCTTGACTTGGCGCACCTGCAATTACAAATTGATATTCAGAAAAATCTGACACCAAAGACAACATTACAGAAAGCATTTTTGTAATTTCTTGTTTTCTACTACCAGGTAATAAAGCAATAATTTTTTTATCAGATAAATTGTGTTCTTTACGAAAATCTCTTTCAGAAACTCGCTCTCTATTTGCAATTGCATCTATTAAAGGATGCCCAACAAACGTAACATCGTAATCGTATTTTTTGTAAAATTCTTTTTCGAACGGAAGTATTACAAATAATTGATCTACATCTCTTTTAATATCTTTAACTCTGCTTGCTCTACTTGCCCAAACTTGCGGAGAAATATAATAATTAGTTTTAAAACCTTTTTCTTTTGCCCATTTAGCAACTCGCAAATTAAAACCAGAATTGTCAATAAAAACAATTACATCCGGATTAAATTTTTCAATATCTTTTTTGCAATCTTTTATAAATCCTAAAACTTTAGAAAGGTTTTTTAGAACTTCAAAAAAACCCATAAAAGCTCTTTCTTTATAATGACTTACAAGAGTTCCGCCAACATTTTTCATTAAATCGCCTCCCCAAAAACGAATATCTGCAGCAGCATCTTTTTTCAACAGTTCTTTCATTAGGTTAGAACCGTGTAAATCTCCAGAAGCTTCACCAGCAATTATATAATATTTCATTTTAGAAAAACTTTAATAATAATGTTGTTAACGCAATAAGAATTGTTGCTAATAAAACACCTTTTGCCTTATGATCTTGTTTCTTTTTTATAAAAACAAAGAAGACAAATAAATTAGGTATTGCGGCTAAAGACAAAACTTTACCATATAACTTTCCTTCTTCAATCATTTTTAAGGTATCATCAAAACTAAATTTAGAAAAGTATTCTAAATACAAAAAAACACCACCAAAAGTGGCAAATAGGGCCACTAAAAATCCTATTAAAATATCTTTTTTTACAGTTCCCAAGAATTTAGTTTTTGAATCATATGATGTGCTGTCATATCAAATTGAACAGGAACTACAGAAACATATCCATTTTCTAACGCATAAACATCTGTGTCTTGCCCTTTATCTTTATTAACAAATTGCCCAGAAAGCCAATAGTATTCTTTACCAAAAGGACTTTTACGCTTGTCGAAATCTTCTTTCCAATAACCACTAGCCTGTCTACAAACTTTTACTCCTTTTATTTCTTCCTTTTTTAAATCAGGAATATTTACATTTAAAACCACACCTTCTGGTATTCCGTTTAAAAGAGCATTTAAAGTAATATTTTTTACAAATTCTTCTGATGGTTTAAAATCTGCATGCCATTTAAAATCTAACAAAGAAAAACCTATTGCCGGTACACCTTCTATTCCTGCTTCTATCGCTGCACTCATTGTTCCAGAATAAATTACATTTATAGAAGAGTTTGCGCCATGATTTATCCCAGAAACGCACAAATCTGGTTTTCTATTTAGAATTTCGCTAATTGCCATTTTTACACAATCTGCAGGCGTACCAGAACAAGTATATTCTAATTGAGGCCCTTCATCTATAGTAATTGGGTTACAAGTTAAAACATTATCAACAGTAATTGCATGTCCCATTCCGCTTTGCGGGCTATCTGGCGCAACCACAACTACATCACCAATTTTATTCATTATTTTTATCAATGCTCTAATACCAGGAGCAGTAATTCCGTCATCATTTGTAACTAAAATTAAAGGCTTTTCTTGCATAATTGTAAAATTTAAATACAAATGTAATTTATTTATAGGAGTTTCTTTTTAACAATTTGTAAAGAATCTAAGCGTTTACATTTGGTTAAATTTGTAACTAATAAATTTTAGTGCTAAAAGTAAAAATTAACATTAGCGTTAGTAACTTTAAATATTTGGCATTATTTTAGTAGTTTAGTAGCAGCACAACAGTAATTATACAAAACATCACACGACAGAAGGTTTATGAAGAAAGCATTTAGAATTAAAATATCGTTTCTAGCATTTTTAATGCTATTTAGTAGCTTACAAGCAAATACTAAGTTTAGTGAACCAGATCCAGAAAAAGATAAAATCTTAGTATATGTTTTAAAAAACATTTTAACAAGAGGTCATTTTGTAGTAAAAGACATGAATGACAATTTTTCTGAGCAAGTATTTAATAGTTTTATTGATGGTTTAGACCCAAATAAAAGATACTTTACTCAAAAAGACATTAAAAAATTCTCGAAATATAAATATGAAATTGACAATCAATTGTTAAAAGACGATGTTTCTTTTTACAACCTTGTTTACAGTAATTTTTTAGATAAGATTAAAAATGCTGAGTCTTATTACGCAGAATTATTAGAAAGTCCTTTCAACTTTAAAAAAGACGAAATTATAGATATCGATTATGATAACGTGCCTTTTGCTAAAAATGAAAACGAATTAATTGATTATTGGAGAAAACAATTAAAACTAAACGTTTTAAGTAGAATACAAGACAAATTAGATAAGCAAGAATCTCAAATAAAGAAAGATAAGAATTTTAAGAAAAAATCTTTTAAAACCTTAGAAAAAGAAGCAAGAGCAGAAGTTTCTAAAAACATGGACGAACTTTATTTAAGAATTGAAGAATTAGAACACGAAGACTGGTTTTCTACTTTTTTAAATAGTGTTGTGGGTGCATTCGATCCGCATACAACATATATGGCGCCAAGAATTAAAGAGCGTTTTGACCAAGATATGTCTGGTAAATTAGAAGGAATTGGTGCTAGATTACTAAAAAAAGGAATTTATACTGAAATTTTTGAATTAGTATCTGGTGGACCTGCTTGGAAACAAGGAGACTTAGAAGCGGGCGACATCATTTTAGAAGTTGCACAAGGTGATAAAGAACCAGTAGATATTGTTGGTATGCGATTAGACGATGCGATCAAATTTATAAAAGGTCCAAAAGGAACAGAAGTAAGGTTAACGGTAAAAAAGAAACTCGACGGTTCTACGAAAGTAATTTCGATTATTAGAGATGTTGTAGAATTAGAAGAAACATTTGTAAAATCTACGATTGTAGAAAAAGATGGAAAAAAATATGGTTTAATAGATTTACCGAGATTTTATATTGATTTTTCTGATGCAAATGCAAGAAACTCTGCAAAAGACATGGAAAAAGAAATTGAGCGTTTAAAAAGCGAAAATGTTTCTGGCTTGTTAATTGATTTAAGAAATAATGGTGGTGGATCTTTAAAAACAGCCATAGAAATTGCTGGTTTGTTTATAGAACAAGGACCTGTTGTACAAGTAAAATATAGAGGACAAGATCCAATCGTTAAAAATGATGTTGATCCTAAAATGCAGTGGGATGGTTCTGTGGTTGTTTTGGTAAACGAACTTTCTGCTTCTGCATCAGAAATTTTTGCAGCAGCAATGCAAGATTATGGAAGAGCTGTAATTATTGGCGGAAACCAAACCTATGGTAAAGGAACCGTACAAAGTGTAATTCCTATCAACAATTTTTATCCGAAGTACGAAAAAGATTTAGGAGCTATTAAAATGACAATTCAGAAATTTTATAGAGTTAACGGTGGTTCTACTCAAATAGAAGGTGTTTATTCTGATATTGCAATGCCAGATAGATATAGTTATATGAAATTTGGTGAAAGAGATTTAGACGGCGCACTTGTTTGGGATAAAGTACCACAAGCAAAATATACAAAAACAAATACTTACGAAAACTTTGCAGACGTTGTAAATAATAGTAAAAATAGAATTGCTTCTGATGCTAATTTTAAATTGATAAACGATTATGCAAAGTGGCTAAAAGAAAAGCAAGACGACACAACCTATTCTTTAAATTTAAAGCAATTTTCTAGAGAAAGTAAAGTAGTAGAAAATGCTTCTAAAAAATATGCAAACGTTTTTAAATACGAATCTAATCTTAGTTTTAAATCACCTAAATACGAATTACCTTTAATTAAAAAAGATAGTGTTTTAGCTAATAAAAGAAAAGCGTGGCATAAAAACTTATCAAAAGATATATATGTTTCTGAGGCTTTAAATGTTTTAAAAGATTTAAAAGTTAAAACTTCTTCAGAAATTGTAAAAAACTAAACATCAATAATTAACCTTAAATACCTGATAAATTAAGTTTATCAGGTATTTTTATATTATAAACATATGAGTTTTAAAGTAACTTTTAACACAAAGTGGTCTGACTTTGACCCAAACAGACACATGAGACATACAGCATATAACGATTATGCTGCAGAAGTTAGAGTACGCTATTTTGCGAAATACAATTTTTCTATCGAAGAGTTTACGAAGCATAATTTAGGTCCGATATTATTTACAGAAGAAACCTCTTTTAGAAAAGAAATTCATTTAGGAGAAAACATTACAGTAAACCTTAAGTTACAAGGTTTGTCTGAAAACAACGAACGTTGGAAAATAGTACACGAAGTTTTTAATGAACAAGGTAAATTATCTGCGATTATAAAAGTATATGGCGCTTGGATAGATTTAACTAAGAGAAAACTTAGAACTCCGCCAGAAGAAACAAAAGAAATGTTCGAGCACGCACAAAGAGCAGAAGATTTTGAAGTAATTTCTTTAACTAGATAATTCTTAAAACAAAAAAAAGCTGAAGTAAATTACTTCAGCTTTTTTTGTTTGTACAGGCGGAGAGACTCGAACTCTCACACCTCGCGGCACTAGATCCTAAGTCTAGCGTGTCTACCAATTCCACCACGCCTGCAACTTTTCCCGTTATTTCGGGATGCAAATATAAACAATAGTTCCAAACTACAAACTTGTTCATAATAATTTTTCTATTTTTGAGTAAGAAATTAAAAAAAACTTCATGAATACAATTCAAACATACATACAAGACAACAAAAAAAGATTTTTAGACGAATTAATTAGTTTACTAAAAATTCCTTCGATAAGCGCAGACACCGCATATAAAAAAGACGTTTTAAACACTGCCGATTTTGTTTTAGAAAGCTTAAAAAAAGCAGGATGCGACAAAGTAGAACTTTGTGAAACACCAGGATATCCTATTATTTATGGTGAAAAAATTATAGACAAAAATTTACCAACTGTTTTAGTTTATGGACATTATGATGTTCAGCCAGCAGATCCTATCGAATTATGGACCTCACCTCCTTTTGAACCCGTGATAAAAAACACAGAAATTCATCCAGAAGGAGCCATTTTTGCAAGAGGTGCTTGTGATGATAAAGGCCAAATGTATATGCATGTTAAAGCATTAGAGTATATGACATCAACAGGAAACTTGCCTTGTAACGTTAAGTTTATGATTGAAGGAGAAGAAGAAGTTGGTTCAGAAAGTTTAGCTTGGTTTGTCCCTAGAAACAAAGAAAAATTAGCAAACGATGTTATTTTAATTTCTGATACCGGAATGATTGCAAACGATATTCCGTCAATCACAACAGGTTTACGTGGTTTAAGTTATGTAGAAGTAGAAGTTACAGGTCCAAATAGAGATTTACATTCTGGTTTATATGGTGGCGCAGTAGCAAATCCTATTAATATTTTAACCAAAATGATTGCTTCTTTACATGATGAAAACAATCATATTACGGTTCCTGGATTTTATGATAAAGTAGAAGATTTATCAGAAGCAGAAAGAGCAGAAATGGCTAAAGCTCCGTTTTCTTTAGATGATTATAAAAAGGCTTTAGATATAAATGATGTGTATGGAGAAAACGGATATTCTACAAACGAAAGAAATTCTATTAGACCAACTTTAGATGTAAACGGAATTTGGGGTGGTTACACCGGTGAAGGTGCAAAAACGGTAATTGCTAGTAAAGCATATGCAAAGATCTCGATGCGTTTGGTACCAAATCAAGATTGGAGGGAAATTACCGAGTTATTTAAAACTCATTTCGAAAGTATTGCTCCTAAATCTGTAAAAGTAGTTGTAAAACCTCATCATGGTGGGCAAGGTTATGTTACACCAATTGATAATATTGCTTATAAAGCAGCAAGTAAAGCTTACGAAACTACATTTAATAAAACTCCAATACCGCAAAGAAGTGGTGGTAGTATACCAATTGTAGCTTTATTTGAGCAAGAACTAAAAAGCAAAACTATTTTAATGGGCTTCGGTTTAAACTCAGATGCAATACATTCTCCAGATGAACATTTTGGTGTTTGGAATTATTTAAAAGGAATCGAAACAATACCTTATTTCTATAAATATTTTACAGAATTATCTAACTAACATAATTAAACTCAATATGAAATCTACCTTAACCAAATTTTTAGTTTGTAGTATTTTTACTGCATTACTATTTAATTGTTCTAAAACCGAAGAACAAAAACAATTTACTATTGCAGAATATGAAGCTGCAGCAAAACATATGGACAGAAGTTTGTACCGTCTTGTGCACAACCAAGTTTCTAACGTTTCTTTTGCAAATGGTAATAAGTTAATTTACTCTACAAATACTGAAGATGGTAAACGATATGTTTTAACAGATGCAACTTCTAAAACGAAAGCAACTGCATTCGACCATGAAAACTTAGCTTCTTTATTATCAGAAGAATTAGATAAAGAAATTAAAGCAACTGCTTTACCAATTTATAATGTAACTATTTCAGAAGATTTAGAAAATATAAATTTCTCTACTTCTAATAAAAAATTCAGCTATAATATAGATGAAAAATCTTTGACTAAAAAACAAGGAAACACCAAAAAATATAGCAGAAATGAGCATGTATCTCCAAACGGGAAATTAGTTGCTTACATAGACAATTATAACCTTTGGATTAGAGATTTAGAAACCAATAAAAAAACCCAAGTTACTTTTGATGGTGAAAAAGATTATGGTTACGCCACAAACAACGCAGGTTGGATTAAAAGTGATGGCGCTGTTTTAAAATGGTCTCCTAACTCAGATAAAATTGCAACTTTTCAGCAAGACGCAAGAGGCGTTGGCATGATGTATTTAACCTCTACCAATGTGGGGCACCCAAGATTAGAAGCATGGAAACATCCGTTACCTGGCGACGAAAAAATCTTTACGATAGAACGTGTAATCATCCATTTAAATAACAAACCCAAAACGGTTCGCCTAAAAATGGGTAAAGATTTTCAAAGAGGAACAACTACAGACCATATTGCCGGTAGAAATAACGAATTGTTAGATGCCCAATGGAACAAAGAAGGTACAAAATTTGCTTTTGTTTCTAGTTCTAGAGATCACAAAATTGCACATTTACAAATTGCAGATGCAAATACAGGTAAAGTAACTTCTATACATAAAGAAGAAGTAGATACTTATTACGAATCTGGTGTAAACGCAGAAAACTGGAAAGTTTTATTTGATTCAAATGAGTTTATTTGGTATTCAGAAAAAACAAATTGGGGACATATCTACTTATATGATTTAAAAACTAAAAAGTTAAAAAATCAAATTACAACAGGAAATTGGTTGGTGAAACAAGTTAAAAATATCGACGAAAAAAATAGAGTTATTTACTTTTCTGCAGGAGGTAAAGAAGAAGGTAATCCTTATCATAACTACTACTACAAAATTAATTTTGACGGATCTAATAT
This sequence comes from Polaribacter sp. KT 15, assembly GCF_900143115.1. NCBI lineage: Bacteria > Pseudomonadati > Bacteroidota > Flavobacteriia > Flavobacteriales > Flavobacteriaceae > Polaribacter > Polaribacter sp. KT 15. The sequence goes on from NZ_LT670850.1 coordinate 727,676, forward strand.
GGTGAATCTTACTCCTTCTAAAGGAACTCACAATGTAAGTTTTAATAACGATTATAGTTTATTTGTAGACACTTATTCTACAACAACCTCTGCTCCTATTTCTGTTTTGAGAGATAATTCCGGAGAAAAAATAATGGATTTAGAAACTGCTGATATTTCTAAATTAAAAGAAAGAAACTGGCAAGCACCTGTAGAATTTTCTGTAAAAGCTAGAGACGAGAACACAGATATTTACGGTATAATGTGTTTACCTAGCCATTACGACGAATCTAAGAAATATCCGGTTTTAAACTACATTTATCCTGGTCCGCAATCTGGTTCTGTTGGTAATTACGGTTTTAGACCTGTCTGGAGAGATTTTCAGGCTGTTGCAGAATTAGGTTTTGTTGTTGTAGCTGTAGATGCAATGGGTACACCAATGCGCTCTAAATCTTTTCATGATGCATATTATGGTAACATGGGCGATAATGGTTTACCAGATAATATTACTGCAATAAAACAATTGGCAAAAAAATATAAAGGAATGGATACTGAAAGAGTTGGAATTTGGGGACATTCTGGTGGTGGTTTTGCCTCTACAAGAGCAGTTTTTGCTTACCCAGAATTTTATGACGTTGCAGTTTCTGGAGCTGGAAATCATGATAACAGAAATTACGAGGCAGATTGGGGCGAAAAATGGCAAGGTCTTTTACAAAAAGGTAATATTGAAGGTAAAGCAGACGGAACAACAAATTACGATAATCAGGCAAATCAATTAATTGCAAAAGACTTAAAAGGTAAATTACTAATTACCCATGGTTCTATGGATAATAATGTACCGCCATCTAACACAATGTTAGTTGTAGAAGCTTTAATAAATGCAAACAAAGATTTCGATATGATTTTATACCCGAATAAAAGGCATGGTTATGGCAACATGACAAACTACATGACTAGAAAACGATGGGATTATTTTGTAACTCATTTATTAGATGCCAAACCAGCAAAAGGTTTTAAAATTAAATAATTTATGAAAAAAATACTTTTAATTCTTTTTCTTTCTTTGAGCTTTTTTTCTTGTAAAGCTCAAGGTTTAATGACCGAAAAAAACAATTTTACAAGGCAAGATACTTTAAGAGGAAGTATTACACTAGAGAGAATTTGGTGGGATTTAACGTATTACCATTTAGATGTAAAAGTAAATCCAGACAAAAAATTTATTTCTGGTAAAAACACCATAAAATATAAAGTTTTAAGTGTTCATAATACAATGCAAATAGATTTACAGGCTCCTTTAAAGATTACAAAGGTTACCCAAGATGAAAAAGAATTAGAAGTTATACATGATGGAAATGCTCACTTTGTAAAGCTTTTAAAAAAGCAAATTATTGGCAAAACGGATAGTATTATTGTACATTATAAAGGAAATCCTAAAGAAGCAATTAGAGCACCTTGGGATGGTGGATTTTCGTGGAGAAAAGATAAAAATGGTAATCATTTTGTAGCAACTTCTTGCCAAGGTTTAGGCGCAAGTGTTTGGTGGCCTTGTAAAGACCATATGTATGATGAAGTAGAAAACATGCGAATTAGTGTTACAGTACCAAGTAATTTAATGGATGTTTCTAACGGAAGGTTAGAAAGCGTAAAAAAACATGGCGAATACACTACTTATAATTGGTACGTAGATAATCCAATAAATAATTATGGTGTTAATGTAAATATTGGAGATTACACACATTTTTCTGAAGTCTTTGATGGTGAAAAGGGAGATCTTGACATGGACTACTATGTTTTAAAATACAATTTAGAAAAAGCTAAAAAGCATTTTAAAGATGCTCCAAAAATGATGAAAGCCTTTGAACATTGGTTTGGTCCGTATCCTTTTTACGAAGATGGTTTTAAATTGGTAGAAGTACCCTATTTAGGTATGGAACATCAAAGTTCTGTTACATATGGCAATCAATACAAACAAGGTTACCTAGGTAGAGATTTATCTGGTACAGGTTGGGGTTTAAAGTTTGATTTTATTATAATTCATGAAGCTGGTCACGAATGGTTTGCAAACAACATTACAAATAAAGACATTGCAGATATGTGGATTCATGAAAGCTTTACAAATTACTCTGAAAGTTTATTTATAGATTATTATTACGGTAAAAAAGCAGCATCAGAATATGTAATTGGTTTAAGAAATTCTATCAGTAATAAAGCACCAATAATTGGCAAATACAATGTTAACAAAGAAGGTTCTGGAGACATGTATAATAAAGGTGGCAACATGTTACATACTTTAAGACAATTAGTTAATAATGATGAAAAATGGCGCAGTATTTTACGAAAAATGAATAAAGTATTTTATCATCAAACTGTAACTACAAAACAGATTGAAAATTTTTTAAGTAAAGAAATAGGAATCAATTTAGAAACTTTTTTTGACCAATATTTAAGAAATAAAAAAATACCGACGCTGACTTATAAAATTAAAAATAACACCCTAACTTATAATTGGATTAATGTTGTAGATAATTTTAATATGCCCTTAAAAGTTTATTTAAATGATAAAGAAAAGTGGATTTATCCTTCTACAGAAAAACAAGAAATCATTTTAAAAGATAGAGAAACTGATTTTAAAATTGATTCAAATTTTTATATTTCTGTTAAAAAATAAGATAAAGAAAAAGCCGCAATATGCGGCTTTTTTTATTTTATTAAATAGGCTTTTAAAATATAATCTACCTTCGGATATTTCTCCTTTAGAAAGGCATTACCAAGTTTATTTATCTTTCCTTGTTGTCTTCCTAATTTATCACCGTAACCATCATAAAACTTTAAAACGTTTTCTTTACCCGCTATTACTTTAGCAATTACCGGAAAACCTTTAACGCCAGAATATTCTATTGTATCTAATCTAGCATTCTTCTTTAAATTAATAAAAATTTGATTCGTTCTTGTTTCAACTCCGCTTCTTGCAAAAGCAATTGTCATAGAATCGTTTTTCATAATCACAGGTTCATCAACAAAACCTTTATTTGACCAACTTTTATTGATTATAGAATCGTTGTGAATACCAAACTGAGCAACAAAATTTGGTACAACTCTAAAAATAGCAACATCTTTATAATATTCGTATTTAATTAGTTGATATAATCTGTCTACACCTGCCGGAGACCAAGCTCTTTTTGCCTCTATATCAAAATTACCTTGGGTTGTTTCAAACCTTGCTTTAAACATTTCTGGTGCTTCTTTTTTTAACCATCTTTCTTTAAACTTTTTTGTAGCACAAGATGTAAAAAGCACAATACCAAGTAATAATATAATTTTATTTTTCATTTATTTTTCTTTGAATATCTCTAAGTAATTCAACAAATATAACAAAAAGCACCACTCCATTTTAACTCTACGTTTGTAGAATTCATTTTTTTATTCTATGTTTGTAGAGTAAAAAATAATCAGAGTATGCAGTTATCTAAAACCGAAGAACAATTAATGCAATATTTATGGAAACGTAAAAAGGCATTTTTAAAAGATTTATTAGAAGATTTCCCTGATCCAAAACCAGCTACTACAACCGTTGCTACTTTATTAAAAAGAATATCAGATAAGGGTTTTATAGATTATAAACTGTTTGGTAAATCAAGAGAATATTTCCCGATAATTAAAAAAACAGACTATTTTTCTAACCATGTAAACGGATTGATAAAAAATTTCTTTAACGATTCTGCGAGCCAATTTGCTTCCTTTTTCACCAAAGAAACCAATTTATCTACAGAAGAATTAGAAGATTTGAAAAAAGTAATTGATAGTCAAATTAAAAAACAACAAAAATGATAAGCTATCTTATAAAGTCTGCAAGTTGTTTAGCATTACTGCTATGTTTCTATCATTTTATTTTAGAAAAAGAAAAAATGCACAATTTTAATAGGTACTATTTATTAATTGGCGTTATAATTTCTTTAGTAATTCCGTTTGCAACAATTACCACTTATGTCCCTACAGATGCCATAGCAAATACACTAATAAAAATAAAACAACCAGAATTTAGTGCTGATACTTTAGAAACAATAGAGGTTGAAGAAGTAATCGATTATACCAAATACTTTGTTAGCTTTTACTTATTAATATCCTCTTTATTATTAATTCGTTTTGGAAGAAATTTATTCAAAATAATTCAGAAAATTAGACTGAATGAACAAATAAAGTACAATAAAGCAACCTTAGTTTTGGTTGATGATCAAATTTTACCACACACTTTCTGGAAAGCTATCTTTATCAATAAAAAAGAATATGAAAATGGCAATATCGAAGAAGAACTTTTTACACACGAATTAACACACGTTACTCAAAAACATACCATTGATGTACTTTTAATTGAGTTTTTACAAATTCTATTTTGGATAAATCCGCTATTTATATTTCTTAAAAAAGCGGTACAATTAAATCATGAATTTTTAGCAGACGAAAAAGTTATACATCAACATAAAAATACATTTCAATATCAGCATTTATTATTGAATAAAGCTGCTTGGAACAACGAATATTACTTGGCCAGTAATTTGAATTATTCACTTACTAAAAAAAGATTAAAAATGATGACAACACAAAGTTCACAATCCAAAATATGGATTAAAAAGCTCGCGGTAATTCCGCTTTTAGCAGGGTTTGTTTTTCTATTTGCAGAAAGAGTTGAAGCACAAGAAAAAGAAGAAATTATCGAGGTTATTGAAGTATTTGAAAAACAACCTAAAAAAAATATTATAACAGAAAATGAAGTCTATAAAAAGTATTTTCATAGAAACGGACATTTTATTTTTAAAGATAAAAATGGAAATAAAATAAAGAAAACTTATGATGATTTAAATGAAAAAGAAAAAGCAAGATTAATACCACCTCCTCCATTAAGATCAAAAAAGATTGTTCCAACAGAAAAACAATTTGAAGCTTTAAAAGACAATAGCAAATTTGCTGTTTGGCTAGATGGAAAAGTGGTTAAAAATGAAACACTTAATAATTATAAGCACACAGACTTTGCTACATATTCAAACAGTTTTGTATATAAAAATGCTCGTAGCAAACGTTTTCCTCAAGAAAATCAAGCGAATTTAGAAACTACAAAATATTTTGAAGCTAAAAATGCAAAAAGAGTTAAAGAATTTGAGGATTATAAAAAAAATTACAAAAAAGAAATTATTGAAATAGTAGAGGATAAAAAAAATAAAAATGTCTTAATAGATGCTCCTATTATTAAAAATTACCCAGGTTCTAAACAAAGCATTTCAAAAGAAATACCTTTTTTAACCACAACTATTAAAGCAGAAAAAGAAACTAATACTGGCACAATTAAAGATATCCGCCTAAAGTTAAAAGATGTAAATGCTTTAAAAATCACTTATAACAAAGAAGAAAATGTTCCTTCATTAATTAAAAAAGCTACAGATCCAAAATTCAATAAAAATTGGTTTATAACTATCGATGGACAAAAATATTATTACACTTTTGATAAAAAAGAAAGAGTAGTTAGATATTATAAAGACGGAAAATTAGTAAATTTAGATATTGTAAAAGAATATAATAAAAAACATAAAATATTTGAAAAGCTTAAAAAAGAGGGAAAACATTATGTTTTTAAAACTGAAACTGAGCAGAAAGTAATTAAAAGAGAATGGTCTGATTTAGGCGGAATGTATTTTAGAATGTCAAGAGCAGATAAAAGCAAGGTTCCATTTCCAGTAAACCCAATAAAGCCTTACGTAAAATTAAGAAAAGGAAATAAAGTTTGGTATAAGAAAAAAAGCGAATTAACTGAAGAAGATAAATTATTACTTCCACCTGCGCCACCGAAACCAAATGCAAGTAAAGAAGAAGTCTTAAAAGCTAAAAAAGCATATCAAGATTGGAAAAAGAGAACAGGAAATGACATTCCGCCACCGCCAAGAAAAAAAAATAATTAATCAATAAAAAAAACCGCATTTAAGATAACTTACATGCGGTTTTTAAATTCAAAAATTAAAAATCAATATTATTCAATTATAAGTTTCTTTGTCTTATAAGTTTTGTTGTTATTAGAAATCTTAACAAAGTATAAACCTGCACTTAGCTTCCCTTTTTCTAACGAGATTTTATTGTTACCAAACTTTGTATCAAAATAGGTTCTTTTTAACAAGGCACCAGTTATATTATAAACTTCTAGTTTAGATCTTGCTTCAACTTCAGAGTAAAAACTTAACTCTGTACTTAACTTCATAGGATTAGGATATAATACTGTTTCTCCTTCTTCAACCACATTATTATCTACACTTAAAGTTTTCTGTATGAAAACTAAATCTTTTATTGCCAATTCTTTTTCTACAGTTGTAACGCCATCAGAAGACATTGTAAATACAATAGAAACAACATCAGACAAATCGAAATTATTAACCGTTAAAGACTTAAAGTGATCTAAAGAAATTACAAAATCGTTCTTTTCTTCAGTTAATTTTACGGTTTTCTTAAACTGATTTTCCCATTGATCTATGCCTTCTTTAACGATGGTAATTTCTACATCGCTATTTCCTGTTGCAGAAAACTCTAATGCATTATATTCTGATAAATCTACTGTTTTAAATGTTGGCGTAAAACTTCTGTATGCAGAAACATATGAATTTGTAGTCGCTTTTAAAGCAATATCTCTTTCAACTTTATAGCCAGTTCCTGCATACAAGTTTTCGTTCTGAGTAATTTCAAAATTTGTTACTGTAGTTCCTTCAGGAGAATCATCTTTACCCCAAACACCATCTGACATGAATACATCATCTGGAGTTCTATTACTATCGTTTTCAATTCTAAAACCTATATCAAAAATATTACCGGTTTCTATTTTTAGGTTTGTTATGTAACCCGTTTCTAATTCTATAGTTTCGTTAAAATATTCTGTTTCAGAAGTTTCTGTTCTTTTAAATCCTGCATCTATTACAATCGTTTTACTTCTGCTTACATTAATTAATTCTAATTCTAATGCACCATTTTTATAAATACCTTTTTTCACAAAAACAGGTGGAGGTGTCGAGTTGTTGAAGTCTAATATTGGTTTCTGAATATCGAAAAGTTCTAAAGTTTCTTCACCTAAAGTAAATAAATCATCAATTGTATTAGTCCAGATTTGAAAGTTATAAAACGTTGCTCCTGCTTCATATTTATCAATATTCCAGTGACTTTCTATACCAAAATTAGCATCATTGTTTTTCAATTTTCCAGAGAAACTTAAAACAAATTCTTTTGTTCCGTCTCTATTTTTAATGATAGACTTTATAAAAGGTTGCTCTTTAATTTCTATAGTTGATACAGATAAAATTTCTGCGCCTAATAATCTATCGCAAATAAATTTTGTATGCTCGTAAACACCATTTTCTGTTTTTGTTGCTAAAACTACAGCTACTGTTTCATTGTTTTTAACATAGTCTACAGAGATTAATTCTGTAGCATTTGTTATGTCGATTAAGTCTGATGGTGAAGATTCTATTGCTTGTGCTCCTTCAATAACATCCATTGGTACTAAATCTGACAATTGAAAAGATTCACTTTTTGAAGCTGTTTTTTTATAGTTTTTAGACTTTTGTATCTTTTTGGCTTTTAGTTTATCGAACTTATAATTGTTTTTACTTCTTAAATAATTTCTTTGATTAACTTTTTGAGAAAGACGATCGTTACTCTCTAAACCACCCTCATTACCACTTGATAATTTTGGAACTAATACAGGACAAGCTGCAACACCAGAACATGCCGGATCATCACAATCTACCAAACCATCTCCATCATCATCTAAACCATTAGAACAATCTTCTTGTGGAACTGGAGCTGTAGGACATCTTGCTCCGTCATTAGAACTACTAGAAGGTCCGTATGCAAATAAATTAGAATCTAATACGCTTCCTATTTGTAAATCTTGCACATTTTGAATAACATAAACTGTTCCTGTTTGATTTGCTGACACATAAAAACGACCAGATAAATCAAAATAAACTGCTCCGTAAGTATATTTTAAACCCGCAAGGATTGGCACCAAACCTAAATCTGTAACAACATTAGTTTCTGGATTAATTCTATATAAATGATTCGTATTTTTTTCTACTGTATATAATTGCCCGTCAACTGCATTAAATGCCCAATCGTGCACAGATATATTCTTACTAAGTGTTCCTTTACTGATGTATTTTGTATAATTTTCAGATTCTGGGTTTAAATCTATTGTATAATACTCTGTTCCGCCTCCTTTAAGATAATAAATTCCAGAAGCACTAACATCACCTATATATTTACCTGCTGTTGTTAATTCATCGATAGTAAAAATTTCTACATTAAAATTTTTACCAATTTTTACAATTGATTTTGAAGGAGAACTTAAATAACCCCAAATATATCCGTCGGCAGGATTGTAACCCACAGCATTGATACTTCCTGGAGTAACATCTTCTTTTACTAAATAAGAGCTACCAGATGCTAGATCTAAGGCGTAAATATCATTTCGCTGAAATAAGTATGCATTATAATCGCAATTAAATGGCTCATTTTGTGCCCATACCTCTTTTGGTAAAATATTGATTAATAAAAGTATTAAAATTGCGTAAGTTGGGAGTAGTTTTGTTCTCATTTTGTCGGATTTTTACACAAATATCAGGTAATTAAGCACTTAAAGCAAAATTAATAGATAAAAAACAAAAATCTATAGATGAAATGTAAAAATAAAGTAGTTTAATTGTAAAATAAAAAAACCACACTTTTAAAGGTGTGGTTCTAATTATTGATAAATTAAATTGTACTAATTAATCTACATTGTCATGTAAAAATGAATTGTTAGACTTAAAATCTAGATTATTGTCGTCTTTTTTTATCGCGGTTTTAGATTGACTAATTGGTGCATTTACATTTAAATCTAAACCTTGTCTTTTGTATGCTGGCTGACGTTCTATTTCATCTATATTTTTACTTAACTGATCGTTAAATTTATAGTTGAAACCTTTCATTTTTTGACGTCTTTCTTCTGCTCTTTTTTGTAACTCTGCAATCGTTAAATCTAAAGGTGTAACTTCTTCACTTGAAGTTTCTATTGCATTAACATCTGATTGAGGTATTGCCGTTTTTAACTCAAAATGAACCTCTTCTTCTTGAACCGATTTTTCTTTTGCTATAATATGAGAGCTTTTACCAATTGTTGGTTGCGCATCAAAATCTTCTAAAACATATCTTGTTTCTTCAACTTTCTTTTCAAAAACAATTTCTTCTGCACCGTAAACTTCAATTTCGTTTACATTTACAGATTTCTCTTCATTTAAGTTAAACTTTATTTCTTCGTCTGCTTTAACTTCTGTGTAAGAGTTTAAAGGTAAATCGAATAATAAATCTGCTTGTATTTGCTCTGGCTGCTCATTTATTTCTTCTTCTACAACTGGCGTAGCATCTGTTATTATAAAGTCATCTTCAGAAACAGTTTCTAAAGCAACTTCTTCATAAGAAACAGCAATATTTGCAATACTTTCTGTAGTTTGAACTAAATCCGTTTTAGGAGCAACCTTAACAGGCTCTTCAACTACATCTTCCTCTAAAGTGTGTACAATTTTCTGTTCTGTTACACTTGCTTTTGGCTGATTTAAAGTTGGTGTTTTAGGTATTGTATTTTCTCCAAAGTTATAAGTAGCTTTTTGCTCATCTTCTAAAGTATGAACAATCTTCTTAACTTCTGTATTTGTAATTGTACTTTGTTGATCTGCAGCAAAACCTGTAGCAACAATAGTTACAGCGATAGCATCACCTAACTCTTCATCTTCACCAATACCCATAATAATATTGGCATCGTAACCTGCTTCATCTTGAATATAGTCATTTATTTCTCCAATTTCATCTAAAGTAACTTCGTTTGTACCAGAAACAATTAACAACAATACGTTTTTAGCTCCTGTAATCTTATTGTCGTTTAACAAAGGAGAATCTAAAGCCTTTACAATAGCTGTTTTAGCACGATCTTGCCCTTCTTCTTTTGCAGAACCCATAATAGCTGTACCACTGTTAGATAATACAGTTTTAGCATCATGTAAATCGATGTTTTGCTTATAGTGATGTGTAATTACTTCTGCAATACCTCTAGATGCAGTCGATAATACTTCGTCTGCCTTAGAAAAACCTGCTTTAAAACCTAAATTACCGTAAACCTCACGTAATTTATTATTATTGATAACAATTAAAGAATCTACATTTTGGCGCAACTGATCGATTCCTAATTGTGCTTGTTTTGCACGTCTTCTACCTTCAAAAGCAAATGGCATAGTCACAATACCTACAGTAAGTACATCCATATCTTTTGCAATTTTCGCAATAATAGGTGCTGCTCCTGTACCTGTACCACCCCCCATACCAGCAGTAATAAATACCATTTTTGTTTGGGTATTTAACATTTGCTGTATTTCTTGCATACTTTCTTTAGCTGCTTGTGCTCCTATTTCTGGGTTTGCACCAGCACCTAAACCAGATGTTAAATTAGCTCCTAATTGAATTTTATTAGGAACAGGACTGTTTTCTAATGCTTGTGCATCTGTATTACAAATTACAAAGTCTACACCTCTAATTTGCTGCGTGTACATGTGGTTTACTGCATTGCTTCCACCACCACCAACACCAATTACTTTAATGGTGTTAGATTGTGTTTTTGGCATGTCGAATAAAATGTTATCAAATTCTGCGCTCATAATAACGTATCTATTGTTTAATTTTTCTTATTTATTTTTTATTTTCTTCTTGTTCACTTTCTATTTAGTTCTATTCTGCATTGTCTAAAAAATCTTTTAGACTTTCTGTGAACTTTTCAAAAAATGATCTTTTCTTTTTCGGTTTTGGTTTCTCTTCATGCACTGGCCGTGTTTCTTCAACTTTTTCTTCTACCGGATTCAGAATTTCTTCAATTGCCTCTTCTATTATTTCTTCTTCTTTAGAATCTTTATCTAATCCTTCCATTAATAAACCAACTGCTGTTGCGTAAGACGGACTTGACAAAGCATCATCTGAATCACCAGCTAAATGCTCGTTAGGAAAACCTATTCTAGCATCCATACCAGTTATATATTCTACTAACTGACGTAAATGTTTTAATTGAGCTCCTCCACCGGTTAACACAATACCTGCAATTAATTTACCTTTTGCAGTTTCATGCCCGTAGTTTTTAATTTCTAAATACACATGCTCTATAATTTCTTGAACTCTGGCATGTATAATTTTAGATAAATTCTTTAAAGTAATTTCTTTTGGTTCTCTACCTCTTAAACCTGGTATCGAAACAATTTCTGTTTCTTTATTTTCCCCTGGCCACGCAGAACCAAACTTAATTTTAAGTAATTCTGCCTGCTTTTCGATGATAGAACAACCTTCTTTAATATCATCTGTAATTACATTTCCTCCAAAAGGAATTACAGCAGTATGTCTAATAATTCCGTCTTTAAAAATGGCCAAATCAGTAGTTCCACCACCTATGTCAATTAAAGCAACACCAGCTTCTTTTTCTTCTAAACTTAAAACTGCAGATGCAGAAGCTAATGGTTCTAATGTAATATCGCTTAAATCTAAACCAGAACTTTTAACACATCTACCAATATTTCTTATCGAAGAAACTTGGCCTACAACTACATGGAAATTGGCTTCTAATCGTCCGCCGTACATTCCTATTGGCTCTTTTATATCCGCCTGAGAATCAACTTTAAATTCTTGTGGTAAAACATGAATTATCTCTTCTCCTGGCAACATAACCAATTTATGTACTTGGTTTACTAAATCTTCAATATCAGAATCATCTATAACTTCATCTGAATGATTTCTTGTAATATAATCTGAATGATGCAAACTTCTAATATGTTGCCCTGCAATACCAACTACAACCTCATCTATCTTAACACCAGAAACACTTTCTGCCTCATCTACGGCTTGTTGTATAGACTGTATTGTTTGTGTAATATTACTTACAACACCACGTTTTACACCTAAACTTTTTGCTTTTCCAATACCAACAACTTCAATTTTATCGTATTCGTTTTTACGACCAATCATGGCAACAATTTTGGTGGTACCAATATCTAAACCAACAGCTATTTTATTATTTTCCATTTTGATTTATTTTGTGCACACAACTTGGTTGTGATATTTTAAAGTAATTGTTTTATATTCTTGAATCGTTTTATCTTTATATGTTGTATTATAAAACGCTTTTAACTTGTTAAATTTTAACTTTACATCGATTAATTTGCCAAAATCAATTTTATAATCGCCACTTCTTACGGCAAATTGATACAAACCATCGTCAGATTTCTCTATTCCTACAATTTCTTTTTGCAAAAAATTGTCTTCTAAAATATAAGATATTAATGGTAAAACCACGTTAATATCTTCTTTATTTTCAACGCCAGAAACCAACATAACTCTTGCAGAATAATTCTTAGAGAGTGGTACTTTTACCCCTTGTTTATCAATATAATAAGAACCATTTTTAGAAACAATTCTTGCTACTGGTGTACGTTGTTTTATGGTAGATTTTAACACACCTCCTATTGTTAAAAAAACTGCTGCTTTTTCAATATATGGATTTTTAGATACGTTCTTTTCTAATCTGTATAAATCTATTACAGATTTTGCTTGGTTTTTAACTGTTGCATCATTTTGTATTAACAATTTATTAACCATCGAATGCGTTAAAAAATTATTAGTTCCTTCTTCGAATTTCACTTCGATTTTATTAATTTTTTTATTACTATTTCTTACCGAAGTAAAACTATACAAAAAGCTTAAAAAAGCAAGTATAGTTAGAAAAAATAGATATTTTAAAACTCTTTTAAATTTCATTTTCATTCCATTTTAAAAGTTCGTTTGTTACTTCTTTTATCACAACACCTATATCACCAGCACCTAACATTACTATAATTTTAGCATCAGAATTTTTAATATCTTTTAACAAATTATTTTTTTGGGTCTTTTTTTTCTGCTTATTTTCGATTTTAGACAATAACCAATCGGATGTGATGCCCGCAATAGGAGTTTCTCTTGCCGGATAAATATCTAACAATAAAATATCATCAAACTTATTTAATGCATTTGCAAAATCGTCTGCAAAATCTTTTGTTCTAGAAAATAAATGTGGTTGAAAAACAACCAGTACTTTTTCTTCTGGATACATTTCTCTAACAGAATTATGTACTGCATTAATTTCTGTTGGATGATGCGCATAATCGTCTATTAAAACTAAATTATCCGAATTAATTTTATAAGAAAATCTTCTTTGTACACCTTTAAATGTTAATAACCCCTTTTTAATTTCTTCTAAAGAAACGCCATAAACTTCTGCCATTGCCAAAGCTGCCAAAGCATTCATTACATTGTGTCTTCCAGGTAAATAAAACTGAATATCTTTTATTTCTGATGACGGTGTTTGTACATCAAAAACATATTTTCCGTTATCGATTCTTAAGTTGTAAGCTTTATAATCTGCTTTTTCATCAATAGCATATGTTAAACCTTTTAAAGGCAAGCCTTTGGCAACAATTAAGCTATCAGAAACTTTATTAGAAAAAGCTACAAAAGATTCTGTTAATGCTTCCGGGTTTTCATAAATATCCAAATGATCTGCATCCATAGAGGTTACACATGCAATATTAGGACTCAATTTTAAAAATGATCTATCAAATTCATCTGCTTCTACAACGCTTATTTTATCACCACCTAAAATTAAATTAGAATCATAATTTTCTGCAATTCCGCCTAAAAACGAAGTTGCATTAACTGAAGTCATAATATGCCCTAAAATAGACGATGTAGTTGTTTTACCATGTGTACCAGCAACTGCCAAACAAAACGTTGCTGCTGTAATTTTACCTAAAATTTCTGCTCTCTTAAGAACTGTAAATTTATTATTAACAAAATAATTGAATTCTTTATGGTCTGCAGGAATTGCAGGTGTATAAACAACCAACGTTTTTTCTTTATCTAAAAATGAAATAGGAATATTTTTTACAGCATCTTCAAAATGAATTGTAACATTTAATTCTTCTAAAGATTTAGTTATTAAAGATGGTGTTTTATCATAACCTGCAACTACTTTATTATTCGCCGCAAAATATCGAGCAATAGCGCTCATACCAATGCCGCCAATGCCAATAAAATAAACGTTATGTATTGTATCTAAATTCACTATCCTATTAATTTTTCTATTTCGTCAACTATATTTTTTGTTGCACTTGGCAATGCCAATTCTTTTATATTTTTAGATAAAGTTTCTTGTTTACTAGTATCTTTCATTAAAGATTCAAAAACAACAGAAAATGTATCTAAATTACTTTCTTTTATCATTAAAGCCGCTTGTTTGTCTACAATCGACTTTGCATTTTTTGTCTGATGATCTTCTGCTACGTTTGGAGACGGAATAAATATTACCGGTTTCCCAACAATACATAATTCTGATACAGAACTTGCACCTGCTCTAGAAATAATTACATCTGCAGCAGCATAACCAAAATCCATCTTATTTATAAATTGATGCACTTGAACATTCTCTTTAGGATTGTATTTCTTATACTCTTCAAAATATAATTTACCACATTGCCAAATCAATTGAACGTCTTGTTTTTCAAAAAAATCTAAATTACTTGCAATTAATTCGTTAATTTTTCTTGCACCTAAACTTCCGCCTAAAACAAAAACTGTTTTCTTACTTTTATCTAACTTAAAAAACGTTTGCCCTTCTTCTCTTTTTGTATGAATAGACAATAAATCTTGTCTTACAGGATTACCTGTTTTTACAATTTTATTCAACGGAAAAAAACGTTCTAAATTATCATAAGCAACACATATTTTTTCTGCTTTTTTACTTAATAATTTATTGGTAATTCCCGGATAAGAATTCTGTTCTTGTATCAATGTCGGAATTCCCTTTTTACCCGCCATAATTAATGTTGGTCCGCTTGCAAAACCTCCAGTTCCAATAGCTACATCTGGTTTAAATTTCTTTATTATTTTAGATGCATTCCATAAACTACTCATCAACTTAAACGGAAACGACAAATTATCTGAAGTTAACTTTCTTTGTACGCCAGAAATCCACAGACCTTTAATGTCATAACCCGCTTGTGGCACTTTTTCCATTTCCATTTTATCCTTTGCACCAACAAACAAGAAATTAGCATCTGGATAACGCAATTTTAATTCGTTTGCAATAGCAATTGCCGGATAAATATGTCCGCCAGTTCCACCGCCAGAAATAAGTATGTTAATCGATTGTTTCATGCAAAATATCTAAAGGGTTATCATCTAAAATATCTTCTTCTGTTTCTTCTTTTGAAGCACTAACACTTAAAATCATTCCGAGCGCAAAACATGTCATCCAAATAGATGTACCACCACTACTAATTAAAGGTAAAGTTTGTCCTGTAACCGGAAATAAATTGGTTGCGACCGCCATGTTTATGGTTGCCTGAAAAATAATTGGCAAACCTACTCCAATTACCAATAATGTACCAAATATTGTTGTAGTTTTTTTTAATACAACAAATACTCTAAAAAGAAGTAAAAAATATATAAAAACTACAAGAATTGCACCAATTAAACCATATTCTTCTACAATTATTGCATATATAAAATCTGATGATGATTGTGGTAAAAAGTTTTTCTGAACACTTTTACCAGGTCCAACGCCAATAGGACCACCTGTGGCTATTGCAATTTTAGCTTTTTCTACTTGATAAGCTTCTTTACCTTCTGAACTCGAAAAACTATCTATTCTACTTTGCCAAGTTTGCACTCTGTTTGGCATCGCATCTGGAAAAGCTTTTGCTATTAAAATAAAAAATGACAACGCTATAATTCCTGCACCTAAAATAAAACCGATATACTTTAACGGATATCCGCCAACAAAGGCGATAATAAGAATCATTGTAAAAATAATTGCCGTTGTAGAAAAGTTTGCTGGTAAAATAAGTAGCAACACTAAACTTACAGGCAACCAAAGTTGTAATATACTCTCTTTAAAAACAATAGCTTTTTCTTTGTTTCTAGCTAAATATCTAGCAACGTAAACCATTAAGACCAAACCTGCTAAAGTAGAGGTTTGAAAACCAATACCTACAAATGGTATACGAATCCATCTACTAGCATTTGCACCACCAATTGTAGTACCTTGTGCTAGCGTAAAAATTAAAAGAATTATAACAATTGGCAGCATTAAAACAGAACCGCCAGAAAAATATCGATATGGTATTTTATGAACTCCGTAAATGATAGCAAATCCCATAATTAATAAAACCATGTGTTTTACTAGATACCCAAGAGTAGAACCAGAACCAACAACATAAACCAAGTTTGTACTTGCACTATAAACTGGCATAAAAGAGAATATTGCCAAAACAGCTACAATAGCCCAAATGGTTTTATCTCCTTTTATATGTTGAAAAACTGCTTTCATTTTTAATCCTAAATCTTATAAACTTCTTACTGCTTTTTTAAATTTTCTTCCTCTGTCTTCGTAATTTTCAAACAAATCGAAACTTGCACACGCAGGCGATAATAAAACGGTGTCGCCTTTTTCAGATAATTTATGCGCTACTTTTACAGCTTCTTCTGCTCCAGCAGTTTCAACCACAATATCTACAACATTTTCGAATGTGTTTTTTATTTTTTCGTTATCAATACCTAAACAAACAATAGCCTTTACTTTTTCTCTTACCAATGGCAAAAGATCGTTATAATCGTTTCCTTTATCTACACCACCAACTATCCAAACAGTTTGTTTATTCATGCATTCTAAAGCATAAAATGTTGCATTTACATTTGTAGCCTTAGAATCGTTTATATATTCTACGCCTTCTATTTTAGCTACATTTTCTAAACGATGCTCTACACCTTCAAAATCTTCTAAACTTTCTTTTATCGCCTGCTTTCTTGCATTTAATAATTGCGCAGCCATTGTTGCTGCCATTGCATTTTTAACGTTATGTTTTCCTTTTACTGATAAAGATGATATAGGCATATTAAATGTGTCTTTATTTATATTAATCGTTATGTTATTATTTTTCACAAACGCACCAAACTCTAATTCTTTTTCTAGAGAAAATGGCACTAATTTTGCTGATGTTTTATTGTTTTCTAACCAATTATTTATAGTTGCATCATCTGCATCATATATTAAATAATCGGTACTTTTTTGATTTTTAGTGATTCTAAATTTCGATGCTACATATTCACTAAAATTATTATTATATCGATCTAAATGATCTGGTGTAATATTCGTTAGAATAGCAATGTGACTATTAAAATCTTCTATACCATCTAACTGAAAGCTACTTAATTCTAACACGTAATTATCAAAATTTTCTTCTGCTACTTGCTGTGCAAAACTATCGCCAATATTACCTGCTACACCAACATTTAAATTCGCACTTTTTAAAATATGATGCGTTAATAATGTTGTGGTAGTTTTCCCATTAGATCCTGTAATACCAATAATATTTGCATTGGTATATTTTGCAGCAAACTCAATTTCTGATATCACTTTAACACCCAATTCTTTCAACTTTAAAATCAAAGGAACAGTATCAGGAATTCCAGGGCTCTTCATTACTAAATCTGCATTTAGCAATTCACTTTCAGTGTGTTTCCCTTCCTCAAAAACTATGTTATTATTTAAAAGAACTTCTTTATATTTTTTAGCAATTACACCTTTATCAGAAACAAAAGCTTCAAAACCTTTTTGTTTTCCTAAAAGAGCTGTTCCTACTCCACTTTCTCCTGCACCAAGAATTACTAACTTTTTCACAACTATCTTAACTTTAAGGTTACAATTGTAAAAACAGCTAACAGAATACCTATTACCCAAAAACGCACAACAATTTTACTCTCGTGATAGTTTAATTTTTGATAATGATGATGCAATGGCGACATTTTAAAAATTCTTCTTCCTTCTCCGTATTTTTTTCTTGTGTATTTAAACCAAGAAACCTGCATAATCACAGACAAATTTTCGATTACAAAAATTCCGGCTAGTATTGGCAACAATAATTCTTTTCGAATTGCAATTGCTATAACTGCTATAATCCCTCCGATTGTTAAACTACCTGTATCACCCATAAAAACTTGTGCCGGATACGTATTGTACCATAAAAACCCAATTAAAGCTCCTGCAAAAGCAAGTATAAAAACGGTCATTTCTCCAGAATTGGGTATATACATTACATCTAGATAATCGGCAAAAATTATGTTACCAGAAACCCATGCAAAAACAGCAAGGGTTACTACCATTATTGCAGACGAACCCGCAGCCAAACCATCAATTCCGTCTGTTAAATTTGCTCCGTTAGAAATTCCTGTTACAATAAAAACCGTAATAAAAATGAAAACTATCCAACCGTATTTTTCAAAACCTTCACCCAAAAACGATAAAGCCTTTGAATACTCTAATTCATTATTTTTCATAAACGGAACCGTAGTTTTTGTTGACTTATGCGCTTCACCAAAAACTTTAATTTTTCCGTTTGCTTGCAATACTTGTTGCTCTACAGGCAATTGTTCTTTTATAGTTACATCATCATGAAAGTATAACATAGAACCTACAATTACACCTAAACCAACTTGACCTAAAACTTTAAATTTCCCTTTTAAACCTGCTTTATCTTTTTTAAATACTTTTATATAATCGTCTACAAATCCTATTAACCCCATCCAAACCGTAGTGATTAATAAAATAACGATGTAAACATTATCTAACTTGGCTAATAAAATTGCCGGAATTAGAGTGGCAAAAATTATAATAACACCTCCCATAGTTGGTGTTCCTGCCTTTTGCACTTGCCCTTCTAAACCTAAATCTCTAATAGACTCTCCTACCTGTTGCTTTTGTAAAAACTTTATTATTCTTTTACCGTAAACCGTAGATATTACTAATGACAAAATAAAAGCTGCTGCAGCTCTAAATGTTATAAACTGAAACACACTAGCTCCAGGAAAACTAAAATGACTTTCTAAATATTGAAATAAATAATACAGCATTCTTATAAATTGTTAAGTTGATTGAAACAGTTTTTAACCTCTTCTAAATCATCAAAATGAGTACGAATACCATTTATTTCTTGATAATTTTCATGTCCTTTTCCTGCGATTAATATGATGTCACCAGCATTAGAAAACTTACATGCAGTTTTAATTGCTTGCTTCCTATCTAAAACTGTTAATGTTTTTCTGTAATTTTCTGATGAAACTCCGACTTCCATTTCTTCTAAAATAGTTTGCGGATTTTCTGTTCTGGGATTATCTGATGTAAAAACTACTTGATTACTTAATTGAGCAGCTATGTTAGCCATTTTAGGTCTTTTAGTTTTATCTCTATCTCCACCACAACCAACAACCGTAATTACTTGCTCGTTACCAGTTCTAATATCATTAATAGTTTCTAAAACATTCTTTAAAGCATCTGGCGTGTGTGCATAATCTACAATTGCCGTAACGCCATCTTTAGAAACTACATATTCAAAACGACCACTTACACTTTCTAACTGGCTCACGATAGTTAAAACTTCTAACTTTTCTAAGCCTAATAATTCTGCAGTCGCAATTATTGCAGTAAGGTTGTAAATATTAAAAACACCAATTAGCTTCGTCCAAACTTCAACACCATCAACAGTAATTAAAGTACCAGACAATTGCTTTTCTAAAATTTTAGCTTTAAAATCTGCAATTGTTTTTAAAGCATAGGTTTTTTTAGCAGCTCGTGTATTTTGCAACATGTAACTACCATTTTTATCATCTAAATTTGTTAATGCAAATGCATTTTTAGGCAAAGCATCAAAAAATTCTTTTTTCACATTTCTATATTCTGCAAATGTTTCATGGTAATCTAAATGATCATGAGAAAGATTTGTAAAAATTCCGCCAGCAAAAACTAAACCTTCTGTTCTTTTTTGATGAATTCCATGAGAACTCACTTCCATAAAACAGAAATCAACACCAGCTTCTACCATTTTATCTAAATAACTATTTATTGCAACCGAATCTGGTGTTGTATGCGTTGCTTTAAACTCCTCATTATCTACTAAAACTTTTACAGTAGACAATAAACCAACTTTGTAACCCGCTTTTTTAAATAATTGATACAATAATGTTGCAATGGTTGTTTTACCATTTGTACCCGTTACACCGATTAATGGTAATTTAGAAGACGGATTGTCATAATAATTCGATGCTATTATCGCTAAAGCAACATTTGTATCAACGACTTTTACGTATGTAATTCCTTCAATTATTTCTGATGGAAATTCTTGACAAACAATTACAGTTGCACCTAAAGCAATTGCCTTCTCTATAAATAAATGACCATCTACAGAAACACCTTTAAAAGCAACAAAAACATCGTTTTTTACAATATTTCTAGAATCAAAAACAACAGCATTTACATCAACATTTGTTGAACCTGAAACCTCCTCTATGGAAACCTTATATAATATGTCTTTTAAATTTTTCAGTTTATGAGAGTTTTAATATGATTGTTTGCCCCTTTACTAACTTTTGTCCTTTTTTTAAAGATTGGTATGTTACTCTACCAACTCCAGAAATTTTTACTGTCAATCCAATATTTTCTAATAATGAAAGCGCATCCATACCAGACATTCCTTTCACATTCGGAATTTTAGTATAGTTTTTAGCTAACGAATTATCATATTTAGCATACGATTTTTCTATTTCATCAAATTTAACATCATCATCTACAGACTGATTATCTATTGGCGTTGTTGTATAAATTTTCTGAGCAATTTCTTTAAAAACTGGTCCTGCAACCGTAGCTCCGTAATATCCTTTTTCTTTCTTCGGATCATGTACCACTACAATACAAGAATACTTTGGGTTATCTGCCGGAAAAAATCCAGCAAACGATGCCACATAATGCTTATTAGAATATCCGGCAGCTACTGTTTTACCATTCTCATCTTTATGTCTTGGTAAATATTTTTTTGCCGTTCCTGTTTTTCCTGCCATAGAAAAATTAGACGAATAAATGTTTTTTGCCGTTCCTTTTTCTACAACATTTTCCATTACTTTTCTAATTTTACTTAGCGTTTCATCAGAAGCAATTTTAGAATTTAAAACTTCGGTTTCAAAAACCTTTTCTGTCTTATCTTGCCTTCTTAATTCTTTAATAAACCTTGGCTTTACCATTACGCCGTTATTTGCCACCGCATTGTAAAACATAAGCGTTTGCATTGGCGTTACAGAAATACCATAACCCCAAGACATCCATTCTAAAGAAATTTTATTCCATCTTTTATCTGATGGCTTTGGCACCACAGGAACACCTTCTCCTTTAATTTGAAAACCAATTGGTTTTGTAAAACCATATGTATCTAGTTTTTCTATAAACTTCTCTGGTTTTTTATCGTAATGCTTTCTTATTAACTTAACAATACCAACATTAGAAGAAACCTCAAAAACTCTTCCGGCAGAAATTTTACCATAACCACCTCTATGAGAATCTTCTACCTTAGAACCATGTATAAATATTCTTCCTTTTTCTGTATCGACAACTGTAGATGTATCTATCACCTTATCATCTAAAGCAGCCATTAAACTTGCCAATTTAAAAGTAGAACCTGGTTCGTGACTTTCCCAAACAGCATAATTTCTTTTCTCGTAATATTTCCCCTTTTTAGTTCTACCTAAGTTAGAAATAGCTTTAATTTCTCCTGTTGCTGTTTCCATAACCACAGCACATCCATGATCAGCTTCAAAATACTCTAACCTTCTTAACAACGCATGATGAGTAATATCTTGAATATTAACATCTATTGTAGTAATTATATCATGACCATCTATTGGCTCTTTTTCATTATAATCTGTAATTGGTTTCCATTGATTCTTTGCAATTTTTTGCTCCCATCTTAAACCGTTTTCACCTTGCATGTAATCTGCAAAAGCACCTTCTATACCAGCTTCTCCTCTAAAATCATCATAACCAATTGTTCTTTCTGCAATTTTACCAATTGGATGCTCTCTTTCTGTTCTATGTTTTGCAATAAAACCACCTCTATAAACCCCCAAGTTAAAAATTGGAAATTTTTTCATCTTCAAATAATCGGTATACCCAATATTTCTAGCAATTAGATAATATCTTCTTTTCTTGTTTTTTGCAGCTCTTAATCTTTTTTGATGATACGCAACTGACTTACCTAACATTTTAGAAAGCTCTTTAGAAAGCGCTACAATATTATCTTCAAAAACATCACTATTTACAGTAACCAAGTCCATATAAATATTAAACTTAGACATAGACGTTGCCAACAAATTACCATCTGCCGCATACACGTTACCTTTATTTGCGTATATAGTATCTTGCCTTACTGTTAATTCTGTTGCTAACTCTCTGTACTTATCTCCTTGAACATATTGAAGATTAATAACCCGAACAATTATAGCAAGCAAAAACACGGTCATAAAAGCAGCCACCATGTAAAACCTAGTAAGAATGCTTTTTTTATGTGTTGCCAATTTTAATCGTTTTTATAAGTTACTTTTATTTTCTTCGGAGGAGTTTTAGAAGGCTCTAAACCTCTACTTTTTGCTTTTTCTCTGATACTAGATTCCATTTTCATTCTCATCAAAATCGTACCTGTATCTACATATTCTGCCCTTAACTCTCTTTTTAACTTATTAAGGTTAGAAATCTCTATTACTTTTTTATCTGCCTTATGCGAGCTAGATATCATTACCAATAACAACACAACTACAAAAATGATAATGCGCCAATTTTTAAATGCAGATTCATCGGTAAGGAAACTTCCTCGTAAAAAACCGTATACATTTTTTTTAACCTTAGACATTCTACTTTTTTATTGTTGCAATTCTTAATTTAGCGCTGCGAGCCCTATTATTTGTGTTAATTTCCTGTGGGGTAGGTACTATCAACTTCCCGACTTTCTGCAAAGGTTCACTTGTGTTTCCAAAAAAATCTTTTTCGGGCTCGCCACTAAATAATCCTGTTCTTATAAATCTTTTTACCAATCTATCTTCTAAAGAATGATATGAGATCACACTCAATCGCCCTTCTTCTTTTAATAGACTTGGCATTTGTTGTAAAAATTCTTTTAAAACATCCAATTCCTCATTTACCTCAATTCTAATTGCCTGAAATATTTGAGCTAAAATTTTATGTTCTTTCGCTTTAGGCAAAAATCTTTGCAAAGCTTCTTTTAACTGAAAACTAGTTTCTATCTTCTCTTGCTCTCTTTTCTCTACAATCGTTTTTGCTATATTTCTAGAGTTTCTTAACTCACCATACAAAAACAATATTTCTGCAAGTTTTTCTTCAGAATAATTTGCAATAATTTCTTTTGCTGAAATTTTAGATTTCTGATTCATTCTCATATCCAAATCTCCATCGAAACGAATCGAAAACCCTCTTTCTGCTTCATCAAATTGATGAGAAGAAACACCTAAATCAGCTAAAACACCATCAACCTTTCTAACTCCATGAAACCTTAAAAATCTAGAAATGTATCTAAAGTTTTCTGGTATTAATGTAAACCGAGGATCATCAATAACATTTTCTAAAGCATCTGGATCTTGATCAAAACCAAACAATCTACCATCTTCACCTAATCGATTTAAAATTTCTCTTGAGTGTCCACCACCTCCAAAAGTTACATCCACATACACTCCGTCTTGCTTAATCGCAAGAGCATCTACACTTTCTTTTAATAAAACCGGACTATGATAATTCATCAAATTCTGTATTTCCCATTACCTCTTCAGCTAAATCTGCAAAATCTAAAGCAGCATCATCAATAGCTTTCTCATAATTATCCTTATCCCAAATCTCTATTATATTCACAGCAGAAGACAACACAACTTGTTTCTTAATACTTGCAAATTCACATAAATCTTTAGGAATTAAAACCCTACCAGCAGCATCAAATTCTACAATTTTAACACCCGCTGTAAACCTTCTAATAAAATCATTATTCTTTTTAACAAACTTGTTCAGTTTATTAAGTTTGCTCATCATTTTATTCCATTCTTCCATAGAATACAATTCTAAACACGGCTGAAAAACAGCCCTTTTTATGACAAACCCCTCATTTAAAATTGGTTGCAACTGCTTCTTTAGAGCTGATGAGAACATCACTCTACCTTTAGCATCTGCCTTACATTCGTATGTACCAATTAGATTTATCACAAATAAGAATATCGTTTTACAGATATCAAAAATATATAAATTTTACCACTTTTTACCACTTTTTACCACATTGTTAATAAATAATTGGTTTTCACCATTAAAAAATGGTCTATCACATCTTAAAAATTGAAATTGAGACAATTAGAAAAAGAATTTTTATGTTATAAAAAAGAATTACATTTGCGATTAAGTAAAACGAATTGAATGATGACTGAACAGTTAAAAACCGAAGGGAAATTTACATATGCAGAAGCAGGAGAAGGACCTGCAATTATTGTTTTACACGGACTTATGGGAGCCTTGAGTAATTTTGGCGCTACCTTTAATCATTTTTCTAGCAACGGCTATAAAGTTTTGATTCCGGAATTACCTCTATACTCTTTACCTCTAATAAAAACGAATGTTAAAAACTTATCTAGTTTTTTAAAAGATTTTATGGATTTTAAAGGAATAGACAATGCTATTCTATTAGGAAATTCTTTAGGCGGACACATAGGTTTGTATTTTACAAAACATTACCAAGATAAAGTTAGTGCTTTAGTTTTAACAGGAAGCTCTGGATTGTATGAAAAAGCAATGGGAGACAGTTTTCCGAAGCGAGGAAACTATGAGTTTATAGAAGAAAAAACAAAAGATGTTTTTTACGATCCTGCAATTGCAACAAAAGAACTAGTAGACGATGTTTTTAAAATTGTAAACGATAGAAACTCTGTAATAAGAACTTTGGCTATTGCTAAAAGTGCCATAAGACATAATATGGCAAATGATTTACCAGACATGAAACAACCTACTTGTTTAATCTGGGGAAAACAAGACTCTGTAACTCCACCAAAAGTTGCTGAAGATTTTCATAAACTTTTACCAGATTCTGATTTATTTTGGATTGATAAATGCGGGCATGCAGCAATGATGGAAAGACCAGAAGAATTTAATTCTGTATTATCTAAATGGTTAACCGACAGAAATATATAAATCATGAAAATTAAGTCTGCAGATTTTGTAATGAGTAACAGTAATGTTACCAATGCGCCAAAAGACAGAATACCAGAATATGCTTTTATAGGTCGATCTAACGTGGGTAAATCTTCATTAATTAACATGTTAATGGAGCGTAAAGATTTAGCTAAAACTTCGGGAAAACCAGGAAAAACACAACTTATTAATCACTTTAAGATTAATAACGAGTGGTTTTTAGTTGATTTACCCGGTTATGGATATGCCCAAATTTCTAAGAAAAAAAGAGTAATCTTTCAATATTTTATAGAGAATTACTTTAAAGAAAGAGAACAACTAGTTTGTACTTTCGTTTTGATAGATTCTAGACACGATCCGCAAAAAATCGATTTAGACTTTATGCAGTTTTTAGGTGAAAATCAAATTCCGTTTTGTATTGTTTTTACAAAAGCAGATAAATTAAGTAGTTCTAAACTTAATAAACAAATAACATCTTACAAGAAAAAATTACTACAACATTGGGAAACTTTACCAACATCTTTTCTAACTTCTTCTTCTACTAGTCTTGGTAGAAAAGAATTTTTAGATTTTATTGATGGCGTAAACCAAGACGTTGCTAAAGATTTTAAATAAATTACTTCTACAAATTTACAATGCAATCTACTAAAGAGAATTTACAAGTATTATTTGAAGACAATCATTTAATAATTGTAAATAAAAGAGCTGGCGATATTACACAAGGTGATAAAACCGGAGACAAACCTTTAAATGAAGTTGTAAAAGAATATGTAAAAGTTAAATATAACAAACCTGGCAATGTATTTATTGGTACTGTACACCGATTAGATAGACCAACATCTGGTATTGTTATTTTTGCAAGAACATCTAAAGCTTTAGAACGCTTAAACAAGATGTTAAGAGACAAAACTATTAACAAAACTTATTGGGCTTTAGTTAAAAACAAACCCAAAAAAGAAAGAGATACGCTTACAAATTTTCTAAAAAAAGATCCTAAAAAAAATAAATCTTTTGTTTACAAAAAGGAAATTGACGGAAGTAAAAAAGCAACATTACACTATAAAGTTATTC
The DNA here is from genome assembly GCF_900143115.1 of Polaribacter sp. KT 15. Taxonomy (NCBI): domain Bacteria; kingdom Pseudomonadati; phylum Bacteroidota; class Flavobacteriia; order Flavobacteriales; family Flavobacteriaceae; genus Polaribacter; species Polaribacter sp. KT 15. The sequence goes on from NZ_LT670850.1 coordinate 753,906, forward strand.
AGAAACTAGAAAACTACACACTTCTAGAAATTGATTTAGAAACAGGTAGGCATCACCAAATTAGAACACAACTTTCTAATATAGGATCACCAATAAAAGGCGATTTAAAATACGGTTTTCCTAGATCTAATAAAGATGGAAGCATTAGCCTACACGCTAGAAAAATAAACTTTATTCACCCAGTTTCTAAAGAAGAAATTAAAATAACTGCGCCAACACCCAAAGATGTAATTTGGAATGCTTGTAACGAATAAAAATATTACGCTACCTCTACAGAAGTAAACTTAAAACTAGTACCATCAAACAAACCTTTATCAGACAATTTTAAAGCAGGAATTACCAACAACGCCATAAAAGACAAACTCATATAAGGCGCTCTTAATTTACTGCCCATATCTTTTGCCATCGCATCTAAAGCTGCGTAAGATTTACCTATTTCTTCTGCAGATTTATCAGACATAATACCTGCTACAGGTAAAGAAACTATTTCTTCTTTTGTTGCAGTTACTGCACAAATGCCACCTTTATTCTCTATAATTAAGTTTACAGCCTTTGCAATAGCTTCATCTGTTGCACCAACAGCAATAATATTATGAGAATCGTGCCCAACAGAACTAGCTATCGCACCTTCTTTGATTCCGAAATTTTTAATAAATGCAATTGCAGGCACATCATTTTTATACCTATTTACAACAGTCATTTTTAAAATATCTGTATTTGTATTAGAAATTAAATTTCCGTTTTCTATTAAAGATTCAGATTCAATTTTATTGGTAACCAATTCACCATCTAAAGCCTTTATAACATTTATTTTCTTTGCAGATGATTCAAATCTAAAATCCGAAACTTTTTTCTTTTCTGTATTAAAGTTGTTTAAAACTTCAAAAGGAACAGCATCAATAAAACTTTTACCGTTTTTAGCAATTAATTCTCCGTTGATATAAGTTTCTAAAACATTGAATTTTTCTAAACTATCAACAACAATAAAATCTGCAAAATCATCTTTTTGCAAAAGACCAACATCTAATTTATAATGCTTTACAGGATTAATACAAGCAGCTTGTAAAACTTTAAACACATCGACACCTTTTGCTACAGCTCTTTCACAAAGTTGATTGATATGACCCAATAACAAATCATCTGGATGCTTGTCATCAGAACAAAACATCATATTTTCAAAATATTCGGGCAACAAATCAATTAAAGCTTCAAAATTTTTAGCTGCCGAACCTTCTCTAATAATCACTTTCATTCCTTTTTGAAGTTTTTCTTGAGCTTCTTCAAAAGTAAAACATTCGTGATCTGTAGAAATGCCCGCTGCAATATATTTACTTACATCTTGTCCTCTTAAACCCGGCGCATGACCATCGATTGGCTTATTGTTATCTTTTGCATGTTGTATTTTCTTTAAAACCTCTTCATCATCAAATAAAACTCCGGGATAATTCATCATTTCCGCAAGGTATTTAATGTCTGGATTTTGCATCATCTGTTTAATATCATCAGAATCTATAATTGCGCCAGCACTTTCAAAAGATGTTGCAGGCACACAACTTGGTGCGCCAAAATTAAATTTTAAAGGTACTTTTTTACCGTTTTCGATCATAAAATCGACACCTTTTACACCTAAAACATTTGCAATTTCATGTGGATCTGAAACTGTTGCAACTGTACCATGTTTTACTGCGATTTTTGCAAATTCTGAAGGAACCAACATAGAACTTTCTATGTGAATATGTGCATCTACAAAACCTGGTAAAATATAATTTTCTACAGAATGATCTGCCGCTCTTACAGCTATAATTTTACCATCTTTAACCTCTACTTCTCCTTTGTAAATCGCCTTGTTTTGTATATCAACTATATTTCCTTGTACAATCATCTTCAAAATTATTTTTACAAATTTACAAAGAATTAAAGCCGATTTAAACTTTATTTAGGATAGATTACTTGATGTAAAGGAACATCAAAATCGTTAGAATCTTCTATTTGATAAATTGGTTTAAAAAAGTTTAATCCTATAAATTTAGCGTCTTCTTTACACTTTAATAAAAAGCGGTCGTAAAAACCTTTACCGTAACCAACTCTGTAATTTAACTCGTCCGAAATAAGCATTGGCACAAAAATTAAGTCGAACTTCTGCTCATCTACTTTAACAGCATTCACAGGTTCTGGAACTCCGAATTTATTCAATTCTAAAACCGTTTCTTCTTCTAAATAATAATGAGAAAGCGTATTGTTTTTAAGATTTGATTTACTAACAACAATTTTAATATTAAGTTTTCTTAAAAAATTAATAATTGGTTGCGTATCGATTTCTTTAAACTTTGTAAGTGATAAAAATAAGTGCGCAACTTTAACACCACTAAAATCTAAATTATAAATTTGCTGATAAATATTATCCTGAAATTCTTCAATTTGACTAACAGATAAATCTTTTCTTTTTTGCTTATAAATTGCTCTTAATTCTTGCTTTTTCATCAATGATTATAAATTTATAATACTACAACAATTTCAATTCTTTTTGAAGTTTTTTAGTCAAACCGCTAATTACTAAATCGTAAGAATGATTGATTAAATCTTTCGCCAAATCATCAGAAACATCGCTATTATTTATAAGTACCGTATTCCAATGTTTTTTATTCATGTGAAAACCAGGATTAATTCCTTCGTAATTACCCCTTAACTCCAATGCTTTTTCTGGATTGCACTTTACGTTCATTTTCTCTTCACCTTTTTCCCAATTATTTAAACTTGTTAGTAAAAACATTTTATTCATTACTTTAAATACCAAAGTAACATCATCAAAAGGAAAGTGTTCTGTTACTCCTTTTTTTGACATGCAAAAATCTCGTAGTTGCTCTATATGCATAAACTATTAGGTTTTAAAGTTATTTTTATCAATTTAAAAAGTATCTTTATCTACCAAATTTACAATTAATATTTAAATGGAAAATGTTTTTTTAGACAACACCTCTATCATTAGTTATTCTCATAAAAATTACGAGAAAAATAATTTTTCTGCAATTTCTCAAATAAAACTTTCGCAAGGAACAGAAACTATAGAATGGCTAAATACCTACGGAATTAAGTTTCAAGAGGAATATAAAAAAGTAATTTACGAGAATAATTTAGATGATTTTTTGATAAAATTATTAAGTGATGAAAATCATCCAAACAAAGTAATTTTATTAGATAATTTACTATTTATAACAACACGTGTTTTAATTACAGAAAGCAGAAAATTAGAGTCTGAGCAAATGATTTTTATTGTTTCTGCAGATTTTTTATGGTCTATTCAAGAAAAACATGGCGATTATTTTAATTGGATTCGTGAGCGATTAGAAGGTAACAAAGGAATTGTTAGAAAGAAAAGAGCCGATTATTTGTTGTTCTTACTTTTAGAATCGATTATAGACAATTACCAAGACACGTATGAGGAAAATGCTGTTTTAAGTGCAGATAAACTAAATTCTACCAACATAAAACCTACACCAGAATTTACTTCTTTAGTAGAAAAAAGAAAACAAGAACTTTTTAATTTTAAGAAAGCTACAATGAGTTTAAAAGACACAATTGTAAAGTTAGAAAAAATTGAAATTGATGGTTTTGAAGTAAAATATTTTAGTGAATTAAAAGAACAAACAAATAACTTAATTTCGAATATCGATTTCGAATTGCAAGAGTTAGAAAGTAAGATCAACTTAATATTTAGTATTCAAGGACATCGATTAAATGAAGTAATGAAAACGCTTACAATTTTATCTGTAATATTTATTCCGCTTACTTTTTTAGCAGGAATTTACGGTATGAATTTCGAATACATACCAGAACTAAAATTTAAATATGGTTATTTTATTTTATTAGGAATAATGGTACTGGTTACCATTGCTTCTGTTTGGTATTTTAAACGAAAAAAGTGGTTTTAACGTTTTTATAATCAATAAAAAAACCTTTTTAAGTTCGAATTAAAAAGGTTTTTTTAAAAATTTCTATTTAATAATTTTATACAAAACAGGTTTACTTGGTGTTGCATCATTTTCAAACGGAGCAATCATTAGGTTTAATAAATACTCGCCATCTTCTACATCATTTGGCACATAAATAAATTCTGTAATTGTTGCATCCATTCTAATTTCGCCTGCAGTATTCCAAAAAGCATTATGAGATAACAATTTACCATTATCATTTTCTTTATCAACAGATGGCAAATCTATCAATAAATGTTTTATCCCTTTTTCTCTTAGATAAATTGCGGCTTTTTCAGACAAATAAGTAGGATTTGTATTTGAATACTGCATACTCTTTTTATCATCTAAATTAGGCAAAGTTCTAATTACAATAGCGTCTCGTTTCTTATTTTTTAAAGCTGTTTTTAATTGCTTTACTCCTATCATAAAATCTCCATTATGAAACAACGGTGCAATTGTAACAACCTCTGCTAAAAATATAAAATACTTTAAGTTTTTGTTTACAGAGTGTACTTGTTCTGTAATATGACCTACACATTCTGTGTGTGTAATATGAGAGTGCGGATTGAAATGAATGCTATTAAAATTTACAACAGCACCTTCTGATACCTTTATTGTTTCTTCGCCTATTTTTTCTGCAGTAATTTTAGGCTCCTCTAAATACCAAGCATTTACATTTTTTTTTGATGGATCTATAGGAATTGAAATATCTATAGGATTAGATATATTTACTTCTATTTTTCTTGAATTATATTCTATAGTTGCTTTCATTTTTTACTTTACTATTTTTAAACCTCAATTTAATTTAAACAAATCAGATGCAATTCCATCGGCTAAAAACTTTCCTTTTTGCGTAGTTTTTAAGGTTTTATTTTCAATATACAATAAATCTTCTATTATAAATCTATTAGATAATTTTTCTAAATAATTTAAAAAATCTTCTCCAAAATCATTTTTAATTTTTTCTAAAGACACACCCCAAACGGTTCGTAAACCTGTCATCACATACTCATTGTATCTATCTGTTTTAGAAAGAGTTTCCCTTTCGATTGGTAATTTATCCTCTAAAATTGTTTTTATGAAGTGCGTATTATTTCTAACATTCCAACTTCTTTGTATACCATTAAAAGAATGTGCAGATGGCCCAATACCCAAATAAGATTTACCTAACCAATAAGAAGAATTATTTTTACTAAAATAGTTTTCTTTTCCAAAATTAGACAATTCATAATGTATAAACCCTTCTTTTTTTAATGTTTTGGTTAATATTTGAAACTGCTCTTCTGCCTTAACATCATCAACATTTTTAATTTTCCCTTTTGAGATTAATGATTCTAAAGCCGTTTTAGGCTCTACTGTAAGCGCATAACTAGATATGTGCGGAATACCAAAATCTAAAGCTGTTTTTATATTTTCTTCCCATTCTTTATTTGAACAATCAGGAATTCCGTAGATTAAATCAACCGAAATATTATCGAAATACTGTTTAGCAATTTCTAAACATTTTTTTGCTTCGGATGCATTGTGTGCGCGATTCATCAATTTTAAATCTTTCTCAAAAAAAGATTGTACACCAATACTTAATCTATTGATTACTGTTTTAGAAAGTTCTATTATTTTTTCTTCGGATAAATCATCAGGATTTGCCTCTAAAGTAACTTCGGGGTTTTCTACAACATCAAAATGATGATATACAGTAGCTATCAAATTATTTATTTCTGATGTATTTAAAACAGACGGAGTACCGCCACCGAAATAAATAGTTTCAACTTTTTCACCTTTTAATTCTTCTTTTCTTAATGCAATTTCTTTTTTTAAGCAATGCAACATTTCTTCCTTTTTCTTTAAAGAAGTAGAAAAATGAAAATCGCAATAAAAACATGCTTGTTTACAAAATGGTATGTGAATGTATATTCCTGCCATTACTTTTTAACTCTCTTTTCGTTTTGCTTTACAAAACTTGCCCAACCTGTATAATTTTTCCCACCTACTACTCTGCCAGAATTATAAAAATGGCAAACTGCTGCAGCCAAACCATCTGTTGCATCTAAGTTTTTTGGCAAGGTTTTTAAATTTAAAAGCGATTTTAGCATTAGAGCCACTTGCTCTTTACTTGCACTTCCGCTACCTGTAACTGCCATTTTTATTTTCTTTGGTAAGTATTCGGTAATCGGTATTTCTCTTGATAAACCCGCAGCCATTGCAACGCCTTGCGCTCTACCTAACTTTAACATCGATTGTACGTTTTTACCAAAAAAAGGAGCTTCAATAGCAATCTCATCAGGATTGTATGTGTCAATAAGTTCTATTGTTCTCTCAAATATTAGCTTTAATTTTAAATAATGATCATCGTATTTTTTTAATAGTAATTCGTTCATTTGAACAAATTCCATTTTTTTACCAACCACTTTTATAACACCAAAACCCATAATTGTTGTTCCGGGATCGATTCCTAAAATTATTTTTTCTGTAGCCAAAGGCGAAAATTGTTTTTTGAATTTATCATTAAACTTAATGATGATTATTTATTACTTTGCAAAACAATGAAATATTCGCAAACACACAAATCTAAACAAATCTTTTGGTTGCTCATAAAACTAACGATTGTATTTGTTTGTGCTTATTTTATTTGGCAAAAATTAAATAACAATAAGTTATTATCTTTAAATGATTTTAAAAACGTTTTAAGTCAATCTAAAGTATTTTCGTTAAAAAATTGCAGCTTTTTACTAATATTTACTTTTAGCAACTGGTTTTTAGAAATTTTAAAATGGAAAACACTTGTTAAAGAATTGAAAAAAATTAGCATATTTACTGCCACAAAACAATCTTTAGCATCTCTTACAGCTTCTTTGATAACACCTAATAGAATTGGAGAATATGGTGCAAAAGCATTGTATTTTAAAAAGAAAAACAGCATACAAATAATGCATTTAAACCTAATTGGTAATTTACATCAATTAGTAGCAACAGTGTTTTTTGGTTTTTTAGGTTTCATATATTTTTACAAAAACTACCCAATAAACTTCGATCTTTCTAATTTTTATAACGTTTTAATTTTAACCTGTGCTTCTTGTATTTTAATAATAGTTCTATGGAAACTGTTACTTTCTAAATTAGAAATTTTCAGAAATGGAATTGTAAAAATCAAAACAAAAACACATCTAAAAATAGCTCTGTATTCATTTTTTAGATATCTTATTTTTTCTCATCAATTTTATTTTTTATTGATAATTTTTAAAACGAACATCACCTATATTGAAGCTATTACCGCCATTAGTTCTATGTATTTATTAAGTTCTTTTATACCAATGTTATCAATTTTTGATGCGGTTTTAAAAGGTTCAGTCGCCTTATTTATTTTTGAAATTTTAGGTGTAAACTCAATAGCAATCTTAAGTATAACAACATTAATGTGGCTTCTTAATTTTGTTTTACCTTCTATTGTTGGTAGTTATTTTGTAATTACATTTAGCACTAAACAACAAGCATGATTTATCTACTTTTTTTTCTGTATTTACTTTATGCGATATTAATTATCGCTTTGACAATAGGATTTGTTAGTGTTAAAGAGTTTACTAATAAAAGTACGATTTTCACCAAATTTACAGTTGTTATTCCGTTTCGAAATGAAGCTGAAAAATTGCCTTTATTATTAAATTCGATATTAGAACTAAATTACAATTTAGACTTTGTAGAGTTTTTATTTATTGATGATGATTCCTCAGATAATTCTACCAACATCATTTCTAACACTTTAAAAGAAATAGAAATTGATTATACGATTCTTAAAAACAAGCGCGTTTCTAATTCACCAAAAAAGGATGCTATTACCTCGGCAATAGCAATTGCTAAAAATAACTGGATTATTACTACGGATGCAGACTGTGTTTTACCCAACAAATGGTTAAAAACTTTTAGCAGTTTCATAGAACAAAAACAACCTAAAATGGTAGTTGCTCCTGTAAACTACATTGTTAAAAACAACTCTTTAGAACAGTTTCAGTTACTAGATTTTATGAGTTTGCAAGCAACTACAATTGGTGGTTTCGGAATCGGTTTTCCTTTTTTATGCAATGGTGCAAACCTAGCGTACAGAAAAGATATTTTTTTAGAATTAAATGGTTTTAAAGGCAATACCTCTATTGCAAGCGGTGATGATATTTTCTTATTCGAAAAATTTAAAGAAGTCTACAAAAAAGATGTTCAGTTTTTAAAATCTAAAAACGCTATGGTGGCTACTTTTCCGGTTACAACCAATTCAGGTTTAATAAACCAGCGAGTTCGTTGGGCTTCTAAAACAAGTAAGCTAAAGTCTATTTCTGTAAAACTAATTGGTTTACTAATTTTTCTTGTAAATCTTAGCGTTGTGCTTAGCATCTTCTTATCTAATAACTTTCTAATTATTTTAACGCCAATTTTTGTAAAAATAAGTATCGATATATTCTTATTTCTGCCAACTATAAGATTTTACAATCATAAAAACTCTTTTTATAAATGGTATCTTTTTAGCAGTATTTTGTATCCTTTTTTTAGTGTGTTTATCGTTTTTAAATCACTTTTTTATAAATATAATTGGAAAGGAAGAACATTTAAAAAATGATAATGCAATAAAGTTTGCAAACAAGTTTAGCCCAGATTGAAGTGGCATCCTTTTTAGAACTGTTCTTTTAAATTTGCGAAGAATGAACAAATTTAAAAAGAACAGCTGTAAAAAGATATAACGGAAAGCTGGAAATAGCTTCTAAAAAATTAAAATAAAGCGTTCATTAATGCTTCAGCTTTAAACCAAAGTATTAGTGCAACTGCTAACAATAAGACTAGAAAAAGTCCTCTTTTAGGTTTTGCTTCTTTCTTTCTTCCAAATTTTCTTTTAAACTCCATTTAAAAATATTTTAATAACGAAGATAAAAAAATGTACCGACACCAAAAGTTTTTAACTTTAATAGTTCTCGGATTCTGCAGGATTGTCTGTTAACGTTTCTATAAACGCAATAATATCTTGCTGTTCTTGGGTTGTTAATTCTAAATTATCGAACGGTAAAGTTTGATGTTCTAAGTTAAAACCAAGACCACCACCGCCACCAAGATTGTAAAAATTAAGCACTTCTTCTAACGTATTGTAAACACCGTTGTGCATGTAAGGCGCAGTAATTGCTGCATTTCTAATGCTTGGTGTTTTAAACATCCCTTTGTGTAATTCTTCTTTGTAACGCCAATAAAAACCTAAATCGTCATCTAGTTTTTTATTCTGATTTGTTTCTGGCACGCCAATAACCTCTTTTTCGGTTTCTGTAAAAAATGGCGGAACGGTTCCGTTTGTTAATGGCATAAAATGACACGTTGCGCAAAGTGCTTTTCCCATAAATAAATTATAGCCTTTCTTTTCGTTTGTTGTAAATGTATTTTCTTGACCTCGAATATTTCTATCGAATTTAGAATTAAAACTGTTTAATGTAGATACATAAGAAGAAATTGCTTTAATAACTTCTCTATTACTTTTTGGCACTGTATTATAAGCTTCTGTAAACAATTTTATATATGTTGTATCTTTTAAAATATCTTCTGAAAACGTATGAACCTCTGTATTAAACTCTTTAGAATTGTTAAAAACCATCGAAATTTGATCTAATATATCACGAGATCGACCATCCCAAAAGAAGCTTTTTTGAAACGCAGAATTGATTAACGTTGGTGTATTTCTTAATAACAAATTACCTTTATTATCTTTATTTAAAGCAACACCATCTGCATAACCTTTTGCTGGCAAATGACAACTAATACATGCCATTTTTTTATCTTTAGACAACTTAGGATCTGAGAATAATTTTTCTCCTAAACTTATTTGTTTTTCTGTAGGATTTCTATTTGATGGCGGCGTAAAGTAATTTAAATTAAAAGAATTATTTTCGAAAAAAGTAGGTGCATCAAAATTAAAAGGTTCAGATTTTACGGGTTGCCATAATTTTGATTCTTTTCTAATTGCTACCCAATTTCTTGTAATAGCATTAAAATAATCTCTTGTAAAAGTGTATCTATCAAAAGTATTAAAATCTGTGTTTTTCTCTATAAAAGCTATTGCTTTTTTTATGTTTTCTTGAAGCTCAAGATCTAAATTTTTATTCGTATTCTTAATTATTGGTTGTAGTGTTTTAGAATACACAAATAATAAACTTTCTAATGAAGTTATGGTTTCTGAGATTCCTAAATGACTTACTGGCGTGTCGAAACCAGAAATTGATAAACTAGCAATTCTAAATAATTGCTGATGTGTAGCGATAAAAAATCGCTGCGTATTTAATTTTCTTTTTAAAGCACCTTTTTTTAAAACCGATAATAACCCCTTTGTAACATAGATTTCTTTTTTAAAATCTAGTTCTGATGTTTCTAAATCGTAGATACTTTCTTCTATTTTTTGCAAACCAACTGGCTCTAATATTTTGCCATTATCTTCTTTATAAATAGGTAATGCTGGCCCATTGGCACGGTGCCCAACTTCTGGATTTAAATAAGAAACATAAGGTTCTGCTCTTTTAAAATTTTCTCTTACTTTTTTAAAGTAAAACTTGGTTTTATCACCTTTAAAACCCGCTTGTTTTAAGCTATCTAAATAACTAATTGCTTTAGAGATATTTTCTACATAATAATTTTGAGCAGTAGACCAATCAACCTTAGTAAGGTACTCTTTTTCTTGCTTGTTTTTACAAGAAATAGTTAGTAATAATGTTAAGATTGAAATAAATAAAGTAGTTTTAATTTTCATAAAAAAAGTATAAAAACAAATGAATCTCCATATTATATGGAGACTCATTTTATAAAATAAATTTGGTATTAATTATCTAGGTAAACCTTGTAATAAAACTATTTGACCACCTTGATTGTGAGGTAAATTTGTAGATCTAAAATCTTCACTTTGCCAATAATGTGGTTGTAATGCAAGAATAAAAGTATCTGCTTGTCCTATTTTATCAGAAACATCTATTAATGCTCCAAATTCTCCAGAAAAATTACTACTTCCTGTTGGAGACAAGTTACTTTCTATTTTTAATTCTAAAACAACATTTGCATTGTTACCACTTAAATCTGTTTGATAAATTTGCGCTGCATGATTTCTACTAAAAGAATTAGGATCTTCTTGTACATACACATAGTTTTCTGTAACACAAATATTATCTGGACTTTGCAATGCTGCTAGGTTACCGTCTTTGTTGTTTGTATCTGTATTTCCACTAATAATTTGAGTTAATTTTCCTTCTAAAGGATTTGTATCATCCAACTCTAATTTATAAACAGTACCCCAATCATTATAAGTTCCTCTTCCTGGACCTCTACCTGTTACTGCGATAAATACATTTCTTGCATTTGCATCAGAACCTTTTTGGTAATCTACATCTTCTACTCTCATAAACTGAGATGCAAAAACATTTGTACAAGCAGTTTCCATTTCATTTTTTGTCATGCTTGCTCCATTTTCTATTTCTACAAACTCTACATCATATGTAGCACCAAAATCTAAACTACCTTCATTATAAACAGTAGATGCATCAACACTTTTAACTCCTTTTGCACCATCAGAAACCTGCTTAAATCTTAATACATAAATTTTACCATTTTCTAAATCTGCATCTCCGTTTTCAGAAACATACATTGTTACTTGCCCTTCAGATCCGCTAGAGTCATCATCTCCACCAATAATTACTGTTTTACCAGCATATGTGTTTTTTGGTAATGGTACTGCATTTTCCCAAGAAAACTCACCTAAAGCATCTAAACCGAAATCTGCAGTTGGTGTTGGTGATTCTACCCAAGGGTCGATTGCTTTTACATCGTAAGAAATACTTTCTGATGCTGATAAGAAGATATCTTTATCGCCACCATGAATATCTTTTTCCCACATTGTAGCAGAACATTGTCTTGCAAAATCTGCAACACCTGCGTTTAATAACCAATCTCCTTCTAAAGGATTCATAAACTCATCAAAACGAATTCTAGAAACAGCATAATCATCTTCTGCGTTTACAACTAAAATATATTCGTCTCCGTCTTTTAAAAATCCTGCTCCATCTTGAGAACCTAATAAACGAAAACCATTAGATAATACATCTGTAGAACTTATTAAAGAATACGCTTTTAAATCTGTGTAATTTGCGTTAATTTTTACTAAAGGAGATAATGTAGATTTGTTTGAAAATAAATCTGGAGTTGGTGTAAAGTCTTTACCATCTTCACCATCTTTTCCGTCTTGCCCATTTTGTCCGTCTTGACCGTTTACTCCGTCAATTCCGTTTAAGCCGTCTTCTGCACAACTTGTTATTAAGGTAAAACTAGCACTCATAAATGCAAGCGCTAAAAATAATTTTGTAATTGGTTTTTTCATGATTATAATTAAAAGTTAGTTATGATGCCAAAACTATAATTATAAAAAAAAGGGATTGTTAACTAAGAAAAACCATATTGTTAAACTAGAGTTAGATAAAAGTTAAGAACTTTATCTAAATATTACGAGCGGTAAAAATTGTAAAAACAACCCTTACCGCTCGATAGTATATTTTAAAGAACATTACTTTTTTGTAGCTCTTAACATCTCTCTTTTACCTGGAGGCCCAGGTAAACGTTCTACAAAAAAACCTACTGCTTGCATAGCTCTTCTAACACTACCTTTTGCAGAATAGGTTACTAAGATTCCGTTTGGCTTTAATGCTTTGTACATTTTTAAGAAAATTTCTTCGGTCCAGAGTTGTGGTTGAACACGTGCCCCGAATGCATCATAATAAATTAAATTAAAAACATTTTCATCATTTATATCTTCAAAAAATTGTTTTCTTTTTGTTAAAGAAAAATTGTCAGAAATCTGATGCTTTTCTTCCCAAGAAACATCATGCATTTTTTTAAAAACTTCTTCTTGTTCTTTTGCTTCTAAAACAGCAACAAAATTCATTTTATCAATTTCATCTGCTGTAACAGGATAAGCTTCTACACCAACATAATCAATTTCTTTTTTACCTTCTAAATAAGTTATAAAACAGTTAAGACCTGTACCAAAACCAATTTCTAGTATAGAAACTTTGTCTGCAACAACTTCTTTTAAACCACATTTTATAAAAACATGGTAGGTTTCATTGATAGAACCATTTTTAGAATGATATTGCTCATCCCAATCTGGTAAATGTATGGTAGAAGAACCATCCGAAGTAATTAGTATTTCTCTTTTCAAAATGGAACTTTATTATAAAGTAATTTCAGATTTTAATAACACTCCGTTTGCTTCAAAAGCATATTCTTTTTTCGGAGCTGTTATTTTTGCTATTTCTTCTGCACTTTTACCTGCATCTTCTGCGTAGTGCTTTAACTCATCTACTTGCGTAATTTTTACAAAAGCTTTACCTGCAACAATTACTTCTTTACCTTGAGAATCTAAAGGCATAAAAAAACCATAATCTTTAAAACGCACCATTGTTTCTGTTTCGTTTTCTAAAGGTAACTTCATCCAACATCCTTTTTTAACACAAACTTCTTTAATATTAGAAGCAAATTTTACATTTATAGTATCGCCAACATTCATTGTTTCAAACTTTGCTAACATTGCTTTAGAAGTTAAAGCATTGTCTTTAGAAATTTCATCTCCGTAAGATTGAAAAGCAAATGTTTGTGGTGCTGGTGTTGTTGCTTCTTGGTTACTTCCTTTTTTAACCTCTTTACATCCAGTTAATACTAAAAGTGCTAGAGCACATAATTTTACAACTAATTTCATATGATTTATTTTAATAAATTGTTTACAAATGTAATCAATTTAACAGTAAAACGACCTTTTTTATGTTACTACAGATGAATAAATTATGTACATTTGTAGAGAAATTTAATCAAACAAATTATGAATTCTAACATAGAAATCAAACATATAGAAAAGTCGAAGATAGACACAGTAGATTTTAATAACTTACCTTTTGGTAGTGTTTATTCTGATCATATGCTAACTTGTACTTTTAAAGACGGAAAATGGCAAGATGCTGTTGTAGAACCTTTTGCACCAATCTCTTTAGATCCTTCTGCTAAGATTTTTCATTACGGACAATCTATTTTTGAAGGTATGAAAGCCTACAAAGACGTAGACGGAAATACATTATTATTTAGACCTTTAGATAATTGTAAGCGTTTAAATAAATCTGCAGAACGTTTGGTAATTCCGCAAATACCAGAAGAAATTTTTATGAACGGTTTAAAAGCTCTATTAAAAGTAGATGACGCTTGGATACCAACAAAAGAAGGTAGTTCTTTATATATTAGACCATTTATGTTTGCTTCGGGTAACGGTTTTCATGCATCTCCTGCAGACGAATATAAATTTATGATTTGTACTGCGCCTTCTGGTGCTTACTTTGCTGGTAAAGTAAAAGTTTTAATTGAAGAAAAATACGCGCGTGCTGCAAACGGTGGTGTTGGGTTTGCAAAAGCTGGTGGTAATTATGCTGCTCAATTTTACCCAACTCAATTAGCCATAGAAAAAGGATACAATCAAGTAATCTGGACAGATGACAATACACACGAGTATATTGAAGAGGCTGGTGCAATGAATATTTTTATTAGAATTAACGACACGTTAATTACTAGCCCAACAAATGATAGAATCTTAGACGGAATTACACGTAAAAGTATTATTCAAATAGCTAAAGATTTAGGTATTAATGTAGAAGTAAGAAAAATTTCTGTTACAGAAGTAATTGCTGCTGCAAAATCTGGCGAATTAAAAGAAATGTTTGGTGCAGGTACTGCTGCCGTAATTTCTCCTATTGCTGGTTTTGGTTTTCAAGAAAACGACTATGATTTACCAGAATTAGAAAAGCCGTATGCTGCTCTTTTAAAGAAAACAATTACAGACATACAAACAAATAAAGCAGAAGATCCTTATGGTTGGAGAGTTCAACTATAAATAAATTTGCATAAAACATAAAAGCACTAAGTAAAAACTTAGTGCTTTTTTTTACATTATTTTTAAAGTATATATCTATAGAATCTAATACATAATCAAGAAAATTTAATTTGATTAAATTTGTACTTTTATAAAAAAAACATGAAAACTAAATTTATTATTTTTTTAGCTGCTTTTTTATTACTTGTTTCTTGTGGTAGCGGTAAAACTTTCCAAAGTTTTTTTAATAATCACAAAAAAGATATTGGCGTAACTGCATTTCAGGTTCCTAATTTTATGCGTGCATTGTTAACTAATATTTCTCCTGAAATTAACAACTTATTTGGCAACGTAAAAGACTTTAAATTTATCACTTTTAACAATATCTCGAAGCAAAAGCAAAACTTGTTAATTAATAAAATGAACTTAGTAACAGACAACAACTTTACCGATATGCTGCGAAGCAATCAGCCAGAAAAAACAAAAATAGTTTCTGTAAAAGAAGATGGCGATGTTGTTACTCAAGCAATCATTTTTAATTCTACATTAGCAAAAACATCTGTCTTTTACTTAAAAGGTCGTTTTGATCCTAATCAAATTAAAAAATTATCAGATGAAAATCAATTTGAGAATCTTTCAAATAAATTAATTCAGAATTATAAAATATCACCAAGCACAAAAAACACTCCTGGTTTTAATCCAAATTAAAAAATGAAAAAAATAATAGTTGTTTTTACTTTATTACTAATGGTATCTTGTAACTCTCAAGGTAAAAGACCATTGGCTGGCGTTACAGAATATCAACAAAAATTAAATGCAAATTATAAAGACGCTTCTATATCTCCTTTAAAAAAAAGAGACTTAAAAAAATTTAAAGGTTTAGATTTTTTTCCTGTAGATTCTACTTTTATTGTAACTGCAAAATTAATTAGAACAGCAAATGCGCCAACTTTTGAAATGGCAACAACTACAGACAGAAAACCATTGTATAAAGAATTTGGCAAATTAAATTTCAAATTAAAAGACAAAGATATTCAACTAACTATTTACCAAAGTCAAGACGATTTAAGAGACGAAAAATATAAAGATTATTTATTTCTTCCATTTACAGACAACACCTCTGCAGACCAATCTTATGGTGGCGGACGTTATATGGATGTAATGCTTACAGACATAAAAAAAGATGATACTATAGAATTAAATTTTAACAACACATACAACCCTTATTGCGCCTATAACGACAAGTATTCTTGCCCGTTAACCCCAAGAAAAAACCACATCGACTTAGAAGTAACTGCAGGAATTAAAGACTTTAAAAAATAATTTTAGAAGCTATTTCCTGCTTTCACTACTCGCTTTTTTCGTTCCTCAAAAGAGCTCAAACAAACCGTTCAATCAGGGCTAAACCTATTTGCTAGCAATTAAAAATTTAAAAAACTTACATTACTGATTAATAGAAATATCTGCTTCTAAATCTGCTGCAATAGCTTTCTCTAAATCAATTAAATCTTGTTTTCTAACCTTTAGTTTGGTTTCTGCATGTGCTTTTGCATTTAATTTAGAAGACATTTCTGCAGCTTTAATAGCTGTTGGTAACAAATGATCTTCTTCTACAACTACATCTAAAAACCCAGCATCTACAGCTTGTTTAGTATTATAAATTTCGGCATTATTTACACTTCTATTTAAATATACTTTAGACAAACGCGATTTTGCAATTGCAATACCTGCATTATGCATTGTCATACCAATTAAAACTTCATTTAAACCAATTTTAAAATCTCCTTTTACACCAATTCTGTAATCAGCAGATAATAATAAAAAAGCACCTTTAGCAATTGCATGACCAGAACAAGCTATAATTATAGGCTTAGCAAAAGATAACATTCTTAAAGACAATTTAGAGCCACTAGTAACTAATTCTTTGGCAGATTCAGGTGATTTTGTCATAACTTTTAAATCAAAACCTCCAGAAAAGATTCCTTTTTGCCCTGTTAAAACCACCACTTTATTTTCTTGCGTTGCTTTATCTAAACTTAAATTTAAACCATCAATAACAGCAGGAGAAATAGCATTGGCTTTACCATTATTAATTGTTATTAATGCATAATTTTCTTCAGATTTATAGGTAACAAATTCGTTCATTCTATTATTTTTAATTAGTTAAAACAAGGTACAATAAAATCTTAAAAAGAAAAGAATTTCTATTAGTATTTGATTGGTAAAAGTTTAAATCTTCTTAATATTAATTTGTTTATTTTTGCCCTTTCACATTTAAAAACTTAAGAAATAGTTAATTATTAAATGAACTCTAATAATACTTAGACTTAAGGTTTTGCAAAATTTCATGACAAAAATTAAACAATTCTTTTTCTCTTTTCAACAAAGTTTCTCTTTGCTTTTTCTATTTAAATGGATTTTTATCTGTTTACTTGTTGGCGCATTAACAGGAAGTGCATCTGCCATTTTTCTATGGACGTTAGACTGGGCAACAACTTATAGAGAAACAAATATCTGGATTGTTTGGTTACTACCAATTGCCGGTTTAATTATTGGTTTGTCATATCATTATTTTGGTAAAAGTGTTGTAAAAGGAAACAATATGTTATTAGAAGAATATCATTCTCCTAAAAAAGTAATTCCTTTAAAAATGGCACCTTTGGTTTTTTTAGGAACAATTTTAACGCATTTATTTGGTGGTTCTGCAGGTCGAGAAGGTACAGCAGTTCAAATTGGTGGTGCAATTGCAGATCAATTTACCAAACTATTTAGACTTTCTAATTTAGACAGAAAAATATTATTAATAGCAGGTATAAGTGCAGGTTTTTCTTCTGTGTTTGGCACACCATTGGCCGGTGCAATATTTGCTTTAGAAGTAATGGTTATTGGTAGAGTAAAATTTGATGCAATTCTACCTAGTTTTTTAGCAGCGGTTTTTGCCAACTATTTTTGCGATTTTTGGCAAATATCTCATCATACACATTATACAATTTCTACAATAGCAGAATTAACGCCAGTTACTATTTTATGGGCATTATTAGCAGGAATTATTTTTGGATTAACTAGTATGTTGTTTTCAAAATCTACACATTTCTGGGGAAAAACATTTAAAAAATTAATTAAATATCCGCCATTAAGACCAGTAATTGGTGGTGTAATTTTAGCAATTACTTGGTATTTTATTGGCACTACAAAATATATGGGACTTGGTGTGCCAACTATTGTTGATGCATTTGACATCAACCTAAATTCTTACGATTTTATCTTAAAGCTTTTATTTACCTCATTTACACTTGGTGCTGGATTTAAAGGCGGAGAAGTTACTCCGTTATTTTTTATCGGTGCAACTTTAGGTAATGTTTTAATATGGTTTATACCGTTACCAATGCCTTTATTAGCTGGTATGGGTTTTGTTGCTGTATTTGCTGGCGCAACCAACACACCTATTGCATGTACAATTATGGGAATTGAATTATTCGGAATTGAATCTGGCGTTTATATCGCTTTAGCATGTACTAGTGCATACTTATTTTCTGGACATTCTGGTATTTATTCTTCTCAAATTATAGGTAGTTCTAAACATCTGTTTCACAAAAAAGAAGAAGGATTAACGCTTACTGATGCAGACAATCTGCACAATAAGAATTAATCCTTTTTTTATATATTTTTGATTATTTACAATTCTAAATCATCAACATCTACCCAATTTTTTTTCTGAGTTACAGTTCCTTTGTCTAATATTATAACTCCTGGATTTGCTCTAATCATTGTTTTTAAAGTTGTTTCATCACAAAATAAAAATTCGAAAGGCAAATTATATTTTTCTTTAGCAAGATTTAAATCATCAGAAAAAGAAGCAGATACTCCATAAACCGTGTACCCTTTTTGTATTGCTTTGTTAGCAATATCTTTAATTGCCGGAAAACCTTTAACATCAGACTTGTCTAAATTGTAAACAATTACCAGCATTACTTTTTCTTTTTCTAATAAAACTGGCGCTAAATCTTGCTGCGTATCTTCTAACATAAAATCATGAACTGGTGGTATAGAACCATCCGCAGGATATTGCATTCCTTCTTGTAAATTTTTACCAACTGCATAAGCTCTAAAATCTATTATTGGCAAATGTGTTAAAACATGTTGTACAATAAATAAGAAAATACCTAAAGATAAAAAGGTAATTATTTTCGGAATTTTACCTTTAAAAATTGGGTTTATCAATTCAACTTTAATTAATAAAACTACAATTAGTGCAATTAGAATTACGTTTTTATAGAAAGTTTCCCAAGGCGTTAATTTTATTGCATCACCAAAACAACCACAATCTGTAACCTTATTGTAATAAGCAGAATACCAAGTTAAAAACAAGAAAATTACAGTTATAATTAACAAACTCCAAACTGTAGTTTTGGGTTTGTAACCAATTAAAATCATCACTCCTAAAAGTATTTCTGCTACAATTAAAATTATTGCAAAAGGCAATGCGTACGGAATTAAAAACTCCATATTTAAAACACTTTCAGAGAAATATTCTTGAAATTTATATTGAGAACCAATAGGATCTACCAATTTTACAAAGCCAGAAAAAATAAACAAGGCTCCTACTATAATTCTAAATAATTGTATTATTATTTTCATTTTGTTGGTTTTAATCACATTTTTAATAAGAACCTCTAATTCCCTAAGTGAATCATTGCAAAAACTGCATAATTAATCATGTCTTGGTAATTAGCGTCTATACCTTCCGATACAATCGTTTTACCTTTATTATCCTCAATTTGTTTTACACGTAATAATTTTTGTAAAATTAAATCGGTTAAACTAGAAACGCGCATATCTCTCCAAGCTTCACCATAATCATGATTTTTATTCATCATTAATTCTTTAGTAATTTTTGCATGTGCATCATATAAAACAGTTGCTTCATCAGTATTTAAATCCGGATTTTCTACAACACCTTTTTCTAACTGAATTAAAGCCATAATAGAGTAATTTATAATTCCAATAAATTCAGATTTCTCACCTTCGTCTACTTTTCTTACTTCATTTTCTTGTAATTGACGTATTCTAGTTGCTTTTATAAATATTTGATCTGTTAAAGATGGTAATCGTAAAATTCTCCATGCAGAACCATAATCGCTCATTTTTTTTATAAATAAACTTCTACATTCTTTAATTACAGCATCATATTGTTTAGATGTATCTTGCATTCTATTTTATTAAAAGTATTTGTTCAAAAATACTAAATACTATAAGCTTTTCTTTTATTTTTACAGAAGTTTTTTAAAACTGCATTCATAATTTAAAAATAAGTAAAATGACCATAAATTGTAAAGGAACCTTAATCGATCTTTCATCGCCTAAAGTTATGGGAATTTTAAACATTACACCCGATTCTTTTTTTGACGGCGGTAAATACAAAAACGAGTCTGATATACTTTCTCAAACAGAAAAAATGTTAAAAGATGGCGCAACCTTTATCGATGTTGGCGCTTACTCTTCTAGACCAGGTGCAAAGCATATTTCAGAAAAAGAAGAGTTACAAAGAATTGTTCCTGTAATTAATTTGTTGCTTAAAAATTTTCCTGAAATTATCATTTCTGTAGATACTTTTAGAAGTAAAGTCGCTAAAGAAACCATAAACGCTGGTGCAGCTATTGTAAACGATATTTCTGGCGGAAATATGGATACCAACATGTTCGAAACTGTTGCCAATCTTCAAGTACCTTATATTTTAATGCACATGTTAGGTACACCACAAAACATGCAGAAAAACCCTGTTTATAACAATGTTATTCAAGAAATTATTAGTTTTTTTGCTGCTCAAATACACAAATTACATCAGCTTAAACTTAATGATGTAATTATTGATGTTGGTTTTGGCTTTGGCAAAACTATCGATCATAATTTTGAAATTCTTAAAGATTTAAGTCTCTTTAAATCTTTAGACGCACCCATTTTAGCCGGAATTTCAAGAAAATCTATGTTATACAAAACACTAGACATTACTGCACAAGAAGCTTTAAACGCAACAACTTCTGCAAATACAATTGCGCTTTTAAATGGTGCAAATATTTTAAGAGTACACGATGTAAAAGAAGCAATCGAAGCAGTTAAAATTGTAAATAAGATTTCTTTTTAGAAGCTATTTCCTGCTTTCACTACTCGCTTTTTTCGTTCCTCAAAAGAGCTCAAACAAACCGTTCAATCAGGGCTAAACTTGTTTGCTAATTATTAGCATCGTATTTAAACTATTGCTATAATTAACTAATTATCAATACCATTAAAAATTCCTTCATATTAATAATAAATTTTATTTGGCATCCTTTTTGTTAAAATTATGTTAACACCAAAAGTATTTCTAGCCAAACTTTAAAATAAATCTCTAATACCTAAGAGATGTAAATTAATAACTTTTAAAACTAGAAATTATGAGTAGAAAAGAATCCCCAGAAATCAATGCAGGTTCTATGGCAGACATTGCATTTTTATTATTAATCTTTTTCTTAGTAACTACAACTATGAATGTGGATGCAGGAATATCAAGAAAAATTCCAGAAAAGCAAGAACTACCTGATAATGCACTTGTAAAAGAAAAAAATATTCTAGAAGTAAATCTAAACAAGAATAATGAACTATTTGTAGACGGCAAAACTATCAATTTTAACGAACTCAAACAAATTGCGATTAATTTTATAGACAATGGTGCTGGTTTAGACGCAAATAACTTACCATGTAATTGGTGCAACGGTAACCAAGATAAATCATCTTCAGACCATCCAAGCAAAGCATTAATTTCTATTAAAGCTGCTAAATCTACCAACTATAAAACGTATATTAAAACATTAGACATTCTAAATTCTTCTTATACCTTTTTAAGAAATAAGCTTTCGGTAAAAACCTATGGTGTTAATTATTTAAGTTTGTTAGAAGAATATAAAAAAGCTAATAGTAATGATAAAAACTTACAGTTGAAAATTAAATTTATTAGAGAAAAATATCCGCTATTACTCTCGGATGCAGAAATTAATAATTGATATTGTTCTCCAAATTATTTATTAGTACATTAGCCTAAAATCACTAATTTTTATGCTCGATTTTATAGAATTTTCTTTGTTAGATGTTTTAGATATTTTGCTAGTAGCAATATTACTTTATTACATTTATAAACTTTTAAAAGGAACTGTCGCCATAAATATTGTAATTGGTATTGCCTTAATTTTCTTAATCTGGAAAATTACACAAGCCTTAAAAATGGAAATGCTTAGCGGAATTTTAGGCTATTTACTTTCTGGTGGTGTAATTGCCTTAATTATTGTTTTTCAGCAAGAAATAAGAAAATTCTTATTAATGATTGGTACAACTAATTTTACCAACAAAAGAAACTTTTTAAAACAATTAAAATTTTTACAAACAGAAATTGGTTCGGATATTGATACCGAAACAATTATAGAAGCATGCCAAAAAATGTCTAAATCTAAAACGGGTGCTTTAATTGTTATTGAAAGAACAAATAGTTTAGATTTTTTAATTAATACTGGCGATACAATGAATGCGCTTTTAAATGACGCTTTATTACAAAGTATTTTTTATAAGAATAGTCCTTTACATGATGGTGCCTTAATTATTAGAGATAATTATATTGTAGCTACAAGAGTTGTTTTACCAATTTCTGATAGCACTAAGATTCCTGCAAGATTTGGCTTAAGACATAGAGCAGCAATTGGTGTATCTGAGAAAACAGATGCTGTTTGTCTTTTAGTTTCAGAAGAAACAGGAGAAATCTCTTATATAAAAGACGGTGGTTTTGAATTATACGCTAATTATACAGACTTAAACGAAAAGGTTAGAAAAGACCTAATGTAATACTTTATACAAATAAAAAAGGCTCTCTAAATAAGAGAGCCTTTTATTTTATAACTGTAACTATAATTAGTTAGCTGGTGCCATTTTAGACTGAATTTGAGCCATTACCTTAGCATACATTTCTTGCTCTTCTTTTGGTAATTTTGAAGCCATTTCTCTTCCTTCATCTAATAATTTTTTACCTTTTGCAGCAATTGCAGTAATCTTTGCAACATTACCATTTGCTGCTATATAATCTCTTGCATAAACAGTATATGCCTTTAAGTTTTCTACAATTTTATCATTAGAAAATGAAGGAATTGTAATACCAACTAAACCAGATTCCGTAGGTTTTTCTACAACAATGTCTGTTTCTACTTCTTTTTTAACAACTTCAGTTGTGTTTTCTATTACTTCAGTTTCTTTAATTTCTTTAACATCTTTAGTGTTAGATTTACAAGAAGTAAACATTAAAGCACCAATAAATACAATTGATAATACTTTTTTCATTTTTATATTGTTTAAGATTGAATACCAAATTTAACAATTAAAAAAGAAAAATATCAATTTATCCTAAGTATTTAAGAAGCAACATCTAAACTAAATTGCTTATCGTATAAATTCTTATAGTAACCCTCTTCTTTTTCTAATAATTCGATATGGGTTCCTTCTTCTACTATTAAACCTTTATCCATAACAATTATTTTATCAGCTTGTTTAATTGTTGCTAATCTATGAGCAATTACTATAGAAGTTCTATCTTTTGTAATTGTTTCTGTTGCAAACTGAATCATTTGTTCTGCATGTGCATCTACAGAAGATGTAGCTTCATCTAAAATTAAAATACTTGGTTTACTTACGTAAGCTCTTAAAAAAGCTATTAATTGTCTTTGACCAGAAGAAAGCATTGCTCCTCTTTCTTTTACATTGTAATTATAACCACCAGGTAACGTCATAATAAAATCATGAATACCAATTTGTTTTGCTGCTTTTTCTACTTCTTCTTTAGAAATAGTGTCATCCTTTAAGGTAATATTATTTAAAATAGAATCTGAAAATAAAAAGACATCTTGTAAAACTACTGCGACCTGATCTCTTAAACTTTGTAGTTTATAAGCATCAATAGAAATATCATCAATTTTAATTACACCGCTATCAATCTCATAAAAACGATTTAACAAATTAATAATGGTAGATTTTCCTGCACCAGTTGCACCAACAATTGCAATTGTTTGTCCGTTTTTAACTTTTAAATCGATACCCTTTAAGACTTCCTCACCAGCAACATAACTAAATTTTACATTTTCAAAATTAATAGTACCTTTTAAGTTTTTCGCTTCAATTGTTCCGTTTTTAGAAATTGTACTTTCTGTATCTATAATTTTAAAAACTCTTTCACCAGATACAATTCCCATTTGCAATTGATTAAATTTGTCTGCAATTTGTCTTAATGGTCTAAATAACATTTGTGCCATTTGTACAAAAGCCATCACTGTACCAGGGCCAGGAACTGCACCATCTATTACCTGCTTGCTTCCAAACCAAACAATTAAACCAATACCTATTGATGATAAAATTTCTGCTATCGGAAAAAAGATAGAAAAGTACCAAATTGTCTTTATATAAGCATCTTTATGTTTGTTGTTTATCTCTTTAAAGTTGTTGTATTCTATATTTTCTCTATTAAATAACTGTACAATTTTCATACCTGTTACTCTCTCTTGCACAAATCCGTTTAAATTAGAAACCTGATTTCTAACTTCTTGAAAAGTTGCTTTAATAGCTTTCTGAAAAACTTTTGTAGCATACACCAAAATCGGTAAAACTGCAATTGCTATAAATGCTAGTTTCCAATTTATTATAAACATTACAACAATTACAGCAAACATTTGTAAAACATCACTTACAATTGTAAAAACTCCGCTACTAAAAAATGCCGCAATGGTTTCTATATCAGACACCACTCTCGTTACAAGTTTACCAACAGAATTCTTATCAAAATAAGACATTCTAAATTGTAAAATATGTCTAAAAATCTTTGCTCGAATATCTCTAATTATATGCTGGCCAACCCAATTTGCGTAATAGATAAACGTAAATCGTAAAACAACTTCTATCATTAAAACACCCAACATTAATAAAATACTGTTTATTAAACCTTCGGTATCTTTATTTGTAATATAAACATCTACAGTTTTCTTTAAAATAATAGGTGTTAGTAAGGCAACACCTGCTAAAAGAATTGTAGAGGTAGACGCTATAATAAAATTACGTTTGTATCTTTTTGCAAAGCTCATTAGCCTTAAAAAGATATCCATATCAAAAGCATTTCCTGTTTTATTTGCCAAAATTTAATATTTTATTTTAGTTAAAAATAACCCTTTTGCAGGCACAGATAACCCTGCGTTTCCTCTATTTTTACTCTCTATAATTTCTCTAAAATTATCTACAGTAATTTTTCCTAAACCTACATCTACTAATGTACCAACTATTGCTCTAACCATATTTCTAAGAAACCTATTGGCAGAAATATGAAACACTAATAAATCCCCTTCTTGTTTCCAAACGGCTTCTGTAACATTACAATTAAAAGTATACACATCTGTTTTTACCTTAGAAAAAGTCTGAAAATCTTCATATTCTAATAACAAACTCGCGGCCTTATTCATTTTAGAAACATTTAACTGTTGCGAATGTATTTGCCACGAAAAATCTAATAAAAAAGGATTTCTACCCAACCAAATTTTATACTCGTAACTTCTACTTTCTGCATTAAATCTTGCATGATGCTCATCTTCTACTAAAAACACACGATAAATTGTAATATCGTTTGGTAAAATAGAATTCAATTTATGTACAATATCGCCTTTGATTTCTTTTTCTAAATCGAAATGTGCAAACATTTGTGAAGCATGTACGCCAGTATCTGTTCTTCCTGCACCTACAACTTCTATTTGCAATTGTAAAACAGTGCTAATGGCATGATTTATTTTTTCTTGTACAGACACAACATCTGGCTGTATTTGCCAACCATGATAATTCTTTCCGTTGTAAGCAAGTTCTATAAAATATCTCAAGAAAATAGTTTTTTGTAGACTGTAAAATTACGGAATTTATTTTGTTATTAGTATTTTTGATGACCGAAGAGAAGTTAAACTTTTCTTACTAATTTATATGAAGAAAATTCTACTTTTATCGGATACACATAGCTTTATAGATGCTCAAATTTTAAAGTTTGTAAAACAGGTAGATGAAGTTTGGCATGTTGGTGATATTGGCGACTTAAATGTGACCGATACTATAAAAAAACTAAAACCTTTAAGGGCTGTTTATGGCAATATTGATGATAAAGATGCAAGAGCAGAATTTCCTTTAGATAATAAATTTGAATTAGAAAATGTAACAGTTTGGATGACACATATTGGTGGTTATCCTAATAAATATTACAAAAGAATAAAAGACGAAATTCAATTAAATCCTCCAAAAATTTTTATTTCTGGACATTCTCATATTTTAAAAGTACAGTTTGATAAAAAATTAAATTTGCTTCATTTAAATCCTGGTGCTGCTGGCAAACATGGTTTTCATAAAATTAGAACAATGCTAAGATTTAGCCTAGATAGTGGAGAAATTAAAAACCTAGAAATAATAGAATTAGGTTCTAGAGGATAATTTAACTTTTATCTATAACCGGTAATTCAACAGAAATTGTAGTTCCTTCTCCTATTGTAGATTCGATTAAAAATTTTCCGTTCATCATTCGAATTCTAGCTTCTATTTGATTTAAACCTAAACCATCTTTATTTATTACCTTATTTTTATCGAAGCCAACTCCATCGTCTGTAATTTGAAAACATAGATTTTTGTCTTTCTCGTAAAGGGTAATCAAAGTATAACTCGCTTTACTATGCTTTAAAATATTATTTACAAATTCTTGAATAATATTATAAATTTTAATTTCAAAATCTTGATGATATCTTCGTAAACCCGAAATATCTGTATCAATTTGCAAAACAGAATTAGAGTATTTTGTAGCGATATCTTTAATAGCAAAGTTTAATCCAAATTTTAATAAAACCGATGAAACCAAAGTATGCGATAAATCTCTAATTTTTTGAGAAGCTTCTGCAATAATATTTTGTGTTTTGTCTATTTCTAAGGGAATATCTCCTTTAAACAATGGTTTTGTCGCCATTAAATGCAAGTTAGCAGATGAAAGTAAAGCACTTACACTATCATGTAATGTTTCTGCTATTTCTTTACGTTCTGTTTCTTTACCATCTATGGTTGCGTTTAATATTCTTGCTTGAGATTCAGATTTTAATTTTTCTATATTTTGATTCTGGATTAACTGCGTTTGAGATAATTTAAGCCTTAAGTTTTTCTGCTTTAGTTTATAGAGATTTAAAAAATACACTAAAGAAATCATTACAATAAAACTACCGATTCCAAAAAGCCAAAATGTTCTTTGATCTTTTAACCTTTTGTTTTCTTCTTCTTTTCTTCCTAACTCCTTCCCTTTACTATAATCATATTTATAGGCTAACTCATCTATCATACCTTCATATTCTTTATAGCGTAAACTATCCTTTATCTCATAAGAAATTAATTGAAACTCATATGCTTTATAATCTTTTAATTTAAACATAGAATAAGCTATGTTTTCATACATTGCCTCTTTAAATTGAGTGGCTAAGTTTGTATTTTCATTTTCAATTAAGTCCAAGGCTTTTTTATAATTTTCTTTAGCCTTAGCATATTCTTCTTTATAGATAAATATATTCGCTAAATTACTTAAGGCTGCTGCTTCGGACATTTTATCATTTTGTAAACGATGTATTTGTATTGCTTTTAGAGCAAAACCTTCTGCTAACTTAAATTCAGAATTACTACTATAAATTCCTGACAAATTACTATAAGCTCTAGCCTTAAACTTTTTTATACCTTCATTATTTAATGGAAATTCATTAATCAAAATATCATAATAATATTTAGCACTATCCACAAACCTTTCATTTCCTTTTTCCAAGCTAATATTCTGATAAACACTACCTAATTGAAGGTTAACTTTGCTGCGCATCAATTCATTACTAGAAATAATATCTTTTTTAGAATCTATTAAAGAAGAATTCTGTAAAGTTTTAAGGACATTTTTATAAAAAGAAATTGCCTTATCATATTTTCTGGATTTTGCAAAGGCCTCTGCCATTATTGCATTAACCTCTATATATACATTTATATCATTACCTTTTGAAAGGTCTATAATATCATAGCCTTGTTTAATAATCTCTACAAAATTTTCATCAGATTTAATTTTTTTAAACTTTTTAAACTTATTTTGAAGTATTGAATCACTTTTTATTACAGAAAAAGAAACAGCTGTATTAACTGTTTCTCTTTTTGTAGCAAAAGTATTTACCTCAATTAAAAGAAATAAACCTAAAAATAAATTTAAGAATTTAATATTCATATAAATATATTACATATTTACAATTACTCTTGGTATTTTTAATGTTTGCATTGACGCCAGTAAACTCTTCGATTGTAGGATATTAATATAATGATTTACAAAATCAATCCTTAAAACTTCCCCCTCTAATTTAGTGAAATTTCTAGAAAAAGTTGTTTCAGAAGACTTACCTTTTTCTAAGTGAATTTCATAGATATTTGCCTCTTGATTGTATACAAAATCTACAGTAGTTTGATTTTTTACCGTAAAATCTAAATCATAAGTTCCGTCTTCATTACTTGTAATGCTATATTCTGACAAAAATGTATCATCTAGATTTTTTTTAGCCATTTCAATATTATCATCAATAATACTAATATTAGACGTTTTATTAGATCTAGTATCTACAAAACCAATACTTAATTCTCGATCGTCTATTAATAATTCTTTAGATTGCTTTTTACTTGTATGGTTGTCAGATTCATAAAAATGAAATTCATTTTCATTTGTTTCTTCGTTTTTAAATGCTTGTGTTTTTACATTTTCATCAACATCTAAATCAATAGAATAAGCACCAGTAGCGTCTCTTTTTATCTTATAAGATTTAAGTGCATTTTCACTTTCTTCTACAGGTAAAATGCTCTCGTTCGAAGAACATGCTGATAATGTTAATACTGCTACAACAACTAATGATGCTAATTTTGTAATTTTCATAATAATGGAATTCTAGAGGTTTTTTTAAGTTAAGTTGGGAAATTTGGGGAAAGTTAATATTTTAAGGACAACAATGTACACAAATAAATTAGTGCTTATGTTTTTGGGGGAATGCAAGTTAAGTTTAAGTTTTAGGGGCGGTTTTAAACTTAATAAAGTTATAGGCTATACTAACTTATATTTAACTGCATACATTGCTAATCCTACTGAATTTTTGACATTTAATTTTTTTAATAATTTTTTTCTATATGACTCTACTGTGTGATGACTTATATGCATTTTATCTGCAATTTCACTAGTACTTAGTTCTTTTGTAACTAATTTTAACACACTTATTTCTCTTTCTGTTAATGACTCAAATAAAAAGTCTTCTGGCATATCTCCTTTTCTAGTTTTTTGACCAGAAAAAGACTTCAAAAGCTCTTCTTGTATATCATTACTAAAATATTGCTCGTCATTTGCTACTGCTTTAATTGCTTTTACAATATGCTCTCCTGCATTATTTTTAGAGATATAACCTCTTGCGCCTAGATTTAATACTTCTTGTACAATTTTAACATCATCGTAACTAGAAAGTACAATTACCTTTTGGTCTAATTTGTTTTCTTTAAAATATTTTAAAACATCAAAACCATCTAAAACAGGCATCGTAATATCTAATATTAAAACATCGGCATTATTCTCTTTTTTACTAAACCAATCTATTACTTCTTGACCAGTTAAAGAATAATCTCGAATTTCGATATCTTTATCTGTATTTATTACAGCGATGATTCCTTCTATTAAAATCTTATGATCATCTGCTACGTGAACGTATATTTTATCTTTCATTATTTATGCTACAAATTTAAATTAGAAATAGTTAGTAGACAATCCCTGAAAACAGTGAATTTTAACTATCCCTGAATTCAGGGATGCATGTCCCTGAATTCAGGGATTCACACAAGTTAAACAACTACAAAAGAGATGTTTAAAAAACTATAAAACTGGTTAGAAAGTTAACTTTTTAAAATTAAAAAAATGAATGATTTATTTAAAAAAACGTATTTTAATTTAGGTCATAAAAAAACCGAGAATAAATCTCGGTTTTTTTTCGCACTAAATATACTAAGATGTTAGTTTTATCGCAATCTATCTACAGATTTTACAAGATCTTCATCCTTCTTTATAGCTTTATTTGCCAAAACAACAAGCAAAATAGCTAAAACTGGTATAAACATCCCAATACCTTTCTCAGAAACAGAGGCTTCTCCAGGTAAAATTAGAGATACATAAATCAATAATCCTAATAAAATAAGGTTTATCAAAATTGTTACACGGCCAATTACAAATTGTAATTTTCTATTTTTAAATATAAAAATAGCTACAAAAGACAATATAGCCGATACTAGAAATAAAACAGGGATAACCTTTAAAAGAAAAGATTCACTATTTAATAAATCCATAGCGAAGATATCTTTTTTTATAGATTTCCACAAATTAAAAACAAAAATTAATACTCCAGAAATTATTGAAGCTAAAAATAAATATACACTTTGTATTCTTTGTATCATTTGTTATTTCTATTGCAACAAAAGTATACATTCTTTTTTAATAAAGAAAACCTAAAACTAAAAAAAAAAGCATATATTTGTTACATAGTAACCGCACAACAAGGCTAAAAAGTAGAACTATACTTTTAGCTCCATTCAAAAAAAAAACACACATCTTACAATACAAATTTAAGATCCAAAAAAATTTAACTTAACAATTTTAGAATGTTCGAAATCTCAGAACTAAAAGCAAAAACTCTTGCTGAATTACAAAATGTTGCCAAATCTATTGGTTTAACAAAAACTAGTCAGTTAAAAAAATTAGACCTAGTTTATCAAATTTTAGATACACAAGCAGCCAATCCTTCTAAAGCAAAAGCTGCCGTTTCACCTAAAAAGGAAAATGTAGAAAAAACAGAAAAACCTAAAAGAAAACGTGTAACTAAAAAAGCTGTTGCTTCTGAAAAAGTTAATACCGAAGAAAGCACGGCTAAAACGGAAGAAAAAAATACGGAATCAGTAACAAAAGAAAGAGCTAAACCAAATCCTAGACCTCAGAAAAAGCCAGTAGCTAAAAAGGAAGTTAAGGTAGAAGATACTGCTAAAGAAAATGTTGCTCCTAAGAAAAATGTTGTAAGCAAAAAGGAAGATAAAACAGAAACCAAAACTGTGAATCAACCAAATAAACCGCAGCATAATAGAAACAACAATCAACCAAACAATAAGCAAAAAAATAACAATAGAGATAAAAACTCTAATAGAAATAAC
The DNA here is from genome assembly GCF_900143115.1 of Polaribacter sp. KT 15. Classification (NCBI taxonomy): domain Bacteria; kingdom Pseudomonadati; phylum Bacteroidota; class Flavobacteriia; order Flavobacteriales; family Flavobacteriaceae; genus Polaribacter; species Polaribacter sp. KT 15. Next base: position 785,091 of record NZ_LT670850.1, read on the forward strand.
GGTAATAAGTCGAACAATAGATATAGAGATCCTGATTTTGAATTCGACGGAATAATAGAAAGTGAAGGAGTGTTAGAAATGATGCCTGATGGTTATGGTTTCTTAAGATCTTCTGACTATAATTATTTATCGTCTCCTGATGATATTTATGTTTCTCAATCTCAAATTAAATTATTTGGTTTAAAAACTGGTGACACAGTAAGAGGAAATGTTAGACCACCAAAAGAGGGTGAAAAATATTTTCCTTTAATTAGAGTTTCTAAAATAAATGGATTAAATCCGAATATTGTTAGAGACCGTGTTTCTTTTGAACATTTAACGCCTTTATTTCCTCAAGAAAAATTCAATTTAGCAGAAAAAGGAAGCTCTTTATCTACAAGAATTATCGATTTATTTTCTCCGATAGGAAAAGGACAACGTGGTATGATTGTAGCACAACCTAAAACAGGTAAAACGATGCTTTTAAAGGATGTTGCCAATGCAATTGCAGCTAATCATCCAGAAGTATATCAAATTGTTTTACTGATTGATGAGCGTCCGGAAGAAGTTACAGACATGAAACGTAATGTTCGTGGTGAAGTTGTTGCTTCTACATTTGATGAACCAGCAGACAAACACGTTAAAGTTGCCAATATTGTTTTAGAAAAAGCTAAACGATTGGTAGAATGTGGACACGATGTTGTAATTCTTTTAGATTCTATTACTCGTTTAGCTAGAGCTTACAATACGGTTGCTCCTGCCTCTGGAAAAATACTTTCTGGTGGTATTGATGCAAATGCATTACACAAGCCAAAAAGATTCTTTGGTGCTGCTAGAAACATAGAAAATGGTGGTTCTTTAACTATTATCGCTACTGCTCTTACAGAAACAGGTTCTAAAATGGATGAAGTAATCTTCGAAGAGTTTAAAGGAACTGGTAACATGGAACTTCAATTAGATAGAAATATTTCTAATAGAAGAATTTATCCTGCAATCGACTTAATTAAATCTTCTACAAGAAGAGACGATTTATTATTAGATGCGCAAACTGTTCAAAGAATGTGGGTGTTAAGAAAATACTTAGCAGACATGAATCCTATTGAAGCAATGGAATTTATAAATGACAGAATTAAGTTCTCTAAAAATAATGAAGAATTCTTAATATCTATGAACGGATAAGAATTAAAACTTATAAATAAATTAAAACACCCTTCTTAACTTTTAGAAGGGTGTTTTTTTGTACTTAAAATTATTATTTAGTCAGCATAAAAAAACCGTTCAAAGCTAATTGAACGGTTTTTAATATTATCTAAGTATACTTTCTCTTAATTAGAAACATACATGTTAGCTCTATTATCTTCTATATCGCTAGCTTTTTTAATTGCTTCGTAAATCTTAAAAGTTAATCTCTTTCTAGATTCAGCAATCTTTTTTCTATTAGCTTCATAATTTGGTAAAGCCGTTGGTAATTCTCTTTTATTTAATTCAAAAGAAAATACACCTCTATTACCTTCTATACCTTTGTATAATTGGTTTTCTTTAGCACCATACATTGCACCAACTACCTTAGGCTCTACTCCTACACCAGAAAGTGAAGAGTTTTTAAGATCTACATTTGTAGCTGTTCTTACCGTTGTATTATTTGCTTTTGCAATTTCGCCTAAAGAACTTCCGTTTAATTTTTCTGAAATTAAAGCCGCTTTCTTTTTATTAGTTAAAATTGGTCTTACTCTGTTTATTGCTTTTTCAACTGGCATTAAACCTTTTTCTGTTTCTGCTGTTACTACTGCAACTACATAACTACCTTCTAAGTCAAAACGCTTAAAGCTACCAACTTCAGAATCTCCGCTAAATGCCCAAGAAACAATTTGTCTTTGGTTTCCTAAACCAGGAACATTTTCATCTAACACTTGTAAACCTACTGCAGATCTTAAGCTATAATTTTTATCTTTAGCTAAAGTAGCATAATCATCTGTCTTAGAAATTGCTAAAGCAAACTGTTCTGCTTCTTGAAAAACAGCATTTTCTGTAGCTTCTGATGGCACTATTTGTTTACCATATGTTGCTAATTTTAAAACTGTTTGGTTATTTTTTGTATCATCTACACTAACAACATGGTAACCGAAAGGAGTTTCTACTACACCTAAAGATCCTTTTTTGTTTGTAAAACTAAAATCTCTAAAAGCTGGTGTCATTCTATTGTAATTAAACCAATCTAAGTCTCCGCCTTTTTCTCCAGAAACTTTATCCGAAGAAAATTCTTTTGCTAAATCTGCAAACTTACTTTTTCTTCTTTTAACAGCAGTTAATAAACTATCTGCAAGTTTTTTCGCTTCTTCTTTAGTTCTTGTAACATCTTGTGGCGCTGCTTGAGAACCAACAAAAGGTATTAAAATATGACTAGCTTTTACAGAATCTGGCATTTTAGTAACTTCTGTAATTTTAGATATTTTGAAATATCCTTGATCTTTATAAGGGCCAAAAACATCACCTTCTTTACCTGCAAAAATATCTTTGGCTACTGTTTGATTAACTGACGCATTGAATTTATAACCTAAGTCTAAATTAATATCAGAATTATTTTCTTCAAAAAACTCTTTGTATTCAGTAGCATTTTTTAAACCTAATCTTTTATCGTTGTTTCTATCTAAAGAATCTTCAATTAAGCTTGCAACATTCTGCTTAATTACAGCTTCATCTTCTGGTGTAGCAAGAATATTGAACTTTACATAAGAAAGATCTCTAGCTGCTTCTACCTTAAACTGACTTTCATTATCTTTAATATAAGAAGCAATTTCAGATTTTTTAATTTTAACCAAACTATCAGAAATACTGCTGTAAGGTATGTACACAAACTTACCACTTAACTTTGTATTTTCGATTAAATATTCTGTTTCACCTTCTTTTAACGAAGCACCTAAACCAGCAGTAACTAACTTATTATAAGTATTTGTTTCTGCATTATTTTTAACTTGGTTCATATAACCAGACCAAGCTGCCCACATTTGCTCGTTGTTTGCTTTTGTATCTGCTAAGAATGTTTTAAACTTTCCTTCATCAAATAAACCAGCCTCGTTTAAAAACTGCGGATTATTTTGAACTGACGGAGAATTGATTACTTCGTTCCAAACATCTTGCTCTCCAACAGTAATACCAGCTTCGTCTAACTGATTTTTATATATTTTTTTTCTTACAATGTTATCCCAAACATTTTTTGCAGCTTGCATTTCAGAAACTCTACCACCTGTTTGTTGTTTGTATTGCTCTAATTCTTTTGCAAATTCTTGTGTAGAAATAGCTTCTCCGTTCACTTCTCCTACTTCATTTACTTTACTTGAATTAAAAAAATCTCCTAAAGTAGAAGGATCTAATACAAAAGCAAAAAGTGCTAAACCAATTATGATAATCAAGAACATTGAGCGTTCTCTAATTTTTGATAAAATTGCCATACGTTTTTATTTATTTTCAGTGGGCGAATATACGATTTGGGTTTTAATATTGCAACCCATTTTAAACTAAATAAATAGTAAATAGCAAGTAATGCGGTAAGTAGTAATAACTAATCTTCTGTATCGATAATTTTTAAGCAAACGTCGTCTATTTTTGCGCCACTTATATTTAAAATTCTTATTTCGAAACCTTCTATATCAACTACTTCATTCTCTTCTGGTATACTTTCTGTATGTTCGATAATAAAACCACCTAGCGTTTCGTACGCTTCAGACTTCGGAATGCTTAAATCGTATTCTTCATTTAAATAATCTACTTCTAATCTTGCAGAAAAATTAAATGTTGAATCGTTTATTTTTTCTTCTAGAAACACTTGAGAATCGTGTTCATCTTCAATTTCGCCAAACAATTCTTCGACGATATCTTCTACAGTAATCATTCCTGAAGTACCACCGTATTCATCTACAACTACTGCTATACTTTTTCTCTTTTTCATTAAGATATTTAAAATATCATTAATCATCATAGATTCTGGTACAATTTCTACAGGTAGTAAAATAGATTTTATAGTTCTTGGTTTTTTAAATAATTCAAAAGCATTTACATAACCAATCACATCATCCATAGATGTTTTATAAACCAGCACTTTAGACAAACCGGTCTCGATAAAAATCTTTTTTAATACTGATACTTTTTCGTGAATTTCTACAGCAATAATCTCGGTTCTAGGAACCATAACTTCTCTTGCCTTTACATTGTGAAACTCTAAAGCGTTTTGAAAAATTTGAATTTCAGAGTCTATTTCTTCGTCCGTACCAGTTTCTAGTTGTTCTGTAATATAATTTCCTAATTCTTCTTTACTAAATTCAACTTGCTGTTCATCTGCATCTGTTTTAAAAAATACTTTCAGAAAAAAATCTGAAATTAAGGTTATAAACTCAGAGAAGAAATGAAACAACACATAGAAAAAATAGGCAGGTAAAGCAAATATTTTAAGAACCTCATTTGCATAAATTCTAAAGATTGCTTTAGGTAGAAACTCTGCAGTTATTAAAATAATAATTGTAGAAATTATGGTTTGAATAAGTAAAATAGAAAAATCATTATAGCCATCTAGCGGCAGAATTCTTACTAAAAACCTACCCATATAGTAACTATAAATTACTAAGGATATATTATTACCAACCAACATTGTGGTAATAAATTTAGAAGATTTTTGAGTGATTTTGTTTAGAATTTGAGGAATAAAGCCTTCTCTTTTTTTCTCTAATTCTATGTGAAGTTTATTTGCAGAAACGAATGCAATTTCCATTCCCGAAAAAAATGCGGAAAGTATAATTGACAATAATATAATGATGAGTTCTACTTCCATTAAGAAATCTAAAACTATTTATTTTGATTGTTTCGTTTTTGCACTTTTTTTCTAAAATGTCTCTTAAAAAAGAATACTAAGGTAATCATTAATGCAAAACCTAAAAACAAATAAGATCTACTTCTTTCAGAGTTCCATCTTACAATACCTTCTACTAAGCAAATAAATGCAACCATTAAATATCCGTACTGAAAAAATTTCCAAAGCTTATTCATAATATATTATTCTTCTTTAGTATCGATTTTACCGATAGTTGTTTTGGCTATATATTTGCTTAAATCTTCTTTACACTCGAAACCAACACCAGTAATGGTATCTTTTTCTTTAAACATTGTAAAAGGTTTTTCTGAAACAAAGTAGCCTGTTTTCTGATCCCAAAATAATTGTTCTGTTTCTAATCTAGATTGTTCTGTATGATTTAACACAACAACATTTCCTTTAATTTCCGAAACTTCTGTTTTAGCGTAAGATAATGCATAATCACCTATAATTGTAACAGAATCTTTTCCTTTGTTTTCAAAGTTAATAATTTTTATTCCTTTAGGAAACTCATTATAAGGATGATTTTGACGATTGCTAAAATCTAACAATAAAGGCGTTATTAATTTAGATGTTATTCTACCAGAGTCTTTGTAAACATGAAAAGCATCTTTTGCCTTACCAATTGGCAAGTTTTTTTCTTCTAAAAAATTACGAACTTCTTCTGTAGAATTAGAGCATGAAAAAAGCATTACTGTAAAACAAATTACAGTAATGCTTTTAAATAATATTTGTATGTAGTTTTTCAAAAAAACTATTTATTAGGTATTCTTACAGTTTCTCCAATCCAACATTTAATTGTAAACTTTCCTCCTGGAGTTGCAGTTGCGTTAAAAATATCTTTTTGACTTGGTACATTCTGTCTATAAATACTGATGTATTTTCTAGCTCTAGACGATATACTTGGATCTACAGAAGATGCTTTTCTAGCCATATTTAATGCAGCTACATAAACCATTCTTTTTTCGAATAAGTTTTCTCCACAATTATTTACACTAGATTGGTATAAAGTTGCGATAAATAAATATGCTCTACCAAAGTTAGGATTAAATTTAATTGCCTCTCTAGCTAAACTTCTAGCTTTACTTAATTGACCTCTATCTCTTGCTGCTTGTGCAAACTTTAATTTATACTTTGCTTTCTTTAATGGATCTGTTTCTAAGCTAAAAGATTTTTCTCTCATATCATTCGCTCCTGCAGAATCACCATTATCTTCTAAAACGTTAGCTAGGAAAGAATATGCTTCTGGCGAAGGAGATGCTTCTGCGTAAGCTCTAACTAACTTTTCGAATAGTGGATCAGTTTGGCACCCTTTATTAAACATTCTAGAAACCGCTCTTTTTAACCAAACTGCATCTGTTTTATTTGCTTCAAAATCTCTTTGATATAAAGGGATTAAACGTTCACAAGTAGCTATTTCAGAAATAATATTATCCAATCCACCTTCAACAGTACCTAAAGCCTTAGAGTTTATTTTGTACGCTCTTAATCTTCCTAAACCTCTTTTATCTAAATTAACAGAATCCTTTCTTAATTCAACTAATTTCTTAGCGTATCCCTCTAATTTGATATTTACATTTTCTAATACATTATCATAAGTATCAAATACTACTTGTGGATTAGTATCTTTATTTCTATCAGTAATTCCTTGAAAGTAAATATAAAGATTCTTTACACCTAACTTAGTAGGATCAATCTTGTATGCTTTTTCTAATATTGTAAAAATAGCGTTATCATCTGCTAACTTATTTTTGTATAAATAAGATGCATAATCACTATGTACTTTTGCTGGATTAGAGTTAGGAAAAACTTCTAACCTTTGTTCGTATACTCTTTTTGCTAAAACAGGATCTTTTCTAACATCTTCTGCTAAGTTAGCACCTAACTTATAAATGTTTACAGATAAATCTTTACAATTATCTAATAAAAATATCCAATTTGTATAAGCATCATCGTATTTTTTAGACTTATAGTCTCCGCTAAAAAGATTGTATTTAATTTCACAATCTGTTTTTGATACCTGTGCATTTGTTTTTACTGTAGTTATAAATAACATTGCAGCTAATAAAAACGTAATTTTCTTCATTTTAATAGTTGTTTTATAAATTAATCAATCTTTCTTTTTCTGAACCAACTTTGAGCTCCGGAAGCTGTCAATGACAAACTAAGTCTAAAATTAAAGTAATTCTCTTGAACTAGGTTGTTTGTGGTTGTACCTCTTTTACCATATTCGAAACCTAAATTAACGTTAGATAATTGTTTCAGTGGTAAACCTAAACCAAAAGACATGCCAAAGTCGTTAATTGAGGTATAATTTGTTCCAGAACCAGATCCGTCTATCGCTAATCCGATGTTTTCGTATCTTAATCCAGCCCTGTAAGTAACTCTATCCCAGTAACTAGAAATAGAATTTACTTTTGGTATGTAATAACCTCCTAAAGATACTCTCTTAGAAGATTCGTATTTAAAAGAATTATTTGTATTGTTGATAAACCCTTCTGGTTGTATAGCATCTTGATTTTGATATTCTACACCAACATGCCATTTATCATATTTACCTACACTAACTCCTAAGATAGATTTTAAAGGCATTTTATATCTACCATTCGTAGAACTGCTAGAAAGTGTATCTCTAGGAATATCTATACCTGCACCAGAAAGTGTTAAAGAATATAAATACTCGTTACCATATGTTTTTAAATCATTACCTAACTTAAAAGTTGCTCCTGCATTTAAATAAGTATCGTTCTTCAAGAACTTTTGATATTGTGATCCTAAAGTAACAGTACCACCTCTAACAATGCTAGTTTCTTTATATTTCGTAGCTAAACTAACATCTGCTCTTTGGTTTGTAATACTATTTTCTATATTTCCAAAGCTATAATCAGCTTCAATACCTAAGGCAATCTCTTTAGTTAACTTAATACCAAAACTTCCGTATAATCTATTAACACCACCTTCACCTGAATATAAAGTTATTGCAGATATATCACCATTTGCGTCAAATTCGCTATTTGAAAGAGAATAACCAACTGAAGATACCGGTTGTAAACCAACAGAAAAACCAGCTTTACTTCCAATAGGAACACCTAAAGCAATGTAATTTAAACTTGTAGATGTAGAGCTTTGCTTAGCATCTGCAGATTTTACCGTTAAATCGTTGTTAAAAAGTCCGATTGCATAAGTAGTTTGCCTTAAAAAAGCATTTGCTGCCGGATTTGTAAAGTTTAAATATTTATAATGGTTAAAAGAAACTCCTATTCCTCCCATTGTTGCGTTTTCAACTGTTCTTGGCGTATACTGCTCACCAATTCCAAAAAAAGAATATGGAGAAGAACTAGTTCTTTGAGCTAATAATGTTGCCGATGTTATCAGTAAAAAAACCGTTAAAATCTTTCTAATCATTTGTGTTCCTTAAATTTCAATATTTCATTTAATCCTTGTAGGAGAAAATTTTGATTGGCAAATATGCTACTTTTAAATTGTTTTGACAAGAAATTTGTGTCTCCTCCCGTTAAAACTATTGTTAAATTTGCAAATTTTTGCTCGTAGCTATCAATTATTCCTTGTAACTCTTTCACTACACCATTTAAAACACCAGAAATTATACTTTCTTTTGTGTTTTTACCAATAAGATTTTCTAATTCTAATGTTTCTAATAAAGGTAAATTTGCAGTAAACTTATTTAATGCTTTGTAACGCATTTTTATTCCCAAAGAAATTGCTCCACCCAGATACTCTGCATCAGAATTCACAAAATCAAAAGTAATACATGTACCCGCATCTATTACTAAAACATTTTTATTAGGAAATTGTTGAACTGCACCTGCAACTAATGCAATTCTATCTACACCTAAAGTATGTGGCGTTTTATACAAATTCTTAAAAGGAACTTTTGTTGCTGATGAAACCACTTCTAAATCTACTAATTTATGAAGGTGCAACATCTTTTTTTCTGAAATAGAAGCAACATTTGAAATAATTGCCTGCGAAATTAAATTTTCTTTTAAAATTTTTCGAATTTCTGAAATAATTTTTCTTTTATCAAAAACATAAAGTTTTATTAATTTATCTCCCTCAAAAACAGCAGACTTAACCCTTGTATTTCCTACATCAATTGTTAGATTCATGATTCAAATTTAGATAAAAATTAATTTTTTTTTACTTTTTTTCGAAAAAAAATTAGGAGATATCAAAAAACATTATATATTTGCATCCGCTAAGGCAATGGTACCTTAGCTCAGTTGGTAGAGCAAAGGACTGAAAATCCTTGTGTCCCTGGTTCGATTCCTGGAGGTACCACTTAAAAACCCTATAAACACTATGTTTTTAGGGTTTTTTCTTTTTTAGGGTGCTTAATAAGATACTTATAAACCTATTTTTCTAGATCATATATATAAAAAGGTTTAAAGGCCAATACATAAGCTTAACACACTATTTCGAAAATTCCGATATTGTTCTTTATAACATTCCGTAAGAACCCTTAGAAAACTAAAAAAAGTATAATAAATATGTTTTTAATAGAAGTTAAACTCTAAATCTAACAACAAGCATATTAGATTATATATTTGTAAAGCATAAAAAAGCCTTTTAGAATTCTAAAAGGCTTTTTTTAATTATGTATTACAATAAAATTACTTTAACATTTGAAGATTGTTTACTTCTTGATTTGTTAAAGGTCTCCATCTTCCTCTTGGTAAGTTTTTCTTAGTTAATTCAGCAAAAATTACTCTATCTAACTTATTAACTTTATAACCTACGTGTTCAAAAATTTTACGAACAATTCTATTTCTACCTGAATGAATTTCAATTCCGATTTCAGATTTTGGTTGTCCTTCTACATAAGAAACAGCATCAATAAACACCTTTCTACCTTCTATAATCACCTCACCTCTTAACTTTTCTAAATCTCTTAAATCTAGCTTTCTATCTAAAGAAGCGTGGTATAATTTACGAACATTGTGTTTTGGATGCGTTAACTTTTTAGCCAAATCACCATCATTAGTAAACAACAACAAACCTGTTGTATTTCTATCTAATCTACCAACCGGATATATTCTTTCTTTAGAAGCATTTGACACTAATTCCATTACTGTTTTCCTACCTCTATCATCATCCATTGTAGTGATATAGTTTTTAGGTTTGTTCAGTAAAATATATCTTTTTTGTTCAGGAGAAATTGAAGTTCCGTCGAAACGAACCACATCATCTGGCTGAACTTTATATCCCATTTCTGTAACCAACTTACCGTTAACCTCTACACTACCGTGTTCGATATAAGTATCTGCTTCTCTTCTTGAGCAAATTCCAGAATTGGCAATATATTTATTTAAACGGATTCCTGATGATTCATCAGATTTTGGAGTTTCTTTTACTTTAGAAAAAGATTTTTTAGTGTTTTTTCTTCCTAACGGAGAACTTTTCTTGTTTGAAGTTCCACTTTTTCTACTTAAAGGTGTACTTTTTTTACCTTCTTGTCGTCCTCTCGACGAGTTTCTATTTGAATTCATTATAAAAATTTTTGCAAAGGTAGTTATATTATTGAATTCTAGTTCAATCTATCAATCACTTTATCTAAAAGAAGTGACGTATCAATAAAAATCAAACACAAAACGCCAATTAAAAGTAACATTTTTAAAATGTTGTGTAACATTCTGTAGTGATTTCTTGTTTGAGATTTCCAAAGTGAAAAACCTACAAAAAAGAAGATAATTAATGCAAAATAAAAATAATATCGCATGTAACTTAAAGAAGGATAACTAAACAAAATACTTACTGGCAAAATAGTTAAAGCAAGTATTATTATAGATGTTATTTTAGTTTTACGTTCGCCATAAACAACCGGAAACGTGTTATAATTATTTACAATAGCTCCTTTTAAATTTTGCAAATCTTTAATAAGCTCTCTAACCATAACTACTAAAAACAAAAAACTAGCATGCACAAAAATTATAGGAGAGAAATTGCCAAAATAGACAAAAACAGCAAAAAATGGTAAAACTGTTAAGATTGTAGCAGTTACAAAGCCTAAAATAGGGTTCATTTTTAATTTATGTGAGTAAAACCAAATAGCAAAAATGTAAACAGCAAAAAACAATGCTGCTCGCCATGAGATTAAAACTCCGAATAAGAAACCTATAAAATTTAATATAAAATACAATCTAAGTTTTGTAGACTGCTTTATAAAATTATCTAAACCAGCTTTTACAGGCCTGTTAATCTTATCAATTTTAGAGTCGTAAAAATTATTAATTATATAACCACCAGCAATTACAAATACAGATGCCAACACTAAAAACAGTAAATGTAAATCGAAAAGTACTTCTTTTAAAGACCTAGCTGGTGAAAAAATAAATATTGCCGCGAGATATTGTGCTACAATTAAAACTAAAATATTGTAACCTCTAACTGCAGAAAATAAACTAAAAAATTTAAGAATTGTTCTTTTTAATTTTGAAGTACTCATAAAGTTTTTTAAAATCTATAAACCAATTCTAGCTTATAATCTTTTAAACTTTTTTGAGCTTTTGCAAAATCTTCTGTAAAACCTAAGATGTAACCACCACCACCAGAACCACAAAGTTTAAGATAGTAGTCATTTGTTGATATTCCTTTTTCCCAAACTTTATGAAAAGCAGAAGGTATCATTGGTTTAAAATTCTTTAAAACAATCTTAGACAAAGACTTTACATTACCAAACAAAGATTTTACATTACCTTGTAAAAAGTCTTCTATACAAGCATCTGTAGTTGTAGAAAATTCTTCACTAATCATTTTTCTAAAACCTTCGTTCTTCATTTTATTCATAAAGATGTTTACCATTGGCTCTGTTTCACCAATTTGCTCTGAATCTAACAAGAAAACAGCGCCTTTACCTTCTTTTTGCGAAGGAATTCCTGCTGGCTCGACATTATCTTTAGAATTGATTAAAATTGGTAAACTTAGGTAACTATTTAAAGGATCTAAACCAGAACTTTTACCATGAAAAAAAGATTCCATTAAAGAAAAAACTGATTTTAAATTCAACAATTTGTCTCTTGTTAAATTCTCTAAAACAGTAATTTTATTAGAAGCATACTTATCATAAATAGATGCTACTAAAGCACCAGAACTACCAACACCATAACCTTGCGGAATTGAAGAATCGAAATACATACCGTTTTCGATATCTTTTTTTAGTTCTTCTAAATTAAAAGTAACTAAATCTGTTTTTAAGTTAGATAAATAAGTATAAAACTTTTCTAAATTACCATTAGAATCTAGAGCTTTTCCAGAAAGATCTTCAGATGATTTTAAAGCGCCTCTATATGCATTAAAAGGAATCGCAAGCCCTTTCGAGTCTTTAATAATTCCGTATTCTCCAAAAAGTAAGATTTTAGCGTAAAATAGTGGGCCTTTCATAGTTATGTTTATTACGTTACAAAAATACGAATTTATTTGTAAACAAATTCTTATTAATTATTCTTGTAAAAAGTTTTCCAAACGCCTACTTTTTCGCCTTTAAAATACTTTCCTTTTTTCTTTATTTTTCCTTTTTTGTCGTAGGTTTTCCACATCCCAGTTTTTAATCCATTTTGGTAAACACCAGTTACTCTTACCTCACCTGTATTATAAAACTCTACATACTTACCATCTTGTTTGCCTTTAACAAGATAAGATTCTTTGGCTTTTTTACCAGAGATATAATAATCTATAATTAGTTGCTTTTTAGCTTTATTTTTTGATGAAATCCTGTAATAAACAGCATTTTCTTTTGTTGTTATATTTCCGTTTGCATCAAACCAAATCTTATCTTGTGCTAACGTTAAAAATGATGAAAAGAAAAAAAACCATACTAAAATAAACTTCATAATATCAAAATTAGGTTACTTTTTTACTGCTCCTAAACCTACAGTATCATAAATATACTGCTTTTTCTGACAGTAGTTTGCCAAATCTTCTTCGATAAATTTGTTTACCGCATCTTTTTCGTTTTCAGGATATAGAACATGCACATTTGCGCCGGCATCTAAAGTAAAACAAATATTACTCTCATTTTCGGCTCTATACTTCCAAATTTTATTGATTATTTCTAAAGTATTTGGCTTCATCAAAATAAAATACGGATTGCTCGTTAACATCATTGCGTGTAATGTTAAAGCTTCACTTTCAACTAAATTTACAAAAGCCTTAATATCTCCGTTTTGTAAAATGTTAGATATTTTCTCTAGATTTTCATTTGCTTGCGTAAATCTATTTTCTGCATACGGATGATTGTGCATTAAATTATGACCAACCGTACTAGAAACAATTTTTTCGCCTTTATCTACTAATAAAATAGCATCTTGATAATTTTTAAAAACCGGGTGAACTTCATACGGAAATTGAACTCCGAATAAATCTGAACTTCCTTCAATTTCAGGATGCGCTCCCCAAACCACCAAAGGTCCTTCGATACTTCTACTGGCGCTTCCAGAACCCAAACGTGCTAAAAAAGATGCTTTTTGATTGATAAAATTCTTAGATAAATCAGGATTTAACTCTTTTTCTAAACTCATTAAACACATAGCAATTGCACTTAAACCACTTGCCGAAGATGCAATTCCGCTAGAATGCGGAAAAGAGTTTTCTGATTTAATTACCATCTTATAATCAAAAATATACGGACAATACTTTGCTACTCTATTAAAAAACTCTGCAATTTTTGGCTTAAACTCTTCCTTTTCTTTTCCTTCAAAAAATAAATCAAAATCTACTTTTTCAGATTTTTCTGATTTAAAAAAATCTATTGTAGTAATTGTATGACAGTTATTTAGCGTAAAACTTATAGAAGCATTTTTAGGAATTTGAGGATTGCTTTTTCCCCAATATTTTACTAATGCAATATTACTTGGTGTTTGCCACGTAAAAGTTGCCTTTTCTATTTTTTCTGAAAGTATTTCTGGAATAAATTGTGTCGTATTCAAAAGTCTAAAATTTGCATCAAAGATAAAACTATTTCTATGAAATTTCTGTCAACTTTTTAAGTACATTTTCTTTGTAAGTTCTACTAATAGGAATCGCATTTTTACCAATCTCTACAAATTCGTTTGTGTAAGAAGTTGCTTTTTTAAGATTTACAATAAAAGATCTATGAATTCTAAGAAAGTTTTTAGCGGGTAATTTCGTTTCAATATTACTAATTGTTTCTCTTGTTGTAATTACCTTATCTTTTAAATGAAGTTTAATATAATCAGACAAACTTTCTACATAAAGTAGTTCATCAAAATTAATTTTTAGCATTTTTCTATCAGATCTCACAAAAATAAAATCATTCTTTACAAGATTTTTTTCTGATGAAATTTCTGAAGAAACTTTAGAGTTTTGATGAAACAATTTATTAATTGCTTGTAAAAAACGGTCAAACGAAATCGGTTTTAACAAGTAATCTACCGCTTGTAAATCGAAACCATCTACAGCATATTCTCTGTATGCAGTTGTAAAAATAATTTTAGATTTTTGGTTGATAGATTTCGCCACAGACAATCCAGAAATGTCTGGCATATTAATATCTAAAAAGAAAATATCTATATTTTGAGTATTTGAAACCTCAAAAGCTTCCATTGCATTCTTACAAGTTGCTATCAATTCTAAACTAGGTATTTTAGCTACATAAGAAGTCAAAATATCTCTTGCTACAGGCTCATCATCAACAATAACACAAGTAATTTTTTTCATATTAATTATTTTGAAAATCTTCTAATTGAATTTTTAAACTTACACTAAAAATTGCTTCTTTATCTTGAATTTTAAGCTGATGTTTATCTGGATGCAGCATTTGCAATCTTTTTCTAATATTTTCTATACCAATACCAACATTTGAATTAACATCATTTTTTGATGAATTTTGAATTGTAAAGACCAATTCATCATCAGTTACACATAGCTTGATATCAATTTCTAAAAAACCATTGCTTATTTTACCATGTTTAAAACTATTTTCTGCAAAAGGAATTAATAACATTGGCGAAATCTCTATATTTTCTGATAAAATTTCTTTTTGAAAATTCACTTTTAAAGAATCGTGAAAACGCATTTTCTCTAAAGAAATATAATCTTCTAAATGATTAATTTCTTGCTGTAAGTTAACTTTAGGTTTTTCTATTTGATATAATATATAATCTAATAAATTAGATAATTTTAAAATCATTTCTGGCGCTTCATCTCCTTTTTGCAACGCAAAACCATAAATTGTATTTAAAGAATTAAATAAAAAATGTGGATGAATTTGCATTTTTAAAAACTTTAATTCTTGTTCTTTTAATTGTAGTTGAGTCTGTAGAAATTTATTCTTTAAATCTTCTGTTTTTTTTTGATCTAAATAATTAAATAACATTAATCCTATCACAATTGAAAACAAAACAACCATGTAAACTCCAAAAACTATAAATGGCAAACCTTTAGTTAAAGGAATTACAGTTATATTATCAGACGCATCTAAAAAAATAAACCCAAATAAAATTGATAAAATTATAGCACAATTAGAAATTATAAACGTGTAAATACTGTAAAGAAAAAATAAAAAATATTTCTTTTTTTGAAGATAAAAAGGAAACAAATAATACAGAAAAAAATAACTTGTAGCAATTGTACTTGGCATTAAATACCATGAAAATGAATTTACATAATTTACATTTAAGCTACCATAACCTAAAAAATAAGTGTAAAAGAAATAGACACCAACCCAAAAAATGATATGGCAAAAAGCAGTAAATAATAATTTTATATATGAATTCATTGTTTTAAATAATTTACCAATATCATATATTTTTTAAAAACTCAGAAGTTTTTGAGGCAAAATACCAGAAAACGAACCTTTTCTACCAAATTAAGTTATTTTTGTTAAAACCCCTTATTATTTGGTTGTTTACTAATTTTAAATAATCAAACGTCGTTTTTTAAAAAATTGAACGTCTATTTAAAATACATTTGATTCATATTAATTACTAAAAACAACTTATTATGAAATTATTACCAATGAATTTACTAAATGATGGCGGACCATTATTTATGTACACAATTTTAATCACCTTAATTATTTGTGTTCTATTAACAATAGTAGTATTAATTAAAAGTGATAAAAACGATAAAGGTCTAAAATTGATTAAGTCTATAAGTTTGTTTGCTTTAGTTTGGGGGTTTTTAGGTATGATGCTTGGATTAATGGGAGCATTTCAAGCTCTTTCAATTTCTTCAGGTTTTTCAACTAAAATCTTAGCAGGAGGATTGAAAATTTGTTTGTATTCTCCTATTTTTGGTTCTTTAACTTTTCTAATTGCACGTTTAGGCATTATCGGTATAATACTAAAACAAAAATAATCGACTTCTTTTTTTTATTGAAGTTCCTACCCATTTCATTCGATAAGAAATGGGTATTTTTGCATCACATGAAAACCAAAAAAGTTTTTTTATTATTAAATGGCGAAAAGCCAAAAAAACTGCCAAATCTATCTAATTACGATATTATTTGTGCAACCGATGGCGCTTATCAATATTTAAAAGAAAAAAAAATTACACCAAATTTTATTACGGGAGATTTTGATTCTTTAGAGAGTTTACCAACAGAAATTGAAGTAATAGAAACACCAGATCAAAATTTTACAGATTTTGACAAAATGCTACAAATTCTATTGGACAAAGGTTTTTTTACAATTGATATTTTTGGAGCTAGTGGAAAAGAACAAGATCATTTTTTAGGAAATTTACACACCACTATTCAATGGCAAGAAAAGCTAAAACTTACTTTTTATGATAATTATGGTAGTTACTTTCTTGCTGATAAAAAAACAGTTCTTAATAACTGTAAACATAAAACAGTTTCTTTAATACCTTTTCCTGAAGTTAAAAACATTACCACTAAAGGACTTCAGTATTCTGTAAATAATGAAGATTTAGTTTTTGGAGAAAGAATTGGCACAAGAAACAAGGCAATAGAAAACAACGTAGATATAAGTTATACTTCTGGAAACTTATTTATTTTTATAAACGATTAAATTATGAGCAGAAAAATAAAATTATTGTGGGATTTTAGAGGTGAAGACGCAAAAGAAACTGCCAAACACCACACAATACACTTAAGAGAGTTTGCAGAACTAGAAAAATTAAACTTTCACGAAATTGATATTATAGAGCAAAACCCGATGCTTTGTGCTGCATTTATAACGGTTGATGAAAAAGACATGAAAATTTACAGAGACGCTCTAAAACCTCAAAGAGGTGAAATTGCCTAAAAATTCATAGTAACACCAAAACTTTGTGGTGTTACTTGTAAATTCCAAACCACTTTTTTCTTAAATCTTTGGTCATTATATTTTTGATCGTATTTTGTATCTAAAAATCGATCTATGGCTTCAACAATAAAAATACTTATTGCTGTAGAAAATGCAACATCAGAAATCCAGTGAAAACGATCTATAATTCTTGCAATACCTGGTATTGAGCCAATGGTATACAAGCCTGCTTTTATCCACGGACTTTCAAAATGTTTCGCAATTGCATAAGCATTTGTAAAACCTAACATGGTGTGTCCAGAAGGAAAAGAATCATAATTAAAAACCCTATCTATATGAAAAGGATCAAAAGAACTTTTACCAACATCTATTCTTGGTCTTGCTCTACCAATAATTCGTTTAGAAACTTGCTGTAATAAACCAGAAGCAGCTGCAGACGATATCAATAAAACACCAGTTCTTCTTAATTTGGGGTTTTCTGTAAACAAACCTGTTAAATACACAGCACCAGTTAGCATAAAATTGTTATTCGGACTACCAATATCATTGCCATAGTTTGTTAACCATCTTGGTACATCGTTTCGCCAACCATTTGCCCAATTATCTACATTATCATCTATTACATACAAAGCTGCTGTTCCTGCTGCTACATATCCTAAATTTGCAAAATCTTTCTTTTTCCAATACAGAGGTCTAGTATATGCATAGCCCATTCCGCCTGCCATATTACCTAAATCATATGTGAATTTTTGCCAAAAATCTCTATCGCTATCTTTTCTTAAATTCAAATTAATAGAATCTTTCTGACCGTAAGAAAGTCCGAAACTAAGAAGAAATACAAATGCTATTATTTTTTTCATGAATATTTTTATTGACACAGCTTTTTGTTGTTTAATTTAAAAATGCACAAACTTCGCTGTAAAATTGCTTCGGATTTTCTGCATGTAACCAATGTCCGGAATTTTTAATTGTAGCAATTTTTGAACTTGGAAAATGTGCTTCTATAATAGCCTCTTCATCTTCTGTAATGTAATTTGATTTTTCTCCTTTTAAAAACAAAGTTTCTTTATCGAATACAGTAAATAGAGGCAATGCTGCACCAACTTCTGGATTATTTATTGTTAGAGATTCTAAATTAAATCTAAAAGCCAATTTACCTTTTTCTACCCAATACACGTTTTTTAACAAAAACTGACGAACACCTAAATCTGGCACTAAATTAGCCAACTTCTTATCAACCTTACTTCTAGAATTTTCTACTTTAAAATCTATCGAATTTAAACCAGCTAAAATAGCATTATGATGCGGTTGGTATTGCCTTGGCGAAATATCTACAACAATTAGTTTTTTAACTAAATCTGGGTAATTTACAGCAAATTGCATTACTGTTTTTCCGCCCATAGAATGCCCTAGCAAATAAACTTCTTGTAGATTATGATGTAAAATGTATCGATGTAAATCTTCAACTAAAACTTCGTAATTAAACTCATCTTCATGAAAACTTCTACCATGATTTCTTTGGTCTATTAAATGCACCTCAAAATCTTCTGAAAACTTATTTCCAAGAGTTTTCCAATTATCTGACATACCAAAATAACCATGTAAAATTAACAAAGGAAAACCTTCTCCTTTTACTGTGGCATGTAATATTTCTTTAGACATGTGAGTTTTATTTAAGATTGAAACTATTTTAACTTGTGTAAATACATGTTTACAACATTTTCTAAACCTAAATATAGACTTTCAGCTATTAGCGCATGCCCAATTGAAACTTCTGCTAAGTTTGGTATGTTTTCTTTAAAAAACTTTATGTTATCAAGACTTAAATCATGACCAGCATTTATACCAAAACCTAAATCATGTGCTAAAATCGCTGCGTTAGTATAAGGTTTAATTGCCTCTTTGTTTCCTAAATCGTATTGTGTTGCAAATTCTTCTGTGTACAATTCTATTCTATCAGTACCTGTTTTAGCTGCAGCTTCAATCAGTTTTAAATCTGTATCAATAAAAATAGAAGTTCTAATACCATTTTGTTGAAACTCTTGAATTACTTCTTTTAAATAAGATTGATGTTTTATCGTATCCCAACCCGCATTAGATGTAATAGCGTCTATTGCATCTGGTACAAGTGTAACTTGAGTTGGTTTTGTTTCTAACACCAAATCTATAAAAGACTGTATCGGATTTCCTTCAATATTATACTCTGTTTTAACCACAGAAACCAAATCTCTAGCATCTTGGTATTTTATATGTCTTTCGTCTGGTCTTGGATGAATTGTGATTCCTTGACCACCAAAACTTTCAATATCTGCTGCGACTTTTAGTAAATTTGGCACATTTCCGCCACGAGAATTTCTTAAAGTTGCTATTTTATTAATATTAACACTTAACTTTGTCATCGTCTTAAATTAGACAACAAAGATAAATTATTAAATCATTTTATCCTATATTCGTAAAGCATGAATATTACAGACTATATACTAAATGAAATAAAGCCTTTAAGCTTAAAAAGCAGTGTAAAGGCTGCACAAAAATTGTTCGATAATTTTCCGATAACACATTTTGCCGTCGTAGAAAATAACAAGATTTTAGGATGTTTTGCGCAAGACGACATACAAACAATAGAAAATAAATCTGATGAATTAGTTGGTTATGCACATTTGTTAAATTCTTTTTTTGCTGATGAAAAAGCAACAGTTTTAGAACTTTTAAAGATTTTTGCTGATAATGACACAACGATTATTCCGGTGCTTAATAAAGAAAAGGAATATATTGGTTATTACGATTTATGTGATGTTTTAGATGTTTTTTCTACAAGTCCTTTTATGATAGAAGACAGCGAAACTTTAATTATCGAAAAAAATGAAAATGACTATTCGATGAGCGAAGTATCGCAAATAGTAGAATCTAATGGTGGTAAATTATTAGGTTTATATGTTTCTGAAAAAACTCAAGGCAATGTACAAGTAACTTTAAAAATTAAAGCAGAAGATATCAATGAAGTTATGCATACCTTTAGACGTTATGACTATAAAATAATTTCTACGCATGAAAACGATATTTATTTAGAAGATTTAAAAAACAGATCTGATTATTTACAGAAATACCTCGAAATGTAATTTCTAAAAAATTATTAAAAAGAAACACAATTTAAAATATTAAATATTTTACAAGTTTGAAAAAAGTAGCAGTTTACGGCCAATCATATTCTATATCAGCAGAAAAAGAAATTCAAATTCTTTTAAAGATTTTAGAAGAAAATAATATCGAGTGCTTTATTGAAGAAAAGTTTTACAATTTGCTTGTAGAGGGAACAATTCTTGATAATAAATACAAAACATTTTCTCATTTTAAAGATTTAGATAATTCTTTCGATTTGATGTTTACACTTGGCGGAGACGGTACCATTTTAAGAGCTGTAACCTACATTAGAGATTTAGACATTCCGCTTTTAGGTATTAACACGGGGCGATTAGGTTTTTTGGCAACCATCAACAAAAACACGATTAACGAAAGTGTAGAGTTAATTTTAAAAGAAGAATATACTACTCAAGAAAGAACTCTTTTGGCAGTAAAAACGGCACCCGAAACAAAAGAATTTTCTGAACTTAATTTTGCTTTAAACGAAGTCACTATTGCCAGAAAAAACACAACTTCTATGATTGGTGTAACAACCAATCTTAACAACGAATACTTAACAAATTACTGGGCAGATGGTTTAATTATAGCAACACCAACAGGCTCTACTGGTTATTCTTTAAGCTGCAATGGCCCTGTGATTTCTCCGGATTCTAAAAACTTAGTAATAACACCAATTGCACCACACAATTTAAATGCAAGATCGATGGTAATTTCAGACCAAACTTCGATACAATTAGAAGTAGATTCAAGAGAAAAAGACTTTTTAATTTCATTAGATTCTAGAATTACAACAGTTTCCGAAAACACAAAAGTTTTTATAGAAAAAGCACCATTCACTATAAAAAGTATCATTCCAAATAATCAATCTTTTTTACAAACTCTTAGAAGCAAATTGCTTTGGGGAGAAGACACAAGAAACGCAACAAATCTTTAACGCACTAACTACAATAAAACCTAAAAAAAAAGGTTATTCAAAAAAGACTGAGTATTAACTTTATAAAGCAAATTGAAATTCCTATATTTGCTCGCTATTTTTTAGAATGAAAAAAAGTATTTTATTTATCGTATTTGTTAGCCTATCTGCAATTATGTTTGGGCAAGTGTATGAAATTGGTGTTTCTTTAGGAGGCACAAATTACGTTGGTGATGTTGGTAGAACCAATTACATATACCCAAATCAATTAGCAGGTAACGCTTTTTTTAAATATAATTATAATCCTAGAATTGCTTTTAAAGGCACACTTTCTTATTTACCAATTAAAGGAAATGATAAGAATGCCGATACAGATTTTAGAAGAAATAGAGGATTAAATTTTACAAATACAATAGGTGAAATTGCTTTAGGAATGGAGTTTAATTTTTATGAATATGATATTTCATCAGAAGATAAAACTTGGACACCGTACATTTTAATTGAGCTTGCAGCATTTAATTACTCTTATATTAGAGAACAAACTACTGCAGGAGAAGATATTTTTGATAAAAAAACATCTTTTGCGATACCAATAGGTTTGGGCTTTAAGTCTAAATTAAGTGGTAATTTTGCATTTTCTATAGAAAGTAAATTTAGATATACTTTTGAAGATGATTTAGATTATCTAACAGAAGACAATTTAAATTACAATATAGAAGGTAATAGTAATGATTGGTATATGTTTACCGGAGTATCTTTAATTTATACTTTTGGTAGACCCGCTTGTTACACACAAGGATTTTAAAATATGGATAAAAAACTACGTATCGATTTACAAAGAGTACCAAAACACGTTGCCATAATTATGGATGGCAATGGCCGATGGGCAAAAGGTAAAGGAATGAATAGGATTTTTGGTCATAGAAATGCACTTAACGCAGTAAGAGACTCTGTTGAAGCTGCAGCAGAAATTAATATAGAAGCAATTACTTTATACGCTTTTTCTACAGAAAACTGGAACAGACCAAAGTTAGAAGTAGACTCATTAATGACTTTATTAGTTAATTCTTTAAAAAAGGAATTACCAACTTTTATGAAAAACGGAGTTAAGGTAAATGCTGTAGGATTGATAACAAGTCTTCCTAAAAAAGCACAAAAAGCTCTTAAAGAAGTATTTGAAGAGACAAAAAACAATTCTAGAATCGTATTAACTTTGGCTTTAAGTTATGGTTCTAGAGAAGAAATTGTTAATACAATTAAAAATATATCTAAAAAAGTTGTTAATAAAGAACTTAATTTAGAAGAAATAGATGAAAATACTATAAATAATCATTTATATACATTTAATTTGCCGGACGTTGATTTAATGATAAGAACTAGCGGAGAACAACGCATTAGTAACTTCTTATTGTGGCAGTTGGCATATGCCGAACTATATTTTACAGATGTACTTTGGCCAGATTTTAGAAAAGAGCATTTTTATGATGCAATTATAGATTACCAGAATAGAGAACGAAGATTTGGAAAAACAAGCGAACAAATTACAGAATAAATTTTTTATGAAATTATTTTCTGCAGCAATAGTGTTTACAGCACTATTTTCTACTTACAGCGCAAATGCTCAAGTTAAAAAAGATAGTATATCTATAATTAAAAAGGATACCATATCCACTAAAAAAGCTTCGTTCGTTAAAGGACAAGAATACATTTTAGGCGGTATTACTGTAACTGGTCTTCAAAAATTTAGCGAAGAAACAGTTCGAGTTTTTACAGGATTAAGATACGGGCAGACAATAAAATTGCCTGGAGACAAGCTTACAAGTGCTATTAAAAAACTTTATGAAAGTGACCAATTTAGTGACGTAGATGTCTATTTAGCAAAAATTGATGGTAATACAGTATATCTGCAACTAGATGTGCAAGAATTACCTCAACTAAATCAAGTTAAAATAAACGGGATTAAGAAGTCAAAAGCCAAAGAACTTTTAAAAGAAACCGAATTAAAACTTGGTAAAATGGTAACAGATAACTTGTTAGTTACCTCTAAAAATTATTTCAGAAAAAAATATACAGATAAAGGATTCTTAAAAACAAAAGTATCTTTAGATGTTCAAAAAGATACTTCGGATATTAATATCGTAAACATGTCTGTGTTTATAGATAAAGGGAAAAAAATTAAAATTAAAGACATCAACTTTAATGGAAATGACGCTATTTCAAATAAAAAATTAAGAGGTGCCATGAAAAACACCAAAGAGAAATTTTTTGGTCGTTTCTGGAAAGGCTCTAAATATATAGAAGAAGATTATCAAGAAGATTTAGAAAGCATTTTAGATCTTTATAGCAGGCAAGGTTATAGAGATGCTCGTATTTTAAAAGAAGGAATTTCTTGGAATGATGATAATACAATAGATATTAATATCGATTTAGAAGAAGGTAGACAATATCGTTTTGCAGAAATATTATTTGTTGGTAACAAAGAATATACAGATGAGCAATTACAGCAAGTCTTAAGGATTGAAAAAGGAGACATTTATAACGGAGCTGTCTTAAAAGAACGTGTTAGCGGAGACGGAAGCCCAACTTCTTTTGATATTTCTTCGGAATACCAAAACAACGGTTATTTATTCTCTCAAATTAATGCAGTAGAAACTAAAGTAGAAAACGATTCTATTACAGTAGAAATTAGAATTAGAGAAGACGAAAAAGCAAGAATTAAAAAGGTTACTGTTTCTGGTAATGACAAAACAAACGATCATGTAATTTTTAGAGAATTACGTGTAAAACCAGGAGATTTATTTAGTAGAAGAGAAATCATTAGATCTATTAGAGAAATAGGTCAGTTAGGATTTTTTGATCAAAATGTAACACCTGATGTAACGCCAAATTACGGAGATAAAACTACAGACATCAATTTTAACGTAATTGAAAAAGGTGGTAGTCAAATAGAATTACAAGGTGGTTATGGTGGTGGTTCTTTTATAGGAACATTAGGTTTATCTTTTAACAACTTTTCTATAAAAAACATTTTTAATAAAGAAGCTTACAAACCATTACCAACCGGTGACGGTCAAAAATTATCTTTAAGACTTCAATCTAGTAGAACTTTTAACACATATAGTTTTTCTTTTACAGAGCCATGGTTTGGTGGTAAAACTCCAAAATCTTTATCATTTTCTATTTATCAATCAAATCAGTTTCAGTTAGACCCTCAAACTTTTGATGTAGACAGAAGTAGAAAACTAGGTATTACAGGTGCTTCTATTGGTTTAGGACAACGTTTAAAATGGCCAGATGATTTCTTTCAGTTATCACAAACAATATCTTACCAAAGTTTTCAATTAAAAAATTATGGTTTTAGAGTTGGAGACAATGTTTTAGACAATGGTACATTAAATAACTTATCTTATAATATTAACTTAACAAGAAATTCTTCAGGACCAAGTTTAATTTTCCCAACTTATGGTTCAGAATTTTCTTTCGGAATTAAAGCGACACTTCCGTATTCATTATTTACAGATAAAGATTACAATCAACCAGATAATTTAACTGCAGAAGAGCAAAATGACTTTTTAGCTGATAAATATAAGTGGTTAGAATACTATAAATTAAACGCTAAAGGTAAATGGTATACTTCTTTTACAGATAAATTAGTGTTGATGACGAATGCTGAAATGGGATTCTTAGGTTTTTATAGTGATAAATTAGGTCAAACACCATTTGAACGTTACTTTGTTGGTGGAGACGGTATAGCTCAATTTCAACTAGACGGTAGAGAAACAGTAGGTTTAAGAGGATATGAAAACAACAGATTATCTTCAATTTCTGGAGGTACTATTTATAATAAATTTCAATTAGAATTAAGGTATTCTATTACAGATTCACCATCTGCATCTATTTATACTTTAGGTTTCTTAGAAGCTGGTAACTCTTATGACAATTTTAGAACATTTAATCCGTTTAACGTAAAAAGATCAGCTGGTTTAGGTGTAAGAATTTTTATGCCTGCATTTGGTTTATTAGGTATCGATTTTGCTCATGGGTTCGATCCATTACCTGGTCAAATAGAAAAATCTGGTTGGCAAACACATTTTATTATCGGAAGACAATTCTAAGAAAACTGTACATTTGTTAAGACTAAAGTTTTTTTGGCATGGTTTTTTCTAAATACTAAACGAATGAAAAAAATATTTTTATTTACAGTTCTTTTATTTACAGTTAGTATTTCTTGCGCTCAAAGAAATCAAGTTATTGCCTACATAGATATGGAATACATTCTAGAAAATGTTCCTGAATATCTAGAAGCACAAAATACTTTAGACGAAAAAGTAGTGAAGTGGAGACAAAAATTAGATAAAGAAGCAAGATTTATTGAGGTACTAAAAACTGATTTAGCAAACGAAAAAGCTATTCTTACAAAAGATCTTATAGAAGAAAAAGAAGAAGAAATAGCATTAAAACAAGACGAATTAAGAAGATTAGAATCTTTATATTTTGGACCTAAAGGTGATATGTTTTTATTAAGAAAACAATTGGTAAAACCTATACAAGACCAAGTTTACAATGCAATACAAAGTATTTCTGCTAGAAAAAAATACGATTTTGTTTTTGATAAATCTAGTGAATTAGTAATGCTATATTCAAATAAAAAATACGATATTAGCGACCTCGTTTTAGCAACTATTGATAGAACAAGATTAGTAGATCAAAAAAATGCTAAAAAGAAGCAAGCAAGTGCGTCAAAAGAATTAACAGATAAACAAAAAACTGCAATCGCTAAAAAAGAAGCAGCAATTGCAAAAAAACTATCTGATAAAGAAGCGAAGCAAAAATTAGCAGAAGAGAGAAGACAAGCACTGTTAAAGAAAAGAGACGAAAAAAGAGAGTTGCTTAGAAAAAAGAAAGAAGCGCTTAGAAAGAAAAAAGAAGACGCAAAGAAAGAGCAAGAAAAACAAGAGAATAATAATTAAATTAAAAACAAGAATGAAAAATTTTAAAACATTACTATTAATTGCTGTATTTACTTTAGGAGTAGCTGGTGTTGCGAATGCACAAAAAATAGGTCATGTAGATTACCAAAGAGTTATAGATAATATGCCAGAAACAAGAGCATTATCTACTACTTTAGAAAAATTAGGTAAATCGTACCAAAATGAAATTGAAGGTTTAAAGAAAAAGTTAGAAGCTAAAGTTCAAAAATATACTGCTGAGCAAGCAACACAAACAGAAGCTACTAACAAGCAAAGAGCACAAGAAGTACAAGTAGACAAGGCAAGATTTGATCAAGCACAACAAGCTGCTTACCAAGAAATGCAAAAGAAACAAGCAGATGGTTTAAAGCCAATTGTAGAAAAAGCTGAAAAAGCAATTGAATCTGCTGCTGCTTCTAAAGGAATTTTATATGTTCTTGATGCTAAAAGTTTAATCGTAAAAAAAGGAGAAGATTTATATAGTGCTGTAAAAGCAAAATTAGGTTTATTAAAAGATTTACCAAAGCCACAACAAGTAAGACAATAATTTCTACTTTTTAAATTATATAAGAAGCCTACTTTTTTAAGTAGGTTTTTTTATTTTTACGCATATGATATCTAACAATAATTCTATTGGTTTTTTTGATTCTGGTGTTGGTGGCACATCAATATTAAAAGAAGTGACAACGCTTTTACCTTTTGAAAATACAATCTATCTTTCTGATAGTAAAAATGCCCCTTACGGTCAAAAGACTAAAGAAGAAATTATTGCATTATGCATTAAAAATACTGAATTTTTATTAGCTAAAAATTGTAAAATAATTGTTGTTGCTTGTAATACTGCCACAACAAATGCAATTGATTTTTTAAGAGAAAAATATGCAATTCCTTTTATAGGAATAGAACCTGCTATAAAACCAGCTGCTTTAATTACAAAAACTAAAATTATAGGAATTTTAGCAACAAAAGGAACGTTAAACAGCACTTTGTTCGAGAAAACATCTAAAACTATATCTAAAGATATTACGATTAAAGAAACGATAGGTAAAGGACTTGTAGAACTAATTGAAGCTGGAAAATTACATTCAGAAGAAATGAATGATTTACTTCTTAAATACCTGTATCCTATGATTAAAAATGATATCGATTCTTTGGTACTTGGTTGTACTCATTATCCTTATTTAATACCTCAAATTAGAAAAATTGTAGGTTCTAAAATTAAAATTATAGATTCTGGCGAAGCAGTTGCAAAACAAACGAAAGCTATTTTAGAGAAAAACAATCTAATTAA
Source organism: Polaribacter sp. KT 15 (assembly GCF_900143115.1). Classification (NCBI taxonomy): domain Bacteria; kingdom Pseudomonadati; phylum Bacteroidota; class Flavobacteriia; order Flavobacteriales; family Flavobacteriaceae; genus Polaribacter; species Polaribacter sp. KT 15. The sequence goes on from NZ_LT670850.1 coordinate 812,494, forward strand.
AAAAGATGCTAGAAAAGCATCTCATATTATTTACATCAACAAAGATAAGACTGCATTAAAGAATTTAATTGTTAATGATGGTATAGAAGTAATAGAAAAAGATTTCTAAAAGCTACCGTAACTTGCATTTATATTAGGGCAAGCTGCACCTCTTGGTTCTCTTGTCCATAGGTTAAAACCTATAGAAATTTGATGAAATCCATTCTCTGCGAATAATACATCGTTTAATTGCTTTGTATGCGTGTAAGAAAACATCAAATTCTTATAATTTACACCAATTAAAGGCGAGATGTAAGAAGAGTTATCTTCGCTACTAGCATCAAAATTTCTTCTATAAGATAGTGCTGCCCAAAATTGCGTGTTTTTAAAAGTTTTGTAAGCTTTAAAATTTAGATCTGCAATTCTTTCTTTAGTTCCTTCTCTTATTTGCAACATAACAGAAGGTTCAAATTGTACAAATCTTTCTTGTCCGAAATAATAACCAACGGATAAAATATAATTTCTTAAATCTAAAGGTTCTTGAACATTCAAATTGTTTTTTGCTGTTAAGAATAAGTTTTTAACTGTAAAATAAGAAGATAAACCTCCTCTGTGATAAGCCAAACTAAAATCTGCATTATAGTAACTTGTACTTTCTATAATTTGACTAACAACACCTGGTCTATCTCCAGAAAATGTTCTTTGATCTGATTGGTTTTGTACAAAAGAAAAAGCCAAACCAAAAGATAATTGCTGAAACATATTACTTGTACTCATTGGTAAATGATAAGCATAAGCACCTTGTATACCTTGCTGAGAGTGAAATCCGTTTTTATCATTAAATAAAACCAAACCATAACCAGCATTCGATTCTTCGCCAAATTTGGTATGAAAACTTACCGTTTGTAATGCCGGTGCATTTGGCACACCAATCCATTGTTGTCTTGCAGTTAATCTTAATTTACTAGAATTACCAATACCTGCTGCAGAAGGGTGTACTAAAAAAACATTATCTGATAAGTAATCTGTATAAATTGGTAACGTTTCTTGTGCTTGGTTTTTTATTGAAAATAAAACAATAAATAAAAGACAGATTTTAATACTTGTAAACTTCATTAAGCCAATAGCGTTTTTTAAGAAAATCAAATATATTATAAAAATCTTTAAGAATTCTTTGTTCTAATAAGTTTTAACACAGTTAAAAATAAAAAATAATAGTTGTTCTTTAGAAATTATGCAAATATTTAGTGGCAACTTGCATTATTAGAAACAATATCTAAAATTGGTTTTGGTGATACATACGGAATACCTAATCCAAGACCTCTAACAATAAATAATAAACCTATAAAAACAACAACATATGGTATTGCTTTCTGAATTGATTTCTTTAAACTTCCTTTTGCAAAGTTTCCTAAGAAAACAACAGAGGTCATTAACGGTATTGTACCCAATCCAAATAAAAACATATACAAACTACCTTCTAAAGCATTTTTAGTTGCCAAAGCACCAAATAAAGCCATATAAACTAATCCGCAAGGTAGAAATCCATTAAGAAAACCTATTGTGAAAAAAGTATCGTTTCTTTTCTTTTTTAACTCTTTACCTAAAGTGTTTTTTAAATGCACTAGTAAAGTGTTTACTTTTTTAGAAAATTTAATTTTATGAAAAAGCTTTGGAAATAGAATAAATAAAATCATGAGTACACCAACAATAATTGATATTTGCTGTTGAAATCCGAAGAAATAAAAACCTTTACCCAACAGACCAAACAATAAACCAATTAATGCATATGCTAACAATCTACCAAAATGATAAATCATAACCTGCAGAAAACCTTTGGTTTTATTTTGCCTATCTATTGGTAACATAAATGCTATTGGCCCGCACATACCAATGCAATGAAAGCTACCCAATAAACCAAAAATTAGTGCAGATATTAACATTAATATTCTATTTCTTGTTTTACTAAATATTCTTTATCATTGTATTTGAAAGCAACACTAATGTTCCATCGACCACCTAACAAACGTTTCTCAGGCACGAGCAAATATGAATTAGAAATCGAAATAGGAATTTCAAAATCTAATTGTTTATTAGATGGTCTGTATAGGAACACTTTTCCTTGAATTTTTTTAGGATTAAATATTGCAGGAAATATTACTTTTAAATCATTATTAACTTTTAAAATCTTTACGTTCTCTTCTAAATTATTTGCATTTTGTGTTGCATCAATTTCATTTTGAAAACCTAATTCTTTTTGGTAATATTTTTCTGTTACTAAATCATGACTGTAAGAATTATTTGTACTCATAGTTATTACGAAGTACAAAATAAACCCCATAAAAGCCATAATTGCAATTACAATACCCGTTCCCCAATTAAATTTCATAATCTTATTATTTATAACTTCTAGGTCCTAAAAAACTAGACTTAGCCGTTTCTATTAATTTTCCTTTTGTATAAACGCCAATTTCTAGCTTGTCTTTATCACCTTTTAAAGCTGCTTGATTAATTTCGATAAACAAAGTACCTTCTGCTAAACCCTGTTTTGGTACTACAAAATTTTTGTTAGAGACTAATTTTATTTCTCCTTTGTGAGATAACAATTTGTAGCTAACATCTGTAATATCTTTTGTTGTTTTATTGATCACCTTAAAGGTATAAACGTTACTGATGATATTATTTTCTTTATGCTGATATAATTGCCCTGGTAGCCTTAAAATTCTTGCTTCTACGTCGTTTCTTAGAAATAGCATACCAATTAAAATACCGGTTAAAATTAACAGAACTGCAGAATAACCTTTCATTCTAGCTGTAAATTCAAAAGGTTTTTTCTTTGCAATGTTATCTTCACTTGCATATCTAATCAATCCTTTAGGTAAACCAACATTCTCCATCATATGATCGCATTCATCTATACAAGCTGTACAATTAACGCATTCTAGCTGTGTACCGTTTCTTATATCTATACCTGTAGGACAAACAACTACACATTGTTTACAATCGATACAATCTCCTTTACCTAAAGCATTTCTATCTTCATTTTTTCTGAATTTTGCACGACCGTTTTCTCCTTCTCCTCTCTTATAATCATAGGTGACATTAATTGTTTTATTATCTAACAAAACACCTTGTAATCGACCATACGGACAAGCAATTATGCAGACTTGTTCTCTAAACCAAGCAAACACAAAATAGAATACACAGGTGAAAATTGTTAATGAAATTAATGTACTAATATTATCTAAAGGATTACCAGTTATGTAATTTATTAGTGTATCACCACCAATTAAATACGCTAAAAATACATTTGCGATTAAAAAAGAAATTATAAAAAACACAAACCATTTTAAGAGTCTTTTTCTAATTTTCTCTGCATTCCAAGGTTGTTTATCTAAACGGATTTGTTTGCCTCGATCACCATCAATCCAATATTCTATTTTTCTAAAAACCATTTCGAGAAATATGGTTTGCGGACAAATCCATCCGCAGAAAATACGACCAAAAACAACCGTAAAGAGAATTACAAAAACAACACCAACAATCATTGAAATAACTAATAAATGAAAGTCTTGTGGCCAAAAAGGAAATCCGAAAATATTAAATTTTCTTTCTAACACATTAAACAACAAAAATTGGTTGCCTTTAATTTTTATAAAAGGTGCAGATAATAAAAAAAGCAATAAAAAATAACTAACGTAAGTTCTGTATTTATAGAAAAATCCGCTTGGTTTTTTAGGAAATACCCAAGAACGCTTTCCCTCATTATTAACAGTCGCAATACTATCTCTAAAATACTCGTTCTTGGGCTTATCCATAAAAATTAACTATTAAATTACTTTTCCTTTTTCTATATTATTCTTCTGTCCAGATTTCTCCTTGTGGTGCTTTAGCAACGGCAGGTGTTGTACCTTGAAGGGTTAGAACATAACTTGCTACTTTTGCAATATCTGCAGTTTTTAATGTTTTATCCCAAGCAATCATTCCTTTACCATCTCTACCTCCATTAGAAATAGTTGCAAAGACATTTTTAATTCCGCCACCTAAAATCCAATATTCATCTGTTAAATTTGGTCCAATAGAACCTCCTCCATCTTTTTGATGACAAGAAGCACAGTTTAGATTAAACACTGCTCTACCTCTACTTAAATCTTTAGCATCTGTTAAAAGTGTTACATTTTCTGCTGTAATTAAATCTTTAGCCGTGGCTTTGTATTTGTTTAACGCTGCTTTTGCTTCTGCAACCGCCTTATTATATTCTACCACCTGATTATCGCCATCTAAAACTTCAAATCTTACTAAATAAACAACCGCGAAAATTATGGTTGCATAAAACATATAAATCCACCATGGCGGAAGCGAATTATCTAATTCTCTAATTCCGTCGTAATTATGATCTAAAACTATTTCTTGCTCTTCTTCTATTGCTTTTGCTTTGGTCCAGGATTTTAATAATTTCTGAATCCAAGCATTACTTGGTTCTGGCACAATACCATCTTTTTCGTTTTGCAGTTCTGTAGCTCTTTTAATTGCTAATACATTAACAACTTCTTTTAAAACAACTACTAAAACAAAACCAATTAAGGCCAACCAAACCAACGGATTCTCGTAAAAACTAAATGGGTTTTCGTACACCATAAACGATTTTGCAAGCGTTATAAACGTAACAATTACAAAAATTACATATACTGTAGATTGTATAGATTTTTTCATTTTACTAACTTTTTAATTATCTAATGGTATACTGCTTACTTTACTGATGTACTCTTTTTTGGCTGTAAAAACCCACCAAAATAAGGCAACAAAAAAAGTAAAAAATATAAGTAATGATATCATTGGGTAAATTTCTATACCGGTTATGCTCTCTAAATGTCCTTTTAAAAATTTAAACATAATTTCTATTTTTTAGTAGGTTTTTGTTCGTCTTTAACTTTTATATCTGTACCTAAACGTTGTATGTAAGCTATAATCGCTACAATTTCTCTGTTTTTCATTTCTATAAAAGCTTCGCCATTATCTTTTGCATATTTTTTATCAGCTTCATAAGTTTTTGCAAAATCTGGATCTGAATATAGATTTTCTTCAATCTGTGTACCTTGGGCTAACATATTAGCTTGCGCATTTGAAATTTCTTCTTCAGTATATGGTACACCTAATGTTACCATTGCTTTCATTTTATTTTCTGTATTCGATTTATCTAGCTCGTTTCTTACCAGCCATTTATAGGCAGGCATTATAGAACCTTCGGATGTACTTTGTGGATCGTACATATGATTAAGGTGCCAACTATCGTTATACTTCTGACCTATTCTATGTAAATCTGGCCCAGTACGTTTACTTCCCCATAAAAAAGGATGATCGTACACAAATTCACCTGCTTTAGAATACTCGCCATAACGCTCTACTTCACTTCTAAAAGGTCTTACCATTTGCGAGTGACAACCAACACAACCTTCTCTTATGTAAAGATCTCTACCTTCTAATTCTAATGGTGTATAAGGTTTTACACTGCTAATTGTTGGGATATTAGATTTTACTAATAAAGTTGGTATAATTTGTACAACACCACCAATTAAAATAGCTACTGTAGCATATAATGTTAATTTAATTGGTTTTCTTTCAATCCAAGTATGCCATCCTTCTCCTTTAGTTCTGTATTTAGAAACTTTAGTTAAAGCTGGTGCTTCTGCTAATTCGTCTGTAACGCCAACACCTGCTTTTACAGTTCTAACAACGTTGTACAACATTACAATTGCACCTACAATAAATAAAGATCCTCCTATAGCACGCATCCAATACATTGGTATAATTTCGTTGACAGTTTCTAAGAAGTTTCCATAAGTTAATTTTCCGTCCGGATTAAATTGTTTCCACATAGAAGCTTGTACAAAACCTGCAACATACATTGGTAAAGTGTACATTATTATACCTAGAGTACCAATCCAGAAATGGAAATTTGCCAAACCTGTTGAGTATAATTTAGTTTTAAACATTCTAGGTATTAACCAATATAACATACCGAAAGTAAAAAACCCATTCCATGCTAATGCACCAACATGCACGTGTGCAATAATCCAATCAGAAAAATGTGCAATTGCATTAACATTTTTTAGAGAAAGCATCGGGCCTTCAAAAGTTGCCATACCATAACCCGTAATTGCAACTACCATAAATTTTAAAACAGGATCTGTTCTTACTTTATCCCAAGCTCCTCTTAATGTTAGCAGTCCGTTTATCATTCCACCCCAAGAAGGCGCTATTAACATTACAGAAAATGCAACACCTAAGTTTTGTGCCCAATCTGGTAATGAAGTATATAATAAATGGTGTGGTCCTGCCCAGATATAAATAAATATTAAAGACCAAAAGTGCACAATTGATAATCTGTAAGAATAAACAGGTCTGTTTGCTGCTTTAGGAACAAAGTAATACATTAAACCTAAAAACGGAGTTGTTAAAAAGAAAGCAACTGCATTGTGACCATACCACCATTGCACCAAAGCATCTTGCACACCAGCATACACAGAATAAGACTTTAAAAAACCTACTGGTAATGCCAAACTATTAAAAATATGTAAAACAGCTACGGTAACAAAGGTTCCTAAATAAAACCAAATTGCAACATATAAATGTCTTTGTCTTCTTTGTAGAATAGTCCAGATCATGTTTACACCAAAAGCAACCCAAACTAAAGCTATTGCAATATCTATTGGCCACTCTAATTCTGCATATTCTTTAGACGAAGTATAACCTAATGGCAATGTAATTGCAGCAGCTACAATAATTGCTTGCCAACCCCAAAAGTTAAAATTACTTAAAAAGTTACTTGCCATTCTTGCTTTTAACAAACGTTGTAAAGAGTAATAAACACCTGCAAAAATTGCATTACCTACAAAAGCAAAAATTACTGCATTTGTATGTAAAGGTCTTAAACGCCCAAAACTTAACCACGAAATTCCGTCTGTTACGTTTGGGAATAAAAACATAAACGCTAGCAATAAACCTACAGAGAATCCTACAATTCCCCAAAGTAATGTTGCGTAGATGAATTTTTTTACGATTTTATTATCGTAATAAAATTGTTGCATTTCCATAATTTAAAATTTAGTCTAAAGTTGATTTTTCTTGTTTTTTTATAATTAGCTCATCATCAAAAAGCATGCGAACAGATGGTGTATACGAATCATCGTATTGCCCTTTTTTAACTGAATAAATAAATGCTATAAAAAATATTAATGCCACTAAAATACTTAGTGTAAGTAGTAAATATATTACGCTCATATCTTGCCTGATAATTGATACAACAAAAATAATATTGATACATTTCTTAAAATATGACATTTGTCATGTTTAAAATTTATCTTTAAATTGTCATAGAAAATAATTGTGTTTTTGGTTTGTTTTTTAACAGATGCACATCAAAAGCCATACAAATATTTCTAACGAAAGGTCTTGCTTCTTCTGGCACAGAAAGTGAATTTTCATTTATCACAACCAATCCGTCATTTTCCATTTCTTTTAGTAAAGTCAAATGGTTTTCTATACTTTTAATTTTTAAGCTATCATCTTCCCAAGAAGTAGAAAAATGACACATAATATTTAAAATATGTTTTCTAATAATTCTATCTTCTTCAGATAAAAGGTGTCCTCTAAAAATAGGAATTTCACCAGAGTTTACTATTTGCTGATATTCTTTTACTGTCTTTACATTTTGTGCAAAAGCATACCAAGAATCTGAAATTGCAGACATACCTAAACCAACCATTAATTGAGTTTTATTGGCCGTATAGCCCATAAAGTTTCTATGCAAAGTTTTATGCTCTGTTGCCTTAAATAAACTATCTGTTTTTAAAGCAAAATGATCCATACCAATTTCTACATAGCCCAAAGCAGCAAAAAGTTCTTTACCTATTTCGTACAGTTCTCTTTTTTCTTCGTTTGCAGGCAAATCATTTTCATTAAAACCTCTTTGCCCTACTCCTTTTACCCAAGGTACATGTGCGTAACTGTAAAAAGAAATTCTATCGGGTTGTAATTCTTTTGTTTTATTAATTGTGTAGATTACATTTTCTTTAGTTTGAAATGGTAATCCGAAAATTAAATCGTGACTAACAGATGTATATCCTATTTCTCTAGACCAATTTGTAACCTTTTCTACCTCTACAAACGGCTGAATTCTATGAATTGCTTTCTGTACTTTTTCATTATAATCTTGCACACCAAAACTTACCCTTCTAAAACCACAATTATATAAAGTTTGTAGTTGCTCTTTTGTAGTGTTACTCGGGTGTCCTTCGAAACTAAATTCTGCATTTTGATGTTTTTTAGAAATCGAAAAAATTCCATTCATTAAATATTCTAAATTTTCTTTCGAAAAAAAAGTTGGTGTTCCGCCACCTAAATGCAACTCTTTAATTATTGGCGTTTCATCAATCAAACCAACATACAATTTCCATTCTTTTAAAACAGTTTCTATGTATTCTTCTTCTACTTCATGACGTTTCGTAATGTGCTTATGACACGCACAAAAAGTACATAAACTCTCACAAAATGGTAAATGAATGTAAATACTTATTCCTTCGGATGTGTTGCTTTCTTTAAAAGAAGTTTTAAAGGAATTGATCCAAACATTTTTATCGATTCCGGCTTTGTTCCAAAAAGGAACTGTTGGATAACTTGTGTACCTAGGACCTGGAATATTATATTTCTGAATTAAAGAATTTTGCATATTATTTTATTTTTTTACCCAAAATATTGGTAGAAATTGTTGTAAAAATTACGATACTAATAGAACTTAAAGGCATTAAAATAGCTGCAATAACGGGCATCAAATTACCTGTAATTGCAAAACCCAAACCAATTAAATTGTAACATAAAGACAGTAAAAAGCTATACTTTATAATTTTAATAGCCTTTTTAGATGCGTTAATAAACGTTGCTATTTTAGAAAATTTTGATGCGTCTAAAATTCCGTCGCAAGCAGGTGAAAAAACATTGATATTTTCTGATAAAGCAATACCTACATCACTCTGTGCCAAAGCGCCAGCATCATTTAAACCATCACCAATCATAGCCACTTTTTTGTTTTCTTGTTGAAGCTGTGCTATAACATTTAATTTATCTTCTGGCTTTTGGTTGAATAAAAGCGTGGTTGCTTTTGGTAGATTTTGTTCTAAGTACAATTTCTCTCCTTCATTATCTCCAGAAACCACAGATAAACTAAATTTATCTTTTAAAGATTTGAATAATCCTTTTACTCCTTTTCTGTAAGAATTTTTAAAAGTAAATTTACCTTTATAAACACCATTAAAACTGATATAAATTGCTGTATCTAAATTAGAAGAATCACTAGAATTTAAAACGAAATTAGAAGATCCCAATTTTAAAACTTGGTTATTATAAGTTGCTACAATTCCTTTACCAACTAACTCATCGTACTTAAAAATTGGTACAGAATCTAACTTAGAAAATGTATTGTATAAAGTTCTACTTAACGGATGATTAGAAGATCTTAAAGCACTTTTTAAAATTCTTTTTTCGAGGGAATTTAGTGCTGTTCCATCATAAGAAATTGTATTTTCTTTGTGCGTTGTTAATGTACCTGTTTTATCAAAAATTATTGTGTCTATTTTTGCCAATTGCTCTATTACAGTGGCATTTTTTAAATAGAATTTTTGTTTACCAAAAATGCGCAACATATTTCCTAAAGTAAATGGCGCCGCTAATGCTATTGCACAAGGACAAGCAATTATTAAAACTGCCGTAAAAACGTTTAATGCTTTGTTTACATCTATAAATAACCAAAATAATGTTGCTATAAACGCAATTGCCAAAACTGCAATTGTAAAATTTTTACTAATTCTGTCTGTTATTGTTTTAAAATGCGACTTGTGCTCTTTTTGAAAAACATCATTACTCCATAATTGAGTTAAATAACTTTGAGAAACCGATGCTAAAACTTCCATTTCTATGCTTCCAGATAGTTGTTTACCACCTGCAAAAAGTTTATCCCCAGATTTTTTTGAAACCGCCTCTGCTTCTCCAGTAACAAAACTATAATCAATGTCTGCATTTCCGTTTATTAAAATACCGTCTACAGGTATCAATTCTTCATTTCTAATTAATAGTCGATCACCTTTTTCAACATCATAAATCTGTACGGTTTCTTCTTGATTATCCTTAGTTATTTTTGTGACCGCAATAGGAAAATACGATTTGTAATCACGCTCAAAAGACAAGAAATTGTAAGTTTTTTGCTGAAAAAATTTACCTAGTAATAAAAAGAAAACCAAGCCGGTTAAACTATCAAAAAAACCGGTTCCTAAATCGAAAATTATTTCTACAGAACTTCTAATAAATAACACCGAAATACCCAGTGCTATCGGCACATCAATATTTAATATTTTAGATCGTAAACCTTTATAAGCAGAAATAAAATAATCCTTACCTGCATAAAAAACTACGGGTAACGAAAAGAAAAACATCAACCATCTAAAAATGTTCTTATACTGTTCTATCCAAAAACCATCGACTTCGAAATACTCCGGAAAAGATAAAAACATTACGTTTCCGAATGCAAAACCCGCAATACCAAGTTTGTAAATTAAGCTTCTATCAACTGCTTTTTTTCCGCTTTCATAATCTTCTAAACTAATGTAAGGCTCGTAACCAATTGCACTTAATAACAATACAATTTCCTTAATTGTTGTTTTAGCAGAGTTATAAGTAACTCTCACTTTTTTCTTAGGAAAATCTACTTGAGATGCACTAACATGTTCGTTTAATTTATGTAGATTTTCTAGAACCCAAATACAAGAACTACAATGAATGTGTGGTATGTAAAGTGATACGATTTCTATATTACCATCAGAAAAATCTAATAATTTTGCTGCGATTTCTTTAGTATCTAAAAAATCGTATTTGCCTTTAATTTCTGAAGGTATTGCCCCAGGATTGTCTTGAAAATTATAATAACAGGTTAAATCGTTTTCAGAAAAAATCTCATAAACAGTTTTGCAACCGTTACAACAGAAACTTTTATCATCAAACGTAATTAAACTATCATTACAAGAATCGCCACAGTGATAACATTGTGTAGAATTCATATTTACTCTTTTGCCTACTGCAAATTTCTAATAAGAGTGTCTTTTAAAATATGATATTTATCAGGTTTTTACTATTTTTGATTTTACCTAAAACATTTTTAACATGAGCAAATGTGAACAATGTATTGTTCGACAGTTTAATTCTTTAAAACATCTTTCTAAAGAAGAATTGTTAAGAATGTCTAATTGCAAAACTTCTAAAATTATAAAAAAAGGCGAAATTCTTTTTGATGAAGGCGAACACATCAATGGTGTTTTTTGTATTAAAGATGGTGTTTGCAAAGTATCTAAAATGAGCGACAACGGTAGAAATCACATTGTTAACTTGGTGCAAAAAGGTGATTTATTAGGTGAACGCAGTTTAATTTCTGAAGAAGTTTCGAACCTAAAAGCTGTGGCTTTAAATGATATGGAAATTTGTTTTATTCCGAAAGATGAAATTATTAGAGATTTAGAGAAAAACAATAATTTTACAATGAGTGTTTTAAAAGATATGGCCAATTCTTTAAAAACAGCAGACAATTTAATTGTAGATATGGCTCAAAAAACAGTAAAACAACGTTTGGCTGAAACTCTTTTACATTTAGAAACTAAATTTGGTATAAACGCAGACAATAATATTAACATTCAGCTCTCTAGAGAAGATATTGCAAATATTATTGGTACAGCAACAGAATCTGCAATTCGATTACTTTCTGATCTTAAGAAGAAAAACGTTATCGAATTTAAAGGTAAAAACATTAAAATTTTAGACAAAATAGCCTTAGAAAAAATGGTTACTGGTTTTTAATACTTTTTAAAAAGAATAACCAATTGCAAAATTAAATACAGGTTCGTCTACTCTAAAATCCCAACGCTTGCCTTCTTGCAATGCCGGATCATGAAATGGTGCAGCCAAATCGAAACGAATTACAAAACCTTGCACATCTACACGAACACCAACACCTGCTCCGATTCCTAATTCGTTTATAAAATTTGATGTAAACTTATCTTTACCTGCAGTGCCAAAATCTGGATTTGCTTTAGAATTCCATACATTTCCAGCATCAGCAAAAACCGCTCCTTTAAAAAACGAAAAGATTGGGAAACGATATTCTAAATTTGCTTCTAAACGAATATTACCAGTTTTATCGAAAAAATTACTTGTCGTATCTGTGTTATCTGCAACATCATTTTCATTATACGTTCCTGGCCCTAAAGATCGAATATTAAATGCTCTAACACTATATGGGCCACCAGCATAATATTGTTTTACAAACGGAACAACATCAGAATTACCATACGCATAACCATAACCAGCAAACAATCTGGCTGCAATGGTTTGGCTTTTATTTGTACCAAAATTGTAATGATATCTTGCATCAAAATCTGCTTTTGCATATTGTGCATATTGCAAACCTAAAAATTCTTTAGTACCATTTGGTTCATTTTCTTTTGCTAATAAACTTATAGAATTACCTGCTATATCTAATGTAGAATTTAAATAAAATTGATGCGTTTTAGCATTATTCAACATTTCATTATAAGTAAACGAAAATGTTAATCCGCTTATAAATTGTTGCTCAAAACTTTGTTCTAGAAAAGAGTTGTCTTCTAATATTTCCTGAAACTCTTCTGTAGTGTTTGATAATCTTGTATAATTTACCGAAATAGGATTTAACTCGTAAGTAATATACTTATTAGCGTTCCAAACATAACCAAAAAGTGCACTACCAGACAGCAGTGTATACAACTTACTTCTATTTAAATATGTTACACCCAAACTCGTTTTTGTTTTTGGCACAGAATATTCAAAAAAATCTTCATCAATAGAAAAAGGAGCAATAACTCTAGGAAAAATTAATTCGGTTTTTAAACCTAATTCTAAACTACTTAAACCAGAATTTTCGCCACTAGAAACTTGTGTTTCATATCCAAAGTTTGTGCTAATATTTAATGTTTCGCCACCTTTAAAAAGGTTTCTATTGCTGTAAGTTAAAGACAATTCTGGACCTGCAAAGTTATTAGATTTTGTAACCGCTTGTAATTCTGCTCTAATAGCTCTTTTTGTTAACGGCGATAAAAATATATTGGCTTCTAAAACACCTAAACTATCTGTTTCTAAACTTTCTAATTCTTTATACTGAATGTTTACATATTTGTAAGCACCAATAGAAGACAAGCGTCTTGCTGTATTTTTAGATGTTAACGGATTGTAGTTTTCGCCTTCTTTAATTGTAATAAAATCATCTAAATATTTTGGTTTAAAAAACACAGAATCTTGAAAATAACTTTTATTATCGAACCTGGTTTCTTTTACGTTTGTAGAATCTTTTAAATTAAAATTTGGGTAAATATTTATCTTTTTTACTTGATACGGAATTGTAGCTTTCTGAGGCACTTTTGCCTTCAATTTTAAAAACAAATCGAATCTTTTATTTTTATATTGATTTGTGTCTGCTTCAAAAATTAAAAAACTAGGATTAAAATTATAATAACCTCTTTGCTTTAATTCGGTATCTAAACGTTGTCTCTCTAACTTTAAATTCGCTAAATCGAAACGCATGTTTTCTGGAAAAGGAGATTTTTTGGTTAATTCTTTTATTTCTTGGTAAATAGGACTTTCTATACTATCTATTTGATAACTCGCCATTTTATAAGGCGCGGGTACTTTTAACTTATAAACTACGCTCGCTTTTTTATCCTTTTCATCAAAGAAAGAACTTGCTCTGCTGTAGAAAAAACCATGATTTTCTAATCTGTTTTTTAGTATTTCTGTAACTTCTAATTCATTTACATCACTTTGGTAAACGGGTTCTTCACCAAATCTTTTAAACAACCATTTATTTAAAAAGTTAGGATTCTCTTTTTGATTTTTGTAATAATAGTACAAGCCTAAATAAGCACCTAAAAACTTAGAATTTGGTTCTGGTCTTAGCACTGTATTTAAATCTACTTTTAAATTGGTTGCATTATCTACCGCAGAATCTACATCCATTTCAATTTTTGCACCTGTATACAAACGCTCGTCTTCGGGTATGTATTTTTGAATACTACAAGAATATAAAAATGTACCAAAAAGTACTGCAATTAATAAGTGTTTTACAATTTTATTCAAAGTTTAATTCTTTTTATTAACAGATTCTTTAGCTGATTTTGGTTGATTCTCTTCTTCTTTTGGCTTTTTTCCTGATGTATTCTTGTCTGAATTTGAACCTAAAAGAGCTTTCCATAATTCTTGAAATTCATTGAATTCTTGTGTAAAAATCAACCCAATTCCGCTAACAATCGTTTGACCATCGATTACATTTTCGAATTCACTTTTTCTAAATCCTTTTAAACGATATCTTCCATCTTCTGTTATTTTATATTCTAAACTAACATTACCAATTAACGGAGTTTGCTCTCCGGTTGTGCTACTTCCTTGTATATCAATTTCGCTACCAACTCTAACAGTTAACCTTTCGTTAAACAGTTGTTTTTGTGCAGCAACATCTAGTTGCGTTCTGTCTGTTGGTGCATCACCTTGATAATCTGTAAAACTGTTTAAACCGAAATCTAATTCTATCCCAGATTTACCCAAAAGTTTATCAGAAAAAGTATTTAATTGTTCTGAAACTGCATCGTTTAAATTGTTTCTTGCTATGGATGCAAAACCACCAAAACTACCATCGCTACCAGCATCAGGATAAAATCTATTAAGTACTAATAACGAAAAAACTTGTTTGTTCAATTCTTCTTCTTGCTGCTTAATTTGCTGAACTCTACCATAAACCTGTCCGCCAATAGCACCTTGCTCTTCTTCTGGCATGCTTAAATCAAAAGATATTTTTGGCTGTAATAATTCGCCATCAATATTTAAATATACCTGAAAAGGTAATACTTGTTTGTACTTATTTTGTACTGATGCATCTTCATTTGAAATTTGTGCCGCCATTAAAGAAGACGCAGACGTTTCTAATTTATAAATAGCACTTACATCTAATTTTGCATCAAAAGGATCACCAGACCAAGTAACTCTTCCGCCAGGTGCAAGCAAAAATTTTCTATTAACTAAATTGTATAAAGTTAGTTCATAATGCCCACTAGCTACTTGATATGCGCCAGTAAACGTAATTCTACCATTTGGCACCATTGTAAAAAGAAAATCACCTTCTCCAGAAACTTTAAAATTATCGCCAGTATCTTCGTTTATAATAATGGTAACTACAGCTTCTTTGTTAATTTTTAATTGAGAAGAAATATCAAACCCGCTAATTACTGCAGATTGTTCTTCTGTTTGCGTTAAAATAGCATCCGGATTTTTTCGATTTACAAAAGCCACAACACCATCTCTTTCTTCTACATTTGCATACGTAGATGGCATTACATAAGTTACATCTGTATCTTTACCAAGTGTAAAGTTGGCATTTACTTTTGGTATTTGTAAATCGCCAGTTAATGTTGCATTGGTGTTAAAAGTAACTTTACCATACAAATCTGGATTGTCTTTTTGTGTTGCGTTTAAAATTCTAAAGTTTTCTGCTTTTAATTTTAAATCGAATTCTGGATTTATAAAACTTTCTGTTTTAATGTCTCCGGAAAGCGTTAATGCATTATTTTTAGCATCCAAAACTGTAAAATTTGCCATCGAAATACCCGAATTATCAACAGTTAATTGCTCTTTTTTTAACGTAAATTTTGTATTTAACTTTGTGATATTAAAAACAGCATTATCAAACGTTAAACTACCATTGTATTTAGGTTTACTTGTTGTACCAGTAACTTTAAAATCACCAAAAAAACTTCCGCTAGTTTCTTTTATTTCTCCTAAAGAAAGAGTTTTAAGAGCATTCATTTTAAACTGATTTATGTCTAAATCTAGGTTTAAATTTGCAATATTGTTATTTACAAAGTAATCTCCTTTTAGATCTAAATCGACGTCACCTTCTTTTAAATAGGTATTAAAATTATATTTATTATTTCCTAAAGATTTTGCATCCATAGATAATTTACCCAAATTGGTATTTAAAACTTTAAAATTAGAAACCGATACATCTGCTATAACACCTGTATTTGTAAATGGTTCTACAAGCACAAAATCGCCATTTAAAACACCGTTTGCTATTTCATCTTCCGGATTCAAATAATTAAAAACTTCATTTATGTTAAAGTTATTATACACCAACGCAATGTGGTTTTTCTGAACATTTTTTAAGCTGTTTATTATTTCTATAGATTGATTTTCTTTATTGATTCTAAAATTCGAAAAGGTTAAGTTATTATTTTCTAAAACAATTTCATTTTCTTCTGGTATAGACCATTTACTTTTATTTAAAGTTAAACTGTCTTTGTTTACCGTAAATTTTAGTCGATCTCGATTTCCTGTAATTTTAGTATTTACATTCATCAATTTTTCACCTTTGTGAAACCCTAAGAAATTAAGCGCTAATTCATTATTAGTTTGGTTACCAGTAATTACAGTTTTGGGCACATCTACAGGACCCGCTTTAATGTTTTTAAAACCTAAATTAAAGTTGAAATTCTCTTTATCTGTATCCATAGAAAAAGACAAACTATCTAATTTATTACCACTATAATTGATAAATGGCGCAGAAACATTTGCTTTTAAAAGTCTTTCTTGTTCTTTAAAATCTAATGCAATATCAATGGTATCAATATCTTTTAGGTTCACCAGAAAAACGTCTTTAATTAAAGAAGTTTGCGAAATTTTTGCTTCTAATTTTAAATTTATAGGATTTTTAATTGTGTCGGAAACTTTATCATCTCTATAAAAATAACTTAAAACATGACGTTGCAAACCTTTGCTAAACGTTTCTGGATCTGTGTTAGACTGCAAATTAACATTTAACATTTTGTTATTTATTTTAACAGCAGTGGTGTCTTTATTAATAAAAGCTTCTGCATTTACAGCACCAATTAAATATGTGTTATTATCGTAAACTACAACTCCATTTTTAATAGTAGATTTTATATTATAACTATCTAAATTTCCTTTAAAATCAGCAGATACCTCCATACCCGTTTTAACATTTCTATTTAAAAGACCTAAAGCTTGTAAATCTGCACCAATTACATTTAAATCTACATTTGCTTGTGTTGCTACAGAATCTAAAATAATAGATCCGTTAAGATTTAAATTTAAATTATCATCTTTATAATTAGAAGAAATAGCACCAACACCATCTTTAAAATTACCTTCTAAACTTAAATCTTTTATTGCATATTCTTGTAACTGAAATTTTGAAATGTTTGTTTCTAATTTCGCATCTAAATTATTTAGATTTTCACCATTTCCGTTAGATTGTAATGAAAGTGATAACGCACCAAAATTTTTATTTTGTAATAATTCACCTAAATCATAATCTGTAATAGATGCTTTAACATTGTAACTAATATTTGTATCATTAGATAAATTTCCTTCTACAAAAGCATTCCCTTGAGATGTATTTATACTAGCATCAATTGTACTGTTCTTTAAACTACCGTTAACATTACCAGCAATTAAAATTTCTTCAGGTAATTTTAAACTTAATTCTTTTTCATTAAGAATTTGTAAAAGATCTGCTCTTTTAGTTTCAGCTTTAAAATTTGGCAAATTCAATTGTAATTTATCCGGATTTGTAGCATTCTTGATACTTCCGTTTAAAGAAACATTTGTAGCATTACCCCAATTAACACTAGTATTTTCAATCTTTAAATCATTTAAATTTCCGTCTATAAATAATTTTCCTTGAAATGCTTTTGCACTTAATTTAGATAAGTATTCGTTTTCTTTTAATTGCGGCTGAAAACTAAAAACCTCTTTTAACCAAACATTAAATGAAGGCAAATTGATTTGCAAATTTGTAGTTTCTGGTGAAGAAATTAGTTTGGACAATGATGTGTAATTAGCTTGTAAATTACCAGATATTTTATTTTGATTGACAGCAATTTTTAAATCGGAAATACTAGTTTTTGTATCTGTTGCCTTTATAGCTAATTGGAATTTTGAAAGATTTAAACCAGATTTTTCTTTAAAATTAAAACGCTCTATTTCTAATTTCGCTTGTTTATCTTTTAATTGAATTTCTTTCGCTTTTAAATTTAAATTATTAATAAATATAGCTTCTGGATTAAATACATTTAAACTCGGTTTTTGATTATTTACAGCATATTGAACTTTGTTTTCTAAAAAATCTAATTCATCTATTTTTAAATCGATTGCTGGCCAACTAAAAGTTACTGGTGTGTTATTATTTACTTTTTGATTGTCTTTAGAATTTAAAGCTAATAAAATTTCTGATTTATGTAACTGAATTGTATTTACATCGAAGCTATTCTCTTTAAAATCTGCGCTGGGTATTTCTGAATAAAAATCTGTGATGGCAACATTTGCAGACAAATTATCTATCTTAGATTGATAAAAAGCTTTTGTGTTATTAATCGAGATTTTATCCGCAGTAATTGTTGGTAAAATTACTTCTGTAGCAGGTAAAACTATTGATGTAGGCTTTTGAATATAAGAGATTTCAGAATTTTCAAGTCCAACTTCATGAACATCAAAATGCATAGAATTCACATCAACTTTATCGATATCTGCAGCTAAACTACCAATCTTAAACTTGCTATCAACACCTAAAACATCATCTTTAAAATTTACATTTATGTTTTTAAAGTTTAAGGTTCCTAAGACAATATCAACAGGATTTGTTGCTGTATCTTTAGCTACTTCCGTAGTATTTTCTGATGCAAATGCATCAATTAAAAACTGAAAATTATAATTATTTAGCGTGTCTTTTCTTACGATATTTGCTCTTACGCCATTCCATTCTAAATTATCTACACCGATAGATTTTCCAGAAATCATTGCAAAAAGTGGGACATTTGCTTCTAAAGATTTCGAATAAATTAAGGTATCACCTTTTTTATCTTCTAAAAATAAACCGTTTAACTGGATGTCTCCATCAAAAGTAATAAACAACTTATCTATCGCTACTTTTGTATTTGTTTTATTAGAAACATAATTAACAGCTTTTTGTACGATTAAATTTTGTCCCCAAGAACTTCGGATAAATAAAACTAAAAAAAGGAAAAAAAACAAAACAGCAATAAGAACCCTTAAAGTTCTTCTTACAAAACGATATTTCTTTTTAGTTTTCTTTCTTTTCGACATAAAAGTTTAAATAATTATGTAAAAATACATCAGTATTATTAATTTTTAAGTTTTACAGCTATTTATTATGTGAATGATTTACTAAAGTTTTAATTAAAATTTACAAACACATTTTATTTGTAGCAATAACGTTTTTCTAACAAAATTATTAAAAAACCTATTTAAAAAACACTTATAATCGACTTATATTTAGTATATTTAGGTGCTATAAATAAGAAAATTGAAAAAATATCCTAACATATTTGTTGAGCGAAAAAAGCACCGTAACAAGCAACAACTTCTAATTAAGTTTGATTATAATAATGATTTAATAAATATTATAAGAAAAATTAATGGAGCTTTATGGAGCACATCTCTTAAATGTTGGTATTTGCCAGATACCGACTTAAATTTAGAAACTCTTAAGCGAAATTTTGATAAAATTACAAAATTAACAATTCAAAACCCAACAAAGAAAACCCCTTTTAAAAGAAATTTCTCTGCGGATGAAAAAGTGCTTTTAAATAATTTTTATCTTTATTTAAAAGGGAAAAGGTATAGTAAAAGCACCATACAGACGTATACTTTTTTTGTTGCCGATTTTATAAACTTTCACACAAAAACTGCGTTAAACGAACTAACTAATAAATCTGTAGAACTTTTTATTGAAAGTGTATTTATAGAGAGAAATTACTCTGTAAGTTCGCAAAGACAATTTATTAGCGCTTTAAAACTATTTATAGTTTTTTATCCTGAAACTTTAATAAATAATTTAGAATTAGTTAGACCCAAGAAATCTAAAAAATTACCTAATATTTTATCTCAAGAGGAAGTTTTAAAAATTATTGGCGTTACCCAAAACTTAAAACACAAAGCAATATTGGCTTTAATTTATTCTTGCGGATTAAGAATTAGCGAATTGATTAATTTAAAATTAGAGAACTTTAATATTGATAGAAAGCAATTAGTTATTAAAAATAGTAAAGGAAGAAAAGACAGATATGTTAGTTTAGCCGATAGTTTTATTCCGTTACTATCTAATTATTATTACTCATACAAACCCGAAATTTATTTTGTAGAAGGACAAAACAAGGGAAAATACAGCGCGGAAAGTGTACGTCAGTTTTTAAAGAAAAGTTGTTTAAAAGCAGGCATTAGAAGAACGGTAACACCACACACTTTAAGGCACAGCTATGCAACACATTTACTTGAAAACGGAGTTGATATAAGATACATTCAGTCTTTGTTAGGACATTCTAGACCAGAAACTACCATGATATATACACATGTAAAAAGAAAAGATTTAATGGAGATTCAGAATCCGTTAGATAGAGCTTTACAAAAGATAAAAATGACCGATAATAACAACAAAAAAGTTTTATTATCCGGTAAATTATAATGAAAATGCAATATATTTGATTGCATATAACTAGTTGTGCAAAATATGAAAATGAAGAAAATAGTAACATTAATTTTGACTTTCTCAAGTCTATCAATTCTTGGTCAAAGTGTTGAATCCATCACTAAAAAAATTTCAATTAAGATTTGTGAATGTATTGACGAAAATGTAAAGAATAGTTCTGAAATAAAAACTGAGTTTAACAGGTGTTATGATAAAGAATTTAACTTTATTTTTAATATCATAGACTCAAAAGAACATAAAATTTTAATTGAAAACGGGAATTTAAGTAAAGTAAAGAATGGAATAATTCCTTATTTAGATAATAATTGTGAAAAAATTAGAAAAGTAACAACTTCTGAAATAGAGAATACTGCTGAAAAAGCTTCTAATAAAAAAATAAAATCTTTCCCAATTAATTTCACAGAGAAAAAATGGAAAAAAATAAAAAGGTGGAAAAATGAAATTATTGCATTAGAAGGAGAAGTTATTGAAATCAGAGAAAGTAGGCAAAAAACGCCATACTCTAAACTAAAAATTGGAGAAAAAGAAATATGGGTAATTTCTATGATAGATAGTAAATTTGAAAAAGTTGGAAATAAATTAAGAGTTGTAGGTTATTTATTTGAAATAGCTGAAAATGACAGCCAATTTGAAAGAAAAATACATAACGAAAAATATCATATTTTAGCATTTGGAATTTTAAATACTAAGAATAAAAAATTAGCTTATTTTCCTGGTTCTGAAAATCAGATAAAAGAATGGATAAATGGAAAAATACCAACATCGGGTGAATAAAATACTTTGCACAACACCGTGTATAATTCATTGCTAGTAAAAGCCTACTTACGAAAATCCTCGCGGATTTTCTATTCGGTTTTTATTTTCTAACTTTAGTGCTTAATCACGCAACGAAATCATACACATCAACGTTGTAGTGCATTAAAGGAAAAATGAAAAACATTAATTAAAAACAGAAATTCAATATGGAAAAATGGAATGAACTATGTTACATACTTTCTGAAAACTTACCTACAAATACAAGTGAGCAGTTATTCGAATTAAAAGTAGTTCAAGCATTTGAAAAATTAGGATGGAGTGAATTTAATAATGAAATCGCTGTCCGAGAAAGTATTCAATTAGGAGCATCAAATAGAATTAGTCCAGATTTAATATTAAAATCACAAGAGAAAGGAAACCTTTTCATTGTAGAAGTCAAAAAACCTTCTATCGAAGTTGACAATTCCACTTTCAAAGGTCAATTATCATCTTATATGGGAATTATGAGAGTTGATTTAGGAATTCTAATTGGCAATAAAATTCAAGTATTTTTAGACGGTAAATTTTTCAATAAAAATGGCATTGTTTTAATCGATGAAATTGAGTTCAAAAGAGATATAGAAAAAGGGTTAAAATTTGTACAATTATTCAGTAAAGAAAACTATAACAAAGAAGACATTGAAAATCACGCTCAAGAGAAAATTCAACAACTAAAAGAAATAGAGGATTTTAAAAAATTGAAAACTAAAATGCTATCTGAAAATTATGGTGAAAAAATAATTGAATATTTAAAATCTGAACTTCAAAATGAGTTTGACACAAAAGTAATCGATAAAGTTTTCAAAGTATTACAAGTAAAAATTGAGAGCAAGAAAAAAATAGTTTCATTAGATAATTACCAAAAACCGAAAGCGAGAAAATATAAAACTTTTGAGAATATTAATGAAACTTCTGGAAAACTTCCTATTGGAAAATATGTCCGAAAAACATTCAATGATTTGGTTGAAAGTAACTTGATTGATAGAAATGAAATTGAGAGATTACAAAGAGGTGATTATTCAAAATTAACTTTTGATATTCAGTTTCCATTTTTAGCAAAAGAAAATTCACCATATTACGAGAGAATAAGATATTGGAAAAATCCATATCAAATAAACGGAGAAATTTATTTTGTTTGTTCACAATGGTATGAAGTTCCAGCAAATAATGACAGACCGTATTATGAGGAATGGTTAAAAAAAATGAAAAGTAAATAACGCACTACAACACCGTGTAAAAAAAATTACTAGTAAAAGCCTACTTACGAAAATCCTTTCGGATTTTCTTGGTTCGTATTTTATTTACTAACTTCATTGCTTAAAACACGCAACTTTTCTTACACAACAACGTTGTAAAACATTAAGAACGAAAATAAATGAAGTTAATATTAATAATTTTTCGATTCTCAATAGCTCTGATTTTAGGTTGTGGGATTATTTATGTTTTTAAAATTGGAATTGTGCATTTCTTTGGAGAAAAAATATTTTTTTTAAGCTTAATTTTAATATCTGTTTTTTTATTAACAATTGGAAAATTCTCTAAATCAAAAAAATGAAAAGAATATGAGAAGATTTATAATGACATTATTATTTTTTGCTACTATAAACACAATTAATGCTCAAGAAGAATTAAATGTTGCAAAAGGAAAAATTTCTGAATTAAAAGTAAAGAGTAAAAAAATACACGGAATTTCTCTCAACACATACTTTCTAACTGACCTTAATAATGACGGAATTTTTGAAATTATTGAACGAGAGAATAAAGTTGAAAATGATGCACCTGGATTTTTAAATATTGAAATATCCAGTGCGTTTGAATTTGACAAAATTTATAAGTATGAAAAAGGAGAATATGTTGAAAATTATTCTGGTTTCAAAAATTATTTGAGTATTAGAAAAGAACATTATAAACTTTGGAGAAGACTTATCGAAAAGCCTGAAAACTTGAACCGTGACTCAAAAAATTTAATTGCACAAAATAAAAAGTCATTTTTAGAAGAAATAAACGAAATGATTTTATTAATTGAGAAAAAAATGAATTAAAACGTTTTACAACACCGTGTATAAAAAATTGCTTATTTTTAGCTTAACCAAAGTTTGTTGCTTTTTTGTAAACTTCTATTTTCCTGCGGAAAATAGCCGTTCACTTTAAACGCAACTTTCCATAACACAAACACGTTGGGCACAACTAAAAATGGGAAGGTAAAAATGAAAAAAACAAACAATATTGAAAAAATAAATCTGAAATTTTTATGTGTTTTTCTAATGCTGAATTTCCAATTATTTTCTCAAGATTTATTTCCAAAAATTGAGGAATCACTAGTTGATTGTGGAATAACAATTTATAATAAACAAATTGATTTAATTAATGAAAAATTAATAATTGAAACAGATTTAATTACTTCAAAAAATTATTCAAAAATTCTTATTGAAACTTTAAGTGACAAAATTAAAACTTCTGAATATCAAAAAATTGATTTATTAATTAGAGAAAAATATTATAACAATGAAATTTTTTCTTTTGCTAGAACAACTGAAAAATATGGAACTCTATATATGTATGTACTAAAAAACACGAATGGAAATCCTTATTTTGACAAACATATTGTGAAAAAATATAAATATAAAACCATTCTATTTTCTTACTATTCGATTATGGGAAATAATAGAAAAAATTTTGAAAGTTTAGAATGTGTAATGAACAATTTGAAAAAAGAATAAAGCAGTGCCCAACACCGTGTATGTTTTATTGCTTACTAAGTTTTTCTTGCGAAAAACCTCGCACGCATAAAAGTCTGTAATTATTGGTTATTTTTAGCTAAATTTACGCAACAAACCATACACAATAACGTTGTGCGTCATATAACCAAAAACCTGTGAAAATCGAGAATGGCAAGAAAATCAAAATATTCATACCTACTTGAAAAGTCAGTTAATGCAGCAATTTCTGCAATTGAAATTTACAATAAACCTGACTTTAAATATAGAGAGGAAAGTTTTTCTATTTTAATGGTCAATGCTTGGGAAACACTTTTAAAAGCTAAAATTGTATTTGACAACAAAAATGATTTAAAATCAATTAATTTAATTGATACTTCTGCAAGGAAAAAAAATGGAGAGCCATTTAAACGTCCAAAATATAAAGTTAATCGTTCTGGAAATTATATGACGATTGATATTTTCACAGCCATCAAAAAACTTAAACTACAAACAAGGTTAGCGGAAAACATTGAACTTTTAGTTGAAATTAGAGATAATGCAATTCACTTTTTTAATGAAAGTAAATTATTTGAAAAAAAGGTTTTAGAGATTGGAACTGCTAGCTTGAAAAGTTATGTTCAATGTGCAAACGAATGGTTTTCATATGACTTGACTCAATACAATTTTTATTTAATGCCTATTTCCTTTTTTCATTCCTACGAAATGGAAAGCTTTTCTATCGCAAATGAAGATGACCAACACAAAAACTTACTGAAATATATAGAGAAAAAAGAATCTGACTTTCCTTCTGAGTTAAAACAAAAGCATAATATTAGTTTAGTATTAGAAACAAAATTCGTTCGCTCAAAATCAATCGAAAGTATGGCAGTTCGTTATGACAATGACGACCCTAATGCAATAACAGTAAAAGTATCTGCAGAAGAGCAATTTGCAGCAAAATATAAATGGTCATTTAAAGACGACCTTGTTCCTAAATTAAAAGCAACATATCAGGACATAAAATTTGGAAAGGAATTTCGAGAGATTATGAGAGAAATTGAAAATGACGATAAACTATGTGGAAAAAGGTATATGGATTTTAGAATGAAAACGGGAACACCGAGAAAATTTTATAGTCCAAACATTATGAAAGAATTTGACAAACATTATAAAAGAAAATAAATACGAACGCACAACACCGTATATAATTTATTGCTAGTTCTAGCCTACTTACGAAAATCCTCGCGGACTTTCTATTCGATTTTTATTTGCTAAATTAGGTGCTTATAACACGCAACAAACCATATACAACAACGTTGTGGTGCATTTCTCACTCGAACCAAAAAAATGAAGAAAATAATATATATCGTTTTGATTTTGTCACTTTTTTCTTGTTCGAAAAGATTTAAACCAAGTACAAATGAAAATGAATATTCAGAATTAACTGAACTAAATTCTAAAGACACATTATTCAGAATTTCGAAAAGTAAATTTTACGAAATGGGAGATGACTTTGCTTTTATGAATCGAAAAGGAGACACTTTAATTTCATCAGAAAATATCTATTTCACATTTAAAGACACTATAACAACATTCGGAATTATACTTGAAAGAGAGACTTATGATTTAATTGGAATAAATCGGAAAGGAGAAAGAATTTTTGAAGTTTATATGTATGACAATGGGCCTGATTATATTTCTGAAGGTTTATTCAGAATTAAGAAAAACGGAAAAATTGGTTTTGCTAATGAAAAAGGAGAAATAATAATTAAGCCTCAATTTGAATGTGCTTCTAATTTTGAGAATGGAATTGCAACAGTAACTTACGATTGTTATTTGTATTATGACTTGGATGAACATTTACGTTCTGAAAGTGATAGTTGGTTTGAAATAGATAAAACAGGAAAACGAATTGAATAAAAAAACGACACCACAACAACATATATAATTTATTGCTGGCTTTTTGCCTACTTACGAAAATCCTCGCGGATTTTCTTTGTCTGTAATTATTTACTAACTTTATTGCTTAAACTACGCAACAAACCATATATAAACACGTTGCCAATAATTATGAACATTATCACGAATGAAAGAAATATACGAGCCTAAATTTGTTGAAAAGCTATTTGACAAAATGAGTAGTTCGTATTCAAAAATGAATTACATAACCTCATTCGGATTTAGTGAAAGATGGAGAAGACAATGTGTTGAGGAAATTGAAATCGAAAAAGGAAAAATAGTTGTCGATTTAATGACTGGAATGGGAGAATGTTGGAAACATATCTTAAGAAAATCGGACAAAAACTCAAAACTAATCGGACTTGACTTCTCAACAGAAATGACAAATCGTGCAGAGAAGAATAAATTGAAATTGAAAAAACATTCGGTTGAAATTCTTAAAGAAAACGTTTTTGACAATTCAATCGAAAATGAAACTGCTGATTATGTTATTTCAGGATTCGGACTAAAGACATTTAATGATGAACAACTTGGAGAATTAGCTAATGAAATTAGCCGAATTTTAAAACCAGACGGAAGATTTTCGCTAATTGATGTTTCTGTTCCTAAAAGAAAAATCTTGAAACTTTTTTATATGTTTTACTTGAAAAATATTATACCGATTTTAGGCAAAGTATTTCTCGGAAACCCAGAAACTTATAAAATGCTTGGAGTTTATACAGAGGAATTTGGGAATTCAAAAAACACACATCGCATTTTTAACAGACCTGAATTTGAGGTTGAATATGTGGAATATTTTTTCGGTTGTGCAAGCGGAATTAAAGGAAGAAAAATAAAATAACTATTGGCAACAACGTGTATAATTAATTGCTTCTTTTAGCTCACTTGGAAAATCCTTCGGATTTTCGCCGTTCGTGATTTATTTAGTAGATTAGTTGCTCAAACACGCAACTAATCATAACACAAACACGTTGTAAAACATTAAGAACGAAAATAAATGAAGTTAATATTAATAATTTTTCGATTCTCAATAGCTCTGATTTTAGGTTGTGGGATTATTTATGTTTTTAAAATTGGAATTGTGCATTTCTTTGGAGAAAAAATATTTTTTTTAAGCTTAATTTTAATATCTGTTTTTTTATTAACAATTGGAAAATTCTCTAAATCAAAAAAATGAAAAGAATATGAGAAGATTTATAATGACATTATTATTTTTTGCTACTATAAACACAATTAATGCTCAAGAAGAATTAAATGTTGCAAAAGGAAAAATTTCTGAATTAAAAGTAAAGAGTAAAAAAATACACGGAATTTCTCTCAACACATACTTTCTAACTGACCTTAATAATGACGGAATTTTTGAAATTATTGAACGAGAGAATAAAGTTGAAAATGATGCACCTGGATTTTTAAATATTGAAATATCCAGTGCGTTTGAATTTGACAAAATTTATAAGTATGAAAAAGGAAAATATGTTGAAAATTATTCTGGTTTCAAAAATTATTTGAGTATTAGAAAAGAACATTATAAACTTTGGAGAAGACTTATCGAAAAGCCTGAAAACTTGAACCGTGACTCAAAAAATTTAATTGCACAAAATAAAAAGTCATTTTTAGAAGAAATAAACGAAATGATTTTATTAATTGAGAAAAAAATGAATTAAAACGTTTTACAACACCGTGTATAAAAAATTGCTTATTTTTAGCTTAACCAAAGTTTGTTGCTTTTTTGTAAACTTCTATTTTCCTGCGGAAAATAGCCGTTCACTTTAAACGCAACTTTCCATAACACAAACACGTTGTAGCTAATTAAAGACGAACTTTGGAAAAAGCGAAAATATTTATCGATGAATTTGGAAATTCGCATTTAGACCTTTCTAAAAAAGGAACATTTAGTCATTTTGTATATGCGTCTGTAATTATACCAGAATCTGAAGTTGACAATGCAAGAATCTTACGAAAAGAAATATGTAAAAAATTCAGATTAGGAAATGATATTAAATCAAAAAATATTGGAGACAAAAAGTATTTTCAAAAAAGACTAGATATTCTAAATTACTTAATAGAAAATTTAGACTTCTCAATTGACGTTTTAGTAATTGACAAAGATAAATTAGATAAAGATGAAGGTGGTTTAAGGTTTAAAAAAACATTCTATAAATATTTTCAAAAAGTACTAATCAGAAAATACAATCAAGTTTATAGCTCATATAATATTTATTTAGATAAACTAGGTTCTGATGATTTCAGAACTGAGTTAGTTAATTTCATAGATAATAATGGAACTCAAAGAGATTTATTTAATCCTGATAGAACATTTGAACTCTCAGATGACAAAACTGATGAAAAATTAGTCCAATTAGCTGATATAATAGCAGGTTCGTTAGGTCGCCTTTTTTGTTTAAGTCATTACAATCCTGAAAGTTCTAAAATTTACGAAATTCTACACACAAGAATGTCTGTTAGTTATTATCCATATTTAAAAATTAGTAATAAAGAAATTAAAAAAACTAAAACTTTAAGTAAGGAAATAAGTCAGTTAAATCTTGAATCATTAAAAAACTATTTAGAATCCTCTAAAAAAAGTGAAGATGCTCTAAAAAGAAGATTATTGGAATATTTATATACAAATTCAAAAATTGATTCGGAAAGACTTGTTCCTAGTTATGAACTAATTAATTTTTTGAAAAACTTCTCAAAAACTATAACGGAAGATAAACTCAGATTATTAATTAGAGATTTAAGATATGAAGGATTATTTATTATTAGTCATTCTGGAAAACCAGGTTATAAATTAGCTTCAAATTATTCCGACATTGAACAGCATTTTAGCCATTTTATGAAATATATAATTCCAATGTTAAATAAAATAAAGATTTTAAATCAAAATATTTCACAGTTATCATTTAATAAAATCAATCCATTAGAGAAAGACAATCAATTTGAAAGAATAAAGAAACTAATAGAACAATTATAATAACTAGCTACAACACCGTATATAATTTATTGCTAGTTCTAACCTACTTACGAAAATCCTCGCGGATTTTCTATTCGGTTTTTATTTGCTAAATTAGGTGCTTAAAACACGCAACAAACCATATACAACAACGTTACCTGCAAGCTACACCCGTCCTGAAATAAGGCTACATAATTTTAAACATTATGTATAGAAATGACAAAGTAATTAGACGTTACAGTGAACCTTTTAAATTAAAAATTTTAGCCGAACTTACAATCGGAAAACACACAAAGAGCGAACTTTGTAAACTCTACTCTATTGCACCTACAACCGTTAATGAGTGGATTAAAAAGTACAATCGTAAAGACTTAATGAACACCAGAGTAAAAGTGGAGACTAAAGACGAAATATCCAGAATTAAAGCTCTTCAAAAAGAGGTTGAGCAACTAAAAAAACTACTACTTAAAAAAGATCTCGATGCTATGGTAGAAGAATCCTATTTAGAAGTAGCTGCTGAAGATTTAGGTTATAAATCTATTGCTGAACTAAAAAAAAAGTTAAGTATAAAGCCTTAATAAAAGCTAAAGAGAAATCTAAGAAATTTGCGTCTTTAACGACTATAACTCATTGTTTTGGACTTAAACGTGATGCGTATTATAAATACAAATCTAGAGCTGATAAACGTTTAATATTAGAACAACAGATTATAAATATTGTTAGAAAAAGACGCAAATCTCTTCCTAGAGAAGGTGTGCGTAAACTTACTAAATCTTTAGATGTAGATTTTAATAAAGTAAATATTAAAGTTGGTAGAGATACTTTATTTAATGTCCTTAGAAAACACCAAATGCTAACACTTAGAAGGAAAACTAGTGCCAGAACAACAAACTCATATCATCGATTTTATAAATATAATAATATTATAAAAGACTTAAAAATTACAAAATCTAATCAGGTTTGGGTAAGTGATATAACTTACATAAGAACCGTAAAAGGATTTTGTTACTTAGCTTTAATAACAGATATGCACTCTCGAAAAATTGTTGGTTACGACCTTAGTGATAGCTTGGAACTTAAAGGATGTGTGAGAGCGCTAAATAAGGCGATTTATAAAGCTAAAAACATTAATGGGCTTATTCATCATTCAGACAGAGGGATACAATATTGCAGTAATGTATATACTCAAATATTAAAAAGAAAGAAAATAGACATCAGTATGACTGAAGAAAATCATTGTTATGAAAACGCAATGGCTGAACGTGTAAATGGTATTTTAAAAGATGAATTTTATCTAGACCAAACCTTTGATAATGTGGCACACGCAAAGAGAGCTACAAAAAATGCAATTAATTTATACAACGAGATAAGATTACACTTATCTTTAGACTATAAAACACCAAATATGGTATATAAATTATCAGCTTAATTCAATTTTAACCTGTAGCCATATTTCAGGACAAGACAGCTAAACAAACCTATGAACTTCGAATTAGAAGATAAACTTAACGAATATGTAAAACGGAATGATTTAGATTCTGCGATACAAATTGCGGAATCAGAATTGAGCAAGATTTCTGAAACGGAATTTCACCAACTAATTGGAATGAATCTTCTGCATTTGGAATCTGAATTAAGCGAATTTATTTCCAAATTTTATTCAGGTGTAAAACTGAAATACACTTTTAGTTTTACAAAAAATCTGAAAGCCTTTTATTGCGAAATGAACGGATTTACTATAAATTACGACAGATGGTTTATAGACTTGTTTTCGTTTAGCGAAATCGGAAAAGAGGATTATGAATGGTTAGCGGATTTTGACAATCATACGAATAAGGACTTAACCATAACTGGATTTGAAAAACTTCAAAAAATTTACGAAGACGTTTATAAAAATCAAAAATTCAACATTTCAGAAATTGAACAAGCTTATGAAATTGCGGAATTATTAATCATATTACGATTGCAAGAGCTTTTTAGGGAAACATATAAAAAAGCTAAAGAAAACGGAAAAAAATGGAGCGATTTACCAATGTTCGTAACTGCACACGATTATGAAATGATTTATAAAATAAACTGAATTGAATAAAAGCCTGCAGGTAACACCGTGTATAATTAATTGCCTGGTTTTAGCCAATTTACGAAAGTCCTCGCGGACTTTCTATCTGTGATTTATTTGCTAACTTTAGTGCTTAAAACACGCAACTAATCATACACAACAACGTTGTAAAAAACTGGCTGAAAGTATAATTTAAGAACAGCAGATATTTAAAAATACATTTAGCTTTAAAGTCTGAAAACTCGAAAAAACGAAATAAAACGTTTGAAAAATTAGTTTTTTGGAACACTCTCTCGCGAATCAAAATTTTGAAAAAAATTAGAAGGTTTTTAGAATTTTAAGAAAAGAAAAATAGTTCTTTTCCTTCAGATTTTTAAAACGCAAAAAAAAGGAAAAAGTTTACGGAATTTAGCTTGTTTGAAAATATCTGAAAACTTGAAACTTATTTACTGTTTGAAGCTAAAATGGCGGAATTAAGCAAAGTGCTAAGTAAAAGTCGGAGAAATTCGTTCTTAAAGACAAATTTAGAAAGGCTGAGAGATTTCTAAGAGTAAAATAAAGGTTTACTCATATTCTGAATTAAAAACTTGTGAAAACGCTGAAAAATAAAAATTGCGGAATTTATTCAGAAACTCAAAAAAGGAAAAAAAGAAATAGGTAATTTATAACTTGTAAAGTGGAAATTAAACACGCATTTTACAACACCTTGTATAAAAAATTGCTAAATTTGGCTTAATCAAAAGTTTGCACTTTTTAATAAACTCTATTTTTCCTGCGGAAAAATGCCGTTCATTTTAAACGCAAATTTCCATACAAAACAACGTTGGCATTCATTGGCGAGCGAAATCAAAATCACGTTAAAAATGAAAGAAATAATTTATATTGAAATTTAGTATTCATTAAAATGAGAAAATTAAAAACCATTCTATTTATAATCGGAATTTTAAGTTTTGGATGTAATAATAGTAAGAAAAATAATGAATCAATGGAATTTAAGATGGTAATACAAGACGTGTTTAATATCAAAACAAATTCAGGTCCAACTGTAACTGGAAAAATTGAAAAAGGAAATATCACTTTGGGAGAAAAAATTATTCTTGTTTCAAACAGTTCTGAAATTATCGTTGAAGTTACTAAACTTGAAAAATTTGAACAAGAGAATTTACAACAAGTTAAAGCAGGAACAGATGATGTTGGAATTACAATTAGCGGAATATCCTTTGACAAAATTAAGAAAGGTGATATTTTAATTATAAAACATTAAAGGACCTATTCAAATCACTCTTTCGGAGTTTTGAAAGTTGCGGAATTGCTCACTCAATCGGAATTGAATAAGTTTGCGGAATAAAATATTGAATAAATTTACTTGAAAATAAAAAATATGAATAAATCACAAATTATTGGAATTGGAATTGGGGTTGTCGGAATTATGGCTTATTTTTTAACTGAAAATGGTGTAATTCACACAATTTCAGGAGCATTATGTGCAGTTTCTTTAGGTTTTATTTTTAAATATATACCTTTTAAAAGAAAAAATATATCGGAATAAAAACAACGAAATGCCAACACCATATATAATTTATTGCTGGCTTTTTGCTTACTTTCGAAAATCCTCGCGGATTTTCTTTGTCGGTAATTATTTACTAAATTAGGTGCTTAAACCACGCAACAAATCATATATAAACACGTTGTAAAAAACTGGGCGAAAGTATAATCCGAAAACAAAAGTTCTTTTAATAAACATTGTGATTTTAAATTCCAAAGGCGGAAAATTTATTTGAAAATGACTAATTAGAAATACTCTCTCTCGCGTGAAAAATTTTGTGTTTTTAGAGTTTTAAAAATAATTGTTTGAGTTAGGAGTTTTAAAATATAAAAAAAAGGAAAAAAATTGAGGAATTTAGCTTGTTTGAAAATATCTGAAAACTTGTAACTATTTAATGTTTGAAACTAAAATTGCGGTGTTAAGCAAAGTCCTGAGTAATAGTCGGAGAAATTCGTTCTTAAAGACTAATTTAAAAAGACTGAGAGATTTCTAAGAGTAAAATAAAGGTTTAATTAAAATCTTCTTAAAGCTCGGAAAATCAAAATTTCAGAATTTGCTCAGAAACTAGAAAAAAAAAAAAAAGAAATAATAATTTTACAACTTGTAAAGTGGAAATTAAACACGCATTTTACAACACCTTGTATAAAAAATTGCTTAATTTGGCTTAATCAAAAGTTTGCTCTTTTCTGTCTACTCCTATTTTCCTGCGGAAAATAGCCGTCGACTTAAAACGCAAATTTCCATACAAAACAACGTTAGAGAAAACAGTGCCAAACGAAGTTTAGTGCATTTTAATTGCTGAATTACCTCAACCTCGACAATCAAAATACTTGCTAAATATTAGAAATAAAGTTCTTTTTTTGGGATTTAAACGCATCAAAAGATTCTGAATATTTAATAGCGAATTGAAACCAGAAACTGAATTGGTAATCGCTTGATTAAAAGCGAAACTTTTTATCCGTTTTTTTTTGAGTTGTTTATAAGTGAAGTGTTGGTAGTTTATTTGGAAAATATTCGTTTGCGTTCTGATTCAATCTAATCCAAAAAAAGTTAATTGCTTATCCACCTTTTTTTCTAAATCTAAATGCTAAAAAAACTTAGTCCATTTTTGCTTGAAAACTGTATTTTAAGTAAATATTTGGCAACTTAGTTCAATTGCATTCTGCTTCGATTTTTAACAAAAAAAAGAAACAAGTATTTTAAGATAAGTAATTGATTTACTTTTACTTTTGGTGGCACTGCTATATCTAACAACGTGTATTAAAAATTGCTGCTTATAGCAGATTTACGAAACTTTTCCGTTTTTTTCTAAGTAAGTATTTATTTGTGTACTTTAGTGTTTAGAAACGCAAAATTCAATACACAAATGCGTTCTACACCATTTAAAACAAACTAGATTGGAAGAAATTAAAAATTGGCTGAATTCAAACATAGGAGTTCTAAACGTAATCATCTTTTTTTCGACTTTAGCAGTCGGATTTTTAAGCGGAATATTTAAATCTATTGTTAAAAGACCAAGATTTAATATTAGAATAATTCCGAAAATGACTTATGGTTCAGTTTTTTTAACTGGAGAAAAGTATACACCACCAAAGTTTGGAACATATGATGTTCATAAAACAGCTTTTGTTGTTTATTTAGAAATAACAAACCGTGGAACTGCTGATTCTTCAATTGGAAAAATCAGAATTGGGTATTACAAAGATGATGGAAAAAGGAAATTATTTCAAAAAAGATTATGGATAAAAGAATCTAATATTTTGGATTTATTTGCAATTCCAACAGGAGATGAAAAATCTCTTGTTACACCAAATTTAAGACAAGTAAACCCTGAAACTGAAGATAGATATAGTGGGTTTTTGAGAATAGGAAACTCTAAAAACGGAACTTGTTATTTTGAACAGTCATCAAGTTGGGGAAATCATTATCCGAGACGAGATGAAAATGGAAATACGGAATTGAAAATAGAAATCAAAGACGCTTTTGGAAATAAATACAAAAAGAAATTTAAAGTACCAATAGTAAATTTCGATAAAGCTATAAGATATAATCCAAAATTTGGAATGACACATTTTCTGCTTGATAAGGATGTTAAAGATATTATTGGAAATCAAGAAA
This sequence comes from Polaribacter sp. KT 15, assembly GCF_900143115.1. Classification (NCBI taxonomy): domain Bacteria; kingdom Pseudomonadati; phylum Bacteroidota; class Flavobacteriia; order Flavobacteriales; family Flavobacteriaceae; genus Polaribacter; species Polaribacter sp. KT 15. The sequence continues at coordinate 847,246 of NZ_LT670850.1, forward strand.
AAGAAAATATAGGAGGAGAAACATCTGAATAAAAAACGGTGTAGAACACCGTGTATAATTCATTGCTAGTACTCGCCTACTTACGAAAATCCTCGCGGATTTTCTATTTGGTTTGTATTTGCTAATTTAGTTGCTGAAACACGCAACGAAATCATACACAAACACGTTAGGGCACATTAGAAAAAACGAATGGCAACAAGAAATAGAAAAGTAAAATCAGTAAAAACTGAACTTCTAACAAAATCTAGAGAAGCAATGCTTTCTGCTGTTCAAATATTTAACAATCCAAATATTCAGTTCAAATCCGAAAGTTTTATTGTTTTATCAAACATTGCTTGGATGTATTTATTACACGCATATTATCGTGATAAGAAAATTGAGTATAGATATCACGATGTTGTCAATACACGAAAAAGGTATCATAGAACAAAAAGAGGAGCATATAAATATTGGGAATTAGAAAGATGTTTAAACGAAGAAAAAAGTCCCATTGACAATATAACTGCATCAAATTTGAGGTTTTTAATCGGGCTTCGTCACGAAATTGAACATCAAATGACAACCAAAATAGATGAATATTTAAGTGCAAGATTCCAATCTTGTTGTTTGAATTATAATTTATTTATCAAAAAACTCTTCGAATCAAAATATGCAATTGACAAGCATCTTTCAGTTTCTTTACAGTTTTCAACAATTAATGAAGAACAAACAGAAAAATTAAAAGAATTTACTGACTTACCTAAAAATATTGCTACTTATATAAATGATTTTGATGACAAACTAAGCGATGAATTATATAATGATATTAGGTTTTCATATAGAGTCTTGTACGTTCCAAAATCAGCAAATAATAAAGGACAAGCAGATAAAGTGATTGAATTTATTCCAGCCAACACGCCAGAAGCTGAAGGGCTAAATAAAGAATATGTACTAATAAAAGAAAAGGAAAAGCAAAAACATCTTCCATCTAATATTGTTGCATTAATGAAAAAGAAAGGGTTTAATAAATTTAGTGTTCATAAACATACTCAACTTTGGAAAAAATTAGACGGAAAAAATCCTTCTAAAAATTACGGAGTTAGTGTAGAAGGTGCTTGGTATTGGTATGATCATTGGCTTAAGATAGTAGAAGAACATTGTAAAAAGAATAAATTAAATCTGGAATAAAAACGTGCCCTAACACCGTATATAATTTATTGCTGGCTTCTTGCCTACTTGCGAAAGTCCTCGCGGACTTTCTTTGTCCGTAATTATTTACTAAATTAGTTGCTTGAAACACGCAACAAACCATATACAACAACGTTGTAACCAATACAAGAAAAATTCGAACTAAATGAAAAAGGTATTTATAATTATGGGAATTTTATCAATTTTTGGTTGTGGAGCAAAAAATCTCTCACCAAAAGAAACTGAATTAGTGAATAAGTTAGGCTTTGAAATCGAACTTATAAAAGAACTGAAAAAAGAAACGAAAAATGAATTAATTCAGTTACCAGGAATCGACCAAGAAACCGGAGATATTTTGGAGCAATTTCATAACGGAATTAACTCGATAACTTCAGAAGAAAAAGGAAATTCTATAGTTCGAAAACTTAAAGAAAAATTTAGAAAAAAAGGATATTTAATATTTGTTTACACTGGAATAGACGATTTAAGAAGTATTGGAATAATAAAAGGGAAAAATGACCTCGATATTTTACGTTATAGAAGAACAGATGGAATTAATCACGATTTAGAAAATCAAGATATTGTTTCAAAAATATCTGAATGGAATGATAAGTTTGGGCTGAACATAATTGGATGTGGAAGAGATTGGCTTGAATTGGAATTTAAGAAAATGCCAGCAGATTTAGATGAATTTTCAAAAGAAGTTTATGAATTTTGCCCTGATTCTGTTGACCAAGGTGTTGGAGAAATCGAAAACTTGAAATTAATGATTAAGCAAATGAACGGACTTTGGTTATGGTGGGATTAAAAGTACTGGTTACAACACCATACAAAATTAATTGCTTGCTTCTTGCCTACTTACGAAAATCCTCTCGGATTTTCTTTGTCAGTAATTATTTATTAACTTTATTGCTTAACCACAGCAACTAACCTTGTACAAACACGTTGTATTTAACGGCGGAATTTCAGCCAGAAATTCCTAATTTGTGTTTTAGGAGTTCTAAAAAGTAAATTAACATAATTATACGCCGAAAAGAAATACTCAAAAGCTAAAAATGAAAATATATTCTCCTCCATTTTAAGAGAAAATTGCACCGTTAAAAATTATTTAAGACTAGTTTAGAAATAGAATGAAAAATTAAAGATTCATTTAAAACTTAAAATTTGAGCGGGAAAAAAATCTGTGGAAAGAAAGGATTTTAGCGCAACGGCGGAGATCTAAAAATTGAATAAAACGGAAAAATTAAAGAATCATTTAAAAATAAAATTTGAGCTGGAAAAAACTGTGGAGAGAAAAGATTTTAGCACAACAGCGGAATTTAAAGCAGAAAACAGGAAACAGGAAATTTGAGCATTGAAAGCGGGAAAAATATTGAGCTTTGAAGCGGGAAAAAAGAGCGGAATAAAATTTCAAGTAGAAAGATTATTTAGAACTCAAAACCGCTAAATACAACACCGTATATAATTTATTGCTGGTGATTTACAAACTTACGAAAATCCTTAGGGGATTTTCTATTCCGTTTTTATTTACTAAATTAGTTGCTCGAAATACGCAACAAATCATATACAAAAACGTTGGGCTTCATTTCTCACTCGAACTCAAAAAAATGAAAAAGAAGATAATAATTACATTTTTTTTAATTTTAATTATTCTAGCTGGAATGTTTAGTTGGAAATATTTGAATTGGAAAAAAAGCCTATATGAACAACCTGCTTCTTTAGATTTATTTATAGCTCAATCATTCTTTGAAAAAGATGAAGAAAGACCTTGGGCTGAATTTTGGGATAACAGTTGGAATAAAGTTACAAATGAAAATGAAAGAACAATTGAATGGATTTCAAATTCAAAAGATTTTGAAAAAATAGATTCAATATATCTTGGTTTTAAAAATGCCACAAATGAAAAATTCTATTATGTAACTTGGGGTGAACCAAATTCGAGAATTAGAATTAGTTATAATGTCTTCAAAAACGGAAAAATTGATTCTATTCCTTTTGAAGGTTTTGGTTGTGGAACTGGAATTTATATTACTCCTTTAGAAAAAGGAGAAGTTGCAGGTGGAAAGTTTTTGAATCCAATTTTATATAATCCATATTCAGGTTATCCATTACCAGTAAAAAATGAAATATTTCCAAAATTATTTAAAGAAATATATGGAGATTCAATTGCTATAAAATTTGAACAAGCAACTTATAGTTTACCTTGGAATAAAATTCCGTCACAAATGATGGAATCAAAAGAAATCATTATTTCAACAGAAAAACTTATTGAAAATTGGAAAAAATCAGAATTAAAATTAAGTAAGGAATTTGATAAAGAATATGAAAACAGTTATTATTTCGAAGAAAATGGAATTTACAAATTAAGTTCTTTATTTGAAAAAAAGCAGGAAAAATAAAAACGAAAGCCCAACACCTTGTATAATTTATTGCTTGCAAAAAGCATACTTACGAAAATCCTCGCGGATTTTCTTGGTTTGTGTTTTATTTACTAACTTTATTGCTTAAAACCGCAACAAACCATACAAAAACACGTTGGCAAACATTTAATGAAAGCGAAAAATCAAATATTTGAAATAATAAATACCTTAAAAGTCAAAGAGAAAACATTCCATTTTCTCGGTGAATTAATTAAAAATAATACTACAATTGATAATCGAGAAACAGATAAATTAAAATATGAATTTAGCGGAATTGAGATTAAAATACCTAATGATTTTAATGGCAGAATAGTTATTATTGGAAAGGTTAATATTTTTGAAAAAAATAAAATTGGATTTTACGAATATCACTTAAATATTTCTGGAGAATTTTTAGATGAATTTTATGTGTTTTCCGAATAAAAAAATGAATATAAACTAAATGGGATTTGGATTTAATCTTGGAATGATTTTCATAATTCTTCCTTTAACTTTAATACTTTTTTTATTGGGAGCATTCAGTAAAAAAGAAGGGTTTTTTAAAGCAATTGGTTGTATTTGGATACCATTTTTTTGTCTGATTGGACTATTCTTAATTGCGAGCTTATTTCCTGATACAAGTTTTCTTGAAAAGGACGATTATTATGGAGAATATACAATCGACCGAAACTTTTTCAAAGGAAAACAAGCTGATTGGCAATACAACCATTTTAAAATGGAAATAACTGAAAACGATTCTATTTTTCTTTATACAATGGAAAACGAAAAAATAATTTCAATAAATAAAGGAACAATATCAACTGTAAAACCATATAGTTCTGAAAGACTCGTTCTGAAAATGAATGAACCTAATCACCATATTACTGAAACTAATCCGACAACTTATCGAAAAAGTTGGTGGAATTTTTATTTAGTTTTTAAATCTAAAAAGTTTCATAATATGTATTTTAGAAAAGGAAAGTGGGAAAAAATAAAAACAGAATAAAAACGATTTGCCAACACCGTGTAAAATTAATTGCTGGTTTTAGCCAATTTACGAAAGTCCAAACGGACTTTCTTGGTTCGTGTTTTATTTACTAAATTCACTGCTTAAAACACGCAACTAATCTTACACAACAACGTTGCCAACTATTTAGGAAAACACTCTGAATGAAAAAAATTATCTTAGAATATAGATTTACTAATCATCAGAAAATTACATTTTTACTTTATCTTGGAGCTCCTTTTTTAATTAAAATTTTCTTTTTGTTCAAAAATAATTTAAGTCCGAAAGATTATTTAATTCTTTCACTTTGCATTATTTGTTATCTATTCCTAATATCAATAGCATTTCTGAAAAGAGGGCTCTTGAAAAGAAATTCAAATCTTTATATTGGTTCATTTTTTTTAGGAGAATTGTTTTTTAAAAAACGAATTGACATTTCTAAAACACCGAAATTAGCAGTGTTGAAATTTAGGAAATCTCAAAAACTTGCTTGGTTTAGTGATGCAAAACCAGATTTAGCAGATATATATAAAACCTTTGAAATTAACATTTTGAATGAAAGACATACAAAACGTGAATCAATATTAAATTTGAAAAAGAAGGAATACGTTAAACCAACAATTGAATTTTTAAGCTCAAATTTTGATTTGAAATATGAGAAATATAATCCGAATTTTAGAAAAAAAACAGTTGGCAACAACGTGTATAATTAATTGCTGCTTTTAGCTCACTTGGAAAATCCTTCGGATTTTCGCCGTTCGTGATTTATTTAGTAGATTAGTTGCTTAAACACGCAACTAATCATAACACAAACACGTTGTACACAAGCTCCGAAAAGCCACCACAAAGTCAAGCACATTTCATTTTTTTCGTGCCTCAAAAAATAAAAAGAGCTTGCCTTTTCCCACCACCACCCGAAAATAAACAGAACAACTTGATATAAAAATCGCAATTTATTATTACATTTGCTAAAAATAGGTCAAATGGCAAGTTTCGGACATTATATAAAAACTGAAAGAGAAAAACGAGAATGGACACAAACCGAACTCGGAATAAAAATAGGAATCAATACAAGTGCGATATGTCGTATTGAAAATGAAAGTCAAAAATTTAGTAAAACGAAATTGAGAAAATTAGCTGAACTCTTTCAAACCGATTTGCAAACCGTAACTGATTTATTTTTTGCAGATAAATTCGTTAAAGAAGCAATGAAATATAAATGTTCTGAATCTATTTTTTCAGTTGCAGAAGATACTGCTAACTATTATCGAAATGTAAACGTAAAACAAGGGAAATTAGAATTATGAAAAAACCATTAACATACATCAGCTTATTTAGCAGTGCTGGAGTTGGATGCTATGGCTTCAAACAAAATGGTTTTGAATGTATAGCAACAAATGAACTTCTACCAAAACGCTTAAAAATTCAACTTTACAACAATAAATGTAAATATGAAACTGGATATATCCCTGGAGATATTTCAAATTCAGATGTTAAGAAAAAACTTTTTTCTGAATTAAAATTTTGGCAAGAAAAACATAAAATAAAAGAACCTGACGTGATTATTGCAACTCCTCCTTGCCAAGGTATGTCTGTTGCAAACCACAAGAAGAACAATGAAAAATCAAGAAACTCATTGGTTATTGAATCTATAAAAGTAACACAAGAAATACTTCCTAAATTTTTCATTTACGAAAATGTAAGAGCATTTTTAAATACAATTTGTACAGATGTTGATGGTATAGATAAACCTATTAAAGAAGCAATAAAATATAATCTTGGTGGTCAGTATAATATTCTTACTAAAATTGTAAACTTCAAAGAATATGGTTCAAATTCTAGTCGAACAAGAACTTTAGTAATTGGTATTAGAAAAGATATTCAAGATGTTTCACCTTTTGATATATTTCCAAAAAAACAAAAAGCAAAAACTTTACGTCAACTTATTGGGGATTTACCACGATTAGAAGAAATGGGTGAAATATCTGAAGATATTTTTCACGCTTATCGTGAATTTGACAAAAGAATGCTTCCTTGGATTGAAAATTTAGAAGAAGGTCAATCTGCTTTTGAACAAACTGACGAATTAAGGATACCTCACAGAATCATTGATGGAAAGTTAGTTCCAAACAAAAGTAAAAATGGGGATAAATATGCAAGATGGTATTGGGAAAAAGAAGGTCCTTGTGTGCATACAAGAAATGATATCTTGTCAAGCCAAAACACAGTTCACCCAACAGATAACCGAGTATTCTCGATAAGAGAACTTATGCGAATGATGTCTATTCCAGAAAGTTTTGAATGGTTTAATGTAAGTACGAAAGATTTAAACGAAAAAACAGATTTAGAAAAAAAACTATTTCTAAAAAAAGAAGAATTAAACATAAGACATTGTCTAGGTGAAGCTGTTCCAACTGGTGTTTTTAAAAGTATTGCTTCTAATATTAAAAACTTTTACAAAAAAGAAAAAATATCAAGTACTGAAATCAAAAGTATCATTGAAGAAAATAAATTAAATATTACAGAAAATTTAATTCTGTTCATAAAAGAAAACTTTAACAAACTATCATTAGAAAACATCTTTTTAATTGCAGAGTTTTCTAATTCTGAAAGGCAAGAAACCTCTGCTTATTTCACAAGAAAAGACATTGCTTTTTCAGTAATTAAAGATTTACCAGAATTTAAAAAGAAAAAGAAAATTAGGATTTTAGAACCTTCTGTTGGTGTTGGTAATTTCATTCCTCAATTAATTGAAAAATATAAAGACAAAGAAGAAATAGTTATTGATGTTTGTGATATTGATAATAACTCATTAAGAGTATTAAAAACTATTTTAGAAAAGATTAAAGTACCCAAAAACTTCAAAATAAATCTGAAAAATGTAGACTTTCTATTATGGAATACTAAATTAAAATATGATTTAGTTGTCGGAAATCCTCCGTATAAAAAACTAACAAAAAACAAAGGATTACTTGACAGGTATAGATTTGATTTGCAAAATACAGATACCAATAACTTGTTTTCTTTTTTTATTGAAAAATCAATAAGATTAGGTAATTATATTTCTCTAATTGTTCCTAAAAGTCTTTTAAATTCTCCAGAATTTAATAAAACTCGAAAACTAATTAACACTCACAATCTAGAAAAAATTTGTGATTATGGAGAAAAAGCGTTTAAAGGTGTAAAAATAGAAACTGTTAGTTTTTTAGTTAATACTATCAAAACAGAAAAATCTGATAACATTAATATTGAAAGTTATATTAATAAAAAATACTCTCTAAAGAGTAAAATATATATTTTATCTAATGACTTTCCATATTGGTTAATATATAGAAGCCAAAACTTCGATAAAATTGCTTCAAAAATGAAACTTGACATATTCCAAAGTTTTAGAGATAGACAAATAACAAAGTCATTAACTAAAAACAATGGAGAAATAAGAGTTTTAAAAGCTAGGAATATTGGTAATAATGAAATTAAAGACCTTGTAAACTATGATTGTTACGTAGATAATTTAGAAAACTTGGCAGTTTCAAAATATATAAATGAAAATGATGTTGTAATGGTTCCTAATTTAACTTATTACCCAAGAGCAACATTCTTACCTAAAAACACAATTGTTGATGGTTCAGTTGCTTTATTAACCTTAAAAAACGGAAGTAGATTACCAACTGAACAAGATTTAGAATTTTATAGTACAAAAGAATTTGAAAATTATTACAGAGTAGCAAGAAATCACGGAACACGTTCATTGAACATAGATAACAATTCTGTGTTTTTCTTTGGACTTTTAAAAGAATTATCTGAATGATAGAAAATATTAACAACCACTTGCAAGAAGTTGACTTTGACGTAAGAAAAAGTAAAGATGCAAGGTTTATGGACCAAAAAGTAACACCTGACGTTTTAAGTATCATTGCAGATTGTGTTGTAAATTTTGATGCTGACAGAAATATTGAATTTACTAAAGATGATATTTGGAACGACAATTATTTCAATACAAATGTAAAAGGCATTTTTAATAAACCTGATGCTCAAAATGAAACAACTCGTCAAGAATATGATAAATTCACTTCTCAACCATTGAGGACTTTAGCATATTCAGGAGTTTTAGAAATGCGAAAATCTGGTAATAAAAACCTTTACAAAATAGCAAATAAATCCATCCTTGAATTTATTGGAATGAAAGAGAGAAATGCCTACATTTTTCTTTACCACTATTTAGAAAAAGTTTTGTCAGATAGTAATCTACTAAGATTTTTTGAAGATTTTAAAGACAAATGTATAGCTGGAACTATAGACAATGCTGAATTTCAAGATTTGAAAACTCGTTTTCAAAGATTTATAATTGGTAATACACCAATTAATGGAACTACAGAAGTAAATAGAATTTTTCCAAAAATCTTAAATATTTACGCTTGTGAAAACAATATTTTTGGAACAATTAAAGGTCGTTTATCTAAAAGACAAATCTATTACACTGATTTGATGTATAATCGTCCTAATTGGAGAGATATTGATAAAAACAAAGGCATTTCAAGAACAGAAGCAATTTCTGAACACGAAAACCTAATGATTGAACAAAATGAATCTTATTCAGATTACCAAGTCCAAAAGGCTATGAATATGATTCGTAAAATGTATACTCAAAGTGAAGTTACTGACCAATGGTCAAATGGAGAAGCGACTCAAATACATCATATTTTTCCAAAAGCAGATTTTCCACAATTAGCTCATTATTTAGAAAATTTAATAAAATTAACACCAACACAACATTACACAAAAGCACATCCAAGTAATAAAACACAGCAGATAAATAAAGACTACCAACTTGTTTGTTTATTAGCCAAGACTGATAGTATAGAGCAATCTTTGAATAAAGGTGAATTTGTTTACCGAAAAGAATCTTTAATTTACGTTGTAAATACAGGACTAACAGAAAATTTGGAAATTGACCTAGATTTTAGAACAATAAAAAGAGAATTAAGTAGAATTTATAACGCAGCTTAAAACTAAAAAATATGTATAAAACAGAATTTGGAACAATTAGACAAATTCGATTTTCAAATGAAAACGAATATTATGAGACTATGGGATATTTAGCAAAATCAGATAATGATACTGCAATAAAATGGGAAAGAAATAAAGATAGTGGAGCTTGGGATAATGAAGGAAGAATTGAGTTTTTCATAGACCAAAACACAATACCAGTAACTGCTTATTTTAAACATACTGCTGGTAATGGAGGAAAAATATTAAGTAGAGCGAATTGTAATGAATTTGTGAAAGATTTAGTTGACAATCATAGTTTTGGGTATGGATTTACACAAAATGACCAAGCGATTAGACTTACAGTTCCATTACAATATCAAGTAGATTTTGACAGAGGTTTAGCTTTATAAATTGCCAACGCTAAAAGCCATACACATTTGCAATTCGCTTCAGCCACCACACAAGCCAAAAATTGCAAAAGAGTATGTCTTTGCCAACGCTATCAAGTTTGCGGAAAGAAAAAGCCAGTGTACAACAACGTATATAAAAAATAGCGGTTTTAGTGCTTAAACGAAGGATAAATAATAGAATAAAGGTCAGTTATAATCCGAAAAGGTAGTGCTTAAAAATCCGCTACTTTTCATATACAAGACCGTTGTAAGCAATATGAGAAAAACGTTATCGATACTAATTTTACTTCTGATTTTTTCTTGTAAAAAGTCCGAATATAAAACGATTGACTTTGGCTCGTTTGAATTAACTGTACCTCAAAATTGGAAAGAATACGAAATCAAAGGAACTGACAGTTATGTTGGCGGATTAGTTACGAATGAACAAGATACTTTGATTTTTGATTTGGGCTGGTATTCTGGAGATTTGACAAAAAACATTGAAATACTTGTGTTTAGCGAATCCGAATATTCTGAATTCTCTGAAAAACAAAAGAGTCGATTAGAAAAAGTAAAACATTTGATAGTCGATGACGAATTTACTGCTGAATATGACGCAAAAGAATATCTAAAATATAAATTCACGAAAGACAGTATTGCTTGTTTTTCAGCGAAATTTATTGAGCCGACAAACAAAGGTTTTGGTGCGAGCGGAATTTATATTGACAGTTTAAAAGGAAGTGGAACGAATCATAATAAAACATCAATGAGTTTTTATGGAAATAATTTATCGGAATCCACTCAAGCGGAATTTTTCAAAGCGCTGAAAAAAATGGAATTTAAAGATTATTGTCAATAAAATACTGCTTACAACACCGTATAAAAATAATTGCGGTTTAGTGCTTAATCAAAGGTCGTTGCGTGTTTGTAACGTCTGATTTTCCTTCGGAAAATCAGACGTTACAAACACGCAACTATTCTTATACATAAACGTTAGCTACAATTAAAATCAACAATATGAAAAAGGAAATTTTAGTATTAGTATTTATGCTTTGCTATCTATCAATTGCATCTCAAGAATTTTATAAAATTGGTGAGAAAAGTGAAGTTTTGACTAAAATTCAATTAGAAAATAAAATTTCAGAATTAAATATAAAAGCAAAAAAAAATGGAAATAAAAATGATACCCACAGATTTAAAGTTAATTACAAAATAATTAAAACATTAAACAAATCTGATTCAATCATTAATATTGTTCGTTATGATATTAAATATGAATCTACTAGAAATGAAAAAATTTTCACTTTATAGAATAAAAAAATACCTGAATTTAATTTAAGGAATGTTGAATCAAAAAGAAGAACCTTAGAGCATTTCAAAGGAAAGGTTACTTTTATTAATCTTTGGTTTACTAATTGTTTTCCTTGTGTAAAAGAAATACCTTTACTCAATACTTTGAAAGAAAAATACAAGAATGAAGTCAACTTTGTTGCTATAACTTTTGACTCTAAAGAAAAGGTAAAACATTTTCTAAAAAAGAAAAAGTTCAATTTTGAACACATTATTAATGCTAAAAATTATTTAAGTAAAGATTTAGGAAATAGGTCTTACCCTAAAATAATTCTTTTAAATAAAGAAGGAATTGTCAAATATGTTGGAGGAGGAATTCCCTCTGAATACGACTATGAAAAGAAGAAAATGAAAGAAAGAACAGAAAAAGATTTAGTTTATCTTGAAAAGATAATTGAAGATCTGAATAAATAAACTGTAGCTAACACCGTATAAAAAAAATTGCTAAATTAGTGCTTAACCAAAGTTAGTTGCATTTTTGCCAACTTCTGAATTTCCTTCGGAAATTCCTCGCTGACAAAACCGCAACTTCCCTTATACAAAAACGTTGTAGTGCATTAAAGGAAAAATGAAAAACATTAATTAAAAACAGAAATTCAATATGGAAAAATGGAATGAACTATGTTACATACTTTCTGAAAACTTACCTACAAATACAAGTGAGCAGTTATTCGAATTAAAAGTAGTTCAAGCATTTGAAAAATTAGGATGGAGTGAATTTAATAATGAAATCGCTGTCCGAGAAAGTATTCAATTAGGAGCATCAAATAGAATTAGTCCAGATTTAATATTAAAATCACAAGAGAAAGGAAACCTTTTCATTGTAGAAGTCAAAAAACCTTCTATCGAAGTTGACAATTCCACTTTCAAAGGTCAATTATCATCTTATATGGGAATTATGAGAGTTGATTTAGGAATTCTAATTGGCAATAAAATTCAAGTATTTTTAGACGGTAAATTTTTCAATAAAAATGGCATTGTTTTAATCGATGAAATTGAGTTCAAAAGAGATATAGAAAAAGGGTTAAAATTTGTACAATTATTCAGTAAAGAAAACTATAACAAAGAAGACATTGAAAATCACGCTCAAGAGAAAATTCAACAACTAAAAGAAATAGAGGATTTTAAAAAATTGAAAACTAAAATGCTATCTGAAAATTATGGTGAAAAAATAATTGAATATTTAAAATCTGAACTTCAAAATGAGTTTGACACAAAAGTAATCGATAAAGTTTTCAAAGTATTACAAGTAAAAATTGAGAGCAAGAAAAAAATAGTTTCATTAGATAATTACCAAAAACCGAAAGCGAGAAAATATAAAACTTTTGAGAATATTAATGAAACTTCTGGAAAACTTCCTATTGGAAAATATGTCCGAAAAACATTCAATGATTTGGTTGAAAGTAACTTGATTGATAGAAATGAAATTGAGAGATTACAAAGAGGTGATTATTCAAAATTAACTTTTGATATTCAGTTTCCATTTTTAGCAAAAGAAAATTCACCATATTACGAGAGAATAAGATATTGGAAAAATCCATATCAAATAAACGGAGAAATTTATTTTGTTTGTTCACAATGGTATGAAGTTCCAGCAAATAATGACAGACCGTATTATGAGGAATGGTTAAAAAAAATGAAAAGTAAATAACGCACTACAACACCGTGTAAAAAAAATTACTAGTAAAAGCCTACTTACGAAAATCCTTTCGGATTTTCTTGGTTCGTATTTTATTTACTAACTTCATTGCTTAAAACACGCAACTTTTCTTACACAACAACGTTAGGCATAATTAAAACCTGAAATCAGAAAAATGATTCAAGATACAATATCAGAAATAGATTCTCTAAAAATTAACTTTTTAAAGCAAATAGATTCTTTGAAAATTCAAAACCAATTAGACAAGTTGAAATATGAAATTGATACACAAAATAGTATAGCAACTGAAGTAAACAACTTTTATGATTCAGCTTGGTTAAAACTTTTAATTGTTATAACAGTTTTAGGAATAGTTTTACCAATACTTGTTCAATATTTTCAGAGAAAAAATTATAAAGAATTAGCCGAAAATTTAAAAAATAGTTTTGACAATAAACTTGAGAATTTAAAAGAAAATAATGAATCGAGAATTAACAAAATTGTTGAGGAATATAAAACCAATCTTAAAGAATTAGAAGCCAAAAATGATATAGCAATGTTTGAAATAGATGCTAATACATACTATCTACAAGGGCGTTCTTTAATGCTTGAAAGAAGTTTTATTCCTGCTGTTTTCAGTTACATTAAAGCAATTATTTTACTAAAGAAATGTAATCGAATTGATAGAATTATTCCAAATCTCAATAATTTAAAAAGAGCTCTAAATAATGTTGATTCTGAAAAAATAAACGTTTTAGACAGAGTACTTGCAAGTAAATTAGATAAAGATTTTGAAAGTTTAATCGATGAAATAGACAATGAAATTTCTCTTGACTCAACAATTTTAGTGAAAACGAGTGAATTGAGAACAATATACTTGAATAAAAAAACTATGCCTAACACCGTATAAAATTAATTGCTGGTTTTAGCCAATTTACGAAAGTCCTCGCGGACTTTCTATCTGTGATTTATTTGCTAACTTTAGTGCTTAAAACACGCAACTAATCTTATACAATCACGTTAGCTTTAATGCAGGAGCAAGTTTGCGGGAATTGAATTAAAAAAAAGAAATGAATAAAAATGAAAAATAAAAAAGCATCTATAATTGTTCTAATATCAAGTATTGGATTAATCATTTTAGGGTTAAATCAAATATTTGAATTATTTGAACTTATAAGTTCTAAAACATCATCGATTCTAATTATTTTATTTTCGATTTTAAACTTCATTTTTATTTTGAAATTGAATAATATCGATAGTAATGAGTCCAAATCTTAATAAATTAATTTGAAAAATTTGCAAAAACTGAAATCTAACTCAAAACCTGAATTGAATTCAGTCTGTATTTTTAGCTCGTTTACGGATTAGAAATCTGAATTAAAACTTGAAATCTGGCTAAACCGAATTTAGCAAATTGAGAAATTAATCACTAAATTGGAGTTGAAAAATATTACGAAAATTCAGCAAGGTAACGGAATTAAAAACTAACTGACAAAAGAAAACAGGAAAGAAATAACAAATAAATTAAAAAGCACTAAAAGCTAACACCGTGTATAATTAATTGCTGCTTTTAGCTCACTTGGAAAATCCTTCGGATTTTCGCCGTTCGTGATTTATTTAGTAGATTAGTTGCTTAAAAACGCAACTAATCATCACACAAACACGTTGGCAATAATTAACAAATTGAATCCAAAAATCTATGAAAAAAATATCGATTATATTAATTTTTTCTCTAATTATAATATCCTGTAGTAATAAGGATTTAATTGAAGAAATTGTTGTTCAACCAAAGATAGAAACCAATCTAGCTTCAGAAATAAATGTATTGTCAGTAAAATTGGGTTTTGAAATTATTGACGAGGGTGATTTTGAAATTATAGAATTAGGGTTAGTAAAGAGTTATACTCCTACACCAACTGTTGAAAATAATATTAAAAAATATATATTCGAAAAAAATGATACTAATCAATATTCTATTGTAGATGAACATTTATCAGCAGAGAGTAAGATTAACTATGTAAGAGCATATGTAATAAATTCACAAGGAATTACTACTTATGGAAATGAAATAAGTTTTCAATCTTTGGGTAATAAAGTTTATTTTGGTGATGTAATTTTATCTAATCAGGAAGAAGTAAATGAATTTGGAAATAATGGTTATAATACTATAAATGGATTTTTATTTATAAAAGACTTTGTTTCAGATTTATCTCCACTAAAAGATTTATATACTGTTTCTGGCTTATTAAGAATTATAAATACAAATCAACTAAAAAATTTGAAAGGATTAGAAAATTTAAATAGAATTGAAAGCAGTAGTGATTTTGGATTAGAACTAATTAATAACTCATCTTTTGAAAACTTTGAAGGTCTAAATAATCTTGAAAAAATAAAAGGTAAAATAAATATTAGAGACAATCAAAACTTAAAGAACTTTTATGGTTTTGGAAAGCCTTTTTCAATTGAAGCAGGATCTATAACAATACAAAATTGTGATAATTTAAAAAACTTAGAAGGGTTAGAAAAATTAGTTTTTTTAGAAAATGGATTATTTCTATACGATAATATTAGCCTTGAAAATATTTCTCATTTAAAAAATGCGAAAAACTCACTTGGCTCGGTTCAAATTCATAATAATTCAATCTTATCCAGTCTAAATGGTTTAGAATCCTTAAAAAACATTTCATCTGTTATACTTAAAAATAATCCTCTTTTATCAAACTTAAATGGCATTAACAATATAGAGTCTTTAAACTCTATATATATAATAAATAATGAAAACCTAACTACACTTCCCAAATTTAATAAACTTAAAACTATTTACAATATAGATATTTTATCTGGTAATAAAATTAAAAATCTTACTGGTTTAGAAAATATAGAAAACATCAACTCAATTAAAATAAAAAATGCTAACATTGAATCTTTTTTAGGTCTTTCCCAAGCTAAAATAAGAACTCTAGAAATTCATAATTGTCATAAACTAAAAAATTTTATCGGAGTTGAAAATATAAATGAAATTACTTTTTTATCTATTACAAATTGTCAAACCTTTGAAAATTTAGAAGGATTTAATTTAAAAGAGGTAGATGAATTAAAACTATGGGGATTAAACATAACTTCTCTTAAAGGTTTAGAATCCTTGCAAACTGTTAATAGTCTATCAATTTCTTATAATAATAAATTAGAGAACACTAGTGGAATAGATAATATTGAAAATATTAATTTTTTAAACATCTTTTCTAACCCGAAATTAAAAACTATTGAAAGTTTTATGAAAATAAAATCACTTAAAACTTTGAATATTAACGCTAACTCCAGTCTAGAAAACTTGGATGGATTTAATAATTTAGAATCCATAACAACCTTTAATTTAAGAGAAACAAATTTATCAGATTTATCAGATTTAAAAAGCCTTACTTATTTACAAAATTTTAGTGCTGAATATAATGCGAAACTAAAAGATTATTGCTCACTTGTTAATGCGTTTAAGAATATTGTTAACGGTAATTATAATGTTCATTCAAATGCTTACAATCCTTCTAAAAATGATTTAGAAAATGGAAAATGTAATTAAACTATTGCCAACACCGTATAAAATTAATTGCTGTTTTTAGCCAGTTTACGAAAGTCCTTGCGGACTTTCTATCTGTGATTTATTTGCTAACTTTAGTGCTTAAACCACGCAACTAATCTTATACAAAACCGTTGCCAGTAATAGCGGAAATCACTCAAGCTGAAAAAAAATTGCGGTTCAAAAATAAAAATTTAAAAAGTGGAACACTCTCTCACTCGTGAAATTTTGTAAAAAGGAATCAATTTAAACTCTGAAAATCAAAATTGCGGAATTATCAATCAAACCAGAATTTAGCAAGTTTGTGGAATTTATAAAAAATGTGAAATCACTCAAAATTTGAAAATAAGAATTGCGGAAAATCACTCAAACGTGAAATTATAAACTTGTAGGAATTCTCTCTCGAAATTTGAATTTTTAAAAATGGGAAAGTGAAATAAAATGGAATTATAAACTGAAAAAAACTACTACTTGCAACACCGTGTAAAAAAAATTGCTAAATTAGTGCTTAACTAAAAGTTTTTGCATTTTTGCTCACTTCAATTTTCCTGCGGAAAATAGCCGTTCACAAAAATCGCAACTTTTATTACACAAACACGTTGTACGTCATTTACACCCGTCCTGAAATAAGGCTACATAATTTTAAACATTATGTATAGAAATGACAAAGTAATTAGACGTTACAGTGAACCTTTTAAATTAAAAATTTTAGCCGAACTTACAATCGGAAAACACACAAAGAGCGAACTTTGTAAACTCTACTCTATTGCACCTACAACCGTTAATGAGTGGATTAAAAAGTACAATCGTAAAGACTTAATGAACACCAGAGTAAAAGTGGAGACTAAAGACGAAATATCCAGAATTAAAGCTCTTCAAAAAGAGGTTGAGCAACTAAAAAAACTACTACTTAAAAAAGATCTCGATGCTATGGTAGAAGAATCCTATTTAGAAGTAGCTGCTGAAGATTTAGGTTATAAATCTATTGCTGAACTAAAAAAAAAGTTAAGTATAAAGCCTTAATAAAAGCTAAAGAGAAATCTAAGAAATTTGCGTCTTTAACGACTATAACTCATTGTTTTGGACTTAAACGTGATGCGTATTATAAATACAAATCTAGAGCTGATAAACGTTTAATATTAGAACAACAGATTATAAATATTGTTAGAAAAAGACGCAAATCTCTTCCTAGAGAAGGTGTGCGTAAACTTACTAAATCTTTAGATGTAGATTTTAATAAAGTAAATATTAAAGTTGGTAGAGATACTTTATTTAATGTCCTTAGAAAACACCAAATGCTAACACTTAGAAGGAAAACTAGTGCCAGAACAACAAACTCATATCATCGATTTTATAAATATAATAATATTATAAAAGACTTAAAAATTACAAAATCTAATCAGGTTTGGGTAAGTGATATAACTTACATAAGAACCGTAAAAGGATTTTGTTACTTAGCTTTAATAACAGATATGCACTCTCGAAAAATTGTTGGTTACGACCTTAGTGATAGCTTGGAACTTAAAGGATGTGTGAGAGCGCTAAATAAGGCGATTTATAAAGCTAAAAACATTAATGGGCTTATTCATCATTCAGACAGAGGGATACAATATTGCAGTAATGTATATACTCAAATATTAAAAAGAAAGAAAATAGACATCAGTATGACTGAAGAAAATCATTGTTATGAAAACGCAATGGCTGAACGTGTAAATGGTATTTTAAAAGATGAATTTTATCTAGACCAAACCTTTGATAATGTGGCACACGCAAAGAGAGCTACAAAAAATGCAATTAATTTATACAACGAGATAAGATTACACTTATCTTTAGACTATAAAACACCAAATATGGTATATAAATTATCAGCTTAATTCAATTTTAACCTGTAGCCATATTTCAGGACAAGACATTTCAAGTAAAATTTAAAACTATGAACATACATTTATACAATTTTCCATTTCTTTTTTTTGAAAAATGGGGAACCTTTCATTTTATAATAATATTA
Source organism: Polaribacter sp. KT 15 (assembly GCF_900143115.1). Lineage (NCBI taxonomy): Bacteria > Pseudomonadati > Bacteroidota > Flavobacteriia > Flavobacteriales > Flavobacteriaceae > Polaribacter > Polaribacter sp. KT 15. Next base: position 865,770 of record NZ_LT670850.1, read on the forward strand.
TCGATAATAATTTTTATATATAATCAATGGGAAAAAGGTACTGAAAAAGCTAATTTAGAGTACAATGAAAAATTAGAATCTAAACGGAAAAAACATAGAGAATTACGCTCAAGACTAAACAATTGGAATATAGATTCAAACCAATATGAAAGTGAAGAAGACCGTGAAATTGATAAACTTATGAAAGATGAATTAAAAAGAGAAGCAGATGATCTGTTAGACGAAATAACAAGAGGAAATGTGGATTAATTTTTACTCCTAAATAATTATACATAAAATATATTTAAATAAAAATGTACTCAATTAAACTTGGCTATGACAAAGCATTAGAACGAATAAATTCACTTATAGATAATGGACATCATTCAGAAAGTTTAGTTACATCTGTTTTTACAGTCGAAAAAACGATAAGACGAACATTTAAACAATTAATAGTTACACAGGGATTTAAAAGAACAATGGCTGATAAAATTGTTAAACAATCAAATGGACTAAATAAACTTATAGATAATTGGGAAATTTATGCCCCAAAGAATCGTAAGTTTTCTGATTTAATAGAAAATGATGATATCAAAATAATAAAAGAAGCTGCTACAATGAGAAATAAGCTAATTCACGGAGAAAAAGTTTTTAGCCTTGAAATATGTAAACAAGAGACAGAAAAAGTCCTAAAATCTTTAGAAAGAATTAAAAATTGTTTTGAAAAGGAATATGCTTATAGTGGTTGGGAAATTATAAAAGAAAAAAAACGCAGAAAAAATAATAATGCTTCTAAAGTAAAATAAGAGAATAAAAAACGAACGTACAACACCGTATAAAATTAATTGCTGGTTTTAGCCAATTTACGAAAGTCCTCGCGGACTTTCTATCTGTAATTTATTTGTTAACTTTAGAGCTTAAAACACGCAACTAACCTTATACATCAACGTTGGGCTTAATTTCCACGATTACGAAAATACATTGATTGAATATTACGTTTAATAAATAAAAACTAACTTCCTAGAAAATGATAAAAAATAGAATTAGTAGGAATCATATAAAAACTAAATGAAAATAATAGAAAGTATCCGAATTAAGTATTTTCGCTCTATTTTAAATACAACAAGAGGAAGTCAAAAACATTTAAAAACAAATGAACTTAATATAATTGTAGGAAGTAATGATGCTGGAAAATCAAATTACTTAAAAGCTCTTAATTTATTTTTTAATGGCTCTAGTGACCCCAATTCTGCATTCAATTTTTGGAAAGATTACTCTAAACAAAGACACGGAATTAGAAAGGAAGAAAATAGAATTGAAATAGAACTAATAATTAATCCTCCTAAAAAACAATACTTAAAAAATAATGGAGCTATAAAATGGACTAAAATATGGAAGGAAAACTCGATCATACCAGATGAATCATTTTCTTACTTAGATGATAGTACTTTTACAGCAAATAATAGAAGTGCATTTTACAAATGGTTAAAAAAAATAAAATTCAAATATGTTCCTGCAATCAAAAGTGAACAATATTTTAGTGAATTAATGTACAGTCTTTATGAAGTACTACAAAAAGACACAAACGAATTAGAGAATGCTTTTAATAAACAAATACGAGAAAAAACAAAACTTATTAGTGATGAATTATCAAACCGACTTAATTTAGAAAGTATAATTCAATTTAAAGGAAGTTTTAAAGATTTATTTAATAGGCTTGAATTTGGTTCTATAGACGGAAAATCAATGTTATCTCAAAGAGGTGATGGAGTAAAAATAAGACACATTCCTATTATTCTTCAGAATATTGCAGAAACGGAATTAAGAGAGAACAGAACTAGAGAACCAATTGCTAGTACTATTTGGGGATTTGAAGAACCTGAAAATAATTTAGAATATGACTCAGCTAAAAAATTAGCAGAATCTTTTCTTGAATATATAAACAAAATACATTTCCAAGATGAAAATTATTCAAATTATGATGAAGGTATTCAAATATTTATAACAACCCATTCACCAGTTTTTTATACTTTATCTAATGCAAAAAATTCAAAAATTAATTCTTTTTTTGTAAAAAAACAAGGAGATGAAAGTTCTGACATAAAACCAATTGCAAATGAGGATAATATCCTAATGGAAACAGAAATGAAACTTTTACCTTTATTTGAACTTTCTAAACATTGGGAAACAATAAATAATAAAATAATTAACCTTCAACAAGAAAAAGTAAAACTAAAAGAACAATTAGAATCATTTAATAATGATTACAAATGTATTTTTCTTACTGAAGACAAGAAAAAAGGATTAGTTGAAAAATTTATAACGGCAAATAATTTCATACTAAATGAGGTCGATTTAAGAACATATAAAGGATGTACTAATATTGGTTCTGTAGATGTTTTAAGTAAATATTTAAATGATAAATATGAAGGTAATCATCCTCACATAGTTGTTCATAGAGATAAAGACTACCTTACTCTTGAGGAAATAATTACAGAAAAAGAAAAGTATATTAAATTAGGGATTTCTTTATTTATAACCAATGGCACAGATATTGAATCATATTTCACTAATGAAGAACATATAATTCATTGTCATAGCGAACTAGATAAAACTGAATTACAAGAGATTATTTTCGATGCGAAAAAAGAAAATAAAGAAAAAGCAATAGATTTGATGAAACTAAAAGAGTTTGGTCAACAACATAAAAATAAGAGTAGTCATTTAACTAAATATTTTGAGGAACATTACCAGAAAAACGAGAAATATTTTTTCCACGGAAAGTTTGTTTATAAAAGTATTAAAAGGAAAATACAAGAAAAATATAAAAAAAATGCTTTAATTGATATGGAAAGTGAATTCTTAAAAGATTCATTACTAATAGAAATATCTGAAAAAATATGGAAAAAAAACTAAGCCCAACACCGTGTAAAAAAAATTACTGGTAAAAGCCTACTTACGAAAATCCTCGCGGATTTTCTTGGTTCGTGTTTTATTTACTAACTTTAGTGCTTAAACCACGTAACTTTCCTTACACAACAACGTTGTGCGTCATTTAAAAAATGAAATATAGTAGAAAGAAAATAACAAAAGCAGGAAAAAAGATTATGACCTCAAAATCCATTGAGGAAAGAAATATTGCTCTAGAATTAATAAATGACTGGAGAGCAAATCATTTACATCCACTTAACGTTATGAAAAATGGTTTAATTCGAATATTAACCAAACATAGAATTAAACCAATATTAATTTCTCAAAGACTAAAACGTTTAACATCGATTGAATATAAACTCGATTTGAACGAATCAATGGGACTTGGAGGAATGCAAGATATTGGAGGTTACAGAGCTGTTGTTAAAGACACAAAAGATTTATTTAAGTTAAAAGGTATTTTAGAAAGAAACACAACAAATCATAAACTAAATAAAACTGTAGATTATGTTGATAGACCAAAAAAATCAGGATATAGAAGCATACATTTTATTTACACATACAATTCAAAATTAGACAAATACGAAAATCTTCTTTTAGAATTACAAATCAGAACAAAATTACAACACAATTGGGCAACGGCTGTAGAAACAGCTGGTATTTTGACCAAAACCTCTCTTAAATCGAGCCAAGGTCCTGATGAATGGCTTGATTTTTTCAAGATAGTTAGTTCTCTTTTCGCAATTAAAGAGGAATTACCTGTTTTAGAAGAACATAAAAAACGCTCAATGGAGAACTTAATGGTTGAATGCTTTAATTTAACCAATGAACTTAAAGTTATAGATATTCTGAAGGCATTACGAATTTCTGCTAGACAAATAGAAATTGAGAAATTTAATGGAGATTATTATTTAATAAACATCAACGTCAAGGAAAAATTTGTAAATATTCAGACCTTCAAAAAAAGAGATTATGGAATTGCTTCAGAAGAGTATTTGAAATTAGAAAAAGATATTAAGGAAAATGAAAATGCTGTAGTTCTTGTATCAGCATCATCAATAAAATCATTGAAAAAAGCATATCCGAGTTACTTTTTAGATACATCTGAATTTATTTCAGCTCTTGAAAGAATAAATGAAAATTGTGAAAGATTAAAATTAGTTAAATAAAAAACGAACGCACAACACCATATATAATTTATTGCTGGTTTTCTGCTTACTTACGAAAATCCTCTCGGATTTTCTTTGTCAGTTATTATTTACTAAATTAGTTGCTTAAAACACGCAACAAACCATATATAAACACGTTAGAGAAAACAGTGCCAAACGAAGTTTAGTGCATTTTAATTGCTGAATTACCTCAACCTCGACAATCAAAATACTTGCTAAATATTAGAAATAAAGTTCTTTTTTTGGGATTTAAACGCATCAAAAGATTCTGAATATTTAATAGCGAATTGAAACCAGAAACTGAATTGGTAATCGCTTGATTAAAAGCGAAACTTTTTATCCGTTTTTTTTTGAGTTGTTTATAAGTGAAGTGTTGGTAGTTTATTTGGAAAATATTCGTTTGCGTTCTGATTCAATCTAATCCAAAAAAAGTTAATTGCTTATCCACCTTTTTTTCTAAATCTAAATGCTAAAAAAACTTAGTCCATTTTTGCTTGAAAACTGTATTTTAAGTAAATATTTGGCAACTTAGTTCAATTGCATTCTGCTTCGATTTTTAACAAAAAAAAGAAACAAGTATTTTAAGATAAGTAATTGATTTACTTTTACTTTTGGTGGCACTGCTATATCTAACAACGTGTATTAAAAATTGCTGCTTATAGCAGATTTACGAAACTTTTCCGTTTTTTTCTAAGTAAGTATTTATTTGTGTACTTTAGTGTTTAGAAACGCAAAATTCAATACACAAATGCGTTAGGGCAAATAAAAGCGCACATTTGAAAAAGACAGTTTTATTTTTATTACTAATTGCTCTTTTAGGTTGTAATACCAAAAAGGAAAAATTACAACTTGAAAGAAAAGTATTTAATGAATTATTTCTAGAATTAATTGACTCAGCTTATGTAGATTTTAGATTAATGACTCCTCCTTACCCTCCTCCTCCTAGTGGAATAATTTTGAGTGAAAAACAAAAAAAGGAAAACCTTGAGAATTACAAGAAATTTTTGGCTGAGTTTGAAAAAAGAAAAGCTGAAATTGAAAAAGATACCACTAGAATCGTTTTAGCAATTATTGAAAAGACTTTTCCTTTAGACAGCAGTAGTTTTAAAAATTTATCTGGTAATTATAAAGAAATAGAACCTAAAAGTCAGTATTCAGATTCCAAAAACGAAAACAAAATAGACTTATCCATTTTTAATAATCACAAAAAATATCGATTCAAAAAATATTCTGAATTTCCAAAAGGTAGAAAAATTTGGAGAACTAAATATCCTTTTGAACTTGGAGCTGTTATTTCGTTTTCAAAAATCTATTTTGACGAAAAAAGAGAATATGGAATACTTGAATGTGGTGTTACACGTGGAAGATTAAATGGAAATGGATTGAAATTTTTCATAAAAAAAGTGTCAGGAAAATGGAAAATTGAAAAAATAGAAGGCACTTGGATTTCATAAAAATACTTGCCCTAACACCGTGTATAATTAATTGCTGCTTTTAGCTCACTTGGAAAATCCTTCGGATTTTCGCCGTTCGTGATTTATTTAGTAGATTAGTTGCTTAAATACGCAACTAATCATAACACAAACACGTTAGGGCACATAAAAACGAACTCTTGAACAGATTAATAATATTTTTCCTATTATCAATTATTTTAGGTTGTAATTCACAAAAAAATGAATTAGAATTTGAAAAAAAAGTTTTTAATGAAATATTTTTAGAACTAATAGATTCTACATTTTATGATTTCAGAACACTTCAACCTCCTTTGACAATTGCTCCTCCTCCAAATGGAATTATAATAAGTGAAAGTCAAAAAAAGGAAAACCTTAAAATTCATAAAGAATATTTAGCTGAATTTGAAAAAAGGAAAATTAAAATTGAAAACGATACAGCCAGAATTGTATTAGCAATAGTTGACACCATATTTAAATCAAGTAAAATAAACCGTGAAAAATTGAGTGCACATTTTGAAAATATAGAATTTGAAAATGATACTCTTGAAAAAAACATTGAATATAAAATCAATTTATCAAGGATTAAAAATAATGAAAAATATATCTTTAAATATCGTTCAGAATTTCCAAAAGGTAGAAAAATATGGAGAACTGAGTACCCTTTTTATTTTGGAGCAGTGATTTCATTTTCTAGAATATATTTTGATAAAAATAAAAAATTTGGAATATTAGAAAGTGGTACTACATTTGAAAGATTAAACGGAAATGGTTTTCGAATATTTATAAAGAAAATATCAGGAAAATGGAGAATTGATAAAATTGAAGGAACTTGGATTTCATAAATAACGTGCCCTAACACCGTGTATATTTCATTGCTTTGCTTTAGCCAACTTACGAAAATCCTCGCGGATTTTCTATTCAGTATTTATTTACTAAATTTACGCTAAACCAACGCAACAAAGCATACACAAACACGTTGGGTGTAATTAAAACTAACAAACTAAATATTAAAAATGGAACTTGATTTAATAGAAAATCTTAAAACGGAAAAAGTAGAATTGAATAATCTACTATTGAATCCTAACAATCCAAGATTAATGGGGAAAAGCAGGAAAGTAGATCTTCCTGACAGTAGAGTTTCTGAGGAGCAAATTCAAAAAACAGTATTAAGAGATATAAGACTTGAGGGAATTAGTGATTTATATGAAAAAATTAAGAAACTTGGATTTCTATCAATAGATAGAATTGTAGTGCGAAAAATTTCTGATTCAGATAATTATTTAGTTTTAGAAGGAAATAGAAGAATTTCAACTGCTAAAACTTTATTACAAGAACATTTAGATGGTATAATTACATTAGAAGATAATCTTTTAAACTCGTTAAAAAACATAGAAGTTTTAGTTTATTCTGGTACCGACAAAAATGTCCTTTGGCTTTTGCAAGGAATGAGACACATTAACGGAATCAAAGAATGGGGAGCATTGCAACAAGCAAGATTTCTTCACGTAATGCAACAAGAAGAGTCTTTAAACGCAACTGAATTGGATAAAATGACTGGGTTTGGTCGAAATACAATTGCCAATAAAATTAGATCATATAAAGGTTTTAATTTTAGTCAAGAAGTTTATCACGGAGAACTAAATGAGAATAATTTTAGTTTATTTCAAGAAGCCATTTTTACAAGACCTTTAATAAAATCTTGGTTGGAATGGAATGAAGGAGAATCTAAGTTTGATAATTTAGAAAACTTAGAAAACTTACTAAATTGGTATGTTGGAGATGAAGAAGGAAATAGAAAACTTGAACGAGTACTTGACATAAGGGATCACTTTAACAAATTACTGCTTCCCGAAAACAAAAGTATTTTAGTGAAATTTGAGGAAGAAGAGGAATTTTCAATAAATGAAGCGATCCAAGAATTAAGAAATAAAGATGCTGAAAAGTCAGCTCAAAAACATCAACTTGATTTAGAAGAGCGAATTACTCGACTTAATGATTTGTATACTGAATTATCTACTTTACCAATTGTTAACATACTCAAAGACTCTAACAAAGAAAAGTTTAAAGAAATAATAAAAAAAATAAACGAATCAGCTTCTTTTCAATTGACAATTTTAGACAAATAAAAAGCTATGAAAATTAGCGACATAAAAAAATTTGTTGAATATCTAAAAGTAATAAATAAAAACCGATTCTATCTATCTGAAGAATTTATAAAATGGAATAGCTCCAATTTTAAAATGTCAGAAAATGAATCTGCGGAAGTTTATGAAATTAACGCAAATAAAATAAGTAGACAAATAAAAAGTTATATAGAATCCTGTGAATCGAAACATATTTTTTCTGAATTCAAATTTGATGAATTCGATGCAGATGTTTTAATTAACACTAAATTTTTAGAAGGTAAAGATCAAAAAGACAACATAGAATACAAACTCGAATGGAGAAATAAATTTTATGAATTATTAAAGCAAATTGATTGGAGAGAATTTGAACTATTAGGACAACTTATCCTAACAGAAAATCATATTGAAAATATACAAATTACAAAATCCCAAAAAGATCAGGGAATTGATTTTTATGGGTATTTTAGTTTAAAAAACATCAAATCACTTCCTCGTTTTTATAATTATTTTAAGTTTAGAATAATTGGTCAAGTAAAACATAGTGAAAAAAACAAAGGAGTGGATCACCAAAAAGTAGCCTCTTTTGGAACGGAAATAAATAAACTAAGGAAAACAACTGACAAATCTTATTTCGTAAATCTGGATGATGATTTTATAAACTCAAAATGGCCTATTTTAGGTATTTTTATAACAAATAGTTATTATCCTATCAAAGCGAAAGATTTCGCTAATGAATATGGAATAATATATTGGGATGGAGAACAAATTTCTCAAGATTTAGCAACGAAAAAAAATATCGACAAACTTTTTGACGATATTTCTCAAGATTTATCGTTAGAAAAATTAAAGGAATTAATAAAAGAAATATCAAAATAACTACACCCAACACCGTGTATAATTAATTGCTGCTTTTAGCTCACTTGGAAAATCCTTCGGATTTTCGCCGTTCGTGATTTATTTAGTAGATTAGGTGCTTAAACACGCAACTAATTATAACACAAACACGTTAGCATAAATAGCTCACTCAATCAAAACCTGAATTGAATTAAGAAAAGGAATTTAATAAATGAAAAAAAATCTAATCATTATATCTAAAATCATTTTAGGAATTGTATCAATAGCACTTCCCTTTTTGATTATTGTATTCCTATTAACTAATGTCATACGAATATATGAATATGACCAGTTGAAATGGATTGCATTATTAATTTGCGCAATAGGATTTTACATTTCTGGTTTAATTAATAGAAAAACATCTTTAAAACTTGTTCCTTTCCTTTATATATCACTTCTCATATTTATTCCTATGAGGTGCTTTTATTTTCCTCTAATTTATTTTCTTGTTTTATTTGCAACAATAAGTTTATTAATGACAAGAAATGAGGTTAATAAAACAATCAAATTAGCGTCAATTGCAGTTATGAGTGGACTATTTGTATATTTCCTTTTTTCACAACCTCTAATTATTAAACAAGGAGAATCAATAAAATCAGACCAATATGGAGAATTAATAAATGGAAAGACAATTTGGGATTTTACTGAAAAGAAGAGCAATTTGTTGCCAGAATCAGTTTTTTTAGATTCAAAATCTAAAAATTTTGATTTAAAATCTTTAAAAAATAAAACTTTATACATTTCTTTTTGGGCAACTTGGTGTAGACCTTGTCGAACAGAAAAACCACAACTTGAAAAACTAAAAGCAGATTTTAAGAATAATTCAGACATAATATTTATAGACATTTCAGTAGATGGAGACGAAGAAAAATGGAAAAAATATATTGAATTAAATAAACCTTCAGGAATTCAATTAATATCTAAAGATTACGCAAAAACAAGAAACTTATTCAACCTATCTGGAATTCCTGCACATCTTGTAGTTAACAAAAAAGGAGAATTTGGAAAAGCAAGAATTATTGAAAAAGCATATTTTCTTTTATCAGATTCTGTTCATCTAAATAAATTTATACACAGAAAATTACCCAAAAAAATAAATTCATTTGATATTGATAATTATAGAATGGTAAAATATGTAGAATTAGATTCTACAAATACAATATACTATACAACGCATGAGAAAAATAGATTATTAGCTGCTCAACTAAATAATAATCTAGATACAATGAGAAAAAAGGAGAAAGCAAAATTCATAAATTTATTAATTGAAAAATTTCCAACTCAAAATAACGACTCACTTATTTATAAAGTTATTTTTAGTAAAAGTAACATAGAAAATGTTGAATTTGAATCGGAAAATGAATAAGCTGTATGCCAAACTACTTATGCTAACACCGTATATAATTTATTGCTGGTTTTAGCCTACTTACGAAAGTCCTCGCGGACTTTCTTTGTCGGTAATTATTTACTAAATTAGTTGCTTAAAACACGCAACTAATCATACACAACAACGTTGGCATTAATTAACACCCGTCCTGAAATAAGGCTACATAATTTTAAACATTATGTATAGAAATGACAAAGTAATTAGACGTTACAGTGAACCTTTTAAATTAAAAATTTTAGCCGAACTTACAATCGGAAAACACACAAAGAGCGAACTTTGTAAACTCTACTCTATTGCACCTACAACCGTTAATGAGTGGATTAAAAAGTACAATCGTAAAGACTTAATGAACACCAGAGTAAAAGTGGAGACTAAAGACGAAATATCCAGAATTAAAGCTCTTCAAAAAGAGGTTGAGCAACTAAAAAAACTACTACTTAAAAAAGATCTCGATGCTATGGTAGAAGAATCCTATTTAGAAGTAGCTGCTGAAGATTTAGGTTATAAATCTATTGCTGAACTAAAAAAAAAGTTAAGTATAAAGCCTTAATAAAAGCTAAAGAGAAATCTAAGAAATTTGCGTCTTTAACGACTATAACTCATTGTTTTGGACTTAAACGTGATGCGTATTATAAATACAAATCTAGAGCTGATAAACGTTTAATATTAGAACAACAGATTATAAATATTGTTAGAAAAAGACGCAAATCTCTTCCTAGAGAAGGTGTGCGTAAACTTACTAAATCTTTAGATGTAGATTTTAATAAAGTAAATATTAAAGTTGGTAGAGATACTTTATTTAATGTCCTTAGAAAACACCAAATGCTAACACTTAGAAGGAAAACTAGTGCCAGAACAACAAACTCATATCATCGATTTTATAAATATAATAATATTATAAAAGACTTAAAAATTACAAAATCTAATCAGGTTTGGGTAAGTGATATAACTTACATAAGAACCGTAAAAGGATTTTGTTACTTAGCTTTAATAACAGATATGCACTCTCGAAAAATTGTTGGTTACGACCTTAGTGATAGCTTGGAACTTAAAGGATGTGTGAGAGCGCTAAATAAGGCGATTTATAAAGCTAAAAACATTAATGGGCTTATTCATCATTCAGACAGAGGGATACAATATTGCAGTAATGTATATACTCAAATATTAAAAAGAAAGAAAATAGACATCAGTATGACTGAAGAAAATCATTGTTATGAAAACGCAATGGCTGAACGTGTAAATGGTATTTTAAAAGATGAATTTTATCTAGACCAAACCTTTGATAATGTGGCACACGCAAAGAGAGCTACAAAAAATGCAATTAATTTATACAACGAGATAAGATTACACTTATCTTTAGACTATAAAACACCAAATATGGTATATAAATTATCAGCTTAATTCAATTTTAACCTGTAGCCATATTTCAGGACAAGACATTAAGAAATGAAATTATTTAAAAGTAAAAACACAATTAAAAATTCAACTTTTATCGGAAATAGAATATCTGAAAAAACCGAATTTATAATTTCTAAAGATATTTCTAAACTAGAATTAACGGAAATTTCACATCTTTTAAGAGAATCAATAGCTACACAAACTTGTATAAATATTTCAATTGAGAAACTTAAAAATCTGAAAATTGATTTTGAATTTTATTTCAATAACAAATCATCAGAAAAATATCGTGAACTTTTAAGAGAACTTATACTTGTTCACGAGAGAAATTGGGACTTAAATGTAAAGGCATATGAAAAAATCAAGGGAAAAATTTCAAGTAATTTCTTTGCTTTAATGCTTCCTGAATTTATTATTAACAAGTTTAAATATTATAAGCCAAAAAAACTGGAGTGGAATGAAAACTCTGTAAATAGTTTTAATGCATATATGAATGACAATAGAGCTGGAGTAACAGCTGCCTACAATATGATTCATTCCTTAAAAATAGCTACTTTAAATGGAACGAATATATTTTATTCTATTAATAATGTAGAATACACTATTAAAACATTGAAAGATTTTGAAGATAGAATATTGAATAGTATAAACTGCAATAAAGAATTGAAATCTATGCTTGAACAAGAAAAAAACTAATGCCAACAACGTGTATGTTTTATTGCTTTCTTTTAGCCAACTTACGAAAATCCTCGCGGATTTTCTATTCAGTATTTATTTGCTAAATTTACGCTAAACCAACGCAACAAAGCATACACAAACACGTTGTAAGTAATGCCGAAAAACCCAGAAACCGAATGAAAAAAACAATATTCGAAATTACCAAAATGGACTGTCCTTCAGAGGAAAATCTAATCCGAATGAAATTGGACGGAATTTCAAGTATTGCGAATTTGGATTTTGATATTCCAAACCGAAAACTGACTGTTTTTCACAGCGGAGAATCTGACCAAATCGAAAAGTCCGTTATTGAACTAAATTTAGGCGGAAAAAAAATCTCGACCGAACAGACTGACCAAACGGAATTTAAAGAAAACGAAAATCAGAAAAAACTACTTTGGTCTGTACTTGCCATAAATTTTGCTTTTTTCATTATTGAAATGACAACAGGAATTATCTCAAAATCTATGGGACTTGTTGCCGATAGTTTAGATATGCTTGCGGACAGTTTTGTGTACGGAATTAGTTTGTTTGCGGTTGGCGGAACAGTAATAAAGAAAAAACGGATTGCCAAACTTGCTGGATATTTTCAAATAATACTTGCGATTATTGGATTTGTAGAAGTCTTGAGAAGATTTTTCGGAAACGAGAAACTTCCCGATTTTTCAACAATGATTATAGTTTCGATTTTTGCACTTATTGCAAACGGAATTTGTCTTTATATTTTGCAAAAGTCAAAGAGCAAAGAAGAAGCACATATGAAAGCGAGTATGATTTTCACTTCGAATGACGTGATTATCAATTTGGGAGTAATTATTGCAGGAATTTTAGTGCATTATTTGAGTTCTAATAAACCTGATTTGATTATCGGAACAATTGTTTTTGCATTGGTAATTCAAGGAGCATTTCGGATTTTGAAATTAAGTAAGTGAACTAAAAAAGCACTACTTACAACAACGTGTATAATTAATGGCTGGTTCTCGCCTACTTACGAAAATCCTCGCGGATTTTCTATTCGGTTTTTATTTGCTAAATTAGGTGCTTAAACACGCCACTAATCATACACAAAACCGTTGCCAAACATATGAAAAAAACCTTCCTATTAATAATTTTACTTCCAATAATTGGATTTTCGCAAATGAGAAATCGTTTAAATTCAACTGACCTAAATCGCTATGAATTAAAGGGGAATGTTAAAGAAATGGTCTTTAAGGAATATGAACCGAGATTTTCGAACGATACAACATATACTTTAGAACTATATGACTTTCTCGGACCGAGCAACTTCAAACTTGAATTTAATGAATATGGAAACTTAAAAAAGAAATCTGAATTAAGAACAGAAAATGACTCAATAAAAGTTGGTGCAATTTGGAATTATAAATATGATAACAAAAATAGAATATTGCAAGAACAGAGGCTTTCATTTCAATATTCAAAAGATACTATAACTTGGAATTACGAGTATGTTGGAGATTCAATTATAAATGTTCAACAACTTGACAAAACTTATAAAATTTTATATTATACATACATTGAAAAAGCAAATTTTGAATTTCTTAATCACACAAATTCAGACAGTTCTTATGTAACCAAAAGATTATATTTATATGATAAGTTTAATCGAGTAATTAGATCCGAAGATTATGAAAACAAAGAATTTGTTCAAGATTTAAGAATTACAAGTTACAAAGACACAATAACTTCTAATAAATTTAAAGAGGTTGTGATTTGGACAAAACACAATAATAGTTTTTACAATGAATTTGAATATAACGAAAATGATAATTCAATTAAAATGATTATTGGAAATTTCAACAAAAATGACACTTCTATAAATCGATATGAATATGATTATGATAAATTTGGAAATTGGATTGAAAAAAGACATTTTGGTTGGAGAGGTAAATTATCAACAGTTTTTAAACGAGAAATAAAATATTACGAATAAGAAAAATACGTTTGGCAACACCGTATATAATTTATTGCTAGCATCTTGCATACTTACGAAAGTCCTCGCGGACTTTCTTGGTCAGAAATTATTTACTAAATTAGTTACTTGAAACACGCAATAAACCATATACAACAACGTTGTGGCACATTAACACCCGTCCTGAAATAAGGCTACATAATTTTAAACATTATGTATAGAAATGACAAAGTAATTAGACGTTACAGTGAACCTTTTAAATTAAAAATTTTAGCCGAACTTACAATCGGAAAACACACAAAGAGCGAACTTTGTAAACTCTACTCTATTGCACCTACAACCGTTAATGAGTGGATTAAAAAGTACAATCGTAAAGACTTAATGAACACCAGAGTAAAAGTGGAGACTAAAGACGAAATATCCAGAATTAAAGCTCTTCAAAAAGAGGTTGAGCAACTAAAAAAACTACTACTTAAAAAAGATCTCGATGCTATGGTAGAAGAATCCTATTTAGAAGTAGCTGCTGAAGATTTAGGTTATAAATCTATTGCTGAACTAAAAAAAAAGTTAAGTATAAAGCCTTAATAAAAGCTAAAGAGAAATCTAAGAAATTTGCGTCTTTAACGACTATAACTCATTGTTTTGGACTTAAACGTGATGCGTATTATAAATACAAATCTAGAGCTGATAAACGTTTAATATTAGAACAACAGATTATAAATATTGTTAGAAAAAGACGCAAATCTCTTCCTAGAGAAGGTGTGCGTAAACTTACTAAATCTTTAGATGTAGATTTTAATAAAGTAAATATTAAAGTTGGTAGAGATACTTTATTTAATGTCCTTAGAAAACACCAAATGCTAACACTTAGAAGGAAAACTAGTGCCAGAACAACAAACTCATATCATCGATTTTATAAATATAATAATATTATAAAAGACTTAAAAATTACAAAATCTAATCAGGTTTGGGTAAGTGATATAACTTACATAAGAACCGTAAAAGGATTTTGTTACTTAGCTTTAATAACAGATATGCACTCTCGAAAAATTGTTGGTTACGACCTTAGTGATAGCTTGGAACTTAAAGGATGTGTGAGAGCGCTAAATAAGGCGATTTATAAAGCTAAAAACATTAATGGGCTTATTCATCATTCAGACAGAGGGATACAATATTGCAGTAATGTATATACTCAAATATTAAAAAGAAAGAAAATAGACATCAGTATGACTGAAGAAAATCATTGTTATGAAAACGCAATGGCTGAACGTGTAAATGGTATTTTAAAAGATGAATTTTATCTAGACCAAACCTTTGATAATGTGGCACACGCAAAGAGAGCTACAAAAAATGCAATTAATTTATACAACGAGATAAGATTACACTTATCTTTAGACTATAAAACACCAAATATGGTATATAAATTATCAGCTTAATTCAATTTTAACCTGTAGCCATATTTCAGGACAAGACATTAAAAACTGAACTCAATTTCAAGTCAAAAATAGAATAGTTAATAAATGAAACATTCAAAACATTGTAATTTATGCGATAACGAAATTGCAACTTTTGAAAAAGGAATAATTTGTGGAATATCAAAAAAGAAGCCTGAATTTGAAAAATATTGTTCTGATATTAAACTGAATAAAAAATTCAATGAAAGATTGGAAAATGTTAATTTCAAACTATTAGAATTAAAGAGAAAGAAAAAATGGAATTATTTATCTTTTTTTCTACTTATTGGATTTAGTTTTCTTCTAATTTTTAAAAGCGGAACAATAGCTGAATTGAATAAAAACGAAACTTATTTTTTAGTTCATAAAGCTGGAATAATTGCAGTTGGAATAACAATTTTAATGAATACAATCAGAAATCTAACCAAATATAAAGAGAAACTGAAAAGTGTAAAACTTGAAAAAAATGAAATAAATTCGGTTTCCAAAATTTATGGAATTAATTAAAAAAGGGAAATTTAAAAAAAGCATAGTAATGAATAAAACGTGCCACAACACCGTGTATAATTAATTGCTTGGTTTTAGCCAATTTACGAAAGTCCTCGCGGACTTTCTATCTGTGATTTATTTACTAACTTTAGTGCTTAAAACACGCAACTAACCATACACAACAACGTTAGCAAACATTTAAAACATAAATTTATAAATAAAAAAAACACCTTTTAAGGTGTTTTTTTTATTTATAAATTTATAGACATTTTAACCATGCCATTCGTTACCATTAATAATTATTGAAGTTCTCATAATGTTTATTGAAGTTCTCATAATGTTGTTTTTTTATTCTTAAACAAATGTAAGTAATATTTAATATTTTCTTATTAAAAATATCTTAAAAATATCACTTGGAGTAATAATATTGCTGTAAGTATACTTATTGCTTCCATTAAATTGTTCAATTTTTTTAAATCTATATTTATTTAAATCATTAAAAACATATTGTAATTTATCACAACAATTAATATTAACTTCAATATAATCAATAATTCTGTTAGTACCAAATCCAATAAACCTATCATCATCAATATTCTGAATTGATTTCCTTTCTGTTACAATATCATACTCTAAATGATCTTTAAACTCTTCTTCAAAAGTTATAACAGTACGATCACCAATGTGTTCTATTTTAGAATTGCTTTTATTAAACTCTATCAAATTTTCATCACCATTCAAGTATAATTTTAAATGAGATTCTGTTTCCTCCGTTTCAGACTTAATAACTTCTGTTTTAAAACTCCACTTAAAACTATCAGTATTAGGTCTGATTAATGTATACCTGGTTTTTTTATCAATAATTAAATTATCTCCATCTAATTTTATATTAATATCCATGAAAAAATTTCGATAATAAAAAGGAGTTGTTTCTTTATTAAATAACTCATTATTTACTTTCTTTTTTAATTTATCATATATTAATGGAAAATTAGTTTTATACTTTAAAAGTGTAACTCTTTCCCATAATTCTTCAATTTTATCATATTTCTCTAAAGATTCATCAGAATAAGCAAATACCTCAAGTTTATCTGTTAATTTATTATCAAACTCTTCTGAAAGAATTATTTCTTTGAATTTTTGTTTAACATAAGTTATAGTATTTAAGTACTTTAATGTTCCTGAAAAAATACCTACAGTAAAAAACCATATACTTAACTGACTTAACATTTCAGCAACTTCTTTTTTTATGGGAAAGGTTTTAAGTAACTCACCATCATAAATATTTCCATTATAATAAATCAAATATATTACTGGAAACGGAATAAGTATGAGATAAAAATGACTAATGATTTTTGTTACAATATTTTTAATTACTGGAACCCAATCAATAATTTTTGCCACTATAAAAAGAATGACAAATAAACAAATGATAAATAAAAAAATAATAGAAACTGCATTAAAAAAATTATTATCGAAAAAATGAAATATATCCATATACTATAATTTGAGATGTTTTTAGCAAATTTAACATTATTTAAACATTTTGTCATAGTAATATTCATCCTAAAAAAACGATTTGCTAACACCGTATATAATTTATTGCTGGCTTCTCGCCTACTTACGAAAGTCCTCGCGGACTTTCTTTGTCCATAATTATTTACTAAATTAGTTGCTCGAAACACGCAACAAACCATATACAACAACGTTACCCAACATTAACCACTCAACTCAAAACTGAAGGAAAAATTGAAAGAAAAATTGAAAGCTGAATTTATTAATCAACCAACTTCTGGACAATATGAGGAAAAAATTTTTGACTTAAATACAGTTTGGAAAAGTCAAATTTGGAGTTGGACAAAATTCGTAACAAAAAGTGGATTTGAATGGGTAGGAATGTTTCGTGGAGAACAGAAAAGAATTGCAATTGCGGAAAAAATTAATCAAATAGGAATTCTAACAAGTGACGGACTTTATATTTTAGATATTGAGGAAAAAGAAATCCTATATTTTGACCAAAAAGTAGAATATGGAGAATTAGCTGAAATCCCAACAAAAGATAAATTCATTGTTTCGGAATTTGGCGAAATCGGAATAATTGACGAAAATTTTAAAATAAAGTATTTAAATCTTGAATTTGAGATTGAAAATATTGTGTTTGGAAAATATGAGGAAAAAAGATTGAAAATAAACTTTGAGAAACTACCTAATTATGAAATAATAGATGGCTTTTTAAATACTGAAAATTGGAAAATAGAAATGGAATAAAAAAACGTTGGGTAACACCGTATAAAATTTATTGCTGGTAATCGCTCACTTGGGAAATTCCTTCGGAATTTCGCCGTTCGTATTTTATTTAGTAAATTCACTGCTAAACCAACGCAACAAAGCTTATACAACAACGTTACCTGCAATTTAAAAAAACTGAATAAAGAAGTGAAATATTTAATTCTATTAATAATATTAAGTCTTATTGAGTGTAATTTTGTGAAAAAGAAAAATAGTTTGAGTAAAAAAAAATTAAATTCTGAATTAATAAATATAATTGAAAATAATCCTGATTGTGGAATTTATAAAATAATTAATTCTGAAAGCGAAAACCCAATTGAATGGAATATTGAACCGACTACTTTAAAAATAATACCAAAAGGAGAAGGTCATTATCTTGTAAAGGCATACAAAATAGAAAAAACTGGAATATATAAATCCGCATACATTAATGTAAACACTCCTGAAAGAATAGTTGATTTTGTGATATTTAACTTAGAAAAACCTGAATATTCTTATGCATATGATTCTATGAATATAGAAGTAATTCCTGCAGTAGCCTCTGACTGTTATGGTTCTTACGAAACCTACTATTCAAGATACAATACTGAATTATCAATAAAAGTATTAAAACAAGGTTTAGAAATAAGTAAAGAAAAAAGTGTTATTGCCGAAGATTTAGGCTATATTCTTATAGATGAAAACAGACATAAAGAAGCATTGAATTATTTCCTAATATCAGAAAAAAATGGAATTTCATCCGAATTCATAATTGAAGAAATAGAAAGTATTTATCGAGTTTTAGGAAATATTGAAAAAGCTGAATATTATAAACTAAAATTGGGGAAAATAAAAACTGCAGGTAACACCGTGTATAATTAATTGCTGCTTTTAGCTCACTTGGAAAATCCTTCGGATTTTCGCCGTTCGTGATTTATTTAGTAGATTAGGTGCTTAAACACGCAACTAATCATAACACAAACACGTTGTAAACAAGCTGAAAAACGAAAACTATGATACATTTGATTTGGTCTATAATAAACGGAATGATTGTTCTTTACTTTCTTTATCTAATTGTTGGATTTATAGCTAAAGGAAAAAAAATATTTAAACCACAATTTAAATTTGTCTCAATCTTTATAATGGTAATCGGAATTGTACAAATAATTTCCGCATCTAATTCAGGAAAAAACTCAAACCGAATATCAATAACAGAAAACTATGAGAGAAAAAATAACTCGGAAATTAAACAAGTGAAATTGGAAGATAATTGGACTTTTGATATAAATATGCTTGTAAAATATTCTATAGAACAGAATGAATATATCCCAATTGAAAGTAACAGTTATTTGACTGGAATTGTGAGCGGTTATATGTGGGAATTTAAGTCAATAGATACGAACAATTTGAATATGAATGGAAAAGCGGAATTTATTGCTAATGGAATTTTAAAATGGAATCTTTTTGGAATTACTGTTTATAACGAATCAAAAACATTTAGCGGAATTATAGAATGAAAAAAGCCTGTTTACAACACCGTATAAAATTAATTGCTAGTTTTAGCTCACTTGGGAAATTCCTTCGGAATTTCGCCGTTCGTGATTACTCTAGTAAATTAGTTGCTTGAAACACGCAACTAACCTTATACAACAACGTTAGCCACAATTAACACCCGTCCTGAAATAAGGCTACATAATTTTAAACATTATGTATAGAAATGACAAAGTAATTAGACGTTACAGTGAACCTTTTAAATTAAAAATTTTAGCCGAACTTACAATCGGAAAACACACAAAGAGCGAACTTTGTAAACTCTACTCTATTGCACCTACAACCGTTAATGAGTGGATTAAAAAGTACAATCGTAAAGACTTAATGAACACCAGAGTAAAAGTGGAGACTAAAGACGAAATATCCAGAATTAAAGCTCTTCAAAAAGAGGTTGAGCAACTAAAAAAACTACTACTTAAAAAAGATCTCGATGCTATGGTAGAAGAATCCTATTTAGAAGTAGCTGCTGAAGATTTAGGTTATAAATCTATTGCTGAACTAAAAAAAAAGTTAAGTATAAAGCCTTAATAAAAGCTAAAGAGAAATCTAAGAAATTTGCGTCTTTAACGACTATAACTCATTGTTTTGGACTTAAACGTGATGCGTATTATAAATACAAATCTAGAGCTGATAAACGTTTAATATTAGAACAACAGATTATAAATATTGTTAGAAAAAGACGCAAATCTCTTCCTAGAGAAGGTGTGCGTAAACTTACTAAATCTTTAGATGTAGATTTTAATAAAGTAAATATTAAAGTTGGTAGAGATACTTTATTTAATGTCCTTAGAAAACACCAAATGCTAACACTTAGAAGGAAAACTAGTGCCAGAACAACAAACTCATATCATCGATTTTATAAATATAATAATATTATAAAAGACTTAAAAATTACAAAATCTAATCAGGTTTGGGTAAGTGATATAACTTACATAAGAACCGTAAAAGGATTTTGTTACTTAGCTTTAATAACAGATATGCACTCTCGAAAAATTGTTGGTTACGACCTTAGTGATAGCTTGGAACTTAAAGGATGTGTGAGAGCGCTAAATAAGGCGATTTATAAAGCTAAAAACATTAATGGGCTTATTCATCATTCAGACAGAGGGATACAATATTGCAGTAATGTATATACTCAAATATTAAAAAGAAAGAAAATAGACATCAGTATGACTGAAGAAAATCATTGTTATGAAAACGCAATGGCTGAACGTGTAAATGGTATTTTAAAAGATGAATTTTATCTAGACCAAACCTTTGATAATGTGGCACACGCAAAGAGAGCTACAAAAAATGCAATTAATTTATACAACGAGATAAGATTACACTTATCTTTAGACTATAAAACACCAAATATGGTATATAAATTATCAGCTTAATTCAATTTTAACCTGTAGCCATATTTCAGGACAAGACATATAAATGGAACACGATAATCATCTCGAAATACAAAAAACTGAATTTAAATTTGATAATTTTAGACGGCTGAATTTGATTTATCCCGAAATAACAGGTTTGAGAAGATTAATAAAACGAAGATTTTTTGAGGTAGATATTCAATTTGAATTGGATTCTAATAATACGCCTCAAAATGTTAGAAAATCTGAATTTGTAAATAAATTACCAAGAATGGTTTTCCAAAAAAATAAATTTAAAAAAACGAATAAAACTGAATTTATTAATGAATCTAAAAAGCTAATTGAATCATTTACAAAATGGAAACATTATAAAAAAGGTGAGAATTATATTAACAAAAGATTTTTTAAAACTATAAATTTCGCCTATCATCCTGAGTATTTTTTGAAAGGAAATGATTTTGAAATAAATCCCGACAAACGACCATACTTTAAAGAAAAAAATGACGAATATGAATGGATTATAAACTGTAAATATGGTTGTGATGGAACTATGAATTTATTATCCGTTGTTGAAAAAAATGGTGAATTAACAAATATTGAATTAATTGGAATAAGCGGAAAAATATCTAATGAATCAGCAATACAAGGATTAAAGTCATTAGGTAATCTTGAACCTGCCATTAAAAACGGAAAAAAAGTTAGAACGCAAATTGATTTATTAATCTATATTTAAAATACTATTGCCAACACCGTACAAAATTAATTGCTTGCTTTAAGCCTACTTACGAAAATCCTCGCGGATTTTCTTTGTCGGTAATTATTTAGTAAATTTAGTACTTAAACCACGCAACTAACCTTGTACAAACACGTTGTGGCACATTAAAACGAAATCCGAAAATGGCAGTAAAATTTAGGAAAGAAAAAATATCAATTCAAAACATTGGAAAACAAAGATTTTGGATTGGAATTATTTTAGGTCTGTTTTCTGCGATTATAATTTCGCTAACGTTCAGTTATTTTCGAGAACTATTTCGGTTTTTTACAACTTTATCTGCTGATTTACTCATTTTAGAAAAATCTGAATTACAATTTTATAATTACTTCTTTTCATCACTTGCAACAATTTTAGGTCTTTCAATAACAGTTGCTATTTGGATGACGAATAATAATCATAAAAGAAGAAAAGATAAAATTCATAAACAATTATCACGAACAAATATATACTTTACTTTTTGGTTAATATTAATGATGATTGCGAGATTTGGTTCGGTTCTTCCTTTCATTTTGTATGGAATGCCAGGTTATGATAATCAATTAAATTTATTCGAAGAATATTGGCTTTTATTTGTTTTAATTCCAATTGTAGTTTTTGCCCAAAATTGGTTTATTGTTAGATTAGTTTATCATTCTGCAAAGTGGATATTTTATTCAATCTTAATTTGTGTAGCAATAACGTTTACATTAAAAACTACAACATCAATTAATCAAGAAATTTTAAACAGAGCTTATTACAAAAAATTTGAATCGGATTATAATTATATTGACCAACAAATAAATAAGGCAAAAGTTGAATACGGAATTGATTTTAAAGAAAATACATTAGAAACATTAAAAAAATGGAAAACTGAAAGTTCAACCAAACAAGTAGTTAATTTAAAATCAGCATTTTCAAAAGACAAAAAAGTATCTTTAGATACAATTATTCTTCAAAAAATTGTGATTAAGAACTTTAAAGAAAATGGTAGATATTTTAGAAGAAATTCAATTGACAATTGGCGTTATGCTTTTCCAAAAGATATCTTAAGACAACTTGAACTTTATGATATTAAGTCAAACGAATCAAAAGAGCTCATAGAAATATTAAAGGAACAAATTTACTTAATTAACACACCAGAAATAGATTGGAAAGAATATGACAAACATACAGATACTGAAATAAGGAAAAGTTTTGGTGTGAAATACAACGTTCCAAAGCAAATAATTGAGCAGTTAGAAAAAGTACGTGACAGTTTAATTAATGACAATAAATATTATGAAATTTCAAAAGATTTACCTGAATTAAAACAAAGGAATGAATAGAAATAACGTGCCACAACAACATATATAATTTATTGCTGGCTTTTTGCTTACTTACGAAAATCCTCGCGGATTTTCTTTGTCAGTAATTATCTACTAAATTAGGTGCTTAAACGCGCAACAAACCATATATAAACACGTTGTAAAACATTAACACCCGTCCTGAAATAAGGCTACATAATTTTAAACATTATGTATAGAAATGACAAAGTAATTAGACGTTACAGTGAACCTTTTAAATTAAAAATTTTAGCCGAACTTACAATCGGAAAACACACAAAGAGCGAACTTTGTAAACTCTACTCTATTGCACCTACAACCGTTAATGAGTGGATTAAAAAGTACAATCGTAAAGACTTAATGAACACCAGAGTAAAAGTGGAGACTAAAGACGAAATATCCAGAATTAAAGCTCTTCAAAAAGAGGTTGAGCAACTAAAAAAACTACTACTTAAAAAAGATCTCGATGCTATGGTAGAAGAATCCTATTTAGAAGTAGCTGCTGAAGATTTAGGTTATAAATCTATTGCTGAACTAAAAAAAAAGTTAAGTATAAAGCCTTAATAAAAGCTAAAGAGAAATCTAAGAAATTTGCGTCTTTAACGACTATAACTCATTGTTTTGGACTTAAACGTGATGCGTATTATAAATACAAATCTAGAGCTGATAAACGTTTAATATTAGAACAACAGATTATAAATATTGTTAGAAAAAGACGCAAATCTCTTCCTAGAGAAGGTGTGCGTAAACTTACTAAATCTTTAGATGTAGATTTTAATAAAGTAAATATTAAAGTTGGTAGAGATACTTTATTTAATGTCCTTAGAAAACACCAAATGCTAACACTTAGAAGGAAAACTAGTGCCAGAACAACAAACTCATATCATCGATTTTATAAATATAATAATATTATAAAAGACTTAAAAATTACAAAATCTAATCAGGTTTGGGTAAGTGATATAACTTACATAAGAACCGTAAAAGGATTTTGTTACTTAGCTTTAATAACAGATATGCACTCTCGAAAAATTGTTGGTTACGACCTTAGTGATAGCTTGGAACTTAAAGGATGTGTGAGAGCGCTAAATAAGGCGATTTATAAAGCTAAAAACATTAATGGGCTTATTCATCATTCAGACAGAGGGATACAATATTGCAGTAATGTATATACTCAAATATTAAAAAGAAAGAAAATAGACATCAGTATGACTGAAGAAAATCATTGTTATGAAAACGCAATGGCTGAACGTGTAAATGGTATTTTAAAAGATGAATTTTATCTAGACCAAACCTTTGATAATGTGGCACACGCAAAGAGAGCTACAAAAAATGCAATTAATTTATACAACGAGATAAGATTACACTTATCTTTAGACTATAAAACACCAAATATGGTATATAAATTATCAGCTTAATTCAATTTTAACCTGTAGCCATATTTCAGGACAAGACATTAAGAACGAAAATAAATGAAGTTAATATTAATAATTTTTCGATTCTCAATAGCTCTGATTTTAGGTTGTGGGATTATTTATGTTTTTAAAATTGGAATTGTGCATTTCTTTGGAGAAAAAATATTTTTTTTAAGCTTAATTTTAATATCTGTTTTTTTATTAACAATTGGAAAATTCTCTAAATCAAAAAAATGAAAAGAATATGAGAAGATTTATAATGACATTATTATTTTTTGCTACTATAAACACAATTAATGCTCAAGAAGAATTAAATGTTGCAAAAGGAAAAATTTCTGAATTAAAAGTAAAGAGTAAAAAAATACACGGAATTTCTCTCAACACATACTTTCTAACTGACCTTAATAATGACGGAATTTTTGAAATTATTGAACGAGAGAATAAAGTTGAAAATGATGCACCTGGATTTTTAAATATTGAAATATCCAGTGCGTTTGAATTTGACAAAATTTATAAGTATGAAAAAGGAGAATATGTTGAAAATTATTCTGGTTTCAAAAATTATTTGAGTATTAGAAAAGAACATTATAAACTTTGGAGAAGACTTATCGAAAAGCCTGAAAACTTGAACCGTGACTCAAAAAATTTAATTGCACAAAATAAAAAGTCATTTTTAGAAGAAATAAACGAAATGATTTTATTAATTGAGAAAAAAATGAATTAAAACGTTTTACAACACCGTGTATAAAAAATTGCTTATTTTTAGCTTAACCAAAGTTTGTTGCTTTTTTGTAAACTTCTATTTTCCTGCGGAAAATAGCCGTTCACTTTAAACGCAACTTTCCATAACACAAACACGTTGTGAGCAAGCTAAAAAAAACATCGTTTGAAACCAATATTAGAAAATAGAATTAAAGCATTTGTAGTTGATTATCTAATTATGGGAATAATCGGATTTCTAATTATTGCTCTTACTGACAATCTATTCCTCGCAATGATAATTGTTTATCCAATTACAATGAATAAGGACTTTCTGAATGGAAAAAGCATAGGAAAAAGACTTTTCGGAATTCAAGTTCAAAACCTGAACAATCAAAAAGCGTCTGAATGGAAAAGTTCGTTACGGAATTTTTTACCTATTATCCCACTTGATTTACTTTTTACATTTGTGAGTCCAACACGGAGAATTGGAGACAGAATTGCGGAAACTAAAATCGGAATTGAAACGGAACAAAATTTAAAAACATTAAGTTCTGAATTGAAAAAATACCGAATCAATAAAGAGTTGATTTTCGGAATAATTTTCGGAATTGCAAATATTTACGGACTTCTATGGTTATATGAAATTATATTATCGTGAATAGAAAAGCCAGCTCACAACACAGTATAAAAATAATGCGTAGTTTAGTACTTAATCAATGGATAGTACAATTTTGCTAAGTCTGATTTTCCTGCGGAAAATTAGCCTTGCACAAAACCGCACTATCCTTATACAAACACGTTGTGGTGCATATAAAAACGAAAATTTGAACATTAAAGAAACATTTCTGATTTTACTAATTCTGACAATAGCCGGATGTAAAAATTATAAAAAAAATGGAAATTTACTTGTTCAAAAAGAATTCGGAAAATGGAGGAAAGACAATGACAGTTTGAGTGTTGAATTAAATATTAAAAAGTTTAATAATTGGAATGAATTAATAGAACGAGCTGAAAGAATTTCTTGTAATGATAGTGTTCCGAAAATTACTTTAAAAACTGAAAATACATTGAAAACAATTTATTTTCAAAATCCTTGTTGGGAAAATTTTGGTTGTATTTTAATAAAGGAAAAAAATGTTATTGAAATCCATAATAATAAAATTAGCAAAAATTTTGGAGAATTATATTCTTTAGACAGTTTGAAAAGTATTTTAAAAAGAGATTACGAAAACAATGGAAAAAATCCGAGTTTGAGCGATAATCCCGAGAAACTACTAATTCAAATTTCATATGACAAAAAAGAGTTCAAAAATTTTGAACAAACACTGAAAAAATTAACAGAAACTTACGAAGAAATTGCGAAAAAAACGAATATCAATATTTGGCTGATTGAAAAATTGGAAATTCCAAAACCACCGCCAATTCCCGTAAATGAAGAAAATTTTGAATAAATACGCACCACAACACCGTATATAATTTATTGCTGGCTTCTTGCCTACTTGCGAAAGTCCTCGCAGACTTTCTTGGTCGGTAATTATTTACTAAATTAGTTGCTTAAAACACGCAACAAACCATATACAACAACGTTGTACACCATTAACACCCGTCCTGAAATAAGGCTACATAATTTTAAACATTATGTATAGAAATGACAAAGTAATTAGACGTTACAGTGAACCTTTTAAATTAAAAATTTTAGCCGAACTTACAATCGGAAAACACACAAAGAGCGAACTTTGTAAACTCTACTCTATTGCACCTACAACCGTTAATGAGTGGATTAAAAAGTACAATCGTAAAGACTTAATGAACACCAGAGTAAAAGTGGAGACTAAAGACGAAATATCCAGAATTAAAGCTCTTCAAAAAGAGGTTGAGCAACTAAAAAAACTACTACTTAAAAAAGATCTCGATGCTATGGTAGAAGAATCCTATTTAGAAGTAGCTGCTGAAGATTTAGGTTATAAATCTATTGCTGAACTAAAAAAAAAGTTAAGTATAAAGCCTTAATAAAAGCTAAAGAGAAATCTAAGAAATTTGCGTCTTTAACGACTATAACTCATTGTTTTGGACTTAAACGTGATGCGTATTATAAATACAAATCTAGAGCTGATAAACGTTTAATATTAGAACAACAGATTATAAATATTGTTAGAAAAAGACGCAAATCTCTTCCTAGAGAAGGTGTGCGTAAACTTACTAAATCTTTAGATGTAGATTTTAATAAAGTAAATATTAAAGTTGGTAGAGATACTTTATTTAATGTCCTTAGAAAACACCAAATGCTAACACTTAGAAGGAAAACTAGTGCCAGAACAACAAACTCATATCATCGATTTTATAAATATAATAATATTATAAAAGACTTAAAAATTACAAAATCTAATCAGGTTTGGGTAAGTGATATAACTTACATAAGAACCGTAAAAGGATTTTGTTACTTAGCTTTAATAACAGATATGCACTCTCGAAAAATTGTTGGTTACGACCTTAGTGATAGCTTGGAACTTAAAGGATGTGTGAGAGCGCTAAATAAGGCGATTTATAAAGCTAAAAACATTAATGGGCTTATTCATCATTCAGACAGAGGGATACAATATTGCAGTAATGTATATACTCAAATATTAAAAAGAAAGAAAATAGACATCAGTATGACTGAAGAAAATCATTGTTATGAAAACGCAATGGCTGAACGTGTAAATGGTATTTTAAAAGATGAATTTTATCTAGACCAAACCTTTGATAATGTGGCACACGCAAAGAGAGCTACAAAAAATGCAATTAATTTATACAACGAGATAAGATTACACTTATCTTTAGACTATAAAACACCAAATATGGTATATAAATTATCAGCTTAATTCAATTTTAACCTGTAGCCATATTTCAGGACAAGACATTGCCAAATTAACTCAAAAGAGGAAACTATTTTGAAAATTTCATTTTAGAAAAAGATTGAAAATATGATAATAATTGAAATTCTTGGAAAGATTTTTATCGACATAATACTCGAAGGAATTTTATATGGTTTTTTTAGATTAATTGGAAAAGGATTTAATAAAATTGGTGAATTATTTAGCGGAACTGAAAAGAAAATTGACCCAATCAAAATGCTGGAAAAAAAGTTTCTCCATAAAAAAATTGAACTGTCTAAAAACCTGAATGAAAAATTAAAATCTGGACAAAAGGGAGTTGTCTTGGAAATAATTAATGAGAACAAAATATTTGCAGAATTTTATGACAAAAAAGGAAAGCAAATTGAATTGAATAATGAATTAGTATTTGAAATCGGAATGAATCAATTTAAACTGAAATAATAAAAACTGCACACAACACCGTGTATAAAAAATTGCTTATTTTTAGCTTAATCAAAAGTTGATGCTTTTTTAATCTTGTCTTAATTTTCCTTCGGAAAATCAGCCAATCTTAAAAACGCAACTTTCCATAACACAAACACGTTAGCAAACATTTAAATGGAATACAGAAATATAATTTACTATTTAACTTATTTACCTTCAATAATTTTATTAGTAGGATTTCCTTTTTACTTTGGAATTGGCAAATCAAATATTGGAATTATTTTATATGTTATATATGTATTTCTTTTAACATATATATTGGGTTATATTCAAAAAAAATATTGGTTATGGATTTTAAAAAATAGAAGAAAAAAAACGGCTAAACTTTTAATGAAAAAGTATGGAAACGTTAAAATACTCGAAGACAATCAATACTTGAATTTAAAAATATCAAATAGAAATGTATTGTTAAAATTTGACTTTTCTAATTATCCTCCTCACCGATTTTCAGTACCAAAAAACAGACTTAAAGCTTACATCGAAAAGTCTGAGCATAATGGAAATGGTAAAAACCTTAAAATAATTAATATTAATAATCGTGATTGGATTTACGAAAATAAAATATTTAAAGATTTTTTTATAAATCGTTCAATTGAAAACTTAGTGAAACATTCTGAAAAAGAACTTCAAAAATTAATTGAGAAAAGTAGATTAACATAAAAAACGTTTGCTAACAACGTGTATAATTAATTGCTGTTTTTAGCTCACTTGGAAAATCCTTCGGATTTTCGCCGTTCGTGATTTATTTAGTAGATTAGTTGCTTAAACACGCAACTAATTATAACACAAACACGTTGGCAACAAGCAAAAAAAGGACAGATAATGAAACATAGAATAGTAATTATCGGAATTTTGACACTTTTAATTTTGAGTTGTAATTCTAAAAATAAATCTGATTTAATAAGAAATTACGAAAATAAAAGTTCTGAAATAAACGAAGTAAAAAACTATTTCGATAAAACTATACCCGAAAATTTTAAAGTAAGTATTCGTTATAAATCTTCTAATATTATAAAATTAGAAATTTATGAAAAAATAAATGATTCTTCAGAAAACGAATTATTATTTAGAGATTACAATGTGAATTTTTTAGATTATAAAGAAAAACCTCAAAAAAACTCAGGGAAAAAATATTACGGAAAAACGAATTGATTAGAAGTAGTCAAGAAAAAACTGAATTGGAATAATGAAATTTTTAAAGAATTATACGAAAAGTTAGAATCAGCAGAATGTGTTGGAATATCAAATTGGAAACCAACTGAAATCGAATATGATTATAATGGTGCTGGAGTTTATTCCTATCAAATATTTGAGAAAAATCTGAATGAACAAGAGATTGAAAAATATAATGACGGATGCAACAATATATTTTATAAGGACAATATAGTTCTTTCTTATACTGGTGGAGCATTCGGAATGCAATGTTTTGAAAATTATTAACGAAAGAAAAGCCAATTGCCAACACCGTGTATAATTAATTGCTAGTTTTAGCTCACTTGGGAAATTCCTTCGGAATTTCGCCGTTCGTGATTAATCTAGTAAATTAGTTGCTTGAAACACGCAACGAATCATACACAAACACGTTGGCAGTAATTTGAGAAAATGTACTTTCCTGAAATAGGTTGACTAAAAATTCATCAATTAATGATAGTCACTTATGAAAAATCAAAATGAACACTGGCAGAAAAAAAAGTACCAAAAAGTAACTTTAGAAACCAAATTATTCGTCGTTGACCAAATTCAGAATGGTCAAATATCAACAAACTTCGCTTCCAAAAAATATGATGTTCCTAGAACTACTATTGGGTATTTGATTAAAAAATACAGTACCTTAGTACAACAAAATAATGGTATGAGTAAAAACGATGAAATCAAAAAATTAAAGGAAAAAATTGAAGAATTGGAGTTTGTAAAAGACTTTCAACAAGATATTATTGCGGATATGGAAATCATTACTGGTGTCGATTTAGCAAAAAAGTCCTTGCCCAAAACATTAGCAAAAGAGATAGAACTAAAAAAGAAAAACATTTTAAAACAAAATGGATCTATCAATGTTTTGGGATCTCTAAACAAGCATTCTACAAAAGACACAAAACACTAATAAAAAAAGAATTAGATAACAAAAAACTAATCTTAATGGTACAACAGTATCGTAAAAAAGTAGGCTCTAAAACGGGTGGAATTAAACTCTATAATGAACTCAAATCTCAAATGATTGAACAAAACATCAACATAGGGAGAGATAAGTTCTATCGCTTTTTAAGACTCAATAATTTATTAATCCCTAAAAGAAAAAACTACGTTACAACTACCAATTCTAATCATATCTTTAGAAAATATAAGAACATTGTAAAAGATAAAGTTCCAACTCGTCCAGAACAGCTTTGGGTAAGTGATATTACTTATTTCAAAACAGAAAATGGCCACAACTATTTAGCTATTGTAACAGACGCTTATTCTAAACAAATTATGGGCTATAAAATTGATAATCATATGAAGACATCGCTTTGTAAAGACGCCTTGGCTATGGCAATTAAAAATAGAAAATATCCTAATAAAAAACTCATTCATCATTCTGACAGGGGATTCCAATACTGCAATCCTAAGTACACTCAATTCGCTGAAAACAATGGAATTATGATGAGTATGACTGAACAATATGCCCCGTATGAAAATGCTATTGCTGAAAGAATTAATAGAACGATAAAATATGAATATGGGCTTAAGAACTGCATTAAAAATACAGATGTAGCTCAAAAAATAACGAAACAAGCTGTGTATATTTATAATAATTTAAGAACACATTTTAGCTTAAATTTAAGAAAACCAGCTGAAGTACATCTTAATCCCAATATAAAATACAAATCGTATAGAAAAAATAATGTAAATTTGACTGAACTCGAAATTTAAACAATAAGCAGTTCAAGCTATTTTTTGCCTTCTAAACGGCTTAAAAAAATAGTTTGAACGTATAAATTAAACCTAAAAAAGGTCAACCTATTTCAGTATAATACAAACGCAAATGAAAAGAATAATTTTTACTGTAATTTTCACTTTGTACTTTATGAATATATATTGTCAAGATACTTATTTGAAATTACCAAATGTAAAAAATACTTGTCCGATAATAATTATTGGAAAAGATATTATTGGAAACAAAAGCGCTATCGAATCAACAAAAGAATTTACTGCTGAGATAAGTGTTCTGAAAGACAAACCAAATCGAAAAAAGCATGATTTCTTCAATCTAACTGAAAACGGAATTATTTTTGCCAAATTAGAGAAAAAAACTGATTTTAAAACACAATCTGAATTAAATGAATTTTTCGGAATAAAAAAAGATAACGAAATTTATGTGAATGGTTATTTAATAGAAAATTCTAAATACAAAATTGCGACTGAATGTATTATGGATATTGAGTTAGTCGAACCTGATTCTGAAAATAAGCTTAAGAATAAAGCAATTAATGTTTGGACCATAACTAAAGAACAAAGAAATAATGGCTGTGAATGGCAGAACGGAAATTAAAATAACGATTTGCCAACACCGTGTATAATTAATTGCTGCTTTTAGCTCACTTGGAAAATCCTTCGGATTTTCGCCGTTCGTGATTTATTTAGTAGATTAGTTGCTTAAACACGCAACTAATCATAACACAAACACGTTAGCAAAAATTAAAATGAAGAAACTAAATACACTGAAAAAATCTCTATTCTATCTAATTCTAACTTTATTAATATCAAGTTGTTCTTCTACAAAACTTGAAAATGGAAAAGTAAAATATAGAAATATAAAATTGAATTTTGAAAACTGCTGTTTAGCCACAAATATTAGTGGTTTTGGAAAAATTAAAGTTTATGAAAAAAAACTGAAAGTAAAAATCAAAAAAGGAAACATTAAAATTAATCCTGAATTTGATAACCCTAAATACACAGTTGGTGATATTTATATGAGTTTAGGAAAATATGTTGATAAAGAGAAAGGAACTTGGGAAACTTTTAATAGAAGCCAAAAAAAAGTACTTGACTTCACAATCAATTCTATTAATAATTCAATTGATTTATCAGGAATGACATTCGAAATTCCATATACCGATAATTCAGAATTAGAAAATTCTTGGATTGTAATAACAACAACGAATGAAACAAGGAAAAGAACGAATTATTCACATTCAACAAATAGGAAACAAATATTTCAGAGATAAACTTTTGCTAACACCGTATAAACTTTATTGCTAGTTTTAGCTCACTTGGAAAATTCCTCCGGAATTTCGCCGTTCGTGTTTTATTCAGCAAATTCACTGCTTAAACAACGCAACAAAGCTTATACAACAACGTTGTGTACAATTTAAGAAACGACCGAAAACACATTGAATAATTTGAAAAAAATATTAGGAATAATCATATTGTTGATTCTACAATCTTGCTATTTCGGAGCTGGATTAGTTGAAAAGGAAATTACGGACGACTATTTTTTATTTGCAAATAATTCACTTGACGAAATGAGTATTTGGTTTCACGCTGAAAAATATTCTAATCGACTAATTGTACCTGAAACAGTTTTTGCATTAGGAGAAAACGGAGATTTTATTATTGCAAAAAGTCATCCAAAAAATCTTGAAAGCGGAATTAATAAAAGTGTTACATACTATCATATCATAGAAGTTGACAAAAAAAGTATTAAACAAAATCCGAATTTGACTTTAGAACAATTTGAGAATAAAAGAAAAGAACTGAATATTCCGAAAAGTTTGGATTTTGAAATTGTTTACGACGAATTAAAATAGAAATATAATTGAAGAGAACAGCCATAAATATTAAAACTGAAAAATGGAATGAAATAATCTCTGAATTAAGAAAAAGAGGTTGGATTGTTACTGCTAAGTATTACGGTTTTGACGCTGGAATTGATGATGATTTTTTGATTTTAAGAAAGGGATTTAAAAAAATATTGTTTGGTTGGACTAATTGGTTTGAGGGAGAAATAAAATGCAATGAGCGAATTTTTAAATATCTAGAATCTGAACTAAAACTGGAATTTAAATATGGAAAACCCACAAGTCTTAAACCACTTGTAATTTCAACATACAGAATTCAATCTTTGCCATTATTTCTCGTGAAGAAACTGAATTTATTAAAGAGTTGAAAATAAAAAAACTGTACACAACACCGTATAAAAAAATTTGCTAAATTAGTGATTAATTAAAGTCGGTTGCATTTTTGCCAACTTCTGAATTTCCTTCGGAAATTCCTCGCTGACAAAACCGCAACTTCCCTTATACAACAACGTTGGCAACAATATACACCCGTCCTGAAATAAGGCTACATAATTTTAAACATTATGTATAGAAATGACAAAGTAATTAGACGTTACAGTGAACCTTTTAAATTAAAAATTTTAGCCGAACTTACAATCGGAAAACACACAAAGAGCGAACTTTGTAAACTCTACTCTATTGCACCTACAACCGTTAATGAGTGGATTAAAAAGTACAATCGTAAAGACTTAATGAACACCAGAGTAAAAGTGGAGACTAAAGACGAAATATCCAGAATTAAAGCTCTTCAAAAAGAGGTTGAGCAACTAAAAAAACTACTACTTAAAAAAGATCTCGATGCTATGGTAGAAGAATCCTATTTAGAAGTAGCTGCTGAAGATTTAGGTTATAAATCTATTGCTGAACTAAAAAAAAAGTTAAGTATAAAGCCTTAATAAAAGCTAAAGAGAAATCTAAGAAATTTGCGTCTTTAACGACTATAACTCATTGTTTTGGACTTAAACGTGATGCGTATTATAAATACAAATCTAGAGCTGATAAACGTTTAATATTAGAACAACAGATTATAAATATTGTTAGAAAAAGACGCAAATCTCTTCCTAGAGAAGGTGTGCGTAAACTTACTAAATCTTTAGATGTAGATTTTAATAAAGTAAATATTAAAGTTGGTAGAGATACTTTATTTAATGTCCTTAGAAAACACCAAATGCTAACACTTAGAAGGAAAACTAGTGCCAGAACAACAAACTCATATCATCGATTTTATAAATATAATAATATTATAAAAGACTTAAAAATTACAAAATCTAATCAGGTTTGGGTAAGTGATATAACTTACATAAGAACCGTAAAAGGATTTTGTTACTTAGCTTTAATAACAGATATGCACTCTCGAAAAATTGTTGGTTACGACCTTAGTGATAGCTTGGAACTTAAAGGATGTGTGAGAGCGCTAAATAAGGCGATTTATAAAGCTAAAAACATTAATGGGCTTATTCATCATTCAGACAGAGGGATACAATATTGCAGTAATGTATATACTCAAATATTAAAAAGAAAGAAAATAGACATCAGTATGACTGAAGAAAATCATTGTTATGAAAACGCAATGGCTGAACGTGTAAATGGTATTTTAAAAGATGAATTTTATCTAGACCAAACCTTTGATAATGTGGCACACGCAAAGAGAGCTACAAAAAATGCAATTAATTTATACAACGAGATAAGATTACACTTATCTTTAGACTATAAAACACCAAATATGGTATATAAATTATCAGCTTAATTCAATTTTAACCTGTAGCCATATTTCAGGACAAGACATTTGAAAACAACTTTATACATATTACTTGTTTTAATTCTATTTAGCTGCAGAAACTACACTAAAAAGGAAATAAATATTAACTCTGAATCTTATGAATTAATAGTTCCTAAAAACCATAAAGAATTATTAATTCTATTTTCAGGTTTTGGAGAAAGTAATGAGGGAATTAAAAGTGCTTCAAAACTAATTAAAAGTGTTTTAGATGAAAATATTTCCGTCTTAATTATTAAAACAAACAGAAATCTATTTCTGAATAAATTTGAAAAAGAAAAAAATGCAAAACTTGTTTGGGAGGTAATAAATGAAAACAACATTCAAGGAAACGAAATTTATATTGGTGGTTTTTCTGCAGGTGGAAATCTCGCTTTACAATTAGGGAAATATCTGACTTTTTATAAAAATGGAGAATTTAATCCAAAAGGAATTTTTGTTGTGGATTCTCCTGTAGATTTAATACAATTATATAAAAATTGTAAAAAGAAAATAAAAAAGAATAATTCTATCCTTGTAAATGAATCTAAATTCCTTTTAAATTATTTAAATCAAAAAATAGGAAAACCCAAAGAAAATTTAGAAAATTATAAAGTATTTTCACCATATTTAGATTCTTTAAAATATATTGAAAATGTTAAATTTAAAAAAACAGAATTGGTATTTAACACAGAACCAGCTTTAGAATTTAATAGAACTATTTATAATAGAAGTTTTGAGGAAACAAATAGTTTTCAATTAAAAAATTTACATAGAGAATTAAAAATAAATGGATTTAAAACATCGTATATAGAAACCAAAAATAAAGGTTACAGAAAAAATGGGGAAAGAAATCCACATTCTTGGTCAATAATAAATGAAAGTGAAATTATAGAATGGATCAAGAAAAAAACTATGCCCAACACCGTATATAATTAACTGCTAGTTTTAGCTGACTTGGAAAAACCTTCAGATTTTCAGCGTTCGTGATTTATTTACTAGATTTACGCTAAACCGATGCAAAGAAGCATTCACAAACACGTGAGCACTAACTATGAAAAAACTTACCTTTTTATTAATAATATTTATAACTTTTTCATCTTGCCATTTTCCTAGTTATAGACATTCAGGAAATGTTAATTCTAGCCTTGATTTTAGAAAGGGAAAATGGTTATTAAATAATATAGAATCTCCTAAAGAAGTTAACTATGTTTTAACAAAAATAGCTAGAGAAAAATTTTCAAAAATATTAGGTGAAAGATTTTCGACATTAAATGAAGCAAAAAACATTTTAGTCCCACAACTTAAAAGTAAAGACAGTTTCAATAAATCTATTCTTAAAGATATCAAGAATGGAACTGATTTTGATTATTTCATTAATATAAGGGCAAATACGAATAAAAATGAAATAGGAGACCTACAAATTGGACCAGTGTACTCACGTCTTGAAAACAATGTAGAAATTAGCATTGAAATATATGATTTAAATTTACTTGAAAAATTTTATTTTCACACTGTTGTTGCTAATTTAACTATTGACGAAAACAATCAAGATTTTGCTTTTACAAAAAGCGTAGAAAAACTAACCAGAAAAGGTTTTGAAAAGATTATGAAAAAAATAAAAAGGAACGAAAGAAGAAACTAATGCCAAGAAAGTGCATAATTAATTTATAGTTTTAGCTCACTTGGAAAATCCTTCGGATTTTCGCCGTTCGTGATTTATTTAGTAAATTAGTTACTTAATTTACACAACCAACAATACATAAAGACCTTGTTGTAAATAAAAAACAATAATGAAAACACCTTTTAAGTTATTACTATTACTCTTTCTTACTACTTTAAGCACGAAATCTTTTTCGCAGAAAATAATTAAAGATTACGAACCTGTAAAAAATGATAGCCTAAAAATTGGAATAGGAGAAAATGACTTTTTACCCTTTATTCAAAAAGGATATACTCTAATGCTTCCCGAAAATAAAAAGATAAAAGGTGTACTTATTTTCTTAGAAGATTCAAAGTACAACAAAAAGAATTTTAGTTCTAAGCAGATATATAATCAAGCATCTATAAGTAATTTTGCAGTATTATCAATTTCTACCGAAATACCTCTAGATTTTTATTTTTCTAAATCTTCGATTAAATCTACTCATAATTTAATTCAAAAAATTTTAAAAAAATTCAATCTCCCTAATGAAAATATTTTCTTTTTGGGCGCAGGTTTAGTTGGTCATAGAGCAATGAAATATGTTGAATTTATCAATAAAGAAGATTCCGATTTTAAGATTAACATTAAAGGGGTGGTTATTTGTGATTTCACATTAGATTGGATAAGAAAATGGCAACAACATAAACGAGACATTAAAATAAATCGAATCGAACTTTGGGAGCCGACTTTTATGAATTTTATGTTGGAAACATATCTGAAAGGTACACCCAAAACTGCTCAAGATAATTATCATAATTTCTCGACTTATAGTTACTCTAATCAAAATAATGAAAATATTAATTTTTATAAAAATTATGCTGTAAGAGCCTATATCGAGCCAAAAATAAAGTACAGACTTAAAAAGTATTACAGAACTTTATATGAAAATAATGCTACTGATATTATTGGATTTTTAGCCGAATTAGAACTTGCAGGAAATAAAAATACAGAATTAGTTATTTTGCAGCCTGAATATAATCAATCTGAAAATCGAAATACACAGACTACTTGGAATAAAATAGATAAAGATGAATTAATGAATTGGATCAATAAACAATCGGAAAAATAACTTCGCATACATCATATATAATTGATTCCTATTTTTAGATTTTATTAATTTTTCTATAAACCTTAAAACTTGGCAAAACTGTAGCTTTACTCACTATTTTAGAACTTGAGTTAGCTTAATATTAAATACAGAAGTACAACTCTTGAACGTTAAAATAACCTGATTAAGAATTAATTCACAAATCAGA
This sequence comes from Polaribacter sp. KT 15, assembly GCF_900143115.1. Classification (NCBI taxonomy): domain Bacteria; kingdom Pseudomonadati; phylum Bacteroidota; class Flavobacteriia; order Flavobacteriales; family Flavobacteriaceae; genus Polaribacter; species Polaribacter sp. KT 15. The sequence continues at coordinate 903,958 of NZ_LT670850.1, forward strand.
AAGAGAAGTATAATTTTACAATTCATTATAAAATACCTACTCTATATAAAGAATCAGAGAAATTTATAATAAGCACAACGATACAAAACTTATCAAAACAGAATTCTATTGAGAATCAATAAAAATATATCTAACCGAAAGATTTTTATACTTTACAGAAATACAAAAAATACAATAACCTTTTTTTTCTTCTTTTATTTAATAACTTTGTGCCTATAAATATGCTATGTTAGTTAAAGTAAATCTCATTTTTAATTAAACATCTGAGTATAAATAATGGAAAATAAAAAATATAAGAAAATATCAAATTGGTATAGAAAACTTCAAATTAGCAAATCACCACAAATGAATTTAGTCTGGGGTTTCTTCTTGTACACTTTAACCGGATTTATTCTACTGTCTATTCCATTATTTCACAAAACTGATATCGCTTTTTTAGATAATTTATTTATTTCTACTTCTGCTATTTCTACTACAGGTCTGGTAACTGTAAGTATTTTTGATTCCTATAATTTTTTTGGCCAATTTATAATTATGGGATTGATACAAATTGGAGGAATTGGATATATGACATTAACAACATATTATTTAATATTTACCACAAAAAAAATAACCCACTGGCACAGTAAGTTAATAGGTACAGAATTTACGTTACCTAATACAATTCAAATTAAAGATTTCATCAAAAGTGTTATAATTTTTACTTTGGTGATGGAAATTATTGGAGCAATTCTTTTTTACTTTGCCTTTACTAATGCCGGAATGGATAATTTAAAGGCTGTTTGGTTTTCTATTTTTCATAGTGTCTCTACATTTTGTACAGCTGGTTTTGGCTTATTTAATGATGGTTTCGAAAGCTACCAAGACAATACTTTTATCAATACAATCATCTCTATATTAGCTATCTCTGGTTCGTTAGGCTTTATTGTTATTACAGATCTTTGGTATCGAATAAGTGGTAAATCAAAAGAAATTTCGTTTACGACTAAAATTATTATTTACGGCTTTTTATTTTTACTGATATTAGGTACTTTACTAATTTACTCTTCAGAATCTTTATCTATTTTAGGATCAAGTAGTACACTAATGACATCTTTTTTTCAAGCAATGTCTGCAATGACAACAGTTGGTTTTAACACGATAGCTATTGGTGAATTTTCTTTACCAATACTACTACTTATAACTTTTCTGATGTATATTGGCGCCTCACCTTCAGGAACAGCTGGTGGTATGAAAATTACAACTTTAACAGCAATGTTAGCAATATTAAAAAGTAGATTATTTGGTCAAACAAAAATTACATTTTTAAATAGATTAATTCCTTTTGAAAGAATATATGTTGCTACCTCAACTTTTATGTTATATACAAGTTTAATTTTCTTGTTTTCATTTTTACTTTCTTATTTTGAAAAATTTTCTTTTGAAAGCATCTTATTTGAAGTTGCATCTGCTTTAGGAACCGTAGGTTTAAGTACGGGTATAACCGGAGATTTATCTAATATTGGAAAAATATTGATTATTATTTTGATGTTTATTGGACGTGTTGGTGTATTAACTTTTGGTTTTGCATTATTACAACAAAAAAATAAGGGAATTAAAAAAATTAAACTTGATGATTTAGCTGTTTAGAAAGTTAGAACCTACCTTATCAGTAAACCCCTACCTAAGTATTACATCTTACTGTGCCACAGTAGCTAAGACGTAATATAAAATTACTTAGGTCGGTTCTTTTTAATTAAGGTTGTTGCTTATTCGAAGAAAATAAACACCAAATATCCGTCAACTATCTGTATTACACCTTTAAATTCCCAGACTTTTATAGTTATCCGAAAGGTTATTAATTAATTATTTAAATATTTCCGCTAGTTCAGTATATCGATACACCTTTATACTTTGATTCTCTTTTTTGAAGTATTTAGCATTTTTAAATAACAAACCTAATTTCTTAGAGCACAAAAAACACTAATGATTTCCCTAGCATAAACAATTATATTAGAATTTTAAATCAAACCAAAATCTTTAGCTATTGCAACCAAATGTGCAGGATTATTGGCATTAAAATGTTCTTTTAAAAACTTTAATCTTTTTTCTATAGCACTTGTGCTTGAAGGTGTTATTCCTTTTTCTTTTAATTTTTCACTAATCACTTCTTGTAAAAAGCCTAGCGAAAGGTATTTGATCAAAGAAAGATCATAATCTGTAATTTCTACAGCTTTTTTAGGATGAATTGCAGCATGTAACTCTGGAGAAATGTAAAACTCACTAGAAGTAAAAGATTTATAAATTGCTTTTTTTAATTCTTTTAATCCGTTTCTATTTTTCCAGATGTAACTTTGGATCTTTAAATTTTTATATAAATTTTGTATTGTGTACGGTTTATCTTCTACAGAAAAAACTATAATTTTTAAATCAATAAATTCTTCTCTAATTTTGGTTATCAATTCTTCTCCGGATTTTAATTGTTGAGGTGTACCATCGTTTTCAAAAGATAAATCTGAAATAATTAAACCGTAAGGTTCTCCTTTTAAAAAAGCGCTTTTAATTTTTAAAAAAGCTTCATCACAATAAGAAATATAATCTACATGATGAATTCCTATTTCATCTAAAGCAATTTTAATACCGCTATTTATAACATCAAAATCTTCTACAACTAAAACTTTTTTAAACATTTTTAACTTTTAAAATGAATACTAACTTTTAATCCTTTGCCTGGTTTGTTTTCAAAATTAATAGTTCCGTTAATAGTTTTTATACGGGTTTCCATATTTTTAAGTCCATTTTTATGAACAAAACTATCTTTTTCAAAACCAATTCCGTTATCAAAATAAATCATTTCTATTCGACTATTCTTTTTTGTAAAAGTCAACATTACCAAACTAGCTTTACTATGCTTCTTCATATTTACAAAAAGCTCATTAAATATTCTGTAAACCACAATTTGCTTTTCAGCAGCTAAATTGTTTAGATGAATGTCAGATAATCCTTTTATAATAATCTTACAATCATTTGTATTATAACTTGCTACTAAATGTCTAAAATAACTTTCGAATTTATCTCCTGTTTTAATAGCATTATTTTCATGTGAAATGGAACGTGTTTGATGGTAGATTTTATCTAAATCATCTATAATCTCTAATGTATTGATCTTTGGATTCTGAACTTTTACAAGCGTATTAAAAACATCATTACCCAATTCATCATGTAATCTCTTTGCTATTCTTGTTTCAGTATTATAACTCTCTTGTAAAACTCTTTTTTTATGTAATTGTTTACGTCTGTATAATAAAAATAACAGACCAGAAATTAAAAGAATTCCGATAATTATACTGTTCTTCTTTTGGCTATTCTCTTTTTCTACTTTTAATTCATTTTCAATTGCTAGGTTTCTAAACTTTTCTTTTAGTTTTTCTTCTTCGTCGTAATTATATTTAATTTTAGCAAACCTAAACTGTCTTTTAGTTTCTGCTTCTTGTAAACTATCTCTTAAATAAATACTTTCTTTATAATATTTAATAGCCTTTTCAGGCGGCTGTCTTTCTACAATCTTATCTATAGCTTCTAAAACATCTTGAATGCTTTTTACTTTTCTTGAAATTTTATACATTTCTATAGCATATTGCAATGATTTTTTTCTGTTTTTTTCTTGAAAATAATCGGATAAATGACTGTAACTTGCTATTAAACCATAATTATCTTTAAGCTGAAGTTTTTTAGAATTAGCAAACAACAATTCTTTTAATACATTTACATCTGAATTTTCTAACCACTTTACATGTGCTAAATTATCTATAACTCTTGTCTTTGTTTTTTGACTTGTAATAGTGTCTTGCAACAACTCTTCAAAAATTAAAATCGATTTTTTATAATTCTTTAAGTCTTTGTGTGCAATCGCTAAATTATTTCGAAACCTAATTTTAGAGCTTTTTCTTGTAGTAATTTTCAAAGCAGAAATATAGTAAGCAATAGCTTCGTTATAAAATGATCTTTTTTTAGCATTAATGGCTAAACAATTTAAACTAGAAGCCATTGTTTTTGGTTCTTTTCCATTAAAAAACTTTAAAGATTCTACAGCCAAAGAATCACTTAAAGAATAGCTTCCAAAATTTGATTCTATTATTGCTAAATTAGATAAGCTTTTCCCAACAGATACACTATCCTTTAATTTTAAAAACTCATTTTTAGATTTAGCATAGAAAAAATAAGAACTATCCTGTGCGTTTTTTTTGTACTGATAAATCCCTAGCTTATAATAAACTTTTCCTTTTAGATTTATATCATTTTCTACACTAGGCAGTCTCAACATTTTTTTTGAATAAAATATTGCACTGTCTATTTTGTTTAATTTACTCGATAAATAGCTGATATTATTGTACATCAAATACTTATCAGTTGAATTTAACTTATTATCAGAAATAAATATTTTTGAATTTTCTAATCTTTTGGCATTACTCGATTTTTTATAATCTGCACTTTTAAAGAATTCTTTTGCTAGGGATTTTTGTTTTGAATCATTCTCTAATTTATCATCTTGTTTTTCACATGATAAAAATGAAAATAAAACAAAAAATAGGAATGCTACTTTTACTTGTTTCATTCCTCTAATGTACTATAATTTCTTAAAATCACTATCCTCCATAAGTTGGGTTTTCATCTTATCTTGGACTTTGTTCATCTTCTCCTAATATTGCTGAAATTTCATTTTCAATTGAACTATTTTCTATGTTTTCATCTAAATCTGCAAAAGAAGTAAGAAACACTTTTTCACTTCATATAACTTATTTTAAATGGTAAAGAATTGCAGATAATTTTACAAACAAACTGTGCACGTTTTGCGGTATAGTAAAGCAAATAAAAGTAAAAAAATTAAGCACAAAAAAAAGCTTCATATTTCTATGAAGCTTTTACTTAGTAGCGGGAACTGGACTCGAACCAGTGACCTTCGGGTTATGAGCCCGACGAGCTACCTACTGCTCTATCCCGCGTTGTGATTTCAGAAAAACGACTTAGCTTTAAACTTTCGACTCATAAATTCGACACGTTATTTCCGGGTTGCAAATATACAACATATTTAAAGTACTAACCAAACTTTTATCGAAAAAATTTTAATCTTTTTTTAATCCTCTAAATTCTAATCCGATATAAAATCTATTTATCTTTGCATTATGACACATAAAGCAGGTTTTGTAAACATCATAGGAAATCCTAACGTAGGAAAATCGACATTAATGAATGCTTTGGTAGGAGAAAAACTATCAATAATTACTCCGAAAGCTCAAACGACTAGACATCGTATTTTGGGTATTGTAAATGATGAGGAGCATCAAATTGTATTTTCTGACACGCCAGGTATCTTAAAACCAGCTTATGAGCTTCAATCTTCGATGATGGATTTTGTGAAATCTGCTTTTGAGGATGCCGATATTTTAATCTACATGGTAGAAATTGGCGAAAAAGAATTGAAAAACGAAGCTTTCTTCAATAAGATAATCCATAGCGAAATTCCTGTTATTCTTTTATTAAACAAAATTGATAAATCATCTCAAGAAGATGTCGAAGAAAAAATAAAATACTGGCGAGAAAAAGTACCAAATGCAGAAGTTTTTGTTATTTCTGCATTAGAAAGGTTTAATGTTTCTGCCGTTTTTAATAAAATTAAAGAACTTTTACCAGAAGGACCTCCTTTTTATCCGAAAGACCAATTAACAGATAAACCAGAACGTTTTTTTGTAAATGAAAAAATTAGAGAAAAGATTTTAATTCATTACAAAAAAGAAATTCCGTATTCTGTAGAAGTAGAAACAGAAGAGTTTATAGAAGAAGAAAATATTGTTAGAATAAGATCTGTAATTATGGTCGAGAGAGAAACTCAAAAAGGAATAATTATAGGTCATAAAGGTTCTGCCATTAAAAGAGTTGGTGCAGAAGCCAGAAAAGATCTAGAAAAGTTTTTTATGAAAAAGGTTTTTATAGAACTTTACGTTAAGGTTAATAAAAACTGGCGTAGCGATAAAACACAATTAAAACGCTTTGGTTACAATCAAAAATAATATTACATTTAATTTACATTAGACAACTATCTTACAACCTTAATAAACAATTATTTTACAAATAAATGTAAAATCTAATGTTTACTTATATTTCATTTAACACGATTTTTAGTTTTTGAGTTCATTTTTGCAAAAACTAAAAATCAAACAATGAAAACATTACAAAAAATTACTTTATTCTCCTTATTAGCTTTTACTTTTAGTTGTAAAGACGATGTTAATCCTGTTATCACTCCTGTAGATACATCAGTTAATTTTACTCATAAAACAACCATTAAAGTAGGTGGTGAAGGTGCATCAGAAATTACAGCTTACGACAAAATCTCAAAAAAACTTTTTACTGTAAACGTAGATTTAAACGAGATTTCTATTCATGATATTTCAAATTTAGACACACCTGTAAAAGAAAACTCTATAAGTTTAAATGCTTACGGTGCACCTAATAGTGTTGCTATTTTTGAAGGAAAATTAGCAATTGCAGTAGAAGATAACGTGAAACAAAATCCTGGGAAAATATTACTTTACAATACAGTAGACAATTCTTTATTAAAACAATATACTGTAGGTTCTTTACCAGACATGGTAACTTTTTCACCAGACGGAAAGATGATTGTTTCTGCAAATGAAGGTGAACCAAATGATGACTATACAGTAGACCCAGAAGGGAGTATAAGTATCATTAACCTAGAAAATGATGCTGTTACAACTTTAAATTTCACTGCTTTTAACGCACAAGAAGCTTCTTTAGAAAGTGAAGGTTTTAGAGTTTTTGGACCAAATGCAGATTTAGCTAAAGATGTAGAACCAGAATATGTTGCAATTTCAGAAGATTCTAAAACTGCTTGGGTTTCTTTACAAGAAAACAACGGAATTGCTAAAGTTAATTTACAAACAAAAACAATCGAAGCCATTTATCCTTTAGGTTTTAAAGATTACTCTTTGGCAAAAAATACTTTAGACGCAAGTGATAAAGACGACGTAAAAGAATTAAAATCTTGGCCAGTGAAAGGTATTTACATGCCAGATGCTATTGTATATGTTAAAATTAACGGAGTAGAATACATTATTTCTGCAAATGAAGGTGATGCAAGAGATTACGATGGATTTAGCGAAGAAGTAAGAATGGACGATTTAACTTTAGACGAAACTGTATTTGATGCTGATAAAGATTATTTAAATGAAATGAATCTTGGTCGTTTAAAAACTACTACAACTTTAGGTGATGCAAATAACGATGGTAAAGTTGAAGAACTATATAGTTATGGTGCTAGATCTTTTAGTATTTGGTCTGATAACGGTAATTTGGTATACGATTCTGGAAACAGCATCGCAACTCAAACTTTAGCATTAACTACAGACAGATTTAATGATAATGATAAAAGAAGTGATGATAAAGGTGCAGAACCAGAAAGTGTAGAAGTTTTAAACATAGGCGATCAACGTTATATTTTATTTGTTGGTTTAGAAAGAAACGATCAAGTTATGGTGTATGATATTACAAACCCAAATGCTCCAGAGTTTTTACAAATACTTTCTAATGCTGATGATGAAGCACCAGAAGGATTATTAGTTATAAAATCAGAAGATAGCCCAAACGGTAAAGATTTACTAGTAGTTTCTAATGAAGATAGCGGAACTGTTACTATTTATCAGAATAACTAATTACTACTTTTAATTAAAATAAAACCAGCAATTTAACTTGCTGGTTTTTTGTTTTTTAAAGACTTCTTTTTTTAGTATCTTTCTTACAACCTTAAATTGTATCTTTGCAAAAAATTAGAATTCAAAATGAATAGTATTGTTGCCATTGTAGGAAGACCAAATGTAGGAAAGTCGACACTTTTTAATAGACTTGTACAAAGAAGAGAAGCAATTGTAGATTCTGTAAGTGGAGTTACACGTGATAGACATTATGGAAAATCTGACTGGAACGGAAAAGAATTTTCTGTTATAGATACAGGTGGATATACTATTGGTTCTGATGATATTTTTGAAGAAGAAATTAGAAAACAAGTAGCTTTAGCTATAGAAGAAGCAGATATTATTGTTTTTGTTGTAGATGTAGAAGAAGGTATAACACCTATGGATGCTGAAGTTGCAAAACTTTTACGTAAAGTTAAAAAACCAATTTTCTTAACAGTTAACAAAGTAGACAACGCAATGCGAGATGCAGATGCTGTTGAATTTTACAACTTAGGTTTAGGAGATTACCATACAATTTCTTCTATTAACGGTAGTGGTACCGGAGACATTTTAGATGCCATTACAGAAAAAATGCCAGAACCAGAAGAAGTTGATTTAGAAAAAGAAGAGTTACCAAGATTTGCCGTAGTTGGTAGACCAAACGCAGGTAAATCGTCATTTATAAATGCCTTAATTGGTAAAGACAGAAACATAGTTACCAATATTGCAGGTACAACTAGAGATTCTATAGATACAAAATATAATAGATTTGGTTTCGATTTTAATCTTGTAGATACTGCCGGAATTAGAAAAAAATCTAAAGTTAAAGAAGATTTAGAGTTTTACTCTGTAATGAGAGCTGTAAGATCTATCGAATATTCTGATGTAATTGTTTTAGTTGTAGATGCTACTCGTGGTTTCGAAGGACAAGATCAAAATATTTTCTGGTTAGCAGAAAAAAACAGAAAAGGTGTGGTGATCTTAATTAATAAATGGGATTTAATTGAGAAAGAAACCAATACAATGAGAGATTTTGAAGCAATGGTTAGAAAACAAATCGAACCATTTACAGATGTACCAATTGTATTTATTTCTGCATTAACAAAACAACGTTTATTTAAAGCAATAGAAACGGCTGTAGAAGTTTTTGAAAAACGTAAATTTAAAATACCTACAAGTAAACTAAACGATGCTATGTTAGACATTGTTAAAAGTTACCCGCCACCAGCAATTAAAGGAAAATTTGTAAAAATAAAGTACTGTATGCAGTTGCCAACTCCTACTCCGCAATTTGCATTCTTTTGTAATTTACCGCAGTATGTAAGAGATCCTTATAAAAGATTCTTAGAAAATAAACTAAGAGATTTATATGATTTTTCTGGTGTACCAATTACAATTTATTTCAGACAAAAATAATAAAACACTTTATTTAAGGCTTAAAAATAATTTAGCAATAAATTATAAAGGACTACTTAGCTATTTTTTTTATATCTTTAAGAGTAAAACCTTGAAAGTTATTGTTGCTATAAACGACCAAATAAGCACAATTTTGTAAATTTGCACCCTAAATTTAAAAGATGAAAATCATAAAATCTAACATAGAAACCGAAGTAGAATTACCGCTACAGCTAAACATTTCTTTTAGAAAGGTTTATGATCTTTATGAAAAATATACGCATGAATCTTATAAAGGGCATCCGTTTTACAGTTCTGCTTTAGAAATGGTAAAGCTGTTTAAGCAGCATCCAGAATTAAATGATGGTTTTTCAGATTATTCACTTTTAGATAAATATGAAGAAGAAATAGAGTTAGTATTAAACCCTTTATTTCCAGAACCTTTACTTTTAAATGAAATAAAAGCAGCAAGTATACCGTTTTCATTTACTTCATTTAAATTTACAGATCGTTTTAAAAACATTTTAGACAACGCTGGCGAAGATTACGAACTTTCTGTTAGAAATTTTCAAGACGAAAGCATGTATATTCTAGCATGTACTTTTATTCTAAGTTTTGTTTATGGATATAAAATCGATTTAAAAAGACCTTTTTATTTTGATATTCCAGATAGAACTTCTGGTACAATGAAATATTATAGAGCGGCTTTTAATGGTGACTTTTCTGAAATTACACCAACAGAAATAGCACCTAAAATCACAAAAGAAGATTACAGAGATTTATTAAATAACTTTGATAACATAGATATTTGGAAAGAGAAATTTCCACCAAATAGTTATATTTTTAAAGGCTTTGGGCTTATCAATCTTTTTGATGTTACATCAGAAGAAATGCTGTCTTCTATAAAAGCAAATTTATTGGCAAGTGATGATAGTTTAATCTTTAAACTTCAAAACAACTTAAGAGATTTTTATGCTATTAAAGATTTAAAATTAGGCTATTCTATTTTCGACAATTTAAACGACAAGTTGTGTGAAACTATCGTAAACAAATCAAATAGCATCATTTTAAATAATAAAGAAGAAATTAATTGTTCTTCAAATTACTTTTGTGAAGAAGTAATGCAAAAGGTTTTTGTAAATCATGAAACTTTTATCATTTCTGATATCGAAGAATATGGTAAAGCCACAGATAAAAATCCTTTTTATCATAACTTATATGATGGCGGAATTCAAAGTATTATTTTAATACCAATTAAAGCTACCAAAAGTGGCGACTTGGCATTATTAGAAATTGCGTCGCCAAATGCTTACGATTTAAACTCGGTAAACATTAACAAATTAAAAGATATTATTCCTGTTTTTGAAGCTGCGGTAAAAAGAACATCAGAAGAAAGACAAAATGTTTTAGAAGCTACAATTCAAGAAAACTATACTTCTATTCACGAATCTGTTAAATGGCGTTTTTATGAAGCTGCAGAAAAATATCACACAGAATTTCAAACAAACGACAATGCAAAGTTAGACGAAATTGTGTTTAAAGAAGTGTATCCGTTGTTTGGTCAAAGTGATATTAAAGGTTCTTCTGATGCAAGAAATACAGCAATTAAAGAAGATTTAATTACACAATTATCTTTGGCAATTTCTGTTTTAAAAGATGCTTGTAAAAAGGAAAAATTACCAATTTACAACGAGTTGATGTATAGAGTATCAACCTTTTTAAAAGATGTTAAACAAGATTTAAATGCTGGTGACGAGGTTAATATTTTAGATTTTTTACAAAGAGAAATATACCCTGTTTTTAATCACATTAAAGAATTAGATAAAAATTTAGCCAAAAAAGTAGATATTTACATGAACCGTTTAGATGAAGATTTAAATGTGGTTTATGAAAAAAGAAAAGACTACGAAAAAAGTGTTAATCTAATCAACGAAAAGCTTGCTAAATATATTGACAAGAAACAAAAGGATGCTCAAAAAATGTATCCTCATTATTTTGAAAGATATAAAACCGATGGTGTAGAGTTTAACATGTATATTGGTGAATCAATCACTAAAAAGAATTCTTTCGACAACATTTATCTATACAATTTGCGTTTATGGCAACTGCAAACAATGTGCGAAATGGAAAATATCGCATATACTTTGGTAGATACAATGCCACATAACTTAAGAGTTGCGTCTTTAATTTTAGTTCACAGTAATCCTATGGCTATTAAGTTTAGGATGGATGAAAAACAATTTGATGTTGATGGTGCTTATAATATTAGATACGAAATAATTAAGAAAAGAATAGATAAAGCAAATATTAAAAATACAGAAGAAAGGGTTACACAGCCTGGTAAAATTGCAATTATATATTCTCAAGATAAAGATGCTTTAGAATATATTAAATACATAAACTTTTTACAATCTAGAAAACAATTAGGTAAAATTGAATTTTTAGAATTAGAAGATTTACAAGGTGTTTCTGGTTTAAAAGCATTAAGAGTAGAGGTTATTTATCAAAAAGATTTTGATGAAAAGAAAACCATAACTCTTAACGACTTAATAAGACAAATAGAATCTTAAGCAGTAACTGTTTGATATCTAAACGAAATTGCAAAAGCTAAAACACTTACAATAATACCTACCATAAAAACAGTGTAGGTTAATCTTAATATTTTATATTTTCTATTTAAAACCAATCCTAAAAAGTATAAATCTTTTGTAAGCGAGCCGTATAAATAATCTCTGTCGGTCATCATTTCTGAAATTCCCCACTCGAAATCGTCCAATTTCATTTGATGAAAATTTCCGAAGAACAATAAATTCACTTTTTTATTAGCAACATCTTGCTTTGTAAACTTACCCTCTGTTACGTTTGGTCTTGTAGCTATAATTGATAAAACTATAGAAACAACTGTAAAAGCTATAAAAATAATTGTAGGTATTAACAAATGCGAGTTAGAAGGATTGTCTAATTTTGGTAATAAACTAGAAAGTGCCAAAGAAACGATAATAGCATTTACAGAAAGTAAAATATTCGCCTTAGTATCTGCAATATCACTTAAGGTAATATGATTTCTAAGTGCTACTCGAAACATGGTTTCTACTCCTCTTTCGGGTACTTCACTTTTATTTTTCTTTAAATCTAAAGCAACTTTTTTCTGCTTAAATTTTTTACTTTCTTTTTTTAGTTTCTTTTTGTTCTTTAATAGTTTAGCTATATTTTTTTCTTTTCCCTCACTCCAATTACGTAAAGCAAAATCTGTATAATATCTATGTTTTTGTGTTAAAAAGGCTAGATTAAGATTAATCCATTCAGCATTGGTATACTTTTTCTCTAAAGAAAGTTCCCATTCTCTTCGAAGTAAAGAAGTATAATCTATAAAATCTTTAGATGCTAAATGTGCACAATCTGCATCTCTAATAATTTCTTCTAAAATATTTTTAGGTACAGAGTTCATTTCGGTTGCTAAAATAACTTCAGAAACAACTTGTATTCTTTTCTCATCAAAGTTATTTTCTTTTAAAAATTTTGCAGCAATTTTTATACTTTTTTGTTCATGATTATCAGAACCCTCTACATAACCTATATCATGAAACCAAGCTGCAATAACTAAGTTTTCTAGAGCAATGTTATCTAACTTTAAACTTTCTGCAATTTCTTTTACGCTTTCTACAACTCTTTGTGTGTGCGCAAGATTATGATACACAAAATTAGAGTGTATATTTTTACTTAAAAAACTAAAAACAAATTTTTCTACTTCTATAATTAATGCGCTCATGGTAAAATTTTAAACAAAAATAAACAATTAAAAATGGTTTTCTCTAATTGATTTTTGTTGTAAATTTAAGTATTGATTTTAGCATATACAAAAATTGTAATTTTGTAAGCTATTGCTACATTTTTCGTCTATATAAAGACAATTAATAATTAAAAAAATAGATTAAAATGCTTACTTGGAAAGATATTATAAATTTTACAGTAAAAGGAAATCCAACCCCAGAGAAACGTGTAGAAAAATCTGAGGCAGAGTGGAAAGAAATACTAAGTTCTGAACAATATAGAATTACAAGATTAAAAGGGACTGAAAGACCGCATACAGGCGATTTATGTTCTACATACGAAGAAGGAAAATACAATTGTGTTTGTTGCAACACACCTCTATTTGATTCTACGATAAAATTTGAGTCGAGTTCTGGATGGCCTAGTTTTACACAACCTATTGCAACAAATGCTATAAAATATCACAAAGATGTTTCTTTTGGTATGGTAAGAGTAGAAGTTTTATGCAATACTTGCGATGCACATTTAGGTCATATTTTTCCTGACGGACCAGAACCAAGCGGTTTACGCTATTGTATTAATTCTGAATCTATGCAATTAGAAAAAGAAAATTCTTAAAAAATGAGTACAAACTTACAAGTTGCAACGGTTGGTGGTGGTTGTTTTTGGTGCACAGAAGCTGTGTTTCAAGAAGTAAAAGGTGTCGAAAAAGTAGTTTCTGGTTATGCTGGCGGAAATGTACCAGGAGAACCAACTTATAGAGAAATTTGTTCTGGATTAACTGGTCATGCAGAAGTAATTCAAATTACTTACAATCCAGATATTATTACTTACCAAGATATTTTGGTCATTTTTATGACCACACACGATCCTACAACATTAAATAGACAAGGTGCCGATAGAGGTACACAATATAGATCGGTTATTTTCTATCATGATGATAATCAAAAAGCATTAGCTTCTGAAGTTCTTAAACAAATTCAGTCTTATTATGATGATAAGATAGTTACAGAATTAAGTGCTTTACCTATTTTTTACAAAGCTACAGAAGAACATCAAAATTATTATAGAAACAATACAACACAAGGTTATTGTAGTTTTGTAATAGAACCAAAGCTTGCCAAATTAAGACAGTTACACGCAGACAAATTAGCATAAAAAATACAATGATCTTTAGATGAAAAATCTTACTATTAAAAGTGAATTTACTGACAATCTACCAGCGGATAAAATTTTAGAAAACACAAGAAGACAAGTAGAAAATGCAGCTTATTCTTATGTAAATCCTAAACAAACTTCCAACCCAAAAGTTGTGCATACTTCAAAAGAAATGGCATCAGAACTAGGTATTTTAGAAAAAGATTTAAATACAGATTTTTTTAGAGATATTGTTACGGGTAATAAAATTTATCCGAATACAAAACCTTTTGCAATGTGTTATGCTGGTCATCAATTTGGTAATTGGGCAGGACAATTAGGAGACGGTAGAGCAATCAATTTATTTGAAATTGAACATCAGAATAAAAACTGGAAAGTTCAATTAAAAGGTGCCGGAGAAACACCATATTCTAGAACTGCAGATGGTTTGGCTGTACTTAGATCTTCTATTAGAGAGTATTTATGCAGCGAAGCAATGCATCATTTAGGTATTGCAACCACAAGAGCACTCTCTTTAAGTGTTACTGGCGATAGCGTTTTAAGAGACATTATGTACAATGGTAATGCGGCTTATGAAAAAGGAGCTATCGTTGCTAGAGTTTCACCTTCTTTTTTAAGGTTTGGTAGTTTTGAAATTTTTGCTGCAAGAAACGATTTAAAAAATTTAAAAAAATTAGTAGATTACACCATAAATAACCATTTTTCTTATTTAGGAAAACCATCTAAAGAAAATTATATTAAGCTGTTTGAAGAAGTTTCGAAAAGAACTCTAGATATGATTATAAACTGGCAAAGAGTTGGTTTTGTGCATGGCGTTATGAATACAGATAACATGTCTATTCTTGGTTTAACTATAGATTATGGGCCTTATGGCTGGTTAGAAGGTTTCGATTTTAGCTGGACGCCAAATACTACAGATAGAGAAAATAGACGTTACCGTTTTGGCAATCAACCAAATATTAGTCTATGGAATTTGTATCAACTTGCAAATGCTTTATATCCTATAATTGAAGAAGTAGCACCTTTAAATGCTATTTTAGAACAATATAAAACTGATTTTGAAGTAAAATCTTTACAGATGATGAAGAGTAAATTGGGCCTTTTTGTTTCTGATGAAGATGACATTCAATTGATTCAAGAATTAGAAGATAATTTACAATTAGTAGAAACTGATATGACCATTTTCTTTAGAAATCTAAGTGATTTTTCTGATAAAATTTCAGGTATCGATTTGATTAAAGATGCTTTTTATGATTTAGAAAGTATTTCTATGGATGTAAAAAAACGCTGGAATATTTGGTTTAATAAATACGCAGATAGACTTAAAATAGAGCGAGTTTCATCCGAAGAAAGAAAAGAAAATATGGATTTGGTAAATCCTAAATATGTTTTACGAAATTACATGGCGCAATTAGCAATTGATGCCGCTGATAATGAAGATTATAGTTTTATAGACGAATTATTTACAGTACTTAAACAACCATATGCAGATCAACCAAAGTACAATAAATGGTTTGCAAAAAGACCAGATTGGGCAAATAACAAAATTGGTTGTTCTATGTTGTCTTGCAGTTCTTAAAAGAAACAACCCTTTACTTTTTTAAGATACATTTTGTAAAAAACCTTTATATTTAAACTAAAATATTAAAGTATTTAAATGCTACACGAACTTAAAAACATATTTAAACAAGCAATTATAAACCAAGAAAATAACATTAAAAATGTATTGGTTACTGTAGTAGATTTAAATGGTTCTTCTTACAGAAAACCCGGAGTTCGTATGTTAATTTCTAGCGATGATACTTCTGTTGGTGCTGTAAGTGGTGGTTGTGTAGAAAAAGAAATTATTAGAAGAGCACAAAGTGTTTTTAATGATAATATTGCAAAAATAATTACTTATGATGGCAGATACAGATTAGGTTGCGAAGGTGTTTTATACATTTTGATAGAACCTTTAGACATAACCAAACACTTTAGGACCTTATTTTTAAATGCAATTGAAAACAGAGAATCTATTAAAATTGATTCTTATTTTATAACAGAAGATGAAGCTAAAGGAAATTACGGTTCTGTAATTACTTACAATAATCAACTACAAGTTGCTATCTCCAATTCTTTTGATATTAAGCAAACAAAAGATAAGAAAGTTTTTTCTCAAGAATTAAAACCTTTATTCAAATTAATAATAATTGGTGGCGAACATGATGCGGTAAAACTCTGTGAAATTGCCGCTAATTTAGGTTGGCAAATAGAAGTTTACACATCTATAAAAGATTCAAAATCTAAAGTAGATTTTCCAGGCTCTTTTAGCGTAAAAGGTACAACACCAGAAACCATAACTTTTAGTTCTATTGAAGAAAATACAGCCATTGTATTAATGAATCATAGTTTTGTGCAAGATTTAAAATATTTAGTAAAACTTAGTAAATATAAACCTCAATATATTGGTATAATTGGTGCACCCAAAAGAAGAGAAAAACTTTTTAACCAACTTTTTGAGTATGTACCCGATTTAGAAGAAGAGTTTTTAGACACTATTTTTACACCTGCAGGTTTACATATTGGAGCAACTACGCCAGGGGAAATTGCAATTTCTATAATTGCAGAAATTTTAGCTGTCGTTAGAAAAAAAGAACCGTTCTCATTAAAAAAATTATCAAAAAACATTAATAATTAAAAATAATGAAAATTGCAGTTTTAGTTTTAGCAGCAGGAAAATCATCAAGAATGAAAACTCCGAAACAATTGGTTACTATTGGTACCAATTTTCTAATTGAAACTGTTTTATCCAAAGCAAAATCTATAGAAACAAATGCAGTTTACTGTGTTTTAGGTGCTAATGCAGAAATTATTTTAAAAGAAATTTCTAGTCCTGATGTGCATTTTTTTTATAATAAAGATTTTGAAAAAGGACTAAGCAAAAGTATTTCTTTTGGAATATCAGAAATAGAAAAACAATATCAAAATTACGACGGAATCTTAGTACTTTTAGGAGATCAACCTGCTGTAGAAAAAGAATATTTAAATAACATGATTGCGTTATTTAGTAAAAGTAACACTAAAATTATTGCTTCTAATTATGAAAAAAAATTAGGTGTTCCTGCTTTATTTCCTAATAAATATTTTAAAGATTTAAAAAATATTTATGGAGATATTGGCGCTAAAGAAATTTTAAACAACAATAGCGAAGTAATTTCGATGCCTAAAAAAACTAACTTCTTAGATATAGATACAGAAAAAGACTATCAAGACTTTAAAAATTCAATTTTAAAATAGCTATTTTTGTAAGATGAACTTCATCAAACAAATACTTACTTTACTTGTCTTATCTCTATTAATTTCTGCTTGCGCAACCATTAAAATGCAAGTTGCAGAAAACCATAGTTATATTTCTAAAAAAGACTCGTCTAAAGTTTTACATTCTTTTTATTTAATAGGAGATGCTGGTAATTCTGCTTTAAATAAAAAAGATTCTGCACTCTCTTATTTAGAGCAAGAAATTAAAAATGCTAAGAAAAATTCTACATTAATATTTTTAGGTGATAATGTTTATCAAAGAGGAATTCCGAAAGAGAATTCTAAAAACTATAAGTTAGCAGAACACAGATTAAAAGTTCAAACAGATATTGGTGAAAAATTTCCTGGTAGAACATTTTTTATTCCCGGAAATCACGATTGGTATAGCGGTTTAGATGGTTTAAAAAGACAAGAAAAATTAGTAGAAAAAGCACTTGGTAAGAATTCTTTTTTACCAGAAAAAGGTTGTCCGTTAGAAAAAGTTGAAATAAATGACGACATAAATGTTATTGTTGTAGATACGCATTGGTTTGTTACAAACTGGGACAATCACCCAGGAATTAACGATAATTGCGAAATTAAAACCAGAGAAAAATTCTTCGAAGAATTTGAAGGTTTATTAAAAAAATCGCAAGGTAAAACTACAATTGTTGCTTTACACCACCCAATGTTTACAAACGGTCCGCATGGTGGTTACTACTCTTTTAAAAGTCATATGAAGCCTTTGCCTATTTTTGGTTCTGCTTTAAATATTCTAAGAAAAACATCTGGAGTTACAAATACAGATCAACAAAATGAAAAATACAATTTATTAAGAAAACGTATTATTAGTTTAGCGCAACAG
Organism: Polaribacter sp. KT 15; assembly: GCF_900143115.1. Lineage (NCBI taxonomy): Bacteria > Pseudomonadati > Bacteroidota > Flavobacteriia > Flavobacteriales > Flavobacteriaceae > Polaribacter > Polaribacter sp. KT 15. Next base: position 922,153 of record NZ_LT670850.1, read on the forward strand.
AATGAAAAAGTAATGTTTATTTCTGGTCATGAACATAGTATACAATATATTGTGCAAGACAACATACCGCAAATTGTAAGTGGTTCTGGTTCTAAATTAACAGCAACCAAAAACGTAAATGGTGGTGTTTTTTCTTACGGAACTCAAGGTTTTGCAAGATTGGATGTTTATGAAGACGGCGCATCTACAGTTCATTTTTACACGGCAAAAGAACGCAAAATTGTTTTTGAAGCGAATGTATTTAAAAAAGATAGTATTGTAGAATTTACAGATTTCCCTAACATGGATGTTTCAGAAAAAAAAGCGGGAATTTACACCGATAAAGAAACAAATAAAGGGAAATTCTATAATTTCTTATGGGGAAAAAGATACCGAAAATACTTTGGTCAGAAAATAATTGCCCCAACAGTAAGTTTAGACACTTTATACGGCGGATTAAAACCCGTTAGAAAAGGTGGCGGACATCAATCTAAATCTTTACGATTAGAAGATAAAGACGGTAAAGAATATGTAATGCGAGCATTAAGAAAAAATGCTGTGCAATATCTGCAAGCTGTTGCTTTTAAAAATCAATATGTAGAAGGACAATTTAGCAACACTTTTACAGAAGACTTGTTATTAGATGTTTTTACAGGATCGCATCCGTATGCGCCTTTTACTATTGATAAATTGGCAGAAGCAATTAACGTATATCATACCAAACCAATTTTATTTTACGTACCAAAGCAAGAGACTTTAAAAGAGTTTAATGCTGGTTTTGGTGATGAATTGTACATGATAGAGGCAAGAACTGCAGACGGTCATGGTGATAAAAAATACTTTGGTTTTTCTGATGAAATAATAAGTACAGACGATTTAAGAAAAAATCTAGCGAAAGACGAAAAATATGTTTTAGATGAAGGTTCTTATATAAGAGCACGTTTGTTTGACATGTTAATTGGAGATTGGGATAGACATCAAGATCAATGGCGATGGGCAACTTTTGAAAAAGATAATAAAGTAATTTACCGACCTGTACCAAGAGATCGCGATCAAGCTTTTTCTGTTTTTAGTGATGGTTTTTTAATGAACACAATTACAAGTATCATTCCTGCTTTAAAAGGGATGCGATCTTACGAAGAAGATATCAAAAATCCGGCCCATTTTAGTTTATCTGCATATCCTTTAGATATGAGGTTAATTAGAGAATCTAACAAAGCAGATTGGGATAGAGAAGTACAAATAATTCAAAATCAAATTACAGATGAAGTTATAGAAAGTGCGTTTTCTAAATTCCCGAAAGAAGTTAGAGGAAATGCAATCGACGACATCAAGAGAAAACTAAAAGGGCGAAGAAAAAATCTACAAAAAATATCGGATAAGTATTTTAGTCACTTAAACAAATTTCAAGTAGTAACAGGTACTCATAAAGATGATTGGTTTGAAATAAACAGATTTGTAAACGGAGATACAGAAATTATAGGTTATAGAATAAAAGACGGTAAGAAAGCAGATATTTTTCATAAAAGGAGATATAAAAAAGATGTTACAAAAGATATTTGGGTATATGGTTTAGATGATGATGACAGGTTTGTTGTTAGCGGTCCATCTGGCATTGACCCGATAAAAATTAAATTAATCGGAGGATTAAACAACGATATTTACGACATAAAAACTAAAAAGTTTATTAAGGTTTATGATTATAAAACTAAAAAAAACACCTTTATAACTAAGAATATCAATAAAAAAATCACAGACGATTATAAGACCAACACATACAATTATAAAAAATTAAGAAGTAAAAGTAATTTAGTTTCTCCTGCAATTGGTTACAATCCAGATGACGGAGTTAAACTAGGGATTAAAAATACACGTTTGGTAAATGGTTTCGAAAGAAATCCGTTTACAAGAAAACACGTTATAGAAGGTTACTATGTATTTGCAACACAAGGTTTAGAAATAAAATATAACGGCGAGTTTGCCAATATTTTAGACCGTTTTAACTTAGGATTTAATGCAGAATTTAACAGTCCTAATTATGCTACTAACTTTTTTGGATTTGGTAACAATTCTATAAACTTAGAACCAAACGGAACTGTAAATAGAGATTATAATCGAGTAAAAATTAGAAAACTACAAGCTGGTGCATTTTTAAAATGGAGAGGTGATTTGGGTGCAAAATTTACAGCTTCTGCAAGTTTTCAAAGTTTTGACATTGAAAGAACTTCAGGTAGGTTTTTAGAAACACAATATGCCGCGGGTAACGATTTGTTTAAAGCTCAAAACTTTATAAATACAGAAGCTGGTTACTATTACCAACACTCAGACAATCCTGCATTTCCTACTTTAGGTGTAGAATTTAATGCTCTTATAGGCTTTACAGGTAATTTAAGTAATAAAAGTAATTTTTCATACGCTACCACTTCTTTAGGAATTACGCATAAATTAATTCCGAATGGTAAACTTGTATTGGCATCAAAAGTAGACGGGCATTTTATTTTTGGCAACGATTTTCAATTTTATCAAGGAGCGTCTATTGGAGGTAATGAAGGTATGAGAGCTTATAGAAACGAGCGATTTACAGGTAAAAATGCTTTTTACCACACAACAGATCTTAGGTATAATATAAGTAATTTAAGAACTGCTATTTTACCTATTAATATTGGTATTTATTCTGGGTTTGATTATGGTAAAGTGTGGGGAACCCCAACTTCTTTAACAGTGCAACCAAACCCATCTTCTAAACCGAATACTTCTTTTGGAGGCGGATTATTTTTAAACGCTGCAGATATGTTAACCACAAGTATTGGTGTTTTTGATGGTAATGAAGGCTCTAGAATTACTTTTAGTTTAGGTTTCGATTTTTAAATTATGATATACACAGCAATTTTATTTGGAAGTTTTTTTGGATTATTAGCAATAATATTTGGGGCTTTTGGGGCGCATTTATTAAAAAAGAAATTATCAGAAGAACAATTACAAAGCTTTGAAACAGGTGTAAAATACCAAATGTATCACGCCATTGTTTTACTATTTTTAGGATTTAAACTAAACAGCGAATTGTCTATAGATAATTACATAGTTTACGCTTTTATAATTGGTGTAATTTTATTTTCATTTTCTATTTATGGATTGGTAATTTCTTCAGCTAAAAATAAAAAAATGAAATTCTTAGGACCAATTACTCCTTTAGGAGGATTGTTTTTATGCTTAGGTTGGGCATTAATATTTTATAAATTTAGTTTACTATATTTTATTTAAAGCTTTAATTCGTATAAATTACCACCAGTACCATGCGCTTTTTCATCTGAAATAAGTAACGTGTTATTGTCTTTAAAAGTTATACTTTCTTTTTGAGATCGATAAGTTAAATTTATCTTTTTCACATCTCCAGAAAGAAACTTATCCCCTTTAAAATTAGAAAATATTAAGATATTTCTTTGAGATAAAACTGCAACTTTTTTTCCGTTAGGTGAAATATCCGCAGAAGTAATCCAGCATTCTAAATCTTTACAGTTTTCATAATCATCTACTATTTCTGCTGTGTAAGTTCCTTTTTTAGCAGGTATCTTATATAAAGTTGTTTTACCATAATCACCTTTCACTCTACTTTTTGTTAGAATATATAAGTTCTTATTATAGTAAAAAAAAGCTTCTGTATCGAAGTAGCGATCTTTCTTTTTTGGCGGGAATTTATTCTGATCTGGATATTCAAACTCTATTTCATCTACCTCTGCATTTTTTTCGTCCAATTCATTTTGTTCAACTATTATAATCGATAAATTTTTTCTTTTGTTTAAATTATTTCCAAAATCTCCAATGTAAATAGTTCCATTTTCATCCGAAGCTAAATCTTCCCAATCGTGATTTTTAGCTTTAATATAAATTTCCTTTTTAATTTTTCCTTTAGCGTTTAAGCCAAACAAAGTTGGTTTATTTCCACCATCATTTATCATCCAAATTAAATCAGATTTCGGTACTATTTCTGTACCAGAAACTTCACTTAAAGTTTTTGGTAAATCTGAAATTATATTTAATTGCCCAAAATTCTGACAACTCATCAAAATTAAAAAACTAAATATCGAAACTATTTTCTTCATTTATTTTTGCTTTTAGAATTATTGAAAATAATAAAAACACTTAAATTTTTTAAATAAAAATTAAGTGTTCTGTTTTGTAAGTATTTAAATTATGATAACTAAAATAATCTTTAGTAGCTTGTTACCAACTTCCTCCTGCTCCACCGCCACTAAAGCCACCGCCACCGAAACCGCCTCCAAAGCCGCCTCCGCCGAAACTTCCACCACCAGAAGAACCGCCAAAACCGCCTCCAAAGCTTCCGCCACCTCTACCGGCATTGCTTAATATAATGGTATCAAAAATTGTATCTGCTAAAGAACCTCTTCTATGCCTGTTGCCGCCACCTCTATTATTTTTATTACCTCTTGAGATTATAATAAAAAAGATGATGACAATTAGGATGAAGAAAAAAATTCCTGGATCAAAACCTTTCGATTTGTTTTTTCGAGTTCCTTTATATTCTCCGTTTAGTAATTGAAAAATAGTATCAGAACCTTTGTCTAATCCTTCGTAAAAATTCCCTCTTTTAAACTCTGGTATTATTACATTTCTTGTAATTTCACCAACAATACCAGCGGTTAAAATTGGTTCGATACCATAACCTGGTGCTATCCAAATTTTACGGTCTTTTTCGGCAAGTAAAATTAATATACCGTTGTCTTCTTTTTCTTGACCAATTCCCCATTTTTGAGCCCATTTAGGAGCCAAGATACCAATACTTTCATTTTTTGTAGACTCTATTACAATAACAACAATTTGTGTTGATGTTGAATCTGAATAACGTACTAGTTTATTTTCTAAATTCGTTTTCTGGCTAGCAGTTAATAAGTTTACATAATCGTAAACACTTGTTTGTTCTTTAGGAATTTCTGGTATGGTAAATTGCCCAAATGAAATTTGAGTTACAAAAAATAAAAGAAGAAAACCGATGTTTTTAAATGCTTTCAAGAAATTGATTATTTAGAAATTTCGTTAGGTAATTCGTTAATATCATCTGTTTGCCAAGGAAAATGACTCTGCAATTCTAAACCAGCTTTTAAAATACCATCTACAAGACCTTGCTTAAAGTTTCCTTTTTTAAATTGATTTTGAATTACATCTTTTGTAGTATCCCAGAAATTTTTAGGCACAACATCATTAATACCTTTATCACCGTAAATAACAAATTTATGATCTTTAACTGCCACATAAATTAATACAGCATTGGCATCTTTAGTGTTATCCATTTTTAAGAGATGAAACACTTCTAGCGCTCTTTTGTAATGTTCTTTATCTGAAGTAGCTTCGATATGAACACGTATTTCACCAGAAGTATTTGACTCTGCAGTTCTAATAGCAGAAATAATTTCTTTTTCTTCTGCTGGTGTAAGAAATTCTTCTACTTTAGACATCTTTTATTTTTTACTAAAATCTACTTTAACTGGTTTTTCTGCACCTGCTTCTGCTTGAAAATATGGTTTCCCTTCAAAATTAAACCAACCTGCTAAAATTGAATTAGGAAATTTCTTAACGTGATTGTTATAAGGTTTTATTTTCTCATTAAAACGAGTTCTTGCAGTTAGAATTTGGTTTTCTGTACTTGCCAATTCATCTTGTAATTTTAAAAAGTTCTCGTTCGCTTTTAACTCTGGATATCTTTCTACAGTTACCAATAAACTTTTTAAAGCACCACTTAAACCTCCTTGTACTTTATTAAATTGTGCCAGTTGTTCTGGTGTTATGTTAGAAGGATCGATATTTACAGAAGTTGCTTTTGCTCTTGCTTCGATTACCTCTACCAAAGTACCTCTTTCATAATCTGCTGCACCTTGCACAGTGTTTACTAAGTTACCAATTAAATCGTTTCTTCTTTGGTAAGACGTTTCTACATTTGCCCAAGATTCTGAAACACTTTCGTTTAATTCTATTGCTGTATTATTAAAACCTACACCCCATTTATAAACACCAATTACTATTACTAATATAACAATTGCTGGTACTAACCATTTTTTCATAATTTCTATTTTTTAAAGTTTTTTTAGTTGATTTTTAATCGATTTCTACAAATTTACCTAATATTCTTAAGAATATAAAGTAGTTATTTGCTTTATATAATTGTTAGACACGTAAAAGTTAAAAGTGTTACAACTGATTTTTAATTTTAATCAATTCTGCTTTTACACTTTCTAATCTACTAATAATTTCGTGATTGTAAATTGTAGAATCCGGATTCTTTTTTAATTTTTGTTTTGCACCTTCTAGAGTAAATCCTCTTTCTTTTACTAAATTAAAAATTAGTTTAAAATTACTAATGTCATCCGCAGTAAAAAGTCGGTTACCTTTTGCGTTTTTTTTGGGTTTAATAATATCGAATTCTTTTTCCCAAAAACGAATTAAAGACGTATTTACATCGAATGCTTTGGCAACTTCACCTATTTTGTAGTAACGCTTTTCTGGTAAATCTATATGCATTTTATAGCGATTTTAATCGTAAGATTGTCCTTCTTCTTCTGCCGCTTTTTGCATTGCAGCAAACTCTTCTGGAGTTAAATCTCCGTAGTAAAAATTAATAGGATTTACAGCTCTATCATTTTTATGAACTTCATAATGCAAATGTGCAGAAACAGATCTACCTGTATTACCAACATAACCAATTAAATCGCCACGTTTTACCTTTTGACCTTTTCTAGCTTTCATTTTACTCATGTGAGCATAAATGGTTTTATAACCATAACCATGATCTATATAAATAACTTTACCAAAAGTAGCACTTCTTTCTGCTCTAATAACTTTACCGTTACCAGAAGCGTATATTGGTGTACCAACTGGTGCGGTAAAATCCATTCCTTTATGAAATTTACGAATCTTTAAAATAGGATGCATTCTCCATTTATAACCAGAAGCCATTCTTGTTAAATCTACTAACTTTACAGGTAAAATTGCTGGTATTGCTGCCAACATTTTCTCTTTTTCTTTTGCTAAAACAACAATTTCGTCTAAAGATTTAGATTGCACTACAAGCTGTTTCGATAAAATATCTACGTTTTTAGTTAAATCTGTTATTAGTTTAGAGTTGTCGTAACCTTGTAAACTTTTATATCTGTTTACACCACCAAAACCTGCTTTTCTTTGTTCTTCTGGTATTGGGTTAGCTTCAAAATAAACTCTATAAATATTGTTATCTCTTTCTTGTAACTGGGCTAAAATTGTAGAACTTTCTTCTACTCTTTTAGATAATAATTCTAAATTTAACTGTAAATTTTCGTTTTCTCTATTTAAGGCTCTTTCATTTGGCGACATGATAAATTGGCTAAACACTATAAAACCTATAAATCCGTTTAATAAAATAGCTAAAAAAACAAATATTGTTTTCTTGTAGTAATCACTTTTCTTAACAGCAATTTTTCTGTAAGAAAGTGTATCTGCATCGTAATAATATTTTACTTTTGCCATAATTGTAAATGTACTATTTTTGTTTTCTTAAATTTGATTTTAGTTAAAATTTCACTTTTAAGAACTCGCTAATTTACAAAATGTTTTACAACTGCTTTTTAAAACAGTTGTTTTATAGATATATTAACATATAATAACCAATCTAGAAACTTCTTTCTTTATGAAATCTCAAGATATTCGTGCTACATTTTTAAACTTTTTTAAAGATAAATCTCACCTTATTGTGCCGTCTGCACCCATGGTAACTAAAGACGACCCAACTTTAATGTTTGTAAATTCTGGAATGGCACCTTTTAAAGAGTATTTCTTGGGCAATGGCTCGCCTAAAAGTACCAGAATTACAGATTCGCAAAAATGTTTAAGGGTTTCTGGTAAACATAATGATTTAGAAGAAGTTGGCTACGACACCTATCATCACACATTATTTGAAATGTTGGGTAATTGGTCTTTTGGAGATTATTTTAAGAAAGAAGCTATCGCTTGGGCTTGGGAATTATTAACCGAAGTTTATAAAATTGATAAAGACATTTTATATGTTACCGTTTTTGAAGGCTCTGACGATAAAGACAATTTAAAATTAGATACCGAAGCCTACGATATTTGGAAACAATATATAGATGAAGACAGAATTTTAAAAGGAAATAAAAAAGATAACTTTTGGGAAATGGGAGAACAAGGACCTTGTGGACCTTGCTCTGAAATTCATGTAGATATTCGTTCTGCAGAAGAAAAAGCAAAAGTTGATGGTAGAACTTTAATAAATGAAGATCATCCGCATGTTGTAGAAATATGGAACTTAGTTTTTATGCAGTTCAATAGAAAAGCAAACGGAACTTTAGAAGAATTACCAAACAAACATATAGACACAGGTATGGGATTTGAACGTTTATGCATGGTTTTGCAAAATGTACAATCTAACTACGACACAGATGTTTTTAAACCAATTATTAGCGAAATTGGGACTATTACAAATACAACTTACGGAAAAAACGAAAAACAAGACATTGCAACTCGTGTAATTTCAGATCATGTTAGAGCGGTTGCTTTTTCAATAGCAGATGGCCAACTACCAAGTAATACAGGTGCAGGTTATGTTATTCGTCGAATTTTAAGAAGAGCTATTAGATACGGATTTACGTTTTTAAATAAAAAAGATCCTTTTATTTATAGACTTGTAGAAGTTTTAAGCAATAAAATGGGAGAAGCTTTTCCAGAAATTAAAGCCCAAAAACAATTAATAGAAAATGTAATTAGAGAAGAAGAAGCTTCTTTCTTAAAAACTCTAGACAAAGGATTGCTTTTATTAGACGGAATTATTGATGCTTCTAAATCCAAAGAAATTTCTGGTGAAAAAGTATTCGAATTGTATGATACCTTTGGTTTTCCTATTGATTTAACTGCTTTAATTTTATCCGAAAAAGGCTATACTTTAGATGAAAACGGTTTTAAAGAAGAACTTCAGAAACAAAAAAATAGATCTAGAGCTGCAAGCGAAAGCTCTACAGAAGATTGGGTAGTTTTAATTGATGACAAAGAAGAAGAATTTATTGGTTACGATTATTTAGAAGCTGATGTAAAGCTAACTAAGTATAGAAAAGTAACCTCTAAAAAAGATGGCGAAATGTTTCAATTAGTCTTCAATTTAACACCTTTTTATCCTGAAGGCGGAGGACAAGTTGGTGATAAAGGATATTTAGAAGATACACACGGTGATGTTGTTTATATTTTAGATACTAAAAAAGAAAACAACTTAATTATACATTTTACCAAAAATTTACCAAAGCATTTAAACGAGAGTTTTAAAGCTGTTGTAGATAAAAAACAACGCTACAGAACAGAATGTAATCATACAGCAACACATTTATTGCATCAAGCTTTAAGAGAAGTTTTAGGAACTCATGTAGAGCAAAAAGGTTCTGCTGTGCATTCTAAATATTTACGTTTCGATTTTTCTCACTTTTCTAAGTTAACTGCGGATGAATTACGCGATGTAGAAGATTTTGTTAATGCGCGTATTTCTGGTAAACTACCTTTAGTAGAAAAAAGGAATATACCAATGCAACAAGCTTTAGATGATGGTGCAATGGCATTGTTTGGAGAAAAATATGGTGATACTGTTAGAGCTATTAAATTTGGTAAATCTGTAGAATTATGTGGTGGTACACATGTACAAAACACCGGAGACATATGGCATTTCAAAATTAAATCTGAAGGCGCTGTTGCCTCTGGAATTAGAAGAATAGAAGCAATTACTAATGATGCTGTTAAAGATTTCTATTCTGAAAATAACAAAACTTTATTCGAAATTAAAGACTTACTTAACAACGCTAAAGAACCCGTAAAAGCAGTTTTAAAATTACAAGAAGATAATGCATCGCTACAAAAACAAATAGAGCAACTATTAAAAGAAAAAGCGCAAAATTTATCAGGAGAAATTAAGAACAATCTTCAAGAAATTAATGGAGTGCAATTTTTAGCTACAAAAGTAGATTTAGATGCAAACGGAATAAAAAACTTAGCTTTTAGCTTAGGTAAAGATCTAGACAATTTATTTTTATTGTTTGCAACTGCTCCTTCAAAAGACAAAGCGATGTTAACTTGTTACATTTCTAAAGAATTAGCAAAAGAACGCGGTTACGATGCTGGTAAGGTTGTTAGAGAATTAGGTAAATTAATTCATGGTGGCGGTGGTGGCCAAAACTTTTTTGCAACTGCTGGTGGTAAAAACCCAGGTGGAATACCGAAAGCATTAGACAAAGCAAAAGATTATTTAGTATAAATGATTTTTCAGACGCAAATACCAATTAAAAGAGAAGATAACAATCTTATTTCTTATCATTCTAAAGCACTTTTAATTGGTTCTTGTTTTTCAGAAAACATTGGTAATAAACTTGCTTTTTATAAGTTTCAAACACAGCAAAATCCATTTGGAATTTTATTTCATCCGAAGGCAATAGAAAATTTAATTTCTAGAGCTATCAACAGTAAATTCTACACCGAAAACGAATTGGTTTACAACAACGAAAGGTGGCATTGTTTTGATGCACACTCAAGTTTAAGTGCTTCGGATAAAAAAACGCTTTTAGACAACTTAAATTTAGCTTTAAAAAGCACTAAAAGTTATTTAGAAAATGCATCTCATATTCTTGTAACACTAGGTACTTCTTGGGTATATCGTTATTTAGAAAATGATTGTATTGTAGCAAATTGTCATAAAATTCCGCAGAAAAAATTTTCTAAAGATTTACTTTCTGTTGATGAAATTACCTCAACTTTAAAAAAGATAACTTCTCTAATAAAATCAATTAATAAAAATGCTAACATTATTTTTACAGTTTCACCGGTTAGACATTTAAAAGATGGTTTTGTAGAAAACAACAGAAGTAAAGCGCATTTAATTAGTGCGGTTCATGCTACCGTAAATTCTTATATGAATTCGTATTATTTCCCTTCCTATGAAATTGTAGTAGATGAATTGAGAGATTATCGTTTTTATAGTGAAGATATGATTCATCCGAATAATATGGCAATAAATTATATTTGGGAAAAATTTACAGCAACCTGGTTTTCTGAAGATTCTAAACCAATTATGAAAGATGTTGAAACAATTCAGCGAGGAATTGCACACAGACCTTTTAATGGAGCTTCTGAAGAACATCAAAAGTTTTTAAAAAACTTGCATTTAAAAAAAGCACAGTTAACTAAAAAACTTCCTTTTATTAAATTTTAAAAAAGCTTACCGAAAACTATGCTCGATAAGCTTTTAATTAATTAAAATAATCCAATTCTTACTCTTGGCACACCAACTCTTACACTTGTTCGTGTTCTATGTCTTGGTTGACTTCTATACTCGTAACTGTAATAATATCTTGTATGATTGTGGTAATAATAACCATGATGACAATGTGAATCACAGTGATTGTAATGTTCTGCATAAGCATCTCTTTTACCTTGCATATAGGCATCATACGCTTCTTTGTCTTTTTTCTTTAACTCTTTTTCGTAGGCTTTTTGTTCTTTCCAGAATTGTTTTTCATCTTTTTTAGATTTAGCCTCATATTGTTGTTCGAATTTGGCATCCTCCTTCGCTCTTTTTTGATAATAAGCAGATTTAGACAATTCTTTATTTTCTAATTGCTGTTCTTTTTGTTCTTGAGCATTTAAAAATCCGATTGTAAAAAGAGCGGTAAATGTTGCTATTAATTTGATTGTTTTCATAATTTAAAAATTTATAAATTCTAATACATAATTTCTATTATCTATTAGTAAAACAACTCAATTATAATTTACCCTACCTTTTTTTTAAATTTTAATAACTTACATCTGTAAATCTTGCGCTAATTGCATAATCAAAAGCCTGACTATTATTATTGCTTTCGGCATTAAAATCGAACTGACCAGACATTTTTCTATTCTCTTCGTCTAATTTGGTAATCATAAACAAGCCAGATTTTACTTTATTTAAATTATTAAACCAAACAGTTACTTCTCCTTTGGCATATGTATACGTAACGTTTTCTTTAAGATTTTCTTCATTAATTAATAAATCAACTGCTCCTGTGGAATAGCCAAATCCTATTTGTAGTCGACCTGCTTTTACTAAAGATTTTGCATATGCACATTTTTCATCTCCATTTAATATAACAGTAGCATTCTTATCACAAGAAAATTCATCTTCACCGTCACCAAACAAACTTTCGCATGAGCACAAACAAATTAACACAGAAAAAATCAATACACTTTTAGTAATTACTTTCATAATAATATTTTTAAAATTAGTTGATACAAAGGTTGTTATAAATTAAATTTTTAGAAATACGTCATTTGCCGTATTGTAAAACCTAAGCCTTTTAATGAGTTTTGTAGCGTAACTTTAAAATACTATAAAATGAAAAAAATTATCCTTTTATCTATGGCATTATGTCTAAGCTTCACATTTAATGCTCAAACTTTAGATAACTTAAAAATTACAAGTAAAAAATACGGATTGAGTAAAATGAAAAAGGCTCAAAAAAAAGTATACATCAATTCTTTTAATGTAAATTTTGAAATCTATAAAGAAGCCATAGACTTTAAAGCTGGCGGAAACGGAGGAAGAATTGGAGGCAATACAAGTAGTGCAACCGCAAAAGCTGCAGTAGGTTTAAGTGGTGTAGATGCAAATAAAATGCAAGCAAAAACAAACAAACTCTTCGAAAACTTTAAGCAACGTTTAAAAAGTGAAGGTTATGAAATAATTTCTGCGGATGTAGCTGGTAAAGCAAAATCTTTAGAAAAATGGAATAAAGCAACCGGACCTTTCATGAAAGAAAACATACCAGGTGTTATAACTTGTGCACCAGAAAACTATGCTTTTTATTACAAGAAAAAAGGCGCCTTAGGATTAGGTGGTTTGGGTATACAAGCAAAACTATCTAAAGAATTAGGTGATGTAATAATTGCTGATGTAAATTTAAATGTAATGTTTTCTGAATCTGGTAATGATTGGATGAAAGGACGTGCAGCTAAAGTTAAAATTAAAACAAATTTAAGATTGGTAAACGATTATGTGATTACAGTACCACAAAAATTAAAAAAGAAAAAATCTACTTTAGGTAAACTTTTTGGTTCTGTAAAAATAAAAGGAGCTGTTGATACTTATCCAATAAACTCAATGATCTCTTTCTCTTATGGTAAAGCCGGTTTAGGATCTCAAACTCAATTTAACGGCACTTTAAAAGATGATGCAGAAATAAGTGGTGTAATGAAAAAAGAAAAAATTGTAGCTTATCAAAAACAAGGCTCTTTTACTCCAACCTCTTTTACCTCTTTCTCAAACTATTTAGATGCAAAAGAAGATCGATTTTCTAAAAACGCAAAATGGATTACCGTAGATTCAGATGCATTTGCAAATGGATTTTATATTGCCTGTAATACTTTTATGGACAAACAATTAAATGCTTTTTTTAGTAAAATAAAATAATTAGGAGATCCCTCCCGTAACTCATATAAAATATAAACAATTGTATTTTAGGGTTACAGATGGCTGTAGTTTGTAAAACTGCAGTCATCTCCTTTTTAAACTAAAAACAACCAATACATGATAATTATTACAAAACTCTTATTATTCGTTATAATTACCTTAACAATTATTTTGGTATTGATGTTACACAAAACATTATTAAAACTTAAAACCCTATCTACAAGTGAATTAAATTATTTATTTTTAGAAATTGAAAAAGAAAAAATAATTTCAGAAAATTTAAAAAAAGTAAAACCTTCTTTAACTGAATTAAATAACAATACTCAAATTAAGTTAAATACAATTAGAGTTAAATTATTAAATATTGATTTTACTATTACTGAAATTTTAAAATAGCAAACAAATGCGAAAGTTTTACTTTATACTAATATTGTTAACTCATAATAATATTCATTGCCAACAAAAGCAAAAGATAGACAGCATTTTAGAATTAAAAAATAACATTTCAAATGAAAATTTTTTAAAATTGGTGTTTGATTTAAACTTTGAACAAGCTGTTTTAAATCCTAAGAAACTTTTAAAACTATCAAAAAAAGCAACAGATGTAGCATTATCTACTAAAAATAATAATTTAATTGCTAAATCTTACAGATTACAATCATTAGCATATCACTACACCTCTAGTTATGATTTATCTATCGAAAACACAATAAAAGCAGCAAACATATTTGATGATAATAATGATGTAGATAATTATGCTTTTTCTTACATCGAACTTGGTTGGAGATTAAAGTATATAGACTTAAATAAAGCTTTAAAATACATGAATATAGGTATTTTAACTTTAGAAGAAAAAAATCCTAAATCAAAAAATCTAGTAGAAGGTTATAATAATTATGGTTCTTTAAAAACATTAAGTAAAGAAATAGATAGCGCTTTATATTTTCATAAAAAATCTTTAAAGTTGGCAAAATTAATTAAAGATAAAATTGGTATCCCTTTTGCTTTTTCAAACATTGCTAATGTTTATTTAAAACAGAGCAAATATGTAATAGCTAAAAAATATCTAGATTCAGCATTTAATATTAGAAAAAAAAGAAACGATGTTTATGGCATTACAGATTCATATTTGTACTATGGTGATTTCTATTATCAAAAAAAAGAATTTCAAAATGCAATAATAAACTTCGAAAAAGGGCTAACGATTTCGAGAAATAACAACTACTTTCCTCTTAAAAAATATGCATTAAAGTTACTTCACAAATCTTACGATTCTTTAAATGATTATAGAAATTCTTTAAAATATTTTAGAGAATTCACTCAAATGAAAGACTCTATTAATAATGTTTCCAAAACAAACAAAATTAATGAGTTGCAAATTAAATTTGAAACTGCTAAAAAAGAAAAAGAGATTGCAAAACAAAAAGAAGAACTTTTAGAAAAAGAATTAGCTCTAAAGAACAGAAACTTATATGCAATTCTTTTGGCATCTGCATTTATAATTTTAGCGATTATTTTTTACGCTGTTTACAAAAGAAATCAATTAAAAAAGAACCAATTACAAAAAGAAATAGATTTAAAAGATGCATTATCTAAAATAAAAACACAAAACAGATTACAAGAACAACGTTTGCGTATTTCTAGAGATTTGCATGATAATATTGGCTCTCAACTTACATTTATTATATCATCTATAGATAATTTAAAATACATTTCTAAAGATGCAAATCAAAAACTAAAAGACAAATTATCGACTATTAGTTCTTTTACAGGTGATACAATTCATCAATTAAGAGATACTATTTGGGCAATGAATAAAAGTGAAATTAATGCGGAAGATCTGCATGCCAGAATTCTATCTTTTATAGAAAAAGCAAAAATCGCCACAAAAAACATAGAGTTTTCTATAGATTTTAACATCGATAAAAGTGAAGCTTTTACCTCTTTAGAAGGCATGAATTTATTTAGGGTGATACAAGAAGCCCTTAACAACGCAATAAAGTATGCAAATGCCTCTAAAATTGAAATTAAACTCGATAAAAAACAAAATACTTTTGAGATTTCTGTAATCGATAACGGAATTGGTTTTGATGTAAATACAGTAAATTTAGGCAGTGGTTTAAGTAACATGGAAAAAAGAATAAGCGAAATTGGTGGAAAAATCAAAATTATTTCCAAACTAAATTCTGGTACAGAAATTAAGGCTTTAATTCAAAAAAACACGCCAAATGATTTATAAGAAACATGTTATTTAAATACATTTTACATCGATAATAAAATAAACTATGAGTTTAAAGGTCTGTATTGCAGAAGACAATTATTTTTTAACAAAAGCAATTAAAGAAAAACTATCTTTTTTTGATGATATTACTGTAAAATTTGATGCCAAAAATGGTGCTGAATTAATTGATAAATTAGAAGAAAATCATAACATAGATGTTATTTTAATGGATATTCAAATGCCAGAAATGAATGGTATAAAAGCAACTGAATTGGTTAAAAACAAATATCCTCAGATAAAAATAATTATGCTAACCGTTTTAGATGATGATGATTATATTTTTAAAGCAATAAAATCGGGTGCAAACGGCTATTTGTTAAAAGAAACAAACCCAGAAATCTTACACAAAAGTATTGTAGAAGTGATTAAAGGTGGCGCACCAATGACACCAAGTATAGCTCTAAAAACATTAAATTTATTAAGAAATACAAATTTACCTGAACCTAAAAATATCGCTAACAAAAATTATAAATTATCTAAAAGAGAAATAGAAATTTTAGTGCAACTTAGTACAGGTTTAAATTATAATTTAATAGCAGACAATTTAATTATTTCTCCAGCAACAGTAAGAAAACATATCGAAAACATATACAAGAAACTACAAGTACATAGCAAGGTAGAAGCTGTTTTAAAAGCACAAAAAAGAAACTTAATTTAGTACATTAATATTTTGTACCTTTAAATTTTAGGTAAAATAATTACTAAAAGTATGATTAGAAAAATTATTACAGGTTTAATTTCTGGTGCACTGGTTGGTATTTTTGTTTCTGCAATTATACAACCAACTACAAGCGAATTAATAGAATTATTTTTAACTAAGATTACCGCCACAGCAATAATTACTGGTGGTTTGGGCGGAATTTATGCACACTTATCTAAATCTAAATTACAAGTCTTTTTTGTATTAATTCTAATAGGTATTATTACTTTCGTTTTAAAACGCTTAATTACCGGTCAAAACTTAGATGCTTTAACTATGGGAGCATTTGTAGGTGCAATGCTTGGTGGTATTTTTGCAATTATTAGAAAAATAAAACACACTTACATAATTTATTTGAAATTACGTAAGCGTAGAAGAAAAGGGTTTGGTAAATAGATTTTTATAGCTCTTTTGCTACATTTTGCCAAGGTCCGCCATTTATAACATCAACTCCGTTTTGAGCTAAAAACTGAGCTGCTTGCCCACTTCTACCTCCACTTCTACAAACTGTAATTACAGGTTTGTTCCATGATTTTATTTGTTCTATTTCTAACGGAATTAAATTTAAAACAATGTGTTTAGAAGACTCTATATGTCCTTCATTCCATTCTTCTACAGTTCTAACATCTAAAATTACGGCATCGTTTTGTAAATATTCTTTAATTTCTGCACTCATATCATTTCTTTTAAACATGCTAAATAAGCCCATGTTATGTTGTTATTTTGATTAATGACACAAAGCTAAACCATTTTCTATCAATTTTGTGTAACTATTATTACTTTTTAAAACCTCTAAAGATTTTAGAATCTTTTCTTGAATATCTAATTTAGATGTTTTTGCTAATTCATATAGCTCTAAAAGCAATAACCAATCATTTTTGTAATTATTTAAAAGGTCATTATAAATAGATTCAATTTTTTGTTCTGTTACATTTTTTGTATTTCTAATTTCTCTTACACTATCGTATAAACCATATAATCTTTTCTGATTATCAGAATACTTAATTTTATGTGTTTTTGTTTTAGAAACTTCACTTGTATCTTCAAAAGAATTGATATCTGCTGCACCAGCATAAGCCGATACAACTTCTTTACCCACAGCCATGTCGTAAACACCCCATTCTGGTTGAAATAAAACCTTATCATTATGGGTAACTGTACAGTTTTCAAAAGAAATTATTAATATTTTTCCTTTTAAATCTCTGGTACCTGTAATTACATTTCCTATTACTTTTAAACCGCCTTCAAACTCTAAAGTAATTGTTTTACCTTCATAGATTTGGTAAGCTTCTAAATCTCTAGGACTCATATTTTCTATAGGAATATTAATTCCTTTTAATTTCCCTATTGGGCTACCAAAACCATCTGCATGCGTTTCGATTCCATGACCAATCAACTCTTTATCTCTATTAGACAAAGCAGTTGGCCCTGTTGTTTGAAAATAAATTGGCTTGTTATTTTCGTCTGCAATAACATTTGTAAAAACGCCAGAAACTTGAATACCCGTACTAAGCTCAATCGTTCCAAGGTTTTTAGATTCTATCAATTTTCTTAAACCAGATAAACCTCCTTTTCTAATTGCCATCTTATTGGCAAATTGTTCTAAAACTAAACTTAAATGAGCAAAATCTGGAGTTACAAAAAGTTGAGGTTGTGGTTTTGTAATATCAAAATTAATATTAGCAGCTTCTATAGAATATGGTTTTTTAACAACTTCTTCTTTCATACACCATGCACTTTCTCCTATAGAAGAAAGTAAACCAGCTCCATAAATTTTAGGATTTTCTAAAGATCCAATCAATCCGTACTCAACAGTCCACCAGTGTAAGTTTCTTATCTGTGCCATTTCAGATAATTCACCCATATTTTCTTGCAGATACTCTACTTTTTCTTGCGCTTCTGTAATTTCTTTTTCTGTAGAATTTGGATCTTCTTTCAAAATAGACAACAAACGAATTGCTTCATACATTTCATAATCTTTAGCAGAAGAAATTGCTTTACATCCTATCTCTCCAAATCTTCTTAAATACTCAGCATATTCTGGATTTGCAATAATTGGAGCATGACCAGCTGCTTCATGAATAATATCTGGCGCAGGCGTATATTCTATATGATTTATAGTTCTCATGTCTGATGCAATTACCAAAACATTGTATGCCTGAAATTCCATAAAAGCATTTGGCGGAATAAATCCGTCTACAGAAACTGCAGCCCAACCAATATCTTTTAAAATACGATTCATACCTTCCATATGTGGTATAACTTCTGTAGAAATCCCTGTTTTATCTAAACCTTTTATGTAAGAATTATGTGCAACTTTACTTAAATAATCAACATTAATTCTCATAACATAGCGCCAAACTGCTTGGTTCTGTGCTGTATATTCTTCATAAGGCTGCTTAACTACAAACTTATGTAAGTGTTTTGGTAACTTTTTTGTGACATCATTC
Organism: Polaribacter sp. KT 15; assembly: GCF_900143115.1. Lineage (NCBI taxonomy): Bacteria > Pseudomonadati > Bacteroidota > Flavobacteriia > Flavobacteriales > Flavobacteriaceae > Polaribacter > Polaribacter sp. KT 15. The sequence continues at coordinate 941,037 of NZ_LT670850.1, forward strand.
AATTGAAACTGCATATTCTTCTATTTATTGAATTATTCTTACAAAATTACGGATTAAAATAGTAATTCTTTATTTCTATTTCATGAAAATTTCTTTTTTTAATCTGAATAATATTACAATTGAAAAAAAGCAAGAATAATACTAGTAGTTTTACGGTATCGGTTTCGTAAAAACTTAATAAGAAGACAAAAAACTTTCTTATTTTTACTGTATAATTTTAGAAAAATGGACAAGAAAGTAATCTTAATGATTTTAGATGGTTGGGGAATAACTCAAGACCCAAAAGTATCTGCAATATACAACGCAAAAACACCTTATATTAATAGTTTGTATGACAAATATCCGCATGCAGAATTAAGAACAGACGGCTTGCATGTTGGTTTGCCAGAAGGTCAAATGGGTAATTCTGAAGTTGGACATATGAATTTGGGTGCAGGTAGAATTGTATATCAAAATTTAGCTAGAATTAACAAAGCTGTAGAAGAAAAAACTTTAGGTAAAGAAAAAGTGCTTTTAGACACTTTTAACTTTGCAAAAGAAAATAATAAAGACGTGCATTTACTTGGTTTGGTTTCTAACGGAGGAATTCATGCACATATTAATCATTTAAAAGGAATTTTAGATGTCGCTAAAGAAAATCAAGTAGAAAATGTTTACTTACATGCATTTACAGATGGTAGAGATTGTGATCCTAAATCTGGTACGTTTTTTATAAATGATATTCAAGAATACATGAAAGAAAGTACAGGAGAATTGGCTTCTGTAACTGGGCGTTATTATGCTATGGATAGAGACAACAGATGGGAACGCGTAAAAGAAGCTTATGATGGTGTTGTAAACGGAATTGGTAAAAAAACAACAAATGTTCTTGCTGAAATGAATGCAAATTATGAGGCTGGTATTACAGATGAATTTCATACACCAATAATTGCTACAGATAACAACGGTAATCCGAAAGCAAAAATTAAAGAAGGAGATGTTGTCTTGTTTTTTAACTATAGAACAGATCGAGGAAGAGAATTAACAAATGCGCTGTCGCAGAATGATTTTCCGGAATTCGGAATGAAAAAATTAGACTTATACTATACAACCATTACTTTATATGACGAAAACTTTAAAGGAATAAATGTAATTTATAATAACGATAATATTAAAAACACATTGGGTGAAGTTTTATCAAAAGCTGGTAAAAAGCAAATTAGAATTGCCGAAACAGAAAAATATCCTCACGTAACTTTTTTCTTTTCTGGTGGCCAAGAAGCTCCTTTTGAAGGTGAATCTAGAATTTTAAGAAACTCACCTAAAGTAGCTACTTACGATTTAAAACCAGAAATGTCTGCTTATGAATTAAAAGATGCTTTGTGTGAAGATTTAGAAAAAGGTGAAGTAGATTTTGTTTGCTTAAATTTTGCAAACGGAGATATGGTTGGCCATACAGGTATTATGGAAGCAGCAATAAAAGCTTGTGAAGCTGTAGATGCTTGTGCAAAAGAAGTTATAGAAACTGGTTTAGAAAATGATTATTCTATTTTATTAATTGCAGATCATGGTAATTGTGAAACAATGATGAACCCTGATGGTTCACCTCACACAGCGCACACTACTAACCCTGTACCTTTTGTTTTAATTGATAAAGAGATAAAGTCTATAAAAAGCGGTATATTGGGAGACGTAGCACCTACAATTTTAGAATTAATGGGTGTAGCACAACCAGAAGAAATGACACAAAACTCTTTATTATAGAATCGAAAACAAATACAATGAAAAAAATTTTACTCTTATTTTTTGTAATTGCATTAAGTTCTTGCAGTGCACAACAAGAAATTACAGCTAAAAAAAACAATAAAGGCAATTTAATTGGCTTTGCTAACAAAGAATCTTTCAACCAAGCACCTTACAATGCTTGGTTTACAAAAAATTATGAGTCTTATAAACCAGACGCAGCAACTATAGAAGCTTTAAAAAGTGCTTTAAAAGGATATAAAATTAAAGGTTTTATGGGTACTTGGTGTGGCGATAGTAAAAGAGAAACACCGCGTTTTTATAAAATACTAGAAATGGCAAATTTCAACCTTAAAAATGTAGAGCTTATCACCGTTAATCGTTCTAAAAGAACACCAGATAATTTACAAGAAGGCTTTAATATTATAAGAGTGCCAACATTTATTTTTTATAAAAATGATAAAGAGGTTGGGCGTTATGTAGAATATGCAAGACAAACTTTAGAAAAAGATATTCTTAAAATAGTTACAAACAAACCATATAAACATTCTTACGACAGAAGTAAATAAATGAAAAACAATAATTTAATTATTGCTGTAGATTTTGACGGTACTATTGTAGAAGATGGTTATCCTAAAATAGGAAAAACACAACTTTTTGCTTTCGAAACCTTAAGAAAACTTCAAGCAGAAGGTTTTAGGTTAATCTTATGGACATATAGAAGTGGCTCTAGATTAACTGAAGCTGTGGCTTTTTGTAAAGAAAACGGAATTGAATTTTATGCTGTTAACAAAAGTTATCCAGAAGAAATTTATGACGAAAAATACAGTAGAAAAATTAACGCCGACATATTTATAGACGATAGAAATGTGGGTGGTTTTATTGGTTGGACACAAGTTTACAAGCAAATTTTTAACCACGAACCAGAACCTAAAAAGAAAAAAGGTTTTTTCTCTTTTTTCAAATAACAAAATCAGTCTACAAATTACTTAAATTATACTAACTTTGTGGTTCAATTTTTTTAACATGATAAAGATTAAAACCAAAGAAGAAATAGAAATTATGCGCGAAAGTGCATTAGTAGTTTCTAAAACATTAGGTATGCTTGCCAAAGAAGTTAAGCCAGGTGTTTCAACTTTATATTTAGATAAATTAGCAGAAGAATTTATTAGAGCAGAAGGTGCTATTCCTGGTTTTTTAGGATTATATGATTTTCCGAACACGCTTTGTATGAGTCCGAACTCTCAAGTTGTTCATGGTATTCCAAATAAAGACCCTTTAAAAGAAGGCGATATTATTTCTATAGATTGTGGTGCAATAAAAAATGGATTTTATGGCGATCATGCATACACTTTTGCTGTAGGCGAAATAGAACCAGCAACCAAAAAACTTTTAGACGTAACTAGAGAAAGTTTGTATGTTGGTATAAGAGAATTTAAAGTTGGTAACAGAGTGGGAGATGTTGGTTATGCGATTCAGAAATTTACTGAAGACCATGGTTATGGTGTTGTTAGAGAACTTGTTGGTCATGGTTTGGGTAGAGAAATGCACGAAGACCCAGAAATGCCAAATTACGGAAAAAGAGGACGAGGAAAAAAGTTTGTAGAAGGAATGGTTGTAGCGATAGAACCAATGACAAATTTAGGAACTCAAAAGATAAGACAACATTCTGATGGTTGGACAATTACTACTTTAGATGACAAACCATCTGCTCATTTTGAGCACGATGTTGCAATTCTAAACGGAAAACCAGAATTGCTTTCTACATTTAAATATGTACACGAAGCTTTAGGAATTGAAACTACAGAAGAAGACGAATTTAGACAGTAAATAACCGTTAATGTCTATATTTAAAACCATACTTAACACCATACCTAGACCTTGGTTAATTAAAGCAAGCTATCTAGTTAGACCAACTATAGCTTGGTATTTAAAAGGTGATAATTTTACAGATCCTATTGATGGTAGAAGTTTTAAAAAATTTCTACCTTACGGATATGGAAACCAGAGAGAAAATGCACTTTCTCCTTCTACTCTTTCTTTAGAAAGACATCGTTTAATGTGGCTTTTTCTTAAGGATGAAACTAATTTCTTCACTTCTAAAGAAAAACTTAACGTGTTACATATTGCACCAGAACAATGTTTTTTAGACATCTTTAGAAAACAAGAAAATCTAAATTATTTAACATCAGATTTAGAATCTCCAATTGCCGATGTAAAAGCAGATATTTGTGATTTACCGTTTGAAAATAACGAATTTGATGTTGTTTTTTGTAATCATGTTTTAGAACATATTCCTGATGATATTAAAGCGATGCAAGAACTGTATCGAGTTTTAAAACCAGGTGGTTTTGGTATTTTTCAAATTCCGCAAGATTTATCAAGAGAAAAAACTTTTGAAGACGATACTATAACAGATAGAAAAGAACGTGCAAAAATATTTGGTCAATACGATCATGTAAGAGTTTACGGAAGAGATTATTTTGATAAACTGCGTGCAATTGGTTTTAAGGTTGATGAAGTTGATTATACAAAAAAAATCGCTCCAGAAAAACTAGAACGATTTTGTTTAATGAAGAACGAAATTCTTCCTGTATGTTATAAATAATTGAGATTACTGAAATTTCCTTAAATATTCTGGTAATTTTTCTAGTTTTTTATCTCCATTTATAATTACTCCATTTTTAAGAATCTGATAAACACCATCTTCTACTTTAAATACTTTAGAATCTCCTTTATAATTTGCTTTACTATCTTTTGCGTTTGATACTTTTGTTCCGTTTTGATTTACCCAAGAAATAGTATCTCCTTTTACAGCTTGCGCTTTGTTATCATGAAAAGAACCAATATAATCGTACTTAGAATCAGCATACAACATTGTACCATCTACAGAACATAAAAAAGCTTTAACATTATAATCTCCTTCTACATATAGCGGGTAAATTCCGCCACCTAAATGACCTCCAAACAAATACCAATCTTTATCTACTTTTACTTCACCATCTTTATTATATTTTCTTAAAACATCATTCTTTTTTAAATCTTTCATTAAATCTTCTTTATTAGAGATTTTAACAATTTTACCTTGATTTAAGTCAAAAACTAAAGGTTCATATGAGTTGTTTGGATATGTAATTAATCTTCCGTTTTCTCTTGGCAACATTACCTTACCAAAATGTGTAGAAAGCGCGTTAAAGTCAGATGGATTTGGTAATAAAATACCTGTACCGCTATTTGTATTAAAACTATAAATTTTAGTTGCCTCTTTAGATTTATTCAGTAATAAAAAATAACCCGCAAAATTAATTGCATTTGAGTATTCTTTGGCTTCTAAAATTATTTCTGCTTTATCATTTATAACTCCATACTTACCTTCTTTAGAAAATAATGCATAATTGTTAGCGTTAAAATTGTAAACACTGTCTACTTTTAAAGCCATATCCATAGAAGTCTTTTTCCAAATAGATTTTAATGAATCTATTCTTTTAAGCTCTTTAGATTTTTTTATTCTTTCTTCTTCTAATATTCTTTCTCTTTCTATTTGCTCTTTCAACTTTTCATCAATTGTAACAAAAAGTTCTAATTGCTGCTGATAAGTTTCTGAATTTTTATTTTTAGCTAGTAGAAAATATTGTTTCGAATATTTTTGCGCTTGTCTGTAATTTTCAAGTTCAAAGTAAATTTTTGCACCTAGATCTGCAACAGATGGTTTTGTTACAGTATCCATATATTTCATGGCTTTTTCAAAAAGCTCTAAAGCTTCTTTATAATCTATGCTCTCTTCAATAGCATTGTTTGCCCTATTTATGTATACTTTGGCTATTTCAGATTTGTTTTGGGCATAAAAGCTACAAAAAAAGGTAGCAAAAAAAATAGATAACAATTGTTTTTTCATAGTAAATGTTGGGTATTGAGAACTTTAGAGTGCAATATAAAAAAAAATAGTCATTTTAAAGCCGAAAAACACTACCTACTTGTAGGTATAATTGGTGTATTCTTCTAGATTTCCGTTTTCATTTGTATACAATAAAATTGCTTTAATTTTACTGTTCTTCTTTAAGAAATTTTTTGTTTTTTCTAATCCCATTGCCATAAATGCGGTGGCATACGCATCTACATCTGCACAATCTAAATCTGCAATTACAGATGCACTTAATAAATTACTTTCTTGTGCGTAACCAGTTTTAGGATTAACAGTATGTACAAACTTTTTACCAGATTTTGCTATTCTATATTTTCTATAGTTACCAGATGTTGCCATCGATTTATTAGATAGATTTAGTGTTTTAAAACCAGAACCATCTGCATTTATTGGATCTACTAATTTTACCAACCATGGTTTATCTGCCTCTTTAAAACCTTTTGTTCTAATCTCTCCGCCAATTTCTACTAAATAACTTTTTACATTTTTACTTTCTAAAAAACGTGCAACTACATCTATACCAAAACCTTTTGCAATTGAATTAAAATCTAAATAAATTCTGGGGAATTCTTTCTTAATTGTCGAGTTTTCTAATTGTAATTTATCAAAACCTACAAACTGCATTTCCTTGGCAACCTCTGCCTCTGTTAGATCTAATTTTGTTTTCTTTGGCCCAAAACCCCAAGCGTTTACCAAATTACCAACTGTTGGATCGAAGTAACCATTAGTTTCTTTAAAAATTCTTTTAGACTTTTTAAAAACCTCTATAAAATAAGGATCTAACTCTACATTTTCCTCATCTCTATTTACTCTAGAAATTTCTGAATCTGAAATATAAGTAGATAAAGAATTATTCATTTTAAGAAATAAACTATCAATATTTTCTTTATAATTTTCATCTGTATTTAAGTAGGTAATTTTGTATGTTGTTCCAAATACGGCTCCTTTAAAAGTATAATTTTTCTTTTTAGTTTCTTTAGAACAAGAAGAAAAGCATAAAGCACAAATTAGTAGTATAACAAATGGGTAATTTTTCATAATAAAAGTTTAATAAAAACAAAAATAGTCTATAATTTTTCACAAAAAATTGTTAATCGCACTTTTTGTTCTTTGATTTTATTAAATTTGTTCGAATAATAAATTATTAAGCAGAAAAAATGAAGAAAATATCTTTAATCTTATTATCTACAATTTTAGTTAGTTCTTGTGTTTCTAAGAAAGAATTTGTAGCGTTACAAGCAGAGAAAACGAAAGCAGAAGAGGAATTATTAGCTGTAAAAACTAATTTACAAAAATGTTTAATTGAAAAGGAAAAAGAAGAAGGGAAAATTTTTGCTTTAACAGAACAGGTAAAATATTTAAAAGACGATAAAAAAACGGCTTTAAAACAAGTTGAAAATTTAACTGTTTTAACGCAATCTTCTTCAGATAATATTAAAACTGTTATTGCTCAATTAAGTGAAAAAGACAAGTATATTAATGGTGTAAGAAAAGCGATGACTCAAAAAGACTCATTAAACTTAGCTATAAAATATCACTTAACTAGAAACTTAACAGAAGGTATTCAAGACAAAGACATCGAGGTTAACGTAGAAAAAACAGTTGTATTTATTTCTATTTCTGATAAATTATTATTTAAGAGTGGTAGTTATAACGTAACTGATGGTGCTTACACAGTTTTAGAAAAAATTGCTAAAGTTGTAAACGATCAGCCGCAAATGGAAGTGATGATTGAAGGTCATACAGATTCTACACCAATAAAAAGAGATTTAATTCAAGACAACTGGGATTTATCTGCTTTAAGAGCAACTTCTATTACTAGAATTTTACAATATAAATATGGTGTAAAACCACAAAGATTAATTGCTGCAGGTAGAAGTCAGTACATTCCTTTAGTACCAAACAACTCAGCAGAAAACAAATCAAAAAACAGAAGAACAAAAATTATTATCATGCCTAAATTAAATCAATTCTTTGATTTATTAGAGCAAGATGCTAAATAACACTTCGTTCTTTTAACATATTAAAACCACTCAATTTCTGAGTGGTTTTTTATTTTATCAAATTTAAAAAAATAGAAAAATGGAAAATTTATCAAACAAAAAAGCAATAATTACCGGCGGAAGCAGAGGCTTGGGAAAAGCAACAGCATTGGCTTTAGCAAAAGAAGGCGTAGATATTGCAATTACAGGAAGAAATGAATCTGTATTAAAAGAAACTGTAAAAGAAATTGAAAAAATTGGTGTAAAAGCTACTTATGCCGCTTTTGATGTTGGTAATTATAAAGAAGTTCAAAAAGGAATAAAATTACTGATAGAGCAATTAAACGGCGTAGATATTTTAGTAAATAATGCAGGTATTGCTGCTTTTGGTTCTTTTACAGAAATGGATGTACAAACTTGGGAACAAATCATACAAACCAATGTTATGGGAATGTATTATGTTACTAAAGAAGTTTTACCTTATTTAATAGAAAAGAATAAAGGAGACATTATAAATGTAGCTTCTACAGCTGGATTAAACGGTAATGCTAACGTTTCTGCTTATTCTGCATCTAAATTTGCCGTAATTGGTATGTCTGAATCTTTAATGAAAGAAGTAAGAAAAAACAACATAAGAGTTTGCACATTAACACCAAGTACTATTGCTTCGGATATGTCTGTAGAATTAGGTATTGCAAATAAAGACTCTGAAGATAGTGTTTTACAACCAGAAGATTTTGCAGAATTAATTGTGAGCGGATTAAAATTACCAAGAAGAGCAATGTTAAAAAGTGCTGCTTTATGGTCTACAAATCCGTAAGTAAAAAACTTCTTATTCATAAAAAACGCCACATTAATTGTGGCGTTTTTTTGTGAATAATACATTTATCTATTCTAATACTTTTACAAAGTTATCGAAAGCAACATAGTAAGGTTGGTCTTTAAAAACAGGACTTTCTACACTTTCTGCATTTGCAATTCCTACACCAGCAAACCAAACTTTAGCATTTTGTTTTCTTGCATGGTTTTTAAAAGTTTCCATCCATAAAACATCGTATTCGTTAGGATTTTGAAGATTTTTTGTAGCTTTTACTAATACAAAAATTGTGGGTTCTCCTTTTTTAAATAATACAAATTGAGGATGTCTTTTTAATTGACTATTAATCGCTTGAAACTCATAGCCCATTTCTTGTAATTTTTCGCCAACAATATTCATGGCCAAATTGTGCAATTCTTGCGCTGTTAAAACTTGCATTATTTTTTCTTGTTACGTTTGTTGTAATTTTTATCTCCTCTTGTTTTAGGCTTTTTATATTTTTTAGCAATTTCTCTTCTGTAAGAACCACCTAAATTTACCTTCTTGTTCTTTTCGCTTTTTTCATGAAATGCTGGCCCCGGAACATATTCTAAACCTGTTCTGTTTTTAGAAATACCTTGATCTTCTCTTGGGCGCTCGTCTTCTGTTAACAATTTAGAAATTTCTACTTCTTCTGGTAATTCTAAAACCGGAATAGTATAATCCATTAAAGTTTCTATTTGCTCTTTAGCTTCTTGCTCTTTATCCGTAGAAAACAATAACGTTTTACCCGCTTTTTCTGCACGACCAGTTCTACCAATTCTGTGCATATAATTTTCTGGAAAATCTGGTGTATCAAAATTAATTACATGAGAAACGTTATCAAAATCTAAACCACGTGCCATTACATCTGTTGCTAATAATATTCTATTATTACCTTCATCGAACTGCCTTATCGAACGTATTCTGTAATTCTGAGTTTTATTAGAGTGAATAACACACATTTCGTCGTTAAAAACCTCTTCTAAATGCTTAAAAAGTAAATCTGCAGTTCTTTTAAAACCTACAAATATTAATACTTTATTATACGTTTCTTTATCTCTTAAAAGATGATGCAATAAATTAACTTTAGTAAAAAAGTTAGGTATATTGTAAGAAACTTGTTCGATATTGTCTAATGGTGTTCCGCTTACTGCAACAGATATTTTAGTAGGATTTTTAAAGAAATCGTAAATTAAAGCATCTACATCTTCTGTCATTGTAGCAGAAAACAATATGTTTTGTCTTCTTTCTGGTATCACATCAAAAATGTTCATCAATTGAAAACGAAAACCTAAATCTAACATTACATCTACCTCATCAATCACCAATTTCTGAATAGATTTTAACTTTAAAGCATTACTTAAAGCCAAATCATACAATCTACCAGGTGTTGCAACAATAATATCTTGCCCTTGTAAAATTGCTTGTTTTTGCGTGTTGATATTTGTACCACCATAAACTCCTAAAACACGTGTATTTATGTATTTAGATAGTTTTTCTATTTCTTCTACAACTTGCAAAACCAATTCTCTTGTTGGTACCAAAACCAAGATTCTAGGATGTTGTTGTTTCGAAAATTTTAAATCTCTAAGAATTGGCAACATATAAGCAAAAGTTTTACCTGTACCTGTTTGCGCAATACCTACAACATCTTTACCAGATCTAACCACAGAAAATGCTTGCTCTTGAATTGGTGTTGGTGTTGTAAACCCCAAATCGTCTATTGCATATTGTAATTGATTTGATAAATCTAAATCTTCAAAAGTCATCTTATAAAATTTTATGCAAAGGTACGTTTTATAAAATGTTTTACAACAAGTCTTAAGCGTTGTATTAATTTGTAATTTTGCTAAAAATTATCAGAAATAATAATGATTACAGATACGCACACGCATTTATATTCTAGTCAGTTTAACGAAGATCAAAAAGAAATGATTCAACGCGCAAAAGATGCGGGCGTTTCGAGGTTTTTTATACCTGCAATAGATTCTAGTTATACAGAAAGTATGTTAAAGTTAGAAGAAGAATATCCTTTAGATGTTTACTTAATGATGGGCCTTCATCCTACTTCTGTAAAAGAAAATTATTTAGAAGAATTGCAACATGTTAAAGAATGGATTGATAAAAAAGATTTCTACGCAATAGGAGAAATTGGTATCGATTTGTATTGGGATAAAAGCTTTTTAAAACAACAACAAGAAGCTTTTAGAACTCAAATTAAGTGGGCAAAAGAAAAAAAACTACCTATTGTTATTCATTGTAGAGATGCTTTTGATGAAATTTTCGAAATTTTAGAGGAAGAAAAAGGTGATGATTTAAGAGGGATTTTTCATTGTTTTACAGGTACAAAAGAACAAGCAGATAAAGCAATTTCTTACAATATGAAATTAGGTATTGGCGGTGTTGCTACTTTTAAAAATGGTAAAATTGATAAATTTTTAAATGAAATTGATTTACAACACATCGTTTTAGAAACAGATGCGCCCTATTTAGCACCAACTCCTTACCGAGGTAAAAGAAACGAAAGTGCTTATATTACAAATGTTATTGATAAATTAGTAGATATCTACGGAGTTTCATTTAAAGAAATTTCTGAAATAACAACTCAAAACTCTAAAGCCATATTTGGTGTCTAATGTTAAAAACAGAAACTACATACTATAAAACACCAATTGGTATTGCTAAAATTATTGGAGATACAAACGGCATACAATCTGTTTCTGTCTTAAATGATGATGAAATTTCACAGGAATTACTGCACCAAAAAACACCAGAATGTTTACAAGATTGTGTATTACAGTTGCAAGAGTATTTTAATGGCAAAAGAGCTAGTTTTAATTTAACTGTTAACCCAAAAGGAACCAGTTTTCAGAAAAAGGTATGGAAAAGTTTGTTAGATATTCCGTACGGTAAAACCAGAACTTACTTACAACAAAGTAAATTTTTAGGCGATGTAAAAGCAATTAGAGCTGTTGCTTCTGCAAATGGTAAAAACCCTTTATGGATTGTAATTCCCTGTCATCGTGTAATTGGTTCTGATGGTTCTTTAACAGGTTACGCTGGCGGAATTTGGAGAAAAAAATGGTTATTGGCACACGAAAACCCAGTAAAACAGCAATCGTTATTTTAATTTCTTTGTAAGATATTAAAAATCTTATTTTTACGTTAACAACGTATAGTTTGTAAATGTTTAAAAAAAATCTCTTTTTTTTCTTTTTATTGATTGGGTACTTTATCCAAGCACAAACTATTCCTACCAATTATAGATCTATAAAATTTAATGTTAAAAACGATTCTATAAAATTTGATTCGATTGCAATTAATCCTCAAAAGTTTAAAGTTTTAAATAAAGATCTAAAAGTAATTGATACTATTAATTATAAAGTTGATTTTAACAAAGCACTTTTAATTTTAGACTCTAAAAAATACTCAGAAATTACTATTAAATACTTTAGATACCCTGCATTTTTAACCAAAGTATACACAAATTACAATGATAGTTTAATTGTACCCAACAGCACTTATACAGGTAAACTTTACAGCCTAACAACTAATAAAAAACCATCTGAAATTAAACTTTTCGATGGTTTGCAAACCAAAGGTTTTATATCTAGAGGTATTACATCTGGTAACAACCAAAATACGGTTACAAATGCTGCGTTAGATTTAGAAATTTCTGGTAAATTATCAGAAAGAGTAACTTTAAGAGCTAATATTTGGGATACCAACATTCCGATTCAAGAAAACGGTTATTCTCAAAAAATAAGTGATTTTGATAGAATATTTATAGAAATGTTTACTGATGATTGGCGCGTAAAAGCTGGAGATTTATCCTTAAGCAATAATCAAAGTTTCTTTGCTCCTTTTACAAAACAAGTTTCTGGTTTAGAAGTTGAAGCCAATGTTTCTGATAATTTAAAAGTTGGTGCTTCTGGTGCAATTGTTCGAGGAAAATTTACAACATTTTCTATTGTTGGTAATGAAGGAAATCAAGGTCCTTATAAGGTTATTGGCGCAAATAACGAATCGAATATTCTTATAATTGCAGGTAGCGAAAGGGTTTATGTAAACGGAATTAAGATTGAAAGAGGCGAAAATAAAGATTATGAAATTGACTATAATTTAGGTGAAATTACTTTTAACACCACATATCCTATTACTAATGATATGAGGATTACAATAGATTTTCAATATTCTGATAGAAATTACACGCGCTTTATTACCTATGAATCTGTTGATTATAAAACCGAAAAATTAAAAATCAATAGTTTTTTTTACAGCGAAAACGATGCTAAAAACCAACCTTTACAACAAGTTTTAACAGATAATCAAAAAGAAATACTAGCAAATGCAGGTAATAATGAAGATTTAATGTTTGCTGAAAGTGCTTATTTAGACACTTATGATGAAAATAAAATTCTATATAGAAAAGTTATAAATGGTGCTGTAGAAAATTTTGAATATTCTGATGATGAAAATGAAGAATTGTATTTTGTTACGTTTGCCAATGTTGGTGCAAATAATGGAGATTATGCTATAGAAAGCACTACTGCTATTGGTACAATTTATAATTATGTAGGCGTAAATCAAGGTGATTATGCACCAATAACAAGATTAATTCCGCCAACAAAATCGCAAATATTTGTTTTAAAGTCAGATTATGATTCTACTAATAAAACAAAAATTACATCAGAAATTGCTGTCAGTAATAATGATGCAAATTTATTTTCTAATTTAGATAACGACGAAAATACAGGTTTGGCTGCTAAAATTGGTTGGGAACAAATTTTAATAGATCGCGATTGGCAATTAACAAGTAAATTTAATCATGAATACGCACATCAAAACTTTAAAACATTACAACGATGGGAATCTATAGAGTTTAATCGAGATTGGAATTTATTAACAAACAACGCAACTAAAAACTATTTTCAATCAGAAATAAACCTTCAAAATAAAAATAAAGATTACGTTTTATATAGTTTTAAAAATCTTAATTATTTAAACACTTACAACGGTAATAAACATCTTCTTGCATCTAAAATAAAACTTAAAAAAACCTCTTTTTTTGTAAATGCTAGTTTACTAAACAATACATCTACATTAGAAAATAACACATTTTTAAGAGCAAAAGCTACTATAGAGCATTCGTTTAAAAAAGGTTGGTTAGGTGCATTTACTAATATAGAAACGAACAACAGAAAACTTACCGAAACGAATACCTACGCAAATACAAGCCACAGATTTAAAGAGTTCGAAACCTATTTTGGTTTAGGAGACACCACAAAAGTATTTGCGAAGTTTGGTTTTAACTATAGAAATAATGATAGTATTAAATCGAACGCTTTTTCCGAAATTAATAATAGAAAGTCTTTTTATATAAACAGTAAGTTAATCAAAAATGAAAGTACAAATTTAGCTATTTATGCAAATTACAGACTTACTAATAATGCTTTTACTAACGATGAAAAATCTTTAAACTCGAGAGTTCTTTTCAATCAAAAATTATTTAAAAACTTTGTTAACTTAAGCACTCTCTACGAAACCTCTTCTGGCAATATTGCAAGGCAAGAATACGTTTATATTAAGACAGAGCCTGGTTTTGGTTTTTATACTTGGATTGATTACAACAATGATGGTGTACAAGATTTTGACGAATTTGAAATTGCCGAATTTAAAGATCAAGCAAATTATTTAAGAATTTTAAAACCGAACATTCGTTTTATTGCAACACAAAAAGCAAAATTTAGACAAGCAATCAACCTAAATTTTAGTCAATGGAAAATGCAAAAAGGATTTAAAAAATTAGTTTCTTATTTTAAAAACGAAAGCTTTTTAAGCATAGAAAATGAACAAGCTAGAAATGGCAACTCTTTTAATTTTAATCCTTTTAATTTTGATGAAAATAATTTAATTGGTCTTAACTATAGTTTAAGAAACAGTTTACATTTTAACAAAAACCTACAAAAATACAGTACAAGTTATACTTATGGCAATCAAAGGAATAAGCAATTGTATTTTATAGGAACGCAAGAAAACATAATTAAGATGCATCAAGTAGATTTTGCTCATAAATTTGCAACATTTTGGGTTTTTAATTTATTAGGAAAAAAATCTACAAATAATTTAGTTACAGAAAATTTTGATAATAGAAATTACAATATAGATGCTTATGAATTTCAACCTAAAATAAGTTTTTTACAAAATCAAAACAACCGATTGTCTGCCTTTTATCATTTTAAAAACAAAGAAAACACATTAGAAGATTTCGAAAGCCTACAACAACATAAATTCGGAATTGAATACTTTTATTTAGGCACTAAAAAGAACCAAATATCCGCAGGTTTAAACGTCTTTCTAAACGATTATAAAGGTGACACGAACACACCTGTTGCCTACCAAATGTTAAAAGGTTTGCAAGAAGGAAAAAATTATACTTGGAACCTTCTTTTCAACAGAAAATTAAATTCGTTTTTAAATTTAAATTTAAGTTATTTAGGTAGAAAAAGTGAAAATTCTAAAACGATACACACCGGAAGTGTACAATTACGTGCTATTTTTTAATACATTTGGCTAAAAATCAATCAAAAATTATATGAAAAAAATTATCTTATTTGTATTGTTAGTATGCACTAGCATTCAATTAACAGCTCAAGAAAAAGAGAAATTCAAGTATCCGCAAGACAATGCAAAAAAACACGAACTTAAATTAAATGCATTTAGTTTGATTGCTTTTTCGTCTTTAAATGTAAGTTATGAAAATCTATTAAATAAAGATTCCTCTTTTGGTATCGATGTATTTTACAATTTTAACGATATCTCTGATGACTTATATTTTCCGAAGAAATTTTCTTTAACCCCTTATTATAGATGGTTTTTTTCTGAAACAAGATATGCTAGAGGTTTCTTTGTAGAAGGTTTTGGTATGTTAAACACTTATGAGGATCGTTATTATTTTTTTAATAACAATGATGAAACAATTGTAGAGACAGATTTTGCGTTAGGTATATCTGTAGGAGGAAAATTTATAACTAAATCTGGTTTTATTACAGAAATTTATTTAGGTGTTGGAAGAAACTTATTTAATAACAATGATGAAAACGGATTGGAAAATAATTTAATTACTAGA
This sequence comes from Polaribacter sp. KT 15, assembly GCF_900143115.1. Taxonomy (NCBI): domain Bacteria; kingdom Pseudomonadati; phylum Bacteroidota; class Flavobacteriia; order Flavobacteriales; family Flavobacteriaceae; genus Polaribacter; species Polaribacter sp. KT 15. Next base: position 956,630 of record NZ_LT670850.1, read on the forward strand.
GGTGGTATTTCTTTAGGCTACAGATTTTAAGCAATCATATTTTTAGTAAATTTGTAAAAATTAATAACATGAAAAAAATAGTTTTAATATTAGGACTTTTAGTAAGTTCTTTAGGATTTTCTCAACAAGAAATTAAGTTAGATGTTGCTGATGCATTAGTTATACGAAGTCTAGAATTTTCTTATGAAAATTATATTAGTGTAGAAAATTCTTTCGGAGTTTCGGCCTTATTTAATCTAGCGAAACAAGATATCGATTTTAGGTATAACGAAAACACAATGATAACACCTTATTTTCGTCATTATTTCACTGCAGATGCACAATGGAACTTTTTTGGTGAAGGATTTGTAGGCATAAATTCTGGAAAAACAGAAACTGTTAAAGATTCTGGCGTTTACGATTTAAAATATACAGATGCTGCCTTAGGTGTAGCAATAGGAACTAAATATTCTTCTGAAGGTGGTTTGGTTATAGATATTTATGGTGGTTTAGGTAGAAACCTTTTTGGTACAGATTCGCCAATTCTTGTGCCTAGACTTGGTGTAAATGTAGGATGGAGATTCTAATAGAAACAACAAACCTTTATAAAATAAAAAAACCAGCAAATGCTGGTTTTTTTATTTTATAATAAGCCTATCTTATTAAACTACTGCCTCTTTTCTAATTGGTAAGTTTTGGATTAAATCTATATATAAATTCACTTCTTTTTTAAGATCTTTACGCTCGTAAATAGCATCTAAGAAACCGTGTTCTAAAACAAATTCAGATTTTTGAAAACCTTCTGGTAAATCTTTACCTGTTGTATCTCTTACAACTCTTGGTCCTGCAAAAGCAATTAATGCATTTGGTTCTGCAATATTAATATCACCTAACATTGCATAAGAAGCTGTTGTACCACCCGTTGTTGGATCTGTACATAAAGATATATAAGGTATTTTTGCTTTGGCCAATTGCGCTAACTTAGACGAAGTTTTAACCAATTGCATTAAAGACAAAGATGCTTCCATCATTCTAGCACCACCAGACTTAGAAACCATTAAAAACGGAATGTTGTTTTTAATTGAATAATCGATAGCTCTTGCAATTTTTTCTCCTACTACAGATCCCATAGAACCTCCAATAAAAGCAAAATCCATGGCAGCAATAACAATATCTTTACCTAAAGATTTACCAACGGCAGTTCTTACAGCATCGTTTAATTTTGTTTTTGCTTGTGCAGCTTTTAATCTTTCTGGATATTTTTTTGTGTCTTCAAATTTTAAAGGATCTTTAGAAGTTAAACCTTCATTTAATTCTTTAAACTCATTATTATCAAAAAATAATTCGAAGTATTCTTTACTACCTATTCTTACATGATATCCATCTTCTGGACTAACGTATAGGTTTCTTTTTAATTCTTCTGTATCTATAATTTTTCCGCTAGGTGTTTTATACCATAAACCTTTCGGAGTATCTTTTTTATCTTCTGTAGAAGTCTGTATTCCTTTATCTGTTCTTTTAAACCAAGCCATGTTATGTGTTTGTTTTAATTTAATATCTTAAAATAAAAATTCTATTTTAAAATAAATATGAAGTACAAATGTAAAAGATTTTTTCTAATTCTACTTTCTTCTTTATGTGATTATTCTATTTGAGCTAGATATTTTCATAAAAAAAAAGCATTTTGAAATAATTCAAAATGCTTTTTAATTAATTTAATTATAAATACTATAATGTATCTACGTTATTTAAATCTTGAAATGCTTGCTTTAAACGGTTTGTAAAAGTAATTTCTCCTTCACGTAACCATTTTCTTGGATCATAGTATTTTTTATTTGGTAAATCATCTCCTTCTGGATTACCAATTTGAGTTGCAACATACGCTGCTTTACCATGCATATAATCTCTAATACCTTCTGTAAAAGCAAATTGTAAATCTGTATCGATATTCATTTTGATAACACCATAACCAATAGATTCTCTAATTTCTTCTAAAGTAGAACCAGAACCACCATGAAATACAAAATCGATATGATTATGACCAACATTGTACTTCTCTGAAATATACTCTTGAGAATTCTTTAAAATTTTTGGAGTTAATTTTACGTTTCCTGGCTTGTAAACACCGTGTACATTACCAAATGCAGCTGCAATAGTAAATTGTGGCGATACTTTTAATAATTCTTCATAAGCATACGCAACTTCTTCTGGTTGTGTATATAGTTTAGAAACATCTACATCAGAATTATCTACACCATCTTCTTCACCACCTGTAATACCTAACTCTATCTCTAAAGTCATTCCCATTTTACTCATACGAGCTAAATAAGTTTTACAAATTTCGATATTTTCTTCTAATGGCTCTTCAGATAAATCTATCATATGAGAACTATATAGAGGCTTACCTGTTTCTTCGAAATGTTTTTCAGAAGCATCTAATAATCCATCAATCCAAGGTAATAATTTCTTTGCACAGTGATCTGTGTGTAAAATAACTGGCACACCATAAGCAACAGCTAATTCGTGTATATGCTTTGCTCCTGCAATTCCACCAGCAATTGCAGCTTTTTGCCCTTCATTAGATAATCCTTTTCCTGCTTGAAATTGCGCTCCTCCGTTAGAAAACTGAATAATAACAGGTGCATTTAAATCTCTTGCAGTTTCTAAAACACCATTAATTGTATTAGAACCAACAACATTTACAGCTGGTAATGCAAATCCTTTTTCTTTTGCAAGTTTAAAAATTTCTTGAACTTCTTTACCTGTAGCAACTCCAGGTTTTATGTTGTGACTCATAGTTATGATATTTTAATTTGTTGATTCTTTTATTTCTTCAAAAATACTAAAAATAGGCACTTTTATGTTTAATCGGAGCATAAAATAACGAAAACGTTATAGACTTTTAATGATTTTTTAAAAAGGATAATTAATACCTATATTGTAAACTGCACTAGCAAAATTATAATTCTTAAACCACTTACCACCTTCTAAATAAGGTTCGTAGGTTTTAAAACCAACATCAAATCTTAATACAAAGAAATTTAAATCGTATCGAACTCCCATACCAGAACCTATTGCAATATCTTTTAAAGATGATAAACTATTAAATTTTGCGTCTTCGTCTACAAACTCGGCATCAGAAATATCCCATATATTACCAGCATCTACAAATAAGGCTCCTTTAAAACTTCCTATTAAATTAAATCGATATTCTGCACTCGATAAAAACTTTAAACTACCAACATTAAATTCTAAACCACTGTTTCTACTTCCTGGGCCTAATTCATATGTTTGCCACGCTCTAATATCATTAGAACCACCTGCAAAATAACTTCTTGTAAAAGGAATATCAGAATTGTCGTAGGTTAAAATAGCGCCTAAAAATGTTCTAAATCCGAAAACAGAATTTAAACCAACATCCCAAAATTGCTTATACTCTAAATCTGTTTTAAAATATTGTGCTAAAGGAATCTTTAAAAATGTTTTTTTACCATTTGCATTATAATCCTTAGAAAACAACCCTAAAATATTACCAGAATTTGAAACTCTTAATTTAAAAAATGAAAAATTATTGTCTTTAAAATCTGATTGACTATTATATGTAAATGAATAAGCCAAAGTAGGAATTAAAAAATCTGAAGTAACAATATTGTACCTATTCTGAATATTTAATACAGTATTAAAATCATTTGGATTTGTGTTTCTAAAACCTGCATTAGAAGCAACACTTCTTATAAAAGCTAAAGATTCTGATGCTTGATTTTCTAAATCCGTAGCCAACGGAAAAAAAGATGTATTATTTTCTTGGTCGTAAATTTCTGCTACATTATTTAGGTTTGTAAATTCTGAACCATAAATATCAAAAAAACGATTTACATTTAAATTTTGAATGTATTGTGTGTTAAATATCTCTAACTGAATGGTTTTTTTACTGTTATATTGCCACTTATAATCAGATAAAATGGTAAACGTTTGCCTATCTAGACCAATGTTTTTCTGAAAACTAGATCCTAAAGAAAACAACGTTCTTGGCGACATTCTTTTTGGCACTAATTTATCCAATCCAAAAGGCGCTACCAATCTAGGAAATTCTAAAGATGCGTCTGCACCAATCTCCCAACCCGGACCATTATTCGCATTAAAATAAGAACCTAAAAAAGAAAACTTTAATAATTCTGCACCTTTAAAAGCATTTCTATTGGTTAAAGAAAATTTTGCTGATGAACCAATATTTCTAATATTAGAATGTGTTAGTTCTGTTTCGAAACCTAAAGTATATTTCTCTTTCGGAGACAAAAAAATATCCATTTTTAATTCATCATCTGTACCTTCTATTGGACTAAATGATATGTTTGTAGATTTAAAGTTTTTAAGCGATTTTAAATGATTTCTTGTTAAATTACTTAAAGTATCTTTATAAACATCGCCAGATTTAAAGAAAATAGATTGCGATAAATATTTAGGATTGTATTTTAATTTATCAATTGCTAAAAAATTAATTCCGTTATAATTTACAGAATCTTTATAAACCTCTTCTTTCTTAGTATAAGAATAATCTGTAACTACATTAATTTTACTAACTTTATGTACTTTATAATCTTTCTTCTCGTAAACACCATCTTTCTCTTTAAACCTATCTTTAGCAATTAAAAACTCTACATTGGTTTTGTGATCTGTTCTTGTAGAATCTACATAAAAACCAAGTGCAGATTCAGAAAAATAATAGATTCCGCTATTTTTAAATAACTTTACAACGTTACTAGCTTCTTTTCGAAATACTTTGTCGTTGTATTGATTACCGCTAACTAACAAAGATTTTATTTTTGAATCCTTATAAATAGAATCTAATACGGGCGATTCTATTTTAAGCTTTATTGAATCTAATAATGTAGGCTCTCCTTTATCTATGTAATAACTAACTATTGCTTTTTTATCAGTAGAATCTCTGTCTATGACTGTCTTAATTTTAGAATCAAAATAACCTTGGGTTTTATAAAAAGCCCATAAATTATCGGCTGTTCTATTTGCTTTACTTTCACTTAAAATTACAGGAGCATCATAATTTAAAAACCAATTATTTAAACTGATAAAAGCATTTGCATAAGCAATACTTTGTTTTTCTGAAAAAATATTTTTAATAAAGTTATATTTCTTCGGATGCTTCAATCCCCATTCTGTTGGGGTTTTGGGCTTATTATGGTTTCCTATATTATGAAAGTACAGCCCAAAAGGCAAACCTAAAAGACTTGGATTTGGTTTTTGAAGCACGTACTTTTGTAAATCTGCACTTTTATTTTTTACACTGTCAACAAAAATATAATTTTGCGTTAGCATCTGCTTATCTTCGGCAACATGTTTTGTAGAATTACAAGCTGTCAAAAATAAAACAAGAAGAAAGTAAAAAGAAAGTTTTTTCATTACTTTAGCAATACATTTAACATCAAAAATAGTATTTTTCAACGGTTTATTTCTAATTAGATACAATTAATGAGCATCTCAAAAAATCAGTTAAAATTAATAACTAGTTTATCACAAAAAAAGTATAGACAAAAGCATAATTTATTTATTGCAGAAGGTATAAAAGTGGTAAATGAATTATTAAAGTCTTCTTTTGAAGTAGCAACATTATTTTGCACAAACGATTACGAAACTAATCTTACAGAAGATAAAATTGTTAGAATTGATGAAGCCGATTTAAAAAAAATAAGTTCTTTAAAATCACCTAACAAAGTTTTAGGATTGTTTAAAATACCCAAACTAAATACTATAAACAACTCTGGATTAATTGTAGCTTTAGACGCTATTAATGATCCTGGTAATTTAGGTACAATTATAAGACTTTGCGATTGGTACGGAGTTACACAATTAATTTGCTCTACAGATACTGTAGACTGTTTTAATCAAAAAGTTGTGCAAGCATCTATGGGTTCTTTAACTAGAATTGCTATTAACTACGTTAATTTAGAAGCTTACTTAAACGAAACCCATTTACCAACTTATATTGCTGATATGGATGGTGACAATGTGTATAAAACACAATTACCTGAAGAAGGAATTTTAATTATGGGAAATGAAGCTAACGGAGTTTCTATCCAAATTAAAAAATTAATATCTAATACGATTTCTATACCAAGATTTGGAGAAGTACAAGAAACCGAAAGCTTAAATGTTGCAACTGCAACAGCTATTTTGTTAAGCGAATTTAAACGAAATAGTTAAGATTTACTCGAACGCAAAATTTATAAAGATACCACGAGTTCCCATAAAATTAACTGGCGCCGTCCATCTACTATTTGGGTCATCATCATATTTTATCTCGTTATTCATTGCAAAAACTCCTCGAATTGATGGGGAAAACTTAAAGTAGTATAAATAGAAATCTACACCTACACCAACCTCGTACATAAAATTGTTTGTTTTCATTCGAAATTGTCCTGCAGAATTGTCGTCTTGATTGTCTTCGTTTGAAGAAAAATTATAATCATAAGAAACACCAGCAAGTAAATAAGGTCTAAAGTTTTTATATCTATCCGTACTAAATTTAAATACCAACGGCACATGTAAATATGTAGAACTTACCTCTCTAATACTGTCTTGCGGATTTGCAGAACCTTTTAGGTGATTAAAAATTATATTTTTAGAGTTACTCATTAAACCAGGTTCTAAACGCAGGTTTAAATTTTTATGCAAACGCAAATCGGCTATTAAACCAACATTAAAACCAGTAGTAGATTCTACAGTAATATTTGCATCTGTAATACTACTTTCTTTAAGGTTTAGTTTAAAATCATTTTGATTCAAACCTAAGTAAAAACCATAATGCAAAGGTCTTTTATCAAAAGTTGGTAAATAGTCTACACGTTCTCTTTGTGCAAAAAAAGTACTACTAACTAATATAGAAAAACAAAAAAATAAAATTCTTTTACTCATAATTATTTACGTGCTGTGTAAATTGTTGCAACACCAAATGTTACAGGATTATCTTCTGTATGTGTAAACCCGTTTTTTTGTAAAATATTGTTGAAAGCTTTACCAAACGGAAAAGAATTTGCAGATTCAGACAAATAAGAATACGCTACTTTGTCTTTAGAAAACAGTTTACCTACAATTGGTAAAAACAAATTTGTATATAATTTATAACCTTGTTTAAAAGGGAATTTCGTTGGATTTGATGTTTCTAAAATTACTAAAACCCCTGTAGGCTTTAAAACTCTTGCAATCTCTTTAATTCCTTTATCTAAATTGGCAAAATTTCTAACACCAAAAGAAACTGTAATAGCATCAAAAGTATTGTCTTCGAAAGGCATTTCTTCAGAATCACCTACAATCATTTCTATTTTATCAGAAAGTTTTGCTTTGGCTATTTTTTGCTTACCAACTTCTAACATTCCTGCAGAAATATCTAAACCTACAATTCTATCAGGGTTTAAACTAGACATCATTAAAGCTAAATCGCCAGTTCCTGTTGCAATATCTAAAATTTGCTTCGGATTATTTTCACCAACAATTTTTACAACTTTTTTACGCCATTTAACATCTATTCCTAAAGAAATAACTCTATTTAAACCATCGTAATTACCAGAAATATTATCGAACATTTGTGCAACTTGTTCTTTTTTTCCTAATTCAGAATCTTTATAAGGTTTTATAATTTTCGACATACGTTATTTCTTAAGGCTTAAATATTATCTATTATTATCCGTTTATTGCAACCACTTCATTAATTTGATTTGGTAGCATTTCTTTTAATAAATTTTCTATTCCGTTTTTTAATGTTGCTGTAGATGATGGGCAACCGCTACAAGCACCTTGTAGAACAACACTTACTACTTTATTCTCTTCATCAAAAGATCTAAAAGCAATATTTCCTCCGTCTCCGGCAACCGCAGGCTTAATATATTCGTCTAAAATATCTACAATTTGAGCAGAAATTCCTTCTAAGGCTACTTCAGGAACTGTTTCTGTAGTATCTGCAGAAGTTGATGCTTCTTGCTTTGGTAATTCTTTGATTATTATTTTTCCTTCAGCTAAATATTCTCTAATGAAAGATCTTACTTCTCCGTACACTTCATTCCATTCTACCATATCATATTTGGTAATAGAAATATAGTTATCAGAAATAAAAACTTCTTTTACAAACGGAAAATTAAAAATTGCTTGCCCTAAAGGAGATGACGTATTCGCTTCGTCTATATTTTTAAACTCAACATCTGTTTGAGTTAATGCTTTGTTAGTACCAAACTTCATTACTGCTGGGTTTGGCGTAACTTCTGCATATACCTCTATCGCCTCTTTTTTTGAAGTTTTTTGTTCGTTTACAACAACATTACCTGCATTTATATATGCTTCAATCTGCTCTTTTACTTCTTCTTGTACATCAATCCATTGTACAATATCAAAACGTTGTATTGCTATAAAATTTGCTGTAACAAAAACCTTTTTTACAAATGGTAAATAAAATAATTGTTGTGCTAACGGAGAGTTTTTTGCTTCGTCTATGTTATTAAACTCATAACTACCACCATTTATTAAAATAGTGTTACTGTTATATTTAATGATTGTATCATTAGTAGTTTCTTGTATGGTAATTTTAGTATCTGACATGTTCTAAAAATTGAATTGCAAAATTAAGGCAAAAAAGATAAATAAGATTATCTAATGCTAAAAACTTCAAGACTCTGTTAGATTTTATAATTAATATATAAAATCTAACAGAGTCTTAAAAATAAGTTGATAAATATACTATAGGTTTATAGAAACTGTTGCTGTAAAAAATCGATTATCAATATCTAAATCAGCAGCATTTACATTAAAACCTGAGTAAAAATTATAGGGTGTTGTTATATTATTATTACTGTAAGCTAAATCTATTTTAAAGTTTCCAAAATTATAACCTCCACCAAAAGAATAACCTTCTAAGTTATCTGAATCTAAAGCCATTTTGTCTGGACTTTGCTCGTATTTATAACCTCCTCTTACACTAAATCTATCAAAACGCCATTCTGAACCAATGTTAATTGCATGTGTATTTCTTAATTCATTGGCAAAAAAGTTATTTTCATCAGAAAAATCTCCTTCAGAAAGCTGCATATCTTTGTAATTCTTGTTGATATAATCGATGCTCAACAAGCCATTTTTTCCGAAGACAAAAGCAGCACTTGTAGTAAATTTACTAGGCGTCTTTAATCTATAAATTAATCTTTGAGAAGGAAAATTTCCGCCAAAAGTATTATCGTAAGTAGTATTGTTATTACTAACTGTTATTTCTGTATCACCATTATAACCATCATTATCAATAATATTCGTTTCTTCTAACATTTCTGTAAACCAAGTTGGTGTTTGATAAGACATACCAAATCTAAAATTTTGATGTGCTTTATATATAAAACCGAAATTTAAAGAAACACCTGCACCTGTTGTAAAGTTTTCTTGATATATATTAGCGTCTAAGGTATTTCCGTTTCCATCATTATTAAACTCGACCAAAGTAGAACGCTGACTAAAATTTAAATCGTAAAAATTTAACCCTGCACCAACATACAGTTTGTTTCTGTGCACAGATGAAAAAGCAATATTCATTTCACTCAACTCACCTTTATAATCATTAAAAAAACGCTGTTCTTCTGAAATATTATAATCTATCGTTGGCGTATTGTTATCTAAAGGAAAATCTCTAAAAGTAGCAACACCACTATTACCTATAGCGCTAAAACTATTTGTAAAATCTTTTGTAATTCGATAATTAAAACCTATTGCAAATTTGCTCCAATCAGATTTATAAGCACTGTCAAAAACTAATACTGCACCGGCTTGCGATAAATTTAAAAATTGTTCTTGATTATTAGTACTGTTTCCATAATACGTTGTGTTAATATCAGTATTTCTAGAATTTAAAGTAGCTGCAAAAGCACTGTTATTAAAAACCGCTAAACCTGCAGGGTTGATGTTCATAACAGATAAATCTCCGCCAAGTGCACCAAAAGCACCACTCATAGAAGTAAACCTTGCTGTACCATTATTATCGTCTTGAGAGAAAAGCAATCCTAAATCTTGATATCCTAAAGACTGAGAATAAGACGTTATTGTTACTGCGAATAATACCGCTAATGTTATAATTTTTTTCATTTTAAATTTTGTATTTGTTAATGAATAAGAGTCTTAATTTCTTCTTCTAGACGAAGACGATGAACTTCTACCCGAAGATCTACTACTTCTGTTTGATGAACTTCTACTAGATGTATTTCTAGAAGAACTTGAAGACGATCTAGAATAACTTCTATTAGAGCTAGACCTATTAGAACTAGTTCTAGAACTTCTATTTATAGTAGCATTATTTCTTCTTGTTGTAGAAGAACCAGATCTTCTTGTACTGCTAGACCCTCTAGAGGTATTACCAGAACTCCTTCTAGTAGAACTAGAGTTTCTAGATGTGTTTCCAGAACTTCTTCTAGTAGTATTCGTATTTCTAGAAGTGTTACCATAAGTTCTACTTCTAGTACTAGAAGATCTTCTTCTTGTAGTATTAGAATTTTGTCTAGTACTTGTATTTCTTCTTCTAGATGAAACTGATGTGTTTCTAGAATTTAAATTATACCTTCTGTTCGTATTATTATAAACTGTTCTTCTGCCGTATGTAGAATTTCTATAATACCTGTTGTTATAATTGTAAAATCTATTATTTCTATAAGGATTGTAAAATCCGTAATAAGGATTTCCATAGAAGCCATAATTAAATCCCCAAGCAAAATTATTATGATAAGGATGCCAGTAAGGATTGTATCCCCAATAGTTATTCCATAATCTGTTTCTAAATCTCCAGTTGTTATTATAAAAACCGTTGTTAAAGCCCCAATTACCGTAATAAGGCCCAAAATTATTCCAATAAGGATCATTTATTAAATTCACCTGAACAACAACATCATTATTATCATTTGCTCCCCAAGAAGGATTGGTATTGTAATTTAAATTATCTTCTAAATAGATAGAATCTTGTGAATTATAAGAATTAACATCCGTAAAGATTTCAGTATCATTTAGATTTTCTAACCTTTCTAATTCTCTTGTAAAATAATCATTATTATAATTATTATAACCCGCTTCATCTACTACTCTTACGTTACTTTCTGTAACATTAGAATCGCTACCGTAAATTCCGTCATCATTATAAGCACTTTGGTAAGTACCACAAGAAACTAAGAATAAACTAGTAGTTATTAAAAGAAGAATTAAGTTACTATTATTTTTTATGTGTCGTATTTTCATAAGGCTTATTTTATGTAGGTATTATTATTGTTGAAAAAGTACGTTAAACAAAAAAATCTAAACTTTACTTGGTCTCTAACCTTTTTGTAGTAATTTTGTATCGTTTGTATAGAAAAAATATCAAACAATCTTTTAACATAAATTTCACTTTAAAGGTAACAATATTTGTGCCAAACTTTTAATTATGAGTAAACATTTAACAAAAAGGGAAGACGATTATTCTAAATGGTATAATGAGTTAGTTGTTAAAGCAGATTTAGCTGAAAACTCTGCTGTAAGAGGATGTATGGTAATAAAACCCTATGGTTTTGCAATCTGGGAAAAAATGCAAGCAGAGCTAGATCGTATGTTTAAAGAAACGGGGCATGAAAATGCTTATTTCCCTTTGTTTGTTCCTAAAAGTTTATTTGAAGCAGAAGAAAAAAATGCTGAAGGTTTTGCTAAAGAATGTGCGGTTGTAACACATTATAGATTACAAAACGACCCAGATAAACCAGGAAAATTAAGAGTAGATCCAGAAGCAAAATTAGAAGAAGAATTGGTAGTTAGACCAACCTCGGAAGCTATTATTTGGAACACATATAAAGGCTGGATACAATCTTATAGAGATTTACCATTACTTATTAATCAATGGGCAAATGTTGTTCGTTGGGAAATGAGAACTCGTTTATTCTTAAGAACTGCAGAGTTCTTGTGGCAAGAAGGCCATACGGCACACGCAACAAAAGCAGAAGCTATTAGCGAAGCAAAACAAATGCAAGAAGTTTATGCAACATTTGCAGAACAATTTATGGCAATGCCTGTAATTAAAGGTTCTAAGTCTGACAGCGAACGTTTTGCAGGAGCAGAAGACACATTAACTATCGAAGCATTAATGCAAGATGGTAAAGCTTTGCAAGCAGGTACAAGTCATTTCTTAGGACAAAACTTTGCAAAAGCATTTGATGTTAAGTTTACTTCTAAGGAAGGAAAACAAGAACATGTTTGGGCAACTTCTTGGGGAGTTTCAACTAGACTAATTGGAGGTTTAATAATGACGCACTCTGATGATAATGGTTTAGTGTTGCCACCAAAATTAGCGCCAATACAAGTTGTTATTGTACCAATATATAAAGGTGAAGAACAATTAGAAGCAATTTCAGAAAAAGTAAATGTATTTGTAAAAGAGTTAAGAGCTAAAGGAATTTCTGTAAAGTTTGATAATAGAGATACTTTTAGACCTGGTGCTAAATTTGCAGAATACGAACTAAAAGGTGTGCCAGTAAGAATAGCTATTGGTAAAAGAGATTTAGAAAACGGAACTGTAGAAGTTGCCAGAAGGGATACTTTAGAGAAACAAACAATAAACCAAGTTGATGTTTCTGATTTTGTAAGTAATCTTTTAGAAGAAATTCAAGAAAACTTATTTACAAAAGCTGTAGACTTTAGAACAGCACACACAACATCTGTAGATACTTTTGATGAATTTAAAGAAGCAATTAAAAATAAAGGTGGTTTTGTATCTGCGCATTGGGATGGTACAGAAGAAACAGAAGACAAAATAAAAGAAATTACAAAAGCAACTATAAGATGTATTCCTAATGATGCAAAAGAAGAAAATGGTGTTTGTGTTTTTAGCGGAAAACCGTCTTCTAAAAGGGTACTTTTTGCCAAAGCATATTAATTTTAAAAAAAAATGCATTTTTTTTTAAAAAATAGTTGCAGAAGTAAAAAAAGGTTGTATATTTGCACCCGCAATTGAGACATACTAAACATATCGATTGATTGTTATGGTCCGTTCGTCTAGGGGTTAGGACGCATGGTTTTCATCCATGTAACACGGGTTCGATTCCCGTACGGACTACAAAGTTTTAATAAAAAAACGAATTAAGAAATTATGGCAAATCATAAGTCAGCATTAAAGAGAATTAGAAGCAACGAAGCTAAAAGATTACGTAACAAGTACCAGCACAAGACAACTAGAAATGCTGTTAGAGATTTACGTACATCAGAAGACAAGAAAGAAGCAGAAGGAAAATTAAGTACTGTTATTTCTATGTTAGACAAATTAGCTAAGAATAACATTATTCACAAGAATAAGGCTGCTAACTTAAAATCTAAATTAACTAAGCACGTAGCTGCATTGTAAGATTTTAATTCTTAAGAAATTTAAAAAAACTCTGAATATTTATTCAGAGTTTTTTTTGTGCTTTACTTTTTAGACGATAAATATATAAGAGCTATTGGGTTTATTATTTATTTAGTTAAATACAATCCAAAAAAATATGATTCTACTTCATGAATTAATTAGTTCTATTAAATGATTTGAATTGGCAGATTGATATCATAAAAGATTTTTACAAACTAAAACATCAGAAATCAAATCAATAATTAAGTAATCTATTATAATTTATGTCGATGGATTCACAACGAATAAGTGTTCATTTCAAAGATGAAATAATAAAGAATAATTAGCTTAAATTAAAGTCAAAATAAGGTTTTTAAAAGACTTACAAATTATTAATAAGGTTGTTTTACCAATCGTACTTTTTATGAGCATCTAGCCTAATAAAAATAAATAAAAGAATTGTAAATCCCCAAAGAGAAGAACCACCATAACTAAAAAATGGCAAAGGAATACCAACTGTAGGTAACAAACCTATTACCATACCAATATTTACAATTACATGAAAAAACAGTATCGAAGCTAAGCTGTAACCATAAATTCTACCAAACTTGTTTGTGTGCGTTTCAGATAAATATAATATTCTATACATCATCAGCATAAAAAGAATAATTACCAAAGAGCTACCTATAAAACCCCACTCTTCTCCTATTACACTAAAAATATAATCTGTATGTTGTTCTGGCACAAAATCACCTTGTGTTAAATCTCCTTTTAAAAACCCTTTACCACTAACACCCCCAGAACTTATAGTTAATTCAGATTGATAAGAGTTATAACCGATTCCTTGATTATCTTGCTTTAGTCCTAACAAAATTTCGAAACGATCTCTATGATGCTGTTTAAATACATTATTATAAGCAAAACCTGAACCTAATACAAACGCAGTAACTATTAGATAAACCCCAATAATTTTATACCAATTAAAACGAAAAAATCGTTTACCGCCTTTGTATAAAATGTAAGCAGTAAAAACAGATATTACTCCTAATAACGAAGATAAAACTATAGTTGTGCCAAATAATATGGTTAGTAAAAATAAAACTACAATTGCTACACCAATAATAATATAATATAAGGTTAAACCTTCTCTATGCAATACAAAGAAGAAAGATAGATATATTAACGCAGAACCTGCATCTGGTTGTAAAATGATTAGAAAAGCTGGTAAAAAGATAATAGCAAATGCTTTTATCTGGTTTTTTACCAATTTAAAATTGTATTGTCTATCACTTAATAATTTTGCGACTGCTAAAGCTGTAAATGCTTTTACAAATTCTGAAGGCTGTAAACCAAGCACACCAAAATTATACCAAGAAGTAGCACCATTAATTGTCTTCCCGAAAAGAAACAACCCAACTAAAGATAAAAGGGAAATAATATAGAGAATACTAGAAAATTTCTCGTAAAACTTAGAATTAAAAAAGAGAATAAGTACTATTAACGGAATAGTTAGACAGATAAAAATTAACTGTTTACCGTATTTAGTAGAAAAGCTAAGAATCTGTATATCTTCTTCAGATTTAGAAGCAGAGTAAATGTTTAGCCAACCAAAACCGACCAAAACAACAAATAGTAATACTAATAACCAATCTATACCTGCAAAAATATTATTTCGTTCCTGACGCAATTTCTTCTTCTGTTTTAGGTATTAATTTATCATATTCAGATTTTAAACTGATGTTTAGCATATTTGTTTCTCTATACTTAGTTGCTTCTGATATTTTTCCGTTAAGGTATTTCTCTATCATCAAACTAGTAATAGGAGCCGCAATTCTAGAACCATAACCACCATTTTCTACAAAAATTGCTATCGCTATTTTAGGGTTATCTTTTGGCGCGAATGCTACCAATATAGAGTGGTCTTCTAACTTAATTCTTTTACCGTCTACAACCGCATAATTTTCCGAAGTTCCGGTTTTTCCACAGATATTAATCCCTTTAACTTTTACTCCACTTCCTGTTCCTGTTTTAAAAACTTCATGCATTGCTTCAACAACAGGATCAAAATATTCTTTATTGATAGAAGTTACTTTCTTTTTTGTAAAATTAGGATTGCCTATTGGTTGATTATTAACTTTTTTTAGAATATGTGGTGTATAAAAATAGCCTCTATTTGCAATTGCCGCTGTAAAGTTAGCTAACTGAATTGGTGTTGTTTGAACCTCTCCTTGACCAATTGCATTAGAAATATTTGTAGATGCATTCCAAGAATATCGATACGCATTATCATAATATTTACCTACCGGAATAAAACCAGGACTTCCTTGAGGTAAATCATAACCTAAATAATTTCCTAATCCAAAACTTTTTACATGATTTGCCCAACTATCTAATCCTTCTGAAGGTTTATTATCTTTTTCTACAATTCTTTTGTAGGTATTAGAAAAATAACTGTTGCAAGATTTAGCTATTGCTGTTTTTAGACTAATTGGTCTGTTATAAATATTACAATGGCAGCCCATAAACTCACCTTTTCTGCTACCATACCTGTAACCATTAAAGCATTTAAAAGTAGTACTTTCATTGATAACGCCTTCTTGTAAACCTATCAAAGCATTCATCATTTTAAAAGGTGACCCTGGAGGGTATGAAGCCTTCAAACCTCTGTCATAAGTTGGTTTTTCTAAATTATTAGGATCCATTAAAATAACTGAGTTTGGAGAACGTTTTCTACCAACCATCATATTAGGGTCGTAAGAAGGCGCCGTAACTAATGCTAAAATTTCTCCGGTAGCTGGTTCTATTGCAACAATACCTCCTCTTTTATTTTTCATTAACTTTTCGCCGTATTGTTGTAAATCTAAGTCTAAAGTTAAAGTTAAATCTTTTCCGTTTTCCGGCAAAGTATCATAAGCTCCGTTTTTAAAAGAACCAACAATATTATTAAGTTTGTTTTTTCTATAATACTTTTTACCCTTTCTTCCTCTTAAAAAAAGTTCGTATTGCTTTTCTACACCAGCTTTTCCAATTAATTCTCCTTGTTCGTAATACGTACTACTTTTTGCTAGCTGATTATTAACTTCGCTAATATAACCAACAACATTTGCGGCAGATTTAAAAGGGTAATCTCTAATGATTCTTTTCTGTATAAAGAAGCCTTTATACTTATGCAATTTTTCTTGAAGAAAAGCAAAATCTTCTTTTGCTAATTGTTTTAAAAAAACCGAAGGTTTATATGATGCAAAATTTACAGACCGACTAAATCTTTTATGAAAATCTTCTTTGGTTATTTTTAATAATTTACAAAACTCTAAAGTATCTAACGGTTTTACCTTATTTGGTTGCACCATTACATCATAAGAAAGTTGGTTTGCAATTAATAACTTACCATTTCTATCGTAAACGTAACCTCTTTCTGGATAATCAAACTTTTTTTCTACTGCAGAGTTATGTATAGGATCATAACTTTCACCTCTAACGATTTGTAGTTGAAATAATCGACCAATAAAAACCAAACCCACAAGTGTGATTAAAGTATAAAGTAATAAACTTTTTTGCATTATTGCTTTTTAGAAAAAATAAACGTTGCTAAAAAATATATAATTAACGTAAAAATACTAGAGTAAATTGTGTTAATTATAACATTCGAAAAATTTTGAAAACTAAAGTTAGCAAAAGAAAATAATATAAAATGATGAATTACTGTTAAAGTTACAACATAATTAAATCGTTTACCAAAAGGCTCTAAATTAAGTCTGAAGAAAGGAAAATCTACCTCAAATTTATTAAAATAGACTCTTACAAAAAACAAGCGAATATATGCTATAAACAACGTAGAAAAAGCGTGTATACCGCCAGAATCTGAAAAAAAATCAATAATTAATCCCAATAAAAATGCCAGAAAAAGAAATACAAATCTATTTTTATTTAATGGATAAAGAAATATAAACATTATATATAAATAGGGATTTACATAACCTAAAAACAAGATATTATTTAAAATAAAAACTTGTATCAAAATCATAAAGACAAACAGAAGTCCGAAAAAAATTGTCTTATTCATTTATTAGATTTTCTGTGTTCTTTATTTCTTCTTTATGCAAATTCTTAACAATATAAACGTCACCTAAATTACTCATATCATTAAATAACTTAACGTTTATAATATTTTCTACTGCATTGTTTTTATTAACACTACTAACGGTTCCTATTAGAATTCCTTCTGGAAAAATTGTAGACTTACCACCTGTTTCGATAGTATCACCTACTTTTATAGAGGCTTGCCTTGGTATATCAATCAATTGTACTGTGTTATAATCTAATCCATTCCATTTTAAAGAACCAAAATACTGGCTATTTTTTAACCTTGCATTTAAATTAGAATTTTTATTTAGAATTGATTGAACTCGAGCGTATCTTTTAGAAGTATTGTCTGTAATACCAATAATTCCTAAACTATTAATTACAGCCATTTCTTTTTGAACACCATCTTGTTCTCCTTTATCAATAGTTAAAAAATTAAATTCTTTAGCGTAATTATTATTGATAATTCTTGCGTTTGAAAATGTATATTTCTGAAAATAATTGATTGTATCTACAACCGTAGAATCTATGTTTACAATTGAAATATTTTTTTGCTGTAATAAGTTTCTTAAGCGCGTATTTTCTTCTAAAAGAATATCGTTTGTATGCTTTAGACTAAAATATTCAGAAATATTAGAAACCTTATTATACATACCACCCGTTAACGAGTTTGCAGAGTTTACATACTTACTTTTATGAAAGTTTAAGTTATTAAAAGTAAGTGCTAAAGCAATAAATTGCAGCAACATAAAAAATAAAAAATATTTAAATTTTTGTAAAAAGTAAATAAGCTGCTGCATACTAAACCGCTAAAGTTTTATTTCATTAATACATTTTTGTATTTATCTAATTCTTTTAATGCAATACCTGTACCTCTTACAACAGCTCTTAAAGGATCTTCTGCTACGTAAACCGGTAAATCTGTTTTTCTAGAAAGTCTCTTATCTAAACCTCTTAACATAGAACCACCACCTGCTAAATAAATACCTGTATTGTAAATATCTGCTGCCAATTCTGGCGGAGTTTTAGATAGAGTTTCCATAACAGCATCTTCAATTCTTAAAATAGATTTGTCTAATGCTTTTGCTATTTCTCTGTAAGAAACTTGTACTTGTTTTGGCTTACCACTTAATAAATCTCTACCTTGAACCAACATGTCTTCTGGCGGAGTTTCTAAATCTTCTGTAGCAGCACCAATTGTTATTTTAATTTTTTCTGCAGTAGTTTCTCCTACATGTAAATTGTGTTGCGTACGCATGTAGTACATAATATCGTTAGTAAACAAATCTCCTGCAACTTTTACAGATTGATCACAAACAATACCTGCTAAAGCAATAACAGCAATTTCTGTTGTACCACCACCTATATCAATAATCATATTCCCTTTTGGCTCCATAATGTCTATACCAACACCAATTGCAGCAGCCATAGGTTCGTAAATTAAATAGATTTCTTTAGCATTCATGTGTTTAGCAGAATCTCTAACAGCACGTTTTTCTACTTCTGTAATTCCTGATGGAATACAGATTACCATTCTAAGTGCTGGTGGAAATAACTTCTTTTTGATTGACGGAATTTGTTTTACAAACTCTTTAATCATTTCTTCAGAAGCCTGAAAATCTGCGATTACTCCGTCTTTTAACGGACGAATTGTTTTGATATTTTCATGGGTTTTTCCTTGCATTAAATTGGCTTCTTTACCAATTGCAATTATTTTACCGGAAATTCTATTTCTAGCAACAATAGAAGGACTGTCTATAACCACTTTTCCGTCGTGAATTATCAACGTATTTGCGGTTCCTAGATCAATCGCAATATCTTCCGTCATAAAATCAAAAAAACCCATAAAATATCTTTAATGTATTATTTAAAGTAAGTATTACAAAGCTACTAAAAATCTCTTTGTAAACTTAATAATTTATTAATGTTTAAAATGTCTTGTTCCTGTCATTACCATCGATAAATTATTTTCATTACAATAATCTATACTTAGTTGATCTTTAATAGAACCACCTGGTTGAATAACACTTTTTATTCCTGCTTTATCTGCAATTTCTACACAATCAGGAAAAGGGAAAAATGCATCACTAGCCATCACAGATCCTTTTAAATCAAATTTAAAAGAAGTTGCTTTTTCAATAGCTTGATTTAAAGCATCTACTCTACTTGTTTGCCCTGTTCCTCCTGCTAATAATTGCTTATTTTTTACAAGAATAATTGTATTCGATTTTGTGTTTTTACATAACTTCGACGCAAATAATAAATCATCTAACTCAGATTGCGTAGGTTTATTGTTTGTAACGTACTTTAAATCTTCTAATTTATCTGTAATACTATCTTTATCTTGCACTAAATTACCATTTAAACAAGTTCTAATAGTTGTTGTTGGCAATGCAACTTCTTTTTGCACAAGAATTATTCTGTTCTTTTTACCTTTTAAAATTGCTAAAGCATCTTCTGAATAACTAGGGGCAATTACAACTTCACAAAATAATTTATGAATTTCTTCTGCAGTTGCAGCATCAATTTCTGTATTAGCAATTAAAATTCCGCCAAAAGCAGAAACAGGATCTCCTGCTAACGCATCTACATAAGCTTGTCTTATAGTTTCTCTTTGCGCAAAACCACAAGCATTATTATGTTTTAAAATTGCAAATGTTGGTGCTTCTCCTTTAAATTCTTCTATTAAATTTACGGCAGCATCAACATCTAACAAATTGTTGTAACTTAATTCTTTACCATGTAATTTATCGAAAATAGCTTCTAAATCACCAAAAAAGTATCCTTTTTGATGTGGGTTTTCTCCGTAACGTAAAACCTTAGCATTTGTTTCGCTAACTTTTAAGGCTGGAGTTTCATCAGCATTAAAGTAATTAAAAATTGCTGTATCGTAATGAGAAGAGATATTAAAAGATTTTGCTGCAAAACTCTTTCTTTGTTCGAGAGTAGTTTCTCCGTTTCCTTCATCTAAAATAGATAAAAAAGCATCGTATTGATCCATAGAAGAAACTGTAAAAGTATCTTTAAAGTTTTTTGCTGATGCTCTAATTAAAGAAATACCACCAATATCTATTTTTTCTACAATATCTTGCTCTGGCGCACCAGACGCAACTGTTTTTTCAAACGGATATAAATCTACTATTACTAAATCTATTTGCGGAATGTTATACTCTTTAAGTTCTGCAACATCACCTTCGTGATCTTGTCTATTTAAAATACCTCCAAAAACTTTTGGGTGTAAGGTTTTTACTCTTCCTCCTAAAATAGAAGGATAAGAAGTTACATCTTCTACAGGTACTACATTTATTCCTAAATCTTTAATAAATTTTTCTGTTCCTCCTGTAGAGTAAATAGTTACATTAAGTTCATTTAATTTTCTAACAATTGGCTCTAAACCATCTTTGTGAAATACTGAAATTAATGCGGATTTGATTGTTTTTGAAGTGCTCATCTAATGTTGTGTTGTTAAGCACGCAAATTTAGTAAAACCAAGTTTGAAAGACAATAAAAAGATAGTAACAAAAACCAGAAGTAATTAACAACTAGTTTACTTGCACTTTCGATTTAAAACTCTCTACAAGTGCGGTATAATCTCTAGGCACTCTTCTATCTTGATTTTTTTTTGTTGAATATAAAATTTTTAGTAAAAAATTAGGGGTAATTTTTTTCATTTTAGGGTATTTAGTAAGTTTTTAAGGCTTTTATTACTCTGCAGTTTCTAAAAAGTTATGAAACCATTGCACAAACATGTGGGTCCATGATTGTTTTTTCTCTATAAAATTAGTTGAATTGTCGCTATTAGCAACAGAGGTAAAATGTTCTTTTCTCATCAGTTAGGGATTTAATGATTATAGAAATACTATAAATAATAAAATGTTGTTAACAAATATAAAAAAAAATCCTTAAGTAACAACTATCCTATAAAATAGTTGCTACTTTGTTACATACAAACTCTAAAAGCTCTTCATCTTTTTCTGTAAAAGTATTTGCTGTATGCGAATCTATATCAATTTGACCAATATTTTCTTCGTTTATAAAAATAGGTATTACAATTTCTGATTTCACCTTCCAACCACAAGAAATGTAATTATCTTGTTCAGAAACATCTTGTACAACAAAGTTTTCGTTAGAGACAGCAACTTGCCCACAAATACCTTTTCCAAAAGGAATAATTGTATGCTCTGTTTCTTCACCTGTATATTGCGCTAATTTTAATTCGTTCTTATCTCCGTTTTTAAAATAAAAACCAACCCAATCGTAGTAAGAAATTTCTTGTTCTAACAAATCGCAAATAGCTTGTAACTTAACAGCTACATTTTCTTCTAAAGCAATAATGCTTTCTACTTTATTTTTTAATATATTAATATCCATTTTCGTATATTCGTTTATGCATAATTGTAAATTGCAAAATTAAATCATTTTATATTGTGAAAAAACATAAAAATGTAGTCTTTTTTTTAATTAAGTTTTTTGCAACATACTTTATTTTGTTCGCAATTTACTCGTCTTACTTACAACAATCACAAACAAAAGTAGGCCAATTTAAAACGGCTTCTATAACAACTATTGTTGCAGATCAAACGGTAGACCTATTAGATTTTTTTGGTTATGATTCTGGCGCATATCAGCATAAAGAAGAGCTTTCTGTAAAATTATTAATTCACGGTAAATACACCGCTAGGGTTATAGAAGGTTGCAACTCTGTAAGCATTATTATTTTATTTGTTGCTTTTATTGTTGCTTTTGCGGGCTCTTTAAAAGCCACTATAATTTATTCTGTTTTAGGTAGTCTATTTATTTATGTTATAAATATTGCTCGAATTGCTTTTCTTGCAGTAATGATTTATAAATATCCAGAAAAACAAGAGTTTTTGCACAATTTAGTTTTTCCAGCATTAATTTATGGTACAGTATTTTTACTTTGGGTAATTTGGGTTAATAAATTTAGCAATTATAAACGATGAATAGGTACATAAAAATAATATTGCTTTTTCTTTTTGTTTCTCTATTATTTGTTGTGAGAGCATTTTCTGCGGAATTATTTTACGATCCTTTAATTGCTTATTTTAAAAACGATTATTTATACACAAATATGCCTAATCTAAATATTTGGTCTTTAATTGTAGATATGCTTTTTAGATATGTTTTAAATTCTGTAATTACAATTGCAATTATTTGGGTTATTTTTGAAAGAAAAGATTATGTAAAGTTTACTGGCTTTTTCTTAATGACAGCTTTTTTAATTTTAATTATCATTTTTTCTCTTTTACTTAGAGATCAATTTCAATCTGGATATTTATTACCATTTTACATCAGAAGATTTATTATTCATCCATTATTTTTACTGATACTTTTACCTGCATTTTACTTTCAAAAATTAAGTAATCGATAATTTAACTAAATTTTTTGTGTTTCTTATTGTAAATTTGCATCAGAAATGAAAAAATATCTAACTAAAATAACCGCTTTTTCTCTAGCATTTTTAGTGCTATTTTCTACCTTTTCTTTTACGGTAGAAGCGCATTATTGTGGTGATTTTGTTGTAGATATTTCTTACACAGGTGAAGCTGAAGTTTGTAAAACAGACATGACAAATGATCTTTCTATAGCTATGAAAGATTGTTGTTCTGATGAACAACACAAAATTGAAGGTCAAGATGAATTACAAGTAAACTCTGACAAACAATTAGATTTTAGCAAACAATTTTTCTTAACTTCATTTTTAACTTCTTATAAAAGTTTATTTGTTACAAAAGACTTTGTTAAGATTTATCATAAAAATCCGTATCCGCCAGGTACAGATAAAAACTTCTTGGCTTTATACCAAACCTTTTTAATTTGATTTTATTCTAATTCTTACTAAAAACTTCATTTATGAAGTATAGTTTTAATTTTAATAAAGTCACATATCAATGAAAAAAAATATACTTAGTGGTCTTATACTACTATTTCCTATAATTATTCTTTCTCAAAACAACTTAAAAGGAATGATTATGGACAAAGAAAATCCTAAAAACAATTTAGGTGTTGCAGGCGCAACTGTAAATTGGTTAAACACAAATATCGGTGCTATAACTAATGAAAAAGGTTGGTTTAAGATACCTTATAAAAAAGAGTATAAAAAACTAGTTGTTAGTTACATTGGCTACAAAACAGATACAATTAGAGTATTAGACTTAACACCAATTCATCATTACATTACGCAAGAAAGCAACTTAGCCGAAATTACAATTAAAAGTAAAAGAGATGCTGTGCAAAAATCTTTATTTGCAACTGCAAACACTTTTACGGTAAATAACGATGAACTTCTAAAAGCTGCTTGTTGTAATCTAGCAGAGAGTTTTGAAACAAATCCGTCGATAGACGTTAGTTTTTCTGATGCTTTAACCGGCACAAAACAGATTCAAATGTTAGGACTAAAAAGTCCGTATTTACAAATAATGCAAGAAAACATTCCTTCTATTAGAGGTGCAGCACAAGCTTTTGGATTAACTTTTACGCCAGGTACTTGGGTAGAAAGTATTCAAATTACAAAAGGAGCCGGATCTGTAGTTAATGGTTACGAAAGTATTTCTGGACAAATAAACGCAGAATTAGTAAAACCTTTTTCTGACAATACTTTCTTTCTAAATGCATACAGTTCTCTTAACGGTAGATTAGAATTAAACACACATTTTAATAAAACGGTTTCAGAAAAATGGCAAACCGGTTTATACATTCATGGTAATTATAGAGGAGAGAAATTTGACAAAAACAACGACAATTTCTTAGACGCACCTTTATCAAATCAAATAAATGTTATGAACCGTTGGCAATATACAGATGCTCAAAATGGTTGGGTTAGTTTCTTAAATGTTCGTTATTTAAATGATGAAAAACAAACAGGAGAACTTAATTTTAATCCAGAAACAGATAAAGGCACAACCAATGCTTGGGGAAGTGAAATAGACACCAAACGTTTTGAAACATCGGCAAAAATTGGATATGTTTTTCCAGAATTACCGTTTCAAAGTTTTGGTTTACAATTAGCTTATAGTAATCATCAACAAGACTCTTATTTTGGTTTACATATATATGATATTAAACAAGAAAGTTTATACTCTAACTTACTTTTTAACTCTATTATTGGTGATACAAGATCAAAATTTAAAACAGGTATCAACTTTACTTATGATAACTTTGAAGAACTTGTAAACACCACAAATTACAATAGAAAAGAAAATTCTATCGGAGCATTTTTTGAATATGCTTTTGACAATTTAGACAACTTTAGTGTAACCGCTGGTATTCGAGTAGATGCACATAATTTATTAGGCACATTTATTACTCCTAGAGTTCACCTAAGATATGTTCCTTGGGAAAAAGGAGTTTTTAGAGCTTCTGCTGGTAGAGGAAAAAGAAGTGCTAATATTTTTGCCGAAAATCAGCAATTATTTGCAAGTTCTAGACAAATAAACATAGATGATATTGGTGGGAATTTCTACGGATTAAATGCTGAAACTGCATGGAATTTCGGAGTTTCATATCTACAAAAGTTTAATTTACTTGACAATAAAGGAGATATTACTTTCGATTTTTACAGAACCGATTTTAGCAATAAAGTTGTTGTAGATTGGGAAAATCCGCAAGCAATTTCTTTCTACAATCTAAATGGTAAAAGTATTGCAGACAGCTTTCAAGTTGAAGTAAATTACGAATTGGTTAAAAATTTAAACTTAAGAACCGCATATAAGTATTTTGATATTTCTACGGATTATAAAAACGGTAATCTGCAGAAACCTATACAGCCTAAAGATCGTTTTTTCGCAAACTTATCTTACGAAACAGTTGCTAAAGAAAATGGAAATCAATGGAAGTTTGATATAACTTATAATGCAATTGGTAAGCAACGTTTACCTAATACTGCAAACAATCCTATTCAATATCGATTACCAGAATATGCAGATAATTATAGTTTATTAAACTCTCAAATAACCAAAGTCTTTTCAAATAAATTTGAAGTTTATTTTGGTGGAGAAAACCTAACAAATGTGCAACAAGAAAACCCTGTATTAGGTAACGATAATCCTTTTGGACCAAATTTTGATACTACAATTGTATACTCACCAATATTTGGTAGAACAATTTATGCAGGTTTACGATTTAAAATAAAATAACAAACTCTATAAAAATTAATAAAAAATGAAAAAATTAATATTCGCATTCAGTCTATTTCTAATTGGGTTTTCTGCACAAGCACAAGACGTTAAAAAAGAAAAAAAGAAAAATGCAAAAGTAAGTTTTACTGTAGACGGTATTTGCGGTATGTGTAAAAAACGAATAGAGACAGCAGCTTTAAAAACAAAAGGTGTAAAGTTTGCTATTTGGGATGTTAAAACGCATCAAATTAATGTAATATTAGATGAACGAAAAACACCTGTCGACACTTTAAAACAAAACATCGCAAATGTGGGCCATGATATAAAAGGGTTTAAAGCAACAGATGAAGCATACAATTCTGTGCATCCTTGTTGTAAGTATAGAGACAGCAAAATTATAGAAGATCATAACGGCGAGCTGAAAAAACAGTAATAAAAAAAAGCTTCATTTATATAAATGAAGCTTTTTTTTTGCAACAAACATTTCACCTAGAACTAGGATTACAATATGTTTCAGCTAACTTAACAATAAACTTTATATATAAATCTCTTAGCTAATTTTTAAATATTTCAACCCAATATCAGAATACATTATCTACAACAAAATTGAATTTTTAATAAATTTAAATTATTAAAATGTGATTTTTAGTTTAAATTATTACAATAAATTTAATTAATTGTGATTATTGTTAAATATTCCATACTTCAAAAAATTAAAAGTTTTATAACTTAGTAAGGTCAACTTTTTATAAAACACAAACAAATGAATTCAACAAATTTTAATAGAAGAGAATGGTTAAAAAAAGGATCATTAACCCTTGGCGCATTGGCATTAGTACCTCATGATATCTGGAGCAGCAATGTTGCCAACGCTCAAAAAAACAACAGTACTTTTTTATACAGTTCTAATAATTATTTTAATGAATATACACCACCATTAGTAAAAGAAGAAGCTTCTTTAACAATATTAAGGTCTAACGAAAATCCTTATGGGCCACCACCAAAATCAGTAAAAGCATTTCAAAATGAAGTTTTTGGAGGAAATAGGTATTCTTGGAAATCTTTAGGCGGATTAAAAGAAAAAATAGCTAAAAACGAAGGTATTAAAACCAATCAAATTTTAATGGGACCTGGTTCTTCAGATTTATTAGAAAAAGTTGCCATGGTTTTCTTTCAAAATGGAGGTAACGTTATAAGTGCAGACCCAAGTTACATGTCTTTAATTGTTGTTGCTAAATCTGTTGGTGGTAATTGGAAGTCATACAAGTTATTAGAAGACTCTCAGCATGATTTAGATGCTATGGAAGCAGGAATAGATGAAAACACTAAGCTAGTTTATATATGCAACCCTAACAACCCAACCGGTTCTATTACAGATGCTAAAAAACTAAGAGATTTTTGTAGTAGAGTTTCAGAAAAAGTACCCGTTTTTGTAGACGAAGCTTATTTAGAATTATCTAAAAATGGTTTAAGAGACTCTATGAATACTTTAGTTGCAGAAGGTAAAAACGTAATTGTTGCCAGAACTTTTTCTAAAATACATGGTATGGCAGGTTTAAGAGTGGGTTATGCAATTGGTAAAAAAGAAACATTAGATATTATTAGCGAAATTACACGTGGCGGTATGGGAATTACCGGTCCTTCTATTGCTGCAGCATCTTCTAGCTTAGACAATCAAGAATTTTTAGATTCTTGTAAAACAAAAATTACCGATGCTAGAAATTATACCATTGCATACTTAAAAGAAAACAATTTTTCTTGTTTGCCTTCTGAAACCAATTTTTTAATTTTTGAAATACCAATGGAAGGAAGAGCATTTCTAAAGAAAATTTACGCAAAAAATGTTGCCGTAAAATCTTTTAAATTCTGGGACAAAAATTGGTGTAGAGTAAGTATTGGTACTATGGATGAAATGAAGAAATTTACCAATGCTATGACAGAAATATTTGTCTAGTATATGGATGGTGCATTAGAAAAATCTATTTCGTTTATTCTCTTTATAATCATAGGAATCATCTTAAAAAAGAAAATTTCTGTAGGCGATGAAACCAATGGATTAAAAAAAATAATTCTTACACTTGCATTACCCGCAACTATTTTTATTGCTTTATTAAAAGTTAAAATTGATGGCAATCTGGTGTTGTTTCCATTATTAGCATTAGCTTTTAATGTAATACTTTTTGCGGTTACACCGTTGTTATTAAAAATTATTGGTGTTGATCCTAATTCTGATAAAGGTAGAAGTGCTAAACTTTTAATACCGTCTTTGGCTCCTGGGCTTTCTTGCTTTGCTTTTATTTTAGAATTTTTAGGTGATGGATATTTAGCAAAAGCTGCTATGGCAGATTTAGGAAATAAGTTTTTTGTGCTTTTTTTACTTTATTTAGTCGCCTTAAAATGGCATTATAACAATGCAGACTTCGAAGCAAACTCGTTAAAAACAAAACTTAAAGGTCTTTTAAAAGCTTTGTTATACGAACCTGTAAACATTTTTATAATTGTTGCATTGGTATTAGTTTCTTTTGGAATTACTTTAGATAAAATTCCAAATTTTTTATCGATGACGTTAAGTAGACTAAGCTTTATAATGACGCCTTTGGTATTGCTTTTTATTGGTTTAGCGGTTAAAATTAAAAAACAACAATTCTTTCAGTTGTTTTCTTTATTGCTTTTAAGGGCTTCGTTTACCCTTTTATTAATTGCTGCCGTAATTTCTTTTGCAGACTTAACAGTTACTAAAGATATTTTAGTAATGATTGCTTTCGGATTAAGTTCTGCTAGCTTTTGGCCTTTTGCTCATATTTCTGCAATACATTTAAAAGAAACCAAAGAAAAAACGGTTAAAAGAACTTTTGATATCAATTTCGCATTATCAATATTAGCACTTTCTTTACCAATTTCTGTATTATTAATCTTAGGAATTTTAACTGCTGGAGATACTTTTGCTAAAACTAGCAACATTTTTATACTATGTGGCATCCTATTTTTTATAGGTGTTTTGTATCCTATATATCTAAAGATTAATAAAAAAGTGAGTTTAAAAAAAAGTGAAATTCAATTTTCTGTAGATAAATAACATAATTATTTATACTTTATTAGTTCTAAAAAAACCTTTCAATTTATATTTGAAAGGTTTTTTTTTAGTTAAAAACTCCAGTTTTTATAACTACTAGAACTTTCTAACCTTTCTTCTAAACCATCTTCTAGTTCTTTAAAAAAGTCGATACCTGTTAATGCTTCTATTTTATTTACAGAAACAACAAATTTATACAATGGTAACTTCGAGTCTTTATGTGGTACTAAAAAAGCAATCATTTTGATTTTGCTATTCGTCTTGTCTAAAATTACTTTATAAAATTTTTTTGGCACAGCTACATTTTCGCTTCCAATTGTTTGTAAATTGTTTTCTAAAACACCGCCTGTTATTACAAAAATACCATCGTTTTTCTTTGCCCAATAACGTACTTTTTGTTCTAACCGATTCCAGATACCAGCATTAAATGCATGTTTCTGCGGACTGATATTACTTGTTAAAAATGTTTCGTCGTGCGCTGTTTTTGTAAACTTTCTATCTCCGGCAGGACATAAATGTCCTCTATCATAACCCGAATTTTTGTAATTACGCCAATGTGCTGCTTTTGTTTTTACTGTATTATCTATTTCAAAATAAGGTCTTTTAAAATTATTTCTACTTAAATCTGATGCTTTTAATTCGTAAGCAACCCATTCTGCTTGTTCGTGTTTTTCGCTGTAAGATAAAGAGTAATGTTGATGATGCACTACTTGATTTGTAGTACTTGTTGGCAAAAAATATTGACTTGTTGCTGCTTTTGGTTTTTTACCTTCTTCTATTATAAAATCTTCTTTTTGATTGTCTAAAAACTGTTCGTAACCTAGAACTGCAATTAAAATAACAACTGCTATTATAGAGAGTATTTTCTTCTTTGTCAAGATTGGTTTGTTTAAAATTCTTAATAACTGTAAAGGTATGAAAGAATGTTAAAAATAGGCAAGTAAGCATGCGTTAAGGATTGAACGGTTTGTTTGAGCTCTTTTTGAGGAACAAAAAAAAGCGAGTAGTGAAAGCCTGTTAAAACGCCCAAAATAAAAAACTCTCTCAAATTAATGAGAGAGTTTTGAGTTTTAAAAAATTGTTTTGTCATTTATTACTAGTAACGACAAAACGTTATCTTTTATTAGTACCTGTAATGTTCTGGCTTAAATGGTCCTTCTACAGTTACACCAATATAAGAAGCTTGCTCGTCTCTTAATTCTGTAAGCTCTACTCCTATTTTTGCTAAGTGTAATTTTGCAACTTTTTCATCTAAATGTTTTGGTAACATGTACACATCATTTTTATACGCGTCTGCATTTGTCCAAAGTTCTATTTGAGCCAAAGTTTGGTTTGTAAACGAGTTAGACATTACAAAACTTGGGTGCCCAGTTGCACAACCTAAGTTTACTAAACGTCCTTCTGCTAAAACAATAATATCTTTGCCGTCTATAACGTACTTGTCTACTTGTGGTTTTATAGTATCTTTTGTGTTACCGTGGTTTTTATTTAACCAAGCCATGTCAATTTCGTTATCGAAATGCCCAATGTTACATACTATAACTTTGTCTTTCATTGCTTCAAAATGACGCCCTTGAATAATATCTTTATTACCAGTTGTTGTAATAATAATATCAGAATTTGCAACTACAGTTTCTAATCTTTTTACTTCGAAACCGTCCATTGCAGCTTGTAATGCACAAATTGGGTCTATTTCTGTAACAGTTACAATAGAACCTGCTCCTTTAAAAGAAGCTGCTGTACCTTTACCAACATCACCATAACCACAAACTGTTACTCTTTTACCAGCTAACATAATATCTGTTGCTCTACGAATTGCATCTACTGCAGATTCTTTACAACCATATTTGTTATCGAATTTAGATTTTGTAACAGAATCGTTTACATTAATTGCTGGCATTGGTAACGTTCCGTTTTTTACTCTTTCGTAAAGTCTGTGAACACCAGTTGTAGTTTCTTCAGATAAACCGTTAATTCCGTCTGCTAATTCTGGATATTTATCTAACACCATGTTTGTTAAATCTCCACCATCATCTAAAATCATATTTAATGGTTTTCTGTCTTCACCAAAAAATAAAGTTTGTTCTATACACCAGTCAAACTCTTCTTCTGTCATATCTTTCCAAGCATAAACCGCAGTACCTGCTTCTGCTATTGCAGCAGCCGCTTGATCTTGCGTAGAAAAAATATTACAAGAGCTCCAAGTAACCTCTGCACCTAAAGCTTGTAAAGTTTCTATTAAAACAGCTGTTTGAATTGTCATGTGTAAACATCCTGCAATTCTAGCTCCTTTTAATGGCTGCTCATTTTTATATTCTTCTCTTAAAGACATTAAACCTGGCATTTCTGCTTCAGCTAATAAAATTTCTTTTCTTCCCCATGCAGCTAAAGAAATATCTTTAACTTTATTTGGTACGTAAGCTATTTTTGTGCTCATATTATGTATATTTATATTCTAATTTTTCGAACTACAAAGTTACGACATCCATTTTAAAAAAGTATGCCTCTTTACAAAAGTTTAACGGTAAATAATAACACCAAAGTTCTAATCTGGAAGATTGATGAATCTTTTAACGAATTAAATAAGAACGTTTTACTAACCCCAAAAAGTAGAACACGTTTAGAGAGCATGAAATCTGATTTGCATCAAAAAGGTTTTTTAAGTGTAAGGCACTTACTGAAAGAGGTTGGTTATACAGATGAAGATTTAATGTATGATGAATTTGGAAAACCGCATTTAAAAGATGGTAAATACATTTCGATTACGCATTCTTTTACTTTTTCTGGCTTGATAATTTCTGATAAACTTCATGTTGGGATAGATATTGAAATGCAGCGAGACAAAATTTTAAAAATTGCACATAAATTTACACCAATAGAAGAATATAAAACGATTGCAAATCATGATGCATTGGTAAGCAAATTAACCATAGTTTGGGGTGCAAAAGAAAGTTTATATAAAATCTACGGAAAGAAAAAATTACTGTTTTTACATAATATTTATATTGAAGATTTTAAGTTTGAAGATCAAAAAACTACAGGAGCTATTAGATATGATGGCGAAGAATTCTCTTACAACATAGAGTTTTTAGAGTTTGATGGTTTTACCTGCGTGTTTGCATATTAAGTATCGTTATTGTGAAGAAATAAAGTAATCTTTAATGTTTAAAATAAGATTACTTGTTCATTCTTACAGAAACAAGTTCTGCATAAATCCTCGTAATCACATTCAGCTTTTGTATTTTCGCATTCGTGAATATTTACCAAAACATTTTATTAGCGAAAAAAGAAGGCAAAAAGTTATTGGCTGTTCTTATAGATCCAGAAAAAATAGATTTAGAAAATATTGCTATTTTCTTTGAAAAAGTTCACCAATCTATTGCAACACATATTTTTATTGGCGGAAGCACAGATGAAAATAATCAAACAGAAAATGTAGTTTCAGAAATTAAAAAAACCACACATTTACCCGTAGTTTTATTTCCTGGTGATGTTTCTCAGATTTCAGAAAAAGCAGATGGAATTCTATTTTTAAGTTTGCTTTCTGGCAGAAACCCAGAGTATTTAATAGAACAACAAATAAAAGCGGCGCCAATATTAAAAAACATTCATATAGAAATTTTACCTACAGGTTATATTCTTATTGATGGAAAAAAAGAAACTGCAACTCAAAAAGTAAGTAACACAAAACCAATCTCACAAGAAAATGTAGATTTGATTTTAAATACTGCTTTGGCAGGCGAATTCTCTGGCAAAAAGTTAATCTATTTAGAAGCTGGTTCTGGTGCAACAGTTCCTGTGCATAATAGTATCATCAATGTTGTAAAAAAAAACTTGTCAATTCCTTTAATTGTTGGTGGCGGAATTCGTTCTAAAGAACAATTAGATATAACTTTTAATGCTGGTGCGGATATAGTTGTAATTGGTACTGCTTTTGAAGATGATGAAACCTTTTTTGAGGACTTAAAAAAATAAAAAATGACAGAAATTTTTAACTTCTTGTTTGAGCAATACAAAACATACGAAACAATAGATATTGTCTTAGAAATTATTGCCGTTATTTTTGGGTTTTTATCGGTTTGGTATTCCAAAAAAAATAAAGTTTTAGTTTTTCCGACAGGAATGATAAGTACCTTAATTTTTGTGTATTTATTGCTAAAATGGGAACTTTTAGGCGATATGATGATTAATGCTTATTATTTTATAATGAGTATTTATGGTTGGTATATTTGGACCTACAAAAGCGATGGAGAACACGAAACACCAATTTCTAAAACTACTTATAAAGAGAAAAAAATAAGTGTTTTAATATTTATAGCAACATTAATTTTTGTGTACGCTGTTTATACTTATTTTGAAAAATGGACAAATTGGACTGCTTATGTAGATACATTTACAACTGCCATTTTCTTTGTAGGTATGTGGTTAATGGCGAAACGTAAAATAGAAAACTGGATTTTTTGGATTATTGGAGATTTAATTTCTGTACCTTTATATTTATACAAAGGATTTACCTTTACTAGTTTTCAATATTTCGGATTTACTTTTATTGCCATTTTTGGCTATTTAGCATGGAAAAAGAACTTAAACAAGAACCCATTAACATCGTAAAAGTTGTTTTATTTGGCCCTGAATCTACAGGAAAAACAACACTTTCTAGACAATTAGCACGCTATTACAATACAGTTTGGGCTCCGGAATTTGCACGCGAATATCTGCAAGATAAATGGAACAACGAGCGTAAAACTTGTGAGAAAGAAGATTTATTACCAATTGCAATTGGGCAAATGAAACTAGAAAATTCGTTAGCAAAAAAAGCAGATAAAATACTTATTTGTGATACAGATTTATTAGAAACAAAAGTATATTCAGAAGAATTTTATGGTGGTTTTGTAGATGATAAACTAAATGAAGCAGCTACTAAAAACCAATATGACTTATATCTTTTAACCTATATAGATACTCCTTGGGAAGAAGATGATTTACGTGACAGGCCAGAGGAAAGACTCGAAATGTTTAGAGCGTTTGAAAAGGCCTTAATAAAAAACAAAAGACCCTATCTTTTATTAAAAGGAGATAAAGAAACAAGATTAAAAAACGCTACAGAAGCTATCAATAAAATTATTGAAACGAAAGATAATTTACACTCATTTTCAGATTCATTATTAGATTTAGATATGCATTTTTTACATCAGAATTCTGCAGATTTCGGAAATTCTTTAGATTATTAAAATGAATTTAGAATTATTATTAAAAGAATTAAATTTTAAAGCAATTAGAAGTTCTGGTGCTGGTGGGCAACATGTTAATAAGACATCTTCTAAAATAGAATTAACTTTTAGTTTAGAAAATTCTTTTGCTTTTTCTGATGAAGAAAAAACTTTACTACAAAAAAACCTTTCATCAAAACTTACTAAAGAAAACACTTTAATACTCTTTTGCGAAGAAACTAGATCTCAGCACAGAAATAAAGAACTTGCTATCAAACGGTTTTTAGAATTAATTAAAAAGAATTTAATTGTCGCAAAAAAGCGAAAAAAGTCGAAACCTTCTAAAAGTGCCATCAAAAAAAGATTAGATTCTAAACAGAAAAACTCGGTAAAAAAAGCACTTAGAAAAAGACCTAAATTAGACTAAATACTGTTTAATAAGCTTCAGCAATATTTACGTAAAAATTACCATCTGTTTCGTTACCAGCACCATAATCAAATCTTATATTTAATTTCTCTTTTTTATCTAACATAAAACGAAGCCCTACACCATAATTTAACTTTAGATCGCCAATATTTAAATCAGTAGTTTTGTTAAACACATCTCCTGCACCAATAAAACCTACCAAACCAAATCTACTATCTTTAAACGTTTTTCTATATTCAATTTGTGCTGCTAATAAATTTTCTTCAATAAATCTTCCTTCTAAATAACCACGCATTATTTGTTCGTTTCCTAATAATGCCAACTCAGATAATGGCACATTTCCGTTCGCAAAATGACCAACTGCTTGTACAGCAATTACATCATTGTTAGATGCTGAAACTTTAAAATAATGACGTAAATCGAAACGTGTTAAATCAAAATCATGCGTTCCGCCCATAGATGTGTTGTAAAAACCTCTAGTTAACTCGAAATACCAACCTTTAGATGCATTTAAAATATTATCTCTACTATCATACAAAACTGCCAACTCAACACCTGTAGAAGTAGAACCATCATAACCTGTTGGTCTAGTTGCATCTAACAAACCATTTTCTTCAACTTTAGTTTTATAAACTTTGTTGTATCTAACTCCACCACCTAAAAATAAATATCTTGTAAACGCTCTTTTTAGCAAAATTGGTTCAATTAAAAATTGATAAGTATCATAAATTTCTTCATTAGATTCTGGTGTATCTGTACCAATTCCGTAGTAATATTTTGGATAATTTTGAAAACTCAAATTACCAGAAATCACCCATTCTTCTTGATTTGTAAAAATCTCGAATCCTGAATAAATAAAAAATTGATTATTTAAAGTGTACAACATAGAAACAGGCATATTAGACGTTCTTGTTTCATCTCCACTTCCTTTAAATTTAAACAAATATTTTGCACCAACACCAAACCCTAAACTAGTTTCTGGCGAATAACTAACAATTGGTGCTGTAATTATTTTTGATAAATACAAGGTAGAATCTTTAGCTACTTTATCTTTATTCGGATAAAATGTAAAATATTCTACAAATTTATCTAAACCGGTTTCTTTTTTAGATTCACCTTCCTGAGAATAAGCAGATAAAGTGAAGAGAAAAACAAAAAATAAATTAACTGTTATTTTATAAAGGTTGTTTGATGGATTATATTTCATGATTGATTGATATTTTATACAAATTTAGTGCTGATTTTTTATACACATTAACTCATATAAAATTTTACTTATCGGTAATGGTTGTTGAAAAACTTAACTAAAAGTTAAAATAAATCACTTTTTAGTTCCGCATTAAACTATTCTAGCTTAATTTTGCATTGTTCTCATAAAGGGGTGCTTTAAAAAGGCTGAGATCATACCCAAAGAACCTAGAACAGGTAATGCTGTTTAGGGATTTATAACAAAGTCATTAAGAAGTTTTAACTACAGTAGGTTTAAAAAAATAAAACACTATTACGTTGCAAACTCTTCTAAATGCCAAAACTAATTATTCAAAAATAGTCACAGAATAATTGCCTCTTTTTATTCGTTTTATATTATTTAAAATGAAAAAAATTACAATTTTTTTATTCTTATTAGTAAGTATACTTACAAATGCACAATCCTTTAAATTTTCTGGAACTGTAATAGACGAAAACGAAAACCCTTTACCAGGAGCATCTGTTTACATTAAAGAAATTAAAAAAGGAACATCAACAAATTTTAAAGGAAATTTTAGTTTGCAACTTAAAAAAGGTACTTATACAGTAGAAGTTTCTTTTATTGGTTACAAAACTATTTCGCAAAGAGTTTTACTTTCTAAAAACGAAGAGTATTTTATAAAACTTAAAACAGGTTCTATGGTTTTAGACGAAGTTTTAGTTGCTGCCGTAAGAGCAAATACCGATGCTCCGGTTACATTTTCTAACTTATCTAAAAAAGAAATTGCAAAACGTAATCTAGGTCAAGATATTCCTATTCTTTTAAACTACATGCCTTCTGTTGTTTCTTCATCAGATGCTGGTGCAGGTGTTGGTTACACATATATGAGCGTGCGTGGTTCTAACGGAGAAAGAATTAATGTAACCGTTAATGGTATACCTTATAACGATGCAGAAAGCCACGGTACTTTTTGGGTTAATTTAGGTGATTTTGCATCTTCAACTCAAAACTTACAATTGCAACGTGGTGTTGGTACTTCTACAAATGGTTCTGGTGCTTTTGGGGCAAGTTTAAATATTTTAACAGATGCTGCTCAAGAAGAAGCATCCGGAGAAATATCAAACTCTTTTGGCTCTTTTAACACAAGAAAACATACAGTAAAATTTAGTACAGGTAAAATTAACGATCATATAGAAATTGCAGGTCGTTTGTCTAATATTTCTTCTGATGGATATATCGACAGAGCATCATCAGACCTAAAATCTTACTTTTTACAAGGAAGTTATATTGATGATAATACCTTAATAAAAGCAATTACTTTCGGAGGGAAAGAAAAAACCTACCAAGCTTGGTACGGTACGCCTAAAGTAAGATTAGAAAATGACGCTCAAGGTATCGAAGATTATATTACAGATAACTTTTTAAGTGATAGCGAAGCAGAAAATTTAAGAAATTCTGATAGAAGATACAATTATTACACTTATGATAATGAGGTTGATAATTACGAGCAAAACCATTATCAATTGCACTGGAATGAGCAATTAAACGATAATTGGTCTACAAATTTAGCATTAAACTACACAAAAGGTTCTGGTTACTTCGAACAATATAAAGTAGAAGAAGATGCAGTAGATTTTAATAATTTAATTGTTGATGGTTCAGATGTTATTGTAAGACGTTGGTTACAAAATGACTTTTATGTTGCTAACTTTAATGCTAATTACAAAAATGAATCTTTAAATGTAATTTCTGGTGTTTCTTATTCAAATTATACCGGAGATCATTTCGGAGAAGTGATTTGGGGAGAAGATTTAGCACCAAACACAAATATTAGAGATCAGTATTATTTTTCTGATGCTAAAAAAACCGACTTTTCTGTTTTTGCTAAAGCAAACTTTAAAATTTCAGAAGATCTTTCTGGTTACTTAGATTTACAAGGTCGTTTTGTTAACTACCAAACAAATGGTATTACTTCTGATTTAGAAAACATTGCAGTAGATGCAAATTTTGATTTCTTTAATCCTAAAGTAGGACTAACATATAAAGTAAATCCTAATAATAGTTTATATACTTCTTTTGCTGTAGCTAATAGAGAGCCAAATAGAAATGATTTTGAAGGTGGTGTAAACACACACGAAACTTTAAATGATTTAGAATTTGGTTGGAGATTAAAAAGTGAATATGTAAAATTAAATACAAATGTGTACTACATGAATTATAAAAACCAGTTAGTATTAACTGGTGCTTTAGATGACGTAGGTGCACCTATTAGAGCTACTTCTGGAGACAGTTATAGATTAGGTTTAGAAATAGATGCAGATATTTATTTAAATGAATATTTCTCAATTAAACCAAATGCAGCTTTTAGTTCTAATAAGAATAAAAACTTTGTTGCCAAAATAGACGGTACTTTACAAAATTTAGGAAATACAGACATTTCATTTTCTCCGGACGTAGTTGTTGGAAATATGTTTATCTACAAACCATTAGAAAACCTACAAATTTCTTTCTTATCTAAATATGTTGGCAAACAATATATGAGTAACTTAGGTAGCAAAGTTTCTAATAGTGATATTATAGACAGTTATTTTACTTCAGATTTAAACTTTGTGTACGAAGTAAAACCTACTAAAATTTTTAAATCAATTGTATTTACTGCTTTAATAAACAATATTTTTGATAGAGAATATGTAGACAGAGGTTACTATGGTACTTTTGATGACACCTGGTCAGATCCAAATAAAACAACTACTTTAGATTATGCCGGTTTTTACCCTCAAGCAACTAGAAACTTCTTAGTTGGTGTAACGCTAAAATTCTAAAAAAACATACTTTTTTAATCAATTTTGGTTAATAAAATCACAAAACGAGCCTTTTTCTTTGAAAATCGCTCGTTTTTCTGTATATTGAAATTCTATGAAAAAACTTTTAAACTTCAATTTTTTTAGCATAAAAACTACGCTTTTCTACAGTGTTTTTACCAAGAAGTTTTACCCACAAGTTTTCTAGACATCTTATCCCTTTTCTTTTTTTCTCTTTTAAAGAACAAATCTAATTAAAAGAGTAGCTCACTTCATTCAAAAAAATAAACTAAAAATTTATGAGACAACTTAAAATTGTAAAGCAAGTAACCAACAGAGACGCAAAATCTTTAGAAAAATATTTTCAAGAAATAAGTAAAATAGGTTTAATAACTGCAGATGAAGAAGTAGAATTGGCTCTAAAAATTAAAACAGGAGATTCAATTGCGTTAGATAAATTGGTGAAGGCTAATTTAAGGTTTGTAGTATCTGTAGCTAAGCAATATCAAGGGCAAGGTTTAAAACTATCAGACTTAATAAACGAAGGTAATTTAGGTTTGGTAAAAGCTGCAAAACGTTTTGATGAAACAAGAGGTTTTAAATTTATTTCTTATGCTGTTTGGTGGATTCGTCAATCTATAATGCAAGCTTTAGCAGAACAATCTAGAATTGTAAGGTTGCCATTAAATAAAATTGGTAGCATTAGTAAAATTAACAAAATTTATGCTAGACTAGAGCAAAATGAACAACGAATGCCAACAAATAAAGAGATTGCGCAAAGTTTAGACATGACAGAAACAGAAGTAGAACAATCTATTAGAAATTCTGGTAAATCTTTATCTATGGATGCGCCTTTTAAAGACGGAGAAGATTCTAATTTATACAATGTTTTGCAGTCTGATGAATCTCCGAAACCAGACAAAGATTTAATGAACCAGTCTTTAAAAATTGAAATCGATCGAGCTTTAAACACTTTAACATCTAAAGAAGCTAAAGTTTTAAAAATGTATTACGGTATTGGTAATGAAGTTGCTACAAGCTTAACTGAAATTGGCGAAAAATTCGATTTAACTAGAGAAAGAGTAAGACAAGTAAAACAAAGAGCAATAAGACGATTGCAATCTAAATCTAAAAATCAAATGCTAAAAACATACTTAGGATAAAAAAATTACTTTTAAAATAAAAAATCTCAAAATTTACATTTTGAGATTTTTTATTTTTATGAATCTATTCTGCCAATAGCGCAACTAACAAATGACTTTGCTTTATGAGCTATGGTGTTTTTATCTCCTACTTCCGGATATCCTAATTTGGATAATTTTTCTTTTATCAAATCTAAATTTTCGTTTTCTGATGTTATGGTAACCGTAGAATCCTCTACTTCAACTTGCACATCTGTAACTTCATTTATACTTAATAAACCTTTTTTTATTGTCGCTGCACAACCACCACATTTTAAATTTTCTATTTTTATTTCTGAAATCATACTATCTAATTTTCTTTTTTCCATTGATTATATCCACCTAAAACATTAACGCACTTAAAACCTGCTTTACTTAATATTTTAATGGCTTTTTTACTTCTATTTCCGCTTCTACAATACACAAACACCTTTCGATTTTTATCTAACTTTCTTGAGGCATTATTATAAAAATTTGCATCAAAATAATCTGCAAAAATAGCAGTTTTTATAAAACCTTGTTTAACTTCTTTCGTTGTTCTAACATCTAATAATTGTATGCTATCTTCTTCTAAAACACGTTTTAATTCTAAAGTAGTTATATTACTTGCATCACTTTGAGGTTTACAAGCAATAAAAAACATACTTGTAACTAATAAACAAATAAAATGCTTCATTAAAACTATTTTAAAGTAGACGGACAAACAGCAGCAGTTGTATCGATACCAGTTTTTCTTATTGCACCAAAACCACCTGCAACATCAATTACGTTATGAAAACCTCTAGCTTTAAGTATCGAAGCAGCAATAACAGAACGGTAACCACCTGCACAATGTATATAAAAATCTCCTTTTTTTGGAAATTGTGAAATATGATCGTTTAAAAAATCTAAAGGTGTGCTTTCAGCAACATTTATATGTTCACTAGAAAACTCACCCGGCTTTCTTACATCAAAAACAGGCATGTTTTCTTTTATTTTTTCTTCTAATACAGTTGCAGAAACAGATTCTAAAGTATCAATTTCTTTTCCTGCTTGTTTCCAAGCATCAAAACTACCTTCTAAATAACCTAATACATTATCAAAACCAACTCTAGACAATCTTGTAATTGTATCTTCTTCTCTACCTTTTGCAGCTACTAATAAAATTGGTTGTGTAATATCTTTTATTAATGCGCCAACCCAAGGTGCAAATCCGCCGTCTATTCCAATAAAAATAGATTGAGGAATAAATCCTTTTATAAATTCTGTTTGATGACGTACATCTAAAATAATGGCATCAGTTTCGTTTGCTACCAGTTCAAAATCTTTTACAGACAATGGTTTTGTAGATGTTTTTATAACATCATCTATAGATTTATAACCTTCTTTATTTAGTTTAACATTTAAAGGAAAGTAAGCTGGTGGTGGTAATAAACCATCTGTAACTTCTTTTATAAATTCTTCTTTTGTCATGTTAGCTCTTAAGGCATAATTGGTTTCTTTTTGATTACCAATTGTACCTACTGTTTCTTTGCTTAAATTTTTACCACAAGCAGAACCCGCACCGTGTGCTGGATAAACAATAACATCATCTGCTAACGGCATAATTTTAGTTCTTAAACTATCAAATAGAAAACCAGCTAAATCCTCTTCTGTAATATCTCCTTTTTGAGCTAAATCTGGTCTACCAACATCGCCTAAGAATAATGTATCGCCGCTAAAAAGAGCATGGTTTTTACCATTCTCATCTTTTAATAAATAACAAGAACTTTCCATTGTATGACCAGGTGTGTGTAATACCGTTATAGAAATATCTCCTACTTTAAAAACTTGATTATCTTCTGCTATTATTGCATTAAAATTAGTTTTTGCCGTTGGACCATATACAATATCTGCTCCTGTTTTTTCTGCAAGAGTTACGTGCCCACTAACAAAATCTGCATGAAAATGTGTTTCAAAAATGTACTTAATTTTTGAATTAGTTTTTGCTGCTCTATCAATATAATCTTGTACTTCTCTTAAAGGATCTATAATTGCTACTTCTCCTTTACTTTCAATATAATAAGCACCTTGTGCTAAACAACCTGTATAAATTTGTTCTATTATCATAATCTGTT
The DNA here is from genome assembly GCF_900143115.1 of Polaribacter sp. KT 15. Classification (NCBI taxonomy): domain Bacteria; kingdom Pseudomonadati; phylum Bacteroidota; class Flavobacteriia; order Flavobacteriales; family Flavobacteriaceae; genus Polaribacter; species Polaribacter sp. KT 15. The sequence goes on from NZ_LT670850.1 coordinate 998,176, forward strand.
CTTCATTTATTACACTTCAAAATAACATCAATAGTGTAAATTACTATATGATATTTATCAGTTTTAAGTTAAAGCTTAATCGTAAGCTTGATGTATATATTTCGCGTATTTCTCTTGATGCGATCGATCTCCGGTTTTATAGAATTTTACCGCTTGATTTGCGCGCATGAAGAAATGTTTTAAGTCTATAATTTCTAATATTCCACTTCTAAATAAATCGTCTCTTACAGGACCTTTAACACCTGCAAAATAGAATGTAATATTTCGTTTTTGACAATATTTAATTCGTTCTTTAAGCATTTCTACTCCTGTACTGTCTACTCTATTAATACTTTCTGCATCTAATACAATTAATTTTAATGCAGAACCTTTTCTACACATCATTTCATCAAGTTTATCTCTAAAATAACTAGAGTTTGCATAAAATAATTGTGCGTCAAATCTAAAAACTAGAATATCATCATCAATTACAACTTCATCAAATCTGTTTTTATTTCTGTAAAAATTAGAGTTTGGAACTTTACCCAATTCTGCTACATAGGGTCTCGAGGTTCTAAAAATTAAAATGATTAGAGATAAACCTACACCAACAATAATACCATATTCAATTCCAAGTAATAATGTGGCCAAAAAGGTTGCTAACATTAACCAAAAATCGAGTTTATTTGCTTTCCATAAAAAACCCGCTTCTTTAAAATTTACCAAACCAAATACAGCAACAATAATAATAGCTGCTAAAACTGTTTTTGGTAAATGATAAAATAAAGGTGTTAAGAATAACAACGTAATTACCACCATAATTACAGATATTAATGCTGCCATACCTGTTTTAGCGCCACTTTCTTGATTTATAGCAGATCTAGAAAAACTAGAAGTACTTGGGTATGCTTTAAATAAAGAACCAACCATATTACTAATACCTAATGCTATTAATTCTTGATTTGGTCTAATTCTATATTCGTCTTGTTTAGCTTCTAAAGATTTACCAATAGAAATAGTTTCTAAATAACCAACCATTACTAATGTTAAAGCAATAGGCATTAACTCTTTAATCTGATCAAAATCAAAAGTTGGCAGTTCAAACTTTGGTAATCCAGACGGTATGTCTTTTACAATAGAAACATCTTCAAAGCTTTTACCAAAGTATTTCATTGTGATAATACCAAGAATAACAACAATTAATGCATTCGGAATTTTCCTATTTATCTTACGAAAGAAAATAATTACGATTACAGAAAACAAACCTATAACAGTTGTGTGGTAATTATAGTTACTAATATTATAAATAATATCTTCTAAAATTATCTGAATTTGATCGCTCTGAACAAAATCTACACCCAATAAATTTCTAAATTGGTTAAAACCGATAATCAGTGCAACTGCAGATGTAAAGCCAGTAATAACAGGTTTTGACAGGAAATTCACAATAAAACCGAGACTAAAAACCCCCATTATAAACTGAATAGCACCAACCATTAAAGCTAATAATATTGCAATGGATATATAACTTTCAGATCCTGCCAAAGCTAAGGTGGAAACACCTGTAGCAACAATTAAAGAATCCATTGCTACCGGACCAATTGCTACTTGCCTAGAAGAGCCAAAAATAGCATACATAATCTGTGGAACCAACGCACAGTATAAACCATAAATTGGTGGTAAACCTGCAATTAAAGCATATGCAATTCCTTGTGGAATTAAAATAATTCCTACAGTTATACCCGCTACTAAATCTCCCTTAAACAGCGAAGAATTGTAGTTTGGCAACCATTCTAAAATAGGTATTATCTTTTTTAAGTTCATTAAAACAATTCTCCTTGATTTGCTCCTTTTGTTCTTCCTAAATGCTTGTATGCTAACTCTGTTACTTCTCTACCTCTTGGAGTTCTCATTATAAATCCTTGTTGTATAAGAAAAGGCTCATAAACTTCTTCTATTGTTTCTGTATTTTCAGAAACAGCAGTTGCAATTGTACTAATACCAACTGGTCCTCCTTTAAATTTATCGATTATTGTAGCCAATATTTTGTTATCCATTTCATCCAAACCATGGGCATCAACATTTAATGCTTTTAAAGAATATTTAGCTATTTCAATAGTGATATTCCCTTCACCTTTAATCTCTGCAAAATCTCTAACTCTACGTAACAAAGCATTCGCAATTCTTGGGGTTCCTCTGCTACGACCAGCAATCTCAATCGCTGCTTCCATAGAAATAGGAACGCCTAAAATGTGCGCACTTCTTTGAATAATAGTGGTTAATAAATCTGTTTTATAATAATGTAATCTACTACTAATTCCGAATCGTGCTCGCATTGGTGCAGTTAATAATCCAGAACGAGTGGTAGCACCAATTAAAGTAAAAGGTTCTAAGTGAATTTGAACTGTACGTGCATTTGGCCCAGATTCAATCATTATGTCTATTTTGTAATCTTCCATAGCAGAATACAAATACTCTTCTACTATTGGGCTTAAACGATGTATTTCATCAATAAATAAAACATCTCTTTCATCTAGATTTGTAAGTAATCCTGCTAAATCACCCGGTTTATCTAAAACAGGTCCAGAGGTAACCTTAATTCCTACTTCTAATTCATTTGCTAGAATATGTGCAAGTGTGGTTTTTCCTAAACCAGGAGGACCATGAAATAAAGTATGATCTAAAGCTTCATTCCTTTTATTTGCTGCTTGAACAAAGACTTTTAAATTATCAATAGCTTGATCTTGACCAGTAAAATCATCAAATGATAAAGGTCTTAACTTCTTTTCAACATCAAAGTCTTCATTAGAAAAGTTACTATTGTCAGGATTTAAATTTTCGTTCATAAAACAAAGATAATATTATTTAAAATACTAAAATGTAAGTTTTGTTACACAAAAAAACCTTTCCATTGCTGGAAAGGTTTTTAAATTATATTTTATAATTATTAAGAAGGTTCTTCACCGTCTAATAATGGTGTTGTTTGTAAAACAAAATCTTCACCATGTAAATAATCACTATCATCATCATTAGGATCTACACGCTTACTGTAATCATATGCCCATCTATGAACTTCTGGTAATTTACCAGGCCAGTTACCATGTACATGCTCTACCGGTGTTGTCCATTCTAAAGTGTTAGATTTCCATGGATTTTGTGTTGCTTTTTCACCTCTATACATAGAGATAAAGAAATTAGCAATAAAGAATATCTGAGCGATACCACCTACCAATGCAAAAATTGTAATAACAACATTGATATCTGCTAAATCATCAAACATTGGAAAGTTAGTGTTTGTATAGTATCTACGTGGTAAACCTGCTAAACCAATAAAGTGCATTGGCCAGAATACTCCGTAAGCACAAATAATACTTAACCAGAAATGCCAATAACCCAAAGTCTTATTCATCATTCTACCATACATTTTTGGGAACCAGTGATAAACACCTGCAAACATACCAAAGATTGCAGAAACACCTATTACTAGGTGGAAGTGAGCAACCACAAAATAAGTATCGTGAATATTAATATCTAAAGCTGAATCTCCTAATACTAGTCCTGTTAAACCTCCTGTTACGAAAGTAGAAACTAAACCAATAGAGAATAACATAGCAGGATTTAATTGTAAGTTACCTTTCCACAACGTTGTTACGTAATTAAACGCCTTTACTGCAGAAGGAATTGCAATTAATAAAGTTGTAAATGTAAACACGGATCCTAAGAAAGGATTCATTCCAGAGATAAACATATGGTGACCCCACACAATTGTTGATAAAAATGCAATTGCCATAATAGAACCAATCATTGCTCTATATCCAAAAATTGGCTTTCTTGCATTTGTAGAAATAATTTCTGATGTAATACCTAATGCAGGTAATAATACAATATATACCTCTGGGTGACCTAAGAACCAAAATAAGTGTTCAAATAATACTGGTGATCCTCCTTGGTAATGTAATACTTCACCAGAAATAAAAATATCTGATAAGTAAAAAGATGTACCAAAACTTCTATCGAAAATCAATAATAACGCAGCCGATAATAATACTGGGAAAGAAACTACACCAATTATTGCTGTAATAAAGAATGCCCACATTGTTAATGGCAATCTTGTCATTTTCATCCCTTTTGTACGTAGGTTAAGAACGGTAACTATATAATTTAATGATCCTATTAAAGAAGATGCAATAAATATAGCCATAGAAACCAACCATAAAGTCATACCCATACCAGAACCAGGAATGGCTTGTGGTAAAGCACTTAATGGAGGATAAATAGTCCAACCTGCTGCTGCTGGTCCTGCCTCAACAAATAAAGACATAACCATAATTACACTAGATAAGAAAAATAACCAATAAGAAACCATGTTTAGGAATCCTGAAGCCATATCTCTAGCACCAATTTGTAATGGAATTAATAAGTTTGAAAAAGTACCACTTAATCCTGCTGTCAATACAAAGAATACCATAATAGTACCATGTATTGTAACTAATGCTAAATACATATCAGGATCCATAATACCATCTGTTTGGTGAGAACCTAAAAATGCTTCAACAATTGAAAAAGAAGTATCTGGCCATGCAAGTTGTAAACGGAATAACATAGACATTAAAACGGCTATAATACCCATAAACATACCAGTTACTAAAAACTGTTTAGAGATCATTTTATGATCTTGACTAAAAATATATTTTGTTACAAAAGTTTCTTTATGATGATGTTCTGACATAATCTTACTTGTTTGTAGTAATTTTATTATAATTTATTTAATAACTTCAGCTAATGTTGGTTGTTCTGATAACCACTTGTCGTATTCTTCTTGTTCTACAACAGTAATTTTCATTTGCATATTATAGTGAGATGCACCACAAATCTTATTACATAATAATAAATAATCAAACACATAAGGGTCTTCTCCTTTAGCTTTTCTTATTTTATTAATACCAATAGACTTTTCTATAACTTCTGGCTGATCTCTCATCTCTAAAGTCGTGTACTTCGGTGTAAATCCAAATTCTGTAACCATACCAGGCACACAGTTCATTTGAGCTCTAAAGTGAGGCATATAAGCTGAGTGTAACACATCTTGAGAACGGAACTTAAAATGAATTTTCCTTCCTTTTGGTAAATACAACTCTGTAACTTGTTTGTCGTCTGCAGAATTTTTATCAGACATATCAACACCCATTGTGTTAATACCTTTAATATAGTTTACATTACCTAATCCTAAAGTGTTATCTGCACCAGCATAACGAGCATCCCATCTAAATTGTTGAGAATAAACTTCTATTACAATTGGATCTTCAGCGTCAGATAAATCCATTACGTTATTCCATTGCCATAAACCATATCCTATTAATAATACTAAAACGATGGCTGGAGTAACTGTCCAAATAAATTCTAACTTATGACTGTCTGCATAAAACTTAGCTTTTCTGTCTTTACTTCCTCTATATTTAAATGTGAAATAGAAAATTAAGAATTGCATTATAAATTGAACGATACCAATTAACCAAAAAGTAATATCGAATAAGTTGTCATCATGCTCACCTTCATATGAAGCTGATTCTGGCAACATAATTACGTTCATAAAAATTAAACAGTAAATCATCATAGCATATAGAAAAGCCATGAAAGCAATTGCAAATTTACCTTGAGCAGCATTATCTTGATCATTGGCAATAGAACTTCTAAAATCCATGATTCTAGTAATTTGCCAAACGCTTACACCAATTGCAACACCTATAAAAATATAAAATAGAGCTAGCATATTTATCTTGTCTTATTTATTTTAATTAAATTATTTATTAATGATGATCTCCTGAATCTTCTCCAGAATGTTCAATATTATAGTAATGGAAATGTTCACTTTCAGCTAAAAATGGATTCCCTTTTGGTACAGGATTTGCTTTAGCAAAAGAACTTAAAGTTGTATAAATTATTAACCCAATAAAGAATAATAAAGCACTAATTTCTGGAATTCCGAAGAACCATTGTGCACCAACTGTAGATGGCATCACCATAATAAATACATCAATATAGTGTCCTGCTAATATTACAACTCCTCCAATAAAAACAAACCAAGGTTTACTTTTAAAATCACTATTAATTAATAATAATACTGGAAAAGCAAAGTTCATAACAACCATACTTAAAAATGGTAATTTATACTCTGTAAATCTTGCTACATAATATGTTGTTTCTTCTGGTATATCTGCGTACCATATTAACATAAACTGAGCAAACCATAAATATGTCCAGAATACTGAAAAACCAAACATAAACTTAGCTAAATCATGAATATGACTATCATTAACTCCTGGTAAAGCATTTTTAGATCTTAAGTATATTGTAAAGAATGCAATAACTGTTAAAGCACTAACTAATAATGTAGATAATACATACCATCCAAATAACGTAGAGAACCAGTGAGGATCTAATCCCATTATCCAATCCCAAGACATCATCGATTCTGTAATCATAAATACAAATAAGAAAATAACTGAAGCGTTATAATTCTTCTTGTATGTTTTGTTACCATCATTTGCAGTATCTTCTTTAATAGAATTTTTTCTGATGAAAAATCTATAAGCATTCCAAAGGATTAAATAAATTATACTTCTTACAAGAAAACCGGTTGAATTTATCCACCATGATTTACCATCTACAATAGGATCGTAGTTTTCACTTGAAGGATCAAAAGTACCTTCGGCCATCCAAGGGAATAAATGATTTAAATGCATTACAGAGGCAATAATAACAATTGCCATTAAGATAGATACAGGTAATAAATTTCCTGTAATAGCTTCCATAACTCTTAAAATAACTACAGACCAACCAACTTGTGCTACTCTTTGAATTGCATAGAAAGTTAAAACTAATAAAGTTAAACCAAGAGAAAAGAACAATGCTACATAAAATGCAGACCATGGTCTATTTTGTAATTGATGTAAAACATGTTCTGCATGAGAATCATCATCATGAGCACCATGACCACTCATTGTAGTGTCAACACTTCCTTCTCCGTGATGAACACCAGAAGCATTATTTTCAACTTTTGAACTATCAGAAGTATGAGGTGCTTCAATAGCTTCACCATGTGAACCTCCATGACCATCATTACTAGCTGCTTCAATTGCATGTTTAGCATCTACTATAGTGGTTTGTGAACCACTGTAAAAACTGAATGCTATTCCTATAACACCTAAAACAATAAGTGCTAATGAGAATGTCTTTAATTTACCTGAGAATTGATACATATCTTTCGTATTCTATCTTTTTGTATTTTATTTTAACAAATCTGCACGTAAAACTTCTACGTATTGAACAATTTGCCAACGCTCTTTATAAGTCAATTGAGAAGAATGAGATCCCATCAAACCTTTACCGTGCATAAGTACATGATAAATGCTTCCTTCTGTAATATCTCTATCTTTATAATTTGGTACACCTGCAAATTTTTCTGAGGTTGCTAAGTAACCCTGACCGTCTCCTTTTTTACCGTGACAAGAAACACAATAAATGGTATACATTGCTTTACCATTTTCTAAGTTCTCGTCATTTTTTTCTAATGGAGATTTAACATCAACCTTAGCTGTATCGTATCCTTCAATAGTATCAGGCACATCATATGCTGGTGCTCCGCCTCTTGGAATTGTACCTGCAACAGGTTTACTGTTTACAACGTTACCGTTAACACTTTCTTCACCGTCTGCATTGTAAGGTATAGATTCATACATGTCTGGCATGTATTGAACTTGTCTATTCTTATTGTCGTTACAAGAAATAATACTTGTAAAAACCATTAAACCGATAATTAATTTTAAATTCTTCATTATCTATTTATTAGTGCTTATCTACTACATTAATTTCTACAGCTCCTGTTTTAGCTAATAAAGAAGTTAAAGCTTCCTCATTATTATGTACAGGTATTTCCATTAAAAAATGATCATCTGTAGTTCTTGGATCTGGATTTTCTGCTTCTTTAAATGGCCAAATTCTACTTCTCATGTAAAAAGTAATTACCATTAAGTGGGCAGCAAAAAAGACCGTTAATTCGAACATAATTGGTACAAAAGCAGGCATGTTCTCAAACCATGAAAAACTTGGTTTACCACCTATATCTTGAGGCCAATCTTGAATCATTATATAATTTGTTAACCAAATTGCAACTCCTAATCCAGTAATACCATAAAAGAAAGCTGTAATAGCTAACCTTGTTGGTGCTAATCCCATAGCTTTGTCTAGACCATGAACAGGAAATGGACAAAATACTTCTTCGATATGATGGTGTTCTGCTTTAACAGCTTTAACTGCATCAACTAAAACTTCATCATCCGTATAAAATGCATGAATAACTTTATTAGTTTCCATATTTATTCGTTTATATTGTTATCTAAGTTTTCCTTTTTAACAGCTGTATTGTTAACTACAATTGCTGGTTTAGTAGGAATACCTTGTTCGCTTCTCTTCTTGTAAAATTCACCTGAAGACTTTAATATCGTTTTTACTTCTGCTTGTGCTATTACAGGGAAAGTTCTCGCATATAATAAGAATAATACAAAGAAAAATCCAATTGTTCCGATAAAGATACCAACATCTACAAAAGTTGGTTCGAAACGCCACCAAGTAGAAGGTAAATGACCTTTACTTAATACAATCGCAATAATATCAAAACGCTCAAACCACATACCAATATTTATAAATATTGAGATTACGAAAGTCCATATAAAGCTTCTTCTAATTTTCTTAAACCATAATAACTGAGGAGTTAAAATGTTAAAGAATAATAAAGAATAGAATGCCCATGCATAAGGTCCTGTTGCAGCACCTACAGATAAATATGTATAGTTTTCATAAGGAGAACCTGTATACCATGCGATAAAGAATTCAGTTGCATAAGCTACAGCAACAATACCACCTGTTAAGATAATTACAATATTCATATACTCTACGTGCATACGAGTAATGTAATCTTCTAGATTAGTAACTTTTCTCATGATACCTAATAATGTTTGTACCATTGCGAATCCTGAAAAGATTGCTCCGGCAACGAAATAAGGAGGAAAAATTGTTGAGTGCCAACCTGGATTGATCGATGTAGCAAAATCCATTGATACAATCGTATGTACAGATAATACCAAAGGTGTAGCTAAACCTGCAAGTACTAAAGAAACTTCTTCAAAACGTTGCCAGTCTTTTGCTCTACCAGACCAACCAAAAGATAATAAAGCATATATTTTCTTCTGAAAAGGTTTAACAGCTCTGTCTCTTATCATTGCAAAATCTGGTAATAAACCTGTCCACCAAAAAACTAATGATACAGATAAGTATGTAGAAATTGCAAATACATCCCATAACAATGGTGAGTTAAAGTTTACCCACAAAGAACCAAACTGATTCGGTATTGGTAATACCCAAAATGCATTCCATGGTCTACCCATGTGAATAATTGGAAACAATCCTGCTTGAAATACAGCAAAAATCGTCATTGCTTCTGCAGAACGGTTAATCGCCATTCTCCATTTTTGACGGAATAATAAAAGTACTGCAGAAATTAGTGTTCCTGCGTGACCAATACCTACCCACCAAACGAAGTTAGTAATATCCCAAGCCCATCCAATGTTCTTGCTCAATCCCCAAACTCCAATTCCTGTTCCTACTGTGTAGAAAATACATCCAAATCCCCATAACATTGCTGCTAAAGAAATATAAAATGCTATATACCAATTCTTATTTGCTTTACCTTCGATAGGCTTTGCAATGTCTTCGGTAATATCGTGGTAACTTTTATCACCTAATACTAAAGGTTCCCTTATGGGTGCTTCGTAATGAGACATGTTTTTATATCTTAAAAATTAATTACGCTTCGTTTGTGTTTCTTACTTTAACTTGATAGATTACATTTGGCTTCGTTTGAAGGTAATCTAATACGTTATAAGCTCTTTTATCTTCTGCTAATGCAGCTACTTTATCTTCTTTGTTATTAACATCACCAAAAACCATTGCTCCTGTAGTACAAGCAGACGAACAAGCCGTTTCAAATTCATCAACATTTACCTTACGACCTTCTTTTTTAGCTTTAAGAATTGTTGCTTGTGTCATTTGAATACACATAGAACATTTCTCCATAACTCCTCTAGAACGCACTACAACATCAGGATTTAAAACCATCTTACCGTACTCGTTGTTCATATTGAAATCAAACTCGTTATTATTTGCATAATTAAACCAGTTAAATCTACGAACTCTATAAGGACAGTTGTTTGCACAATATCTTGTACCAACACATCTGTTATACGCCATTTGATTTTGACCTTGACGACCATGTGAAGTTGCTGCTACTGGACATACAGTTTCACAAGGAGCGTGATTACAGTGCTGACACATCATTGGTTGAAAAGTAACTTCCGGATTTTCTGCTTCAGTTTCTAAAGCCTCATAAGTAGCTCCTCTACTTAATCCTAATTCTTTTGCTTCTTCTCTAGTTTCCACTTCTGAAGAGTAATATCTATCAATACGCAACCAATGCATATCTCTACCAACTCTTACTTCATTTTTACCAACTACTGGTACATTATTTTCTGCATGACATGCTACAACACATGCCCCACAACCTGTACAAGAAGTTAAATCGATAGATAAATTAAAGTGATGACCAACTTCTCTGTTGTGTTCATCCCATAAATCTATTGTATTAGCTTCTACTTCTTTATGATCATAAGATACATAAGCTGGCTTGTTCCAACCATGATGATGATCTTTTGGATCTACATTCTTATAATCTTTTAATGAAGTAACTTTTAAAATATCGTGACGTCCTGCAATTGTTTTCTGTACTTGAGTACAAGCAAACTTATGAGTTCCAGATACTTTTTCTATAGAAACATTATATTGAATGTTATTACCTCCTTTGTATAAAGGATAAGCGTTAACACCAACTTTCATTTCGTCTTTTAAACCGAATGTTTTACCAAAACCTAATGATAAACCTACAGAACCTTTTGCTTGTCCTGGTTGAATCATTACAGGAACTACAACTTCTTCACCGTTTACGGTTACTTTTGCGTAATCTCCATTAATTGCTCCGTTATCTTTAACAGGGTTTTCAAAACCTAACGCTTTAGCATCTGCTATAGACATTGTTAAGTAGTTATCCCAAGAAGCTCTTGTAATTGGATCAGGGAATTCTTGTAACCAAGGATTGTTTGCTTGTTTACCGTCTCCTAAACCAGTTTTAGTATATAAATTCAACTCCATTTCTGAAGCTTTTGTACTCTTTTTTAAGTTTGATGCAACTTCTGATATAGAAACTTCTGAAACAAATTCAGATACAGAACTAGCATCAACAGTTTTACTGAAATAACCATTATGTAAAGCTTTATTCCAAGACGAACCACCTAAAACATTATCAGACCAAAATGACTTTAAGAAATCATAGTAAGTAGTAGAACTACCAGACCATTTTAATAAAGTATCTTGTACTTGACGCGTGTCGAATAAAGGTTGTATTGTAGGTTGCATTAAACCGAAGTTTTCTTCAGAAAACTGAGTATCACCCCAAGATTCTAAGAAATGTGGTGCAGGCAATGCGTATTCCATTGCATTTGTTGTAGCATTGTTTTCTACAGACAACGAAACCTTTAAATCAACTTTACTTAATGAATCTGTAAACTCAGCTGAATTTGGCAAAGTATAGGCAGGATCTACATTAACAGCTAATAAACCACCAACATTACCTGATTTCATATCAGAAACTAACGCTTCTACATCTTTAAAATTACCTTTACGAATATTTAAAGAATTATTAGCATCTAAAATCTCACTACTTAAATATTGATTGATTGCTAAAGAAATCAATTGAGCATTAACATCGTTAACACCTGTCATTACAACACCTTTAGAACCAGCCTTTTTTAATGTTTTTGCTAATTTCTTAATTTCAGCATCAATAGGAGTACTATTAGACGCTACTGAATTTCCTGTTAACTCTTTATAAAGATTCAACAATGAAAAAACAACATCAGAAGGTTTAGCTACCAAACGCTTATCTGCATTGGCACCACTTAAAGACATATTACTTTCTACCTGAACATGGTAAGACATTTTACCTGTTTCTGGTTTTCTACCATCAATATACGCTTTCTCAAATCCACCATGAAAATCTCCTAAGAAATCTGCACCAAAAGAAACTATTGTTTCAGCGTTTTGAAGCTTATAATTTGGCAAAGCTCTTCTACCATACATTTTCTCAAAAGCATCTGCTGCTGCTGATTCTGAAACAGCATCATAAACAACATGCTTAGCGTTAGGATATGTAGTTAAGAATTCACTTATAACTTTATCTGTAGAAGGGCTAGCCATCGTTCCTGTTAACAAAACAACTTGCTTACCCGCTTCTTTAAGACTATTTAATTTTTGACCTATTTCTTTATCTGCTTCAGCCCATGAAATAGCTGCTCCAGATTCGGTAGGTTCTTTCAAACGTAACTTCTCATCATATAAAGAAAGAACAGAAGCTTGCACTCTAGCACTTGTTGTCCCGTTTGCTTCTTTATTAGGCATTATTTGAATTGGTCTACCTTCACGAGTTTTTACTAAAATATTCGCAAAATCATAACCATCTGCCATAGAAGTAGCGTACCAATCTGCTACACCAGCAATAATATCATTTGGTTTAACAACATAAGGAATCGATTTAACAACCGGTCCTTCACAAGCTGCTAATGAAGCTGCCGCTGTAGTAAAGCCAACATACTTTAAGAAATCTCTACGAGAAGTAGAAGACGCCTCTAATGTTTCTTTATCTCCTAAAAAATCATCTGTAGGAATATTCTCTACAAATTCATTTTTACTCAGCGTTTCAACAACAGAACTATCTTTTAGTTCTTCAACACTTTTCCAGTATTTTTTGTTTGAAGCCATTTATACTTTTTTATTTAATGATTGAAAGATTTATAAAATTGATCAACAATTTTTTTCCTCTTTTAATTTTGAATCTTTAATTCTTTGTTTAGTAATGACATTTACCACACTCTAAACCACCCAACTGAGATATAGTTACTTTATCTACACCGTATTTCTTAGCTAACTGATCATGAATTTTTTCGTAATACTCATTTCCTTTTAAATCTACATTCGTCTCTCTATGACAATCAATACACCACCCCATTGTTAACGGAGAATATTGATACATCTCATCCATTTCCTCTACAGGACCATGACATTTTTGACATTTTACACCTGCAACAGTTACGTGCTGAGCATGATTGTAATAAGCAAAATCTGGAAGATTGTGTATTCTTATCCATTTTACTGGCTTTTCCTCTCCTGTATAAGCCAATTCATCTGGATCCCATCCTGCAGCTTTATAAACTTTAGCAATCTCTTGATCTAACTGCTCTTTACCATAAGTCTGACCGTTCCACTGAATCTCAGTTCCTTCAGCAACTTCTGAAATACCTTTATGACAGTTCATACAAACATTAACAGATGGAATCCCTGAATGCTTACTATGTTTTGCCGAAGAGTGACAATATTGGCAATCTATTTTGTTTTCACCTGCGTGAATCTTGTGCGAAAATGCAATTGGCTGAATTGGCTGATAACCTTGATCTACACCAACTTTAAACATTGTACCGAAAACAACGTAAGCACCAATCAATAAAACTAAAATAGTACCTAAAACTTTTAAGAAAGTATTTTCTTTAACACCAACCCAAAGCTCTTGTAAATCTCTTCTTAAATTAGACTCTACACCCGACTTCTTACTTCCTTTTAACTCACTAACTTGTTTTAACAAACTTGCGATCATTAAAAACGCTACAACAATTGCTGCCGCTAAGAAATAAATTAACCAATCTGGCGCACCACTTTTTTCTAATACTTGAGTTGTAGCACCTCCAGCTCCAGGAGCTGCAGCCTTTTTTATATCACCAACAGTTGTGTAATATAAAATATTGTCAATATTTTCATCCGTTAATTGAGGAAATGCATTCATTGCAGTTGCACTGTACTGCGCAGCTTCTGCAGCATCTGCATTCACTTTTTGAAATTCAGCATTGTTTTTAATCCAAGATTTTAACCAAGAATTATCTCTACGCTCTTCTACACCACCTAAAGCTGGTCCAACTAATTTCTTATCCAACTTATGACAAGAAGCACATAAAGATTTAAATAATTTTCTACCTTCTTTCTGACGAGCCTCATCAACATCTTGCGAATAAGTTGATGCACTAAAGGCAAAAAACAAAAGTAATGTAAGACTTTTTAGAAGTACAGAGTTTAGTCTACTATGCAATGTTACACTTTTCATATTTACAAACTATAATTTTAGTATTGTGTATAAATTCGTTCAAAAAACACATTTTGAACAGTTCAACAAAAGTACTACATATTGCTAAATTTTGAAAAGCTAATAGAATGTTAAATATCAATTTATAATAATTCTAAATAAGGAAAAGACTCAATTTATTCTTTAGCAAGTCGTTATTTTTGCAGAAACATTTAAGATTATGAAAAACACACTGTTTTTAAAGATATTTTTGTTCTGTTTATTTGTAAGTATTGGTAATTTAAATGCCCAAAACTCAACTAAAAAAGACAAAGAAGTAACTAATTTATTAGAAAAGAAAAGAAGTTATAACAAGTCTAATGGTTATGGTTACAGCATTCAAATTTATTACGGAAATGAACGAACTGCAAGGTCTAAACACGCACGTTTTAAAGTTCTTTATCCTAGAGTTTACACGAAGCTTGTATACAACAACCCAGACTGGAAAGTGCAAGTTGGTAACTACAAAACAAAACTAGAAGCAGACAGAGCTAATTTGATATTTAAAAAAGAATTTTCTGGTACAATTGTAGTACCTATGAAAAAATAAATGTCTAAAATATCAGAAAAAGAAAGCCGAAATTCAATGAAGAATTTCGGCTTTTATATTTGGTTAAAATCAGTTTATTTTAACTTCTTTTTTACTGCTACTTCTTTGTAAGCTTCAATTACATCACCTTCTACAATATCATTGTAATTCTTAACCTGAAGACCACAATCGTAACCTTTAGCTACTTCTTTAACATCATCTTTAAAACGTTTTAAAGAAGTTAATGTTCCGTCATGTACAACAATTCCATCTCTAATAATTCTAATTTGAGAATCTCTATAAATCTTACCAGACATAACCATACAACCTGCAATGTTACCTACTTTAGAAATCTTATAAACTTCTCTAATTTCGACATTACCTGTAACTTCTTCTTTCATTTCAGGAGATAACATTCCTTCCATTGCATCTTTAAGATCATTAATAGCATCATAAATAATAGAGTATGTTCTAATATCTACTTCTTCTCTATCTGCTACCATTCTTGCGTTTCCTTGCGGACGCACATTAAACCCTACAATAATTGCATCTGAAGCTGTTGCTAATAAAACATCACTTTCTGTAATAGCACCAACACCTTTATGTAAAATGTTTACTTGTATCTCTTCTGTAGATAATTTCTGGAAAGAATCTGTTAAAGCTTCTACAGAACCATCAACATCACCTTTTAAGATAATATTTAATTCTTTAAAGTCTCCTAACGCAATTCTACGTCCGATTTCATCTAACGTTAATGTTTTCTGAGTTCTTACAGATTGCTCACGTTGTAATTGAGATCTCTTAGATGCTATTTGTTTAGCTTCTCTTTCATCTTCAAATACGTTAAACTTATCACCCGCTTGTGGCGCACCGTCTAAACCTAAAATTGATACTGGAGTTGAAGGACCTGCTTCATTTAATTTTCTTCCTTTATCATCAAACATGGCTTTAACTTTACCACTGTTTTTACCAGCAAGAATATAATCTCCAATTTTTAAAGTACCAGCCTGTACTAAAATAGTTGTTACATAACCTCTACCTTTATCTAACTGTGCTTCTACAACTGTACCAACTGCATTTTTATTAGGGTTTGCTTTCAATTCTAAAATCTCTGCTTCTAATAAAACCTTTTCTAACAACTCTTCAATACCTTGACCTGTTTTTGCTGATATATCTTGAGACTGAATACTTCCACCCCATTCTTCTATCAACAAATTCATTGCAGATAATTGTGTCTTAACATTATCTGGATTAGCGTTTGGCTTATCAATTTTGTTAATCGCAAATATAATTGGTACTCCTGCTGCTTGTGCATGAGAAATTGCCTCTTTTGTCTGTGGCATTACATCATCATCTGCTGCAGCAACAATAATTACTAAATCCGTTACTTGCGCCCCACGTGCACGCATTGCCGTAAAGGCTTCGTGACCTGGTGTATCTAAGAAAGCTATTTTTTCATCACCAACATTAACAGAGTATGCTCCAATATGCTGTGTAATTCCTCCACTTTCTCCGTCTACAATATTTGCTTTTCTAATATAATCTAATAAAGATGTTTTACCGTGATCTACGTGACCCATTACCGTAATAATTGGCGCACGACTAATTAAATCTTCTGGCTTATCTACAACTTCTTCGATTGATTCTTCTACTTCTGCACCAATGAATTCTACTTTATAATTGAATTCTTCAGCAACAATAACAAGAGTCTCTGCATCTAAACGCTGATTCATTGTTACCATCATTCCTAACATCATACAAGATGAAATAATGTTAGTAACAGGTACGTCCATCATTGTTGCAACTTCACTTACCGTAACAAATTCTGTTACTTTTAAAACTTTGTTGTCTAATGCCTGTGCTTCTTGTTCTGCTTCAGACTGCTCTCTACGAGCATCCCTTTTATTTCTACGATATTTAGCTCCTTTACCTTTAGATGATTTCCCTTGAAGTTTTTCAAGAGTTTCTCTAACCTGCTTTTGGATATCTGCTTCTGTTGGTTCTTCTTTCTTAACAGCAGCTGGTCTATTATTACCTCTACCTTTATTGAAAGAACCTCTATTGTTTCCTGGACCTCTATTACCAGGACCTCTGTTTCCTTGAGTTCTATTACCAGCATTACCACCAGCTTTATTTACAATACGCTTACGCTTTTTTCTTGGATCTGAAGATGCATCCTTTTTAGCTTCTGGTTTTTTCTTCTTAGGCTTTTCGAATTGCTTTAAATCAATCTTCTTACCTGTAAAGTTTGGTCCGTCTAACTTCTTATACTGAGTTTTAATAGCTTCAGCATTTTCTGGAGTTACTTCTTCAGTTTTTTCTGAAGTTTTTGTAGCATCCTTTTTACCTTCTGCTTTTTTAGCAACCTTAGAAGCTTCTTTTTCAACTAAAGAAATAGGCTTATCTACCTTTACCTCTTTAACGACTTTTTTATCTTCTGATGGTTTAGCAACAGGTTCAGTTTCCTTTTTTACTTCTTCTTTAGGCTTTTCAACTTCCGTTGGTTTTTCAACTTTTGGCGCTTCTGCTTTTGGTGCTTCTTCTTTAGCCTCTACTTCTTGTTTTTTTGCTGCAGGCTTACCAATATTATCAATATCAATTTTACCAACAGTTTTAAACTCTAGTTTTTCGGCTTTAGCTTTAAGAACTTCTTCTTTTTTAGCGTCTTCTGCTCTTTTTCTCTCTTGCTTAGCTTCTAGTTCTGCACGAATAGCTTCTTTCTCTTTACGCTTCTCTTCACCAACCTCCTTAGATGCAGCTTTTTTGCTAGCATCTGTTTGGAAACCATCTAGGAGCACTTGATAGACCTCACCAGAAATTTTAGTAGTTGGTCTTGATTCTATTTCATGACCTTTATCTGCTAAATATTCTACTGCTCTATCTAGAGAGATATTTAATTCTCTTAAAACTTTATTAAGCCTCGTTGTTTTGCCTTCAGACATATATTATTTTTTAGCCTTTAATTTTGTAAAAATATACTTTTTTACGATTACTCTTTCACTATTTCACAAACTAATCTTCAAATTCTTCTTTTAGAATTCTTTGAACGTCTAAAATAGTTTCTTCTTCTAAATCAGTTCTCTTAACTAATTCTTGTACACTTGTTTCTAATACGCTTCTTGCAGTATCTAAACCAATGTTTTTAAATTCTTTTATTACCCAAGCTTCGATTTCATCACCAAATTCTGTTAATTCAACGTCTTCCTCTTCAAGACCTTCTCTCTTAACATCTATTTCGTAACCTGTTAATTCACTCGCTAAACGAATATTAACACCACCTCGACCAATTGCTTTAGAAACTTCTTCTGGCTTTAAAAGTACGTTTACACGACCTTTTTTACCATTTTTCTCTTCTTCGTACATTTCAATTTCCATTGAAGTCACTTTTGCAGGACTTAATGCTCTTGAAATAAATAGTTGTTCGTTTTTAGTGTAATTGATAACATCAATATTTTCATTACCTAATTCACGAACTATACCATGTATTCTAGAACCTTTAACACCAACACAAGCTCCAACAGGATCAATTCTATCATCATAAGAATCTACTGCTACTTTTGCTTTTTCTCCTGGTATTCTTGCTACACCTTCAACAGTAATTAAACCATCAAATACTTCTGGAATTTCTTGTTCAAATAATTTTGTTAAAAAAGCCGGAGAGGTTCTAGATAGAATTATTGCAGGTTTATTACCTCTTAATTCTACTGCTTTAATTACTCCTCTTACAGAATCTCCTTTTCTAAAGAAATCTGAACGTATTTGTTCACTTTTTGGCAATACAATCTCATTACCTTCATCATCTAACAAAATAATTGCATTATGTCTAATGTGATGTACTTCTGCACTATATAAATCGCCTTCTAAATCTTTAAATTGTTTAAAGATGTTAGTGCTATCGTGTTCATAAATTTTAGAAATTAGGTTTTGGCGTAATGCTAAAATTGCTCTTCTTCCTAAATCTACTAACTTAACTTCTTCAGAAACATCTTCTCCAATCTCAAAATCTGGCTCGATTAATCTTGCTTCTGCTAATTCTATTTCTTCGTTATCATCTTCAGAAAAACCATCTGCAACCACTACTCTATTTCTCCAAATCTCTAAATCTCCTTTATCTGGATTGATAATAATATCAAAATTATCATCAGACCCAAACTTTCGTTTTAAAGTAGCTCTAAACACTTCTTCTAAAATAGACATAAGTGTTACTCTGTCTATACTTTTATTATCTTTAAATTCTGAAAACGAATCAATTAATGCTATATTCTCCATTACATCTTTTGCTTAAAATACAATTTTCACTTTTGCTTCTTTAATCTCCTTATACTCTAATGTTACTGTTTTTTGTACCGTAACTTTTCCTTTACCAATTGGTTTTGGTTCTCTTGCCTTCCATTGTAAGACAATGTTGTCTTCTGTTGCATTTGTTAAAGTTCCTTCAAACTCTTTTTCTGCTGTTTTTACCTTAAGAATTCTATTAATATTTTTAAGATATTGCCTTTTCACCTTTAATGGATGAGCAATATCTGGCGTGGTTACTTCTAAAGAGAAATCTTCTTCTTCCCTATCTAAATTACCATCTATATTTTTACTAATTCTTATACATTCGCTTAATGGAACACCTTTATCACCATCAACTACAACTTGTATTTTGTTGTTTGCAGAAATAGATAAATCTATTAAATACAACGAGTCATTACTTGCCAACGCCTCTTCTACTAAGTCTTTTATTTTTTCTTGCTCCATCTTAAACCTTAAAATAAAGTATAAAAAGAGGGGACTTTTGAGTCCCCTTCCTTCTTCATTTACTATAAATTTCGGTGCAAATATACGAATTGTTTACGATTTACCAAACCAAGTCGAATTCAAAATTTTTTCGTAACTTTAGATACACGCTCTTTTCTAATTTAAAATTCTATATCATGAAAAAAATTTTAGTTCCAATAGATTTTTCAAAACCGTCTGAATATGCAGCTAAAATGGCTGCTAAAATTGCTGAAAAAACGAGTGCTTCAATTTATTTAATTCACCTCATAGAATTACCTACAGGAGTTATAGACATGGGTTCTGGTAGTAAATTTAGCATTCCAGAAAGCATGTTATACCTTCGAAAAACAAAAGAAAAAATAGTAGCTTTTAAAAACACTTTTTTTACTGATGAAATGAATGTAGAATACTTTATTAAATTAAGTAATCCTTTTGATGGTATTAAAAAATATGCAGAAAAAATTAACGCAGATTTAATTATAATGGGATCTAAAGGACATTCTGAATTTGAAGAAATTATGATTGGCTCAAATACAGAAAAGGTTGTTAGAAGCTCTAAAACTCCTGTAATTGTTGTTAAAAAAGATGATGCGAAAATTAAACTAAAAAACTTAGTTTTTGCTTCGAATTTTAAAGAAGAAAACAAAGAGGTTTTTAGTAAATTCCTCAATTTTGCAAATGCTTTTAATAGTAAAATTCATCTTTTAAAAATTAACACACCTTCTCAATTTGAAAGCACATTTAATGCAAAAGAGAAAGTAAAAACTTTTATAAAAGATTACAATCTACCTAAACACACAATAAACATATACAACGATGTTTCTGTAGAAAAAGGAATTCTTAATTATGCAAAAGAGAAAAAAGCAGACTTAATAGCTTTAAGCACTCACGGTAGAAGTGGTATATCTCACCTTTTTACAGGAAGTGTTACCAAAAACTTATCTAAAAAAGCTTTAAAACCGATGTTTACAGTTAAAGTCTAAAATAAAAAAGCTACTAAAATCTTATGAATTAGTAGCTTTTTTTATCTAAATTAATGTTTATAATATGTAATCTGTACTTATAAAATTAGAGTTTTTCTGATCTAAAATTTCTTGTAAAATAGCCTTATTATAATCTGTATCTTTTGCTGCTACAAAAGTTCTTATAGAAAAAGAACGCAAAGCATCATGAACACTTAAAGTTCCAACAGCAGAATCTTTTCTACCTGTAAAAGGATACACATCTGGCCCTCTTTGTGCTGCACTATTTAAGTTAACCCTACAAACTAAATTTACCAACGTATCAATTAAAGGCGCTAAAGTTTTAACATTGCTACCAAATACACTTACTTGTTGTCCGTAGTTAGAAGCAGCCATATCATCTATAGGCTCTTGCACATCTTTAAAAGACACTATCGGAATAACTGGCCCAAACTGTTCTTCTTCAAAAACTCTAGAATCTTTAGAAACCGGGTATAAAACTGCAGGAAAAATGTAATTTTCTGATGTTTTCCCTCCATTATTATTCAATACTTTTGCTCCTTTATCAGTAGCATCATCAATTAATTCTTGAATGTAAGCAGGTTTTCCTGGTTCTGGCAAAGGAGTTAATTTAACACTTTCTTCCCAAGGATTACCAAACTTTAAAGCATCTACACGTTCTGCAAACCTTTTATTAAACTCTTCAACAATATCCTCATGAACATATAATACTTTTAAAGCAGTACATCTTTGCCCATTAAAAGAAGTTGAACCCGCCAAACATTCGTTAATTGCCAAATCTAAATCTGCTTCTGGCAAAACAATTCCAGGATTTTTAGCTTCTAAACCTAAAATTAAACGCAATCTATTTTTCTGCGGATGATTTGCTTGAATAGCATTTGCAGACTTACTATTTCCAATTAAAGCTAAAACATCTACTAAACCAGTTTTCATTATTGGGGTAACTAACGTTCTACCTCTACCGTAAATTATATTTACTACACCAGCAGGAAAACTTGTTTGAAAAGCCTCTAACAAAGGAGTTAACAATAACACACCATGTTTTGCTGGCTTAAAAACAGTTGTATTTCCCATAATTAAAGCAGGAATTAACAACGCAAAAGTTTCATTTAAAGGATAATTGTAAGGCCCTAAACAAAGAACAACACCTAATGGTCCACGTCTAATATGCGCATGTACTCCGCTATTTTTTTCAAACTTAGCAGAATCTCTATCCATTTGTTTGTAATCTTCTATGGTATCGTAGATATACTCTATTGTCCTATCAAACTCTTTTTCAGAATCTGGTAAAGATTTTCCAATCTCCCACATTAAAAGCTTAACGATCTCTTCTCTTTTTGTTTTCATTTGTGCTACAAATTTCTCCATAGCAGCAATTCTACCTTCTACCTTCATTGTTGGCCATAAACCTTGCCCTCTTGCATAAGCATTCGAAGCAGCGTTTAAGGCTTCTAACGCTTCATTTTCAGATAAATTTGGCACAGAACCCAACAAAGTTGGTTTGTACTCTTCTGTTGATGAAATAGTAGAAAAAACATCCGCTTTATCACCATTCCACTTTTTTAATTCTCCGTTAATTAAATAAGTATCTTGACTTAAAGTCTCATTAATTTTATATTCGTTTGGTATTTCTTTAAACGTATAGTTCATACATGTAATTTTATAAATTATCTCTAATTAAGAGCTCTAAAAAAACTACTTTAATTAGAGTTCAAAATTAACTAAAATAAGTGTAAAACAGTTCTTTTTAGAGCGAAAAGCCAAAATGTATTTCACTCTTAAGTTGTTTCTTTTAAACTAAGAACTGAAACAAATCTGGTTTATCATTTAAGTAGTCTCCAAAAAAGCTTTTATCTTTCATTCGTTGAATTAAAGGTTCTAAATCTAAAGATGATTTCAGCTCTAAACCAACTACAGCGGCACCATTTTCTCTGTTTGTTTTTTTTGTATATTCAAAATGTGTAATATCATCATTAGGACCAAGAATTTCGGCAACAAACTCTTTTAACGCACCTGCTCTTTGCGGAAATTTCACAATAAAATAATGCTTTAATTTAGCATATAATAATGCTCTTTCTTTTATTTCCGCTGTTCTTGTAATATCATTATTACTTCCACTAACCACACAAACAACATTTTTACCTTTAATTTCATCAGCATAAAAATCTAACGCAGCAATACTTAAAGCACCAGCAGGTTCCACAACAATAGCATCTTTATTATACAAATCTAAAATTGTTTGACAAATTTTACCTTCTGGTACAGTAATTACTTTAGATAAATTTCTATTACAAATGTCAAAGTTTAAATCTCCAACTTTTTTTACCGCGGCACCATCTACAAAAGCATCAATTTTGTCTAAAAAAGTATTTTTATTATTTCTTATAGAAGTTAACATTGATGGCGCTCCTTCTGGCTCTACACCTATTATTTTAGTGTTTGGTGATACGTATTTAAATACGGATGACAATCCTGCTGATAAACCTCCGCCACCAATAGGAACAAAAACATAATCTATTTTTTCTTTTGCTTGATTTAAAATTTCTAAACCAACTGTTGCCTGTCCTTCAATAACTTTTTGATCATTAAAAGGATGAATAAATGTTTTGTTTTTAGCATCACATTCTAATTTTGCTGCATTAAAAGCATCATCAAAAGTATCACCTTCAATAACAATATCAATATAATCTTCACCAAACATTTTAACTTGATTAATTTTTTGTTTTGGTGTTGGCGATGGCATAAAAATAGTACCTTTTACCTGTAATAATTTACAAGATAAGGCTACACCTTGCGCATGATTACCAGCGCTTGCACATACAATTCCGTTTTGCTTTTCTAAATCACTTAAAGAAGACATTTTGTTATAAGCACCTCTAATTTTATAAGAACGCACTACCTGTAAATCTTCTCTTTTAAATAATATATTAGCATTTAACTCTTTAGAGAGATTGTGATTTTTACTTAAAGGAGTTTCAAAAGCAACACCTTGTAAATTACTTGCTGCTTTTTCTATATTCACTAAACTCGGATAATAAATATCTTTATGTTGCATCATTTTTATATAAAATTAAAAACCTGCCAGGTATTAAATCCTGACAGGTTTTATAAAAATTTAAAACATACGTTTTACGCAGTTTTTACTACTTTCATTGCTGTCATAGAAGCTCTTAGTTGCTCTCCTACAATTTCTACAGGATGATTTCTAAT
Organism: Polaribacter sp. KT 15; assembly: GCF_900143115.1. Taxonomy (NCBI): domain Bacteria; kingdom Pseudomonadati; phylum Bacteroidota; class Flavobacteriia; order Flavobacteriales; family Flavobacteriaceae; genus Polaribacter; species Polaribacter sp. KT 15. Next base: position 1,021,973 of record NZ_LT670850.1, read on the forward strand.
AATCTTATTTATTTTAATAAGCTCTATATTATCTACACCATTTTCTGAACTAAACGATTTACCAATAACGTTTGTTGAAACCTTTTTCATGAAATCTGTTAATAAAGGTTTACACGCATGATCAAACAAATAACATCCATATTCTGCAGTATCAGAAATTACACGATTCATTTCTGCCAATTTCATTCTTGCTATTGTATTTGCAATTAATGGCGTTTCATGTAAAGACTCATAATATGCAGAAGCATCAATAATTCCTGACTCTGTCATTGCTTCAAAAGCTAATTCTACACCAGATCTTACAAAAGCAACTAATAACGTTCCGTGATCAAAATACTCTTGTTCTGAAATTTCATCAGAAGTAATTACTTGTTTTTCAAAAGCAGTTTCTCCTGTTGCAGCTCTCCAAGTTAAAAGATTCTTGTCATCATTTGCCCAATCTTCCATCATAGTTTTAGAAAAATGACCTGTCATAATATCATCCATATGTTTTTGGAATAATGGACGCATAATGTCTTTTAATTCTTCAGAAAGTCTAAAAGCTTCTACTTTTGCAGGATTAGACAATCTGTCCATCATGTTAGTGATTCCTCCATGTTTTAAAGCTTCTGTTACAGTTTCCCAACCATACTGAATTAATTTACCCGCATAACCAGGTTCAATTCCTTCTGCCACCATTTTATCAAAAGATAAAATTGCTCCTGTCTGTAACAAACCACATAAAATAGTTTGTTCTCCCATTAAATCAGATTTTACTTCTGCAACAAAAGAAGACTCTAAAACACCTGCTTTATGACCACCTGTTGCAACTGCATAAGCCTTTGCTTGTGCCCAACCTTTTCCCTCTGGATCATTCTCTGGATGCACTGCTATTAAGGTTGGCACTCCAAATCCTCTTTTATACTCTTCTCTAACTTCAGATCCTGGAGACTTTGGCGCCACCATAATTACTGTTAAATCTTCACGAACTTGCATTCCTTCTTCAACAATATTAAAACCGTGAGAATACGATAAAGTAGCACCTTTTTTCATTAAAGGCATTACTGCATTTACAACATTTGTATGTTGCTTATCTGGTGTTAAATTAATTACCACATCTGCTGTTGGCAACATTTCTTCATAACTACCAACTTCAAAATTATTTGAAGATGCATTGATATAAGACTGTCTTTTTTGATCTATTGCAGCCTGTCTTAAAGTATAAGAAATATCTAAGCCAGATTCTCTCATATTTAAACCTTGATTTAAACCTTGTGCTCCACAACCTACAATAACAATTTTCTTCCCTTTTAATACTTCTACTCCGTCTTCAAATTCAGAAGCTTCCATAAAACGGCATTTTCCTAATTGCTCTAATTTTTCTCTTAATGTTAATGTGTTAAAATAATTTGACATTTTTATTTATTTAGTTGTTGTATGTTTCTAATAATTCAGAAATTTTCATTTCTTCTTTGGTTACTGCTATCAAGCCCGATCTAGTATATTGCATAATGCCGAACTCACTTAACTGATTATATAATGCTACTATTTCTTCTTTTTTACCTGATTTTTCTAGAATAAAAAAATCTTTGTTTACCGTTACAATTCTTGCATTACTTTCTTTTATAATATTTTGAATTTGACGCTCTTCAAAAAGAAGCTCAGACTTAATCTTGAACAACCCAGATATTTGATAAATAATATCGTCTAAACTGTGATAGTATGCCTTAATTACTTCTACTTGTTTTTCTATTTGACCTAGTATTTTCTTAATATTAATTTCATCCATATTTACAACAATTGTAAATTTAGATACACCTTCTATTTCTGAAGGAGAAGTATTTAAACTCTCTATATTAATATGTCTTCTTTGAAAAATTGCTGATATCCTATTTAACAAACCAATATTGTTTTCGGTGTAAATAGATACTGTATATAATTGTTTTTCTGTACTCATCTTATTCTAATCTTATATCCGAAACACTAGCTCCTGTTGGTATCATTGGAAACACATTATCTTCTTTCTCTACACACACCTCTAAAAAATAAGCCTCTTTACTCGCCATCATTTCTGCAACAGCATCTGCTAATTCTTCTCTTTTTGTTACTTTTTTAGCTTTAATGTAGTACCCTTCTGCAATCGCTACAAAATTTGGATTCACCATTTCTGTAGAAGCATAACGTTTATCAAAAAACAGTTGTTGCCATTGACGAACCATTCCTAAAAAATCGTTGTTTAAAACAACTACTTTTACTGCTGCTTTTTGCTGAAAAATTGTACCTAATTCTTGAATTGTCATTTGGTAACCACCATCACCAGAAATAGAAACAACCTCTCTCTCTGGTGCAGCCATTTTTGCACCTATTGCTGCTGGCAAACCAAACCCCATTGTTCCTAATCCGCCAGAAGTAATATTACTTTTGGTAACATTAAAATCTGCATATCTACAAGCAATCATTTGATGTTGTCCAACATCAGAAACTATAGCTGCTTCACCTTTACTCTGAATATTGATTTCTTTTAAAACCTCACCCATTGTAATACCTTCTTTCGTAGGATATAGGTCATTTTTTATTACTTTTTCATACTCAACTTCGTACAAATCTTTAAACTCTTGAAGCCAACCTGTATGTTTTGCTTCTTTTAACAATGGCAATAACAAGTCTAAACTAGCCTTTGCATCACCTAAAACTGCGACATCTGTTTTAACATTTTTATCTACCTCGGCAGGATCAATTTCAAAATGAATTATTTTGGCTTGTTTGGCGTATGTAGACAAGCTACCAGTTACACGATCATCAAAACGCATACCTATAGCTATTAACACATCGCATTCGTTAGTTAATTTATTTGGCGCATAATTACCATGCATACCAACCATACCTACATTTAATGGATGTGAAGTTGGAATTGCAGAAGCCCCTAGAATTGTCCAAGCAGCAGGTATGTCTGCTTTTTCCATAACTGCCTTTAATTGCGATTCAGCTTCACTTAAAACAACACCTTGCCCCCAAACAATTAATGGTTTTTTGGCATTATTAATAATTTCTGCTGCCGCTTTTAAAGAAGACGCATCTGTTTTAGGAATCGGATTATAACTTCTTACTTTCGTACATTTTTCATAGAAAAAATCAAGCTCATCCATTTGAGCATCCTTAGTAATATCAATTAAAACAGGTCCTGGTCTTCCGCTTTTTGCTATATAGAAAGCTTTTGCTATTGCCGCAGGAATATCTGAAGCTTTTGTTACTTGACAATTCCACTTTGTTACCGGAGTAGAAATACCGACAATATCTGTCTCTTGAAAAGCGTCTGAACCTAATAAATGAGAAAAAACTTGCCCAGTTATACACACCATTGGTGTAGAATCTATTTGCGCATCTGCAATACCAGTAATTAAATTTGTTGCTCCTGGCCCAGAAGTAGCTATTGCAACACCAACTTTTCCTGAAATTCTAGCATATCCTTGCGCCGAATGCGTTGCACCTTGTTCGTGACGTGTTAATACATGATGAATTTTATCTTGATATTTATACAACTCATCATAAACCGGCATTATTGCACCACCAGGATATCCATAAATAATGTCTGCCCCTTCCTCTATTAGAGACCTAACAATTGCCTCGCTACCAGAAATTCTTTCCGTAGTTTTAGCCGTATTATTTTTATTTTTTATGGTTTTTGTTTCCATATTTTTTATTTTTAGATTAAAGAAAAATAGATTAAAGACACCTTCAATCTTTCTCTCACCTCATATTCTTTATATCTTTTAAAATCTACAAATCAGTAACACATCCTTTAGAAGCAGATGCCACCGTTTTTGCATATTTATATAAAATTCCTTTTTTATGTTTTAATGCTGGCGCAACCCAATTTGCTTTTCTAGCTGCTAATTCTTCATCAGAGATTAAAACATTTATCGAATTGTCTTCTGCACTAATTCTAATTTTATCGCCTGTTTTTAACACTCCAATTGTTCCTCCATTTTGTGCTTCCGGAGTTATGTGCCCAACAACAAAACCATGAGTTCCTCCAGAAAAACGACCATCTGTAATTAAAGCTACAGATTTACCAAGACCAGCACCCATAATTAAAGAAGTTGGTTTTAACATTTCTGGCATTCCTGGTCCTCCTTTTGGCCCCACATACCTAATGACGACTACATCTCCTTTTTCAACCTCTCCGTTAGAAATTCCTGCGTTTGCAGCTTGCTCACCATCATAAACCACTGCTTTTCCTTCAAACAGCAAGCCTTCGTTACCAGAAATTTTTGCTACAGCACCTTCTGTTGCTAAGTTTCCGTATATAATTTGAATATTTCCTGAAGACTTTAAAGCCTTGTCTCTCGGAAAAATTACATCTTGCTCTTCAAACTCCATTGCCTCTACATCTTCTAAATTTTCAGCCAAAGTTTTACCAGTTACTGTTAAACAATCTCCATGTAAAAAACCTTCTTGCAATAAATATTTCATAATTGCAGGCGTACCTCCAACTCCATGAACATCTTCCATTAAATATTTACCAGATGGTTTTAAATCAGCAATTAAAGGAGTTCTATCACTAACTCTTTGAAAATCTTCTAAAGTAAAATCTATTTCTGCCGCATGCGCAATGGCTAAAAAGTGCAATACTGCATTTGTAGAACCACCTAAAGCATTTACTAAAGCCACTGCGTTTTCTAATGATTTTTTAGTTATAATATCTAGAGGTTTTAAATCTAACTCTAATAGATTTTTAATTGCTCTTGCTGTTCTTTCTGCTTCTGATAATTTATTTGGATTTTCTGCAGGAATTGAAGAATTATAAGGCAAAGCAAAACCCATACATTCTATAGCAGACGCCATTGTGTTTGCTGTATACATACCTCCACAAGCGCCAGCACCAGGTATAGCTCTTTTTATAATTTCTTTATATTCCTCTTCCTCTATTTCTCCAGCAACTTTTTGTCCTAAAGCCTCAAATGCAGAAACAATATTTAATTTTCTTCCTTTATAATTTCCAGACGCAATAGAACCACCATACATCATTATTGCTGGTCTATTTAAACGCAACATAGCAATTATAGAACCTGGCATATTTTTATCGCAACCAACAATTGCAACAACAGCATCGTAACTTTGAGCATTCATTACAGTTTCTATAGAATCTGCAATAATATCTCTAGACACTAAAGAATAGTTCATACCAGAAGTTCCCATAGAAATCCCATCAGAAACACCAATGGTATTAAAACCTAACCCTACCATATCTGCAATATTACATTCAACTTTAACCTCGTCTTTTAAACGATTTAAATGCATATTACAAGGATTACCATCATAACCAGTACTTGCAACACCTACTTGGGCTTTGCTCATATCTTCATCTGTTAAGCCTACTGCATATAACATTGCTTGAGATGCTGGTTGAGATTCGTCTTGCGTTAACCTTTTGCTATGTTTATTTAATTCCATTTATTGTTTTGTTCAATTTATTGACTAAATTACTATGTTTCTCTATTTACATTACATAAAATGCAATGATACCGTTTACATTCAGGGATTATAATTAATATTTAAAATATTGAAAACAAGTGTTTTAACTGTTTATTATTATGACATTCAACTTTTGAAAAAATCATAAAAAAACCTTCCATTTGAAGTGGAAGGTTTTATAAAAATATAAATACAACTTCCTCATCAAACCGCAATAATTACGATGACGCTTGTAATTGAAATAATATTTAAAAATGATTTCATCATATATTTTTTATCAGAATTCTAGGGATTAAATAATAGTACTTTGCCCCATGTGAATATTCTTAAAATTAAGGTTACTATCTTCTTGATTAGAAATGTAATCTGCTATAAAATCTCCTACTTTAGATGTTGATGCTGGATATTTATTTTTACCTTTAATATCTTCTGTAGTAATACCTAATAATAAAGATTTTTCTACAGCTCTTTCGATTGCATCTGCTTCTTCATGCAAGCCTAAATGTTCTAACATCATAGCTGCAGATAAAATTGACGCTAAGGGATTTGCTATATCTTTTCCTTTTGCTTGTGGAAAAGAGCCATGAATTGGCTCGAACAAAGCGTTTCTTTTTCCTAAGGATGATGACGCTAATAAACCGATAGAACCACCAATTACACTTGCTTCATCAGAAATAATATCGCCAAATAAATTTTCTGTAAGAATTACATCAAATTGTTTAGGGTTTAAAATTAACTGCATTGCAGCGTTATCTACAAACAAAAACTCTAACTTAACGTCTTTATACTGTTTTGCAATTTCGGCAACTGTTTTTCTCCATAAACGAGAAGTTTCTAAAACGTTTGCTTTATCTACCAAAGTCACTTTTTTTCTTCTAGTTTGCGCAGCTTTAAAAGCTAAATGAGAAATTCTAGATATTTCTTCAACATCATAAGAACAACCATCGAAAGCAGATTTACCATCTTCGCTTACTTCTTTTTTTCCGAAGTAAATTCCGCCCGTTAATTCTCTAAAAATTGCAATATCTGTACCTTTTATAATTTCTCTTTTTAAAGGAGAGTTTTTAATTAAACTATCATAAGCCTTTACAGGTCTAACGTTACAAAACAAACCTAATGTTTGTCTTAATTTTAATAAACCTTGTTCTGGTCTTACTTTTGCAGATGGATCGTTATCATACTTTGGATCGCCAATAGCGCCAAACAAAATTGCATCTGCATTTTTACAAGTTTTTATAGTTTCATCTGGCAAAGGATTGCCTGTTGCATCAATAGCACATGCGCCCATTTGCGCTTCTTCGTACAAAAATATATGATCATACACTTCTGCAATAGCATCTAATGCTTTTTTTGCTTGATTGGTAACCTCTGGACCAATACCATCTCCCGGAATTACTGCTATTGTATATTTCATACTTTTATTATTAAATTGTTATGCCATTGCTATTTTAGAAGTCTTATTTACTTCTTTCATTATATTATGAATGTCTTGATCTTTTACTTCTTTTTGCTTGTCTGCTGTTTCTAAAAAAGAGCTATACGCTTCATCTAGTTGAACTTTTGTTAGTTCGTAACCAATCTTTTTTGCTCTGTAAGCCAATGCTGCTCTACCGCTTCTTGCTGTTAAAACAATTGCACTTTCTGTTACACCTACATCTTCAGGATCCATAATTTCATAGGTTTCTCTGTTTTTAATTACACCATCTTGATGTATACCAGAACTATGTGCAAATGCATTTGCACCAACTATTGCCTTGTTTGGCTGCACAGGCATACCCATACTTTCTCTTACCATTATAGATGTATCGTATAATAATTTAGAGTTAACTGTTGTTTCTAAATTAAGGTAAGGATGTTGTTTTAAAACCATAACAACTTCTTCTAAAGCTGTATTTCCTGCTCTTTCTCCAATACCATTAATTGTACATTCTATTTGTCTTGCTCCGTTTATAACACCAGCAATAGAGTTTGCAGTAGCCATACCTAAATCGTTATGACAATGACAAGATAGAATTACATTTTCTATACCTTTTACATTTTCTCTTAAATACTTAATTTTTGCACCATATTCTTCTGGTAAACAATATCCTGTAGTATCTGGAATATTTAACACTGTTGCTCCTGCTTTAATTACTGCTTCACAAACCCTTGCCAAATACTCATTATCTGTTCTACCTGCATCTTCTGCATAAAACTCTACATCATTTACAAAAGACTTAGAATAAGAAACGGCTTTTACAGCTCTTTCTATAACTTGTTCTCTTGTAGAATTAAACTTAAATTTTATATGAGAATCACTTGTACCAATACCTGTATGAATTCTTGGGAATTTTGCATTTTTTAACGCCTCTGCTGCAACTTTAATATCATTTTCTACAGCTCTTGTTAAACCGCAAACTGTTGCGTTTTTTACAATTTTTGCAATTTCAGAAACCGAATTAAAATCTCCAGGACTAGAAACAGGAAAACCAGCTTCTATAACATTTACGCCCAATAAATCTAATCTCTCTGCAATTACTAGTTTTTGATTAGTGTCTAATTTACACCCAGGAACTTGCTCTCCATCTCTAAGGGTTGTATCGAAAATTTGTACTTGATTGTCTTGCATAATTTGTATAAAGATTGTCCTTATTATAAATCAAATATATATCTTGCCTTTCCAATCTATTTATTAACTTTAGGCAATACACGATTTCTAAAACAAATCAAAAATATTTAAAAAACTGACTACCAATATATTATGAGTAAAATCATTACATCCGTCAATCAACAAAATGATGCTTTATTTGTTCTTATTAAGTCTTTAACAAAGTCTGAAAAGAGACAATTTAACCTATATGTAGGTCGATTGGGTGGTAATATTGATGCAAAGTTTTTTTCTTTATTTAAGTTTTTAGAAAAGCTAAAAGTCTATGATGAAAAAGTAATTATTGGAAGCGGAATCGTATCTAAACAACAACTTTCTAATTTAAAAGCGCATTTATATAAACAAATATTAATTAGTCTACGTTTAAACCCTGCTCATAAAAATGTAAGGATTCAAATAAGAGAACAATTAGATTTTGCAACCGTACTTTACCAGAAAGGATTGTACAAACAAAGTTTAAAATTACTAGAAAAAGCCAAAAACATGGCTTTAGATAATGAAGAGAAAAATATTGCTTACGAAATTGTAGAATTAGAAAAGGTAATAGAAACACAATATATAACAAGAAGTATTAGCACAAGAGCAGATCAATTATCTGTGCAAGCAAAAGAGCTAAGTCAGCAGAATGTTATCGCTAGTAAACTCTCGAATTTGTCACTGCAATTATATAGTCACTTATTACAAAATGGCTATGTAAAAAATGAAGAAGAATTATTGTTTGTAGAGAAGTATTTTAACAGCAAAATGCCTAAATACAAATATCAAAACTTAGGTTTTAGAGAAAAGCTTTGGTTATATAAAGCCCATTTGTGGCATAGTTTTCTGATTCAAGATTTTTTACTTAGTTACAAATACGCTAAAAAATGTGTCGATTTATTTGACAATTCTAAATTAATCAACTTACATCCTGTTTTTTATTTAAAATCTAAAAACTACCTTTTAGAAGCTTCTTTTTTAGTAAAAAAAACATCAACATTTAAAGAAGAATTAGCTGCATTTGAAACCGAAATAGAAAATAAAGAAATTCCGTTAAACACAAATACAGAACTATTAATCTTTTTGTATTTCTACTCTAATAAACTGCACCTTCACTTTTTAGAAGGAACTTTCGAGCAAGGTGAATATTTAGTAGAAATTATAAATGACAAAATAGAAAAGTACAAAAATAGATTAGACAATCATTATGTGGTACTGCTGTATTATAAAATTGCATGTTTGTACTTCGGAATGGGAGAAAACAGGTTATGTATTGCTTATTTACAAAAGATTATTAAGTCTAAAAACTTAAGTTCCGCAGAAGATTTACAGTGTTTTGCCCGTATATTAAACCTAATAGCACATTACGAATGTGGTTTAGATTACGATTTAGAAAGACAATTTGTAGACACTTATAAGTTTCTATTAAAAATGGAAAACTTACAAGAAGTGCAAAAAGTATTTTTAACTTCTATTAGAGATTTAAGCGATGTTTTTCCGCATGAAATTAAAAACGAATTCAAAAAAATTCATGCAAAACTTAAAGTCTTCGAAAATCATCCGTATGAAAAAAGAGCTTTTTTATACTTAGATATTTTATCTTGGTTAGAAAGTAAGATCGAAAACAAAACTATAGCTACAATAATTAAAGAAAAATCAAAATTGATTTCAAAATAATTTCATATTTATATTTTTAATACTTAAATTTTACATATTACACATAAATTAACCTAAAAGTTAAAATAATTCTCATTATTTAAGTCGCTATTAAATATAAATAATACATTTGTTGCGTGAGTAATTCTAATTTACATACAAAAACTTTAAAAACTATTTCTATAGTTGGTATTTCTATGGCTACTATTACACGCACATCTTCTACAACAATTACCCTTTAGGGGTTTTTATATATTCATATCACCTTAGGTTATACATAATTTCGATTTCTCGAAGTTACATCAATAAAAAATAAATTACACAAACTATTCATTACCAATGAAAGTATTAAAATTTGGCGGATCATCTGTCGCAAGCTCAGAAAACATAGAAAAAGTTTTAGCCATAATTGCTAAAGAATCTAAAAATGAAAAAGTAGCAATTGTTGTTTCTGCTTTTGGTAAAACCACAGACAAACTTTTGGCCGCTGCAAACGAGGCTATTGTTGATATCAATATTGCTAAAAACACTTTAGAAACTATAAAAAATTTACATTTTGAAATTATAGAAAACCTTATCACTAAAGATATGGATGTAGTTTCAAAAGAAGTTTTTAACTTATTTAAAAGATTAAATTCTATTTACGAAGGTATCTTTTTACTACAAGAATTATCTGATAAAACATTAGCAAAAGTTGCTAGTTTTGGCGAAAGATTATCTTCTTTTATTATTGCCAATGCTGCTAAAGAAACTTTAAATGCTAGCCATAAAGAAAGTAGAGATTTAATAATTACGAACAACAATCACTTAAACGCACAGGTTAATTTTAAAATTTCTAACGAAAACATTACCACTTACTTTAACAACAATAATAATCAAGTTGTTATTTTAGGCGGATTTATTGCATCTAATTCCGCTAAAGAAACTACCACTTTAGGTAGAGGTGGTTCAGATTTTACAGCTTCTATTTATGCAGCTGCATTAGATGCTAATGAGCTTCAAATCTGGACAGATGTTAGCGGAATGTACACAGCAAATCCTAGAATTGTAAAACAAGCTTTTCCTATTTCAGAAATTTCTTATGAAGAAGCAATGGAATTATCTCATTTCGGAGCAAAAGTATTGTATCCACCAACAATTCAGCCATCTTTAAGAAAAGAAATCCCTATTAGAATTAAAAACACTTTCGATCCAGAAAATAGCGGAACTTTAATTTCTAAAAACCCAAAAAACAATAACGGAGTTAAAGGAATTTCTCATATTGAAGACATCAGCTTAATTACTTTAGAAGGTGGCGGAATGATTGGAATTCCAGGTTTTTCGAAACGTTTATTCGAAACACTTTCTCAAGAAAAAATAAATGTAGTTTTTATAACTCAGGCTTCTTCAGAACATTCTATTTGTGTTGGTGTTTATGAAAATGATGCTTTAAAATCAAAAGAATTATTAGAAGAAACTTTTAGCATAGAAATTGCTAGAAAAAAAATAAAACCAATTATTGTAGAAAGTAATTTGGCAATAATTGCTGTTGTTGGCGAAAGCATGAAAAATCATCAAGGTTTAAGCGGTCAAATGTTTAGCGCATTGGGTAGAAACAACGTAAATGTTAGAGCAATTGCACAAGGTTCATCAGAAAAAAACATTTCTGCAGTAATTAATAAATATGATGCTAAAAAGGCTCTTACAACTTTACACGAGCAATTTTTTGAAGAAAAAATAAAACAATTAAACCTTTTTGTTACAGGTGTTGGTAATGTTGGCGAACGATTTTTAGCTCAAATTAATCAGCAAAAAAAGTTTTTAAAAGAAAACTTAAAATTAAAAATTAAAGTGATTGGTATTGCAAATTCTAAAAAAATGTTTTTTGATGAAAGCGGTATCAACCTAAAAAACTGGAAAGAGGCTTTAAATAACGGCGAACCAACTAGTCTTGATAGTTTTTACAATAAAGTTAAAGCTTGCAACCTAGTAAACAGTGTGTTTGTAGATAATACAGCAAATAAAGAAGTCTCAGAAATTTACGAAAAATATTTACGTGAAAGTATTTCTGTAGTTACTTGTAATAAAATTGCTTGCGCATCTAGCTTTAGTAATTACAAAACCTTAAAAGAAGTTTCTAGAAAATATAATGCTTCATTTTTATTCGAAACAAACGTTGGTGCCGGTTTACCAATTATAGACACGCTAAAAAACTTGATAAATTCTGGCGATAGAATTCATAAAATTCAAGCAGTTTTATCTGGTAGCTTAAACTTTGTTTTTAATAATTTTGATGAAGATGCAACTTTTCATGATGTTGTGGCAGAAGCTCAAAAAGAAGGTTATACAGAACCAGATCCAAAAATAGATTTAAGCGGTGTAGATGTTGCTAGAAAAATTTTAATTTTAGCTAGAGAAAGTGGCTATAATTTAGAATTAGAAGACATTACAAACAATTCTTTTTTGCTAGAAGAAAGTCTTGCAACTTCAAATAACAAAGATTTTTATGATTCGTTAATTAAAAATGAAACACATTTTCAGCATATTTTTCAAGAAGCAAACGATAAAGAGTGTAGATTAAAGTATGTTGCCGAATTCGAAAACGGTAAAGCAAATGTTGGTTTACAACATATTTCTGCAGATCATCCTTTTTATAATTTAGAAGGTAGCGATAATATTGTACTTTTCTTTACAGAAAGATATCCAGAAAATCCATTAATTATAAAAGGTGCTGGTGCTGGTGCAGATGTTACTGCTTCTGGTATTTTTGCTGATGTTATTAGAATTGCAAATCAATAAAATGATGAATTATCTAAAAATATTTTCTCCAGCAACAGTTGCCAATGTTTCTTGCGGATTTGATTCTCTTGGCTTTGCTGTTGATGCTATTGGCGATGAAATGACTTTTACAAAAACGCAAGAAAAAGGAGTTAAAATAACAAATATTACAGGCGCAAATTTAACATATAATGTTGATAAAAATGCAGCAAGTGCAGTAGTAAAAAAAATGCTAGAAGATTCAAATGCAGATTTTGGCGTAGCTTTAACAATTCACAAAGGTTTTTCTCCGGGTAGCGGCTTAGGTAGTTCTGCTGCAAGTGCTGCGGGTGCTGCTTTTGGTACAAATAAATTACTTAACAACGTGTTTTCTAATTTAGAACTTACAAAATTTGCTATGTTTGGCGAAAAAGTTGCTTGCGGTTCTGCAATTGCAGATAATGTTGCAGCTGCAATTTATGGTGGTTTTGTATTGGTTAGAAGCTACGAGCCTTTAGAAATCATAAAATTACCTGTACCAAATGAGTTAAGAGCTATTGCTATTCATCCGCAGATAGAAGTAAAAACAAAAGATGCTAGAGAAGTATTACCTTCTAAAATAGCCTTAAACGATGCGGTTACACAATGGGCAAATGTTGGTGGGTTAATTAGCGGTTTATACACAAACAATTATCAATTAATTAGTAATTCTTTGGTTGATATTATAGTAGAACCGCATCGAAAAAAATTAATTCCATTTTTTGACAACGTAAAAAACAGTGCTTTAAAAGCAGGTGCTTTAGGTGCCGGAATTAGTGGTTCTGGTCCAACAATTTTTGCACTTTGTAAAGGTGATGAAATTGCGAATAAAGTACATCAAAGCATCAAAGAAACTTACAAACAAACAGGTATCGATTTTGAAATGTACATTTCGAAAGTAAATCCTAATGGTATGAAAATATTAAATAGTAATTAATCGTCATTACGCAGGAAGAAAAAGACTAAAGTAATCTCTTTTTAACAAGTCGGTTGCTTTTTTTCTCTCGCAATGACTAATAATCAAAAAAAAATGAACTATTACAGTTTACATCATAAATCACCAAAATCAACATTTAAAAACGCCGTTGTACAAGGTTTAGCAAAAGATAGAGGAATTTATTTTCCAGATAATATCACGCCACTTTCTAGCGATTTCATCGAAAATATATCAGATTACTCTAATCATGAAATTGCTTATGAAGTAATTAAGCAATTTGTAGGTGATGAAATTCCAACAGAAAAATTAAAAGAAATAATTGCAAATACAGTTTCATTCGATTTTCCTTTGGTGAAGGTTGATAAAAATATTGCGTCTTTAGAGCTTTTTCACGGACCAACAATGGCTTTTAAAGATGTTGGTGCAAAATTTATGGCACAATGCCTAGAATATTTTAATAAAGACAATTCAGAAGAAGTAACTGTTTTGGTTGCAACTTCCGGAGACACAGGTGGCGCGGTAGCGAATGGATTTTTAGGTGCAAAAGGTGTAAATGTTGTTATTTTATACCCTTCAGGCAAAGTAAGCGACATTCAAGAAAAACAATTAACAACTTTAGGACAAAATATAATAGCTTTAGAAGTAGATGGTGTTTTTGACGATTGCCAAGAAATGGTAAAAACTGCTTTTTTAGATGAAGAAATAACCAAAACTTTAACCTCTGCAAATTCTATTAATGTAGCTAGATGGTTACCGCAGATGTTCTATTTTTTCTTTGCTTACAAAGAACTACATAAGCAACATAAAGATATTGTTTTTTCTGTTCCTAGCGGAAACTTTGGTAATATTTGTGCCGGAATTATGGCTCAGAAAATTGGCTTACCTGTAAAGCATTTTGTTGCATCAACAAACGTTAATGACACGGTTCCAAACTACTTAAAAGATGGCGTTTACAAGCCAAAACCATCAAAAGCAACTATTTCTAATGCTATGGATGTTGGGAATCCAAGTAACTTTATAAGAATTCAAGAATTATTTAACAATGATTTAGAAGCTTTAAAAAATGCATTTTCTTCTTACAGTTTTTCTGATGATGAAACAAAAGCGACAATGAAAGAAATTTATAAAAACTCTGGTTATGTTGCAGACCCTCATGGCGCTGTTGGTTATCTAGGTTTACAAGAATATAAATTAAAAGATAGTGATTTTGGTGTGTTTTTAGAAACTGCGCATCCTGTTAAGTTTTTAGATGTTGTAGAAGAAACATTGCCTGTTAAAGTTGAAATTCCTAAACAAATAAAAAAGGTAATTAATAATAAAAAAGTTTCTTTAAAAGTTTCTAATTATCAAGACTTAAAAGATTTTCTGTTAAAATAATAACTTTTTAAAGCATAAAAAAAAAGGATTACAACAGAGCTGTAATCCTTTTTTTTATGTTATAATAGAAATTTAGTTTTTAGCATTTACCATCCAATTTACACCAAACTCATCTGTACATCTTCCAAAAAAACCCCATTCTCTTTCTCTAAACTCGTGATGCACAACTCCGTTTTTAGATAAATTTTCAAAAACAGATTTTGCTTCTTCTTTTTGATTAAAATCTACACTCATATGCACTTGATTTCCAGAATTTATTGGAGTATCTGGCGCAGCATCATAAGCCATAAAATTAACACCTTTACCTTTTAATTCTGCGTGTTGTAGTTTTTTTCTATATGATGATGGCACATCAATTTTCTTGTCTTCGTATGTTATTCTATTCTCTACTTTTGCATCAAATAATTCTCCATAAAAATTTAATGCCTCTTGACAATTTCCATCGAACGCTAAATAAGATTGTACTTTCATTTTTCTAAATTTTAAAGATTAATATTCTATGATTCAAAAATAGAATACTACTACTTTATGCTTTAGCTTAAATGATTTTTATATTAACGCTATCTCTATTTTTAGATAAATTAGCGATCTAAGACATCTTTAATCAACCAATCATCTACAGATAATTCTTCTGATGAATGTAAAACAGAAATATCACCTGTAGTCTCAAAAATTACAGCTTTTACTTCAGATAATTTTAAAACATTTGCTTCTCTTAACTTCGCTCTTAAATCTCCTTCGGTAACCTGTGCCTTTTTAAGGTTTTCCCACAAAATTTGATCATTCTTCATTAAAAATAAAGGCTCGTTATCTACAATATTTCTAAAAAACTGAAACCTTCTTAAATATGCGGTTACGCCTTGTAATACATAAATTGTAGTCAAACCAAATACACCTTCAAATAAAGAAACCGATTTAGACAGTAATGTTGATGCAATAATAGAACCTATTGCAATTGTGCAAGCAAAATCGAAACTAGACATTTTAGAAAAGCTACGTTTGCCGAAAATTTTAGTGAGTAATATTATGATAATATAGATACCCAAACAAGATATAAATATAAATTGCAGTGTATTATAATTGGTAAAAATCCATTCTTTCATGTTCTTATTTTTGTATAAAAATATAAGAAACAAATAAAAAGTCCTAACAAATTTAATTTGTTAGGACTTTTTTGTTGGCCTACAAGGACTCGAACCTTGAATGTCGGTACCAAAAACCGGTGTGTTACCAATTACACCATAGGCCAATGCTTTAATGCGGGTGCAAATTTAAAACTTTCTTTTAAACTCACAAACATTTTTAAATATTTTTTTTCTTTAACAAAGATTTATGAGCTTTTTTAAGTCTAAATACCCACTTTTAAATGTTTATATATTTATTTATTGTTAAATTCGCCCACACATAATTAAGTATTTCTTATGACATCAGCAAACTTTAAAAAATGGAATATCATTTTAGGATGGTTCACATTTGTAATTGCGCTAATAACCTACTCTTTAACAATAGAACCAACAGTTAGTGCTTGGGATGTTGGAGAATATATAGCAACTTCTGTAAAACTAGAAGTTGGGCATCCGCCAGGTGCACCTTTATTTCAAATGTTAGGCGCATTTTTTGCAATGTTTACATCAGAAAGTTCTGAAATTGCCAAAATGGTAAACTTTATGTCTGCTTTAGCTAGTGCATTTACTATTTTGTTTATGTTCTGGACTATTACCAATTTAGGTGAAAAATTAGCTTTAAAATCAGGAAAATTAACAGATGGTAGCTATATAGCAATTTTAGGAAGTAGTATTGTAGGTTCTTTAGCCTATACTTTTTCTGATAGTTTTTGGTTTAGTGCCGTAGAAGGAGAAGTGTATGCGATGTCTTCTTTTTTAATGGCTATTTTATTTTGGCTAGGTCTTAAATGGGAAAGTGAATTACACACTGCACGTGGTAACAAATGGCTAATTCTAATAAGTTTTGTTGTTGGTTTATCTTTTGGTGTTCATATTTTATCATTACTTGTAATTCCTGCAATTGTAATGTTATATTTCTTTAAGACTTATAAAAACATCAATCTAAAATCTACAGCTATTGCAACAGTTTTATCTGTTTTTGTTTTAGCTTTTGTTTTTAAGTTTTTATTTCCTTTTACACTTAAGTTTTTTAGTGCTTCAGAATTATTTTTTATTAATACAATTGGCTTACCATACAATTCTGGTAGTATTATTGCAGCAATTATTCTAATGGCTCTTTTCTTCTTCGGATTAAAATACACTCGAAAAAAGAAAAAAGTACACACAAATACACTAATACTTGCTATTTTATTTATTATGATTGGTTTCTCGTCTTGGATGATGTTACCAATTAGAGCAAACGCAAACACTACAATTAACGAAAACAACCCTTCTAGTGCTAGAGAATTATTAGCCTATTACGAACGTGAGCAATATGGTGACGCAAATGTGTTTTACGACACTTATTACTCTAATAAATACAGCAGAGAACAAGATGCAAACAATCCTTTAAAGGATGACAAGCCTAAATACGAAAAGAAAAATGGGAAATATGTTATTGTAAATAAATACAAGAATGTTGTACCAAATTATTCTGATAAGCATAAAGGTTTTATTCCAAGAATGGTAGATCCTGCATCCGAAGAAATGTATAAAAAAATTGCAGGTATTCCTTTAAACAGTAAAAGAAGACCCACTTTTGGCGAAAACCTAAGGTTTATGTTTAGCTATCAATTTGGTTATATGTATGGTCGTTATTTTATGTGGAATTTTGTTGGAAGACAAAACGATATTCAAGGTCGATTAGATTTATTTAACGGAAACTGGATTAGCGGTATCGATGCTATCGACGAAGTTCGATTAGGCTCTCAGCAACAATTACCGTCTCAAGTTTTAGAAAATAAAGGAAGAAATAAATATTATTTTTTACCATTAATTTTAGGATTAATCGGTTTATTTTTTCAAGTAAAATGGGATAAGGAAAACTTCTTTACACTTTTCTTATTTTTCGCTTTTACTGGTTTTGCAATTATATTTTACACAAACCCAAAACCTTTTGAACCTAGAGAAAGAGATTATGCGGTTGTAGGTAGTTTTTACATTTTTGCAATATGGATTGGCTTTGGAGTTCTAGCACTTTATGAATACTTAAAGAGTGTTGCCAATAAAAAAACGATTGCAATTGTAGTTTCTGTAATAACACTTTTAGCAGTTCCAACATTAATGGCATCAGAAAACTGGGACGATCACGATAGATCTAATAGATATACAACACGTTTAAACGCACAAGCTTATTTAGAAAGTTGCGATGAAAACGCAATTATGTTTACCATTGGAGATAATGATACTTTCCCGCTTTGGTACATGCAAGAAGTAGAAGGTATTAGAATCGATTTAAAGCTAGTAAACACAAGTTTATTTGCTACAGATTGGTATATCGACCAAATGAAAAGAGCAACTTATGATGCTCCTCCGATTCCGTCTCAATTAAACCACGATCAATATAAATATGGTAGTTTAGATATTGCATATCATATAGAACACCCAAGATTTAAAGACTCTATTATAGAAATTAAAGATTTTATGCGTTGGATTTCTTCTGATAGTGATGCAACTTATTATATTGTTGAAGAAGAAAATATCAAAGAAAAATATTATCCTACAAACAGAATTAGAATTCCTGTAAACAAAGAAAACGTTTTAAAAAGCGGAATTGTTGCACAAAAAGATGCAGACAAAATTGTAGACTTTATAGATATTACTATTGATGATAGAGGCATTACAAAAAACCGCCTTTTAATGTTAGATATCTTAGCAAATAACGACTGGAAACGCCCAATTTACTTTACTGGTGGTGCAAATGCCGATGAAGAATATATTTGGTTAAAAGACTATTTACAGTTAGATGGTTTGGCTTTTAAATTAGTACCAATTAAAACGCCAGCAAAATATATAGACGAAGCTGGCAGACCAAGAGAAGTAAGTTTGTTTGATATTGGTAGAATAGATGCTGATAAAATGTACGCCAACATTAATAAACTAGATTGGAAAAATATAAATAGTGGCGAAATCTATTTAGACGAACAAACAAAAAGAAATGCAATTTCACTTAGAAACAGCCTAATGCGCTTATCTGATGCTTTTGCAAAACAAGGTGACACAATTAAAGCTGTAGAAGTATTAGACTTATCTTTAAGCAAAATGCCTATTGAAGATTTTGATCACTACAGTTTATCTTTGGGGTATCCAGAAATGTATTATAATTTAGGAGAAAACAATAAAGCAAAAGCAACAGCAGAAACACTAAGTAGATTAATAATCGAAAAACTAACTTGGTTAAGTACGTTTGACAAAAATGATAGTGATTTAATTTTTGATGAAATAGACCAATCTTTATACATGTTTAAGAACCTAATAGATCAAGTAGAAAGAGGTAGCAATGATAAAGATTACGTTTCTAAAATTCAGACAGATTTTATGGACACTGTAAAACTTTTTGGGCATTTAATGCCAGACGAAGAGTAACACAAAAATGAAAGCATATTTCCCCGGAACGCCAGATTTTATAATGAGATTATTCTCTAAATACATCTGGCGTTTTTCTTTAGAAAAAAAAGAAGTTTTTTTAACTTTTGATGATGGCCCAACTCCAGAAATTACACGATTTGTTCTAAATGAATTGAAAAAATACGATGCAAAAGCAACTTTTTTTTGCATTGGAAAAAACATTGAGAATGAACCTGAAATTTTTAACGATATAATTTCTGATGGACATACAATAGGTAATCACACTCAAAATCATTTTAATGGCTGGAAAAACGATACATCTGTATATATTGATAACGTTTTAACTTGTGAAAAAAGCATACTAAAACATTCTAACCAAAATTCTGACTCTAAATTATTTAGACCGCCTTACGGAAAAATTAAAAAATCGCAAGCTAGAATTTTAATAGAAAAAGGCTTTAAAATAATTATGTGGACGGTTTTGTCTGGTGATTTTGACACTAAGTTATCTAAAGAGAATTGCCTACAAAATGTTTTAAAAAACGTAAACAACGGTAGTATTATTGTTTTTCATGATAGTGTAAAAGCTGCCGAAAAAGTTACTTATGTACTGCCAAAGGTTTTAGAAAAACTTTCTAAGCAAGGTTTTATTTTTAAGGCCATAGAATAATTGCTAAAAGATAAAAGTTAGCAAATAGTTTAGCCCTGATTGAGCGGCATGTTTGAGCTCTTTTCTAGGAACGAAGAAAAAGCGAGTAGCGAAAGCAGGAAATAGCTTCTAAAAATACTGCTGCACCAAGCCAATTAATGTGTTTGCGTCTTGATAACCTGTTTGACGCCATTTCATTTCGCCATTTTTATAGATCATAAACGTTGGGTTTCCTTTTACACGCAAAGCATCTGCAAGAACTTCGTTTTTATTAATGTCTATTTTAATAACTTTTGCTCTATCACCTAATGCTGCTGCTACACTTCTTAGGGTTTCTACGGTAGTTTCTGCATCCGAAAGTTCTGCATAGAAATCTATAAGAACTGGTTTATGAACACTGATTAATTCTCCAAATTTTGTCATGATATAAGTTTTTTAAGAGGTAAAAACGTATAAATTAGTCAATTGTTAATTCACAAATATAAGAAATCTATTTGAATAAGCTGATTATCAAGCTTTTTTAAGCTCAATCACCGTAATTTCTGGCCAAATACCAACACGCCCAGGAAATGCATGATAACCAAAACCTCTGTTTACATTTATAAATCTACCTGCTTCTTCATATAAACCAGCCCATTGTTTGTATACAAATTGAGAAGGACTCCATTTTAACCAACCAGGAATTTCGATTCCCATTTGCAAACCATGTGTATGACCGCTTAATGTTAAATGATAATTAAGATTGTCTTTTTTAACGATTTCTTCCCAATGACTAGGATCGTGAGACATTAAAATTTTAAAATCTTCTTTTTTGATATTTTTAGAAGCCTTTTTTAAATCTCCGGCTTGATTGAAACCTTTTCCCCAATTTTCTACACCTAAAAGTGCAATTTTCTGTCCGTCTTTTTCTAGATATCGATGTTCGTCTAACAACAAATCGAAACCTATCTTTTTATGAATATCTTTTACTTTTTGAAAGTTATCTATTTTGTCTTGCGGATTCTTCCAATCCATATAATCACCATAATCATGATTTCCTAAAATAGAATATTTACCTTCTTTGGCTTCTAGTTTATCAAAAACATCAATCCAATCATCCATTTCATCTGCTTTGTTATTTACAATATCTCCTGTAAATAACATAATATCAGATTTTTGCTGATTGATTAAATCTACGCCGTATTTAATTTTTTCTTTATTTGTAAAACTACCAGAATGAATATCTGAAATTTGCGTAATTGTAAAACCATCAAAAGCATCTGGTAAATCTTTAAAAGATAATTGATACTTTAAAACTTTATAATTGTATTTACCTTGTATAATACCATAAATAAAAGATGCAAAAGGTATTGCCGCTAAACCTAAAGCTATTTGCGATATAAATTTTCTTCTACCAGTTAAAGGCTTTGTGTTTTCTGATGAAATAGCAGAAATTAACTTTAAAAACCACCTATAAATATCTTCGCCAAACATAAACAGTAACACAATTATTTTAGGAATTAAAACGGTAAGCAATAAACCCATTGCCATTTGAAATTGTGGTGTTTGCCCTTGACCTCTATCATAAGTTAATGCAACATATAAAAAGTTTGCATACACAGCTACACTTATAAACAACCATGCAAAACGAATAATTTTATTTTTAGAAATTGTTTTAATTGCCTGAAAAGCATAAAACTCTAATAATATAATAACGGCAAATAAAATAACAAGTCTAATTATCATTTTCATGAAGAATCTTTATTTAAAAAATATTCGGTAAAGATAAGCGTTATAATTTCGTTTGAATTTTAATAGCATGTTAAAGTTTTGTAGCTTTACTGCAACATCTGTGGTCGTAAAAAACCACAACTATTTTAGAAAAAATTACCATTAAATTTTAGATATGTCAGATCAAAAAAGAGTTTTTTTAGTAGATGCCTTTGCATTGATTTTTAGAGGATATTATGCTTTTATTAAAAATCCGAGAATTAATTCTAAAGGTTTAGACACCTCTGCAATAATGGGTTTTATGAACTCTCTTTTAGACGTAATTAAAAGAGAAAGACCAGATCATTTAGCGGTTTGTTTTGATAAAGGAGGTAGTGTAGATCGAGTAGAAATGTTCGAAGCCTATAAAGCCAACAGAGATGAAACACCCGAAGCAATTAAAGTGGCTGTACCTTATATTCAAGAAATTTTAAAAGCCATGCATATTCCTATTATGGTTAAAGAAGGTTTTGAGGCAGATGATGTAATTGGTACACTTTCTAAACAAGCAGAAAAAGAAGGTTATAAAACTTTTATGGTAACACCAGATAAAGATTTTGCTCAATTGGTTTCTGAAAACATTTTTATGTACAAACCTCGTTTTGGTGGTGGTTATGATATTTGGGGAATACCAGAAGTACAAGAAAAATTTGGCGTAGAAACACCAGAGCAAGTAATTGATTTCTTAGGGATGATGGGAGATTCTGCAGATAACATTCCGGGATTACCAGGTGTGGGAGAAAAAACTGCCAAAAAGTTTTTAGCTGCTTATGGTTCTATGGAAAACCTTTTAGCAAATACACACGAGTTAAAAGGAAAAATGAAAGAGAAACTAGAAGCCAACGGAGAGTTAGGCCTACTTTCTAAAAAACTAGCTACAATTATGCTAGATGTTCCTGTCACCTTTCATGCAAAAGATTTTGAATTAGATCAACCAGATATCGAAAAAGTTACCGCTCTTTTTAATGAATTAGAATTTAGAAACTTACTAGTAAACTTTACACGAACTTTTGCTGTTGAAAACGCAGAAAAAGTAAATTCTGCAGAAAACTCATCCGAAGAAAAAGTAAATACTACACCAAAAAAAGCCGTTACTGCACCAGAAGGTCAATTCGATTTATTTGCTGCACCAGGTTCTGGTAGTGTTTCTGATGCCGACATTGCATCTGGATTTAAAACAATTAATAACACCGATCATTTTTATCAGCATATAGATTCTGTTTTATCTAGAAAATTATTACTTCGAAAATTAATGGCTCAAAAATCTGTTTGTTTCGATACAGAAACAACTGGTTTAAAAGCTTTAGAAGTAGAGTTGATAGGAATTGCATTTTCTTTTGAAAAAGGAAAAGGTTATTATGTTTCTTTTCCGGAAGATCAAGAAGAAACAAGATTAATATTAGAAGAATTTAGACCATTTTTTGAATCAGAAATTGAAAAAATTGGTCATAATTTAAAATACGACATTAAAGTTTTATCAAATTACAACATGCCTGTAAAAGGTAAATTGTTTGATACTATGATTGCGCATTATTTAATCAATCCAGATATGCGTCATAATATGGATATGTTGGCAGAAACCTATTTAAATTATCAACCAGTTTCTATTACAGAATTAATTGGTAAAAAAGGTAAAAACCAACTTTCTATGCGCGTTGTACCGATTAAAGACCAAACAGAATATGCCGTAGAAGATGCAGATATTACTTTTCAATTAAAGCAATTATTTACATCAGAATTAGAAAGTGGTAATGTTACTAAGCTTTTTAATGATATAGAATTACCATTGGTATCGGTTTTAACAGCAATGGAAATTGAAGGTATTAATGTAAATACAGATTTTCTAAAAGAACTTTCGATTGCTTTGTCTGATGATATTAATCGTTTAGAAAAAGAAATTTACGAACAAGCTGGCGAAGAGTTTAATATCGCATCACCTAAACAATTAGGAATTGTGCTTTTCGAGAAAATGGAATTGGTTAAAAAACCTAAAAAGACCAAAACAGGTCAATATAAAACCGGCGAAGATATTTTATCCTTTTTAGCTAAAGACCATAAAATAATTAGAGACATACAAGAATATAGACAATACAAAAAACTACAAAGTACATATGTAGATGCTTTACCAAACGAAATTAATTCGAAAACTGGTAGAATTCATACAGAATATATGCAAGCGGTTGCTGCAACAGGTCGTTTAAGTTCTAACAATCCTAATTTACAAAACATACCAATTAGAACGGAACGCGGTAGAGAGGTTAGAAAAGCTTTTGTTCCTAAAGATGATAATTATGTTTTACTAGCGGCAGATTATTCGCAAATAGAACTAAGAATTATTGCTGCATTAAGTGAAGAAGAAAACATGATAAATGCTTTTAAAAACGGCGAAGATATTCATGCTTCTACTGCTGCAAAGGTTTTTAATGTTGCTTTAGAAGATGTTACAAGAGAGCAACGTAGCAATGCAAAAACCGTAAACTTTGGTATTGTTTACGGTGTTTCTGCTTTTGGCTTAAGTAACCAAACTAATTTATCTAGAAGTGAAGCCAAAGAATTAATAGATACGTATTACGAAACGTATCCTAAATTAAAAGCTTACATGACTTCTCAAGTAGAATTTGCAAGAGAAAAAGGATATGTAGAAACCGTTTTAAATAGACGTAGATATTTAAAAGACATCAATTCTAGAAATGCAATGGTAAGAAGCGGCGCAGAAAGAAACGCAGTAAACGCACCAATACAAGGTTCTGCAGCCGATATTATTAAACTTGCAATGATAAATATTCATAACCGATTCGAAGCAGAAGGTTTTAAATCTAAAATGCTTTTACAAGTGCATGATGAATTGGTTTTTGATGCACACAAAGAAGAGTTAGAAATTATTAGACCAATTATTAAGCATGAAATGGAAAACGCATTTAAAATGAGCGTACCGTTAGATGTAGAAATAGATTTAGGTGAAAATTGGTTAGAAGCACATTAAAAATGAAATTAGACTACATAGAAAACTACAACGGACTTGATGAAAATTTAGTGCGATTATATAATTTTGACAAAACAGAAGCTCTTAAATTTAAGAATTTATTGGAGGAAATTGTCATCAATAAAAAACAGAAATTAAATTTAGCTGAAATAGATTTTATTGAACCAAGAAATTGCAATTTAATTTTTGGTTTGTTTAAATCTGATGAAGGAATTTTAACGAAAGACAATGAAACTTTTTTCTGTATTTTAACTTTAGAAAGTTTTATTAAAATGATATCTTTAATAGAACCTTTTTGCAAAAAAGATACAAGAGCTCATCAATATTTATATGATGTAGACACACCAACAGATTTGCTTTTTTGTCCTTCTGCTACTTAAAAATTTGATAGGTTTTTAACAAAAGTAACAACTAATAAAAAACGAAATAACTAACATTTAGAAGACTCATATTTAGCTTGATATGTTTTCTAAAAAAACGAAAATCCGAAACCAAAAGAAACACTATCCAATCGGTTATTTTTAAACCCGTAAATACCTTTTCTATGAAAATCTATTCTAAAAACAGTGTTCCATCTTTTTTCTCCGGCAACTTGAACTCCGACACCTAAACCATAATAATTACCATCTGAATACTTAGAGGAAGGTGTCCACATTTTACCATATCTAACTTCTACAAAATGATTGTTATTTTCTTTTTCTGTAATATTATACCGTAAACTACCATACGCTGGAAAAGCATCTACAGCATAATTAAAATGAAAATCGTAACCACCATTTAAAGCGACAGCTAGTCTTTTTTTAAACTCGTAACCAAAACCAACTCTAAAAAAGAAAGCAGAAGGCACAATAAGTGGTCCGTTATCATCATCATTCCCTATTTCATAGTCTTCATTTATGCCTAGTGTAAAGTTTAAATCTGAAGTAAAAAAAGGTCGTCCTAATTTTTCTTGAGAGAAGGTTATTTGAAATACTGTAAGTGCTAAAACTGTAAGTAGTGTTCTTTTCATTTGGCTATTTTTTTTGAGATTTAAGTCATCAATAACTATTCCGTTTTACACCAATCAATTAAAAGTTAATTTCCCTTATTTCAATAAATGAATTTTATATGTAATTTTGCAACCAATTATGAGCATAATATCTAAAGACATACAAAAAGCAGCGCAATTATTAACTGATGAGAAGTTAGTAGCAATACCAACAGAAACAGTTTATGGATTGGCAGGAAATATTTTTAGTGAGAAAGCTATTAAAAGTATCTTTTCTACTAAAAAAAGACCTTTTTTTAATCCGTTGATTGTACACATCCCTTCTAAGGAAGCGCTAAAAGATATTGTTGTTGATATTCCAGAGAAAGCAAAATTATTAGCAGATGCTTTTTGGCCAGGTTCTATGACTTTAGTTTTAAAAAAGAATAAAAATATTCCTGATTTAATTACAGCCGGTAAAGACACTGTTGCTGTTCGTATACCAAATCATCCGGTAACATTAGAACTTTTAAATAGTATCGATTTTCCTTTGGCAGCGCCAAGTGCAAATCCTTTTGGTAGTATTAGCCCTACTAAACCAGAACATGTAGAAAGTTATTTTAACAATGAAATTTCTCAGGTTTTAGATGGCGGATCTTGTGCTAACGGAATAGAATCTACTATTATTGGTTTTAACAACAACGAGCCAATTATTTATCGATTAGGCGCTTTGGCTTTAGAAGAAATAGAAGCTGTTGTTGGTAAAATTACAATTTTAAATAAGAAAGAAGTTAAACCTGATGCTCCTGGAATGTTGGCAAGACATTACGCACCAAAAACTACAACATATTTAGTTGATGATGTTGCTTCTGAAATACAAAAACATAACGATAAAAAAATCGGAGTTTTAGTATTTAATTCCTCTGTAAATAATAATGAGGTAACAGAAATTATTCTTTCTAAAAACAACTCTATGCAAGAAGCTGCTACTAACCTATACAACGCCATGCACACTTTAGATAGCCAAAATTTAGATATTATAATTGCAGAGCGTTTTCCTAATAATGGCTTAGGAAAATCTATAAATGATAGATTACAACGCGCTACATTTGAATAATTTATCTTACGAACCTATACGTTGCTTTTAATAGAAAAGTATCATTTGCAGGAACATCAAAAATTTGATTGCTTACACTATCAGTTAAAGAGTCGTTTATATTTTGAGAACCAGTAGAACCTCTAGCCCAAACTAAAAATAGTTCCGAACCAGGTATATACTCCCATCTTACCACTAAGTTTGTTTGTAATTGTACAAACGAAAAATCTGGATTCGAAAACGAATACGTGTCATTATCTAAGTTTTCATCAATAGTATAAATGCTGCTACCAGAATTTGTTGTGGTTTTAGATATTTGATTCTCAGTATAAAAATTAACACGATCGTTAATAGAATTTGCTACAGAATTATTTACATAATTAAAGTTAGAATATCTACCTCTAGAAATATAAGGTTGCCCATAAAATTGAACAGAAAAATTAGGATTTAAACTATAATTTAATCGCAAAGTAGAAGACCAAGTATCATTTTTAATGATACCTAAAATGTATCGTTTTAAATTACCAAAATCGGCAGTAGTAACATATTGTGTTCTATCTTGTGTTTTACTTAAAGAATTATCTAAAGACATGCTAAAAGAATCAAAAGGTTGATAATTAATTCTAAATGTATACCTATTTCTATTAAAAACATCTTCTTCACTTTTAACTTTAAGGTAACTAACTCTAAAACTAAATTTCTTACTTCTATCAGAATTTATTGAAGCATAATAAAAAATATCATCTGCAGCACGCCAACGCGGACCACCTCTTAAAAAAGCATTTCTATGGATGTTACTACTAGAACCAAATCCACCGCTTGTAGACCAATTGTTTATCCAACTGATGTCTCCTTGTAACTCATATCTAAATCGATTTAAATTACCTCCAAAATCGTAACTTGTAGATTGCTCTAAACGTAAATTCATATTTCTATAAATATCTGTCGGAACTTGCCACAAATATCTTGCTTCTGTAAATTGAATCATCTCATCGGTTTGTCTTAAAAAGCCAACATCATTTAATTCTAATTCCGGAGAACGCCATACAAAACCAGCATTATAACGCCAATTACCACCACCTTGCTTACCTGCCTCTACTCTACCACCTGTACCTGTTAAAGAAGTTCTATTTTCATCTAAATTAACATAATCTGCATCTACTCTTTGAAATAATCTAGCAATCGATTGTTGTGTATTAGAAATTGCTTCTTTACTACCGTTAACACGACTTAAAATACTATTTCCTTCTACATAGAACTCTCGATCTTGCCAAGTGTGTCTAAAATCTACACCTGCCGTATAGGCAGATTTATGCAACTCATTAAAATTACCATCTAAATTTCTATTTGTAGCCGTTGCAATACCACCGATGTAAGAATTTCTTTCATTAAAATCTTTCTGAACTCTTGTAACGAAGTAATTTGTTAAAGGCTCTACTATTTCTTCTCTAGTACTACCATCTACTTGTCTTATTTCTGCAAATTCATTAGCAGTAACACTCTCTAAAACACCAATAGACCATCCATTTTGTGTTTTACCAGAAAACTTAGCTGCTCCTAAAATTGTTGAATTTTGCGGAACATCTGCAAATTCTCCCGCCTGTAAACTAGCACCTCTGTGTGGATTTCTACCAATTCTTCTGCTGTAAAAAAGATTGTCTCTACCATTTGCGAACCTAAAATCAAAAATATTTTTATTCTCTACAAAAAAGGGTCTTTGTTCTCTAAAAAATATTTGAAATCCGTCTAATGCAATAGCTCCGGGATCTGCTTCTACTTGTCCAAAATCAGGATTAATAGTAAGATCTAAAGTTAAATCGTTTGTAATTCCGATTTTAGCATCTAAACCTGCATTTAATTTAAAATCACTTCCATCTCTGTAAGGGTTATTTGGTTCTGCAGGATAATTATCGTATTGCAAAACAGTAAACGGCTGCACCTCTAGTTGTTTTTGAGACACCAAATCGATTAAACCATGTAACTCTCCGGCCTCACTAATAAAACCAGCTTGATCGTTAGGTATTCTTTGCCATAAAGATCTTTCTTGTAACCTAAAAATGGTTCTATTAACATTAAAACCCCAAATTTGTTCTTTAGCATTACCAAAACGTAATTGACTAAATGGAATCTTCATTTCTGCGGTCCATCCTTTATCATCTACTTGTGCATCTGTATACCAAATAGGATTCCAACTTTCATCAAAATCATCACCGTTACCTGTAGCAATCTCTTCACCTTTTACTCCTGCAGCAGTTGTAGTAAAAACAAAAGCGGTTCTTTTATCGTGATAACTATCTATAATTACATTTATTCTGTCTCCTGCAAAACCATCTCTTCTACTTAATCTTTGTTGAATTAATTCTGGATTTGCATCTAAAGCTCTTAATGCGATGTACAAATACTTTGCATCGTACATAACTTTAAACATTGTTTGGTGCGCAGGCGGTGTACCTTCATCTGGAGATTTTTCTACAAAATCAGAAGACCATTCTACTACATTCCATGCATCATCAGAAACATCACCATCAATAATAGGTACTTTTTTTAGTTTTTTTGTAGTATAAATTCTCTTAGGTAATTTAGTTTGAGAAGCTTCTTGTGCATAAAGGCAAAATGCAGAAAAAACAGTTAATAATGTAATTAAAAACTTCATGTAATTTTGGGTTGATTTTTTATCAAAAAAGACTGTTTTTTTGATTTTGCAAAAGTACCTTACTAATATGGTAAAGTTTTCTTAAGGTTCTGTTAATTTTAAAAACTTTAAAACAGTAAATTAGTCTCAAAAAAAATAATCTAAAACTCTATTTGTCAATTAAATAAATAGCATTACATTTGCACTCCTTTTTTAAGGAAAATGAATATTATTAATAATTGACAAAAACTAATAGTGTAATTATGAACACATTAAGTTACAAAACAGTATCAGCAAACAGCGCTACCGTAAACAAGGAGTGGGTTTTAGTTGATGCGGACGGGCAAACGTTGGGTCGTCTAGCTTCTAAAGTAGCTAAGCTAATTAGAGGTAAATACAAGCCAAACTTTACTCCTCACGTAGATTGTGGAGACAACGTGGTTATTATCAACGCAGAAAAAATTAACCTTACTGGAAACAAGTGGAGAGACAAATCTTACATTCGTCACACAGGTTACCCAGGAGGACAAAGATCGTTAACTGCAACAGAAATGTTTGAGAAAGATCCTACAAGATTAATCGAAAAAGCAGTTAAAGGGATGTTACCAAAAAATACTTTGGGAAGCGCTTTATACAGAAACTTGTATGTATATGCAGGTACAGAGCACAAACAAGCAGGTCAAGAACCTAAAGCTATTAACCTAAACGATCTTAAATAATGGATACAGTTCACAAAATAGGTAGAAGAAAAACAGCTGTTGCTCGTATTTATCTTACAGAAGGTAAAGGTAACATTACTGTAAACAAGAAAGACTATAAAAGTTATTTTACTACTGGTACTTTACAGTACAAAGTACAACAACCTTTAATGTTAACAGAAAACTTAGAATCTTACGATATTAAGGTTAACGTATATGGTGGTGGTATTACAGGACAAGCAGAAGCTATTCGTTTAGCAATCACTAGAGCTTTAGTTTCTATTGATGCAGACCATAGAGCTGTCTTAAAACCAGAAGGATTATTAACGCGTGACCCAAGAATGGTTGAACGTAAGAAATTTGGTCAGAAGAAAGCACGTAAAAAATTCCAATTCTCGAAACGTTAATATATTTGCAAAATTTATTTTGCACTATATTTTATCGAGAACTGTTATTATTACAAACAATTAATATTAAACAGTTTAGTATCTAAATATATAAGACTCGTAAGACTACTTATATATTGATTTCAAAACAGAAAGTAAACACATTTATAAAATGGCAAACGTAAACATTCAAGAATTATTAGATAGTGGTGTACACTTCGGACACCTTACTAGAAAATGGAACCCAAACATGGCTCCTTATATTTATACAGAAAGAAATGGTGTTCACATCATCGATTTGTATAAAACAGCAGCTAAAATAGAAGAAACTTCAGAAGCTTTAAAAAAGATCGCTAACTCTGGACGTAAAATTTTATTTGTTGCTACAAAAAAGCAAGCTAAAGATATTGTTGCTGAAAAAGCAAAATCTGTAAGCATGCCATATATTACAGAAAGATGGCCTGGGGGAATGTTAACTAACTTTGTTACTATTAGAAAAGCAGTTAAGAAAATGGCTCAGATTGATAGAATGAAGACAGATGGTTCTTTTGATGCATTATCTAAAAGAGAAAAATTACAAATTAATCGTCAAAGAGAAAAATTAGAAAAGAATTTAGGTTCTATCTCTGATATGACTCGTTTACCTGGTGCATTATTTGTAGTAGACATCAAAAAAGAGCACATTGCTGTAGCAGAAGCTCAAAAATTAAACATTCCAATTTTTGCAATGGTAGATACAAACTCTGATCCAAGACAAGTAGACTACGTAATTCCTGCAAACGATGATGCTTCTAAGTCTATAGACAAAGTATTATCTTTTGTTACTGATGCAGTTGCAGAAGGTTTATCTGATAGAAAAGCAGATAAAGAAAAAGTAAAAGAAGCAAAAGCAGAAGCTCCTAAAAAAGCAGAAGCTGCTACAGAAGAAAAAAAATAATTTAATAACTAATTAGAAACCTTAAGTTTCTAAATAAAAAAAAAGTGACATGGTAAAAGTAAGTGCTGCTGACGTTAAAAAATTAAGAGAAGCAACTGGAGCTGGTATGATGGACTGTAAAAAGGCATTAGTAGAAGCAGAAGGAAACTTTGACGAAGCAATAAACATTTTACGTAAAAAAGGTCAAAAAATTGCTGCAAAAAGAGCTGATAGAGAATCTACAGAAGGAGTTGCAGTAACTAGAATTAATGACTCTAAAACAGAAGGTGTAGCAATCGTATTAGCTTGTGAAACTGATTTTGTTGGTAAAAACGAATCTTTTGTAGCTTTAGGTGGTCAATTTGCAGACATCGCTTTAAATTACGCAGACAAAGAATCTTTCTTAGCTGCTGATTTTGGTGGAATGACTGTTGCTGATAAATTAGTTGAGCAAACTGGTGTTATTGGAGAGAAGTTAGAAATAACTGCTTTCGAAAAAGTAGAAGCAGCTTATGTTGGTGCTTATACTCACATTGGTAAAATTGCTGCTTTAGTTGGTTTATCTGCTGTTGTAGATAACGCAGAAACTTTATCTAAAGATCTTGCAATGCAAATTGCATCTATGGGAGCAACAACTTTATCTTACAAAGATTTAGACCCTGCTTATGTAGCTGCAGAAACTGAAGCTAGAATTGCTGTAATCGAAAAAGATAATATCGAGTTAGGTAGATTAGGAAAAACTTTAAAAAATGTTCCTCAATTTATTTCTATGTCTCAATTATCTGATGAAGTTTTAGCTAAAGCTGAAGAAGATGCAAAAGCAGAATTAAAAGCAGAAGGAAAACCAGAACAAATCTGGGATAGAATTTTACCAGGTAAAATGGAAAGATTTATTTCTGACAACACTACTTTAGATACAGAACAATGTCTTTTAGACCAATCTTTTATTAAAGATGAAAAGAAGACTGTTGCACAATACGTTAAAACGTTTGGTGATGTAGAAGTATCTACTTTTAAAAGAGTTACTTTAGGATAATTACTATTCTAAAAAACATATTTTTTCTAACCTCGTTATCAAATATTTGATAACGAGGTTTTTTTATTTTCAAAAAAAGAAAATCAAAAAAAAAACGTAATTTTGCGCAACTCTTAAAATAAACTATGCAATATAAAAGAATACTCTTAAAATTAAGTGGCGAAGCATTAATGGGAGAAAGACAATATGGTATCGATCCAAAACGTCTTTCTGAATATGCTAAAGAAATTAAAGAAGTTATAGCAAAAGGTATCGAAGTAGCAATTGTTATTGGAGGTGGTAATATTTTTAGAGGTGTTGCTGGTGCTGCAAATGGCATGGATCGTGTTCAAGGAGACCATATGGGTATGTTAGCAACTTGTATTAATGGTTTAGCTTTACAAAGTGCTTTAGAAGACGAAGGCGTTTATACAAGACTACAAACAGCTCTAGAAATTAAAGAAATTGCAGAACCTTATATTAAAAGAAGAGCAATTAGACATTTAGAAAAAGGTAGAGTTGTAATTTTTGGAGCAGGAACAGGTAACCCATATTTTACTACAGATACAGCAGCTGTTTTAAGAGCAATCGAAATTGATGCAGATGCAATTTTAAAAGGAACTCGTGTAGACGGTGTTTATAATGAAGATCCAGAAAAGAATAAAGACGCTATTAAATTTGACACCATAACTTTTAAAGAAGTTATTGAGAAAGGTTTAAAAGTTATGGATATGACAGCATTTACGTTAAGTGAAGAAAATAAATTACCAATAATTGTATTTGACATGAATACCAACGGAAACTTATTAAAACTAGTTTCAGGTGAAAAAATTGGTACTATTGTTGATAATCAATAAGAAAAATCTTTAAATTTAGAAAGATGAACGAAGAAATTGAATTTATATTAGACACAACTAAAGAAGCAATGAATAATGCAATTGCTCATTTAGAAAAAGAATTAAGAACTATTAGAGCAGGTAAAGCTACACCTGCAATGTTAGGTAATGTAATGGTAGATTATTATGGTTCTCAAACTCCGTTAGGGCAAGTTGCAAACGTAAGTACACCAGACCCTAGAACTATTGCAATACAACCTTGGGAAAAAAACATGTTACAACCTATAGAAAAAGCAATTATGATTGCTAATTTAGGTTTTAACCCGATGAATAATGGTGACATAATAATGATTAACGTACCACCATTAACAGAAGAAAGAAGAATAAACTTAGCAAAACAAGCAAAAGCAGAAGCAGAAAATGCTAAGATTGGTATTAGAAATGCAAGAAAAGATGCAAACAACGATATCAAAAAAACAGATATTTCAGATGATTTAAAAAAGGCATCTGAAGCAGATATACAAAAGCTAACAGATTCTTATGTTAAAATAACAGAAGAAAAATTAGCAATCAAAGAAAAAGAAATTATGACAGTTTAAGAACTGTTAATTCAAAAGGTGTTTTTAATAAAAACACCTTTTTTTTGGTTAAAACCCAACTTCAAATTAGTTACCTTTGCAGAAAATTTTTTAAATGAATTTCTGGACAAAAGCAGCTGGTTTAATATTAAGAAACCGATACTTGGTTTTATTAATAATTGCACTAATAACAGCTTTTTTAGCATCTCAAATGAAGTATATGAAATTCTCATATACAGAAGCAAATCTTTTACCAGAAGATCATGCTGCAAATCTAGAGTACAATAAATTCTTAGAAATTTTTGGTGAAGAAGGTAATTTAGTAATCTTAGGCGTTAAAGATTCAACCGTTTTTACACCAGAAAAATTTAATGCTTGGAATAAATTAGTAGAGCAATTTGATGCTAGAGAAGAAATAGATTTTACAGTATCTATTGCCGATGTACAAAAATTAAAAGCAGATAGAAAAAAGAGAAAGTTTATCTTAGAACCGCTATACGAAAAAAATCCAACTACTAAAGAAGAGGTTAACGCAATAAAAACACAACTTTTTGAAAAGCTTCCTTTTTACGACAACCTACTTTACAACAAAGAAACAGGTACTTTACAAACCGCAATTTATATTAAAAAGGAAATTATAAACACACCTCAAAGAAGAGATTTTATTTTTGATGTTTTAATTCCTGCCATAGAAAAATTTGAAAAAGAAAACAATCTAGATGTTAGGGTTTCTGGGATGCCATATATTAGAACCTTAAATGCCCAAAATATTCAAGATGAAATTTTACTTTTTGTAGTAGGTGCATTAGGTATTACTGCATTAATATTTTTCTTTTTCTTTAGATCTTTTAGAGCAACATTTATAACACTTCTTGTAGTTCTAATTGGTGTTATTTGGGCTTTTGGTTTTATAGGATTGTTTCGATATGAAATTACTGTTTTATCAGCTTTAATTCCGCCATTAATTATCGTTATTGGTGTACCAAATGCGGTTTTTCTTATCAACAAATATCAACAAGAAATAAAAAAACACGGCCAGCAAGCAAAAGCTTTACAGCGTGTAATTTCTAAAATTGGTAACGCTACTTTAATGACAAACATTACCACTGCTTCTGGTTTTGCAACATTTGTCTTTGTAAAAAGTAACTTACTTAGAGAGTTTGGTATTCTAGCCTCTGTAAACATAATTAGTATCTTTATTTTGGCTCTGTTGATAATACCTATTATCTATAGTTTTATGCCACTTCCTAAGAAAAAACACTTGAACCATTTAGAAAGAAAATGGATTGAGAATGTTGTGAATTGGATGGAGAAAATGGTGAAAAATCAAAGAATTACAATTTATTTTGCAACCGTTATCGTTATCGTTTTAGGTATAATTGGAGTTTATAAAATTCGAGTTTCTGGTAGCTTAATAGAAGACATGCCTAAGAAAATGGATTTCTATAAAGACATTCGTTTTTTTGAAAAAGAGTTTGGTGGCATCATGCCTTTAGAGATTTTGATTGATACAAAAAAAGATAAAGGGGTCATGAAACTTTCAACTTTAAAAAAGATGGAAGAATTAAATGAAACTATTGAAACTTTTCCAGAATTATCGAAACCAATTTCTGTCGTAAACCTAGTTAAATATTCTAAACAGGCTTATTATAAGGGAAATCCAAGATATTATCAGTTACCAACAAATCAAGAACAAAGTTATATTTTTTCTTACACAAAAAACTCTAACAGTGATGCTGGCATGCTTAAAACCTTTGTAGATTCTACAGGTAGATATGCGAGAATTACAACTTTTATGAAAGATATTGGTACCGATAAAATGGATATCATTCAAGAACGACTAAAAGCAGTAATCGCAAAAGAATTTCCAGAAGATAAGTATACAGTTTCTTTAACTGGTAAGGCTTTGGTTTTTATAAAAGGGACTAATTACTTAATTAACAATTTAGTAATCTCTTTGTCATTAGCTATTTTATTAATTGCAATATTTATGGCTTGGATGTTTAGATCACCACAAATGATCTTAATTTCTTTGATACCAAACATGCTTCCTTTATTAATTACTGCAGGTTTAATGGGTTTCTTAGACATCCCTATAAAACCATCTACAATTTTAGTATTTAGTATTGCTTTTGGTATTTCTGTTGATGACACCATTCATTTTTTAGCAAAATATAGACAAGAATTAATCGCTAATAGATGGAAAATTAAACCTTCCGTATATTCAGCATTAAAAGAAACTGGTGTAAGTATGTTTTACACTTCTATAGTTTTATTTTTTGGCTTTTTAGTATTTACACTTTCTAGTTTTGGTGGTACAATTGCTTTGGGTGGTTTGGTTTCTGTAACCTTACTTTTAGCCATGGTTTCTAACCTACTTTTACTACCATCTTTGTTACTTACTTTTGAAAAGAAAATTGCAAACAAGAAGGTATTTAAAGAACCTAAAATGAGAATTTTCCCTCCGAAGGAAGATAAGGTCGAAGAATAAAAAATTTATTTATCAAATAATAAAAACCAGACATTTCTAAATGTCTGGTTTTTTGTTTTTCGTCGAAAAAAACTTTAGTTTTTAATCAATCATCAGATTAACTCAACACTAATAATTGTACTTAATCCTTCAAAAAAAAGTATATTTGCTTTATTAGTAAAAGACAATTTTCGAATACAATATATATTAAGATGATGACGAATAATAACGTAGCAGAATTATTAGAATCTGGTAAAGTTTTACAAGAGGTAACAATAAAAGGTTGGGTAAGAACTTTTAGAAGTAATCGTTTTATTGCTTTAAATGACGGTTCAACAATTAATAATATTCAGTGTGTAATAGATTTTGAAAACACATCCGAAGAAACACTAAAAAGAATTACAACTGGTGCAGCAGTATCTATAAAAGGAGTAATTGCAGAAAGCCAAGGTAAAGGGCAATCAGTAGAGATTCAGGTTTCTGAAATTAAAATACTTGGAGACTCAAATCCAGATGAATATCCTATTCAGCCTAAAAAACATAGTTTCGAATTTTTAAGAGAAAATGCACATTTACGTGTTAGAACAAATACGTTTAGTGCAGTAATGAGAGTTCGATCTAAACTGTCTTTTGCTGTTCATAAATATTTTCAAGACAACGGTTTTAATTACGTAAACACACCAATTGTTACAGGTTCTGATGCAGAAGGTGCTGGTGAAATGTTTAGAGTTACTTCTTTTGAAGATAACAAAGCACCCGTTACAGAAGATGGTAAGATCGATTATTCTAAAGACTTTTTTGGTAAAGAAACCAACCTAACAGTTTCTGGTCAATTAGAAGCAGAATCCTACGCAATGGCCTTAGGAAAGGTATATACGTTTGGCCCAACTTTTAGAGCAGAAAACTCTAACACAACAAGACATTTGGCAGAATTTTGGATGATAGAACCAGAAGTTGCTTTTATGGATTTAGATGGCAATATGGATCTTGCAGAAGATTTTATTAAATCTGTTTTATCGTATGTTTTAGAGCACTGTAAAGAAGATTTAGCCTTTTTAGATCAACGTTTTACACAAGAAGAAAAAACAAAACCTCAATTGCAAAGAAGCGATATGAGTTTGTTAGAAAAATTAAAATTTGTTGCCGATAACAATTTTAAACGTGTATCTTACACAGAGGCAATTGATATTTTAAGAAACTCTAAGCCTAATAAAAAGAAAAAATTTCAGTTTCCAATTAATGAATGGGGCGCAGATTTACAATCTGAACACGAACGTTATCTAGTTGAAAAACACTTTAAATGTCCTGTGATTTTGTTTGATTATCCTGCAAATATTAAAGCATTTTATATGCGTTTAAATGAAGACGGAAAAACAGTTAGAGCTATGGATGTACTTTTCCCTGGAATTGGTGAAATGGTTGGTGGTGCACAGCGTGAAGAACGTTATGATGTTTTAGTAGAAAAAATGAAAGCCATGAACATTGATGAAAAAGAACTTTGGTGGTATTTAGATTTAAGAAAGTTTGGTACAGCTGTTCACTCTGGTTTTGGATTAGGTTTCGAGAGACTGGTTCAATTTACAACCGGAATGGGAAATATTAGAGACGTTATTCCGTTTCCTAGAACACCACAAAACGCTGAATTTTAAAGATTAAATATGAAGAACTTATCTATTTTAAGCTTTATTACTTGTATACTTTTTTCTAACATCTCTTTTTCGCAAGAAGTCGTAGAAGTTGAAGAAACAGTAATAGAGTCTACAGAAGCTGATAATAATTATAGTAGAAGTAGACGAAATGTAAAAAATATTTACAAAAAAGGAGAGCATTTTTTAACAGGTAACATAGATAATGAAATCTATATTATAAAAAACAATAGCACCAAATTGTATGGTTTACAAGATTATGAAGGTAATCTTTTAGTAAGACCAATGTTTAAAAGCATTAATAAATATAGTTCTTCTAAAAACAGAATAGTTGCTAGTTTAGATTATTCTAAAAATGGAGTTATCGATAGAAAAGGAGAAATTATTATTCCTTTTGAATTTTCTAGCATAACTTCTCAGAAAGACAAACAGTTTTTTATACTAGGTAGAAGCTATAGTAACTATGAAATTGTAGACTACAATGGTAAACCTGTTTTATACGGAAACTTTGAAAGGATAACTGTTTATGATGATAATATTAAGGTTAAAAGAAACGATGCCTACGGAATTTATAAAGATAATGGAGAGATATTATTACCAATTGTATACGACAAAATAGACTACAGCTCTAGCAATAAACATTTTAGTGTTACAAAAAACGGAGTTCCTTCAATTCTAAAAAATGATGGTAAAAATTTATTTAGAAATAATTATGAAGAAGTAAAGAAGTTTGGTAGTTACAGAAATTACGAATATTTAGTAGTTAAAAACAACAAAAAAGGAGTTATAAACCTTGATGAACAAGCTATTATACCCATAAAATTTGATGAAGTAAGTACCAAAAGTAATTACCACTTATTTACAGTTAAAGAAAATAATTTATGGGGTGTTTATGATTCTTATTTTGATAAATATCTTATTAAACCTGTTTACAAAGAAATTCATCAATTATCTAAAATACAATATCTTTTAACATCTTCGGATAAGAAAATCATCAGAAATATAAAGTTTAAGACAAATACAGATGTTAGTAAATACAATTTTAATGATTATTATTTAAGTAATGCTACTTATTTAAAGACAAAACAAGACAATAAATATGGTCTAATCAATATTAATACAGGTAAATTAATTGTACCAACAAAATATGATAGAGTTCGTGTTTACAACAATTTTATCTCTGGTTATAACGAGCAGAATAAAAAGTATACAGCCTTCAGTAGTAATGGTAAAATAACTGTAAAAGATTTTAATAACAGTAAAAACCTTACTACAAAACTTTACAAAATCACTAAAAAAGGAAAAGCAGGGTTAATTTATGATGGAAATTTAATTGCTGATGTTAAATACGATATCGTTACCTATTATAGAAATGTAAAATTGATTATCTTAGTTAAAAATTCTAGTTATAGTTTACTAGATCATAAAACTGGTAAAACTCTAATAAAAGATTCTAAAGATAGAATTACTATAAATTCTGCTACCAACAAAATAAAACATAATAACAAAAATTATTTCTACTCTTCAGGTAAATTAAAAGAAGAATAATGCTAAAACAAAGTCTAAATTATAAATTATTACAAAAATTATCTCCTCAGCAAATTCAGTTGATGAAGTTAATTCAATTGCCTACGCAAGCATTTGAAGAACGCTTAAAACAAGAAATTGAAGAGAATCCTGCATTAGATACAGGTAAAGAGAATTCAGATAGTTTAGATGATGATTTATCTAATGAATATGATGATGCTGGTACAGAAAAAATTGAAGCAGAAGATATTAATATAGACGAATATTTAAGCGACGACGAAATACCAAACTATAAAACACAAGCTAATAATTATTCTGCAGATGATGAAGATAAGAATGTACCTTATGCTGCTGGTACAAGCTTTCATCAATCTTTAAAAAATCAACTGAATACTTTTAGTCTTGATGATGAAGAACGCGCTATAGCAGAGTTTTTAGTTGGCAGTATAGATGATAGCGGTTATATCAGAAGAGAAATCATAGATCTTGTAGATGATTTAGCTTTTACCGCAAACGTTTTTACTACAGAAGAAAAAGTAATTAAAGTTTTAAAAAAAGTAGTTCATAAATTAGATCCATTAGGTGTTGGTGCAAGAGACCTAAAAGAATGTCTTATTATACAACTTAAAGCAAAAGATAAAACAAAATACAGAAGTCTATCTATTGAAATACTAGAAAATGCTTTTGATCATTTTGTAAAAAAACATTACAAGAAACTTCAAGAAAAATTTAATATTTCAGAAGAAGAATTAAAAGAAGTTAATAAAGAGATTTCTAAATTAAACCCTAAACCTGGTAGTTCTTATGCTGGTAATAATAAAATAGCAGAACAAATAGTACCAGATTTTTCTATTAAGCTAATAGACGGAGAGTTGGATTTGACTTTAAACTCAAGAAACGCACCAGAACTGCATGTTTCTAGAGAGTATAACAACATGTTAAAAGGTTATCAAGAATCTACCGTAAAATCTAAATCACAAAAAGATGCTGTCTACTTTATTAAACAAAAATTAGATGCTGCAAAATGGTTTATAGACGCTATTAGACAAAGACAACAAACGTTGTTGGTAACCATGAATACAATTATGCATTATCAATACGAATATTTCTTAACAGGAGATGAGCGTAAATTAAAACCAATGATTTTAAAAGATATTGCTGATAAGATTGATATGGATGTTTCTACGGTTTCTAGAGTAGCAAATAGTAAATATGTTTCTACACCTTACGGAACAAAATTAATCAAAGAATTCTTTTCTGAATCAATGAAAAACGATCAAGGTGAAGACGTTTCTACAAAAGAAATTAAAAAAATTCTTGAAACTGTTATTGCTGAAGAAAACAAAAAGAAACCACTGACTGATGAAAAACTTGCCGGAATTCTTAAAGAAAAAGGATATCCAATTGCAAGAAGAACAGTTGCAAAATACAGAGAACAATTAGATTTACCTGTAGCACGATTGAGAAAAGAAATTTAGTGGAAAAATTTTACAAAATAATATCTGTAATATTTCATCCTATCGTGGTACCAACCACTGGTGTTCTATTATATTTTATACTTATACCAAGTAGTTACCCAAGTAATTTAAAGCTAACACTTCTAAGTTTAATTTTTGTAATGACTTATTTAGTGCCTCTATTAATTTTAATCTTATTTAAAAAATTAAAACTGATAGAATCCTTCAATGCGCACACTATTAAAGAGAGAAAATTACCAGTAGCAATGATGATTGTATTATTCTATTTACTTGGAAATACCATTGCAAATATTGGAGCGATGAGAGATATTAGTTTATTATTTTATGCAACAAGTGGTGCATTAATGCTGTTGTATGTCTTTTTTATATTTAAAATTAAAACAAGTATCCATTTACTTTCTTTAGGAATATCTACTGCATTTTTTTTAATTATAGATATTAATAATTCAAGTAATTTTCCATTGGTAATAATTCTTAACATAATAATTGCTGGCATTGTTGCTAATGCAAGATTATATTTAAAAGCACACAAACCCTCAGAAGTTTATATTGGGTTCTTTATGGGCTTTATATCTACTTTTATAACTTATAATATATTATAATAAGTAAAAAATCAAACCAAATTTAAGTACTTTGGTGTTTATAGCTTCTCCACTAATTGATGCATTTTTAAAAATCGGAGTTAAGCCATAAAATACGTTTATATTGAATTCATCATAACCTGCTGAAAAAGTCAAGCCATATTGTAGATTATTAAAACTACTTACATTCTTGTATGATATTTCACTTGCATTAGAAGCGGTATAATCAAACTTATTAGATAGATTGTATAAAAATTTTACGCCAGTATAAATACGCCAAAAACTATATTTTTTAGCTGTAGACGTTCTCCATCTTACCTCTAATGGAAACTCTAAATTATGTACTTTAAATTTATTATTAGTTATGTCTGATGCAGTAGAAAAGCTAGTTTCAATATTAAATTCATCTACTTTTAATTCATGACTAAAATAGTCATATCCATAACCAATACCAGCCGCAAAAGAAAAAGTACCTTCTTTATTTAATATAATATCTTTAATAAAACCAGTAGATAAAGAATAAGAAAAATTACTTTTAGATACAGCAGATGGTTGCTCACTTAATTGGCTGTAATGAACAGATAAGTACAATTGGTCATCAGCATAATAATCACCAATATTTAAAGAATCCTTTTGACTATAAATAGACAAAGAAATTAGAAATATTATAATGTGTAAAAAACGAAATTTCATAAAATAATTAACGTGTGCAAATTAATATTATTTTGAAACATTTAATTAAATATAAAACAAAAAAAGGGTAATTCTAAGAATTACCCTTTTTTAAAATTTATATATTAAATTTAGTTCCCATCACCTGGAGATGCTGAATAACTAATTTTAAGAGCATTTACATCTCTTAAT
Source organism: Polaribacter sp. KT 15 (assembly GCF_900143115.1). Taxonomy (NCBI): domain Bacteria; kingdom Pseudomonadati; phylum Bacteroidota; class Flavobacteriia; order Flavobacteriales; family Flavobacteriaceae; genus Polaribacter; species Polaribacter sp. KT 15. Next base: position 1,064,377 of record NZ_LT670850.1, read on the forward strand.
TTTAATCTAATATCAATAATAGTACCTACGCTAGATTCTTTATCTGCTTTAATAGAAGTAGTCATAAATGGCACTTCTGCTTCAGAAACTTTAGATCTCTCGTTAATGATAAAAGCAGGTACATCATCTGCAGTTGCAATTTTATCATTTAATTGAATTCTATTAAAACCAGTACCATGTCTAGCTGCATCCTTAGATTTACCAACATAAATTGTACTTACAAGACTCTTATGCTCTAGTTTTTTTACTTCTGTCGCATTAGGTAATCTTGGGTTCTCTATTTTTAAATCAGTTTCTCTCATTGTAGTAGTTACCATGAAGAAAAACAACAACATAAAAACGATGTCTGGTAAAGCTGCAGTGTTTACTGCTGGCATTCCTTTTTTCTTTTTTCCGAATTTAGACATATTGTTGTATTTTAAAAATTAATTTGAAGTAGGTTCAGCATCAGAAATAATTTCAGGATAACTCTTTTTGATATCCTCAACTTTTTTCTTCAACTCTGTATTACTTCTGTCATCTTTGTAAGCCTCTTCTAACTCTGGAAAAGGTATCCCGTAACGTTCTTTTGATAATCTGTTACGCAACTCTGAATACGCCTTAATTAATTCGTTTTGAACTCTTAAATAAGTACCGTATTCTGTACCTCTGTCACTCTGAACCGAGATAATTGCTTTGTTTGGATGATCTGAAGAAGATTCACTTTTTTCTCCTTGACAATAAGTACAAGGCCCTGTTTTAACTCCTTCGTCGATTTTTCCTTCACCACCACCGTTATCAATAAAAGCCATTGCAGCTTCTTTAAGGTCTTTAATTTCCATTCTGTCTCCTTCTACAAGAAGATCATTATCTCTATTAATGTTAACCTCGAAAATATTCTTTTCTTTAATAACTGGCGGAACGTAATCCTCTGGTGGTTTTTCAGATAACTTTTTAGAAACACCAGAATCTACATTCATGGTTGTTGTTACTAAAAAGAAGATTAATAACAAGAAGGCAATATCTGCCATAGAACCTGCATTAATTTCTGGATTCTCTCTTCTTGCCATAATTTTATGATTTTATTAATCCTTTAACTAAATCGTACACGAAAAATAAAGAAGCTATACCTCCTAATATTATACTGTACCATATACCAGCTCCTACCCATTTATTGGTTGCAGAACCTGCTTCTCCTCCTTCACTAATTCCTCCTGCTGCGTTTATTACTGCTTCAGAATCAGATAAGAAATAAGAAATTACTAATAAAACACCTAGAACTGCAAGTCCCATTAATGTTTTCTTTAAATTCTCTGGGTTTCTAATTAAACTCCATAGAGAAAGTGCTACTGCGATTACTACTGCTGCAATAAGTAAGAAAGTCGAATAATAAATAATAGGACTTACCACACTATTTTGTAAATCAACATCAGTTTCAATTGCCTCACTATCTTCCATAAATATTTTTATGAAAAGGAAAGCACCTACTAATGCAACTACAGCTATAATAATATTTAATATTTTATTGCTTTTCATTGTACTAGTTTTTATTTTTTATATTTTACTAATAAATCTACTAATTGAATAGATGCATCTTCCATGTTGTTTACAATTCCATCAATTTTAGATACGATGTAATTATAAAAGATTTGTAATATAATAGCAACAATTAAACCAAATACTGTAGTTAATAATGCTACTTTAATACCACCTGCTACTACCGCTGGAGAAATATCATTTGCTACAGCAATATCGTTAAATGCTCCAATCATACCAATTACAGTACCCATGAAACCTAACATTGGTGCTAATGCGATAAATAAAGAAATCCAAGAAACGTTTTTCTCTAAAAGTCCCATTTGAACTCCACCGTAAGAAACAACTGCTTTTTCAGCTGCATCTACACCTTCATCTACTCTATCTAAACCTTGGTAAAAGATAGATGCAACAGGTCCTTTTGTATTTCTACAAACCTCTTTTGCAGCTTCTACACCACCAGAACTTAAAGCATCATCTACATTTGCTACTAATTTTTTAGTATTTGTAGTTGCTAAGTTTAAATAAATAATTCTTTCAATTGCGATAGCTAAACCTAAGATTAAGGCAACTAATACAATTCCCATAAATCCTGGACCACCATCAATAAAGTTTTCCTTTAGAATTTGGTGAAAAGTTTTTGACTCTGTTGCTGCTTCCTGTGCAAAAGTTGATTGAATAGCTCCAAAAAACATGAATCCTGTTACAGATAGGACATTTACTACTTTTTTCATCTCTGTTATAATTAATTTTTAATAGTTAACGGGTTAAATATATAAATTTTCACTTCAAATAAACAATTGTTATTTCCTTTTAATTTTTTTGAGAAAGAATTTAACAACTAATTTATTTTTTAATTGAGTGGCAAGTAACAAAAAAATTGTTGTCCCTCAAAAAAAAATCAATCTATTTTATGTAAAAATAATCTTTTTTTCGAGAGATTGGTTTTTTTAACATTAAAATTACTTCGAACTAATTTCTCCTCTTAAAGATTTTTGAAAATACTTTTTAAATTCGATTTCTGTTAAATCTTCACTTAATAAGTACATTAACTTTGCAATTGCAGATTCAGTTGTGATGTCTAATCCACCAATTACACCTAATTCTTTTAAACCAATACTTGTATCATAATGTCCTAAAATAACGCTACCTCCAGAGCACTGTGTTACATTCACAATTTTTATACCACTTTCTATTGCTGAAGCAATTAAATTTAAAAACCATGGTTTATTAGGCGCATTTCCAGCACCATAAGACTCTAAAACAACTCCTTTTAAGTTTTTAATAGTTAATATAGACTTTACTACACTCTCTGTTATTCCAGGAAAAAGTTTTAATATAACTACATCTGTGACTAATTTTTTTCGAATAACTAAATTGGAATCCGTATTAGAAACTTCGGGTAATAAATGCTCATTAAAATTTAAATGAACTCCACTTTCTGCTAAAGCCGGATAATTCATAGAAGCAAAAGCCTCAAATTGTTCTGCACTAATTTTTGTTGTTCTATTTGCTCTATATAGTTTATATTCAAAATACAAACAAACTTCACTTATAACAGGTTTATCATCTTTTCTTGCAGCAGCAATTTCTATGGTAGTTATTAAATTTTCTTTCGCATCTGTTCTTAAATCTCCGATAGGTAATTGCGAACCCGTAAATATTACTGGTTTTTGTAAATTCTCTATCATAAAACTAATTGCAGATGATGTATAAGACATGGTATCCGAACCTGTTAAAACAACAAAACCATCGTATAAATTGTAATTAGATTCTATAATATTTAAAATATCTACATAATAGTGCGTATTCATATTAGAAGAATCTATTGGTTCTTTAAACGAAATACTTTCTATTTCACAATTCAATTGTTGTAGTTCTGGTATCTTATTTATTATTTGACTAAAATCAAAAGCCTTTAAAGCATTTGTTTTATAATCTTTTATCATACCAATAGTACCACCTGTATAAACAATTAGAATCTTAGGTTTATTTGCCATTTTGTCATTTTTAAGTTCCAAAATATAAATTGGAATACTTTATGTTGTAAATTTATCAAACAAAAATGATATACAATTTTAAAACTTTATAAATTATGATGGGATTTTATATTTTAATTGGTGTAATCTCTTTAGTGAGTTGGCTAGTTAGTAATACCTTAAAAAGTAAATTCAAAAAATACTCTAAAGTTCAACTTAGAAATGGTTTAAGTGGAGCAGAAATTGCCGAAAAAATGTTAGCAGATAACGGTATTTTTGATGTAAAAGTAATTTCTACACCTGGTATGTTAACAGATCATTACAACCCGCAAAACAAAACTGTAAATTTAAGTGAAGGTGTTTATAACCAAAGAAATGCTGCTGCTGCTGCCGTTGCTGCACACGAATGCGGACACGCAGTACAACACGCAACTGCTTACAGCTATTTAAAAATGAGATCTCAATTAGTACCAATTGTTAGTGTAACATCAAAATTCTCGCAATGGTTAGTAATTGGAGGATTAGTTATGGGAGCCGCTTCTGGTGCGCCAGGTATTGGTTTATACATCGCAATTGCAGGTTTAATTTTTATGGCTTTGGCAACAATATTTAGTTTTGTTACTTTACCTGTAGAGTACGATGCAAGTAATAGAGCTTTAGCTTGGTTAAAAAATAAAAATATGGTTTCGCAAGAAGAATATGCAGGTTCTGAAGACGCACTTAAATGGGCTGCAAGAACTTATTTAGTTGCTGCTTTAGGTTCTTTAGCAATGTTACTTTATTGGGGAATGAGAATTTTAGGAAGTAGAGATTAATTTTTTTAAAATAATTATCCATATAAAAACCTTGAGAAATCAAGGTTTTTTTTTGTTTGAGGAAACCTTTTTACAAAAGATAACGTCTTGTTAATGTAACAAATAAACCTTTAGAGAGTCTATCTTAAAAAAAACCCATGAAACCAACAACTTACTTTTTTATTTTTTTCTTCGGAATTTTCTCAACTTTTTCTCAACATAGAATTTCTGGAAAAATTACTGACAGCCAAAACCAACCATTGCCCTTTACGAATATAATACTGTACAATTTAGAAACTAAAGAAATGCCAAAAGGAACAGTTTCTGATTCTGATGGAAATTACAACTTTACAAAATTAAAATCTGGTAATTATAGAATTGAAATATCAACTTTAGGCTTTGAGACAAAAAAAATAAAAGCTTTCGAATTAAAAGGAAATAAAGTTTTTAATGCCTCTCTAAAAGAAAAAAGTACAAGTTTAAATGAAGTTGTTATAAAAAGTAAACGCCCAGTAATTAAACAAACTGCAGAGAAACTAATAGTCGATTTAGAAAAATCTGAAATGACAAATACCAATTTACAAGACGTTATGCGTAAAATTCCGGGAGTTTTAGTTACCAATAACGGAATTTCAATTGCTGGTAATGGTGGTGTTAGAATTTTAATCAACGGTAAAACAACAGAATATATGGATGTTGAAACTCTTTTACGTGATTTTCCTGCAGATAATATTGCCAAAGTAGAAGTTATAGAACAGCCTGGTGCAGAATATGAAGCCTCTGGTTCTGGTGCAATTGTAAACATCATTCTTAAAAAAAATGTAAAATTAGGAACTCATGGTAGTGTAAATTCTTGGATTGGCGAAGATGAAGGTATCGAATGGGGAACTGGTTTTTCTGTGGCGAGTTATAAGAACAAATTAAATTGGCAAACTAGTGTAAATTATTCTCAACCGACTTGGCGAGACGACTTATTTTTAGTGAGAACCGTAAATTCTGAAACGTATGATCAAATAACCAAAGAACCTTACGATCCAGATAATTTTGCAATTAGCGGTAGCTTAGACTATTATTTAAGCGAGCACCATTCAATAGGTCTTGGCGGAAGGTTTAATAACAGAAACTCAACAAGAACCGCAAGTAGTAAAACTATAATTTCTGATGAAAATAATAGAAACACCTTATTTTCTGAAAATTACTTCGACAGACAACGAACCAATTATAACATTAATCCTTATTACGAATACAAAACAGATACAGACAAATTAGTAATAGATTTTAATTACGTAGATTTTACAAACGATAACACAAATACACTGTATGATATTGCGGGTAGCACTATTACTTTTGATGATAGAAAATACATTCAAGATGGTACATATAATATAAAAACATACAGATTAGACTATTCTAAAACAATTTCTGACAACCTTAAAATTAGTGCGGGTTCTAGATTTGCTGATGTTAAAACAGACAATGACTTGCAAACTTTTGAAGAAAAAAATGGCAATTTCGAAAAAAATGAAGAAGCAAGTAGCAGATTTGTGATAGATGAAACTATTTTTGCCTTGTATTCTAAAGTAAATGCTACTTTAGGTAAATGGTCTTTTTCTGGAGGATTAAGATACGAAGATAGTAATACAGACGGAACTTCAACTTTCTTAAAAGAAGGTAACTTAACATCCGAAGTACAAAAAAGACCAATAAAAAAACTTTTTCCTAGCGCTTCTATTAGTAGAAAAATTACTGATGTTCTTGGTGCAAGCGTATCTTACAGCTACAGAATTCAAAGACCTTCTTATGGTAGCTTAAATTCTTTTGCTACTTTTTTAGATCCTTATTCTGCAGGAGAAGGAAACCCTAATTTAACACCTGCTTATACAAACAATTATCAATTTAATTTAACCTTTGATGGGCAACCATTTTTTACTGTTGGTTATAGCAAAACAGATGATGTAATCTTTCAATTAATTAGCCAAGACAATGCAACTGCACAAATAAGACAACAAGATGTTAATGTAGAAAATAATGCTAATTGGAATTTTAGATTATTTGCGCCATTAAACTTAACAAAAGGTCTAGAAGGTTACACGGGTATAATTGTAACAAATACAGATTTTAAATCATCTACTTATGGAGTTGATTTAAATAAATGGAATTTAATTTGGTTTGTGCAAGCAAGTTATCAATTACCATGGGATGTGAATTTTGAATTAAGTGGAAACTACGGAACCGGCGCGTTAGAAGGTCAAATAGAAGTAGATTGGTTAGCAGAGTTAGATTTCTCTTTCGGAAAAAAGTTTCTAGACAATAAACTAAAAGTAAATCTTGGTTTTAATAAAATGCTAAATCGAGGTTTTGTAGGTAACATCGATTATGGTAATGGTATTGCTGATGTAGAAAGTAATGGTTCTAGACAAAATGTACAATTAAGGTTGGTCTATAGTTTTGGCTCTAAATTCGGTAAGAAAAAATCTGGAAGAAAAACTAACAATGATGAAGAGAACAGAATTAGAGATGATAACTAATAAATTAGCAAAATGAAAACTACATTAAAACATATTCTTTTATTTACTTTTTTCCTTTTATTTTTTCTTTTATCAAGAAACCTATTTAGTAATTATTTATTAAATAATGATATTAATAGTTACAATTATCATTTAGTTTTAAAGATATTTTTAAATATCATTTTAGCCTCTGTTTCTTTTGTAGTAGCTAAAAAATTAAATCTAATTAATTTAGGAGGATTATCAAATGTAAAACCACAAAAACTAACTTTACTAATTTTTCCAATAATATTTTTAACATTATTAAATGGTATTTTTTTAGATAACATTCCTAGCTTTTCATTAACAAATCTTTTTCTACTTACAATTTACTGTATAAGTATTGGTTTTTCCGAAGAATTAAGCCTTAGATGTGTCTTATTACCTCTATTATCTCGTTTTTTTAACAACTCAAGAAAAGCAAAAATTAAAGCAATCTTAATTTCATCTTTAATCTTTGGATTATTACATCTTATTAAGTTTGATAAAGGAATTTACGGAGAAGTTTCTCAACTATTTTTCGCCACTTTTATAGGGGTTATGTTTGGTGCTTTACTCGTTGTTACTAAAAGAGTTTATCCTTTAATTATAATACATGCTATTGTTGATTTTGTAGCAAAATTAGATTCAATAGGGTTGCCAATAAAGTCTACGGTATATAACCCTATGGATTTAGAAAGTGCAATTATATCTAGTTTATTAACATTACCATGTTTAATTTATGGTTTGTTTTTGATAAAAAAACATATTCCAAAGTTAAATTAGCAAGAAAAAGCAACACATAAAAAAACCTTCTAGATTTCTCTAAAAGGTTTTTTTTATTCTTAATATTTTTATTTTAAAATGAATTAATCATTCAACTTTAAAACTGCCATAAATGCTTCTTGCGGAATTTCTACATTACCAACTTGACGCATTCTCTTTTTACCTTTTTTCTGCTTTTCTAAAAGTTTACGCTTTCTAGAAATATCACCACCATAACATTTTGCGGTAACATCTTTACGCAATGCTTTTGTAGTTTCACGAGCAATAATTTTTGCTCCAATTGCTGCTTGAATAGGAATATCAAACTGCTGTCTAGGAATTAAAGTCTTTAATTTTTCTACAATTTTCTTACCAATTGTATAAGCGTTGTCTGCATGTAATAATGCAGAAAGCGCATCTACAGGTTGTGCATTTAATAATATATCTACTCTTACTAATTTCGATTCTTTCATACCTATAGGATGATAATCAAAAGAAGCATAACCTTTAGAAACTGTTTTTAATCGATCATAAAAATCGAATACAATTTCTGCCAAAGGCATTTCAAAAATTAACTCTACACGTTGTGTAGTTAAATATGTTTGATTTATAATTTGTCCTCTTTTCTCGATACACAAACTCATTACTTGACCAACAAAATCAGACTTTGTAATAATAGAAGCTTTAATAAATGGTTCTTCTACTCTATCTAATCGAGACGGATCTGGTAAATCTGTTGGGTTATTTAAGACAATAATCTCATCAGGATTTTTCTTTGTGTATGCGTGGTAAGAAACGTTTGGTACCGTTGTAATAACAGTCATGTTAAACTCACGCTCTAAACGTTCTTGAATAATTTCCATGTGCAGCATTCCTAAGAATCCACATCGAAAACCAAAACCTAAAGCTGCAGAACTTTCTGGTTGAAAAACCAAAGACGCATCGTTTAATTGCAATTTCTCCATAGAGTAACGCAACTCTTCGTAATCTTCTGTATCTACAGGATAAATACCTGCAAAAACCATTGGTTTTACATCTTCAAAACCATCAATAGTTTCTGTTGTTGGCTTGTGAGCATCTGTAATTGTATCTCCTACTTTTACTTCTTTAGCAGTTTTAATTCCTGTAATTAAATAACCTACATCACCTGTTTTTACAGATTTTTTTACTACTTGCTCTAATTTTAAAGTACCAACTTCATCTGCAAAATAATTTTTACCTGTTGCCATGAATTTTATTTCTTGGCCTTTTTTAATTTCTCCGTTCAAAACACGAAAGTAAGTTTCTATACCTCTGTAAGAATTGTAAACAGAATCGAAAATAAGTGCTTGTAACGGCGCTTCTGGGTCTCCTTTTGGCGCAGGAATTCTATCAATAATAGCTTCTAAAATATTATCTACTCCAAAACCTGTTTTACCACTTGCATGTATTACTTCTTCTGGATCGCAACCTAATAAATCAACAATATCATCTGTAACTTCTTCTGGATTTGCAGAAGGCAAATCTACCTTATTTAAAACCGGAATAATCTCTAAATCGTTCTCTAAAGCTAAATATAAATTAGAAATTGTTTGCGCTTGAATACTTTGAGCAGCATCTACAATCAACAAAGCACCTTCACAAGCAGCAATAGATCTAGAAACTTCGTAAGAAAAATCTACGTGACCTGGTGTATCAATAAGATTTAAAACAAACTGTTCTCCTTTATGAATATAATCCATTTGAATTGCATGAGATTTAATGGTAATACCACGTTCTCTCTCTAAATCCATATTATCTAATAACTGATTTTGCTTTTCACGCTCAGTTACAGAGCCAGTATAATCTAATAACCTATCTGCTAATGTACTTTTACCATGATCTATATGTGCGATAATGCAAAAGTTTCTAATATTCTTCATACTTCGTTTTCTAACTGCTTTCAACCTACAAATATATGCTATTTAAAAAGCTTGTCAAATAAAAAAAGTACAATGAAATTGATTGTACTTTTTTATTTTTTTTGATGAGAATTATAAATCGGTTTCTAATTCTGCAATTGCTACTTTAAACTCGTCCCAACTTATAGTATCATCACTAGATTTATCGTAGCCTTTTAGCAATTCGTTTGCTACAACTCCTCTTAAAAAACCACTAACTTCCGCAGCTTTTAATAGCTTTTTTATTTCAGATTTTCTTAACTCTTTATCACCATCTGCATCAAAAAACGCAAATGCTTCTTCTGGTGAGTCAAATTGATTTGTTATTAAAATTCTAATTTTTCTTAAAATATTCTCTTTTGTTCCCAATAGCTTTAAGTTTTAGGTTTATAATTTTATAAGATACTAATAAAAATAGATTTTAACAATTAAAATTTAAGTGTCGTATAGCAAATCACATCCTTTTTATAAAATCAATATTAATTCTCTAAGTTTGTATAACCAAACTTAACACTATGAAAAACATTCTTTTACTTTTAGCTTTATGCCTAATAATTTGCTGTAAACCGAATACAATTATTCAAAATAATTTTAAAAAAGATGTTTCTTTTTTAGCTTCGGATGAATTGGAGGGAAGACAAACAGGAACCAAAGGAGAAAAAGCTGCTGCTGCATATATAGAAAAGCGCTTTAAAGAGTTAAAATTATTACCTAAAGGTACCAACGGGTTTTTACAATCTTTTACTTTTAAACCAAAAACGAATCCGCATGAAGAAGTAAAATTTGATGTAAACGGAGACGGAACAATTACCGGAAATAATGTTATTGGTTATTTAGACAATAACGTAGAAAATACAATAATTATTGGTGCACATTATGATCATTTAGGATTTGGCGGCGAGGGTTCTTTATACAGAGATTCTATTAAAGCAGTACATAATGGCGCAGATGACAATGCATCTGGCATTGCAATTTTATTGCATTTAGCAGCCAGATTAAAACAAAAAAACACAAATAACAATTACTTGTTTATGGCTTTTTCCGGAGAAGAAATGGGCCTTTTAGGTTCTAATTATTTTGTGAAAAATCCAACAATAAATACTAAAAAAGTTTCTTACATGATTAATATGGATATGGTTGGTAGACTAAAACAAGATTCGGCTTTAGCTGTTTATGGTACCGGAACTTCGCCTATTTTTAAACAAACTTTAAAATCAAACAACAATAATTTTAAATTAATCGAGCAAGAATCTGGTGTTGGGCCAAGCGATCATACAAGTTTTTATTTAGCAGATCTACCCGTTTTACATTTCTTTACTGGGCAACATGAAGATTATCACAAACCTGGCGATGATGCAGAAAAGTTGAATTATGACGGAATGGAAACCATCAGTAATTATATTTTTAATATTATTTCTGATTTAAATGACAACGAAAAACTTGTCTTTACCAAAACGAAAAACGAAGGTAAGAATACACCAAGATTTAAAGTTGGTTTGGGAGTAATACCAGATTATATGTTTGATGGCAAAGGAATGCGTATCGATGGAATATCCGAAGAAAAACCTGCACAAAAAGCTGGTTTGCAAAAAGGTGATATTGTTTTAAAGTTAGGAGATAGCCTTATTGTTAATATGATGAGTTACATGCGTGCTTTATCGGTATTTAAAAAAGGTGATAAAAGTATTGTAGTTGTTAAACGTAATCAAGAAAAAATCGAAAAAGAAATTCAGTTTTAATGTTTAAAACAAAGCAAGATTATTTTACAAAAATACATTTAATAATATCTGTATTAATTGTTGTACCGGTTTCTTTTATCTACGGATTTAATCCTGGTTTGCAATTCGACATTCAACTTCAAACAATAGACGAACACAACTTTTTTAAAGCAGTTATGGGTTTGTATTTGGGTTTTTCTCTACTATGGATTTTAGGTGTTTTTAAAAATAAGTATTTAAAAACTGCATTGATAACTAATGTTATCTTTATGCTAGGTTTAGGCTTTGGTAGATTGCTTAGTTTTATTTTTGATGGTGCACCAACTTTTGGTTATCAATTTGGTACAATTGCAGAACTTTTATTAGGTTTTTACGGAATTTGGGTTCTGACAAATAAAAACACTAATTTTGCAAAAAAATAATATACTTTGGTTAAAATAGGCAACATAGAATTACCAGAATTTCCACTTTTATTAGCTCCAATGGAAGATGTTTCAGATCCTCCGTTTAGAGCACTTTGTAAAGAAAACGGAGCAGATGTTGTATATACAGAATTTATTTCTTCGGAAGGTTTAATTCGTGATGCAGCAAAAAGCGTAATGAAATTAGATATTTACGAGAAAGAACGCCCTGTTGGTATTCAGATATTTGGTGCAAATCTAGATTCTATGCTAAAAACGGTGGAAATTGTAGAAAAATCGAATCCAGATATTATAGATATTAATTTTGGTTGCCCTGTTAAAAAAGTAGTTTCTAAAGGTGCAGGTGCTGGTATTTTAAAAGATATCGACTTAATGGTTTCTTTAACAGAAGCAATGGTAAAACACACAAATTTACCAGTTACAGTAAAAACTCGTTTAGGTTGGGATCATGACTCTATAAGAATTGTAGAAGTTGCAGAACGTTTGCAAGATGTTGGTTGTGCCGCAATCGCGATTCATGGTAGAACCCGCGCACAAATGTATAAAGGTGAAGCCGATTGGAAACCAATTGCCGAAGTAAAGAACAACCAAAGAATGCATATTCCTGTTTTTGGAAACGGAGATGTAACTTCGCCAGAAAAAGCGATGGAAATGAGAGATTCTTATGGTTTAGATGGTTGTATGATTGGTAGAGCTGCTATCGGATATCCTTGGTTTTTTAATGAAGTAAAACATTATTTTAAAACTGGTACTTACTTAGAAAAACCAACAATTGCCCAACGTGTAGAAATGGCAAGAAGACATTTACAAATGTCTATTGATTGGAAAGGGCCTGTTCTTGGTGTTTTTGAAACTAGAAGACATTACACAAATTACTTTAAAGGAATTCCACATTTTAAAGAATACAGAATGAAAATGGTAACTTCGGATGATGCAAAAGATGTATTTGCTGCTTTTGATGAAGTTGAAGCTAAATTTGGGAATGCAATTATTCCTGAAATTAAATAGAAGTTACTTTAATTCAAGCATTTTTGTTAATATTTTTTAAAATTGAACCATCGCTAGAGAATTCTTTTATATTCATAATTTTAAATATTTAAAATTAACACCACTAAATAAACATAAATAGAATAATCTTTATTTGTAAACAGACAATTAAAACTCTTTAACTTGCCAATTTAAATGAATTTATCATTTCTATAGCATCATCAAGATATCTATCATATTTTTTTGGTGTCCCAGAGAAATAAATATTGTAAATTTTATTTTTTGCCTTTAATATACAAACAATATTTATAACTCTTTCGTTATTTTCATTTGAGGCATATTGTACTACATAGAATTTACCATAAGTCTTATGATTCCTCTCATGCAACTTGTATTCAAAATTCGTGTAATGTTTTTTTTTGTTTGAAATAAATTGATTTAAATTTTTTTGAATCTTTTTTGAGCTTTGAAAACTATTTCTAATTATAAACCGAGTTTGATTTTTATTAGGTTTTATAATGCTTTTGAACTCATTTGGCGAATGCGCCATTAGACCAGGATCTGTTTTGTAAGAAAACCAATTATCCGGAATTGTTATAGTATAAGATTTATAATGCTTTTGCACTTCTTTCTCACTAACTTCCTTATAATAAGTTTCTTTATTAAAATTTTCTTTAGATTTACATCCTATAAAAATTAATAAAATTATTATTAGTTTTTTCATAATAACATCACTTTTCTATAAACTCTTTTGAGATTCTACTACTTGCAATTTTAGCTGCTATATATCCTAAAACGGTAATAGTGCAAAAAACGATTAGTAAATTTAGAAACCTAAATTCTACAGGATAGGCTAAATTGGGCACAATCATAAATAGTTCAAATTTCTTTTGAACAAACACTAAAATTATCCCTAAAAATAAGCCAATACACATTCCGAAGAACGTTAGCAAAAATCCTTGAAGAATAAATATTTTTTTTATTTCTTTAATAGTTGCTCCTAAACTAAAGAGTGTTTTTAAATTTTGCTTTTTATCAATAATCATCATAATTATTGCTCCGATTACGTTAAATAAAGCAATAATAACGATTAGCGTAAATATTAAGTAAGAAACAAAATTTTCTGTATTAATTACTTTGTAAAAAACTTCGTTTAGCTGTGCTTTAGTTTGCACCTTAAAAGCATCACCAAGAGCATCACTTAAACTTTCAGCAACATTAGCTGCTGTATTAGAATCGTTTAATTTTATTTCTATTGCAGATATTTGATTTTCTTTAAATTTTAATAAAGCTCTCGCTTGGTCTATAGAAGTAAAAACAAATTTATTTTCGAAGTCTTCTGTACCCATGTAAACACCTACAATTTGTGTTTCAATCTTATAGAATGGATTTCTAGGGTTTATAAATCCTTTACCTGGCTTGGGCACCATTATTTTTAAAGGAGCGCCGTAATTTAATATTCCTAAAGAAAGTTTATTTGAGATTCCTCTACCAATAACGGCTGTATTTTCAAATTCTTTATACAACCAACTACCAACACTTAAAGAAGAATCTATGTTAGAAATATTTGTGTAGTTTTCTTCAACACCTTTTATATAAGCTATTTCTGTTTTTTCATTATACTCTAAAAAAACTCTTTCTTCGATTACCTTGGTATATTCAGAGATTTCTAGATTAGAATTTATTTTGTTTTGAATCGTATCATCAATAAGAAATGATTTTCCTTTAACCGAAGTTATTTTAATATCCGGGTCTGATACATCGAGTAAACTATAACTAAAAGTTTTAAGTCCAGAAAAACCAGATAAGATTATAAACAAAGCCAACGCACCTACTATAACACCAAAAGAAGCAATAATGGTAATTATATTAATTGCATTATTGCTTGTTTTAGAAAATAAATATCTTTTAGCTATGTAATAAGGAAAGCTCAAATAGTGTAGCTTGTATTATTTTTTTTGACGTCTTGGTAAAACGTCTGGATTTTGAATAGGATTTTCATCTTCTCCTTTTAAAGACTTATCAATTTCTTCGATATAATCTAAAGTATCATCACCAAAAAATAATAATTCTGGCATTCTTCTTAATTGATTTCTTGTTCTTTTTGCCATTTCATGGCGAATTAAAGGTGTGTTAGATTGAATTCCTTTAACCATTTCTTCTCTTTTTTCTGAAGGAAATATGCTTAAATAAACTTTTGCAACTCCTAAATCTGAAGTAACATGCACTTTAGAAACAGAGATTATAACTCCTTTCATTCCATCTTGCGCTGCTTTTTGCAACACATCTACCAAATCTTTTTGTAAAACACCTGCTATTTTACGTTGTCTGTTTGTTTCTTCCATGCTGCAAATTTACGATATTTTTATGGAGTATAAATCTTATTTTTTATTGCATACATTACCAAACCTACCCTATTCTTAACGTTTAATTTTGTAAAAAGAACATCTCTATAACCGTCTATAGTTTTAGGACTTAAACACATTACATCTGCTATTTCTTTATACGTCATTTCAGAACAAGCGTGTTTCATAAAAGTAATTTCTCTTTCTTTTAGCGTAATTTCTTCTGATGAATTGCCCGAAAGAGATTTCATTAGTAAATTGGTTACTGTTTTTGTATGATAAAATCCGTTTTGTGCAATTTCTAAGAGCGCATTTTCTAACACACTTTTTTCGGTATCTTTTAGTAAATAGCCAATTGCACCAACTTTAAGCATTTTTAAAATGGTGTTATCTTCATCTTCTACAGAAAGCGCCATTACATTTACAGATTCATGGTTTTTAGTAATCCAATCTGTAGTTTCTATACCATTCATTATTGGCATGTTAATATCCATTAAAACAATATCTGGAATATATTTAGCTGAAGCTGAAAACTTCTCTACCAATTCTTGTCCGTTTTTACAAGTATACAACACTTTAAACTTACTAAATGTATTTACCATTGTAGCAATTGCTTGAGAAAGCAATGTATGATCATCTACAATAACTACAGAATATTTAATCATAATTTATATATTATTGATAAAGAAGTTCCTTTATCTATTTCGGATTCGAAAACAGCTTCTGCACCTATTAATTTTGCTCTATTTTTAATATTCCCTAAACCTATTCCTTTAGATACAATTTCTTTAGAAAAACCAACACCGTTGTCTTTAGCCAAAATATGTAAACTATCAAGTTTAAAATTTAAAGATACAGATAGTTTAGATGCCTTAGAGTGTTTAATTGTATTAGAAAAGAATTCTTGTAAGATTCTAAAGATTATAATACTTGATTTTTTTTCTATATCAAATTCTAACCCTTTAATTTCTAATTTAGAATCTATAAATTGTAATCTATTAAACCTATCTATTTCTAATTGAATTGCTTCTCTTAAGTTAATATTTTTAATAGCTTCTGGATTTATTAATTTTGATAATGCCCTAACTTCTATTAATCCTTTAGTTATTGTGTTAGAAACATCTTTAATAGATTCTGGGCTTGGATTTTGTAATTGTATTTTTGCTAAAGTTAATAATTGACCAATATTATCATGCAACTCCCAGCTTATATTTCTTAAAGTTTCTTCTCTAATTTCTATTTGAGTTTCTGCTATTTCTCTTTCAAAACGTTTTTTTTCTTCTTCTCTTTGCTTTAAAAGAAAATCTTTATTTTTTTTAAACACAGAAAATAGTACCAACAAAGCAATAGTAATTAATACAATAATAAAAGTAGAAATAAGTACTACTAATTCTTCTTTTTCGAACTGCATATTAAACCATATATATAACATAAGTTAGTAACTACTACCAAAATTTTCTGAACTAAAAATAAACTTTGACTTCCTTCTCTTGTATCAATTTTTAGAACGTACAAAACCAAATAAAAAGGCACTGTAGATAAGTAATATATTAAAAAAGCTACAGTAATCCAAAATGGTAAATGTTTTTGAAAAATTAAAATTGAATCTGATTTTAATAATTCTTTCAAATAAAATATCATAAAAACACAAACTGTTATTGCACCTAATAAATAAGAGTAGTCTTGTAGATCTTGATAATAAAATCCTGTAAAATAAAAGACATTAAAAATTCCTATCAGATAGAATATCAGTTTGTGTGATTTCTCCTCTTTAGTAAGTTTGTAATAGATAATAGCTATAAAATTGTATTCGAAAAATGTATAAATATTGTAATATGGTGCAGATAAAACTCCATACTGTCTTAAAACGACGCCAAGTGTTTCTATAAAGACTAAAGCAGAAAGATAGGCTACAAAATATGAGTAATAACTTTCTTTATATTTTTTGATATAAAAAATAGCTACCAATAAAGTTAACACCTCTAAGAAGTAAAAATAACTATTAAACATTCTTATTAATTAGGTGGGTTTGTTTCTAATCTATTCGTACCAGAACTATCCATATCTTCTAAATCATCTTGAAATAATGAAATCATTGAAGCTCTACTTACACGCTGAGTTTCCTTAGTACTATATTTGTGTAAAAACTCTGTAAATTTAATAGGATTCTTATATTCTGAATATAATGGTTCGAAAGCTACATTATTTTTATTTCCTATTTTAGCTGTTGGCATAAAAACCAATGTATGTCTGCCTCTTAAACTTTTATCAGCATAATTTTTAGGATATGCAGCAGAAAAAATCCTTAAACCAGTTAATGGAATCTCTTTTTCTTTAGA
Organism: Polaribacter sp. KT 15; assembly: GCF_900143115.1. NCBI lineage: Bacteria > Pseudomonadati > Bacteroidota > Flavobacteriia > Flavobacteriales > Flavobacteriaceae > Polaribacter > Polaribacter sp. KT 15. Next base: position 1,081,685 of record NZ_LT670850.1, read on the forward strand.
AATTCTTTCTAAATAACTAATATATTGTTTCAGTTGATTAATTTCATAAAAATGAGAAACCGTTTCTACAGCATCATTTGAATCACCAGTATAATTTTCTCTGTATTTATCTAAAACAACCTTCTGCCCGGTATCGTATTCATGAAACATACTTGCCATTTCTTTATAAGTTATAGCGTTAGAAGGTCTTTTACTATTAACGATTTTCTCTGCATGCTGCATTATCTCTTTTTTTTGTTTCTTTTCGTTATTGCAACTCATTAAAACAATTGTCAATGACAAACAAAATAATAATTTATTAGTTTTTTTCATAATGTAAAATAGTTAAGTTAATTGTACACAAAATACAATTTTTATAAAATTGAAAAAAAATATAACATACATAAAAAAATAATACCTTATAAACAAAGGAAGTAAGATTAAAAACAAAAAAATTAAAAAGGTGTTTTTCCTTATTTAAAAGGATAATTAACCTCTAATAGTATTTTAAAAATAGTTAGACATTTACAAAAAGAAAGAAAAAATTTTAACCGCTAAGTGGGAAAATTGTTATTGCATTATTTGAATTTAAATTTCCCCCCAAAAAAAACCTCAAAACAAATGTTTTGAGGTTTTTAATTTAATGTATTATATATGATTAATCTGCTAAAATAATAGCTTTGTTATCATTTAATTCTAAAGTACCAGAGTTGATTTTTAAAGTTAAAACTTTATCATCATCTATATGAGACTCTAACTTACCATGTAAATCATCTAAAACCAAATGATCTTGATTGTGTACATGTATTTTAATCTCTCCATCAACTAAATTAGAAACTATAGGAGCATGATTATTTAATATTTGAAACTCTCCATCAATACCTGGTGCCGAAAATAAATCAACTTCAGATGAAAATAAGATTGCTTCTGGTGTTACTATTTCTAAATACATATTTCTATTCTTTAGGTTTTAGCTTTCGCTATAGTTAGTTTTTAAGCTTCTGCTAACATTTTCTCTCCAGCATCAATTGCATCTTGAATTGATCCTCTTAAGTTAAATGCTGCTTCTGGATATTTATCTAACTCACCATTCATAATCATATTAAAACCTTTAATAGTGTCTTTAATATCAACTAAAACTCCTGGTATACCAGTAAATTGTTCTGCAACGTGGAAAGGTTGAGATAAGAAACGCTGAACACGTCTTGCTCTATGTACAACTAATTTATCTTCTTCAGATAATTCTTCCATACCTAAAATTGCGATAATATCTTGTAATTCTTTATAACGCTGTAAAATTTCTTTTACATTTTGTGCACAATTATAGTGTTCTTCACCTAAAATATCAGCAGATAAAATTCTAGAAGTAGAATCTAATGGATCTACCGCAGGATAAATACCTAATTCTGCAATTTTACGAGATAATACTGTAGTTGCATCTAAGTGAGCAAATGTTGTTGCTGGTGCTGGATCTGTTAAATCATCTGCAGGTACATATACTGCTTGTACCGATGTAATAGAACCTTTTTTAGTAGAAGTAATACGCTCTTGCATAGCTCCCATTTCAGTAGCTAACGTTGGTTGATACCCTACTGCTGAAGGCATACGACCTAATAATGCTGACACCTCAGATCCTGCTTGTGTAAAACGGAAAATATTATCTACGAAGAAAAGAACATCTTTACCTTCTGCTTCACCTGCTCCGTCTCTAAAGTATTCTGCAATCGTTAAACCAGATAATGCAACTCTTGCACGTGCTCCAGGTGGTTCATTCATTTGACCAAAAACGAAAGTAGCTTTAGAATCTCTCATACCAGGTTTATCTACTTTAGACAAATCCCATCCTCCTTCTTCCATAGAATGCATAAAGTCGTCACCATACTTGATAATACCAGACTCTAACATTTCACGAAGTAAATCATTTCCTTCACGAGTTCTTTCTCCTACACCTGCAAATACAGATAATCCTCCGTGACCTTTTGCAATGTTGTTAATTAATTCTTGAATTAATACAGTTTTACCTACACCTGCACCTCCAAATAAACCAATCTTACCACCTTTAGCATAAGGCTCAATTAAATCGATTACTTTAATACCAGTAAATAAAACTTCAGTTGAAACAGATAATTCTTCAAACTTAGGTGCAGACCTGTGAATTGACAAACCGTCTTCACCGTCTTTTTTCAAATCACCTAAACCATCAATTGCATCACCAGTAACATTAAATAAACGACCGTATATGTCATTTCCTATTGGCATTTGTATTGGATTCCCTGTAGCTAAAACTTCTGTTCCTCTACTTAATCCATCAGTAGCATCCATAGAAATGGTTCTTACTGTATCTTCACCAATATGTTGTTGTACTTCTAACACTAAAATAGAACCATCAGCTTTTTTAATTTCTAATGAATCATAAATTTTAGGAAGTTCAGTATTTTCTGTATTGAATTCAACATCAATTACTGGCCCAATAATTTGAGAGACTTTTCCTGTAGTTGTAGACATCTATATCTAATTATAATTATTATTAAATTTTGAGATTTAGCATCTCATTTTCAGGATGCAAAGGTAATTGTTTTGGTTGTAATTAAAAAAGTTTTTTTATTTAAAAAATAAACTCTCTTAAAACAAAAAACCTCACCAATTGGTGAGGTTTTTATTATAGAATTGAAATAGAATTATTTCTTGTTAGTTACTTTAACAACAACTCTTCTATTTTGAGCTCTTCCTGCTCTTGTTTTGTTAGTTGCAACTGGCTCTCCTTCTCCAAATCCGATAGCTTCTAATCTTGTAGTACTAACTCCTTGCTTTACTAAGTAGTCTCTTACAGCGATTGCTCTCTTTTCTGAAATTCTTAAGTTTAATGGTGCAGAACCTGAACTATCTGTATGACCTTCGATTACGAAAGTAGCACTTGGATTGTTGTTCATTACTTTAACCATTTCGTTTAACTTAGCAGTAACACCTGGCTTGAAAGAAGATTTACCTACGTTAAATAAAATTGCTTTAGCATATTCAGATAACATGTTTTCATCTTCTACATTGATAACTGGCTTAGGACAACCGTTGTTAGAAGCTGGTCCAGCAACATTAACACACTTGTCATCTTTATCTAATACACCGTCACCGTCAGTATCTGGCCAAGGACATCCACCGTTTGCCATTGGTCCTGCTTGAGAAGGACATTTATCGTTTTTATCAACAACACCGTCACCATCAGCATCAGGACAACCTTTGTTAGCTTTAGTTCCTTTTGCATTAGGACACATATCATCTTTATCAGCAACACCGTCACCATCAGCATCAGGACAACCGTTCATAGAAGCTAAACCTGCAACATTAGGACAAGCATCATCAGAATCTTTGATTCCGTCACCATCAGCATCAGGACATCCGTTAAATTCTTTTAAACCTGCAACCTCTGGACAAGCATCATCTTTATCATATACTCCGTCTCCGTCAGTATCTTTTCCTCCAAATTTAATTACTAAACCTAAAGTAGTTTGGTAGTGAGCTCTTACTTCATCAGCAAAACCTTTTTTAGTACCAGTTTGGAAGTTTAAACCTAAATTATCATTAAACCAAGTATTGAAACCAACACCAGCATTTAACATACCTTCACCGTTAGAATCAACTGAAGTATAACCACCACCTAAATATACATAAGGATCGAACCAAGCAGTTTCACCTACTAAGTTATTTAAATCATACTTTACAATTGCATCTACAGCCCAGTATAAAAAGTCTGAATCATCTTTTCTTGTAACTGTTTCAATTTTGTTTAAAGACCCTGCTAATTGTAGAGAAAAACCTTTATTAAGGTATTTATCTGCAGAAATTCTAGAAATTGACGGTAATACATTCCAGTCATTGTTTCCTAATAAATCATTTACTTGGTTACTAAAATCGTCACCATTGTAAAAATCTACATTGTTTAAACCAAAACCAACAGCCCACGGGTTGTTTTCATCTTGTGCATTTACGTTGCTTACAGCTACTAACGCAAATAAAGCTATCACAGCTAATTTTAATCGTTTCATTATCAAATTTTTAAATTAAAAGTTCGTTATTATAATACGCAAAAGTAAACTCTTAAAACGTATCTACAAAGACAAATCTACAAAATATTCGTAAAACATCAAGTTTTTATAAAACTAAATTACCTTTAACTCTTTACCCACTTCGGTAAATGCAGAAATTGCTTTATCTAAATGTTCTTTAGTATGAGCTGCAGATAACTGTACTCTGATTCTTGCTTTTTCTTTTGGCACAACCGGAAAGAAAAATCCAATCACATAAATTCCTTTTTCTAATAATTTGTTAGCCATTATTTGAGACAATTTTGCGTCATACAACATTACAGGCACAATTGCTGCATCTGCACCAACTAGATCAAAACCTGCTTTTTCCATCTCTGTTCTAAAATAGTTAGTATTCCATTCTAGCTGATCTCTTAAAGTTGTGTCTGTAGCTATTAAATCAAAAACTTTTAATGAAGCACCAACAATAGCCGGAGCCAAAGAGTTTGAAAATAAATAAGGTCTAGAGCGTTGGCGTAAAATTTCTATAATTTCTTTTTTACCTGTAGTATAACCTCCCATTGCACCACCTAAGGCTTTACCCAAAGTTCCTGTTACGATATCTACTCTATCCATAACATTTTTTAACTCTACAGTTCCTCTACCTGTTTTACCGATAAAACCAGTTGCATGACACTCATCTACCATTACCATAGCATCATATTTATCTGCTAAATCGCAAATTTCATCTAGTTTTGCTACAATACCATCCATAGAGAAAACACCATCTGTAACAATTATTTTAAATCTATGATTTTCTTTATTAGCTGCAATTAATTGCTCTTCTAAAGAAGCCATATCATTATTATTATACCTATAACGAGCTGCTTTACACAAACGAACTCCGTCGATAATAGAAGCGTGATTTAAACTATCAGAAATAATGGCATCTTCTTTTGTTAAAAGTGGTTCAAAAACACCCCCGTTTGCATCAAAGGCTGCGGCATATAAAATAGTATCTTCCGTGGTATAAAAATCTGCTATTTTTTGTTCTAATTTCTTATGAATATCTTGTGTACCACAAATAAATCTTACAGATGACATACCGAAACCATGCGTATCCATAACATCTTTTGCTGCCTGAATTACCTCTGTATTATTAGACAAACCTAAATAATTATTGGCACAAAAATTAATCACTTCTTCTCCTGTAGAAATTTTAATAACTGCATCTTGCGAAGAAGTAATAATTCTTTCAGATTTATACAAACCTGCTTCTTTAATATCTTGAATTTCTTTTTTTAAAGTATCTTTAATTTTACCGTACATTTTTTATCAATTTGAAAAAACAAAGTTACAAAGTTTATTTTTTTTGTTTATACTTCAACAACATCAATTTTATCATTTATGTAAACAAGTAATTTTCTAGATACATTAAAATGCATTGATTCTAAAACAATTCCATATTTTAATAATTGCTGATGATGTTCATTTGAAGGCGCACCGGTTTTATAATCTATAATTATCGCTTCATTTTTTGAATTAACCACCAATCTGTCCGGAATAATAATTTGGTTATCAAAATCTACAATTTCGCGCTCATTAAAAACGGTTACTTCATCAGAAAAATAACTCTTTAAATCTTTGTGGTTTACAATAGTATTTACACTTTTTAATATATATTCTAGCTGCTCTGTATTTATAAAACCTTGCTGATGATATTGATTTACAATAAAATCGACATCGTTTTTAGTTTTTATTTTTGATAAAATCTCATGAAACAAATTACCAAAATCAATTGCTTTTCCTTGCTCTGTATTCCATAATTTTGAAGCACTTGCCAACAAAACAATGTTGTGTTCTTGCCACGGGTTGGAAATAAATTTTTGATGCACTTCTGATAAAGATTCTTGTTTTACTTTCTCTATCTTACGAGAAACATCACCAAACTCATACTCTAAAAGATCATCTTGCCAAAGATTTTGTTCTTTTAAATAATTGATAAAAATACCTGAATAATAATTGACACTTTCTACACCTTTTGCAGATATTTTCTTCTCGGTAATAACATGTAATTGCTCTACAGCTCTTGTTAACGCTACATATAAAAGATTAAAATTATCGAGTTCTAACTCTTCTCTTTGTTGATTAAAAATATCTAAACCTCTTTGATTTATTAAACTTAAATCTTTCTTGTAATCTATTAAAAGCTCTTTAAAATTGTAATCTTCTGGCAAATCGTTAAACCAAACTTTCGGCTTAATTTGCCTGTAAAGTTCTACATCACAAGGAAAAATTACTACAGGAAATTCTAATCCTTTAGATTTATGGATCGTCATTACTTGAACAGCATCTGAGTTTTCTGACGCCACAATACTCAACTTGTCTTTCTTTAATTCCCAAAACTCTAAAAAGTCGCCAATTTCTGTACCTTTTCTTTGTTGCTCTAATACTACATCTAAGAAAAACTGAATATAAGCATCCGAAGAATTCACCAAATAAAACCCTCTAACAATCTCTTCTATTTTCTCATAAAAAGGCGCTTGCTGAAAAACATTGTAATCAAATACAATATTATGCTGTTGCAGTTCTGCAAAAATAGTAGCATTATCGGATTTTATGTGTTTTTGAAAAAATTGATGTTTTGGAATTTCAATTTGCAGATGTTCATGTAAAAAATATAAAAACTCGAATCTCCTTTCTTCATCTTTAGGATTTTGAATAATTTTTAAAACATCTATTATAAAGTTGATTTTAGCATTGTTTTTTAATAGTAAAGTTTCAGAAGAAATTATAGAAATTCCGTTTTCTGATAAATAATCGGCAACTGCAATTCCGTCTTTTTTAGTACGAGTTAAAACACAAATTTCATTTAAATAAAAATCTTCTTTCAAGAGATTTATTTTCTCTAAAACTTTTTTCGGATACTTTAATTTCTCTTCATCTTTTTCTAACTTATCTAAAAAACTTAAAGAAACATACCCGCCTTTTTTAGAGTTTTCTAACTGCGTATTACCTTCTACAAATAATTTTTTGTACGATTCATTTTGAATGAATTTAGCAGTATGTTGAAAAAATGAATTATTAAAATTAATTACTTCAGAATAGCTTCGATAATTCGTTTCTAAATTTTGTACATTTTTTTGAATATGAAAATGGTTACCATTTTCAGACCCTAAATCGATAAACTGTTCTGCCTTTCCACCTCGCCACCTATAAATTGCCTGTTTACCATCGCCAACCAATAACAAATTACTATTTTCTTGCGCCAATGCATTATCTATTAACGGAATTAAATTTTGCCATTGCAACTCAGATGTATCTTGCATTTCGTCAATAAAATAATTCTGAAACCTTTGCCCAATTCTTTCATAAATATATGGCGCAGGCTGGTCTTTAATATTATCTGAAATTAATTGATTAAACTCTGCATTTAAACGAATATTATTATCTTCTTTTATGGTGTTTAATTCTGAATTAATATTATTTAAAACCGCTAAAGGAATAATACTTTTTAAAGCAATTTTGTTTAACAAATACCCAGAAAAATTATTTTCATACAATACTTTAGATTCGTAATAAAAAGCCCTTAATTCAGGAGAAATGTCTTTAATTGTTTCTTTAACGTCTGCAGAAGTCTTGCCTGCAAATAAGTTTTTTTCATTCTCTATTGTAGTATTTAATCTACCATCAAATTTTAGCTCGTCACTTTTAAGAAATCTTAACTTTGTAAATTTTTTGAAATGTTTAAAATACTCACCTGTGTATGCAAAATCAGAAATATTTAAACCATTTTGATTGATAAAACTTAAAACCTTATTACCTAGTTCCTCAAAAGAAGCTTCTATTTTTTTATTTTTTTGCTGAAGTTTTTCTTTCAGTTCAAAAAAATCATCTAAACTCTTATCTTGTAATTTTCTAAAATGTTTTACATCATCTTCGTTTAACAAAACCCTAGAAAACTCGTTAAGATCATTTGAAATATCCCAAGATTTATCATCATCTGTTTTATCAAGAGAATAATCAATTAAAAGTTTGGTTAATTTTTTATCCGTTCCTATTTTAGAAATCAATACATCTACAGCCTCATTCAATAAAGAAACTGCATCCATTTCTACTTCAAAATTTAAAGACAATCCTAAATCGTATGCAAAACTTTTAATAATTTTATGCGTAAAGCTATCTATTGTTGTAATTGAAAATGCAGAGTAATTTTGCAAAATTGCATCTAAAATTCTTTTACTTCTCTCTACAATTAATGTTTTGTCTAAAGAAGTTTCATCAATAATAATCTTTAGTACATCATTTTGTTTACCAGCTGCAAATTCTTCTAAATTAAAAAGAACTCGTTCTTTCATTTCACCAGCAGCTTTATTTGTAAATGTAATTGCCAGTACATTTTGAAACGTAAAAATATTATCTGATGTTAACAGTACTTTTAAATACTGTTTTACCAATGTAAAAGTTTTACCGCTTCCGGCAGAAGCGTTATAAACATTAAAAGTTGAAGGTTGTTGCACTGCGAAATTTTATTGCAAAATACAAAAAGCCAAACAGAAATTGTTTGGCTTTTAATATTAAATTTTTTGATAAAGATTTTAACCTAAACCAACATCTAAAGACATCATTACTATAAAACCACCTATAAAACCAAGTGTAGCAATATCTGTATATTTATCTCTTTGAGTTTCTGGAATCACTTCTTCTACTACAACAAAAATCATTGCTCCTGCAGCAAATGCCAACGCATAAGGTAAAATCGGTGTAAAAAACGATACAGCTAAGGCTCCTAAAACCGCTGCAATGGGTTCTACAATTGCAGACATTTGTCCGTACCAAAAACTTTTTAACCTACTTACACCTTGCCTTCTTAAAGGCATTGCAACAGCAAAACCTTCTGGAAAATTCTGTATACCGATACCAATTGCTAACGAAATTGCCGCTATAATCATTTCGGTTTGCTCTACACCAACTAACGTAGATGCTGCACCAAAAAGTACACCAACTGCCAAACCTTCTGGAATATTATGTAGTGTAATTGCCAAGACCAATAAAGTAGTTTTATGCCATTCTGTTTTTACACCTTCTGCTTCACTTTCTTTAAAATTTATGTGTAAATGTGGTAAAATTTTATCCATACCAAATAAAGACAAAGCACCTAAACCAAAACCAACTGCCGCAGGTAAAACTTTTACAAAACCTTCTCCAGGACTGTTTTCTATAGCCGGCGCTAACAAACTCCAAAAACTTGCCGCAACCATAACACCACCAGTAAAACCTAACATACCATCTAAAACCGCCCTATTTGCTTTCTTAAAAAAGAAAACTAACGCGGCGCCTGCAGCAGTTAAACCCCAAGTAAATAATGATGCGTAAAGCGCTGCTAAAATTGGATGTTCTTTTCCAAAATCAACTAATTGATCAAATGTACTCATGCTTTTTTAATGTATAAATTGTTTGCTATTTTATTAGAAATATTTAGTTTTTTATCTTCTATTAATATTGATAATGAATTATCGAAATCTTCTTTATCTATAATGGTAATTTTCTTACCCAATGTTATTCCTTTTTTATCTAAAAACTGTAAAAACTCTGATGAAGAATCATCAACCCCAACACAAATACCACTTTCATTTTTAGATAACGTAGCTAATAAACTTTTCTCTATCGTTTTTAAATTACCATCTTTATCTGGTATTGGATCTCCGTGAGGATCGTGTGTAGGAAAACCTAAAAAACTATCTAATTGATCTATTAACTTAGCCGATTTTATATGCTCTAATTGTTCTGCAACATCATGCACCTCATCCCAAGAAAAGTTTAATTTTTCTACTAAAAAAACCTCCCACAACCTATGCTTTCTAACAACATTTGCTGCAATTGTTTTTCCTAGCTCGGTTAATGTAACCCCTTTGTACTTCTTATAAATAACAACTTCTTTTTCAGATAGTTTTTTAACCATATCTGTAACAGAAGAAGCTTTTGTAGCTAATTTTTCTGCAATAGCATTTGTACTAATACCTTTATTAGCATCTAACTCTAAATGATATATTGCTTTTAAATAATTTTCTTCAGAAAGGGTAAACATTCATTTTTATTTAGACAACAAATATATACTTTTTATTTTTATCAAAAAATATTTTTAGACAAGTCTAAAAATTAAGTTATATTTGTAAAAAAATATATTTACAATAATGAAAATATTTGCAAATTTTTACTTGTTATTTATTTTAGGTGTTTTTACTACCAATGCACAATTAAATTCTATTAAAGGTAAAATTACGTCTAACGGAAAGCCATTACCTTATGTAAATGTATATTTAAAAAACACAAAAATCGGAACGTCTTCTAATGAAAACGGCTTTTTCGAATTACAAAACATCGAAAATGGAGTCTATACAATTGTAGCAAGTAGTATTGGTTTTAAATCAAAATCTGCAAAAATAAATGTAAAAAACGCATCTACAATTACTAAAAATTTCGACCTAAACGAGAACAATGATTTAGATGAAATTGTAGTCTCTGGAACTTTAAGACCTGTAACAAAATCTAACAGTCCTGTTCCTGTAGAAGTCTACAGCAAAACTTTTTTTAAAAAAAACCCTACGCCTTCTATTTTCGAATCACTTCAAAATGTTAACGGTGTAAGACCACAATTAAATTGTAATGTTTGCAATACTGGTGATATTCACATAAATGGTTTAGAGGGACCTTATACATTTGTTTTAATTGATGGAATGCCAATTGTAAGTGGACTTTCGACTGTTTATGGTTTAACCGGAATTCCACAAGCTTTAATAGAACGAGTAGAAGTTGTTAAAGGTCCTGCATCTACATTATATGGTTCTGAAGCCGTTGGAGGAATCATAAATATAATCACAAAAAAAACATCTAATGCACCTGTTATTTCTACTGATGTATTAGGAAGTTCTTGGGGAGAAATTAATACAGATATTTGTGTAAAATATAATATTTCTGAGAAAACAACCGGTCTTTTAGGCGTAAACTACTTTAACTACCAAAATAGAATTGATAATAACAACGATGGTTTTACAGATTTAACACTTCAAAATAGAATTTCTGTTTTCAACAAAATTAATATCGAAAGAGAAAGCAAAAAACTCTTTACAATAGCTGGTCGATTTGTATACGAAGATCGTTGGGGAGGTGAATTAGATTGGGAAAAAGAATTTAGAGGAACAGATGTTAAATACGGCGAGAGTATTTACACGAATAGATGGGAAACTTTTGGTACTTATCAATTACCAACATCCGAAGATATCAGTTTTCAATTTAGTGCAAATGGGCATTATCAGAATTCTTTTTACGGCACAGACAGTTACAATGCAGAACAACTAATAGGTTTCGGACAATTTATCTACAATAAAAAAATTGCAAAAAAACACGATTTCTTATTTGGTTTAGCTTACAGATACACGTATTACGAAGACAATACTTTTGCAACTTTAGAAACAGATGGTATTACCAACAAACCGTCTGTTACTCATTTACCTGGTGCCTTTGTTCAAGATGAAATTGCTTTAAATTCTCAAAATAAATTATTATTGGGTGCAAGATGGGATTATAATAGTTTACACGGAAACATTGTATCGCCAAGAGTAAATTACAAATGGAATTCTAAAGATAATTCTAACATTTTTAGAGCAAGTGTTGGTAACGGATTTAGAGTTGCCAATGTTTTTACAGAAGATCATGCGGCTTTAACTGGCGCGAGAGAAGTAGAATTCGACGGAGAATTAAATCCTGAGACTTCTTGGAACGCAAACGTAAATTTTGTAAAAAAAATAAATACAGAAAATGCCTTTATAACGTTAGACGCAAGTGCTTTTTACACTTATTTTAAAAATAGAATTTTACCTGATTACGAAACTGATCCTAATAAAATTATCTATGCAAATCTAGAAGGTCATTCGGTTTCTAAAGGAATTTCTCTAAATACAGATTTTACGTTTACAAACGGTTTAACAATTAATGCCGGTGCAACACTTATGGATGTCTCTATTACCGAAAACAACATTAAAAAAAGACAATTATTAACAGAATCTTTTAGTGGTGTTTGGTCTATTTCTTATCGATTTAACAACAACTACACATTAGATTATACAGGCAATGTTTACGGGCCAATGCGATTACCTCTGTTAGGAGAAAATGATACAAGAGATGCCAATTCACCTTGGTTTAGTATTCAAAATATTCAGCTAACAAAAAAGTTTTCGTCTAATTGGGAAACTTACGGAGGCATTAAAAATCTATTAAATTTTACACCAGCAGCAAACAGTATTAACAATGCTAGCAATCCTTTTGATAAAGGAATAGACACAGAACAAAATCCAGAATTAGCATTCGACCCAAGTTATGTTTATGCTTCAAATCAAGGCATAAGATTATTTTTAGGCGTTCGATATACACTCTTTTAAAACAATGAAAAAATATTTTATTCTTTTAGTTTTCTTCGGATGTATTTCTAGCTTTGCTCAAAAGAAAGAACTATTATTAAAAACTTATACTTTTAAAGAAGTTGAAAAAAAAATGAAGCTAACACCAAAGCCAATTATCGTATTTAATTATACAGATTGGTGCAAAATTTGCTTCGGAATGAAACAAACTACTTTTAATAATAGCAATATTATTGCGCTACTAAACAAACATTTCTATTTTATTAAACTAAATGGAGAAGAGAAAAAAGATATCCGTTTTTTAGGTAACATTTTTAAATATTTACCTTCTGGATCCAATACCGGCGTTCATGAGCTTACAAAAGCACTTGCAACGAATCATAAAAAAATTGCATATCCAACAACCACTATTTTAAACTCAAATTTAGAAATTGATGCGCAATTAGTTGGCTTTTATAACTCTAAAAAATTCAGAAAAGTTTTAGAAAAACGGCTTTAATCGTTCCAAATTCTTGGATTTAAAGATCTGTATCCAAAACTATACACCAAACCAACCGATGGATATAAATGAGATTTTTGACTTTCGAATTTAGATTCAGAAAATTTATACATTAATTGAAAGTTTAAACCATATTTCTGATTAAACCAAAATGTAGAACCCGCACCAAAATTTGCTGTTGGTGTCGTTCTTATTGCACTTATAAAACTTCCTCCTACTAAAATATAGGGTACAACTTTATCGTGAGAAGTACCAAAATCGTATCTTAAAGAAGCGTCAAAAGTTGTATAACTTTGGCTATCTCCAACAGTAGTTGCAACTGCTGCATCTGCAATTAAACCTTTATAAAGATATTTAGAAACGTTAAACCTTGGCGTTTGATGCGCCAATTGCCCACCAACTATCTTAGCTGCTTCAAAAGAATATTTTGCACCTGCAAAACTTATTCCTGCGGTCCAAGGTTGTTTTTCTGTCTGAGCATTTATGCTAATTGTGTGTACAAACAATAAAACTATAATTGCTGTTATATTTTTCATGATTTGAGGTAGTTAGTATAATTTACACATCATTATTAACAAATATATCGCAAAGTTTAAGAAAACAAAATAGATAATGGGTTTTTATTAATATACGCACTACATTTGCAAAAACTTTTACTTTGAGCAAGCAGAATATTGTAAATCAATTTCAAACATCTGCGAGTGTATCGCAGATTGTAGCACAATTAAAACAAGAAAAAAACCATTTTCAAATATCGAATTTGGTGGGTTCTTCGTTGTCTTTTGTGATATCAGAAACTTTTAAAAAAGCAGACAAACCTTATCTTCTAATTTTTAACGATAAAGAAGAAGCTGCCTATTATTTAAATGATTTAGAGCAACTTTTAGGAGACAAAAACGTGCTTTTTTATCCTGGTTCTTACAGAAGACCTTATCAAATAGAAGAAACAGATAATGCTAATGTTTTACTGCGTTCTGAGGTTTTAAATAGAATTAACTCTAGAAAAAAACCTGCAGTAATTGTTACATATCCTACAGCTCTTTTCGAAAAAGTTGTTACAAAAAAAGAATTAGACAAAAACACATTAAAAGTAACTGTAGGCGAAAACTTATCTTTAGATTTTGTAAATGAAGTTTTATTTGAATATAAGTTTAAACGCGTAGATTTTGTTACAGAACCTGGTGATTTCTCTGTAAGAGGTGGTATAATAGATGTTTTCTCTTTTTCTAATGATGAACCTTATCGAATAGAATTTTTTGGTGATGAAATAGATAGTATTAGATCTTTTGACGTAGAAACTCAACTTTCAAAAGAAAAGCTTAAAAAGGTTTCTATAATGCCAAATGTAGAAAATAAAACTCTGCAAGAAAACAGAGAAAGTTTTTTAAAATACATCCCTTCAAAAACAGCAATATTTACAAAAAATATAAATTTACTTTCAGGCAATTTAGACAAGTTTTTCTCTAAAGCAGAAGATGCTTTTAATGATTTATCCAAGGAAATCAAACATGCAAAACCATCAGAATTATTTTGTGATGGTAACTTTATAAAAAATCAGTTACAAGATTTTACTTTGGTAGATTTTGGCAATCAAAATAAAGAAGAGGTTGCGATTGAGTTTAACACGATTCCGCAGCCATCATTTAACAAACAGTTTAATTTATTAATTGATAATTTAGAAGAATATCATAAAGCAGATTTTACCAATTATATTTTTTGCGCCAACGAACAGCAAGCAAAACGTTTTCATGATATTTTTGCAGATTCTGACAAAGACGTTCATTATGAGACTATAGTTTTTCCTTTATACCAAGGTTTTGTTGATGTTGATAATAAGTTAGTCTGCTATACAGATCATCAAATTTTTGAGCGTTACCATAAGTTTAGACTAAAGAACGGTTATGCTAAAAAACAAGCAATTACACTTCAAGAATTAAATAAATTAGAAATTGGTGACTATGTAACACACATGGATCACGGAATTGGAAAATTTGGTGGTTTACAAAAAATTGATGTTCAAGGAAAAAAACAAGAAGCTATTAAACTAATTTATGGTGAAAGAGACATATTATATGTTAGTATTCACTCGTTACACAAAATTTCTAAGTTTAATGGTAAAGATGGTAAAGCGCCAAAAATATACAAATTAGGTTCTGGAGCTTGGAAAAAAATTAAACAGAAAACCAAAGCAAGAGTTAAACACGTTGCTTTTAATTTAATACAACTTTACGCAAAAAGAAAACTACAGAAAGGCTTTGCTTTTGGTCCAGATACGCACATTCAACATGAACTAGAAGGTAGTTTTATGTACGAAGATACACCAGATCAATTTACAGCTACACAAGATGTAAAAAATGATATGGAAAAGGAACAACCAATGGATAGATTGGTTTGTGGTGATGTTGGTTTTGGTAAAACAGAAGTTGCAGTAAGAGCAGCTTTTAAAGCTGTAGATAATGGCAAACAAGTTGCAATTTTAGTTCCTACAACTATTTTAGCTTTTCAACATTACAAAACGTTTTCAGAAAGGTTAAAAGATTTTCCTGTAAGAATCGATTATTTAAATAGATTTAGAACCGCAAAGCAAAAAACAGAAGCAATTAATGGCGTAAACGATGGTTCTGTAGACATAATTATTGGTACGCATCAATTAACAAACCAAAGAATTAAATTTAAAAATTTAGGTCTTTTAATTATTGATGAAGAACAAAAGTTTGGAGTTGCTGTAAAAGACAAATTAAAAACTTTAAAAGAAAATGTAGACACTTTAACTCTTACCGCTACTCCAATTCCTAGAACTTTACAATTTAGTTTAATGGCTGCAAGAGATTTATCAGTAATAAAAACGCCACCGCCAAACAGACATCCAATAGAAAGTAATGTTATTCGTTTTGGTGAAGAAACTATTCGTGATGCAATTTCTTATGAAGTTTCTCGAGGCGGACAAGTTTTCTTTATCCATAATAGAATCGAAAATATAAAAGAAGTTGCAGGATTGTTACAAAGATTGGTTCCTTCTGCTAAAATAGCTGTTGGTCATGGCCAAATGGAAGGTAAAAAACTAGAACAATTAATGCTTGGTTTTATGGCTGGTGATTTTGATGTTTTAGTTTCTACAACCATTATAGAAAGTGGTTTAGATGTACCAAATGCAAATACAATTTTTATAAATAACGCAAATAACTTCGGATTATCTGACTTGCACCAAATGCGTGGTAGAGTTGGGCGCTCTAACAAAAAAGCATTTTGTTACTTTATTACGCCACCTTATCACATGATGACAGATGACGCCAGAAAACGTATAGAAGCCTTGGTTTTATTTTCTGATTTAGGAAGCGGAATTAACATTGCTATGAAAGATTTAGAAATTCGTGGCGCAGGTGATTTATTAGGCGGTGAACAAAGTGGATTTATTAATGATATTGGATTTGACACCTATCAGAAAATACTACAAGAAGCCATTGAAGAATTAAAAGAAAATGAATTTAAAGAATTGTACCCTACAGACAATTCGAAACCTAAAGAATATGTAAAAGAAGTTGCTATTGATACAGATTTCGAAATTTTATTTCCAGATGATTACATCAATTCTATTACAGAAAGGTTAGCCCTTTATAACAAATTAGGTAATTTAGAAACAGAAGAAGAGTTACAAGTTTTTGAATCTGAAATTATTGATAGATTCGGAGAAATACCAACGCAAGTAGAAGACTTATTAGATTCCGTAAGAATTAAATGGTTAGCCAAAGAACTTGGTTTAGAAAAAATCATTTTAAAACAAAAACGAATGATTGGTTACTTTGTTTCTAATCAGCAAAGTGATTTTTATCAAACAGATGCATTTTCTAGAATGCTCAAATACGTACAACAAAATAGTAAAAGTTGTGTAATGAAAGAGAAAGAAACTAAAAACGGCTTGCGTTTACTAATAACATTTATAAGAATAGATACAGTGAAAACGGCATTAAATATTTTACAAAAAATTTAATGGAGAATTCTTACATAAAAAACTTATCGTTTTTATTACTAGCAACACTATTTGTAAGTACCTCTGGTGTTTTAGGAAAATATATAAACCTTTCTGCAGAAACAATTATTTTATTTAGAGCTTTTTTAGCTGCAGTTTTTATCTATGGCTTTTGTAAGTTTAAAAAAATAGATCTAAAATTAAAATCTAAAAAAGATAGATTGTCTTTAGTTTTAGTCGGTTTTTTTATGGGTGCACATTGGGTAACCTATTTTTATGCTTTAAAACTTTCTAATGTAGCCATAGGTATGCTATCTATGTATACTTTTCCAGTAATTACAGCATTTCTAGAACCTCTTTTTACAAAAAGCAAACTTAATTTAATTCATGTTGTTTTAGCAACTTTAGTATTAATAGGTATGTTTGTTTTAGTACCAGAATTCTCTTTAGAAAATACCTACTTACAAGGTATTTTATTTGGGGTTGTTTCGGCTTTTTGCTATTCTTTGAGAAATTTAATGTTAAAAAAGCATGTAAAAACATATAATAGCAGCATGTTAATGTTTCATCAAATGATAATTGTTACTATTCTATTAACACCTGTGCTATTTTTTGGGGATTTTTCTAACCTAAAAAGTGAGTTACCTTTATTAATGTTAGTAGCTATTTTAACTACGGCAATCGGACATACAATGATGGTAAATTCTTTTAAACACTTCTCTATATCTACCGCAAGTATAATAAGCAGTGTTCAGCCAATTTTCGGAATTATAATTGCTTATCTCTTTGTTAATGAAGTTCCAGATTTTAATACTTTTATTGGCGGAAGCTTAATTTTATTGACAGTAATTATAGAAAGCATAAGAAGTAAAAAATAATTCTTTTAAATTTTTACTTTCTGATTGATTTTAGAATAAAATCTAATAAATCATGAAAAATTGTGTCTTCAAATTCAGCTTTCTTAAAACTCTACTATATAGAATCATTAAAAATAACATCAATTTATTTAGAATCATTAAAAATAAATAGGTTAAAATTGTGATACTTTTTGAGTATGCAGTTAAAATTTATTTTTTCCGTAAATCAACTAAATTTATTTAGACTAATTATAAATAAAAGTATATTTGTCAAAAATAATCGACAATGCTTTTCTTTAGAACGCTACTTTTTTTCTTTTTAACTTCTGTAACATTTAGTCAGAATGGAGACTTTTATGGAAAAATTAAATTTAATAATAACGAGCCAGCAATTGGTGCTTATGTGGTTGTTAAAGGAACAGGTTTCTATAAAGAGTTAAGTACAGATATTAATGGAGACTTCTATTTAAAAAGTGTTCCATATGGCACATATTCTTTTAAGGTGCACTCTTTAAATTCTTTACCAAAAACCATTAATGCTACTTTAAATTCGAAAAAGAAAGCACTTAATTTTACTTTAAACTTTATAGACAATGCATTAGATGAAGTAAAAATCACCGCAAAAACAGAAGAAACTAAAAAAGAAACGCAAGGTTTTGCTGTAAATGTGATAAAAACCAAAGAAGCAAGTTTAAGAAATATTCAAACAAACGAATTACTAAACACAACAGTTGGTGTTAAAATAAGACAAAATGGTGGTTTAGGTTCTGATGTTAATTACAGTTTAAATGGTTTATCTGGTAATGCTGTAAGAATTTTTATAGACGGAATACCAAGTTCTATGTATGGTTCTTCTTTTAATTTAAACAGTATTCCTGCTTCAATGATTAAAAATATTGAAGTCTATAAGGGCGTAGTTCCAGGGCATTTAGCAGATGATGCTTTAGGAGGAGCAATTAATATTATCCTTAATGATGATGCAAAAACCAATTTAAACGCTTCTGTTTCTTACGGATCTTTCAATACAATACAAACAAACGTTAACGGTTTGTATCGTTTTAAAGAATCTGGTTTTACTGTAAAAGCATCACTTTTTCATAATTATTCTGACAATGATTATAAGGTTTCTGGAAGAAGTATTGTTACCACAGGCTTAGGAGGTGTACAAACGCCAATTACTGCCAGAAGGTTTAACGATGCTTATCGATCTAAAGGTGGTATGGCACAAATTGGTTTTACCAATGTTAAATGGGCAGATCAATTTTTTATTGGTGTTACTGGTTCTGATGATTATAAAGAAGTACAACATGGTGCTTTTATGACTATTACTCCTTATAAGAATCGATTTTTAGAATCTGATGCTTTAGTTACCAACTTAATTTATCAAAAGAAAAACTTTATAACCAAAGGTTTAGATTTAAACATTAACGGATTATATGGAAACAGAAATCGTGTTGTTAATGATACTGTTGCAGCTGCTTATAGTTGGAATGGAGAAAGAGCTATCGATTTTAGAGGTGATGAGTATGAGTATACTTGGGGTTCTCAGCAAGAAGGTGGGCCAACCTTAGCTATCATTAAAAGAAAAGTAGCATCTATTAGAACAGGATTGTCTTATGCTATTAACGATAATCATAAGGTTTTAGCAAATCACGTGTATAGTGGAACAGATAGAAAAGATAGTGATGTTTTACTTTCTTTATTAGAAAACACATTTACAGGAACCAGAAACCTTTATAAAAACATTTATTCTTTAACGTATGAGTTAACTGCTTTAGATGATAAATTAAAAGCAAATATTTTCGGTAAAAATTATCAACAAGAAACCGTTAGTATAGATCCAGAAATAGTAACAAATTCTGACGGAATTAATGAAATAGTAGATGAAGTTATTAACAGCAATAAAAAAAATAACGGATATGGATTTGCGCTTTCTTATGAACTTTCTCCTAAAACCACATTATTAACATCTGCAGAAAAGGCAGTTCGTTTACCTGATGAAACAGAAGTTTTTGGTAATGATGGAGACAATGTTGTTGCAAATCCAACTATTAATCCAGAGCAAAGTAACAACTATAATCTAGGTTTTAGATTTGGTACTTTTAATATCAACAATCATAATTTTACTATTTCTACAAACTTATTTACAAGAAATATTAAAGACAGAATTGGCTTACCTATAGAAACTTCTTTTAATGTAGATGATGAATTAATAGTCTATGTAAACCAAGGTAGCGGAACATCTAAAGGATTTGATGCACAATTAAATTATAACTACAACAACAATTTAGGATTAAACTTTAATATATCTCGTTTCGATTTAAAAATTAAAAATAACGGCGTAGAAATAGACGTACCAAACACTCCTTTCTTTACCATGAATGGTGGTTTACGTTATTCTTTTAAAGACTTATTTCAACAAAAATCTCAATTAAACCTTTTTTATTCAATCTATTTTACTGATGAATTTTCTTACCTAGCCCCACTAGGTTCAAACACTGTTGGTAATGATTTTTTCGAAGTTCCTACGCAATTATCGCAAGATTTAGGACTTAGTTATGCATTTCCAAACAAAAAGTTGGTAGCTAGTTTTGATGTAAAAAACATTTTTGACAAACCCGTATACGATAATTTATCCGTACAAAAACCAGGTAGAGCTTTTTACCTGAAATTAAATTACACAATTAATAATTTTTAACCATTCAAAACACAAATAAAATGAAACTTAATTCTTTAAATCTAAAATCTTTAGCAATACTTACTCTTGGTATTGGTTTAATGACTGCTTGTAGCGATGAGGATATTACTGACCCAATAGAACCTGTAGATCCTATTTCTGAATCTAGATGGATTACAATTGCCGGAGCTAAAATGGGAGATAATCCTGGTGATGGTAACGGAGGTACTTTAATATATTCTGTAAGTAGTGAAGATGCAAAAGACCCAACTGTATCTATTAATCCTTTCGAAAACGGATTTATTGCCCCTTCTAACAGAACCGCTAGATTACAAGCCTCTGAAGATGGTAACACAATTTTTAATATTTCTTATGCTGGTGATACTGGTGGAAATTACACGAAATATACCGTAGAAGGCGGCCAAAACTTTGCACAAACTGGTACAGAGATTAGTATTGCTCCTTATGTGGGTACTGCTCCAAGATGGATAAAATTATTTGACGGAGATCAAACAGGTGCTGCAGTTTACGTATCTACAGAACACCAAGTAAATGATAATGGTACTCCAGATGATGTTTCTGACGATGTTTACACACGCACAGAAGCAACAATTGGTGTAGTTACTTTAGATTTAGTAAACTCTGCAATTAACAACTTTCAAGAACATGTTGTTGCTTTAAGCGCAGAAGAAGAAGCTGCAGGTTATTATATTTCTAGAATAGATATGCCTACTTTAAATACTGCAGGAAACAAATTATACATTGGCGCGCGTTTAAGCAAAGTAAACCCAACAACTGTAGAAAGCGATAGCGGTTACGAAATTTTAGGTTCTAAAACAATTGTATTAGATTATCCTTCTTTATTAAACCCAACCGTTATTACGTCTAGTGTTGGTCATGGAAACACAAACGGATACAGAAGTATTAATGCTTTTGAATATAATGGAAGTGTTTATCAAGCAAACCAAAGTGATCCAGAAGGTTCTCATATTTTAAAAATTGATGCAAATAATGAATATGACAATTCTTATGATTTTAATTTAGATGAAGCATTAGGTGTACAAGGTGCTTATATACTTGCTTGGAGACCTGCTGTAAATGGTAAAGCTGTATTAGCTTATCGTCATGAAGGTTCTGCTGATGGTGTTGCAGGTGCTCAAGGATTTTTTGCTTTAATTGATTTAAATGCTAAAACTGCAGTTAAAATTGATGCAATTCCGTATGATCCAGATTTTTACTTATTCCAATACCAAGGTTATGCTGTAGATGGTAATGAAATTTACTTAACGCAAGCTCCTGTTGGGCAAAATGGAAATATTTATGTTGTAGATACAGAAACTGGAGCAGTAACAAAAGGTGCTGAATTAGTAAACGCAGAAGGAAGTCACTTTATTGGTGCTTGGTAAACTGCAAATAAAAATAATAAAAAAGGCGTAAACTTTGGTTTACGCCTTTTTTATTAAAACAATTCTTTATTACTAATATCTAAATAATTACGCTTAACGAAAGCTAAAATAGTTTCTAAAATTTCTCCCATATTTTCGCAATCTTTAAACTTTACATCACCAACATATTTAATTAAATGCTCTTTTAAAAGCTCTACATTTTCTGGATACGAAATAGAATCTGCTTTCATACATTTAATTAATCTTGCAGTTCTTCTTGGCGCAGTAATCATTCTCTTTGCCATAAAAGAACGTTCTTCTAATTTATATTGCCTAATAGAATCGTTTTGTAATTTTTTACTAACCATTTCTACCATCTTAAAATTCTCTTTCATGAATTGTAAGTTGTATACTTTTAAGTTTCCTTCAAAAGACTGCTGATCAAAATCTATAGCTCTAAACTTATATATAATATGGTCAAAATCATGAGTTGGTGTAATCACGTAATTATACGAACGCATATCACCTAAAAGACGCACCAAACATCTTTCTTTAAATTTTACAAACTCCTTTGCAATTTGTGCTTTTTGAGATTCTGTACATTTTGGTAAAAAATCTCTAATAAAATCATCTCCCGGAATTCCGGCAATATGTTCTTCAATTAAAGTGTCTCCAAAAACTAGAAAATTCATATTGTGTGGAGATAAAATATGCTCTAACTCTAAACCATAGATACGAGATGCATCTGCTTTTTTTACATAGAAATAAGAAAAGTTGTCATTTAAAATATTACGAATTTTAATTCTAAAAGGTTTCGAATTCCCAAACGTACAATAATCGATAGCATCTACATTTAAAAAAGGAATTGTGTCATCATTCCCATCAGAATGTAACATTGTATACACCTTTTTTAAACTTCTATCTATTTCTTCTCTATCAAATTGAGAATAGTAAGTTCTTACCCAAAGTGTATCTTCGTCATTTTTATCATAAACCGTTACAGAACCTTGAAAACGTAATAAATCATCGTAAAAAATAGAAATTTTAATGTTTCTATTGTAATTTTTAAGATACGCGTTAAACATTTCATTTACTGGAAATGTGGGTTTCTTTTTGGACATCAATTTTTTCTCTACCGCCATCTTTACTATTGATTTTCCTCAAAAATAAGAATATTTAACTCAATTCGAACATCTTTCCGGGTAAAGGTTTTGTAACACCTTTTAATTCTAACTGCAATAATATAGACGACAATTGATATGTTGGTATATTGCATTCTAATGCAATTACATCTAATAGTTGTTGTCCTTTGGCATGCAATAAATCATATATTTTTTGTTCATTTTCATCTAATTCTACAAATAATTGTTTCTGTATTGTTTTAGGTTTTTCTTGAATATCCCAATTTAATATTTTTACAATATCTTCTGCAGAGTTTAACAAAAAAGCATTGTTACTTTTAATTAAATGGTTACATCCTTTACTATACAAATCTGTGGTTCTACCAGGTACAGCAAAAACATCTTTATTATAAGAATTAGCAATATCTGCAGTTACTAAAGAACCTCCTTTTGCTGCAGATTCTATAATTATAGTTGCTTTAGAAATACCCGCAACAATTCTATTTCTTTTTAAAAAATTTTCTCTTAACGGTGCTTCGTCATGCCAAAACTCAGTTAAAAAACCACCTTTTTTATTTACATCATTTATATACTTTTTATGTACTTTCGGATAAATTTGATCAAACCCATGCGCTAAAACCGCAATGGTTTGCAGGTTATTTTCTATTGCTGCTTTGTGCGCACAAATATCTACACCATAAGCAAAACCACTAACTATTACAGGATTGTAAGTCGCCAAATCTTTTATCAAGGTATTACAAAAGTCTCTACCATAAGAACTCATATTTCTTGTACCAACAATAGAAATCATTTTTTTATTAGAAAAATCGATGGCACCGTCTTTGAAAAGTAGAATTGGTGAATCGATACAATGTTGAAGGTTCTCTGGATAATCTTCATCCAAAAAATAAGAATATTTTATGTTATTTTTTTTGATGTATTGTAGTTCTTCTAATGCTTTTTCTAAGTTTTCTTTATCAAAAAGATGGTTTAGTACATTTTTACCAATTCCGTTTATTTTAGCTAAATTTTGTGGTTTCTCCTTAAAAATTTGAGAGACATCTCCCACATTTACAATTAGTTTCTTAGCTAAAATATCGCCCACAGCTTTACTTTTTTGCAATCTTAAGATTGCAAGCAATTTTTCTTCTTTCAATAGTTAACAATTTGACAACCAATATATAAAAAAATTGTTGATAATTTTTACAGAACTTTTTTCTACGAAAGGTCTAAAATTATATATTTGTTTATATGAATTTAGCCAACTACATAAACGATTTATTATACAGATACGATTGCGTAATTGTACCAGATTTTGGAGGTTTTGTAACAAATAAAATTGATGCAAAATTAGATGAAAGCACAAACACTTTCTACCCGCCTTCTAAGCAAATTACGTTTAATAGTCTTTTAAAACATAATGATGGTTTATTAGCAAATTACATAGCTTCTAGCGAGCAAATCTCTTTTGAGAAAGCTTCTACAGCCATTTCTTTGTCTGTAATTAAATGGCAAACAGAACTTCAAAAAAACGAAATCTCGTTAAATAATTTAGGTGTTATTTCTCTTAATGAGAATAAGCAAGTTATTTTTGAACCAACAACAAATGTTAACTTTTTAACGTCTTCATTTGGTTTAGCTACCGTAGAAACTTCTGCAGTAGAAAGATACAAACAACAAGTTAAGCCTTTAATACCTGTTACTCGTTCAACAGAGAAAAAAGGCATACCAACATTTATAAAGTACGCTGCTTCTGCTGCTATTTTATTAACATTAGGTTTTGCTGGTTTTAATGGTTATCAACAAAATAAACAAAACGAGGTTTTAGCAAATCAGCAAAAAGAATTAGAAAAAAAGATACAATCTGCAACTTTTGTAATTTCTAACCCGTTACCAACTTTAGAATTAAATGTGGTTAAAGAAATTGCCAAACCTTACCATGTGGTAGCTGGCGCTTTTCAAATACCAGAAAATGCAGAAACCAAAGTAAAAGAACTAATTGCAAAGGGTTTTGACGCTAAAATTATTGGTGTAAACAAATGGGGATTAACGCAAGTCACATTTAATAGTTATGCTGATAAAAATGACGCCATTAATAACCTTAACAAGATCAAAAGAACAGTTTCTAAAGACGCTTGGCTACTAGTTAAAGCCGTTAAATAATTTCAGTTTTCTTTAGCTATTTTACATCACTTTTAAAAGTGTGATTGCGTATCTTTGCAAAAAATTTATTTTTTGATGGAAGCAAAATCACCTAAAGAATCTTTAACCATATTAACAGATTTAGTTTTACCAGGAGAAACTAACTATTTAGACAATCTTTTTGGAGGAGAATTACTAGCAAGAATGGATAGAGCCTGCAGTATTGCAGCAAGAAGACATTCTAGAAGAATTGTAGTTACAGCATCTGTAAACCATGTTGCATTTAACAAATCTGTACCTGTTGGTAGCGTTGTTACAGTTGAAGCTAAAGTATCTAGAGCCTTTAAATCTTCTATGGAAGTTTATGTTGATGTTTGGATAGAAGACAGACAATCTAGACATAGAACTAAAGTAAACGAAGGTATTTACACTTTTGTGGCTGTTGATGAAACGGGTAAACCAGTACAAATAGCACAAATAGAACCAGAAACAGACTTAGAAAAAGAACGTTTTGAAGGCGCTCTAAGACGTAAACAATTAAGTTTAGTAT
Source organism: Polaribacter sp. KT 15 (assembly GCF_900143115.1). Taxonomy (NCBI): domain Bacteria; kingdom Pseudomonadati; phylum Bacteroidota; class Flavobacteriia; order Flavobacteriales; family Flavobacteriaceae; genus Polaribacter; species Polaribacter sp. KT 15. The sequence continues at coordinate 1,107,298 of NZ_LT670850.1, forward strand.
TAGCGGGTAGATTAACACCAAACGAAGCTACAGAACTTAAAGCATTATTTCAATAGAAATTAATATCAATGGAGTTTTTAAATCATTTTAAGATTTTAGAATCTGTAATTATTGTAGTAATTGCCTTTTTTTTACGACTGTTTATAACAAATTCTCTAAAAAAAATTCAAACAAAATTCGGCTTTCAAAATGCAAGAATTCTTGTTACAAATAAGATTATAACAATTCTTATATACATAACTACAATTGTAGTAATTGCATTTATTTGGGGTGTAGATGAAAAGCAATTGTTAATTTATATTTCTTCGTTTTTAACTATTTTAGGTATTGCGTTTTTTGCTCAATGGTCTATTTTATCTAACATAACTGCTGGTATAATTTTATATATTAATTACCCAGTTAAAATAGGAGACACAATAACCATTTTAGAAAAAGATAATAACATCACCGGAGAAATAAGAGATATTGGTGCCTTTTTTATCACTCTAAAAACTAAAGATGATGAATTTTTAACAGTACCAAACTCTATAATTCTTCAAAAAAATATAAAATACAAATAAAAAAAAGCGCAATTAAATTGCGCTTTTTTTTATTCTAACATTCTAATTATGCCATTTGAGCCTCATGCTTCCCCTCGTAAACCTCTTCTACTAATTTATCATTAAAAGCAGGCAAATCTTTAGGATTTCTACTTGTTACCAAACCTTCATCAACAACAACCTCTTCGTCTACCCAATTTGCACCAGCATTAATCATATCTGTTTTGATAGAGTTAAAAGATGTAATTTTTCTCCCTTCTAAAACACCCGCTTCTGCCAACAACCAAGGCGCATGACAAATTGCTGCAACTGGTTTATGGTTTTCGAAAAATGATTTTACAAATTCCACTGCATTTTTATCTCTACGTAAAACATCAGGATTTATAACTCCGCCAGGTAACATTAATGCATTATAATCAGATTGAGAAACCTCATCTAAAGTTTTATCTACTTTGTAATTTTTACCCCAATTACCATCGTTCCAAGATTTAATCTCTCCAAATTCTAAAGAAACAATTTCTACTGTTGCTCCTGCTTTTTCTAAAGCTTTTTTTGGTTCGCTTAATTCACTTTCTTCAAATCCATTAGTTGCTAAAATCGCAACAGTCTTTCTATTTAAGTTTTCCATTTTAATGTAATTTTTTAATTAATAAAATACAGAACCTAGATGTTTTCTAAATTCTTACACAAAAATAGAGACTATAAAAAGCAAACATTATTGCAATCAATTTAATAATTGACACAAATAAAAAATTCTAAAAATTTATCTTTTAAGAATCCAAGATGCAGGATTAAGCTTTGTTGTGTTTTTATACAACACAAATATTAAAGTAGTTTTACCAGAAACTTTGTCTGTAAAAATTTGCCCTATTTTTTGACCCGTTTTTACATTATCACCTTTTTTAACATACAATTTTTCTAAATTATTATACGATGTAATATAATTACCGTGCTGTATTAAAACGTTTCTTTTACCGCCTGATGTTACTAAAACATTCAAAATTTTACCATTAAAAATAGCTTGAGCACTTTTACCTTTTTTAGTTATCATATGTAAACCTGTACTATTAATTGTAATACCAGGATAAATAGGATGCGATTGTTTACCAAACCTTCTCGTAATTAAACCTTCTTCTATTGGCCAAGGTAATTTACCTTTATTAAGCTCAAATCTTGCCGCTAAAGCCTTAGCTTCTGGCGATAAAACAAACTCGTTATTTTTGGTGGTTTTTGGTTTGTTTTTAAGTTTTGCATTTGCCAATCTATTTGCTTTGGCAATTTCATCTTTAATTATTTTATCTATTTTTTCTGCAATTCTTTTTTCAGCATTAATTTTATTCTGAATCTCTCTTTTATACTTACGCTCTTTCTTTTTAATTGTAGAGATTAATTGTTCTTTATTTTTCTTGTCGAGTTCAATTTGTTGTTTCTGATCTTTTTCTATAGATAGTAAAGTGTTTTTAACCTGTTTCTGATACAATAAAGAGTCGTTTTTCTTTTTGATGACCAGAGTTTGCGCTCCTATTTGATCTCCTTGTCTTTTTCTAAACGAAGTATATTGTTTCATATACTCTAAACGTTTGTATGCTTGGTAAAAGTTCTGAGAAGACAGAATAAACATCATTCTACTTTGCTGAGATTTACTCTTGTAAGATTTATAAATCATACTTGCATAATCTTTTTTAAGCGCTGCAAGTTCTTTTTCTAACTTAGAAATTTCTGACTTATTTTTATTTATTTCTGATGATAATAATTTAGCCTCAGAATTAATAGTTCTTATTAATTTTTGCCTAACATCAATTTTTTGATTTAAATCTTTTAAATCTTCAAGAACATTTTTTTCTCTTTTTTGCTCTTTAAATAACAAATTATTAACCTGAACAATTTCTTTTTTTAATCTTTTACGCTGTTCTTCTAACTCTTTCTTTGTTTGACCAAATACGGTTAAACAACTAAAAAGTAAAATAAAAATTGATATGTGTAAACGGAATTTTATCACTATAAATTAATGCGTTTATATCCTTTAGGTAAAGAAAAAGATGTGTTTAATGCTGTATTAAATTCAACAGATTTTAAAGTAAAATCAATCTTAGTTGTTTTGTTAATTTGCTTTGCTGTGATATTAATTTCTGATGGAAAAACTGTATTATCTATTAATTTATAAGAAGGGTACTTAATTTTTAAATTCTCATTTTTTAATGGTGATGTTATTGCTTGAAAATCTAACTTAAAGTGATTAGGATTTACTGCTGTAAAAACATTAACAACAACGTCTTTTACAACAGGAGAAAGAACGTAAGAATTATTAACAATTTCTACACTTTGCTTATTCTTCTTTAAATTTAACATAGCCTGTCCTAAAAACAAGCTTTGTAATTGCTCGAAATTAATTTCTGTACCTAAAATTTTCTTTAGCATTTTAAAATCACCTTCAAAGTAATTCTTAGCATATGGCGAATAATACGCTATAGATGTTGGTGTAATTTTTGCTTTAAAAACAGTTATAAATTTAGTTCCTTTTAAAAAAATTTCTTTGTCTTTCGTAATTTTTAAATAAACGGTAATACTTTGTTTTGTTTTACCATCATTAAAATTTGCTTTAAACTTAGCGTCTATAGTTTCCTTTTTAAAATTTGCTGCAACATGTTTTCTAACGACCTTATTTGCAGAAATTTCTTTTGCTTTTACGTTAGCATCTAAAACTAACTTTTTCGATTTACAAGCTGTAAAAACTAAAGTTAGTATCAATACATATTTTAGATATCGCATATTATTTTTTTAACTTTTTTGACTTCTGTTTGTACTTTTTTTCTTCGATAGTATTACCTAAACCTTTGTAAGAAACAGCCATTTCATTATAAAATTCGGCTTCCATATCATCTTCAATTACAAAATCGATACCATTTTTTAAAGAAGTAATAGCTTCGTTAAACTTCTGTTTTGCATTTAAAGCCTTACCGTTCATTAAATACACAAATGGTTGTGCAGGAAACAAAGCAATTCCTTTTTTACTATAATCTAATAATAAATCAGAATCTTGTTTTACACTTTCTAAAATCTGTTTTAAAAGTACATATGATTTATCGGTTTCAAACTGTTTAAAAATATTACTTACTGCAGAGCTCTTTACAGGTCTGGCTTTTCTGGTTTGTTGTAAATTATCTTTTATATTTTTTAAACTAGAAGACAAAGAATTTTCATCTTCTAAAACCTCCATTAGTTGTATAGCGTTTTTAAAATCTCTATTTTTCAAATAAAGCCTCACTAAATATTCGCGTTCTTTTTTATTGATAGTAGCAATACTTTTCTGAACTCTAATTGCTTCAGAAAAATCTCTATCAGCAACATTAATTTTAACTAAATGCTTTTGTAACCAAATATTTTTAGGTTCTTGGTCAATGGCTCTTTTAATATATTCTTTAGCTAAAAGCTTTTTATTCAATTCTAAATAGTTCTTAGAAAACTCAAAAAAAACAACACTATTGTTAGGTAATATTTGATTACAGTTTTCTAAATTCTCTATCGATTTTTGATAATTACCGATAGATTTTTGCGATAATGCTTTAAAGAAAAACTGTTGAAACTTTAGTTCTTTTTCTTCTGATAGATCTACAGCCGCAGGTATGCTATCTTGTGCAAAACCATTAATTGATATTAAAAAAAGGAACAAAGAAAAAAGAGACAACTTAAAATTATGAAATTGCCCCTCTTTTAATTTATTTATTTCTTTTTTTATAAAACCCATTAGATTAACTCTGTATAATCACCAATACTTACTGAAGTATATTCACCGTTATATTTTGCATGATTACCAATCATTGCATTGTCTAATTTTGCATTCGAAATTAGAACATTTGTTTGTATTAAAGAGTTTGTTATGGTTGCGTTTTCTACAACACTATTTTCTCCAATAGAAACGTAAGGACCAATTTTTGTGTTTTTAAGCACAACATTTTTACCAATAAAACAAGGTTCTATAATTTCAGAATTCTCTAATACAACGTCTTTAGATACCAAATTATTACCAGCTTTATGCTCAAAATCTAAAACTTGTTTGTTGGTATCTACTGTTGGATCTTTTTTACCACAATCCATCCAAGTATTTACAGTTCCTGGAATAAATTTAGCGCCGTCTTTTTTTAATGTTTCTAAAACATTTGTAAGCTGAAACTCGTTATTCTCTTTTAAATCGTTGTCAATTAAATACTGAATTTCATCTCTAACTCTATCACCGTCTTTAAAATAGTATATACCAATTATTGCTAAATCAGAAACAAACTCTTTTGGCTTTTCTACAAAATCGGTAATAAAACCATCTTCTAATTTTACCACACCAAAAGCACTCGGGTCTTCTACTTGCTTTACCCAAATTGCACCATCTGCGTTAGAATCTAATTTAAAATCTGCTTTAAATAATGTATCTGCGTAAGCAACAACACAAGGACCGCTTAATGAATCTTTAGCACAAAATAATGCATGCGCAGTTCCTAATGCTTCTTCTTGAACGTAAACAGAACCTTTAGCACCTAATTCTTTGGCTATTTCTAATAAATTATCTTTTGTATTTGCTGGAAATCCTTTTTTTGCAGGACCAATAATAAACGCAATTTCTTCTATTTCTTCATCAACCACAGATGCAATATCTTCTACAAGTCTTTGCACAATTGGCTTTCCTGCGATTACGGTTAAAGGTTTAGGAACTGTTAATGTATGTGGTCTTAAACGAGAACCTATTCCGGCCATTGGTACTATTATCTTCATGTTCTTTATATCAAAAATTATCGTTGCAATATACCATTATTAAAAAGATTTTAAAAAAAATTGAATCTATTAAAGCAGAATGATTTTCACAAGAAAAATCTATTCACAGATTTTACTTAAGCTATCAAAATTTATTAAAACCTTCTAGGTCCTATCCCTGAATTCAGGGATAGTAAAAAACCCTGAATTCAGGGATTGCGCAATATTCAATAAATTAATACTTTTGATACGTAATTAATAATAAATTAAGATTTTTTAATAAATTATTAATGCAAAAAATAATAATGTTGTCCAATTAATTCAATCCCCAAATTTTTAAAAATTTTATTCACATGAAAAAAAACACTTACCTTAAGTTATTATTTAGCTCAATAGCTATTTTAATGTTCTCCTTTTTTTTATCAAAAACAATTATCAAAAAGAAAGAGAAAGAAGAACTATTATCTAAAAGAAAAAAATTAGAAAACTTTATTAAAAACAGCCCATATAAAGAAACATTAACTTGGGATAAAAAGAAAAGGAAACAAAACGGATTGCCTCCTAACAGGTATTTCGAGCAGATGTGGGAACTTACCATAAACCCTGAAACAGGAAAATTAGATGATGGTGAGTTAAATGAGCTTAGAAAAAAGGTAATGCAAAAAAGAGTTTCTAGAAAAACCCCAGGAAACACTTCTAATGCTTGGGAAGAAAGAGGCCCAAATAACGTTGGTGGTAGAACAAGAGTTATTATGTTCGACCCAAATGACACTTCTAACAACACCGTTTATGCAGGTGGTGTTTCTGGTGGATTATGGAAAAACACAAACATTTCAAATGCAAATTCTCAATGGACCAGAGTGCAAAATGTACCAGGAAACCTTTCTGTAACCTCAATTACTGTAGATCCTAGAAATTCTAATAGATGGTATGTAGGTACAGGAGAACAATATACCGCAGGAGATGTTGTTGGTAACGGTGTTTATGTTACTACTGATGGTGGTAATAATTGGTCTGCAGTCACAGTTCCTGCTGCCGGACCAGATTCTTTTGATTACAACGCTTCTAATTTATTTTTAAAAGGTATTTATTACGTAAACGATGTTTTAGCCTGGGATAACGGAAACTCTACAGAACTTTTTGTTGCTGTCGGAGCTCATGTTTACGGAGATTCTTCAAGTCCGAAAAATTGGTTGGGTTTACAGTCTGCTGGTATTTATAGATCTACAAATAACGGTAGTTCTTGGAGTAGAATAGAATCGTCAAACCTATCTTACTCTTTTGGTGGATCTACTTATTATTACATTCCTAATGATTTAGAAGTTGGTGCAGACAATAAACTTTGGATGGGAACCATTGGTTCTGCTCTTGGCGAAGGTGGCGGTCGAGTTTACAGCTCTACAAACGGATCTACTTGGACAGAGGCAAATGCTTCTCCTTTAACAGATTCTAACAGAGTTGAACTAGAACCATCAGCAACAAATGGAAATAAAATTTATGCTTTAACTCAAGGTGTTAGCTCTCCTGTTCATATTTACGAAACAACAAATAGTTTTAGCACAATTACTTCTAAAGCTCTGCCAAATGATGCAGATACAGGCATTTCTGCAAATGATTTTACAAGAGGTCAAGCATTTTACGATTTAGTAATCGAAGCTGACCCTACAAATGATAATATTTTATACGTTGGTGGAATCGATTTATTTAAATCTACAAACGGAGGTAGCTCTTGGTCTCAATTATCACATTGGTACGGTGGCTTTGGACAACCAAATAATGTACATGCAGATCAACACTCAATTGCTTTTGGTAATAATGATGCTTCTAAAGTTTTATTTGGTAATGATGGTGGTATTTATTATTCTGGCAACTCGGGTAATTCAATTAACTCAAGAAACAACAACTACAATGTTACACAATTTGTAAAAGCAAGTATTGGACCAGATGGTGTAGGAGATTTAAATGGAATTTTTTCGGCTGGTGCGCAAGACAACGGTACACAAGCTTTTAGAGACGCAAACACAGCAAACGGAATAAATTCTTCTGAAGATTTAAGCGACGGAGATGGTTTTTACACTTTTGTAGATAAAGATGGGCAATACATGATTGCAACGTATGTTTTTAATGTAATTTATAGATTTAATTTACCATGGAATGGCCAAGGAAGAATTGATGGAGGATCAACAACTTTGTCGAGTGATCAAAGTACTGGTGATTTCGTAAACCCGATGGATTATGATAGTAATGCAAATAGATTATTATCAAATCAATCTACAGCTAGCAGCAACTCTATATTAAGTATAAACGTTGCTTCTAACAGTAAAGGATCATTAACAAATGCTGCGTTAACTTCTAGTCCAACAGCATTTAGAGCTTCTCCTTTCGAAAACAATGCTTGGTATGTTGGTTTGTCTAACGGCGGATTGGTTAAATTAACAAATGTTACCAATAATTCTGCAACATTTACAACAGTTAATAATCCTTTTATTGGCGCAATCTCTTCTATTAGATTTGGAGAAACTGCTAACGATTTAATTGTAACGATACATAATTACGGCGTTACTAGCATTTGGTATTCTTCTAATGCAGGTAGCACTTGGTCAAGCAAAGAAGGAAATCTTCCAAATATCCCTGTAAGAGACTTTTTATTGAATCCTTTAGCACCAAACGAAGCAATTATTGCAACTCAATTAGGTGTTTGGTCTACAGAAAACTTTAATGACACAAATCCTAATTGGTCTCAATCATATAACGGCATGAGTGATGTTAGTGTAACTTCTTTAGATTATTGGAATGTTTCTGGCGATAATACAAATAATAAAATTATAGCTTCTACATACGGTAGAGGTGTATTTACAGGTACATTCACCTCATCATCAGCACCTGATACAGAAGCCCCTACCACTCCAACCAACTTAATTACTAACAATATTACAGAAAACTCTATTCAACTTTCTTGGAACGCATCTACAGACAATGTTGGCGTTACTAATTATGATATCTATAGAAACGGCAACTTACTAACAACTGTTACAAACACAAATTTTACAGCAACAAGCCTAAGCGCCAATACCAGCTATAACTTTTACGTTATTGCAAAAGATAGTGCAGGCAATAGTTCTATTAAAAGCACCACCGTAAACGCAACAACATTAGCGCCAGACACAACTGCCCCTACTGCTCCGACAGCGTTAGTTTCAAACAACAAAACTGATACATCTGTAAATTTAAATTGGACAGCTTCTACAGATAATGTTGCAGTAACTTCTTACGATGTTTTAAACGGAAGTACAGTTATTGGTAACACCGCAAATACTAATTTTACCGTAAACGGATTAACCTCGAACACATCATATTCGTTTTCTGTAATAGCAAAAGATGATGCGGGTAATATTTCTACCGCAAGTAATACTTTAACTGTTACAACAGATGTTACTCCTATTAACTATTGTGCATCTCAAAGTTCTAATGTTAATGATGAATTTATAAGTAACGTACAACTTGGTTCCATCAATAATAATTCAGGCGCTCAGTTTTATTCAGATTTTACTAGTACATCAACGAACTTAGTAAAAGGTGATAATTATACTGTAACTGTTACACCAACATGGACAGGAACCAAATACAACGAAGGTTACGCAGTTTGGATTGATTTTAACAAAGATGGAGATTTTACAGATGCTAATGAACAAGTTTTATCAGTTGCACCAAATCAAAACGCAACAGTTTCAGCTTCATTTACTGTTCCGTCATCAGCACTAGAAACTTCAACAAGAATGAGAGTTTCTATGAGTTACAATGCTATTCCTACATCTTGTCAAAGTTTTTCTTACGGAGAAGTAGAAGATTATACTGTAAATATTCAAGCAGCATCCGCAGATACAATAGCACCAATAATAACATTAAACGGCGCATCAACTTTAGACCTAAACGTTGGCGACACCTATTCTGAACAAGGTGCAACAGCAACAGATAATGTAGACGGTAATTTAACATCTAACATAATTATTACTGGTAATGTAGACACAAATACAGCAGGAACATATATTAAAAATTATAATGTAAGTGACAATGCAGGAAATGCAGCAGCACAAGTTTCGAGAACAATAAATGTAAATGCAATAAGTACTAGTGATTGTGTAAACGGAGTATCAACTTTTCCTTATACAGAAAGTTTTGAAGGAAATTTAGGCGCATGGTCACAATCTTCTTCGGATGATATTGATTGGTCTATTAATTCTAACGGAACGCCTTCTGGCAACACAGGACCTTCTTCTGCTACAAACGGAAACTCATATATATTTGTAGAAGCGTCTGGAGACGGAACAGGTTACCCAAACAAACAAGCTATTTTAAACTCACCTTGTTTTGATTTAACTAATGAAACATCTGCAAACTTCAGTTTTAATTACCATATGTATGGTGCTGCAGATATGGGTACAATAGCCTTAGAAATTAGTACAGATAATGGAACAAATTGGACGAACATTTGGAGTGAATCTGGAAATAAGGGAAACCAATGGTTGTCTGCTAATATTAATTTAAATGCTTTTATAGGCTTTAGTATTCAATTAAGGTTTAACAGAATTACAGGCAGTACTTGGCAAGCAGACATCGCATTAGACAACATCGAATTATCTAGCGGCAGCAGCAACAATAATGGTTGTACTGCAGAAGTAACTTCTTTTCCTTACAACGAAGGTTTTGAAGGAAACATTGGTAGTTGGTCTCAAAATTCAAATGATGATTTAAATTGGATAGTTGATGCGAACGGAACACCGTCTAACAATACAGGTCCTTCTTCTGCAACAGAAGGTAATTCGTATTTATTTGTTGAAGCTTCTGGTAACAACACCGGTTACCCAACAAAACAAGCTATATTAACTTCACCTTGTTTTGATTTATCTAGTTTATCTGCAGCTTCGTTTAATTTTAACTATCACATGTATGGCGCAACAAACATAGGAACTTTAGATGTAGAAATTAGTAATGACAACGGAGCTTCTTGGTCGAGTATTTGGACAGAATCTGGCAATAAAGGAAACCAATGGTTAAGCGCTAGTGTAGATTTATCGGCATACTTAGGTAATAATATTCAATTAAGATTTAATAGAGTTACCGGTAATACATGGCAAGCAGATGTTGCCATAGACAATGTGAGTTTAAACAATGTTGCAGCCTCTAACAACATTAGCATAGTAAATAATGATAATTTCTTTAACAATACAGACGGATCGTTTAAGATTTATCCAAGTCCAGTAAAGACATTATTAAATGTGCAATTATCTACTAACACTGTTAATTCGTATAAAATTATCAATTCTATCGGGCAAACAATAAAATCAGGTAAATTACAAAACAACTCAATTGAAGTTTCTAATTTAAAAATTGGTATGTATTTACTAGAAATAAGCGACGGTGAAGAGAAGTTAATTAAAAAGTTTATTAAAATATAATTTAAACCAGCATAACCAATAAAAATTAAAACACTATTAGACAATAATTTAAATTTATTGACATACTGAATTCAGGGTTTTATATCCCTGAATTCAGGGATAGTGAAAATATACTGAATTCAGGGATTGACAAGTATGTACTTAACTACTATTTTTACAAGTATAAAAGTCATTTAATTAGCACCCCTAATGCGACCCCTAAAATTAAATGACTCAAAAACCCAAGCCTTTGCTTGGGTTTTTTGTTTCTTTGTAAAAAAATACAAGTAGTGAATTATTTATCAGTAGAAAACATTTCTAAATCTTACGGAGAACGCATTTTATTCGACGACATCTCTTTTGGTATTAATAAAGATCAAAAAGTAGCTTTTGTTGCAAAAAACGGAAGCGGTAAAACATCAATATTAAATATTATTGCAGGTTTAGATGTACCCGACTCTGGGCAAGTAGTTAGCAGAAAAGGAATTTCTATTGCTTATTTAGCGCAAAAAGATGATATCAATCCTGATTTAACAATCGAAGAAACAATCTTTGCAACTGATAATAAAATTCTATCTATTGTAAATCAATATGAAAAAGCGTTAAAAAACTTAGACGACACAGACACTTACCAAGCTGCTTTTGAGCAAATGGAACAGTTTAATGCTTGGGATTTTGAAACGCAATACAAGCAAATTTTATCTAAATTAAAATTAGACGATTTATCTTTAAAAGTTGGTGCTTTGTCTGGTGGACAAAGAAAACGTTTATCTCTTGCTATCGTTTTAATTAATAAACCAGATCTACTAATTTTAGACGAACCAACAAACCATTTAGATCTAGAAATGATAGAATGGTTAGAAGCTTTTTTTGCTAAAGAGAAAATAACACTTTTCATGGTTACGCATGACCGTTACTTTTTAGAACGCGTTTGTAACGAAATTTTAGAGTTAGACGAAGGTAAAATTTACAAATACAAAGGTAACTACTCTTATTACCTTCAAAATAAAGAAGAACGATTAGCTTTAGAAGCGACAAACTTAAGCAAAGCTAAAAGTTTATTTAAAAAAGAATTAGATTGGATGCGAAAGCAACCCAAGGCTAGAACTACAAAATCGAAATCTAGAACAGATGATTTTTACGCAATTAAAGAAAAAGCACATCAACGTAGAAAAGACCACCAAGTACAATTAGAAATTAATATGGAACGTTTGGGAAGTAAAATTCTAGAACTACATAAAGTGCATAAATCTTGGGGAGAAAAAAAGATTTTAGATGGTTTTGATTATGTTTTTAAAAGAGGCGAAAGAGTAGGGATTATTGGTAAAAACGGAACAGGAAAATCATCATTTTTAAATATTATCACCGAAAAAGCACCTTTAGATGGTGGTAAGGTAGTTTTAGGTGAAACTGTAAAATTTGGCTACTACACACAAGCTGGTATTCAAATTAAAGAAGGGCAAAAAGTAATAGAAGTTGTAAAAGAATTTGGTGAAGAAATTCCGTTAGCTAAAGGAAGAAGAATTTCTGCATCGCAATTATTAGAAAGATTTTTGTTTGACAAGAAGAAACAATATGATTTTGTAGAAAAACTATCTGGTGGAGAACAAAAACGTTTGTATTTATGTGCAGTTTTAATTCAGAACCCTAACTTTTTAATCTTAGATGAGCCTACTAACGATTTGGATGTTGTTACTTTAAATGTTTTAGAAAACTTTCTTTTAGATTACCCCGGAAACCTTTTAGTGGTTTCTCACGACAGATATTTCATGGATAAAATAGTAGATTCATTATTTGTTTTTAGAGGTGAAGGTGTTGTAGAAAATTTTCCAGGTAACTACTCAGATTTTAGAGCTTACGATAGTTCTCTTTCTAAAGACAATTCAGAAAAAACGACAATTAAAAAAGAAGAAAAAAAAGCAACTAAAAAAAATACGAAATCTGCTTTAAGCTTTGATGAAAAAAGAGAATTTGGTGCTTTAGAAAGTGAAATAGAAAGACTTCAGAAAAGAAAAGAAACAATCGAAAAACAATTTTTAAACGTAGAAATTCCTACGGAAGATATTCCAAAAAAATCTGAAGAATTACAAGAAATTATAGACAATTTAGAAGCAAAAGAAGAGCGTTGGTTAGAACTTTCTATGAAATTAGAAGATTAATTAATGGTTTTGTAAGATGAGAACAGTAAAGTTTTTTACATCACCATTAATACTTACCGTAGTTATCTACTTGTTGTTAATTCAAAATTTAATACTTAAAGGAAGCTTTGAAGTATATCGTTTTTCTGAATACGAGTATATCTATAAATACGGTACTTATATTTCTAAAGTTTGCGTTTATATTGGCTTACTACTTTCACTAGCATCACCTTTGATAATTTGGCTACAAACAAAAAATAATTTTAAAAAGTTTAAAGTAATATTAGCAATTGCTTTTTTACCAGCTTTTTATCATGTATTGTTATTTATACTTTCTAAATTTAATTAAACATTTACAATATCCTTTTCTTCTAACAAAGGTTGATTATTAAATCTTAATAATACCTGCGCTATTGTAATTGTATCTTTTTCGCAGTAATTAACTATTCTTTTAATGTTTTTTTCTTTGTAATAAACTTTTGCAACTTCGCTACCATCAATATCATCTTTTGGCGAAGGTATTCCTAAGATTGATGTTAATAAGTTTAGGGAAGTATAATGCTTGTAATCACCAAATTTCCATAATTCTAGAGTATCTAAATGCGGAATTTCCCATGGTTTTTTACCAAATAAATTTAGTTTTTTAGGTAATGGTATTTGATGTACAATCATTCTTCTAGCGATAAAAGGAAAATCGAACTCTTTACCATTATGCGCACATAATACGTTTGCAGGTTTAGAAAAATGTGTTTCTAATAAGTTTTTAAATTCTGATAATAATTTAAATTCATCATCACCAAAAAAAGAAGTCACTCTAAATTGATTTTTTTCATCATTCAAAACAAAATAACCTACCGAAATACATATAATTTTGCCAAATTCTGCCCAAATTCCTGCACGTTCATAAAATTCTGCTGCTGTAGTTTCTTCTTTACGTTGGTAGCTTGTTTTTTTCTTAAATAACTCTTGTGTTGTTGTTTCTAAATTTTGCCAATCACTTTCTGCTGGCACAGTTTCTATATCTAAAAATAAGATATTAATTAGTTTCAATTTTAAATTCATCTTTTTCTTTTTCTTCTCTAAATATAGTCAAAAAAAAAAGCTCCGAAATAAATCGAAGCTTTCTTAATATTGAAAAGTATACTCGTAATTATCTTATTACCAACTTTTTTGTAGCTGTTTTACCATCTTCAGTAACCTTTACAATATAAACTCCTGCATTCATATCAGAAACATTTATTGTAGATTTCACTCCAGAAAAACTAGCAGCATAAACTTTTTTACCTAAAACATTAAAAATTACAATTTGCTTTACACTTGTATTATTTGTTGATACAGTAAATTCTTTATTTGTAACAGGGTTTGGAAATGTTTTAAAACCTTCGATACTGTTTCTAGAAACAGCAGCGGTTGCAGGTTGAAAAGTACCAATAGGAAAAGGAGTTGTTGCAGTAGCATTATTTGTACCACCTTCTAATCCATCTACACCACTATATGACCAATTAGTATCGGTAAAAGTAGTTCCCTGTGGGCTAGAAGTAGAATTTCTATAAGCCCAACCATCAAGATACTCCCAAGTTTCACCAGAACCATCTTTATTTACGTTACCAAAAACATCTATAATTTTTCCGTTCTCATATAATTCAATCGAATCGTCTCCATTAATATTTACAACACCTGTTATATAATCTGCATTCTTGCCAAAAAAATCTGTAAATCCAGCTTCGCTTGAAGAAACGTATATAAAAGTTCCGGCAGTAACAGCTATAGAAGGAAAATTAAATTCTATTTCTCCATCCGTAGAACCACCTCCGTTAGAAACAGAACTTAATCCGAATAAACTTAAATCTGCAACATCTTCTAAAACGTATAATTCAACTCCTTTTGGAATTCCACCAGTTAAGCTACCATCAAAAACACCTGAAATAATAATATTATTTGTTAATTCTCCGTATACAACTCCTTCAGCATTAAAAGTAACAGCTGTTACTCCTGCAGAAGAAAGAGTTACATCTCCTTGATAATTACCAGGAACTGTAATACCCGCTTTTAAACGAATGTAAATGATATCTTCAATTTTACCGTCAGCAGGTGTAATTGATAAAGAACTAGCAAAATCTGCATCTTGAGAAAAAGAAACTTCAAAATTTTCTGGTGCACCAACAATAAAATTGTCTGTTAAAAACAGACCTTCTACAGAAAAATTTTGAACATCAGAAGGTCCTTCTTCTAGTGTATAACTAAATTTACTTAAAGATTCTGCATATGTAAATTGAGGATCTGCATTTTTTACCTCACCAGTAACTGCAATTGTAACAGATTCTGCACCCGCAGAACTTAATGTGATATTATCTGCAAATGTACCTACACCCAAACCTTCTTTTAAACGAACATAAATTGGTGTAGAAGCAACTTCACCAGAAGTTTGTACTAAAGCAATAGATTGCGAATATGTACCAGTAGCATCAACCGAAACCTCAAAGTTTGTTGGAGCAGTAACGGTAATGTCTGATGTTAGGTTTGTACCTTCTACATTAATTCCTTTTTCTGGTGACGGCCCATTTCCTTCAAAATATTCTAATAAAGATATTGTACCAATTGTATTTATTGCTGGGTCTGAACTTGGAGCTGTCCAAGAAATATCATCTACAATAACTTGTTTTTCTGTTATATTTTTAATTTCTATCACTATATCTCCAGAAACATTTATACCAGAAACAGAAAATACGTGTTCATCAAAATCATCAAAAGCTACTGATGTTCCTTTAGATTCACCATTTATAAATAATTCTACTTGTCTATTTCCAGCACCCGTAAACCCTTTGTAAAGTTTCACAGAAAAATTTCCAATACCGCCAGATATAGTACTTGATGTTATTTTACTATCACTACTAGATCTTCTTAACATAACTGCTGGTAAAGTTACACCTGCAGTATTATTTGCATTTCTAGAAGCAACATAAGTCCAGGTTATTCCTCCATCACCAACAAAACTATTATCTGCATAAGAACCTGTAGCGTTTGAGTTTGCAAAAGATTCAGAACCTTGGCCGTATGACAAAGCCCCAAAACAAAGCATTAAAAATAATGTAATAATGTAATTTTTTTTCATGTGAATAGGATTTATGATTTCAAAAAACAAATATAACTTTTTAGATTTCTTATTTGTTATCTAATCATTAACAAACTCAATATCAATAAGTAAAAAAAGACATTTTATTTTATCGTTAAGTAAACGTTATCTATAATCTTTTTAAAATTAAATGTTTGTTAAGGATACTTTTGCTATAATAATAATTACTATTTTTGATACTTATATTTATTTAAAATCATGAATAAAAGCGATATTAAAATACTATTAGTAGATGATGAACCAGATATTATCGAAATAGTTGGTTATAATTTAAGAAATGAAGGCTATCAAGTTTTTACTGCAAATAATGGCCAAGAGGCAATAAAATCTGCTAAAAAAAACACACCGCATTTAATTTTATTAGATATAATGATGCCAGAAATGGATGGTATCGAGGCTTGTGAAAAAATCAGAAAAATTAATTCGCTAGAAAATGTTATCATCTCATTTTTAACTGCAAGAGGAGAAGATTATTCTCAAGTAGCAGGTTTTGAAGCTGGCGCAGATGATTATATTACAAAACCTATTAAACCCAAAGTATTGGTTAGTAAGGTAAAATCTCTTTTAAGAAGATTAAAATCTGAAAAAGAAAGCGAAGAGACTTTTAAAATTGGCGATATAGTTATTGATAGAGAAGAATATGTAGTTTACAAAGCTGGTAAAAAGATTTTATTACCTAGAAAAGAGTTTGAGCTATTCTCTTTACTAACTTCTAAACCAGGTAAAGTTTTTAAAAGAGAAGTAATTTTAGATACCGTTTGGGGTAATGAAGTTGTAGTTGGTGGTAGAACAATAGACGTACATATTAGAAAATTAAGAGAAAAAATAGGAGACGACCATTTTAAAACTGTAAAAGGAGTTGGTTATAAATTTGTATTACTAGAAGCAGATAAATAAATTTGCTTTTATGAAGTTTAAAAAAACCTATTCATACGCACTTTGGTCTGCAACTTACTTAACAATACTATCTTCTAGTATTGCTATAATAACATATTTTTTTAGTACAGATAAACTTAATTTAAGTACAGCAATAATTGCTGTACTTATTTTGTTTATCATCTCATTTTTTATAATTCAATATAGAACAGAACATTTTATTTATAGAAGATTAAAAAAAATATACGAAAACGTTTCTATATTAGATGTTAACGATCTAAGAAAACAATCTGTAACCACAGATATCGAAAAACTTTCTAACAGAATGCAAAAATATGTAGAAGGTAAACGATTAGAAATTAAAAGTTTAACAGAAAGAGATTCTTTTAGAAGAGATTTTTTAGGAAACGTTGCTCACGAACTTAAAACACCTTTATTTACCGTACAAGGTTACATTCTTACACTTTTAGAAGGTGCTATGGATGATAAAAATATTCGCGAAAAATATTTAGAAAGAGCCAACAAAGGTGTAGAAAGACTGGTAGCTGTTACCAAAGATTTAGATATGATTGCTAAATTAGAAACAGACGGCTTGAAATTAAACATGGTTGTTTTCAACATTTTAGAAGTTATTCAAAATGTGTTTGATTTGTTTGAAATGAAAGCTAAAAAAAGAAATATCACTTTAAAATTCGATAGAATTTATGATTTTCCGGTTTTTGTTGTTGGTGATGTAGAAAAAACAGAACAAGTTTTAATCAATTTAATTGTAAACTCAATTAAATACGGTAAACCTAACGGAACAACCGTTGTTGCTGCAGATAATTATAACGACAACAAGTATGTTATTCGTGTAGTTGATAACGGTGAAGGTATCGAACAGAAATACTTATCTCGATTATTCGAACGTTTTTATAGAGTCGATCAAAGTAGATCTAGAGATCAAGGTGGCTCTGGTTTAGGCTTGTCTATTGTAAAGCATATTGTAGAGGCTCACAACCAAACAGTTTTATTAAAAAGTACTTATGGTGAAGGATCAGAGTTTTCTTTTACCATGGAAAAGGCTAAATAAACTACTACTTAAAGTTAATTTTTTAGATTTAAAACCTGTGTAATTACTCAAATTATTCAGCATTTTTTTATTAAAATCTTCTAAATCAGCAAACGGAGCAATACCTTTTTGTTCTAAATATTTAGCAAGATATTCTTGCTCTGGTTGATTTTTAGTAGGTATAAAAAACACTTTTTTTTCTAAGGTATACAAATCTAATACTGATGAATATCCTGATCTACAAATAACTATTTCTGCTTCATTAATTTTTTGCTCTAACTCTTTAGACAATAAAAAATTATAGAAAACACAATTATTGCTTGTCCACTTTTTTTGATTATTTTCTACTTTTCCTAAAACAAAAACAATATTTCTAGCATCATTTTTAAATTCTGATATCAATTTATGTTCTAATAATGTTCTATTAGGTTCTACACCAGAGAGCACAACTAAAACGTCAATTTTACTATCTTTAATTGTAGTTTTAGAAAACCTACTTAAAGCACCAATAAATTTATATTTAGAGTTTTCTATTTTTGATAAACGCCCAGAAAGTTCTGCATTTTTATGATCAGGAATCCAACATTGATCAAACTTATTTATTATTTTCTGATGAACTTTACTAGTTAGAAAAGTTGTAAAACCAGATAAAACATTTACTTGATGTGTTATATAGATAGAAGGAACAACCTTACTTCTCACACCAAATCTATTGTCGGAAATTACACCAATAACATCCTTATTAGCGTTAATAAATTTATTAATTATTTCTTGTTCTTTTTTAACTGTTGCTAAAATTCTAGGGATTTGTAAAAGTAATGTAAGCTTTAAATTTTTGTGGTAAGAAATATTGTAAGACGGAAGTTCTAAAAATTCTAAATTAGAAAATTCTTTTTTTAAAAACTCTAAAGAACTTCCGTCTGACGCAATTATTGGTTGATAATTATTTTCTAACAAAGCGTTTATAATGGGCACACAACGAGTTGCATGACCTAAACCCCAATTTAATGGCGCTATTATTATTTTATTTTTGGTAGTAGACATTTTATTTAAAGTTTAAAGCTACCAAATTTTTAAATAATAACTAAGTTTAAGAAAATAGTATTTACAGCAAAAAGGTTGCGTTAAGGATTGTAATGGCATCCTTTTTTCTTTTTCTGAAAAAAGATATAATGGAAAGCCTGTTAAAACGCCCAAATAAAAATAAAATTAGACTAAATCGAAACCAATATCTTTTCTGTAGTTCATTTTATCAAAATTAATTCTATCGATACTTTGGTAACTTTTTTCTAACGCTTGCTCTATCGTATCACCAAAAGAAGTTACTGCCATAACTCTACCTCCGCTAGTTACAACTTTACCGTTTTTAATTGTTGTACCGGCATGAAATATTATAGAATCTTTTACATTTTCGAAACCTGTAATTTCTTTATTTTTTTCATATGCTTCTGGGTATCCGCCAGAAACCAACATTACTGTTGTTGCAGTTTTAGAAGTTACAGAAAAAGATTTTTCGTTTAAATTTTGATGTGCAACACCTTCGAATAATTCTAACAAATCTGATTCTATTCTTGGTAAAACAACTTCTGTTTCTGGATCTCCCATTCTTACGTTATATTCTACTACAAAAGGGTTTCCGTTATCATTCATTAAACCAATAAAGATAAAACCTCTATAATCGATGCCGTCTTTTTGTAAACCATTAATTGTTGGCTTTACCACCAATTCTTCTACTTTATTTAAAAAAGCTTCGTCTGCAAAAGATACTGGAGAGATTGCTCCCATTCCGCCAGTATTTAAACCAGCGTCGCCTTCGCCAATACGCTTGTAATCTTTTGCTGAAGGCAAGATTTTATAGCTTTTGCCGTCTGTTAAAACAAAAACGGACAATTCTATTCCTTTTAAAAATTCTTCGATTACCACTGTTGTAGAAGCTTCGCCAAATTTTTGATTAGAAACCATATTTTCTAATTCTGTTTTCGCTTCTTCTAAAGAATTTAAAATTAAAACTCCTTTACCTGCAGCTAAACCGTCTGCTTTTAAAACAAATGGCGGTTGTAATGTCTCTAAAAATGCAAAACCTTCTTCTAAATTACTTTTTGTAAACGATTGATATTTTGCAGTTGGCACACCATGCTTTTGCATGAATTGCTTTGAGAAATCTTTACTACCCTCTAATAATGCTCCGTCTTTTTTAGGACCAATTACAGGTATATTTTTTAGATCTGTATCTGCTAAAAAGAAATCATGAACTCCTTCTACCAAAGGAACTTCTGGACCAACAACTACCATTTCTACATTGTTTTCTAAAACCGCAGTTTTAATTGCTTCAAAATCTGAAACTCCAATATTTAAATTGGTCGCAATTTTATCTGTACCAGCATTACCTGGTGCTACAAAAAGTTGATTAATTTTTTTGCTTTCAGATAATTTTAATGCAAAAGCGTGTTCTCTTCCTCCAGAACCTAAAATAAGAATATTCATTGTTTGTTGTGTTGTTGTTATTGCAAATATATTTTAATTTCTTGACGAAACTAAATTCCCCACTTTAAAAAATACTTTATTGCAGAAGAAAGATGATAAAAAAATAGTTTCGCCTTTTTTGAAGAACCTTTTTGGTGCGTGTGCGTTATAATTTCTTTTGGATAATAATATATTTTCTTACCAGATTGATATACTTTTCTGCAAATATCTGCATCTTCCATATACAAGAAATAACGCTCATCAAAACCATTTAAATTTACAAATTCCTTTGTTTTAAAAAGCATGAAACAACCGTGAATAAATTCAGGAGAAAAGGGTTCTAATAAACTTTTACTTCTATATTCGTTTTCGAAAATCTTTTGTTTAGAGATATTTAATCTTCTATTAATTAAATCGAAAGGCGTTGGGTTTTTTCTGCAAATAAATTGATTTTCTTTATTTGGGTACACCACTCTAGGACTTATAAAGGAAACATCTTTTTGATGATTTAATACATTAATTAAATTTGGTAAAACCAATCTAGAAAACTGAATATCTGGATTTAAAATTAAATGAAAATCTGAGGTAACTTTATCTAAAACCAAATTATGAGCCTTACCAAAACCAATATTTTTACCTACAAAAATGTATTCTATATCTGCATGGTTAAATTCTGATTTTAAAGTATCTGTAGAATTGTTATCTACTAAAAAAAGTTTTTTAGATACATTAGTCTCTAAAAAACTTTTAATTGTTTGCTCTAAAATATTCAAATTGTCTTTATAGAGTACAATAGTAGCGGTTATTTTAAATCTTGGC
Organism: Polaribacter sp. KT 15; assembly: GCF_900143115.1. NCBI lineage: Bacteria > Pseudomonadati > Bacteroidota > Flavobacteriia > Flavobacteriales > Flavobacteriaceae > Polaribacter > Polaribacter sp. KT 15. The sequence continues at coordinate 1,128,492 of NZ_LT670850.1, forward strand.
TTCATTAATATGCTTTCTCTTCTCCTTTAAATACATTTAAAACAGTTTGTATTATAATCTTTATATCTAAAAAGAAAGACCAATTTTCAATATAAAAAATATCTAAACGCACTCTATTTTTAATATCAGACTTTTTCTTAATTTCACCTCTATAACCACTTATTTGTGCCAAACCTGTAATACCAGGTTTTACAATATGTCTTTTTAAGTAATCGTCTACCTCTTTTTGATATTCTAATGACAAACTTTCTAAGTGCGGTCTTGGACCAACAACGCTCATATCACCAAAAAGAACATTGATAAATTGAGGCAATTCATCTAAACTAGTTTTTCTTAAAAAAGCACCAATTTTTGTAACTCTTGCATCTCCTTTTGTAGCGTGTACTTTATCTGCAATCTTATTAAGTTTCATAGATCTAAATTTATAACAAATAAATTCTTCTCCATTTATACCTTCTCTACCTTGTTTAAAAATTAAAGGACCTTTAGATTCTAACTTTACTAAAATCCATAAAATAGGTATTAACCAAGATAAAACAGTTACACAAACAAATAAAGAGAACACAATATCAAACACCCTTTTAATATAGAAGTTACCCGTAAACTCAAATGGTAATTTATTAACATTTAAAACCATCAAATCATCGTCATAGTAATGTATCGTTTGATTTTTACTATACAATTCTGTAGCATTAGGAATTAATTTTAAGTCTATTTCTTTCTCTAAGGCAAACTTATTTACTTCTTTTATTTGACTATCGGTTAATGAAGAAAGTGAACAGTAGATTTCATCTACCATATTTTTTTTAGTAAAGTCATAAACAGATTCTAATTTACCCAAGTATTCACTATTCTTATAATTTTTATCGGAAAAGAAACCTAAAAATTTGTAACCTAAATTAGATTTACTTTTAAATAGCTTAATAACATTTTTAGAAGATTCATCAAAGCCTAATACAACTGTCGTTCTAAAATTATTACCTAAAGATCTGTATTTTTTAAGTGCAAACGACCATAAAATTTTTATGACTGATATAGCAATAGTTATTGACGTTAAAATTACAAACTGATTATTAACAACGTCTCCTTCTCTAAATATACCGAAATAAGCAAAATAACCTAATGCAAAAAATAAAATTTGTTTCCCCAAAAGTGTAATTACACGCAAGTAACTTGTATACCTGTATACCTTATAAAAACCAAAAGAATAACTAGATGCTAACCAAAACAAAGTTATATACGATAAGAAAGAAAAATTTAGAAACTCTTTATCATAAATTAGATATACAATTAAATTAATAATTATAACATCTATTAAAACTTGCAAAGGTCTTATTAAGTAGGAATATCTTTTCTTCAAGCTAGTTTTTTTAAAACAAATATATTGATTTAACGAAAAACTTTAAGAATCATTTTATCAATTGTAAATAATGACTCTGCAATTGTTTTTTGATGCCCTATATTTATATCTTCATATATTAGAAAGTTCAATTTTTCAATAAGAAAATTGTTATCCCAATTATTTACAGCTAAGCTTAAATTGTGTTCTGCAAATAGGTTTTCAATTTCACTATCAGGATCTGTAATAACCAAAACTTTACATCCAGAAGCTAATAAATTTGGCAACTTAGATGGTAAAGAGCCTTTTGATGTATTTTCTTTCTGTGGAATAATCTGAATAGAACTTTTAGCGTATAATTCTTCTAAATTTTCTTTTTTTACTAAATTATGAAAGTGTATGTTCTGATTATTATTTAAATTTTTCAACTTTTTTATGGTTTCTCCTTCAGAAAAAAAATGAAATGCAGTATTGTGTATTTTTTTCGATGCTTCCGAGAAAAAATTTAGAAGTTTCATTGGATTTTGTTTTTCTCCTAGTGCCCCAGAATACACAATATTAATCTTTCTACTATCAAAAATCGTATCCAAATCATTAGTATCATTATCCTTTAGAGTAATAAAAGGATATTGAACCTCTAATTTATTTTCTACTAAATTGTATATTTTTTTTGCCTCCTTCTTCATTTCATTAGAGAGAAATAAAATTTTATCGCAAGATTGATAACATTTTTTTTCTATTTTATGAATAAAGAATTTTATAATCTTATTAAAAAACCCTGATTTACCTTCTGAATACACTTCTTGTAAATCATGTACCATACCAACTTTTCTAATATTTTTTTTAATAAAAGGAATGATAAAATAAAAAGCAAAACTAGGAGGAAAAACTGGCATGACAATATCTTTCCCTTTTTGATGAAGATTTAATTTTCTTAATACAAAAAAAGCAAAACTAAATTCTAGAATGAGTCTTTTTAAAATGGTTTTATTAGTGTAAAACAAATTACTTCCTCCTCTAATAATTTTTACCCCTTTAAGTTGTTCGTTGCTTTTTTTTGTTTTCCAATCTGGATAAAATGGATGAAAACACAAAACAGTTACTTCATGACCTTTTCTAACAAGTTCTAAAACAAAATTTGTGTTAAATTTCCCAGTAGATATTGGTTCAGGGAAAAAAAATGGGGAGATTAATAATATACTTTTTTTGTTAGTCAATTTTTCTTTCTCTAATTATTTTTGCTGGACTACCAATACACACTTTATTTGAAGAAATATCTTTATAAACACTGCTTCTAGCACCTACAACACTTCCTTTTCCTATAGTAATTCCTGGAGCAACATAAACATCTGTTGCCAACCAACATTCATCTTCTATGATATTCTTTTTAGCAAAAATAGGAAAATCTGACTGTAAATAATCATGAGAAGCTGTACAGATATATGATTTTTGAGAAATAACAACATTTTTACCGATCTCTATTTCTCCTAATGAATATAAAACGACATCATCTCCAATCCAAGAATAATCTCCAATTGTAACTTTCCATGGATAAGTTATTCTAACTGTTTGTCTAATAATTACGTTTTTGCCAATTTTAGCACCAAAGAGTCTCAATAAAAAATTTCTAAATCCATACAAAAATTGTGGTGAGTTCTTAAACAATAATGATTGTACCAACCACCATAATTGCACAATAAATGCATTTCTTCCTCTAAAATTTTCTGGAAGTTTAAATTTATTAAGTTCTTGCATTAATTTTCTCTTTTTTAAAAAAAATAAATAATGAGGTAAAATAACAAAATAATACTAATCCGTAATGTCTAGAGAGGTAATTCTCTGTCAGATTAATAATTAAAAACTGAAAAAAAATGAAAATAGCTAAATAATTATGTTTTAAATTTTTAATCAAGAATATTAAATACAATAAAAAGAGCAATAGAAAAAGATAACCTCCGTATAAAATCAAATTAAAATAATAATTATGAGTATTAAAAACACCAATTTTATAAAACTCACTTTCATTATTTTCTGCAAAGCAATTATTTAATTGTTCTTGTAATTTAGATCCGTAGCCCCAAAAAGGAACCCTTTTTATTAATAAATAATCACATTTATAAATTGCTAACCTTGTATTTGTTGAGTTATAACGATTACCAACTATTGGCTTATTTATTTCATTTTTTATTTCTTGAAATCTATTTAAAATAAAATTATTATTAAAAAATCCTAAAACTAAAATAACACCCAAAGAGCCTGCTACTAAAAAAATTTTACTTTTATCTCTTTGAAATAATAACTTATAAATCACAAAAGATAAAACAGTTAAAAACAACAACAAAATTACTATTCTAGAACTAAATAGAATTAAAAAAAAAATTGAAAATAGAATATTTAAAGCGTTAAATATCTCTGCCTTTTTAAATTTAAACAAAGAAATTGTAATACTTATTAAAAGAAAAGAGCTAAAGTATGTTGGATGAATCTCAAAAAAGTAATTTTTAGTAACATATTCTCTAAAAAGAGGAATATTCTCTTTGCTGATAAAAAAAATTTTAGAAACTGGATGCGTTAACAAAAATGTACCTAGAAATAATAGTGTTTGAATTACTACAGATACCTGAAAAAAAATAAGCGATTTATCTCTAACACTCTCATTAATAAATACTGGTTTGTATAAGAAGAGAAGGGGGAAAATCAAAAAAGGTAAATTCAGTAGAATAGTTTTAGTACTATAATTTGTAGAAAAAAATTCATACAACAGAAACAAAAAAAAAGGTGTCAAATAAATTAAGTTTTTAATCTTAAAGGTTTGTTTCCTTTTATTCCGGATAAGATAATAAATAGTTAATAAAGCACATAAAATTATAACCATAGAATTATGGTTAGCTTTTAAAAGTGGTAAAGTTGCTAAACTAATAAATGCACCTTTTGTAAAATACTCTAACGCTTTATTCATTTTACTTTTCAAATTTACAAGATTTATATAATGTTATCCAATCTTCTAATTTTGTTGACCAAGAATAATTATTTACTACAAAATTGTATAATTTTTCTCCGTTTAATTTTCTTTCCTCAGAATTCCAATTTAGAACTTCATCTAAAGCTTTTATTAACTCTTTCGTATTAGGATTAATTAATTTTCCCCCATTATTATTCCAATCTAAATTTAAACCTGTTTGATAAGTGGTTATTACAGGTGTTTTTAGTATACCTGCCTCTAAATTTACCATACCAATGACCTCTGAGTGTGATGGAGCTACTAAAACATGCGCATTCTTAATTAGATTTTGTTTTTTATCTCCAGTAATTAAACCTAAAAATTTTACTTTACTACTAATTCCTAAACTTGATATTAAGATATCTAATGATTCTTTATAATTATTTATTTTTCCTGCAATAATTAATTTTACATCATCATGTTTTATCTCTGCAAATGCATTAATCAAAATATCAATTCCTTTCTTAGAATCTAATCTACCTAAATAAAAAATATACTTTTCTTTATTTTGATTAGTAGTTTTTACATTCTTAACGTTTGATATTAAATTTGGTATTTCTACAATTTTATTATTATTAAATAAATCTATCAAATTACTTCTTTCGCCAGGAGTAATCGCATGTATAAAACTTGCTTTTTTAAAAACATTTTTTACTACATTATTAAAATATAGTTTCTTTTTTAATGTTCCTTTTTTCCATAACCAAGGTTCATACATACCGTGACAACTTAAAATAAATGGAATCTTATTTTTTATTGAAAATTTTGCAGCTTTATATTGTGGGTATGTCCATACACCATGAATATGAATTACATCAAAGTTAAATTCTTTATGAATGGCTGTTAACTTATCTAACCATTCTGATGAATATAACCAAGGTTTATTGGTTTCTACTATAAAAATATTATCTAAACTTTCTTGTTTCGATGATAAGATATGCGATACAAATCCTGCTTTATTTAAATAATAATTTAGATTTTTTATCACTGTTCTTAATCCTCCACTTTCAATCGAATAATCTTCAACAACATGTAATATCTTCATTATTATTTTTTAGGAAAATTAATAAAAAAAAGTAAAATTCTGGTGGAAAATAATGACCTTCTCTAATTAATTTTAACATCAAATAAAAAAATACGCTTTGCTGCTCTATTTTCTTATCGTTTTTAAACAAAATATAACTTCTGAAAACAAAATACAGAAAGAAAAGAAAAGCGAATATTCCTAAATCTGCTATCATTCTTAAGAAAAGTGAGTTTGCATCTGTTTTATTTATTTTAGAATGCTTTAAAGTTATTAAATATGGAGGTGGTTTAATTAAAGAATAATACTTTTCATATTCGTGTCTATAACTACCCAAACCAGCTCCTAAAGGTTTATCTAAAAAAACTTCTTTTGTTATAAAAGCATTACTTAAAAAAGCATAGGAACTTAAGTTTGTGTTTTTTTGAAATTTCCCTGTATAAATAGCACTTAAAGATTTATTAGTTTCTTTTATTTTTCTTACTAGAGGATTACTTTTATTTTCATCTACAGGTTTATTCCAAATTGAGCTCAAGTAAAAAACACTAACACCTAACAAAACAATTACTAACCAAGAATACTTTAAAAAAAACTTTACTTTTATTAATGGTAAAATAATTATTAAAGCTAATCCAATAAAACCAATTGATGATTTTGATAAAAATATAGTTATTACTAACATAGATAATCTTAAGTATTTTTTATCTCTTAGAAAAAAATACGTTGCTGGAAGCATAATTGCAGCATAGTGTGCTGGCTCAGACATAAGGCCATTTAGCCTATAAATAGAAAAAGAATTTATATTTAAATAAAACATAAATATAGATAGGATTGCGATATAAAAAGCAAAATCTAAATACACAGTAAAAAGTTTCTTTACACTAAATAGTTTTATAAGATTATGATAATAGATACTACTGATAGAAATACCTAAAAGTTGAGCTATCAATAACTTTATAGGACTGAGTAATAATAAATAACTAATAACACCATGAACAGCAAAAAAACCAAGTATATAAATTAAATTTTTATGTATTGTGATTTTTTTACTAGACGCTAAAATGAAAAAGTTAGATAGTAAAATCACATAATAGAGCTTTATGTCTATTACAAAATGAAAAAAAAATGCTTCTGTAAAAAGTGCAAAAACACTACTACAAATTATATATTTATCTAATAATCGCATTTAATATAGTTTTTACTTTGTATTTAAACATCCATTTAAAATAATATATTTTAGCGATAATATAATGGGTTTCTCCTGTTTCTATTTTAGCTTTTGTAGTTTCTAAATATACATTTTTTACTTGGCTATTACTAATACCTCCATCTGCCATAATTGCTGTAAGATCATTAAACCAATGAGTTTTTAAGTTTTCTTTTGCTCTTAACAACAACTCATAGTCTCCAGCTATTTTATAATCTGTATTATAAAAACCATACTTTTTAAAATAGTTTTTATTGTGAAATGCACCTACGTGAGCAATATTCATTGCTTTTTTATATTGTTTCCAAATCCACTTATCTTTAATAATCTTACCTCCTTCTACTTTTACTTTAGAATGTATAAAATCTATGTCTTTGGTTTGTTTTTCAATTTCTAGTTTATAGTTTTCTAGAGCATCTTTTAAATAATAATCATCTGACCCTAGGAAAGATATCCAATCTCCTGTTGCTTTATTTATACCTTTGTTAAAAGCGTCATAAATTCCAGAATCCTTTTCTGAAATCCAAGTAAATAAAATATTTCTTTTTTTAAATTCTAATTCATAAGATTTAATAATATCTACTGTACCATCCAAAGATTTTCCATCTATTATAATGTACTCAAAATCAGAAATTGTTTGAGTAAGTAAAGAGTCAATAGTTCTTTTTAAAGTTTTTTCGCTATTGTAGGTTACAGTTATAATACTAAAAAACATATTTTTTAATTTTCTATTTTCTTTATAAACTTAGCAGGATTACCACCCCAAACTTCATTGTTTGGAATACTTTTAGCAACAACACTTCCTGCAGCAACTACAGCATTTTCTCCAATTACAACCCCTTTTAAAACTATAGAACCAGCTCCTATAAAAGCTCCTTGTTTAATTAAAACTGGAGCAGATTTTATACCTGTTTCTGTGTCTTTAATTCTATCTTTTATATAAATAGAATGAAAATCTGTGTCGTAAATCTTACAATCTCCACCTATAAAAACAAAACTATCAATATCTATTTTGTGACTGCAAAAAATTGCGCAATTTGATAAACCTACATTATCTCCTATTGTAAGTTTTGCTTTGTCTGCTACAACAATGCTTGTAAAAGTCTGTCCTCCTATTGGGTTTGTAATATAACTAGAGTTAATTAAAACGTTATTCCCTAAAGTAAAACTCCCTTTTCCTTTTAAAAATAAAGAACCATTTACTTTAAAATTATCTCCAAATTTTATATCGAAAATTTTGAACTTTATATAATTCAATAATTTGGATTTTAAAAAATAAAAAAATAAGAAGACCCTATATGTCATGCACTTTTAGTTTATTAAATTATTATAAATTGCATAAACCTTTTTATTATTAGTTTTATGACAAAAATTATTTTCAGCAAATTTTCTAGCATTTGTTTTCATAGCAAATAATAACTCTTTATTATCCTTAAGAGTTATTATTTTACTTACAGCTTCATTATAATCACCAAAACTATAAACAAAACCCGTATTATTTTTATCTAAAAGTGTATTTTGAGATTTTACATTTGAAACTAAAACAGGAATAGACATTGATTGAGCTTCTATAACAGATCTAGAAAAATGTGGTGTTTTAAAAGGGCTTATTAATAAATCTATCATTTGCATTTTATTTTGCACATCTTTAACCATACCTTTTATAATTACATTATCTGGCATTTGTTTTGCTATCTTTTTTATTTCTGCATTTACAATTTCTGACTCAAAACCATAAATTAATATTTTAATATTATTTTCTATTTCTTTTAGTTTTGTTGCAATCAACAATAAATCTTCAATTCCGTTTTCTATATTAAACCTTGCAAAAAAACCAACGATAAAATCTGACTTTTGTAATCCTATTTTTTCTCTTTCCTCATTTCTTACTAATTCATTAAAAGTATAAAGACTTGTATCAATAGAATTTTTTATGATTTCAAATCTATTTTTTTTAAAAGGCTCTGATTCATAATTATTAATTGGAATGAAAAAATCTACAAATTTATTATTAAAAAAACTTAAAATTCCACCAAAAAAATTATCTAATAAAGGCTCTCTTATATGAGAGATTACTTTAATATTTTTAAAGAATATTTTGGCAACAAAACCGTAAACAAATAAACAACTTGTGTTTAAATGAATAATACTTGGTTTTACTTTTTTTATTACTTTATAGGCAGCAAAAATATTTGGCATTATGTATAAAATATTTTTAACCAACAACCTAAAACTCATTCCAGAAACTGTAGTTCCATGAAAAGCGAATAACCTACTTTTACTAATAATAACTTGTGCTTTTTCTTTTATAAATAAATCTTTTGCAGGACCATTAATTAACATATAAACATAAGGTTTATATTTTTTTTTATCTAAACCACTAATTAAAATAGATAGACTCTTAGGAGCTCCACCTAACTCACCCGCATGATGAATATATAAAATTTTATCTGCCATTACAATACTTATTATCTATGAAGTTCACAATAAATTAACAACTTGCAAGCAAGTTATTAATTTATAAAGAGAATAGACTTTAATTTTAATTTAAAATTTACTCTTAATTCTTTAAAAAACAAATCATAAAACACCCCAACAAAAGCGTAAGAAATAAGAGTTGATACTGCCGCACCTACTAATCCAAATTCATTTATTAAAACAATGTTTAATATTACGTTTAAAAAAGCACCAATAATATTTCTATAGAAAGAATGTAAATAAAAACCTTCTGCTACCAACCATTTTGAACTAATGGTTGTAAAAAAGAAAAATATATTAGACCATATATAAATACTTAAAATCTTATAAGAATTATAAAAACTACTTCCATATAAAACCTCAATAATCCATTCTCCAAAAAAAGTAATAAATAATGATATAAAAACAGCTAACCAGAAAAGCAAACTATAAAGATTTGTAATTCTTTTATGATAAATCTTTTGATCTTTAGATTTATAAAATAGAATTGCTGGAAAAAAAGAAGCCGCAATTATATTAGGTATAAAATACCAAACTTCACTTAAACTAATAGAAACTGCATATAAACCTGCTGCATTTGCACCTAAAATTTCCTTTACCATTATCTGATCTATTTTAACATAAACTATATACATCATACCACTTAAAAAAAGAGGCCAGCTTCTTTTAAGTAGGCTTAATGCATAATTTTTGTCAAAATTTAAAATAGAAATTTTAATTTTATTTTCATTAAAATAAATAAAAGTACATAAATGAGTTATTAAGAACTCTAAAACAATAACAATAGCAAAATATTGAACTGGGGCATTTACATTTATTAAAACAACCTTTATTATACTAGATATGACTACTGCGATAATTCTGGAATAAACAACAAACTTAGATTTTACTTGACTTTGAAAATAAAAATCGAAAACTTCTAAACTCTGGAAAATTAAAAAGGAAGAAAAAATTAAAATTAGAAGCCTAACCTCTAAAAACTCTTTATTTAAGAATACAAAAGAAACTAAAAAAATTAAAGAAACTAAACCAAAAAAAAGTTTTGTTAAAAAAGCTGTTCCTAAAATTTTACTTATTTCTATTTTATCTTTTGCTTTTACAAGTTCTTTAACAATAATATCATTTAAGCCTATCATTGCAATCGGTAAAAACAAAGCTACTAAACTATTACTATATGCCAAAAGACCATAGGTTTCTGGTCCTAAATATCTAGCTACCCATGCTGTAATAAATATGGCAGAAAAAAAACCTAAAAATTTACTAATAAAAAGCCATAAAGTGTTACTAAAATACTTTATAAAATTTTCATTTTCTCTTATTTTAATAAATCTATTTACTAGTGATTTAAATAACATTTTTTAGTTTCTATACTTAGTGAAATTATCTTCATTTAAAACATCATAAAATCTTTAAGTAATTTATCTTTTTCAGAAAGAATAATTTTATTTGACGGAATTTTCCAATCTATATTCAAATCTTTATCATTATAAAGTACTCCATCTTCTGCATCAGGTTCGTAATAGTTATCGCATTTATAAGACACAATAGTATCGTCTTCTAATACCGAAAAACCATGTAAAAACCCTCTAGGAACTAATAATTGTTTATTATTTTCTCCTGACAGTTCTACTGAAAATACTTTACCATAGGTTTCTGAATTTTTTCTGACATCTACAGCTACATCCAAAATTCTACCTTTAACAACCCTTACTAACTTAGTCTGTGCAAATTCTCCTTTTTGTAGATGCAAACCTCTAATAACACCGTATTGAGAAGTAGATTGATTTCCTAAAACAAAATCACCTTTAAAACCAGTTTTTTCTGCAAACTCTTTTTTATTAAATTCTAATAAAAAACTTCCTCTTTCGTCTCCAAAAACTTGTGTTTCTAAAACGAAACAACCCTTTAAATAAGTTTCAGTTACTTTCATTATACTTTTAATAAATTGTTAGAATAACCACTTTTTAATAGTGGTTTTGTTATAGTTAAGAGTTGTTCTTTATTTATAAAACCGGCTCTAAAAGCAGCTTCTTCTATAGAACCTATTTTTAAACCTTGCCTTTCCTCAATTACTTGTACAAATTGACCTGCTTGCATTAAAGAATTAAATGTACCGGTGTCTAACCAAGCCGTTCCTCTATCTAGAATTTCTACAGAAAGTTTTCCTTTTTGAAGATACATGTTATTTACTTCAGTTATTTCTAATTCACCTCTTTTACTAGGTTTAATGTTTTTGGCAATTTCTACGACTTCATTATCATAAAAATATATTCCAGGTACGGCGTAACTAGATTTAAGCACTTCTAGTTTTTCTTCTATAGAGATTGCTTTTAAGTTTTTATCAAACAACTTGTTTAGTAAATCTCTATCGCAAATATCACCTTTAATAAAAGTATAATTTTTATGATTTTCTACTTCCTTTAAATTTTCTAAATCTCCGGCATATGAAAGTACATCTAGATTAATAATTTTACAATCACTATTCTTTTCTAAATAATAAGGAATAAAATTAGAACCAATAAACCCTGCACCACCAGTAACTAAAATAGATTTCATAGTTACTTTTTATAAGTATTTAAATAAGTATTTAGCTTGAGAACTAATAAAATTAAAATTACCAATACTGATAAAGCAATTGCTAACTGAAAACCTAAATTTTTAGTTACACCTTTAATTTCATAACCAATCGGTTGAAAATCTGAAATCACATTTATAACCTCATATTTTTTAGATTTATTTTCAACAATGCTTCTTAATTCAGAATTTAACTTTCTGTTTGTTTCAAAAAGCTCTAACTCTTTGGTAGTTCTTTTCTCTCCCCCTAAATCTATGCTTGTTCCGTTAGATTGCTTTTTAGCTTCTTCTACCATAACCTGCATATAAACCCTTCTTAAAGAATCTACTTGACCTAGATTTTGTCTAAGTAAAGAATCTGTTCTATTCAAATTCTCGTTAGTTAACTCTTTAATTCTATTAAAGTATTTATTTTCTGTAACAGATTCTAAGATAACATTACTTAACTTATCAAAAACATCATTTTTAGTGGCTATAACAGTAATTTCATGAAGTTTATAATCTAATTCTTCAAATGAATTTTTATAATCTTCAAACTTGTAGCTTTTTACCGTTGTAGTATCTACAGATTTTATAAAATCATCATAAGAATTAATTATATCGCTTTTATTTTTAATTGGTTCAATTTCAAATTTCTTTAAAGATCCTGCAGATTTTTTATCAATTTGAAATATACTTTGAATTCTAGAAGTATCTTTTTGCTTCACTAAATCATTATAAAAATTTACATTATTATAAAGTTGTCTAGCACTTTCAAAATTTGGTTCTACAAGTAAAGTAGATCCAAATGTATTTTCTTTTTTGACTTCTAAAAATAAACCTACGGTAAAACCAATAACTGCGGCTATTGCTATTTTTAAAAAATTACTTCTTAAGAAAATTAAGATTGAAATAAAGAAATGAAAAATCCCTTTAAAAATATTTCCAATAAAATTGAAAAACTTAGAAAAACCTTTACCAATTATAACAAATAAAGATCCTAAATCTACCTCTTCTTCGTTATTATTGGCTTGGTTGTTTGGTTGTTGATTTGTTGCCATTTTTACTTATTAAAAAACAGTTTAACTGTTAAAAATTTGTTCTAAAATCTTCTGAGTAATTGCATAGGTTGGTGTTACACCTGTCATTCCTAAACCTCCAGAGGCTAAAGTTGCACCTGTTTCTAAAGGATTATCTGATGCATAATATGCGTATCTTACTTGTACATCTTCAGAAATATTTCCTCTAATTTTAGATGCAGACTGTATTGCTTTTTGGTAATGCGCTCCTTCCATTTCTAAACCGATCACATTCCATGTAGAATCATGAAAGAATTTTAGTAAATCTTTATTTTGTAATGAAGTTCCTAAAACAGAAATCATAGAACCATCAAAAACCTCGATACCAAAGCCTTCTAAATCTTCTTTTGCTAACTCGTTTTTAAATGGATAATTATCTGCTGTACCCTCAAAAATATGTGCAGAAGGTATCATTATATCTCCTTTTCCACCTTCCAAAATTCCGGCTTTACCCATAATAGAAACAGACTTTACATCTAAATGTGTTTTAACACCTTTAGTACACGTATAAGGTTTCAACAATTCATCCATAGTTTCGAATGCTTGCTCACCAAAAGCATAATCCATTACCACAATAACTGCATTGTCTTCTACATTTTCTAATTTAGAAAACGATAAAATATCAAAATCTATTTTTGCTGTATCTATTATTTGTACATTAATATTTGTACCAGATGTATCTTTTAAATAAATAAGACCATTTGCCGTTGCAAAATCTTTTACTTTTTTCTGAAGCGGCTTACTATCTGTATTACTTAGTAGTTGATACAACTCAAAACCTTGTAATTTTTCTGCTTCTTTTGGCAATGCATTTTTAGCATACACCGAGTTTAAAACACTATGCATGTTTGCACTAATGATATGAATTGGTCTTGCTAAAAGTTTATTATCATTTAAAACCTTCTTAATATCATTCGCCCAAATTTCACCATAAATATGATGTCCTATTTCTTCGACTAAAACAGAACTAAAAGTTACTGTTCTCTTATTATTTTCTACAACTTCGTTTATTGCCAGCTTACCTAACCAATATATTAATTGAAAAAATCTATCTGGATTTTCTGCTGTTGAAAAAGTATTATAAATATTAGAAACCTCATCAAAAGTTCTACCTAAAATATTACCTAAATGTACAATGGTAACTTCTCTTTCTTTCTCTGTAATTTCTTTATGATGAAGAACAATATCTTCTAAGTTTTTCCATTCTCTGGTAAAATCTTCACCATCATTTAAAGTAACTCTTTCTTGAATTTTATGAGATTCAATAAAAAGAAAAGTTAAATGCGTTAAAATATCGTAGATTTCAGATCTTCCTCTGGTAATCTCAATATTCATTTGATCTTTATCAATTCTGTAACAATTTCTTCTTCTTTTTGGCGGAATTATTGCTTCAAAATGAGAATTCTTATATCCTTCGTCTGCAGTTAAATTTATAAACTGACATTCCTCAATTCCTTCAGGAAGTCTTTCTATTACATAAGTTAAACCACTCAATTCTATTCTTTCTTCTGCTATAGAACCATAAATTTCTGGTCTTAAAAGCAATAAAGATTTACGTAATGTTTCACCTGAAACACCCATCGGTTTATAAAAACCTCTACTAAATAAATGGCGCATAGAAATATATAATTTCTCAATTGCATTTGTAGACTCTTGCGCTCTTGTTCTTGTTATTTTTTTAATTTCTGACATATCTTAATTTACTTCACAAATATAAAACTATTTACCTGATAGTATTTGTGTGTATTGGGTTGGGTTGTTTAACAAAGCTACTGCTTGCGAAATAGCTTCATCATTTTTTAAATTATACTTATAAACGCCTTCTTTATAAAAGTATCTTTCTAGAATTTCTGCCTCTAAAAGTGCTGTAATAATATCTTTATTTTTAGAGATTTCTTTAATTTTATCGTCTGCTAATTTTTCTTTTATCTTGCTATATTCCGAAGAAACATTATTTTCTTTTGAAGCTAAAAATGCTTTTTTAAACAACGATTCTTGCACTGTTGTAAATGTTGTATCTACCTTTAAAAACTCTGCAAAACGACTAAATTCTTTATTGCTAAATTTAAAATCTTCTAAACTTTTAGATGTTAAATTATTGTAATAATAATCTGTAGCAAAGTTAAAAATAGCTCTAGATTTAATTAATGCATCTGTTGTTTCATTCTTTTTAGAAGTTTTAATTTCTACATCTGGCATTACACCACCACCATCATAAACAGTTCTTCCGTTTGCAGTTTTAAAAGCATTAATTCCTTTATCAGAAAACTTAGGTATTTTACCCGTTTCAAGATCTCTGTTTTCATAATCTAACTCTTGTATACATCGCCCACTTGGTGTATAATACTTAGAAATAGTAAGCTTTAATTGCGTGCCGTAAGTTAACTCTCTATAGCGTTGTACCAAACCTTTACCAAAAGATCTTTTACCCATAATTACAGCTCTATCATAATCTTGTAAAGAACCGCTAACAATTTCTGATGCCGATGCAGAACGTTCGTTAATTAAAACTACAATAGGAATTTCTAAATCTAAAGGATCATTTTTAGAAGTATATGTGTTGCTCCATTTTTTAATTTTTGCTTTTGTACTCACTATTTTTTTTCCTTTAGGTAAAAAGAAATTAGAAATTCTAATAGACTCTAATAACGATCCACCAGGATTATACCTTAAATCGAAAACAAGTTTTTTCATTCCTTGTTTTTTTAATTTTCTATATGCTTTTTTTACTTCGGATGAAGCTTTGTCATTAAAACGAGTTAAGGTAATGTAACCGGTTTCTGCATCAATCATTTCTGCAAACGGAACCGGATTAACAACTACTTTTTCTCTAATAATTTCTTTAGTAAAAGATTTACTTTGTCTAACAACCTCAACAGAAAACTTACTATTTGGTGTTCCTTTTAAAAACATAGACAATTGTTCTCTATTCATGTTTTTAATAGATTGATTGTCTACAGCTACAATTACATCACCTGCTTTTAAACCTGCTTTATCCGCAGAATATCCTTTATAAACTTCGCTAATTTCTATACCTTGTTTTGTGTAAAATACAGAAACTCCGATACCGCCATATTCACCAGCTCTTCTAATTCTTGCTGTTTCTACATCTTGTTCGTTATAAAAATTTGTGTATGGATCTAAGTCTTTTAGTGTATTTTTAATTGCTCTATTGGTAAGTTCTGCAGGATTAATCTCATCTACATAGTACAGGTTTAATTCCTTAAACAAAGTATTGTAGATTTCTATTTGTTTTGCAACTTCAAAAAACTTCGATTTAAACGAATACGTTAAAAAAACAGTAGCTACTAGAGCAATAATTATAGTTTTCTTTTTTATTTTAAAGTTTTTCATCTTCCTTTTCTTTTACTTTATTTACAAATAACGTTAGTAGTTTTTCCATTTTTAAATACAATTCTTCATATTTAATTTCCTCTCTACCAATATACGAAATCATAAAAACATACGGTTTATCTAAATTGTTATACACAATCTCTTTTTGCAATCGATACGTTTCTCTTAACAATCTTTTTAATCGATTTCTATGCACAGCTAATTTAAAGTTCCTTTTTGCTACAGAAACACCTACTTGACAAGGAAAATCTGACGTATGTTCTGTTTGCACATAAATTAACCTTAGAGGAAAAGTTTTAACAGAATTCCCTTCTGAATACAGTTTTTCTATTAACTTCTTACTCTTTAAACGCTCTTGCTTTCCTAACGTATTTTTCATCTATACAAACTTAATAGAAAACAACTAGTTTTTACAATTTATAACGGCTAACTTTAAAAAAAGTTGTGTATTTTTAGCTTAAATTAGCAATTCTTTTTAATTACTATTG
This sequence comes from Polaribacter sp. KT 15, assembly GCF_900143115.1. Classification (NCBI taxonomy): domain Bacteria; kingdom Pseudomonadati; phylum Bacteroidota; class Flavobacteriia; order Flavobacteriales; family Flavobacteriaceae; genus Polaribacter; species Polaribacter sp. KT 15. Next base: position 1,145,015 of record NZ_LT670850.1, read on the forward strand.
TTAAAAATTAAACAATAATTTATAAATTTGTTTAAAATAAAACATATAAATATATGAAACCCGACTTATTTCAAGCACCAGATTATTATAATCTAGACGATTTATTAACCGAAGAACACAAACTTGTTAGAGATGCAGCAAGAGAATGGGTTAAAAGAGATGTTTCTCCTATCATAGAAGATTATGCTCAAAAAGCAGCGTTCCCAAGACAAATTATCAATGGTTTGGCCGAAATTGGTGCTTTTGGTCCTTATATTCCAGAAGAATATGGTGGCGCAGGTTTAGATCAAATTTCTTATGGGTTGATTATGCAAGAAATAGAACGCGGTGATTCTGGAGTAAGATCTACAGCTTCTGTGCAATCTTCTTTGGTAATGTATCCTATTTTTAAATACGGAAATGAAACGCAAAGAAAAAAATATTTACCAAAATTAGCTTCTGGCGAATGGATGGGATGTTTTGGTTTAACAGAGCCAAATCACGGTTCTAATCCGGCAGGAATGGAAACCAATTTTAAAGATAAAGGCGATCATTATTTATTAAATGGTGCTAAAATGTGGATTTCGAATGCTCCGTTTGCACAAGTTGCAGTTGTTTGGGCAAAAAATGAAGAAGGTAGAATACATGGTTTGATTGTAGAAAGGGGTATGGAAGGTTTTTCTACACCAGAAACACACAACAAATGGTCTTTACGCGCATCATCTACAGGAGAATTAATTTTTGACAATGTAAAAGTGCCAAAAGAAAATTTATTACCAAATAAATCTGGCTTGGGCGCACCATTAGGTTGTTTAGATTCTGCAAGATATGGTATTGCTTGGGGCGCAATTGGTGCAGCGATGGATTGTTATGATACCGCGCTTCGTTATTGTAAAGAAAGAATTCAGTTTGGCAAACCAATTGGTCAGTTTCAATTGCAACAAAAAAAGTTAGCAGAAATGATTACCGAAATTACAAAAGCACAATTGCTGGCTTGGAGATTAGGAACTTTAAAAAATCAAGATAAAGCTACTTCTGCTCAAATATCGATGGCAAAACGTAATAATGTAGATATGGCATTAAAAGTAGCCAGAGAAGCAAGACAAATGTTAGGTGGAATGGGAATTTCTGGAGAATATTCTATCATGCGTCATATGATGAATTTAGAAAGTGTTGTTACTTATGAAGGTACACACGACATTCATTTACTTATAACAGGTTTAGATATTACTGGCTTTAATGCATTTAAATAAAACACTCAAATTGTAAGGTTTACATTGATATTCAGACAAAAACAAGATGAAAAAGCCTATTCTAAGTATTTTTATTTGTTTTTGTCTGTTTCTTGTTTCATGCGGAAGTATGAATGATCAAATAGAAACAATTGAAGAAATTGATGAAATTAAAGACGAAGTAGTTGTTATTGATGTAGAAGTAGATTCGACTTCAGTAAACAATTCAAATACAAAAAACTTCAAAATATTATCTTTAGGTGACAGTTATACAATTGGCCAAAGCGTTTGCGAAACTTGTAGATATCCGGTGCAATTAAAAGATAGTTTGCTAAAAAAATATCCCGAAGGATCTACAATTGATCTTAAAATTATTGCTAGAACTGGTTGGACAACTACTGACTTAATTAATGCTATCAATTCTCAAAACATTTCTGAGGATTATAATTTAGCGACTTTATTAATAGGCGTAAATAATCAATATAGATTTAGTAATATGGCTGTCTTCGAAGAAGAATTTCCTTTACTAGTTGATACTGCTATAAAAGCTATTGGTGATGAGAAAAATAAGTTAATTGTTATTTCTATACCCGATTATTCTTTTACACCATTATTTAAAGATAATACTGATATTTCAAAGCAAATAGACAATTACAACAAGTTTATAGAAGAATATTGTACTAAAAATGATATTACTTATGTAAATATAACTGATATTTCTCGTGAAGGTTTAACAAATCCTAATTTGGTAGCATCAGATAATTTACATCTTTCGGAATTGGCGTACACAAAATTTATACAAAGAATTTTACCTTTAGCTTTAAAGAAATTAAATAATTAAGAGGCTTTCGATAATAAAACATGAGGGCATCTTTTACAATTAATTCCCTTCTTTTTATATTTATTACAGCATTTATTTTTTGGCTTAATACAACTTGAAGAACAAACAGAATTACAAGCAACTTCTTGCTTTAACTGAATTGTTGGTGCAGTATTTGTGTAAAAAACAATCATAATCTAAATAATTATACTGCAAATATAAGTATTTATTTAGAATAAATAAAAATAACAAAGTTAATCCTTCAACAATTTTACAAATAACTCTCTACCTTGCCTATTTTTATATGAATTATAACACTTTTCTAAAATGTCTATTTTGAAATGAGAAGAAAAAAGTTTTAAATACTCTTCTAAGTTTCCACCAAAAGGAGGTCTATTTATATTTAACGGAACATTGAACAAAACACCAACTAATTTACCATTTGGTTTTAATAATTCCTTCATTTTAACCGCGTATTTTTCTCTTAAATCTGGTGCAATAGCACAAAAGAAAGTTTGTTCTATAATTAAATCAAAAGTATCATTTACATCAAAAAAATCTGAATTTATCAATTGATTATTCGGCAATTCTGGTATTCTATTATGTAAGTTATTTAAAGCAGTCTTGGAAAGATCAACAACAAAGACATTTTTAAAACCTTGTTTAAAAAGATATTCTGCTTCGTAAGAATTCCCTCCACCCGGTATTAAAATTTTAAGTTCTTTATTCTCTAATTGATCAAAATATGCTTTTAAAGGAGGAGAAACAATACCTAAATCCCAACCAATATCATTATTAATATATCTATTGTCCCAAGCACTTGCAGATAAATCCATTTAAAATCTTCTTTTTATTAGTTTAACAAAAGTACATTTTAAATAAGATCATTTAAAATTTCTATTAGTAACTCATCAGAAATTAAAGCCGTTAAAGTTCCTTAAAGTATTCATAAAGTTCTGTTAAATGGCATAAACTTCTACTTATTAGTTAAATATTTGCAAAATAATACTAACAAACTCAAATGAAAAAAATATTACTTTTAATTGCTTTTTTAGCGACATCTTTAACCTATTCGCAAAAAAAAGACTTTACAATTAGCGGAATCATAAAATCTGCTGAAGATAAAGAAATGTTAGAATCTGCAACCGTACATGTAGAAAGGTTAAAAGATAGTAGCATTGTTTCTTATACAATTACAGATGCCAAAGGAGATTTTAAAATTGTTTCTAATACAGGCGATTCTAAATTAAAGTTAGTAGTTTCTTTTATTGGTTTCGAGTCATATTCTAAAATTATAGATGTAAAAAATCAAAACGTTGGTACATTATATCTAAAATCTGCCAATACTTTAGATGCTATTGTTATTAGATCTTCTGCGCCAATTACTATAAAAAAAGATACGGTAGAATTTAATGTAAAATCATTTAAAACAAAAGCAGATGCTAATGTAGAAGATTTACTTAAAAAATTACCAGGTGTAGAGGTAGATGCAGAAGGTACAATTACTGTAAACGGTAAAGAGGTAAATAAAATTCTTGTAAATGGTAAACCTTTTTTTGGTAACGACCCTACAATTACAACTAGAAACTTAACAAAAGAAATTATAGAGAAAATTCAGATTTCTGATACAAAAACAAATGCTCAAGCGTTTGCAGGCGAAGATTCTGATGGAGAAAATAAAACAATAAACTTAACCATAAAGAAAGAAAACAATAAAGGTTATTTTGGTAAAGTAGCTGCGGGTATAGGTACAGATGATCGTTATGAGTATGCTGGTTTAGGAACTCGTTTTGAACAAAGTGAACGAATAGGACTTTTAGCCGGTGGAAACAATATAAACTCGCCAGGTTTTAGTTTTGGTAATCAAAGGCTTCGTTTTGGCGGTAATAATAGAAGTTTTGGTGGCGGACAAGGTATTATTACATCAAATAATTATGGTGTAAATTACATTAACGTGTTCAAGAAAATTTTTGAATTTTCTGGAGATTATTTTTACAAAAACAGTGAATCTAAAAACACTTCTTCTAACAATAGAGAAACGTTTTTATCTAACGGTGAAAGTTTTTTTAGAAACTCTAATAGCAATTCTGTAAACGAAAGCGATAGCCACGATGCAAGTATCGATTTCGAAATTGAAATTGATAGTACTTTTAGAATAGATATTGAATCTGATTTTAACAAGAACTTAAATACAAACACTTTTAACAGTATTTCAGAAAGTTTAAATAATGATAGAACACTTACCAACGATTCTGAAACAAATTCTGTTGCAGATTCTGATAGAAATCAATTTGACAATGAAATTAACTTTTCTAAAAGGTTTGGAAGTAAAGGTGCCTTTATAAGAGCAGAAGTAACAGCAAATTTTAGTGATAATAAAACAGACGATTTTGTAAAATCTGAAACAAATATTTATGGCTCTAATCCTGATCAAATTATCAGAAATCAATATTCTGACGGAAAAACAGAGGTTAAAGAAATTGGTAGTGAATTTACATACCGTTTACCAATTATGGCCAATAAATTATTTTTAGATGTTGCTTATGCATATGGCAACACAAAAACGAAAACAAAACGTAGTACTTTCGATTTTGATCAAGCTACTAACGATTTTACAAGTTTTAGTACTTTATTAAGTACAGATTTCGAGTATTTAGATAAAACGAAAAGACCAAGTTTAGAATTAGAATTTAGAAATGATAAATGGTCTGCATCGGCAGAAATAGCTCAAGTAAATAGAACTTTAGAAAACGTAGATTTTTTAAGACCTGAAACAAATTTAGTTAGAGATTTTAATAATTTAGAATATGGTTTTGGTGTGCGTTTTAGAGAAAGTAGAAGTAGCAGGTATCGTTTAAGATATCGTTTTAGAAATAATACACCTAGTTTATCGCAATTACAACCTTTTAGAGATGAATCTAATCCTTTAAATATTGTAACTGGTAATCCATCTTTAACGCCTTCTAAAACACATTCTTTAAACTTTGGTGCTTCTAATTTTAATTGGCAAAAAAGAACTGGTTTTTGGTCTTTTGCAAACTTAACTTTTACAAATGATAGAGTTGTTGCAAAAACAATCATAGATCCTAACTCTTTAATTAGAGAAACAACTTATGCAAATGTAGATGGCTTTTATAGTTTTAGAGCAGGAGGAAGTTATAGCACTACAAAGAAGTGGGAAGATTTTGGAAGTTTAAGAACAGAATTTAGAGTTTTTGGTAACTATAATAAAAACATCAACTTTAATAACGGAATTCAATACTCAAGTAAAACAGCAACTATTTCACCTAGAATTGGTTTTGATTTTAATTGGGATAAGGTACTTCAAATTAGGCCAGAATATTCAATTTCATTCAATAACAACAAATATGATATCGAAAGTTTTGAGGATAGAAATTTTGTAAGTCATGATGTTACCATACAAACTGCAACATTTTTACCAAAAAAATTAGAATGGAGAAATGACATCAACTATAATTACAATCCTAATATTGCAGATGGTTTTCAAAAAAGTGCTTGGTTCTGGAACACAACTTTACGTTATTCTATCTTAAAAGACCAAGGTGCTATTAGTTTAAAAGTTTATGATATTTTAGATCAAAACACCAATGCAAGAAGAGTTGCAACAGAAGATTACATTCAAGATTCTTCGAGTACGGTTTTAAATCAATACGCAATGTTATCTTTTACCTGGAAATTTAATAGTTTAGGCAGCGCTGGTAAGAAATTTGAAGGAGGAGATAGAAGAAGGTATAGAGGATAAAATCAATATAATACTTAAAAAAAAGCCCGATAAATTAATTTATCGGGCTTTTTTATTATTTTTTAATTCCAAGTTTCATCAAAATAGTTTCTAACAAACACCATTTTGTAAATGCTGATTGTATCATATTTACCCCAATAAACACACCAAACCACAACCATTTAATACTTACATAATAAGTTAATAAAACCATTAAAAGCACCATACAACCAACTATAACTCTAAAATATTTATTCAACATAATTTACTTGTTTTTATTTATAATTCTTTTTTTCTATCATATAATACACCAATGGCACAACCAATAATGTTAAAACAGTAGAAACAATTGTACCTCCCATTAACGAAATTGCCAATCCTTGAAAAATTGGATCAAATAAAATAACAAAGGCTCCAATTACCACTGTACCCGCAGTTAATAAAATTGGTGTTGTTCTTACAGCTCCAGCTTCTATTGCTGCTTGTTTTAACGGGACACCTTCTTCTAGCCTTAAGTTGATAAAATCGATCAATAAAACCGAGTTTCTTACCATAATTCCAGCTAAAGCAATCATTCCAATAAACGATGTTGCTGTAAAAAATGCGCCCATAATCCAGTGTCCTAAAACAATACCTATTAATGATAATGGTATGGCAACCATCATTACAACTGGTGCTTTAAAGTTTTGAAACCAACCTACAATCAAAATATAAATCAAAATAATTGCGCCTAAAAAAGCAATTCCTAAATCTCTAAAAACCTCTAAGGTAATTTGCCATTCTCCATCCCATTTTACAGTATAATCATCTTCGTAATCTGGCTGTCCTAAATACATTTCGTTTAGTTTATAACCTTCTGGAAGCTCAATTTTATTCAATTCTTTTTCCATTCCTAAAATTGCGTATGCAGGACTTTCTAATTCCCCAGCCATATCTGCCATTACATAAACAACACGTTTTTGGTTTTTTCTATAAATACTTTTTTCAGCAATTGTTTCTTTAATTTCAACCAAATCTGAAATAGGAACCATATTTCCCATTTTAGATTTTACTTTTAATTGAGAAATATCAGAAATAGTAGATTTTTCTTTTTCATCTAAACTCAACACCAAACCAACCTGATTTACTGCATTTTCATCATATAAAATTGTTATTGATCTGTTAGATAAAGCCATGTTCATGGTATATGCAATTTGCTGTGGCGCAACACCATACAACATTGCTTTTTCTTTATTTATTTCAAATTGATATTCTTTTTGATCTGCTTCTACCATCCAATCAATATCTACAACATCATCGGTATTTTTTAAGATATTCTGAACATCGTTTGCTATTCTAATTTGCTCTTTATAATCTGGTCCGTATACCTCAGCAACAATTGTCGATAAAACAGGAGGTCCTGGTGGTACCTCTACCAATTTTACATTTGCATTGTATTTTTTTGCAATTTTCTGAATTTCTGGTCTTAGTAATTTAGCAATTTCATGACTTTGAATTGTTCTGTCTCCTTTATCAACCAAATTCACCTGAATATCTGCCATATTAGATCCACCACGTAAATCATAATGACGCACTAATCCATTAAAAGTTATTGGTGCAGAAGTACCAATGTAATTTTGATAATTCACCACTTCTGGTCTAGTAGATAAATACTGAGCAATTTCTTGTGTAACAACACCTGTTCTTTCTAAAGTTGTTCCCTCTGGCATATCTATTACCACCTGAAACTCGTTTTTATTATCAAAAGGCAACATTTTTACTGCAACAGAATTGGTTACAAATAATCCCATAGTTGCAATTAAAACAAAGAATGTTCCTCCTAAAAACAACCATCTTTTGGTTGCATTTTCTAATAAAGGTCTTTCAAACTTGTTGTATACTCTATAAATAAACGTTTCTTCTAACGGTTTTTCAACTTTTTCTTCTCCTCCTTTTTTATCTTTTTCTCTTAAGAAAACATATCCTAAATAAGGTGTAATTGTTAACGCTACAAATAAAGATAAAATCATTGCAATTGATGCTCCTATTGGCATTGGCGCCATATAAGGCCCCATCAAACCAGACACAAAAGCCATTGGTAAAACAGAAGCAATTACAGTAAATGTTGCTAAAATTGTTGGATTACCAACTTCATTAATTGCATATAAAGCTGCTTGTTTAAAAGGCAAGCGTTTCATTTTAAAATGCCTGTGCATGTTTTCTGCAATAATAATAGAATCATCAACTACAATACCTGTAACAAAAACCAATGCAAAAAGCGTAATTCTGTTTAAAGTATAATCTAACATGTAGTAACTCAACAATGTTAAAGCAAATGTAATTGGCACAGATAAAAACACGACCAATCCACCACGCCAACCCATAGCTAACATCACTACAAGTGTTACTGCAATGATAGAACCAATAAGGTGTAATAATAATTCTGATACTTTATGAGAAGCTGTTTCTCCATAATTTCTTGTTACTTCTACATGAACGTCATCTGGTATTAAAGTAGTTCTTAAATGAGCTACTTTATCTAAAACTACCTCAGCAATTTTCATTGCATCTGCTCCTTTTCTTTTAGCAACAGAAATCGTTACTGCAGGATATTCAGATTTATAAGTTTGAGCTTTATCACTTGCTTGTCCAAAACCTAAAGACACATAGTTTTGTGGAATTTCTGGTCCGTCAACAATTGTTGCAATCTGTTTTAAATAAATTGGCAAATTCTGCTGCACACCAACAACTAAGTTTTCTACATCTGTAACAGAAGCTAAAAATTCACCTGTATTTACTAAAAACTCAGTATCGTTTTTATCAAAACTACCAGAACTTAATTGTGTATTATTTGCTTTTATCATTTCAGAAACAGATAAGAAATCTAATCCGCTAGCAGCCAATTTATCTTTATCTAAAACAACTCGTAACTGACGATTTCTTCCTCCAATTTTATGTGTAATAGAAACATCATTTACTTTCTTAATTTCTGTTTCTAACTCTTGCGCCATTTGGCTAATTTGATAATCACTGTAGTTTTCACTCCACAACGTTAAACCTAACATTGGCACATCATCAATAGCACGTGTTTTAACTAACGGAAACGTAACACCTTGTGGCATTTGATCCATATGTTTGTTAATTTCATTATACAATTTCACAAACGAACGCTCAATATCTTCGCCCACATAAAACTGAACAATTACCATTGCTTTTTCGTTCATTGCAGTCGCATACACATACTCTACACCCTTAATATTAGAAATTAATTTCTCTAAAGGTTTTACAACTCTATTTTCTACTTCTGTAGGACTTGCGCCTGGGTAACCCACAAAAATATCTGCCATTGGCACATCAATTTGCGGCTCTTCTTCTCTAGGAATTAAAAACGAAGCATATACGCCAACAAACATAAAAACGATCATTAGAAGCACTGTAAGTTTAGATCCTATAAAGACTTTTGCAATTTTACCAGCTAAACCTTCTTTCATATTATTTATTTTTTTGGCGTTTTAACAGGCTATCCATTTCAATCTTTTTTTGCCATAAATGGCAGCAAAAAAAGGATTTCCATTGCTATCCTTAACGCGGAATGTTAGTTATTGAATTGTAATTTTTGCTCCGTTAAATAATTTTCCTTCAGCAGAAACTATATAAGATTCATCTGCATTTAAACCAGATAAAACTTCAACTTCATTTCCGTAAGTTCTACCTAAGCGTAACCAACGTAAAATTGCTGTGTTACTTTCACTTACTGTATAAACTCCAGATAATTGTCCGTTTTTAACTACTGCTTTTAAAGGAATTAAAACCAACTCAGATTTTACTTTTCTTTCTACAGGAAACTGAACCGTAGAAAACATACCAGATAAAATATTTGCATCTGTTTTTTCTAAAGCTACTTTTACTAAATATTGTCCTCCAGTGTTTTTTGCAGAAGAACTTACTTCTGTAACTTTTCCTTTTACCGTTGTATCAATCGATTTTACTAATACATTTAAGTCTGTTCCTTTGTCAATTTCTGATATTTCTGTTTCTGGCACCATTGCAATCACTTCAAAAACTTTAGGAGTTTCTAAACTAATTAAAGGCATTCCTGGGTTTGCCATATCTCCATTATCAATATTTTTACTTGTAATTACACCACTAAAAGGAGCTGTAATATTAGAATACGTAAACTGTGCATTAATTTCATTTTTCATTTGATTTGCAGATTCTAATCCGGCTTTTGCCATTTCGTAATTTGCAGTCATATCATCCATTTCTTTTTGAGTAACACTGTTGCTTGCAAATAAATTTTTAAAACGGTTGTAATTTTTTTCAGCATTTTTAAAAGCAGCTTTTGCTTGAATTATTCCTGCATTTACTTGTCCTTTTTTAGCTTCTAAATCTGTATTATTAATAGAAACTAACAACTGACCTTTTCTTACTTTATCGCCAACATTTACGTGTACCTTTTTTACGTAACCCATCATTCTAGTACTTAAGTCTGTACTATTTGCTGCTTGTATTTTACCACTAACAGACAAAAATTGGCTATTACTATTTACAGCAACTTTATTTACCGAAATTTTAATGGCAGGAGTATTATCTATTGCTGCTTTTTTTTCTTCGCTACCACAACTTGTAATAAATATTGATGCAGATAAAAACGCGATTATGTAGATATATTTTTTCATTTTAATGATTATTCTTTAGTTAAAAATTCTAAATAAGTTTGTGTAAAATTGTATTCGAAAATTGTTTGGTAATATTCTAATTGCTTTTTAGCAAATTGAGTTTCTGCCATTAACAAATCAGATGTTTTTTCTAATCCTTCTTTAAATCTATTTTTTCTAATTCTTAAAGATTCTTCAGATTGTTGTATTGCTAAACTTGTTAATTCTAATCTATTTTTAGCATCTACTAATTGGCGTTTTACTTTGTTTAATTCTAAATTGCTTTTAGATACATATTGATTGTATTCTAATTTCGATTTTTCAAATTCAGCTTTACTTTTTTTAGCTTTTCCAAAACGTTTAGATCCTTGAAACAAATCCCAACTTAATTGTGCACCAATTAAATATCCGTTTGCATTTCCTTGAAACACTTCATTATCATACATTTCATAACTACCAAAAGCATTTAAACGAGGTAAAAAAGCCATTTTAGCTGCTTTATTCATTGCTTCAAATCCTTTTAAAGCAAGTTCCATTGCTTTGATATCAGATCTGTTTTCTGATATTTTTTTATCATCAACATTAAAACTAACCACTGATAAGGTTTCTGTTGGTTTATAAACGACATAGTTTTTATCATTCATTAAAAAAGACAAATAATTAGAGGCATTTTGCACATTACTTTTTGCAGTTTGTAATTGGTTTTTAACTTCTGTTACTCTTACCTCAACATTTAAAACATCTGCTCGCTGTAAAAATCCTTGTTTAAAACTATTATCTGCCATTTGTTTGTTTGCATTGGCAGCTTTTAACGCTTTTTCTAAAACATCTACTGCTTTATAAGCTAATTGCAATTGCATGTATGCTTTATCTACTTCAAACACCAAGTAATCTTGCGTTCTTTCTGTTTTTAAAGACATTGCTTCCATTTTAGATTTGGCTGCTTTTCTTTGATAAAAACCGTCAAGATTTATTAATGGTTGCTGAATTTCGATCTTTGTAGCAAAATTTCTAGTGGTAGCAGGGTCATTTAATAACGCTGGATTAAAATCATTTTGCGTTAATATTTCTTGATTTAATTTAGAACCAAAAGCCATTAAAGGATTCGTTGTAGAAATACCAGTATGACTTGCTGTAATGTTTGGTAAAAAGACTGCATTGGTTTGATTGTAATCTGCTTTTGCTGCATTAAAATCTTCTTTAGAAATTTTTAAGGATAAATTGTTTTCAAATATTTTAGACAAAACATCAGACTTACCAATCGAAATTATTTCTTGTGCAGGTAATTGTTTAGAAAACAATAACACAATTACAAGCACACTTTTTATTATTTTATTCATCTATTCTATTTTAACAGTACAAAGCTAAATCGAATAAAATCTTTTTTTAGTAACATTAGTTACTAAAGAAAAAGCACTTAAACCATAGAGATTTAAGTGCTTTTTAATTAACTTTTAAATTAAAAACTAAGTTAGTTTCTAATAACTTGTATCATCTAACTTTACCTTACCGTGAAAAGTTTTATATAAAAACAAAAAGTATCCTGCTAAAAGCGGTGCTCCAATTAAAACAATTGTTAACATAATGCCTAAAGATTTTTGAGATGATGCAGCATTATAAATGGTAACACTAAATTTAGGGTCTATGGTAGAAGGCAATAAAACAGGGTACAATTGAAAAGCAACTAGCATTAATAAAAACGCCATTGTTAACGATGAAAAAACCAGAGCATTGCCATATTTTTTCTTTGAAACCAACCTTGGCACATTCGCTACTGCTAAAAAAGCAAGAATTGGTAAAATAAAAAATACAGGGTATTCTTTAAATTTATCGGTAACTCCTGGTAAAAAAACCAAAGTATAAAAAGACGTTACTGTAAATGAAAGAATAAAAAACACCATTCCTTTTTTAAGTAAAAATGTTAATCTTGCATACAAACGTCCTTCTGTTTTTAACAATAAAAAAATGGCACCTTGAGTCATAAAAATAGACAAGGTTGTGAAACCAACCATAATTGCATACGGACTTAAAAAAGCAAAAAATATCCCGCCTTTGTAGCTATAATTTTCTCCTATTTCAAACCCTTGCAGTATGTTTCCTAAAACAACACCCAATAGAAAAGCTATTAAAGTATTGGAAACAAAATAAATAATATCCCATGTTTTTCGCCACCAAATCATTTTTTCTGAACTTCTAAACTTAATAGCCGAAGAACGTAATACCAATAAAACTAAAAATAGCATAAACGGAATATACATTGCAGATAACATAGTTGCATACATTACTGGAAAACCAGCAAACAAAGCACCACCACCAATAATTAACCAAACTTGGTTTGCATCCCAAAGAGGCCCAATTGCATTTATAGCAACACGCCTACTTAAATCTTTTCTTAAAAATAAATGCCATGCTCCTGCACCGTAATCAAAACCTTCTAAAATAGCATATCCAGAAAATAATAATCCAACCACTAAATACCATAATGTTGGGTAATCTACCCCTAAAAAAGTTTCCATATGTATAGCGTTAAACATGTTTTAAAAATTCATTAGGATTTTTAGCTTCATCATAAGGACCATGCTTTATTTTTTTATGCAGAGAATAAATAAACAAAAGAAATAATAACGTATAAACTACTAAAAATAGGATTAACGAAAAGAGAATTTGATTTGATGACACTTCTTGAGAAAAGCCTTCGTTGGTTCTTAAATGCCCATAAACAATCCAAGGTTGTCTACCCATTTCTGCAGCAAACCAACCTACTTGATTGGCTATTTGCGGTAAAATTACCGAGAATGCAAAAATATGTAAAAGCCATCTTTTGTCGAATAATTTTCCTCTCCACCATAAAAAACTTGCATATAATGTTAATGCGATTAAAAACATTCCGATAGCAATCATGATATGATAAAACTGAAAAACTGCATTTACTTGCCCTGGTCTGTCTTCTTCTGGAAAAGCATTTAAGCCAGTAACTGGTGCTTCAAAATCTTGATGTACTAAAAAGGATAATCCACCAGGTAAAGCTAAACCTGTAACTTCTTGACTCTCGTTATCTACCCAACCAAAAAGATACAAATCTGCCGGCGCCGATTTTTCATAATGCCCTTCCATTGCTGCTAATTTAGCTGGCTGATTTTTTGCAACACCATCCGCAGAACTATGCCCAGAAACTAATTGTGTTAAAGAGATAATAGTTGCCACAGCTAAAGCAATTTTAAATGCTTTTTTAGAAATTGTAATATATCGTCCTTTTAAAAGATAATAGGCATGAACACTTAAAACCAAAAAAGCACCTGCTAAAAAAGCTCCTTGCCATACATGAATAATTCTATCTACACTAGATGGGTTAAAAACCATTTCCCAAAAATCGGTAACTTCTGCCCTAGCATTTAAACCTTCACCTACAATATGATAACCTGCAGGAGTTTGTTGCCAACTATTGGCTACAACAATCCAAACTGCAGAAAACATAGAACCTAAAAAAACACCAATTGTAGAAATAAAATGTACTTTCGGTGATACTCTGTTCCATCCAAAAATTAAAATACCCAAAAACGTACTTTCTAAACCAAATGCAAACAAGCCTTCTGCTGCTAATGCACTACCAAAAATATCACCAACATATTTTGAATAAACAGACCAATTGGTACCAAATTCAAACTCCATAATAATTCCGGTAGCAACACCTATACCAAAAGTTATAGCGAATATTTTTAACCAAAAACGAGTTAAAATTTCATAATGTTTATTACCCGTTTTTAAATATAAACCTTCCATTATTACCATAATAAATCCTATTCCTATACTTAAAGGCGGATATATATAGTGAAAGGCAATTGTGAATGCAAACTGAATTCGTGCTAAAATTTCTGTATCCATGATAATGAATTAAATATACAGTAAATGTAAAATCTTTCTATGATTTTTAATGTAACAAATATTACATTTTATCGTGTTTAATAAAGTTTACAATACTTCAATTATTAAAATATAAACTCATAAAAAAAGCACTTGCCTACACAAGTGCTTTAGAGTTAACTAAATCTTTTTATAATTTCAACCAATTCTTTTGTTTGTAAAACTCCAGATTGTCGCCAAAGCTGTTTCCCTTCTTTAAAAACCATAAAAGTTGGCACTCCTCTAACTTGATATCTTGAAGCTAATGATTGATTTTTATCAACATTTATTTTAATAATTGAAACCTTGTCGCCTAAAACGTCTTTAACTTGTTTTAAAATTGGACTCATCATTTTACAAGGGCCACACCATTCTGCAAAAAAATCGACTAAAACTGGTTTTTCTTGATCTATTATTTCTGAAAATTTACTCATGTTTAAAACTATTTTTTATTAAATGAAACATTCCAAATTCCACGAACTTGATTTATATCGTAACCCAAAGCCTGATCTTTGGGATATAATTCTTTTAATTTAGAAAGCGTGTTTTCTGTAACTTGTTTTTTAGGAGATCCATGGCATTGCAAACACATACTATTTGTTTTAATAGGGTAATAAACATTTATATTGTTTTCTGTTTCTACTACTATTGGCTCTGATTCTTTATTTATTACAACATCTTTTTTAAACAAATTAATTATTTTCAACTCCTCTAAATTAGCGGCATTTTTAGGGTTTCTAGGTTTATCTGAAACTCTTTTAATAGTTGCTTTGTGAAAAACAGACATACTATCTGTTAAAGGATATGCTTTTACGTTGCAAAATTTTAACGCTTCTAGTGTTCCTTCTTTTTGAATTTTACTCATTAAATTTTTACCTAAAACTGCTTTTGTAGAAAGAGCATATTGCAAACCTCTCTCAGAATTTGGTAAATCTTTAAAATTTTCACCCATTTTATGACCTTGCTTCCCTTTCGTTTTTACTTTTCCCTTTCCTTTACCTCTTTCTTCCTTAAAATGAGACTCAAACCATTTTGGTTGTTCAATATTATTATCATAAATATATTCAGCAATTTTTTTAATATCGTTTGCTGCAAAAACCTGTTTAGGCATTAGCCCAAATCTTCTTACAGCACCTCTCATTTTTGAAGCTTCTTTAGTAGGATTTTTCACAAAACTTTGTAAAGATTCTATAAACTTCTCTTTAGTGGTTTCTGAAGAAATATAATGTTTTTTGATAGCAATCATAGGAGGTGCAATTCTATCATCATGCGAAGCAGAAGGACTATGACAAACATAGCACTTGTTTTCCATAAGTTTTTCACCTTCTAGTTCTTGAATGTTTTTAGAAGTTATTACTTCTTTTTTAGAGTATGAAGGCCTGTTATTATCTTTACAACTGAAAAATAGTATGAAAACTAGTAATAATGTAAGTAATCTCATCTTTTTTTTTTACAAAAATAGGCTCTAATTTTCTTTTGTACAGTAACCAATGTTACAGTTCTAGAACCTTTATATTGTTTCTAAAAAGTTGAATTTTGCTTTCATTCTCTAGCTTTTTTAATAATCTAGAAATCACAACTCTAGAAGTGTGTAAATCGTCTGAAATTTGTTTGTGAGTTACTTGTAAAACATCATTGTGTGTAACCATCGCTTTGTCTTTTAAATACTTAAAAAGACGCTCGTCCATTTTTAAAAAAGCAATAGTATCTACTGCCACAAGAAGTTCTTCTACACGGTTGTGGTAACTTTGTAAAATAAAAGATTGCCAAGATTTATAAGAGCTTAACCATGCGGTCATCTTTTCTTTTGGCAACATTATTAACTCTACATCTGTTTCTGCAACGGCTCTAATTTTACTTTTTGTTTGTCCCATACAGCACGAAAGTGTCATGGCACAAGTATCTCCTTTTTCTAAATAATACAAAACTAGCTCCTCGCCTTTTTCATCTTCTCTAAGTATTTTTATAGCTCCAGAAAGTAATAATGGCATCGAAGTTATGTAATCTCCTCGGTCTATAATTGTAGACTCTGCTTTATAAGCTTTAGAAACACCTATTTCTGTGATTTCTTGTATTAAACTATCTTCAAAAAGATATCCAAAATTAGTAGCTAATTCGTCTGCCATTTTATAAATTTTAAAAGTATAAAAATAATAAAATGATTTTACGCAAAGTATTTTAAACCTATTAAAGATTTAAGTTTGATTATTTTACTTTCTTATCTGAATTTATCAATAAAAAAATTGCTGCTATTAAACCGATTACTACAACAGCAAATACACCAATCATAACTGTACCGTTTACCCAAGAAACTAGCGGAAAATTTAAAAAGTCCATAATTTTAAGTTTGCTACAAAACTAAAAACTATAGACTTTAAAATTTATGATATAAATCAGGTTTTAAAAATCTACGTTTAAAATATCTCCGCTTAATTGTAATAATTGAAGTTCAATTAATTTCGCATCATATTTTGCATTATTTAATGCCGTTTTAGAGTTTATAAGATTTATTTGAGCTTGTCTAAACTCTATTGAGGTTACTTGCCCTAGTTTGTAGCGCTCTTGTGTTCTTTTAAAGTTATTCTCTGTAGTTAAAACATTTGTTTCTTGAGCTTTTAAAATAAATAACTGATTTTGATAATTTTCCCAAGTATTCTTTAGATTATTTTCTATTGTTATTTTTTGTTGTTCTAAAAGTATTTGCTGATTTTCTAAAGCAATCTTAGAATTGGCAATTCTTGTTTTTGTTGAACCTCCATCAAAAATATTCCATGATAAATTAACACCCGCATTTAAACCATCAGACGTAATTAATTTTGCCCCAAAAGGATTGATTAAATTCTCGTTTCTGGTTCTATTATAACCATAAGAAGCATTAAAATTTAAAGACGGTAAATAACTTGCTTTGTTAATTTTGATATTAAACTCACTTATAGCAATGTTTTTTTCATTCTGTTTTAAAAGCGAATTATTTTCTAATGTTTTATTTTTTAAATCATTAAAGCTTAACATTTTATTATAAGTCACTTCTGTTTCAACAGAAAAATTTGCATCGTTTTTTTTACCTAAAATAACATTTAAACCACGTTTTGCATTGTTTAATTGTTGTTTTGCTGCGATTAAAGAAATACTATCATTATTTACATCTACTTGCGCGTTTAAAAACTCTAATTTGGTAGATTGACCATAATCATATTGATATTGGGCACGTTGTAAGCGCTGTTTAGAAATGGTAAGTGCTTCTGTTAAGTTGTCTGTATTTTCTGATAAACGAGCAATTTGAAAATACGTTGTAAACAATTGCAAATATGTATTTTCTATCGTTTCTCTGGCTTGTAACTCTGTTAAATTATAGGTTTCTTTTAATTGCTCTACATTATATTTACGACCAAAACCATCAAAAATTGTATAGTTTACAGCAAGTGATGCATTGTATGTTTTTGCTACAACACCATTACCAGATATTTCAGAATCATCACCAGTATCTCTATCCGTAAAAATTAAACTTTGATTGTTTCTACTATAATTTGCACCAGAATTAAAAGTTGCAGTTGGTAATTTACCTGTATTGTAAATACTTGTATTGTTCTCTGCAATTTCTAAGTTATTCTTGGCAATTTTAATTCCGAAATTATTTTCTAATGTTATTTCTAACGCTTTTTCTTTGGTTAAAATTTCTTGAGAAACCATTTGTAAAGTCGATAAAAAAACGACTGCTAATATTGTTTTTCTTACCAATCTCATATTATTCTTCTTTTGAATTAATCTTAAGAGTTTGTTCTTCTTCATCTACTTTAGCTTCTATAATTGCTCTTTCCACCTCTTCTTTTGTTACAGCTTCTCCGGTTTTTAACCACTTTGCCTTTACTTTAATAGAGTTAGATACAGAAAGTAAAATAGGCAACATAACCAACGTTAAAACAGTAGCAATTGCAATACCATAAGAAATTGAAATTGCCATTGGTATTAAAAATTGTGCTTGTCTACTTTTTTCTAATAATAAAGGTGCTAAACCAGCAACTGTAGTTAAAGATGTTAAAAATATTGCTCTAAAACGAGATTGACCTGCAGCAATTAAAGCATCATCATATTTCATGCCTTCTTTAAGGTAATTATTAAACTTACCAATTAATACCAAACCATCGTTTACCATAATTCCTATTAAGGCAATAATTCCTAAAAAGGATAAAATACCAATTGGAAAATTATGAAAGTAATGACCCCAAACAACACCAATCATACTAAAAGGAATCATGATTATTAATAAAATTGGCTGGCTATAAGAACGGAACGTAAATGCGATTACAATATAAATTAGTAATAAAATAATAGGCCCAACAACATTTACAGAATCTGTAGTTTTTTTAGCCTCTCTATTTTGACCTTCATATAACGGTGAAACTGTTGGATATTTAGATATTATTTCTGGCATTACCCTTGTTTTAATATCATCTAAAATTTCTGTAGCACTTGTTTCTAGATCTTTTAAATCTGCTGTAATTTGAATTTCTCTTTTACCTTTTAAATGATTTATTGCAATATCTCCTCTAGCTATTGTATAATTTGCAATTTCAGAAAATGCAACTCGAGTACCAGAAGGTGTAGAAATTCGCATGTCATCTAAATTCTTAATAGAAGATCTATCTTTTTTATCATAACGAACCCAAACTTTAATTTCATCTTGACCTCTTTGAAATCTTTGTGCCTGAAATCCGAAGAAACCATATCTAATTTGCGCCATTATTGCTTGCAAATTCAAGCCTAATAAATACGCATTATCTTTTAAAGTAATTTGAATTTCTTTAATTCCGGCAGGATCATTGTCTGCAATATCTTTAAGAAGAGCATTGTTTTCTAACTCTTGTTTAAGCTCTTGTTTAGCAGCTTTTAACTCGCTAATATTATTACCTAATAAAGAAACAGCAACCGGACTTCCACCAAAATTACCACCAGAACCAAAAGTTAAACTTTCTACACCATAAACTTTACCAACTTTATCGCTAATAGAATTTGTAATTTCTGGTGACGAGAAATCTCTAGCTTCACCCGGTAAAAGATTTACCGTTAAAGTTGCGTTTGCACTACCAGGTCCAATTCTTTTAATAACATTTTCTACTACAGAAATATTACCTGTTTGTTTTTCTGTGTATTCTGTGTTTGTTAACCAAACTTTTTCTTCTATAGACGATATTATAGAATCTGTAATTTGCTCGTTAGTACCTTGCGGCATTGTTAAAGCTATCTGAACTCTATCACTTGCTATTCTTGGAAAAAATGCTTGTTTTACAATACCTGCATTCATTGCCATAATACTAAATATTACAAGCGCAATTGGTAAAGACAATGCAAAAACTTTGTTTTGCAAACAGAACTTTAAAAAAGGCATGTAAAAAGTATCTCTTAATTTCATTAACAACCTATCTGCTGCTTTGTTTACTTTTGTAAAGAAAGCATCGATAACATTGGTTTTTTTCTCTTCTCCGTTTTCTTCTCTTTTTCTTTCTAAAGCTTTAGAATGTGCAATATGCGCGGGTAAAATAACCAATGCTTCTACCAAAGAAACCGTTAATGTTAATAATACAATTGTAGAAACTTCACCAAAAAAACTTCCTATTCTACCATCAACAAAAAAGAATGTAGAAAATGCAATAATTGTAGTTAAAATAGCAGATACAATTGGCGGAATAACTTCCATTGTTCCATCAATTGCTGCATTTATTTTAGATTTTCCTAAGTCGTAATAATGATGATAAATATTCTCTCCAATCACAATACCATCATCAACCAAAATACCAATAACGATTATCATACCAAATAATGATAATACATTGATTGTTACATCAAACTGAGCAGCAAAAATAAACATCCCGAAAAATGCTACAGGTAAACCAAATGCTACCCAAATTGCCAATCTTAAATTTAAAAATAACGCTAAGAAAAACAACACCAATAAAATACCTACAACTCCGTTTTCTATTAATAATTTAGTTCTACCATTTAGTGTAATAGAAGCATCACTAGAAATATTTAATTGTACGTTTTGTTGTTGCTGATTAAATTTATGAATGTATTCTTTAATTTTATCTGCAGAACTAATTAAGTCTTCGTTATTTGTATTACTTACCGTAACATTAATTGCTAAATTACCGTTGTAATACAATCTATCTGGCGTTTCAGACCAAGTATCGCTAACTTTTGCAATATCTTTTAATCGAATAATATTACCATCGGTAGAAGTTCTAACTATTAAATTTTGAAGCTCTACACCATAATAAGAACGGTTACTTGCTCTAATTAAATAATCTTCTTCGGATGTTTTTATGTTACCACCAGTAATTAAAATATTTGAGTTTCTTATGGCATTTGCAACCTCTGTAAAAGACATATTGTAAGAACGCAAATCGTTCTCTCTAACAGAAATTTCTATTTCTTCGTCTGGAAAACCAGAAATTGCTACTTGAGAGATTCCTTCGATACCTCGTATATCGTTTTCTACATTTCTAGCATATTGTTTTAACGATTTTAAAGGAACATTTTCTCCACTAACCGTAAAACTTATTGTTGGTCTTATACTTTCTACCTTTGCAATTACTGCCGGCTCCATACCAGAAGGAAAAGACGGAACTCTATCTACTGCATTTTTAACATCAGATAAAACAACATCTATATCTTTACCTTTTTCTACTTCGATGTTTACACTTGCAGAGTTTTCTCTAGAAACAGATGTTACTCTTTCTACACCAACAATTCCTTTTAAATTATCTTCAATTTTTAAAACTACACCTTCTTCCATTTCTGCTGGTGAAGCACCAGGATACGCCAAACTTATTTGAATAAGTTGCGAATCTACTAGCGGAAAAAACGAAGATTTCATGCTAATTGCACCAACCGCTCCAAAAATAATAAATGCAAGAATCATTACATTTACAGCAACCGGATATTTAATAAAATAAGTAATGATTTTTTTCATAGTTTACTTCTTTTTATTAATTTTTACAACCATTCCGTCGAAAGCTCCTGGTAAAGTTTGCGTTAAAATTTTTGCGTCATTTTCGATTCCTTTAATCACAACTTTATCTGTTCCAAAATATACAGGTTGCACAGAAACTAAGCTTAAAATACTATCGTTTTTAACTGTGTAAACTGCGGTATTATCTATTAATAATTTTCTAGGAATTTCAATTGCATCAGATTCTGATTTAGCAACCAAGTTTGCTTCTAAAAACATCCCTTCTTTTAGGTCTTTATGTTTTACATCTATAAACGCTTTAATTGTTTGCGAAACCTGATCTACTTTACCGTTTACTCGAACTACTTTACCTGTATATTCTTTGGTTTTCTCTAGATTTGTTAGTGATACAGAATTGCCCACTTTTAGTAAATCTGCAAATTCCGAATTTATAGAAACTTCCATTTCATAAACACTTGGGTCAATAAATTCGCCCAACTTTTGCCCAACTCTTACCAAAGAACCCGGACTAACTAATGCTTCTGTTAAAATACCAGAAAAAGGTGCTCTAATTTTATATTTAGACAAACGAACTTCTAAATTTTTTACATTGTAATAAGCTGTTATAATACCTCTACCAGAAATAAAATACTTTTCTTTATCCGAAGAAAACTCAGGAATTTTAGGTGTAGAATTGTTCATATTAAAACCCTTCAAATAAGATTCCCATTTGCTAAACTCGTTAGGATAATCTAATCTTAAATCTGGTAAAATAGCAGTGATTAAATTATATAAATTACTTTTTTGAGATTGTAAACTAGCGTAAAACTCATCATTATTAAGACTTAAAAGTGTTTCGCCTCTGTAATAGTTTGTTCCTGGTTTAAATAATTTATTTGAAGTTTTTAAAACACCTTGTACTTCAGAGAAAATTTCTATTTTATTTTTTGCAGTTAAGTTACCGCTAGCAGATAAAATGATAGGAATTTCTTTATTCTCTACATTTTCTACAAATACAGTTTTTATCTGTTTTTTAAACTTTGGTTTTGGTTTTTGATTCTTATCAATAAGGTAATTTCCTAATAATATTGCTCCTGCAATACTTAATACTCCTAGAATGGCTAGAATAACTTTTCTCATAATTGGTTTCGTTTCACTTTTTAATAGTTCGTAAAAAGTTTTCTTGTGGTTGGCACAAAGATACTTTTTATGACTCTAGCTATTTGGTAAAGTTTAAAACCAACTATGTTAAAGAAACGTTATAATTTACTAATAAAATTAGTTCTTCTAGAAACTCACTTTTTTTTAGCATCTTTATATCATCTAAAAATATATAAATGTCTTCTAATAAAAGGATTTCTCGTGCTTTTAAAAATGCTAAAAGAATTTGTTTTAATACAGATTCTAAATTTGTGTTCTTTAGTGATTCTCATAGAGGTAATAATGGCTTTGCAGACGATTTTGCTAGAAATAGAAACATGTTTAAGCATGCTTTAGAACATTACTACACTAATAATTTTACTTATATAGAATTAGGTGATGGCGATGAGTTATGGGAAAACAGACGTTTTGAAAGAATTTTTAGAGCAAACAAACACATTTACATGTTGCTTAAAAAGTTTAATGATGATAATAGGTTGCATTTTATTTGGGGAAACCATGACATGAAATACAAAAACCCGGCAACAATTCGTAAGAATTTACATTATTATTACGACTCTGTAACAGATACACAAAAAGAGCTACTAATTGGTGCATCTTTTTCTGAAGCAATCATTTTAGAAGATGAAAATAGCGGAAAAGGGATTTTTTTATTACACGGACATCAAGCAGATTGGTTTAATTATGTTTTTTGGAGATTGAGCAGTTTTTTAGTAAAAACACTATGGAAACCATTACAAATTCTAGGTTTTTCAGATCCTACAAGTCCGGCTCAAAATTTTAAAGAACGTATAAAAGTAGAGCACAAACTAGAAAAATGGATTATGGAAAATAATAATCAAATGATGATTACCGGGCACACACATAGGCCACGTTTTCCCGATAAAAGTGAAATCCCTTTTTTTAATGATGGTAGCTGCGTACATCCAAGATCTATAACGGGTATAGAAATAGAAAACAACGAAATTACACTTATAAAGTGGCACATAATAACCAACAATAATGGCACAATGCAAATAAAAAGAACCATTTTAGAAGGGCCAGAAAACTTAACACATTATATAAATTAATTTGATTTGTTGCACGAATACAAATACGGCACTTTATTTCTCTTCTATTGATGAAATTCCGTCTGAAACCTTAAAAGAGTTAGGTTGTTTAGACAACTTATATTTTAATCCAAAGTTTTTAAAATCTTTAGAGATAAATCATCCGAAAATTACATTTTCTTATATTATTTTAGTTGATAATTTAAAAAATCCTATTGCTTTTGCTAGTTTAAAAATAGTAGATTTTCACTTAAAATCTATAAAAGATAATTTTGATTTTTTAAAGAATATTGGCAGAAAACTGCACCTTTTTCCAGAAACAAAACCTTTAAAACTGTTAATATGTGGTAATACATTTGTTAGCGGAGAACACGGTGTGTTCATCAAAAATAATCAAGATAAAAAAGCTGTAGTTAAAGAACTAGCTGCTAGTATTTATCACTTTGTAAATTCTGATAAAAAATTAAAAAAACAAATTGATGCTTTTTTAATAAAAGACTTTGTCGATGCTTCTATAAACATAACAAACAAGTTAAAATTATACAATTATCATCCTTTTTCAGTAGAACCAAATATGGTTTTAAAATTAGATACAAATTGGTTGAATTTTGATGATTATTTAGCTTCATTAAAAACAAAGTTTAGGGTAAAAGCAAAAAAAGCTTTTAAACAGAGTAAAGAATTGGTAATTGAAGATGTTACGCTTGCATCCATAGAAAATATTTTACCTAAAATAAAATCTCTGTATACCAAAGTAGCTACCAATGCTAGTTTTAATTTGGTAGATTTCAATTTAGAAACTTACATAAGTTTAAAAGAAAAACTAGGTGAAAATTATATTTTAAAAACCTATTGTTTAAATGGTGAAGTGGTTGGTTTTATATCTGGTGTTATTAATAAAAATGCTTTAGATGCACATTTTGTTGGTATCGATTATCAATTAAATAGAGCGTATGCTATTTACCAAAGAATGCTTTATAATTATATAGAAATTGCCATAAAACACAATTTAAACACTATTAATTACGGACGAACAGCAAGCGAGATTAAAAGTTCTGTAGGCGCAACACCACAAAATTTAACAATGTATCTTCGTCATAAGAAAACTATAAAAAACAAAATTTTAAAGTTATTTTTGCAAAGAGTTCAACCAACACCGTTTCAACAAAAATTTCCTTTTAAAAAACAAAGTTAAATGCAAACTATACAAGAATTAATAAAACTTTTAAATCTAGAAAAAGTAGGCGAAAATATATTTAGCGGTAATAGTTATACTATTGGTAGCCCGCAAGTTTTTGGCGGACAAGTTTTGGCACAAGCCGTTAATGCTGCTCATAGAACAATTCCAGAAAACAGATTTTTACATTCTTTACATGGTTATTTTTTAGAAGCAGGAGATTTAAATGTTCCTATTAATTATAAGGTTGAAGAAGTTAGAAATGGCGGAAGCTTTTCTACAAGAAGAGTAACTGCAATACAACATGATAAAACCATATTTATACTTGCAGCTTCTTTTCATCAGCAAGAAGATGGTTTTGAGCATCAAGCTAATTTTGATAAAGACATAAAACAACCCGAAGAACTTTTAAGTTGGGATGATATGTTGGTTAAATTTGGAGATTTCTTACCAAAATCTACTAAAGAATTTTTAAACGTTAAAAGACCAATAGAGTTTAAACCTGTTAGAGTTCCAAATCCTTTAGACCCAAAAAACTTGCCACCTACAGAGCAAGTTTGGTTTCGCTTAAAAGGTAAACCTGAAAACCTAGATTTTAGAACTAAACTAGAAATTCTTACATATATTTCTGATTATAACATACTTAATGCAGCTTTTAATCCAAATGCAAGCAAGTATAATTTTGGTAATACGCAAACTGCAAGTTTAGATCATTCTATGTGGTTTTTTAGAGATTTTGACTTTAACGATTGGATGCTTTTTACAGCAGAATCACCAAATGCTTTTGGCGCTAGAGGTTTATCTAGAGGAAATATTTTTACAAGAGACGGTAAATTAATAGCATCTTTTGCACAAGAAGGATTGTTAAGACCTAAAAAGAAATAATTATGAACGATGCTTTATTATACATATTAACAACCAACGGTTTACTGTTTTTATTAAGTATAATTTTTTGGAAATTTCCACCCAAAAAAATTAATAGCATTTACGGCTATAAAACACCTAAAGCGATGCAAAATCAGCAAATTTGGGATTTTGCAAACAGCACTTTTAATAGAAGTCTGTTAATTTACGCAGGGTTGTCTTTTATTGCTTGCTTAGCGTTTACCACTTTATTAAACGCTAATTTAACTTGGCAACCAATGGCTTTTGTATTTTTATCTGTAATTGTAAGTATCGTAAAAACAGAAAAAGCTTTAAACGAAAACTTTACGGATGAAGGAAAAAAGAAAAAACTTAAAAAGTAGCCATTAAAGAAATTGATAAGTTTCTACCAGGAGAAGCAACACCAGAAGCAAATTCTATATAATGTTCGTCTAGTAAATTATCTAATCTTGCTTGCACAGATACATTATTATTAACTGCATATCTACCATTTAAGCCTAAAGTAGCCCAACTTGGTGTACCAAAGTAAATATCTGTTGCTGTAGCACCGTTTTCGTTAACAATTGGCGTTAAATCGTGGTTATCGATACCTTCTGTAATATTAAAATCTTCTATTTCTTTTTTGGCATTGAATCTAACAGCTGCACCTAATTCTATTTTATTTACTTTATAGTTTACACCAAATTGACCAAATAATGGCGGAATAGAAGACATTGGTTCTTCTGTGTCGTAGGTACGTCCTTTTGTGTACGTAATAAATCCTGTTGTATTCCAAACATCAGAAATTTTACCTAAATAGTTTGCTGTAAATCCAGTAATATAAGCAGTTTCTTTATTTTGATTAGAAACAGCGTTTCCAAATTCGCCATCAAACTCTACTTGTTGTACACTACCGTCTGCGTTGTAAACAAAATCTCTTTGAATATAATTATCTAATAATGTGTAATAGACATTTGCACCAAATCGAAATCTTTTGTTATTAAAGTATTTTTGAATACCTAGTTCTGCACTATACGCATATTCTGGTGTAACATTGATATTTGGCACTGTAACATTGCCAGATTTTTCTCTAACTCTACCAACATCATCTATGTTTGGTGATCTAAAACCAGATGATAAAACGCTATTTATTTGCCAATTTTTATTAGGTTTAAAAACGTAACCTAAAGTTGCCGTAACTGCAGAATGATTTGCTTCAATATCTGTTTCTGGTAGCTGAATAAATGTTTGATCTATCCATTTTGCTTCTAAATGGGTGTTTGTAAATCTTAAGCCAGAGTTTAAAGTAGATTTAGCACTAAGATCTTGTCTATAATCAACATAAACAGCAGAACTCAAATAACTGCTTCCACCATCAGGATAACGAGATTGTACTTTAAAATTGTTAGAAAAACCATTAATTTGATTGTTTTCTATATTTAATTCTCTTCCGTAAGAATTTGAACCAACGTCGTTATAAGCCAATTCAAAACCATAAGAAAGTGTTCTTTTTTTATCTTCTGTTAAAGACACAGAAAAATCTCCATTCAAACTAAAAACATCTACAGATTCTTCTCTATAAGAACGCTCTAAACTACCAAATTTTCTTTGGATTCTACTTTCTTGCAGGTTCTGATACGCTGCAGTAATAACTCCTTTTTCTAACCAATTTTTGTTGGCATCAAATAATAATTGAGACGAAATTAACAATCGTTCTTGCGGACCATAATACCATTCTGCAAATTTTAACGTTCCGCCACTTAATTCTGTTAACCTGTCAAACCTTGGTATATCTGATGTAGTAGAGTATTGTAAATTAATTTTTAAATCTGCGTTTTTATTTAAAGGCACAAAAAACTTCTGCAAAACATCTGTTTGATTGTAACCTGTATTTCTTTGCAAATTTGGATCTAAATTTGGTGTAGGATTCTCTTTATAATTTCCGTTAATATTTTCAGAATAAAAGAATACTTTTCCCCAATCATCAAAACCATGCCTCCTATTTTCACCAGCTTTTAAATCGCCAAAATCACTGTAAGAAACACTGGTTAAAGAAGCCCAATTTTTGTTTCTAATTTCCGCAGTAACATTTGTAGTGATTTCATGATTAACAGTAGAAAACCTAGAAAAAAACTGACTTTTAACTTCCTTTTCTTCTGATAACTTTGGTGTTTTTGTATAATAATGAATAACACCTCCTAAAGCATCTGAACCGTAAAGAACAGAGGATGGTCCGAATACTACTTCTGTTTTATCTAAAATATTTGGTGTAACCGTAATAGAACTTTGTAAATGTCCTTTTCTATAAATTGCATTATTCATTCTAACACCATCTACAACTAATAAAACGCGATTAGATTCCATACCTCTAATCACCGGACTTCCGCCACCAAATTGAGATTTTTGAACTTTTATGCCAGGTATTGTTGCCAATAAATCTGCAGACGTTTGTGGTGATACATTTTGAATATCTTTAGTATTTAAAACCGCAACCTGTTCTGCTATCCTGTATGCTTTTTCTTCTTTTTTAAATAATGAAAGTACAACTTCATCTAACTGCTCTGATTCTTTTGCCAAAGAAATAACATAATTCTTGCTCTTTAGCACAGATTTTTTGACTCTGAAAACAGCGTATGCTAAGTGAGAGAAAACAACATATTCATTCTCTTTAAAATCAGAAACATCTACCAAACCAAACTTATTGGTAGTTAGATTAATTGTTTGGTTATCATTAAAAACACTAACATTTTTAACAATTTTACCTGTTTGCTTGTCTAAAACTTTAACTTCTTGTGCATAAGTTATGCCTGTGACAAAAAAAACGATTGTAAGTAAAAATTTCTTCATTAATTAAAAACTGCTTCTAAAATTTGTAATGATTTAGGTTTTCTAAAGCCATCCAAATGTAATTCAAAATATCTTATTATGGTTTTTAACACCATTTGTCTTTCATTTTTACTGAAAGATACGTTTTCTATACTATCAAAATTTATGCCTAACAGCTTTTTAAATTGATAAAATTCGTTACCAGAAATAACATTAGCGTCAAGCGTTGATTCTGAGAAACTTCCGTTTAATAAATCGAAGCCAAATAAAGAATCATTTGTAGTATCAGGATAAAAGCCTAAAAAACGAGATGCATTTAAAAGAAAAAGTAAATGAAAATTGGCAATTTTATCATGAGAATCTAACCAATTTAATCCTGCCTCTAAATAATTGTAAAAAGATGTATTACTTTCTTCTTCTTGAATACTGTTAGACAACACTTCAGAAATAAACAATACAACAGATTGCTTAACTATATCTCTGTAAATAGAAGTATACGGATTTAAAACCTGCACTTCTTTAAGTGTATTTAAAGTACTTTTATTATTATGATTTGCTACAATTGTTAATTGTGTTAAAGGTTGAAAATAAGCAACTTTAATTCCGCCTTTTTTTGCTTTTAAAATCCCTTTAATAATGTAAGATTTTAAACCATCTTCATATGTAAAACATTTAACTATTAAACTAGTATCGCTATATTTTAAACTACTTAAAACAATAGCTTTTGTTTTAATTGCAGCCATTATTAGTTTACAATTGCTATTTTGGTTATTGATGTTTCTGATGCATCATCATTAGAAAGCAGCACAATGTAAATACCAGAAGCAACTTTTCTACCAGATAAATTTTCTTTGTTCCAAACTACCTTACCACCTTGAAGCTCTTGCCCTTCTACAACATTCGTTTCATAAACTAGATTACCTGCTACATCTACAATTTTAACATTTGTACCCTTTGGTAAATGTGTACCATTTCTGCCATCTATTGTTACAGTTTCATGATTTTTTAAGGCAGGATTTGGATACGCATAAACTTCACCTAAAACATCACCAAAAGGCGCAACTTTACTATTGTAAGCTACAATACCTTTATCTGTTGCAAAATATACTTTACCTGTAGAAGTATCTACGCTAATTTTTAATATTCGGTTAGATGGTAAAGGCGAATTTTGCTTACTAAAATTAGCCAATGTTGTTTGCCCGCTTGGGTTTGTGTAAATCACGCCTCCGTTATCAGTTCCAATCCATTTATTATCTGCGCCATCAACAGAAATACTATTAATTGCTTGATCTCCTCCTAATTTTTTCGGAATTCCGTCATCTAAAATAATTACAGGATTTGCATTGGTAACTGTCTCTTCGAAAACTCCAGATGCATTAGAATAAACTACCAAACCAGATTTTGTACCCAACCAAACTCTATTGCTTTTATCTACAGCAACAGTAACTACAGAAGCGTCTGGTAAATTACCCAAATTAGGTGTTGCTATTAAAGATTTTTTTCGGTTTCCGTTTTCATTAAACACAAAAACTCCGTTATTTCTAGAACCATACCAAATACTGTTGTTTCTATCTATTGCCATTTCACTTAAACCAAATGCAGCATTGGTTTTTACAGAACTCATATCAAAACTAGACCATTGCCCATTGGTAGATAATTTTTTAAGTTCGTTTGGCACACCAATATTTGTTACCCATAAATTACCTTGGCTATCTATTGCAGAACCAACAACTCTAATAGTTACTCTGTTAGGATCTAATGCTTCTATATCTTGTAACGGACTATTTAATTGATTGTAAAACGTAGTAATTTCATCATTTTCTACAACCATTAAACCACCAGTAGCAACACTATTTGTGTTACTTGTATCGCCTAAAGAACTTATATAAACTTTATTTTCTTGGTTAGGATCTATTGTAACATAACTTAAATCTGTTACCGGAAAACTAGGATTGTAGTTGGTATTTAACCAATTTTCTCCGTTAAAATGACTAAATCCTGCTTTGTTAAAAGTTGGCCCATACACCGAGTTATAACCTCCGTAAACAATCCATAAATTATTATTTGCAGAAGCTATTGAAAAAGCATCATTTGCTAGCGGACCTTCTGGATGAATTTCTAAATAATTATTAGGGTTAGAAATATTTGATACCAAAACACCAAACTCTTTGGTTGCGATATAAACCAAGTTATTTTCAAAAAAACTAGTGTTTACGCTATAATCTAAACTAGAATTTGCAGTAAAAGTTGCCTGAATCCCCATAGTTGTATTTAAAACGACAACACTTTTACTTAAAGCAATATTTAAATGTGTTTCTGATGCTTTTGTTGCTAAAATATTTTCTGAAAAACTTCGTATTTGATTTAAAGCATTACCATCGTATGCATATAAATTTCTATTTTCTGATACATACAAGTTATTTAAAAATGAGATCGATTTAAAACTTCTGCCATCAAATTGCTGCTCCCAATTATTATAATCTATTAATAAAGTACTGTTAACATCAGCTTTAAAAACACCAGAATCTGTAGCTGCGTAAATAACATCATTATTTACTAATGTTTCATTAATTTTTATTGATGTAGAATTGTTACCTATAAAATAAGTATCGCCAAATTCTAACTTTTCTATATCATAAACTACAATGGCAAAAGGTGTTGCTAAAAAAAGTTTATTACCGTGTTCTGATATATGATTGATACTTTTTTCTCCAGATTGACTAAAATTAACAATGTCTGATGAAATTGTAATAGAACCATCATTATCTACAACTTCTACCAAACCATTTTCGTAACCAATAATTAATCTTTGATACGTTTTATTATAATAAATTGATGTTGTAGACTCTCCAGACAAACCTTGTACAGAAGATAGTTTATCAATATCGCCAGTTAAAACATTGTAGGTAAAAACAGCATTATCTGCCAATGCATAAATTACATTATCTACCTTTGTAAAATCTTTAACATTATTGTACGAATAGAAATCTTCCCAAGAATCACTGTAATCTGTTTGAGAAAATATTATCGAAGAGATAATGAATATATAAAGAGTTACTATTTTTTTCATGAAGATAAAATTAATAATCAAAGATATTTATTTATTGTTACAATAACGCTAAAACACATTACATTAGTACAAAATACAGCACGTTTTATGAGTATAGAAATAGAAAGAAAGTTTTTGGTAAAAAACTTAAACTTTAAAACAGAAAGTTTCGAAAAAAAATATATTAAACAAGGGTATCTAAATTCTGATAAAAACCGAGCCGTAAGAGTTAGAATTGCAGACGACAAAGCTTTTTTAACTATCAAAGGAAAATCTAATTTAGAAGGCACCACAAGATTTGAATGGGAAAAAGAAGTTGATGTAAAAGAAGCTGAAAATTTATTTCTATTATGCGAACCAGGCATCATAGAAAAGCATAGATATTTGGTTTCTTACGAATCTTTAACTTTTGAAGTTGATGAATTTAATGGCGACAATAAAGGTTTGATAATTGCTGAAGTAGAACTAACTTCTGAAAATCAACAAATTGAAAAACCAAATTGGTTGGGTAAAGAAGTTACAGGAGACGTAAAATACTATAACTCAAATATTAGCAAATTTCCTTTTAAAAATTGGATATAAAAAAACCTCGAACTTGCTGTTCGAGGAAATTTAATAAACCTACCCCCTAAATAAATTTATAAATACTCAAAAATCCATTAACAAATGTTAACTTTTTTATGAGCGACACAAAATTAAAGTTTTTTTAACATTTAACAAAATAATTACCTTGTTTTAAGAATTTGTCATTAAATCATCAAAAAAACAAAACTAAACAACTGTAAAGCAGTCATTTATTAAGTTATTAATAAATTAACCTAATATTTATAATAGATTATATATTGATAAAAAATGACAAAAACTTCCTATTAAAACAAATAAATGGAAAATTGCATGATTATACGGCATCTTTCTAATGGAATATAAAACTGCACCAATGCTATAAGAAATACCCCCATAAAAAAGAAAATTTAAACTAAACGAAGACAGACTATCTATTAAAGGCGAAATAAAAAAAACTACTTGCCATCCCATAAGTAAATACATTGCGGTAGATAATTTATCAAATTTACCTGTAAAAAATAATTTCAATATGATGCCAATCAATGCAAAAATCCAAACAAATATAGCCATGTAATTACCTAGTGAAGAATCTAAACCTACCAAGCAAAAAGGTGTGTAACTTCCTGCAATTAATACATAAATAGCAGCGTGGTCAAATATATTTAAACGCCTTCTTTTTTTGGGATCTTTTGCTGCATGATAAAAAGTAGATGCAGCATACAACAATATCATGCTTACACCATAAACTATAAAACTTGTAGGTTTCCAAAAACCATCATATTCAAATGCTTTTAAAATCAAAAAAGGAAAAGCAATTATACTTAACACCAAACCGAATCCGTGAGACCAAATATTTAGTTTTTCTTCGGTACTTGTATAAATTGGATTTAATTTTTCGCTCATATTTTTCTATTTGTATCTTTCATATATTTTTTATCAGCCTGCAAAGCTTCAAAAATAATATTAAAGGTTTTATTTTTCAAAACCTTCATATCTTCTAACACATTTAAACCTTTTGTTTCTATAAATTTAAACTGATGAACCCTTAAAACACCAGGCCTTCCTTTAAAAATATCCCAAGAAAAAAAACGCTTACAATCGTAATATACTTGCGGTATAATCGGTATTTCAAACTCAATAGCCAAACTAAATGCACCTTTTTTAAACGGCGCTAAAATAACATCTTCTTCAGGGACTAATCCTTCAGGAAAAATAGCCATACTCACACCGTTTTGCAGTCTTTTTTTAGCCATTTCGAAAACTCTTTTTCTACTTTCTACGCTAGATCTATCTACCATTATAACGGTTCTTTTATAGAAAAAACCAAATACTGGTATTTTAACCAACTCTTTTTTACCTACAAAAACAATTGGCCTTTTACTTAATACAATCAATACAAAAGGATCTAATAAAGAGGCATGGTTAGGGCAAAACATATAACTTTTATCAACGTCTATTTTTTCATCCGCAGTTAAATCTATACGAAAACCCATTCCGTAAATTAAAATCTTAGAAATTAATCTAGCAAACTTCCAGAATATAGGATAATGTTCTTCTTTAATTGTAAAAATCAATAAAAAAGGAAAGAAAATTAAAAGTGAAACAAACATTAAAATGTAGAACCACAAACGCCAAATAAGTAATAACGGAATCTTAAATAATTTCATATCAATCAAAAATACTAATATTCTTTTTGTTTATTGATTATCCTTATCAAAACCTTATTTTTGTTTTTTAAAGAAGAATTATAAGTATTAAAACATACAATTAATGTCAAGAATTTTAACAGGTGTACAAAGTACAGGTACCCCGCACTTAGGTAATTTATTAGGAGCTATTTTACCTGCAGTAGAAATGGCTAACAACCCAGAAAACGAAGCTTATTTATTTATTGCAGATATGCATTCTTTAACGCAAATTAAAAACGGAGAAGAATTAAGAGAAAACACTTACAGTACTGCTGCTACTTGGCTTGCTTGTGGTTTAGATATTAATAAAACTGTTTTTTATAGACAAAGCGACATACCACAAACTACAGAATTAACTTGGTACTTAAGTTGTTATTTTCCTTTTCAGAGATTAACTCTAGCACATAGTTTTAAAGATAAATCTGATAGGTTAGAAGATGTTAATGCAGGTTTATTTACATACCCAATGTTAATGGCTGCAGATATTTTATTATATGATGCAGAAGTTGTGCCTGTTGGTAAAGATCAATTACAACATTTAGAAATTACAAGAGATGTTGCTAGTAGAATGAACAATATTATTGGAGAAACGTTTGTTTTACCGAAAGCAGAAATACAAGAGCATACAAAATTAGTACCAGGAATTGATGGTGAAAAAATGAGTAAGTCTCGAAATAATACTATCAATATCTTTTTAACTGATAAGAAATTACGCAAGCAAATTATGGGTATAAAAACCGATAGTTTAGCTTTAGAAGATCCTAAAAACCCAGATACAGATAACGTTTTTGCTTTGTACAAGTTATTAGCTTCTGATGTTCAAATTGCAGAAATGAGAGCTAATTATGAAGGTGGAAATTATGGTTACGGGCACGCAAAACAAGCTTTGTACGAACTTATTTTAGAAAAATTTGCGACAGTAAGAGAACGTTATCATCATTATATGAATAACAAAAATGAAATTGATGATGCATTACGTATTGGAGCAGAAAAAGCAACAAAAACTGCAAATGACGTTCTTAAAAGAGTAAGACAAAAAATAGGGTACTAAGCTACTTTACTTTTATATATAATTAAAAAAATCCCTTAACAGAATTTGTTAAGGGATTTTTTAGTCTATAAACTAAGTATCGTTATTTTATTTTCATTGATTTTGCAATTGCCTCTAACTCGAATATAAAAGCTCTTTTATTAACAGAAGGCGCATATGTAAATCCTTCGAAAACTACAATCCTATTATTCTTTTTATCAATTACAGAATAATTTAAAAAAGGACCAGCCATAAAATCGTTTTTTACTTCCCATTTACCTCTCGTTTCAAAAGTTTTTTTACCATCTAAAACCATTTCAGAAGTAAAAGGAGTATACGCTTCTTCTGTAATCATGTGCATAGTTTCTTCATTTGTACCTGGTATGTACTTCTCTCCTATTTGATTTCTAACGTTTACAATATTTTCGGCTACCTTATCTTCATCTTCTAGAGGCACACTGTACACTAAAATATTATTACTACCTGTTTTTGCAATACCACTTAATAAATGCTGTCTAAGCCATAAAAAGTCTCCTGTATCATCAACTTTATTATAATTATCTGGTGCCGTAAAAGTAATACCCAAGTTTTTTACAGTTTCAAATTGAGATTCATCTAGTTTTTTCTTTTCAAAAATCTTTTGAGTCATTTTGATATCAGAATCTATATAAGCAGCCATAATTTCTTTCTTATGCTCATTAAAAACTTTACTTATACTCGCATCATCTGTACCATACACATACACAATTATTTGTGGTTGTGCGTACACATTTCTTTTAATATAAAACTCTTCTTTTTCACCTTCTCCAATAATCATGATGTTTCTAGAAACTTTCATCATGCTACCAAAACCATTTGGCGCAATTTGAGACACAGAAAGAATAGGTTCTGCTTGTGGCAAACCAACTAAAATTTCACCAAAAGAATTTCTTATTTCAGAGCCTAAATCTCCGTTCCAATCACTTGCTTTTGTTACAACTAAAACTTTGTTTACTTTTCCTAAAGAATCTCTAAGTACATATTTGTCTGTACCTTTACAAGAAACTAAAACTAATGCGGTTACAAATAGTATTAATGCTTTTTTCATAATTAACTTTTATAGATTTTAAGTTTGGTTCCGGGTTTAATACTTTTTGCACTCCAAATATCATTCCATTTTTTAATTTCATCTACAGAAACATTTTTAAACTTTCTAGAAATCGTCCATAGTGAATCGCCTTTTTGCACTGTATACAAGTCGTAAGCACCTTTTTTATTACTTTTTGTATTTTTTTTGGTTGATGAAACTTTTACAGAAGATTTTGGTATTGCCAATTTCTTTGGATAAATACTTAAACGTTGCCCAACTTTTAATCTACTATTTTTTAATCTATTCCATCTTTTAATTTCACTTATTCTAACACCAAATTTATTCGCTATTTTACCTAAAAAATCTCCACTTTTTACTTTGTAACGAATACGTTTATCCATTTCAAAATACTTAGGTAAAGGCTTTTCTCTTTTAGAAGCATCTTCTGCTGCTAAAGTGTAAATTGCATTTTCATTTTCTATAAAATTAAAGGCATTCTTTCTTGGTAAACGAATTGCATAATTTTTTCCTTCTACAAAAGGGATAATATCTAACTTATAAGCCGGATTTAAAAACTGAATTAACTCTGAACTTATACCGGTAGTTTCTGAAACATGATCGAAACTAATTGTCTTTTTTATTTGAATTGTGTCGGTTTCGAAATGACGAATTTGAGGTGGTGCCGCAATTAAATTATGTTCTTTTTGATATTCAAACAAATACATTGTAGCATAAAAAGCAGGCACATAACTTGCTGTTTCTTGTGGTAAAAACGGGCGAATATTCCAGTAATTTCTATAACCACCAGAACGCTTAATTGCTTTTGCTACATTACCAGGACCAGAATTATATGCCGCCAAAGCCAAATCCCAATCACCAAAAATTGTATACAAATTAGATAAATATTTGCAAGCCGCAATAGTTGCTCTAACCGGATCTTGGCGCTCATCTACATAAGAACTAACTTTTAAATTATATTGCACACCTGTTGTGTACATAAATTGCCATAAACCTGTTGCACCAACTCTAGATTTAGCCGTAGGATCTAAAGCAGATTCTACAATTGCCAAATATTTCATTTCTAAAGGAACATCGAATTGATCTAAATATCGCTCGAACATCGGAAAATAATATTCTGCTTTCGCCATTAAAGCAGGATAATATCTTTTTCTATATTTTAAATAAGACTTAATTACCTTTTCTAAAGCAGGATTATACGCAATATGAAAAGGTGTTTTGGCATTTACTTTTTGCAATCTTTCCTTTAAAACTTCTGTAGTTAAAGCAACATTAGAAACGTCTTTATTTTCTACATCTTTTATAATATATGTTGATGTTTCGTATAACGGAGACTTGTATTTAGAATCCATTAACAAGCTATCTATCAAAACAATATCATAATCAGAAAATAAATCTGCTTTTGTTATTTTCTTGTAAGTTGAATCTTTAGGTGATTGTGCAAAAACACTGGTTGCTATAAAAAATACTACTAAAAAATTTCTCATTAAAATTCTATAAATCTAATTCTACTGCGATTGGGCAATGGTCGGAATGTTTGGCTTCTGACAAAATATAAGCTCTAGAAATCTTGTCTTTTAAAGGTGCTGTAACCATTGCATAATCTAAACGCCAACCTTTATTGTTTGCTCTTGAATTTGCTCTGTAACTCCACCAAGAATATTGTTGTTTTTCTGGATTTAAATAACGAAAGCTATCTATAAAACCATTATCGATAAAATTACCTAACCAAGTTCTTTCTTCTGGTAAAAACCCAGAAACACCTTTCATTTTAGGATTATGAATATCAATTGCCTCGTGACAAATATTATAATCACCACAAATAACTAGATTTGGTATTTCTTGTTTTAAATTATTAAGATACTCATGAATTTCATCCATGTAATTAAACTTATAACTAAGTCTATCAGAATTTGTACCAGAAGGCAAATACATACTCATTACAGAAACATCATCAAAATCTACTCGAAGATTTCTTCCTTCAAAATCCATGGTTTCTATACCTGTACCATATTCTATATGATTCGGTTTTTCTTTACAAAGAATTGCTACTGAAGAATATCCTTTTTTTTGAGCTGAAAACCAATAATGGTATTTGTAACCTGCGTCTTCGAAAACAGACAAATCTAATTGTTCTTTATGTGCTTTTGTTTCTTGAATGCAAAGTACATCTGGTTGTGCTGCTTCTAACCATTCTATAAAACCCTTTTTTAAAGCGGCTCTAATTCCGTTTACGTTATAAGATATTATCTTCATTTTTATATCTTTCTATAGTTTTTTATTCACTATCTTTTTAAAAAACAACCACTTAATTTGCTCTTCTGGCCCATGTTGCTTTTCTACAATTACAACTTTCGGAGATAATAAAAACGCCAGTAAAACAGCAATTGAAGTACTTAAAACGATGTTCTCTAATTTAAAAAGCTTTTCTAAAATCAGCATAAAAACAACCATTAATAATGGATTTATCAACCAATATAATTTTTTAAATAAAGTCATGTTCTTTTTAAGTAAAAAGGTTATTGTTCTTTCTAAATATTCATTTCCGGAATTTCTCCGTTTACAACCAAAGTACCTTCTGTAGCATTTTGTATTTCTTCTACAGAAACTCCTGGTGCTCTTTCTAAAAGATGAAATGCGTTATCTTTTACCTCTAAAACCGCCAAATTAGTTACCACTTTAGTAACACAACCTACGCCGGTTAATGGTAAAGAACATTTTGTTAAAATTTTAGATTCACCACGTTTATTAGAATGCATCATGGCTACAATAATGTTTTCTGCAGATGCTACTAAATCCATTGCGCCGCCCATTCCTTTTACCATTTTTCCTGGAATTTTCCAGTTGGCAATATCACCGTTTTCGGCAACTTCCATAGCACCAAGAATTGTTAAATCTACATGTTTACCTCTAATCATTGAGAAACTAGTTGCAGAATCAAAAAAACTTGCTCCTGGCAATGTGGTTATTGTTTGTTTACCTGCGTTTATAATATCTGCATCTTCTTCGCCTTCAAAAGGAAAAGGTCCCATACCTAAAACTCCATTTTCAGATTGAAATTCTACTTCGATATCTTCTCTAACATAATTGGCAACTAACGTTGGAATACCGATACCTAAATTAACGTAAAATCCGTCTTGAACTTCTTGTGCGATTCTTTTCGCAATTCCGTTTTTATCTAACATAATTAGCTTCTTTGTCTTACAGTTCGTTGTTCAATTCTTTTCTCGTAATCTTTTCCTTCAAAAATTCTTTGTACAAAAATTCCTGGAATATGAATATTGTTTGGATCTAACTCACCAACTTCTACCAATTCTTCTACTTCTGCAACAGTAATTGTAGCTGCACCACACATATTTGGATTAAAGTTTCTAGAGGTTCCTTTAAACACAAGATTACCTGCTGCATCACCTTTCCAAGCTTTTACAAAAGCAAAATCTGCTTTAAAAGCGGGTTCTAAAACATACATTTTACCATCAAATTCTCTTGTTTCTTTGCCTTCTGCTACTTCTGTACCGTAACCTGCTGGCGTATAAAATGCAGGGAAACCTGCTTGTGCAGCTCTACATTTTTCTGCTAAAGTTCCTTGTGGCGTTAATTCTACTTCCAATTCACCAGACAACATTTGTCTTTCAAACTCGTCGTTTTCGCCAACATAAGAAGAAATCATCTTTTTTATTTGTTTATTTTGAAGTAATAAACCCAAACCAAAATCATCTACACCAGCATTGTTAGAAATACATGTAACATCTCTAACATTTAATTTTACCAATTCTGAAATTGCATTTTCCGGAATACCACACAAACCAAAACCACCTAACATAAAGGTCATTTTGTCTTTCACACCTTGTAAGGCTTCTTGTACATTTTTAACTTTTTTATTAATCATAAAATTAAATTTTATAAGTTATTATTTTTAGTATTGATAAGAATAAAAATTAAAAGTCTGTATCTTCTTCTGGCACAACCTCTTCTTCTTTATCATCCTTATCATCTGTATCTTCTTCGCAATTGATATTTATCGATAAGTTTTCTGGCTTATCAAATTCTGCTTTACTAATTTTTAAACTTTTATCAGCATAACATTTTTGCATAAATAAAGCCCAAGAAGGTAAAGACATAGTTGCTCCTTGCCCGTAACCAATACCCGGAAAATGCGTAGATCTATCCTCTCCACCAGTCCAAACTCCAGTTGCCAAATTTGGCACAACACCCATAAACCAACCATCTGATTGATTCTGAGTTGTACCCGTTTTTCCTGCA
This sequence comes from Polaribacter sp. KT 15, assembly GCF_900143115.1. NCBI lineage: Bacteria > Pseudomonadati > Bacteroidota > Flavobacteriia > Flavobacteriales > Flavobacteriaceae > Polaribacter > Polaribacter sp. KT 15. The sequence goes on from NZ_LT670850.1 coordinate 1,185,032, forward strand.
ATTGCATTCGTAAATTTATATGGAAAACCCGTTACAATTTTTGGATAAGCTGTATAGCCCGAACGTAATCTTGCACCAGAACCAGATTGAGTTACACCTTCTAAAAGATTTAAAACAACATAAGAAGATTCTTCACTTAAAACTTCTTGTGTTTTTGGTGTAAATTCTTCTAAAACTGTTCCGTTTTTATCTTCTATTCTTGTAATAATCATAGGGCTAACGCGCAAACCTCTATTTGCAAAAGTAGAATAAGCACTAACCATTTCTAATAATGATAAATCTACAGCACCTAAAGCGATAGAAGGATTTGCCGGTATATCAGTTTCGATACCCGCAGACTTTGCCAATCGAACAACATTTTCTGGAGAAACCATATCTACTAATCTTGCAGACATTGTATTTACAGAACCTGCTAAACCTTCTTTAAGCGTTAACATTCCGCCATACTTAGAGTTAGAATTCTCTGGTGTATAAGCTTCTGGAATTCCGTATTTTCCTTGCGGAATCGTATAAGGAATATTAGGAAACTCTGTACATGGTGACAATTTTAATTGATTAATTGCAGTTGCATATACAAATGGCTTAAAGGTAGAACCTACTTGCCTTTTTTGTTGTTCTACTGCATCAAACTTAAAGTGTTTATAATTTACGCCACCAACCCAAGCCTTAATGTGCCCTGTTTGTGGTTCTATTGATAATAAACCAGAACGTAAAAAGTATTTATAATATTTAATTGAATCGTTTGGAGACATAATTGTGTCAATATCTCCTTTATAAGAAAACACTTTCATTGCAGTTTTTTTCTTAAAAACTTCATCTATATATTTTGAAGATTTTCCTGCTTTTTTTAATCGCTTATATCTTTCAGAGTTTTTCTTAGCTCTATTTAAAATTCCGGCAACTTGGCTTTTTTCAATATCTAAAAAAGGAGCCGTTTTATTATTTTTCTGTTCTTTAAAAAAGTATTTCTGCAAATTTGCCATATGCTCATTTACGGCTTCTTCTGCATACTGTTGCATTCTAGAATCTAAAGTTACATAGATTTTTAATCCATCCTCAAAAATATTATACTCTTCTCCGTTAGGTTTTGGGTGTTCTTTTACCCATTTACGCATCACTTTTTGTAAGTGCCCTCTAAAATAGGTAGCATAACCATCACTGTGACTTTCTGGAGTAAAGTTAATTTTTAAAGGTAATTTTTGCAATGAATCTTTTTCTTCTTCTGTGATAAAACTATTTTTATACATCTGAGCAAAAACCACATTTCTTCTATTTAAAGATTTCTTTTTTGAGATTTCTCTATGCGGATTGTATTGTCTCGGGTTTTTTAACATCGCAACAATAATTGCTGCTTCTTGTAAATCTAAATCTTTAGCTTCTTTACCAAAATAAATTCTTGAAGCAGATCGAATACCTACTGCTCTAAAAATAAAATCTTGCGTATTTAAATACATTGCAATTATTTCTTGCTTTGTATATTGTCTTTCTAATTTGATGGCAACAATCCATTCTTTTGCTTTCTGTATAACTCTTTTTATTTTGTTACCAGAAGCTCTTTTAGTAAATAAATTTTTAGCCAGTTGTTGTGTAATTGTACTAGCACCACCGCCAGCGCCTAACTTTACTACAGCTCTTGCTGTTCCTCTAAAATCAATACCAGAATGTTCGTAAAAACGCTCGTCTTCTGTAGCAACTAATGCATTTACCAAATTTGTTGGCAACTCTTTAAAAGTAATTGGCGTTCTGTTTTCTGTTGCATATTTTCCTATTGTTTTACCATCAATAGAAATAACTTCTGTTGCTAAATTGGTCTGCGGATTTTCTAATTCTTCAAAAGATGGTAAAGCATCAAAAGGATCCCAGGCTGTATACAAAAACAACAATAAGATTAGTGTAAAACCTCCTAAAACAATTCCCCAGAACCATTTTAAATATTTTTTAAAACTTGTAGTTTCTTTTTTTACCATTATTCATTAATTTTTTCAATAGTTAAACCAACGTCTAAAATTCCTTTTAAATTTTTAATCTCGTTAATTTCTCCGTTTTTTCGCATTGCTTGTTTTACACTTAAAACGTAATTTCCAGAAGTAGGAAAAACTTTTTCTTCTTTATAAAATAATTTATTTTCTTTGATACTCGAAAATCCACTACCTAAAAACACCCCTTTTTCATCTGCCATTTCATATTGCAACGTATCTATAACTGTTGTGTTATTTGGAAACTTTAAAGTTGTTATTATAAACAAATTACTGTATTCGTATTCGTTATTATTTCTAATATTGATAAACAAATTTTTTGGTCGAATCGTATCTTTAACTTCAAAATTAAACGTTAAATCTTGGTTCGATTTCCAAGAACCATCTTCTAATGTTTTATATTGATTAAACTCGGATACGTCTTGACAAGAAATCATCAAAAAGAAAAAACCTACAAAAAGTAATATTTTATTTTTCTGAATCGTTTCCATTCTTAGGCGTATTGTTTTTACGATTTCTATTATTTCTTCTTGGTTTGTTTGGCCTTTTACCTTCTACCTTTGGTTTGTTTGTATTTGCATTCGCTTTTGCAATCGGTTTTGTAGCATCTGTATTTTTAGCAACAGGTTTTTGTCTTGGCTTAGGTTTCTGCTTTGGTTTATTTTGTTTTTGCTGTCCTTGTGCTTGCCCTTGTTGTTGTGGCTTATTTTTTTGTGGTTGCCTGTTTCCTTTTTTTGCGGCGGGTTTTGCTTGCGGTTTCTTTCTAGCGTTTGGTTTTTGTTGCGTTGTGCTTGCCGCATCTGCAACAGGTTTTTTCTTTTTCTTATTTCTATTATTTCTTCTTCTTTTGCTAGTTTTTGGCGCATCAAACCTTGTTAAACTATCTTGCCCAACAGCATCTTCAAAATCTACTTTTACAGGAATTTCTACATCAGATTCATATTCTTCTAACGTAGCAGATTTTTCGTTATTTTTATTTAAATCTATAATTTCTAAGACTTGATCTAAAGTTAAACGAAACCACTTAAAACGTTCTTCTTTATAAGTATACCAAAGATGTCCTTTAAAAATATCCATCTTTACAAAAACGGCATCTCCTTTTTCTGTCTTTAAAACTACATCTTGTTTCGGAAACGCTTTTAAGGCATCTAAATACGTGTCTAATTCAAAATTTAAACAGCATTTTAATTTTCCACATTGTCCTGCCAACTTTAGCGGATTTAAAGATAATTGCTGATAACGCGCTGCAGATGTTGTTACTTTTCTAAAATCTGTTAACCAAGTAGAACAACACAACTCTCTACCACAAGAACCAACACCACCAAGTCTTGCTGCTTCTTGTCTTGCACCAACTTGTTTCATTTCTACACGAATAGAAAATGCACTTGCCAAATCTCTAATTAATTGTCTAAAATCTACTCTTGCATCTGCTGTGTAATAAAAAGTAGCTTTGTTACCATCTCCTTGATATTCTACATCAGATAATTTCATTTGCAAACCTAAGCGACCTAAGATTTCTCTTCCTCTTCTTTGAGTTTCTTCTTCTTTACCTCTTGCTTGTTGCCAAATATCGATATCTCTTTGACTTGCTTTTCTGTAGATTTTTTTAACGTCTTCGTGATCTGCGGTAATTTTGCGCTTTTTCATTTGCACTTTTACCAATTCTCCGGCTAAAGAAACGGTACCAATATCGTGCCCAGGATTTCCTTCTACAGCAACAATATCTCCCATTGTTATGGGTAAATTATCTACATTTTTGTAAAAATGTTTTCTTCCGTTTTTAAAACGGACTTCAAAAATATTAAAACGTTCTTGTCCGGTTGGTAACGTCATGTTAGAAAGCCAATCGAAAACAGCTAATTTATTACTACCACTTCCGCAGGTTCCACTACCACAATTACCATTACTCTTACATCCTTTTGGTACACCATTTTCTGTTGTACCGCAACTTCCACATGCCATGTGATTTATATTTTATAATTTTTAACTCTTAGTAATTAAACGTTTTACATCAAAAAACCTCTTTAAATTACATAAAAATTAAGAATCTTTAAGTTCATAATTTTGATTATCAAGCAAGTATAAAAACACCACTTAATTTTGTCTAATTCGTAAATATACGCATTCTTAAAGAATGAAAAAATAGCTTTTTATAAGTTTAAGAGAACTGATATTTAATTTTAAAACGAAATTACTGTAAACAGTAGTTTTAATTTATCTGTTATTAGAATTTGTAGGTAAATAATTAGTAAGCGTATAATTTAATTTCACTGATAATCTTTTTTGAATTCAGATATATTTTAAAATTTAATCCATAAAAAAAGCTCTCAAAAATTGAGAGCTTTCAAATATCGTTTTTAACTTTACTTCTTAAACTTTAATTTCTCAGAACGTCCTTTTTTAAAGATTTTATTGCTATTTCCCTTCCCTTTTCGAAGTTCTTTTTGTTCTTCGTAAGATAACTGAATAATTTCTTGGCAATCTGTAGAACAGGTGTTTTCCATCTTTTCTGAACATTCATCACATTGTATAAATAATAAATGACATGCTTCATTAGCACAATTTGTATGCTCGTCGCACGCTTTACCACACTGGTGACAATTAGAAATTACATCATCTGTAATACGTTCTGCTCTTCTATGATCGAATACAAAGTTTTTACCAATAAATTTATTTTCGATTCCTTCTTCTTTTACCTGACGCGTATATTCGATAATACCGCCTTCTAGTTGAAATACGTTTTTAAAACCTTTGTGTTTGTAATACGCAGATGCTTTTTCGCAACGAATTCCGCCGGTACAATACATCAATAAATTCTTATCTTCTTTGTTGTCTTTTAAATCTTCTTCTATAATATCTAAAGAATCTCTAAAAGTATCTACATCTGGTGTTACAGCACCATCAAAATGTCCAATTTCACTTTCGTAGTGGTTACGCATATCTACACAAACCGTGTTTGGGTTTGCTAGCATTTGGTTAAACTCCTTTGCGTTTAAGTGCACTCCTTTGTTAGTTACATCAAAAGTCTCATCATTCAATCCATCGGCAACAATTTTGTTTCTAACTTTTACTTTTAACTTTAAAAACGATTTGTTGTCTTGCTCTACCGCAACATTTAACCGTATGTCTTTTAAAAATGAAATACTATCTAATTGTTCTTTTAAAGCATAAAAATTTTCTGATGGTACCGATAATTGTGCATTGATACCTTCGTAAGAAACATAAATTCTACCAAGAACATCTAAAGCGTTCCATTCTAAAAATAATTTATCTCTAAATAATTGTGGATTCTCTATCTTGAAGTATTGATAGAATGATATTGTAAGACGGTCTTTACCAGCCTCATCTATTAATGCAGCGCGTTCTTTTGCGCTTAACTTATTGTACAGTTGCATGCTATACTTTTTAGGTTAAACTATATATTTTTTGCAAAGTTAGTTTTTTAAACAATCATTTCAAAGCAAAGACTGTAATAGAAAAGACCAATTGTATGCAAATAGTTTAGCCCTGATAGAGCGGTCTGTTTGAGCTCTTTTTTGCTTTTTCTGCAAAAAAAGCGAGTAGCGAAAGCAGGAAATAGCTTCAAAATTAACTTACAGATGTAATTTTATATCAATTTGTTTAATTTTAAACAACAGGAATTATATTGGTAAATTTTTATTAAAAGAATGGCTGGTTACTAATTTGTTAGCATCTTTGTAGTATCATAAAAATTATTAAATAGAAATACCGATGAAAATAGCTGTAGTTGGAGCAACTGGAATGGTTGGAACTGTAATGTTACAAGTTTTAGAAGAACGTAATTTACCTATAACTGAGTTAATACCTGTAGCATCTGAAAGATCTGCCGGTAAAAAATTATCTTATAAAGGCAAAGAATATACAATTGTAACCTTAGCAGATGCTGTGAGTTTAAAACCAGATGTGGCTTTATTTTCTGCCGGTGGCGATACTTCTTTAGAATGGGCACCAAAATTTGCAGAAGTTGGTACAACGGTTATAGATAATTCTTCTGCTTGGAGAATGGATCCGACAAAGAAATTAGTAGTTCCAGAAATTAATGGTAATGTTTTAACTGCGGATGATAAAATTATTGCTAATCCAAACTGTTCTACAATACAATTGGTAATGGCTTTAGCGCCGTTACACTCTAAATATACTATGAAACGTGTTGTGATTTCTACGTACCAATCTGTTTCTGGTACTGGTGTAAAAGCAGTACAACAACTAGATAATGAAGAAGCTGGTGTAGACGGAGAAATGGCGTATCCGCATAAAATTGGTAGAAATGCTTTGCCACATTGTGATATTTTCTTAGAAAACGGATACACTAAAGAAGAAATGAAATTGGTTAAAGAGCCAAAGAAAATTTTACGTGATGATTCTTTTTCTGTAACTGCAACCGCGGTTCGTATCCCTACTGCTGGTGGGCACTCTGAAGCTGTTAACGTACAGTTTGAAAATGATTTCGATTTAGCAGAAGTTAGAACTATTTTAAGCGAAACACCTGGTGTGATTGTAGAAGATGATTTGGCCAACAACCTGTATCCGATGCCAATTAATGCGCATAATAAAGACGAAGTTTTTGTTGGTAGAATTAGAAGAGACGAATCTCAAGAAAATACCTTAAATTTGTGGATTGTTGCAGACAACCTTAGAAAAGGTGCTGCTACCAACACAGTTCAAATTGCCGAATATTTAATTGCGAATAATTTGGTATAATACATATTTAAATGGCAACATTTTACAAAGTAAACATACAAGAAGTAAAACATGAAACCGCAAATGCGGTTTCTGTTTTATTAGAAATACCTCAACATTTAAAAAACAGTTTTAATTTTGTTGCAGGACAATATATTACTTTACAAAAAGTAATTAATGGTGAAGAAATAAGAAGAGCATATTCTATTTGCTCTGCACCAAAAAGCGGAGAAATTAGAGTTGCAATTAAAGCTGTAGAAAACGGTGTATTTTCTACCTACGCAACTTCTAAATTAAAAGCTGGCGATGAAATAGAAGTTTCTGAACCAGAAGGTCGCTTTTTACTAAATCCGCAGGCTAATAAAAACTATATCGGTTTTGCTGCAGGTTCTGGTATTACACCAATTTTATCGATGGTAAAATCGGTTTTAGAAGAAGAAAACACTTCTAACTTTACTTTAGTTTATGGTAATAAATCTATTGCAGATACTATCTTTTTTGATGAATTAAACGCTTTAAAAGAAACGTATTCAGAACGTTTAAATTTGCATTTTATTTACAGTAGAGAAAACGTAAAAAACGGTTTGCGTGGCAGAATAGACGAAAACGTAACAAAGTATTTCGTTAAAAACATGTACAAAGAAACTAGTTTTGATGCTGCTTTTTTGTGCGGGCCAGAACAAATGATAGAAGAAGTTTCTAAAACTTTGGCTGCTAATAAAATTAGCAAAGAAAATATTCATTTCGAATTATTTACAACTTCTATTGATAAAGAAGCTGCTGCAGAAGTTAAAGAAGGCGTTACAGAAGTTAAAGTTCTTTTAGACGATGAAGAAACTACTTTTTCTATGCAACAAACAGACGATCTTTTAGCGGCAAGTTTACGCAATAACTTAGATGCACCTTACTCTTGTCAAGGTGGTGTTTGTAGTTCTTGTATGTGTAAAGTTACCGAAGGAAAAGCTGTAATGGTAAAAAATTCTATACTTACAGATAGTGAAATTGAAGAAGGTTTGGTTTTAGCGTGTCAAGCATATCCAACAACACCAAAAATTACAATTGACTTTGATGATGTTTAAAATTCCGTATTTTTGCCAATATGGATATTTACGACTTTAAAAATGCTTTTTTAATAGGTTTTTTCATGGCTTTCATGATAGGACCTGTTTTTTTTATGTTAATACAAACTAGTATTTTAAAAGGAGCTAGAGCAGCAATTGTTTTTGATTTAGGTGTTATTTTAGGAGATTTATCCTTTATTCTAATTGCTTACTACGGAAGTAGATCTCTGCTAGAAAAAATTAAAGACGATCCGCGATTATTCTTTCTTGGCGGCTTGGTACTTATAATTTATGGTTTAATTACGTATTTAGAAAAAGAGAACAAAAAAGAAGCATTAGAATCTGCTAAAATTGTAGATGTACCCATAAAAAACAACTACTTAAAATTATTTTTTAAAGGATTCTTTTTAAACTTTATAAACGTAGGTGTTTTAGCTTTTTGGTTAGGTACTGTTCTTGTAATTGGACCTACCTTAAAAATGGATCAAAATGCTATATTTTGGTATTTTGGTACTGTTTTAATAGGTTATTTTGTAACCGATTTAGGTAAGATTTTTTTAGCAAAACAATTAAAATCTAAAATGACACCACAAGTAATTTTTAGAGTAAAAAAAATTATGGGAATTATATTGATAATTTGCGGTGTATTCTTAATGTTGAAAGGTTTTATACCAAATGATAGAATTGAAGATTTTATTAACTAGATAACAATAAAAAAGCCTCATCATAAATTATGATGAGGCTTTTCTCTTTTTTGTAGAAGTATTATTTTACTTCGTAAAAGTTATTATCAGCATTAACATCTGCCATTAGTTTACTTTTATCTATTGCTACAGATTTAACTGCTTTCGATGCGTTAAAAGTATATGTTGGCATTGCCCAACCCCAATCTGTAATAACAGTTGCTGTTGTTGGCTTATTACCTCTCATTATTCTTAATGGTATATTAAAGTTTTCTACAGAACCATCAACATAAGTAACTTCTAAATCGATAGGCATTGGCATTTTACCAATTCTCTCTAAAGTAATCGTTTTATTGTTTACAGATTTTACACCATAATCTATTGTATGTATAGTTTGTGTCCACTCATTTAAATACCAATCTAAATGAATACCAGATACTTTTTCCATAGAACGTTTTACATCATTTGGCGTTGGGTGTTTAAAACTAAAATCTGTAAAGTATTTTTTTAATCCTTTTGCTACATTATCTGCACCTATTACATATTCTAATTGCGATAAAAACATACTTCCTTTACCATAACTACCTGTACTATAAGCTGCATTAGTATTATATCTATCTGCATGTGTAGTTAAAGGTTCTTCTATATTATTTTTTACTAAATAGTTGTAACCTCTGTATGGACCTGCATTTGGATTTTTGTTTCCTCTTTTTAAGATTTCATAAGAAGCTTTATTTGAAATATAAGATGTAAAACCTTCGTCCATCCACGGGTGTTTACTTTCGTTAGTAGCTAATAAAAACTGAAACCAAGTGTGTGCCATTTCATGAGAAGTAACACCAAAAAGACTACCAAAACTTCTTTTTCCTGTAATTAAAGTAGACATTGCATATTCCATACCACCATCTCCACCTTGTATTACAGAATATTGTTTATATGGATATTGACCAACATGCTTACTAAAATAAGACATTAATTCAGCTGTTTTTGGCTGTAATTCTTTCCAGTTTCTTAAATACTTTGCCTCTAAATCTTTCTTATATAAAAAGTGTAAATCAATTCCGTTTGCCATTTTTAAAACATCATGATTGTAGTTAGGATCTGCTGCCCACATAAAATCATGTACATTTGGTGCTTTAAAATGCCAAGTTAATTTCTCTGTACTTGGTACGTTTAACGGCTTTGTTTTGTCTTCATAACCGTGCCCTATTTCTTGCGGATTTTGTAAATAACCTGTACCACCAACAACGTAATCTTTATCAATAGAAATCTTCACATCAAAATTACCCCAAATTCCGTGGAATTCTCTAGCAATATAAGGTGGAGTATGCCAACCTTCAAAATCATATTCTGCCATTTTAGGATACCATTGAGACATTGAAAGTGCAACACCTTCTTTATTATTTCTACCTGTTCTTCTAATTTGAACAGGAACTTGTGCATCAAAATCCATATCTAAAGTAACTGTTTCACCAGATTTAATTGGGGTATTTAAAGTTACTTCTAAAATAGTACCTACAGTTTCATAAGTTACCGCTGTTCCGTTTTGTTTTAGAGAGTTTACTTTAATATAACCAATTTCATCAGCATTTAATTTGCTAATCCTATCTCTAACTCTTCTATCTGGATCTTTGATGTTTAAAGATCTAACATCCATTTGAGAACCTGGTTGAAAAGCATTAAAATATAAGTGATAATAAACTTTATCTAATTGATCTGGAGAGTTGTTTGTGTACACCGCTTTTTGTGAACCTTTATATTGATACTTTTCTGTATCAACATCAATATCCATTGTATAATCGATGTGTTGTTGCCAATAAGTAGTAAACTGAGTGTCTTCTTTTTGCTGATATGTTGCTTCTTTTGTTTGGGTACAAGAAGCAATTACAGCAATTGCAAAAAATAAAAGTAGGTTTTTTTTCATGTGATAGTTAATTAAATTTGAATATAAAAGTAAAAAACAGCAATCAAAAGATTGCTGTTTGTAATTATTATTTTTTTCCGTTTACAATTCTATCTGCCATAATTAACGCATTATAAGCATTAACTACTCTACCAGAAACTGATAAATCTGAGAATGGAACTTTTTCGTCTTTAGTACCTGGTTTAATAACATCAAAATTAACTTTTAAACCAGAATTCATTAAAATATGCTTTACTTGACTTGCAGATAACTGCGGATAATACGAACGCACTAAAGCCGCTACACCAGCACTAGAAGGTGCTGCCATAGATGTACCGCTAATAGCTTGATATTCGTTTTTAGGAAATGTTGCATAAATATCTACACCTGGTGCAAATACATCTACATTCATTTTACCATAGTTAGAAAAAGTAGCTGGCAAGTTTTCATCATAATGTAAGCTCATTGCTCCTATTGTTAAAACATTATCAGCAATTTCGTTTACTAAATCTTTAGAATCATTTGGGTATGTTTTTTCGATATCAATATTTTTACCATCATTACCAGCAGCATTTACAATTAAAACATCTTTACTTTCTGCATATTTAATAGCATCATAAACCCATTGTTTATTTGGTGAATATGCTTTACCAAAACTTGTATTAATAATTTTTGCACCATTATCAACTGCATAACGAATTCCTAAAGCAATATCTTTATCGTGTTCATCGCCATCTGGCACAACTCTTACTGCCATAATTTTAACATTGCTAGCAACACCATTTACACCTTTATTATTATTTCTAGAAGCTGCAACTATACCTGCAACGTGTGTACCATGACTTTCTAAATCTTTAGAACCAATTACATTATTGTTACCGTAAAATTTATCGTTAATATCATATAAATCATCGCCCAAAGTTTGTCTAGCATTAAAATCTAAATCATAACTTTTAGAAGCGTCTTTACCTTTCTTATAATCTAATAACTGTTTCTTATAATCTAGCAAACCTTTTTCACTCATGCCTCTAGATAACATGTTAGAAACATCAGCAATTTTTGCTGCTAATTGTGCACTTTCTGGTTTTGCACTTTTTAAATCTTCTATAGTAAAATCTTCTTTTCCTAAAAATTCTTTTACATCTTTAAAATTTTGCTCTATTTGTGTAATTCTTGTCTCTGTTTGCTCAAGATTGAATAATTCTTGTTTATGAGCAGCCACAGATTGTGTATACTTTTCTTTTAACTTTAAAAATTCTTGAAATTCAGCTTTATCGGCATCTGCAATTTCAGATGCTTTTTTATCGCCAAATTTGTCCATTCCTTTTTTAACAATTCTAGTTAGTTCTAGTTGATCTGCATTTACAATTTCACCTTCTTTATTTCCAAGAAAATTCCATCCGTGTACATCATCTATATAACCGTTGTTATCATCATCCTTATTATTATTTGCTACTTCTTTAGGGTTAACCCAAGCAACATCCTTTAGATCTTCATGCTCTACATCTATACCAGAATCTGCAACAGCAACAATTACTGGCACTCCTTTTTTACCTTCTAAAAATTGATATGCTTTTGCAATACTCATGCCCGGAATCGAGTCTGTTTGTAAATCCATATGACTCCAAACTTGTACTTCTTCTTCTGTTAACGCTCCTTTTTTAGCAGGAATATTTATTACATTTTCTGCACCATTTGGTACCGGAATTGTATTTATTGATGTTTTACAACTTGCAAAAACAACACTAGCAACCGCTGTATAAATAATTGGCTTTAATACTCTCATCTCTCTTCTCTTAATTAAATATATCTGTAAATTTATGTGTATTTTTTAATCTTACTCCTTTTTCTGTATGCTTAACCGTACAAAGCTCATTGTAAGCATCGTGTTCTAAAAAAAGGTAATAATTATTATCTGCAGCTTCGTTTAAAAAAGCTGCTTTTTCTTTTATTGTTATTAAAGGTCTTGTATCATAACCCATTACATATGGTAAAGGAATGTGCCCAATTGTAGGTAATAAATCTGCCATAAAAACAATTATTTTACCTTGATATGTTATTTTTGGTAACATTTGTTTTTCTGTATGACCATCCATAAACAAAACATTAAATCCTATTTGGTCAATTGCATTTCTATGGATAAAATTAAGCTGACCACTTTCTTTAATCGGATTTATATTTTCTTTTAAAAATGAAGCTTTTTCTCTGGCATTTGGTTCTGTTGCCCATTGCCAATGATTATCATTCGACCAAAATTTTGCATTCTTAAAAGCAGGTTGTAATAAAGTTTTTTGTGAATTCCATTCTATTACACCTCCACAATGATCGAAATGTAAATGTGTTAGAAAAACATCTGTTACATCGTCTCTATGAAAACCATATTTAGCCAAAGAACTGTCTAAAGAAAAATCTCCAAACAAATAGTAATAACCAAAAAATTTATCCGATTGCTTAGCACCTAATCCTGTGTCTATTAAAACAAGTCTATCTCCATCTTCTATAAGCATACAACGCATGCTCATGTCTATTAAATTATTGGAATCTGCAGGATTTGTTCTTTGCCAAATACTTTTAGGCACAACACCAAACATTGCGCCACCATCTAGCTTAAAATTACCTGTTTCTATAGGATATATCTTCATTATATAAAATTAAAAAAATCATTAAAAATTAATATTTAATGATTTTATAAATAGTAAACTACAAAAAATAAAATTTGCAGCCTACAAATATGAAGAAAAAAGTGTAATTTTCTGTTAATAAAAATCTAATTCTTAAGAAGTAAAACTTGGCTTTACAATTTTAATTTTACTTAAAACCTTAGCAACTTTAATTATTGCAAAAACTCCTATTGCTAATCCTAAAACAACAAAAAGTAATTGATTGTCTATTACGGTTTCTGTAGCTGTTGTTGCATATGCATCTGGTGGTAAAATTTGTAAAAACATAGTTTGCAGTGTTTTGGTTTGGTTATACAAATGTACATTTACAAGTCACCCAAATTTTTAATTTTTCGATAAACGACTATTTTCTAACGTTAAACTGCATTTAATAAATTAGTTCTTGTGATTATCATATAAATAAAAAAAGCCTTAATCAAAAGATTAAGGCTTTTTTGAGGTGTCTAGCGGATTCGAACCGCTGTACATGGTTTTGCAAACCATTGCCTAGCCACTCGGCCAAGACACCTTTTTATTAAAACAATATAAATGTATATCGTTTTAAGGATTGCAAATTTACGCAAATTTACAAGTATTGCAAGTATTTTTTTATCTTATCTCTTTTTTGTTAAAATAATAGCTACTTCTTCTACGTTTCCGCCTATTGGTGGGTTAATTTTTGCTACAGAAACTTTAGCTCTTCTAATCATTCTAATTTCTCTAAAAAATCGATCTAAGATTCTTTGTGCAACCTCTTCTAATAATTTAGATCTAATTGCCATTTCTTCTTTTACAATATGATTTAGATGTACATAATCTACAGTATCTGCTAACTCATCTGTTTTTGCAGATTTTCTTAAACTTGCCTTTACCTCTACATCTATTCTATATTCGCTACCAATTTTTGCTTCTTCATCTAAACAACCATGATAAGCGTAAAGCTTAATATTATTTACTTGTATTATTCCCATTTTAAGCTTCTGGCTTTGTTTCTGTTGTTACTTTTTCCCACATTTTATCAGAATTTAATCTAAAAGAACCTTTATACTCTAAAGTCCATTCACTTGGTTCTATTATAGACAAAAATAATTCATCTTTTTTATTTAAGTAAAGATGATATGTTTCGCCAATTATTGGTTCGAAACCAAACTTTGCATTATAAAGCATATCATTGTAATGAAATTTCTCCATTAACAATTCGTACTCTCTTCTTACTTCTTCAAATTTTCCCTTTAAAATTTTATTTGTGCGTCTTACACCATCGGCGGTCCAAGTTGCCGTGTTTGTAGGCTTAATTACTGGCGAACTTGCAGATGTACCATATGGTTTTAAAGCTGCATCGTATTTTTGAGTTTCCTCATTAAATACAACTAAATCGGGCTTTTTTTCTCCGTCTTTCTTCATATTACAAAATTACGACAAAAAAGAGGCAATTTTATAGCTTTTGAAGAAAATTAGTTGGTGAAAAAGTCAAAAACATTGCTAATAGCACTTGTTTTTGTTTTGTAAAATTCTGTGTATGTGCAACGCTCGCAAGTAACACTTGTAAATTTCTGGTTTTGAATATCAAAAATTTTAGACAATGTACCACCGGTTGCCCTCATTTGTCCTAGTTTATAAGTTTTACTGTTACATTTAGGGCAAGTGTAATTTTTAATTTGATCGCTCATAATAAATTGTGTTTATCTATTAGTTGCAAATTTTACAATTTTGTTACAAAACTCTTAATACCAATGAAGTATTTTATGTAATTTTGTTTCTTAATTTTTTCATATAAAACGATGTCTGAAGAGAAAAAATCGCTCAATTTTTTAGAGCATATTATAGAAGAGGATTTAGCAAACGGAATGCCAAAAGAAAATTTACGTTTTCGTTTTCCGCCAGAACCTAACGGTTATTTGCACATTGGTCATACAAAAGCTATTGGTATTAGTTTTGGTTTAGGTGAAACTTATAATGCGCCTGTTAACTTACGTTTTGACGACACAAATCCTGCTAAAGAAGAGCAAGAATATGTAGACGCAATTAAGAAAGACATTTCTTGGTTGGGTTACACTTGGGCTAATGAATGTTATTCTTCAGATTACTTTCAGCAATTATATGATTGGGCAATTTTATTAATTAAAGACGGTAAAGCTTATGTAGATTCTCAATCATCAGAAGAAATGAGAGTACAAAAAGGTACGCCAACTTCTGTAGGTACAAATAGCCCTTTTAGAGATAGAACCGTAGAAGAAAACTTAACCTTGTTTCAAGACATGAAAGATGGTAAGTTTAAAGAAGGCGAACATACATTGCGTGCAAAAATAGATATGAGTTCTCCTAATATGTTAATGAGAGATCCATTAATGTACAGAATTATGTACAAAGCACACCACAGAACTGGTACAGATTGGTGTATTTACCCAATGTACGATTGGACGCATGGTGAAAGCGATTATATAGAACAAATATCACATTCTTTATGTTCTTTAGAGTTTAAACCTCATAGAGAATTGTACAATTGGTTTCGTGATAATGTGTATGATTTTAGCAAATCAGAATATCCAAATCCACCAAAACAAAGAGAGTTTTCTCGTTTAAACTTAAGCTATACAATAATGAGTAAGCGTAAGTTATTAACTTTAGTAGAACAAGGTATTGTATCTGGTTGGGATGATCCAAGAATGCCAACTATTTCTGGCTTAAGAAGACGTGGTTATACACCTGCTTCTATTAGAAGTTTTGTAGAAACTGTTGGGGTTTCTAAACGTGAAAACGTAATAGATGTTGCTTTATTAGAATTTAAAATTCGTGAAGATTTAAACAAAACAGCACCTAGAGTAATGGCTGTTTTAGATCCTGTTAAAGTAGTAATTACAAATTACCCTGAAGGAGAAGAAGAATTACTAGATGCTAATTACAACGATTATGAAGATGGTTTTGGTAGCAGAAAGGTTCCTTTTTCTAGAGAAATTTATATCGAAAGAGAAGATTTTAGAGAAGAAGCAAATAAAAAGTTTTTCCGTTTAAAATTAGGTAAAGAAGTTCGTTTAAAAAACGCTTATTTTATTACTGCAAATAGTTGCACTAAAGATGCAGATGGTAATATTACAGAAATACAGTGTACTTACGATCCGTTAACAAAATCTGGAAGTGGTACACCAGAAAGCTTGCGTAAAGTAAAAGGAACTTTGCATTGGGTTTCTGTAAAACATGCTATAAAAGCAGAAGTAAGAGCATATGATAGACTATTTTTAGATGAAGCACCAGATTCACATAAAGACAAAGATTATATGGAGTTTATCAACCCAAATTCTTTAGAAATTATTGATGCTTATTTAGAACCAAGTTTACAAACTGCAAAAATAGGAGAGCGTTTTCAGTTTCAAAGAATGGGATATTTTAATGTTGATGATGATTCTACAACAGAAAATTTAGTTTTTAATAAAATAGTTGGTTTAAGAGATTCTTGGGCTAAAAAATAAATCATGAAAAAAATACTTTTAATAGCAATCTTAATTTTTACAATTTCTTGTTCTAATAACAAAGAAGTTAAACAAGTGGCAGCTATTTCTTGCGGACAGTGTAAATTTGATTTAGATTCTGAAGAAGGTTGCAGCTTAGCTGTAAAAATTGACGAGAAAGCCTATTTTGTAGATGGTTTTAATATTGATGATTTTGGCGATGCACACGACAAACATACTGGTTTTTGCGAAGTTATAAGGCAAGCAGAAGTTATTGGTGTAGTAGAAAACAATAGATTTAAAGCGAAAGAAATAAAGCTTTTAGAGATGAAATAATTGTATTTTAAAGCATAAAAAATCCGAAGTAATAATTACTTCGGATTTTTTTTACTTTAATATTTAGTTCTATAAGTTAAGGTGCAGGATTTGGTATTGCCGCATGTACTGCTTCAATTTCTTTTAAAACATCTTCAGATAAATTAATATTTATTGAATTAATATTTTCTTTTAACTGACTCATTTTTGTTGCTCCAATAATATTACTAGTTACAAACGGCAACTGATTGATAAAAGCAAGCGATAATTCTGACAAGGTTAAATTGTTCTTTTTCGCAATCGTTTCATACCTCTTAACTGCTTCTAAAGAACCATCGCCCATATAACGAGCAATAAATCTAGGAAACAAAGTTCCTCTTGCTCCTTCTGGTTTATTTCCGTCTAAGTATTTACCCGACAAAACACCTTGCGCCAATGGCGAATATGCCAACAACCCAATATTTTCTCTTAAAGAAACCTCACTCATTCCGTATTCGTAGGCTCTATGAATCATAGAATATGAATTCTGTATTGTAACGGGTCTTACTAAATTATTTGAATCTGCGGTTTGCAAATACTTCATTGTTCCCCAAGGAGTTTCATTAGAAAGCCCGATAGCTTTTATAGTACCGGCTTTTACAAATTCATTTAAAGTTTCTAAAATTTCTAAATGATTTTCTGCCTCTTTAGATGATGTTTTATATGGATAATCTCTAGTACCAAAACAGTTTACACCTCTATCTGGCCAATGCAACTGATATAAATCTAAATAATCTGTTTGTAATCTTTTTAAACTAGCTTCAACAGCTTCTGTAATATTTTTTCTATTAAAACCACCTGTTCTAATATGTTTTGTATAATCGCCACCACCAGCAATTTTACTTGCCAAAACGACTTTTTCTCTATTGCCTGTTTTTTGAAACCAATTACCAATAATTCTTTCGGTTTCTGCATAAGTTTCTGGCGTTGCTGGTACAGGATACAACTCTGCAGTATCAAAAAAGTTTACACCTTTTTCTAAAGCATAATCCATTTGTTCAAATGCCTCTTCTTGTGTGTTTTGTTTTCCCCAAGTCATTGTTCCTAAACAGATTTTAGAAACTTTTATCGATGTATTACCTAGTTTTGTATACTTCATTTGTATGAATTGTAAATTTTAAATTAAATGTTTTAAAACAATAAATTATGCACGAATTTAAAGCTTAATCTATAAAAAAACAATAAGCGTATAATTTTTAAAATTATACGCTTATCAATAAAATATATTAGTTTCTTATTTTAAAATAGCTTCTATACCAGGTAATGTTTTTCCTTCTAGCATTTCTAACATTGCGCCACCACCTGTAGACACGTAACTTACTTTTTCTGCAAAACCAAATTGCTTAACTGCAGCTACAGAATCTCCTCCACCTACTAAAGAGAAAGCTCCGTTTTTAGTAGCATTATCAATAGAATGTCCTAAGGCAATTGTTCCTTCAGAAAATGTTTCCATTTCAAAAACACCTAACGGTCCGTTCCATAAAATGGTTTTACATTTGTTTACAACAGCATCAAAATTTTCTCTAGATTTTGGTCCTGCATCTAAACCTTGCCAACCATCAGGAATTTGAGTAATATCTAAAACTTTTGTATTTGCAGCGTTATTAAAATCATCCGCAGCAATTACATCTACAGGTATATGTACTTCTACACCTTTTTCTTTTGCTTGCTTTAAAATATCTAAAGCTAAATCCATTTTATCATCTTCACAAATAGAGTCACCAACTGTGCCACCTTGTGCTTTGATAAATGTAAAACTCATACCACCACCAATTATTAAGTGATCTACTTTGTCTAAAATGTTTTCTATTACTGTAATTTTAGATGAAACTTTTGCGCCTCCTAAAATTGCCAAAACAGGTTTTTCTGAATTGTTTAATACTTTATCTATACTTTCGATTTCTCTTGCTAATAAATTTCCGAAGCATTTATTTTCTTCAAAGAATTGTGCAATAATTGTTGTTGATGCATGCGCTCTATGTGCAGTACCAAAAGCATCATTTACATAAATATCACCAAACTTAGATAGTTTTTCTGCAAAAGCAACATCTCCTTTTTTCTCTTCTTCGTAAAAACGTAAATTTTCTAATAATAAAATTTCTCCAGATTCTAAATTTGCAACTGCTTCTTCTACTTTATCACCAATACAATCTTCTACAAATTTTACATTACAACCTATAATATCTACTACAGATTTAACAATATGTTTTAAAGAAAATTCTTCTTGAAATCCTTTTGGTCTTCCTAAATGAGACATTAAAACACAACTTCCTCCTTGTTCTAAAATATCTATAATTGTAGATTTAGCTGCTTGAATTCTTGTAGTGTCTGTAACTTCAAATTTATCATTTAAAGGAACATTAAAATCGACACGAATAATTGCTTTTTTATTTTCGAAATTAAAATCTTTTAGTGTTTTCATTATTGTTTGTTTTTAACAAAAATACCTAAATCTTTAGGTTTATAGAAATTGATTACTGAAAAATTAAGATATCGTTTGCGTAGATTATACGCTACATCAATTTTAAGATTTAAACTTGTTTTTAACTTTATTAACAGGGCTAGTTGCTCTATTTTGATATGCATGCAATGTGCTGCTTAAAATTAATATAGTTGCTGCTACAAAAGCAATTGTTTCTATAGTATTGTTTTTATTGGCAACCCCAATTGCTATTAAAGCCCAAGCACCAACTAAAGCAAACTCTCTTAAGTTTCTAGACCATGTAACTATTAAGTTAATTGTTGTAGCAATAATTATTAGAATAATCGTCCAGATTACAGGAGAAACTCCAAAACCAGACCAATTTATTTTCACTAAATACGATGATACATTTGCAATACTTGCAACCGTTACCCAACCAGCGTATATTACAAAAGGCCACCACAGAAAAAATATAATTGATAAAGGAGCATCCCAAATTTCCATTTTATTGTTTACAACAATTTTTAAGATAGAAAAGAGCAAAATAAAAATGCAAATACAAGACAAACCGGTAAACTCATAAATCCAACAGAAAACCCAAGCCATGTTTGCTAAACAAGAAATTAAAAACCAGAAGCCTATTTTGTCTACAAAATTATTATCTTTTACATTAACAAAAAGACTTCTACCTTGATAGATTACAAAACCAAATAATAGTAAATATATAATTCCCCAAATAGAAAAAGCATAACCAGCAGGTGTAAATAAAGTGTTTAAATTTTTAGACACACTGCCTATTGTTGTGTTATTCATAGCACCTGTATTTGATAAATAATTTATAAACACCATGGCAACAAAGGCAATACCATTTGTTATTTGTAAAAACTTTTTCATACTTTATTTTTGATTATTGTAATCATTAAAAATACAAAAATTTCTAATTAAAAATTCAAGAAACACTTATATTTGCTTATGCTTTTTAACCAAGTTATAGGTCAAGATCACATAAAAAACCATTTGCAAGTTTCTGCAAAAAATGGTAGAATACCACATGCTCAATTGTTTGTAGGAAAAGAAGGTAGCGGTACTTTACCAATGGCTATTGCCTATGCGCAATATTTATTATGTAATTTTTCTGATAATGTTGAAGCTTGTAATATTAAATGCGAAAAACTACAACACCCAGATTTACATTTTGCTTTTCCGGTAACCACAAATAACACTGTAAAAAAACATGCTGTTAGTAATTTGTTTTTGGAAGATTGGCGAGATTTTACAAAAAATCATCCCTACGGAAGTCTCTTTAATTGGTTGCAATTTATTGGTGTAGAAAATAAACAAGGTAATATTGGTGTTGATGAAGCAGAAGCTATTGTAAAAAAATTACAGTTAAAATCTTACGAAGGTGGTTTTAAAGTGATGATTATTTGGATGGCAGAAAAAATGAATATTGCAGCATCAAATAAGCTTTTAAAATTAATAGAAGAACCACCAAATAAAACTGTTTTTTTACTAATTACAGAAAGTGAAGAACAGATAATAAACACCATAAAATCTAGATGTCAGGCCTTGCATTTTCCTGCTTTAAGTGAAAGTGATATTGCAAATGCTTTGATTGAAAGAGAAAATTGCTCTGAAAATGAAGCCGCTAAAATTGCGCATCAAGCAGAAGGAAATTATAATAAAGCTGTACATTTATTACATAATGACTCTTCTGACATGGTTTTCGAAGAATGGTTTATCGCTTGGATTCGTACTGCTTTTAGAGCCAAAGGAAACGCTGCTGTTGTACAGCAATTAATAGAGTGGTCTGAAACAATTGCCAAAACAGGTAGAGAAACTCAAAAACAATTTTTAGAGTATTGTTTACAGTTTTTTAGACAAGCTTTGCTACTTAATTACAAAAGTGACAATTTGGTTTTTATGGAAACTAAAACAGGTTTTGATCTTTCTAAATTTGCCCCTTTTGTGCACGCTGGTAATATTTTAGAGATTGAAAAAGAACTAAATGATGCAATGTATCATATCGAAAGAAACGGAAATGCTAAAATTATTTTATTAGATCTTTCTATGAAATTAACAAGATTTCTTCATAAGAAGGAAGAAACTTTGTAAGTTTTAAATACCTTTTGCTGCTCTTTTTGCTATATACAAGTTTGCAATTGTAGGGTTTTCTGGACACGCTTTTATTTGTTCGAAAACATCACCCGCTTTAACTAACCCTGTTTTAAGTACTTTAAAATAAACACCGCAAAAGGTTGTATTCCAAAATTGTTTTACAATTTTCATATCGTTAAAACGAATTCCTAATTTCATACAAGGATTTCTTTGAACAGTAGCTTCTAAAATAGTTTCGCCAACTTTAAAAGTATCTCCTTGATGTATTTTTTTTTCATCTAAATCATCTAAGGTTAAATTCTCGCCAAACATGCCCATTTCAAAATTCAAATCAGGATATAACTCCTTAAAGTACGCGTAATGTTTTAAAGAATAGCCATAAACTGCTTGTAAAACGCCACCATGATGTTCTCTATCACAAATTGCATCTTCTTTTACTTCTTCTATATCTAAAAAAATAGGTTTATCTACAGCATATTTAAAAATACCTGTAGTTACGGTTTTACCTTTCCAGTTAACCTCTTTTTTTTCACCAATATTTGTTGTAACAATTTTCATGAAAAAGAATTATTTTGTGAATTTAGATAATGCTTTCTTTGTAAAATCTGATAAAACTAATTCACCTGAAACAGCAGCTCTTTCTTCTAATAAAGCAAACCAATTTTCTGTACCTTTCCATAAAGCTTTTTTCATTTCTGCTAAAGCCATCGGATTATAACTAGCCAATTTTGAAGTTAAAATATCTATTTCTTTATCTAATTCTTTCTGATTTTCTAAAACTTTAGCATACAAACCTTTTTCTTTAGCCCAATACGCGTTTTTCCAGCTTGTAGCGTCTAAAGTTAATTCTGCCGTACCAGAAACACCAATTTTTCTAGACACGGCAGGTTCTATAACAAAAGGACCAATACCTATTGTAAATTCTGATAATTTTATCGAAGCACTTTCTGTTGCCAAAACATAATCACAAGCCGCAGCAATACCAACACCACCGCCAACTGTTTTACCTTGAATTCTACCAACTATTAATTTACCACAAGTTCTCATGGCGTTAATTACATTTGCAAAACCAGAGAAAAACTGTTTTCCTTCATTTAAATTAGATACAGCGACCAACTCATCAAAAGAAGCGCCTGCACAAAAAGCTTTTTCTCCTTCCGACTTTAAAACAATTACAGAAACATTATTATTTGATCCAACAGACAATAATTCTTTGGTTAATCTAGCTAATAATTCTCCAGGAAAAGAATTACTTGCAGGATGCCCAAACTCTATTGTTGCAATATTATTTTGAATATTAGTGTATAAACTTCCGTTTTCTCTAGTTGTAGCCATAATTGTAAATTTTGAGTAAAAATAAGTTTTAAAAAATTAATAAAAGAATACTAATTTCTGATATAATTAAATTTTCGAACTGTTTTCTGCCAACGGAATAAATTTATTTCTAAACTTAAAAACCAACGGCAAACCTCTAGCAATAATCCATAGTGTAAAAGCAATCCAAATAGCAACTAATTTATATTCTAAATAATCAAAAAAGAATAATGTGGGTATAAAAACAAAACCTGTTGCCAAAATTAAAAGGTTTCTTAAGTATTTCATTTCTCCCATACCTTTAAACATTCCATCAAAAATAAAGGTTACTGCGTTTATAGGTTGTGTAATTAGAACAATCCAAAAAACAGCATAAAATTGTTCTAAAACTGCAGTTTCTTTGGTAAAAATTTCCCCAATAAAATTGTAAAAAAGAAAACCTATTAAGCCAATACAAACACCTACAATTAAACCATATTTAAATAATTTATTACTTAATTCAAGCAAACTTTTATAATCTTTTGCACCTAATAATTTACCAGATAAAATATTACCTGCACTAGAATAACCATCAATCATAAAAGCGCCCAATAACCAAATATTTAAACTAATTGTATAGGCGGCAATATATTCTTTACCGTAACCTGTTGCGTAAGAAGTAGCAAAATACAAGGCTACATTTAATGCAATTGTTCTAATAAAAAGGTTACCAATCATACCCAATAATCTTGGAATTTCGACATGAAAAGGCAATCTAACTTTTAAAGAAATAGGTGTTTTTTTAATTAATAAATATAAAGAGATTACAGCCATAGAAACCTGTGCAATTACACTTGCATAAGCAGCACCTTCTATATGCATTGCAGGCACAAAACCCTCTATACCATAAACCAGTATTAAATCTAAAATAATATTTATTGATGCGCCAACTATAGCAATAATCATTGGGTAAAAAGTATTTTGTAAACCTCTAAAAGTACCAAATATGGCAAATACAAATAATGCAAACGGAAAACCAAATATTCTAATATTAAAATAGGTGATACAAAATTCTAAAATTTCTCCTGAAGCATTATAAAATTGAAAAATTTGTCTAGAAAACGGATATGATATTGCTAATACAATTAAGCTACCAAATACAATTATTGCAATTGCTTGTGCTGGTAATTCTTTAATATCATTAATCTTATTAGCGCCTACATATTGAGAAACTATAGATGAAATTGCACTTCTAATTTGCCCAAAAACCCAAACAAGCATCGAGATAAATGCACCAACAATACCAACTGCAGCAAGACTTTCTGTGGCATTTGTATCTATATTACCAATTATTGCAGTATCTGTAATCGATAAAACAGGTTCTGCAATACCAGCAATTAAAGCAGGAATTGCTAATTTATTTATATTTTTAAAGCTAATATTTACATTCAAAAGATAGATGTTTTTGCAAATGTACATTTCTAAAAAATGAAATCGAAAACGATTCTATTAAAATTAACTAACTTTGTAATAATAAAAACAAACCATTATGAAACACATTTTAGTACCCATTGGATCTACAGAAAACGCACAAAAAACCTTACAATATGCTATTGATTTTGCTTCAGAAATTAATGCAAAAGTCTTTGTTTTTAGAGCGTACAGTGTGCAGTCTAAAGCAGGAACAATGAAAAATGTAGATGCAATTATAGAAAAAGAAACTAATTTGTATTTAAGAACTATGGTTAATATTTGCGATGTTAAAAATGTTGAAATTAAACTGATTTCTGCTAAAGGTAGCGTTGTAGATAGTGTTGAAGCTATAGATCAAGAATTGGGTATTGACCTAGTAATTGTTGGTACAAAAAGTAATTCTATAAAAGAAGGATTATTCTTAGGTAGAACCGCTGGTAGTTTGGTTAAAAAATCTAATTTGGCAATATTAGCTGTACCAGAAAATTATGAATACAAAACTGTTTCTAATATTTTAATGGCTTTTAAATCTGGTGTTGTAAAAAGTAAAACAGTTTTAAAGCCTTTAGAGTTTATTGTTAATAAATACAAAGCACAAGTAAACTTACTATTGGTTAAAACACCAAGTTATAAAGAAGAACACTTAGTGCTTCATAAAGATTTAGAAAACTTACAAAGCACATTAACTGTTACCGAAAATGCAACTACTTTTCAAGGTGTTTTAGAAAATATAAAAACACACAACCCAGATATGTTATGTGTTTTTAGAAGAAAAAGAGGTTTCTTTAAAAAATTATGGGAAAAGAACACTATTCTTAAAGAAGAGTTTTATTCTAACGTACCACTATTAGTTTTAATAGGTAAGTAAATTAATATCTTAAATCTGCAGGCTCTAAAAAATCTATTTTAGAGCTGTAGATTTCTTTAATATATATTTTAATCTCTTCGATAAATTCATCTAGTTTTTCTTGAGTGATTTTAGTTTCTGCCTTTCTTCTTGGCAATGCAAAATCTATTGGTAAAAAACCACTGTTAAGATTTTTAAAAGAATAAATACCTGCTTCTAAAGGTTCAGAAAAGTCATAATTTTTACCTTTAGTAAATAAATAAGTATACAATAAAACTTGTATCGCTTTTAAGTGCTTTTCATCTCTTAAATATTCAAATTCTGGCACTCTAAGATTACCACCGGTTACCATACCCGTTTTATAATCTATAATTCTTAACACTCCGTTTAACTCGTCTACTCTATCAACTTGACCATGTAATTTAACCTTAAAATCTAACCCTTCAATTTCTATTTCTGCTGCTAAGTTTTCTTCTGTAGCAATTATTTTAAGTTGATTCTTGTCGTCTTCTAACAATTCTTTTTCTTTCGTTAGAAAATTTGTTACAAATCGATTCGCAACTTCAAAAATCAATCTGTTTTTACCTTTTGTTAAATCTCCGTTTTTAAATTGAAGTTCAAAATGCTTTGTTACCAAATCTTTTGCTTCTTTTTGCATTTGTTTGATATTAGCCACAGATAAAAACTGGTTTACAAATGGTGTATACAACTCATCTAAAGTCTCATGAACAACGGTTCCTAAAGTATTAAAAGCTACAGTTTCTTCAACATCATCAAACTCTTTAATTTTTAAAACTTTTTGCTTGTAAAAAGAAATAGGATTGTACAAATAATTAGTTAAAGCAGATGGCGATATTCCTTTTTTTGCCAATTCTTTTAATCGAGCAAAAGTGGCTTCGGTTTTATGTACTTCTTTTAATTGTTGCTTGTTAGATATTACTTTTGGCGAGATATTTTTATGAATTACATCTTGTCGCATCATTTCTAACTGGGTAACAAACCTACTTTTTTCTCCACTTCCAAAAGCATCATGTTCTGTATTGTAAAGTATAAAAACATTTTTTGCTCTTTGCATCAATCTAAAAAAATGATATGAAAAAATAGCATCTTTTTCTCGATATGTTGGCAATCCGAAGTTTACTTTTACATCAAAAGGAATAAATGTATTTTGCTGTGAACTTGCTGGTAAAACACCTTCGTTTGTAGATGTTAAAATGATGTTTTCAAAATCTAAAACACGTGTTTCTAACATTCCCATAAGTTGTAAACCTCTTAGCGCTTCACCTTGAAAAGAAAGTGTTTCTGATGTTATTAATTGTCTAAAAAATAACATTAACGTTTTTAAATCTGTAAAATAATTGTAAGTGCTTTGTAATGTTTTTAACTGTGTAAAAGCGGTATAAAATCTAAATAAATATTCTTTTTCTAGATCTGTAACATCTTCTTTTAAAAGATCTATTACGTCTAAAATTCTATCTAAAAAATTTGCAACTGTTGTAAAACTGCTAAACAGTGATAAGAGAACTTTTTGTACATTTTCTCCGGATTTTTTTAAGAGCTGAACCAGCTTATCTTTATCTATAAAAATAAGATTTTCTTTACCAATTTCTTCAGTAAAATCATCTACTAAAGAAGCATTATTTTGTGATAATAACTTATAAATTGATTGATGTTTTAAAAACCGAACAACATCTTTATGGTAAAATTGATTCTCTGCTGTTTTTTGGAGTTTTTCTTGAGAAATAAACAATTGAAAAATAGAAAACAGCAAGCTAGTTGTTGGTATATCTTTTAAAGGATATCCCATAGTTATGTTTATAGCATTGATGTTTTTAGGCAAAGAATTTAACGTAATTGGTAACAATGTTTCGTCTGCTAAAATTAGTGCCGTATTCTTAAAGTCAGAAAATTTTTCTAAAATTTCCCCTGCATATTTAACTTGTGTTGTGTTTTTTGATGCACCAATTACTTGAATATTTTTTGGTTGAGATAATTTATTACTTAAGGTTTTTAATGAATTTTTCTCGTAAAACTTCCATTCCTTTTTATACTTTCTGATAAAGTTTCCTGCTTGATGATTCGAGTTAAAAAGTTGCTCATCTAAATCCCAAAAAATATCAGAATTGTTGGTTTCTAGTACTTTTTGAAATAAGAATTCTTCTGCTTTATTTAATGCATTAAATCCTATAAAAAAGTATTTTTTTTGCTGATTCTTCTCTAGATAAACATCGATATTATTACAAGCTTCTCTATACATTAAACCTTGGTAACCAATCTTTTTCTCTAATAAAAATTGATACAAAGGATTGTAAAAATTATTTAACTTTTCTAAAAAAGCATAATGATCTTTTATAAATTCTGTTTCTTTAAATGTACCTGTTACAGACCATTTTTTTAATCGCTGAATATCTCTTATGTACACAAAAATTTCTCTTGTGTTTACCAAGTGTTGATCTATTTCATTAAAATCTTGCAAAACCGTAAATGCCCAAGAAGAAAATGTGTCAAAAGAATCTGGTTTTTCTTCTAAACTCTTATAAATTGTATAAAAATGGAATAGCAATTGTATGCTATCTGCTTTGTCTATGCCAGAAACTTGTTGAATAAATTGCTCTATATTTAATGTTTCTGGTAAAAAACCAACAGATATTTTGTCTTTTAATGTTTGCTTTAAAAAAACTTTTGCTCTTTGTGATGGTAGTATAAACACCACATCTTCAAAAGATTTTGTAGTTTTTAAAATTGCGTCTAAAGTTTCAGAAATAAAAGATTGCATAGCTTTTTTTGAGATTCAATTGGTTTTCTAAATTACAAAAACTTACTTTTATAGCGAGTACAACTTTCTAATTAATTTCTATGAAAAATGAATTAAAAGTAACCGGAATTCAAGCAGATTTATATTGGGAAAATCCCACAAAAAACATAGCTTTCTTCGAAAACAAAATAAACAACTTAGATAAAGACACAGATCTTGTTGTTTTGCCAGAAATGTTTACTACTGGTTTTACAATGCAACCAAAAAACGTAGCCGAATCTATGGATGGACACTCGGTTTCTTGGATGCAAGAAATGGCAGAAAAACATCAAATTGCAATTTGCGGAAGCTTGGTTATTGCCGAAAACGATAAATTTTACAATCGCTTTGTTTTTGTGCATCCAAATAAAGAATTAGAAATCTATAATAAAAGGCATTCCTTTACTTTGGCCGGAGAAAATAAAGTGTACACTTCTGGCATAGAAAGAATAATTATCAATTACAAAGGATGGAAAATTTGTCCGTTAATTTGTTATGATTTACGCTTTCCTGTTTGGGCTAGAAACACAGACAATTACGACTTATTACTTTTTATGGCAAATTGGCCGGTAACTAGAATTAAAGCTTGGGAAACGCTTTTAAAAGCGCGTGCAATAGAAAACATGAGTTATGTTATCGGCGTTAATAGAACAGGCAAAGATGCTAGTAATTACGAATATTCTGGTAATTCTTTAATCGTAGATTTTTTAGGAGAAGAATTATCTAGTTTAAACAACAATGAGATTGGTATTATAACTTCTGTAATTACACTAGATAAACAAAATATAGTAAGAGATAAGTTAGGTTTTTTAAATGATAAAGATTCTTTTACAATAAATTAAAACTAAAAAAGCCACTAATATTAAATATCAATGGCTTCTTTTATATGTAGTGTTGCTTACAAAAATGCTTAGCCCTGATTGAAGTGACATCCTTTTTGTTTTTTCTACAAAAAGATATAACGGAAAGCAGGAAATAGCTTCTTAAAATTCTAAGCTGGTAACATCCATTTAAAGTTAAACTTTGTGTCTGGCACAACAATTCTTTCTGTAATTCTGTACATTCTGTCTGGCAATTTCATTAAATAATCTCTTGCCTTTTCTGCTTCTGGTGTTAGGTTTGTAATCTTATCTATTTCCCAGGCAGTGTTTAATTTCTTAATAATATCTACATAATCGAACCCTGTGTAAACACCAATTCTTTGCGCTACAGAAGAAAAATCATCAAATAAACTTCCTTTTGCACCAAAAGATTCTCTTAAATGCATTGCAGGCATTACAATTTTATATTTCATCATGTGTTGAAACGCCAACATCATTTCTGATGGATCTATTTTAAAGATTTCTTTTACAAACTCTGTATAAGCTTGGTGATGACGCATTTCATCTCCTGCAATAATTTTAGACATTTTAGCTAATGCTTTGTGCCCTTTTTTACGTGCAATTTTTGCTACGTTATTATGCGAAACGTAGGTTGCTAATTCTTGAAAACTTGTGTACACAAAGTTTTTGTAAGGATCTGTAGATGTACCTATATCAAAACCATCTGCAATTAAATGCTGTGTAGATATTTCTACTTCGCGCATGTTAACTCTACCAGATAAATACAAGTATTTATTTAACACATCTCCGTGTCTGTTTTCTTCTGCTGTCCAGGTTCTTACCCATTTTGCCCAACTATTATCTGGGTCTTGGCTAACACCATCTAGGTCTAACAACCAAGATTCGTAAGTTGGCAAAGCTTCTTCTGTAATAGTATCTCCAACTAAAACCACCCAAAAATCGTCGTGTAATTCTTTAGACAATTCTCTAATTTCTTCTACTTCTGTAATAAAAGAGTCTTTTTGTGAATTTGGAAGAAAATCTGTTGGCTGCCAAATTTTTTCTGCAGGAATTAAGTATTTCTCCATAAAGCGGTCCATACTTTTTTCTAGCGTTAGCATTACTTCTTTTCTAATATTATATATAGACATAAATTTCTATTTTATATGTTCTTTAATAACTGTTTCTGTTTTTTCTAATAGTTCTTCAAACGGTAAAGAGTCTATTTTTATTGGCTCGTGGGTTGTAATTGTTATAGGACTTCCTAAACCTAACGGAAATTTACCATATTTAAACACTTTCCAAGAATTATTGATAGTTAAAGGTACAACATAACCCTCTTTATTTACCTTTGTTATTACTTTTAATCCGTTGGAAGCAAATTTCTTAGGCTTTCCGTTTCTACTTCTTGTTCCTTCCGGAAAAATAATAGCACCCCAATTATTTTCTTTTATTCTTTTAGAAAAATTTATCAACTCGCTTATTGCTTGTTTTGGATCTTTTCTATTGATTAATGCCGCACCACCATTTCTTAAATTATAAGAAACACTTGGTATGCCTTTACCTAACTCTATTTTGGCTACAAACTTTGGATAATGTTTTCTAAAAAACCAACCTATTGGTGGAATATCGAAAGTAGATTGATGATTTGAAACAAATATAATTGTAGTATTTTCTGGTAATTTATATTCGTTTTTTAGCTTAACACTAACACCAAGTATTAGCATCGATTTAACCAAAAAGTAATTTAAAGCGTCTACTACTTTACTATGCGCGCTTTGCCCAAAAAGATGCAAACTTAACCATTGTAATGGATGGAAAATTAGCAAAAAAAGAAAAAATACAAATATAAAAATTGGTGATACTATATAACTAAGAATCTTCACGAGATGTGATTTAGGTTTTAAAATAAATGAACTTTACAAGAATGTTATTAGAACCAATTGCTCCAAGGAATTCTAGATAATATCAATAATAAACCAATTCCGTAAAAGATTACAAATGTTTTAAACTTTGCAGCATCTTCTGTTTTCTTTTTATGTTTAGACCAACCAATTGTTATAAATACAATTGCCAAGATCATTGTAATAGGATGTTCTACAGCTAATAAACGCGTTGCAGGTTCTTTCATTACCGCGCCAGCATCTGCTTTTAAGGCTTGAAACCAAGGCGACATAAAATACCATGCTAAACCTATTAATAATTGAATATGGGTTAAGATTAACGTAAATAAACCTATACGTAAATCTTTATCTGTAAATTGTTTTTTCTGAGTTAAACCGATAATTGCATTTGCTACAGCAAAAATTAAAATAGCCAATACAAGGTAAGCCCAATAAGAATGTATATCCTTTATCATAATATAAGTAGTTAGTTTTTTGTTGTTACAAAGTTACTAATTTTTATGCATAAAAAAACCACCTCAGTTGAGGTGGTTTTCTTAATTTATAAGATAAAATTGATTACTCTACAAATTTTACAAAATCTGTACCATCAAAAGTAACTTCTATAGTAGCGTTACCATTAGTACCATCATAAAAAGCATAAGTAACAATTACATTTTGATCTACTTCAATATCTGGAAAGTTGTTTTTTAAGATTGTATTAATCTTTTCTAAACGAACTTCTTCAGTTTCTTCATCTGCACCAGATCTAGTGTCAAAATTATTATATCTGTCATTACCAACTAATGCATAATCTGCAGATGTTAAAGTATATCTAATTGTGTTATCTGGAACCCAGTTAGAACCTTCATATGCAAACTGTGTTGTGTTCTCGATAACATTTGTGTATTGAGACCAAGCAGCACCGTCGTATATAAAGAATGCAACAAAGCTATAAACAGTTCTATCTGTTGTAGAACCATCTTCGTCGATGTCTTGAGTATCTGTTACGTATAACTTGTACATTACACCTTCAACATCTCCTGCTTCTTTACCTTCAAACTTTAATTTTTCACTTAAATAAACTGGTATTTTAGTTAAAGCTTCTTCTTCATTAGAAAATTGAGCTCTTCCTTCTCCCATTGCAGTGTATTCATCATCAGAGATACCTATAGACATTTCCCAAGTTCCATCATTATTGATAAAACCATTGTTACGAGTAGTTGTTGAACCATCATAATAGTCGTAAGTTAAATCTACTAATAATCTATCTGCTGCATCTGGATATTTAGCATCTAAAAAATCTGTAATTTGATCAGAACTAGAAAAGTTTGGAAATCTTAAACCTTGCGCAGTATAATCTGCAGCAGTAACAGTGTAAATAGTTAAACTTTTTTCATCCCTTTTTGGAGCATATAACTTATAAGTTATGTTTAATGCAGATCCTTCTCCTAAAGATGGGAATTTTGCACTTAAAAATCCTGGTAATTCTGCTTTAGCATCATCTTCTGAGCTAAAGTTACCAAAACTTAAACCTAACGTTGTATAATCTTCTTCTTGTAATGTATAATCGAAACCATCTACATTTGGTAATGCATCAATAACCTCGTTTACATCTTCTAATGGCGTACAGCTACTTAAAACTGTAAGCGCAACTGCGAATAAATAAATTATTTTTTTCATCTTGTGTTTTTTAGAAATTAATTTTTGCACCTACGCTAAAAGTTCTTCCTGCTCCGTAATATACACTTGCTGTTTGAGCATTAGAACCAGAACCATCTTGTGCGTCTGAAATATATACTGTATCGAATACGTTGTTAACTCTAGCAGTAATTGCTGTATCGAAGTTACCAAACTTAAATTTATGTCTTATTGAAGTATCAAATAAGCTATAGTTAGGTACTTTCCATGCATCAGGACCAACTTCTCCTCTAGAACTTGGGTCAAAATCTGCATATAAATCTCCATAGTAATTATAATCTACTGTAAAAGTAGTTTCTGGCGTTAATTTATAGTTTGTACCTAAAGCAAAAGTAGTTTGTGCAGCATCACCAACGTGTAAACCTTTAATAAGGATATCTACTTCATCAACCTTTGTGTTAGTTTCGTCAAAGATTTCAACATTTTCTACGTTACTATCCCATTTCCAGTCTCCTAAAGAAGCCATACCTGTAATAGTAAGTTTGTCTGATGGTCTATAGCTAAAATCTAACTCGATACCTTTATGTAATGCATTTACACCTAAAATGTTAGCAAATGCAATTGTACCATCTTGTAATTGGAAACGAGCAACCTCTGTTCTATCTTTCCAAGAAGTGTGGTATAAGTTTAAGTTACCAGAAAACTTAGCGCTTCTAAAAGTATAACCTAACTCGTAACTTGTAATTTTTTGGTTTTCTGCATCTTCGTTAACATCTACGTTGTTACGGTTTCCAAAAACTGAGTTAAAAAATGGTGCTTTTTCGAAATAACCTAAGTTTGTAAAAATACCATGGTTTTCATCTAAATTATAGTTAACACCACCTTTAATACCATATCCTAAGAAATCGTATTTATCTGAAGTTTGGTTTGGATCTGAATCTAAGTATAAGAAACGATCTACTCTTTGATAAGTTGTATTAGATACGTTTGCAGAAACAAATGCAGAAATAGCATCTTTAGAATACTCTAATTGAGCAAAACCACCTAACCAACCAACTTTACCGTCGTTGTCATAGAAAATTACATCTCCTACTTGTGCTTGGTTGTTTGGGTTATTTACATTAGCATCATCAGCTAAAAACTGACCTCCTAATAAGTCTGTTACTTCTGTATAGTGAATACCTGTATAATTTCTGTAATCTAAACCAGCTAATAAAGTAAACTCATCTGTTAAATCTGTTTTTAAAGTAGATAAAACACCGTACCAGTTATGGTCGTTTCTAGAAGCTCTTAAAGCAGAGATAGAACCATTTACACCGTTTGCTATGTTTTCGTCAACAATTTTATCGAAGTTG
The DNA here is from genome assembly GCF_900143115.1 of Polaribacter sp. KT 15. Classification (NCBI taxonomy): domain Bacteria; kingdom Pseudomonadati; phylum Bacteroidota; class Flavobacteriia; order Flavobacteriales; family Flavobacteriaceae; genus Polaribacter; species Polaribacter sp. KT 15. The sequence goes on from NZ_LT670850.1 coordinate 1,218,463, forward strand.
ATAGTTCCTAATGGTCCGTCTCTATATTCAGAATTGTCGAAACCAAACTTGTTAGCTCCAGCAGTACCACCACCACCACCTGTACCAAAAGATACATAAGCTGCAGTAGAAATAAAAGTTTTATCAGAAAGTGTCCAGTAGTGATTTAAAGAAATCTGTGGCTTGTGATAAAAGTTATCTTCTGAGTTAGTTAACTGACCGTTTTTATAACCCCAATCTGAGTTATATTTTCTACCTCTTTCACTATCTCTAAAAGTTTTGATTAGGTGTCTGTTTTGTCTTTGACCATGTCTTTGTAATGCACCAAATGCAGTAAAAGATAATTTATGCTCGTCGTTTAACTCTTTAGAAACATTTAAAAAGTAGTTAAAACCTGTAAAAGGAGTTCCGTCTACATAACCTCTACCAGAAGTTTGTGCAGCAGAAACTGTTACAGCAACATCATTATCCATTAAACCTGTAGAATAAGTAAGACCGTATTTAGTATAACCATCGTTACCTAAAGTGTAACCAAAGTTACCACCTTCTTCGATATCTGTAGTTTTAGAGATAATGTTAATTGTACCACCAATTGCAGGTACAGCAACTTTAGAAGCTCCTAAACCTCTTTGAACTTGCATTGCAGAAGTAACATCTCCTAAACCAGCCCAGTTAGACCAATATACTCTACCGTTTTCCATATCGTTAACAGGTACCCCGTTAATCATTACAGCAACGTTTTCAGAATTAAATCCACGTAAATTAATTCTACCGTCTCCGTATCCACCACCTGCTTTAGTAGCGTATACACCAGGAGTAGATTTTAAAATCTCTGGAAATTCTTGAGTTCCTAATTTTAATTCAATTTCACTCGCTTTAATTGTAGAAACAGCAACAGGTGTTTTTCTATCAATTGCAAATGAGTTAGATACTACAACTATTTCATCTAATGAACCAGCATCTTCCATTAACATTACTGTTAATTTGTTGTTTGAAGAAGAATAAGCAGCTTCTTTAGATTTGTATCCAATAAAAGACACTACTAAAACACCAGAGTTAGATTTAGATTGTAAAGTAAATTTACCATTAAAATCTGTTGATGTTCCGTTTGTTGTTCCTTTTACAAGAACACTTGCTCCTGGCAATGGTTGATTTGTTTCATCGACAATTGTACCAGTAATTTTAGTTTGCCCTAAAACTGTAGCTGTTATAAAAAACAGTGCTACAAATAATAAGTTTTTAAAATTTTTCATTGTATAATTTTATGTTATTAAATGTTTTGCAAAACTCTTGCTTTTACAGAGTTCTAAAGTTAACTTAATGTTAAGTTTAACAAAGAATTAAGATTTTTAAATATATGCAAAAAAAACCTTACTCCATAATAATCAAACATTTAAATAAAAAAAATACTATTAACTAATTATAAATAATTAATTAATAGTATAAAAAATTGGTATTATTAGTCTTAATTTAATGCTTATTCAATAATTTTTTAGCCAACTCTTTTCCTAGCTCTACACCAAATTGATCGTAGCTATAAATGTTCCAAATTATACCTTGTGTATAAATTTTATGCTCATATAAAGCTATCAATTTACCTAAAGACTTTGGTGTTAGTTTATCAAATAAAATGGCATTACTTGGTCTATTACCTTCAAATACTTTAAAAGGTAATAATTGTGCTATTTTATCTTTATCACCAGAAAACTTTAATTCTAAATGAACTTCTTCTTTTGTTTTACCAAATGCTAAGGCTTCTATTTGACCATAAAAGTTTGCCATTAATTTTTTATGATGATCTGTTAACCCGTGTAAAGATTCTTTATAACCAATAAAATCAGCAGGAATTAACTTAGTACCTTGATGTACCAACTGCATAAATGCATGTTGCATATTTGTACCTGTACTTCCCCAAACAATTGTACCGGTTTGGTAATCTATTTTGTCTCCGTTTCTATCTACACCTTTACCATTACTCTCCATAATAGCTTGTTGTAAATAATCTGGCAGCTTTTTTAAATACTGTGTGTAAGGTAAAACAGCTTCGGTTTCTGCATTGTAAAAATTATTATACCAAATACTTAACAATGCTAAAATTACTGGGATGTTATTTTCAAACTCTGTGTTTCTAAAGTGCAAATCCATTTCTTCTGCACCATCTAATAAGGCTCTATAATTATCGAAACCTACAGATAAACTGATAGACAAACCAACAGCAGACCAAAGTGAAAAACGCCCACCAACCCAATTCCACATAGGAAAAACGTTTGCTTTATCTATACCAAAACTATCAACTGCTTCTAAATTTGTAGAAACAGCAACAAAATGCTTTGGTATATCGAAAATTGTTGCCGATTTTAAAAACCAGTTTTTAAGTGTTTCTGCATTTGTTATGGTTTCTTGTGTTGTAAATGTTTTAGAAACGATTACAAATAAAGTAGTTTCTGGATTTAATTTCTTAATAATTTCTGAAACATGATCACCATCAACATTAGAAACAAAATGTGTTGTTAATTGATTTTTATAATACTGTAGCGATTCTACAACCATGTCTGGCCCAAGATCTGACCCACCAATACCAATATTTACAACATCTGTTATAGATTTACCTGTGTAACCTTTCCATTTACCAGAAATTACTTTATTACTAAAACTTCTAATTTTACGTAATGCAGTTTGAATTTGTGGCTTAATATTTTTACCATTTACTAAAACAGCTTCATCAGAATTACTTCTTAAAGCAGTATGTAAAACTTCTCTACCTTCTGTCGCATTTATTACTTCTCCAGAAAACTGCTTTTCTATAGCATCTTTTAAGTCTACTTCTTTTACCAACTCAACTAATAAAGAAAGTGTTTCTTCTGTAATTCTATTTTTAGAAAAATCTACGGATAAATCTCCTAATTCTAAAGAAAAATTATCTTTTCTATTTGTGTCTTTGCACAAATCTTTAATACTAATGTCTTTGTTATCATTAAAGTGGTTTGTAAGTTTTTCCCAAGCTTGAGTTTTGGTTGGATTGATGTTTTTTAAAGCCATTTTATTAATTTTGTGCTACTATTTCTTTTGTTATTGTAGGTTCTTCTATTACTGGTATATTGTTGTCTAATTGATTTTTTAAAAGATACATATGTTTAAAAAACCTAGGTTTTAGACTATCTTTTAAAGGTTCTGCTTCTGGTAATTTTGTTTTTGGACTTAATGGATCTACTTGCCTTCCGTTTTTCCAGAAACGATAACAAACATGTGGTCCACCGCTGTTACCTGTCATACCAACTAAACCAATTACATCTCCTTGTTTTACATAATCTCCTTTTTTAACTTTTCGAGTTTTCATATGTAAATATTGTGTAGAATAGGTGCTATTGTGCTTAATTTTCACAAACTTACCATTACCACCTCTTCTGGTAGATTCTACAACAGTACCACTTGCGGTAGCAATTATTGGCGTACCAATTCTTGCCGCAAAATCTGTTCCTTTATGTGGTTTTACTTTATTACCGTAATATGCAATTCTTCTATTTAAATTATATCTAGAAGAAATTCTATATTGAAATTTAATAGGACTTTTTAAGAACTGACTTCTTAACATATTTCCTTTTTCATCATAATATTCTTCTATCCCTTTTATAGAATCTGCTAAGAATCGAAATGCATATAAATCTTGATCTTTGTGTTTAAAAACTGCCGACTTAATCCTACCATAACCTGCAAACAGACTATCGTTTATAAATTTTTCTTCGAAAACAAGTTTAAAAGAATCTCCTTTTTGTAGTTTGTAGAAATCTAAGGTCCAAGCATAAATATCTGCTACAGCATAGGTTAAATTTGGTGATAAATGCAAACTATCCATAGCATTAGAAAGATTCGAATAAATTTTTCCTTCGACTACTTTTTCTACGGTTTTTATAGGTTGCAAATAAGTATAAGCTTCTGTTATAGAATCTTTAAAATCTACAACTGTTGCTTTAATTTTATCATTTTTATATATAAATACTTTTGCTTGTTCTAAAGAGTCTTTGCTAGATAAAATCATGTATGGTTTACCGGCTCTTACTTTTCTTACATCGAAAACATCTTTTATAGAACCTGCAATACTGTTTATTTTCGGGTAACTAACATGATGTCTATCTAATATAGCTCCAAAACTTTCTCCTGATTTAATCGTATCTAAAACAACCTTGTAATCATCTACCTTAAAACCATATTTGTATACAGGTTTTGGTGCTGGTTTTTTTACAGGTTCTTTAATTTTTTCTTCACTTTTACAAGCAAACAAAATAATAGTAGTTAGGAGGATGTAGAATACTTTTTTCAAAAAATTGGGAGCTATTAAATTTAACACCCAAAAGTACAAATAAAATTGATTTATTTTAAATCTTAAACCGGAAGTTCCTAAAACGGTTTCGTTAAAGTTTTAATAAATTAAATAAAATCTATTTAACTCTTTTTAAAATCGTTAGCTAAACCTTTGTAAGCTTCTAGCTCTGCTCTTAAAGAACCCACAGATAAATCTGCTTTCATTTTAATTGGTATTTTATTTAAATCATCAGTAATCCAGATTGTTACACTTTCTTGCGCTTTAAAAACTCTACCAGATTGCACTAACGGCCTAAATATTAAAGAATTAATTTTACCAAACTTAGTTTTTAAAACTTCTCTACCTAAAAAACGGAGCTTAAATGGATAAATTTGAGAATCCATAAACATATCTATTGCTATTTCATCTCCTTTTTCCATGTGTTTTACATCTTGATTTCTTAAATAATAAAAAGATGAAAGCATGTCTTGTACATTAGAAAATGCGACTGTTGTATCTTTTTGATTTTCAAAATCTTGAACATAGGCTTTGTTAGTATTGTAATCAAAATTAGTAATTCTATGCTTTTTATAACCACCTTCGTCAATCTTTCTCTTAAAAACATAAGGTTTTACATCGTTTTTATCAAAATAACTTTCGTAAACATCATCTACTTTAAAAAACCATTTTATCATTCCAGAAGTCCAACCAGATCCTTTTGTATGGTATACTTTTTTACCATTTAAATCTTTTTCATCTACCTCTAAAATTGCAGTTCCTGCTCTTAAAAAACCACTATAACTCATCTTATAGCGTAACCATTCTCCGCTTTTAAATGCTTCTTTTTCTTCTTGAGAAAAAGTAGTAGTTGTTATTATTACAGTAAGTATTAGTAAGATATATTTTTTCATAGTTCTCAAACTTATAAAAAACTAATGACAATTACTGTTCCAAAAAAGAAAAAAGTGATTTACTAATAATTTGTAAATCACTTTTTAACGTTTTCTTTAAATGCTAACTTTTAAGAGAATCGTAACATTGTTATCTAAAATGTTCCCCAATTCTTTAACTCTTCTTCGCTCCATAAATACGGATAAAAAATTCTTCTTTGATACTTTGGATGCATGTATTTACGCCAACTACTTCCGCCAGTTGCCTCTAAATCTTTTTCTTTTCCGCCTAAATATTTCCCAGCAGCGTTATAATGTGCCATTACCCATTTTACATTTACGGTATAATCGTAATGCCTCATTGCCTTTATTAGACTTGGGTTCTGCTGCACATCTTTTGGTAATTCTTTAAATTTTCGAGATAAATTTATATCGTTATAATCTTCCATGAAATCTATAAACTCACCTAAATATTTCTTTTCGAATAAGTTTAATAATGTAGATTTTTGACCTGTTGTGTAGTTTTTACCTGCTGCTTGCCAATACAAATGATTGTATGCATTTTTAAAAGAAGAATTTCTATCAATAGAATCTCTATATCTTGCGTCTATTAGGTTGATCAATTCTGTAGATGCAAATTCTATTTTACGATATTGTGCCGATTGAAAACCACTTGCAGGTGTTAATGTATTTCTAAATTTTAAATATTGTTCTTTCTCCATACCTTCTGCCATTACAGAAAAAGAATTGCAAAGCATATCAAAATACCTACTAATTCTATTTAAATGCATCGAAAACTTATCTGCAGTAACTTCTATAGCTTTGGATACTTGCGCAATCTCCCACAAAATCATTTTAAAAAGCAACTCGTTTACTTGATGATACATGATAAAAACCATTTCATCTGGTTGCGTTGTTCTTGGTGTTTGCAAACCTAAAAGTGCATCTGTCTGAATATAATCCCAATACGTAATTGGCGTACTATGCAACAAACCTTCTAACATTGCATCTACAGGAACACCTAATTTATCGTATTTTTCTTCTATTGCTTTAAGTATTTCTTCTCTGTTCATAATTTAAGAATCAAGATATAAGAACAAAGAAACAAGACTTTTTTTTGAAAATCTAATTTATTTGCCAAATAAAAAACCAAGAGTAAAATGATAATCATCTTACTCTTGGTTGTAATAATACTTTACAATAAAAACTTTACTTATAAAGTTCCTCTTTTTGCTTGTTCTCTTTCTATAGACTCAAACAACGCCTTAAAGTTTCCTGCTCCAAAACCTTTTGCTCCCATTCTTTGAATGATTTCAAAAAATAAGGTTGGCCTATCTTCTACTGGTTTTGTAAAAATTTGTAATAAATAACCTTCTTCATCCGCATCAATCATAATACCTAAACCTTTAAGTTTTTCGATATCTTCTTTTAACTCGTGGCTAAACTCTTCTAAACGACCAGGAACAGATTTATAATATTCATCTGGTGGCGTAGATAAAAACTCTACTCCGTTTGCTCTTAATTGCGATACTGTTTTTAAAATATCATCTGTTGCAACCGCGATATGTTGTACACCTGCACCTTCATAAAAATCTAGATACTCTTCTATTTGAGAACGTTTTTTACCTTCTGCTGGTTCGTTTATAGGAAATTTGATTCGTCCATTTCCGTTAGACATAACTTTACTCATTAATGCAGAATATTCTGTATGTATTTGCTTATCATCAAAAGATAAAAAGTTTTCGAATCCCATAACGTCTTCGTACCATTTCACCCAAACATCCATTTGATTCCAACCAACATTACCAACCATATGATCGATATACTTTAAACCCGCAGTTGGCGGATTGTAGTCTGATTCCCATTTTTGAAAGCCTGGTAAAAATGCGCCGTTGTAATTTTTACGTTCTACAAACATATGAACAGTTTCACCATAAGTATAAATTCCGGCTCTTACAACTTCACCGTGTTCATCTTTTTCTACGGTTGGTTCCATATAAGATTTTGCACCTCTAGATGTTGTTTCTTCGTAAGCTTTTCTGGCATCTTCAACCCAAAGTGCAACAACTTTAACTCCGTCACCATGTTTTACAATATGGTCGTTAATTGGCGATTTGCTATTTAACGGCGTTGTTAGCATCAACTTTATTTTGTCTTGTGTAAGTACATAAGATACAGAATCTGTAGATCCGGTTTCTAAACCTTTGTATGCATGCGATTGAAAACCGAAAGCTGTTTTGTAAAAATGTGCTGCTTGTTTTGCGTTACCTACGTAAAACTCTACGTAATCTGTTCCTAAAAGTGGAAGGAAATCTTGTGCTCCTTCAAATATTTTTTCTAAACCGTAGTTTACTGATTTTATTTCTTTTGCCATCTTGAGATGATTTTAGTGTTTTGTTTGTGCTAATAATTAGCAAAAATGTTTAGCCCTGATTGCAGCGGCATCCTTTTTTATTTTTCTTAAAAAAGATATAGCGGAAAGCAGGAAATAGCTTCTAATGTTTATTTTCTTCTAACCACGATTTGTAATAATCTTCATCGGCAATTTTCATGGCTTCTTCTGTAACCATTAAAGGTTTAAAAGTGTCTACCATAACTGCCAATTCTTCGGTTTTTGTTTTTCCGATACTTTTTTCTGTTGTTCCGGGGTGTGGTCCGTGCGGAATACCTGCTGGATGCAATGAAATATGACCTTGATCTATATCGTTTCTACTCATAAAATCGCCATCTACATAATACAGAACTTCGTCAGAATCTATATTACTATGGTTGTATGGCGCAGGTATTGAATTTGGATGATAATCATACAAACGCGGCACAAAACTGCAAATTACAAATGCATTTGTTTCAAAAGTTTGATGTACTGGTGGCGGTTGATGAATACGACCTGTTATTGGTTCGAAATCGTGAATAGAAAATGCGTATGGAAAATTATATCCATCGTAACCCACAACATCAAAAGGATGAGATGCGTATACCATTTCTATAATTTCGCCTTGTTTTTTTACTTTGATTAAAAAATCTCCTAATTCGTTATTTGTTTCTAACTCGTAAGGTCTTCTCAAATCTCGCTCGCAAAAAGGAGAATGTTCTAACAACTGACCAAACCAATTTCGGTAACGTTTTGGTGTATAAACGGGCGAGTAAGATTCTACAATAAACAAACGATTGTTTTCATCATCGAAATCTAATTTATAAATAACGCCACGTGGTATTACTAAATAATCGCCGTATTTAAAATCTAGATTTCCAAGATGTGTTCTTAATTTCCCGGTTCCTTTATGGATAAAAATAACCTCATCTGCATCTGTATTTTTGTAAAAATATTCTGTAGTAGATTGTTTTGGTGCAGATAAAATTATATTACAATCTGAGTTTGTTAAAACTACTTTTCTACTTTCTAAATAATCATTTTCTGGCTGAACTTGAAATCCGCGAAAGCGATAAGATTGAATATTGTTTTCTTTTGCAATTTTAGGTTTTACAGAATATTGCTTGCGTATTTCTTTGACCATTGTTGGTCTATGTTCATGATAACTATTAGTAGACATTCCGTCGAAACCAATGGTACCAAACAATTGTTCGTAGTACAAACTACCGTCTTCTTTACGAAACTGTGTGTGTCTTTTTGGAGGGATTTCTCCTAATTTATGATAAAAAGGCATGTTTTTCTTAAAATTTAAATTAATAAAATTGATTAAAATAAAGATTTAAGAATAGTTATTCTGGATTGCGTTTGATAAGAAATTTTAAGTGTGATAGTAAATCTGAATACATTTCAATCGATTTAGTGAACTACACAAATATACAAAAAGCAAAGGAGATTTTAAGTAATTATACAATAGTCTAAAAATCTATTTATAATAATACTTAAAATCTCCTTATTTTATTAAAAAAGTAGCTTACTTTTTTATTCTATCTTTTTTACGACTGCTTTTGGCGCTTCTTTTCTTGTACCGTCGAAACCATCAATTCCTCCTACAGTTGTGTACTTCATCACATATTTTTTATCAGGAAAAATTCTTTTGTAAGCGCTTTGGCACATTAAAGTTGCTTCGTGAAAACCACAAAGTATTAACTTTAACTTACCAGGATATGTATTTACATCTCCAATGGCATAAATACCTGGTATATTTGTTTGATAATCTAACGCATTGTTAACTTTAATTGCATTTTTTTCGATTTCTAAGCCCCAATTTGCAATTGGACCTAGCTTTGGAGACAACCCAAATAAAGGAATAAAATGATCTGTTTCTATAGTAAAAGGTTCTTCGCCTTTTTTAACAACAGAAACACCTTCTACTTTATCTGTACCAATAATACCTTTAACTTCTGCTGGTGTTATAAGTGTAATTTTACCAGCGTCTTTTAATTCTTGTACTTTGTCTACAGAATCTAAGGCGCCTCTGAATTCGTTTCTTCTATGTATTAAAGTTACAGAAGATGCAACATCTGTTAAGAAAATAGACCAATCTAGCGCAGAATCTCCACCACCAGAAATTACTACTTTTTTATCTCTGTAAAACTCTGGATCTCTAATAATATACTCAACACCTTTGTCTTCAAAATCTTTAATGTTAGGAATCGGTGGCTTTCTTGGCTCAAAAGAACCTAAACCACCCGCAATTGCAACTACTTTTGCATGGTGTTTTGTCCCTTTATTTGTGGTAACAATAAAAGTACCATCTTCTTGTTTTTCTACAGTATCTGCTCTTTCACCTAACGTAAAACCTGGCTCAAATTGTTTTATTTGCTCCATTAACCTTTCGGTTAAATCTCCTGCTAAAATTTCTGGATAAGCAGGTATGTCATAAATAGGTTTCTTCGGATAAATTTCTGAACATTGCCCACCAGGTTGTGGCAAAGCATCTATTAAATGACAACGCAATTTTAACAAACCTGCTTCAAAAACGGTAAACAAACCTGTTGGTCCTGCGCCTATTATTAAAATATCTGTAGTAATCATTCTTTATTATGTTTTAAAACCTCACAAAGTTTTATTCTTGTGAGGCTTCTATTTTTATTGTTTGCGTTAGGGATTGTTGCATTTGTTTGAGCTCTTTTTTACTTTTTCTGTAAAAAAAGCGAGTGCAAAAGCCCGACCTTTTTAGGGAACGCCCAAAATTATATTATAGCTTTAATTTAAAAACTGATTTTTGTCAGTTTACGCCACATTTATAACTTCTTCTATTTGCGGTGCATACTTTTTAATTGTAGCTTCTACACCATTTTTTAAGGTCATTTGGTTTACAGAACAACCCGTGCAAGCGCCTTCTAATTGTACTTTTACAATAGCATCTTCTATAGATAAAAGTTTAATATTACCGCCATCACTCATTAAAAAAGGGCGAATTTCTTCTAACGCTTTTTCTACATTGTCTAATGTTTCTTGTGCTGTCATATAAAATGCATTTATTTTGAACTACAACCACTCATTGTTGTTATTCTAACAACTTCAGTTGGTGGTAAGTTTTCGTTTCTTTTTAATAATTCTGAAACCATTTCTTTAGTAATCTCATTAAAAGATTCTTCTAAAATTGTTCCGTTTTGTAATGCTACCGGATGACCAACATCACCAGACTCTCTAATACTTTGCACTAAAGGAACTTCTCCTAAAAACTTGGTATTAATGTCTGTTGCTAAATTTTTTGCGCCATCTTGCCCAAATATATAATATTTATTGTTTGGTAACTCTTCTGGTGTAAAATATGCCATGTTTTCTATAATTCCTAAAACTGGCACATTAATATTTTCTTGCTGAAACATTGCAACTCCTTTTTTAGCATCTGCTAAAGCAATGTTTTGTGGCGTACTAACTACTACAACACCGTTAATTGGAAGTGCTTGTACTATTGATAAATGCACATCTCCGGTTCCTGGAGGTAAGTCTATTAATAGAAAATCTAATTCACCCCAATCTGCATCAAAAATTAATTGATTTAATGCTTTCGAAGCCATTGGTCCACGCCAAATAACTGCTTGATCTGGGTTTGTAAAGAAACCTAATGATAATAATTTTACTCCGTAATTTTCGATTGGTTTCATTTTAGAACGACCATCTACATTAACAGAAAGTGGTTTTTGCTTTTCTACATCGAACATAATGTGTTGCGACGGACCATAAACATCAGCATCTAAAACACCAACATTAAAACCCATTTTTGCTAAAGAAATAGCTGTATTTGCTGTAATTGTAGATTTACCAACACCACCTTTACCAGAGGCAATGGCAATTATATTTTTTATGTTAGGTATTTCTTTACCTCTAATTTGATTCGGGTTTTCTTTAACTGCTGGTTTTTCAACTTTAACGTTGACCTTTACAGTTATCTTTTCTGAAACATTTGTTTTAATTGCTTTAGAAATCTCTGACTCGATTTTCTTTTTTGCCTGTAACGTTGGGTTGCTAATAGTAACATCTACCTCTACTTCATTACCAAAAGTAACAACATTGGTAATGTTATTGTTTTCAACTAAACTTTTACCTTCTCCTGGCGCGGTAATAGTTTCTAATGCCTTATATATATCTTGTTTCTTAAAACTCACGTCTTATCTTTATTTAATCTTGATTGCAAAGATACATCTTACTGATTAGAAATTAAAGCTTGTAGATACTCAATATTTATTACCGAATAAAGCATTCTTATTTTTAAAAATGAATTTTTATCATACAACTACGATTTTTTACAATAAAACAAATTTGTTTATCTATAGATTTGAGAATATCAAAACCCCCTAATGATGAAAAAATTCTTATTTACCTTAAGTATTGTAACTTTATTTTTAACATTTACCAATGCTTTTTGTCAGGATGTAACTTATGCTTTTGAAGAAAACAACTCTTCTGAAACTACTTTTAACTCAAACAACACATCTAATACAATTTTAGAAAACGGTACTTATTCTTATAAGTTAGGTTCTAAAGAAGTTATTGTATCTATTAAAAATGGATATTACACAGAAACTTATGCAAACAACGAGTTTATTAAGGCTAAAATAGATTGGTTAACAGAAAACCAATACACCTTAACAATTGTAGATTTAAATAAAGAAAACCTTCCTTTTAAAGAAGGTACCAAATTAACAACTAAAATTACCAAAGTTAAGGGCAATCAATATTTTTATAAATCTGATTTAATTGATACTCATAAAGCTTCTTGGACAGGAAAATTCAAAAAAATAACAAACATATAAAAACAAACTAAAATTAACCCAAACCCTAATTAACCCAGATATTTAATTTGTCTAAACATTAAATATTTAAAACCCCTACATTATGAAAAAAACTACCATTAAAACTCAAATCTTTATTGCATTCTTTTTTTTAGGATTAAGTACATTTTTTGCACAAGATGTTGCTATGAATTCAAATGAGTTAGAATTATTTGAAACCAATTACAAAACAGATCCAGAAGATAAAGAAGTTATTAAAGAAACAGCTTTAGAAGAAGGAAAATACGCGTACACAAGTAAAGGTAAAGAAGTAATTGTTGAAATAAAAGATGGTTTTTACACAGAATATCACGGTGAAAACGAATTTATTAAAGCAAAGATTAATTGGTCTTCAGAAAACAACTATAAACTTGTAGTTACAGAAATTCAAAAAGAAAACCTACCTTTTAAAGAAGGTACAGTTATGGAAACTGAGATTATTAAAGTAAAAGGAGATAAATTTTATTACGAATCAAATTTAGAAGGACTAACTTGGTCTGGTAGATTTAGAAAAATAGATTAATTGCTATAAAAACAGAGATGTTCTAATTTGTTATTTAAAGCCTATCATTTTTATGATAGGCTTTTTTTATAAAAGCAGCTAACACACTTAAAACAAATTATTTAAAACCCAAAAACTTTAAATATTATAACAAAAAATTAAAATTATGTAAAATATAAAAACTAATCTGTCATTAACTTTGTGGTATAGAAAGAATTAATTAAAATCCCCCATTTATTATGATCAGCAAAATATTAAAATTTACAGGAACAGCCTTAGTAGTGTTTTTAGGCTTACAAACATTAAAAGCACAAAATTCTGATGTTGCTTCTAACTTTAGAAACAATTATTACCAATCTAGTTTACAAAACAGCAACACTACTTCTTTAGAAATTAAAGAAACTCTTTTAGAAGAAGGGAAATATGTTTATACAAGTAAAGGAAACGAAATTATTGTAGAGATTAAAGACGGTTACTACACAGAATATCATACAAATAATCAATATATAAAGGCAAAAATAGAATGGTCTGCAGAAGACAAGTATTCTTTAGAAATTATTGATATTAATAAAGACAATCTTCCTTTTGAAGTTGGTACCAAAATGGATACCAAGATTGTAAAAATTAAAGGATCTAGAATATATTATGAGTCTAATTTAGAAGGACTAACTTGGTCTGGAAAATTCAGAAAAATTTAAATTGACTTGCTATAAAAATAGAAATGTTTAAATTAGTTAGAACACCTATCATTTATTTGGTAGGTTTTTTTATTTCAATAATTCAAAATTGATTTATAACTCGGCAGAAGGATTCCAGAGAACTTTATCAAAATCTATAATTTGATTCTCTATTACTTTTATACCTTCATTTTCTAATAACTGTTGCATTAAATTAGTACCATCAAAATGATGTTTACCTGTAAGTAAACCTTTTCTATTTACAACTCTGTGTGCTGGTACATCTTCTAAATTATGCGCTTTGTTCATTGCCCAACCAACCATTCTTGCAGATCTTGCTGCACCTAAATACGTTGCAATTGCACCATACGTTGTTACTCGACCAAAAGGAACTAAACGTGTTACTGCATAAACTTTTTCGAAAAAATTATCGGTTTCTTTCATCGCGTGAAATTACAAAATGAAATTAAGAAAAAAACTAAATTTAACTTAACATGACATTTATCATGTTTTAAATATCTGATTTTAAGTATATTGAGTTATAACTTTTAAATCCCTCAATATCATGAAAACTTTAACACTATTTTTCGCTTTAATTTTTATTATTACCACAAATCAAACCTTTTATTCTCAAAATGTAAATTATCAACAAACATCTATTACAAATGATTATATGCAAGATGGTACTTACAAATATTGCAATGACACGTGTGATGTTATTGTTGAAATAAAGAATGATGTTTACACTGAATTTTATCCTAATAACGAGTTTATTAAAGCAAAAATACAATGGATAAATAGAAAAGAATACAAACTAGTGATTACCGAAATTAAAAAACGCGATTTGCCATTTGGTGTTGGCACCATTATGAAAACAAAAATTGTAAGAAAAAAAGGAAGTACTTTTTATTATGAGTCTAACCTACAAGGTCTTTCTTGGTCCGGTAAATTTGAGCTAATAAATTAATATAAACTTCAAAAAAAAACATCAATTTTACAAAAATTGATGTTTTTAATATGTTTTAATATTTTAATTTAAACTTTATATAAGTAATAGGTTTTCCTATTTCTAAATACTGATTCTCGTAAAAAGTTTGAGTTTCTGTAACTTCTTCGGGCGCACCTTCGTTTTTATAAACGGTATGGTTTGCATACAAAACCTCATGACCTTCTCCGTGTAATAAACCTAAGGTATAACCGTGCATAAATTCGCTATCGGTTTTTAGATTCATTATTCCGTCTTCACTTAAAATTACACTGTATTTTTTAAGGAATTTAGAATTTGTCATTCGGTGTTTCGTTCGTTGATATTTTATTTGCGGATCTGGAAAAGTTATCCAGATTTCTGACACTTCATTTTCTGCAAATATATAATCTACCAACTCTATTTGGGTTCTAACAAAAGCAACATTAGGCAAGTTTTCTTCTATTGCAGTTTTAGCACCTCGCCAAAAACGAGCTCCTTTAATATCTATACCAATATAGTTTTTATTAGGATTTTTTCTTGCCAGTGCAATTGTGTACTCTCCTTTACCACAACCAAGTTCTACAACTATTGGGTTGTTGTTTCCAAAAAAAGAATGCCATTTACCTTTGTGAGAAAAGTTAGTTATAACTTCTTCTCTTGTTGGTTGAATGACATTTTCGAACGTTTCGTTTTCTTTAAAACGTTTTAGTTTGTTTTTGCTTCCCAAAATAATGAATTAAGCTCTATCTTCTGTTCCTTCTTTCACAAATCGACGAGATTCTCCCATCCAATATGCAAATAAAACTAAAAGAATTACTAAAAAACCCCAGTTTAAGGCATTAGAAACCCACCAACCAAGATCTGCATTTGCTACAGTTAATCTTAACCAATCGAATGGTAAGAATAATATATCTGTAAATAAACTACCAATCCATCTAAAAATATTGCTTGCTATCATAACTTAATTATCTTTACACTGCAAAAATAACAAAAGAAACAATGCTAGCCAATTTTTTAGGGAAATCTAAACCAATCAATTTCATAATTCTTTTAAGCGTTTTTATTTGTCTGTTTTTATTTACAACACTACCAATCTATTTAGGGCAAGATTTTCAATTTAAATTAGTGTTTGAAGTTGCTGGTTTAATTGCACTTTTTTTATTTCTTTTTTTCTTTTACAACTTTGTAGTAACTAAGAATAATCTAACATTCGATAATTCTTATGCTTTCTTTGTCTTTACAGTTTTACTTGCTTTTTTTCTACCGTTAATAAACAACTATAAAACACTAACAATAATACTGTTATACATTTTATTTCTAAGAAAAATTTACAGTTTAAAATCTCCAAAAAAGATATTGCAAAAACTTTTTGATAGCGGTTTTTGGTTAAGTATCTTATTTATTTTAGAGCCTTTTACAGCAATGTTTACCATACTTATTTATGCTGGTATTTTTGTGCATCAAAAACCTGTAATTAATCGTCTAATAGCACCTTTAATAGGTTTTGCGTGTCCTTTAATTATTTATTTTACGTATTGTTTTTGGCAAGATCAATTGTATGTTTTTACAAACCTTTTTTACTTTAATAGCTTTAAAAGCTTACTCTTATACTCTAAAAACAACTTTAATTGGATTATAATTTTGATAATTATACTTTCTGTGGTTTCAATTATTATGAAATCTCCAAAAACGCTTTCTGTAAATAATTCATTTAAAAAAAGCTGGTTGTTACTTTTATTAAACTTTACAATATCGTTGTTTTTTGCACTATTAATTCCTAATAAAAATGGCTCTGAGATGCTATTTTTACTTTTTCCTGCAAGTGTAATTTGTGCAAACGGTATAGAATTAATTAAAAACAACATTATTAAAAATGTTGTATTATCAGTATTAATTTTAAGTTTAGTAGTTTTTCTATTTCTTTTATAATTTTTTACCAAAAGCTAAATCTCCGGCATCACCTAAACCCGGAATTATATATCCTTTCTCATTTAAAGTTTCATCCAAAGCAGCTATCCATAAATGTGTGTTTTCTGGAAAATGTTTAGAAATATAATCCACTCCTTCTTTAGAGGCAATTACAACTATAATATGCAATTCTTTTGGCACTCCATATTTTTTGATCGCCTCATAAACAGCAACTAAACTTTGGCCAGTTGCCAACATAGGATCTGCAAGTAACAACGTTTTATTTTCTATGGATGGTGACGCAAAATACTCTACAATAATTTCTGATGGAACGCCATTTTCTGGATGATTTCGATAAGCAGAAATAAAAGCATTTTCTGCATCATCAAAATAATTTAACAACCCTTGATGCAAAGGCAAACCAGCTCTTAAAATAGAACATAAAACAATTTTGTTGGTAAGTTGATTTATTTCCTTAGTTCCTAAAGGAGTTTCTACTTTATTTAAAGAGTAATTAAGTTCTTTACTTAATTCATAACCTAAAACCTCGCCTATTCTTTCTATATTTCTTCGAAACCGTAAAGAATCTTTTTGAACATTTACATCTCTAATTTCTGAGATGAATTTATTTAAAATTGTATTGCTAGAAGATATATTATGAATTTGCATTTTATAGAAATTTGATAAACAAATGTAGCATAATTAAGTAAAATTTGTATCTTGCTCTAAGAATTTAGTTAATTTAATCACTAAAAAAATAAAAAAAATGGGAATTTTTTCATTCATTAAAAATGCCGGAGCCAAAGTTTTTGGTATTGGAAAAACTACAGAAGAAGAAAATGCAGAAAAGTCTGAACAGTTAAGAAATGCCATTACTGCATTAGATTTACAGGTTACAGATTTATCTATAGAAGTAAATGATGACGTAGTAAAGTTGTGGGGAGAAACTGCCGATTTAGCTACAAAAGAAAAAGTAGTTTTAGTGGTAGGAAACACAAACGGAATTTCTTCTGTAGAAGATAATATTACTGTTGCAGAAGTAGAAGAGATTGAAGAAGAAGCAATGGCACAATTTCATACAGTAGAAAAAGGAGATACTTTAGGTAAAATAGCAAAAGAATATTACGGTAATGCTATGAAATACCCTGTTATATTCGAAGCAAACAAGCCTATGTTAACGCATCCAGATAAAATTTATCCTGGGCAGGTATTAAGAATACCACCATTAGTAGACTAACTAAAAGTTAATCAACCAAACCATAAGAGTTTCAAAATTATTTTTGAAGCTCTTTTTTTATGCTTAAAATCTAAATTTTATTAGCAACTTTGCAAACTAATATAGTTTACATTTATAAAATGAATAAAAGAATATTAGCTCTTTTTGCAGTTTCTATTGCAACATTAATTTATGGTTTAACATTTACCATTGCTAAAGATGTTATGCCAATTTATTTAAAACCTTATGCTTTTATATTGGTAAGAGTTATTGGCGCAACAACTATTTTCTGGACGATAGGTTTGTTTATTAAACAACAAAAAATAGAAAAAGAAGATTATAAAAAAATACTTTTAGCATCTTTTTTCGGAATTGGTTTAAACATGTTAACTTTTTTTAAAGGCTTAAGTATTACTACACCTATAAGCGCATCTGTAATGATGGTTACATCACCTATTATGGTACTAATTTTCTCTAGTATTTTAATAAGAAAAAGAATAGGTAAACAACGAATTCTAGGTGTTTTTATAGGTTTAATTGGCACCATATTATTAATTACTTATGGTAATAATTCATCCGAAGGAACCAACAATAACTTTGGTAACTTTTTAGTTTTTGTAAATGCGGCATCTTATGGTTTGTATTTGGTTTTGGCTAAAGATTTAATTGTAAAATACAACCCAATTGTTTTTGTAAAGTGGCTATATTTATTCGGTTCTATTTTTGTAATTCCGTTTGGTTATAGCGAGATATTAGAAGTTTCTTGGCAAGAAATACCTACCAACATTTATTGGAATATCGGTTTTGTTGTAATTTTTACATCTTGTGTTACCTATCTTTTTAATCTGTATGGTTTATCAAAATTAAAACCAACAACAGTAAGTGTTTTTATTTATTTACAACCTGTAATTGCTACAATTTATGCATTAATTGTTGGTAGCGATTCTTTAAATACAGTTAAAATAAGTGCAACAATCTTAATATTTATTGGTGTGTATTTAGTAACCAAACAAGTAGAAAAATCTACCAAATAAAACTATATTTGCAACTTATTTAAAATGATGATTTTATGATTCAATCTATGACGGGTTATGGTAAAGCAGTATTACAATTGCCTACCAAAAAAGTTACTATAGAAATTAAATCTTTAAACAGTAAAAATTTAGATTTAAACGTTAGAATTCCTTCTTATTATAAAGAAAAAGAATTACCTGTGCGTAAAAAATTAGCAGCTGCCTTAGTTCGTGGAAAAGTAGACTTTTCGATATTTGTAGAGATGACTGCAGATGAGACTTCTACAACTGTTAATCATGGTGTTGTAAAAGAATACATACAACAATTAAGAAATGTTGTGCAAACTGGTTCTACAGACGATGTAGAATTGTTAAAAATGGCTGTTAGAATGCCAGATGCATTAAAAACAGAAAGAGAAGAATTAGATGAAAATGAATGGAATCTAATTGATGAAAATATAGATGTTGCCATAAAAGAAATTGTACAATATAGAACAGACGAGGCCGCTTCTTTAGAAATAGATTTTAAGCAAAGAATTGCAAATATTAAAATGTATTTAGAAGAAGTAAAAGCTTTAGATGGCGATAGAATAGCAAACGTAAAAGCACGTTTAAAAAAGGCTATAGACGATTTAAAAGTAGATACAGACGAAAATCGTTTTGAGCAAGAGTTAATCTATTACCTAGAAAAATTAGATATAAACGAAGAAAAGGTTCGTTTAGCAAACCATTTAGATTACTTTTTAGAAACATTGGCTACACCAGACTCTAACGGTAAAAAATTAGGTTTTGTAATTCAAGAAATGGGTAGAGAAATTAACACTACAGGTTCTAAAGCAAATTTTGCACCGATGCAAAAAGCGGTAATTCAAATGAAAAACGAATTAGAGCAAATTAAAGAGCAAATCTTAAACGTACTTTAAGCATCAAAATAAACCAAAATACTGGTTTAAAACTAATAACATATAATTCTGAAATCTATTCAGAATGACAAAAATTAAACATTTATGTCAGAATTTAAAGGTAAATTATTCGTCTTTTCAGCACCTTCTGGTTCAGGAAAAACAACAATTGTTCGTCATTTATTAAAACAAGAAAAATTTAATTTAGAGTTTTCTATTTCTGCTACTTCTAGAGAACCAAGAGGAGCAGAAAAAGATGGTGAAGATTACTATTTTATCTCTTTAAAAGATTTTAAAAGTAAAATTAAAGGCGACGAATTTTTAGAATGGGAAGAAGTTTATAGAGATAATTTCTACGGAACTTTAAAATCTGAAGTAGAACGTATTTGGGCGCTTAAAAAACATGTAATTTTTGATATTGATGTTGTTGGTGGCCTTAGAATTAAAAAGAAATTTCCAAACGAAACTTTATCTGTATTTGTAAAACCACCAAGTGTAGACGAACTTAAAATAAGATTAAAAAAACGCTCTACAGAAAGTGAAGACAAAATAAACATGCGCGTAGCAAAAGCATCTGTAGAACTGGCAACAGCACCACAGTTTGATAAAATCATCAAAAATTACGAACTAGATGTTGCTTTAAAAGAAGCAGAAGATTTGGTTAGCGATTTTTTAGATTTAAAGAAATAAAACTTCTATTAAAATGAAAATTGGTTTATATTTTGGCACTTTTAATCCTATTCATATTGGGCATTTAATAATTGCCAATCATATGGTAGAAAATTCAGATTTAGATGAAATCTGGATGGTTGTAACACCTCATAATCCTTTTAAAAAGAAAAGTTCTTTGCTAGACAATCACCATCGTTTAGAATTGGTTTATAAAGCAACGGAAGCATATGACAAAATTAAACCTTCTGATATCGAATTTAAACTACCACAACCAAACTACACAGTACACACCTTAGCACATATTTCTGATATGTATAAAGACAAAGAGTTTTGTTTGATTATGGGAGAAGACAATTTAAAAAGCTTACATA
Organism: Polaribacter sp. KT 15; assembly: GCF_900143115.1. Lineage (NCBI taxonomy): Bacteria > Pseudomonadati > Bacteroidota > Flavobacteriia > Flavobacteriales > Flavobacteriaceae > Polaribacter > Polaribacter sp. KT 15. Next base: position 1,239,072 of record NZ_LT670850.1, read on the forward strand.
AATGGAAAAATTACGAAACCATTTTAGAACATCATAATATTTATGTTTACCCAAGAATTGCAGAAGGCAAAATAGATTCTCAATTCGATAATCACCCAAAAATCACAAAAGTAGCTGCACCAATTGTTCAAATTTCTTCTACAATGATTAGAAACGGAATTAAAGACAATAAAAATATGAAACCACTTTTAACCAATGAAGTTTGGCAGTACATAGATGAAATGAATTTTTATAGAAAATAATTTCACTTTAAATTCGTTGTATATTTGTAAATATTCAAAATAAATACTTTGGCTAAAAAGGATAAAAAAAAAGGAAAATTAAAACAAAAACTAACCGATAAATATAGGTTGGTTGTTTTAAACGAAAATACTTTTGAAGAACGTTTTTCTTTAAAACTATCTCGTTTAAATGTATTTGTTTTAGGCGGAATTTTCTCTATTCTACTTATTTCTTTAACCACATTATTAATAGCTTTTACACCAATTAAAGAATATATACCTGGTTATTCTTCTTCAAAACTAAAATCAGATGCTTTAAAGCTTACTTTCGAAGCAGATTCTTTAAAGCAAAAGTTGGCTATTTTAGAAAATTATACAAAAGCTTTAAAACCAGTTTTAACGGGAGAGATAAGTTCAGAAGAAATTGATTCTATTCAAATTGAAGCAAGACAAACTACAATAGACGAAAGCAAATTAGATGCAACCAAAGAAGATTCTTTGTACAGAGAAAAAATAGATCGAGAAACTCGTTTTAGTATTTTAAACAACTCTAACAGCAGCGTTAAAATTGTTTTTTTCGCACCTTTAAAAGGAAATATTTCACAAAGTTTTGATGCTAATTCTAAACACTTTGCACTAGATATTATAGCTAAAACAGGCACACCTGTTAAAGCTGCCGCAGAAGGAACCGTTATTTTTTCTGGATGGAGCGCAGAAACTGGTTATGTAATTATTTTAAAACATAACAAAGATTTTATTTCTGTTTACAAACACAATGGTAATTTACTAAAACAACAAGGTGATTTTGTAAAATCTGGCGAAGTAATTGCTAGCGTTGGTTCTACAGGAGAACTTTCTACCGGACCACATTTGCATTTCGAACTATGGAAAGGTGGTTACGCTATAAACCCAACAAACTTTATAGATTTTAAATAATGAGTATTAAATCTTTTTTTGCCATTCCTTTTGCTAAAATTGCAACCAAAAAGGTTTATAAATGGGCCAATAAACCGCATAAAACACAAGATAAAGTTTTTAAAAACTTAATTTCTAAGGGTAAACAAACTGCTTTTGGTATTGATCATAATTTTGATACCATTTCTAATTACGAAGATTTTAAAAAACAAGTTAAAGTACAAGATTACGAAGGACTAAGAAAGTATGTAGATAGGATTGTTGACGGAGAAGAAAATGTACTTTGGCCAGGGAAACCATTATATTTTGCAAAAACTTCTGGTACAACTTCTGGTGCTAAATATATACCAATTACTAAAGAATCGATGCCAACACATATTACAGCGGCAAGAAATGCAATGCTATTTTATATTGCAGAAAAAAATGATGCAAGTTTTGTTGATGGTAAAATGATTTTTTTACAAGGAAGCCCAGTTTTAGAAGATAAAAATGGCGTAAAACTTGGCAGACTTAGTGGTATTGCTGCTCATTATGTACCAAACTACTTACTTAAAAACAGATTACCAAGTTGGGATACCAACTGTATAGAAGATTGGGATACAAAAGTGAATGCGATTGTAGATGAAACAGTAAACGAAGATATGTCTGTAATTAGCGGTATACCGTCTTGGGTGCAAATGTATTTCGAAAAACTGATTGAGAAAACAGGAAAATCTGTATCAGAATTATTTCCTAATTTTAATTTCTTTATTTACGGTGGTGTTAATTTTGAGCCTTACAAAAATAAATTTGAAAGTTTAATTGGTAAAAAAATAGATTATATAGAATTATATCCTGCATCCGAAGGTTTCATTGCTTACCAAGATTCTCAAACAGCAAAAGGAATGCTTTTACAGCTAGATTCTGGTATTTTTTACGAGTTTATTCCGGCAAATGAATTCTTTGATGAAAACCCAACAAGAATCTCTTTAAAAGACGTTAAAATTGGGGTAAATTATGTAATTATATTAAACACTACTGCAGGTCTTTGGGGTTATAATATTGGCGACACGGTAGAATTTACATCAACAAAACCTTATAGAATTAAAGTTACAGGTAGAATTAAACATTTTATTTCTGCATTTGGCGAGCATGTTATTGGTAAAGAAGTAGAAAAGGCATTAAATGATTCTATAAAAGGAACAACTATAAATATAAGCGAATTTACGGTTGCACCACAAGTAAACCCAAGTTCTGGCTTGCCATATCACGAATGGTTTATAGAGTTTGAAAACGAACCAGAAAACATAAAAGAATTTGCTGCAAAAGTAGATGCTTCTATGCAAGCTCAAAACATCTATTATTTCGATTTAATAGAAGGCAAAATACTACGTCCGTTAATTATTAGAAAAGTTAAAAAAGGTGGTTTTCATGAGTACATGAAATCTATTGGTAAATTTGGCGGACAAAATAAAATACCTCAACTTTCTGACAACAGAAAAATTGCAGATGTTTTAGATAATTTTATAATAGAAAAATAACAACATATATACAAAATGGGAGGAGATTATTTATTTTTAGTTTTAGCTGTAGTGCTAGTAATTGTTTACTTTTACAACAAATACAGAAACAGACGACGTTAACATAAAATCAAATTTTAAATTTGGTTAGATTTAGTTCTTACACTAAAAACAGCAATAAAATACAAATGAGTACAATTAGAATTACAAAGCAATTCAATTTTGAAACAGGGCACGCATTATATGGTTATGATGGTAAATGTAAAAATGTACACGGTCATTCTTATAAATTATCTGTTACCGTTTCTGGACAACCGATATCTGACAATACAAATGTAAAATTTGGAATGGTAATCGATTTTGGTGATTTAAAAAAGATTGTTAATGAAGAAATTGTAGACATTTTTGATCATGCAACTGTGTTTAATAAAAACACACCTCATTTAGAACTTGCAAAAGAACTAATAGACAGAGGTCATCATGTTTTATTAGTAGATTATCAACCAACAAGTGAAATGATGGTAATTGATTTTGCTGAGAAAATTAAAAATAGATTGCCTAACAATATCAAATTACATTCTATAAAATTACAAGAAACAGATTCTAGTTTTGCAGAATGGTACGCTAACGAAAACTAAACTATTTACCGTTATAAGCGTTCATAGTATTTGATAAACCAGCTGTACCAAAAGAAGTGACAACTTTTGCTGATGTTGGCAAACGCTCTATCAATTGGCTGGTTTCTTCTTTATTCCACTCTCCTAAAACAAAATCAACCTGTCTTCCTTTAGGATAATTTGCACCTACACCAAATCTAAATCTTGGGTATTTTTGAGTGTTTAATTTTTCTTGAATATCTTTTAGACCATTGTGTCCACCAGCAGAACCTTTCGCTTTTAAACGTATGGTTCCAAAATCTATATTTACATCATCAGTAACAATTAGAATATTTTCTACAGCAATTTTTTCTTTATCCATCCAATATTTAACCGCTTTCCCACTTAAATTCATAAATGTACTTGGTTTTAAAAGGATAAATATTCTTCCTTTAAACCTAAAATCAGCAATATCACCTAACTTTTCTGTTTCGAAAGTAGCTTTATGTTCTTCTGCAAGTTCGTCTAAAATTTTAAAACCAATATTATGACGTGTATTATCATACTTAGTACCAACGTTACCTAAACCTACAATTAAAAATTTTTTCATTAGTTGTTCTTTCGTTTCTAAATTTAAACCGAATAGATTTTTAAAAAACCTTAAGATATTCATACTTCAAAAGTAAGAAGAAATTAAAAGGTATAAAAAAAGCGTTACAAAATTGTAACGCTTTTATATTTATTTTTGTTGCTAAAATTTATTCAGCAGCAGTTTCAGTTTCTTCGTCTTCATCTGCAGAAACAGTTGCATTACGAGAAGTTCTAACTTGTACAACAACCGTGTTATCTGGGTGCATAAAAGTATAATCATCATTAAATAAAGAAGTAACAAATAATTTATTACCAATTTTTAATGAAGAAATATCTGCTGATATAAAGTCTGGTAAGTTAGCTGGTAAAGCTTTTACTCTTAATTTACGGTTTGTAAAACGTAAAGAACCACCATTTAATACACCAGGTGAAGTACCTGTTAATTTTACAGGAATATTCATTGTAATTTCTTTATCATCAAATAACTGATAAAAATCTACGTGTAAAATTTTATCTGTTACAGGGTGAAATTGGATATCTTGCAATACAGTTGCAATTTTTTGTCCATCAACATCAATAGTTGCAGTGTATACATTTGGAGTGTACACCAAGTTTTTAAACGCTTTTTCTTCTGCAGAAAAATGCACTGGCTTATCTCCTCCGTATATAACGCAAGGAACCATACCAGCATTACGTAAGGCTTTTGTTGATACTTTACCTACGCTTTCTCTTTTTGATCCTTTAATTGTAATTGATTTCATTACTTTTTTTATTAATTATTTACATTAAAAATTGTCCGCTAATCGATGTGTTATCTTGAACTTTGTGCATAACATCAGCGAATAAGGGCGCGCAAGATACAACTTTTATTTTTGAAGTCTCCTTTTTTAGAGGAATTGTATCAGAAACTATTAATTCTGTTAAACCAGAGTTTTCTATTTTCTCGTACGCACCGCCAGAAAGTATAGGATGTGTACATATTGCACGTACACTTAAAGCACCTCTTTTCATCATTAAATCTGCTGCATGAGCTAGTGTTCCTCCTGTATCTATCATATCATCAACAAGAATAACATTTTTACCTTCTACATCACCAATTAACTCCATATGAGAAATTACATTTGCTTTTTTACGTTGCTTATAACATATAACAACATCAGAATGTAAGTGTTTAGAATATGCGTATGCTCTCTTAGAACCTCCCATATCTGGTGATGCTATTGTTAAGTTTTCTAACTTTAAACTATTTATATATGGCATAAAAATAGTTGACGCAAAAAGATGATCTACTGGCTTTTCGAAAAAACCTTGAATTTGATCTGCGTGTAAGTCCATTGTCATTATTCTAGTAGCACCTGCAGATTGTAATAGGTTTGCTACTAATTTTGCACCAATTGCAACTCTTGGTTGATCTTTTCTATCTTGTCTTGCCCAACCAAAATATGGCATTACAGCAGTAATGTGTCTTGCAGATGCTCTTTTAGCTGCATCTAACATTAACAACATTTCCATTAAATTATCTGCGTTAGGAAAAGTAGAACCTATTATAAATACTCTTCTTCCTCTAACAGATTCTTCGAATGCTGGCTGAAATTCTCCGTCGCTAAAGTATGTTGTTTTAACTTTTCCTAGTGTTGTATTGTATTCTTTTGCAATTTTTTCTGCCAAAACTGTACTTTGTCTGCAGGCAAAAAGTTTTGGTGCTAATTGATTTGTAGGCATTTAGTTGTTATTTAGATTGTGTTGTTGTAAGGGCACAAAAGTAGAAATTATTTATTTAGTTTGAAATTAATTTATATACTTTAAAATAAAATAATTTAATACATTTGCAATCGGAATTAGTAATGCTCAAGTGGCGGAATTGGTAGACGCGCTGGATTCAAAATCCAGTTCTTTCGGGAGTGTGGGTTCGATTCCCACCTTGAGTACAAAACAAAAAACCTCAACTTTAAAAGTTGAGGTTTTTTATTACTTTATAAAACTTAAAAAAAATTCTTAAGTAAAAATTTAATTCTTTTTTTTACTCTTCTTTTTTTCCCTTTTGTAATTTCAAAAGGAAGTATTAAAATTAAATACATTAAAATAAATGGGCTTTTTAATTTTTCCATTATAAATATAATTATTTCCTTTTTTGAATTCTTTTACTGAAAATTATAAATAAAACTCCGCAAAGTAACCATGCTGGTAATGTTACAAAAGATAAAAAAACATCGAATTGAACAGATATAAAATAGAAAAGACCAAAGCTAATTGCCCATGCAAATAGTACTGCATTATTAATTTTGATTCCAGCTAATTCTGCATAATTTTTTTGAATTCCAAACTTTTTCGCAAAGAAATGCTCAAATACAATAATTGCACCAAAGGGAGCCAAAATAAACCCATATAGAGCTACAAAGCCTAATAACTTCATAGCAAATGCAGGGAATAACCCAGCTACTGTAGCAATTGCACCCGCAATTATAGTAACTTTAGCTGTTGACAATTTAGGTAAAATAGCCTGAAAAGCTAAACCTGCTCTGTAAATTGTTGGATTTGCAGTTGTCCATCCTGCTAAAACCACCGCTATAATTCCGAAAACTCCAATTGCGTTGTATGCCATAGGGCCAGGAGCTACTGGAGGTGCATTACCTTCACTTAGATAAGAAAGAGCTTCTGGAGATTTTAAATATACAGCATAAAGTAAAGCTGCTGCTATCCACGCCATATAATGTCCAACATACATTCCTGCAGCAGTTGTCCAACCCGCTTTTGCCTCTTTTGCAAATCTAAAAACAGATAAATCTGACATACCAATATGCATTGCCCCATTAGCAAACCAAGACCAAATAACCACGTGCCAAAAGGTAAATTTTGTTTGTCCAGGAAAAGGTTCTCCTCCATCACCCCAAATTGCCCAAAATTTTGAAAAACTATCTACTCCTAATTGACTAAGAGCTACAATACCTGCAGCTACAAAAGCTAAAACAATAAAAGGAGACATCCAATTTGCAGCTTTTGTAACGGTATCATATCCTTTTGCAGCAATTATAGAAATAACTGCACCTATAGCAATTACAATTATAATCCAAGTCATTCCATTTGGTAAGGTATCATCTAGTTTTGGCATAGGCATATCAAAAGGAATACCTACCGCTGTAGCAGATACAGTTATCATAGAACCTGCCAAAAAACAAAATAAAATACCATTGGCTAAATTGTAACCTGTAACTAATTTTTTACCACATATTTTTTCTAACTGAAAATATAATGTTAATCTGTTTTTAACAGCTATTTCTGCTGTTAAAAAACGCCAACTAAGTACTGCTAACAAATTACCTAAAAGTAAACCAACAATCAAATCAAAAGCACTTACTCCTGCTGTTAAAAAAAGTGGACCTATCATAAATTCGGTTCCTGCAGCATGTTCTCCTGCATACATACCTATAAAACTTTTCCATCCTTTTAACTTAGAATTTGGTATCGGTTCTCTTTCGAACTCTCCACTTACTGCTTCTTCTACTTGATTTGATTCTATACTTACTTGGCTCATTTATTTTATTTCTTGAATGATTATATTAGATGATTAGGGAAATCTTCTACTCGTTCGCAGCATATTTGCTCCATTACTTGTTGCAACTCTGTTTTTAAAAGAGAAATAGTATGGTTACCTCCTTTATTACCAAGAGCAGAAACTCCGTACATAAAAGATCGTCCCATAAAAGTAAATTTTGCGCCAGAAGCTAAAGATCTCGCAACATCTACACCAGATCTAATTCCACTATCCATCATTACTTCTATTTGATCTCCGTATTTTTCTGCAATAGATTTTAAGGGTTTAATTGTAGACTCACCGGCGTCTAATTGTCTACCACCGTGGTTAGATACAATAATACCATCTAAACCTAGTCGTATTGCTTGTTCTGCATCATAATGTGAAGCAACACCTTTTAAAACTATTTTACCTTTCCACATATCGCGAATTGGTTTTATTTTTTCTTCGTTTAATCGACCAGAAAAGGTTTGATCCATAAACTTACCTAACTGTTTTAAGTCTAAATTTTTTGGCATGTATGGCAATAAATTAGCAAAATTAGGAATTCCATGCTTTAAAGTTTGTAAACTCCAATGAGGTCTTCCAAATGCTTGTAAGATATTAGTTAAGTTCATTTTAGGTGGCATTGCTAGACCATTTCTAATATCTCTTGGTCTAAAACCAAAACTTGGCACATCACATAGAATTACTAAAACAGGACATTCTGCTGCTTCTGCCCTTTTTAAAATATCATCTCTTAAACTATCTTCTGTTGGATGATATAGTTGAAACCAAGCCTTACCTTCTGTTAACTCTGCAGCTCTTTCAATACTAGTTGTAGTAACAGTACTTAAGATAAACGGAATGTTGTGTTCAAAAGCTGATTTCGCTAAAATCTCTGGAGAATTTGGCCACATTAAACCTTGTAACCCAACAGGTGCAATACCAAAAGGAGCATCGTATTCTATACCAAAAAGTTTAGTTTTTGTTGATGACCCACCATGATTACGTAAATAATTTGGCTTTAATTGTACTTCTCTAATTTCTGAAGTATTTCTTATAAGGTTTACATCTTCATTACAGCCACCATCTAAATACTCAAATGCAAATTTTGGTATTTTTTTTCTAGCTTTATTTCTTAAATCGTCGATTGATGGATAGCGCGTATCTATTTTTATAGCCATGGTTTTGTATTGTAAAATAAATATTCAATTTTAGAATTTTAAGTAAAATCTATCTACAAGATTTTATTAAAATTTAAAATTATGTAATTAACTTTTTTTTGAGTTTTTTAAATTTTAAAGAATACCTTTTTTTAATCGTTAACTATAAAAGGAACGTGTTTCTTTAAAGCATAGTTTTTTCTCAAAAATTTAGAATTTAATTTTGTATCAGAAATTGCTATTGCAGCTCCTAAAGCAGAACCTAATGATGCTTTTGTGGTTCTTAACTTCATGCCTCTTAAATAATGTGACAATAATTTGATATAAATATCGTTGTCTGTAAAACCACCATCTACATATAATCTGTCTATTTTTTGTGTATCGGCAATTGTTTTAATACTATCTACTTGCAATTTTACAAGCTCTATCATTAAATGATGATACGCATGTTCAAAATTATTATACAAATATTTTGTTTTTTCGGGCATATCTTTATCTTGAAAAGATTCCCATTTAAAAGAATGCTTAAAATCTTGTAAAACTTCAAAATAAACGTCATAATTAAACTCAACTGTTTTATGATAATCTTTATCAACATTAAATTTTTCTGACAACTTATTTACTTGAATTTTATATTCATTTCCTAAAAACAACCTTGAAGACTTAACAGGTTTACCATTAATTCTCATGTAATTAATACAATCTGCTTCTACATCTTCTTTTGTTAAAGGTTTATCTACAAATGGATTTAAAGCGATGCTCCATGTTCCTGTAGAAACTAAAACAAATGGTTTTTTTATACTTCTAACGTAAGGTAAAAGAGCAGAAGAACTATCATGAATTCCAACTCCTATCTTAATTCTTTTACCATTATAGTTCATATTTAAACTTGTTTCTGTAGAAACTATTGGTGGTAAGATTTTGTGAATTTCTTCTTGATATACCCAATCTTGATAATCTTTGGTTTCATAATTCCAAAGATTTGTATGGCAACCAATACTTGTATACTCGTTAAGAGGCACTCCAGAAAAAATATAACTTAGGTATTGTGGTAAATGTAAAGAATACTTAATTTTTTTAAAAATTTCTGGTTTTTTGTACTTTAACCAATACAATTGCAACCCAGAGTTTAGTAAACCCGCAGACCTAGATGCACCGCTTGTTCTAATTAACTCTTGATCGTTACCATATTTATCATAAAATTGATTTACAATTTCACTATCAATTTCTTTTGTATAATTGTACAAAGGTGTAAGAATTTCTCCTTCTTCGTCTAAGTGAACAAAACTTGCACCATAAGTAGAAAAGTTTATTGCTTTCACATTAAACTTTTCTGACTTTAATATTTTGTAAAAAACTTCTTTTAACCAGTTTTGTAATGCATGAATATCTTCTGTTGGATGACCATCTTCATCTTTAATTTCATCAAAAGAAGTGTACTCTTTATGGATTTCTTTAAAATCTTTATCAAATAAGAAAAATTTCTTATTTGTTTTTCCAATATCGAAAACTGCAGTTACTTTTTGTTTCATAAGAATTTTTTATAGACCCGTAGCTATCGTGTTTTTTCCTCTTTCTCTTATTAATTGATCTCTAACTTGTAAAGTTCTATAAGCATCTATAGGATTTATTACACCTCCTGAATTTAATCTTGCCTTTTCTAATAAAGGACGAACATCTGTTCTGTATGCTTCTTGCAATATTTCTTGACATTTTACAACATCATTATCTAACTGCGCTGCTCTTAAAACATCTTGATCTATTAGCATTGCTTTTGCATATGCTTCTTGAATTGCTTCTAATGATTGAATTAGATCTTCTAAAGGATCTTTTATATTATGACTTGCATCAATCATCCACGCTAAATCAGGATTTTGAGGATTGTTTTGCATACCATACACTAGTTCGTTAAAAATTAAAAATAAAGCGTAAGGTTTAATACTACCTACTGTTAAATCGTCATCTCCGTACTTGCTATCATTAAAATGAAAACCACCCAATTTACCTTTTAATTGCAATATAGATACTATTTGTTCTATGTTAGAATTTGGTAAATGATGTCCTAAATCTACTAATGTATAAGCTTTATCTCCACACCCGTTAGCTAACATTAAAGAAGCACCCCAATCTTGAATAACTGTACTGTAGAAGTTTGGCTCATATGGCTTATACTCTACTAACATTTTCCAATCATCTGGCAAACCTTTGTAAATATCTATTAAACTATCTTGTGTATTTTGAAAAGCTGTCTGAAAATTATTTTGCCCTGGAAAAGAAGAACCATCTGCCAACCAAACTGTTAAAGCTTTAGATCCTAATTTGTCTCCTATTTTAATTACATCTAAATTATGTTGAATAGCTTGGTCTCTAACAGCTTTGTTTACGTTGCTTAATGAACCATATTTGTAGCTCTCTTTAGCACCACTTTGATCTTGAAATGTATTAGAGTTTACAGCATCAAATTTTATATTTAAAGCATCTGCTTTTTCTTTAATTGCAGCATAATCAGAAGGAATATCCCAAGGAATATGTAAAGAAACAGCTCCTGCAGTTTGTGTTAAACTATGTAAGATACCAATATCTTCTATTTTTTGTTCTAAATTTGATGGTTCACCATAAAAAGAAAAACGTCCAAAACGAGTTCCTCCTGCGCCTAATGCCCAACTTGGTATTGCCACTTGAAACTCTGATAGTTTAGCTACAATGCTATTAACATCTTTACCTTTTTTTGTTAATTTATTTGATAAAAAATCGAAATTTTCATTATGATCTTTTAACGATTTCTGATTGTAATCAGATATTTGTGGTTGATTGATCTTCATTTTTATATTATGTTCTTAATTAAGTAAGACTTCTATAAACTTGCTTAAGATTTACAGAAGTCTTATTCTTAATTCAAATTAAAATATTATCTCACAAAAGCATTTGCCATTCCACCGTCTACATTTATAATATTTCCGGTAGACTTATCTAATATTCCTACTAAAGAGAATACTCCGTTAGCAATATCATTTGGTGTAATAATTTCATTTAGCAAGTTTCTTTTTGCATAGAAAGCTGGTAATTCTTCTACAGTAATACCGTTTGCTTTTGCTCTACCTTCGGCCCAAGCACCTTCCCAAATTTTACTTCCAACAATTACTCCATCTGGGTTTACAGTATTTACTCTAACTTTATCTTTAGCTAATTCGGCAGCTAATAAACGTACCATGTGTTGTTGCGCAGCTTTTGCTGTTCCGTAGGCCACATTATTAGGTCCTGCTACTAATCCGTTTTTACTTGCAATCGCAATATAATCCCCTCCTAAACCTTGTTTACGAACAATTAATGCAAACTGCTTTGCTAAATCGAATTGACCTTTAACTAAAATACTTTGTAATATATTCCAATCTTTATCTGTAGTATCTGTTAATGGTTTAGAAATAGCTAAACCAGCACTGTGAACAATCACATCTACACCACCAAACTCTATAATTGCTTTTTTATAAGCACTTGCAATAGAATCTGTATTAGTAACATCACAAACAGCATAAGAAGAAACATCTCTTGCATACGTTGCATTCGCTTCTACTAAAGCTTCTTCATTAATATCTGTTAATACTACATTTGCACCTTCGGCTGCTAATTTATCTGCAATAGCTTTACCAATACCACCACCTGCACCTGTAACAACTGCTACTTTTCTAGACAATGGCTTTTCTTTTGGCATTCGTTGTAATTTTGCCTCTTCTAATAACCAGTACTCAATATCAAAAGCTTCTTGTCTTGGTAAAGATGTATACTCGGTAATAGCTTCTGCACCGCGCATTACATTAATTGCGTTGATGTAAAATTCACTGGCAACCCTTGTTGTTTGTTTGTTCTTTGCAAAACTAAACATACCAACTCCTGGATATATAATTATAACAGGATTCGCATCTCTAATTGCTGGACTATTATCTTTTTTACAAGTATTGTAATAATCTGCATATTCTTGACGATACGCTGCAAACGCAGGCTCTAATTTTGCTAAAATAGCTTCAGAATCAGATAAATCTTCATTTTTATCTAAACTTAAAACTAAAGGTTGAATTTTTGTTCTTAAGAAATGATCTGGACATGAAGTACCCATTGGAGCCAATCTTTCTAAATCATGACTATTAATGTATTGCATTACAACATCAGTGTCAGAAAAGTGACCAATCATTCTATTTTCAGAAGAACATAAACCTCTTAACAAAGGCATAATTTGAGCTGCTTTTTCTAAACGCTCTTCTTTAGGTAAACTTTCTACTTTTTGACCACCAAAAACCTCACCTTGTTCTTTTAATTTTTGCTCTATATATTCAGAAGCCATTTCAATAACTTCTAAACTGTTTATGTAACACTCATAAGATGTATCTCCCCAAGTAAATAAACCATGACTACCTAAAACAATACCTCTAATTCCTGGATTATCTGCTAAACATTTTTCTAACTGTAGTCCTAAATCGAAACCTGGCTTTTGCCAAGGCACCCAACCCATTGTGTCTCCCCAAATTTCTTTTGTAACTTTTTCGCTGTCTTTTGCTGCAGCTACTGCTATTAAAGCATCTGGATGTAAGTGATCTATATGAGCAAATGGTAATAAACCATGTAAAGGTGTGTCTATAGAAGGTGCTTTACTATTTAAATCGTAAATACAATGATTAAATAAGGCAACCATTCTATCTTCATCATGTAAGCCTTGGTATACATTTTTCAAATCACGCAATCTTTCTGTGTACAAACCTGCAATTCCAGAACGTGTTAAAGTACCAATGTCTCCACCAGAACCTTTAACCCACATAACTTCTACATCTTCATTAGTTAATGGATCTTTCTCTATAGTTTTACAACTTGTGTTTCCTCCTCCATAATTTGTAATTCTTAAATCAGACCCTAAGATGTTTGAGCGATATAAAAATAATTCTACTTGATTATCTCCAAGAGATAAGGCTTTTTCTTCGTCCCATAAATAATCAACGTATTTAAAACTTTGTTTTGTTTGTTTCATTGTTCTGTAAGTGATAAGTTATAGTTCAAATATAGATTTCAATATAAACTTTTGTATCCTGTACTATACCGCAATAAATAAAAAATGAGATAAATACTTAAATTAACCTATAAATATACATTTAGTTTTAATTTTTAAACCCTTAATTATTTGTAAGATTATAGTTTTTAGGAAGTTCTTTATGGTATTCTGATTATTATTATAACGCTTTTATTACTTTTGGTTTATTAACACGTTTAAAAAACAATATTTTTCTACATTATGGATATGTTAAAACTTATAACAATTGAAGAAAGCTCTAGGGTACCAAAATATCAACAGATTATAGATTCTATTATTCATAATATTTCTCGCGATAAACTTGTTATGGATCAAAAAATTCCTTCAATTAACATGCTTAGTGAAGAATTTAATTTATCTCGAGATACCGTAGAAAAAGCATATAGTATACTAAAAGAACGTAAAATTATTACTTCTATTAGAGGTAAAGGGTTTTATATATCTAGAACAAAATTAATATCTAAAGTTAATATTTTGTTTTTGGTAAACAAACTAAGCTCATACAAACTTAGAACTTACAATCACTTTATAGATAGTATTGGTGCTAATTCTCATACAGATTTGCACATCTATCACTGTGACGAAACGTTATTTTTAAACTTAATAGAAAAAAACAAAAGAGCTTACGATTATTTTATTATAATGCCTCATTTTAAAACTGAAGACTCTAAACATATTAGTTTACCAGAAAAGGTTTTAAAAACAATACAAAAAATTCCTAATGAAAAATTAATCATCTTAGACAACATAAAAGAAAATATACACGATAGCTTAATACAAATTTATCAAGATTTTGAAAATGATATATACAACGCACTTAACGAAGGCGTAAACAAAATTAAAAATTACAAGAAAATAATTTTAGTATATCCAGAAAAAGCTGTTTATCCTTATCCTAGAAGAATACTGCATGGTTTTAGAAAATTTTGTGTTGAGCATAATTTAGATTTTGAAATACTTGACAAAATCTACGATGACATGATTTTAATAAAAGGAGATTTATTTATTACCATAGAAGAATCTGACTTGGTAAACTTAGTAAAACAAGCTAGAGAAGACGAATTTAAACTAGGTAAAGATATTGGTGTTATTTCTTACAATGATACTCCGTTAAAAGAACTTTTAGGAATTACTGTTATATCTACAGATTTTAAAGTTATGGGAGAAACTGCTGCAGAAATGATCTTAAATAAAACTAAAGGTAAAGTTAAAGTTCCTTTTAATTTTATTGATAGAGAATCTCTTTAATAACTTTTTAATTGAATGCTAGAAGGACTATTAACTGTAATCTGATTTGGTAATTTAGTCAAACTTCCTGTTTTTATATTTCTTTTAAAGATTGTAATATTATTTGTAAACTGATTAGCGACTAATAAAAAATTGCCATCATCAGAAATCGCAAAATTTCTAGGATGATTTCCTGCTGTATCTACATGCTCTATAAGTTGTAATTTTCCGTTATTTTTATTGATAGAAAACACAACAATAGTATTTTCTTCTTGCCCGCGATTAGAAGCATACAAAAATTGACCATCTGGAGAAATATGAATATCTGCTGTTCTGTAAATATCTTGTTTTTGTTGATAAGTAGCATAATCTTCAATAAAATCTAAAGATCCATTATTATAGTTGTATGCATCAACTTTACCACTTAATTCGTTAACTAAATATCCAAATTTCCCATTAGGGTGAAACACAAAATGTCTTGGTCCACTACCTGGTTTAACGTTAATTACTTTGGGATTTTTTAGAGAAACTTTTCCTTGATTATTTTCAAGTTGAAAACCTCTGATTTTATCTGCACCTAAATCGTGCCCAAAAACATATTTATCATCAGGAGAAAAATTAGCAGAATGCATATGAGAAGATTTTTGTCTACTTTTGATGACACTGCTATCTTTAAATTGTAACAGTTGAGTTGTTTTTGTTAGACCACCATCTTCTTTTATTTTAAAAAGACTTAAAGTACCATCTGAATAATTAGAGTTTACTAAATAACTTCCAGAATTATCAATTGCCAAATGTGCAGGATTTAATCCTCCACAATCTTGCATATTTAACAACTCTATTTTAGAATTTATTGCGTCTACTTTAAAAGCAGCAACTTTACCATTGTGTTTCATTTGGCTATCTACCACAGAATATAAGTAATTACCATCTTTAGAGATTTTTAAAAAAGACGTATTTGTAATATTGTCAAGTGTAAAAGTTAAATTAGCTTCTCCTGTTTCTGTATTAAATTCATAAACATGAATACCTTCTCCAGGTTTTTTATCTGTAAAACTTCCAATAAAAAGTAACGTTTTATTTTGAACTGTTTTACATCCAAATAAAAAAACTGTTGAACACAAAAATAAGATTGTCTTTTTAAACATAAGATTTAATATATATGTTATAATCTGTTGTAATTTCTTCACTTTTCTTTATTTTAAAAAATCTTTTCCCCACTTTTCTCTTAATTCTAAAGCCAGTGCTTTTACTTTTTCTTGATATGCTGGCTTTTCAGCTAGATTATCTAACTCTAAAGGGTCTGTTTTGTGGTCGAATAACATTCTTTCATAAGCAATACCATCATCTTTTGTCCACTCTGTGTAAAATAAATCGCCCTTAATCAGGGTTACAGCATCTTTAAATTTAGATACTGCCCAATCTTTATCTGAGTCTTTACCATTAATGATTGGCACAAAGCTTTTCCCTTCAACAGTATCTGGAGTTTCTAAACCAATTAATTCTGTCAAACTCGGATAAATATCGATATATTCTGTAATGGCTTCTGTTTTTGTTCCTTTAGTTTTTCCTGGAACTTTAATGATTAATGGCGTTCTTAAAGCAGTTTCAAAGGTGACATGTTTGCACCATAATTTATGGTCGCCTAAATTCCAACCATGATCTCCCCATAAAATTACAATAGTATCGTCTTCTAATTCCAAACGTTTTAATTCGTCTAAAACCAAACCAATTTGAGCATCAACATAACTTACACATGCATAATAACCGTGAATCAATTCTTTTGCCAAATCATTAGAAATTTGTCCCTTTCTAGGTATGTTTCCATAATTACGTAACTCCCCAAAGTTGTGAAATGCTTTTTTGGGTGTCGTTTTTGGTTGGAGATAACTTTCAGGAAGTTCTATTGTATTTCTATCATATAAATCCCAATATTTTTTTGGTGCGTTGAATGGTAAATGCGGCTTCATAAAACCCAATGCCAAAAAGAAAGGTTGTTTACTATTTTTAAGTTTCTTTAAATCAGCAATTCCTTTTTGAGCTATTTTACCATCAAAATAAGCAGTATCATTTACAGCTGCCATTTCAAAAGCACTGGCACCTCCCATAGCTAAATTGGCTTTACCATTTTCCACTATATTTTTTTCTAATTGATAGTTTCGAATATTTCCTTTTGGAAACCATCTTTCATTCCAAGAAAGGCCATCATCTTCATTAGTATGGTAAATTTTACCTGTTGAAATTGTTGTGTAACCATTTTGTTTTAAAAGCTTTGGTAAAGAAATAGCATAAGGCACATCTACATCTGCTCTCGTTTTATAGTTTATAAAACGATGTCTTGTAGGTCTCATTCCTGTTAATAAACTCGCTCTTGAGGCACCACAAACAGGAATATTGCAATAAGCTCTTTCAAATACAAGGCTTTCACTAGCCAATTTATCCAGATTTGGAGATTTAATGTGTTTTGCTCCATAAAAATTTAACTCTGGTCGTAAGTCATCAACCGCAATAAATAAAATATTTTTTGGTGTCTTTTTTGTGTTAATAGCAACTTCTTTCTTGTCAGTTTTACAAGAAATTAATAGAACACTAATTATTAAATAGTGTAAAAAAAGTTTAGTTATTGTTTTCATATATCTGATTATTACCAATGTTTTATAATCTTATAATCTTCTTCTAATAATGTATTTTTTATCGAATCAGGAATTTTTCGTCTTGGTGTATCTTTATCTAATTTAAAACCTCTATTTCCTTTTGCCGTAATTAAAGGCATATTTCCTTTTTCTTCATTTAAAAAGTCACCTTGAGTTTTCATCCAGCTAAACAAATCTTTTACCAATTTTTCTTTTATTAATTTTAACTCAGGATTATTAACTATGTTTTTTTGCTCAAAAGGATCATTCTGCAAATCGTATAATTCTTCAAAAGGTTCATTCTTAAAAGCATTAGCTCCTCGTTTTATAAAATAATCTACATTTGATTTTCCTGTTAAGTTTTCTTCTACAACTTCTAAGGAATTAAAATTACGAATATATTTATAACGCTGATTACGTATCATTCTTGATGGGAAAACTTCTGAATTTAAAATATTCTGATTGGTTCTTACTCCGTAAACATATTGATTTATTGCATTATTTTTTCCTTGTAAGATTGGCAAAAAGCTATTCCCATCAATATCTTTTGATGATTTTCCTCCTGCAATTTCCATAAAGGTTGGTAAAACATCTGTATAATGTATCAATTTATTTGAGGTAGTTCCTGCTTTAATTACTTTTGGCCATCTTACAACAAAAGGCACCTTCAATCCAATATCTTTTACTGTAAATTTCCCTGAAACACCATGATCTGCACTGTAAATAAACAAAGTGTTATCGTTTAAATGTTCATCCACAAATTCTAATACTTTTTCTATTTGGGTATTATCTTCTGCAATACTTCTATAATAACCTGCTTTTTTCTGGATAAAGGCTTTATCATTTTTTTTACTTTCATTAAAAGGATAAAACTTAATATCTTCAGTTTTTGCGTTTTCTACATCAAAATATTTTCCATGTGGGTATTTTGAGGTGATAAACATACAAAATGGTTTTTTGGTTTTCTTAAAATACGCTTTGATACTATCTAATGGAATATAAGCTCTTGGAACATCTTTTTTAGGAACTGGCAACCATTCTTTATCCCATTGGTAAACACTAGAAGGTTTTACATGACTTTTTCCAGCAAGTACCACTTCATAACCCAACTTTTTCATTTTAGAAGTTACACTTTCAATAGTTGGTCTTGTTGCTGTATGATTTGCAAAACAACCATTTTTAACAGGGTATTTACCTGTAAAAACCTGAGACCTACTTGGTGCACAAATGGCTTGAGCTGTAAACGCATTGGTAAATAACATTCCTTCTTTTGCCAAACGATCTACAGCAGCTGTATTAACTTTCTCATTGCCATAACAACCATAATCGTAAACATCTTGGTCGTCTGCTAAATAAAAAATGATGTTAGGTTTTTGAAAATTATCATGTACTTTTTCTAAAGTCTTTTTATTATTACCAACACAACTTGTTAGCCCTATAATAACAATCCCTATTTTCAAAAAAAAAAGTCTTTTCATTATTTAAATTCCTTAAATTGTTTCTTTCAGTTCCAATTACTTTAATTGACTTATTTATTTGCGTTAACACGTTTCTTTTGCTCAACAAAATAAGGTTGAAACGTGTAGTTTGAACTAGCATCCCATTTAGAGTTTACCTTAGGTAAAAAGCCTTTCATTTTTTTTATTTGAGCCTTATATTTTGGATTTCCTGCTTCATTATTCCATTCATTTGGGTCTGAATGATGATCGTAAAACTCTTCTTTTCCATCTTCATATTGAATATATCTATATTTATCCATTTTAATAGCGTGGTTATTCATCCCAAAAGTTGTGATCGCTTTTGCATCTGCAAGTCCTTTATCTTGTTGCATCATATCAACTAAACTGTACCCTTCATTTCTCTGGTAAGCAGGTAAACCACTTAATTCCAATAAAGTTGGATAAATAGATAACATTTCTACAGGAGCTTCAATCTTTTTACCTTTAGGTAAATTAGGTCCAGCAAACATTAATGGAGCTTTGGTAGCTGTTTCCCAAAGTGCGTGTTTTGCAAACGTTCCTTTTTCTCCTAATCTATACCCATGGTCAGACCACAAAACAATTACAGTATTATCTGAATACTTACTACTTTCTAAAGCGTCTAAAACTCTACCTAACTCATAATCTACATAACTGATACATGCCAAATAAGCTTGCACAATTTTTTTCCATTCACCACTTTCTTTTGCCCATTCTGTTGATGGCATCATGGGTAAATCGTTAATTTGCATTCCAACAGGCGGAATATCATTTAAATCATCTGATTTATAAGGTGGTGTTTGAATGTTTTCTAAAGGATATAAATCGAACCATTTTTGGGGCACATACAAAGGAACATGCACACGTAAAAACCCTAACCCCATAAAAAATGGTTTATCATATTCTTTATCTAAACGTTCTGCAACCCAATTTACAGACTGATGATCTGGCATTAAAGAATCTTTTGCTGGAAAAGCGCCCCAATCTGTACTTGTTCTTCCATGAGTACCTCTAATTCCTTTTCCGAAACCATCCCATACAAAACGTTTTTTAGGATAGGGTCCAAAACCTTTAACACGTCCTCCAGATTCGTTGAAAACACTATCAGGAGCATGAATATGAAATAGTTTTCCAATACCCATAGTATGATATCCATTTTGCTCAAAATATTCTGGTAAAAACGTAATGTCTTTTGTGGCTAGGTTTCCTGGTCTTCTAATTTTATTATCTGGCGTCATCCCATAAATACCAGTTGTAGACGGACGTAAACCAGTCATTATAGATGCTCTAGAAGGGCCACACAAAGGAGCTTGTACATGGGCGTTTGTAAATGTAACTCCCATTTTTGCAAGTCTATCAAAATTAGGTGTTTTTACATTTGAAAAATTTTGAATTGGACTAATCCAATTATTTAAATCATCAACAGCTATAAAAAGCACATTGGGTTTAGTGCTTTCTTGGCTTTTAAAATCTTTTGTATTTGATGTACATGATACCATAAATACAACAATCAATAAAAAAAGTAAATTTTTCATGGTGATTTCTTTTTAAATCTATGTTTTTAGATTACTTAATAATTAATTTTCGTTTGTATTGTTTTCCTTGTTGATCGCTAATTACCACAAAATACAATCCGCTTGAAATTTTATTTTCTTGCGTATTAACCGTTATTCTATCAAGAACAGTATCATTATAATATACTTGGCTGCCTAACATATTGAAAATACTAAGGTTTGTCCAAGTCATATTTTCTGATTTTATAGTAACAAATTTCGATGCCGGATTTGGGTACATCAATATTCTAGCTTTATCAACTAATAAATCATCTAATATTGATAGCGTTTTTAATTTTAATTCAAAAGAATCTAAATCAAAACCATAATCTAATAAGTTAAATCTTAGTACATGAGTTCCTGCTTCTATATCAAAATCACCAATTGTTTCTGTTAAGTATTTACCAGAACCTGTGTTGGTTAATACAATATCGTTTAAAAAAGTAATATTTTCATCAGGAAAAGAAACTGTTAATTGTTTAAATGAAGGACTTCTTCTTGTTTGATGGGTTACTTCTAACTCATAATTTCCAGATTGAGCTGCATCAATTGTAAACTCTAACCATTCTCCTGATTTTATGTCTCTAACAATTTGACCATTTGAACTAATATCAACCATTTCATTAGGTCTAAACGAAGAACTGTTTTGGTTTTTTTTATCCCAATAAGCAATATCAATACCTCCTTGATCATAATGTTCAAACTCTATTTTTTTAGGAATTGAATGTGGTTTATTATCTGAAGTATACGCCCATTGATTAGGAGTTAAAACGGTCAATGCTCTTTCTTCTATATTACCTTGTGCATCTTTTGCTTCAATTTTAAGTAAATAGGCAGGTTCTGTCATATTTGTTAATTCTGGTATAGACAACCATTCAAAAGGAGCTGCTGTTTTAGTGCCAACATTTACATCGTTTATAAAAAGTGTTGCCTCTGTAAAATCGGTTCCAACAATAGCTTTAACAGTTAAATCACTACCTTTAGGTATTTCTTGATTGTTTTTCAAATCTTTAAAACCTAGAATTCTACTAGAATCTGCTTCAACTTCAATTACTTTTTGTCCTTTTTTAGTTCCATCTGCAGTTAAAGAATGTTCTCTGTAGGTTAAACTTGTACCTTTACCAATATATAAAGTAACAAAGGCTTTGCTTAAAGTTTGTTCATAACGAACTACTGCAAAATGACCTGTAAACCTAATTCCAGCATCTGGAATACTAACTACTTTTGAAGCATCTTCTTGACAAAGTACATAATCAATTATAACTTTATCTCCTATTTGACTTTTAACTTTCGCACCAACAATAACTTCTCCTCTGTACAAATGTTCTACAGATTTTACGCTTGAATTTATAGACTTAGAAGGTTCAAAAATATGCACATAGGGTTTATCCCAAGCTTCACCTTGTTGTCTTATGGCAACAATTTGTGTTTTCTTATTAATATAGCCTCCTTTTGCTTCTCGAGTTGCTGGCCCAAGTGCTTTTGTGTATTCTCTAGCTACTCCAGCAGGCGCAAACATATTCATATATGTATTCGTTTCATTTAAATCAAAACGAACCTGAATAGCTTTATCTGTTGATGCTGTTACATTTGTATCTTCGAAAAACCTCCATCCTGGAGATTTTTGTAAATCACCAATATCGTTTTGATATCTCGTTGTTGGAGAAACCGAAACTTCTGTTCCGTCCATTTCCATAATATTTGTAACATCACCTAAATTATGATAGATGTAATCATGAAAATTATTAGTTCCTAAAGATTTAGAACGAAACATATCAAAATAATAACCTGTAGTTTCACTGGTTCTAATGGTGCTAAGTGTTCTTTTTTGTTGATCATTATTTACAGTATCATCTAAAAACTGTGTTGCAAAACTAAAATTTGGGTTGATAGGATCTTCTAAATGTTTTGGTTCTGCAGCTTCATTTACAGTTGTGTTCATCCATAAATAAGAATCAGAATTCCAAGAACCAGGCTGTATACCATGGGTTGTTCCGTTAACAATCATTGTGTTATTTCCGGCGTGTCTCCAAAAATAATTGGTGTGTTCTGGTAATTTTCTTTCTGCAATTGTTTTAGGTAATCCTGCATTTGGTGCCATAATATAATCTGCTCCATACAATTCCATAGTAATACCTGTACAATGAGAATGTACATAATGTGCGCCACCAATAATGCCCGCAAGTCCAAAATCTTTATTATTCTCTTTCACATAATTACGCTGTAACGCTACACCTGCATGCTTAATTATTACGGTTGGTTTTTGAAAGTCGATTTCCCCTTCAATCGTATCAGGAATATTAATTCCCCAAAATAACTGTTCAAAAGCATCATAATTACCAAAAGTACTTATTGGCGCAGACGGATTGTATCCTCCTTCTGTATCATAAGCCTGCCTTAAAGCAACCTTTGCTTTTTGTTCATATTCTGAAAAACCTCTTCTATTAGCTAAATTTAATGTAAAACGATACAATTGCTTTGTTCTATCAATATATCTTTTTGAATCGCCATATTTTACAAATAATCTATTAGGCATTCTTAAATTATCAAACAAAAAATTTCCATCAAGAATATGCATATTATTTTCCATCACATTCAATTCTGGTTTTAGCTTGTCTACAACATTTAGTACTTGAGTTACTGCCGACATAAAACTATAACTAACTGCTTCTGGCCAAATACCTTGTTCGCCAAACATTGGCAAAATGGTTTTGGTAAACGAATTCTGATGTTTGGTACCTACATTCCAAAATACATTAAACATCCTTTCTCTTTCTGTATCATCTTCTACACAAAGAATACTGTATAACACTCCTGGAGCTGTTAAAATAGGATGATTACTTACAGTTTTACCGTATTTACTGTCATTGCCTGCATGCTCTTGCAAACCATTCATAGCAATATTATAAACCGCTTTTTGTGCTTTCACATTATCAAAAGCTATTTTAGTTCCTGTTGATTTTTGATATACTCTGGTTGCTGAATCTTTTAAATAATTCACCATAAAATCATAAGCAATCGCAAACTGCGTATATCCAGAACGTGGATCGTAGAAATGGCTACCACTCATTGCTGTATTACTAGGATTTCTTGGAGCAAGTTGTTCTATATAATACCATAAAATATCCGCAGCAAACTGTGCATATTTTTCTTCTTCTGTAATATGATAAACCATCGCTGCATAAGAAGCATAATTTAACACTTTTGAGTGCGCACCATTTGTAGTAGCTTGACTTTCTGACAAATTATCATCAGATGCCAAAGCTGGTATGGTATTTAAGATTGAAACAGGGTTTGTTAAATGGGTATTTACTTTAGATTCTATTGCTGCTTTTGCTTTTGCCACAATACTTTTTGCCCAATCATAATTATCAATTTTAGACAAAACTTCTGATTTTTCTGCATTTGTTGTCCAGATTATTGGATGTTGTAAAGATTGCCCTGACAAGAAAAAAACTTTAAACAAAACGAATACTACAATTAAATTTTTCATTTTTTATTTAAATTTATAATATCAACTTCCTTTTTAGCTCTTTTAATAGGGCCATTATCTCCCAACAAATACATTTTTCTAAAATCTGTTCCTTTTTCTTTTTCTCCAACTATAATTCTAGCATCTGGATGCGCATTTTTGATAAGAGATGAAATAACAAAACCAGAGTTTTTTCTTTGTAAAAAAACCTTACTCTTTTTAAAAGTATCACCACCATCAAAACTATCCCATCTAGCAATTTCTCCGACATCATTATTTGTTTCACTCTCTAAGTAAATACTCACTTCTGTTGCAGACTTTACTTCTAAATCTCCATTTCCTCTAGGAAGATTAGTATTCTTACTTTGTAACCACTCTTGTCCATTCCATCTAAAATGTTGTAAACGTTTAGGTCCGCTTCTTTTGGCTCCTATATCTGGACCAACCAACACACAAACTTGTGGTTTTCCATCAGGATCAACATCAGCAATTCCTTGAAAAGTCCAATCATCAGGTATTTTTTTTACTAAGGTTTTTTCATCTGCCATTTCTTTAGTTAAAGGCATTTCTAAAGATTCATTTTTAACATTTTTCCATTCGCCTGTCTTTGTATCAAAAAGCATATAATACAAATTGTGACGTTCTGGAATGTGCCCTCTTTTATCTTGAGTGTTTTTATTATCTCTACAAATATGATAATCAAATGCTACAATAATATCATCTCCGTTTCCTTTACCAACCCAAGGATACCAAGAATCTTCAGCTTCAATATTTGTTCTTCTTTTGTGTTTTAAAAAAGAAACTGGTTCATCAAAAGTAACTCCATTGTCTGTAGATTTTTGATACACCCAATCACTTCTATGCGCACCATGTCTGTAAAACAAATACATATCTCCATTGTCCATTTTTACAAACTGACTGTAGGTACCAAATAACGAAACATTATCTAAGGTTTCCCAAGCAGAAATATCTAATGGTTTTTTAGAAACAGCATGCAGGTTTTTGCCATAATGATGGTTTCCTAAAGGATTTTTGCCATCTGATGGTCTTCCTCCATGTCCACCAAATGCAATATGAATATAACCAGCATCATCAATAAGTAATGCAGGTTTACCATGATTATCTATTTTCTTTTTACGATTCGGGTCTTTACCCATTTCACTAACACCCGCTTTAAAAGGACCTTTCCATTCTTTGGTTTTGTGATTGTACGATGCTACATAAGGATCTTCCAATGTTCCTTGATACGCTACATATGTAACTCCCTTATGATAAACTCCAGAAGGATGCTGTACAATAGCCACTGCATTACCAAAACCGTTATTGGCAAAATAATCTACCGTTCTGTCTTTATTTTCTTCTTTTGAACTTACTTTTTTATTAACATTACATCCTACTAAAAAAAAGCAAAAGCAGATTTTAAAAATTAATTCTTTTTTTATCATTAGTTTATCGATATTTTTTTAAAAACTCTAAGTTTAACAGGACCTAAAAGACCTGATGTTAGCAATTCATCATTTTTACGCCAATGTTTCCAAGATGAAAACGTGGTTCGTTTTGATGGACGTTCTGTGGTATTTAATAACCAATCTGGTAGTTTTTTTAGTTTATTTCCTCTTCGTTCATAATCTAATGGCAAACCTTCATCACCAATTAATTTGTTTGGCCATAAGTTGGTCACTTTTACTTCTATAACATTTGTACCTTTTTTTACAAAGCCATCAATATTAGTTCTAAAAGGTGGTTTCCATAAAGTGCTTACTTTTTTTCCATTGATGATTACTTCTGCAATAACAGCAACACTTCCTAAATCTAATTCTAAACTTTTATCTTCTTTTAATAAGTCTTCTTTAAGTTCAAATTCTTTAGAATAAGTTGCTGTTCCTGAAAAGTGTTGAATACGTTCATCTTTATGATTTGACCAAGAATTTAAATCAGTAAAGGTTTTATTTATACTATTCTCTGAGTTCAAAGGGAAATCAACTTGCCAAGAATTTGATAAATCAATGGGTTCTGGTATTGCATTTACTGCTGCAGTTTTTGTTTTTCCTGATGCATTGGTATAAGTAATTTTACCTGAATTTGGTGTTACCCATTGGATAACATCTTCATTAAACACTAACTCAGGTTTTGGTGTATCTTTTGCTAGTTTTAAAATTTGACCTTCAGGAACGAACATCGTGCGTTCTTTCCCATCTTTTTTGTAAGTAATTTTTAATACTATTTTATTTCCTTTAGCAATTTGATTTTTTATCAATTGATTAGAAATCAAAATATCGAAAGTATTGTTTGAAACTAGTTCCTTAATTTTATTTGTAATCTCAAAAGTTTTATAATTTTCAGGAATGCCTTTGGTTTCTGTTTTAAACTTTCCGAATACAGCTTTTAAAACTTTTAAAGGTTTATTACCTGCATCAACCTTAATATGTTCTCTCTCTTCTGCATAAATTTGATATTTGGTATTACCTATTTGGTATTCCATTCTTAACTCTTTTTTGTATCCCATTGCTGGATCACAATCACAAAATGCTCTCGACATTTTAAAGTCTAATTCACCATCAATTATAGCTTTATTTACTTTGTCTGTAATATCGATTAAACCTTCTTGAAGAAATGTTCCGTATTCTGCTTTTACAATTTCTAAGTTAGAAAGAGGCTCTGATTTTGGTTGTTCTAATTCCATTTTAACGGTTGTTAAATGGTTTGCTATTGTTGGCTTTTTGAATACAATAAAAACAGATTCTTCAATCCCTAACTGTAAAGGAATTGTGGTTGTTCCATCTTCATTTTCTTTGAAGACCACCACATCTTTTATTTTACCTGTTTCTGAATTCCACAGTTCTGGTTGTTTTCCAGAAACTCGAAAACGCGCTACAATAGCTCTTGCTTCTTTTCTAGCATTGGCGATAAAATAAATATCAGCATCATCAGTTTTTCTATGGATGAAACTCAAATCTGTTTGATCGCTGCTTTCTATTTTAAAATCGGGTGTTTTTTCACTTAAAACTTCGCTAACAGAAATGTCTTTTACCAAATCTTTTCCCCATAATTCATCTACATAAGTTTTAACAACTTCATCATTTTTAGGATAATCAGTTAAACTTGGCGATTGTGTTGGTTTTTTTCCAATAACAATTGCACCACCTTCAACCAATTCTTTTACTTTTTTTAAAGTTTCAGTTTTTATGAAATTAGACTCTGGTAAGACTAAAAACTTATAAGTGTTGCCTACTGAAGAATAAATTGTTCCGTTTTTAACAGTTAAGTCTTTCAATTTATTGGCACCAATCAAATCATAATCAAAACCCATTTTTTTAATTTCTGGTTTTAGAAAAGCCGTATTTGGTGATGATTCTCCAGTAAACACTAAAACATCGGCCACATTTTTTCCTTGCTGCAATAAAAATTGAGATCGTGCTATATAATCTAAAAATCCTTTTCCTTGATTCCACCAAGTATTATTTCTATTAAAATCAAACCCGTGATAACTCAATGCCAAACCAGGTGCAACATCCCAAGGTTGATGTACATAAGAATGAAAAATAAAACGTGTAATTCCTTGTGCCCAAGCTTGATCTCCGATTGATTTTATATCTGCTGGGTGTTTGTCCCAACCACCAATTCCTGTAAATGCCTCTGCACCAACAATGGAACTTCCGTTTAAATGTGCTATAGAAGACACAAATTTTGCGGAATCAAAAAACGGATATCCTCCACTCCAAAATTCACACATTACAATATCTCCTGTTGCACCTACTTGCATATTATCAAAAGGACCCCAATAAGGTTCAACAGAAAATTTCATTCCGTTTTTATGACATAATTCTGCGAAATACGCATAATAGTTTTCTGCGATTAAATCGCCAATAGTTCTTCTAAAATCCCACAAAAAACGTTCTGAAATCTCACCACTTTCAACATAATATCCTGCTAGAGTGGGCAAATATGAGGTTAAATCGTAACCTCTTAAATTCTCGAATTGCGTATCAAATCCTGCAGTCCAATTGGTAGTTTCTACCTCATAACTATCAATTAAACAATTATTAACAGTGGTTCCTATTAAATCGCCTAACTTATCGATTATGGGTTGTACGCCACCTTTCCAATAGGCGTCTACCGCTGTTTTACTCATTTTATCAACTTCTAAACCTTTGGCTTCTGGTGGTGCTGGTCTATTGGTTGTTCCAATTGGTGTGTGTCCAAGTCTTAAAATAATCCATTCTCCTTTTGGTACATTCCAATCTAAAAATCCGTCTTTAGAAACTTTATCTGTTAAATTAACAATAGTTTCCTTTTGAATAGTACTTGTTTTTGGAATGTCTTTCGTATCTGGAAATAAATGATTTCTGACGCGTTCAGATAGAGTTTTATAGTCTAAACCATCAATTTTTGTAACTTGTTTAGGTTTTGGAAATGCTAAAACTGCAATATCCTTATAATAGGTAAATTTCGTTTTTGGTTGTGGTAATTGCGCTTTGTAATTTTGATTTCCATTTAATTCAACTTCGCTAAAAACAACAGTTTGCATTGCATTTTCCTCGGTTATCCAAGGTCCACCACTAGAAGACCAACCTGCACTGTTATGAAACGCCAGCTCTAAGCCCAAACGTTTGGCTTCTTCCGCAGAAAACTTGAATAAATCTAGCCATTCTTCACTTAAATATTTTACTGGACCTTTTGGAAATCCTAAATGCACGTTAAACAATTGTGCTTCTTGTATGCCAACTACTTTCATTGATTCCAAATCTTTTGTAATTCCTGATTTAGATACGTTACCGCTTATCCAATGCCACCAAGTTCTGGCTTTAGCTTCGTTTGGCGGATTTTTAAATCCGTTTTCTAAAGTTACGGTTTGTAATTCTTTTTCCGAAGATAAATTGCATCCCAAACCTAAAAACAGAACAACTAAAATGACTAACTTTTTCATTCGTTATTTTCTTTTTATAATTTTTGAAGTCAATATCGTAACAGGTCCTAATAAACCTGAAGGCAATAAATCATCAGTTGCTTTTTGGAATGAATAGGCACTAAATGTTTTACGAGGTCCATCTGGAAGTGGTTGATTATTTCTAAACCAATCTGGCATTTTTTTATATTTGCCTCTATAATCTTCAGAGCCAAAACCTTTTTTTGACCTTCTTACATCATACTCCGTTTGATTGGGTAATTTTTCATCACCAATTAAACGATTCGTCCATTGGTTTGTCACTTGAATTTCTAAAGTATTTTCTCCTTCTTTTAGAGCTGTTGTTACATTTAAAGCGTGAGGCGTTATCCAACTTACCCCAACATCTTTTCCGTTTACAAATACTTTTGCGATCACACTAACCTCGCCTAAATTAAGTTGAAATTGTCTATCCGATTGCAACATTCCTTTTTCTATGTTGAATGTTGTTGTATAAATTGCGGTTCCAGAATAGTGTTTTATTTCTTCTACTTTACTTGTTGTCCAATCAAACAATTCATCTGTATTCATTGAGGCTTTGTAAAAATCTTCTGCTCTAAAATTGATTTCCCAATTACCTTTAATTTCAACAGGATTAGGAATATCACTTACATTAATATTCCAGTTTTCTGAATTGTTTACTTTTGCAGTATAGTTTCCATTTGCATAAACTTTGGCCTGTAAATTATTTTCGTTATCTAAAGTAAAAGAAGGTTTTGGTAAATTGTTAGATTGTTCATAAACTACTTTTGTTTGTTTATTTTTTGATTCTTTAAAAACAACAAAAACCGATTCTTGAGAATTCATTGGAATAGCAATATTGGTTCGCCCGTTTTTACTGGTATACTCCACTAATTTGGTTATTTCTCCAGTTTCTGCATTCCATAATTCTGGTACTTTTCCTTCTACTAAAAAGCTACAGTTTAGCACTTCCTTTTCTGTTAAATTATGATTGTACACAAAGTAAATATCTTCGTTTTCTGTACGTCTGTGATAAAAATTAAAGTCTGGTTGTCCTTCAACAATTACATCTTTTTGAATTGTATTTTCTTCAAAAATTTGTTCCCATTCTCCCGTACTGTATGTTTTTGTATTTGACCAAATCTCTTTTACAAGTGCGTCAAATTCAGCTTCCATTTCTTTAGTTATATTGTAACCTCCTAATTTTTTAGGTTTTTTACCAACAATTAAAGCGCCTTGTTGCGATAATTTATGAATCCCTCTTAAAGTTTCTATGTTGATGATATCATTTCTCTGCAAAGACAAAGCATTATACGTAATGCCATTAGGTAATTTTAATTTTCCGTTTTCTACTGTTAGTCGATTTACAATTACATCAGAATTTACACAATCGTATTTATAAGCTGCTGGAAGTTTAGGTCGCATTTGGTTGGCGTGAATAACGTGACTTGGTGCTCTATCTCCCACAAAAACCAATACATCTAACACAGGATTTCCTTGACGCAGCATATACGAACCTCTTGCTAAATAATTAAACCATTCTGGACCTGCATTGTCCCACCACGTTTGTGTGCGATCAATATGAGAACCTACAAAACTCATACTCATTCCTGGTTTTACGTGAGTATTCGATTGATGCGCAAAACGATGGAACATATACTCATTGATTCCGTTTGTCCACTCATAATCGCCTTTTTGTTTTGCTAACGCTGGATGAAATCCCCAATTTAATTTAGTACTTGTAAAGGCTTCTGCAGAAATTACATTTTTACCATAAATATGACCAGCAGATACCGCTGCACGTTTATGTTTGTTTGGTTTTCCTAACCAAAACTCTCCCATTGGAATATCCGCATTTCGACCTGCATCTAAACTATTGAAAGGCCCCACAAATCCGTAAGGTTCTATATAAGATATCAAACCATCTTGATGGCATAATTCTGTGAAATAATCGAAATAATTGGTAACCATTAAATCGCTTACCAATTGTTTCATATCCCAAAAAACGGATTCAACAGTTTCTTTATTTTCTATACTTTTACCTGCGTACATCAATAAAAAAGGTGTAAAATCGTAACCAAAACGTTCTTCGAATAGCTTTTCCATATCGTTAGTCCAGTTTTGTGGGCCAACTTCATAACTATCAATTTCTACATATTGTAAAGCGTTTGGTGCATCAACTTTTGCTTGTTCAACCAATTTCCCTACAAAGGCATCGTAATGTACTTTTAATGCTTTTTTACTGAATTTATCGACTTCCAATCCTTTACCTTCTTCTGAAGAAGGTTCGTTGGTGGCTCCAGAGGCTGTAAATCCAAAACGCATAATGGTCCAATTTCCTTCTGGTAATGTTATTTTTAAAACACCATTGGCATCCATTTTATCACTTAAAATAAGAATGTCTTCTTTTTTTATGAATGCTTTTACATCAGTTTTACCTATTGGACGTCTATTTTTTCTGTAAGACGTGTACTCCATAATATTTCCTAAAACAGGACTTGCAGAAAGTTGCATTTCATAAAATCCTGCATCCATTTGGGTTTCTATCCTAAAATAACGTGCTGTAACTGGTTTAAAACTTTCGTAGAAATAACATTCGTCTTTACCAATACGTTCTTCTCTTGGCTTGTGAGCTACTGTAAAATTGACACCATCGTCCGATTTTAATAAAGTCAATCGTCCTTTACGTTTATTGATAAAAACATTCATTGATTGAATGGTGTGTGCTTTTCCGAAATCATATTGCACCCAATTATTGGCTTTTAAATCTGCATGTGTATTGGTTTGTTTGTCCGTAGCTAAAGCGATATTAAAACTTTTATCTGAAGATGTGATTATAGGATTTACAGTGTCGTCAATCAATTCGGTTTCTAAAGATGGATATGCCACAACAGCAATATCTTTGTAATAGTTATGTCTTGCTGGTGGTTGTGGTAATTTTATGCTAACTTCTTTTCCTCCTTTTGCAATTACTTGGCTATTCACCACAACTTTCATTGCGTGTTCTGGAGTTACCCAAGGTCCCCCACTAGATGTCCATCCGTCACAATTGTGTACCCCAAAACTCAACCCTAATTTTTCACATTCTTTTGCACCATGTGCTAAAATATCTCTGTGTTCTTGAGAGTTGTATTTTACATCGCCTTCTGGCAATCCCATGGATACATTAAAGACCAAAACACCACCAATACCTGCATCTTTTATGGCTTTCAAATCTTTGGTAAAGCCTTCTTTAGAAGCATTTCCGCTGTTGATGTGATACCAAGTTCTAGGTTTTGATGCTTGAGGGGGATTTTTAAAACCTTCTTCTAAGGTTAAATTTTGACGCTCCTTTTTCTTTTCATTACAATTACTGAAACAAAAGCAAAGCATTATTAACAAGATGTAACCTAAATTCTTCATTAGTTTTTATTTAATTTTTCTAGAGTATTATCAAAAGCATCCTCTTTAAATAGTTTACGAGCCTTTTTTAAATCTGCTATTAATTTATCTTCCGAAGGTTTTTTGTCTTTAATTTGTTTATATGGCCATTCTTTTTCTTTAGTTAAAAAAGGCAACATAAATTGATATCCTTTTTTTATGCTGCTGCCATCTTTTGAAGATAAGTTCCAAAGATCTACACCTACTTTTTGTCCTATTTGTGCCAATTGTAAAAATCCGTGTAAGTTCATTACTGAATAAGAAAAAGATTTTGTTCTTTTCAGCTCTAAAGGTTGTCTCCCATCTGGTTTTATTTGACTAAAAATTCTTGCTTTTGTTATTGTAGACAGATATTCTTTTACTTCTTCCGTTCTATTTAGATACATTAAAATACTTAATAACTGTACATCATAATGAGTCGCATGATTGTTTTTTCTTGTAGACTCCTCTTTTCCTAATTTGCTATTTTTTAACCAATTGCTATAATCTGTAAACCAGTTAATCATACCTTTTTCAGTTTGCTTATCAAGTACGCCTTTATACTTAGCTAATTCAAGAAACTCTACAACCTCTATAAGACCATCAAATTCAATAATACCAAAACACCTACCTTCTGATTTACCAGGAACATATTGCCCAAAATTTACATTAGGATTCATTTTAGTGTTTTCGTTTAAAAACCAAGTTTTGATGAACGCTATATTTTTGTTAGCGTAATTTTTATTATCACTAAAAAAGAATGCATCTTTTAACGTTTTTACAGCTGAAATAAAATTCTTTTTCTCAACAAAATCTGTAAAATTATTACGTGTTTCTGGATTAATTTCTCCATCTTTTCTAACATAAGGTAAGCCATTTGATGTTTTTGGATTCGGCCACCAATAAGGACCAATACTCATATAATCGTGCTTATTTTTACTCGGAGGAACACCTGTTTTTTTTGTTACAGAAAAACCATCAACCTTTAAAAGGTCATCTGCTTCAGCTAATAGTTTATGATAATTTTCTACAGACTGTTTATCACCATTTTTAATGAGTGATTTTTGAGCTTCTAAACTTTCATAATCTATATTAGAAACTTTATTTGTATTGTTTTGGGTGATTGAACATCCATATATACTTATGAAAAGTACAAGAATCAACTTTTTACAAAATGCTATTTTATTCTTCATAAAACTCTAATTATCTTCAATTAATCAATAAACATTTCATCCAAATAAGGACCACTTTTTCCTGTGGTTTCTAATCGAATACTATTGGCTCCTGCTTTTAACCTGATAATAGTTGGCACAAACTTCCATTCTTTTTCCCAACCGCCAGTTGCTTTAAATTCTAAAGTTCTTATATATTCATCATTTACAAACAATTTCATTGGATGAAATTCACCAATATTGTTGTGCATGTATCTATAGCGGATGCTGTAATCACCAGCTTCACCGTCATTTTCTTGATAAAATTCTACTGAACCTTCATTGCCTTTAAAATCTACAAAACCAGTTCCTTTAAAACGTCTTGCTTTTCTGCTTGCAGTAGCACTTCCTTTTAAAATCCCATCTTCAGCAGAAATATTTACACCTCTACCAATCCACATATCTTTAGAATGCTCATCACCCCAAAATAAACCTTCGGTTTTACCAAAAGTTTCTTCCATATTTAATACAATTTCACCATTTTGTTTTACAATGGCTTTTACAGTGATATTATCTTTAATTTCGAAAGCTCCGTTGTAAACTTTTCCGTTAGTTTCAGGATTATCTCCATTTGTGGTGTATAGAATTTCTAAGTCAGTAAATTCTGAATTTCCTATTACATTAAATTGATTGGCTATGATGGAAATTTTATTTGACGAATACAAGGCTTTATCGCCCAAAATAGCTCCTGTAATTATAGATGCTTTTTTTGCATTGGGTTGTTCTCTTAAAAACAATCTTGATTTCCCAAAAAACAAAGCTCTAAAGTCTGATTTTGTTCTACTTGTAGGATCAATAGGATTTCCATTTTCCATAGAAACCTTGTTTACATCACCTAAAATATTGTAGTAGATTTTGTTTTCTCCATAAGGATACAAATTGTCATTTGCATCTAAACTTTCTGAAGAGATGATATAACTTGCCTCAAAACTATCTTCTGCTGGTAATTTCTGGAGACTTGTTTTTAATTTTGATGGCTGTTTACTTGTACTAAAAGATGTTCTTTTTACTTCTTTACCATCAATATAGGCTACAGCTTCTAATTTTCCTTCTTCGTAAGGAACCATCCATTCGCATTGCATTTCGTTCCAAACAGTTCCTGGTTTGTCTTTTCCTAAAGATTTTCCGTTTAAAAATAGTTCCACCTCATCTGCATTCGAATACACCCAAACAGGAATTACAGTCCCTTTTTCCATTCTTGGATGCGACCAATGTGGTAACATATGAATCATTGGTTCTGTTGTCCATTGACTTTGGTAGAAATAAAACAGGTCTTTTTTGAATCCTGCTACATCTAAAGCGCCACCCATAAATAAATTAAAAGGCAAACCACCATGCACCAAACCTGCTTCTCCATAATAATCAAAACCTGTCCATCTAAAATGACCACTATGCCAAGGATTGTCTCGCATCACTTCCCAATATTTTCTTGCAGAAACTCTTACAGTTGCATTATCGTAAGACGAATTGAAACTTTGTTTTCTGTTTCTCCAATTTTTAGGATTGATGCCTTCGTAAAAGAAAATTTCTTTTTCAGTTAAATTTGGTAGTTCATATGTTCCTGGTAATTCGTTATCTCTCCACCAAGTTTGAGTTCTGTAATAGCCTCTTGTTTGCCAAGTATGTGGCGCTTCTGTAGAAATAAATGGTTTATCAAAAGTTCTGCTTTCTATAAACGATTTGGTTTCAGAACCGCCATTTACTCCTGTAATATCCATATCTTCAGGATTTCCTGCACCTGATGTAAATAAGCGTGTTGGGTCTAAACGCCTTCCAAACTTCACCAATTCTAGTCCAATTGGGCTATGTGTTTCATTACCTAAACTCCATACAAAAATACTTGGGTGATTTCTATCTCTAGTAATCCATTCTGTAACGTCTCGTTTCCACCATTCATCAAAAGCTTGTTTACCATAATCTTGTGGTGCTTTTTTATGCCAACCATCAAAAATTTCATCCATTACCAACAAACCAATTTCGTCACAGATATCATAAAACATTGGCGGTGTTGGGTTGTGAGATGGTCGAATAGCATTGATACCCATATCTTTTAAACTTTGCAATTTCCAACGCAACATTGGCTTTGTCCAAGCTCCTCCAACAGGACCACCTTCCCAATGTTCGCAAACACCTTTTAGTTTTACATTTTCGCCATTCAACCAAAAACCAGTTTTGGTTTCCCATTTAACCGTTTTGAATCCAAAAGTAGTTTCTATTTCATCGATGACTTTTTTTCCATCTAGAATTTGAGTGACTGCTCTATATAAGCTTGGAGTTTCTGGACTCCATAATTGTGGGTTTTTAACTTCTAATTTTACAACTGGATTTGTTATTTTTAATTTTTCAGAATTATTATTGATTTGTTTTCCTGAAGGAGAGAATATTTTTACATCATAGCTCAATCCTTTTTTAAGTCTTGTAATTTCAGCATCAATAGAAACTGTAGCTTTCTTTTCTGAAATTGAAGGTGTTTTTATAAAAATTGAATTAGGTTTAAAATGAACAGGATTCACTTCAATTAATTTTACTTGCGCGTAAATTCCACAAGGATGATACCAACGAGCAGAAGGTTCTAAACTATTATCAACTCTAACAGCAATAGTATTTTTTCCTTCTTTTAAATATTTTGAAATATCATATCTAAAACTAATGTAACCATAAGGTCTTTTTCCTAAACGATTTCCATTTACCCAAACTTCGCTGTTCATGTAAACGCCATCAAAATTGATGTAGGTAATTTTAGAAAGGCTTTCTTTTTTTACGTCAAAATACTTTCTGTACCAACCAATTCCACCATCATGATAACCACCACCTTGACCTTGATCTCCTCCTTTTCTTACGCCTTTTTCAAAAGACCAATCGTGAGGTACGTTTAAGTTTTGCCATGAAGAATCATCAATATTCTCTTTTGAAAATGAGGAGTTATCTGCCAATATAAAGTTCCAACTGTTATTGAAATTGGTTTCTATCCTTTGACTTTGCAGTGAAAAAACCTCAAACAAGAGTACTAAAAAGAAGAAAAAGTTTTTCATGTTGTTAACTATTTGGATCTTAATTAACAAACTTAACTTTTACTTAATGATATTTAATCCTGTGGTGTCATGACGTCTTTTTTAAGTAGTATTAAATTTCTTTAAATATTCTGACGGAGTTAGGTTGTACTTTTTCTTAAAACATTGACTAAAATACTTAGTTCGTTTAAAACCAACTTTATAACTTACTTCACTAACGGTAAATTTATCTAACTCTAATAATTTTTTAGCATGATTTAATCTAATATCTTGTATAAAATCTTTAGGAGTTGAGTTGGTCCAAGCTTTAATTTTGGTAAAAAGCATAGAACGACTTACCCCTAATTCTTCGCCAAATTGAGTTATATTAAAATCTTCATTTGCTAAATTTTCTTTAACTATTTCAAATGCTTTTTTTAGCAATTTTTGGTCTAATGACGTTAAAGAAACATCTGAAAATTCTATGTTTTGGTTAGATGTAAATTTTTCTTTTAATCTTTGTTTAGATTCTAATAAGTTTCTAATCTTTAAGTTAAACTCTTTTAAATCAAAAGGTTTACTAATATAATCATCTGCACCACTTTCTAAGCCCTCAAATTTATATACTAAAGAAGTTCTAGAGGTTAATAAAATAACCGGTATATGACTAGTTGCAAGAGTTGTTTTAATTTTAGAACATAATTCTGTACCAACCATTTGCGGCATTACAACATCACTTATAATTAAATCTGGTAAATTTTTTATTGCCTTATTTAATGCTATTTTTCCGTTTTCTGCTTCTAGAATATTGTAATTCGGTTTTAAAATTTCTTTTATAAACGATCTTAATACAGCATTATCTTCTACTACAAGAATGGTAAATTTCTTTTCTGAAGCAATCAAATCTTCTATATTTTGCTTTTCTTTTACTTGCGGAATCTCCATTTGAGTTACATACTGAGAAACATCATCACTCATTTTAAAGTTCTTAACAATCTCTTTTTCTGATAAATGAGTTTTACCTAATTTTAACTTAACAGAAAATACTGCTCCTTTAGGTTTTTCATTTCTTACAGAAATCTCGCCATGATGAAGTTTTACTATGTTTTTTGCAATAGAAAGTCCTATACCAGTACCTTTGGTATAATCACCTTCTAATTGTTTATGTGCTGCTACTTCAAAAAAGCGATCAAATATTTTATCAATATATTCTGTAGAAATACCAACTCCAGAATCTTTTACACTAATAATTATCTCTTCAGCTTCTTTTTTTATGTCGATTAAAATTGATCCTCCTTCTTTGGTATATCTAAAAGCATTGGATATTAAATTATAAAAAACTCTTTCTAATTTATATCTATCATAATAAACATTTATTTCTTCTTCTTGGGTAAAGAACTTATAATCATAGTTTCCGTTTTTTGCATATTCAGAAAATGATAAAAATATTTCTTTTAGAAATTTTACAATATTTCCTTCTGCTGCTTCTAATTGAAAATGGTTATTTTCTAACTTTCTAAAATCCATTAATCTATTAATTAATCTTAATAGATGATTTGTACTACTTTCTATAATTCTTAATTTTTTATACGTAGCGTTTGTGCCTGTGTAATCTTGAATTATATTTTGTAATGGACCTATAATTAGTGTTAAAGGGGTTCTAAATTCATGAGAAATATTTGTGAAAAATTGAAGTTTTGCCTTATTTAATTCTTCATTTTTCTTGTTTGCAATATATTCTAGCTCTAATTTGTCTTTTAGTCTAGATTTAGATTGAACTATCCAAGAGATTCCATAAAATAATCCAAAAATCAATAGGAGATAAATAGTATATGCCCACCATGTCTTCCATGGTGCTGGATGTATAATTATTTTAATATTTGTTGTTTTCGTATTCCACACATTATCGTGGTTTACAGCTTTTACTTGAAAAGTATATGTACCTGCTGTTTGAAGTGTAAAAAAGGCTTCTGTTTGTGTTGTGTAGGTCCAAGAATCATCTAACCCTTTTAAACGATACGCATACCTATTCCCTTTAGAGTTTATATAATTTGGAAGAGCATAACTGATAGAAAAATTTGAATTATTATGATTTAACTCTAATACATCTAAGTAGTTTAAACTTTTCTGTAAAACCCCTTTATTTATTTCTACTACTTCATTTTTAATTTTTAATTTAGACAAAACCACTTTGGGTACATCTGTAATTTTAGTAATATTTTTATGGTTAAAAGTTGTAATCCCATAAAGGTCTCCAAAATAAAATTGATCGTTAATTTTTAATCTAGAATTTTGTCTAAAATCATTATTTACAATACTACTATTTTGATCATAAACAACGCTTTTATCGCTTATTGAATTGTATTTTACAATACCCCTATCTGTACTTAGCCAAAGAACTCCTTTTTCGCCTTCTAAAATGGAGTTTACAGAATAAAACATATTTCGATTAGATATGTTAATTTTTTTTATTTTATCGCCATCAAGTCGATACAAACCTCTTGTTTTACTACCAAACCAACAAACATTATTTGAGTCTTTAAATACTGCACTAATATTGTACTTTACTAAAGGCCTGTCTTTAAAATAATTTTTAATATTTACTTTTTGTTTTTGATTAAATTCTAATTTAGAAGCGCCTCCTAATCCGCCTATCAACACGTTATCTTTACTATCAATAGCAATACTTTTTATAATATTTGTAACCAACCTAGGTCTTGCAAATTTTCTTATTTTTTTGGTTTTTAAATTATAACGAATAAGCCCTTTACCAAAGGTTGCTATATATAAATTTTCTTTAGAATCTTTTTTAAGGTCATATATTAGTATGTTTTCTAATAACTCTTTCAATTCTTGAGAAAAATAACTCTTTTGCACTTTTTTTGCTGATAAATTATAAGCTATTATACCTCTGTTTAAGGTACCAATAAATAAAAATTTATCATTATAAACATATAAAGATTTAATAGGATAATTTATTGCTTTGTTAGAATTTGTTATTCTAAAAACTTCAGAAACTTCACCTTTTTTGTTTAAGACATTTACAACACCACCTTCTGTAGCAAAATAAATAGTACCTTTTTTATCTGCGACAATACTATTTGTAATATTGTTAAGTAAATTTTGATTTTTAAAATACAGAAAATTTTGATAAGATTTATCCCAAGTCATGACCCCTCCGTTTTGAGTACCTAACCAAATAAAACCATTTTTACTTTTATAAATTTTTCTTATAAAACTCTTAATTGTACTAGAGTTATCTATATAATTTTCTTTTTTAGAAATTAATTTGTTCTCTTTATTAAGAACAAAAAGACCGCTTGTTGTTGCTATCCATAAGTTTTTATCATTATCAACCTTAAGATCTCTCACATCTAAATCATAAGGAATCTCTATGTCTTTTGGTCTTGTAAATTTTTCTGAAGTCGTATTAAAATATAAATATCCATCATATTTAGAACCCACACCCATAATTCCGGGTAAAACTTCTATAATTGTATTGATATTAAAATCTTTCCTTTGAGTCCCTGAATTATATTCTTTAAATTTTAATTTATTACTGCTATTTCTATAAACTTTTATAATCCCATTATTAGTAGCCAACCAAATATTACCTTTATTATCATTATAAATATCATGAATAGATCTTGGCCCTATTTTAGAGTTGCCTTGTAAAAATCTTACAAATCTTCTTTTGTTTTTTTTATAAATAGAAATACCATTGGCAGTACCAAACCAAATATCTCCATTACTCATCTCTAAGCTACTTATAATTAAGCTATTTGTTAATGAGTACTTATTACCTTGTCTTTTATAAAATCTTTTAAATGTATTTTCTTTAGGGTTATATCTATTTAAACCATTAAAAGTACCTACCCAAATATATCCTTCTTTGTCTACAAGAATGTCTAAGATTTCGCTATTACTTATGCTGTATTTATCTTTAGGTATATTTCTATAAACAGTAAAATCTTTACCGTTATACTTATTTAAGCCATTACTTGTACCAAACCATATTTGACCAAATTGATCTTCTGCAATTGATGAAACTGTATTATTAGACAATCCATCAGAAATATTAATATTTCTAAAATTAAATTTATTTTGTTGCCCTTGTAAAATAGCAACATAACTAAACATTAAGAATAATAAAAGAAATTTGTTTTTCATTAAAAGCTTAATTTTTATTACTGATTTTTCGAAGGTAGAAAATAGAATTTAATTTACAGTTATTTTTAGAAAAGGAAAAAGAAGTCTTAAATTAAGACTTCTTTTTATTTATTAATTAATGTTAAGGTAATTATTTTAAAGTGAATCTCTATCTATAAAATTAAAAGTTGATTTTATCTTTTCTGTTTTCTTTTCTACAATCATTTCTGCAGCTAATTTACCCATTTCAACAAAATCTGTTGTTATTACGGTAATTCCTAAGAGTTGTTTTAAAGGTGTATCATTATAAGAAATTACACCTATATCTTCACCAAACTTATAGTTATTACTTCTAACTTTATTTACTATTTGTACCAAATCGTTTTCTTCGATAGTAATAAATAAAGTCTTTTTTTCAATTTCGGTTTCATTAGAAATTTCTTCTGCAACTTCAAAATCAAAATTATTTTTGATGCAATATTTCTGAAAACCAGACAAGATTTTTTGAGGATATGGGTAAAAGGTTGATTTAGGATACACCAAGATTAACTTTTTATATTTTAAAATCTTTTCTTTACCTTTTTCTAATGCGTTTAAAATATCTTTCTCAAAATCTTGGTAAACTTCTATAAAATCTCCTTTTATATTATGTTCATTATTATCTAATAACACAAGATTTTCTTTTGGCAATTCGTTAATTGCCGCACAAACGCTATTTGTAAAACTTCTATGTAACAAATTCTTGCTTCTAAAGTGAGGCATTATCACATAATGATTATAAGCAAATTTATGTTTGTTTAAAAGTTCTAAAAACAACGATTCATCACAATGATAACTATGTAAATCTACTTGATAATCGCTACCCATTTGTTCTACAAATGAGTTATATACTTTCATTTTAAATGTACTTAACTTGTTAACCAAAAACAAAACATTAGGTTTTAAGAGCATTTGGTCTTGAGAAATATAAGTTCCTTTACCGTGAACAGAAACAACAACTTTTCGTTTTTTTAAAATACTATATGCTCTCTCTACGGTATTTCTAGATAAATAAAATTCTTTACTTAGCGTATTAATAGAAGGAATTTTGTCTCCAATCTTTACGTTTCCAATAGATATATTATGGATTATAGAATCTATAATCTGCATATACTTAGGTTGCATTGAGTGAGCATCTAGTTTAATAAATTCAATCATAATATCTTTAGTTAATGTGCCTTAAAGATATGATGCCGTAGTAAACTAAAAATCTGAATTAGGGTAACCAAAAATTTTTTAACACTATTTCTTATTGATTATAAGTAGTTTGGTTTTAGATGAAATAATTTTATCTTTTTCTTGGTATATCATTTTGTAAAAAAGGCTTATTTCTAGGAAATTGAATTTCTAAAAGTTTTTTCATTCGTTGTTCTACTTTTTTATATTTCTTATTTCCAGAAAGGTTTACAAAAGATAATAAACTACTCTTATGTTGGTATAATTCTGTCTCTAAAATTGCATTTGTTATCGAATTTCTCCATTCTGTATACCTCCAATTTCCATCTGTAGTTGTTACGCCCATTATTTTTTTTCCTCGTGCATAAACACTATATGCTGCCTTGTCCCATTTCTTATTAGGATTATTTAAAACAGGTACTATACTTTTTCCGTCTGTGATTGGAGCATTTTCTAAATCACATATA
This sequence comes from Polaribacter sp. KT 15, assembly GCF_900143115.1. NCBI lineage: Bacteria > Pseudomonadati > Bacteroidota > Flavobacteriia > Flavobacteriales > Flavobacteriaceae > Polaribacter > Polaribacter sp. KT 15. The sequence continues at coordinate 1,281,345 of NZ_LT670850.1, forward strand.
TCTACTAAAGTTGAAAAAATATCTACATTTTCTACCAAAGCATTAGAAATTTTATTTTTCTTTCTTTTCTTGTAATCGGTTTCTCTACTAATAATTAATGGTACTCTTACATCTATTTCTACATTAGAATGTTTACACCATGCACCGTATTCACCTATTTTATAACCATGATCACTCATAAAAATAACTACCGTGTTTTTACGTAGATTTAACTCATTAAGCGTTTTCATAACTTTACCAATTTGTGCATCGATATAGCTAATAGAAGCATGGTAGCCATGTATTAGGGTTCTTGTTAAATCATCTTCCAAATCGCCTTTTTTAGGAATTCCGTAATATCCTTTTAATTCTCCCCATTTACTCAAAGCCAAACGATACATTCCTTCTGGCTTTTCTCTAGACGGAATCGTAAAATCGTTTTTGTTATATAAATCCCAATATTTTTTTGGGGCATTAAAAGGTAAATGCGGCTTACTTAGGCCTACAAACATTAAAAACTTATCATCTTTTAGTTTTTTTAATGTTTCTATGGCATATTTAGAAGCTCTACCGTCTTTATATGCCTCATCTGCAACATCTGCATCTTCATAAGCAGGCCCTTTTAAAGATTTTTTACCAGAGGCTTTTAAGCGCTTCATTAAAGCAATATTCTCTGGTTTTACGTAGCTATTGTTTTCTTTTTTAAAATGATGTGTCCAATATTGTTTATCATCTACACTATGATGATATACCTTACCAATACTTACTGTCTTGTATCCATTTTTTTGAAAAAATTGAGGCATAGAAACAACTTCTTTATGAACTTTACGAAGTGGCGTAAAAATACTGTAAATACCTAAATTCTCTGGTCTTAAACCTGTTAATGTACTCATTCTAGAGGGTGCACAAATAGCTTGTTGTACGTATGCTTTATTAAATTGCACACCGTCTTTTGCCAATTCGTCTATATTTGGTGTTATTGCTGTTTTGCTTCCATAAGAACCTATCTCTGCTCTTAAATCATCAACATAAAATATCAATACATTTGGCTTCTCTTCCTGAGAAAAAACATTTGATAAACAAAAAGTGATATATAGTAATATTATATTTTTTTTCATCTTAATTTATATTTTTTTTGGAGATTGCACAGTGCCAATACCTTTTTTCCAATCCCACCAATTAATGGCTCTTCTACTTTCGTCAAACTTAAAACCCCATTTTTCCATATAATAATCTCTCGGTCTAACCTCATCTCCAATTTTTTGAAGTTCTTGCTGTAATTTAAAATCCAAATCTTTTTCAATTTCTTCAAATTCTGACTTCCCTAATAAATTATTTTGCTGATAAGGGTCTTTGATATTATCATAAAACATACTTGGTCCTTTAGGCGTAATTGCATAGGTATATTGTTTTGTTCTTATACCTCGATAAGGCTCATCTTTATAATTTGCGCCAAAAGGTGCAACATTCATTACCAAAGCAGCTCTATCAGTATTTGGATTAGGATTTTTAATTAATTCTGATAAATTTTCTCCTTCAATTTCTTTAGGAATATTAATATTTGTTAACCCCAATAATGATGGTAAAATATCTGGCGTTGTTATAGGAGCGTTAACAACTTTACCTTTATTATTATTAATGTTAGGGTATCTAATTAAGAAAGGAACTCTAACAGATTCGTCCCAAGCCAATTGTTTTACAAAAGGTTTAACGCCATGTGCTCCCATCATTTCTCCGTGATCTGCAGAAAACACAATTATGGTATTTTCTAATAAACCTAATTCTTTTATTTTATTAATAACATTTCCAATAGCTTCATCTGTTGCTGTCGCATGTGCATAATAGCCTTGTAATTCTTTACGTGCTCTTTCTTTAAATTTATCTGCAGTATTTGGATTTAATGTTAAACTTGCTGGCGGATACATGTCTTTATATTTCTTGGGCGCAGAACCATGAGGGTAATGTGGAGTTGCAATAGAAATTAATGCCAAAAATGGATTTTCATCTTTTGCGTGTTTCTCTAAATAACTATTAGCATCTTCTGCAATTGCAAAAGGAGAATACTTTTTCCAATGTTTTAATGTTGTGTTTTCATTATCGTAATAGGGCATTTTTGTGTAGTTATGAGAACACTCTAAAGCTCTCCAAAAATCAAATCCTTGACGTCTTTCTTTTGGAATATAAGTAGACCTTCCATGACCATCTAAATGCCATTTACCCCAATATGCAGTATTATAACCTTCTTTCTTGTAAATTTCTGCCATGGTAACCTCGTCTTCAGGTAAATAAATATCATTTAGAAACATACCTGTTGTAGTTGGAAATTTACCCGTTAACAAAGCAGCTCTATGAGGTGTACAAACAGGTGTTACAGAAACCGTATTTGTAAAATTTACAGATTCTTTAGCAAAAGCATCTAAATTAGGCGTTTTAACATCTGGGTTACCCGCATAACCTAAAGCAGAACCCCTCCATTGATCTGTAAGAATATAGACGATATTTGGTTTTTTTACAGCTACTTTTGTATTTTTAGATTCTGATTTAGAATTAGATTGTTTTTGACAACTTATTAACGTAATTCCAATTACAAGAACTACTTTCAAAAATAATTTATGCTTCATTTTATTGATCTTTATTTAAATTTGAAGTGAATTTGTAAACTCCTGGTTGCACAAGTAGTTCAAACTCATCTTTACTTTTATATTTTAATTTTACATATGTATTTTCTACAAAATCACTACCATTTAAAAGGAAGTTTTTATTGGTATCTGCTGGAAGCAAAACTTTAGCTGATGTATTTGGTGGAATAGTAATATTTAAATGAAATTTATCACCTTTTATTTGCCAAGAAGAAGCTACATTACCAAAAGGTACTTGTACACTTGCAGATGCAGAAGTTAATGGATTTCTTGGTTGCGGAGCTATTCTAATTTTTTTATAACCCGCTTCTATTGGTGCTATACCCGCAATACGCTCGTACATCCATTCTCCAATAGCACCATACGCATAATGATTTAAACTATTCATTTTTTGAGGATTAAATCCTTCTTCTTTGCTATAACTATTCCAACGTTCCCAAATAGTGGTTGCACCTTGATTGATAGAATAAAACCAAGATGGATAGGTTTCGTTAAACAACAATTTATACATTAAATCTATCTCTCCTGTAGCGCCTAAAACTTCAGATAATAATGGCGTACCTAAGAACCCTGTTCTTAAATGATTATCTGCCTCTGCAATTTTTCTTAATAAATGTGTTTTTGCCGATTCTTTGTGTTGATCTGATAATAAACCAAAAGCTAAAGCTAGTAAGTAAGAAGTTTGAGTTTCTGCAACTTTAATTACCTTTCCGTTTACAAAAAATTTCTTTTCAAAAGATTTTGCTACAGTTTTATACAAGGTATTGTATTTTTCAAACTCTTTTGTTTTACCTAGAGCTTTTGCTGTTTTTGCTGTTAAATTAGCAGAGTGTGCAAAAAAAGCAGTTCCAATTAAAGACTTAGAAGTATCACCTCTATTATCTCCGTTTTCTGGAAGCGGTTGCAACCAATCTGCAAAAAATCCCATTGTTGAAATGTAATTTTTAGCTTTAGATTCATGAAAAGATACCCAAGCCTTCATCATTTCAAAATTTTCTTCTAAAACCTTTTCATCTCCAGTTCTCATGTAAATTTTCCAAGGGATAATCGTACAAACATCTCCCCAACCAGCACTTACTTTATTGTTATATAAAACATCTGGCACCACCCAAGGAATACCACCGTTATCAAATTGAGATTCTCTTACACTTTGTAACCAACTAGCCCAAAATTTATACACATCTGCATTAAACATAGAGGTAGGCCCAAATACTTGTGCGTCTCCTGTCCACCCCATACGTTCATCTCTCTGAGGACAATCTGTAGGTATATCAAAAAAGTTACCTCTTAAACCCCAAACAATATTACTTTGTAATTGATTTAATTTTGGATGAGACGACATAAAAGTTCCGTTTTTTTCAAAATCAGAGTATTGTACCAAACCCGTTACCCAATTTTTTGAAGGATTTTTAGAAGTATCAAATCCACTTAATTCTACATATCTAAACCCGTGAAATGTAAATTTTGGCATGTATTCTATAATTCCATCTTCTTTGGCTGTATAGTAATTTGTAGACAATGCTCCTCTATAATTTTCTGTGTAAAAAGTTCCATCTGGAGATAACATTTCTGCAAATCTAATTTTAAGTGTTTGCCCTTTTTTCATTGGTACTTTTATCAAAGGAACACCTACCATATTTTGTTCTAAATCAAAAATTATAGCGCCATCTTTTTCAAATATTTGCTTTGTAGTAAGTTTAATTTTAGATTTTACGGTGGTATGTCTTTTAGGTTCTAAACGAATATCATCAGAAATAGGAAATACATTTACATGTTCCCAAGTTTTATCTATAAAGCTGTTGGTTGTCCAACTTGGCATTTCTAAATTGGCATCGTACGTTTCACCGTCATATATACTAGCCAAACGAATTGGCCCTTTTGTAGTTGCTTTCCAGCTATCATCAGAAAGTATTATTTCTTTTGAGCCATCTTTCATAGTTAGCTCTAATTGACAAAGTATTTTGGGAGTTTCTGTATCTAACCAAAATTTTTTCATCCATCCTAAGCGTCCAGAATGCCAACCTGCTGCCAGTTCTACACCAATAGTATTTTGACCAGATTCGATTAAATTTGTTACATCATATGTAATGGTTTCTATACGTTTTTTATACGGAGTATATCCCGGTGGCATAACATCATCACTTACATCTTTTCCGTTTAAAGCAACATCAAAAACTCCTTTTGCGGTAATATACAATCTTGCAGATGCTATCGTATTGGATATCTTAAAATTTTTACGCAAGTATTGCGGTCTGTGTAGTATATTTTTTTGGATTCCAATAATTTTTTCTTTTTTGGTATCTAATCCTATCCATTTAGCTTTCCAATCAGAATTATTTAATAAACCTAATTCGAAGTGATTGATGTCACTCCAAAAAGAAGACTCTTTGTCTTGGTTCCAATATTTTACTTGCCAATAAACTTTTTGGCGCGATTTTAACTTTTCTCCTTGATATTTAACCCAAGTAGATTTTGCAGAATTTTGCTTTTTAGAATTCCATAAATCTGCTTTATTAGGTAATAAATCTGGCCTACTAGCTACTACAATTTGATATGCAGATTGACTTTTATTGTTATCTAAAGCAGGTAATTTCCATGAAAATGTTGGTATTGCATTATAAAACCCTAAAGGATTTTCAAAACCTTCTGAAATTTTTAAATCGTTTGCTTTTTCTAAAGTTTCTTTTTGTTTACAAGATATTAAACTTATTAAAACAACATATAAAATCGAAATTGTAAATGCCTTTTGCATAGATTTATGAATCATTAAATTATCATCTTATTACTATATTCAATTAGCAATATGACATTTTTTTAATAAACAACTATCCTGTAGTGGGCATATAAAACTAGAAGAATAATTTTATATCTATCAACTACTTTTTAATTTAAAAATATTAGGTAAAAGAAACTAATAATTATTACGGCATAAAAAAAACTTCTTCTAAAGGTACGGAAACAGGGGAATTATCAGGATTTACATCCATAATATCTGCCATAAAATCCCACCATTTTTTTACAATTTTATTGTTTGCTAAATCCTGTGAGCCAACTAAACCAGTATTTTTTTGAAAAGCAAAAAGAGTGTCGGTTTCTTCATCTAAAAAGATAGAGTACTCACTTACTCCATTTTCTTTTAATAATTTTTTCAATTCTGGCCAGATTTCATTATGTCGTTTCACATAAGCTTCTTTTTGTCCTTTTTTTAACTTCATTTTAAAGGCTAATCTTTGCATACATATGTATTTAAAAAAAATCATTCTATATTTTTTAAAAAAATATAGAATGATTTAAAAGTTACTAATCTATTAATAAAGGTTTACTGCTTTATTATTTTTTGTGTAAATCTACTACCTTCGTTTCCTTTAATTTCAACAATATAAACACCTTTAGATAAAGAACTAACGTTTAAGTTAATTGCATTATCTGTATCTACTTTTCTTCTTAACACTCTATTACCTAAAATAGAATATACAGATACTTCTTTAACCTTAGAAGTTAATCCTTTAATGTTTAATTGATCATTTACAGGATTAGAAACAGAAAAAGATTGTTTATCAAATGTTTCTGTGCTTAATACAGAGTTTGTAGTAAAGTATACATAATCGTAGTTTGGTCCTGCTGCTAAAAATCTTACAATCATAACATAAGTACCAGCCTCAATATCAATTCCGGCTGCTGCATCTGGATCTTCCCAATCTTGAAAATTAGGAACTCCTCCTGTAGAAGGTAATGCCTGATCTGAAGTTAAATTCATTATTGTAGCAACACCAGATAAATCATCAGTATTTTTTAAGAAAATCTGCATTCTTTTAGAAGTATTATCTCCACCATGGGCATAATTAATTCCTATATTATAATTACCAGTTTTTTCAAAGTTAATAGTATACATTAAAAATTCTTGCCCTTGAGTACTTCCGATATTCCAACCTAAATCTCCGTTTGTATAAGGATGTTGATAAATATCTGCCTCAGAACCAGATCTGTACTCTTCATTTGCAGCACCATAACCTCCTGTTCCTTCATCTCCTCCTTCTGGATCCCATAATAATCCTAATTGATCTGCAGTTTTATCTCTATAAGTACCTTCACTTAAATCACCTGGAAGGTATGCATTATCAGAAAAATTAGCACCATCATCTGATCCATCTACATTTGTTGCATCAAAATTTTCCATTTGAATTTTTGTTGTAGCTCCTAACGTACCGCTTATTACTGGTGCAGAGCCTCCCCATGGATAACCTTTGTATTGTGCATTTGATGCTTGAACCCCAAAAAGAGCTAAAGCTGCAATAAATAATGATTTGTGTAATTTTGTTTTCATAAGTAAATATTTTAGTTAATTATTATCTAAAAATAAAAACAAATGTTATGAATAGTATCCTGCTCTATACTGCTTTATAGTTTTTAAACTTCTAATTTTAAATCATATAACAGTACTTTTCGCATATTTATTTTCAATCTTAAAAAAACGCTTATAGCCTAAAAAGCTTAGGTGTATTGGCTATCTTCTACGTTTTAATACTCGACAGTAATGGTTTTTTATTTTTTTAAGAATTAATTAAAAAAATCTAATTTACTTTTCTAAGTTTAACTCCGCTTAATCTAGTTTGTCCTTTTAATGCCTTAAAACTAATAGTAATACCATCGTTATTATCAACAGAAATTAAAAAACGTTTGGTAACACCTCTATCTTTACCATATTGTTTTTTAAGGTTTAGGTTTTCCCAAACTTTTTTATCATTTACAAGAATATCCATACTGTTTTCTTTTCTTGACTTTAATTCTGCCATAGATAAAGACAACTCATAAGTTCCTTTTGGTACATCAAATTTATAAGACTCTAAACCAACTACTTGGGTTTGAAAAACAGGATCATTCTCTGTTCCTTTTACACTAACATCTACTCCAATATTATTTCTTCGTTTTGTTTTGGTTCTTAAAAAATCTCCACCAAGATATCCAAAACTTCCTTTTGTATACGCTTGATCCGGCATCCATAGATAATCTACATTATCGGTTTCTATAAAATAACAGTAAGAACCTACGTTTATAGCAATTTCTTTAAAAGGATTGATTTTACTTTTTAAGTTCTTAGGCTGAAGTGTAAAATCGATATTAGCAAAATCTTTAAAAACTTTACCTTCTTTTTCTGATACTATTTCAATTAAATTTTGTCCTTGTTGAAAAGGTACATTAAAAGTGGTGGTAGCAAAATTAAATTTTTGTTTTCCCAATGATTTTCCGTTGATAATTAGCTCTACATCATCAGTATTTCCTACTATAGTGATAGGTTGAGTTGCTACTTTAGAGTTTTCGCTATCTTCTATTCCTGCTCTTTTTTTCCAGCCTTTAGAAGCAATTGCTAAAAATGGTGTTTTTTTCAATAATGCTTGATACAAATAATATACATCTTTTTTTTCTCTTGATGCAGACACCAAACCTTTGTTATTAATATGTGGCACTGCATCTTTTCTATGTTCTACTTGAAAGTCGGCATAATTCCAAACGTTTGCACCAACAATTTCTGGAATTTCTAAAATGGCTTTCATATAAGCTTTATGCAATAAAAATTGATATTCTACGCTAAAATCAAAACGAGTTGGATTATAAGTTCTTAATCTTGGGTCTGCTCCTCCACCATATTCACTTAAAATCAAAGGCTTATCAGGATTTAAAGCTAAAGTTCGTTTTACCAAACTACGTAGATTTTTATCAATATCTTCTAATTCTTCAATGTACCAACCGTAATACTTGTTATAGCCTACAATTTCTGTAAATCGAATTCCTAATTTATCTTGATAAGCTGGTTCTCTAAAAAAAACGGTATAAGAATACCTAGTTTTATCTTCCTCTTTTATGGTTTCTGATAAAACTTTATGAGTTTCTATAAAGTGCTTTGTATATGCTTCTCCGAGTTTATCAGGCGCTTTCATAGTTGTTTCGTTTCCTAAATTCCAAGCTACAATAGACGGATTGTTATAGTTGTAACGAATGGTTTCTTTTAGCATATTAATGCTATTTTGTTTTCCTGTTTCATTAGCCGCAGCCTTGTTAACAAAAGGAATTTCTACAGTTGTAATAAATCCCATTTTATTACACATTTCTAAAATTGCTGGGTCTTGCGGATAGTGTGCTATTCTTAAAAAGTTAATTCCCATTTCCTTTAATAGCTTCATATCATATCTATGAATTTCATCACTTACAGCATTTGCTTTTTTGTAGAAATCTTGATGTCTATTAGTTCCTATTAATTTAGTTTTATTACCGTTGATAAAAAAACCTCTATTGGCATCGAAACTAAACCATCTAAACCCTAAGGTGTTCTCTACTCGATCGTAAATATTTCCTTTTTTATCTATAATTTCTGTAATTACTTTATACAAATACGGATTTTCTGGAGACCACAAATTTGGCTTTTCAACAGAAAAATCACTAATTACCTCCTTACCAAAGTTAGATTTTGTTTTTATAGTTTTAACCAAATTATTGTGAGCATCTAATAAAGATTGCTTTACATAATATGTTCCTTTTTTGGGCCTTACTATTTTAGATTTTACAGAAATTTCTGCTGATAATTCTGATACTTTTGGTGTAGAAATAAATACAGCGTTTGCACCTAAATTAGCTACTTCGAAATGAACTTGTTTGGTTATAATTAAATGAACATCTCTGTAAATACCTCCGTAAAAAGAAAAATCTGCAGATTGCGGAATAATTTCATCATTATGAGAATTATCTACTTTTACTACAATTTCATTTGTTCCTTTTTTTAATACTCTTGTAATATCTCTTGCAAACGTGGTATAACCACCAATATGATCTTTTTCAACTACTTTTCCGTTTACAAATAATGAGGTAACCTGATTAGCAGCTTCAAACAATAAAAATACTTTTTGGTTATCGTAAATCTGTGGAATTTTAATTGTTTTTTTGTACCAACCTTCTCCTCTATAATAACCATCTTCATCGTCTAAAATATCTTGTGTGTTCCAAGAGTGCGGTAAAGTTACTTTTTCCCAAGAACGAGATACATCACTAGAAAAAGGATTTTCGATGTTTCCTTTATAAAATTGCCACGCATCGTTTATGGTTTCTATGTGTCTTACATTTTGTGCATTTGTTAAAAATGCTATGCTTAAAAAAAGTAATACTAAATTCTTTTTGATCATTGTTAAAGGCATAATAATTTTAAAAATTTCGAAGTCCTGGTACTATTTTAACCTTATATTCTGCATTGTCTTTACCCCATTTTAAGACAATTAGTTTTTGTGTTTTAACATCCCAAATAAAATCTGCTGGATTAGAATTTTTAGTTGTTTTATAAACTTCTAAACCAACATTTTTAAGCGGATTGTAATACATTATAAAATCGTTATTAATAATGATTGAAAAACCATCTGGATAATGCCTGTTGGCTCCAATGAAAATCTTTGAAGCACCTTTACTATTATCTGATGTAATATTTAAGGTTAATTCTCTTTTAGCAAAATTGTATAAAAACGACTGAATATTACCTGCAATTGCTTGCGGAAAAGGCCTTGAAATTACATCTGTAATATATTTACGTTCTACCGTACCTGCGTCTGTTTTATCGCTAAATATAGACCATGTTGATGGGCCTGGTTTAAGAAAATTTTGCATAGTTCTGTTACCTAAAAACCAAGCTTTAATAGAGCCTACACCCATTTTATCGAAAACCTCTGCTGTTCTAATATACATTTCTTTGTATTTTAATTGCCCCCAATTTCCAACCAAAGTAGTATCTGTTCTTGCAAATGTTGGAAAACCCCATTCACCTATTAAAATTGGTGCTTTTAACATTGCCGATTCTTTATCAAAACGATCCATATTTTTTTTAATAAAATCTATGTTGTTTTGATAAATATGAGGCGCAAAAATGATATTTTCTCTATTTAAAGGAGAACTGATTTCTGCATATTGGTTATTATCTATTTTTTCACCTTTATTCATAAAAATAGACTGAAATAAAATCTTCTTATTTGGATTTATTTTTTGACTTGCATCAATAATTCTTTTATATAAAGGAATTAAATATTTATCTGTTAAATCTTTGTAAGAAATGTTCATTTTAAGTTTTCTAGGCTCATTAACAATATCATATCCCAAAACATAAGGCTCATTTGCAAATCGTTTCCAGATAACTTTCCAAGCATTTATATATGTTTTGTATTGATAATCATTTTTATTTTCCCAAAATTCTTCCCAAACAAATTTATCTACGCCATAAACCGTCATTTTAAAAATAGTTTTTATATCGTGGTTTTTACCTAAAGCAACTAAAGAATCTAATTTTTGTAGATATTTTGGTACTACTTTTCCTCCAGGAAATTCGCTTACTTTACCAAGTTCTAAACGAATAACCTGATGATTTGCACCCATTCTAACTTGTCTTGCATAATCATCATTATTAAAAAAAACTTCTCCTTTATGGTCATTAGTATTAATAACAAAACCTCTAGGTACAATGTGCCTACCTTGTTTGTCTCTTAAGCCATGTTTAATTTGCGAAGAACTCGTAATACTAAAAATCAATAAGGTGATTATAAAAAGACTTTTTTTCATTTGAAATACTATTTTTTCTTAAAAGTAAAGTGTCTAAATATTTATTGCATCCTGTACACTACCGACTTTTAGAATAATTAATAACTATATATAAATATTATTTCAATCAGTTAAAATTATCATGACAGTGCAGGATAAAAGTTGCCTTAAAAAAAATTAAAATTGCTAATACATAAAAAAAAAATGAATTACCATTTAGGATTAGACATCGGAAGTTCTTCGATAAAAGCAGCTTTAGTAGAAATTAACTCTGGTAAAAGTATTGGGGTAGTTCAAGAACCGAAAGAGGAAATGAGCATGTTTGCTCAAAAAAATGGTTGGGCAGAACAAGAACCAAAAGATTGGTGGTTGCATGTTTGCAACGCAATACAATCTTTAAAAAAACAATATAACATTAATAAAACCCAAATTAAAGGTATTGGTATTTCTTACCAAATGCATGGTTTGGTTTTGGTAGGTAAACAAGGAGAACCTTTGCGCAAAAGCATCATTTGGTGCGATAGTAGAGCGGTAGCAACTGGTAAAAATGCTTTCAAACAGATTGGAGAAGAAAAATGTGCTACGCAATTATTAAACTCTCCTGCAAATTTTACAGCTTCTAAACTTAAATGGGTAAAAGAAAACGAACCTGATATTTACAATCAGATTTATAAATTTATGTTACCAGGAGATTTTATTGCTTATAAATTTTCTAACAAAATAAACACCACGATTTCAGGATTATCAGAAGGTATTTTTTGGGATTTTAAAAATGATAAAATTGCAGATTTTCTTCTAGAACACTATGGTTTAGACCCTTCTTTAGTGCCAGATATTGTAGAAACCTTTGGTATGCAATCTGTGGTTGATCAAAAAGGAGCTGATGAAAGTGGTTTAGCTACAGGAACTCCAATTTATTACAGAGCAGGAGATCAACCTAATAATGCGCTATCTTTAAACGTATTTCATCCTAGTGAAGTAGCAGCAACTGGCGGAACTTCTGGTGTTTTTTATGCGGTTACAGATAGTTTGTCTGCCAAAGAAAGTAATCGAGTAAATAATTTTGCGCATGTAAATTATCAAAAAGGAGCTGCAGCAAGAATAGGAAAATTACTTTGTATTAACGGAGCAGGAATTCAATACAGATGGTTATTAAATAATTTAGATGTTTCTTCTTACGAAGACATGAATAATTTGGCTTCAGAAATTGCTATTGGCTCAGATGGAGTTTGCTTAATTCCTTTTGGTAACGGTGCAGAACGTATGTTAAATAATAAAGAAATTGGTACACGTGTACTAAATTTAAATCTAAACAATCATCATAAAGGCCATCTGTGTAGAGCAGCCTTAGAAGGAATTGCGTTTTCATTTGTATACGGCATGGAAATTTTAACTTCAGACGGCATCAACCCAAAGGTAATTAGAGCTGGAAATGACAACCTTTTTCGTTCAGAAATTTTTGCAAATACGGTTGCTACATTAATTGATCAAGAAATAGAAATTTATAACACAACAGGTGCTATTGGTGCAGCAAGAGCGGCCAATTTACATACTGGCGATTTTGCTTCTTTTAGCAAAACAATCATGAATAATGATTATGTAATGACATTTACACCCAATAAAGAAAAACAGGCTTTTAAAGAAGCGTATCAAAACTGGAAAAAAGAACTAGAATTAATTTTAAACACATAACATTTGGGCGTTACCTAAAAAGGTCGGGCTTTACGTTTCAATCTTTTTATTCGTTCCTCAAAAAAGGATTTCCACTGCAATCCCTAACGCAAAATTAGTACAGATAACAAAAACACAATTAAACATTTATCAAAATGGCAAATAAAGAATATTTTAAAGGAATTGATAAAATTCAATTCGAAGGTAAAGAATCAGACAATCCATTAGCATTTAAATACTACAATCCAGAACAAGTTGTTGCTGGTAAAAAAATGAAAGATTGGTTCAAGTTTTCAATTGCTTATTGGCATACCTTCTGTGGTCAAGGTTCAGACCCTTTTGGCCCAGGAACACAAAGTTTTGAGTGGGACAAAGCTTCAGACCCAATACAAGCAGCTAAAGACAAAGCAGATGCAGCTTTCGAATTTATTCATAAAATGGGCTTTGAATATTTTTGTTTTCATGATTACGATTTAGTACAAGAAGGCGCAACGTTTGCCGAATCTGAAGCTAGATTAAATACAATAACAGATTACATCAAAGAAAAGCAAGCAGCAAGTGGTGTAAAATTATTATGGGGAACAGCAAATTGTTTCTCAAATCCAAGATACATGAACGGTGCTTCTACAAATCCTGATTTTAATGTTGTTGCAAGAGCTGGTGGACAAGTAAAATTGGCTTTAGATGCAACGATTAAATTAGGTGGAGAGAATTATGTTTTTTGGGGAGGAAGAGAAGGATACATGTCTTTGTTAAACACAGATATGGGTCGAGAATTAGATCACATGGCGCAGTTTTTAACCATGGCAAAAGATTATGCAAGAGCGCAAGGTTTTAAAGGTACTTTCTTTATAGAACCAAAACCTATGGAACCAATGAAGCATCAATACGATTTTGATTCTGCTACAGCCATTGGATTCTTAAAAGAATATGGTTTAGACAAAGATTTTAAAATGAATATTGAGGTAAATCATGCGACTTTAGCTCAGCATACAATGCAACATGAGTTAGCCGTTGCTGCCAAAGCAGGCATGTTAGGTAGTATAGATGCCAACAGAGGAGATTACCAAAATGGTTGGGATACAGATCAATTTCCAAACAATATACAAGAAACTACAGAAGCTATGTTAGTTTTCTTAGAAGCTGGTGGTTTACAAGGTGGTGGTGTTAATTTTGATGCAAAAATCAGAAGAAATTCTACAGATTTAGAAGATGTTTTTTTAGCACATATTGGTGGAGCAGACACGTTTGCAAGAGCCTTAATTACTGCTGATAAAATTATGACTTCTTCTGCTTACAATTCTTTAAGAGAAAAAAGATACAGTTCTTTTGACTCTGGAAATGGTGCTGCTTTTGAAACCGGTAAATTAGAATTAAAAGACTTGTATAAAATTGCCCAAGAAAATGGAGAACTTCCTTTAACAAGCGGTAAACAAGAACTTTTTGAGAATATTATCAATCAATATATCTAAAATTTAAACTATGAGTTCATCAAATAATTCTAAATACTTATTAAAATTAACTTTAGTCGCAACCTTAGGAGGTCTTTTATTTGGATACGACACTGGTGTTATTTCTGGAACCGTAGGTTCTTTAGAAACCTTTTTTGTGACTCCTAAAGGATTGCCTGAAGCTGCTGCCAATGCTTTTAAAGGTTTTTTAATAGCTAGTGCATTAATAGGTTGTATAATTGGCGGACTATTTGGTGGACTTATTAGCAAGAAATTAGGGCGTAAAAAAGGGTTGATTCTTGCTGCAGTTCTTTTCTTAATTTCAGCATTAGGTTCTGCTATGCCAGAAATGTTAATAGCACCTATTGGTGAGTTAGACCATACGTTTTCTACCATATTTATTATGTACAGAATTATAGGTGGTATTGGTGTTGGTTTAGCATCTATGTTATCTCCTTTATATATTGCAGAAATTGCACCTGCAAATAGTAGAGGGAGATTGGTGTCTTTTAATCAACTTGCCATTGTTGGTGGTTTTATGGTGGTTTATTTTGTAAACTACTTTATTTCTAGAGGTGGTGGTTCTGATGCCTGGTTAAATGAAGTTGGTTGGAGATGGATGTTTGCATCAGAAGTGATACCTGCAGGATTGTTTTTAGGGTTATTATTCTTCGTGCCAGACACACCTCGTTCTTTAATGTTAAAAAACAAACCAGAGGAAGCTTTAGATGTTTTAATTAAAGTTAATGGAGAACAAGAAGGTAAAAGAGTGCTATCTGAAATAGAAAACTCTGTGACAGAAACTTCTGGAAAACTATTATCTTATGGTTGGGCAGTAATAATAATAGGTGTTCTTCTTTCTGTTTTTCAACAATTTGTAGGAATTAATGTAGTGTTATATTATGCTCCAGAAATTTTTAAATCTATAGACCCAGATACTGATGGGGCCTTATTACTTACCATAATTGTAGGAATTGTAAACTTCTTATTTACAATTATCGCTGTAAAAACTGTAGATAAAAAAGGTAGAAAACCATTAATGTTAATTGGTGCTTTAGGTATGGCAGTGGCTATGTTAGCTCTAGGATTTGTATTTTTCTCTGGCGCAACAGGTTATTTAGCACTTGGATGTATGATGTTATATGTTGCTAGTTTTGCCCTTAGTTGGGGACCAGTTACTTGGGTGCTTTTATCAGAAATATTTCCAAATAAAATTAGAGGAAAAGCAATGGCAATTGCTGTTGCAGCGCAATGGGTATCTAATTATTTAGTTTCACTTACATTTCCTATGATGAATGATAACACTGCACTTACAGAACAATTTAATCACGGTTTTGCATATTGGGTATATGGTTTTATGTCTTTAATAGCCATGTGGTTTGTTTGGAAATATATCCCAGAAACTAAAGGAAAAACTTTAGAAGAAATGGAAAGTATTTGGAAGAAGTAAAAAAACTGTTGTGCATTTAATAAATTCTATAAATGCACAACAGTTGTTTTTAATTGCTCTTATTTATTTTAAATCTGCAATGTTAACTTGAATAGATTTACTAGGCACATAACCAATTCTATGGGCCTTCACTAATAAATTTTCTTTAGATTCTATACTAAAAGGCTTAGAATACACACTCCAACTCTTCGCTTTTGGGTTTGTTTTATAACCTATTGATGCTCCTTCTGTATCGCAACTAATTTTTACTTTATTATTTTCAAACTGAACAACTGGATCCTCAGTAATTGGTTTTGTTTTTTTACCATTCCATAGTTTAGTTACCAATTCTTTTTCCGGTAAGTTTGGAGTGTCTTTAATTTCTGATAACCATCTGTCCATTTCATTAGATAGCTCTATCAGTTTTTCTTTGTATTTTGGATTCTCTGCTAAATTGTTCAGCTCAAAAGGGTCATTTAAACAATCAAATAACTCTTCTTTAGGTTTAGATTCTCTAAACCATTGCATTTGAAATTCATTTAATTTACCTTCATTTTTTAAGATTAACAGGTTTTCCATTGTTGGTATTTTTTCTCTATAAGTAATAGGAAGGTAATACGCTTGTTCTGGCCTATAATTTCTAATATATTTAAATTGTTTGTCTTTTACCGCTCTAATTGCATCAGTAAAACCATCAAAACGATCTGCAGCTGCATGAATATAATTTCGTTCTTTTGCTTTAAAATCTCCCAAAAACGCTTGTCCTTGCATGTATTCTTTTGGCTCTTGTTTTGTTAAAGAAAGTAAAGTAGGTGCAAAATCTACAAAACTTAACAATTGCCCATCTTTGATTCCTGCATTTTTTTTATCAGGAAAACGAATAATCATTGGTGTTTTTAAACCAGAATCGTAAATCAGTCTTTTTTCTCTTGGCATTGGTCCGCCATGGTCTCCATAAAAGAAAATAATCGTATTGTCTAATAATCCATCGTCTTCTAATTGTTTTAAAACAGCACCAACTTGTTTGTCCATTTCTGCAATATTATTGTACAATTTCCATAAATCTCTTTGAGAAACTTCATTGTCTTGCAAATAAGGTGGTATTTTAAATTTAGTGTTTTTTGATACATGCACAGGAGTTTCAGCCTCTGTCATTCTGTTTTTAGCATGCGATTTTCCAAAACCTTTCCATTTATAATTTCTATCACCCGAATAATAATGTCTAGTTTCTATTTCTCTAAAACCATAAGGTTCAAACAAACCAGATTCGTGAGTTTCAGTAAAATTAAACACTGCAAAAAATGGTTGATCTTTGCCTCTATTTCTCCAATGTGCGTAAGGACTACTTTCATCCCAAGCTGTAACTGGTGGTTTAAATTGGTAATCTGTTTTGTAATTATTAGAACAATAATAACCTTGTTTACGAAGTAGTTCGCTTATCATTTTTACTTCTGCTGGCGGAACAGCGCCGTATTTAGGAATACCAATTACATCATTATAAGAAGTTGTTCGCATATGATTTGCGCCAATACTAGAAGGGTACATACCTGTTGCAATTGCAGCTCTACTAGGTGCACAAACACCAGAAGTTGAATGTAAATTCGGATAAACTACACCTTCTTTAGCTAATTTACTTAAGTGCGGAGTAACGATTGTAGAATCTCCAAAAGAAGGTATATAATGTCCCATATCTTCTGTTACCAGCCAAAGAATATTGGGTGGTTTATTTGCAATTTTTTCTTGTTTACAACTAGTTATAAAGAAAACTGTAATTAGAATTAAAAAAATATACTGTTTCATATTCTATAGGTTTATTGTATTATGTTCTTTTGCAAATTAGTTATTAAGTAATTCTTATGTATCTTGTAGTGTACCGATTGTTAAGTTATTATTTATAGAAACATCTTCTATGACAGGATACTACAGGGTATTTATAAGATAAGATGATATTATTTTTAAACATCTAAATAAACAATACGATGAAAAAAAATGTTTTAATTGCATTTTCAATATTATTTTCTTTCTATCAAATTACAGCACAAACCATCAATCCTCCAAAAGGAAGAATTGCTATTGTTGCTGATGGAAATTCTCCTGACCCTGATGACTTAGGTGGAACCGCCATAACTATTGCTTTGTTAAAATCTGCTGGTTTAGAAGACAGATTGGTACATTATTCTCATAGTTGTGATTTGGTTAGGGATGATCGTATTTCTGAAAAAGCAGAAAAAGAACGTCATCATTTAATGCAAATAGCTTGTGATATGACAGCAAGACGTTGGACAGGTTTTAAACATTTAACTTTTTTTGATGCTATTTGGCAAAAGGAAGAAACTATTAACGATTTAGCTTGGGCAATAAATGCGTCAACAAAAAATGATCCTTTATGGATTATTGAAGCTGGCGAACCAGATATTATAGGGCTTGCTTTGCAAAAAACACCTAAAGAAAAACACAAATTTATAAAAGTAATTACGCATCATCCTGCAAATGATAATGCTGGTGATTTTTATACATGGCAACAAATTTTAGATTTTGGAATAGAAGAAGTAAGAATTCCTGATCAAAATATAAAATTAAAAGTACCTATTGCACAATGGAATTGGGCTAAAAACCATTCTGATTCGCGTATTCAATTAATTTGGACACTTGGTAAATTAGCAGAAGTAGATGATGTTGTTCGATTTCAAAAAGGAAAATGGGATTGCTCTGATGCTGGAATGATTTTATATTGGATTACTGGAGCCAACAAAAACAATGGTCTAAAACAAGGAACTGTTGATGATGTACAAAAAATATTATTAGATTTTATTGCAAAAAATCCTGAACCTAAAAGAGGTCCTAAAAAGAAAAATTAATCTTTTGTAATTTTACTTTTCCACCAATTAGCATTGGGTTTAAAATCTTTAGAAAGTATTTCTAATCTATTTTTTTCTAAGGATTTTAATTTTTTGTTGATAATATTAAAATCTCTTTTTGCGTCTTTTATACTATCGTATTCTGTGTCTTTTTCAGGAAATTTAGCGTCGACTTCGTGTAACCAACTCATCAATTTATTATGAAGTTGTTTTGCCAGTTTTGGGTGTTTTGCAACTACGTTCTGTTCGTCTTTTTCAGTTGATGGCAACTTGAATAATTCCAAACGATTATCTTCCCAATAATGAATTAATTTCCAACCATTCTGTTGAATTATAGAAGATGGTTCTCCTCCTTGATTACCATAATGTGGATAGTGCCAAAATAATGGTCTATCTGTATTGATTTCTTTTCCTTCTAAAATAGGTTTTAAGCTAATACCATCTATATGCTGTTTTGGTTTTAGAGCAATACCTGCTAAATCTAAAAACGTTGGATAAAAATCGGTATGAATTACTGGGAAATTTGTTTCTGTTACTTTACTTTTTAACCAAGGAACTTTTATGAAAAAAGGTTCTCTAATTCCACCTTCCCATTGGTAGCCTTTTCCACCTCTTAAAGGTAAATTACTTGTAGAAAAATTATCTCCAGAAGCCACACCACCATTATCAGAAGTAAAAACAACAATGGTGTTTTTATCTAGACCATTATCTTTTAAAGTTTTTAATACGATTCCTACAGCATCATCCATGGTTTCTACTAAACCTCCATAAATAGAATTGTCTTGCACTTTACGAATTGGTAAAACGCGTTCCATTTTATAACCAGATTTGGCAATGCCTAAACTATCTGCTTTATCTCTGTATTTTTTCCATTTTACTTCTGTAGTCTGAATAGGTGCATGCACTGCATAAAAAGATAAAAAAGCAAAAAAGGTTGAATCTTTATTTTGTTGGATAAAATTGGCAGTTTCTTTGGCTAAACGTATGGTAAGATTTTCTCCTTTTTGTTTGTTTTCTAATTTCGGGTTTTGCCAAGGACTAAAAAAACCACCTGCAGGACCTCCTCTATGAAAACCTCCTTTATTAATTTCAAAACCATGATCTTCTGGATACGAACCTTTGTTACCTAAGTGCCATTTACCAGCAAAAAAAGTTTTGTAACCATTGCTTTTTAAAGTTTCTGCAATAGTAATATCGTCTTTTGGTAAATTCTGAACATAATTTGCTGGCAATAATTTATCATACCTTTTTCTACTGCGCCAATTTGTACCGGTTTTTGCTCCAATCCAATCTGTAATTCCATGACGTGCAGTAAATTTACCAGTCATTATACTGGCTCTAGAAGGGCTACAAACTCTACTAGCTGCATAACCTTGTGTAAAAATTACACTTTGATTTGCAAGTTGATCTACATTTGGTGTTTCGTAAAATTTACTTCCTGTAACACTTAGATCATGATATCCTAAATCATCAACAAGAATAAATAGAATATTTGGTTTTTTGTGTTTTTGTTCTTCTTCTTTGTTACAGCTAAAAATAAGAGCTGTACATAATAAGAAAACGTAAACCTGTGCTTTTATCAACTTAAATTTTAATAATTTTTTTTGTGAAACTATTATTTTTATCATCATTAGAAATAAAATAAACACCACTATTTAAATCACTCATATCAATAATTTCTGAAGATTCTTTTGTTTCTATTTTTTTGATGATAGCTCCAAAAATATTAGAAATTGTAAGTTTTGAATTGTTTGGAATATTTTTTATCTCTATTTTTCCTTTAGTTGGATTTGGATAAATTTTTAATTCTTTTTTTTTAATAGCATTGGTAGATAATGATGCATTATAACACGTAGATTCAGGATTGTTTAAATTAAAAGCAGTTGTACTAGAAACACTATTTCTATGTAACACCATTTTATCAATAAATAAATAAGAAGATCTAGCATCTATAGTAATTGTATACTCTTTAGCCTCATTAAAAGTGACAAAAACTCGATGAGAATCTCCATCATTGGTATTAGTTACAAAACCATAATCTAAACGATTACCAAATGCTTTAATAAAATTCTCTGTAGAACTTCCTTCTGCACAATGTAAATCTGCACTAGAATTACAATATGGTTTTGGATAAACTTTGGCACCGTTTTTTATTCCATAAAAATCTTCTCCATCTATCTTTAACCAAGCATCATTATGCTCTCCTTTACTAGTACCTTTACCAACTCTCATTCTCCATGCAAATCTGTACGTACCAGGATTATTAATTTTTATTTTATAAACAATTGGCGCACCAGAAAGTGCATTAAAAGACTCATTTCCTGTCCAATGTAAATAGGTTACTTCTTCTCCTTCAAATGTTTCTGTTGCTATTTTCCATCTGTCATCGTTTAGTATTCCAGATTCCATTTCTATTGTTAACAAACCATCTTTTTCTTCAAAGGGTAATGTACCATCGCATGTAGCTGTTTGTGCAAACAATTGAATTGAAACGAATGATAAGGTAAAAAGTAAAAAAAATTTATTCATAATTCTTTTGTATAAAGTCAAAAATAAGTTTTGCTTATTTTATAAGCATCCTGTTGTATAATGCTTTACTTTGATAATTTTTGATATTTTATTTTATAGGTTCCAGAACCTAAAAGTATATTTGTTTTATCTGCTATGACAACATTATTTTTATCTTTAAAAGCATCAAAAGATGTATCATTTATTTTTAAAGATTCAAACTCGTTTTTATTTAAAATGATTTTAGCCTCAGTATTAAAAGGTACTTCTAAATTCATTGTTAATAAACCATCTTCAGAAGTCCAATTATTTTTGATTTTTCCAAACGGAGTAGGTACAGATACTTTTGTACTTGAAATCTGACCTGAAAATTCTGGATTTACGATAAATTGTTTAAATCCTGCTTTTTCTATTGATGATTGAATACCACCTAAAGACTCGTAAAAATACGCAGCAAAACCACTGTGCATTGGATGGTTTAAAGAGTTTGATGGTCCTTCCATTTCTTCCCAAATAAACTGACGCTCTGGCCATGTTGTGAAACCTGAATTCATTACATAAGTTTGACTTGGAAAATCTGGTGTTGTTAATATTTGATACGCTAAATCTGCTTTTCCGTATTTAGACAACACTGTATAAATGTATCTGTTACCATGAATTCCTGTAGAGTGATGGCCTCCTTTTACCTCAACAATATTGTACACTAAACCATTTACAACAGTTTCTATTTCTGATGCTGGAACCATATTAAATTGTAAAGCCTGTACAGTTGCTGTCTGACTTTGATACCATTTGTGTTTTGTGTTTGGAATATCAACTAAAAACTGTTGATTGAAGGCTTTTAACAACGCTTCTTTTTCTTTTTTCATTTTCGCTTCATAAGCAGCATCATTATTCATTTTTGCAAATTTCTCCATAATTCCTAAAACATCATAAAAATAGGCATTTGCAGAAATAATAGGATCACATTCCATTGCACTTGGGTTTTTTCTTCTATCCCAAAGTGGCGGACACCAATCTCCCATTCCATCTTGCATAATTCCGTTTTCTCCTTTAAAGTTTAGGTAAAAATCGGTCAATCCTTTCATTGGTTCATAATAGTCTTTTACGATTTCATCATCACCGTAAAACTTATAATTGTACCAAGGCAAATACATGGTTGCAACACCCCAATCTATTTTTGCATAAGTTGATGTTCTTTTACCAGGAGCAATCATTGTTGGCACTTGAAACTTTAATTCAGGATTGTTATGTCCTTTTGTTGGTCGCATTTGTGTTTTAATGTCTTCCATGTATTTTTTATAGAAATCGTACATATCATAATTATACAACGCATATTCACAAAACGCATGTGCATCACCTAACCAACCACATTTTTCTCTATGAGGACAATCTTCTGGAATTCCGTGTAAATTGTCTACAATTGTCCATTTACTAATATCATGCATTTTGTTTAGCAGCGCATCAGAAGACGAAAAACTACCTGTTTCTTGAATATCTGTAGCTACCAAAACTGCTTTAATCATATCTGCATCTGGCTTTCTAGAAATTCCTTTAATTTTAGCATATCTAAATCCGTGATAACTAAATTTTGGTTCCCAAGATTCTAAATCATTTCCTTTACAAATGTATTTGTACACTTGTGTCATTCCATTAGCGCCACCACCTGTAGAGCCTTTAAAAATATCTTTTCCGTTTGTTAAAAGTGCTTCTGTAGTAATAATATCTATGAGTTGTCCCTTTTTTTCTTCTACATTAATTTTTACCCAACCAGCAATGTTTTGCCCAAAATCTACAATCCATTCTCCATCTGTACCTTTAAAAACTCTTGTAGGTGCTAACTCTTTTAGTTTTTTAATGGCGGGCATTTGTTGTGCACTAATTGTTCTTAATTTGGGTGATGCAATTTTTGCATTTCCCCAAGTAGTATCATCAAAATCAACAGAAGTCCAATTCCCTAATTCGAAGTTGGCATCGTAAGTATCTCCTCCATAAATATTATTAAAGACTATAGGACCTGTAGCTTCTTTCCACTGTTCATCCGTGTAAAAATCTTTTGTAGAACCATCTGTGTATTTTAATTTTAATAAAAACTTTACAGTTGGCGGGCCATAAGCCATATCTTTTTCTGATTCTGGATCTCTTTTCCAAGAAATATTTTGACCATAAAAACCATTTCCTAAAATAATTCCGAATGCATTTTTACCTGATTTTAAATCTGATGTAATATCATAATTTACATAATAGGCTTGTTTATTATAGTTTGAAGGTGCAGGATCTAAAACATGATCGCCCACCTTTTCTCCATTTAAAAACAACTCGTAATATCCTAATCCGCAGATATAAACTTGGGCATTTTCTATTTTTTTATCAATCTTTAGTTCATTTCTAAAATAACTAGCCGCAAAACCTTTTACCTTTTTTGCAGGCTGATTTTTCATTCTGCCTGTTTTATAATCTCTAAATTGATAAGCAGAAGTTCTGGTATCTTTATTTAAAGTAATCCATTTAGAGTCGCCCCAGTTTTTGTTATCCATTAAACCCATTTCAAACTCCTGAACAGCAGACCAATTTGATGCAGCTCCTTTTTCATCCCAAATCTTTACTTTCCAAAAATAATTTTGAAGCGCTTTTAAAGGCTTTCCTTGGTATTTTACAAACGTTGATTTATCACTTTTTACTTTATCAGAATTCCAAACATCAGCATCATTTTCATTTAAATTTTCTTCGGATGTAGCTACTAAAATATGATAAGCAGATTGTGATTTATTATAACCTTCTGCATCTACAATCCAAGAAAATAAAGGCTGTATACTTTCTATTGTTAATGGATTTTGTTGCGTATTAACCAATAACTTGTCAAAAACAATAGAACTAGAAGTTGAAGGTTTATTGCATGAAACACAAATAAAGACTAAGAATATAATTGATAATAATGTTTGATTTTTTATCATTTGGTAAATTTTATTTTGTTGATTTTAGTAAAGTAGTTTTACAAAAAAATTGTTGATTTTTAGAATATAAATACCCTTGGCTTTAGCAGAAATATCAATAATATTTCCTTTCCCTTCAATTATTTTTTTTCCTGTGATGGAATAAACTTGCCAACTTTTAGGTGTTTGATTTTTTATTTGAAACACACCATCACTACTAGGATTTGGAAAAACGACTATCTTTTCAAAATTATTTTTTCCAACAGATAATTGACCATTAGAAAATATGGCTTTGATATTTAAATCTGATGTTACTGTTATTTCTAATGGATTATCTGTACTTGTAATATCTCCTTCCCAACCTTCAAACGTCCAACCTTCATTGGCAACAGCAATTAAACTCAATTTTTGTCCATTCAGTGCAGTACCACTGCCAAAATTTAATAGACCTTGACCTTCTTTACTAAGCGTTATTGAATGCGTCATTGAATTATTTGGAATAAATTCTATCTTATCAAAAACAATACTTCCAGAACTAAAATTATTATAAAATTTAAATTCATTGATTGTATCTGTCCATAATCCCCAATTTGTTAAATCGAAATCTAAAGTATGCCATTGGTTATCATTAGGTACTGTTTCTTTTTTTCTTCCAGACACAAAACTTGTACCTGGAGCATTTGGTGCCATTTGAAGATCTGGTTTGTCTGTACTATTTTTAACTACAATTCTTAAAGTACTATACAAATTCGCATTGATGTTAACATCTGTCACGGCTAACATTGGCCAAGAAACATCAGAAGAAAAATTCACACTTAATTTATCATTATCTCTATTTATAGTCATTCCATTTTTAACTGCAGACCAAGCAGAAAAATCTTGAGTGGTAGCCCAAATAAAAGTTGCCGGAGTAATAGCTTCTACAAAATTGGCTTCTGGTCTAAATTCAAATTTCTCAAAAGCAAAAGACCCAATTTCAGTTGATATTTCTACTTCAGATCCTGACTCACCATCAGTTCTTGCTTTAGTAGCAATACTTTTCCATTCTGTAAATTGGTGAGGATTTGGATTTTCATAATTTTGATATGCAGTAAAACCTGCCTCTGTTAAGGTGCGATTTGGATTTCCTTTCGAATCAAAACCATTCATTACATAGTTTGCATTATTGATTAAAAAATTTTGGAGTTTGTTATTTTCTTTTCCATAAGATTTGCTTCTGTAGTATAATTTTGTGCCTACTGGTAAATCTGTAGAAAATGAAACCTCTACAGTTTCATTCGTTTTATAAGCAATAGAACTACTATTGTAATTATAAATTAATACATCATACTCATCTTTTGCATCGCTTTTTACAAAAATAGCATCCAACTCGTTTGTGGATGTATTAGGATTTCCTGAAATACTAGTTTCGTATCGAACTAAACCTTGCATTGCATCTAATTCTTTTATTCCATCTGGATTTTCACTAACTGTTCTATTTCCCCATCTATAAATAAATTCTAAACCTTTGTCTTTATTTTTATAAAAGGTATTCGAAAAAATCAATTCTACGATTTCTCTATGTGAAGTTTCACAAGTTATATATCCTTTTCCATCAGCACCCTTCATAGTTGTAACAGTAGCATATTCCATAATATCTATTGTTGTTTCAGGATTCCATTTAGGGTTATTAATTAATGGTTCAAAATTTTTGGTGTATTTTCCATTTATATCTCTAAGAGCACTATTATCTATAATAATGTAATCTGATAATCCCCAAAAATCACATTTTATATTATTAGCATCGTTATACTCTATAAGATCGTCTATAAAAGAAGCATAAGGCTCTCCTTTATAGTTTAAAATAGTTCCATTTTTATATAAAAACCCAGGATTTCTAGTATGCAATCCAACCTTAGCATTTGGTAAAATAGCTCTTACTGCACTTTCTGTATTTGCAAAATGTTCTATAAAATCTTGTTTGGTACCAAACCAATGATCTGGTGTTTCAATTTCTGAACCTACTCTAAAACGCCATTTTAAGACTTGTTCTTCTCCATAGGTTTCTACCAATTTTATCATCAACGCTTTTATAAAATCGTGATAGGCTTGTTTATCTGCAGGAGGCAAAGAATTTCCATAAATGGATATTTTTTCATTTTCACGAAAGTTAACATTATCTCTTGTCCCTTCAGGAATAAAAGTATATCCATGTTGAAAAGCCCAAGGTGGTTGATCTAAAGCAATTTGTAAAATTTCTGTTTGTGAATTGACTACTTTATTTAATCTTTCTATTAAAGGATCCCATCTATACACATATTTATTATTGATAGAATCGTATAAACAAGGATCAAAATCTAAATCTTTTACATTTTCACCATTTACTTTTTTATTAATTCCTCCAATCATCCTAACAATATTCATTTTAAGCCCTTTACGAATATTAGAACCACTTTTTGGACTTATCCTATTTGCTGTATTCCAAACATTGTGAATAGGAAGTTTTTTATCGTTTTCACTTGTAAAATCAGTAGATAATTTTACTTGAGCTTGCGTAAAGGCTACAAAAGTAAAACTCAGTAAAATAAGGAGATTATGCTTTAAAAACTTTTGGTTTTTCATCATTACATTTATGGGTATCAAACTTCTCAAAACTAACCGTTTAAAATTTTGATTATATCCTGTAGTCTCCTGATGTATTATGATTACTTATTTTTATATAGAATTTCCAATACCCACCAAAACAACGGATAAAATAATCACAACAATTCCTGATGTTATGGTCCATTTTGTTTTTTGGGTAACACCTTGCCATTCTTTGCGATAAATTCCCCAAAGGTTGGCAGTTAAAATAATAGTAGACATATGTAAAATCCAAGAACTTGCTCCATTTCCTAATTTACTTTCACCCATTCCATAAAAGAAAAATTGTAAAAACCAGATGGTTCCTGCTAATGCAGAGAATAAAATATTATTACGGATTGGTGTACTTTTATTTGTGAAATCTTTGTACGATTTATTTCTGATACTCAAAATGGTAGTCCAAACTAAATTCGTAGCTAAACCACCCCAAAGAATCACCACAAAGGTTACATTATTAGCAAACAAGTGGTCATATCCTGCTGCAACAGCAGCATCTGCTAAAGGCTTTCCCGCTTCTATACCAAAGCTAAAAAAGGAACTTAAAATTCCTGATAAGATTGCAACAATTAATCCTTTTACCAAATTGAACTCTGAAACACTCTTTTTCTTTTCTTCTTCTGATAATTCCTTTTCTTTTAGCATTCCTGCTTTTCCAGAAAGCGCAATACCTAAAAGGCAAACCAAAACTCCGAGTAAAACAACTTGTCCGCCAGTAGAAGATATCATTTCTGTAAACGAAGTTTTACCTTCTTGAGGATTAAAATTATAATAAACAGATGGTACAACAGCACCAAAAGCAGCGCAAAATCCTAAAACTACGGAGTTTCCTAAAGACATTCCTAAATAACGCACTCCTAAACCATAAGACAAACCACCAACACCCCAAAATAATCCCATTAAAAAGGTAATTCCTAAAATAGTATTCGAGCTTGATGCAATAATTTCTACAAAACCTGGTACTGTTAAATAAGCTGCAATGGGTGGCACAATTAACCAAGACATAATACCTCCAAACATCCAGTAGGTTTCCCAAGACCAACCTTTTACTTTATTGTATGGCATATAAAAACTACCTGCTGCTACACCTCCTAATGAATGAAATAAAAGACCTAAAATTGCTTGCATAATTTTGTTATTAGTTTTTGGTTGATAGTTCTTAACAAATACGAACCACGCGTAAATTTAAAATATTCCCCAATTTTTCGATTTTATTAGCAATATGACCTACACCAATAGCACAGTGATGAGATGGACCTTGTTTTGACCACTCGTTTATAAATGCTCTGGCACCTATTGAAAAACGATAACGACTATTTGTATTTCCAATCTGTAACACAGGTCCTTCTACAGATTCGCCTTCTGCAACTAATAAAAATACATCATCTTTACCTTCTACAACAGACAATAAAGTTACAGGCCCATGTTTTACTGTCATTTGAATAGACAACCCTTTACCTGGTTTTCCGTGATAAACTGGTAAAGGCACTAATTGAACATTACCTTCTGCGATTGCGAAATGTGCAGGACCATCGTGACCTAACATCACAATATCATCATTAAAATCCATCGCATAAAATTCAGAAAACGAACCACCAACACCAAAAGCATCCATAATTTTCATGGCTTGTGCGTTCTTTACTTCATATTCTCCTGCAACTGGTACATTTTTACCAGTTAATAAAGTGTTTCCTGCAATGACAGAGGTTACAATATTTTCGTATTCATTAGCAGTTTCACCTTCGTAATAATAGGCTAAAGAACCTAAATCATGATTTGCTACTAGCTTATCTAAAGCTATTGATGTTTTTGCTGCGCGAATAATTTCATCTTCTTCACAAGCGTCAACAACCTCAAATACGTTATTAAATTCTATTATTTTTTCTTCTATTTCAGATGTCGTAACTGCATCTCGATACTTTTTCACTTCACACATTTCAACAATTTCTATATGTGTCCCAAAGGCTGAAGATTGTTTGGTTAAATCAGAATACACATCTAACATACCTGCATAATAATGACCTAAAACACCTAATCTGTTATTTTGCATTATAAAAGCTACTTTCGTCGCATCAATCCAATCCTCAATTTCGTCCCAAACAAATTGTTCGCCTAAATATCCCGTTATAAATTCATAATCAATTCCTGCACGATTAAAAACATTCGCAAATTCTGGCACCGAACAAGCTTGACAATGCGCCAACCATTCTCCTGTCATTTTTCCGCGATCTCCCAACGCATTAAAACTTTCATAATCTATAGCTGCAACTGGTTGTATGTTTAAAATAACTACAGGACATTTTACTTTTTGTACAACAGTCAATACTGTTGATGATAAGGCATACGTTGAGATGTATAAAAACAAGATGTCTACATCCTCTTTTTTTAGTACCTCCGCTTTTTCTCTAGCAACTACAGGAGAATCTACTAAACCAACATTTACAACCTCAGCACCAAAACTTTCCATTTTAGTAGCAATTTGTAGTTGATAACCCTCTAAACGTTCTAATAGTCCTTCAAACTGAGGCCAATAGGTATCCAAACCTACTCCAAACAATCCTACTTTTATCATTATTTAATATATTTTTATTCTAGTTTTAACCTAGTACTTAACTTCACTTTTAACTCTTTAACTAATTCTGGGTATTCTTCTGCTATATTCTTTGTTTCTTTTTCTCTTGTTGTGTGATTATATAATTCTACAAATCCATCCTGATGTAGTGTCATTCTATGCGTTGAAGTTCTGATGGTTGAAGCATTATTTTTATAGGATATAGCATAGTGACCTTTAGCATTTGGGTCTACTAATATTTCTTTTAGAGACGAACCATGAGCATACTCAGGGATTTCAATTTCTGCTAAATCACATAACGTTGGAAAAATATCGACTGTTTCTACAATAGCATCTGTATTTGAACCTTCATGTTTCATTCCTGGGTAATGAATTATTAAAGGAGCATGCAACGATTCCTCAAACAAACTATGTTTACCCCAAATCGCATGCTCTCCTAGATGCCAACCATGGTCTCCCCAAAGTACAACAATAGTGTTTTTATCTGCTCCTGTTTTTTTTAATGCTGCAAGAATTTTACCAACTTGGGCATCTGCATAACTGACACACGCAGCATAATGACGACGCACTTCATTCGCAAATTCAGCATCTTTATTAGGATTTTTACCCCAACGGTTGTATTTCATAAATTCACCAGATCCATGCCATGTTGTTCTTCCTTTCGGTTTTTGAGGATGTTTTATTTCGGGAAGATCAACACCATCATACCTGTCATAATAAGTTTTAGGTGCACCAAAAGGCAGGTGTGGTTTAATAATTCCAACAGCAAGAAAAAATGGTTTTTCATTATTGCTTGCCAGTTCGCGTAGTTGCTTTAAAGCTTCATCTGTAATTGCTCCATCTGGATAAATGTTATCGTTACCTTCTGCTGTTTGAAAAACATCCATACCGCCTGATTTTAATCGAGTCTCACCATCAGCCAATCCATGCATCATTCCTCGTGGGTGTTGCCATTCTGCAACTGGCATCAAATGCTTATCCCACGCATTGGGCATCTCTACTTTTGTGCTATCATTCCAATTTTTTCCACCTCTCCCTCCAGGGTGATGAGATACTTTTCCAATCGAAACCGTTGTATAGCCATATGTTCTGAACCACTCTGGGATACTTTTATCTACTTTTTGAGTGCCTTGTTTTATTTTTTTTGCTCTACTAAAAAGGGCATTGTTTCCAGCTGGCCCATACTGCCCTGTTAATAAGGTATATCTAGATGGACCACAACTTGGTGAGTTTACAAAATGTTTCTGAAATTTAATTCCTTTTTCCGCTAAAGCATCAATATTAGGTGAGTTAATATACTCTGCTCCAAAACTCTTTAACTCTGGACGAAGGTCATCCACACAAATAAGCAGCACATTTGGCTTTTGAACAATTTGTTTTTTTTGACAATTCGTCAACAGGAAAAAAAATAACATAACGAAAAAAATAGGATCTATTTTTTTAAGTATGATTATTATGCTCTTTATCGTTTTCAACAGTCTTTTAAAAATTTATATTTATGTTAAACTTCTATATACAATTCACTTACTTTTTTCAAACGATCTGTATTTATTTCTAGTCCAAAACCTGGTGCTGGTTTAAAGGAATAATAACCATTAGTTTCTTTTTTAGTTGCTGAGCTTTGCAAACATTCTAAATAGATTTTAGAGTCTTCTTTTTTCTCAATCGCTTCTACCCAAGTGGCTCCAACGCCAATCGCTATTTGTTGCCACGCAGAACAAGCTGGACCAACCAAACTATCATCACCTATCATTACTTTTGCACCTATTGCCTTTACTTTATGCGCTAATTTTGCTGTGTGGGTTAAACTTCCCATTGTAGAGGGATGCAAATTATAAATACGTCCCATGCCTTTTTGCATGGTGTTGATACCTTTCCAAGCAGGACGCATAGGAGCATCTGGAATTAATGTTAAATCACCCACCATTTTTTGCAATTGAATCCATTGTGTTGTTTTTAAATGTGCTGGATCTTCAATAGCATTCAGTCCATTTGCACTAAAACGATCTAAAATTTCTTTTAATTTGTCTAATGATTGCCACTTTTTGTAGCCTTTATTTACATCTGAAATCACAACAGCTTCATCTCCTAAAACATCTCTAATGGTTTTAAGAAGTTTCATATCGACAGCTTCATCACCATACATTTTGAATTTCATATGATGGGCTAGATTCTGTTCTATACTTTTTTCGGCTTCTTCTCTAACTTTTTTTTCATCCTTATCTAGAATACAATACAATCCTGGAACTGGATTTGTTCCTGTTAAACCTAGTAATTCAACAGCAGATTTATTTTGCAATCTTCCTGAAACATCTAAAAGTGCCATATCTAAAGACTCTAACATTTTTAATGACCGTTTTGTTCCTAATACCTGTTCTGATGCTAATAGTTTTTGAGCTTCCCCTAATGTTAGTCCTTTAAATTGTTCTAGATATTTAACCCAAGCTGTTGGTTTAAAATCTGGATTATTTTTTGATGCTGGCGTTTCTGTCCAACCATAAAAATCACCTGCAGATATTTTAATAAATAAATGCTGACGATTGTGCCAAGTTCCCCAAGAAAAATAACGAGGTATATTAATATCGTATCGAAATATTTCGATCTTTGTAATCTTTTCGTTTAAATATTCATTTCCATTTTTACTTGCACAAGCAGATAACAAAGGATAGGTTGCACCCAGAATTCCAAGTGCAGACATACTTTTTATAAAGTCGCGTCTATTTGTTTTCAAAAGTGATTTATTTTAAACTAATTGTAAGTGGCATTAACTTCCCAAATACCAGATTGAACTTTAAATTTTAGAAACTTTTCGTTTTCACCATCATGAGTTAAACCTTTAAGAGACTTCTTGTTTTTACCTTTTCTCCAGACCAACTTACCATTAACAAAGACTTCCTTAATTTCCCTATCTTGTTTAGGAACTCCAATAGTTGCTAATGAATTAGCAGGAGATTTTAATGCCAATTGATATGAATTATCCTTTACCTGTAAATCAATAGTAATGTTTCCTTTTACTGTTGGAATCACTTTTTTAAATTGCTTAAAATGTACCAAATTAGGTAATATTTGAAATTCACTCCACCCTACTTTAGTTGGTTCAACTCCTGCTATATATTTTGATAGAATTTTGTTTGACCCATTCCAAGCGTGATTATAACTTCCGCCTTTTGGAAACATTTCATATAAGGTAGACATCGATTTTTTATCTACCTGACTTTGGTACTGTTCTTTCATTCTAGCTAATGAGGCTTTATACCTTCCAGCAATGCACATTGCTTCTTCTGCAAGCCATTCGAAGTGCGGACTAGAATAACGATTTGGAATTAAAACGTTGTCTACAATTTGATTGTGAAATTTTGAATTTGCAATTCCTGAAACAATTGCAATAGCATTAGCTCTATCGTCTTTTAATTTTGCCGCATTTGAACTGTAAAAACCGTCTTTCCAGTATGCTTTTTCAAAGGCGGGTTTCATGGTTTTCATGCGTTTTTCATACCATTTGGCGTGTTTTTCTTCACCTAAAACTTGTGCCATTTCTTTGGCTTTATTTAAAGCCAAGTAATAAAATGCCATTTGTATCGGTTCTTTATCCGCTGTGTTTTTAACACCCCAATCTACCCAATCCCAAGAATCTGGACTTTTCCTTTTACGGTATTCTGGCAATCCGTTTTCTTGCATTGGAAATAATGCTAAATACTCATATACAAATGGATACACCTTTTGTAAGGTTTCTTTGTCGCCCGTATTTAAATAATAAGGCCAAATACTTTGTGCAATAAATTGTAAACTTTGCGCAACCAACTCACGAACTCTTAAAGGACCTAACGCACCTATTACACCATCTTGACTAAAAGACATCGTTTGTAGAATAGCTTTTTTAAGTAGTTGGCGTCCTGCATTATCCATAGAATAAAATAGGTAACCTGTTTGGTCGGCTACATCTCCAATCCAAAGTGCACGTTCTCTATCTGGGCAATCCATAAAATTATCTCGAGCACAAACAAATAAGGTATTATTTCCCATCCACCATAAACGATTATAAAATGGATCATCAATTTCAAATTTACCAACCATTTCGCCTACACTCATCCACCTGTACTTTAAAGCTTTTACTTTAACACCTTTTGGAATGGTATAACGTATTTCATTACCATTCATCCAAGAAAAACTTTCAAACTTCTGAGTTCCTGCTCTAGTGATATAAGTTGCTGTAATTTTATTAAGCCGATTGTCTGTTGTTACAAAAATTGTATCGCCAGCTTTTGCTTCGACTTCTAAATACGGTGTAATTTGTTTATTAGAAGGAAGTTTGCATTTTATAACTTGCCCACTGCTTATAAATGGAAATTGTAAGTCATTATGATTTTTATAATTTTCTAAACCATGGTTTATTAACTGAGGTACAATATTAGGCTCTAGATTATACCAAGGTGCAATACCTGCATTTCCTTTTTCTAAGGATTTTGGCCAATTACTATCATCAAAATTAGAAGTATACCAAGCATTTTTAGACCAATCTCCCATAGACTTTTTAGCATCAAACTGCACAGGATACTGAACTAAAGCTTTACTCGCTGGTGGTATACTATTGCTATAAGCAGGATGTTGTATGGCTTTCCAAGATGCATTAGAAACTAATTTTTGATTTCCAATTTGTGCAGAAAACAAAAGACCTCCTTTTCCACTATCAATATGCGTACCTTTATGTGTTTCTCTTCCCCAAAACCAAACTAATATTGCAATAGTATTGTTACCTTTTTTTAAATAAGGTTGAATATCAATCGTTTCGTACCAAGAGTTTGTAGGTGTTATTTTTTTCTTTCTATTCCAGTCTCCTGCTTGACTTGGGCCTCTTGATAAACCTCCTTCAAAAATCACCATTTCTCCGTTTATCCATAACCAAAACTTGCTATCTACAGCAATATGTGCTTCAACTATTTCCGGAATTTCTTCTACTGCAATTGTTTTTCTAAAACTCATCCATGTGTTAGATGGACCATCTTCTTCTTGCCAAATCCATTGAGCGCCTTCCCAATTTGGCGACGTAGCTGCAAAATTTACTAAGGTTGTAAAAAGAATCGTAAGTAGAAATAAGACTTCTTTTTTATGATTTGATTTGAGCATATTTAATTAATTTTTATCAAAAATTTTAATTTCTTTAATTGAAGGCGCTTGTTTTGCATCAACAATAAAAACCCTAACTTTTGTGGTTTTTATTTGATCAAATTGATGCGTTTTGATTGCACCACAACTGGTTCCTTTTACAATATCTTTCCATTTACCATTTTCTAAATATTGAAGTTTATAAGAAGTGATATTATTTTCATATTCATCAACAACAATCTGATTAAACGTTTGTGGTTTTACCCAATCTACTTCTAAATATTGATTTTTGGTTTCTGTTGCTAACCAACGTGTTTCTTCATCTTCATCATTTACTCTAAAGGCTTCAAAAACGGGTAGTTTTTCTGTTTTAATAAACATTGATGAGGCATTCATTCTTCCTAGTTTCGCAAGATTCTTTAAATCATTTAAAGGTTCAGGAAATTGTGTTACAGGCATTTCATCCACCTTAAAATTGTAAACTCCAGAAGTAACATTATAAATTACATAATTACCAACAGCTTTACTTTTTTCTGCTCCAACGTAAGTGATATTATCCGATTTCTCTGCTAAAAGACCACTTTCACTTATTCCGTCTTTACTTGTTGCTGGTAAATAAACTTTAGCCCTTGTATTTACAGGAATTTCAATGTGAAATGTTGCGCCATTATCTTCTTTTTTCCAGTTTACAACTACGTTTCCATACATCGATTCATAGCTTGTGTTTGCAAAAGTTAAATCGCCAACAGGTGCAGGTTTTACAATCATATTTTGCATTCCTAATTCTTCAGGATTTGGGCGAATTCCGCCAAAACCTTTGATAAAATAACCACCAATTCCTGTGTAACACGTATGTATTTGACTGTTTCCAACTGCAGACCAACGTTCTGGCCAAACTGTTTTGCCTTGTTCTAAAAAATAACCATAACTAGGGTGATGCTTGTCTCTTAACAGCTCGTAAATTAAATCCATACGCTCTCCATACTCTGTAAAATAGCGCGTATAAAGTGCCTGACCAGAGCTTCCTGTATCGTAATACGGAAATTTATACAAGACATTATCTGCCAAATTTGCTGCTACTTTTTCTTTTTCTGATGCTGGTGTTACGCCAGATATTAAGGCAAAAGCTTGATCTACTTGATAGCCTTTTACATATTTTCCAGTTTCTGGATTATATGATAATTTATGTGTCGCTTCTTGTTGAACTTTCAGTCTATCCTTATAAGTTTTAGCATCTTCGGTTTTTCCTAAAACGTCTGCAATATTCATTGCATTTTCTAACATAAACGCATACAAACAGTTGTTAAAATGAATAGCTTCTGGCGAGTTACTACTTGTCCAGAAGTTACCTCTTGGTGTACACCAATCTCCCAATCCCGGGAATTCTCTTAAGCCCTGTTTACCAGCTTTTATGGCTCCTTTTGTTTCGTAATTTGAGTTTTCATACAACCAAGTCATCCATTTTTGCATAGACTTATAATTGTCTTTCAATACTTTTTTATCACCCAACATTCTGTAGGTTTCCCAAACAGTTAGCGGGTTATTTGCTTTCCACATTAAAAACGGACGATCTTCTTCATTAATCACAGCTCGTGTTTTTCCATCTGGCAATTGCGCATCTCTTGTATATTGTAAATACTGATCCATATAAGCGCCACTTTCAAAATTTGGCAAAGCATCACCATACATAGCAGCTACTGTTACTTCTCCCCAACCACGACGTTCACGATGCGGACAATCAACCAAAATACCATCCATAGTATTGGCTAAATAAGTGTTTAAGTTCACTTGATAAATCTGATTTAATTGCTTACTTGAAGATTTAAAACTACTAATCTGCTTACGATTGTTTGTGACAACATAACCTTTTGCATCTTCTATTTTAGGTTGATATTTTAATCCGTGAATGGTAATCCAACGTCCACCTGCGACATTAAATCGATTTTCAAATTTCCCTTTACCTGATTTTCCAAAAATATATTTACTTTTTTGTTTCCAATTCGATTGTACTTCTGTTCTGTCGCTAATTTCAAATAAAATAGAATCGCCTTCTTGCCCTTGATACAAATCCATTTCGAAAAAACCAGTATAATTTTCTCCCATATCAATTCTGTATGTTCCATCATCATTTTTATCAACTCCAATCGCCTTTATTTCTTTAAATTTTACTTGAGACTCTACCATTTGTGCACTCAATTTTGCTTTAATTGGACTGTAAATTGCTCTTACTTCTCTATTTTTTCTGCTATTTAATGCAAAACTGATGTTATTTCCTTCAGGAATTTTCGCATTCAGTTCTTCGTGATTATACACACTGGCATTCATCCAATTACTATCATCATATTTTGATGTATTCCAATCATCTTCTCGTTTTCTATCATCAATGGTTTCTCCACCAAAACGCAAAATATCCCAATCTCCATAATATTCTGTGTGGCTTTTTTTAGTTTTCCAAGAAGTATCTGTTTTTAAAGTAATTTGTTTACCACCTGCTACAATTTCGGCTTGTGCTTTAAATACAAAAGGGATGTTTCTATATTCTCTAATTCTTCGCCAACGAGACCAACCTGCAGCGTGCCAAATGGCAATAACATTGTCTCCTTTTTTTAGTTTATCAGAAATATCATAGGTTAAATAAGCAATCCTTTTTTTCATGTAAGTTGATACAGGATTCATTACATTTTGGGTAATTTTTTCACCATTTACATACAATTCGTGATAGCCAAAAGACCCAACAAACACAAATGCTGATGAAGCTTTATCTGAAAGTGTTACATTTTTTCTGTACCAATTATGGTCTGTTTTTTTCTGATTCTGTTTTAAAATCCAATCACCTTTCCAATCCGATTGTTTTAGTAATCCCATAGAAAACTTTCCTGAATTACTCCAATTAGAAACATTTCCATCTTTATCCCAAACTTTTACTTTCCAATAATACTGCTTTGCAGATACTAGTTCATTACCTTGATAAGTTACATTTACAGACTGATTGGAATCTACCTTACCAGAATCCCAAACATCTGCAATATTTTTATCAAGGTTTTCTAAACTACTAGCTACAAAAATTTGATAAGCTGTTTGTTTTTGTCCTCTAGTTTGATTCGTTTCAAAAAGTTTCCAACTTAAACGAGGTTTTGTATTCTCGATTCCTAATGGATTCTTGCGATATTCACATTTTAAATCGTTTACTTTTATTACTGATGAGGATTCGCATCCATAAAAAACAGCTAAAAGAAAAATTAATATGAATGGATACCTTTTAATCATTTGTAAATTTTTAGACAGGTTTTAAATTTCTGTGATTATTGCATAAATTGTAATAAAATAGAATCAGAAAAAATTAACTTACGGTTATTGAAATTTCTAATTTTTTACTTCCTTTTTCGAAAAATACTTCTAATGGTAAGGCTTCTACCCCTGGAACCATGTTAAAAGTTCTTTTTCCTTCCATTTCTTTTGTCTTTATTGGTGCAGTTGCCTTAATGGTTAACAATCCTTCTGGTTTTTGAATGGTAATTTCGTTCTCATTAATTTTTGAAATAACTTCACTTGAAGGAGAAATTATTGGCAATACAAAAGCAGTTTGTGCTTTGATATCTTGTTGTGTAGTTACTGTAATTTCTGTTTTATCAGCAGTACAATTGTACCCAATATCGAATGCAGCAGCAGTACCTTCAACTTCTTTTCTATCTACATTTTTTAACTTTACGTCTGCTATTAATTCAATAGTTTCGTTTGTATCTTTAGTTGCTACTGTTGCTGGTAAATCGTATAAGTTTGTGTACCAAACCTCGTCTTTAAAAGTTTCAATTCTTGGCGTTAAACAAATATCTTTACCTGGTTGTGGTTGCTGATTGTTTTTTTCTACTAAATGATATTCTGCCATACTTGCAGCACATAAAAGTCCGACTTTGTTGTGATATAAAACTCCTAAAGCCCCACCAGATGCTTGTCTAAAATCGTATTTGTAATGATATTCTGCATCGTAAGCACTTACAGTACCTCTCCAATCTCCTCTTGCAAAAAGATAAACATCTAAATCTTTAAAGTGTTTTACACCATCTGCGGTTGCTCTAGGCAAACTAGCATTTGCATTTATTTCTGGTAAATGATCCCAATGATCTAATAATGCTGCTAAAGGTTTGGCATGTGTAAATGTATGATGTACACACGCTGGAATTCCTGCTTCAATAAAACCAGGACCTCCATGAATTAATCCATCTGTAGTGCAACGTTGTAATAATTCTGTATTTTTTACGGCTGCTGTACCAAATGCTGGATTGATATTTGCCATCATTGCGAATGCTGGCTGACTACCATCACAAGTTCTACTTCCCCAATAACTCCATTTATACATTCTGTTACCCCAACTATTATCCCAAGCACCATCTGGTAACATAAACTCTAAATGACTGTTTAATGATTTGGTTAAGATTTGTAGTAATTCATCATCTTTCTCTTTTATTGCATACATCACCAAACTATTCAATGTTTCCTCAACATTGTAGCCTAAATCTACACCATGTAAACCTTTTTCACTTAGCTTACTTGAGCTTTTTTTACATTCTCCAAATAACAACCCTTCATTTTCTGTAAAATAAGCTTTTACTTGAGTCGCTAAAGTTTTACTCTTCGCTTTAAAATCATCTCTTTTTACAACATTTCCAATTAAATTTAAACCATAAACTGCTGTTCCTGGGTAATTGATATTGGTAAAATCTATAGTAAATGTGTCATAAATATATTGACCTGCTTTTTCCAAACGAAGTGTCCAAGCTTTGCGAGTTTCTTCATCTAAAACATGCCCATGATAATGCAATGCTTCCGCTAAAGCTATTGCACCAAAAATTGTAATTCCTTTCCAAGATTTTGGATTTTTAATTACGGTCCAAGCACCATTTTCTTGAGAGACATTGTTTTCTGCCCAAGTCATTACTAATTTTGCGCCTTCTACATATTTTTGATCACCAGTTTTATCTGCCATGTATAAAAACGGATAGACGGCATCCATACATCGTCCATGAATATGAGAACAAGATGGGCAACCTAATGCACCATGAACATCTAAATTTGATGGATTATTAATTTGAACTTTCAACATACCATCACTCCAATCTTTTAATAAACCTGTGATTAAGTTTTTAAATTCTAAAGAATGTTCTAGTTGATTAGAACAGCCATTTAATATTCCTGACATTGGTAATGATAAACCTACAGCTGCAAATGCAGAGAGTTGTAGAAAGTTACGTCTTTTCATTCTAAATATATTTTATGAATTATGAAATTATGAAGATTAAGTTTAATCTGTATCCTGTTTTATCCTGATTAATTTAAAATAAAAAAAGCCAGAAGAATATTCTTCTGGC
Source organism: Polaribacter sp. KT 15 (assembly GCF_900143115.1). Lineage (NCBI taxonomy): Bacteria > Pseudomonadati > Bacteroidota > Flavobacteriia > Flavobacteriales > Flavobacteriaceae > Polaribacter > Polaribacter sp. KT 15. Next base: position 1,321,038 of record NZ_LT670850.1, read on the forward strand.
TTTTTTATTAAGATAAAATTATAATTTACTTAATTATAAGTTTTTTGCGATACACTTTATTGTTGTCTTTTGTAGTAACTTTTACAAAATAGACTCCTTGCTTAAATCTATTATAGTTGTTTATTTGAATTTTGTTTTCATTTACTTCTTTAGTAAAGATAAGTTTTCCTATGAGGTTAAAAATTTCAACTTTTGAACTGTTTAAATTGCTAATTTCTATGGTGAAATCTTCTTTAGCCGGATTTGGATATACTTTTATTGATTTTGACAACAACTCTTCTTCACTTATACTTAATGATTGACTTGTAGGAATCGCTTCCCAAAAACTTCTTTGGTCACTATCAGAAGCAGCAATATTAGAAACGCTACCATCTTCTTCATGATATAAAAACCTTCCATTGTTTCTAGCTTCAAATCTAAATACATTCTCAGTTCCAGTGTCGCGTATAGTCCATACTTTATCGCTATCAGAAGCAGGTGCAGCTTTTGATGTACTAACTACTCCTCCTGTTCCTAAAGCTCTTATTATTCCAAAACTTTCACTATCTATATTAAAATAATCTCCAGATTTCACAAAAGTCCAATGAGTATTCGTTGCATCTCCAGAATCTGTCATTGTAACTGGTGTTGCACTGGAACCGGCATCTGTTAAAAATTTGCCTGTTGCTACATTTCTTAATCTAAAAATATCATCAGAAGGCTCTGCTACATTGCTATCTTCTTTTTCTACTTTTTGATATGTAGTGTTTGCCCATCTAAACTGAGCTCTACCTCCTTTAACTCGATACGCACCATATCTTATCCCCGATTCTAAACCTCTTTCAGGTTCTGGAATGTTATAATTAAAAGCTTCTCCTCCAATTATAGCATCACAATAATGTATTTTTTTTGTTGGATCATTTGGATCTGCTCTAAAACCAACTTCTAATTGAAAATCAACTTCTTCATTTTTATTTACTCTTTTTAGAAAAACAACTTCTCTTCCACTGCCTTCTCCTCCTCTTTCTAAAATACGTTCTGCATATATATTAAAAGCTACTTGTTTATCTGCATTAATACCAGTCCCATAAACTGCTTTTGCTAAATACAAGCAAATTGCTGGGTCATTAGAACCACCACCGCCAGAGTGTTTTCCTTTTGCTTGTGCTAAATAACTTCCATCTTGGCTACCAGTTCCATTACCTGATAATTCACCTACTTCTAGAATTCTAAAAGTTCCGTTAAATCTTGCAAAACTACCCACACCAGTTTCTCCAGATCTTGGCATAGAACGCTCTATTCTTGGTTGTAATGTAGCGCCATCCCAATGGTTAGAACCAGCAGTAATATTGTAAACACCCCACGTTTTATTATTTACAGTACTTTCTGAATAATCAGAATAACAACTTCTATCATCTGCAGTTCCTACATTTACAGGATTAGATATATCTACATTTCTAGTACTATTATTTTCAAATTCTCCAGAGGATGGACAATTAAGATCTGTACTTGTATCTTCGTCTGAAGCTGCTTCTACGGCAACTTCTACGAAAGGAATTAGTTTCCAATTACTTCTGTTATCTGAATCTGCTGCAATAGCATGAGTTACAGTACCATTTTCTTCATGATACAAAAACCTACCTGATGTTCTAGAGCCAAATCTGTAAGTATCATCTGTTTGATTATGAAATATAGTCCATGTTTTATCTGTATCTGAAGCCGGTGAACTTTTAGTTGTACTAACAACTACATAAGCACCTCCAGGACCACCCGCACCAGGAGCACGAAGTATTCCTAAAACTTCACTATCTATATTGTAAAAAGAGCCACTTTGTACAAATTTAAAATGGGTACTTACATTTTCTCTTGAATCTGACATCGTTACAGCAGATGCACTTGAACCTGCATCTGTTAAATATTTTCCTGTTGCTACATTTTGTAACCTAAAAACACCATCAGAAGGTGGCGCATCTTGTGCAAAAGCACAAAACGTAAATAAAACAATAACAAAAAATAGTATTGATTTGAAAGTATTATTCTGAATTCCTTTTATTAACATAAGTTTTATAAATCGTTATTAGTATGGTAAAGTTTCGTAAAAAATTTTAATTTACCATCCTGACCTATCCTGACCTTAAAGTATTTATTAAATTAAAGCATCAAATATTTAAACTACTTGCATATTTTTATATGATTTAATTTTTATTTTTTGATATATCATATTTCAAAATATACTCTAAATATGCCTTACCATCTATATCTCCCTTAATTTTTTTATCTAAAAACTGAAGTTCATTACCATCACCTAGATACATGTAAACATTAGTTTTATTTGCCTTAATTAAAGTTCTAACAATCGCAAATCTACCCGTAAAAACAATATTAAATTTCGGTAATTTTAAAGTTGTTGTATCGTTATCATTTGACAATATAATATCATGAATTTCTTGTCCATCTACCTTAGAAATAACTTTTACTCCAATAACTTTGTTATCAATAATAATGTTTTCTGTTCTTTTTACTGTTGGCTTATTACTTTTAGAGGGTTCGTAAATCGCAATAAAAGGTTTATTCCAAGCTTCACCGTATTTACGCATTATAAAAACCTGAGTGTCTTTTTTATCATATCCGTTACTTACATCTTGTGTTGGTGGTGCAAGTACAGCACTATATTCTTTTGTAACACCTCCAGGAATACTCATGTGTAAATAATCTTTTGTAACCTGTAAATCAAACCTTGTAGTAACAGGATCGCTGGTTAATAAAGATGTTTTAGCATCAGAAAACCACCTCCAACCTGGTTGTTTTCTTGCATCTCCTGAATCATTTTGAAATCTGTTTGGAGTATCTACCATAAACAAATTATTATTTTTCGATTTTATTTGCATTTTATCTCCTAAACCATGAAATAAATAATCGTGAAAATTATTTTTAGTCGTTGAAACTGATCTAAAAATATCGACATAATAACCAGAAGTTGCGCTAGTTCTTACAATGCTATTAGTACGTTGCTGATTTACATTATTAATAACATCACCTAAAAACTGCGTAGAAAAACTAAAATTTTGTGCAATAGCATTTACATACGGTTTTGGCTCTGAAGCTTTTAAAACCACAGGATTTACAATATTTTGCCATGTACTATTCCCATTTATTTTAGAGCCTCTACCAGAAGTACCATTTACAATAATTGTATTATGTGCTGCATAAGAAACAGCGTATTGTTCATGAAGTTTAGATCCATAACCACTAGCAGATCCTCCGTAATCTGGTCCAATAACATATCCTGATCCGTACAACTCCATATCCAAGCCTGATGCGTGCGCATGAACATAAGTACCGCCACCAGTGTAATACATTAAACCATTCTGTTTATCATCTTTACCAGAATAATTACGTTGCATTACAATACCTGCGTGAGTTGCTTTTACAGTTCTATATTTAGGCTCACCAGCATCACTTACTAAAGTATCAATATTTACACCCCACAATAACTGTAATGGATTGTTCCATTCTAATCTTTGATTTTTTATTATTGGATTGTAGCCACCTTCTTCTTTATAAATTTCTTGTAATACAGTAGCTGCTCTATTTTTTAACGCCGTATATCCTTTTCTTTCTGCAATTTTTAAAACATTTCTATAAATATGAGCATGATTGGTAAAACTTCTACCAATGTCTCCGTAAGCCATAGTTGCACCGTTTGGATATAAAAAGTTTTCATAAATAAAAACACTTTCTAAAATGTCTTTATGATTATCTATAATCTTTAAATTTGGTTGATATCTATCCATAATATTCATTAACTGAATAAATAAAGCATGAGTAAACTTACCATAACCTGCAGATTCTGGCCATAAGCGATCTTCTTTACTAAATCTATTTAACATCCAATTAATTCCTGGTTGCCTAGACCTTGCCAGTCCATTTAAAATTTTATCAAAAAAACGGTCTCTTGCTATTTTATTATCCATGCAAATTATAGCGTACAAAGCACCCGGAAGTTCTAAAACAGGATGATTGGAATTATTACCACCCAATTTTATTACATTATTTGCCATCACTTCAAAAGCTTTTTGGGCAATTTTAAAATTAAAACGCACTTTATTTTTAGTACTTATATCATAAACTTTTGTACTTGGGTTAGTTAAATAGGGCTGTACAAAATCGTATATCATTGCTACTCTCGGAAAATGTTCTCTTGTTTGTATTAAATGATTAAACTTTTTATGGTAAAACTTTAATTTTAAAGGATCTTTATTACTTATCATTTTTACATATTGATATACTATATCTGATGCTATTTGGGCATATTTTTCATCTTCTGTTAGATAATAAAGTATTGCACATTCTACACCATCATTTAATATTGTTCTATGTATTTTTCTATCTCCGGGTAAATTAGGTATTAAATTTATTTCTTCTGATGGATTTTTCGCATGATTTAAATATTTAGAAGATTGATTTTTTTTCAATTGACTAAACAAACTATTGGCCCAAGTATATTTCGAAATATTATCTAAAATACCATTTCTATCTTTTGGTGAAACCCAAATACGAGGATGTTTTAAAGTGTCTAATAACACTTCTTTTTCTGTTAAATGAGCAATCATATTTACATTTATACTCGAAAAATTAGAACTCTTAGCTAACACAGCACTTGAAAAACATAAAATTATAAACGAAAAAATCAGCTTTTTAAACATTTTAAAACATATTTATTTAACACCTAAAGTTAACCTATCTAAACAATAAATTAATCCTGCAGAGTCTTAAGGCTTAAACATAAAAAAGCCTCTTATAAATAAAATTATAAAAGGCTTTTTTTTGAATTAAATAGAGTTTCTATTTTACTGTTAATATCGCTTTATGTAAATCTTTTTCTAAGGATGATGCTCCAACTGAAATTGTAAATGTACCTGGTTCTACCACTTTTTTCATTTGTTGATTTAAAATATTTAATTCATCAAAACCTAAGGTAAAAGTTACTGTTTTAGTTTCTCCTGGTTCAAGCGAAATACGTTCAAAACCTTTTAGCATTTTGTTGTAACGTCCAACAGAAGCGTAATCGTCTCTAACATACATTTGTACCACTTCATCTCCAGCTCTTTTTCCTGTATTGGTTACATCTACAGAAACTGTTGTGCTTTCGTCTTTAGAAATTGAAGCATTTTTAAATTTTGGTTTACTGTATGTAAACGTTGTGTAACTTAACCCATATCCAAAAGGAAACAACGGAGATTTGTCGGCATCTTTAAACAACCCTTTACCAGATCCAATAAAATCTGGTCTTTGTAAATAAGTAACAGGAACTTGACCTACAGACCTCGGAAAAGAAACTGTTAATTTTCCTCCTGGATTCACATCGCCAAAAATAGCATCTGCAATGGCATCTCCAGAACGCATACCTAAATACCACGTTTCTAAAATTGATGGAATATTTTCTGCAACATAGTTAATGGACAAAGGTCTTCCATTAATTAAAACAGCCACAACTGGCTTACCTGTTTTATGAATTGCTTTTACCAATTCTTTTTGCACACCATACAAATCTAAATTAGCTCTATCTACACCTTCGCCGCCAGTTTTTCTAGAACCACCAATAACTAAAATAACAGCATCAGATTTTTTTGCAGCTGCAATTGCTTTTGGAAAACCTGCTTTAGAATTGCTTAATAAATCACAACCTTTGGCATAATTAATTTTTACTTTATCGCCAACTTTAGCTCTTATTCCGTCTAAAGCAGAAACATAAAATGGAGGTAAGCCAGAATAACCTCCTAATAAAGAATATGTTCCTTTTTTAGGTTTTTCTTCATGAGCATTTGGTCCAATTACAGCTAACGATTTTATTTTAGACATGTCTAAAGGCAATGTATTATTATCATTTTTTAATAAAATAATTGCTTTTTTAGCCATTTCATAAGAAAATTCTTGATGTTCTTTTCTACCTGCGTTAATCGTTTTTGTGTCAATCTCTTTTGGTTCAGAATCAAATAAACCCAATTGATATTTTGCTTTTAAAATACGAGATGTTGCTTTGTCTATATACTTTTCTAAATCAGGATTCTTAGTTATCGTATCTTTTAAAACTTTGGTATTATATGCTGCTAACATCTCATTCTTTCCAATAACTAAGTCCATATCAACACCAGCTTTTAAACCTAAAATAGCCGATTCTGTTCTAGTTTCTGCAATAAAATGCATGGTTCCTAAACGGGCAACATCATTATTATCAGAAACAATAAAACCATCAAAACCTAATTCATCACGTAAAATATCCTTTAGCAACCAAGTGTTCATGTGGTTTGGAACGCCATTATAATCTTGATGCCCAGGCATAACAGCACCAACTTTTGCTTCTTTTATTGCAGCCTCAAAAGGTGGTAAATAAACCTCTCTTAATCTTCGCTCAGACATATCACTAAAACCACCGTTAATTCCACGTCTGTTTTCTGGATAGCCAATAAAATGCTTTGCAGTTGCAATTACATGATTTTCATCAAATCTTTCCTTACCCATTCCTTGTAAACCTTGTATAAATGCAACACCCATTCTAGACACTAAATAAGGATCTTCTCCGTAAGATTCTTCTACACGACCATATCTTGGATCACCAGAAATTACATCTAAATTAGGTGAATAGGTGTGTGTAACGCCTAAAGTTCTAGCTTCTAAAGCGGTTTGTGAAGCCATTTTTTTAACCAACTCTGGTTGCCAAGTAGAAGCAGCGGCAATTGCCTGTGGATACACGGTTGTATTACCATAATAATCTAAAACAAGCCAAACACCATGTAATGCTTCTGCATATTTCATATACGGGATTCCTAATCTTTCGTTTGCAGGAGCATCTTGGGTCATTTCTGCAATTTTTTCTTCTAAAGTCATTTGACTTAATAAGTCGTTCACCTTGCTAGTAATTTCATCATCTTCTTTGCTATTAGAACTATTAGCTTCAGTAGATGTACATGCATTAAATAGATTTAATAGAAATACTAAAAGAACTAATTTGATAGCAGTTATATTTTTCATCATCTTATTTGTTGATTGATTTATTAAATTCTAAATTATATTGTAAGTTATTATAGTCTATAAATTTACTTTTATACAAAGTAATATCTATCCTGTGTAGTCCTGATTTACTTTTACAACTAACAATATTAAAGTACTTAACACCGTTTATTTAAAGCAAAAAAATCGAGGATTTTACCCTCGATCTTAATATTTTTTTTGAAATTATTTACTTCAATTTTAATATTTCACTACCAGCCAATAAGTACGCACCAGTACCAAAATTTTGCCAACTATCTGCAGATGCAGGTTCTGGAAAAGCACCAATATTTTGTACCCAACCTACTCTACCATCTTCGTGTTGGCAAGCAGCTAAACCACTCCATGCTTTTTTTACTGCAGAAGTATGTTTTTTGTCTAATAAACCATTGTTAATACCCCAAGCTAAAGCAAATGTGTAAAAACCACTTCCACTTACTTCTCCATGATTATAAGATTCCGGACTTAACAAACTTGTTCTCCATAAACCATCTTCTGGTTGAATTTCTAATATTTTAGCTGCCATTTCTTTATAAAGGCTTACATAAAAATCTCTGTGTTCATAATCTTTTGGCATATCATCTAAAAGTAACGCCAAACCACCAATTACCCAGCCATTTCCTCTAGACCAAAATACTTTTTTACCATTTGGTTCTTTTCTATCATCTTTTGTTCCTTTCCAAACAAAACGCATATCTCTTGCAAATAAATTTTCTTCTTTATCATACAATCTATTATATGCTTCCATATAATATTTATGCATTGCTTCTAAGTATTTAGGTTGCTTTGTATGTTTTGCATATAAATTAACTACTGGAGGAGCCATAAATAAAGCATCACACCACCACCATAAAATAGTTTTGTCTTCTTTACTTTTGTTTGTACCTGCTTTCCAGTTATTATCTTCAAATAAATGCGTGTCTAAAAACTTTTTTGTAGGTTCTAAATCTGCAAAATTTCTTCTTTTTTCGTTTCTAGCAACATATAAATAGCTATACGAAATGGCTACATCATCTGCATGATGTAAGCGATTGTAAGTTTGCCACTTATTCCAATATGCCTGGTTTTTAAGTGCAGCCATATACATCATGTTTTTAGTTGTTTTGTGTGCTCTTGCAACACCTGTATAGTAGGCTCCTGCTGTCCAATCTGTAGGTGCAATTGCAAAAATAGGATGCGCCTCTTGCCATTCTAGGGCTTTTATCATCGATTTTTTTATTGCTGTATGATCTAAATTAGCACTTTTTTCAGCAACTGCTGTTTGCGATTTAGAGCAACTAATAAGCGTTAAAACACTTAATAAAACTACTATTGATTTTTTCATTATCGACTATTTTTTTAATTTGAATTTTGCTTCTAGATATTGATTTGAAGAAGTACCTATTTTAACAGTATAATCTCCAGCTTCTAATACTTTTTGCATAGAAATGCCTGTAAATTCTAACATTTTAGGTGTAATTTTAAAAGATATCGTTTTACTTTCGCCTGCAGCAAATTCAATCTTCTGAAATCCTTTTAATTCTTTATCTGGTCTTGTTACAGATCCAATTTCATCTTTAAGATACATTTGTATTACTTCCTTAGCTTTTACTTTGCTGTTGTTAGTAACTGTTACACTTGCAGTAATTTCTGTATCTGGTGTAATTTCTGAACTTGATAATTTAATATCAGAATATTCGAAATCACCATAACTTAAACCATGTCCAAAAGGATAAATTGGTCCTTTTTCTAAAAATAAATATTCTTTTTTATAGTTGATTTCTTTCATACTATAATGGTAAGGTAACTGACCTATTGATCTTGGAATAGTTACGGGAGATTTTCCTGAAGGAGAAACATCTCCAAAAATAATTTTAGCAGTAGAATGATCTCCAAATTCACTTAAATCCCATGTATCTAAAATTGCATCTGCTTCTTTTGCAATTGTGTTTATAGATAATGTTCTTCTGTGTTTTAATACTACAATTACTTTTTTCCCTAAAGCAGTGATTTTTTCTACCAATTCATCTTGTGGGCCAACAGGATCTATAGTTGCTCTGTCTCCTAAAGTACTATTACTAAAATATGCTTCTTTCGCTGTAAATTTATCGCCTCCTAAAAACAACACAACCACATCAGATCGTTTTGCAATATTTACCAATTTAGCAATCGCTTTTGGATCTCTATTTAATAATTCTGGAGCACCACCTTTTTCGTTAGTTAAATTAAACCCTTTTTCTGCGGTGAATTTTACATTGCTATTTCCAACTGCAGACTCAAACATTTCTTTGGTATTCTCTTTTAATAAAGGACCTAAAAGAGCAACTTTTGTTGATCTATTTTTATTTAAAGGCAACGTATTTTCTTCATTCTTTAATAAAATAATAGATTCTAAATCAGATTCTTTTGCCAATTCTAAAGAAGATGCTGCACGAACTCCTTTTTTAGTTTCTTCTAAATCTATGTAAGGATTATCAAACAAACCTAAGATAAACTTTGTTCTTAAAACACGTTTAACAGATCGGTCAATCAACTTCATTAATTCAGGATTTTTTTCTACCATTTTTGGTAAATAAGAATACGAATCTTCTGCATATAAATCGATATCTATACCTGCTTCTAGCCCCATTTGTGCAGCAGCTTCTGGAGATTCTGCAACACCCATAAAGTAAAATAAACGTGCAATATCATTAGAATCTGAAACCACATAACCTTCAAAACCCCAATCATCTCTTAAAACTCCTGTTAACAACTCTGGATTTCCATGACTTGCTACTCCATTTAAATCTCCATGAGAAGCCATAATTCCTAATGTTTTTGCTTCTTTTACAGCCGCTTCAAAAGGCGGATAGATTTCGTCTATTAATGTTCTTTCAGAAATTTCTATTGCAGCAAAATTAGAACCTCCTAACACTTGGCCATAACCTGCAAAATGTTTTGCAACAGCACCAATATGTGTTCCTGCGCCTAAACCTTCGTAATTTCCTTGCACACCAATAATGGCATTTTTAACCATTTGAGTTGTTAGATAAGTATCTTCTCCAAAGGCTTCACTCATTCTACCAAAACGAGGATCTCTAACAATATCTGCTTCTGGGGAATGGCACATGTGCATACCTCTTAAACGTGCTTCTCTACCAACAACATCCCATTGTCTTTGCACTAATTCTGGATTAAAAGATGCTGCAGACGTCATTGGGCGACCAAACAAAGTACAACCATCAGCATCTACACCATTGTAAGATTCTGTAACAAATAAAGCAGGTATGCCCCATCTGTTATTCTCTATAATATACTTTTGCAACTCGTTATTCATTTTGGCTGCAGCCACAGGATCTATATGTTCTCCCGGATTTTTTATTCCAGCAATACCTAATTTTAGTTTTTTAATTACTCTTTTAGATAATTTTAAATTTCCATTTTCGTCTGGTTTTGCACCAATATTGGCATGAAAAATTCGCATTTGTGCTACTTTTTCTTCTGTAGACATTAGCGGAAGTAGTGCGTCAACTCTTTCATCTATTGATAAAGATTTATCTTTATAATCTTTTTCTTTTGATGATGAATCTCCACATGCATAAAAGAGAACTGCGATTAAAGATAAAATTAGTAATTTCTTCATGTATTGTTTTATTTTGAAATTGAATTGATTCGTATTTGATTTTTTATTAATCCTTCTAAAGAAAAATAAAAATAATTTTTATACTAAAAAAAGGTATCCTGTACTATAATGGTATTTAAAGTACAAGAAACCTTAACTTTTTCTTTCCAAAAAATTATAATATAATCGATTCGTTATTTTTTTACTTTTTTTCCAATTACAAAATACATTCTTGTATTTTCAGGAACATCACCATCACTATTACCTGCCATAATTATACTTTCTCCTTTTTTTGCTATTCTTTTAAAAAGTGACATTTTAACACCTCCTAAATTAACATCATCTCCTGTATCTTTATAATCTTTAGTTAAAAATACTGGTCTTTCTACACGATCATCATGACCAACATAAATAATCATGTCTTTACCTGCAATAAATTGTAATTGATCTCTTGCCCAATACTTACCATCAGAATTCGGAACTCTAATGTATTCTGAACCTACCAAATATCTAGGAATAACAGTATAATTATGTTCCATATCTGTATAGGCTTTTTTACCCCAATGTACATTTTTTCTGAGTGCTGCTTTTCCATTTCCTGTGTAACTAAACTTGGTAAACAAATCGCTTTTGTTAACTCTTGCAGGGTTGTAAGGTTCAGTTTTTGGTGTGTAAATTGGCAAAGGTTCTTCAAAATTAGCATCAACTTTAAATTCTTGAGGTAATAATTTTGACAATCCGTTATCAATAGCCACAGATTTAGATGTAATAGTAATCGTATCTGATTTTAAACCTTCTGCACTAGCGGTAATGGTTACAGTTCCAGCTTGTAACATAGAACGAATTGCCAAACGATTAATCCCTGCTTCTGCATCTAAAAATAAATTGTTTGTGGTGTTAGCTTTTCCACTATTGTAACCACCTCTCCAAATTCCAGGACCAGAAATAGTAAAATCAACTTTATTTCTACCTAAAGGATTTCTATGACCTTCTTTATCTACAATTTCAAAATCAACTAAAGCGATATCAGATCCATCTGCTAACCATCCTTCTGGACCCACAGTTGATGATAATTTAATTGCAACTGATTCTCCAACCGTTTTTTTAGTTTGAGAAACCAATAATTTGTCATTTAAATAACCTTCTACTTTAATTTCTCCTTCTTGGAATTCAACATTAGGGAATTTATACAAATACCCACTATCAGCTTTGTCATCTATTGCTATTAATTTATTGTTGATGTATAATTTTACTTTTGTACAGTTAGAAACTACATACATTGTTTTTTTTGTACCTGCTTCGTAATTCCAATGACCAACTACATGAATTTGAGCTTCTGGTCTCCACATTGCTTTTGTGGTGTAAAAAGCTTCTTTTTTTAATCTTACAGCATCTACCTCGCCACTTGCTCTGGTAACCTCTGTTGGATTTCTTCCACCATGAGTACCATCTGAAAACACCCAATTAGCACCTCCACTGTGATACGATTTCTTTCCCATTTTACCCCACCAATCTTCTACTTGACGAATCGCAAAAATTTCTGAACCAATTTTATAAACGTTTCTTGAGATGTTAGGATGGGTCCAAAAATTGTCATCAGGGGTAAATTTATCCCAAACACGTCTTGCACCTTCGTCTCTTAAATATTCACTTTCAATTAGCGGTAAATGTGCATATTCTCTTTGCCAACCTTCCGTACCAATTTCAATAGAAATATATGGTTCTGAATCTTCTTTTACATCTGCTCTTCTATTTCCCATTAAACGTTTTCCGTGAGGGTCATAGGTATTAATAATATTTAAAATTTCTTTGTAATGTGCTTCGGTTTCTGCCCAGTTACCACCTTCCCAAATAAAAATAGATGGGTGATTTCTATAATACACAATCATATCTCTAAACGCAGCAATTCTAACATCCCAAGTTTCACCTTCATCTTGAGATTCACCACTTACACCTGGCATTAAAGTTACAAAACCATATTTGTCTCCCATTGCAATTTCTGCCGGTGAACCAGCACAATGTCCCCAACGTATAAAATTACCTCCTGCTTCATCCATTAAACGATAGGTAAATTCTTTTAACCAATCTGGTTGTGCTGCTCCTAAACCTGCCCAACCAGCAGTAGGTTTTTGTCCCCAACCATGTAGTTTAGCATACTCACCATTATTATGAAAACCTGTATCTTTATCAAACTTAAAAGTTCTAATTCCTAAAGGCGTTGTGTAAGAGTCTAATTCTATTTCATCTTCTTTTAATGTAGTAACAACTTTATACATGTATGGTTTACGAGTGTACCATAAATTTGGTTTTTTTACTTTATTTTTTGTCGAAAAGGTAAAAGTTTCTCCTGGTTGTAATACTTTTTTCTTCTTTGAAGTACATACTGTTTTTCCATCAGCATCAATAATTTTAGCTTCAAAAGTGATTGTTTTTTCTACTGATGATTCATTGATTGTTTCTGCAGAAACATAAATATCTGCTTTCTTTTTCGATATGTTTTCTGCGTGAACATAAGTACCTACTGTTTTTAAATTATCATATAAAGGCAAAGTAATATGAACAGAATTCATAACATGTAAAAATACATTTCTATAGATTCCTCCATGATTTGGATGCCAATGTTCATGGTGCCAAACTAAAGGAAAGTTTTCTCTAAAATGTTCTCCTCTATCATTGTTTACTTTTACTGCTATGATATTCTCTTTATCTCCATAATTTAGGTGTTGAGATATGTCGTATCCAAAAGGAATAAAACCTGTTTTATTGGTTCCTATATATGTTCCATTGATGTACACGTCTGCTATTTGACGAACAGATTCAAATTCTATGTAGATTTTTTTACCAGAATCTGTTTTTGGCACTTTAAAATGTTTTCTATACCAAACTGTTCCTCTAAATTGATTTTTCTCTCCTATATGTTTACCAATACTTAAATCATCAAAAGTATCTGTATCATTAAAAGTATGAGGCGTGCTTATTGTAGACCAAGTTGCATCATCATAATCTACAGCTTGTGCATTTGTAGGATTTGCTTTTATAAATTTCCAATTTGGATTAAAATTATATTTTGTTCTACTCTGTTGCGCATTTAATTGCAACACATAACATATAAATGCAAGTACAATTATTGATTTCTTAATCATTTTTATTATTGAATTTTAAAAAGTTCTTTAGCTTTTTGATTGTTAAATTTTGCTGTGTTATAAAGAAGTATATAATCGACACTAAATCGTTTTGATCTTCCTGAAAGCGTTATTGTATATTTTTCTCCTTTTATAAGTTTGTAAATAAACTTGTTATAAACATGTCTGTCTTTTTCTGCAGTAGATGCCCAATGCCATTGTAATTCTGAAGTTTCATCATTACCATCTTGTAAAATTTTGATGTTTTTTTGCAATGCTTTCTTTGATAGTTTTGATCCGGATTCAAAATTTCCAGAAAGTCGAACAAAGGCATCATTACACCAATCACTTTTTACACCTTCTAATCTTTTGCTAGACATTAGCATTAATTGAAAATCTCCTGTTGTAGGTGCAGTAAACTGATAAATTAAAGGAGAATTGGGTTTCCCGGTAATGGGTTTATTTCCCATAAATTCTAAATAAGCATCTCCAGAAGCTCTCTCTATATAATTTTGGTCACCTTTTTTAACCAATTGCCATTTTTGTAAATCTGATACTGTTTTTTCTGCCTCGATAAAAACATAGTCTTTGGTATTAATATTATTTCTTAAAAATTGATTGGTTTTACATCCTAAAAATGTAAAAATTGTCAATAAAAATATTGTGATTAGTTTATTTATTTTCATCTATTACTACTTATCAAAAGTAAATTTAGAAATAGTAAAACAAAACTTTATCCTGTTGTGTTTGGCCAAAAAAAAAACACCAACTTAAAATTAGTTGGTGTTTTTATTTGAATTAGTTTTAACATTAAAATCCTACTCCAGGTGCTTCTGGACTTTGAGCTTGAGATTTTTGAGGATTTAATATCATATAGGTTCCTAAAGCAGTTAATGCTGCATATTTACCATAATTACCTATTTTTTTTATAGCTTCTTTACGTGTAATGTCTTGCTCTTTATTTTGGGTGTTTTTTATGTTTTTATTCATGGTGTTTTGTTTTTGACGTTAATTAATAATCGATTATTCTAAAACTATCTTCTTGTTCAGTTTTCCAGTTTCAGTTTCTAATTGAACAACATAAACACCTTTAGACAATTTTGGTAAAGAAATTTCTTTAACACCATTAGCACTAAAAGAGTGACTTAGCACTTGTTTCCCTAAAACATTGTATAATTTTAAATTAGTTTTTCCTTGAGATAAACCAACAATTTTTAAAGTTGTATTACTAGATTTATATAAACTAATGCTTTTTAATAATTCTGATTCTGTACTTAAAACATTTTTAGCAGAAGTATGTATGTAAAAACGTCCGTCTGTAGTCTTTTCTGATACTATAGCAGTATATTTAGCATCCGCTTCATCTAACCTAGTAAACGTATTTTTTAATTTATCTTCTAAAAACACTTTGTAACCAGTTGGTACATTTAAAGTTTCTGCAGTAAAAGAAATTTCTGAATTTACTGCTGCAGAAATTCCTACAGGTACAATCATATCCTCTAAATTATTATTAGGTAAAGATTGTATTGCTAATTTTTTACTGGTGTTATCATCTAAAAGATGTGTATAAACTTCTAAAGTAGAAGAATAACCACCAAATGTTGAGCTATCAAAACCATTATCAAAAGAAGTGGTTGTGTTCTCTAAATAATTAACTAAAGTGCTTGTAGTTCTTCCTTCATTTTCTATAGATAAGTCGATAGAAAAATTACTGCTAGAAGATTTTAAAAATGTATCACTATTAGATGTGTGTGTCTGCATTGCCTCTGTGAAACTAAAAGACGTAGATGCTGCATTAGTTTTAACAAAGAAACCTTGAAGAGGACTAATATGATATGCGCCACTAGACTGATTCTTTGTAATCCATGTTTCATTATCAGAATCCCAAAACCATAAGGTAGGTTCTGTTAATTTATCAGCATTTACAGTTAATACATTATTGGTTGCTTCTACGGTATCATCGTTTCCATATAAATAAGTTGGGTAAGGATTTCCTACCAAATTGAAACCTGCATTAGCTAGAGAAACAGGAACATCTGCAGAGTGTAAATCTCCTTGAAAAACCACATCGTGCTTACTATCTGAAGTATTAGCTGGGTCTTCATCTGATTTTGTAGCCCAACCTATTCCACTACCCCAAGTAGGTCCTGTACCATAACCATCATTAACGTATACGTATTTACCAGTTGTGCCTGCTGGTGCCGCCGCATCAAATGCAGGTCTAGAATCATCATAAGAACCAAAAGCATGTTTAGTGCCTACTTTAACTGTGTAATTTCTACTATCATCTAATGTTTTAAATTGTTTTGAATTATTTAAACCTGATGAAACTAAAGTCCATTTATCTTCTGATAATCTTTTGATAATAGTCGTTTTCTTACCAGAGAGATAAGACCCACCAAAAGTTACCGTAGAAAAGTTACCGTTTTGGGCGTACAAAATCATTCCATCATTAGACTTATCAAAAGAAATATCATCAGTAACTGTTAAAGTATTATTTTGTCTTAAAATTAATTGCCCACCTTGACCAGCTGCACATGTAATTGATTTTGCTTCTGCGGCTCCCATACCAGATGGTATTGTTATTATATGCGCACCTATTACAACGTCATACTCTGCGGTTGGTGTTGTACTTGGTGTAGTTGCAGCTGTTCCAGACACGGTCCATGTCGAAGCTTCATTCCAATTTCCTGTTCCATTAGATGTCATTGTTGGCGGAATAGCAGCAGATGAAGCAGATACTATAACATTATCTAAATTAAGAATTGCTGATGCAGCATTTGTTATTGTAATATAATTTATACCTGTAGTTAAAGCAACACCTGTAACTGTTTGTGTGCTATAACTACTAGTTGTAGCTGTATTGTTTCCAGAAGCATCGTTTCTAATTAATGTAAATGAAGCCAATGTGGTAGAGTTACCTCCAGTGGCATCTGTAGAATTTATTGTTATTGTATTGTCGTTTGAATTTTTAAAATACGTGAACGTAAAATCATAATTTCCATCTGCTGTAACAGTTACATTATTAATTATAGTACCGTTTACACCAGCACCACTTTCACCATCTCCATCAACCTCTTCGGTACGGGTTTTTCTAAATCCTAATACTATATTATTTGTTCCTCCATTTCCAGACCCTACAATATTTCGCTCAAAATGGTTGTTATTTTGTGAAAGATCACCATTCTCAACCTCAATGGTTCCTGGTAATGTAGTTTGGCTATAAAGTGCAGAACAATTTATAACAAGTACAGCAAAAAATAATTTTTGTAAAATTTTTCTCATAATTGTGTTTATTAAACCTAATAACATTGGAGGGAAATGAATTATTAGGTAAGATTAGTATTGTTAATTAACACAATTTTAACAATTTAGAAACATAGTAGTATCCTGTACTATTATGTGTTAGGGGTAATTTTGTAAATATTTAGGTTAAAATATCACATATTCTAATTGAAAGTATGTTACCAAATGTATTAGTAATTAATGTTTCTGGGAAGAAAAATTATCGTTTATAAAAAAAGCAACCTTTAAGTTTTTACACTTTAAGGTTGCTTTTTAAAAGTTTATATTTTAATTTTTTAAAACGAGTTAATCTTTAATTGAATTGTGTGTTTACCTGGTGTTAACCTTACTACTTTAAATGCAGAAGGAACACTTTTTCCGTTATGAATAAATTCTTTTCCTTCTGAACCATTTAAAGAAAACTCTGCTACCATATTACCTGGAATTTCAATTTCGTAGGTTTGCAACCTCTTACCATTATAAGTATAGTTTGCTTTTATTGTTCCTCTAACGGTAGGCACTTCTATAGAGCTCTTTTTTAAATTACTCATTTGAGGTTTAATAGTAGCAACACCAAAACCAGCTGTTTTTGGTTTTATACCCCATAAACCTCTAGGAATTACATTTGCAGGTACTGCACCCCAAGCATGGTTCCAATCTAAGTTATTTTTATATTGATTATCCCAAGCTTCTAAAGTAATTGTAGAGCCAATTTTAATCATATTATACCAACTTCTAGATGAAGTATCTGTTAATAAGTCTAAAGCATAATCTTCTTCTCCTGCATTGTATAATCCATCCATTAGAAATTGAGCTCCGTAAACACTACAAGCCATTCCTCTAGATTTTACAAAATTCACTACAGACTCGTAATGTTCTTCTGGCACTAAACCAAATGCTAAAGGCATCATGTTTGCATGTAAAGAAGCGTGATCTGTGCCTATTCCATCAACATAAATTCCTCGTTTTTTATCAAACATTTGTTCGTTTACTGCTTTTTTTGCTTTAATTGCTCTGTATTCAAAATCTAAAGCTTCTTGAGTTTTTCCTAAGATTTTAGCAAATTCAGCCATAATCTTCATGTTTTCATAGAAAAATGAGTTAATTACTGTACTGTAAGGTTTAAATACAAATCCATCACGCTCTCCTTTTGTTTTACTTCTGTTAAAGTTTTTACCTGGCCAATCTACAATATCTGTTAAAGGTTTTTTATATCCTTCAGGAAAACCTAACTTTTTCATAAATGCCTTATCAACTTTAGTCGAAGTAATTAAACCGTCTTCATTAGATAATTCATACAAAGATTTGTGTTTTAATGCATCATAATAACGCTCTACCAACTCCGTATTTCCGGTATACATATAATCTGCATAGATTAATAACGGAACATGTTGCTGCCATTCTGTTGGCCATGTTGGATGTTGCATAAAATACTCGATAGTTCTTCTTGCCATAGCAAATTCTCTATCTGTTGTGTAATGACTTAACTGATTTAAGTATGCATCTGCTTCATAAGGAATACGTTCTCTGTCTCCATCTACATACAATCCATTAAATGTTGTTGCTTTGATTGAGTATTTACATAAATCCCAAACTTGATCTAAAATAGTATTATTACTCTTAAAGCTACTTGCATCTTCATCCCAATAGGTATGAAAGGCTAATTGCGTAAAATCTTCTGCTTTTAATTCTCCTCGAAAACCTTCTATTTCTGCATATCTGTAAGGAACTAAAGGAGGAAAACCTTTTGGTAAAGGTATTGCCTTATTAGGCCTTGTATTTCTTTCATCCGTTTGTACTTGAATCTGATATTGAGTTTTTCCTGGTTTTACATCTACCTTTAATTCTTGATAACGAATATTACTAACTTTTGGAGGCGTTCTATTTACACTTCCATTATCATTAACCATTTCTCCAACTCTTACAGTAAGTGTATGCGGTGTTTTTGCATTGTAGTTAAAATTAAGGGTAGCAAAAGCTGCTTTTCCAAAATCCATAACATATAAATTCCCTAATTTTTTAAACTTTTTAGGTTTTATTTTAGCAGTAATAAATTTATTTTCTGTAGATATAATATAGCTACTGCTTTTACCTGTAGTAAATTTCTGAGGTGCTGCATAATCTACCAGTCTGTTTGCTTCGTCCCAAATTCTTACTTTCCAGAAATACGTTTTTCCTATTTCTAAATCTTTCCCTTCATATTCTACATCTGTAGATTTTGATGATGCGACTCTTTTACTATCCCAAACATCTCCGTTATTAGCATCGATAATTTCTTTGCTAGAAGCCACTAAAATTTGATATGCTCCTTGGTATTTTGCACCTAGAGGAACTGTCCAACCAAATTCTGGTTTTAAATCAAAAATTTCTACATCAGTTCCTGGTTCTCTAATTAACTCAACAGTTAAATCTGTTGGAGCGTCTCTAAAATGATTACTGTTCTTTTTGATTAATTCATCTGTTTTAGCTCTTAAATTTGCTAAAACTTTTCTGTATTTTCGTTTACCTACAAGGTTTTTGATTTCTTGTGGATCTTTTTCTAAATTATATAGTTCTTCGATAGTCTTATCATTAACATATCTAAAGTATTTCCATTTTTTAGTACGAACACCCTCACTTGGCGGAATGTTATCAAAATCCCAAATATGTTCTATTAAAATTGTATCTCTTTCTATTGATTTTTTTTCTTGTCTAACAATTGGCATAAGGCTTTTACCTTGCCATGTATTTGGTGCTTTAATACCTGCTAAATCTGCAATGGTTTTAGTAACATCTATATTTAAAACCATATCATCTATATCTTGATGCTTGTTTTCTCTAGGATCAAAAACAATTAATGGCACTCTTATAGAATTGTCATACATTAACCATTTTCCTGCAAACTGACGTTCTCCTAAAAAGTATCCGTTATCACCCATTAAAATAATGACTGTGTTTTTATCTTGACCTGTTTCTTTAAGTTTAGCACGTATTTTTTTTATTTCTAAATCGATACCAGAAATCATTCTATAGTACCCTTTTAAACTATGCTGATATTTTTCTGGCGTATCATATCTCCAAGTCCAACGTAATCTGTTAAATCCATCTCTTACAATCTTAGGTTGTGCTAAAAAATATTTATCTTCTGCTAATTCAGGTTCTGGTATCGTTGTACCACTTAACATCGCATCTAATGGTTCTTGCCAAAAATATTGCTTAGGCGCACCATCGTGCGCATGAGGTGCACTAAAACTTATAGATAAACAAAACGGTTTCTTGTTACTTGCATTTTTATCTATAAAATCTATTGCTTTTTGACCTGTATATCTAGTTAGGTGAACAGTATCATTATCTATAGTTTTATAATAATAACCTCTTCTATCTTTAAAACGATTATTTCTGTCGTAAGATTCATATTCATCAAATTGTTTGTCTAAATGATTATACCTTGTACCGTATTTACCATAAAAACCCGTATAATAACCGCTATCTTTAAGTAATCTTGGATAAGAGTTATCCATATACTCATCTCTTACATTACCTGTTTGAAAATTAAAATTATGCGCTCTTTCATGTAAACCAGTTAAAATACTTGTTCTACTTGCTGCACAAATTGGTGTAGTAACAATAGCCGAGTTAAAATAAGTACCAGATTTTGCTAAATCGTCCATTTCTGGAGTTTCAACAAATTTATTACCAGCATAACCAATTGCATCAAAACGTTGATCATCAGTTAATATAAAAATAATATTAGGTTTTTCTGAATTAGAATTGCTTTGTGCGTTTATTAAGCTATAGAAACTTAAAAAAAGTAATAAAAAACTGCGCTTTAACATATGGTCTTATCTTAATTAAATCTTATTAATTTCTGAATATTGTTTATGGATAAAAATATATCTAGTACTTTTAAATTGCATCCTGCCCTGTCCTGAAAAAAATCAAGTATAATACTAATTACCTACTTTCAATATAAAAATTAATTTAGTACTATTTTTTAGATATAAATGATCATTTCATTCTAAAACGAACATAAAAAAACCCTCTATAAAATAGAGGGTTTTATTGAATTTTATTTTAAATATAAATTTACATTTCTGGATTTAACAATACTTTATCGATAGCATGTATAACACCTCCAGCAGATTGTATGTCTATAAAATCTACATCAAAATTAGCAACTCTACCTCTAGAGTCTGTTAATGTTAAATTATCAGGATTGATATCAATAGTATTTCCTCTTAAAGTTTCTACTGTTTCTAACTCTAAATCTTCTGAATTTATAAATTTACCATTTACAATATGCATAGCTAATACAGCAACTAAAGTTTCTGGCTCTATTTCTTGTATAGAAGCTACACCTAATTCTGATAATAAGCTTGAAAAAGCAGCATTGTTAGGTATAAATAAAGTTAGTTTTCTGTCTAAGTTTCTTAATAAATTTTCTAATTCTGGCGAGTTTCCTTCTTCATTTACAAAAGTATCAGCTCTATTTAATGCTTCTAAAAAACTAGAGAAATCTGGATTTTGTTCTATTAAAGTTACGTTACTAGGAAGACCAATTACAGTATCTACAATATGTAATACACCATTATTTGCTTCTACATCTGCAGTAGTAACTTTAGATTCTCCGTTTAAAACAACACCATTAGAAACCTCTACATACATACTTAAATTTTGGTCTGTATCTTCTCTAAAAGCTCTAGTTGAAACATATCCAGAAGATAAGCTACTAGATAAAAATTTACCAGTAACAATATGATTTAAAACTACACTTTCTAGATCTTCATAAGGTAAATCTTCGATTTCATCAATTCCGTTTTTAGTAAAGAATTGTTGAAAAGCATCATTTGTTGGTGCAAAAACTGTTGTACCACCAGGAATATTTAATTCTGATAACAATTTAACATCACCTTCTTCTTCCATAATTCGCATTGCAGATTCTAAAATGCTTAAATCATCTCTAAAGATTATAAACTGTGTAATTGTCTCTGGATTTTCTACCAACTCTGGCTCAAACGGTATGTAAACAGCATCGTCTTCAGGCAAGTTACAAGAAACAAGCAATAAAGAAGCTAGCAAACCTGTAAAAAGAAATTTTATGATTTTATTATTTTTCATTTTTTATATTTTTTTAAGCTAGATTAATTAATTAAATACTTTTAAATTATTTTAATCTACGTTGTAATTTTCGTAAAAAGGAATCGGATGATATCTAACAGGATCGTTTAAATAGTGACCAATACCATTATTAAAAACATAGTTATGTGATCTTACTTTTTCATTAAACCCAGGACCAACTGCTGTTGATATTAATGGAGATGAAATTGGATTTACTTCCATTTTCCATTCTATATTTCTTCTAAAAACTATTTCTGTGCTACTGTTAGACAAGCCTGTTGGCAAACCATTTACATCTAATGTTAACGCAGGTAATATCGTTTTAAAAACAAAGTTTTTATCAAAAATTGTAAGCTTAGGTACTTGCGCAACTTTTTCTGTAACTATATGATATTTTAATACTGCTTTTAACATATTAAGTTGTTCTTCTGATGTAATAGCAGCCATTACTTCGTCTGCATCTACTCTAGCAGCAGGACTTTGTGTTCTTCCTGTAATAACTCTTAATATATCTCTATCTCTATTACCACCTGTAAAAGCATTATTGTTTAATAAAAGATAAGTTCTTTCTGTTGATGTTTGATTATATAAATCTTCATAACCTACACGCTTTATTGCTGCAATCATGTAATCTAATTCTTCACCATCTAATCGTTTTCTACCTTGATCATCAACTAAACCTCCAGAAGTTCTTGTTTGAATATGCTCCCAAGCTGTCATATTTTGAAAAGGGTCTGCAAACGTATTTTCTGGTTGAAAATCGAAAGGTTCTTGTAATTCTAAAGTACATGAGTTAAATATAACTGCTATTAAAGCAACTCCTATAATTTTTAAATATGTTTTCATATTGTCTTAAATTTTTAAAATTAATTTAACCACCCCGGATTTTGGTTTAACAAAGGATTTTCTCTTAAATGATCAATAAAAATTGGCCATATTATTCTATCGCTAGTAAGAGGAGTTACTTCTCTTTCTTCTAGTATTGGGTTCATAACATCGATAGCTCTGTCATTTCTTACTAAATCCCACCATCTTTTACCTTCACCAAACAACTCTAATTGTCTTTCTACTAATAAAAAGTCTAATTGTGCATCAAAATTGTCTCCAAATTCTTCATCCGTAGCTAAAGGCAATTGTCTTGCTGTTCTAACTTGATTTATTAACTCTAAACACTTAGGCGCATTTTGCAATTTTAATTCTGCTTCTGCTAATAATAAAATCATATCAGCATAACGATATACTGGTAAGTTAGTATCATCGTCATTAGGGTTTAAGTGAGATCTATTTTTTACCCATTTAGCACATCTTGCTTCACCAAACTCATCACTTCCTAAACCATCTTCAAAATCTCCACCAAATCTAGTTGCAAACTGTCTCCAATCTCCATAAATCGGTTCGATAATTGTAGAACCGTCATCTAATTCTATCTCTCTTGTAAATACTGGCAATCTTCTGTTTGTAGCTGTATACTTATCTGCCCAACCAAGAGAGTCTATTGGAAATCTTTCTGCCCATTTAGTCTCTGCTTCTTCAGACATTACACTAATTGCTGCACCTGCCATGTATGCTCTTGCAACACCAGAAGTTGTTTCTTCTAAAGCATAATGAACAGAAAATATTAATTCTGGACCTGCTTGAACTTTTCCAGGTCCTTGAGGAAACTCTGCTGTACTTGGTTGATTTATAAATAAATCTTGCCAAGCCTCTGGTGTTTGTACCAAACTATGAGATCCTAAAGCTATTAAATTTTCTATTGCATCTTTTGCCAAACCTTCTTCTTTAATCCACATATAAACTTCTGCTTGTAATGCAAATACACTGGCTTGAGAAAATCTAAATTCTCTTGAAGGTGTTGTTATTAATTCTTCTGCCTTTTTCATATCAGGAATTACAACAGTATTCATAACATCTTCATAAGAAGTTTGTGGTTTTTGCGTTTCGCTGATCGCCGTAATTGATTGTAAAAATACAGGTACATCTCCCCAAACTCTTGCCAAATCAAAATATATTTTAGCTCTCATTGCATAAGCTTCACCTAATAAATCTTTATCTACACCATCAATATTAGGTCCTGCATTAATAACTCTATTTACTCTATCTATTACAGTATAAAGATTAGCCCATCTTAACAAACCTTCTCCTGGATCTATTGTACTATTATGTAAAGAATTTCTAGAAGTATTGTTTCCATTTGGTTGAAAATTGTCTGATCTAAATTCACCAACATTAAGGTAAAATTGACTATATGCAACTTGTAAACCATCATAGGCACCTATTATACCTGATTCTAATTCTGCGTTATTAGAATAAAATCCATCAGGAGATATTTCACTTACAGGAAGTTCTTGAACGAAATCGTCACAAGAATAAAGTAATCCTATAGTAGCACAAAGCATTAGTGCTTGTTTTATTTTATTTGATATATTATTTATATTCATAACTTTTATTTGATTAAAATTGTGCTTTTAAAGTAAGTAAAAACTCTCTATCATTAGGATATCTTAAGGCATCTTCACTTGGTGTTAAAGGGTTCCCTCTACTACCAAACTCTGGGTTATAACCTTCATAGTTAGTCCAAGTTAAAAGATTGTTTACCGCAAAATTGAAACTTAAACCAGTAATACCTATATCTATCTGTTTTAATACATCTTTAGGAAATTTATATCCTAAACGTACATACCTCCATCTAATAAAACTTCCGTCTGAAACGTATGTACTATTCGCTGTACTATTTGTAAAATCAAATCTATTTTGGTTTCTAGCTCTACCTGCTTGTAATATTGGATATTGAGCAATATCACCTTGATTTTGCCAAGCGTTATCTAATCTATCAGGAGATACTGTTAATACTGTTGCTCTTAAACTATTTCTATCATGGTCATATCTTCTGTAGATTTCGTTACCATAACTATAATCAAATAAAGTACCTAAAGTCCAATTTTTATAAGTTAAATCGTGGCTAAATCCTCCGTAAGTTGTTGGTAAACCATTACCTAAAACTTGCTCATCATCACTATTAATTACAAAATCTCCATTAGCATCATCCCAAATATAATCTCCACCCTTCAAAATATTTCTAGTAGAACCGTGAACTAATTGTTTTATCTCACCATCTAAAGGATATTGCTCACCGTTAGCCATATTATAAGTTCCTAAGAAAAATCCGTTAGAATCAAAGTTTGGAAATAATCTATCTCCTGATGGAGTAAATGCATTCGACTCATCATATTGAAAAACTCCATGATTTTTATAACCCCAAATATTTCCTATTGGAGATCCTTCTTCTGTTATAAAACGACCTGTACGAATTGGAACATCAAGCTCTTGAACTGTATTTTCTAATAAACCAATGTTAAACCCAGATCTCCAAGAGAAATCTTTTGTTTTAAGTATAGTTCCACTAATTTCAAAATCTATACCTTGATTTCTAACAACACCTCTATTTTCTCTAATGTTATTAAATCCAGATTCTTCTGGTATTTCTGTATTTACCAACAAACCATCTGTTACTTTTCTCCAAAATGCTAAAGAAAAGTTTAATCTTCTACCTTTAAACATACTCATGTCTAACTGCAGGTTTGTAGATTCTGTTTCTTCCCATCTTAAGTCTGCATTACCTAATCTACTAGGTGCAAAACCTGTTTCTCCATTATAATCTGAACCTGGCACAAGAGAACTAGTAAAGTTATAATTTGGTATTCTATCATTACCTACAATACCATAACTTGCTTTAACTAATAAATTTTTAATTACAGAATTTCCTCTTAAGAAATTTTCTTTACTAACTCTCCATCCTGCTGTAACAGATGGAAAAATACCATACTTATTATTTGCTCCAAATTTTGAAGAACCATCTCTACGGATTGTTGCCCCTAATAAATACTTGTTTTTATAATCATAATCAAAACCTGCGTATAAAGAAAATAAGCCTGTAGATTCTTTTTGAGTTGCATCTCCTCCAGCTGTATCAACTAAAAGAAACTCTGGATCTGCGTTATTAAACGTTTCTATTAAATCATTAGAAAATCTAGAATCAATTTTTAAATTATCAGAAACTATTTTTTGTATTTGCATACCTGCAAAAACACCTAAATCATGATCACCCCATTGCTGGTTAAAATTTAAGGTATTATCTTGTTGTATTCTTGTTGTTAATTGATGTCTTTCGCTACCTGTAGGGTTACCATCTGCAAAGTTTCTAGGATCTAAAATAGAAGGAACAAAACCTTCTCTTTTATCGTAAAAGAAATCAGCACCAACAGTTGATCTTATAGACAAAGAAGGTAATACTTTATATTGAGCATAAGTATATAAATTCGCTCTGTATCTTTTTCTGTCATTTTTTCTTAAAACAGCATTTTGTATAGGATTTAAACTAAATTTACGAGGAGAACCTGGAGTAAAACTTCCATCTGGTTCAAACAACGGTAAATATGCTACTCTATTCAAAAGGTGACCTAAAACAGGACCAGAAGTAGTACTATTTGTAAATTCATAAGATAAATTAATTAAAGTACCTGTTTTAAATTTTTCATTTGGTGTTAAATCTAATTTTAAACGAGTATTTACTCTTTTATGACCACTATTTATTATGATACCAGATTCATTAAAGAACCCTGTATTCCAATAAAACTTTACCTTATCAGAACCACCACTTAACGCAACGTTTACCTGGTTTCTTAAGGCAGGTCTTGTAACTAGCTTTTGTATGTCTGGAGAATTTCTACCAACTAAACTTAAAGAATCTCTACCTGCACCAATAAAACTACCACCTAAGTTCATTCTTCTTTCCTGCTCTATTCTTTGAGCTGCATTAGGCGCTGGTAAATTTCCAATAAGCTTATTTACCCCTGTAACATTTGTAATACTTAATTGTATTTTACCAGATTTACCTGTTTTTGTTTTTACAATTACCACACCATTTGCACCTTGCGCACCATAAATTGCTGTAGTTGCACCATCTTTTAAAACCTCTAAAGATTCTATATCATTTGGATCTATATTATCAATATTAAAAGTTTGCTGACCATCTACAACATATAACGGCCCTGTGTTACCCGCAGTAAAAGTAGAGACACCTCTAATTCTAATATCAAAACCTTCACCAGGACCATTGTTAGAAACAATTTGAACACCAGACATCTTACCTTGAATACCTTGCAAAGGATCTACCGGTGCTGCTTGCTGAATAGATTCTGCTTTTACAGTAGAAACTCCTCCTAATATTTTATCTCTTTTTACTTCTCTAAAACCAATTACAACAATTTCTTCTAAAGATTCTGATGAGTCTTCTAAAACCACATTAATCGTAGTATTATTTCCAACAGAAACCTCTTTTTGTTTATAACCTAAATAAGAAAAAACTAGTGTTTTTTGTCCTTTTTGAAGCGTAATAGAATAATTACCATCAAAATCTGTACTTGCACCATTTCTTGTTCCTTTTTGTAAAATATTTACACCTGGTAAAATATTTCCACTATTATCTGACACTGAACCCGTAATTCTTTCTTGGGCTTCTAGGTTTAAAGTTGTAAAACCCGAAAACAAGAGAAATAATACCAGAATTATCCTCAATGATGGATTTCGCTTTTTAAAAGTTTGTTTCATGTTTAAAATTAGTTTTAATAAATTGTAAATAATAACTATACCATAATGTTAATTAACACAATTTTACAAACTATGGACTAAATCAGTATCCTGTACTATACTGAAATATATATTATTTTAACTTATTTATATTCAATATTAATTTCTATTGATAGTTAGCTAAAAGATTTTTTGACATTACCTTTGTACACTTCAAAGATTACAGATAAATAAAAATAACTATGAACACTTTTCTAACCAAGAACTTTTTACTTAAAAACGATTTTGCAGAAAAATTATATCACAATTTCGCTAAGAAAAACCCGATTATAGATTATCACAATCACTTGCCTCCAGATCAAATTGCAAATGATAAACAATTCGAAAATATTACACAAGTTTGGCTATATGGCGATCATTATAAATGGCGTGCAATGCGAGCTTTTGGTATAGATGAAAAATATATTACGGGTAATGCTACAGACAAAGAAAAGTTCTTAAAATGGGCAGAAGTTGTTCCTTACACTATCAAAAACCCACTTTTTCATTGGACAGCTTTAGAATTGAAAGCATATTTTGATATTGATGAAATTCTGTGTCCTGAAAACGCTGAGGAAATTTATGAAAAAACTTCTAAAATTTTACAACAAAAATCTCACTCTGCAAACGGTTTGCTAAAAATGCAAAATGTAGAAAGTTTATGTACAACAGATGATCCTGCAGATTCTTTAGAATATCATATTGCAATTCAAAAAGATGCTTCAAAAGTTCAGACATTTCCTACTTTTAGACCAGATAATTCTCTTGCAGTTGAAAATACCAAAACCTATAATCAGTATTTATCTAAACTTGAAAAATTATCGAAAGTTGACATAAATAATTATGATGATTTATTAAAGGCTTTAGAAAGTAGGATTAACTTTTTTAATGATAATGGAGGTAGATTATCTGATCATGGTTTTGAGCAGTTGAACTTTTTTGAAAAAGAAATTTATGATGTACATTCCTTGTTTGGAAAAGTAAAAAACAATGAATCTCTGACAGATAATGAAATTGCCTTCTTTAAATTTAAAACAGTTATTGAGTTATGCAAAATGTATCATAAAGTTGGTTGGACACAACAATTTCACCTAGGTGCAATCAGAAATAATAATAAAAGATTACTTGATCAACTTGGGCCAGATACTGGCTTTGATTCTATTGGAGATTTTTCGCAAGCTCGCGCTTTAAGTGGTGTCTTAAATAAATTAGATAGTACAAACCAATTAGCAAAAACAATTGTATATAATTTAAATCCAGCAGATAGTGAAGTTTTTGCAACCATGGTTGGAAATTTTAATGATGGTACCATAAAGGGTAAAATGCAATACGGTGCTGCTTGGTGGTTTTTAGATCAAAAAGATGGTATGGAAAAACAAATTAATGCATTATCTAATTTAGGATTATTGTCTTGTTTTGTAGGTATGTTAACAGACTCTAGAAGCTTTCTATCTTTTCCAAGACACGAATACTTTAGAAGAATTTTATGCAATATCATTGGTACTGATGTTGAAAATGGTGAGTTACCTGCAGATGAAGAATTTCTTGGTAAAATTATAAGTGATATTTGTTATCATAATGCAAAAAACTATTTTAATTTTAAATAAAATGGATACTATTAAATGGGGAATTATTGGCTGTGGTGATGTTGCAGAAATAAAAAGTGGTCCTGCTTTTCAAAAGGTAGCAAATTCTGAATTGGTTGCAGTAATGAGAAGAAATAAAGCTAAATCTAAAGATTTCGCCAAAAGACATAATGTACCTTTTTTTTATGATTCTATAGACGATATTATTAATCATCCTGATATCAATGCACTTTACATTGCTACACCTCCTTCTAGTCATCTAGAAATTGCAAAACAATGTTTAAATGCTGGTAAATTTGTTTACCTAGAAAAACCAATGACTATGAATGCTGATGAAGCCATAGAATTGGAAAAGATAATTACTGATAATAATAAAATAGTAATTGCACACTATAGAAGAAACCTGCCAGCTTTTCAAAAAGTTAAAGAACTTTTAAACACAAACAGTATTGGTAAAATACATTTTACTGATATTACTATTTTACAATCTACAACAAACAACATAATTGCAAAAACAGAAGATAACTGGCGCCTAAAACCAGAAACTTCTGGAGGTGGGTATTTTCATGATATTGCACCGCATCAAATCGATTTAATGCTTCATTACTTCGGAAAAATTAAAAATGTACAAGGTTTTGCTACCGCAACAAAAAACAATAAAGTTGCAGATATTGTAAACGGAATTATAAACTTTGAAAACGGTGTACAATTTAGAGGAATTTGGAATTTTATTGCATCAGAAAATGATGTAAAAGATCAATGTATAATTTATGGTGAAAATGGTTCTATCACTTTCTCTTTTTACGGTAAAAAAGTGATTTTAGATACTACCAATAAAAAAGAAGTTTTTTCTTTTGAAAACCCCGTACATGTGCAACAACCTTTAATAGAAGAAACGGTAAAATACTTTTTAGGAAAAGCGAAAAACCCTTGTACTGTAAAAGATGGTGTTGATGTTATGAAAATCTTAGATAGATTTACTACTCAAGAATAAACTAATAATATCCTTTCTTATAAGTTGTAAATCTATCTAAACTTTAATTGACAAGATATATTTTTTGGGAAACTAATAATATTATATCAAATCAAAAGCTCTTGGCAACCAAAGTGTCAAATCTGGAAAATAGGTAATTAACAACAATACGCCAATCATTACTAAAAATAAAGGTAATAATGGTCGTATTACTTGTTGTATTTTTAAATCGGCAACACTACAGCCTACAAAGAGCACAGAACCTACAGGCGGAGTACATAATCCGATACATAAATTCATAATCATTATAATTCCGAAGTGAATAGGATCCATACCTAAACCTGTTACTATTGGTAAAAAAATTGGAGTAAAAATTAAAACTGCAGGTGTCATATCCATAAATATTCCAACAAATAGTAAAATCAAATTAATAATAATTAATATAACAATTGGATTATCACTTATTGATAATAATGAATTACTAATTTCTTGTGGTATATTTTCATAACTCATTACCCAAGACATGGCAATA
The DNA here is from genome assembly GCF_900143115.1 of Polaribacter sp. KT 15. Lineage (NCBI taxonomy): Bacteria > Pseudomonadati > Bacteroidota > Flavobacteriia > Flavobacteriales > Flavobacteriaceae > Polaribacter > Polaribacter sp. KT 15. The sequence goes on from NZ_LT670850.1 coordinate 1,351,867, forward strand.
GAAGTTGAAACTAACAGTAAAACAATTGCAGATGTTTTTACTGTTTCTAATAAGATTGGGGAAACATCTTTAAATGTAATTTCTTTATAAACAAAACCTAAAACTAATGTATAGATTACAGCAATAGCAGATGCTTCTGTTGCTGTAAAAATTCCGGCAACTATACCACCAATAACAACAACTAATAGCATTAAACTAGGAAAAGCGTCTACAAATCTTTTAAAAAACTCTTTAAAACCTACTAATTTATCTGTAGGATATTTTTTTATAATAGAATATATTAAGGCAACAATCATTAAAGCTAAACCGATTAATAAGCCCGGTATATAACCTGCAATAAATAAAGCAGCTATAGACACACCTCCACTTGCTAAAGAATAAACAATAAGTACGTTACTTGGTGGAATAATTAATCCTGTTGTGGCACTTGTAATATTAACCGCGGCACTAAAAGATTTATCGTAACCATCTTTTTCCATCATTGGATTCATAAAACCACCAATAGCAGAAGCTGCTGCAACAGCAGAACCAGATATTGCACCAAACAACATACAAGAAATAATGTTTACAAATGCCAAACCACCCGGAAGTGGACCAACAATTGCTTTTGCAAAATTTATGAGTCGCACCGCAATACCTCCTCTATTCATAATTTGACCTGCTAGTATAAAAAACGGAATTGCAGATAATGTAAAACTATCTAATGAAGTTGCCATTCTTTGCGCTAATGTTGTTACAGATGGTAAAAAAGGCATAGCACTTAATAATGTAAACAAAGCTGCTAAACCAATAGCAAAAGCGATAGGAACTCTTAAAGATAAAAAAATTAAAAAGCTAACAACTAAAATAAGGACTTCAACTAAATTCATAATTTATGCTTTGTTTAATTTTCGTAAATTTAAAAGTGTATCAATACTATAGTAACATATTAACATACCAGAAATAGGTACTATCATGTAAATTATTCCAAGAGGGATTTCTAAAGTGGCAGAAGTTTGACCAAATTGAAAACTTAACTGTACAAGCCTAATGCCACCAATTATCATCACTGTAAAAGCAAAAAGAGCTATAGATATAAAAACAACTCCGTTAAAAAAACCTTGTTTTCTTTTTACTAAGTCTTCTGATATTAAATCGATTGCTAAGTGAAGGTTTTTGCCTGCAGCATAAGCAGCACCTAATAAACCTAACCAAATTAATGAAAAACTTGATATTTCGTCTGTAATTGTGCTGGGTGCTCTTAAAACGAATCTAGAAAAGACTTGCCAAACAACACTAACTAACATTAGTAATAATATAAAAAGAACTACCTTTTCTAAAACGCTATCTATTTTTGCTCTCATTATTGTTTATTTTTTATAGAACTTATTAATGTTTTCATTTCTTTATTTTCATCAAATAAGCTCAAAATCCCCTTAGTTTGCTCTTCGAAAGGCTTTTTTTCTGGGTAAAAAATCTGCACGCCAGCAGCTTTTACAGCAGCTAAAGATTCTTTTTCTGATGCTGCCCATAATTTTCTTTGAGCTATAGTGCTAACCTTAATTGCCTTACTAACCCACTCTTTTTCTTGATTGCTTAAGCGTTTCCAAGTATCTGTACCAATTAATAACACATCTGGTACAGATGTATGCTCATCTAAAGAATAAAACTTACAAACCTCGTAATGTTTAGAAGTATAAAAACTAGGTGGATTATTTTCAGCACCATCTACAACTCCCTGTTGTAATGCTGTGTATAATTCTCCCCATGAAATAGGTGTTGGCGAACCCCCTAAATCATTTATCATAGCAACTGCCATATTACTTTTTTGGACTCTAATTTTTTTACCTTTTAAATCTTTAGGCATTTTTACTGGTGCTTCTTTCATATAGAAGCTTCTACTACCAGCATCATAAAATGTTAAACCACGTAATCTAAATCTTTCTCCTTTAAGCAATAAATTTTCACCAATTTCGCTATCAAAAACACTAAACGTATGTGCTTTATCTCTAAACATATAAGGAATACTAAATACTTTATATTCTGGAATAAAGTTTTCTAGAACAGCTGCAGATACTTTAGTAATATCTAAACTACCTATTTGCAACAGTTCTAAACATTCTCTTTCTCCTCCTAATTGTCCACTAGGATAGATGTTTACCTTAATTTTCCCTTTAGATAGTTTATCTAATTCTTCTCCGAAAATTACCATAGCTTTATGCACAGGGTGTTGCACATCTAAAGTATGTCCTAATCTTAATGTTTTTGAAGATTTTTCTGATTTACAACCTAAAAAAAGTATCGTTAAAGTCAAAAAAAATATGAATTGAAAGAAGTGTTGTTTCCTCATTATGAATGTTTAAAATGAATTAGTAGTTACTAGTAGCGGAGTGTTTATTTTTTTTGAATAATCAGTCAAATAGTTTTCCCAATCTTCTTTCGAAGAAAATTGTTTGCTTTTTTTCCATCCAAAACCACTGTAAAAAATTACTTTTCCATCAACAACATTTAAATGTAGAAAATGATTGCTTTCGTCTTTTTTTGAAGTAACATATTTCTCTGAATCTGAGAAATAAGTTTTTGTCGTTACAATTCCTGTTCCTACTTCAGAATCATCTAAAGCTTCCCAATGGCTAACCCAAAAGTTTGCATCATTTTGGTTTGTAACTCCTTTTTTATTATGTAATGTTATTCCAGAAGAAATAGTTTCAGTTCCTTTCACATCAATTTCAAAACGTGTTAAGTTTTGACCATAATCTAAAGAAATGTGTTTGGTTTCATCAATTTGTTTTCCGTTAGCACTCCAAGTTGCATAGGTTAACACAAAACTTGTTCTTAAAGGACCAGTTGTAATTGTTTTATATGAAGTAAAGTTTTTAGAAAAATAGTAAGAAGTATCTACCTTTACAGCAGTACCGCCAATACCTCTGCTTACACCCACATGAAAATTATCTAAACCTTCTCCGTGATCTTTATGATATGCACCTTTTTTAACATCATTCCTTTTATACCAAGTATTAATAATAGGATATTCTACACGTTTTAACCAAGCATCAATTCCGCTAGACAATGTACCTCCTTTTACACCATCTTCTACCATTTTTTGTGCAACTGGCCCAAAAGTTCTAAAAGCAACTCTATTATTTTCCCAGGTATAATCATCTGTTCTCTCTGGTACAAAACGTGAATAGCAGTAATTAATTACTGAGTCTTGTTTTTTATCAGAAATTGATAACGTATATGTTTTTGTAGCATTTGCTTTAATTGATGGTTGAAACAAAATCACATCATTTATACCATCTAAATCTGTGTCTACTATTTGCGATGTTAATTGTGTGTTTTCTTCATCTAAAACAATCAAATCGGCAACTTTTTCTTGTGTAATTTCAGAAATATCAATTTCTACAGTTTCAAATTCTCTATCAATATTTAAAGTGTTTTTTATTTCGATTGTAGAAATTAGTTCTGTTTTTTTTTCACAATTGCTAAAAATGCTCGCTAGAAGACAGCAGATAATTATTCGTTTCATACTATATATTAAAATATCCACAAGGCATTAAAACCTTGTGGAGTAAAGTTATTCTTCGTTTGATGGTTTACCTATCGTTGCTAAAATTCCGCCATCAACATACAAAATATGACCATTTACAAAGTCACTTGCTTTTGAAGACAAGAACACTGCTGCTCCTGCTAAATCATTAGGATCTCCCCATTTTTTTGCAGGTGTTCTGTTTACAATAAAGTCGTTAAAAGGATGACCGTCAACACGAATAGGTGCTGTTTGAGAAGTTGCAAAATATCCAGGTCCAATTCCGTTTACTTGAACACCAAAACGAGCCCATTCTGTAGCCATGTTCTTGGTTAGCATTACCAAACCACCTTTTGCAGCAGCATAAGCTCCAACAGTATTTCTACCTAATTCGCTCATCATAGAACAAATGTTGATAATTTTTCCTGCTTTACGCTTCATCATTCCTTTGATAACGTGTTTAGAAACAATAAAAGGACTAACTAAATCAATATCTATAACTTGCTTAAAATCTTCAACTTCCATTTCTGCAAGAGGTGTTCTTTTAATGATTCCTGCGTTGTTTACCAAAATATCGATGCTACCAACTTCAGCTTCAATTTTGTTGATGCTTTCTATCACTTGAGCTTCATCAGCAACATTAAATTTATAACCAACAGCGTTTATACCTTCTGCTTTGTACAATGCAACTGCCTTGTCTATTTTTTCTTGTGATGAATTTCCGTTTACAACAATTGTAGCTCCTGCTTTACCCAATCCCATAGCCATAGACATTCCCAATCCATGAGTAGATCCTGTAACCAAAGCTACTTTTCCTGTTATATCAAATAATGTTTGAGACATATTATTATCTTAAATCTGTAATTTTTGCAACATCCATATCATTGTAATCAAGATTTTCTCCTGCCATACCCCAAATAAAAGTATAATTAGAAGTACCAGAACCTGAGTGAATAGACCAAGGCGGAGAAATTACTGCTTCGTGATTTTGCATCCAAATATGACGTGTTTCTTGAGGTTCTCCCATAAAATGACAAACCGCTTGCTCTTCCATTATATCCATGTAATAATAGATTTCCATTCTTCTATCGTGAACATGAGCGGGCATTGTATTCCAAACAGAACCTTTTTTTAATTCTGTCATTCCCATTTGAAGTTGACACGTTTTTACAATTCCCCCAATAATCATTTGATTTACTGTTCTGTGATTTGCTGTTTCTAAACTACCTAATTCGATTTTATTGGCATCCTTTTTAGTAACCTGTACAGTAGGGAAAGATGTGTGTGCTGGTGCTGAGTTCATGTAAAATTTAGCAGGGTTTTTAGCGTCTACACTTTTAAAAACTACGTCTCTTACTTTAGAACCAATATATAATGCATCTTTATGGCTAAGTTTATATGTTTCGCCATCTACATAAATAATTCCGTCTCCACCTACATTAATTATACCTATTTCTCTACGCTCTAAAAAAAACTCTGATTTTAATGGATCGATAGTTTTTAACTTTAAATTTGAATCTGTAGGTACCGCACCACCTGCCATATAACGATCGTAATGAGTGTAAACCCATTTAACCTTACCTGGTTGAATTAAATCTGGTACTAAAAACTCGTCTCTTAATTCTTGTGTATCGTATTTTTTTACTGCTTGCGGACTCGAAGCATATCTTGTTTCGAAAGTTGTTGCCATTTTATTTTTTTTTAATTGTACTTATAATTTTATAACGAACGTCTAATACCTAGTTCTAAGCCTCTTAATTCAGCTAAACCTCGTAAACGACCGATACCTGAATACCCAGGATTGGTTTTCTTTTTTAAATCATCAAGCATTTTATGACCATGATCTGGTCTAAAAGGCATTCTTAAGTCTTGTCTTCCTGCTGCAATTCTTTTTTGTTGCTCTAAAATCAACGCTTTCATAACAGCATACATATCTACATCTCCTTCTAAATGATCTGCTTCATGAAAATTACCTTCTGCATCTCGTTTTGTTGCGCGTAAATGAATAAAGTGAATTCGATCTCCTAGACGCTCAACCATACCTGCTAAATCATTATCATCTCTAACACCAAAAGAACCTGTACAAAATGTCAATCCGTTATTTGGTGATTGTACGGCCTTGTATATATCTTCGATATCTTGTTCTGTTGAAACGACTCTTGGTAAACCTAAAATTGGAAATGGTGGATCATCTGGGTGAATACACATTAACACGCCTGCTTGTTCTGCTGCTGGAATAATTTCTGATAAAAACGAGAATAAATTCGCTTTCAATTCTTTTGGACCAATATTTTTATAGGTTGCTAAAATTTGATTGAACTCTTCTAAAGAATATCCTTCTTCAGCACCTGGTAAACCAGCAATAATATTTCTGATTAGTTTTGTTTGTTCTTCTTCTGATGAATTCTTGATAAACTCAGCCGCTTTTTGCTTTTGAGCATCAGAATATTCATTTTCTGCACCTGGTCTTTTTAATAAATACAATTCGAAAGCAGCAAAAGCAGCAGCTTCAAAACGTAATGCTGTAGATTGATCAGATACTTCATAATCTAAATTGGTACGCGTCCAGTCTAATACTGGCATAAAGTTATAACAAACAATGTCTATACCACACTTACCTAAATTTAAGAGCGTTTGCTTATAATTATCGATATATAATTGATAGTCTCCTGATTTCGTTTTTATATTTTCATGAATTGGTACAGATTCTACCACAGACCAAGTCAAACCAACATTTTCTATTGCTTGTTTTCTTTTAATAATTTCATCAACTGTCCAAACTTCTCCATTCGGAATATGATGCAGTGCAGAAACAATCCCTGTTGCTCCTGATTGTTTTATGTCTGATAAAGAAACCGGATCGTTGGGCCCATACCATCGCCAAGTTTGTTCTAAATTTTGAATCATTTCTTATTTATAAAAGTTAAATTATAGTTTATTAAACTCCACTATATGCAGAAAAACCTCCATCAATAGGAATTACAATTCCGGTAACAAAAGAAGAAGCATCGTCACATAAATATAAAGTTGTGCTAATTAAATCTTCTGGCTTACCATAACGTTCCATAGGAGTTTGATCTATAATTTGCTGCCCTCTTTTGGTTAAGCTACCATCTTCATTTGTTAATAAAGCACGATTTTGATCTGTTAAGAAAAACCCCGGAGCCAAAGCATTTACACGAACACCTACTTTAGAAAAATGTACCGCCAACCATTGTGTAAAATTAGAAATAGCCGCCTTTGCACCACTATATGCTGGTATTTTTGTTAAAGGTGTATACGCATTCATCGAAGAAATATTTAATACAGAACAACCTGTTCTACCAACCATATCTACAGCAAAAACCTGAGTAGGTATTAATGTTCCTAAGAAATTTAAATTGAATGTAAATTCAATACCTTTTGGATCTAAATCAAAAAAAGATTTAAAACCTTCAACTGTATTTTCTAAATCTTCCATTGCAAAAAACGGGTTAGATGTTGTTCCTAAAGGATGGTTACCTCCTGCCCCATTTACTAAAATATCTACTTTACCAAAAGTGTTGTTTATTACTTCTTTAGCTTTTTGTAAAGAATCTTTTTCTAACACGTTAGCTGAAACACCTATTGCCTCGCCACCAGCATCTTCAATTTCTTTAGCAACTTTATTTGCTGCTTCCTCTCTTAAATCTAATACAGCTATTTTATTTCCTTGCTTTGCAAGTGCTTTTGCCATTGTGCTACAAAGAACACCTCCTGCTCCGGTTAATACAATTATTTTGCTCATTTATAAGTAAATCTTTTAATGAATTATTTTAATTAAGTAAAGTTAATTAAGTAAGATAATTAGTATATCCTGTACTATCTTGTATTGGTTCTTTTATCTTATTTTAATTATTTTTAGAAGAAATTTCTATAAGAAAACCAACTAAATAAAAAACTATAAACCAAAACCATAAACTAAAAATAAAAAGTTTTTATTCTTTTTTTTAAGATAACTTAGTCATTAAATTTTAAGCAAAAAAAAACCTCAACTTTAAAAGTTGAGGTTTTTTTTATGAAATTTTTCTCTTTAGATAAATATTATAAATGAGGCCTACTAATATTAAAAAGACTCCTAGCAAAGACCATAAATTGTAAACTTCATCAAACCATATACTACCAATAACTATCATTGCTATTACCTCTAAGTATTTTAAAGGCGCTACAAGGTTTGTTTCGTTAGACTGAAAAGCTTTGGTCATATACAGTTGTCCGATATAACCAAAAACACCCGAACTAAGTAATAAAAGCCACTGTAAATTATTTGGCATAATCCAATTATCAACAGACATAATACCTCCAAAAACAAAGGCCAAAATCATAAAATAATTTATAATTACTAAAGGATTTTCTGAATTACCTATTTTACGAATTATTACAAAAATTAAACCTAAAAATATAGCTGATGTTATGATTAATAATAACCCAATTGTATTTACATCTACACCAAATCCTTTTATAATTAATACCCCTAAAAACGCAATAAAAAATAGTAACCATTGTATTTTTTTTACTTTTTCTTTTAAAAATATTGCAGCAAAAATTGCAGCAAAAATTGGCGATGTATATCTTAAAGAAACGGCAGTACCAACGGCTAAATAATTTAATGATTGAAAAAAACAAGTAATCGAAATAACACCAAAAAAAGCTCTTAAGAATAACAATTTTTTATTATTTCCTAAAAATGATGTTTTCTGTTTTAAAATTAAAGGTATTGTAAAACACAAAGTACCTATTGATCTAAAAAAAACTACCTGATATACATTAAATATTGTAAGATATTTTATAATAGCATTCATTATTGCAAATGCAATAACACTAAATATCATATAAGAAATTGCTGAGTTATTTTTCATAAAAAAAGAACCCTTCAATTTTAAATATTGAAGGGTTTATATTTAAAAGATTAAAAATACTATTATTTTCTAAGTTCTTTAATAATATCTAAAGCACCTTTTGTTTTACTTTCTATTTTTTCATAATCAAAATTCCCATCTGCATCTTTTGCCATTAATTTAGAACCCATACCAACACAAGTTACACCTGCATTAAACCATCCTTCTAAATTTTCTTTTGTTGGAGACACTCCACCTGTTGGCATAATACTCGTCCAAGGTTGTGGTCCTTTAATACCTTTAACAAATTGAGGTCCGTAGATATCACCTGGAAATAATTTTACTATTTCGCAACCTAATTCTTCTGCTTTAGCAATTTCTGATAATGTACCACAACCAGGAGACCATAATACTTTCTTTCTATTACAAGCAATTGCAATGTCTTCTCTTAAAACCGGTGTTACAATAAAGTTTGCACCCAAAGACATGTATAAAGAAGCTGCTGCACCATCGGTAACAGAACCTACTCCCATAATCATTCCTGGTAATTCTTTTATTGCGTATTTTGTAAGTTCACCAAAAACTTCATGTGCAAAATCTCCTCTAGCAGTAAACTCCATTAATCGAGCACCACCATTATAACAAGCTTTTAAAACTTTTTTACTTACTTCTATGTCATTATGAAAAAATAAAGGAACCATACCTGTATCTTTCATTACTTGTGCCACTTCCAATCTTGTATATTGTGCCATTTTATTTCTTTTTTTTAATTAAAATTGAGTTCCTAAAACTACTTTCTTAAGAACTCAATTAAATTCAAATAATAATACTAATTTTTATCTAGCTACTCTACCAGATGCATCACCACCCATTAATTTTTCTACTTCGGCAACTGTTGCTAAGTTAGCATCTCCTTTAATAGTATGCTTTAAACAAGAAGCTGCAACGGCAAAATCTAATGCATTTTGATCATCTTCTGGATATTTTAATAATCCGTAGATTAAACCTCCCATAAATGAATCTCCACCACCAACTCTATCTACAATATCTGTAATTTGGTATTGACGTGTTTGGTATAATGTTTTACCATCATATAAAACTCCTGCCCATGTATTATGAGATGCAGAAATTGACCCTCTTAAAGTTGTAATTACTTTTTTAGCTCTTGGAAACTTTTCCATCATTTGCTCACATACAGATAAAAAAGCTTCTGCTTTTACGTTATGTCCTTCTGTTTGTACAGAGATTCCTTCTGGCTTAATACCAAAATGCATTTCTGCATCTTCTTCATTTCCTAAAACTATATCACAGTAAGAAGTTAACTCAGTCATAATTTTTTCTCTATGTGCATCATCACAAAATTTCCAAAGTTTTGCTCTGTAATTTAAATCTGTAGAAATCGTAATTCCTTTTGCGCTTGCAGCTTTTACGGCTTCTAAACAAACATCTGCAGAACCTTGCGAAATTGCTGGTGTAATACCTGTCCAATGAAACCACTCTACACCATCAAAAACAGCATCCCAATCGATCATACCAGATTCTATTTCTGCAATAGCAGAATGTGCTCTATCATAAACTACTTTAGATCCTCTTGATACTGCACCTGTTTCTAAAAAGTAAATCCCTAAACGGTCTCCACCCCAAACTATTTTATCAACATTTACACCACGTTTTCTCATCTCCATCATTGCACACTCACCAATATCATTTTTTGGTAAACGAGTTACAAAATCTACATCTACACCATAGTTTGCTAAAGAAACTGCTACGTTAGACTCACCACCACCATAAACAACATCAAAATTATTTGCTTGTGAAAACCTTAAAAACCCTTGTGGAGCCAATCTTAACATAATTTCTCCGAAAGTTACTACTTTACCCATTTTTACTGTAATTTTTTATTTAATTGTTAATTGCTTAAACGTTTAACCAATCTTTTAAAATAAAATCAAAATAGAGACTGCTAATAGTCTATTTTGATTATTAATATTATCGTTCTATATTTGCTTAAACGTTTAAGCAAATATAGATAAAATTTGAATAAAAAAAAGAAAACTACTATAAAAGATATTGCTAACGTGCTTAATATCTCTGCAGCAGCAGTTTCTAAAGCACTACATAACGATTCTAGAATTAGCGAAAAAACTAAAAAGGCAGTAAGACAAGTTGCCGAAAATTTAAATTATCAACCAAATCATTTGGCAAGTGCATTAAGAAGCGGTAAATCAAATTTGGTTGGCGTTATTGTACCTAGAACAAATAGTAATTTTTTCTCTTCTGTTATTCAAAATATAGAACATGTTTTAAACAGTAAAGGCTATAATATAATAATAACCCAATCTAACGAATCTTATAAAAAAGAATGTGATAGTATAGATACACTTCTTTTTACACAAGTAGATGGTATTATTGCTTCTATGGCCAATGAAACTGTAGACTTACAGTATTATGAAAAGATTAAATCTAAAGGAATACCATTAATATTGTTTGATAGAGGTGAGAACGATTTAAATGTAGATTATATTGGTATTGATGATTATAATAGTAGCCACGTAATAGTAGAACACTTGTTAGCACAAGGATGCAAAAGAATTGCGCATATAGGTGGTTACAAAAGAACAAGAATTTATAACAACAGAATTAGAGGTTATATTGATGCATTAAAAAAACACAATTTACCTTTGGATGATGAGTTGTTGATTGAAACGAATCTCTCTATTGAAAATGGAAGAGAGAAAATGCAAGAACTCTTAAAATTAAAAAATAGACCAGATGCAGTTTATGTTGCCGGTGATTATGCCGCTTTGGGTGCATTACAAGTATTAAATGAACAAGGTATTAAAATGCCAGAAGAAATTGCATTGGTTGGTTTTGGAAATGAACCTTTTACAGATATGGTTACACCTAGCATAACAAGTGTTAACCAACACAGTGAACAAATAGGTAAATTAGCTGCAGAAACTTTTCTAAACTACACTCATAAAAAAACGATTAAACAAGAATTAAGAAAACAAATTCTTGATGCAGAATTAATTGTAAGAAAATCTTCTAATAAAGTATAAACCTCCCTAAAATAAATTTTAGAGAGGTTTAAACTCAAATTCAAAAAAAATAATTTCTTAAATTCCTAAAGCTTGTCCACCACCAACTTGAATAGTTTCTGCTGTTAAGAAAGCTGAATCTTTACCTGCTAAGAAAGACACAACACCGGCAACATCTTCTGGTTGTCCTAATCTACCTAACATAATATTGTTTGCCCAAGAAGCAAAAACTTCTGGTTTTGTTGATTTAATTTGTGCGTGAAAAGGAGTATCTATAGTTCCTGGAGAAACTGCATTTACTCTAATACCATATTCTGCTAAATCTTTTGCTAAAGCTCTTGTTATTGCGTGTACACCTGCTTTAGAAGTACCGTAAATACCTGCTCCTGGTCCACCAGCATTCCAACCTGCATTAGACGTATAGTTGATAATAGATGCATAATCACTTTTCTTTAAGAAAGGGATAGCTGCTCTAGAAGCATAAAAAGTAGAATCTAAGTTTAAAGCCATTACAAACTTATAAAACTCTGTAGTCATTTCTTCGAAACGAGATCTACCACCTAAACCACCTGCATTATTTACAAGTACATCAATTTTACCATACTTTTCTCCTATTGCAACAATATTAGAAGTTACTGCATTTTCATCAGTTACATCAAAACCATAATATTCTGCATTGATACCTGCATCAGATAATTCTTTTAATCTTTGTGCACCAGCTTCATCATCAATTCCGTTTAAAATAACAGTAAAGCCATCTTGCCCTAATCTTTTTGCTACTTCGAAACCAATTCCTCCTGTAGCACCTGTGATTATTGCTACTTTATTATTTGCATTACTCATATTTTAATAATTTATTCTTTTAATAATTCTTTTTTAATTTTTTGTTTTTAGGGGTTCAATTTTAGGACACAAAATCCAAACGGCTAACAAAGCAATAATTGCTAATGCTCCACCTATTAAAAATGCCGGTGTATAATTACCTCCAGTGGTTAATAATGGTATTAATATGGTTAATCCAAAAGCTCCCAATTTCGCAGCTGTTCCTGCAAAACCAGATAAAGTTCCTACAACTTTACCACTAAACATATCACTTGGTAGAGTTTGTACATTACCTATAGCTACTTGAAAGCCAAACAATAAAACAGCCATAATTATAACTGCATTAACAGCAGTTCCTGGTGTTCTTAATAAAATAAAACAAGGAATCATCATTATACAACCTAAAGTTATTACCATCTTTCTTGTTTTATCTACGGACCAACCAGCTGATAATCTATTTTGAGCTATAAGACCACCTGCCCATGCGCCCAACATAGCACCTACATAAGGAACCCAAGCTGAAAATGCAATTTCTTTAACATCTAAACCAAAAACTTCGTTAAGATATATAGGAATCCATACTATAAATAGCCACCAAATTGGATCGATAGCAGCAGATGCTATAATAACACCCCAGCTTTCTTTTCTTTTTAATAATTCTGCAGTTGGCGGATTGTATTCTTCTATTAAATTTCCTTTATCATCTTCTATTCTTTGCCCCGTTAGAATATATGTTTTCTCTTCTTCTGTTAACCATGGATGTTTTTCTGGAGAAGATTTTACAATAAATAGCCATGGAACTAACCATAATAAACCTAACAAACCAACACAAACAAAAATAGCTTGCCAAGATAAATAAATCGAAAGAAGACCTATAATAGGGTATGCTACAATACCACCTACAGCTGCACCAGAATTAAATATACCTTGTGCTAAAGCTCTTTCTTTAGTAGGAAACCACTCTGCATTTGCTTTTGCGGCTCCGGGCCAATTACCAGCTTCTGCAATTCCTAAAATTGATCTAAAAACAGAAAAACTTAACACTCCTTGCGCGAATGCATGAATCATAGTTGCTAAAGACCAAATTCCTATAGATAAAGCAAAACCAATTCTTGTACCAATCCAATCAAAAATTTTCCCAAATATTGTTTGTCCAAAAGCATAAGACATAATAAATACAGCAGAGATAGTACCATATATCAATTTTGTTTCATCAGAAGTCATTTCTGGAAATAATTCTTTGGCAATATCTGGCCATAAAGCACCAAAAGCTTGCCTATCTATGTAGTTAATAACAGCTGCTAATGCCACAAGGCCTACAACCCACCATCTTAAACCTTTTACCTTCATTTTAGTTAGTTAATATTATTAAACTGTATTGGTTTACCAGTTTGGTTTACCAAATTTAAAGTTTTTATATGAGAAAATACTTATCTAAAATTTTTATTTTTAGATTAATTTAAAAAAATGATAAGAAAAATAGAATATATTGCTTAAAATTAAGTTGTTTGATAGCAATATTGATACAATTCTTTAAAATGATCCTTCATTTTTTGTTTTGCTAATTGTGTATCTTCACTTTTAATAGCATCAAATATTGCTTGGTGTTCTGCTATACCTCTTTGAGATAAATCTGAATCACAAACATGGTATTTTTCGAATTTTGTAATAATTTCTGGTGTAATAATTAACATAAAAGTATTCATGGTACTATTACCACTTGCTTTTGCAATAGCTAAATGGAATAACAAATCTTCTTGAACTGCATCTTCACCATTTAAAACTTTTTCTTTGTATGCTTGTAGAGCTTGCTCCATTTTTTGAAGATCTTCTTCAGTTCTTCTTAATGCAGCTAACTTTACAGTTTTTAATTCTAATAGAATTCTAGTCTCTACTAAAGATTTAAAATCTGGCTCATCTAAACGTAAGATGTCTTCTATCATACCATTCATAGCCGTAACACCAATATTTGCAACAAAGGTACCGCTCTGAGGCCTTGACTTTAACAATCCATAGAATTCTAATTTTTGAATAGCTTCTCTTACATTACTTCTACTTACTTCAAACTTTTCTGAAAGCATTCTTTCTGAAGGCAACTTATCTCCAGGTTCTAAATTCTTATAATTTATAAGGTCTCTAATACCTTTTATTATAAAATTTTCTACCTTTTTGTTTTCGTTTTTAGTAAGTACTTCTAATTTCATATTCAATGATTTAAATTAAAAAACTGGTTAACCAAATAAGTGGTATAAATATATAAAAACTTACTACACTACCAAACATATTAAGTTACATCTATGTGAAAGAATCAATTTCAATACTTTCAATACTATTACATCTTTTAAATTACTATTTATTGTTAACGAATTCACCTTAAAAAAGGTGAATTCGTTTTACTTTTTTAATCTTTAATTTTTCTTAATTTCTACTAAATCAAATCTAGTTTCTACATCACCTGCTGCCATAAAAAATCTAAGATTTTCTGTAGTTGCACCTGTTGTAAAAGTATAAGAAATTGGCTCGTAAGTAGAAGAGTTAGCACTTAAAGGAACATTCTCGTTTATAAATGCTGTATTATCATCTTTGTCTTCAATTAATAATTTACCAGCGTGTGTACCAGAAGATTTACTAACGTACCAAAATGAAACTACGTAACTAGTATTTGCAGAAACTAAAATTGTTTGATCTAAAAACTTAGATGTAGAATTTGCACTAATTTTAGCACCAGTTGTACCATCGGCAGGAGTTGGAGAACCAGAACCTGAATATGGACTAGATGCATTACCACCTCCCCAAACAGATCTATCATCACACTCGAAACTTGGACACTCAAAAACAGGAACTAAAACATCAACTACATCTACATCTAATGTAATTTCGTCTGTTAAATCGTTTCCATCTTTAGAAATTAACTTAACTGAATAAGTTCCTTCTCCGGCAGCATAAGTATATTCTGGGTTTGCTTCTGTTGATGTTCCTCCATCACCAAAACTCCATGTAAAATCTGAAGAACTTTCAGATAAATTTGTAAATAAAATTGTTTTAAAATCTCCTGTAGAAGCTACATAAGAAAAGTTAGCAGAAGGAGGTGTTAAATCTGGAATAGAACCTGTTTCTGGTAATTCATTTTCTTCACAAGATATAAAAGCTATTGATGATACTAACATAATGAGTAAACTCATTACGTTAGTAAATTTGTATTTTTTATTGTTTAATCTAATCATGATTATTTCTTTTTAAATTTTAAAATTAATATCCAGGATTCTGAGATAAAAGACCGTTGCTTAAACCAATTTCTACTTGAGGAATTGGTAATAATAAATCTGTACCTGTAAAACCTAATCCATAAGCATTAGAGAAAGAACTTAACACATTTTGTGCTTCTCCCATTCTTACTAAATCAAAAAATCTGTGATTTTCAAAAGCTAACTCTACTCTTCTTTCGTCTAATAAATCTTGTTTAGTAATCGGAGTAGATGCATCAATTGTTGGCATATTAGCTCTTGCTCTAACTGCATTAAAAGAATCTTTTGCTTCTTGAGAAGATGTTTCTGAAGATCCAGCCATTATAGCTTCAACATGCATTAATAAAACATCTGCATATCTTAATACAATCCAATCGTTTCCTGCTGATGTAGGGTCTTCTGAAGTTACAGGAATTCCTAAACTATCATCTCCGTTTGGCAAATATTTTACTACTTGGTATTGTCCTGCCTGACCAGAATCTTCTCTATAAGATAACGCTGTTCTGTCACCACCTAAAGCGTCTAAAGCTGCCTTTGCATCTAAAGTAACATAGTTTACACCGCTTGTTCTACCTACAGCATTTAACCATTCTGCAGAAAAATTCTGACTGTCATCATTAGAACCTGGTAAGAAACCTATAGAAAAAATAGTTTCTTTATTTCCTTCGTTATAAAATACATCTTTAAAGTCTGATTCTAAACCAAATCCTCTAGATGGATTCATTATAGATTCTAATAAGCTTTGTGCTTCACCATATCTACCTAAAGTTAAGTATACTTTGGCTAATAAACCTTCTGCACCTGCTTTTGATGCTCTATCTTTAAAAGTATCATCTAGATTTGCTACTGCAGATTCTAAATCGCTTACAATTAAATCGTAGATATTGCTTTGTGCTACTCTTGTAAAAGAAGTTTCTAAATCTAAAGGTGCAATTACTTTATCGATTAATGGAATGTCTCCAAATAAACGTACTAAGTTAAAGTAAGCATAACCTCTTACAAATTTAGCTTCTGCTTCGAACTGTGCGCTAGAGGCACCAGCAGCTTCTAAGTTTTCTAATACTAAGTTAGCTCTATAAATTACGTTATAGTAACTTCTATAATAATCTGCTACAATACCGTTTGTAGATTCTATTGTATAGAATTCAAACTGAGCAGCATCTCCTTCTTGACTCTTAGTTCTTGTATTATCACTTCTCATTTCTGTTACATAGAACTCTACTTGAACTCCATGGTTTAAACCAGAACCTGTGTCTTTTAAGGCGTTAAAACCTTGTATACCATCGTACATATTTATTACAGCTGCTTCTACTTCTGCTTCTGTAGTAAAGTATGCTTCTGCACTAATACCTGTTTTTAAGTCTGGTGTTAAAAATGTGTCTTCACATGAAGAAACAAATACAGCTACTACAAGTACAATTAAAAATTTAATTTGTTTCATAATATTATCTTTTTTAAAATTCATTGTTTCTTAAAACTCTACATTTAAACCTAAAGTAACAGTACTAAACACTGGCGAACCTGCTCTTTGGTAACCATAAGTTGTTGCACTTGTAGTGTTTATAGACTCTGGATTGAAACCTGTATAATCGCTTGCAGTTAAGTACATAAGGTTTTGACCAGATAGGTAAACTCTCATCTTAGACATTTTAATTTTATCTAAAATACTTCTGTTAAAAGTATAACCAATGTTTACATTTCTTAAAGCGATATAAGAAGCATCTTGAATAATATCATTTGTAAATATTTTTTGCTTAATAAACCCTTGGTTTGGTGTAGTAGAGATAAAGTCTTGACCACTGTTAAAGTGATTTAAGATGTATTGATCTCCCATGTTTCTAATTTCTGCACCATGACTTCCTTGAAACATAAAGCTAAAATCTACAGCTCCTACTTTAAACTCGTTAGATAAACTCCATACAAAATCTGGATAAGGATTACCTAAGATTGTCTTATCATCATCATCAATTAAACCATCTCCGTTTAAATCTTTTACGTAAACATCTTGCGCTTCTGCACCAATTGGGTGAAAAGGATTGCTTAAGAATTCTCTAGGAATATCTCTTTCTACTACCCATCCATAAAAAGATGAAATTGGGTTTCCTTCTAAATTAATCCATTCTGCAGCTCTTTTACCATCTACATTTTGAATTTGCCCATTAGAATCTGCAAAATCATTTAAAGTGTTTTTGTTTTTAGAACCTAAGAATGTAGAAGACCATTTAAAGTTTTCTTTAGAAATATTTCTAGTTCTTAACTCAACCTCGATACCACTATTTTCTACTTCACCTAAGTTAACTAATGCATTAGTAAAACCTGTAGTTGAAGATATTGGGTTATATAATAATAACTGATCTGATGTTCTTGAATAATAATCTACAGAACCTGTAAGAAAATTATTAAATAAACTAAAATCTACACCTGGGTTAAATTCTATTTGTCTTTCCCACTTTAAATCTGGGTTTGCAATATTTAAAGGATTTACAACTAAAGATGCATTTCCTTGAGAAACACCAGTTGTAGTATCATCTAAAATAGCTAAATAAGGATAGTTGTCTACTAAACGGTTACCTGTTCTAAAATCGTTATTACCAGTTACACCGTAACTAACTCTTAATTTTAACCTATTTACGATTTTACTATCTTGTAAAAACTCTTCATTATGTACATTCCAACCACCAGATAATGCTACGAAGTTACCGTACTTATTGTTTGGTCCGAAAACAGAACTACCATCTCTTCTAAAACTTGCAGAAGCTAAATATCTATCATCAAAAACATAATTTACTCTTGTAAAGAAAGATAATAATGTGTTTTCAAATTCATATTGATTTCTATCTGTTATACTTGCAGCAGCATTAATATAAGGTCTAGTATCATCTTCAAAAACAGAACCTTGTACACTTTCGAAATCTAACTTTGTTTTTTCTGCAGTAATACCAGCAACCGCACCTACATTGTGTTTACCAATATCTTTATTGTAAGATAAAATATTATCTACAACAATATGATAAGACTTAATCATTGTACTATCTAATCTAGATGCACTTGCACCGTTTCTGTTAGATTCTACACCTTGATATCTAGATTGTCTTGTTCTTGAATAATCTCCAGAAACTGCTGTTCTAAAGTTTAAATCATCATTAATTTTATATTTAGCATATAAACTTCCGAATAACTTTAATTTAAAATCTCTTCTGTCTCTTTCTAAAATTTTTGCTGCTGGGTTTGTATTAGAAGTATTACTAATATCGATACCACTACCAGTACTTGGTGCACCTGCAACTAAATCATAATCATCAAACATACGTTGTATTGCATAATCACCAACTTGAGCATCTGCGTATTTACCATTATCTCTAAATCTGTTAACAAACTGAATGTTATCTTCATCTAAATATACTGGCAACCAAGATGGTTGTCTTAAAATATCGTGTGTAGAACCATCGAATCTTCTTCTTTCATTATAAGAAGGATTAAAACGAGCACCTACAGTTAATTTTTTAGTTACATCGTATTCAATTTTACCATTAAAGTTATATTTCTTAAAATCATCTGTTAAAAGAACACCTTCATCATGTAAATAATTTAAGGCAACACTAAATTTTAATCTGTCGTTTCCACCACGAACACTAAATGCATGGTTTGTAATAGAACCACCATCAAAAATAACATCTTGCCAATTAGTTTGGTTACCTAATAATAACTTGTATTTAGTTTTATCTGTTAAACCATAAGTATAGTTTAATTCTTCTTGAGCACTACCTGTTACAGAACTATAGTATGCATCACTTTGTCTAGCCGTTTTATAACCAGTAAAAGTACTATAAGAGTATTTTGTTTTACCAGATTTACCACTTTTTGTAGTAATCATTATAACACCATTACCACCTCTAGAACCATAAATTGCACCAGAAGCTGCATCTTTTAAAACCTCAAAAGATTCTACATCATTCATATCCATAGATCCTAAGAAATCTGAATCTACAACAATACCATCTACTACAACTAAAGGACCTGAATTACCAGTAATAGAACCCGTACCTCTAATTCTAATTGTTGGCGCAGAACCTGCTTCTCCTTCTGTAGCCTGAATATTTACACCAGAAACTTGCCCAACTAAAGCATCATCTACCCTAGAAACTGCAATCTGATCTAATTTTTCATTTTTCACTTTAGAAATAGCACCTGTTAAATGACTTTTTCTTTGCGTACCATAACCTACAACTACAATTTCATCTAATGTACTTGCATCTTCTACTAATTGTACATTAATTGTTTTTTGATCTGTGAAAGTTACTTTCTTTGTAACAAACCCTAAATAAGAGAATTGAATTACATCTCCGCTTTTCACTTTAACTTGATAGTTTCCATCAAAATCGGTACTTGTTCCTGTTGTAGTCCCGAGAACAATAATGTTGGCACCAAGAATTGGCTCGCCATCTGTTTTGGACGTAACATTTCCTTTTACTGTAACACTCTGTTGCGCATAGTTAACCGCACTTAGTAAAAGCATTGCAATAAATACTAACTTAATTTTTAAGTTCATAGTTAATTGTATTTGAATTAATTTGTTTAATTAAATATTTCTTTTAGAGATTTTGGTAATACATTTTAAGAATAAATACTGCTATATCTAATCATTAAAACTTGAAAATTATTACTGAATTTCCAAAAGAAATATTCATGGTTTACCAAACTGGTTTACCAAATTGGTTTACCAAATATACCCTATTTTTTGAATTAAACAAAATTTTGTTAAAAATTTCACAAAAACCTCAATATTTAGGGCTTTTTTTATCTATTTAGGATTCTTTATCACTAAAGTATGAAGGACCATCACCTGTTAAGAAGTCTTCTCTAACGGGACTAAACGTATCTATTAACTGTCCTTCTTCTAAACAAACTGCACTATGTAATAAATTTGGCTCAATGTAAACACCATCTCCAGCTTCAACTATTTGCTTTACACCATCAATTTCAAATTCGAACTTTCCCGACACACAATATGTAGCTTGTGTATGAAAATGTTGGTGTGGCGCACCTAAAGCTCCTTTTTCAAACTTCACACTTACCATCATAATTTGATTATCGTAACCTAAAAATTTTCTAGAAACTCCTCCACCAAGTTTTTCCCACTCCATGTCTTTTGCTACAATGTACTTTTCGCTAAATCTTTTCATTTTTATTTGTATTTATTTTGCTTTAATTGAAATAATAAGAACCAGACCATTTATAATTCTTATTGTTAATTGTTAAATTGTGTTTTGCTTCTTTTGAATTGTTTTTATTTGCTGTGATAAACAATTTTACATTACCGTTTATATTAATAATCTCAATTGCTGTATATTTATCTGTATCTAAAAGTGTTTTTATTGATTTTATACTAGTTTTAGAGTTTACTGCAGATTCTGACACCGCACTATAACTTCCGTGAGATTCTATTACAGAAACAAATGTTCTATTTTTAGCATTTTTAGTTCTTAACATTAAAGCCGGATCACGACGTAAATTAAATTCTGGATCGTTAGCACCTATTCTAGTGAATAGTAATTCGTCTTTTGTGTTGGTAATTGTAGTTAACGAGTAAAATTTATTATTGTTAAACCATGAAAACCTAGTGTTTTCTTCTGATGCTTTACCTGAGCCTTCTAAATATAAATGCTGATAACCATTTTTACTTCCTAACGGTTTTAGAGTTTCAGGTGAATTGTATTCAAAATTTGTTTGTAATACTTGTCCGAAATAATAAAAAGGAAAATCATATTGATTCGCTGTCGCGGATGTGACCTTCATAATATCAAGCATATAAGGCTTTTCGAAATCTTTGTCTTTAATAATAGCCATTGTACGCAACATTGTAGTTCCTGGATAAGCATTTTTTTCGATAGCACTAACTACTTGTACATTTTTATCATCCGAAGAAAAATAATTCAAATCAGAATGATGTAAACTTCCTATATCGTATTTACCTTTAAAATGAGAGGTTTCATTTTGAGTAACTGTATTATGTGCAATGGTTTGTTTTGCCCAGGTTTTGTTTTCTTTTAGGTAATTTCCGCCTCCTTTTTGTTCGATATTTACAAAACGTGATAATCCGTAATCTTGGATAACTTCTTCTCCATTTTCATATAACGAATATGACAATTTATCATAATGTCCGTGACTAGAACCTTGTGCTGCATATTTAAAAACAAGTTCTAAATTTTCGTTTCTCAAAATACCCACACCACCTTGTTTTCCTTCAGGACCATCGGATAAGTTGATAGATTTTTTAGTGAACGTTTTTTCTTTTCCGCTTTTGATGCCAAGAGCTACTGCCAAACCAGAATCGTCTAACAATACTTTATTTTGTTCTTTAGCAATTGATAACAAACCAGGATCTTGATTGCCAAAATGATAAGACACATCTACAGCTGTTACCAAAGCATTTGTGTAATAAGACATTCCTTTTTGACCATCGTTTAATGGGAAAAACTCACCATCTGCATCAGATAAATTTAATAGTGCATTTATAGATTTTAGAAGTACACCTTCTTTATACTCAAAAATTTTAAGTTCTGGTTTTACATTATGTAATGCTTCTGCAAAAACCAAAAACGGATACATTGCATAACGCTGATAATAAGGTCCTTCATTATAATAACCATCTGGCGAAAAAGGCTCTTCTATATTTGCTAAAAAACCTGCTTTTCCGTCTTTGTTTAAAAAACCACCATCGTCATCTTTTTTATTAGCATCTAATTTTAAATCTTTAATTCCGTATAAAGCTCGATTGATTAATTCATCGTCATCCATAACCAAACCAATCATTCCAACAGCAGCATTTCCCCAAGTACTGTGATTGTGCACACGTTGGTAAAACTGCGGACTATCCACAGAAATGTGATCTGCAAATGGTCTAAATAAATTTGTTTCTAATTTGTTTCGTTCTTCTTCCGTTAGGTAATTATAGATACAATCGTAAGCCTGACTTACATATACCAACCAATTAGAATCGTTTAAACATTGCCAAAATAATTTTCCTCTTGCATAAGATCTTGTTTTGGGATGTAATGGCAAAGTTTTATACAACGCTTCATATTCCATTAGCATGTCTTTTACATACTTGGCATATTTTTCGTCATCTAAAATTTGATATAATAAACCTGCTTTTTGAAGTATAAACCAGTTTTTTTTATGTCTTACATGCGTGTAACCACCGGAATAATCTTTAGGAATTGGCACATTGATTCCGGCTTTAATTTGGGCATCAACTTCTTTTTTTACTGCTTCTAAAGATTTATCGAAAATAGGAATAGTTCCTAACTGAGCTCTTATATCTTTAACACCTTTAGCAGTTAAAATAAGTTTAGGATGTTCTTGAGAGGATTCAGTTTTTAAAGAATTTTCGCCAACTGCATTCTTTTTATTGTTACAAGAAATAAATCCGAAGATTAAAAGCGCTATAATTAAATGAAAATTAAAATATTTTTTCATGACAATATACTGGTTTACCAAATTGGTTTACCAATATATGAATAATATTTTAGTTACAAAAATAGCGCTCTCTAATTCTAATTTTACACCTTGTTACTTTACATGTTATAAACACCACCGTTTATATCTAAAGTTGCGCCTGTAATAAAACCATCGTACTCAGAAGCCAAAAATAAAACGGCTCTTGCAACATCATCTGCATTACCAGCTCTTTCAATAGGAATACCAGCTATTGTAGCTGCTGCAGACTCTTTTGTAGTATGTGTATTGTGAAATGAAGTTCCTAAAATTAAACCCGGAGCAACAGCATTTACTTTTGTACCTTGAGGTCCAAACTCTGTTGCCAAAGCTCTTGTAAATGTTAATATTGCACCTTTACTTGTAGCGTATGCTAAAGACCCTGGATGACCACCTTTACGACCCGCAAGCGATGCTAAATTAACAATACTACTATTTGTGTTTTTAGCTAAATAAGGACCTGCAGCTCTTGTAACTAACATCATAGATGTCATGTTAATATCCATTACTTTATACCAAAAATCAGTTTTTAAATCTTCTAATAAATTACGTGCAACTAAAGACCCAGCATTGTTAATTAAAATATCTAAACCACCTAGGGCTTCTACAGTTTTACCAACTACATTGTTAGCTTCTTGTTCTTTTGTTAAATCACCACTAACAGCTACAGCTTTTACGTTATTTTTTACAGCATAAGCTACCAATTTATTTGCAGTTTCTGAACTTGAAAAATAATGAATAGCAACGTTTGCACCGCTATCTATAAAATGTTTTGTAATCGCTTCTCCAATACCTTGTGCACCAGCAGTAACTAATACATTTTTTCCTTTTAATTTATTATTCATATTACTTTTTTTAATCGTTTTTAGTAAAATAACCTTCGTTAGAAACAGCAGTCTCACTTACTGAAATACTTGCTGATTTAAACCAAACCTCTGCATAATTTCCGTCTGCATATTGTTTTCCGACATTTCCGTTATGAGTTTCTGCACCAGAACACCAATTTTTATTCACCTCTGGAGATTTACCGTTTGTTTGATTATATGCTCCTAATTTAAAAAAACAACCTTCGTCTGTATAAGCATCTTTACGCTCGACACCATCTTGACCAATTGGCACAAAAAGTTTTTGAGTTTGCTCTGGAATATCTTTTTTTGTGGTGTACTCAGATTCAATCAAATTTTTTGTGAACGTTTTTGTTTCATGGCCTTTGCTTGTAAATGTCAATTTCATTATTCCGTCTTTTACCTCAACTTCATAACTAAACTCTTCACCCAAAGCGATACCTTCTTTTGGTTCATCTGGATATGTATTTGCAGTTTCGCCAACTACAGAAAAATCATTTCCCCAAACTGCTGTAGAAAAATCCCATCTCCCAGCATTGTCTTCTCCGGCAGTATTAATTTCATAATGCCAAAAAACAGAACCTTTTGTATGACCAGGAAATTTTTTATAAAAAATCTTAAGTGGTTCATTTTCATGCTTGTCAGCACTATGAATTTGACCAACAACAACAGCATGCGAAGCCGCAACTCTAGCATCACCAGTGGCAGAAACATTCATCACTTTTAGAGTCGCTGTTAATTTATCGTTTGCAGTTTTTGGATACCACTTTTTTGCTTGTGCCAACTCCGTTCTTGTGTTGTTTGATGTACCGTGAGTATCACCAGCATTTGGCGCTTTAAAAACTACCCAATCTGTACCGTTTTCCTTTGTCGTATAAAAGAAGTCTTTATTTTCAAAATTATTTGCAAAACCAACATTAGAACCATCTCCTAAAATTAATTTCCAATGATCAAAAAACGGAATAACCTCACTTGCATATACCTTTTTTTGCACATCATTTACACCTTGTTTTTTAGTTTCTTTTTTACAACTATTTAATGTAAGTAGGAGTATACATGCAATTAAAGATCTTGTTATATTTTTTCTATTAAACATATTTTAAATTTTTTAAATTAAAAGTTACTTAGTTCCTATTAAAAATATTCTGTTAACGCTATAATTCCGTTATAAGAAATGATGCATGCGAAAAGTAGCGATGCAAACAAACCAATGTTAACAAACAAACTGGTTTTATAGTTTTTCATTATTTTTTTGTTATTCACCATAATGATGATTCCTAGAATTACAAGTGGCAACACAAAAACGTTAAATACTTGTGATAAAATTTGAATTTCTATCGGATTTGCACCAAAAGCAGGACCAATTAAAGCAACTAAACAAGCAATAAAAGTGATGATTCTAAATTGTTTAGAATTGGTATCTAACTCACCTGATTGATAATCTGCAATTAATAATGGTGCGATTAATAAACACGGAAATATTGAAGATAATCCAGCACTTAAGGCTCCAAAAAAGAAAATTGTAACAGCCCATTTACCAGCTACTGGCTCTAAAGTATTTGCCATATCTAAAACATGTGTTACTTCTTTACCTTCGTAAAATAAAGCACCTGCAGAAACTGCCATAATAACACCACTTATTATAAAAATTAAAATTGCTGCTGTAATAGAATCCTTTTTTTGTTGATCTAAGTTATTAATCGTCCAACCTTTTCCTTTAACAAATAAGGGTCTTGATAAAAAAGTTGCAGAAGCCATAGTTGTACCAACAAAAGCTGCTACTAACATTTTTCCTCCTGGAACATCTGGTATTTTAGGGATTAAACCCTTAACAACATCTAATGGCAATGGTTGTACAAAACATAATGACAACACAAAAGACAAACCCATTAAGGTTACAAAAATGACTAGTATTTTTTCGAAAAAAGTATACTTCCCAACTAACATTAATAAATAAAAAGTAATAATAATTACAATTGCTGTTATTAAAACGGTTTCATATTTATAACCACTTAATCCATCAAAATTGACAGCTAAAATCTCGTAGATAATATTAGATGAGATTCCTAAAATTCCCATTAAAGAATTCCATTGACCAAAGGTGATACCAACAATAATTAATATCGCTAATGCTTTACCAAATTTTAAATGTTTTTTGAATCCGTAAAGTGCAGTTTCTCCTGTTATTAGACCATAATTTCCGTAGGCAAACATTAAAATTCCAGAAAACAAACAACTTAAAAACAATACCCAAAGTAAATCCATATTAAACTTACTTCCTGCAACAATCATAGAGGTAACACTACCTGTACCTATAGTATAACCAATAGCAAAAATACCAGGTCCGAAACCTAAAATAATAGCAATAATTTTTTTAAGAAATGATTTTTTTTTTGTGCTTTCGTCCATAATAGTAATGCGTTGGTTAGTTAATTTTGTTAGTTCCAGTTAGTATGATGTGATGTTCCCGAATCATCATCCAATCTCAAATAAGTATGCGCACCAAAATAATCACGTTGTGCCTGTATTACATTTGCCGAAGCGTAAGCTGTAGTAATTCCGTTAAAAAACTGAATAGCTTCACTTAAAGCTGGTGTTGTTAAATCATTTAATAAACATTCTGAAACTACTTTTTTAGCCGAAGGTTTAAATTGTTTCAATGAATTGATTAATTCTTCATTGGTTAAAATATTTGTTGTTTCTTTAAAAACAGTAACCAATTCTTCCATCAACATTGATCTTATAATGCAACCATTTGTCCAAATTCTTGCAATTTCACTTAAATTAAGATTCCATTGAAATTTGTTTGAAGCTTCTGCAATCAATTTAAATCCTTGATAATGGTTTATAATTCTAGCAAATTGATAAGCTTCTAAAATCTGGTTAGTTGTAATATTTAATTCTGATGTGCTTTCTGTTTTAAAAAATGAATTCAACTGAAGTCTTTCTTCTTTATAAAACGAAATATATCTTGAAAACAACGCTGAACTAATTAATGTACTTGGCACACCAAGTTCTGCGGAAGCGATAGTAGTCCAATTACCTGTACCTTTATTTCCTGCTTTGTCTAAAATCTTTTTCACCAACCAATCGTCACCTTCTTTCTTTTTGAAAATAGTAATTGTAATTTCTAACAAGTAACTATTCGCATCGTTTTTAAAGGATTCTAAAGTATTAGAAATGGCATCAGGATTTTGACCTAAATTTTCTAAAATAGTTGTTACTTCTGCCAATAATTGCATCTCAACATACTCAATGCCATTATGCACCATTTTTATAAATTGTCCACTTCCTTCTGGTCCAACATAAGTACAACATGGCAATCCGTGTTTATCTTTTGCAGCAATAGTTTCTAAAAAAGGAGCGACTTTATTGTAAGCTTCTTTGTCTCCACTTGGCATAATTGAAGGTCCTTTTAAAGCACCTTCTTCTCCACCAGAAACACCAGTTCCAATAAAATGAATGCCTTTAGATTTTAAATAATCGTAACGTTCTTTCGTTTTTTTATAATTAGAATTTCCGCCATCAATAATAATATCATTTTTAGATAAATGAGGCAGTAAATCTTCAATCACATAATCAATTGTTTTACCAGCATTTACCATTAGCATAATGCGTCTTGGTTGCTGTAAAGAATTTACAAATACAGAAATATCATCAAAAGCTTCCGCTTGCGATAATTCTGGATATTGTGCTTTGAAATTTTTAGCGACATCAACCTCAACATTATCAACATGTCTGTTAAACATCGAGATTTTAAATCCGTTATTGGCTAAATTTCTGCACAGGCTTTTTCCCATAACACCTAAACCAAACAATCCAAATTCTGATGTTTTCATTATATGCTGTTTTATTTTTTTAATAATTTGTTCTGGTGTGAAACTAATATCAATAGAAATTGCATTTTCAGGATTTTCTAAAGTTTCAAATTGTGTTTTTAATAATGCTGAAGGCATAAAATGGTTTGCCCTATTTTGCATTCTTGCATAAATCTGATCAAAGGTTCCTGTTAAATGAATCCATTTTGTTTGATTTTGAATACCAAAACTTAATGTATCGCGATACTTTTGTTTTAACGCAGAACAGACAATTACACAACTATTGTTTTCGATTTGTTTTTTCGCCAAATCGTTTAAAGTCCCTAACCAACCTTGTCTATCCTCATCATTTAAAGCTTCTCCATTAGACATTTTTCTAATATTACTTTCCGGATGAAAATCGTCTCCATCAAAAAAAGGAATCTCTAATTCTTTAGCCAATAAGTTTCCGATAGTGCTTTTACCGCAACCAGAAACTCCCATTATAAATACAACTGTATTCAAAATGCTATTTATTTGGTGCTGTTGCCTCTCCTACGGTTGCAGTTTTAAACCAAACTTCGGCATAACTTCCGTTTTCGTATTGTTTAGCAATATCTCCACCATAAATTTCTGATTTTGTCGATTTATAGTTTGCTTGGTTATAAGCACCTTGTTTAAAGTAATTAATCTCGCCAGCATAAGCGATAGCTCTTTCAACACCTCCACCTTTTTCTCTATTTGCATAAACGCGTTTAACTTGTTCTGGCACAGCTTCTCTTGTTGCAAATTCCGATTTTATCAAACTTTTAGTAAATGTTACCGTTTCATGACCTTCACTTTTAAAAGTTAAATACATGATACCTTTATAGACGTTTACCTTGTAACTAAACTCTTCATTTAAAGCAATACCATTTTCTGGTTCTTCAGGATAACTAGTTGCATCTTTACCAACTACAGAAAAATCGTGTCCCCAAACTGCTGTAGAATAATCGAATCTTCCAATATTATCTCCTTCTGTATTGATTTCATAATTCCAAAATACAGAACCTTTTGTATGACCTGGAAATTTCTTGTAATAGATTTTTAAAGGTTCGTTTTCATGACCTTCGTCACTATGAATTTGCCCAACAACAACCGAATATGACGAAGCTGCTGTAGCATCACCTGTAGTTGATACGTGTTTTACTTTTAAAGTACCTGTCAGTTTTCCGCCTTCTTCCGGAATCCAATGTTTTTTTT
Source organism: Polaribacter sp. KT 15 (assembly GCF_900143115.1). Taxonomy (NCBI): domain Bacteria; kingdom Pseudomonadati; phylum Bacteroidota; class Flavobacteriia; order Flavobacteriales; family Flavobacteriaceae; genus Polaribacter; species Polaribacter sp. KT 15. The sequence continues at coordinate 1,380,720 of NZ_LT670850.1, forward strand.
CACCTAACTCTGTTCTTGTATTGCTAGAAGTTCTAGAAGTTATACCAGAATTTGGCGTTTTATAAACAACCCAATCTGTATTATTTTCAGTCTCTACATAGAAAAAACCATCTTTTTGAAAACCTACTAAATCTTCAGATTTTGTTCCGTCTCCTAAAAGGATTTTCCATTTATCCATAAACGGAATGACATCGCTTGGTGCTTTTTTAATAGTATTTGTAGTTGAAACAGCACTAGATTCTTGTTTCTTTTTTGATTCGTTTTTACATGCAACAATTGTTAAAATTGCTACAATTATAAGAGGTAGTTTTTTCATGAAAAATTATATAAAGTTGTGGTTAACGTATTTCTTAGCTTTCGCTACAATGTCTTAATACATTAAGGTTTGTTTTAAGTTTTCTTCTGTTTTAATTTTACCAGAATTAATTAAAGTGTTGTTTGATTGTACATTGTTTTTTGCTCCCCAAAGAATTGAAACAAATTGTACTTTGTTGTTTTTAAATGTATTGTTATTGATGTTTACATTTACAATTCCTCTGTGATTTAACAACATTCCGTTTTTTTCTTTAGCACCAGAATTAGTAAACGTACTATTTGTTACCAATAAGTTTCCGCCAATTGTAGACTCATCATAACCACCACGATAATAATCGATAACGTTTTGTTTTACGTTTGTGAATTTACAATTATCAACAGTTAAATACTCAGTATTATAATCACCTCTATCGTTTGTTTCTTCGGATAATTCTAAACCGTTCTCACAATCTGAAATTGCTGTATTTTTAAAGATGATTTCTTCAGAAAAAGATTGCTTGTACACTTTTAAAGCATAATTAAAATTACTGATTTCAGAATCTAAAACCTCCAACCCAAAATGATTAGACATGTTCTTTTTTAAACTCGCAAATGCTTGCTGAGAACCTGTTCCTTTTAACTTGATGTTTTTTACAGTTAGTTTTCCATAAGGATGTAATTCGATCGCTGGCGTATTTTCTGCACCTGCATAAACAATTTCAGCATTTCCTTTAGATTGAATTGTGATTGTTTTGTTTACGATTAACGATTCTGAAATATTATAAACACCTTCATTTAAGCTTAAAATATCTCCGCTTTCTGCTGCTTCAAGTTTACTAACCAATTCTGAAGCATTTGCAACGGTATGTGTTGTTGTTTCTTTTGCTTCTACTTCGTTTGAAAACCAATCTGCACCATATTTAGACTTATCTAACAAGTCTAAATTTATGTCTCCAGCTTTTGCAATTGCTCCAATGGTATTCGCTTTTTCTCTAGAATTTCCTAATAAATCATTCGTAATTGTTTCAAAATCGTAACCTTTATACACTTCTACATCATCGAATCCTGAAGTTGGTACAGATAAGTTTGAACCTATATCTGTTAAGGTTAAATCTTTAGTAATTAAACCATGATTGTTTTCAACTTCTACTCCGTTATTATCGATAATATTATTTGCAAATGTTACGCCATCTGCTTTATCGTGTTCAATAATTGGATTTGCATCACCTTCAGAATTATAAATAATATTATTTACAACTTCGGTTCTTAAAGGTCTTGCAGATCTTATTTCCGACTTTGGTAAAACATCTGCTTGCGCAATATTTGTACCTACACCAAATTGCCAAGGCGAGCTAGAATCTACAAACGTATTATACGCAACTACAACATCTGTCACTTGATTATAACGGTTTAATGGTGACTTAGGAATTCCGTTCATTATAGCAATCGGACTTCTAAAATTCTTACCTTTTATTTTGTAAAATAGGTTGTTAATTACCCAATGACCTGTATTAATGATTCTAATTCCACCATATTGATCGTTTACGCCATCTCCAATAAAATAATTTCCGTCTACCGTAACATAATTTCCGTGTCTTGTAACAACAGAACCTTCACTTTTGTAAAACACGTTATTTTTAATGATGTTGAAATTGGTTTTGCTTGAAATGATTTCTACTTCTCCATTACATTCTTCAAATAAATTATTTGCAATTAATGTGTTACTAGGACTCATTGATGTAAAACTACTTCCTAACTGAATCGTTTCTCCTCTTGCACCACCTTTTCTTGGCCTTGGACCAAAGTGATTATTGATAATTTTATGATAGTTTCTAATGCTTTGATTTCCTTTTAAATCTACTCTTAAAGTTGGACCACCATTTGTTTTACCGGCAAGATAAGAGTTGCTAAATTCGTTATGTTTACCATATAACTGCACCCAAAGATTGTCTTGATCGCGCTCTAAATTATTAAAATCTAAAATTACACAGTTGGTAACTTTAGAGTGATTGGCAACTTCTTTAGGACTTGTTCTAAAAGCGATAACATTTGTTTTTGGTGAGTGTCCGTTTCTAAAAAATAAACCGCTTACTTCTAGGTAATCTCCACTAATTTCTAAGCTAGAGGCACCTTCTATAAAAACTTCTCCTGGCGTTTCTGCTTTTAGTTTAATTGGATTGTTTTCGGTTCCTTCTCCAATCAGTTTAATTTCTACATCTTTGTAAGTTCCTTTTTTTAATACTATTTCATCACCCGCTTTTAATTCTTTTACAGCATCTAATAATTCTGATGAATTGTTTACTAAAATACTATTGACTGATGTTTCATTGCAAGAAATGAATAAAAATAAAGTAGTGATTACTAAAATTAAATTCTTCATAAAATTTTTAAAATGTAGTTAATGTTTTGTTGCTAAAATGTACAATTTAGTAAGTAATTTCTGCTAAAATCACAATTGGTTTACCAAATTGGTAAACCAAATATAGGTTTTATATTTCAATTTTTGAAATATTTTGTATTAATAAGAAATTAAGGGTAAAAAAGCATTGCTGAATTTACGATAATTTTTAACCGTTTTTAAAATGTATTTCACCTAAAAATTGTTAAAAAATTACAAGTATCTAATTCTTTTTAAATTAAATGTTTTTTCAATATTGATATTAACATTGCTGCACCCTTAAACCTGTAATAAGTTTTGGGTACAATTTGTTAAAAACACTTTCTTCAAATCGTTTACTTTAATATGCGCATCAATATTTTAAAAATCGTGAGTAAAAACAGCTATAATCCGAAGAAAAAAAACAAAGAGATCCTTTTTTTCATTTTAGAAACTAGCTTTTATTGTAGTAAGCCAATGCGTTCTATTTTATTATTTTTCTTTAATAATTCTGATTTCTCACTAGGAATAAACAAGACTTGATCTTCCCATTTAGGGTTCTTATAAATTAAATTTATCTTCTTCGCGTTTTTGCTAACTTTTACAAATCCACTAGAAAAAATCAAACAATTAGACATAATATTATTACTCCCTTTTAAATCCAAAGGAACTTTAATATTATAACTTTTCTCAAAAACAGAATTAGATATTGTTACTTTATGTATTCCGTTGGTCTTTAAAAATTGTCCTTTCTCTTTATTGTTCACCTTGCTAAAAACACAATTTTTAACAACTAAATTCCCACCAAGAATTTCTGGTGATGGTATTTTTCTGATATAATTTAACGCTTCACCTTCAATATTTTTAAAAACAGAATTTTGTAAAATGATATTATTTGCATTAATTTTTCCGAAGATATCTTTATCGTAAGATAAATTTAAACCCCTATAATTATCTTCGAATTTAGAATTCTTAAAACTTAAAGTATCTGCTAACGTACCGTTGTAAGCTTTAAAAACACTACCGCCGTTTTTGTTTTTAAAATTTTTAAAAATCACATTGTTTACAAATACTTTGTACAAACCGCCTTCTTGCTTGTTTGGTGATACAATGGCGTATTTAGGTGATTTTGTTTCTCCGTTTAAAGTAACATGAGACAATTTAAACGTTGCACCTTCATTAACTCTAAAAATATAATCTAATTGATTTTCTACATCGTCGCTTACAGAGATTATAGAAGCTGCATTTTTAGCACCAATAATTGTTACATCGTTTGTAATCTTAATTTTTTTCTTCAATAAAAATGCTCCTGCTTCTAATTTTAAAACAGTTCCTTTAACAGCATTTTTTATAGCTTTTTCTAAAGTTGCAACACCAGGTTTTACTAATATTTCTTGCGGTTTTACCTTTGGTGCAACTATTTTTGGTTTCCAACCTGGTCCTGCTCTTAAACTTAAAGCAATCGGCAATCTGTTTGAACCTAAATTAAAAGCACCTGCATTTAATACTGATCTTAATTTTCTTGCAATATCTTTTACAGGACTTAAATTATTCTTAGTTACTTTAAGTAAATCTCGATTTTCTTTCGTCGGAATTGGATAATTTTTTAATTCTTTCCAGTTTATTTTAGTTTTTAAAAACCCAACAACATCAGCATCCATTGCATCGATATAATTTGTATTGAAATTAATACCAGAAACCGCATCTAAAAACTGTATATTATTAGCAGCTTTATTATTAAAAATTAGGTTGTTAGAAAAATTAACGTTTTCTGGAGCTAAGGTTTTCTCATCATCTTTACCTGCACCAAAAACTAACGGACCAGAATTTATAATTGTATTATTTTGAATGTCTACATTTTTAACTTGATGATATCGATTTAAAGGCGAGTTTAAAACTCCATTCATTAACACAATAGAACCTCTATAACCTTCTCCTTGCAAACCAATTAGTAAATTATTTTTGATTATATGACCAGAATTAATTACTCTAATTCCGCCAGTTTTACTAACCCCGTTTCCTAAAAAAACATTTCTTTCTACCAAAGCATTGTTACCGTGTCTTAATGTTAAAGTTCCTTTGCTTCCAACAAACAAATTATCTCTAAAAATATTATCTCCAGATTTATTAGAAATAATCTCTATTTCTCCGTTACAACTTGCAAAGACATTTCTTTCTACGATGGTTTTAGAAGATTTCATCGAATTTGTGCTGGTTCCTATTCTAATTGTTTCCCCGCCATTTTCACCAAGTTCTTCTCTAAAACCAAATAAATTATTATCAATTCTATGATTATTTTCTATATGCTCGTTTCCTTTTAACCAAACAACTAATGTTGTACCAGTACTTGTTTTTCCAGTAAAATTATTATGATCTACTCTATTATTTTTACCCCAAATATCTACCCAATGATCTTTTATACCTGGCGTAACTTTAAAGTAAGAAATTGTAGAATTTGTTAATCGGCAATTATTTGCAAAAAACTTGGTATTCTTTTTAAACTGAACAACAGACTTGTAAGTAGAATTTCCGTTTTTAAACCATAAACCACTAACAATAATAAATTCTCCATAGATATTTAAGGTAGAATTTCCTGTAATTATAACTTTACCGGCAGTTTCTGCTTTTATTACAATTGGCAACTCTTTAGTACCTTTACCGTAAGCATTAATTTCGACATCTTTCCAAACACCATTTTTAAGAATAAGTACATCACCAGCTTTTGCTTTTTTAATTGCCTCGTTATATTCAGAAATACTAGCTACAAATTTTTCTTGAGCTTCAAAATCATGAGTATTAAAGAAAAGAATTACTATATAAATTAGAAGATATTTTTTCATCAAAGATTATTTTAAAAATAAGTAAATGGTAAATACTAGTTCAAAAGCAGTACTTTTTAGAGACTAATTAAATGATTTACAAAAAACTAAACCAATTCAAAACAAGCCAACAACACAAATATAACCATATTATTATTGGTAAACCAGTTTGGTTTACCAATAATAGTTTCTAAAATAATTTAGAGTTGTTTTAAGTTTTTAATATCTTTGATTTTCCTCTAAATTCAACAAAAATGGACGATTTTATTTTATACTTTAAAATGGGTCTTAACCACGTGTTAGACTTTAATGCTTACGATCATATTTTATTTTTAATTGTTTTAGCTGTAGTATTCAGTTTTAACCAACTAAAAAAAGTTTTATGGTTGGTTACACTTTTTACCATTGGTCATTCTATAACCTTAGCTTTATCTGCTTACGGTATTTTAAATATAGATATGAAACTGATAGAGTTTTTAATACCAGTTACTATTTTTATTACGGGTGTAATTAATGTTTTTACAGCTAAAAAATCATCTTATGGTAAAGAAAACACCAACTTAGTATTTGCTTTATTTTTTGGTTTAATTCACGGTTTAGGTTTTTCTAATTATTTTAAAATGATGATTGGTAAAGAAGATGATAAATTAATGCCTTTATTAGAATTTGCTGTTGGTATAGAAGCTGCACAAATAATAATTGTTTTAGGAATATTAATAATTGGTACTCTTTTACAAAACTTTTTTAAGGTAACAAGAAGAGATTGGATTTTAGTTTGTTCTTCTATCGTAATCGGTTTTTCTATACAAATGATGTTAGACAGAGTTTTTTGGTAACTATCAATTTTGACTAATAATTAACGTCTTAATTCTATTAATCTTTATACTTTCGTAAACTATGACAGAAAAGAAGCAATTAAAATACGACAAAGCTTACTTAAGAATGGCTTTAGAATGGGGCAAACTTTCTCATTGTAAACGCAAACAAGTAGGTGCTTTAATTGTAAAAGATAGAATGATTATTTCAGACGGATTTAACGGAACCCCAACGGGTTTTGACAACTGTTGTGAAGATGATAACGGAGACACAAAGTGGGAAGTTTTACACGCAGAAGCAAACGCAATTTTAAAAGTTGCAAGTTCTACTCAATCTGCAAAAGGCGCAACACTTTACATTACTTTATCTCCTTGTACGCAATGCAGTAAATTAATTCATCAAGCAGGTATTAAAAGAGTTGTTTATGCAAATGCATACAAAGATCTTTCTGGTTTAAAATTTTTAGAAAAGGCTGGCGTAGAATTAATGAATTTACCTTATGAATAAAAAAAACCTTCCATTATTTCTTGCAGTTGCTGTTGTTTTTGGAATTTTAATAGGATTATCTTTTGGCGGAAACTCTAGCAGTTTAATGTCTTTTTCGAAAAGCTCTTCTCAAGAACAAAAAATAAAAAAACTTATAAATTTTATAGAAAATGATTATGTAGACAAAGTCTCTACAGATAGTTTATTAGATGGTGCAATTACACAAATGTTGGGTAAACTAGACCCACATTCTGTTTATATTCCTAAAGAAAACTTACAAGCTGTTAAAGAAAACATGCAAGGTAATTTTGTTGGTATTGGTGTTCAATTTAGAATGATTTCAGACTCAATTACCGTAATTCAGCCTATAAAAGGAGGTCCAAGTATTAAAGCAGGTATTAAAGCCGGCGACAGAATCTTAATGGCAAACCAAGACACTTTATTTGGGCAAAATATGTTTAACAAGTTTGGTGTAAATGTTTTTGCTAACAAAGTGCCAGAATACTTAAAAGGAGAACCTGGTACCAAAGTAGAGCTTCAAATTTATAGAAAAAGTACAGATTCTATTTTTACCGTAGATGTTACTCGCGGTAAAGTAAACATTAAAAGTGTAGATTTATCTTACATGATTAACGACTCTATTGGCTATATAAAATTAGATCGTTTTGCAAGAAACACGTATTCAGAATTTAAATCATCATTAAATAGTTTAATAGACGATGGTATGACAGATTTAGTTTTAGATCTTCGTGGCAACGGCGGTGGTTTTATAGACATTGCGAATAGTATTGTTGATGAGTTTTTAGAAGACGATAAATTAATTGTTTTTACAAAAGACAATAAAGGCGATATCGACGAATCTTTTGCAACATCTAAAGGAGATTTTGAAAAAGGTGGTTTATATGTTTTAATTGACGAAAACTCAGCATCAGCATCAGAAATTGTTGCCGGTGCCTTGCAAGACAACGACAAAGGAACCATAATTGGTAGACGTTCTTTTGGTAAAGGTTTGGTGCAAATAGAAATGGATTTAGGCGATGGTTCTGCAGTAAGATTAACTACTGCTCGTTATTACACACCAACCGGTAGATCTATTCAAAAACCATATTCTGGTAACGGAAATAGCAACTATTATAAAGACTATCAAGAAAGAATTAATAGAGGAGAATTACTAAATAAAGACAGTATAAAAGTAGTAGATTCTTTAAGTTTTAAAACACCTAAAGGAAAAATAGTATATGGCGGTGGTGGTATTATTCCTGATGTTTTTGTTGCCGTAGACACAACTTCTTACATGAATAGATATTATTTTAATACTATTAACGATTTTGCTTTTGGTTACGTAGATAATAATAGAAAAGAATTATCTACTTGGAATATCGAATCTTTTATAAATGATTTTGATACAGACGACAAAATATACAATACTTATTTATCAGAAATTAAAGACAAAATAAAACCTTCTTTTAGAACAAAACAAAGCATCAAGAAATACTTAAAAGCATCTATTGCAAACGTACTTTTTGGCGATGTTGGTTTTTATAGAATTATACATAAAGACGACAAAATGCTTCAAAAAGTTTTAGAGTTGGAAACTAACAACGAATAGCTTTACTTTGTAGCAATGATTTCTATTACTACAGCCAATAACAAAAAAGTATATTTTGCTTCAGATCAACATCTAGGAGCACCAACTGCAGAAGCTAGTTTTCCTAGAGAACAACGGTTTGTAAATTGGTTAAATACTATTAAAAAAGATGCTGAAGCTATTTTTTTATTAGGCGATTTGTTCGACTTTTGGTTCGAATACAAAACAGTTGTACCTAAAGGATTTGTTAGGGTTTTAGGAAAACTTGCAGAAATTAAAGATGCTGGAATTCCTATTTATTTTTTCGTTGGAAACCATGATTTATGGATGAACGATTATTTTGAAAAGGAATTAAATATTCCTGTATTTCACAGTCCGCAAGAGTTTAAAATAAATAATAAAGTTTTTTTAATAGGACATGGTGATGGTTTAGGCCCAGGAGATAAAGGCTATAAACGCATGAAAAAAGTATTTACTTTTCCTTTATTTAAATGGATGTTTAGATGGCTTCACCCAGATTTAGGTGTTAAATTAGGACAATATATGTCTGTAAAAAACAAAATGATTTCTGGTGATGAAGACGCTAAGTTTTTAGGAGAAGATAACGAATGGCTAGTACAATATTGTAAAAAGAAGCTAACACAAAAACACTACGATTATTTTGTTTTTGGGCACAGACACCTTCCTTTAGAAATAAAACTAAAAGAAAATTCTACTTACATAAACTTAGGAGATTGGATTCAGTATTTTACATTTGGTGAATTCGAAAACGAAACACTTTCTCTTAAAAAGGACTAATATTTCTTCAATATAAATATAAAAAAAACGCTACTTTTTCAAGTAGCGTTTTTCAATTAATCAAATATAATTATTCTTTAGAACTGGTAGTTTAAAGATAAATTAAACATTGTACCTAACTGGCTAAAGTGGTAACCATCATACGTCATTTGAGAATAACGTTGGTTAAAAGTTATCAAGTTAGATTGATTTTTAATTGCTGCCGGATCATTAATAATTGCTGTTCCTGCTGCGTTTTCTGCTTTAAAGCTCCATTCTGGTAAAACATTAAATAAATTATTAACGTTTAAAGCTAAAGTTAACTTTTCTGTAGCGTTAAAGTTGATTCCTAAATCTGTAACAACTTTTGGTGTAAACTCTGTTCTTAAATTAGCATCTAAACCTTGTTGTTTAAATGTTGTTTTACCAAAATACGTGTTGTTTAAAGAGAATCCCCACTTATTAATATCATAAGTAGAACCTAAAATCCATTTTGTTTGTGGCCTTGAAGTAAAAAACAATGCTTCTTGAGTTGCATTAACAACAGACTGACCTGTAGCAGCTACAGAAGCAGGGTTTTTAACTTCGCCATCTCTCTCATTTTTGATCGTATAGTTACCCGATAAATTAAATCCTAATTTACCATCTCCTAATTCTATTTTATTATAACCAATTACAACATCTAAACCAGAAGTTTTAGTGTCTAAAGCATTTACGAAAAAGCTTAAATCTGATAAACCATCAAATGCTGGTAAAGCTGGTGGTGTAATTTCTGTACTTAGAACAATTCTATCTTCTACATTAATACTATAATAATCTACTGTAAAACTTAGGTTTCTGTTTACTTTTCCTCCTAAACCTAAAGTAAAGTTTGTAGAAGTTTCTTCTTTTAATTTAGGTATTCCTAACAATCCTGCCTGAGAAGATACATTGTTAACCAAACCACCTACTTGAATACCTTGACCTGGCACAAAACTATATTGAGCTTTTTGTGTATAAATTTGATGTAATGTTGGCGCTCTAAATCCTGTAGACAAAGAACCTCTTAATGTATACTTATCATTTATTGTGTAAGCACCACTTGCTTTCCAAACAAAAGCATTTCCAAAATCTGAATAATTTTCACTTCTAATTGTACCATCTAAAGTTAAATTCTCTGTAGGATTCCAGTTTAAAGAAGCATAACCACCAAAGTTATAACGTGTAAATTGTCCTGAATTTTCTGGGCTATTTCCTGCAAAAGAATCTGCCCCTCCACCATCATAAGAACCTAATTCACCTTCTATAATTTCAAAAGTTTCATATCTAAATTCTGTACCAAAAGCAACACTTAAATTATCAGAAAGAATCTTAGAAACATCAATATTACCAACATTATGAGAAAACGAAGTTCCTCCTGGATCAAAAGATTTTTTACTGTTTTCTCTATATAATTGAGAACCTTCTGTAACTTCACCATCATCAATTGTTCCGTTGTTATTAGCATCTACCCAAGTAGAAGGAGAATACACAAAGTTTCTATTATGAGAGTTGTTTACTTTATAAGTTTGCGAGTTTCCACCGGTTGTAAAACTTGCATCAACATTCCAATCGTTAATTACAGATTTAAAACCAACAGTAGCATTGTAATCATTTAAATCTCCTTCAAAAGTTGGTACATAACCATCATAACCTCCTGCTGTATTTGGGTTGTCTCCTGGAAAGAAATCTGCTAAATAAGGAAAATCTGTAACGGTTCTCCAATAAGGAGTTCTATAGTTTGCAAAAGAATTTACTTTCTTATTTACAAATGCAGCATTAAAATAAAAGTTAGACTGCTCACTTAATTTATAAGAACCATTAATTAAAAATTTAGCAGCAGCAGTTTCTGGCGCTCCGTTAATGTTTCCTGCATCTGGTCTTCTAGATAAAAACTCTTGAACATCTGCAATATTTGCTCCAAAATCTGCAGCTTCACCAGCAGCATCTACTGTTCCTGGTCTATTTGATAAACTTGTTTTAGAAAAATCTACTGTATAATTAATAAAACCTTTGTCATCACCAATTGTAGATCCATTATTTACACTTACACCAAACATTTCTCCATCTCCTTCAGAAGTAATTCCTGTTCTTAAAGTTGCAGAACCTGCATTTGGACTATCTTTTAATATAATATTTATTACACCTGCAATTGCATCAGAACCATACTGCGCAGAAGCACCATCTCTTAAAACCTCTACAGATTTAATTGCATCTGTTGGTATACCAGAAATATCTGAACCTGTTTCTCCTCTACCTGGAGAAGTTTGTGTATACAATAATGCACTTAAATTTTTACGTTTACCGTTTATAAGAATTAACGTTCTACTTGGTCCCATATTTCTAATTTCATAAGGATCTAATAAAGATGTTGCATCGTTAACAGGAGTTTGTACCGTATTAAAAGAAGGTATTTTGTACTGTAAAGCTTTATCAAAAGTTGTTTGTCCTGTAGAAACTAAATCTTTAGATGAAACGATATCTATTGGTAACGGACTTTTTGTATTACTACGAGCTGGTGCTCTAGAACCCGTAATTACAATTTCATTTAAAGACTCATCTCCTTCTTCTATTGTAATGTTTAGAAAAGAAGTATCTGTAACATTAATTTGTTTTGTTTTGTAGCCTATAGAAGACACTACCAATGTAGCTGGTAAACTTTTAACGTTTAGGCTAAACTCTCCAGAATCACTTGTAGTTGTTCCTATAGAAGTTCCTTTAACCAAAACATTCATAAAAGGTAATGCACTACCAGATTTGTCTGTAATTTTCCCTTTTATAGTTTGTGCCATAAACCCAAGTGGTAGCATAAACATAAAAGCAACTGTAAATAGTTTTAATAAATACTTTTGTCTCATAAATAAATTATTAGTTAGTAAATGTGTTTAAATTGAACTATCCATTTTAATAAAATGAATTGCTCGATTTATTACATAAGACAAAAAAAATAAAAGTATACTCTTTTTAAATTGACTTTTTTTCAATAAAAATCAAAAAACTTAAACGAATCGTCAGTATTTATAATTTTATATTCAATTTTGTGTAGTAAAAAGAACCATTTGTTCCCATTTGCGTAGCATCCCACAAACCTCCGCTATCAGTAAAGCTTTCTTGTTTTGTAGGGTAAATATTAAAAAGATTATTAGCACCAATTTGCAAATTTATTAGTTTATTAAATTGATAACTAAAATGTAAGTCTGTTGTTAATTTTGGCTGATAAATATCTACAGAAGCATCTAACCTTTCTGCTTCTGAGTTATTAAAATTAGCTAAATCTTGACTAATTTGCCAATCGATTAGTTTAACGCTACTAAATCTTGTAAAATTTAAAGCCGTTTTAAGTTTTTTATACTGATAATTTACACCCAAACTAAATTTGTTATTTGGTGCAGAAGCTAGTAAATATTGTTGTTCTCTTTTGCCAAAAAAAGTTTCTTCATCTAACTCTTTATTATTAATATCTGTAATTATCATGTGATTGATATTTCCAGAAAAGTCTAATGAAAGCTTGCTGTTTTCAAAATTCTTATACCAATTTAAAACAACATCAATACCAGTTGTTTTTGTACTAACTCCGTTTGCAAAAAACTGTACATTTTCAATGCCTAAACCCAAATCTGATGCATCAAAATTACCGCTTAAAATTATTCTGTCTTTAACTGCAACGTAATAAGCATCAAAGGTTGCATTAAAAGATTTATTAAATTTTGCAGCAAAACCTAAACTAAAGTTTTTGGCTTTTTCTTCTTTTAATTTTTCGATATTAAACCTTCTAGCTATAGGACTATTATTGGGCACTAAAAAAGACTCCGACGGCTTGCTGCCAATAAAATTAGTAAACGTTAAGTTGTAATATATTTGTGCTAAAGAAGGCGCTCTAAAACCGGTGCTATAAGAACCTCTTAAATTAAATTTATCTGAAATTTTGTATCGAGAAGCAAACTTAAAATTTAATGTGCTACCAAAATCACTGTAATACTCGTATCTAACAGCAGAACCAATCATAAATTTTTTAGAAAAATCTACTTCTGTATCTAAATAAAAACTAAAATTAGAGCGACTTTTATCTAACTCATTTTCTGGAGAATACCCAGGAAAACCTTGTGATCCGCCAGGTCTTATTTTGCCATTAAACGTTTTATAATCTTCTAAAGAAGTGTCAGAATTTACTAAATTATCATTTACATCGTAAGCAGCATAAGAGGCTTCTTCACCAGAAAAAATTTTATATTTATCTAAACGATGCTCTAAACCAAGCGCCACATTAAATCCGTAAGTTTTTTCATTAAAATATTTTGAAAAATCGACACTTGTTGTATTCTGAATCAATTGATGCCCGCCTGCATCAAACTCTGTTGGCGAATTTTCTACCAAAGTTGCATTTATGGTGTTTTTAATAAAGTAATGAAAGTTATTTCTTCCGAAGGTATTATTTAAATCAACACTCCAATCTTTATAAGTTGTTAGCAAACCAACCGAAAAAGAATTATCAATTATTTTTGAGGTGATTAAAGGATTGAATCCTGTTGGATAAATTTCTAGAACATTTCGTTCGCTTTGCGATTTTCTTGTAAAGGCAAAAGCTTCTGTATTTTTATAATTTACACCTCCGTTAAAGTAGAGTTTTGTCGATTTATAAATAGGAATTTCTGAATTTAAAAAAAAACTTACTCCTTTTACCTCTGCTTGCCCGTATTTTTCTCTCGCTTCTGTTGCTGGTCTTGTGGTGTTTTCTAAAGAAATTGCTTCTGCAGAAAAATTAAAAAATCCATTTTTACTTATTTTTGTTCCGTAGTTTAAACCCAATTTAGTAGTAAAACCATCTGTTCTTTTCGGAAAAAAACGATTAGGATCTGCATTGTAAAAACCGAAAGTAGACTTAACATCTAGTGAATTATCATTGTCTTTTAAAACAATGTTTAACACACCCGCAATTGCATCTGAACCATATTGAGCAGAAGCGCCATCTCTTAAAAGTTCTATTCTTTTAATTGCTGAAATAGGAATTGCATTTAAATCTGTACCAGAATTACCTCTACCGCGTGTACCATAAAGGTTAATTAAAGAAGCTTGATGCCTTCTTTTACCATTAATTAAAACTAGAGTTTGATCTGGTCCTAAACCTCTAATAGTTGCGGGATCTATATGATCTGCGCCATCTGCGCCAGATTGTTTGGTAGCATTAAATGAAGGAATTGCATATTGCAAAAATTGATTGACTTCTACTTGACTGCTTTTTGTAGCTGTTTTTTCGATATCTATAAAATCTATTGCAACAGGCGTATCGCTTGCAACTCTGTTTTTATTTCTAGAACCAACCACTTGTACTTCATCTAAATCTTGTCCTGATGCTAATATTATGGTATGAAATTTATTTGGATACAATTGTAATATTCTAGAATTATGACCAATAAAACTAACAATAATACTGTTGTTAGATAAAACCTCGAATTCAAATGTACCATCTGCATTTGTGGTTGTGCCTACTAAAGTTTTTTCTTCTTGTAATGTTGCACCGCTTAAAGGAATATTTTCTGAACTTAAAACAATACCTTTAACTGTAATTTTTTTATTCAAAAATGCGCTATCAACAACAATATCTTTTTTAAAAACGGTATTTCCTCTAGCGTGAATTTTTCGTTTATTAGACTCTTTCTTTTTGTAAATAACGTAATAACTATTTCCTAAATCGTCAAATAAAAAGGGTGTAATTTTTTCTAATAAAGAAATAGATTCTTTTAAAGATAAGTTTACAAAACTTTCTTCTTGCACAAACTTATTTGCTAGTAAATTAGCGTTATATGTAAAAAAAATCTTGTGTTCGTTACTAATTTTATCTAGTAAAACAGCTAAAGGAACTTTTTCTTTTTTATGATTTTGAGAAAGTGTAGGTAAGGTGATAAATGCAGCAAAAACAAGTAATAAAAATTTTAAAAATACTATTTTCGAAAACATCTATAAATTTAAAATTACACTTATTTTTTGCTAATTACTAAAGAGTTGTCTTCTTTAACAATTGCTACATTTACAGATTTTTCTATAGCTTGTAAACAAATATCTATGTTGGTAATTGGTACAGCACCTGTAATTGATAATTTTTTGCTCTCCTCATCTTTAAAAATAATAGAAAACCCATAAGATTCTTTTATTTTTTCCATTGCATCTTCTAAAGATAAGTTATCGAACAATAAAGAACCGTTTTTCCATGAAGTTTTTATTCTAGCATTAAAAATGTTTTTATCTTCTAATACTTTATTTTTTTCTGATGAATACGAAATATAGTTCCCCGGAATCATCTTTTTATCTTGACCGTTTTTAAGTTTTAGCCAAATATTTCCTTCTTCTAAAAACACATCTGTTTTCTTTCTTTTGGTACTTACGTTAAAAGATGTTCCGTAGACTTCTACAGACAAATCATCTGTTAACACCCAAAACTTAGCATTGGTTGCTATTTTTTTATCAACCTGAAAAAAGGCTTCACCTTTCAACCAAACTTTTCTACTTTCATTTTTATAATAAGATAAACTAGAATTTGAATTTAGTGTAACATCACTACCGTCTTTAAGTTTAATCGTTAAAATTTCTCCGTAATTTGTTTTGTGCGTAATTCTAGTATTTCTATTGATAAAATACACTCCTAAAACCACCAATAGAAGAATTGATGCAACTGCACCATATTTATGTAAATGTCTTAATTTTCTTTTTGGTTGTTTTTGTTTTGCTTTAATTTTAGCTTCTAATTTTTGCCATTCGAAAGCAACTTTTTCTTTACCAACTTGTTTTTTATTAAAAGATACACCAATAACAAGATCTTTAGCTTCATTCACTAAATCTTGTTTATCAGGATTATTAGCTATCCAAAAATCCCAAAAACCCACATCGGTTCCGTTGTTTTGAAAAACCCAATTTTTAAATGAATTATCATCTAAAAAATCGTTTATGCTATCGTAATTTTTCTTACTCATTATCTATTAAATGTATAGAATCTATTTGTATAAGGTATTTATTGCTTTTTTATACCCTTATTTTTTTATTAAAACTTAAATAATTTAATAATCGAAATTTCTTCCTTTAAGTTTTTAATTGCTTTATGTAAAGTATTTACGACACTTTGGTAGTTAATACCCATTATTTCAGAAATTTCTTTCGCTTTTAAACCGCTGTAATATTTTAAGTAAACTGCCTCTTTTTGTCTTTTTGGTAATTTATTTAAAAGCTGCGTTAAGTTTTTATTTTTAAAGCTTTCAACTTCTTGATTTGTTATCAACTCTTCTGCCGTAAATTGAATGTCTACAAAATTTTCATTTGAAAAATCTGTTGGTTTTACTTTTTCATTTTTCTTAATTACTTTTAATAAAAATCGTTTGTAAGATGTAAAAAGGTAAGGTGCAATTGTATCTAAATCGCTTAAATTTTCTCTATGTTCATAAACGTACATAAAAAAGTCTTGCAAAGTATCTTCTGTTAGCGCTTCATCTTTACATATCTTTAAACCGTAACTATGTAAATTAGAATAATAAGTTTCAAAAAGAACAGAAAACGCTTTTAAATCACCTTCTTTTAAAGATTTCCATAAATATTTGTCTGTTAATTTTTCCATTTATATTTTTAAGGGCTAATAATTTTTAAAAATAACAAAAATATATCAATCATCTTTAACCTACTTTTAACAAAAACAAATATGTTAAAATTGTAGTTTTGTTACTATAAGATTATTACGAGATATATAACGCCTAATATAAAATACAATGGATATAGATGTAAGAGCTATTAATGAAAAAATTGAGAGAGAAAGTGCTTTTATAGACATTCTTACTTTAGAAATGAACAAAGTTATTGTAGGTCAAAAGCAAATGATAGAAAGTTTGCTAATTGGTTTACTTGGTAATGGTCATATTTTACTAGAAGGTGTGCCTGGTTTGGCAAAAACCCTAGCAATTAACACGCTATCTAAAGCGGTACAAGGTAGTTTTAGTAGAGTACAATTTACACCAGATTTACTACCTGCAGATGTTGTTGGAACCATGATTTACAACATGAAAGAAAACGACTTTGCAATTAAAAAAGGACCAATTTTTGCAAACTTTGTTTTAGCAGATGAGATTAACAGAGCACCAGCTAAAGTACAATCTGCGCTATTAGAAGCAATGCAAGAGCGTCAAATTACCATTGGCGACACAACCTTTAAATTAGACGAACCATTCTTAGTAATGGCAACTCAAAACCCTGTAGAACAAGAAGGTACTTACCCATTACCAGAAGCACAGGTAGATAGATTTATGCTTAAAGTTGTAATAGATTATCCTAAGTTACAAGACGAACAAGTAATTATGCGTCAAAATTTAACTGGCGGATTCGCAAAAGTAAATCCGGTAATTTCAGTAGACCAAATTATTAAAGCAAGAGAAGTTGCTAATGAGGTTTATATGGATGAAAAAATAGAAAAATACATTCTAGACATCATTTTTGCGACACGTTATCCAGAAAAATACAACTTACCACAATTAAAAGATTTAATAAATTTTGGTGCATCACCTCGTGGAAGCATCAATTTAGCCAAAGCAGCTAAATGTTATGCTTTTATAAAACGAAGAGGTTATGTAATACCAGAAGACGTTAGAGCTGTTGTAAAAGATGTTTTACGTCATAGAATTGGTATTACTTATGAAGCAGAAGCAGAAAATGTAACATCTGTAGACATTATCAATTCTATTATTAACGAAGTAGAAGTGCCATAGAAGCTATTAGCAATTTGCCTTTAGCCTTTCGCTAAAAGCTAACTCACTAAAAGCCAAAAGCAAAAAATGGATACAAAAGAAATACTTAAAAAAGTTCGTAAAATAGAAATTAAGACAAAGCGTTTGTCTAATGATATTTTTGGCGGAGAATACCATTCTTCTTTCAAAGGGCGTGGTATGACTTTTTCTGAAGTTCGCCAATATCAATTTGGTGATGATGTTAGAGCAATCGATTGGAATGTAACTGCAAGGTACAACGAACCGTATATTAAAGTTTTTGAAGAAGAAAGAGAACTAACCATGATGCTTTTAGTAGACGTATCTGGGTCAGAACTTTTTGGTACTTCAACACAATTTAAAAAAGACACAGTTACAGAAATTGCAGCAACACTTGCGTTTTCTGCAACTCAAAACAACGATAAAGTTGGTTTAATTTTATTTTCTGATGATATAGAACTCTTCATTCCTCCTAAAAAAGGAAAAAGTCATGTTTTACGAATTATTAGAGAATTAATCGAGTTTCAACCTAAAAGTAAAAAAACTAATATTGCAGCGGCATTAAAATTTTTATCTAGTGTGCTTAAAAAAAGAGCTATTGTTTTTATGTTATCAGATTTTATGGATGATGATTATGAAAAAACACTAAAAATAGCTGCGAAAAAGCACGATTTAACTGGTATTCGAGTTTTTGATAAACATGATGAAGAAATTCCTAATCTAGGAATGGTGCCAATGTTAGATGCAGAAACAGGTAACATTTTAACTATAAATACCGCATCAAAATCTGTAAGAACCAATTATAAAGCAAACGCTTTAAGACTAACAGATTATTACTTAAACATGTTTAAAAGAAGTGGTGCAGGCGCTGTAAATACTAGAGTAGACGAAAATTATGTAAAAAAATTATTAGGATATTTTAAGCATAAAGGAAAGTAAATTAACAAAATATCAGTTCGGGTGAATTTTGAGAAGAATGAACAAATTAGTATCGAGAGCTAAAATGATGAAAAAACAGATATTCTATATATTATTTCTTATTTCGACCATAAGTTTTGCACAAAACCCAATGGTAAAAGCAGAAATTGATACAACCAACATTAGAATTGGAGAACAGTTTCAATTAAAAATTTCTGTAGATGAAACAAAGAATGTAATTATTCCGAAGATAAAATTAAAAGGTTTAGAAATTGTAGATTCTACAAAAGTAGATACTATTAAAAATAGCTTAATCAGAAAATACATTTTAACAGGTTTTGATAGCGGTGCATTTTACATTCCGCAACAACAAATCTTTGTAAAAAACCAAGCTTATTTAACAGATTCTTTATTGGTAAATGTTGCTACCATTGCTGTAGATACTACAAAAGTCAAGAAATTTCCTATTAAAGCTATAAAAGCAGAACCATATACTTTCGACGATTTTAAAATCTACATTTATATTGCTTTGGCTATTTTGGCAATTATTGGTTTTTGGATTTATTGGTTCGTAATCAGAAAAAGAAAAGAGGAAGAAGAAGCGCCAACTTACAGAACTTTGCCTCCTTACGAAGAAGCTATTTTTAAATTAAATGAATTAGACGAAAAACTATTGTGGCAAAACAATAAAGTAAAAGAATATTATTCTGAACTAACAGAAATTGTTAGAGGTTACATCGAAAGAGAATTAAATGTACCTGCTTTAGAAAACACCACAGATGAAGTTTTAGAAATGATTAACGATTTTAAAAAGTCTGATACAATAGAAACTTCTAAAGAAACAATTGCCAAGTTAAAAGATTTACTACGTGAAGCAGATTTAGTAAAATTTGCAAAATCGAAACCATTAGCAATAGAAATAGAAGACGATAGAAAAGACGCAGAATTTATTATAGGAAATTTAAAACCTAAACAAATAACAGCACAAGAAGATGAACTGGAGTAATTTCGAATTTTTAAATATTGAGTTTCTCTGGCTATTAATATTAATTCCGTTATTAGCTGTTTGGCATTTTTTTATGCGAAAAAAAGATGCAGCAGTTTTAACAATGCCAAGTATAAAAGGCTTTAAAGCAGAAACATCTATTCTAGCAAAGTTAAAACCGATACTATACGTTTTAAGGTTACTAGCTTTAGCCGCAATTATTGTAGCATTGGCAAGACCACGAAATGTTTCTGTAAGTAAAAAAACAAAAACAAATAAAGGAATCGATATTGTAATGGCAATCGATATTTCTGCAAGTATGCTTGCAAGAGATTTAAAACCAAACAGACTAGAAGCACTTAAAAAAGTTGCTGTAAATTTTATAGATAGAAGGCCAAACGATAGAATTGGTATTGTTGTTTACGCAGGTGAAAGTTTTACGAAAACACCTATAACTAGTGATAAAGGCATTGTAAAAAGGTCCATTTCTGAATTAAAATGGGGGCAATTAGAAAACGGAACTGCTATAGGAATGGGTTTAGGTTCTGGAGTTAACAGGCTTAAAGAAAGTAAAGCTAAAAGTAAAGTAATTATTTTACTAACAGACGGTGTAAATAACTCTGGTAATATCGACCCGAGAACAGCAACAGAGTTAGCAAAAGAATTAAAGATTAAAGTGTATACTATTGGTATAGGTACAAATGGTATGGCAGATTTTCCTTGGAGTAGAGACCCAAGAACAGGTAAATTAAATTTTAGAAAACAACAAGTAACAATAGACGAAAAACTTTTAGAAGAAATTGCTGCAGAAACAGAAGGAAAATATTTTAGAGCTACAGATAATGAATCTTTAAAAGAGATTTATGATGAAATTGACAAGCTAGAAAAAACTAAAATAGAAGAGTTTAAGTATTACAATTATCAAGAAAAATTTAGAATTTTTGTCTTTTTAGGTTTAGGCCTATTAGTTTTAGAATTTATTTTAAGAAACACATTATTTAAGAGTTTTATATAAATGTACAGAATAGAAGAACCAATTTATTTTTATTTACTTACAATCATTCCGGTAATGGTTGTTATTTTCTTGTTGGTTTTTTGGTGGAAAAAAAGAACACAACGCAAGTTTTCTAATGTTCTTTTGTTAAAAAAATTAGCACCAAATTCATCAGCTTTTAAAACTACTTTAAAATTAGTTTTTCTACTGTTAGGAATTAGTTTTTTAATTATTTCTCTAACAAACCCTAAAATGGGTACAAAACTAAAAACTGTAAAAAGAGAAGGTGTAGATATTGTTTTTGCTTTAGATGTTTCTAAAAGTATGCTTGCAGAAGATATTGCACCAAATAGACTAGAAAAAGCAAAACAAATTATCTCTAAAACAATAGATAAATTAGGCTCTGATAGAGTTGGTATTATTGTTTATGCAGGTAATTCTTATCCGTTATTACCAATAACTACAGATCATGGTGCCGCAAATATGTTTTTACAAAACGCCAATCCAGATATGGTTTCTAGCCAAGGTACAGATATTAATGGCGCTTTAGAACTAGCAAAAACGTATTATAATAACGACGATCAAACAAATCGTTTTTTAATTATTCTTTCTGATGGTGAAGATCATCAAGAAGAAACAAAACAAGTTGCACAAAACTTAGCCAACGAAGGTGTAAAAATTTATACTGTTGGTGTTGGTACAGAAAAAGGAGGACCAATACCAATGCGTTTAAATGGCTCTATGATTGGCTATAAAAAAGATAATAAAGGCGAAACTGTAATTACAAAACGTAAACCAGAAGTTTTAAAAGGAATTGCAGATGTAGCTGATGGCGCTTATATTGATGGTAATATCACAGAAAAGCCTGTAAATGCTATGGCAGAGATAATTGCCAATGCAGAAAAAAACGAATTCGAAACCAAGCAATTTTCTGATTATAAAGATCAATTTCAATGGTTTTTGGCATTAGGTTTGCTATTTCTAGTAATAGATGTATTCTTATTTGATAAGAAAACAAAATGGCTAAGAAAAGTAGATTTATTTAATGAAGAAAAGAATCTAAAAAAATAGTAGAACACAACTTCTATTAATACTTATTATAACCAAGTATTTTGAAGTAAAAAACAAAACAGATAATGAAGTTTACATACATAGTAATTGTCTTTTTAATGCTATTTTCAACAAAAGAAATAGTAGCGCAAAAAGATACTGTAGCACAACAAAGAGTTGCACGTAAAATGTTACGTCAAGGTAACGAGCTTTATAACAAACAACAATTTACAGATGCTTCTGTGGCTTATCAAAAAGCATTAGGCAGCAATTCTAATTACGATAAAGCTACTTATAATTTAGGTAATGCTTTCTATCAGAATAAAAATTTTAAAGAAGCAATTCCTCAATACGAATTAACAGCAAAAACTGCAACAAACAAGTTTACAAGAGCAGAAGCTTACCATAATATTGGTAATGCTATGATGGAATCTAAAAATTATCAAGGTGCTGTAGATGCTTTTAAAAATTCTTTAAGAAATAATCCTAAAGATGATGAAACTCGTTACAATTTAGCCGTTGCTCAAAAGCTTTTAGAAAAAGAAAAGCAAGACAATAAAGACGACAAAAACAAAGACAAGGATAAAGATAAAAAAGACCAAAAGGACAAAGATAAAGACGACAAGAATAAAGATAAGAACGAGGACAATAAAGACCAAAAAGACAAAGATAAAAAAGACGAGAATAAAGACGGTGATGGTGACAAGGACAAAGACAAAAAGCAAGATCCTAAAAAAGACAATAAAAAAGATCAGCAAAAACCAAAACCACAACAGGGTAAAATGACTCCGCAGCAAGTTAAACAATTGCTAGAAAGTTTAAATAACGAAGAGAAAAAAACCCAAAAGAAAATGAATGCCAAAAAAGCAAAGGGTAAAAAAGTAAAACAAGAAAAAGATTGGTAAATTAGCCGTTTACAGAAAAAGAAGATGAAGTCGAAAGTTTACATATCCATAATTATTTGCTTATTAAGTTTTTCTTTTGTTGCACAAGAAGCAACATTAAAAACGAAAGTCAGCAAAAACAAACTAGGTGTTAATCAGCGTTTAAGAGTTGTTTTTTCTATTGACAAACAAGGCGGAGATAATTTTACTCCTCCTAATTTTACTAATTTTAAAATTGTTGGTGGGCCAAGTCAATCTGTTAGCCAAAGTATCAGTTCTACACCAAGTGGTAGAAAAGTTACATTTTCGCAATCTTATACATACATCATTCAGCCAAAAAGAAAAGGAGTACTTTCTATTGGTAGCGCATCTGTTACTTTTAATGGAAAAACAATAAAATCAGATCCTGTAAAAATTATTGTTTTAGATGCTGTAGAAATTCCAAAAGACCCAAACGACCCTAATTATATTGCACAACAAAACATACACCTAGTTGCAGAAATTTCTAAATCTAGACCTTATGTTGGCGAAGGTGTTTATGTAGAATACAGATTATATGTAAGTGAAAATGTAAGCGTTTACGATACAAACGTTACCGAAGCACCAAAATATAATGGTTTCTGGAATCAGAACATTAAAATTAACGGTTTTCCTGTAAAAATGGGAAAATACAATGGTGAAAATTATAGATATATTGTACTTCAGAAAGCCTTATTAATTCCTACAAAAACAGGTAAACTTTCGATAGATCCCATGAAAATGGATATCGTAATTGGTGTACCTTCTGGCAGAACAGATTTCTTTGGAAATGCAATTACAAAAAATGTTAGAAGAGAATTTGCTTCTGCTAAAAAAATCATCAATCCAAGAGCATTACCTTTAGAAGGAAAACCGGCTAACTTTAACGGCGCCGTTGGTCAGTTTAAATTTGATGTTGCGCTTAGCAAAGAGGTATTAAAAGCAAACGAAAGTAGCCAAGTAAAAGTAAAAGTTTCTGGTAATGGTAATTTAAACTTATTTGAATTGCCTGAAGTAGAAACTCCGGCAGAATTAGAAATGTATCAGCCAGAACGCAAAGAAAGCACACGTGTTGGCGCTAACGGAATTTCTGGTTACATTACAGATAATTACACTGTAGTTCCTCAATACAAAGGAAAATATAAAATACCAAGTATTTCGTTTTCTTACTTTAATCCGAAAGAGAAAAAATACAAAACTATTACTACAGAAGATTTATTTGTAGATGTTTTAGAAGGCAAAGAATTGGTAACTGTAGATACAACTCTTGTAAGAAAACAAAATGTTGTTACAACAGGTAATAATTTTAGATACATTGCAATAAAAACAGATTTTATTACAACTCTACAAAAAGACTTTTTTAAGTCTACCTTGTTCTATATTCTTTTAATTTTACCATTTATAGCAATACCAATTATTTTATTTTTAGCTAGAAAAGCAGAAGAAAGAAATAACGACGTTATTGGTAATAAAACTAGAAAAGCAAACAAACTAGTTAAAAAATATTTATCTGAAGCTAAAAAACAGTTAGGTAAAAAAGAAGCTTTTTACGAAGCCTTAGAAAGGGCTTTGCACAATTACTTAAAAGCTAAATTAGGAATAGAAACTTCTGATATTAGTAAAGAAAAGATAACAGAAATATTAGAAAACAAAGGTGTAGATAAAGATGCTATTTTAAAATTTATTGATGTGTTAAAAAGTTCTGATTTTGCTAGATACACTCCATTTACAGCTACTCAAATGAAAGAAGAGTTTGAAAGAGCAAAAGAAGTTATTGTTCAATTAGATAAACAGTTATAAGATGAAGAAATTTTTATTTTTATTGTTGCTAATTGCAAACAGTTTAGCAGCACAGAATATTGATAGCTTATTTAATTCTGCAAACGAATTATATAGAAACGGCAACTACGATAAAGCAATAGAAAGTTATAAACAAATATTAGAACAAGATGCTATTTCTGATGAGTTATTTTATAATTTAGGAAATTCTTATTACAAACTTAATAAAGTTGGACCTTCAATATTTTACTATGAAAAGGCCTTACAATTAAACCCTTTAAACCAAGATGTAAAAAACAATCTGGTTTTTGCAAAACGTTTAGCTTTAGATAATATCGAAGAAGTACCAAAAACTTTTTTACAAAAATTTAATACAAATTACCTTCAAAAGTTGTCTTATAATGAATGGGCTGTTGTAACAATTGTATTTGTGTTGTTAAGTGCAGTCTTGTTTTTATTGTTCTATTTTACTTATACTCCAACTAAAAAAAGATTCTTTTTTACATTAGCTATTATTAGTTTTATATTATTTGTTGCCGCAATTAGCATTACCTATAATCAATATAATTTTTCTAAAAACACAAAAAAAGCCATTGTGTTTGCAACCAAAACAGAAGTTAGAAATGCACCTACTTTAAACTCAGAAGAAGTTTTTACTTTACACGAGGGTACAAAAGTAATTGTTTTAGATGCGGTAGATAATTGGAAAAAGATTAAATTAGCAGACGGGAAGATAGGTTGGATTATTTCTGATGAAATAAAAATGTTAGATAATAACTAAACCAACTTACCCCTTTACAATAAAATTTAAGCTAATTTGAAAATTAAGATTGCCATTTTTTTTACCTTTCTATTTGTGGGGCTAATATCTGCACCAACAATAATTACATTGGTAGACAAAAATCAAGATATTTCAATTTTCTTAAATTTGAGTGAAGAAGAGGAAGAGAATAGCTGGAAAAATCCGGTAAAAGAATTAAAAGTGAATGTAAATTCAAACTCAAGTATTTCTTTTACTAAAATTCAGAAAAAAAGAATCGTACAATTTACTTCTAAAAGTTACGTTTCTCCTTATCCAAAAATTATTACCCAACCACCCGAATTTGTACTTTAATTTCTCGAAGTACAAGTAAAAATCTATTATTAAATTTAATTAAAAGCTTTATTCTAAAAAGAGTAAAGAATAAAATATTTATATATGTTTAAATATATTAAAAACGACATTCCTGCTAGTATAGTTGTGTTTTTCGTAGCATTACCATTATGTTTAGGTATTGCATTGGCAAGTGGTGCTCCTTTATTTTCTGGTTTAATTGCCGGTATTATTGGTGGTATTATTGTAGGTGGTTTAAGTGGTTCTAAAATCGGAGTAAGTGGTCCGGCTGCAGGTTTAGCTGCAATTGTTTTAACTGCCATAGGAACTTTAGGTGGTTATGAAAACTTTTTAGTTGCTGTAGTTTTAGGTGGTGTAATTCAGTTAATTTTTGGTTTTTTAAAGGCAGGAATTATTGGTTATTATTTTCCGTCATCTGTAATTAAAGGTATGTTAACTGGTATTGGTATTATCATTATACTAAAACAAATACCACACTTTTTTGGCTATGATGCAGATCCAGAAGGTGATTTTGCATTCTTTCAAGTAGATGGTCAAAATACATTTTCAGAAATTATAAATTCTATAAATAACATTAGTTTAGGTTCTACAATTATTGGTATTATTGGATTGGCTATTTTAATACTTTGGAGCAATGTTTTATCTAAAAAAGGTAAGTTTTTTCAAATTATTCAAGGCCCATTAGTAGCAGTAGTTGCCGGTATTGTTTATTATTTTGTAACTAGTGAAAACTCTAAATACGGAATCAATTCAGAACATTTAGTAAGTGTACCTGTACCAGATAGTATCGATTCTTTCTTAGGACAGTTTAGTTTTCCTAATTTTAGTGCACTTTCTAATCCGCAAGTATGGGTTACAGGTTTTACTATTGCTTTAGTGGCAAGTTTAGAAACCTTATTATGTGTAGAAGCTACAGATAAATTAGATCCTCATAAAAATGTAACACCAACAAACAGAGAGTTATTAGCGCAAGGTACTGGTAATATTGTATCTGGTTTAATTGGTGGTTTACCAATTACACAAGTAATTGTTAGAAGTTCTGCAAACATACAATCTGGTGGTAGAACAAAGTTATCTGCAATTATTCATGGTTTTCTATTATTAATCTCGGTACTTTTAATTCCTACTTTATTAAATAAAATTCCGTTATCTGTATTAGCTGCTGTACTATTAATTGTTGGTTACAAGTTAGCAAAACCATCGGTTTTTAAAGAAATGGTTAAGTTAGGATGGAAACAATGGTTGCCATTTACAGTAACTGTAGTAGGTATTGTATTTACAGATTTACTTGTAGGTATTGCTTTAGGTTTAGCTGTAGGTATTGTAGTGATTTTAATCAAAAGTTTTCAAAATTCTCACTTTTTACATATTGAAGATAAAAGCAATGGTAAAAACAGAATTAAAATGACACTAGCAGAAGAAGTTACGTTTTTTAACAAAGGAGCAATTTTAAAAGAGTTAGATAGCTTACCAGAAAATACGTACTTAGAAATTGATGTTCGTAAAACAAGGTATTTAGATAATGATATTATCGAAATTTTAGAAGATTTTGCTTTTAAAGCTAAAGAAAGAAATATCGATATACAATTAATTTCTGAAAGAGGAATTGTAGAAAACCCACCAAGTTATATTGAGTTTTTTAATTTAAGACCTAAAAAAACAGCTTAAAACATAAGATCCATGTCAGAAAAACATAAAATTCTTGTACTATCAGATTTAAATTCTGCTACAGAAGCAATTGTTACCAATGCAACTAATTTAGCAAGAATTATAAACGCTGATGTATCTCTTTTTTGTGTAAAAAAAGCAACAGAAGTTGCTTCAAAAGAGAGTCAGTTATCTGCAATGAGATCTATAAATCAAACATTTATAGCTACAGACAATAGCCTAAAAACTATAATTAATAAAGTAGCTATAGATGATGATGATGTTCATATTAAACATAACGTTGCATTTGGTAATTTAAAAGAGAATGTTAGCAAACAAATAGCTGCAGTTAAGCCAAGTGTAATTGTACTTGGTAAAAGTAAATCTAAAACAATGTCTTTTCTTGGAGATAAGTTAACAGCGTTTATCTTAAAAGAATTTGATGGTACTATTATGATTTCTTCGGAAGACAAAACCCTAGCAGCAAATGACAAACTAGATATTGGTTTTATTGATACTATTGATTTAGAAAACAATCGTATTAAAGAACAATTGGTTGCATTTTCTAAAAAACCTATAAAACTTTTGCAAAAAAGCGCTGCTTCAGATTCTTTAAACAGTAAAATTAGCAACATCGAAAAAGTTGTGTTAACCCAAAAATCAAATACAGTTGCAAGTGTAAATGATTACGTAAGTAATTCATCTTTACAATTGTTATTTTTAAATAGAAACAAAAATAAAACGCTAGAAATTAATTCTAAAGTAAGTTCAATTGCTAAAAACTTAAACTGTTCTCTGCTAATTACTAATAAAGTATAACCGCGAGAAAGTAAAGTTTAAACTAATTGATAAATATAGAATTTAAAAGAATAAACCAATGAAAAACATATTTTCTAATATAAAAGGAGATCTTTTTGGCGGAATTACAGCTGGTATTGTTGCACTACCTTTAGCTTTAGCTTTTGGAGTTTCTTCTGGTCTAGGACCAAGTGCAGGATTGTATGGTGCAATTTTTATTAGTTTTTTTGCTGCTTTATTTGGTGGTACAAATACTCAAATATCTGGTCCAACAGCTCCAATGACAGCCGTAAGTATGGTAGTTATTGCTGGTATTATTGCCGCAAACGACGGTGATATTACAAAGGCAATGCCCGCTATTTTAACAGTGTTTATTTTAGCTGGTTTGTTTCAAATTATTTTAGGTGTTGTAGGTTTGGGTAAATACATTAGGTACATACCTTATCCTGTTGTATCTGGTTTTATGACAGCAATTGGAGTTATTATTTTACTTACTCAAATACTTCCTTCTGTTGGTTATTATCCAAAGGAAGATGTAGAGTTTGTAAATACATTTAAACCCGAAGCTCAAGAAATAATTTTAGAAAACATTTTAAAAGAACAAGTTGGTGAAGGCACATTAGTTTTAGATAATTTTAAAGAAACTATTAATAATGCGCAAAACATCAGTTTAGAAGATGTTACTAGAGAGTCTAAAACATTGGCAGCAAAAGAAGCTTCTGGTGCATTAGGTGCTTTAAAAGTTTTACCAAGAGCACTAAAAAACATCAATTTGTTAGAGTTGTTATTGGCTTTAGGAACCATTGTAATTATATATGGTTTTAAGAGAATTACATTAAAAATACCAAGCACACTTGTTGCTTTAATTGTAATGTCTGGTATAGCGGTTGGTTTTAATTTAGATTATAGAACTATTCAAGAAATACCAAGCGGAATTCCAATTCCGAAATGGGAAATCTTTACAGATTTTAGTTTAACCAACGTAACACCCTACATATTTACAGCACTTACCTTATCATTATTAGGTGCTATAGATTCTTTGTTAACAAGTGTTGTAGCTGATAACATGACAAAAACCAAACACAAACCGAATAAAGAACTTGTTGGGCAAGGTATTGGTAACACTATTGCTGCTATTTTTGGCGGAATTCCGGGTGCTGGTGCAACAATTAGAACTGTAGTAAATATTAATGCCGGTGGAAAAACGAAAATTTCTGGTATGATTGCAGGTATTATGTTACTTGTAATTATGTTAGGTTTAGGACCTATAGCTTCTAAAATACCTGCAGGTGTATTAGCCGGAATTTTAATTACTGTAGGAATTGGTGTGATGGATTATAAAGGCTTAAAGGCAATACCACACTTACCAAAGGACATAAAAATAGGTCCGATAAAATTGAGTTCTGAAGTATTAATTATGATGGTGGTTTTACTACTATCTACTTTTTGGAACTTGGTTTATGCCGTAGGAATTGGTTTGGTAATTGCCTCTTTAATGTTCATGAAAAAAATTGGAGATTTAACTGCAAAAAGATCCGACGTAAAATCTTTAAAAGAAGAAGTTTGGTCTGATGAGATTAATTTTCCAGAAAATTTAAAAGAAGAAGTGTTTATCAAACACCTAAAAGGACCTTTATTTTTTGGTTCTACTAGCGAGTTTCAAGCATTGTCGCAACAAATACCAGAAACTGCCAAAACCGTTATTATGCGTTTAGGCAAAATGCAATATATAGATCAATCTGGTTTATATGCGATGGAAGATATGCTGTTAGATTTAAAGAAAAGAAATATAGAAGTCTTGTTTGTAGATTTATTAGAGCAACCAAGATATATGATGGAAAGAATAGACATCATACCCGATTTTATTCCTTTAGAACACATTTTTAAAAACTTTGATACTTGTGTTTTATGGGTTAAAGAAAATATTAAAGACGAATTTTAAAAAATTAAAAAAATGAGAAAATTAGCAATAAATAAAGTAGCACAAGATGCATTAACACCAGATGATGTTTTAAATAATCTTTTAGACGGAAACAAAAGGTTTATGAACAATTCTTTAGAAGCTGTAGATTACAAATCTTTGGTAAAAGAAACTGTGGGTGGTCAATACCCAAAAGCTGTTGTATTATCTTGTATAGATTCTAGAGTACCTGTAGAACAAGTTTTTGATCAAACAATTGGAGACATTTTTGTTTCTAGAGTGGCAGGAAATTTCGAAAATACAGACATATTAGGAAGTTTAGAATATTCTTGTGCAGTAGCCGGAAGTAAAGTTGTATTAGTTTTAGGACACCAAAGTTGTGGTGCTGTTAAAGCAGCTTGTGATGGTGTAGAGCTTGGTAACATAACTGCAATGTTAAACAATATTATGCCAGCTGTAAAAAAATCATCAGAAGAAGTTGAAGGTGAAGCAAACTCAAGTAACCCAGAGTTTGTAGCTAAGACGGTAGAGAACAATGTACTTTTAACGGTAGAAAGAATTAGAGAAAAAAGTCCTATTTTAAAAGATATGGAAGAAAATGGTGAAATTAAAATATTAGGAGGTATTTACTCTTTAGAAACTGGTAAAGTTACTATGTTATAAATTACATTAGATTTCAAAAAAAATCCAGCTTTTAAAAGCTGGATTTTTTTTTATTACTTATTTACTTTAGTCATTCGCCACTCCCAACTTCTACCACCTAGTTTTGCCGTATAATATACTTTCTTTCCTTTTACTCTATCTATTTTAATACGCATCGTGGTACCTGTTTTAAAAGGGAAATTAGGTAAAGTAGATTCTTGAATAATTAATTTATATTCACATTCTGTTAACCATTCGATATCAGACTTTATAAAATATTTTTTGTTTTCGTGATATTCGATATATTCATCTTCACCAAACTGAACTAAAACATCTTTACTACCAACTTTATACTTGAATGCGTTATTTTTTAAAATATTGCAATCAGCTAATTTTGAAGAACTTAAAACTACAGCTCCTGCAAACGCGATTAAAAAGTATAATTTTTTCATGGCTAATTAATATAAATATAAAACTACAAAAAAAATAGTTTAATTAAATGTTTATAACAGGGGTTTTTTCCTCTTTTTCATCTTTAATGATGGAAGGAAATATTGTAGGGGCAATTTTCTTTACAGGAGTGTATAAAATTGAGTTTTCTAAAGTTTCTTTTTCAATAAATGGAATAGTATCGTTCATTTTTCCGAAGAAAATAAAAACTACACTTAAGATTAAACCTATTTTTAATGCGCCAAAAACGCCTCCTAAAATTTTATTTATAATACCTAAAGATGCAAAATCTGCCAATTTAGTTAGCAATTTACCAATTAAGGCTATAGTTACTATAATTATAATAAAAGTTGCAGCAAAAGCTGCTAAAGAAATGTATTCTTTGCTCCAAGATACGGATTTTTTTAAGAAATCACCTACAAAAAACGAAAAATGTATTGCACCATAAACACCACCAATTAAGGCAACTAAAGACGCTATTTCTACAAAAAGACCTTTCATTACACCTCTTACAAAACCAAACAGTAGCAATGCTGCAATAACTATATCAAAAACATTCATTAAATTAATTTCTTCAAACCTACATCTTTTTTTTAAAAATTAAAAATGGGCATTGTATCTTTGTAATCTTAAATTTTAAGCATGGAAAAAGTAGTAAACCTTAAAGAAAAATGGAATTTGTTAGTAGATAAACTTACTAAACAATTTGCAGATGGTGATGAGTTAAATATGGATGGAATTATCTACTTAATTGGCGTACAAGAATTAGGTACTGGGCAAACTAGCTTTAAAAAAGATGAAAAAGTAAACTTAATGCATATTGCTATTTGTAAACTTTTAGAACCTTATGGTTATTATGAATTTGATTATTTTGATGATGATAGCTGGCCTCATTATAAAATAATTACAGAATTACCAAACTTAAAACCAGGTGAACAAACAGTTTTAATGAAAGAAGCAATTGTAAATTATTTTGATAACTTAAAGTATTTAGAAGATTAAGTTACACTCATTTTTCTAACTAAAATAGAAAATAATCTTGGTATAAATCTTTTTACATAAACACCTAATTTTTCTTTAAAACCAGCAATATAAACTTCTTCTTTATTTTTATTTATAGCCTTTAGCATTCGTTTTGCACAAAGTTCTGCAGACATGCCGTTACCAGTTGCTGCATCCATAATTCCTTGTGGTTTACCGCTACCGGTTAACGCGTTTTTAGAAACATTTGTATTTATAAATCCAGGACAAATTAGAGTTACTTTTATATTTTTCTGATGAACTTCTGCTCGAAAACTATCAAAAAAACCATGTAAAGCATGTTTACTTGCCGCGTAACTAGATCTTAATGGTGTTCCTATTTTACCAACAATACTTGTAGTTACCGCAAAATGACCATTTTTATTTTCTAAAAAATGAGGTAAAATAGCTTTTGTTAAGGCAACTGTGCCCAAGTAATTGATATCCATAATTCTTTTATCAACAGTAATTTCTGTTTCTTCTACTAAAGAGCGTTGACTAATTCCGCCATTATTTATTAGTACATCAACACGTCCAAAAGCAGCTATAGCTTCAGTAGCTTTTTCTTCTAAACTTATATAATCTTCTAAATCTAATGCTAAGATTTTAATATTATTAGCATTTTCGCATACTTGCTTTACCAAATTTAATGCCTCTAAATTTCTAGAAGATATAATAAGTTTTGCATTTTGCTTAGAGAGTTCTATTACTAAAGCTTTACCAATACCAGAAGATGCACCAGTTACCCAAACTACTTTATTAGAAAAAGACATATTGTTAAATTTTGGTTTACAATATACCTAATTTGTTAGAGAAATAGTATTTTTGGTACACTTCTTGAAAATAGTATTTCGAGAAATAAAATCCGAAGAAAAAAATGAAAAAAGTACTTGTTTTAATATTTCTAATATCATCATTTGCACAAGCACAATTTAGTATTAATGGTACTTTAACTAATGATATAAAAACAGATTGGGCAATTTTATATAGAATAGAAGGCGCAAAACAAAAATTTGTTACCAATACAACGATAAAAAAAGATACTATTGCTATTGAAGGTAAAAAGCAAACTATCGGTACTTTTCAGTTTGATTTACCTGCAGATGCAAAAGTAGGTTCTTACAGAATTACCTACAGAACAGATGCACCAGGTTTTGTAGATTTTATCTTCAACAAAGAAAATGTAAGCTTTACTTTTCACCCAGATTATCCTGAGCAAACTACTTTATTTTCTAATTCTGATGAAAATATTATTTACAAAAACTATTTAAGCGAAGTTTCTGTTGCACAACAAAAACTAGATTCTTTACAAATTACCGCTTTAAGAAACCCAGAAGTAGATTTAAAAACGAATTACAGAACTACTTTAGCAACAATTAATGCGATACAACAAAAATATTTAGAGAGTTCAAACGGAATGTATGTTCAACCTTTTATTAAGGCAACTTCTAGATCAAATCCATCAGAAATAAAAACCAATGCAAAAGAGTATATGCAAAATATAAATGCTACTTTTTTTGATAATATGGATTTTTCTAGTAAAACATTAATAAATTCTTCTTTTTTAATTGATAGAATATCCGACTACATCTTTTACATTAATTACTCAGAAGATTTAGAACAACAACAAATACTTTACAAAAACGCTGTAAATAAAGTTTTTACGAAGGTAAAAGAAGTGGTATTTAGAAAAAACGTTATAGAGCTTTTGATCAATCAATTTGAGCAAAGTAAAAATTTAGAAATGGTAGATTATCTTTTTGACAATTACTACAACAAATTGCCTAAATCTTTACAAAACGAAAAATATAAAAACGAAAAACTATCTTTATTAGCGTCTGAAGTTGGTAGAATTGCACCCGATTTTTCTTGGAAAGAAAACGGCAAAAACTATAAATTATCTACTTTAAATGATGCTAAAAATTATGTTTTAATATTCTGGAGTACTAGTTGTTCTCATTGTTTAAGAGAAATACCACAATTGCATAAGTTTTTAGCAAATAAAAACGAATTAAAAGCAGTCGCTTTTTCTCTAGAAAATGATGAATTTGGTTGGAATAACATGAAAACCACACTACCAAATTGGCATCATGTTTTAGGTCTAAACAAATGGGAAAACAAGATTGCTAGAACATATAACATTAATTCTACACCAACTTATTTTGTGTTAGATAGTGATAAGAAAATTATAGCAAAACCTCAAGATTTAGAAAAATTAAAAGCTTATTTAAACAATTTAGAAATGTAAAAAAGCATCTTCTAAGTGCTTAATTTTTGTTGATTTATGTTGCTGTACAATTGCAATAATATCAAACCTTACATCTACATCTAAGTCGTTTTCTGTAACGTAATAATCTATTGCAGAAAGAAGTAATTTAATCTTTTTAGGGTTTACAAACTCTTCTGGATTACCAAAATAATCTGTAGAGCGCGTTTTAACTTCTATTACAGCCAATGTGTTTTCTACTTTGGCTATGATGTCTACTTCTGCTTTTAAATAACGGTAATTTTTCTCTAAAATAGCATACCCTTTTTCTAATAAAAAGTCTATTGCTAGTTTTTCTCCTTTTTCGCCAAGTTCATTGTGTGCAGCCATTTTTAATTTTTAGAAAAATCTAACAAACAATTCTCCATATCTATTTCTAAAGTTACATTTCTACCAAAAATTAATGCTCGATTGTCGGCTTCGTGACCCGCAGGAAAATCAAATACAACAGGTATATCTTGCGGTATTACATCTAAAATTAGCTGTTCTATAGAACTTCCCCATTTTGTAGAATTCTTTTTTATTAAAGACATATCTCCTACTATTACAGCTTTTACTTTTCTAAAATAACCTGCTCTTTTTAAGCTTTGCAACATTCTATCAATAGAATATTTATATTCGCCTATTTCTTCAATAAAAAGTATTTTTCCTTCTGTATTTAATTGACTTTTAGAACCTAACATAGATGTTAATATTGCTAAGTTTCCGCCAATTAATTGTCCTTTTAATTCAGAAGTATTTAATCTATTTTTTCTATTCAACTCATTATCAGCAAACACATACTTTACATCTTCACCAAAAAGTGCTTTTTTAAAACTAGCAATTGTTTCTATAGTTTCTTCTGGCTTTTCTTCTAGACTTGTTGCCATCATTCCGTGAATCGTTTCTACGCCTAAATTATGTATATGATTATGAAACGCAGTAATATCAGAATAACCAATTATCCACTTCGGATTTTTTTTGAATTTATTAAAATCTAATTTATCTAAAATTCTAACAGAACCATAACCACCTCTGGCAGCCCAAATTGCTTTAATATTCGGATTATCTAATGCATCTTGAAAATCTTGACAACGCTCATTATCAGTTCCTGCAAAATGGTTATTTTGGTTGAACATATTTTTACCCAAAACCACTTTTAAACCCCAACTTTCTGCTAATTTTTTAGCTTTATCTACTGTTGCTTTTCTTCCTCTTAAAATTCCTGCAGGTGCAACAATTGCAATCGTATCTCCTTGTTTTAAATATGGTGGTGTAACTAAATTATTGCTTTTTTCTTGTGCGTTTATAGTTGAAAAAACAACTAATAAAATTGTAATAAGTACTTGTATTTTCTTCAAAATGAATCTTTTTTTTTAGCATTCAATCGCTTAAATAACTAGCGAATGTAAATGTATCTATTTTCGTTGACTTTTAAAACCGTGTTTTTTGTACTTTTGCACTTCTAAAATTAACACAAAGAACACATGAGTGCTCCAAAAAGATATACAATTACAGCAGCTTTACCTTATACAAATGGTCCTATTCATATTGGGCATTTAGCAGGTGTTTACGTGCCAGCAGATATTTACGCACGTTATTTACGTTTAACTGGTAAAGATGTTGCATACATCTGTGGTTCTGATGAACATGGTGTTGCAATACCAATGAGAGCAAAAAAAGAAGGTGTTTCTCCGCAAGATATTATCGATAAATACCACGGTATTATTAAAAAATCTTTTGCAGATTTTGGTATTTCTTTTGATAATTATTCTAGAACTTCATCAGAAATACATCATAAAACTGCATCAGAATTTTTTACAAAATTGTATGAAAACGGAGATTTTATAGAAGAAGTTTCTGAACAATTATATGACGCAGAAGCAAACCAATTTTTAGCAGATAGGTTTGTAATTGGTACTTGCCCAAAATGCGGTTTCGAAGAAAGTTATGGTGATCAATGTGAAAATTGTGGTACATCTCATAACGCAACAGATTTAATCAATCCTAAATCTGCAATAACTGGTAATGTGCCTTCTTTAAAAGAAACAAAACACTGGTTTTTACCTTTAGATAAGCACGAAGAATTTTTACGTGAATGGATCTTAAAAGGACATAAAAAGGATTGGAAACCTAACGTTTACGGTCAAGTAAAAAGTTGGGTAGACGATGGTTTAAGACCAAGAGCAGTAACTAGAGATTTAGATTGGGGAATTCCGGTACCTGTAGAAGGTGCAGATGGTAAAGTTTTATACGTTTGGTTCGACGCACCAATTGGTTACATTTCTTCTACCAAAGAATGGGCAGAAAGAGAAGGCAAAAACTGGGAAGATTATTGGAAAAAAGACGACACCAAGTTGGTGCATTTTATTGGTAAAGATAATATTGTTTTTCACTGTATTATTTTTCCGAGTATGTTAAAAGCACACGGAGATTACATTTTACCAGATAATGTACCCGCAAATGAATTTTTAAATTTAGAAGGAAATAAATTATCAACGTCTAAAAATTGGGCAGTTTGGTTGCACGAATATTTAGAAGAATTTCCAGATCAACAAGATGTTTTACGTTATACATTAACGGCAAACGCGCCAGAAAGTAAAGACAATGATTTTACTTGGAAAGATTTTCAGGCTAAAAATAATAGCGAATTAGTTGCCATATTTGGTAACTTTATAAACAGAGTTGTTGTTTTAACAAATAAATACTACCAAGGGCAAGTGCCACTTGCAAGTAATTATACAGAAGTTGACGAAGATGTTTTAGCTGCTGTAAAAGAGTTTCCTAATATTATTGGCAAATCTATAGAAAGATATAGGTTTAGAGAAGCTAGTCAAGAATTAATGAACTTAGCAAGACTTGGAAACAAATATTTAGCCGATGAAGAGCCATGGAAAGTAATAAAGGTTGATGCAGAACGCGTTCAAACAATTATGTATGTGGCATTGCAAATTTCTGCAGCTTTAGCAGTTGTTTCAGAACCATTTTTACCTTTTACATCAACAAAATTAAAAGGTATTTTAAATCTTGATTTAAACCTTTCTTGGGAAGATATAACAGCAAAAGATGTTTTATTACCTGCTGAACATCAAATAAACAAAGCAGAGTTATTGTTTTCTAAAATTGAAGACAAAACAATTGAGGCTCAAGTAGCAAAGCTAGAAGCAACAAAAATTGCCAACGAACAAGAAAATAAAGTTGTAGAGCCGCAAAAGGAAACCATAGAGTTTGATGATTTTACAAAATTAGACATTCGAATTGGTACCATTTTAGAAGCAGAAAAAGTTGCAAAAACTAAAAAACTTTTAAAACTTAAAGTTGATGTTGGTATAGACACAAGAACTATCGTTTCTGGTATTGCAGAAAGTTTTTCTCCGGAAGATATTATTGGTCAACAAGTTTCTGTATTAGTAAACTTAGCTCCTAGAAAAATTAGAGGAGTAGAAAGCCAAGGAATGATTTTAATGACAGACACACCAGAAGGAAAACTAGCTTTTGTTGAACCTGAAAAGGCCGTGAAAAACGGACAACAAGTGAGTTAGAAAGAATATTATATTTCTCGATAACGTATTAAAACCACTTTTAGAAGTGGTTTTTTTTATTTAAAAGATTAGCTTGTAAATTCAGTTCATCGACACTTAAGCGTATTCTAGCATACCTTTATATCGAATAATAGATTTAATTTAAAAAGAAACAAACAACTATGTATTTTTGTTTACCCCTCAATATAACATTGAGATTATACATTTTAACCCGTTAGAAGATTCCCTAGCCTTATAGCTAATTTAAATTATAATCACTTCGAATCGTTAATTCCTTCATTGGTTTTAACGATTTTTTTTACACAATTAATTTTTAGTTTTTAAAGTTAATCTATAATAAATGGTTATTCATCTAACCTTTACAGTTAATTAATAGAAAATATAAAAACTCAAATTTAAAACAGTTGTAAATTTGTAATGCGTTAGCACCCCCCTAATTATGCAAACGCTGTGAAAAAAATCACTTTGTTAAAATCCCTAAAATTAACAATCAAAATTAATCGTTAATACCTTGACTGGTTTTAACGATTTTTTTTGCTGAAAATATTAAAACCCCAATTATCATCTAATCTACAGTAATTTAACTTTTACCTATACACATTCTTCAACTAGTAGAATAAGTGCATAAAAACGTGTATTGAGATTGTAAATTTGCAATCAGTTAGCGTCCCCTAAAATTGCTAATCAAAGAAAAACTAGTTGTTAAAATCCCTAAAATTAACAATCAAAATTAATCGCTAATACCTTGACTGGTTTTAGCGATTTTTTTTTACTAGAAACATTAAAACCCTAATTATCATCTAATCTACAGTAATTTACCTTTTATCTATACACAATCTTCAACTAGTAGAATAAGTATATAAAAATGTGTATTGAGGTTGTAAATTTGCAATCAGTTAGCGCCCCCTAAAATTGCTAATCAAAGAAAAATCCCCCAATCTAATTTAATCATGCATATGATTAATTTAAGAGTCGTTAAAATCATATTTTCTTGATTTTAACGACTTTTTACTTTTAAATGAATTGGCATGTATTTTGATTATATTTAAAGAATTTTAAAAAATTAGCTATGAAAAAAACTACCTCAGTCAAACAAATTATTTTATTCTTATTTATTACTTTTCCCTTATTAAGTATAGAAAGTCAAATTAACAAAAAAAAAATACTTAAAAAATATGATGAGTTTGGTGTAACTACCAGAGAAGTAGTATACATACATATGAATAAATCAGTTTTTTTTAAAAATGAAATACTTGGATTTAGTGCTTATGTTTTTGATAAATCTAAAAAAGAACCAATATCAATTACAAAAAACTTATACTGCACAATAACCAATGATAAAAACGAAGTTATAAAAGGTAAATTAGTAAAAGTAGAAGATGGTTTTACTAACAATATATTTAAAATAGACACTACTTTTACCCCCGGTAAATACAAATTTAAAGCTTATACTAATTGGATGCTAAACTTTAATGAGCGTAACTTTTACGAGCATCCGTTTGTTGTAATAAATTCTGATACAAAAAAGGTTGTTAAGAAAGAAACCTCTAAAAATTCCTATAATGTACAAATTACTCCTGAAGGAGGACATTTAGTCTCTAAAATTAATAATGTACTTGGTATTATTGTAAAAGACAAAGAAGGTTTTGGTTTGGCTAACATAAAGGGTAAGATTGTAGATAGTAAAAATAAAAGTATAGCAGAATTTACTTTA
Organism: Polaribacter sp. KT 15; assembly: GCF_900143115.1. Lineage (NCBI taxonomy): Bacteria > Pseudomonadati > Bacteroidota > Flavobacteriia > Flavobacteriales > Flavobacteriaceae > Polaribacter > Polaribacter sp. KT 15. The sequence goes on from NZ_LT670850.1 coordinate 1,420,351, forward strand.
AATAAGTTTGGGATTGCTAGAACTTCATTTACTCCTTTATTTAACGAAAAATATAATTTAGTTTTAAATACTAAAGAAGGTGAAGTTATTAAACATATAAAAGGTATAGAAAATAAAGGTATTGTTTTATCTGTTGCTGATCTTAGAGACAAAGTAGGTATTTCTTTTAAGATAAACAGTGAAACTAAACGAATTTTAAAAAAGAAAAAATATATTCTAGCTATTCATAACGGACATCAACTTAAAACCTCTAATGTAGATTTTAAGGATGAAATGGAAATATTAAAAACAATCAATTACAAAGAATTGTATTCTGGTATAAACATCTTTACACTTTTTGATCTTGAAAAAAACATTCCTATTTCTGAACGTTTATTTTTTAATTCTTCAGCAATATCTAAAATAAAAACAGAAAATATAGAAACTTCTGTTAGAGGTGATTCCATTTTAGTTAAAATGCGTTTAAATAAAAATATAACTCAAAATCAGTTACAAAACATAAGCGTTTCTGTATTACCGTCTACAACAGATTCATATCGTTTTAATTCAAATATCTTATCAAAATTATATTTAGAACCATATTTAAAAGGTTTTATTCAAGACGCATCCTATTACTTTTCTAACGAAAGTTTTAAAACAAAATATGATTTAGACAACTTGTTAATAACTCAAGGTTGGAGCAGTTATAATTGGGGTGATATTTTTAAACCTCAGACCTATCCAAATAAATTTGAACAAGGTATAAACTTGGTTGCGAATATCAACGGAGAGTCTAGCGAAGGGTTTTTAGCATATCCTTTAAAAAACAATAACACTCAAATCTTTAAACCTACTGAAAACGATAAAGCATTTATACATACAGAGCTTTTTCCAGAGGATAATGAAACCTATAGAGTTAGTATACTTAATAAACGAAATAATACAGATAAACCAAGTTTATATATCCAATTTTATCCTACAAAAATACCAAGGTTTTCAATTGATTCTTATGAAATACCTTATAAAAAAAATTATTTCGATATAGACAACTCAGAATTATCTTTCATAAATTTTGATAATGCAATAATGTTAAATGAAATTAAAATTAAGTCTAATAAGAGTGAAGATAGGCAGAAAAAAATAAGAAATAATAGTAGAGGAACTGTAGATTTTTTTACTGATGACGATACTAAAGGTGGCAATACTCTTGCTAGTTATTTAACTGGAAGAGGTTTTAGAGCAAATGATTATTCAGGTAAATTAGTAATTGTAAATCCAAATCCGAATACGCCAAATAATACTATTCCTTTAGTAATATTAGATAATGTACCATTATCAGACTTTAGTTTTTTACAAAATTTTAAAATGAATATTGTAGATTATATTGAAATAGATAAGGTTGGAATTGGATATGGAATAAGAGGAGGTGCAGGTGTTATTAAAATTGTAACAGACCCTGTAAAAAGAATGAAATATCGTTATACTAAAAATGAAATTGCTTCATACAAATTTCCTTTAACTTTCAATTCTCCTAAAAAGTACTATACTCCTATTTACAGGAATTATGATTCTAAAATATTTAAAAAATTTGGTGCAATCGCTTGGCTTCCTAATTTAAAAGTAAATGAAAATGGGTATATTATATTTAAAATTTTAAATACAAATACTAACTCATCAAAGCTATTTATAGAAGGTGTTTTAAATAATAATTTCATCTCAGAAACACAAATTATTAACACAACAAATGAAGTAGAATAAAATGCTAAAAATAGCATACCATCCAATTTACAATCATAAGTTAAAGAAAGGTCATCGTTTTCCTATGGAAAAATATGACCTTTTACCACAACAATTATTACATGAAGGCACTTGTGTCTTAGAAAACTTCTTTGAACCAACGGTTCCTAATATCAAACATTTTTTTTCTGTACATGATTCAGAGTACTTTCACGATCTTTTAAATTTAACTTTACCACAAAAAGCTGCTAGAAAAATTGGTTTTCCGCTTTCTGAAGAATTAATAGAAAGAGAGATGATAATAGCAGATGGTACTATTAAAGCTTCTAAATTTGCAATACATAATGGAATTGCAATGAATATTGCTGGAGGTACTCATCATGCATTTTCTAACAGAGGCGAAGCATTCTGCATGCTAAACGATCAAGCTATTGCCGCAAAATATCTTCAAAATAAAGACTTAGCTAACAAAATTTTAATAGTAGATTTAGATGTACACCAAGGTAACGGAACTGCAGAAATTTTTAAAAATGATACTTCTGTTTTTACTTTTTCAATACATGGTAAAAGTAATTACCCATTCGTAAAAGAAAAATCTGATCTAGATATTGCTTTAGAAAATGATACTGAAGACTTGCAATATTTAACAATACTAAAAGAAATACTTCCAAAAATTATTAGGCAAGAGAAACCTGATTTCATATATTACTTATGTGGTGTGGATGTACTTAAAACCGATAAACTTGGTAAATTAGGATTAACAATTAATGGCTGTAAAGAAAGAGATAAGTTTGTTTTACAAACCTGTTTTGATCTTAAAATTCCAATAATGTGCTCTATGGGTGGAGGGTATTCAAAAAACATAAGCACTATTATAAATGCGCATTCTAATACTTATAGACTCGCTCAAGATATCTTTTTTTAAATGAATTCATATTATTTTCTTTTGAGTTAAGCCATCAACCATCATGTTTGTTTATTTGTATCAGAATAAATAAAATATCTCATGAAAAAATTATTAATACTATTATTTATAACCTCTTTGGTTTCTTGCGGAGCATCTAAAACTGTTAGAAGTAAAGAAAAAACCATAAAAGGAAACTGGACTTTAAATAATATTACATACAGCAAAACAGGCGATTATAATGTTACTCTTTTTAATGATGCTACAAAAGAATGTTTAGAAGGAAGTTCTTGGAAATTTGTACCAAATAATAATTCTGGTATTTATACAATAAACAATTCGAGTTGTGAATCAGGTGATAGAGAATTCATTTTTATAATTCAAGAAATTGATGAAACATCAGGTTATTATGACTTTTTATTAAAACCAAAAAATAACGAAAACAATATTGGTTTTAGGTTAGAATTATCTAATCTTTCTGAAACAAATATGACTTGGAAACAAAACTTAATGGTAAACGGAACTCCGTTTATTATAAACATGAACTTTACAAAACAATAACAATTATGAAAAATATATTGAACAAAATTTCTGCTTTTGCAGTAGCAATAGCATTAACAGCAAGTTTAACAAGTTGCGAAGCAACTAAAAATGCAAACAACAAACAAAAAGGTGCTGTAATAGGAACCACAACAGGTGCTTTAATTGGTGCCATTATTGGTAATAACGTTGGTAGCGGAAAAAACAGTAAACTAGGAGCTGTAATTGGTGGAGTTGTTGGTGGTGGTGCCGGAATTCTAATTGGTAAAAAAATGGATGATCAAGCAAAACAAATTGAAACAGAGATTCCTGGAGCAGAAGTAGAAAGAGTAGATAACGGTATTGTTGTTACTTTTGATGAAAACAGTGGTGTTTATTTTGATACTAACAAAGATGACATCAATGCAAAATCGCAAGAAACTTTAAACAAACTATCTAGTGTTTTTGCAGAATTTCCAGATACAAACATCTTAGTTGTTGGGCACACAGATAGCTCTGGTAGAGACAGCTACAATATGACTTTATCTGAAAAAAGAGCAAAATCTGTAACTAATTATTTAATAGCAAAAGGATTACAAAGAGGTAGATTTACAACACAATGGTTCGGTGAAACGCAACCAAAGTATGATAACACAACTGCAGAAGGTAGAGCCAAAAATAGAAGAGTAAATGTTGCTATTTTACCTAACGAAAAGATGGTAGAAGAAGCTAAAGAAGAAGTAGGACAATAACTTCTGATATTTTATATATAATTAAAAAAAGCCGCTAAAAAGCGGCTTTTTTTATGAGTAAACTTTATAACTATTTATTTTTTTCTTTAACTCTTTAGAAGCGGTTGTATAACCGCCTTCTGTACCATCTACAAAGTGTATATGTTTTTCATCTCTATCTTCTATATAACAAGACATTATAGAGGCGTATGTAGCATGAATTCCGTAAATTATTTTTTGCTGAGATTCTAATGAATCCAACAAAAGCCTCAACTTACTAATTTGTTTTTCTGTACCAGAAAAAACAGTGTTTATAGAACCATCTAACATAATCGTATCAGATAATTGAGAAACTTTATATAAATACGCTTTACCATCCTTAAAAAACCTAAAATAATATTTACCAAAGTTTGTAATTAGCCAATTTTTTATAAGATAAATTAAATCAAACTTACCCAAACGAGCATACATTTCCGTTTTAATTTTATCAAAAGATGTATTTAAAGCCAGTTTTAAAGTTGTTATTGGTGTTCTTTCAGATAGACTTCCAAAAATATAATCTATCTCATCCATAATCGTTGTGTAAACTTCTGCTTGTTTTTCTTCGTTATTACACATAACAAGTAAGCATATTACCTTTTTTTCTTCGCTATTGGGCTTAATTTCATTCCAACGACACTCCATACCTTCTAAATCAATAGAAATATCATCAATTTTATCATCAATATTTTCTACAAACTGCTCTTTAATTAGGTTTTCTGCAAGTTTTAAACCGTTACCAATAATTACCGGAGTTACTAAAAAAGAGTTTAATTTTAATTTAGCGATTCTTAAAGTAGCGCCAGTTGCATAAATGTCTTCTACACGCATTTGCCCTACTCTTAGTTTTAAATTAAAGTTTTTTTCTACGTGATCACTATAATTTTCTAAAGCTGTATAAACAGGTTCTAGAATTTCTTTTGCAACAATAAAAGTTGCGCCGTCACCTCCAAAAAAATATGGAATCGTAATTTTTTTATTGATCTTCTTAATTTTATTTAAAACAGTAATTATACTACCTGTAGCAACTAAATTAACATCGTTATGACCTCCGTTTTTTATCGCTTTTGTAGAATTTACAATATCTGTTACTATAACTACCCAATTGCTTGGTACAGCATTAAATAAATTTTCATTTTTAAGAAGTTCTCTAATAGGAATATTATTGTAACTTAATTTTTTGTAAAACCCTGTGTTGTTAATCATTATCTATAAATTATATCAATACAATTTCTTTTTTAAATGCTTAAAGAAAATAATTGTAATATATCTATTATATTAGCAAAATAACACGCTACACATGAAAATATTTATAAAATTTGATTTTACTGCAGTTTGTAATAAACTTATTGAAGAAAAGTTAAATGAATTAGATGTTAAACATAAAATTCTAGGTTTTGGTGAAATAGAGTTTTTAGAAAAAATTACAGAAGACCAACTATCGCAATTAAACGATAGTTTACAAGAATATGGTAGTGAAGTTATTGAAAACCAAAAAAGTATTTTAGTTCAAAAAATAAAAGATACTATTACAGATATGGTTTTTAATGATGATGAAAATATAAATGTTAAAAGTTCTGTGTATTTATCAGAAAAACTAGATCATAGTTACGGGTATTTGTCTAATTTATTTTCTGAAGTTACCTATACATCCATAGAAAACTTTATCATTCTACAAAAAATTGAATACACAAAGCAATTAATTATCAATACCGATTTAAAAATTACCGATATTGCATATAAATTAAATTACTCTAGTGTAGCACATTTAAGTACACAATTTAAAAATACAACAGGTATAACACCTTCTGCTTTTCAAAGAATAATAACAAAGAGAAGAGAGCTAAATAACCCTAAAAAACAAGAATAAATGCAACATAAAGATGTTTTTATAATTTTAGCAGATGATGATGAAGACGACAGACTTTTCTTTGAAGATGCTTTTGACGAGTTAAAAATTAACACAAAAGTAAGCACTTTTAAAGACGGTTTAGAGTTAATGAACTACTTAAACCAAGAAGATAGTATTCTGCCAAAAATACTTTTTTTAGATTTAAACATGCCAAAAAAATCGGGTATAGAATGTTTAACAGAAATTAAAAAAGTAGATAGACTTAAAGATATTGCTATTGTAATTTATTCTACTTCTGCATCAGAAGAAGACATAGAAAACACCTTTGTTTTAGGTGCTAACGTTTACATTAAAAAACCTAACGACTTTAAAAAATTAAAGAAAGTGCTTTCTAATGTAGTTACTATAAATTGGCAATATCAAACAAGTGGCCTTAACAAAGACAACTTTTTATTAAGATTATAAAGTGAATATAAAATCGATATTTAAATCTACACGTTTCTTAAAGATTACCTTTGGTATAAGTCTTTTTGTAATACTATGCATGGGTGGTTTGGCGTACAAACACCTGCAAACATTAATTAAATCTTTTGATTTAGTAGAGCATACGTATGAAGTAAATATCGAATTAGAACAAATACTTTCTTACCTAAAAGATAGCGAAACTGGCCAAAGAGGTTATTTAATTTCTGAAGATACTCGGTTTTTAGAATCATTTTTTTCTGGTAGAGAAAAAACAAATAACAGTTTTGCGCGTTTAAAAGAATTAACAAAAAAAGACGAAAGACAACAACAAAAGCTTAGAGATTTAACAATTTTAATTGATAAAAACTTAAATTATTTTGATGAGACTTTTAAGTTTTCTAAAAACGATAATTTAGATTCTAAAGAGTTTGATGCACTACTTCTTGCAGGTAAAAAAACCATGGACAACATTCGATTAGAAATTAATCAAATGATTACCCATAACAACAATCTTTTAAGAATTAGAAAATTAGATAACGAAAGAAGTATAACAAATACACCGATTATTATTTATTCGGTTTTAATAATTGCCCTTCTATTACTACTTTTTACGTATTCGAAAATTAATAATGATATTAAAAATTTACAAACCAAAAACCTTCAATTAGAAATTTTTAAAGAATCTACAAATCAATCAGAAATTGTTAGTAAACATGGTACTTGGAACTGGTTTATAGAAGAAAATAAATTTAGTTATTCTGATAATTTATACAGATTATTAGGTGAGCAACCTCAGTCTTTTGAACCTACTATAGAAAATTTTATGCAATTTGTACATCCAGAGGATGTAGATAAATTGAAAAAACAAGTCGAAAAAATGATGGAGACAGAAGATTTGCCATTCATTTACTATAGAATTGTTCAAAAAAATGGCAGCATAAGATACTTTAAAGCTTATGGCAAAGTGCTTACAGATAACGAAGATAATAGAAGACTTATTGGTACAACTGCAGATATTACCGATGAGATAGAAAATTATAGATTACTAGAAGAAAGAAATTTAGAGTTAGAAAGAAACAATAAGGAATTATCTTCTTTTAATCATGTTGCAAGTCATGATTTACAAGAACCTCTTCGAAAAATACAAACTTTTATTTCTAGATTAGAAGAAAAAGAAGCTTCTAATTTATCTGAAAGAGGAAATTTATATTTAGAAAGGATAAAAACCTCTTCTACAAGAATGCGTTTATTAATAGACGATTTATTACAATTTTCTAGGACTAATAAATCTGAAGAAGTTTTTGAAGAAACTAACATGAATATCATTCTTGAAAATGCAAAACAAGAATTGGCAGAAACTATTTTAGAAAAAGATGCCATTATTACATCAGAAACAATACCCGCATTAACAGTTATACCTTTTCAGTTACAACAATTATTCATCAATTTAATTGGTAACTCATTAAAATACAGCAAAAAAGAAGTTTCACCAAATATTAAAATTTCTTACAAAAAAGTTGATGCGAGCGATATAAAAAAAATAAAGAACACCAAGTTTAATTTTTACCATAAGATTACTTTTGAAGACAATGGTATAGGTTTCGATGAAGAATACGCAGAAAAAATATTTGTACTTTTTAGTAGGCTTCATAACAAAAACGAATATTCTGGTACAGGAATTGGTTTATCTATTTGTAAAAAAATTGTAGAAAATCATCAAGGATATATTTTTGCTACTGGTAAGCCAAATATTGGTTCAATTTTCGAAGTTTATCTTCCTTTTAACTAAAAAACACCCTCGTTTTTTCTAGCTATACTTACAATTTATGGAAATTGTATAAATTCTCTTATTAATTCTGTAACAAAAAATCCTATCCTTTTTTCGACCTTTGTATTCCAATAACAAAAGTGAGAATAAATGAAACGTACTAAAAAAATACTAGCTAGTCTTCTTTTTACTGCATTTCTATTTTTGATGTTTTCTTGTGATAAAAAAACCACTACAAAAGAAAAAGAAGACAAAATATTAAGCAGTCAAACAGACGCTAAATTATTAGTAGAAGCTACAAAAAACTACATTTATATAATTAATTATAACAATTACATAAAAGAAAAAGACTCTGTTACCCCAGAAACAAAACAGATTTTAAACTCTATAAATAAAGGAGTTAAAGAACGTTTAGGCTCTATTAAAGACATTTCTAGAAAAGAAATGATTTTAATACCTAATGTAAATGATGTATTGTTTTTAGAAAAAAAACCATTTGTTGTAAATAATAAAGAATCTAACGAGAAAGCTTATTTGTTAACCTTAAATAAAATTATAGATAAGCAAGTTGCGGTAATGAGTGATTTCGCAAAAATAACTAATAACGAATCTATGAATGTACTCGCAAATGAATCTGAGTATTTCTTAGAAGAGAAAAAAGAAAATATAGAGAATCTTTTAAATGAAGAGTAAATGAAAAACTTTCTATACATCACATTTATTTTAATAATTATAGCATGGGCTGTATGTTATTTTGTACTTGCAATAGAAAGTCCGTTAATTCATTTATTACTCCTAGCATCTTTTATTCTAGGTATAATTTGGTACAAAATTAAAGACACATAAAACTTATATTAAAAGCTTTAAAGTAAAATTACTTTAGAGCTTTTTTTTTTGTTTTTAATCTAAAAATTAAATCTTCAAAATTTAACCTAATTTATTTAGAAAAAAATTTCATCTCAATAATTTATTCACTCCTTCTACTTTATTATTTTTTATAAAAATTAAATTATCATTATAGATTTTAGTTTATAATTTTGAATTGATACAAACTCTTAAATAGTAAATTTTACTACAAATTTCTTCTTGTAAAAAATTATCAAAAATAATTATATAATTACAGTTTGTTGTTACATAATTTCAGTAAAAAATAGTTTAATTATTTGAAAATCAATTAATTAATACCAAAAAATAGAAATCATATAACAAAAAAAAAAAATCGTGTAACGGAAAAACTTGAGTTCGGTTGTTACTTTGCAGTATAATTTTAAATAAAGAATTTATACTTCCTTATTTAATTTTAAGATCAAATAAAATTAGTAACAATCAAAAAAACTCAACCAATTATGATTACTGTAAATTCTAAATTAAGAGGCTTAAATTTATTCTTTAACAAATTACAAAAGAAGATTGGGGGAACGTTAAAAGTGACTTCTAATGAGCAATTTCTTAAAATTAATAACAACATAGGTAAAGGTACTATTAGATCTATTAATTTAGACGGTGGTATTAGTTTATTAGAATTTAATATTACACCTAAAGAAGACCTTAAAATAGCTGTAGATGCTAAAGCAGGTACACATATTAACTTTGTATACTGTTCTAAAGGTAAGATTTCTCATTCTTTCGAAAATAACGCAACTAAAAACACCGTAGAAACTTTTCAAACAAGTATAGTTTCTAATATTGTATCAGAAGAAAATACAATTACACTATATAAAGGTATAGAAACTAGTTCTACCATTATATCTGTAAATACTGCGGATGATAATAGCCAACAAACAGACATTAATAATCTTTTAAAAGATGCTTTTATTGCAGGTAAAACTAAAGATTATATATACTTAGGTTCTTACAATCTTAAAATTGCAGAACATATTAAGCAATTAAAATCTATTGAAAACAAAGGAGTTGTTAGAGCTTTATTAACTAAAGGTATTGTAAACTTAATTTTAGGTTTAGAAATCGAACAACACAAAAAAGACATAAACAGCAATGCTAATTCTAACGGTTCTTTAACTCAGAACGAAATGGAGCTGATTAAGGAATTAACAGATTATGTAAACAACTATCCAGATTTAGATCATAAAATAAATGTTTTAACAAGAAAAATTGGTTTAACTGCAGCTAAAATTCAAGAAGGATTTAAGTTAATGCACGGTTTAACTGTGTGTGAATACATTAGATCTGTACGTTTAAAAAAATCTGAAGAATTAATTATAAATACTGATTTAAGTATTTCTGAAATCGTGTACAGTTTAGGTTTTTCTAGTAGAAGTTATTTCTCTAAAAGATTCAGAGAAAAATACAACTGTTCTCCTAGAGATTATAAAAAGAAAAACAAGTTAGCTATGACAGCATAATATATTTGAATTTGAATTAATGATAAAAACCTCAAGAATAAAATCTTGAGGTTTTTTTTATTTTAATTAACTAAGAATTTTACTCTTTTCAAATTCATTAATAAATGGTTGTGAATATAATCTTTTACTTAAAGCAGCATTAATTGCATTTGCAACAGCACCACCTGCTGGCGGTAAACCAGGCTCTCCTAAACCTGTAGGAGATTTATTACTATCAACAAAAAAGACATCTACCTTTGGGGTTTCATTCATTCTTATCAATCTGTAAGAATCGAAGTTTTTAGATTGAGGAACTCCTTCTTTAAATGAAAAACCAGCATACATTGCATGTCCAATTCCGTCTAAAACACCACCTTCAACCTGGTTTCTAGCACCAGTGGGGTTTACAACAATACCGCAATCTACAGCAACCGTAACCTTTTTTACTACCGGATAACCATCAACTAATTCTATATCTGCAACCTCTGCAACATGTGTATTATGACTATAATACGCAGAAAAACCTTGGTAAACACCATTTTTAGCATTTCCCCAATTCGATTTACTTCTTACAAGTTTAATGGTTTCTTCCATTCTTTCACCAGAATATTCGATACGTTTATCCGTAGTATTTTTTACATTTTGTAATAAATCTAAGCGCAACTGAATTGGATCTATATTTAATTCTGATGCCAATTCATCAAAAAAACTTTGCTCTGCAAAAGCTAAGAAATTTGTATAAGGCGCTCTCCAAGCACCAGTTGTGATATTACTTTTATAATTACCACTTTCTACTTTATAATTTGGAATGCAACCTGCAGGAAAAAAGTTAGGAATTAAACCATACATATTTCCATTTACTGCGGCTTCTTTTAAATGATAACCAGTTACTTTACCGTCTTTTAGAGCCGCTTTAATTCTATATTTAATTGCTGGCCTATAAGTACCCGCAGTCATATCATCTTCTCTAGAAAAAACAACTTTTACAGGTTTTTTAGCTAAACTAGAAATTTCTGCTGCTTCTAAAGCAAAATCTCCGTATAAACGTCTACCAAACCCACCACCCATACGAGTCATTTCGCATAAAATATCTTCTTCTTTTCTATTTAAAAGTTTAGAAACTCTATTAACCGTCCATTGTGGTGTTTGTATAGGACCAACCAAATGCACTTTTTCTGGAGTAACATTTGCATAAAAATTCATCGGTTCTAAACAATTATGTGGTAAAAAAGGTGAGTGATAAGTTTTTTCTACGACTTTATCTGCAACACTAAAAGCCTTTTTTACATTGCCATCTTCTCTTCTAACATCTAAACCTTTACCATCTAAAATTTTGGTTAATAATTTATCATGTTCTTCCGTAGATTCTGCTTTAGAATCTGTTTTCCAATTAGCATTTATTGCTTTTTTACCTTTCATTGCAGCCCAAGTAGAACTTGCTAAAACTGCAATTTTATCTCCGAATTTTATAATCTCTTTTACACCAGAAACATTTTTAGCCTTAGAATCATCAAAAGAAACTAATTTTTGACCAAATGCTGGTGGTCTTAAAACAGCAGCAATCATCATGTTTTCTGCTTTGTAATCCAATCCAAATAAAGGTTTACCTGTTATAATTTTATCAATATCTACATTAACAATTTCTTGCCCAATAATTGTAAAATCTTTGGGGTCTTTTAACACAACATTTTCTGGCACTTCTAATAGAGCTGCCTCTTTTACAACATCACCATAGGTTAGTTTTTCTCCTGAAGTATTTGTAATTATTCCGTTAGATGCTTTTAAAGAACTTGCATCTACTTGCCATTTTGCAGCTGCAGCATTTACCAACATTTGTTTTGCTGTTGCACCAGTTTGTCTTAACGCATCCCAACCTTGTCTAATAGATTGGCTTCCGCCGGCTACTTGCCTTGTATAATTTTTTGTATCTAAAATACCTTGTGCAACATTTACTTTATCCCAATCTACATCTAACTCTTCTGCTATAATCATTGGCATAGAAGTTTTTACCCCTTGACCGATTTCTGGATTCGGAGAAAAAATAGTTACATAACCTTCATCAGAAATTTTTATAAATGCGTTAAAATCGTTAAAATTTAACCTTGCTATATCTACTGGCATTTTAGCTTCTGGCTTACATGCTGTAAGTAAATTAAAACCAATTAACATACCGCCACTAGCCAATGCAGAGGTTTTTAAAAAGTTTCTTCTACTAAAATTATCTTTTTTGTGTAGTTTCATTTTTATAAATTTTAGTGATTATTGCATTTTTTCTGAAGCAACTTTTACTGCTTTTTCTATTCTATTATAAGAGGCACATCTACAAATATTACCATGCATTGCTTCTCTTATTTCTTTTTCTGATGGATTTTTATTTTCTGATAAAAAAGCAGAAGCTGTCATTATTTGTCCTGCCTGACAGTAACCACATTGTGGCACATCAATCTCTTTCCAAGCCTCTTGTACAGGATGTTTACCGTCTTTAGATAAACCTTCTATTGTAGTAATCTTTGTATCATCTAAAATAGAAACTTGCATTTGGCAACTTCTTGTTGCAACACCATCTATGTGAACTGTACAAGCACCGCATTGTGCAATACCACAGCCAAATTTTGTGCCTACTAAATTTAACTCATCTCGTAAAACCCAAAGTAAAGGCGTATCTTCATCTGCAGTAACAGTAACATTTTTTCCGTTAACATTTAAATTGTAGTTTGGCATAGAAAGTAGATTTAAAATTATGGAGTGAAGTTACAAAAAATTGAGAATATAGAATTTTCTATTCTTAGGCGTATTTTATCCTAATTACGTTTTTCAAACTAAATTTATAACGTATTTTTTTTGAATACTCTAAAGAATTAATATCGCAAAAAAAAATCCCTTTTTAAAGGGATTTTTTAAGTTTATAAATAACATTTACTAGTTAAGTATTATTTACCTGTTATAAATTTTGGTTTTATGACTAACATTAACCACGCCCAATTTTGAGTGTTTGAAGCATTACTTTCTGTAATACCTTTTAACTCATACATACCATCAGATGCAAACATTTGAGAGTACCCTGCAACTAATGAAAACCCGTTAAATTTTTTCTTGTAGACTAAATCTATTTCTGTTCCTAAAGATTTCTCTCCGCTTGCCAAAGCCTGTTCTCCACTAAAATTTAAAACTTTCGCCATTAAACTTGAAGATTTATTCAATTTAATGTTTGCACTTGCATGAATGTCTATTAAACCAATAGTATTTATATGATTGGCAACATAAAAATAATCCATAAAACCATTAAACTTATGATTTGTACCAAAAGTTGGTAAAAAGGCTTCCGTTTTATCTGATGTAGTAGCATCATCACCACTAATTAATTCTATACCTGCACCAAAACTAACTTTATCTGTAGCCTTGTAATTTGCATCTAAACCTAAAAGATAAGCGCCTCCAACATCTGTACTTCCATTAAAAAATGTACCCGTTTGCAGAAAAGCATTACCTGCTAAACCAAATTTATCTTTCCTATAATTTAAATGAGTACCCGCTGTAATTAAGCTATTTACACCATCTGCATTTCCATTTAAATCATAATTTTGATGCCCATAATTTACTAGTAAAAGACTTGCATTAAATCCTTCCCAAGTTTTCTTTGCATACAAATGTTGCATAGATTTGTATTGAAATGGGTTGTTTGCAGGGTATGCTGTACCTACGTTTTGAAAACCAAATAATGGCCCTCCGGCGCCATCTAAATCTTGATTGAAAGCCAAACCTAAATCTAACATAAAGTTTTCTGTTCTATATTGAAACATCGCTAAATCGTGATTTCTACCTTGTTGTGCCCAATCTAGACCACCAAAAAAACGCTGATCGTCATAAGATAGTACCTGTCGTCCTAATTTAATGCCTGAATTATCTGTAAGTTTTAAACTTGCCCAAGCTTCAAAAACAGCAAAAGAATTGTTAGAATCTACAGGTATTATTTGCGGATTCTCTCCCCAAACTAAAAGATCTTGGATGCTCAAATAAACTTTAAAAGCCTCTGTTTGATAACCAGCATTTAACCTTACTCTTGTATTGGTTGCAAAACCTGCATTTGCAGCATCTGGTATTAAAGACTGATAACCGTTTCTGTATTCTGTTCTTGGTCTAAATTGCCCATCTAGAGTAAATTGTGCTGTTGCGAATTGAAAACACGCTAACATCAGTACTAAAATTAAGTAATATTTTTTCATGTTGTTTAGTTTTTATTTTCTGTGATTTGTTGAATTATTATGTTTAATTTTTACCTGTTTACGTCTAAGGAATATGAAATTGCAACGTTTCATAATCCTAAGTTTTAAGTTCTAAAGATTTTTTATTTTGTTTATTTAGTGTTCTAAAAAGTCGATTAAATGTTTTCGATATGTATAGTAATTATCATGTTCTAGTACCGATTTTCTTGTTCTTGGTCTTTTAAAATCAATATCTAAAACATCGCCAATCTTTGCTCTTGGCCCGCTAGTCATCATTACTACTCTATCGGCTAAAAATATTGCTTCATCAACATCATGAGTAATCATTACCGCTGTAATTTTTTCTTTGTTCCAGATTTCAATCAAGATATCTTGTAATTCTCCTCTTGTTAAAGAGTCTAACATTCCAAAAGGTTCATCTAGCAATAATACTTTTGGTTTTATGGCAAAAGCTCTTGCAATTCCCACACGTTGTTGCATCCCTTGAGATAATTCTGATGCTTTTTTATGAAACGCATCTTCTAAACCTACTTTTTGCAGATAATATTTGGCAATATCTGTTCTTTGTGCTTTGGTTCCGTGCGGAAAAACCTGCTTTACACCTAATAATACATTTTGTAAAGAAGTCATCCAAGGCATTAAACTTGGCGCTTGAAAAATAACACCTCTATCTGGGCCAGGACCTTTAATTGGTTTTCCTAAAACAGCTATATCTCCACCAGAAATAGGGTTTAAACCAGCAATCATAGATAACATTGTTGTTTTTCCACAACCAGAATGCCCAATAATAGTAAGAAATTCTTCTTTCATTATTTGAAGATTTAGGTGTTCTAAAACCACATAATCTCCTTTTGGAGTTGGATATACTTTTTTTAAATCTTTTAAATCTAACATTACATTAGATGTATTTGTGATGTTTTTTTTATCCTCTTTTAAAGTTATTTGTGCGCTCATCTTTTGTTATTTTAAGAATAAGAAACAAAACTTTTTGGCTCTAATTCTGGTAATATAATTTGTTGCTTTGCTTCTGCTTTTCGAGCATCACCAATATCCATTAGATATTCAATAATTGCATTTCTAGTTTTTTTAAAACTTTCACTATCATTCATTGCAGTTTTATCTCTCGGACGATCTAAATCAATCTTAAACTCTGGTCCTAAAGTTGCATTTGGTCCAGGATGTAAAGGAATAATTCTGTCTGCCATATAAATTCCCTCATCAACATCATTAGTAATTAGTAAAGCTGTACGTTTGTCTTTTTCCCAAATGTTTAAGATTTGATCTTGTAAATTACCTCTAGTTAAAGCATCTAAAGCCCCAAGAGGTTCATCCATAATAATCATATCTGGTTTCATAGCTAAAGCTCTTGCAACTGCTACTCTTTGACGCATTCCGCCTGATAATTCTTTTGGTAATTTGTTAATAGCTGGCGTTAAACTTACCATCTCTATATAATATGCAGCTTTACGTTTCCAGACTGATTTATCTCGTTTTGGGAACGCTGCTTTTACAGCCATTATTACGTTTTGCTCTACTGTTAACCAAGGCAATAATGAATAATTTTGAAAGATTACACCTCTTTCATGACTTGTGCCTTTTACGGGTTCTCCTTTAAATAAAACAGATCCACTTGTTGGTTCTAGCAAACCATTTATTAAGTTTACCAAAGTTGTTTTTCCGCTTCCTGTAAAACCAACAATAGCAACAAATTCTCCTTCTTCTATCTTTAGATTTATGTTAGACAATACCTGTGTTTCATTGTCTCCTTTACCGTAAGATTTATAAATATTTTTAAGCTCTAAATATGCCATTTCTTTAAATTTTATTTGGGCGTTACCTAAAAGGTCGGGCTTTACGCTATATCTTTTTTATTTGTTCTCGAAACTTTTTGTTCATACTTCATAAAAAACTCGAACCAGCATAAAAAAGGATGCCGCTTCAATCCTTAACGCAATAGTTAAATCGATTTATATGGCATCTTGTTTATCAAAAGACACCCAATTTTGTATGGTTAACATTAATCTATCTAACAGAAAACCAATAATACCAATTGCAAACATGGCAACAATAATTTTGGCATTAGAGTCGTTTGCTCCGTTTTGAAATTCTTCCCAAACAAACAAACCTAAACCAGGACTTTGAGCCAATAATTCAATCGCAATTAAAACCATCCAAGCAACTGATAACGTTATCTTTAAACCTGTAAATATTAGTGGTAAAGAAGAGGGTAACACCACTTTAAATATTTTTTGAAACGTACCTAATTTTAAAACTTTTGCAACATTTATATAATCTTTATCAACTGTAGAAACACCCATTGCCGTATTTACTAAAGTTGCCCACATAGAACACAAACCAACACTAATAAATGAAATGGCAAATGAACTATCTTCTGTAGAACCTATTAATACAGTTTTTACAATCATAAAAACTAATAAATACCAAACTACCGGAGATACTGGTTTAAAAATTTGAATAAACCAATTAAATGCACTTTTTAATGTCGAACTTAAACCTATTAAAATACCCAAAGGAACAGCAATTAATAATGCTAAAAAGAAACCTGCAAAAACTGTTTGTAAACTTCTAAATATTTGATCTACAAAAGAAGGTCTACCCGTATACACAATGGCATCTTTACCCGCAACAATTCTTGTTTTATTTAGAGCTGCAGTTTTTTCTATAAAGGCTGCTTTATCTGCACTAATAATATTATGATCTCTTAACAAAGATTGAAAAGATTCCCAAACCTGTGCAGGAGATGGTAATGTATTGGGTTGGCAACTAGATTCACCAGAAGCAATACAAGCTGTTAATGCGTCTGCAGCTACTTGACCTTGATCTTCTAATGCTTTTTCGATTTTAAATTCGGCCTCGATACTAAATAATGTTTTGGCACCAATATGCCAAATCAAAATAAATAAAAATATAGAAGCAAGTGGCACTATTACTTTACGCAGAAACTTCTTTAGGTCTTCTTTTTCTAAATTTCCTGTAAATAGATTTCTTAAAGTCGTAAAAAAACCAAAACCTAAAAAGTGAGATACTTTTCCTAATGTTAAACTACTTGCTTTCATAATTTCTTATTTAATAATTTATGAGAATTACTTTTTGTCTTTATTTCCTATTTTAAAACTGTTGATGTATCCAATAGGATCCTTAGCATCATATGTTGTACCATCTATAAAGTCTGCTGTTGCTGGCTTGTAACCATCTGTTGCTGGAATATCTGTTGCTGGAATATTACCTTCTTCTACTAAAAGTGTTGCTGCTTTTTTCCAGATATCTGGTCTGTAAATATCTTTTATAGTTGATGCGTACCAGTCTGCAGATTTAGCATCAGGAATTTGTCCCCATCTTCTCATTTGCGTTAAAAACCAAATTCCATCAGAATAAAAAGGATAGGTTGCATTGTATTTATAGAATACATTAAAGTCTTCCATTTCTCTTTTATCACCTTTTTCAAACTCGAAAGTACCTGTCATAGAATTTGCTAAAACAGCTTCTGGTGCACCAACATATTGAGACATTGATAAGATTTTTACAGCTTCCTTTCTGTTTTCTGGTTTATCTAACCATTTACCTGCTCTAATTAATGCTTTAGTTACTGCAATAGCTGTATTTGGATTTTCTTTTACAAATTTCTCTGTCATAACAAATACTTTCTCTGGGTTATTTTTCCAGATATCATAGTTTGTTACTACAGGAACACCAATTCCTTTAAATACAGCTTGCTGATTCCATGGTTCACCTACACAATAGCCATAAATTGTACCTGCTTCTAATGTTGCTGGCATTTGTGGTGGTGGCGTTACAGATAGTAAAACCTCTGCATCAATTTGTCCTTGTACATTTTCTTTGGTGTACATTCCTGGGTGAATTCCAGCTGCAGCTAACCAATATCTAATTTCGTAATTGTGTGTAGATACAGGAAATACCATTCCCATTTTAAATGCTTTTCCAGAGTTTTTGTATTCTGTAATAACTGGTTTTAAAGCATCTGCTTTAATTGGATGAATTGGTTTTCCAGCACCATCTTTTGGTACATTTGGTTTCATTTTAGACCAAACATCATTAGAAACTGTAATTCCATTTCCGTTTAAATCCATAGAAAAAGGAGTTACTAATTTTGCTTGACGCCCAAAACCTGCACCTGCAGCAATTGGTTGACCTGCTAACATATGAGAACCATCTAATTGACCATCAATAACTCTATCTAAAACGTTTTTCCAGTTAGATTGTGCTTCTACAGAAACAAACAAACCTTCATCTTCGAAAAATCCTTTTTCTTTTGCAATCGCCAAAGGTGCCATATCTGTTAACTTGATAAACCCAAATGTTAATTGTGGTTTTTCAATATTTAATTGTTTTGTTTTTGATGTTGTTTGAACAGCTGTTGTTGCTTTTTTAGTTTCTTTACCACCACAAGCAACTAATAAAAGTGCTGTAGATAAAACTAAAGTTGATTTTTTAATTAGCGATTTCATTTTGTTAGATTTTAATAAATTAAGTATTAATACTTATTTTTTCAACAAATATATAAGTAGTATTCTTATAGAATTATGAAATAAAACATGTTAAAACATTTTTTTACCACATATTTAATCCTGTTATTTCGCAGTTTAAAATCACAAATAGTTAATAAGCAACAACTTAAAAACAAAACACAAGTACTTATCTATACGTAATTTTAGATTTTTAATAGAAAAAGCCTTTTAAGGTTTTAAACTTAAAAGGCTTTTATTAAAAATAATTAATTCTTATTTACAAATCTAAATAGTAGTTATGTTCACTAATTTCATTTTTAAGCGATTGTAGGTTATTTATGGCTATTTTTTTACCTTTTGTAATAATTAATCTCTCTTTTTTTAAAGCTGAAAACACACGTATTACTTGCTCTTCTGTTGTACCAGCATAATCTGCATATTCTTTTCTACTAAGAGGTAGATTTAGAAAACCTCTTAAATCTCCAAATTTTCTATATATGTATAAAAGAGAATCTATAACTCGTTCTCTAACTGTCATTTGAGATATCGACTTAACTTTGTTTTCGCTTCTATTTAGTTCATTGGCATAAAACAACATCATCTCGTAAGAAAATTTGGGGTTTTCTAGTAAAATTTTCTGTAAATATTCTTTAGAAAAATAATAGAGTTCTGTGTCTTGAATAGCAATAGCTCCAATAGAATAATATTCTTGTGTGCCAAAACCACGATGACCAATAATTTCGCAAGATTTAGCAAATCGCACAATTTGTTCTCGGCCATTTATACCTGTTCTAAATACTTTTACAGTACCTTTTTTTATAAAAAACAAGCCATTTACAGGTGCTCCTTCAATAATAAATTGTTGACTTCTTTTGCATTTTATAATGGTGCTTTGAGAAGTATTATTATCTAAAAATGTTTCGTTTATTTTATGAATTAAGCAATTTTTACTATTACATACATTGCAAACCCTTGCATTTGTATTATTTTGTGGTGCATTGATATGTGAATTAAAGGCAATCATTTAGTTTTTTTCTAATACTCTTTTTTCGAAACTAGTTTTTGGCGCTTCACAAAGAGAACAAAGGTAACTTTCTGGTAAATTTTGAAATGGAGTATTTTTAGGAATATTTTGAGTAACGTCACCGTAAACTTTATTATAAACTGTAAAACAATCTTTGCATTGATGTACTTCTTCAACTAAAACTTCTTTCTTTACAATAGCTCTTTTTTCTTCTTCTTTTTCTGATCCTAATTGATCAAAATATAATTGACTCAACTCCATCAATAACCCCGGTAACTCTACCTTATCTACATCTTGTACATGGATAATATATGCTCTAGTATTTGGGTCGAAATTTTTTGCATACAATAAATTATAAGTATCTCTTGTTTGAAAATTACCTATTAATTCTGGTTGTTTATTTTTTTCGATTACAATAGAGGTAAAATAGTAAGATGATTTGTTGTAATCTGTAATTCCAAATGTTAATCCGTAGGTACTAATATCATTTTGATCAAAATTAGCAACCAAGTATTTTTTGAGGTTTAATGCTTCTTTGTTAGCTACTGGTAAATGCCAGTTTAACTCTAACATAGAGTGACGTACATTAATACCTCTTTTGCCAAGAAATTTTTCCCAAACTAATTTAGATTCTCTTGGTATACCTTTAACAATAAAAGATTTCCAGGGTGTGATAGATATTTTACCAATTTTATTATCAAGACACAACTCGCACATTTCCTTTAAAAAAGAAACATCATATTTATTATTTCTCCAATATAAACCCAACCAATATTTATCCAATCCTATTTTATTCATTCCTTCGAAATAAGGAAAAGGATAAAAAGGAACTTCTAAAGATTTATCTACCGTTCTATTATTAGTATCTACAGCATCTGTAACTAATTCAAAAATGGTATCAATATCTTCTGGTTCTTCTTTTAGCAAACTTTCTATTGCAGCTTCAATTTTAAACAAGTCCCAACTATAAACTAAAGCAGGGTACATTTTTGTAACACTCCATTCTGGCAATCTAATATACAAATACCAATAATCTTCATGCTCTGAAGCTATAAAGTTAATATGACCAGTAAATAACGGAACCAGTCTTTGTTTTGGATCTGTAATGTTAATTTTTAATGTTGACTTCTCTTTAAATTGTTCTAATATATAAAGATAACGATCTCCTGTTAACCAAGATGTAGAAGGAAAAATATCTGCACAGACGTAAGAAGAGACCATATTTTCGACTCCTATCTCATCAAACTCTACAATTTGTAACTTATCAAACTTAAGTAAATCTTCTGGTTGTACTTTTTTAGGCAATAAAATATCTTGTCTAGAACCAAATGAAATCGATTTACACCCTAAACTTTCTACAGATTCACATATATATTTTAGTTCTCCAGGAGTTAGTACTCCTCCTTTAACAATAACTCTGTTTAATTGTTTCATATGCTTACTTTTGAGTTATTTAAGATTTCTCTTATTTCTGTCTTACAGCTTCCACAACCTAAGCCTGCACCTGTTTTATTACACAATTCTGTAAAGTTTACACAACCTTTTGTTATAGCAGTTTCTAGGTTTCCAGAACCCACTTGACTACAAGAACATACAAGTTTACCTAAAACGGGTTCTGCATTAGAAGAACCTCTTAATAATGCATCTCGTTTGTCTGACAATTCGATTTTACTTTCTATCATTGTTTTAAACTCTGCAAACTCATTCTTATCACCCATTAAAACTGCACCAATTAGCAAATCATCTTTTACAATACATTTTTTATAATAACGTTTAGAAATATCAGTAAAAATAATTTCTTCGTAACTGTTATCATTTTCTGGAACGGTAATATTACCAATGCTACATAGGTTTAAGTCGTTAAATTTTAAAATATTCATTAACACAGATCCTTTATAAGATTCGCTAATATCCCCAGCAATAAAATTTGCTAAAATTCCGGCTTGTTCTTCAGCTGCCGATGTAATTCCAAATAACTGGTTTTTAAATTCTGCAATTTCTCCGATAGCAAAAATATCTGGATGAGAAGATTGTAGGTGTTGATTTACCTTAACACCTCTACCACAAAGAATGCCACCGCTTTTTGCTATTTCTATATTTGGTCTTGTACCAATAGCATACACAATTGCGTTTGCTGTAATGTATTTTCCGCTTTTAAGGTTGATATTTAATTCACCTGTTTCTTCATCATCAAAAACAGTACTTACCTCGTTATCAAAATAAATTTGGATACCTCTTTCTTGCACATCTAGTGATAATAGTTTACTAGAAATTTTATCTAATTGGCGCTCCATTAATCTAGAAGCTCTTTGCACAATGGTAATTTTTACATTTTTGTGTTTCATAGCTGCTGCTAATTCTAAGCCTAACAAACCACCACCAACAATAACCACATGTTGTTCTTCTGGCGGTAGCCCTGTGTCTTCTAGGTATTTCTTAAAATTATCTGCATCTATCTTGTTACGCATTGTAAAACGTCCGGGTAATTCTATTTGAACATCTTTTGGTATAAAAGCTCTACTTCCTGTGGCTAAAATTAATTTATCGAACGTATGTTTTTTACCTTCAGAATCTGTAACAATTTTGTTATTCTTATCGATATTATTTATTAGTGTTTTTGGATGTAAATGAACGTTTAACTCAGATAATTCTGCATTTTTTATTTTTAATAATTGTTCCCAAGATAATTCTTCTGTTACATATTCTGGCAATAAAACACGGTTGTAAAACAAGTTAGATTCCATAGAAAAAACATGAATTTCGTCTACATCATTATAGTCTCGATAATTTTGTAAAAAACGAAATGAAGCGGCACCTGCACCCGCAATTATAATTTTTTCTTTAGGTTTTTTATATTTAGATACAGCAACTGTTGTGAATTTAAAATCGGGCTCTTTAGATATTGGATCTAAATGCGTGTTGGTTAAATTATTTGCTCTATTTAAATTACTTTGCAAAACTTTACCCCAATGCATTGGTAAAAAAACAACACCTTCTTTAATTACATCTGTAACTTTTGCACGAACCCTTACAACACCGTTTGCACTTTTAATTTCAGTAATATCACCATCTTTTATGTTATTTAAATAACCATCTACAGGATTTATTTCTAAAACTGGTTTTGGATAATGTGTTTTTAAACGAGATACTTTTCCTGTTTTTGTCATGGTATGCCACTGATCTCTAATACGACCAGTGGTTAAGATTAGAGGAAATTCATCTGAAGTTTCTATTGCTGTATTTTGTATTGATGAAGGCACATTAAAAATGGCTTTTTGAGAAGGTGTATAAAATTTCTTATCTTCAAAAAGGCGAGGAGTTCCTTTACTTCTGTATTTATTTACTGGCCATTGAAAAGTTCCTTCTAACTTTAATCTCTCGTAATTTAAAAATGAAACGTCAATTTTAGTGCCTTTAGTCATAGCAGTATATTCATCATAAATTTCTTCTGTGCTATTATAATTAAAACCCCTAAACCCCATTCTTTGTGCAAAATCACAAAAAATTTCTACATCTGGTCTTGCTTCTCCTGGCGCATCTATTTCTTTTGGTAAATAAGATATTCTACGTTCAGAATTGGTCATAGTTCCTTCTTTTTCTAACCAACCAGCTGCAGGTAAAACCAAATCTGCATAAGCTACAGTATCAGATTTATGTGATATTTCTTGCACGACTACAAACTTAGATTTTGCCATCGCTTTCTCAATTCTATGAGAATTTGGTAAACTTACTAACGGATTTGTACAAGCTATCCAAATTGCTTTTAATTTACCACTTTCTAAAGCATCAAACATTTCTGTGGCTGTTAGCCCTGGTTTAGCAGATATTTTATCAACACCCCAAAACTGAGCAACTTCTGCTCTATGTTCTTCATTATCTAAATCTTTGTGAACAGCCAATAAATTTGCCATTCCACCAACTTCACGACCACCCATTGCGTTAGGTTGCCCTGTTAATGAAAAAGGCCCTGAACCTGGTTTACCAACATGCCCTGTAATTAAAGATAAATTTAGCAGAGAAGTATTTTTATCTGTACCTATTACACTTTGATTTAAACCCATTGCCCACATACTTATAAAACCCTTTGAAAGCCCTATAATTTCTGCTGCTTTTTCGATATCGTCTTCTAGAACTCCACATATTTTTGAAGCTTTTTTAAGACTCGTTTCTAAAATAACTTTCTTATAATCTTGAAAACCTTGAGTATAATTTTTAATAAAATCCTCATCAATTAAACCCCTTTTATATAGACGCCTTCCAATGGCATTATATAAAACGATATCGGTTCCTGGTTTTAATTGTAAATGTAAATCTGCAAAGTTTGCTGTATCTGTTTTCCTTGGATCTATTACAATAATTTTTACATTCGGATTTTTCTCTTTATGCTGCTCTATCCTTCTAAATAAAATTGGGTGACACCAAGCAGGATTTGCTCCTGTAATTAAAAAACAATCTGCCAACTCGATATCTGCATAAGAGATAGGCACACTATCTTCGCCAAATGTTTTCTTATAGCCAACAACAGCAGAACTCATACATAAACGTGAGTTTGTATCTATATTATTTGTACCTAAAAATCCTTTTGTAAGCTTATTTGCAATGTAATATTCTTCTGTTAAACTCTGGCCAGAAACATAGAATGCAACAGAGTCTGGACCGTGCTTTTTTATGACAGATTTAAAAACGCTTGCAGCCCTATCTAATGCATCATTCCATGAAACACGTTCTTTTGGATGAGATCGAGACCAACGCATTTCTGGATATAAAATTCTATCTGAAATATCATTAGCTACATAATGCAAGTTCATTCCTTTAGAACATAACATTCCTTTATTAACCGGATGTTCTTTATCTCCTTCAACAAAAATCTTGTTATTAATATCCTTTTTTACAACAATTCCACATCCTACTCCGCAGTATGAACAAGTTGTTTTTATTTCTTTTTTCATCATTTTAGACCAAGATTTTATACTAAATACGACATTAAAACTCTAGAAACCTAAGATTGATTTTATTATTCTGATTTTCTTAAAAAAGAATATCTTGAATTTATAAATCAATAAAAAAGAGTACAAATTTTAACTTTTTACCTTTATAGGAATTAACTGAGGTATTATTTCTTCTGTATATTTTTTACTTTCTAGCTGTTCTTCTTCTTTAGAAAATTTAATAGATAATGCAACCAAACCTGTTACCACAACAATAACACCAATTATTAAATAACCACTTGAAACTGCACTAGATGAAGCGATTGATTGTGCGTTCTTTATAACCTCTGCACCCAAACCTTCGTTAGCCGTAATTGCAGCTTTTTCTGCAAATGAAGATTTGGTTTTTAATAATATTGCAGCTAAAAATGCGCCTACATTTCCACCAGCACCCACAATACCAGACACAGCACCAATAGCTTTTTTGTTTATAAACGGCACTACAGAAAAGGTTGCTCCTTCTGCCATTTGAACACTTAAACTAAACATTATTAAAAAAACAACACCTACTATTAAGCTTGTTGCTCCAGAAAAAGAAATTAGCACAATTCCTTGAAGTGTTAAAATAAACGACAAAAATAAAACACGACCTCTTAAACCTCTTAGTTTCCCGAATTTATCTCCAAAAAAACCTCCTAATGTTCTGGCAAAAATATTCATCAAAGCAAATGAAAGCACTAAATTACCAGCAGTTACTCTTTCTAATTGAAAAGTATTTTGCAAATAATCATCCATAGTACCATAAACCGTTAATTCTATACCAAAACTAGCAGCATAAACTATAAATAAAATCCAAACTCTGTAATCTTTTAAAACTTCTAAAAAACCTATTTGATCTTTTTTAGTTACTACCATTTCTCCAGCAGCTTTTAAATCGCTATAGTTTCCTTTAGGAGTATCTTTTGTGAAAAAGAAATAAATAATACCCATACAAAAACAAATAACACCAGCAATTATCATAGAATACCTCCAAGCTTCTGCTTCTGCTACACCAAGGCTTACAACCGCTGCTGCTATTAAAGGCATTCCTAGTCTGTTTGCTCCTCCTCCTAAATTACCCCAACCTGCAGAAGTAGCATTTGCTGTACCAACAATATTTGGCGCAAACATTAAAGATGTATGTACTTGTGTAATTACAAAAGATGCACCAATAAAACCTATAAATAACCTACAAATTAAAAACTGTGTTGGTGTTTGTACTAATCCACAAAGAACTACAGGAATAGCACCCAACATTAATAAGTATGTATAGCAATATCTAGGACCGTATTTATCACATAACTTACCAATTAGTAAACGTGCAAAAACAGTTCCTGAAACTGCCAAAATAATTGAATTCCATTTTTGATCTGGAGTTAAGCCTAAGTCTTTAACAACATCTGGCATAAAAGGCACAATGCCAAACCATGCAAAAAAGCACATAAAAAATGATATGGAAGTAATCCAAAATGTTCTAGTAGAAACATTTTTAAAATCTAATAAACTTAATTTTGTTGATTTTTCTTGTGCTAAAATTGGCATGATACATATATTTATCTTACAAAACTAAGTATAAATACTTAATTTTAATGATAATTATACGTATATTTTAATTATTAGTAATTTAATAATTACACAAGAATGATTTTAAGAAAAATGTAAAATTTATATTAAAAAAACGATTGTAATATAAAAATATGTCTAAAGAGTTTATATTAATTGATATTCTTTAGCCTTAGCTGTAAGCTCCATTAAATTTTTAACCTCTAATTTTTTCATTAGATTAAAACGATGCACCTCTGCTGTTCTTTTGCTAATTTTAAGTTCTTCTGCAATATCTTTATTATTTTTTAACTCTAAAACCAAACTAAGTATTTGCTTTTCTCTTTTGGTTAACTTAAAAGGAAGTTCTTTTTGCATTTTTGTTTCTACTGCAGCACTCGTGTTTCCATTAACAAAATTACTCATAATAATAGAAGATACATCACCAGTAAAATATTTACCACCAGCTGCAATTTTTGTTAGCGCTTTTAAAAACTCCTCTTTACTTGCTCCTTTTAACAAATAACCATCGGCGCCAGCTTGTATAGATTTTACCACATACTCTTCAGAATCATGCATAGATAAAACTAATGTTTTAATTTCTTTATGATTTTTACTTATTTCTGCAACCACCTCTATACCATTCATTTCTGGCATTCGAATATCTACGATTAAAATATCTGGTTTATTAGTAGAAATTATACGTATTGCTTCTTTACCATCAGAAGCCTCGTCAATAACAGTAATACCCGTTTCATCTTCTAATAATGCTTTAATACCATTTCTTACTAAAACATGGTCATCTGCCAAAACTACATTTATCATACCTAACTTTTTAGACCAACAAAAATACTATTTTTACGTAAAAATACGTACATCTAAATAGGTATATTTAACGTAATTCTTGTACCTTCATTTGGCTGAGAAGAAATAAAAAGTCTACCATCTATATACTTTATACGCTCTTTCATAAAGGTCATTCCCATTCCGCCATCTCCATCTTTAACTTTCTTAATCTTATTAGGCTCAAAACCTTTACCATCATCATCAATAACAATACTAAGTATTTTATTGCTATGCGACATTGTCACTAAAATATAAGATGATGCTGCATATTTAATCGCATTATTTACAGCTTCTTGTACAATTCTATAAAGATTTATTTCTATTAAAGAATCTAACCTTAAATTAAAATCTGTCTTATTAAGAAATAAAATTTCTTTACCGGTTAACTTACTTAACTCTCTTGTTAGCTTGGTTATTGCTGGCACAATACCGTGGTCTGAAAGTTCTGGAGGTGTTAAATTAAAAGTGGCTGTTCTTACTCCTTTTATAATACTTGTAGTTAACAACTTAAGGTTTTCAATTTTCTCTCTAGACTTTTCAATATTATCTAAATTGATACTTTCTAAATTATATTTAAGACCAGTTAGCATTTGCCCAATGCCATCATGTACATCTTTCGCAATTCTATTTTGTTCTTTTTCTTGGTTCTCTATAATCTTACTTGAAATTATTTTTTGTTGATTCATTTTCTCATCAAAACTATCTTGCCAAAGTCTATCAATTTCTAATTGTGCTGCTTTTCGTTTTGTAATTTCTGAACCTATTATCAATAATTCTGATTTATCATCACTAACTCTATAAGGTATTATCGACATTTCTAACCAAACATCTTGATTGTCTTTTGTTGTTGCTTTGACCTCTCCTTGCCAACCCGTTTTGTTATGCTTATTAATTAAATCTTCTATATTTTGTTGTTCATTTTCATCGGTACTTAAAAATTTCCAAAACAAGATATCTTTCTTAAATCTTGATAGTTTAAACAATCTAGAAAACTTATTTCCAACATGAATAATATTGCCAAATTGAGATATTCGAGCAAACAAAAGAGTCTCATCCATCGCATGACTTAAAGCTCTTAATTCTTTTATTGACTTTTCTTTAGCAATACTTAATTGATCTGCTTCAAAAGCCATTCTTTTCGCTTTTTTTTCTGCTGATAAAAGTTCTGATAAAATAGATTTAACGGATTTTGCAGTCGGCCAAAAAATGAATAAAAACTCGGCTAAAAGAATTAACAAAGTTAATATCATTAAAAAAAACTCGAACTTTCTTAACCAAGTAACTTTTATATCTGCTTCTTTATCATATTGATTTACAATATCATCCATAATCAATAAAAAATCACTTTCTTTCTTTGTAACTTTACTTATATCTACAGTTAATTCTTCAATAGAAATTATTGGTGATTTTTCTAATTTGGCTATAATCGATTTAGTTACTTTTTGAATAGTATCAAAAATAGGATTAAGCACTAAAAACTTTTCTTTTATGACGGTGCTATTTTTGGCAGGAAGTCCTAAAGAATCACTTCCTTTCTGTAAAGCATTATGCGATAAACTCCATAAAGCTAGTGTTTTTTTTATTTTGCTCTTAAGTTCTTTTCGTTTTTTTTCTTCTAAAGAAACAGACAAAGAAACAATTTCTTTTGTTAGCTTTTGACTTAACATTCTTTGCCTACCAGCAACGTTTATAACTGTAGAATCACTTTCTTGATTATTTAAATGATCTCTTACAAAAAACTGACTTATAATTACAGAAAGAGCAATAGTACTTAATGCAATAATATATAAACGGCTTAGTTTAGAAAACGTACGCTGATCTAAAGAGTTTCCGCTATTTTTCATTGCAAAAATATCTATGAAATAGCTTTTTTAACCAAATTAAGACCTTTATCAGAAAATGATAATTGCAACGCAGCTTCTCTACCTTTATCAGACATTTTTACCCAAGTTTTTTGTAAAATGTCAATTACTTTTTCATCGGAATGTTTTACGGCAAATTCATCAAAATAATAATCTAAAAAAACCAAACATATCACGTCTTCAATAGTTTGAGATTCATCATTCTTTTTAATCAATTTTTTAAGAATAATCTTTTCTACACGATTTATAAACTGCTCATCAAAACCTACTTTCTGTAAAATATCTACTGTAGTTTTTGCATGCATTTTTTTTAATGTTTCTCGCCATTTTAAATAACCAACCCTATCCATTGGAAATTCATTTCGTGGAATTATCCATCTACATATATGTTGTGCTCTAGCTGCTATTTGCAATGCTTTTGATGCATTAGAGTCGAATTGAAGAAGCTTTCTAGACATTCTTTGAGAATACAATAATTCTTTTGGGTAATCTAAACCAGAAACAGTATAGATATTAGGATCTTCTGCATTTTTTTTATCTATTAAGGCAATCGCAGTCTCAAATTTTGTTGGCTTCATTTTTTTCTTTTATTCTTGAAAGCCAATATACACATTTTCTGCCTCAATTTTTACAGGATACGTGGCAATAGCCTCTAAGTCTCCGTTTAAATTTTCTCCATTTTCTAAAGAAAACGTTTTTTTATGCAGTGGGCAAGCTACTTTTGGTAAGCCTTTATCGTCACCAATCATACCTCTACTTAATACCATTTCCATTTTATGCGGACAAACATTTTGGCAAGCATACCATTTGTTTATTCTAGCAAAATTAAAAACGGCAATCTGTTTATTTTTATATTTTACGCAAGCTCCACCATCTTTAGGAAAATCTTTTACAGAGGCTGCTTTAAACCAAATTTTAACGTCTTTTTCTAATACTGATTTATAATTGTCTACTATTTCTTGCATAATTGTTATTTATTTTGGCGTTACCTAAAGGTCGGGCTTTACACTATATCTTTTTTATTTGTTCTAGATACTTTTTGTTCATTTCTTCACAAAAAACTCGAACTGACACAAAAAAGGATGTCGTTTCAATCCCTAACGCAACTATTTACCAACCTTTAGCTAAACTGATGCTTTGTTTCTTTTAATACACTTACAATGTTTTTGTAATTTTTAAACCCAAGGCTGTGGCATTTTTTGATCTCTTAAAGATACAAATGCTATGTTATCATCCTCTTCATCGCTATTTACAAAGTGGTTAAAACGTTTCATTACTTCTGGGTCGTTTACAGCTTGTGTCCACTCACATTCAAACTTATTTACTAAGGTTTGCATTTCTGTTTCTAAATCATGTGCAATACCCAATTTATCGTCTATAATTACTTCTTTTAAATAGTCTAAACCGCCTTCTAAACGTTCTTGCCACGCAGCAGTTCTTTGCAAAGGTTTTGCAGTACGCATGTAAAACATTAAATATCTATCTAAATATTTTACAACAGTTTCATTATCTATTTGTTCTGCAAATAATTCTGCATGACGTGGGTTTGCACCACCATTTCCTCCTAAATACAAATTCCAACCACCTTCTACAGCAATTAACCCAAAATCTTTACCTCTTGCCTCTGCACACTCTCTAATACAACCAGAAACACCACCTTTAATTTTATGAGGCGCTCTAATACCTCTATATCTGTTTTCTAATTCTATACCAAAACTTACACTTTCTGCCATACCATATCTACACCAAGTAGAACCTACACAGGTTTTTACAGTTCTTAAAGATTTACCATAAGCATGTCCACTCTCAAAACCATGTGCTATTAATTCTTTCCAAATTAATGGCAGTTGATTTAAGGTTGCTCCAAATAAATCTATTCTTACACCACCAGTTACTTTGGTATATAAATCGTACTTTTTGGCAATTTGCCCTAAAGCAATTAATTTATCTGGTGTAATTTCTCCTCCAGGAACTCTTGGTACTACAGAGTAGGTTCCATTTCTTTGAATGTTTGCCAAAAAACGATCATTAGAATCTTGTATGGCATATTCTTTATTGGCAGTATCTGCATGAATTGTTGCCATTAAAGAAGCTATTAAAGGTTTACACAATTCACAACCATGACCTCCATTACCATGATTATCTAAAACTTCATTAAAAGTAGTATAGCCTTTTACTTCTATAATTTTATATAAATCTTGTCTGTTAAAATCAAAATGTTCGCAAACTGTATCTTTTACCGTGATTCCTAAAGATTTAAGAGTGGCTGTGGTTAAATCTGCCACCATAGGCTTACAACCTCCACAACCTGTACCTGCTTTTGTACAAGAAACTACGTCTGCTAAATCTTTAGCTTCTCCATTTTCTATTACACCACAAATTTGCCCCTTAGTTACACTTTCGCAAGAACAAACTTGAGCATCATCTGGTAAATCCATGACATCTCCTAAAGTTGCAGCACCATCTGTAGCTGGTAAAATTAATTGTGCTGGGTTTTCTGGAATTTTCATTCCGTTTAAGAAAATTTGATGCAACATGCTATAATCTGAAGCATCTCCAACCATTATTCCCCCTAACAAAGAAGTACCTTCTTTATTTACAATAATACTTTTATAAACACCTTCAAATGCATTTTCGTACACAATTTCCAATCCATCATTATCATTTAAAGCATCTCCAAAACTAGCTACATCTATACCACTTAATTTTAATTTTGTAGACATGTCTATTGCAGTTGGCATTGTTGCTTCTTTATCTCCTAAAATTTGAGCTACAGCAATTTCTGCCATATCGTAACCAGGAGCCACCAAACCATAAATCATGCTATTTAATAAGGCACATTCTCCAATTGCAAAAATGGCTTCATCTGAGGTTCTCATATCATTAGATACTAGAATACCTCCTCTTTTACCTACATCTAAATTGCAGGTTTTAGCCAATTCATCTCTTGGTCTAATTCCTGCTGAAACCAATAACATATCAAAAGGAACAGTTTCCTCTTCGGAAAATTGCATTCCTGTTATAAATTTCTCTCCTGTTAATTGTTGTGTAGCTTTACTAAGTAAAATTTCAATACCCAATGCTTCTAGTTTTTTTTGAAGTGATTTACTGGCATCATTATTTAATTGTCTTGGCATTAATCTAGGCGCAAATTCTACAACAGCAGTTTCCAAACCCATATCTACTAAAGCCTTTGCAGCTTCTAAACCCAATAAACCTCCTCCTAAAATAGCTGCTTTCTTCTGTGTTCCTGTAGATTTTAATTTGGCTACATAATTCATAGTGGCCTCTAAATCTTCGATTGTTCTATACACAAAAACACCCTCTTTTTCTATGCCTTTTATGGGTGGCACAAATGCAGAAGATCCTGTTGCCAATACTAAATAATCGTAAGTATATTTAGTATCATCAGTAGTAGTTATTGTTTTAGAATTCCTGCTGATATCTGTAACTCTAGTATTTGTAATTAAATCGATATTATTTTCTTCATACCAAGCAAGTGGAGCCATTTCTAAGGCTTTAGCATCTTTGTTTTCAAAATATTCGCTTAAATGAACCCTGTCGTATGCAGGTCTTGGTTCTTCACCAAAAACAATAATTTTAAATTCTTTGTTTTGAGATTGGTTTACAAATTTTTCACAAAACTTATAACCAACCATACCATTTCCTACAACAATTATTGTTTTCATAATTACGTATTTTAAAAACAAAACTAAGTATTTATACTTAATTTATAAATGTAGAATATTAATTATTTCACATAAGTGATTAATTTTTATGATTATAGAGAAAAAAAGAAGTATAAATGAATATTTAACAAAATTGCATTACAATAAATATGAAAGCCATATTACCACAACGGTAATTGATAGTGTTATCCAAGTTACTATGCGTATTTTAATTTTCTAATAACACGCAAAGTTTCTTTATATTTTATATAAGTAGATTTATTTTCTAAACTTTTAATATAGCTTTTAGCTTTTTTTAAATTTTCTTCAGCATCTAGAAAACCGTGTAAATAACAAATTAAATAATTGGTTGGCAATCTTAAAACATCTTCGTGTTCTGTAACAGATAACCGTCTATTTTCTGATAATTTTCTAACAATTAAATTGCAATTATTATAAATATGTATCATAACTTTATTATTAAAAACAGGTGGTTCAAACAAAAAGTCATTTACAATATCGTGTCTGCCATTTTCTTTAAAATGAATTATTGTTTTTTCTAACGGATAATATTTTTCTTGCTTTTCTAATCCTAGAAAAATAAATTCTGTTATAATAAATGAATTATTATTATACGTAATTTTAACATCATCTAAAGCAGAGAAAAACAACTGAACTTGCTCGTTAATTAATTCTATATCTACTCTAGAATAGTAAACTTCGTTATCAATAATTTTTTTTTCTCCTGCCCAACAAAGCACAAATTGTTCATTAAAAACTTTGTATTGAGGATTGTATTTAAGTTTATGATTGTTTATAAAATCGAAAACGCCATTTAAAGTTAACTCAATATTATTACTTGCATTTTTTTCAATGGCTGTAACAATATCTTTGTTTCTATTTCTTAATTCGAAATTTTCGCCAAGAAAAGGCATCGAAATACTTCCACTTCGATAAAAAATGGTTCCTTTATTGTATTTCCATGTTTTTTTTGATAGAGAAGCTATTAAGTTATTTGGATAAATTGTAACCAAACCAATAACTTTATGTCGAGGTAAACTAGGAAAACGAACATTTTCATAGGCAATTTTTGGAGGATTTGTTACATAAGCATTTACAAGATTTTGTATTTTACTATCATCAAAAAAATCTACACCTAAAATCTTATTTTCTTCATCTTCTACCCCAATAACAATGTAAGAATTATTAAAAGGATTCGAATTTGAAAGAGCACAAATATGTTTTAAAAATTTCGCTTTCCCGTCTTTTCTATTTAAAGATAATCTTTGCTTTTTATCATAAAAACTATTCTCATCATTATGAGAAAGTAAGTTTTTAATTAAAAGGCGTTTGTTTATCATTTTATGCCACTTCTTCTCCTTTACTAGCTTCTAATAATAAGAACCAATCTTGTAATTCTAACTCTATGCTTAAAGCTTTGTTTGCATTTAAAATTCGGTCTCTATTTGTTGTACCAATTACTGGCGAAATATTTGCAGGATGCTTTAAAATCCAAGATAATAATAGAACATCTTCTGTTACATTATATTTTTCTGCTAACTGAGTTAAAACTTTTTTAATACGAGTTGTCTGTTCAGTTTGCTCTTTAAAAACAGTTCCTAAAGGACTCCAACACATTGGTTGAATGTCTTTTTGCAGCATTTGATCTAAACTACCATTATGCATTGCTGTGTGTTGTGTTAAAGAAAATTCTATTTGATTAACTTCTACTGGAGATTTTTCTGTAATTAAATTAATCTGAGAAGGCGTAAAATTTGATACTCCGAAATTGATAATTTTTCCGCTTTCTTTTAATTCAGTAATTGCTTCTGCAATTTCATTAGGATGCATTAACGGACTTGGTCTGTGCAATAAAAAAGTATCTAAATAATCTGTTTGTAAATTTTTTAAAGACTGTTCTGCACTCCAAACAATATATTCTTTGCTATAATTATAATGTTTTAGTTTGTTATTTCTAGATTCTGTTACTAACTGAATTCCGCTCTTAGAAATTAACTTTATATCCTCTCTATGAACTCCGCTTTCTTTAAAACCTTTACCAAACGAAGCTTCCGTAGTAAAATGACCGTAAATATCTGCATGGTCAAATGTAGAATTTCCGTTTTCTACACAAAATTGAATCATTTCTGATTGCTCTTTTGTCGAAAACTGTTTACCCCAAACTCCCCAAGACATGCAACCTATTATTATTTCTGATTTTGACATCTTTTATTCTTTATTTAAAATTGTAGCACTTGCTTGTGCTGTTGGATATACTACTAAATCTTCGATATTTACATGATATGGTCTTGTTACAACAAAATGAATAATATCTGCAATATCTTCTGCTTGTAAAGCTTTATAACCGCTATAAACTGCTGCTGCTTTTTTAGAATCTCCTTTAAAACGAACTTCTGAAAATTCTGTCTCTACGGCTCCTGGATGAATTGCAGAAACACGAATATTGTGTTTATTCAAATCTATTCTCATAGATTTATTTAAAGCATTTACAGCGTGTTTAGAGGCGCAATAAACATTTCCGTTCGGATATACTTCTTTACCAGCAATTGAACCGATGTTTACTATAAAACCATTGTTTCTTTCTATCATTTGCGGAAATATAGCTTTAGAAACATACAATAATCCTTTTACATTAATATCTAACATTGCATCCCAATCATCTAAACTACCTTCTTGTATTGTAGATAAACCATGTGCATTACCAGCATTATTAATTAAAATATCTATCTGCTTAAAATTTTCTGGAAGTGATGCAACTGCTTTTTCTACGGCAGCTCTATTAGAAACATCAAATTGTAAAATAGTAACATCTGTAATAATACTTAATTCTTTTTGTAAAGATTCTAATCTATCTAATCTTCTACCACAAAGAATTAATCTAATATTATTTTTTGCAAAGATTTTTGCTGTTGCTTCGCCAATACCAGATGTTGCGCCAGTAATAAATGCTGTTAATTTCATGTTTTTTTATTTTAAGCTAAAACTTAGTATAAAATTATGAAATCTTTTTGGCTTAAAATTAAATGATAAAGATACTTTTTAGCAATTATTAACAAAGAAAAAACCGTCCTCCTCAGGACGGTTTCTCTTTCAATTGGTTATTAAGCAATAACCAACCAAAAATCAACTAACCAAACTTTATTTTAAATTTCTTCTAATTTTTGTTTTTCTTACTATTTTAGTACGTTTTCTATTCGAATTCCTTACAATAGATTTTGCACTTTTTTCTGATGCGTCAGTTTTTAAATATTGTACAAAACCTCTACCATTAAAAACATATGTTGTTTCAGACTCTATGTTGTAAAGACTAATCTTTCCATCATTTATAACGCTTAATTCAAACTCTTCTATATCTCCGCCATCATAATTAAGTGTTAATATTTTAAGGTCTTCGAAACCAGTTACATCAAACACTTCATAATCTCCAACGTAACTCCAATTTATATTTGCAATTTGTGTGCCAAAGTTGTCTTGAGAACTATAAAAAGTAGTTGTATTTTCTGGAGTAAATTGCAAGTAATTTTCTAAATCAAATGCATTAGGCACTCCGCCTGTTGTACTTGTTTTCTCCCAAGCTTGATACTCTTGTAAAAAATACTCTATGTTATCATAGAACAACTTGTCATAATCAAAAGTATTTGTCTGGTAACCAATTAGAAAATAAGTAACATTTTGTCTGTAATTATACAATCTAATTTCGTTGTTAGAAGTTATAGTTACTTCAAAATCATTTCTTCCGTCTAAATCGTGTCTTGTTTCTAAAAGACCTGTATACGTGTCATATGTACCAACATCTATACCTAAACCATTTCCTGTAAAACCAATATCTGCTATATTATTATTTGCATATAAAACGCCATCTAAAAATGATAAAGTAAAAGCTTTAGCAACAAACGGAATGTCTCCGTTACCAATAGTTCTGTGATAATCTACGTACCACAAATCGTAATTAGATACAACTTCTTCTAAAGAGATTTCATTCTCTATAAAATTGTCTTCGAAAACTGTGGTACATGAGCCTAAAAATGCTCCTGTTAAAATAAATGTAAAAAGTAGTTTTAAAGATTTCATAAGCTGTAGTTTTAAAGTTACAGTTAGAAATATTCAAATTGCGTGCCAAAAATTATTTTAAATCACAATCCGTTAAAAATCAATGTTTTAATTATTTTTTTGAGCCGTAGGAAAAGCGCGAGATTGAACTTCTTTTATATTCTTTACTTTGTAAAAAACAGATTTACCATCTTTATTAAAACTGATTATTGCCTCGTTTTTATCTAATTGAAAAGGAAACTTTTTAACAGTTGGCAAAGTATTTTCTAATTCTTTAGTAGGGTTTGAATCTAAAATAACATCTCTTTTTATATTTACATTTGTAGAAAAATGACCAATCAATTGTACTTTATTACCATTTACAACAACCTCTGCTTTGGCTATTTTATTTTGAAAATAAATCGAATCAAACTCTATTTCTAAAGCATTTTCTAATTGAATTTCAAGTTTTGTACCAGCAACACCTTTTTGACCGCCAACCCAGTTATTATAAAATGCTTTTTCTACTTTAAAAGCAGGGTTTTTAATTATTGAACTACTACCACATTGAGAAAAACCAAATAATATGGTTAAGATTGTTAAGATTTTCATGACTTTCATTTTTTTCTAGTTTAGTCTTAGTATGTCAAATGATATGCCAAGATAAAATAAAATCTACTCAAATTGAGTAGATTTTATTTTTTTCAATATTTTAATATCCTTTAAGAATTACTTCCTAACATCAATAATTCGCTTACTAAAATCTCTGTTACGTATCGTTTTTCTCCTGATTCTGTATTATAAGTTCTGTTGGTTAACTTACCTTCTACCGCAATTTCTTGTCCTTTGTTTATATAGTTTTCTACAACTTTTACAAGTCCGCCTTTAATAATAATGTTATGCCAATAAGCACGCTCTACTTTGTTACCTTCTTTGTCTTTATAACTATCATCTGTTGCCATAGAAAATTTTGCCATTTTGTTGCCATCTTTAAAAGTTATTATTTCTGGCTCTTGACCTAATCTACCAATTAACTGTACTTTGTTTCTTAACGTATTCATAAGATAAGTTTTGTGCATTTATTATGTAATGCAAGTTTATATTTTACTTTGTCTACTCGTTTAGACATTGCAAAATTGCGACACTACTGCTTCCTTATTCGGTTTTAAAACAATTACTTTCGGTTGTAATTACTTGTAGTCGTTTGTAAACGGATAATTTTTAGTATATTTACTAAATGAAAATCTTATAGACATGAAATCGTACAGAAGTGAACAATGGAAGCTATTTGAAAAAGAAAATTATGATGTTGCTAGAGAAAAACTTTACGTTTCTAATTACGGAAGAGTAAAAAGAGAAATTGAAGAGGGTGTCTTCGAACTTCTTAGAATTGGTCAAATTAACAATTTTGAAACCTTTACATACCCCAAAATAGGTAGTAAGAGAAAAGCAAATGCTTATGTGCACAGAGTTGTTGGTTTATTATTTCTAAAAAAAGAAGAAGATCAAAAATTTGTAATTCATTTAAACCACGATTTAAAAGATAATTACTATCAAAATTTAAAGTGGGTAAATCAAAAAGAATTAACAAAACACCAAATAACGAATCCTAAAAGAATTGCAAAATTTGGTATTAAACCTGGCGCAAAATTAACAGAAGGTAAAGTTAGAATTATTAAGAAAAAGTTGTTAGACCCTAACAGAAGAACTAGATTAAGAATTATTGCAAGTCAATTTGGTATTACAACAATGCAGTTAAGAAGAATTAAATCTGGCGAAAATTGGGGTGAAGTAAAAGTGTAATAAGATTGCTATTAATGGAAAAAAAAGAGTGTTTAGAGTGCAACGAGCTGCTAAAGGGTAGAATCGATAAAAAATTCTGTTCTGATTATTGTAGAAACTCGTACAATAACCGAATTAATAAAGACAGTAAAAATTTAATCAGAAATATTAATAATAGACTTCGAAAAAATTATAAAATACTTTCTGATTTAAATTCTACGGGTAAAACTAAAGTTAGTCGAACTAAATTGTATGACAAGGGTTTCGATTTTCAGTTTTTTACATCAATTTATAAAACAAAAACCGGCAACTTGT
This sequence comes from Polaribacter sp. KT 15, assembly GCF_900143115.1. Taxonomy (NCBI): domain Bacteria; kingdom Pseudomonadati; phylum Bacteroidota; class Flavobacteriia; order Flavobacteriales; family Flavobacteriaceae; genus Polaribacter; species Polaribacter sp. KT 15. The sequence goes on from NZ_LT670850.1 coordinate 1,459,453, forward strand.
ACCATTACATTTACAATGAAGGTTATTTAGCTTTAGAAAATGAAACTTTTTTATTAATTAGAAAAGATAAATAAGAAGTGTAACTTTTTGTAAGTTAGAGCTACTAACTTACAAAAAGACACTATGATTTTTATTGTATTAATCGCTTTAATAATACTGGCAATTGCTATCTATTACTTTAGTAATAAACAAGTAATTATAAGAACTCTTGCTAAAACGCCAAATAAGCCTGTTGGTGGTTTAAAAACTAATAGTTTTACAAAAGTTACTGGTAAAGCATTGCATGTAAAACAACCACTTATTGCGCCTTTTAGTAAAAGAGAATGCGTCTATTATAAAATTATAATAGAAGAAAAAAGAAGCAACGGTAAGAATTCTCATTGGAAAACTTTAATTCAAGAATCTAAAATTCAAGAATTTTTTATAAAAAGTAAAGGTGAACACGTAATTGTGAGACCTAGCTTAAAACCAAAAAACTTTAAAAGTTATTTAGTTGTAGATAAAAAAACTTCATCAGGTACATTTAACAGCCCTACAAAAGAATTTTTAGAACTTTTAAAAAACTATAATATTAAAAGTGAAGGTTTTTTGGGTTTTAATAAATCTTTAAGATACACAGAGGCAATTATAGAGTTAGAAGAAACAGTTACAGTTGCTGGCATCGCCAAATGGAAAAACCTTAAAGAACCTGTTAATGGTTACCCATATTCTAAGATTGCAGAACTGGTAAGTACCGAAAATCAAAAATTGATAATAACAGATTTACCTTCAATTAATTTTAGCAAAAGAAGATAACATTTACCATGTATTACCCTCTACACTAATAGCAGCTTTTAATACATCTTTTTGACTTAATTGTCCTATAAGTTTACCGTTTTCAATTACAGGAAATCTTCTTCTTCTAGATGAAATAAATTTAAATGCTGCATCAAAAATATTCATGTTTTTATCAATAGTATCTACATCTGTAACCATATATTTACCAACAGTATTATTTGTATCTACAGGCATATTGTAGTACTTACTTTCAGAAATATGTTTTATACAATCCGTTTCAGAAATAATACCAACAAGCTCATTTTTTTCATTTACCACAGGTCCACCAGAAATTTTATTAATAATCAACTGTTCTATCACATAATCTAAAGAATCTTCTGCTTTAAAGGTTACCAAATTTGTAGTCATATAATCCGACACTAAAATTTGTGTTTCTTCTTTAATTTGATTGGTTTCTCTTTTACCTTGAAAGCTCTTAATTCCCATAATATTAGATTTTTAGTTGTACTAAAGTTAGCAAAATTTTTAATCGGTTTTACTTTTGATGATAATTTTTTTTAATTCACTACTTTTATAGAAATAAAATTTTAGCATGAATAAATTTTCTACGATTGTTTCTACCCTACTAATTTTAGGTGTAATTTTTTGGAGTTTTAGTAGTTTAAAACCCTCTATAAATACTTCTAAAAACACAAACGAAACATCTTTTTCTTTAGACAATGCCTTACATCATTTAAAAAACATTAGTACAAAAGCCCATTATGTTGGTTCTGATGAACATAAAAATGTGCAGAATTACATTGTAACAGAGTTGCAAAAAATGGGATTAAAACCGCAAATTCAGACCCAAACTGCTATCAACAAAAAATGGTTTGCCGCTACTACTGCAGAAAATATTATCGCTAAAATTAAAGGCACAAATTCTGATAAAGCTTTACTTCTACTTACTCATTACGACGCAAACCCACACTCTTCTTTAGCTGCAAGTGATGCTGGCTCTGGCGTAGTTACTATTTTAGAAGGAATTAGAGCTTTTTTAGCAAAAGGAGCTACCCCAAAAAATGATATCATTATTTTAATTTCTGATGCAGAAGAGCTAGGTTTATTAGGTGCGCAAGCATTTGTAGATCAACATTCTTGGGCTAAAAACGTTGGTTTGGTTTTAAATTTTGAAGCTAGAGGAAGTGGCGGACCAAGCTATATGCTTATGGAAACAAATGGTAAAAACAGCAAATTACTATCAGAGTTTTTGGCTACAAAACCCAATTTTCCGGCAGCAAATTCTTTAATGTATTCTATTTATAAAAAACTACCAAACGATACAGATTTAACTGTTTTTAGAGAAAGTGGAAATATTAACGGATTTAACTTTGCTTTTATTGGCGATCATTTTGATTATCATACAGCGCAAGATTCTTATGAAAGATTAGACCGAGAAACACTTTTACATCAAGCAGATTACTTTACAACCTCTTTAAATTATTTTGCAAACGCAAGTCTATCAAATTTAAATTCTGAAGAAGATTTTGTGTATGTAAATTTTCCGTTTATTAAAATGCTTACATTTCCGTTTTCTTGGGTAAAACCATTAACAATAGGTTGTTTAATTGTTTTTATTATTTTGCTTTTCTTCGGAATTTCACTTAATAAAATAGATGCAAAAGGAATTTTTAAAGGTTTTGTACCGTTTTTAGTTTCATTGGTTTTATGCGGATTAATTTCTTTCGGATTATGGCAATTATTACAAATTATACATCCGCAGTACAAAGATATTTTACACGGTTTTACTTACAATGGTTATCAATATATTACGGCCTTTGTATTTTTAAATCTTTGGTTATTGTTTACAATCTATAAGCGTAGCGCAAAAGAATTAAAACCTACAAACTTACTAGTAGCGCCCTTATTTTTCTGGTTAATTATTAATTTAATTATTGCTTACACACTAAAAGGTGCTGGCTTTTTTATTATTCCGGTTATTAGTGCCTTACTAATTTTAGCAATTGCAATTTTCTTAGACTTAAAAGAAGGTTCTAAAAGAATATTATTTACCATTTTATCGATACCAACTCTTTATATTTTTGCTCCTTTGGTTAAAATGTTTCCTGTTGGTTTAGGTTTAAAAATAGTCTTTGTTAGCGCAATTTTTATTGTGTTGGTTTTTGGTTTGATGATTCTTAGTTTTCATCAAAAGAAAGCTTTTTTTACTCAGAAATTAAGTGGCATATTAGCTATAGTATTTTTTGGTTTGGCAACGTATAATAGCGGATTTTCAACAGAAAACAAGAAACCTAACAGCATCGTTTACATTCAGAATTCTGATGATAAAACTGCTTATTACGGAACTTACAATACCATTTTAGACGCTTATACTAAACAAATTTTTAATACTGATTACTCTGAGGGCGGACTTGAAAATGCCGACACAAAAAGTAAATACAACACACGTTTTAAATTTGCTAAAAAAACTAGTTTTAAAAATATAGAAAATGCTAATTTAATCACAGATTTAGATACAATTATTGGCTCAAAACGATTTTTAGAGTTAACCTTTTTACCTACAAGAAAAGTTAATAAATTCGAATTTATAACCAAAAACAACATTAGTTTACATCAATTTAAAGTAAATGATATGTTGGTTAATGATGGTAAAAAATACAAAGCAAAACCTGGTACATTTTTAATTTATCACTTTGGAAATAGTGACAAAGAATTAACAATTTCTTTTACTGTTGATGTGAACGAGAAATTAGATATTATTTTAAATGAAATTTCTTATGATTTGTTAACCAACAAAAACTTCAACATAAAGCCAAGAACCGAAGAAATGATGCCAATGCCTTTTGTTACTAATGATGCTATTATTATCTCTAAAAAGCTTGTTTTTTAAAGTGATTTAGACTTTAGAAAATATAAACTATTCTTAAAATAGCTTAGCCCAGATTAACGCTGCTTTAATATTTTTTTATTGAATCGTTTAATACTTTCATCTAAAAAAGATGTTTGTGCCATTTTTAAAATAAGAAAAACAGTAATAAAATTATATAATAATATTTAAAAAACAAAAAAGCATTTCGATTTCTCAAAATGCTTTTTATTTTCTTTAAAAGAATAGCTTTTTAGTCTATTTCTGACACTCTTAATGTATTTACCATACCTTTTGCTTCTACTGGCATAGAAGTAAGATTAATCATTAAATCGCCTTCTTTTACGTATCCTTTATCTTTAGATAGTTTATTAATATCTACAACAGTATCATCTGTACTTAAATTTTTATCGTAATAGAATGCTTTAACACCCCAAAGTAAGTTTAATTTTCCTAAAATTCTTCTTTCTGATGAAAAGGCTAAAATTGACGATTGTGGTCTCCAAGCAGATATTTGAAACGCTGTATAACCACTATTTGTTAATGTAGAAATTGCCGCTGCATCGATATCATTTGCCATTAATGCTGCATGATGACAAACTGCTTTTGTAATAAATCTATTCGTTCTAATATGTGGTGCTTCATGTGGCACTTTTATCATTCTAGAATTTTCTACAGATTTAATAATTTCTGCCATTTTTTGAATAACTCTAATTGGGTGTTTACCAACAGAAGTTTCTCCAGAAAGCATTACTGCATCTGCACCATCCATAATAGAATTTGCAACATCATTTACCTCTGCTCTTGTTGGTACAGAGTTGTCGATCATTGTTTCCATCATTTGCGTTGCAATAATTACAGGTATTCTTGCTCTTTTTGCTCTTCTAACTAATTTCTTTTGAATTAACGGTACGTCTTGCATAGGAATTTCTACTCCTAAATCTCCACGAGCTACCATTAAACCATCACAATAAGGAATTAAAGAATCTATATTTGCAACAGCTTCTGGCTTTTCTATTTTTGCAATTACAGGTACTCTATATTCTGAATGTTGATCGATTAAATCTCTTAGCATCCTTAAATCTTCTGGCGTTCTAACAAAAGATAGTGCCATCCAATCTACATTTAAACTTAATGCAAAAACTGCATCTTCTTTATCTTTTTCTGTTAAAGCGGGTAAAGAAATTGCTGTATTTGGTAAGTTTACTCCTTTTTTAGATTTTAAAGGACCACCAACTATCGTTTTAACAACTACTTCTTTATCTTTATCTGTAGATACTACTTCAAATAATAGTTTACCATCGTCTACTAAAATTTGTTCTCCTACTTTTACATCTTTAGGAAAACGTTGATAGGTCATAAAAGCTTTTTCTTTAGTACCTGTACATTTTTCTGTAGTAAATGTAAATAGATCTCCGTCTTCTAAAACTACACCATCTTCCATAACACCAACTCGAAGTTTTGGTCCTTGTAAATCTGCAAGAATAGCTACGTTGAAATCATTTTCTTCATTAATTTCTCTTATAGTCTTAACAGTCTTCTTTACATTTTCATATTCTGCATGAGAAAAATTAATTCTGAAGACGTTTACACCTTCTTTTGCTAAATTTGTTAAAATTTCTTTAGTACCTGTAGCGGGTCCTAACGTTGCAACGATTTTAGTTTTTTTATAATCTGTCATATTAAAATATTAAAAAGTCTTTAGACTTTAGTGTGTTTTTATCTATTGAATAAGATGTTATTACTTGTTCAATTTCCTTTATTTTTTTTACTGTATTTATAACATAAGCATCGCCTACTTCACCAGAAATTTTAATAAAAAAATCTACTTTCTTCTTTTCCGGAATTAAGTAAGTTCTAGTTTCTGTAGTTAAAAGTAACTCGTTAGACTGTGTTTGGTTCTCATTTTTAAAGCTATTTGCAATTAAAAACCAATCGTAATCGTATTTTTTACTTGAAAAATTATAGATAGAAAATGATGCTAAATTATTATCTTTTTCGAACTCTAAATTTTTGGTCGATTTAGAAAATTTTATGCTTAAATTTTTGTTTAGTAAATATGCAAGCCTGTAGTCTTCTAATGCTGTATGAATACCTATTAAAGAGTATTCTTCTTCACAAAAATCTTCTAAACCTAAAGCATGAATTTGCATATATCGTAAATTTACTTTTAGTATTTAATCTTGCTAAATTACTAATAGTTTACGAGTATTCTAAGTTATTTTAACGAAAACGTTATCGCTTTAATCTAGAGAAATTTGCTTTTGAAAAGCAAAATAGACTCTTTTAGATGCTTGCTCTTCTGCTTTTTTCTTTGATGTAGCTCTACCTTTGGCAACTTGCTCGCCATCTATACTTACTTTAACACTAAAATGTTTTACAGGGTCGTTACCAGAATCTTCGTAAGTATCGAAGCTGTAAATTTTCTTTTGCTTTTGGCACCACTCTATTATCAAACCTTTATAACTAGTAATTTTACCTTCTAGTTTTTCGATATCTACGTAGGGTACAATTACATTATGGTATATAAATTTCTGACAAAAATTATATCCTTTGTCTAAATAAATAGCACCAATTAATGCTTCAAAAATATTACCATGAATATTATCGCCAACATTAGATTGATCGATATTACTTTTTACAAATCTTATTAAATTTAAGTCTTTACCCAACTCATTTAAATGCTCTCTACTAACAATTTTAGAGCGCATTTGTGTTAAATAACCTTCTGTACCTGTAGGAACTTTTTTATATAAATAAGCAGCAATTACAGACCCTAAGATAGAATCTCCTAAAAACTCTAATCTTTCGTAGTTTATAGGATTCCCTTTTCTGTCTAACATTTGAACAGATCGATGGGTAAAAGCTTTTTTGTATTGATTTATTTTTCTTGGAGAAAAATTTAGTAGTTTTCTTAATTCGTTATGAAATTCTGCATCTTCTTTAGAATGCGGTTGAACTATTTTACGAATAAAACTATTCATAAACTACTCATCTAATTTCTTAAATGCTACACAAGCATTATGACCACCAAAACCAAAAGTATTACTCATTGCAACTTTAATTTCTCTTTCTTGAGGTTTATTTAAAGTTAAATTAAGTTCTTGGTTTATATTTTCATCTGCATTAGAATGATTAATTGTTGGCGGCACCAAACTATGTTTCATTGCTAAAATAGAAGCAATCGATTCTATAGCACCTGCTGCACCTAATAAGTGCCCAGTCATAGATTTTGTAGAATTGATATTGATATTCTTAGCGTGGTCTCCAAAAACTTCTGATATTGCTTTTAATTCTGCAACATCACCAAGTGGTGTAGATGTACCGTGTGTATTGATATGATCTACATCTTCTGGTTTAATACCAGAATTTTCTAAACAATTTTTCATTACTGCAATTACACCCAAACCTTCTGGATGTGGCGCTGTCATATGATAAGCATCCGAAGACATACCGCCTCCAATTACTTCTGCATATATTTTTGCACCTCTTGCTTTTGCATGCTCGTACTCTTCTAAAATAATTGCTCCGGCTCCTTCTCCTAAAACAAAACCATCTCTTTCTGCGTCAAAAGGTCTCGATGCAGATTCTGGAGATTCATTTCTAGTTGACAAAGCGTGCATTGCGTTAAAACCACCAACACCTGCATATGTTACAGCAGCTTCAGAACCACCCGTAACAATAACGTCGCAGTGGCCTAATCTAATGTAATTTAAAGCATCTATCATCGCGTTTGCAGAAGATGCACAGGCAGAAACTGTAGTATAATTTGGCCCCATAAATCCGTTTTTAATAGAAATATGTCCTGGCGCAATGTCAGCAATCATTTTTGGTATAAAGAAAGGGTTAAATCTTGGTGTACCGTCTCCAGCACCAAAATTTATAGCTTCATTTTGAAAAGTTTCTAAACCTCCAATACCAGCTCCCCAAATTACACCAACTCGTAATTTGTTAATGTTTTCTAGATCTAAATCTGCATCTGCAATTGCTTCATCCGAAGCTACCATTGCATATTGCGTAAATCGATCCATTCTACGGGCTTCTTTTCTGTCAATAAAATCATTAACCTTAAAGCCCTTAAGTTCACATGCGAAACGAGTTTTGAACTTGGCAGCATCAAAGTAAGTGATAGGTGCTGCTCCGCTAACTCCGTTAACTAAGGCGTTCCAATATTCTTCAATATTATTACCAATTGGCGTTAATGCGCCAAGTCCAGTGACTACAACTCGTTTTAATTGCATATAATTCTTACTTTTTTGCTTCTTCTATATAACTAACCGCTTGACCTACAGTACCAATGTTTTCTGCTTGATCATCTGGAATTTGGATATCAAATTCTTTTTCGAATTCCATAATTAACTCAACAGTATCTAAAGAATCTGCTCCTAAATCATTTGTGAAGCTAGCTTCTGTTGTTACTTCGTTATCGTCAACGCCTAATTTGTCTACGATAATCGCTTTTACTCTTGATGCAATGTCTGACATAATTTTTTAATTTTAAATTTTAAATCGGGGCAAAAATACAAATCTTATTAATTATAACTAATTTTTGTCCCAAAAATGATTATTAAAAGTAAATAAAATAATTTAATCTTTACTCAAAACAATCAGTTTGTTAATAATTATTCTTTTTTTTGTAGCTTAGATATATAGATATGAAGCGTATTGTTGTTTTTGCTTCTGGTTCGGGTTCGAACGCAGAAAACATTATTAAGTTTTTTAATCATACTAAAACCGCTAAGGTTACTAAAGTGTTGTGTAACAATGAGCATGCCAAAGTTTTTGAACGATGTAAAAACTTAAATATTAATTGTTTACACTTTAATAGAAACGATTTTTCTAAAACAGATACGGTCTTAAATATTTTAAAAAACGAAGCAGATTATATAATTCTAGCTGGTTTTTTATGGAGAATTCCACAAAAAATAGTCGATGCTTTTCCTAAGAAAATCATCAACATTCACCCAGCATTATTACCAAAATATGGCGGAAAAGGGATGTACGGAATGCATGTTCATAAAGCCGTAAAAGATAATAACGAAACCGAAACAGGTATTACAATTCACTATGTAAATGAAAATTACGACGAAGGTGCCATCATTTTTCAATCAAATACAGCTTTAAACGAGCAGGATACACCAGAAACCATTGCAGAAAAGATTCATTTATTAGAACAACGCTACTTTCCGAAGGTTATAGAAGAAGTTATTTTAGCTACAAATGAGTAAAAAAAAGTTTTATGTGGTTTGGAACGGACGTAAAAAAGGAATTTATAAGTCTTGGAATGTTTGTAAAAAACAAATTGACGGCTTCGAAGGTGCACAATACAAATCTTTTGCAAGCCTAGATGATGCTGAAGTTGCGTTTTCTAAAAATTTTACTGATTATATTGGTAAAAACACCAAAAAACCGACACTTTCTATTGCTGATAAAACAAAATACGGCAAACCAAATTTAGAGAGTATTTCTGTAGACGCTGCTTGTGCAGGAAACCCCGGTAAAATGGAATACAGAGGTGTTTTAACGCACAATAAACAAGAAATTTTTAGAAAAGGACCTTACGCTAAAGGAACCAATAATATTGGCGAGTTTTTAGCTTTGGTACATGGTATTGCACTTTTAAAAAGCAAAAACAAAGAAGATATTCCTATTTATTCTGATTCTAAAATTGCCATGAGTTGGATTAAACAAAAAAGATGTAAAACCAACATGCATTTTGATGCTTCTAATAAAGACATTTTAGAACTGATTAAAAGAGCAGAAAAATGGTTGAAAGAAAATACTTTTAAAAACCCAATTTTAAAATGGGAAACCAAAGCATGGGGAGAAATTCCTGCAGATTTTGGTAGGAAGTAAATGGTATTCAATAGCAATACACAGTTATCAATAAAATTATTGTTAACTGAAATTACAAATTATACCCAATACTAAACATTATAATTCTTGGTAAAATAAAAGTTTTAGAATCTGAAACTACATAATCTGAAAAACGATTGCTTTGTTTAAACTGAGCGTTAAACATATTTTGTGCACTAATTTTATAAGACCAAGCACTGTCTTCTTTTTTATAAGACAAGGTTGCATTTGCTATTTCATAAATATTTTTCTGCCCCAAATCTTTATTTTCGTAGATGCTTTTTCTATAATCAAAATTAAAAACAAAGCCGTCTAAAAAGTCGTAATCTAGGGTTACAAAAGGTTCTGTGGTGATAAATTTAGAAGTGTTGTTACTAGAAATAAAGCGCCCAATATCTCTACTTATACCAAGTTCTAGGGTAGGTAAATTATCGAACATCGTTTCGAAACCAACTTCGTAATTATAACTATTATTTTTATTGGTTTGTAGGTTGTTGTCTATTTCTTGCACATAACTAGCGTTTTTAAAACCAACATCAAATTTATATTTTATGTTTTTTATGCTTTTTTCTAAATGCACAGTTCCTCTTAAATCCTCCGACGGATTGCTAAATAATTTCGTTGTTAAAAACTGATTGATTCTTTGCGTTTCTTCTGTATTATTTACATCAAAAGCAACCGTATTTCTAACACCTTTTATTTGTTTATTGTAATTTAAATTGGCAAACAGCATTAAACCTCTGTACAAACTAAAGCGACTATAATAAATTCTTGCTGCGTGGTATAAATTGTTTTCTAAATTTTCATTTCCTTTAAAAACAGAATTATACGATTGTAAATAAAAACGATTGGCAAACCTACTCGCATCAGAAAAAGAAGTTTTTAAATTGTAATTAATAGTAATTTTTTTCGATTTATTAAACTCAATTTTTGCTAAAAAATCTGGCAAAACCACCCATTTGTTTTTTGTGGTTTGTGTTTGCTGATTTAACTGCCAATTATAATTATGTAAAAAAGCACCTTGTTTTAACGTAAAAATGCCTGTTCTAAACTTGTAATGCATTCCTACAAACAAATCATTTAATTTAAAATTAAGATTGTTACCAAACCCACCATTAAAAAAATTATTGATTGTTCCGTTATCTAGCTTTTGACTATCATCCGTAGAAAAATCTTCATTTAAAAACTTGTTACCACCAGTTGTATAAATATGATTGCTGTTATTGATTTCCCAAAAATGCTTAAAAACAAAATCTATATTTTGCTCCTGAGTGCTTTTATTTTGGAGAATTCTTAATAAATCTTGGTTATTATCCGTAGGAATTAAACCTTGTAAAATTGGGTTTTCGGTTTCCCAAAAAGCATTTTGATTGTTTTTATCTAAAACATAACTAAACACAGAAGAAAACGTATGTGCATCATTTTGTCTTTTGTGCCATTCTATATTCTGATTAATGTACGTAGCTTTTAAACTTTTATCTGTTGTAATTAAATTTGAAGTAGCGTTTACTATAGAATTTAAGCTATTATCAATAGTATTATTAGTTCTTTTTACCTGCGTTCTTACGTACCATTTTTCTTTAGAATTAGGTGTATACTCTAAGTTTAAATTTCCAATTCCTAATAAATTATCTGCAATTGTTTTGTTAGTTCTTGCTTCTGTAAAAGTCGTATACTGATTAAAATCTTCTTTAAAATTGGTAGTTTCTGTACCAGAAAAAATGGCAAAACCAGAAACATCTAATTTAGAAGTTGCCGTTTTTGTAATGTTAAGTGCGCCAAACTTTTGTTTGCTTTTTAATACATCATTGCTTTGCATAAACTGCGAAAAAGCGCCTCCTTTAAAATTAAAATTACCGCTAAAAATGGCATTTACACCACCAGAAAAACTTATATAATCTTTAGTCGTGAAAGTTTTTTCGTTTACATTATTTATGTTTCCTATCAAATTTACGTTTATTTTAGGCGCATAATAAAATAAATTAGCACTGGTCTTATAAAAATCTTCATTGCCTTTACCAACTTCTACATCACCAAAAAGAAACCGTTTTTTATCTTCTTTTAGTTTGATATTCATTGCCATTTCATCAGAATCTGTTAATCCTTTTAAAAAAGCTACTTCATTATAATTGTCTATTACTTCTACATTACCCACAGCATTTGCAGGAATATTTTCTAAGGCCAATTTAGAATTACCACCAAAAAACTTTTTGCCATCTACCAACATTTTGATTACCTTTTTGCCCTGTACAGTAACACTACCGTTTTTATCGACTTCTACACCTGGCAATTTTTTTAAAACATTTTTAAGTTTGCGTTCAGAACCATCTGTAAATTTGTCTGTTTTATAGGTTGTGGTATCACCTCTAACTGTTACTGGCAATTCGATAACAATTTCATCTAAACTTTCTGAAGATTGTTGTAATACAAAATCTTTTTTAGTATTTTTAAAAGCAATAAACTGATATTCTATAGGTTTGTAACCTAAATAAGAAATACTAATGTTAATAGTATCTCCTTTTTCTAAAAGCAGTTTATAATAACCGTCATTATCTGTTATTGCAAATTTTAGATTTTTAGAGACATCTTTGGGCTTTGCTATAACATTTGCATACGGCATTGGGTTTTGTAAACTATCTTTTACAGCTCCAGAAAGTGTTATTTTTTGGGCGAAAAATGAAATAGATACACTAAAAAACAATACTAATAGACTTATCTTTTTCATATAAACTTTTATTGTTTTTGTACACTGTTCCAAAAATTAGAATACCTTTTTTTAGCTTCTTCTGCGGTTACTCTTTTGCCTTTTGTAGGTTTATTAATATTTATTTCCTCTTTAGGATTAAGTATTATTTTACTTGCAATAATTTTTCTACTTTTTAACTGTACCTCAAGCACCAAACCAGGTAAATCTACAAACTTTTTAGGCCCAAAACTTACTGGTATTTCTGGTGTAAACCAAGCAAAGGTACTATTGCTTTTATAACTTAAATCTATTGCTTTGTAACACAAATAACCTCCTATAATTTTAGATTCCTGTGTTAATTTCCATTTTTTAATAGGGATTTCTATTAATGAAAGTTCATCAAAAACATCACTTTCATGATAAAATTCTTTTGTTTTAATATTCTTATAATATCTATCTTCTCCTCCTGCAAAAGTTCTATTCACATTAAAAACAGGTTTTCCATCATTTTGCATTTCATTTTCCACATAATACAAAGATTCATCATTAGAAAATTCTAAGTATGCACTTACATTGGGCGTATTTTCAAATATATTACGCATCCATTTACCCATTTTTATGTTTTTCTTTTTAAAAGATTTAGAAATTGAATCTATTTTTTCTTTCGTTAAAGATTCCATAGAAACAACATAAGTAACTTTACCACTTATGTTTTGCGAAAAAACAATGGTGTTTATAAAAATGATAAGTGTTAAAATGGTTTTCTTTTTCATAAAACGAACGGCTTTTTATTATTAAGAACGAAATAAAAAGTAAATGGTTTCAATTAATATTCTAGGCTTCTATATTTTACAACATATTTAAAGTTTGCATACTATCTTATAAACCACTTTGAAGAGTTACATATTTGGTAAGCTTAAAATTGTAAGACAAAATATTAATAAAAACTGGTATTAGAATATTTATGTAACTTTTTTATAATTAATTTCTTTGTTTCCAATTTCTTTCATAAAAGAGTTTTTTAGTCATCAATTCAAACTCAACATCTGTTAATTTTTTTCCTTTTTTTGGTTTTTTAATTTTAATTTCTTTTTTAGTATTTAGATCAATTTTTCTAACTGAATACATAAGGTCACTATCGTTTAACTCTAAAATAGCACCCGCCAATCCAGTATATTCTTTTGGTCCAAAATTAATATTAATAGAAGGTGCATACCAGGCTACAACTTTCTTTTTAAAAATACCTTTACTGTTTTCAACTGTTTTTACCCCTATAGCTTTATAGCATTTATAATTTTTTATTATTTTAACGTCTTGTGTTAAAGTCCATTTAAAAAAATTAGATTGCACTAAAAATAATTCTCCTCCAAATTCTTTTTGATGTAAGACTTTTTTATCATTTAGGTTTACATAATACACCCCATTACCTGCCAATATATCTAGAAGTTTTTCTTTTCTGTTAGGTAAGTTTAATTTTTTACTTTTAAAAAATATAGATTCATCTGCATTGAAATATAATAAGTATGTTAATTCATCCTTAGTATTAATAAAGGAATTTACCATTTTTTTTAGTTCAGGATTATCCTTTTTTCCTTCAAAATATTTTTGAGTATCAATTTTTACTTTAGATACACTGTAGGTTATAATTCCTTTATTTTGAGAATAAACACCTAATGTACAAAAGAATAACAACCGTATAACTTTATTCATAATCAATTATTTTATTAATAAAAAATCTGAAAATAGCGAAAATTAAGGTTATACTTTATTTTCAATATTCTCAGATTCACTTTTTTATTTAAATTAATCCAATTCTTCAGGCTCTTCCATTTCAATTAAATTATCAATGTTATAATCAACACATCCAGAATATGCATTATCGAAAGCTATTAAAGAATCTCCATATGATCCTCCATTCATTAAAACTATAGCTTGTGAAACATTAGCAAATTGATCACAGTCTATATCTTGTATTGCATCTACAGACATGTTTTTCGCATTCATCATTGTTCCTGTTGCTAGTACAAATACTAGGCTTAATATTACTTTTTTCATAATATAAAATTTATAACCTATTTTTTTATTTAGGTTTATTTAATTAATAATTTTTTAGAGTTTTAAATGAATAAACAAGTTAAAAATTCTTCAAAAACTTGTAGAAAAAGCAGTACTTTTGTAAGACTTCCTCTGATTGTTATTGTTTATTTACATAAGCATTTGTTTTAAGTGATACATTTATTTAGTAATTTTTATATTTCTTAAATCTGCAAGCAGAGGTTTTCTTTATAATTCTATTTTCTTCAATAAAATAAACAGCATACTAAAGTCTGTTATCATCTCTTTTGTAATGAAATGATCTTTTTATTTTATGAATTTAAACGATAAAAGTTTATTTATTTAGGGTTTATAAATTGCCTAAAAAGGCTACCTAAAACTATATTGTAGAGAAACTTTTCTTTTTCACAGCATTTTTCTCCTCTCAAAGATGAAACTTATTTTTTAATAATCCTAAAAAACTACCCACCCGATTTGGACTAGCTGAATTCAGGGATACCCAAAACATACTGTTTTCAGCTAGTCCAATTTGGAAAGTTAAATACATTCATCTAAAACCTTATTTTTTTATAAAAACCTGAATATGAAGCCTTTACTTTTTTATTATAAGCTTCTTTAGTTATTTTAATTCCGTCAATAATTTCAAATACTATTTTATTTTTAGGGTTTAATGTAATCTCTTTAGCTTTAAAAATTACTGCAGCTTCTTCTAATTCTAAAATTAAACCAGGTAAACCAAAATATTGTTTTGGGCCAAAACTTGCAGATATATTTGGTGTATACCAAGCAATTGGTTTTTTCTTTTTGTTATTAGAGGAAATGTTAATTGCTTTATAACACAAGTAACCTCCTATAATTTTAGTTTCTTGGGTAAGTTTCCAATCTAGTTTTGGTTGCTGAATTAAATAACATTTTTCTAAAACTTTACACTCTTGCATATGATTAGATTTTACAATTATGTTTGTAACAAACTTCTTATCTCTTCCTGCTCTTGAATAAACAAAGTCAGTTCCGTTCTTTTCTTCATTTACTTTCATTCTTTTAGAAACAGATGATATGGCTTGTGTAGCTTCAAATTTAAGTACAACTTCAGATTTTTTAGATTCAGAAATTATCTTACGCATTGTTTTTAACTCTTTCTTTTGCTTTTTTTCTTCTGCAACAATATCTTCTAATGTGAAATTTAAGGTTACTTCATATTTTACAATACCAGAATTATTTTGAGAAAAAAGTGTTCCGGAAATAAAAAAAAGTAAAATGGTAAAAATAGGTTTCATAGAAATGGTTTAATTAAAGTTTTCTTATTTATAGAAACGAATTAAAAACAAGAGGGTTTCATTTGTTTTTTTTATTTAAGATTTTTTCTCTTTTTTATATGCTTCCCATTTTTTATAAAACTCTGGAAATTTTTTTCTTAATAAAGCATCATATTTCTCTTTAGTTATAGCAATCCCTTTAGGTTTTTTTATTTTAATTTTTTCTTTTGGGTTTAATTCTATTTTAATGGCAGTAAATGTTACTGTGTTATCTTCTAACTCTAAAATTAATCCTGGCAACCCTGAGAATATTTTTGGCCCATATCTTGCAGGTATTTGAGGTGTAAACCAAGCAACTGGTTTTTTAGATTGATATAAAGGAGTTTCATATATAGCTTTATAGCATAAATAACCACCTATTAGTTTACTAATTTGGGTGATTTTCCATTTGGCTTTGGGTTGTTCTATTAAAAAACACTCCCCTAAAACTTTACATTCTAAAATATTATTTTTTTGTGTAAGAGAATTACTAATATAAAACACTTTATCATATCCTGCACCTGCTCTGGTTTTGTTAATTTTACGAATATTTTCAGTTTTCAGTTTAATTTCAGTTTTTTGGATAGAATGTATATTATTAAATTCTAAATATGCTAAAATATCTCTTGCATTATTTATCATATCTATAGAACTTTGGGAAACTTTTCTTCCAATAGCTTTATTTCTTTCCGTTATTTGTTCAATAGTTAAATTTAGTGATACATTATAGGTAATTCTTCCAGATAAATCTTGCCCAATAACATCAAGAATAATTAAAAAAAGTACTATAACAGTTAATACTAATTGTTTCTTCATATATAATTATTTTTATAAAGAATCACTAAAAAATAAATTTTAGTGATTCTTTGGTTGGTTAATTCATTAATTAGTTAACACAATTTGAGTAATAACAGTTTTCATAAGCATTATGATAAAAATCCATAGATGGTAATTCTGCATTATCTACTGCATCCTCAAATGTTGCACCTAATGCTGCATCTACACAATCTCTCGCACATCCAAACTCCTCAACCATCTCAATAGTTTCTGTGGTATTTGGTAAAAATTCATCATTAGAAGATGATGCATTCATTAATGTTGTACCTGTTGCTAGCACAAATACTAGACTTAATATTACTTTTTTCATAATATAAACAGCATACTAAAGTCTGTTATCATCTCTTTTGTAGTGAAATGATCTTTTTATTTTATGAATTTAAACGATAAAATTTTATTTATTTAGGGCTTCTAAATTGCCTAAAAAGGCTGTTTAAAACTATATTGTAGAGAAACTTTTCTTTTTCACAGCATTTTTCTCTTTCCAAATATCAAAAAGTATTTTTTAATAAACTAATAATTAACTTTCCATTTTTCTATTATCAAAATTAAAAAACAAAGCCGTCTAAAAAGTCGTAATCTATGGTTAAAAAAGATTCTGTGGTGATAAGTTTAGAAGTATTGTTACTAGAAAGAATAATTTAAACCAACAGTAAACTGTCTTGGCCGCAATGAAAATTTAGATTCAAAAACAAAATTTGAGCTATTTTGAACCGTCGAAAAGAACTTCTCATTAAGAATATTATTAAAAGATACTCTAAGAAATAACTTCTTAGATGGTTTGTAATAAAAAGATGCATTAAAAAGTGTGTTTCTATTATTTACTAAGCTTGATGAAAAACTTGTAAAAACTGATTCTGACTCCAAATTAATTCTTGTTTTTAATGATGTATAAAAGTCCAGTTCTAAATTATGTTTAAGAAATGTATTTGAGGTGTTAAAACCGTTAGACTTACTTTTCCCAAATCTTACTAAACCATTATACCTTAAACCATACCAAGTGTCATTATCTAAATTAACGCCAAAGTTTATAGAGTGGTTTATTAACTTTGTTTCTTGCTCTATATTATTAAAAATTTGATTAGACTTAATTTGATTAAATGTATATTTTAAATCTGTTTTTAAAATTCTAAAAAAACTTTTTGTGAAATTTGTTTTGTTCGTAAAACTAATCCTTCTGTTTGGCAACTTAATTGCTTCTGTTTGAATAAGTCCATTTAAATCTAAACTACTTGAAAGTATAAAATCAGAGTTTGATTCGACAATACTAGAACTATTACTAAAAAAAAAGCCTTTTAAAATATTAGTATACCCAATATTTAAAATTCCAAAAATATTTCGTGTTACGTTAATCTCTTCTGGATTTCTATAAAGATTACTATAATCTTTTAAAATAATACTATTAAATAATTCAGAAAAACGAGATACTGATGATACATAACTACCCACTGTAGAAATATTCCATTGATGATCAATTTTATATCTAATTGTTGCCCTTGGTTGAAAGAACAGATAATTTTTTCTCCTATTTAATACTGGAGAAAAACGTTCAACTTTATTTAAATGAATATATTTAAAAGAGGGTTTCAAGGTAATCATAAGATCCTTAAATTTTACAGTGCTTTTTAAATTAGATATAGATTCAAAAATATTTAATCTAAAATCTGAACGGAAAGGAAATATCAATTGTTCTTCCATAGTACCATCAAATTGAGCTAAATTACTAATTAAGGACTCTCTGCTCCAATTAACTCTTTGCTTTAACTGAGATTTTAACTTACCCATTTGAAAATTATAAGCACTATAGACTCCTAGAGAGAACTGCTTAACATTTATATTCTGATTGGTTTGTTCGGGTTTGTTATTACTCAAAATAACATCATTAAAAACACTAGGAGTTACATTTACACCTTCTTTACTTCTTATGTATTTTAATAACAGCCCACTATTTATAATTCGATTATTTATTTTTGTTTTAAATTCTGTTAAGTTTTTAATTGATTTTACATCATCTTTGTATAGATAATTTAATAAGTTTCCATTTTGCAAAATTTTAGACCCCCCTTTAGAGTTCTGTCCGTTAATCGTAATCCTATTCTTTAGGTATAATTTATCCTTATTAATTTCTTGTACTAAACCTAAATAATAATTCTTTTTTGTAATTTCATTTCTATTAACTTTATCTACTAACGTAGTATCTGTGTCAAAAAAAAACCTTTGTGTAGAGCTGCGGTTTAACCTATTATCATTGTAGCTATAATTTGCACCCGCTTTTAATATCAAGTCTCCACCACTTTTTATCAGAGCATCATTGGTAACCGAAAAAGAGTTGTTATCTAACCAATATTTATTAGATATAAATGTTCCGCTCGTATTTGGTGGGCTTAAAATATTAGGAGGGTTAATTTCCATTTCAATAAAATCACTATTTGTTAATGTTAGGCTCATACCATTATTTTCAAGAGAATTACCTATATTATTAGTTTTTCCACTTGCTATATCTTGAAAATTTTCTTTTAAATATATTGGTGTGACTTCTAAATTTCTTGCAAAGAAAGGGGTACCTATGTCTGCTTTAGCACTACCAAAAACTAAGCTATGGTCTTTTTTAATTTTTAAATTGAAAGCAACATCTTCAGAATCTGTAATACCTTTATCTATACGAGAATGATTATGATTTTTCATAATATCTATCTCTTTAACAGAGCTTGCTGGTATTCCTCTTGTTGCTATATTATACCTACCTTCTAATAAATCTACTCCATTAATATAAAAATGACTTATAATTCTATTGTTGTAACTTATTTGTCCATTCTCATTTATTTTGACACCTGGTATTCTATTAATAACCTCTTCTATTGTATAATCTTTTTCTTTTTGAATTCCTGTTACTTTATAGGTAATAGTGTCTCCTTTAATTTGAAGAACTTTCTTTGCTTTTAAAACCACCTCTTCAAGAAGATTAGTTTTTGATTTTAAAGCAACTTTCAAATCTTGTGAAATGTTTTTGTATTTACTTGTTTTGGCGCCATAAGAAAGATGCCTAAATGATATCCAAAACTCTTTATATGCAGAATCTTCTTTGAAATTCAACACAAAACTTCCGTCCTTTTTAGAGGTTGAATACGCTATAATATTTGTTTCATTCTTACTGTAGGATGCAACTATTGACGCTCTTGGTATAGGCTTAAAAATAGAGTCTGTTATTTTACCCTTGATAGTAATTTGTTGCCCAAAAACATTTACAACAAAAAGGAACAGATAAATGTAAAATAATTTTGAGAATATATTCAAAAACTAATTTTTATTAACGTTTATTATTTTTTATGATCAATTTCTATAAAATTGTTCTTTTTTGAACGATCTACGTTTCTTTCACTTTTAAAAGGATTATTATTATCTGAACCTGTAAACTCTAATACATTTGTAACACCTTGATTTTTGTTAAGCAAATTCATTCTATCTTGAAAACTTAAACTTTTATATTTAAAACGGATTTCATTATATTTAGATCTATCAACAACTATACGTTCACTTTCTTCTTTAAGGTGATAAAGTTTTTTTAAATGTAGATGTTTTTTAGTTTTTAAGCTATGTATAGAAAAAGTATATGAATTAGTTATGTCTGTCATTTTTATAATAAGACCTGGTAAACCTCTAAATTTATAAGGACCTACATTTAAAGGCAAGTCAATAGCATACCATGCTATCCAATCTCTTCCCCCATAAGATAATGTAGCTTTTTTACATTTATACCCTTTTATAGTTTTTGTTTCAGGTTTTAATACCCAATTAAAAGAAATTTTTTCTTCATATTGGTATTCATTATCCCCAAAATTGTCATAATATTTTAAAACATCTTTTTCGAATTCTATAGCATATTTTTCTCTAGAAAAATATCTGCTGAGATCTTCATTAGTTATTTTTCGTTTTGCTCTAACTGAATCTAATTGACTTTCATTATCCCATTGATAAATAGATTTGTCCTTATAAACATATAAACTGGCATAAGCTTCTTTGGGCTGTTTATAAGTTTTAAGTAACATTGATTTAGTTTGGTAAACAATTTTGTAGTAATCACTATTCTGTGACTGAATGTTAACTGAATTATAAAAAATAATAAAAACTAGCAGATATTTCATAAAAAATTTAAAAAAGGTTTTAACTGTTACAATAATCATCAAGAAATTCCTGAGCTATTTGAAATTCTGCAATTGTTGGTTTTCTTGGTCCTGCATTAGCGATATTTACATCTACTTCTAAAACACCTGTTAATCTTGGAACAACAGATACACATCCACTAAAACAACTTGAAGAAATAGCTGATGCATTTGGTCCACAATTAAATACAACCTCATCAACACTTACTTCCTTCTCATAAGTAGTATTACTCTCTTCTAGCGAAGTAAAAGAAGACATTCCAAATACAATAGCTAAACCTAATATTATTTTTTTCATTTTAAAAAATTTGAAACCCTATTTTATGGGTTTGTTAATTATCTTTTTTGAAGATTTAAATGAATAAACAAGTTAAAAATTCTTCAAAAACTTGTAGAAAAAGCATTACTTTTGTAAGACTTCCTCTGATTGTTATTGTTTATTTACATAAGCATTTGTTTTAAGTGATACATTTATTTAGTAATTTTTATATTTCTTAAATCTGCAAGCAGAGGTTTTCTTTTTAATTCTATTTACTTCAATAAAATAAACATCATACTAAAGTCTGTTATCATCTCTTTTGTAGTGAAATGATCTTTTTATTTTATGAATTTAAACGATAAAGGTTTATTTATTTAGGGCTTCTAAATTGCCTAAAAGGGCTATTTAAAACTATATTGTAGAGAAACTTTTCTTTTTCACAGCATTTTTCTCTCATCCAAAGATGAAACTTATTTTTTAATAATCCTAAAAAACTACCCACCCGATTTAGACTAGCTGAATTCAGGGACACCCAAAACATACTGTTTTCAGCTAGTCCAATTTAGAAAGTTAAATACATTTTTTTTTCTTACTTTTGAAAAAAGAAAAAGACTAAAAAACAACTGTTTAGCCAAAAAACTAAATTAGAAAAACTAAAAAATGCTATAAAAAATGAATGAAAACAGCTCACTGCAAAGTGTAGATCATCAGATTAATAATATTTTAAATATGATAATCTACAGAAGAAAAAAATTAGGTCTTACCCAAACCGATTTAGCAAATAAACTTGAAATAACTTTAAGTGGTTATTACAAAATAGAAAAAGGAAAAACAGATTTAAATTTTAGACGAATGCTAGAAATAGCAGAAATTTTAGATGTAGATCTTAACTACTTTTTTAAGTAATTGTAGTTTACACGCATCATTGATTCATTTCTATTGTATATTATAAAAAAATGATTGAAAAAGATATAATTAATGCTACACACAGTAAAATTCTGCAGAAAATAGTAACTTTAAGAAGTAATGCTGGCGTTTCTCAAGTAGAGTTAGCAGATGCTATCGGAATTTCTGAAAGTGGCTATTTTAAAGTAGAAAAAGGAAAAACAAAGCTAGATTTAGAACGGTTGCTAATTATCTTACTAAAACTTAAAATTTCTCCAAAAGATTTTTTTAAAGATATAGAATTAAATTTCTAAAATAAAAACCCCAAAACTATTTAAATAGTTTTGGGGTTTTTAATTACAAAAAGCTTAATTTTTAAATATTTGCTTTCATCAATTCTCTATTCATTCTTGCAATATTGTCTAAAGAAATTCCTTTAGGACACTCAACCTCACAAGCACCTGTATTTGTACAGTTTCCAAAACCTTCTAAATCCATTTGTGCAACCATGTTTTGCACACGATCTGCAGCTTCTACTTGCCCTTGTGGTAATAAAGCATATTGAGATACTTTAGCACCTACAAATAACATTGCAGAAGAGTTTTTACACGTTGCAACGCAAGCACCACAACCAATACACGTTGCAGCATCCATAGCCTCATCTGCTGCATGCTTAGAGATAGGAATTGAGTTTGCATCTTGTGTATTACCAGATGTATTTACAGAAATGTAACCACCTGCATGTTGTATTCTATCAAAAGAAGATCTGTCTACAACTAAATCTTTAACCACAGGAAAAGCAGCTGCTCTAAATGGTTCTATTGTTATAGTATCGCCATCTTTAAACATACGCATGTGTAATTGACAAGTTGTAACGCCTCTATCTGGCCCATGAGCTTCTCCGTTAATATACATAGAACACATACCACAGATACCTTCTCTACAATCATGATCAAAAGCAACTGGTTCTTCACCAGCATTTACTAATTGTTCATTTAAAACATCCATCATTTCTAAGAAAGACATATGTTCTGATATTTCAGTAACCTTATAATCTACCATTTGACCCTTTGTAGATGAGTCTTTCTGTCTCCAAATCTTAAGTGTTAAATTCATAATGTCTATCTTATTTATAACTTCTTTCTTTAACTTCTATGTTCTCGTAAACCAATTCTTCTTTATGCAATACTGCGTCTTTTGGTTCTCCTTTATATTCCCAAGCAGAAACAAATTGAAATTCTTTTAATCTCTTTGCTTCTCCTTCTTCTGTTTGATGCTCTTCTCTAAAGTGACCACCAGCAGATTCTTCTCTTACTAAAGCATCTTTTGCAAATAATTCTCCTAACTCTAAGAAATCTGCAACTCTACCTGCTTTTGCTAATTGTTCGTTGTATTCTGTATCTGTTCCTGGTACAATTACGTTTTTCCAGAAATCTTTTCTTAATTCAGATATTTCTACAATAGCTTCTTCTAAACCAGCTTTATTTCTAGACATTCCACATTTTTCCCACATAATTTTACCTAATTTTTTGTGGTAATAATCTACAGAATGTGTTCCTTTATTGTTGATAAAGAATTTTATTCTATCTGCAACTTCTTTTTCTGCTGCTTCAAACTCTGGCGTATCTGTAGATATTTTTCCTGTTCTAATATCATCAGCTAAATAATCTCCAATAGTATAAGGTAACACAAAGTAACCATCTGCTAAACCTTGCATTAGTGCAGAAGCACCTAATCTATTTGCACCATGATCAGAGAAGTTCGCTTCTCCAATTGCGTAACAACCAGGTATTGTAGTCATTAAATTATAATCTACCCAAACACCACCCATTGTGTAGTGTACCGCTGGATATATCATCATTGGTGTTTCATATGGATTTTCATCAACGATTTTCTCGTACATCTGAAATAAGTTACCATATTTAGCCTCAACAATCTTTTGTCCTAATTCGTAAATCTTAGCATCAGAAGGATTGTTTATATTTTGAATTTTTGCTTGCTCTTTACCATAACGTGTTATTGCAGATGCAAAATCTAAATATACAGCTTCACCTGTTGCATTTACACCGTAACCAGCATCACAACGCTCTTTTGCTGCTCTAGAAGCAACATCACGTGGTACTAAGTTACCAAATGCAGGGTAACGTCTTTCTAAATAATAATCTCTTTCATCTTCAGACAAATCGGTAGGTTTTTTACGACCTTCTCTAATTGCTAAAACATCTTCCATGTTTTTAGGAACCCAAATTCGTCCATCATTTCTTAAAGATTCAGACATCAATGTTAATTTAGACTGATAATCTCCTGATCTAGGAATACATGTTGGGTGAATTTGTGTATAACACGGGTTTGCAAAATATGCTCCTTTTTTATGTACTTTCCATCCGGCAGTAACATTAGAACCCATTGCATTGGTAGATAAGAAATATACATTACCATAACCACCAGAAGCAATAACTACTGCGTGTGCAGAATGACGTTCTATTTCTCCTGTAACCAAGTTACGTGCAATAATTCCTCTTGCTTTACCATCTACAATAACAACATCTAACATTTCATGACGATTGAACATTTCAATCTTACCACGAGCAATTTGACGGTTCATTGCAGAATATGCACCTAATAACAATTGTTGTCCTGTTTGTCCTTTTGCATAAAAAGTTCTAGAAACTAAAACTCCACCAAAAGAACGGTTGTCTAAAAGACCACCATAATCACGTGCAAAAGGAACTCCTTGTGCTACACATTGATCTATAATATTTGCAGAAACCTCTGCAAGTCTGTAAACGTTAGCTTCTCTAGAACGGTAATCTCCTCCTTTTACAGTATCGTAAAATAATCTGTAAGTAGAATCACCATCTCCTTGATAGTTTTTTGCTGCATTAATACCTCCTTGAGCCGCAATAGAGTGTGCTCTTCTTGGAGAATCTTGATATGCAAAAGATTTTACATTGTAGCCTAATTCTGCTAAAGTTGCAGAAGCAGAACCACCTGCTAAACCTGTACCAACAACAATAACATCGATGTGTCTTTTGTTTGCTGGGTTTACTAAGTTAATTTTGTTTTTATAATCTGTCCATTTATCTTTTAATGGACCTTGAGGTACTTTTGAATCTAAAGCCATAATTGTATTCGATTAATGGTTTAAGTGATGATAAAGTGCTACAAAAATAAAACCTGCTGGTATTAAAATTGAGTATACTTTACCGATAGTTTGTAATGTTTTCTTTCTTCCTGCTGTTCCTCCCATAGATTGAAATGCAGATGTAAAACCGTGTGCTAAATGTAATCCTAAGAAAACAAAAGCAACAACATAAGCAACTACTCTAATTGGGTTCACAAATTTGTGCACTAGTTCTTCGTAATAACGAAAACCTTCTACACCTTCCATCATACCAGACCAATCTCCTTGTATGTATTTTGTGTTGATTTCTGGAAACCAAAAATCGATAAAGTGTAAAACAATAAATGCTAAAATTGTAATTCCACTCCAAATCATGTTTCTACTCATCCAAGATGAATTTGCAGCACCATTATTCTTTGCATAAGACACACCTTGCGCTTTTCTGTTTCTTAGTTCTAAGATAAAACCCATTACAAAGTGAAAAACAACTGCAAAAATTAATACTGGTTGTAATGCAAATTGTACCACTGGGTTTGTACCCATAAAGTGAGAAACTTCGTTAAAAGTATCTGGACTAAAAACTGATAAAACATTAATTGCTAAATGCTGAAGTAAGAAGAACATTAAGAAAAACGCCGATAGCGCCATTGCTACTTTTCTTCCAATTGAAGATTTAAAAAATCCGCTCATTGTATATGTTAGTTTAATTTATAATACAAAAATACGGCTTAACAAAACGTAGTACAAGAAAATTACAACGTTTTCGTTTGTATTTAGAATAATTATAAATAAAACTGTTTTGCTTTTAACAGAAAACAATGATTTTGTTATTTTCTGCTCTTTTTAGAATTAGAAGGCACCAAGCATTTGTTATTTTTCCATTTACCTTTTAAAGATTCTTTAGAAATTATTTTTTGATTGCACGTTAAAAAATTACCATTTGCATCTTTCTTAATAATTTTCATTTTGCCATTGTAAATTGCATTTACAATTCTATAAATTAAACTTCTTTTAGAAACAGTACTTCCTTTTGTTATCAACTTTAAACCTTCTTCGTTGTTGTGTAAATCCATATCTGTAGAAATTTCATCTGGCACAACACCATCTTCTAATTTAAGTTTTTTATAAGTAATATAGTTTTCTTTTTCATGCGCTTTACCTAACGATCTTGCTGCTCTTTCTCCTATTTCTTGGCGTAATCTTGCCATCCAATACGCGTGCCTAAAAGCATCTACTTGCCCACCTGCAGCATCTTTATCTAACAAATTGGTTTTTCTAATAGAATCTGCAACCTTATTTGTTTCTTTTGAAATCTTTAGAGAAGTTTTTGCCTTAAAAGGATGAAATAAAACCCATCTTTTTATTGGACCAGATAGTTTTAAAAAACTTTTAAAATCTGATTGAGCAGTAGTAGAAAGTGTTAACGAAAAGAAAACTAAAAAAAATATTTTTTTCATGCTTGAAATATACTAAAAAAACGATTTAAAAATCTCTTAAAGACTTCTAAACCGTTTTTTTAAATTGAAAGAAATTACTTGATTATTTTATTTCAAATTCGCTTTTAGAAGTAGCACTTTTTACAGTATATTTTCCTTTAGGCAAATATATAACTCCGTTTTTAGCTGCTTTTAAACTCGATTTTTTGTTTGCCTTTTCATAAGCTTTCTTTCCTTTTTTAGAAAAAGAAACATCAAAAATTGCTTCATTATAACCTTTTGTAGCATCAAGAACTATAGTGTTTACTTTAATATCATTTGTATAAATATCCAAAGTAACTTTTTTATCAGAATTCGAATAAAAAGGAATTGTAATTTCTGGAGTAAAAGCGTCTCTCCACATACTCCAAGAACGTCCCCAAGAACCACTTTTTCTTACACTTTTAACATCGAAAATATGTGTAGCAGCAGACATTACACTTTTATCTATATTCTGCAACGCACTAACATCTGCTTTATATAAACTTCTACCATGCGTACCTACAATTAAGTGTTTAGCTGTTGGCTGAATCACTAAATCGTGTACTGCTACGTTTGGTAAATTATTTGCAAATGCTTCCCAAGAATTTCCTCTATCAAAAGAAATATACAAACCATTATCTGTACCAACGTATAAAATGTTTTCGTTAGACGAATCTTCTTTAATTACGTTTACAGAAGATGTTGGGATAGCGTTACCAATATTTGTCCATGTTTGACCATAATTTTCTGAAACGAAAACATAAGGTGTAAAATCATCAGATCTATAACCATTTAAAGTTGCATAAACGCGTTCTTTTTTAAATTTTGATGCAATTACTCTTGTAACCCATAAATTTTGCGGCAAATTATTAGAAATTCTTGCCCAAGAACCTCCACCATTTTTAGTTACATTAATATAACCATCATCAGAACCAACATATAAAAGTCCGAATTGAAAAGGACTTTCTGAAATAGACGTTAATGTACCGTAAGCAACATTTCCTTTTTTACCACCCGTAGTTAAATCTCCAGAAATTGTTTCCCAATTGTTACCTTGATCTAAAGATCTGTGTAATTTATTACCTCCTAAATATAAAATATCTTGGTTATGTTTTGATAAATGAATTGGAGTTTGCCAATTAAATCTATAAGGATTTTCGCCTAAAGTATGTTTTGGCTGAATATATTTGCTTCTTCCGGTTTCTGTATCTATTCTAGAATAATTACCAAACTGATAACCTGTATAAACAATATTAGGATTTCTATCATCTACTTGCACTTGCATACCATCGCCACCCATAATAGACTTGTAAGGATTTTGACCAGATTGTTGCCAACCTTTATTAATTCTTGCATTATTACTAGCAACCCAAACACCATTATCTTGTAAACCACCGTAAACTTTGTAGTTTTTCTGATTATCTGCATATACAGAATAGAATTGACCAACTGCTGGATCGTTTAATTTAATCCAGTTTTCACCGTCATCATAAGACAAATTTAAACCACCATCATTTCCGTTTAAAATGTGTCCTGATTTTTTTGGATTTACCCACAATGCTTGATGATCTGAATGCACATTTTCTTTACTGATAGAAGTAAAAGTTTTACCACCATCTTTAGATTTTATAATTGGAACACCTAATACGTAAATTCCGTTTTCATCTTGTAAGTCTACTCTAATTTCTCCGAAATAATATCCGTAAGAACTATAAACACCATCTAAGAAATTATCGTGAGTTTTTTTCCAAGATTTACCACCATTTGTAGTTTTAAAAACCTCTGCACCTATTACCTGAGTATCAAATAACATAGAATTTGCGTCTTCTAAGTATTTTGCTAAATCTATTGGTTTTACAGAACCAACACGCACCATTTGTTTTACATTTTGTGCTCTGTATTTTTCTTGAAAACCATTATTTTTTAAATAAGTATTTAATTTTTTATCAGACAATTCTAAAAATGCTGCAGAAGACATTGTTTTAAAATCTTCTTTAGTTAACTCGTCTGATGGTTTTTTAGAAGTATCTTTTTTTCTTCGGAATTGACTATCATGCAAAGCATATACTGTGTTTTCGTTAAAAACAGCCAAACCAATTCTACCAACTCCGTTTCCTGTAGGAAAACCAGATTTGTCTGAAATTTTGGTCCAAGAACTACCAGCATCTGTACTTTTATAGATTGCAGAATTACTTCCGTCTCCGTCAAAATTCCATGCTTTACGTTCTCTTTCCCAAGAAGCAGCATACATTACATTAAAGTTTTCTGGCGCCACAGCTACATCAATAACACCTGTATCGTTATTTATAAATAAAGATTTTGTCCAAGTTTTACCGCCATCAACAGTTTTAAAAATCCCTCTTTCTTCATTAGGCGAATATAAATGCCCAATAACTCCAACAATTACCTCATTAGAATTCTCTGGATTTATTAAAATTCTACTAATATGATGCGAATCTAACAACCCTACATTTTGCCAAGTTTTACCTTTATCCGTAGATTTTAACATTCCAATACCTGCATAACTAGATCGAGAAGAGTTTTTCTCTCCGGTTCCTACCCAAATAGTTCCGTTGTTCCAATCAACAGCAATATCACCAATATTTTGCGTAGGTGAATTGTCTAAAACTGGTGTAAAAGTTGTACCGTTATTGTTTGTGTACCAAAGTCCGCCAGAAGCATAACCAACATAAAATTCTGTAGAATTTTTAGGATTAACAGAAACATCGGAAACACGACCACTCATAACTGTTGGCCCTATATTAGTAAATTTTACATTTTTAACTAGTGATGTTTTCATCATCTCTATTTTTTTGTCTAGAGATTTCTGAACAACATTTGCTTCTGTAGTATTCTGAGCAACAATACTTGCAGAAAAGCAAAGTAATAAAAGCTTAAAAATAGATTTCATAAGTAATAAGTTTGATTTGAATTGAGTTTGAAACGTTGAAATTACTATTTGTATAATCAATATCAAAAAAATTAACATAAAAACGATTTGTGCCAAACAAATTGCTTCCAGTTAAAACAACGTATCTTTGCGCCGGCAACAATTAAATAAAATTGTTGCTGTAAATTATTTTTATGACATTTTCAGATTTAGGTTTATCTCCAGCGTTGGTAAAGGCAGTTGAAGAAAAAGGATATACCAAACCATCTCCAATACAAGAAAAAGCGATTCCGCATATATTAGAAGGCAAAGATATTTTAGCTTCCGCACAAACAGGAACCGGTAAAACAGCTGGTTTTACATTGCCTGTTTTACAATATTTATCAGAGACAAAACACCCAAAATATAGACCATTAAGAGCTTTAGTGCTAACGCCAACAAGAGAATTGGCTGCACAAGTTCACGACAATGTAAAAGAGTACAGCAAGTATGTTAATATAAAATCTGCAGTAGTTTTTGGTGGTGTAAATGCAAAACCTCAAATAGCTACTTTAAGAAGAGGTGTAGATATTTTAGTAGCAACACCAGGTAGATTGTTAGATTTACACGATCAAAAAGCGGTGTCGTTTAAAAGAATTGATGTTTTAATTTTAGATGAAGCAGATAGAATGTTAGACATGGGTTTTGTTAGAGACATTAATAAACTTATTAGTTTTATGCCTGCTAAGAGACAAAACTTATTGTTTTCTGCTACATTTTCTAAAGAGATTAAAAAATTGGCATCGGGTATTTTAGAAAATCCTGTTTCTGTAGAAACAGCACCACAAAATTCTACCGCTAAAAAAGTAACTCATAAGGTTTTTAAAGTTGATAAAAAAAGAAAAACAGAGTTTACAATTAAGTTGATAAAAGACAATAATTGGAACCAAGTTTTAATTTTTACAAGAACAAAGCATGGTGCAAATAAGTTAACGCAAAAGTTAATTCAATCTAAAATTACTGCAGCAGCAATACATGGTAATAAAAGTCAAGGCGCAAGAACAAAAGCTTTAAAAAACTTTAAAGAAAACACCATAAAAGTTTTAGTTGCAACAGATATTGCTGCAAGAGGATTAGACATTCCGTTACTACCACACGTTATAAATTTCGAACTACCAAATGTACCCGAAGATTATGTACACAGAATCGGTAGAACTGGTAGAGCTGGTGCTGCCGGAGAAGCAATTTCTTTGGTTTGTAGCGAAGAAACAGAATATCAAAATGAAATTGAAAAACTTTTAAAAGAGAAGTTAAAATCTACTGTTGTAGAAGGTTTTGAACCAACAGATACTGCACCACCTAAAAGAGCTGCAACACAAAGTAAAAGTTCTTTTGGTAAAAAGAAAAAACAAAGGCCTTCTAATGGAAACCCTGGAGGTTCTTCTGATCAAAAAAAACCAAAAAGAAAACCTCATTTTAAAGGCAACAAACCTGCAGGCGCAACATCTGGAAGAGGTAGAACTGGTGCACCGAAAAAAAAACGATTTTAAATTAAGTTTGATTTAAAAATTACAATCCCATTTTCTTAATATAGAATTTGGGATTTTTTTTATTCTAATTGGTCATTTTTTAAGTTCCTCTTTATTATTGCTACCTTTGTGTATCATTAAAAATCACTAGTATGAAATACGATAAAATAGACGCTAATTTATTTATTAAAAACCGTAAAAATTTTGCGGCTAATATGAAACCAAATAGTTTAGCTATTTTTAACTCTAACGATATTTACCCAATTGGTGCAGATAGCACAATGCCTTTCGAGCAACACAGAGATATTTTCTATTTAAGTGGTGTAGACCAAGAAGAAAGTGTTTTAATGTTGTTTCCAGATTGTCCTAATGAAAACCTAAGAGAAGTTTTATTTTTAACAGAAACAAACGATCATATTGCAGTTTGGGAAGGTGAAAAACTAACTAAAGAAGCAGCCTTATCAACCTCTGGTATTAAAACTGTTTATTGGTTGCAAGACTTAGAAAAAGTATTATTCGAAATGGCTTCTTATGCAGATACTTTTTACATTAACACAAACGAACATTATAGAGCAAATGTAGCAACAGAAACAAGAGAAGACCGTTTTACAAAATGGTTGTTGGCAAAATACCCAGCGCATTCTGTAGCAAAAAGCAATCCTATTTTACAAAGATTACGTTCTGTAAAAGATTCTATTGAACTAGATTTGATGCAGAAAGCTTGTAATATTACAGAAAAAGGATTTCGTAGAATTTTAGACTTTATTAAACCCGGAGTTTGGGAATATGAAATTGAAGCAGAATTGTTGCATGAATTTGTAAGAAATAGATCTAAAGGTTTTGCTTACACGCCAATTATTGCATCTGGTAACAACGCAAATGTTTTACATTATATAGAAAACAATCAGCAATGTAAAAGTGGCGATTTAATTTTGTTTGATATTGCCGCAGAATATGCAAATTATAAAAGTGATTTATCTAGAACTGTACCGGTTTCTGGTCGTTTTACTGATAGACAAAAAGCTGTTTACAATGCTGTAAATTATGTTAAAAAAGAAGCTACAAAACTTTTAGTACCAGGAACAATTTGGAAAGACTATCATGTTGAAGTAGGAGAAATTATGACTTCTGAATTACTTAAACTTGGTTTATTAGACAAGGCAGATGTACAAAATGAAGATAAAAATTGGCCTGCTTATAAAAAGTATTTTATGCATGGTACAAGTCATCATATTGGTTTAGACACGCATGATTATGGTTTATTACACGAGCCTATGCAAGCAAACAATGTGTTTACTGTAGAACCTGGTATTTATATTCCAGAAGAAGGTTTCGGTATTCGATTAGAAGATGATGTTGTAATTCAAGAAAAAGGAGAACCTTTTAATTTAATGGGTAATATACCTATTGAAGCAGATGAAATAGAAGATTTAATGAACTAAAGAAATACAAAAAAGGCGAGTTTTAACAACTCGCCTTTTTCTTGTATTATCAATTACCTTATCTATTTAATCTACCCGAAGTATTTCCTTCTAAAATAGAGATTACATCGCTTTCATTTGCATAATTTACATCACCCAAATAAGTGTGTTTTATCGCACAAGCTGCGGCACCAAATTCCATTGCTTTATAATCATCAAACTTTTGTAAACCATGTATTAAACCTGCAGCAAAAGCATCACCGGTTCCTATTCTATCTACAACGTGTGTAATGTCTAAATCTTGTGTTTCTTTAAACTCAACACCGTTCCACATTCTTGCTCTAATTTTGTGCCAAGAAGAATTTATAGAAGTTCTAATTTTATCAAACACCTTTTCTATATTCGGAAATTTTTCGATTAATAACTTACTCGCTTCTGTAAATTCGTCGTTAGAATACCCAAAACTAGTTCCTAAAACTTCATTTATTTCATTTACGCCACCAATAAATATGGTAGAATATTGTAGCAAATCTGTTAAGACATCTTTGGCCTCTTCCCCATATTTCCACAAAGCACTTCTATATGTTGGGTCAGCAGAAATAATCATTCCTTTTTCTTTCGCTAAAATTAAACCTTCTTTTAAAGTTTCTTTAGCTCCTTTGCATAAAGCCGGCGTTATACCTGTCCAATGAAACCATTTACCTTGTTCTAAAGATTTTTCCCAGTTTACCATTTCTGGTGAAATTTCAGAAAAAGAAGAATGCGATCTGTTATAAGATATTTTACTTGGTCTCATAACTGCACCAACTTCTAAAAAGTAAACCCCTAAAGGTCTGCCAGATCTAACAATTGCAGAGGTGTCTAAATCGAATTTATTTAAGTAAGAAATAGCTGTATCGCCAATAAAATCATTAGAAATACAACTTATGTGTTTTACATCTCCGCCAAAATTTGCTATCGAAATACCAACATTTACTTCTGTACCTCCAAAATAAAATTCTACATTATTAGCTTGAATAAATTTTTTATTTCCTAAAGGAGAAATTCTCATTAAAACCTCACCAAACGTAATTATCTTATTCATAATAAATTCTTTTACAAAGCAAATATACTTCATAAAAAACAACTATAAATGTATTTTTTATTTAAAGATTATCTAATTTTTATAAAGATGTAATAAAATTAATTGTTTTTGTATTGAAAGTTTCTGGTTGGTCTACATTTACCACATGCCCGCAATTTTCTATGACATAAAGCGAAGAACTTACATGTTTAGAAACAATGTTTTTTATAGAAGGTAAAAACAAATGATCTTCTGACCCCATTACATAAAGTGTAGGGATTTTAATTTCTTTAGCTCTAAAAAAGCGTAACAAAGGGTTAATTTCTGATGTTAATTTAAACCAACGTAAAAACTCTTTTTGATACAATTTTTTAGCTTCATTAACAAAAAGCAATCTCGATTTCTTATGATTCTTTTTTGGCATTATAATAAATGCAAACAACTTATAAAGAAGCATGTAAGGCACTACAGATTTAAAAATATTACCAACTTTCATTAGCACTTGCGAGCGAAAATTCATTTTAATAATAGCACCACCCATTATCATACTTTTTACCAAAGATGGTCTTTTTTCTGCAAGGTTTCTTATTAAAATTGTACCTAAAGAAATTCCTACAAAGTGCGATTTTTTTATCTTAAGAAAATCGATTACCTCTTCGATGTCTGCAGTTATAGAATCGAAAGTATATTTTGCTTTAAACGTATCTTTTAATTTTGGTTTGCTATTGCCATGACCACGTAAGTCTAAAATTAAAACATTAAAATGCTTTTTAAAATCTCTAATTTGTTTGTACCAAATAGAGCTACTTCCTCCTGCGCCGTGCACAAAAGTTACCCATTCTTTAGAATTTTTATGAGGATATAAATAGTAGTTTAACAATCTAAAATCGATTTGAAATGCTAAATTAAAGCATTTTATAAAATTAAATAGCAAGTTTGGTACTTTTTAACGATTAAAATTGGTAAAATAAAAAAGTCCAAATTATCTTTGCAGTAAATAATTTTCTTCTGAAAAAGACATTTTCCATATTATTATTTATCGCTTTTGCTTTTAGGCCAGCATATCACCTTGCATATATTGGTTATTTTGAGCTGAATATAGATTATATAATAGAAAAATATTGTGTTAATAAAGATGCACCAGAATTACAATGTAATGGTAAATGTCATTTAGCAAAAAAGATAGCACCACAAGTTAATTTAGAGAAAGATAATGTTGCTGGCTTACAAATTGTATCAGAGGCATTTTTTCCTGTTTATCATCAAGAAACAGAAAACTTTACAGCCAAATATTTAGATTTATATCAAAACAAACTTCCTTCGAAAAAAAATTCTTTACATACGTTTTTACTTATTAAAAACTTAGAGCAACCGCCAGATTTATATTTATAAATACTTGTTTTTGTGTCAATAACTTTTGATACATCTTTTTTAACGTTTACTTAAAAAGCACAAAGCTGTGTTTTCTAAGTAAAATATTCACACAAATTATTTTAAAAATATCTTCCTTAAATTTCTAAGGAAGAAGAAACATCTATTATAAATGAAAATTTCAAAATATATTGCTGCATTCTTATTTGTAGCAACTTTAGCAGCATGCTCGTCTTCAGAAGAAGTTTTAACTGGCGAAGGAAACGTAACATTAGAGTTTGATAATGCATACAACAGTTCTGATTTACTTTTAGAAACCACTCCTTATTCTGCAAATGATACCGAAAAAATTAAGATTAACAAGGTTAAATATATTGTTAGCAACATTCGCTTAGAAACTGCAACCGGAACCATTTTTACTTATCCAAAAAACGAGTCTTATTTTATTGTTGATGAAAACACAAATTCATCTCAATTTATAACATTAAAAAATGTACCAGAAGATGATTATACAAAAGTTACTTTTGGTATTGGTGTCGATCAAGAAAAGTATTTAGAAGGTGCAACAGGGCAAGGAGATTTCTTAGCAAAAGCACAAGAAGCTGGCATGATGTGGAGCTGGCAAGCAGGCTATAAGTTTATGGTTTTCGAAGGAACTTACACATCAGAAAACACAACTACAGAAACTGCATTTGCTTTTCATATGGGAAGCCATGGAACTGCGGTAGATAACTACAAGGAAGTTTCTTTAGATTTAACAAACTCTGCAAGAGTAAGAACAGACTTAACACCAGTAATACATGTTGTTTCTGATGTTTCTAACATTTTAGACGGTACCACAAAATTTTTGCTAGATGATGCTGCGCAAATACACGTAGACGGTGTTAAATCGCCACAAATAGCAACAAATGTAAGTGCTATGTTTGTTATAGATCATGTTCATAATTAAATCAATAAAACCGTTGTTAAGTAAAATTCTTAACAACGGTTTTCTATCAATTATGAAAAAATTTATACTATTATGTTTAGGTTTTATTACACTTTTTTCTTGTGCAAAAAACGAAGAAGAATATGTGCTAATTCCTAAAAAAGTTGAATTAAAAATCCCAAGTAATTTTCCGGGATTATTGTACGATTTAAGTCAAAACCCACTTACCGAAGAAGGTATCTCTCTTGGTAAAAAATTGTTTTATGAAGGACGATTGGCTTCCGACGGAGTAATTTCTTGCGGATTTTGTCACGAACAAGCTTCTGCTTTTACACATCATGGCCACACAGTTAGTCATGGCGTAGATGGTAAAGTTGGTTTTAGAAATGCACAACCCATTCAAAATTTAGCTTTTTTTAGCGAGTTTACTTGGGATGGCGCCGCAATTCATTTAGATCTACAACCAATTATACCAATTACTAGTGATGTAGAAATGAATGAAACCATACCATCTGTGCTTTCTAAATTGAACTCTTATCAAGAATATGAGGTTCTTTTTACAAATGCTTTTGGTGATAGAGAAGCTACATCAGAACGCATGTTAAAAGCTTTATCGCAATTTATGGTAACTATGATTTCTGGAGATTCTAAATACGATAAAGTGATTAGAAACGAAGAAAACGCGACTTTTACAGAACTAGAAAATAAAGGTTTAGAAATTTTTAATAACAAATGTACAACTTGCCATTCTGGAGCCCTTTTTACAGACCAAAGTTATAGAAATAACGGACTGCCTACAAACTATAAATTCCCTGAGGAAGAAGGAAGAAAAAGAGTTTCTGGTCTAAAAGACGATTTTTACAAATTTAGAGTACCAAGCTTAAGAAATGTAGCAAAATCTTTTCCGTACATGCACGATGGACGATTTGGAGATTTAGAAGCAGTATTAGATTTTTATTCTGATGGAATGACACAAAATGGTGGCGTTGTAGACACTTTGCTAATAAAATCTAATGGTAATTTAGGTATCGATCTATCATCCGAAGAAAAAACAGCTTTACTTGCTTTTTTAAACACATTAACAGATAACACATTTTTAAATGATAAACGTTTTGCAGAATTTTAAGATAAAAAAAACAATAATACTGTTAACATTTGTATTAATTACGATTGCTAGTTTTGCTAATTCAGGCAAAGAAATATGCAGCAAACATAACAACCATTCTTTCGAATATTATTTCTGTGATTTATGCGGTTGCTCTACAAGTAGCGGTAGTTTTGGCTTGGGTACTTTAAACAATGCGAGCTTTGTAGGCGTAAGATATATTTATCAAAAATTTCAATCGAAAGATGGTATTTTTGATAATTCTCCAACAAGTACAGAAAACTTTCATACGTATCAATTATGGGGAAGGTTGCCAATAAATGAAAATTTATATGTGAGTGCAATTTTACCATATCAAGATTTAAA
Organism: Polaribacter sp. KT 15; assembly: GCF_900143115.1. Lineage (NCBI taxonomy): Bacteria > Pseudomonadati > Bacteroidota > Flavobacteriia > Flavobacteriales > Flavobacteriaceae > Polaribacter > Polaribacter sp. KT 15. The sequence continues at coordinate 1,496,362 of NZ_LT670850.1, forward strand.
TAGAGAATATACAGATAGAAACGAAAGTATAAACGGCTTTGGAGACGCAACAATAATGAGTTGGTACAAGTTTAAATTTTATAAAAAAGTAGATGAAGAAAAGTCTAAGTTATACACAAATGTTACCCGAGAACCTTCTGGACATTCTTTGGAAATTGGTTTAGGAGCCAAATTACCAACAGGTAAATTTGAACAAGTTTTAACCGATAGAGTAAATCCTGGTTTTCAATTAGGAACTGGTAGTTTAGATGGTATTTTAGGACTTGCACACAGTTATGGTGCAAATAAATTTGGTGTAAATACTAGTTTAACTTACTATTTTAAAAACGAGAACAAAAACGAATACAAGTTCGGAAACCAGTTTAGTTACGCTTCTAACTTTTTTTATGCTATTTCTAAAGAAAAATATATGTTATTGCCTTTTATAGGCTTTTCTGGTAATATTTATAATAAAATAAAACAGTATAAAGAAGAAGTACCAAATACAGATGGTAACGTTTTTAACGGAACTTTGGGTGCAGAAATAACTACTAAAGATTTTATTTTTGGTGCCAATTATACGCTTCCAATTTCACATAATTTATTTGGTGGTAACGTTACCCCAAAACAAGCAGTTTCTATCTATTTAAACTTTAATTTAAATAACTAAAAAACAAAAAAAGGCGAACATTTCTGTTCGCCTTTTTAACTAATTGAATTAAAAAACTACTCTACTATTAATGTGTATTGTGGCGTTGGGTTTAAAGGACAGAAATAAACATATTCTCCTTTTTTAAGTGTCACTTTTTTAGAAGTTTCTTTGCTGTTATCCTTTACTTGTGCTGTTACATAAGCGTTTTTAATGTGTGCTTTTACATCTGCTTTTGGCGCTAAAACAAAACCTACATTGTGCCCTACGTTGTTGTTAGCTATTTCAAAAATATAAGTACCTTCAGATAACGTAATTTGTTTTTGTGTAAACTCTCCTTTTGTTTGTTCTAAAGAAACTGTTTTTACTTCTTGTGCATTTGTGTTAAATGCAAAACCTATTACTAATACTAAAATTGCGATTACTTTTTTCATGATTGTTGTTTATTAAAATTATTAAATTATTGTTTTACTATTTATAAAGCTTCTGCTAACGGAAAATCTACAGCTACATCTGTTGTTTTATGAAAATAATTTGTAATTGTAATTTCGCCAATTAAGATTATTGCATCTGCTAAATTTCCTTTTGTATACCCTTGTGCATATAAGTTTTCTACTGTTTCTGGTGTTGCAGCACCTCTGTTTTCTGCTGCACTTTTAGCAAAGTTTGCCAATGCATTTAATTTTGCATCAAAAGAAGCTTTACCTGCTCTTAATTCTAAAATTTGTGCTTCTGTAAAACCATTCATTTTACCAATTGCTGTGTGGGCAGATAAACAATAAATACATTCGTTTACTTGACTTACGGCTAAATTTATTACTTCTTTTTCTTTAGCAGAAAAGCTTGTTTTACCATTTCCTATTGCTAAAAAATTACCCAAAGCAGTTTCGCTATGTGCAAATGCCGCGTATAAGTTTGGTACAAAACCTAAACCTTTTTCTAATTGATTAAATATTGCTTGATTGTTTTCTGATACTTCGTTTTTTGTTGGAACATTATATGTACTCATAATTTCTATTTTTAGATGATTTGTAATTTTTTTAAATAATTTATTTGCATTCGCAAAGTTGCTGGTTTTGATTTTGCTCGTCGTAAGTTTGGTAACCCCAACAGTTTGGACATTGTGTGTTTTCTATTGATTTCATATGTTTAATTTTAGTTCTTATTGATTGACACTGCAAAGATATAACCAACATTAAGCTCTAAAATTGGACAAAAGTTCTTACTGTTTGGACTTTGAAATAAAGCCAACAAAAATGCACGCGTGAAGGATTGAGAAATTTGTTTGAGCTCTTTTAAAGTTTGATAAAACTTTAAAAAGCGAGTTTCGAAAGCCTGACCTGAAAGGGCACGCCCAAAAAAATAATCTTAGTAGTCTTTTTTAAACTGAAGTGGCGATTTTGAAATTGCCTTTGTAAAGAATCGGGTAAAATATGCTGGATCGTTAAAACCTAACTCGAATGCGATTTCTTTTACGGTTTTATCGGTGTAAATTAACAAGCGTTTTGCTTCTAACAAAATTCTGTTTTTTATAAATTCTGATGGAGAAGTTGTACCTGCTTTTTGAAAATGCTTTGTGATTGATTTTGGCGAAAGACCTAGTCTTTTAGCATAATCTGTTACAGAATGAAGTGTTTTGTAATTTTGCTCTACCAACAAACTAAAGTCTTTAAAAAGGCGTGTTTCGACATCTTCTTTAACAACATGGTTTTCTTTTTTTACACGAACAGCAGAAATAATAAATTGCTTTAAATAGGCTTGTAACATATCGTACTGCGCTGTTTCGTTTTGCTGAAACTCTTCGAGTAAGCTTGTTAATATAAAGTCTAATTTATCGGTGTCTTTTTTACATGGTTTTACAAACGGAGTTTCGTAAATATTGTTGAATAAAATTCCGTTACAGGCAACCTCTGCATCGTGGGTTTGTATGCAGTAAAAATCTTTTACAAAAGTAAGTTTGTATGCAGTTTTTATTTGTTCTGAATCTACCGTAAAAACCTGTCCTGGAGATAAGAAAAAAAGTACATTATCATCAAATTGATATTGTTTAAAATCGATATTATACGTTCCGCTACCTTCTTGAATCCAATAAATTGCATAAGCATTTTGTTGTACCGAATGATCGATTGTACAAGCTTTGTCAAACCGAACTGTGCTTACAGAAAATATATCTTTAAAAGTATGCTTTACAATATCTTGAACTGCCATAATGTGTTGGTCGTAGAAGTTTTAACAAACTTTCTATTTTGTGTTGTAAAATGTAACGTTTATACTTTACTTTAAAAACGCTTAAGCTTTGCCAAATTTCTTAACATTAAATATTACAAAAACCAAAATAGCAGGCAAAACCCAACCCAAACTGTGTTCTGCTAAAGGAATGATACTTTTAATACCTGTTAAGTTTTCTCGAGGAATTATAAAGCCTAAAAAATCTGGAATACTAAATATAAATGTTACCAAGATAACCGCTCTAAAAACTATTTTAGATGCATATTTTTCTGGCACAACATTTAATAAAATTAACATAATAGTTATAGGGTATAAAAACATTAATGCTGGCACAGCAACATCTATAATAAAACCTACATTATAGCTACCAACTATAATTCCAATTATAGAACATATTGCTGCTGTTGCTACATATGCTGCTTTAGAATTATTACAAATTCCTTTTATATAATCTGCGGTACCGGTAACTATACCAACCGCCGTTGTAAAACATGCCAAAGCTACCAAAACACTTAAAAAAGTGGTACCAAAGCTACCTAAAGTTTGTGTGCTTAAACCCGATAAAACATCTATTCTAGAGGCATTTTCTGCAAAAGAACTTGCAAATAATGCACCGCTTAAAATTAAACCTCCGTAGATTAATAACAATCCAATACCTGCTATTAACCCTGCTTTTCTTATCAACCTTTTTCTTTCACCAAAACTGTTATGATTACTGTAATCTAAAGAAATAATAATAACTGCACCAACAACTACACCTGCAATAGCATCAAAAGTTTGATATCCTTCTAAAACGCCATCAATAAAAGGGTTTTTAAATGAAGTAACTTCTAAAGTTCCTGAAGACACAAAAAAAGAAATACCAATAATTACAAATAAAATTATAACAATTATTGGTGTTAAAAATTTACCTATTAAACCAATTATTCTAGATCTATTTACAGAAAATAAAAACACTAAAACAAAGTAAATAATACTTGTTAGTATTGCTGGCGAATCGAAAAATGGCTGAATTGCCATTTCATGCGTTACGGCAGCTGTTCTTGGCGATGGTATTGCAATGGCAATAATGTATATTAAAAAACAAAAAAGTGTACTAAAAACTGGCGATACTTTTTTACCAAAATCATACAACGTTCCTTGTAATTTTGCATGTGCAAAAATTGCCAAAATAGGAATTATAATAGCTGTAGCTATAAAACCCAAAACAACAATCCACCAATCTTCACCAGCTTTTACACCTAAATTTGGTGGTAAAATTAAGTTTCCGGCTCCGAAAAAAAGCGAAAAAAGTGCAAACCCTGCAATCCAAATTTCTTTTGTTTTGTTCATGGTAAATATTGTCTTAGCGAGCGAAATATACATATTTTTGCGAGATGCAAGATTCTATTCAATTTAAAAAAGCAAACATTTCTTTTTCTGATACTGGTAAAGGAACTGCAATTGTTTTATTACACGGCTTCTTAGAAAATGCTAAAATGTGGAAAATCATTACTGATGAGTTATCTAAAAAAAACAGAATTATTACTATTGATTTACCAGGTCATGGTAATTCTGATTGCTTAGGTTATGTACATTCTATGGATTTGTTTGCAGATACAATTCATGCTGTTTTAAAACATTTAAGAATTAGAAAATACTTTATTATTGGTCATTCTTTAGGTGGTTATGTTGCTTTGGCAATGGCGAAAGAGAAAACAATAAATGTAAAGGGTATTTGTTTGATGAACTCTACAACTGCTGATGATTCTGAAGAACGAAAAAAATTAAGAATTAGAGCCAATAAAATGGTGCAACAAAATTTTGAAAACATGATAAAAATGTCTGTTTCTAATTTATTTCATCAAGAAAATACATTAAAATTTAAAGAGGAAATTAAACAAGTTAAAACCGAAGCGTTACAAACTTCTTTGCAAGGATATATTGCTGCAAACGAAGGAATGAAAAACAGACAAAATTCTTTAGAATTCTTAAAAGAAAGTACTTTTAAAAAGTTGATGATTATTGGTGAAAATGATCGGATTTTAAATGCTGATGCATTAATTAAAGAGGCTAAAAAAACGAATTCTGAATATGTGGTTTTACCTTCTGGACATATGAGTCATATAGAAAACACAACCGAATTAATTGCCGCTTTAAAAGACTTTGTAAGAATCTAATAACCTAATTTTTGATTATATTTGAAATTATGAATTATGATTCCATAATTAGTTTTTTAGCAGTTATAATAGTTATTTTATTTTTACTTTTTTCTGTTTTTTTACTTTCTGTAAAATCAGAAAAAAAATTAAGCAACCAACTTTTAGCAGCCTTTTTAATTGTTACAGCAATAGATATTAGTGCGTTTTTTTATCATCAATTTATAGAAATACCTTACACATTAGAAATATTAAGAAACAAAATTTCATTATTTAAAAATCCGTTTTTATTCTTATACATTTTATCGGTAATTTACTCAAACTTTAAGCTAAAGTGGAAACATTTAATCCATTTACTACCTTGGCTTCTTACTATTTTAGTGCTTTTACCTAACTTTTTTTTAGCTAATGAAACAGAAAAAGCTGCCTTTATAAATAATTATTCTAATAATACAGAAGTACAATTTCTTAGTTATTTTGGCGATGTATTATCAATTGCATATTTATCTGCAGAGATCTATTATATTTTACGTTATAGAAAACTGTTGCTAGAAAATTACACTGATAAGAATGCTTTTAAAAACTTTAATTGGTTAAAACAATTATCTATTTTACTATTTATAGGGCAAGTTTTAACGTTTATTAAAAGTTATATTCGAGTAAATTCTAATGACAATTCTATAGACATCATAATAACTATTGTTTTACTTTTCGGCGTCTTTTTTATCTGTTGGTTATTTTTAAAAGCGGTTAATTCTCCTAGATTATTTAAAGGAATAAATGTAGATTTAAAAACATCTAAAGAAATTAAAAACACAAGAGAAGAAGTTTCTATCAATCCTAAAATTGCTCTTTTAAAAGATTTTATGTTGGCAGAAAAACCTTATTTAAATCCGTCTTTAACAATTAGAGATTTGGCTGAATTGATAAAAATGAATTCGAGAGAATTGTCGGTTTTAATCAATCAACATTTAAACCAGCATTTTTTCGATTTTGTAAACGAATATAGAATTGAAGAAGCGAAAGAGGTTTTAAAAAATCCGAAGGAAAAAGAACTTACAGTCCTAGAAATTTTATATCAAGTTGGTTTTAATTCAAAATCTTCTTTTAATACTGCTTTTAAAAAACATACAGGTTTAACGCCTACACAATTTAGAAAAAACACTTAAAATCAAACACTTAACGTAAAGTCGAACGTTTTTAAAATAAAGTCGAACCAATTTCTTATCTAGAAATTAGTTCGACTTTGTGTTTTCGGTCGCACAAAATTGTTTTCAATCGCACATTTGTATCATTAAAAATAAATACCATGAAAACGACAAAAAAAACGTTACAAATTTTAATTGCATTATTTTTTACAGGAATCTTGACTGCACAAACTGTTACAGGTAAAGTAGCAGACAATTTAGATGTTATTCCGTTTGCAAACGTAATTTTAAAAGATAATCAGCAAAAAATAATAACTGGTGCAACCACAAAAAACGATGGAACTTTCGAGTTAAAAACAAACCAAGGAAATTATATTTTAGAAATTAGCTTTCTAGGATATAAAACGTTTTCAAAAACAATAAATATTAAAGGCAATCTTAACTTAGGAACACTAATATTAAGAGAAAATACAGAAGCTTTAGATGAAATTGTGGTAAAAACAGAAAAAAGGATTTTAGAAAGAAAAATAGACAGATTGGTTTTTAATGTTGAAAAAAGTATTGCTGCAACTGGTGGAAATGGTGTTGATGTTTTAAGGGTAACTCCTGGTGTACAATTGCAAAACAACACCTTATCTATCTTAGGTAAAGGTGCTACTCAGATACTAATTAACGGAAGGTTGTCTCCCTTGGCAGGCGATGAATTGGTGGCCTTTTTAAGCGGATTATCTGCTAGTGATATTATAAAAATTGAAGTAATTACAAATCCGCCAGCAAAATACGATGCTTCCGGTAATGGTGGTTTAATCAATATTATTTTAAAAAAAGGCACTCAAAATTCTTGGAAAAATGCAACATCCATTTCTTACAATCAAAACAAATATAATTTTACAACAATCACTAATAATTTTTTCTACAACAAAAACAAGGTTTCATTATCAGCAAGTATCAATGCAAACAAAGGTAATTTTGAAAATTTAGAAGGGATAGTTATAGAATACCCAAACAATCTTTGGGATATTGATATTGCTGGAAAACAACAAACAAATCAACTTTCTGGACGCTTTTTATTGGATTATACCTTATCTGATAAGACAACTTTAGGCGTACAATATTTAGGAAATACAACAGAACCAAATATAGATGCTGTGACTACTTCTAATATTTTTGATACTAATAATAATTTAGAAAAAAGTTTAAAAAATGTAGCGCAAAATGATGTAGATAACAATAATCATTCTGTTAATTTTCATTTGATTTCAAAACTAGACACTTTAGGCAAGCAACTTTCTTTTGATGCAGATTATTTTACATTTACTTCGGATAGAAATCTAGATTTTACCACAGAACAGTTTGATGTTAGCGATAATTCTAATGGTATAAGTTCATCAGCTTTAAACATTTCTAATCAAAAAATAGACAATTTTAGTTCTCAATTAGATATAGATTTACCACTTAAAAAAATAAATCTTTCTTACGGATTTAAAGCAAGTTTTACCAATACAAATAGTGGTATTTTATTTTTCGACACACTTTCTGGATCGCCCGTTTTAGACTCAAACCAATCTACCAATTTTAAATATAAAGAAAATGTTTTAGCTACTTATTTTTCTGGAAACACAAAACTAAATGATAAACTTACCCTACAATTTGGGCTGCGTTTTGAAGACACAAAAACAACAGGTATTAGCGCAGATATGAATCAGGAAAACAAAAACAATTACAGTAAGTTTTTTCCAACCTTATTTTTATCGTATGCTAAAAACGACAACAATAATTTCAACTTTTCTTACGGAAAAAGGATAAACAGACCCAATTTTAGAGATTTAAATCCGTTTCGTTTTTACATTAATGACAATAGTTACAGTGTTGGTAATCCGTTTTTACAACCTTCTTTTTCAGATAATTTTGAAATTTCTCACTTATACAAAAACAAATGGAATACAGGTTTTTCTGTAAATATTACTACAGATGGTTTTGGAGTGTTTTTTAACACAGACATTTCCAATCAAGATCAAATTGTAACAAGAGAAAATTATTTTAAAAAGTACACGTATCAGTTACAAGAAAGTTTTTCTTTTAGCCCTATTTCTTGGTGGAAAACCCAAAATGATGTTAGATTTTTGGCACACATTACAGTATTAACCAAAAATATTGATGCTGATGTAAATGATGGAATTCAATTTTATGCTGCGTCTAACCATACTTTTTCATTGAGTAAAAACACAAAATTACAAGCCAATGCTTGGTATAGTTCTTTTCATAATGATGGTTTGTTTAGTCTTGGGCAGCAGTTTCATTTATCACTTGGGCTACAACACAGCTTTAAAAACAACATTAAATTATCTATGTTATTTAATGATGTTTTAAACACAGGTAGTTTAAGAGATTACAATTCTACTGTAAATAATATCGATCAAAGTTACCGTCAAAATGCGAGTTCTAGAAATTTTAGAATCTCTCTTTCGTATAACTTCGGCAACAAGAAAATAAACGTAAAAAACAGAATTTTTAGTAATAATGATGAGCAAAGAAGAAGTAATTAAAACAAAAAAGGCGCAAATTTAAAATTTGCGCCTTTTTTGTTTATAAAATATTTTTATTCTCCTTTTAAAGGATTCCAGCCTTGGGCTTTTAATTCAATTTCTTGATTTGCTCTTGTTACAAGATTTAAACCTTGATTTTCTGCAATGATATGACCAACAATAGAAAAATTAGGATTTCCTTTTATCTTATCAAAATCTGCAATTGGTACTGTAAAAAGCAGCTCATAATCTTCACCTCCACTTAAAGCAACCATTGTAGAATCTAGTTCAAATTCTTCGCAAGCAGAAATAACTTGAGGATCTAAAGGTAACTTGTCTTCATAAATCTTACATCCAACTTTAGACTGTGAACAAATGTGCATAATTTCAGATGAAAGTCCATCAGAAATATCGATCATAGCAGTAGGTTTTACCTCTAATTCTTTTAAGATACTAGCAACATCTTTACGTGCTTCTGGTTTTAATTGTCTTTCAATTAAATAAGTATAATTATCTAAATCTGGTTGATTATTTGGATCTACTTTAAAAACCTGTTTTTCTCTTTCTAAAACTTGCAAACCTAAATATGCAGCACCTAAATCGCCAGAAACTACTATTAAATCGGTTTCTTTTGCGCCATTTCTATACACAACTTCTTCTTTTGTTGCTTTACCAATTGCTGTTACAGAAATTAAAATTCCTTTGGTAGAAGATGTAGTGTCGCCACCAATTAAATCTACTTTATAAGTATCACATGCAAGCTGAATACCTGCATACAACTCTTCTATTGCCTCTAAAGGAAAACGGTTAGAAACTGCGATAGAAACTGTTACTTGCTCTGCAACACCATTCATTGCATACACATCAGATAAATTAACCATAATTGCCTTATAACCTAAGTGTTTAAGAGGCATATAACTTAAATCGAAATGCACACCTTCTATCAACAAATCTGTAGTAACTAAAGTTTGTTTTTCTGATGCATCTAAAACAGCAGCATCGTCTCCGATTGCTTTTACTGTTGTGGCATTTTCTACTTTAAAATATTTTGTAATATGGTTTATTAAACCAAACTCACCAAGTTCGGCTAATGATGTTTTTTGGGTATTTTTATCTTCTAACATGCTGCAAAGATACTTACATTCTTAAAAATTACAGAGTTCCTTTAACAGAGAAGTAAAAATAAAAGCACTATTTTTGATTTTATACTTTTTATGTACTAAAAAATAATAATTACGTTATACTAATTAAAGCAGGTTTTTACTTGATAAATATTTAAAAATGATAAAAAAAACTTTTTTCATATTCGTTTTAATTATAGTTAGTTGTTCTAAAAAAGAGGTTGTAAATCAAGTTAAACAAACCATTATAAATCCTATTGCAAAATGTGAAGACGGTTTTGCGGGCGAGTTTCCTTGCAACGATTACGATTTACTTACACACATTACTTTAGATGAAATTGCAGGCGAAAACACACAAGGTAACGACTCTTGGGGTTGGGTAGATCCTGTAACAAACAACGAATATGCTATTGTTTGTACAAATAAAGGAACTTCGTTTATAGATATTACCAATCCGGCAGATGCAAAAATTATTGGTTTTTTAAAAACTAGGACAGAAAACAGTCTTTGGCGAGATGTAAAAGTTTATAACGATTTTGCATTTATTGTTAGTGAAGCAGACAATCACGGAATGCAAATTTTTAACCTAAATAACCTAAGAGGTTTGGTTAACATTCCGGTAGAATTTACAGCAGATAGAGATTTTACTTCTTTTGGTAGCGCACATAATATTGTTATTAATGAAGATACTGGTTATGCATATCCTGTTGGTACTTCTAGAAGTGCAACGTATAAAGGAGGTCCTTTGTTTATCAATATTAACAATCCTTTTAAGCCAGTAAACGAAGGTGGTTTCGAAGATTATGCTCACGATGCGCAAGCCGTAACCTATAACGGCCCAGATTCTGATTATTCTGGAAGAGAAATATTAATAGGAAGTAACGAAACTGAAGTTGTAATTGCAGATGTTACAGACAAACAAAATCCTGTTAAAATATCTTCTATTAGTTATTCTAATATTGGGTACACACATCAAGGTTGGTTTACAAAAGACTTTAAATATTTTATTTTAGGAGACGAACTAGATGAAAGAGACAAAGGCTTAAACACAAGAACTATTGTTTTCGATTTTACAGATTTAGACAACCCAAAGCATCATTTCGATTATTCTGGTCCAACAGCTGCTATAGATCACAACGGTTATGTAAAAGACAATTTATTCTTTCAAGCAAGTTATACCGCAGGTGTTAGAATAATAGATATTTCTAATATCGATGCAAAAAGCTTTACAGAAGTCGGTTTTTTTGATACCTATCCAGAAAACGACAATACTGCATTTAATGGAGCCTGGAACGTGTATCCGTATTTACCATCTGGCAACATCATTATTAGCGATATTAACAGAGGTTTATTTGTTATCAGAAAAAGTAAAACTTAAATGAAAAAAATCTGTCTATTATATTGCTTTTTACTTCTTTTAAATTGCTCTGAAAAAGACGGACTGTTTATAAACGATAATATTGTTGTAAACAACACAAGCATTACCACAATTGGCGGTACAAATAACGACGCTTTTACCACTGTAGAAAAAACAGCTGATGGTGGTTTTATTGCCGCAGGTTATACGCAAAGTAATAATCTAGATATTGCAGATAAATCTAACACTTCATTCGATTTTTTTATCTCTAAATTTTCTTCGGATAATCAACTAGAATGGCAAAAAACATTTGGTGGTTCTGATGATGATAGAGCTGCCGATATTATAGAAACAAAAAACGGAGAATTTGCTATTCTAGGTTATTCTAAAAGTAACGATTTAGATATTTCTGCAAATGCTGGTTCTCAAGATTTTTGGTTTATAAAACTATCAAGTTCTGGCAATCTAATATCAGAAAAAAGCTTTGGATATTTAGGTTTAGATTACGGCACAACTCTGTTAGAAACAAAAGATAACGGCTTCTTAATTACTGGTGTTTTAGACGTTACAGCGTCTAACGGACAAGGAAATGCAAAATCCACCGCTGTAAAGCATGCTGGCGGAGATTATTGGGCAATTAAAACAGATAATTCTGGTAATTTACTTTGGAGCAAATATTTTGGTGGTAGCTTTACAGATACTCCGTTAGGAGTTGTCGAAACCGATGCTAATAATTTTATAATTGTGGGCTCTAGCGATAGCAACGATTTTAATATTTCTGATAACAAAGGAACTTATGATTTTTGGGTTGTTAAAATATCTAATTCTGGCAATCTTATTTGGGAAAAAAGTTTTGGAGGCTCAGAAATCGATGAAGCAAGAGCAATCACTGCAACCAATGATGGCAATTTTTTAATTGTTGGAGACACTAGAAGTAACGACAAAAATGTTTCTACAAATAACGGTGCAGCAGATATTTGGGTTCTTAAAATTTCTACAGATGGTAATCTTATTTGGGAAAAAACAATTGGCGCATCAAATTTTGATGTAGCAAGAGCAATTACCAAAACCAAAGACAACGGTTTTTTAATTGCAGGAAGCTCTAGAAGTTTAGACAACGGTTTTGAAAATAAAGGGCAAAATGATGCGTTAATTATAAAAATAAACAATAACGGCGAATTACTTTGGCAACAAACCTTTGGCGGTTCTAAAATCGATTTTTTATATGATATTACAGTATTAAATAATGCTAGTATTATTGCTGTTGGCGAGTCGAATAGTTTTGATAAAGACATACCAGAAAACAAAGGTTTTACAGACGCACTAATAATTAAATTATGATAAAAAGAATTACTTATTTAGTACTAGTTTCTGTACTATTTTTAACAGGTTGTAAAGACGAAAAAGATTGTTGTGTTTTTCCTGAAGAGATAACAACAACCCTAAACTTTACGCACAACTGGAACGGTAGAGAAATTACAAATCAAGAATTAAACGAACTTAAATTTACTACAGAAAACGGAGAAAAAATAAGTATCGAAAGGCTGCGTTATTTAATTTCAAATCTAAGTTTAGTTGGTGGCGATAATCAGTTTTTAATAGACTTCGGCGAAAATTCTGGCACAAATATTTCTTTAACAGATATTTCACCTGGTACTTACAATCTTAAATTTACATTTGGCTTAAAAGACATAGACAATAAAGATGGTGAATATCAACTATTAAATTCTGTAAACTTTAATGTTCCGGCAATGCTTGGTGGTGGTTATCATTACATGCAATTTGATGGTAAATTTTTAACTAATAATGATGAAGAAACTGGTTTTAATTTTCATGCAATAAGAGCTGTTGACAGAACAAACCCAAACGATTTAAAATTTGAAGACACTTCTTTTGAAGTAGATTTGGGCACTGTAGAAATTGTAAAAAACACTACTATAGAAATTAAAATGGATGTTTCAGAATGGTTTAAAAACCCAAATACATGGAATTTAAATGAACTACACACCGTTTTAATGCCAAATTTTGAAGCTCAAAAAATGATAAGCGAAAATGGTAAATCTGTGTTTACCTTAGGCAAAATAAATTAACAAAATGAAAACCTATTTCGTGTACTTTTTTTCTTTTTTACTTTTGATGAATTGCGCATCCAAAGAAGAAGATTTATATACACCAATTGCGTATAATTTAGAAATACCAGAGCTTTTTTCTGATAAATTAATTGCACCTATAATTCCTGTAGACAATCCGTTAACAATAGAAGGTATTGCTTTAGGTAAAAAACTTTTTTTTGATAAAATACTTTCGAGAGATAATTCACAATCTTGTGCTACTTGCCATAACCCAGCAAAAGCTTTTACAGATAATAAACAATTTAGTAAAGGTGTAAGTGGTAATTTTGGCAAAAGAAATACAATGCCGCTATTTAATTTAGCATGGAATTTTGATGAACTTTTTGCTTGGGATGGTAAAGAATTTGGCTTAGAAACTCAAGCTTTAGAACCAGTTACAAACCCTATAGAAATGCACGCTAATTGGGTTAATATTGCAGAAAAATTGAATCAAAACGAAACCTATAGAAATTTGTTTTTGCAAGCTTTTGGTTCAGAAAAAATAGATTCTACTCTTGTTACCAAAGCAATTGCTCAATTCGAAAGAACATTGATTTCTGGCAATTCTAAATTTGATAAATACTTAAAAGGTGAAGCCACATTAACAGAAAGCGAAACAAATGGTTTTAATGTTTTTATGGATGAAGAAAGAGGTGATTGTTTTCATTGTCACGGTAGTAACAACAACCCGCTATGGACAGATAATAAATTCCATAACAATGGTTTAGATACAAATTTTACTGATTTAGGCTTAGGTAAAATCACCGGAGATCCTAATGATAACGGTAAATTTAAATCTCCGTCTATCAGAAATTTGGCATTTACTGCACCTTATATGCACGATGGTAGGTTTACAACTTTAGACGAAGTTATCAATCATTATTCAGAAGGGTTAAAAAGATCTTCTACAATAGATCCATTAATGAAAAAAATTAACCAAGGTGGCGTTAATTTAACAGCCAAAGACAAAGCAGACTTAAAGGCTTTTTTACTTACATTAACAGACTACGAATTTGTTAACAATCCTGCCTTTCAAAAATAATCAATAAAACCAATTGGTTTATTAGGTTTCATAATACAACTTCTTCGTTTTTCTTCTAGTTATATTGTATATTTGCAGACAGTTTAGATTTAATCTATTTAAAATTATGATAAAAGTTTCAGACTCAGCAAAAAAGAAAGTCGTAGAACTAATGACAGACGACGGCTTTAATGCAGCAACAGACTATATAAGAGTTGGTGTAAAAAGTGGTGGTTGTTCGGGTTTATCTTACGATTTAACTTTTGATAATAAAAAAGAAGAAAACGATAAAGTTTTTGAAGAGAATGACGTTAAAATTATTGTCGACAAAAAAAGCTTTTTATATTTAGTAGGAACTACTCTAGAATATTCTGGTGGTTTAAACGGAAAAGGGTTTGTTTTTAACAATCCTAACGCAAATAGAACTTGCGGTTGTGGAGAAAGTTTTTCACTTTAAAATTTAGAAAAAGATGTCAAAGTATACCGAAGAAGATTTAGAACAAGAGTTAAAAACCCAAGAATATAAGTATGGGTTTTACACAGATATAGAAAGCGATACATTTCCGGTTGGTTTAAATGAAGATGTTGTTCGTGCAATCTCAAAAAAGAAAAATGAGCCAGAATGGATGACCGAATGGCGATTAGAAGCTTTTAGAGTTTGGGAACAAATGGAAGAACCAGAATGGGCTAATGTAAATTACGAAAAACCAAATTTTCAAGACATTGCATACTATTCTGCACCAAAAAAGAAACCAAAATTAAATTCTTTAGACGAGGTTGACCCAGAGTTGTTAGACACTTTTAAGCGTTTAGGAATCTCTTTAGATGAACAAAAGAAACTAGCAAACGTTGCAGTAGATATTGTAATGGATTCTGTTTCTGTTGCTACAACCTTTAAAGAAACTCTTGCAGAAAAAGGAATTATTTTTATGCCAATTTCTGAAGCAATACAAGAGCATCCAGAATTAGTTAAAAAATATTTAGGTACTGTTGTACCAACTAAAGATAATTTTTACGCAGCATTAAATTCGGCTGTTTTTTCTGATGGATCTTTCTGCTACATTCCTAAAGGTGTAAAATGCCCTATGGAATTGTCTACGTATTTTAGAATTAACGAAGGCGGAACAGGACAATTTGAAAGAACATTAGTTGTTGCAGATGCTGGTAGTTATGTTTCTTACTTAGAAGGATGTACAGCACCAAGTAGAGATGAAAACCAATTACATGCAGCTGTTGTAGAATTAATTGCAATGGATGATGCAGAAATTAAATACTCTACAGTGCAAAACTGGTATCCTGGTAATAAAGAAGGTAAAGGTGGTGTTTACAATTTTGTAACCAAAAGAGGTTTGTGTGAAACAAATGCAAAAATCTCTTGGACACAAGTAGAAACTGGTTCTGCAGTTACTTGGAAATATCCTTCTTGTGTATTAAAAGGTAATAATTCTGTAGGCGAATTTTATTCGATTGCAGTAACAAACAACCATCAACAAGCAGATACTGGTACAAAAATGATTCACTTAGGTAAAAACACTAAGTCTACAATTATTTCTAAAGGTATCTCTGCAGGAAAATCTCAAAACTCTTATAGAGGTTTAGTACAGATAAATTCTAGAGCAGAAAACGCTCGTAATTTCTCTCAGTGCGACTCTTTATTAATGGGTAACGAATGTGGTGCACACACTTTTCCTTATATAGAAACTAAAAACAAATCTGCACAAATAGAACACGAGGCTACAACTAGTAAAATTGGTGAAGACCAATTGTTTTACTGTAACCAACGTGGTATCGATACAGAAAAAGCTATTGCTTTAATTGTAAACGGATTTAGTAAAGAGGTTTTAAACAAGTTACCAATGGAGTTTGCTGTTGAAGCTCAAAAATTACTAGAAATTTCTTTAGAAGGAAGTGTTGGTTAATCAATAATAACCAATCACAAAATATATAATTATAAAAATAATGCCGATAGCATAAAGCTAAAAGCCAATAGCATAAATAAGATGTTAAAAATAGAAAATTTACAAGCAAGTATAGACGATAAATCAATTTTAAAAGGATTGAATTTAGAAGTAAAAGCAGGAGAAGTTCATGCAATTATGGGACCAAACGGTGCAGGAAAAAGTACTTTGGCTAATATTATTGCAGGTAAAGAAGACTATGAAGTTACTAATGGTTCTATCGAATTAGATGGTGAAGATATTAGTGAACTTGCACCAGAAGAAAGAGCACATAATGGTGTGTTTTTATCTTTTCAATATCCAGTAGAAATTCCAGGTGTTTCTGTTACAAACTTTATAAAAACAGCTATTAACGAAACAAGAAAAGCAAAAGGTTTAGAAGACATGCCTGCAAAAGACATGTTAAAAATGATTCGTGAGAAATCTGAATTATTAGAAATAGATCGCAAATTTTTATCTCGTTCTTTAAACGAAGGTTTTTCTGGTGGAGAAAAGAAACGTAACGAAATCTTTCAAATGGCAATGTTAGAGCCAAAATTAGCAATCTTAGATGAAACAGATTCTGGTTTAGATATTGATGCTTTGCGTATTGTTGCTAACGGTGTAAATAAATTAAAATCTAAAGATAACGCGGTAATTGTTATTACACACTACCAACGTTTATTAGATTATATCGTACCAGATTTTGTACACGTTTTACACGACGGTAAAATTGTAAAAAGTGGCGATGCTTCTTTAGCCTTAGAGTTAGAAGCAAAAGGTTACGATTGGATTAAACAAGAATTGGTGTAAATAAGTTTAAAGTAGCAGTATACAGTTTAAAAATTGCATACTGAAACTAAAAACTGAAAACTGAAAAAATGGAATTAAAAGATAAATTATTATCATCGTATGTAGCTTTTGAAAATAAAGTTGATACAGATTCAGATATTCATGATATTAGGTCTAAAGCGCTTCAAACATTTGAAAAGCTAGGTTTTCCTACAAAAAAACTAGAAGCTTGGAAATATACTTCTTTAAACTCTGTTTTAAAGCAAGATTACAGCTTGTTTCCTAATAAAGATAATGCAATTCAGTTATCTGATGTTAAGAAGTATTTTATACACGATATAGATGCTTACAAACTTGTTTTTATCGACGGTAAATACAGTTCTTTTTTATCTGAAACTACACACGATACTTTTGATGTTTGTTTAATGTCTGCGGCTTTAAATAAACCAAAATACAAAACTGTAATAGATAATTATTTTAACAAAATTGCAAAAGAAGACAATTTAACTTCTTTAAATACTGCTTTTGCTAACGAAGGTGCTTACATCTATATTCCTAAAAATGTAGAAGTAGAAAAACCTATTCAAATTATAAATTTTACAACAGGTACAGAAGCTGCTACCATGCTACAACCAAGAAATTTAATTGTAGCAGAGCAAAATGCACATGTTCAAATTATAGAACGTCATCAAAGTTTAACTTCTAACCCAGTTTTAACAAATTCGGTTACAGAAGTGTATGCTGCAAAAGACGCAACTGTAGATATTTATAAGATTCAGAATGATGATTTAAACGCATCTTTAGTAGACAATTCTTACATAGAACAAAAATCTAATTCTGTTGTTTCTGTACATACATTTTCTTTTGGTGGAAACATTACTAGAAATAACTTAAACTTTTTCCAAAGAGGAGAACATATAGATTCTATCTTAAAAGGAATTACTATTTTAGAAGGTAAACAACACGTAGATCATCATACTTTAGTACATCATATAGAACCTAATTGCGAGTCTCATCAAGATTACAAAGGTATTTATGATGAAAGGTCTACAGGAGTTTTTAACGGAAAAGTAATTGTTAATAAAGAAGCTCAAAAAACAAATGCTTATCAACAAAACAATAATGTTTTAGTAAGTGATAAAGCTACAATTAACGCTAAACCTCAGCTAGAAATTTTTGCAGATGATGTTAAGTGTTCTCATGGTTGTACAATTGGGCAATTAGATGACGAGGCTTTATTTTACATGCAACAACGTGGTATTCCTAAAAAAGAAGGAAAAGCATTATTAATGTTTGCATTTGCAAATACGGTTTTAGAAAGTGTTAAAATACCAGAAGTTAAACAACGTATTGCAAAATTAATTGCAAATAAATTAAACGTAAAAATAGGTTTCGATTTATAGTATATAAGTCAAATACTGTATCGTTTGCATTCATAATAACTTAAGTTAGTTTGTAGTTTTGTAACAGACTAATCACTAAAAATTATTTATTATGAATAAAAGTATTAAAACAGTATTGTTAATTGTTGGGCTTATTTTAACTATTTACGGAATATACACAATGATTCAGCCAGAAACACAAGTTTCTATTGGAGATTTAGATTTGGTAGAAGCACAAGACAATACAAGTTCTTATATTACTATTGCTATTGGTATTGTTGCATTAGCGGTAGGATTAATTTCAGGAAAAAAGTAAAACATTTTTACAAAACAGATATAAAACCACTTAGAAATAAGTGGTTTTTTTATTTTACTGCAGATATAATTTCGCTTAAAAACTTATTTTCTTGAAATCCTGATAATCCAAAACGAACAACTACCAATTCTTCATCTGGTAAAATATAAACTCTTTGCCCTTGATAACCATCTGCATAATACATGTTTTTTGGCACATCTTTATAACCACCATTTGCGTTTAACCAAAATTGAGCACCATAAATTCCGTGTGATGTTGGCGTTGGTGTAGTAGCATAATCTACCCAATCTTTAGTAAACAATTCTTCTCCGTTCCAATTTCCGTTTTTAAGGTATAAAAGCCCGAATTTTGCCCAATCTCTTGCTGTTGCCCAAGCGTATGAAGAAGCTACGTAATTTCCGGCTAAATCTGTTTCTACAATCATAGAATTCATACCAATTTTATCTATAAAATCTGTATACCAAAAATCTAAATATTCTTGATGTGTATTAAATTGATTTCTTAAAATTTTAGATAATAAATTAGACGCTCCAGAAGAATAATTCCAAGTTGCATTTGGTTTCCCTGCAAAAGTTTTTTCTTCTTGCATTTTTGTCATGTCTCTTTCTAAAAACAACATTTTTGTTGCATCAGAAATTTCATCATAATTCTCGTTCCATTCTAAACCAGAATTCATTTGTAATAAATTATGAATCGTAATGTCTTTTCTAGCGTCTTTTTGCCAAGAATCTATTGGTGCTTTGTCTTGTATATTTATTTTATTTTGATGCTGTAAAACACCGTAAACAGTGCTCATAATACTCTTTGTCATAGACCAACCTAAAATTCTTGAATGTTTCGTAAAACCATCAGCATATTTTTCTGCAATTATTTGATCTTTATAAACAACAACTACAGCTCTAGAATTATCGTTTTTTCCGAAGATATTATTTACAGCATTTGTTACTTTATTATAATTTACATTTTCAAAAACAGTATCTTTTTGCTCTGCATTACCATAAGGAAATGCAGTTGTATTATCAGGTTTTAAACGAACCGGTTTTAGATAAGTAGCAGTTTCATCCTCTTTATTTAATGTTAAAACAGCACCTAAACCTTGTCTATAAATTGCTTTTCTAGTTAACAAACCAAAAGCAGATGACGAAGCAGATTTTAAGGATGTATCTACTTTATCTGTAGCCAAATTTACAGGAGAAAAATTATTATCTGTTGTATCTGTAAACTCTAAAGTTCTTTTACCAAGATATACAGAAGATGCTGTATTTTTTGCTGAGTAGCCTGCCAAAATATTCAACTTCGGATAATTATAAATTACCGCTATAATTAGTATTACTGTTAATAAAAGTAGGGTTCGTTTCAGAAATTTCATAAAAAAGTAAGTTTGATCATGTAAAAATAACAAATAACAATGCTTTGGCTCTTTTAAAAGAAATAAATAATGCTACATTATCAAATATCGAAAAAGCAAATGCAATTTCCAATATTCAAAACGGAGTTGGTTTTTTAGTAAAATTGGTTTCTAAAGTTGTACAATAAGAAAATCTTATTCGCTTTTTTACAAGTTTAAAAAATCATGCTTTATCTTTGTAGTAAATATATTTTCTATGATAAATGTTGATAAAATTCGAGAAGACTTTCCAATTCTTAAAAGAACTGTACACGGAAAACCTTTAGTATATTTTGATAATGCAGCTACTTCACAAACACCACAAGTTGTAATAGATACTATTGTAGATTACTACAGTAACTACAATGCCAATATTCATAGAGGTGTGCATACTTTAAGTCAAGAAGCTACCGACAAATATGAAGAAGCTAGAATTAAAATTCAGCAACATTTTAATGCAAAAAACACATACGAGATTATATTAACTTCTGGTACAACACACAGTATTAATATGATTGCCTCTGGATTTTCTGCATTGTTAGAAAAAGATGATGAAATTATAGTTTCTGCTTTAGAACATCATTCTAATATTGTGCCATGGCAAATGTTATGCGAAAAAACAGGTACTATCTTAAAGGTAATCCCGATGTTAGAAGACGGCTCTTTAGACATGGAAGCTTATCATACTTTAGTAAACCAAAAAACAAAATTGGTTTTTTGTAACCATGTTTCTAATGCTTTAGGAACTGTAAATCCTATTGAAGAAATTATTGCCAAAGCACATCAATTTAATGCAGCTGTTTTAATTGATGGTGCACAAGCAACACCGCATATAAAACCAGATGTACAAGCTTTAGATGTTGATTTTTATGTAGCATCTGCTCATAAACTTTGTGGTCCAACAGGTGTTGGTATATTGTATGGTAAAGAAGAATGGTTAGAGAAATTACCTCCGTATCAAGGTGGCGGAGAAATGATTGCTACAGTTTCTTTTGAAAAAACTACTTATGCTGGTTTACCTCATAAATTTGAGGCAGGTACACCAAACATTTGTGGTGGTATTGCTTTTGGAACCGCAATAGATTACATGAATTCTGTAGGTTTTAAAAATATAGCAAATTACGAAGATGAGCTGTTAAAATACGGAACAGAAGAACTGTTAAAGATAGAAGGTTTAAAAATTTACGGAAACACTTCGAATAAAACGGCTGTAATCTCTTTTAACGTAAAAGAAATTCATCCTTATGATATTGGTTCAATTTTAGATAAACTTGGCATAGCGGTAAGAACAGGCCATCATTGTGCACAACCTATCATGGATTTTTATAAAATTCCGGGCACAGTTAGAGCTTCTTTTTCTTTTTATAATACAAAAGAAGAAATAGATGTTTTTGTTAACGGAGTAAAAAGAGCGGTTAGAATGCTTTCTTAAAAAAGGATATTTATTAAAAATTAAAAAAGGCTGAGAATTAAAATTCTCAGCCTTTTTTATATCATCTATTCTGCTATTTATTTTAAAGCAGGAGAATAGTTTGTTGGGAAATCATCTGCTTTTGCTAAACCATCTGTAGCAACAGTAAAATTACTACCATAAGTAGCATCTATTGCCGCTAAAACTTTATTAGCCATTAAAGCATAACCTCTACCAGTTAAATGAATACCATCTAAACTAACTAAACCACCTGTAACTAAAGAAGGTGTTAATGTGTATCTATCAAACTTAATACCACCAGCTGCTTCACTTAAAATTGCATTTAAGTCTACTAAACCTAAACCTTTTGCAGAAGCAACACTTGTAATTGTAGCATTATAACCGTCTGCAGCTGTTTTTATTTCTAATTGTTCTTGCGGAGTTAACACCCATTTATCACCTAAAGGAAGTGTAACACCTTCTGCAGAAAATTGACCGGCTAAAGTAGCTGGTAAAAGACCGTTACTTTGAGCTATTAAAGCACCAGCAGCAGTCATATTAACTGTACCAATTACAGAACTACTTGGTAATACAAATAAATCTGCAGATGTTGCGGCTCTAGCTTGTCCGTATTGCTGTCCTAATAATGAAGCAACTAAAGGAGCTGCTTGTTCTGGTAAGCCAAGAGACTGTACAAAAGGCACAAAAGTTGGGCTTGCTGCCAAAGTAGCTGTAATTGCAGCAGATAAATCTGTTGCATCTTCATCAAAAATTACAACTGCGTTTGTTTCAGTTTCAGAAAATACAATTGCACGTTCTGGTTCTCCTGCACCAACATAAATTTGATTAACTGCACCATAAACAGAGTTTAATAAAGGTATTTGAGCTTTTAAAGTAGCATCCGAAGGATCTAAAGGATTGTAAGGAACTGTTGTAAAGTGAGGTAATAAAGTAATATCTGGTACTGTTGCTAAAACACCTTTAGCTCCGTTTGCTGTTAAAGCATTTACCATTCCGTTGAAAGAAGCATCAAAAGTTGCCGCTGGTGTAATCATGTCCGATCCATCACCACCAGAAGTTGCATAACCTAAAACATCATTTCCTCCAACTTCAGATAGTGTAAAAAATGTTGGATTTGCAGCAACCGCATCACTTAAAACAGAAGCTGAAGCACTAGAAGCCATTCTTCCAAAATAAGGGTTTGCAGCACCATAACCAGGAAAAGTTAAATGAAAACTTTTTGCACCAGGAATTCCGAAATTATGAAATGAAGTTCCGCTTGCTCTAACACCTAAACTAGTTGTTGGTGTATCTGTTAACCTTGTTGGTCCTACACCGTTAAAATATAATCTTGGTGGTTGTACCGCTGTTCCTCCTAAAACAAAACCTCCAATATTATCTTCCATTAATGGTTGGTTAAAGTCACCACCACCAACTACACTAAATTTTGAAGCTAATGTATTTGGAAATGAATTTTCTTGTGCTTTTATAAAAAGTGCACCATCTGTAAAACCTGCAGTAAAAGAAGCTCCTACTGCTACATAGTTAGAAAAATCTACACCATTAGCATCAATTTGCACAACTGGTCCTGTTTCTTCTACAATTGGATCTAAATCGTTATTTACATCACAAGATGTAATACCAATTGATAAAAGTAATAATCCTATATATTTATAATTCTTCATATAATATCGTATTTTTTATTAGTTATTAATTGTCCAAGAAATGTAGTATTGAGAACCGATGGCTCCAACTCCTGGCGCACTAAAATATTCTTTACCACCTAAGTTAGCACCACCTAACTTAAATACAGATTTAATACTTGGTACAGAATAGTTAATTTGAGCATCTATTAAAGTTCTAGACTCGATAGTAGCATCTAAGAAAGTAGATTCCCATAAGTAATCTCCTTGCCATCTTGCATTAATATTAAAACCAAAGTTTTCAAATAAATTTGGATTTCCAAACTGTAATTTTACTTTGTGTTCTGGTGTATTAAAACCTGCCTCGAAATCTGGATCTGAAGATTGATCAAAATCGAACTTAGCATAAGTATAATTTACACCTAAATCGAAACCATTTAAAATTTTTGTATTTAACCCTAAAGAAGCACCATAAGAACTAATATCTGCTGTTGTATTTGTGTACACTTGAAAAGCTTTAAAATCTCCGTTTTGAAGTGCTAATAAAGACAAACTATTATCTCCTACTGTACCGTAAAAAGGAACTAAAACATTTTTACCAGAGATAAAATTATTATAACTGTTGTAGTATGCACTTAAATCTACAGTAATTCTAGATTCACCAGTATTTACTAAACCTCTATATCCTAATTCGAAAGCAGTAACTTCTTCTGGCTTTACTAATGGCGCTGCAGAAGCTGCAGGTGCCCCATTTTGAACTGAACTAGCAGAAAAAGAATTTTCGTATGCTAATCTACCAGAAAGTGTAGTTGTAGAACCACCAACTAATGGTTGTCCTGCAGTACTTACATTTAAAGGAGAACTTGTATATCTATCTAAATTATCTGGTGCAGAACCTACTAAAATTGCAGCACCTGCGTCTAAACCAATATATTGATCTTGAGTTGTTGGATTTCTAAACCCTTTTTGAAAAGAAGCTCTAAAGTTATCATTCTTATTCTCTCCGGCAGCATATGCTAAAGATATTCTTGGAGAAAAGTTTCCGTCGAAGTTTTGTGCTTTATCATAACGAATAGAAGCTGTAAACTTTAAACGATCTTCTTCTAAAAACTTTTTCTGCATTTGAGTATAAACACCAAATTCATCATAATCTATAGCACCATCATAATCTGTAAAAATACTACCATTAGAATTTAAAGAATATCTTCTGTAAGAACCACCAACTTGAAATTCTGCCCAATCGATTAGATCTTGAAAATTATAGTTTAAATCACTGTGGTATAATTTAGTTTGATCTTGAAATCTAGCACCTGTAACTAAGTTTGGATCTGCAGTAACTTGGTCGAATGCAGATTGAAACTCGCTAGTACCAGGAATTAAACGCCCAGTATCTGCCGCTGCTCTTGCTGCTGCATGAGAACCTGTTACTAAATAAGTACCTGCATATTGTGTAAACCAATCTTGATCTGATTTCCATTTTCTGTTAACGTTAATTGCAGCAAAACGAGAATCGTAAGAGTTACCTGCGTCTTCTGTTGTTACATAACCTCTCACAAAAAAGTTCTTCCCTTTTAACTCTAATTTTTGTTGCGCTAAATAAAAGTCTCTAATATTATATCTGTTTGCACCTTGATAAATTGTGTTACCTACACCAAACTTAGAGTTAAAAATTAATTCTAATCTATCATCTCCAAAAGGACGGTAATGTAAAGCTGTATTTAATTTAACACTTTTTGCTTCATAATCTTTCATTAAATCTACTTCTTGGTAACCCGTTCTACTAACTCTACCAACAGCACCACCTAAATCAATAGCAACCTCGTCACCATAAATATTTAAACCATCATAATCGTTAATAGATCTATCTCCAACAGCGTATTTACCGTTTGCTGTATTTCTATAATCTGTTGCATACCATTCTGTTCCTTTTAAATAAGAAAGAGACGCTTTTGCTGCCAATTTATCAGAAAAAGCATATGCCATTCTAATACTTACATCATGAAAACTATTGTCTCCTGCTGCTTTTTGGCTTGTTAAACCGTATTTATAAGAAAAACTGATTCCTTGATCGTTAAAAGGGCTTCTACTTGTCATGAACATAATACCGTTAAATGCATTTGCACCATATAATGCAGAAGAAGCTCCTGGTAATAATTCAACTGTATTTACGTCTAACTCAGACATTCCTAAAAGGTTACCAATTGCAAAGTTTAATGCTGGCGAAGAATTATCCATACCATCTACTAATTGCATAAAACGTGTATTTGCAAATGTTGCAAAACCTCTAGTGTTTACAGATTTAAATGTTAAACTGTTTGTATTAACATCTACACCTTTTAAGTTTTCTAACCCATCGTAAAAAGATGGTGCAGAAGTATTTTTAATAGCTCTTGCATCTAGTCTCTCTACAGTAACCGGAGACTCCATAATACGTTCTGGAGTTCTAGAAGCAGACACTACAATTTCATCTAAAGATGTTTCATTTTCTGTTAAAGAAACAGTAACTTTTTGATTGTTTTTTGTTACCTCTATCTTTTCCATTTTGTAACCTAATACAGAAACTTCTAAAGTAAACGGCGGATTATCTGAAACTTTTAGCACAAAATTTCCATCAAAATCTGTATTAGTACCTACAGCTTTATTTTCAATTTTAATATTTGCACCTGGAAGTGTCTCTCCTGTTTTTGCATCTTTAACTGTACCAGTTACTGTGGTTTGTGCAACCATAGTAATACTGCTAAAAGCTATAAATGCAATTAGTAAAATCTTTTTTATCATAATTTGAATTAATTTGTTAACTAATATGCAAAATACAATTTTTTTTGAATTATTTATTATTTGGGTGTCAATTTTATGTAATCAATAAAAAATAGGCATAAAAATAAGGTATCTAACATTCGAAAAAATTATTTTTCTATGAATTTAAACATTCAGAAATTGTACATTTGTTACTATTAAAATTAGATCCGCTTGAAGGTAGTTAATGATATTGCAAATTTCTCTACAAACGAAAAAACTTTTGTAACAATTGGTACTTTTGATGGTGTTCATTTTGGGCATCAGAAAATATTAGAAAAACTAGTATCTGAAGCAAAAAATGCTGGAAAAAAATCTGTTTTACTTACTTTTTTTCCGCATCCAAGAATGGTTTTACAAAAAGATGCAACCATAGAGTTGATAAATACTATTGACGAACGCGCAAAATTGTTAGAAAAAACAGGTTTAGACTACTTAATTATTCATCCTTTTAGTAAAAAATTTTCTAGAACTACAGCTTTAGAGTTTGTAAGAGATATTTTAGTGAACACATTTAATATTTCTAAATTAATTATTGGCTACGATCATCATTTTGGTAAAAATAGAGAAGGTAATATAGAGCAATTAACAGAATATAGCCATTTATATGATTTTACGGTAGAAGAAATTCCGGCTCAAGATATAGATGATGTTTCTGTAAGTTCTACAAAAATTAGACGCGCTTTACATGCTGGTAATTTAAAAACAGCCAATAACTATTTAGGTTATAATTTTTTATTGAATGGTAAAGTTGTAAATGGCAAAAAATTAGGCGGTAAAATTGGTTTTCCTACGGCAAATTTAGACGTTAAAGAGACGTATAAATTAATACCAAAAACAGGTGTTTACTTTGTAAAGTCAATTATAAACTCTAAAACAATTTTTGGTATGATGAATATTGGTAACAGGCCAACTGTTAACGGAAATCATCAAACAATCGAAGTACATTTTTTTGATTTTAACGAAGATTTATACGATAAGAATTTAACAGTAGCATTGATTTATTTTCTAAGAGATGAACACAAATTCGATTCGATAGAAAACTTAATTCTTCAACTAAAAAAAGACGAAGAAACTGCCCGAGATTACATCAAAAATAATTGTAAATTGTAGTAATTATCAATTTATTTATTCTAAAATAATTCTCCTTTTTAAGTACACTTATTTATTTACGAATTCGTGGTAAAACTACAGCACAAATTATATATTTGCATTTCATAATTCATAGAAAATATGTTACAAGTACAATTTATTAGAGACAACAAAGAAACTGTTTTAAAGGGTTTAGCAAAACGTAATTTTGCAAACGCAGAAACAATTGTAGAACAAGTTTTATCGGCAGATGAAAACAGAAGAGCAGCGCAAGTTTCTCTTGATAACACTTTGGCCGAATCTAATAAATTATCCAAAGAAATTGGTGGTCTTTTTAAGTCTGGTGAAGTTGATAAAGCAAATGTTTTAAAAGAAAAAACTAGTCAGTTAAAAGAACAATCTAAAGAATTAACAGAAAAATTAGCTGCTTTTTCTGATGAATTACAAGGTTTGTTATATCAAATACCAAACGTACCTCACGCTTCTGTAAAAGCAGGAAATTCTGAAGAAGACAATGAAAATATTTTTAGCGAAGGCACAATACCTAATTTAGGTGAAAATGCTTTACCACATTGGGAGTTAGCTAAAAAATATGATATTATAGATTTTGAATTAGGAACCAAAATTGCTGGTGCTGGTTTTCCTGTTTATAAAGGTAAAGGGGCAAGATTACAGCGTGCTTTAATTAACTATTTTTTAGACAAAAATGTTAAAGCGGGTTATAAAGAAGTACAAGTACCACATTTAGTAAATACAGATTCTGCAACTGCAACTGGGCAATTACCAGATAAAGACGGACAAATGTATCATTCTACAGTTGATGATTTATATTTAATACCTACTGCAGAAGTGCCTATTACCAATATGTTTCGTGGTAATTTATTACAAGAAAAAGATTTTCCTATAACTGTAACAGGGTATACACCTTGTTTTAGAAGAGAAGCTGGTAGTTATGGCGCACATGTACGTGGTTTAAATAGATTGCACCAATTTGATAAAGTAGAAATTGTACGCATAGAACATCCAGAGAATTCTTACAATGCTTTAAACGGAATGGTAGAGCATATTAAAGATATTTTAAGAGAACTAAAATTACCTTACAGAATTTTGCGTTTGTGTGGTGGCGATACAGGTTTTACATCTGCATTAACTTTCGATTTTGAATTGTTTTCGACAGCACAAGACCGTTGGTTAGAAATTAGTTCTGCCTCTAATTTCGAAACATTTCAAGCAAATAGATTAAAACTACGTTTTAAAAATAAAGAAGGTAAAAGCGAATTAGCACACACTCTTAACGGTAGTTCTTTAGCTTTACCTAGAGTTTTAGCAGGTATTTTAGAAAATTACCAAACTGCAGACGGAATTAAAATACCAGATGTTTTAGTACCTTATTGTGGTTTTGATATGATAAATTAATTTTAATACAACGTATTCAGTTTCGGTTTGCAGTTCTTAACAATCTTTAGATAAAATTTAACTGTAAACTGATACTGAAAACGAACCTAGTTAGCAATAACAGCTACCATTAGTCTTTTATATTTATTCATTTCTACTAAGGCATTTAAGTAAGCACTTATTTGTCCTTTTTGCATAAACTCTATAGAGTTTCTTTTTGCAGCTTCGTATTGGGTAGAAAAAGTTTTCATAATTTTAAGTTTTAATTAGTTATTATATCCTATAGACAAGTTTTGTGCCAAAATGTTACAAAGAAGATGTAAAATACGTTTGGTTTAATAAAAAATTAACATAAATCTTAAGTATCTTTGATTTTGATGAAGAGAATATTTCTACTTATTTTTCTAGCAATTAACACCTTAGCAGTGTCACAAAACAAAGTGCAAACGAATGCTAAAAATAATTACCTCTTAGCAGAAAATTATTATCGAGAAGGTGCTTATGAAAAAGCTACACAAATTTATAAGAAACTTTATACTTCTAGCCCTTTTAATACAACGTATTTAAGTAGGTTAATTTCTTGTTACCAAGAAACAGATCAATTTATTTTAGCTGAAAACTTATTAAAAAGCAGAATTAAAGCGAACAGAAGTCAGGCATATTTATACGTTTATTTAGGCTACAATTATCAAAGACAACAACAAACAGAAAAAGCTTCAGAAAATTATAAACTAGCGTTAAATTCTTTGGATAAAATGCCTTCTTATGGCGGAATAATAGGACGCTTGTTTAAAGATTATAATCTACTTGATAATGCAATTTTGGCGTATGAGAAAGCCATGGAAGCTAACAAAAACGCAAATTATAATTTTCAAATAGCTCAAATTTATGGTGAAAAAGGCGATTTTAAAAAAATGTTTGAATCGTACATAGATTTGGTTGATAAAAATGAACAATATTTCGACCTTGTACAAAGATATACTAGCAAATACATTACAGATGATGCAGAAAATGAGGCAAACATTTTATTTAGAAAAACACTTTTAAGAAAATCTGCTAGTAACCCAAAAGATGTTTGGAATGTTTTGTTAAGTTGGCTTTTTACACAACAAAAAGATTATAACAAAGCCTTTATACAAGAAAATGCGCTTTACCAAAGAAATACGCAAGATCTTGGAGCAATTTTTACCTTAGGTAAAATTGCTTTCGAAAACAATTCTTTTGAAGCTGCTAAACAGTGTTTCGATTTTATAGTAGAAAAATCATCTACCAAAAGTGAAGCTATTAATGCACATTTATTTTTGATGAAAATTGCCATTGAAACTAAGAATCCAGAAACAGAAAACCTTTTCAAAAAGTTATTTTTAGTTTTTGGTAAAAATAGTTCAACTATAAAATTACAAGTTGCTTATGCAGATTATTTAACGTTTACAAAAAACGAACCTCAGCAAGCAAATACAGTTTTAGAAGAAGCGTTAAGTTATGCAAACTCAAAATTTGATAAAGCAAGAATTAAACTAAAACTTGGCGACGTTCTTGTATTTACTAACAAATTTAATAAAGCACTAATTTATTTTTCTCAGATTCAAACACAACTAAAAAATCACGAATTAGCACAAGAAGCAAGGTTTAAAGTAGCACAAACTAGCTATTTTAAAGGCGATTTCGAATGGGCAAAAGCACAATTAAAAGTTTTAAAAGGTTCTACAACTCAGTTAATTGCCAATGATGCCGTAAACCTATTTTTAAAAATATCAGACAATGAACCTGTAGATTCTATTCCGTCTGGATTAAAGCAATTGGCAAAAGCAGAATTACTTGCTTTTCAAAATAAAGACAAAGCCGCATTATCAGAATTAAACTCGTTATTTACAAGAAAAGATATTTTTATAAATGGATTTATTCCTAGCGAAGTAATCTATGATGATGTACTGTTTTTTAAGGCAAAACTTCTTATCAAACAAAAAAAATATGAAGAAGCAATAACAGCTTTAAATAAAATTATAGCAGCAGATAATCAAGGTTTTTTAACAGATGATGTTTATTTTATGATGGCAGAAACCTATAACAATCATCTTAAAAACTCAGAAAAAGCACAAGAATACTATCAAAAAATAATTTTTGATCACACCTCTAGTATCTATTTAGTAGATGCCAGAAAGAAGTTTAGAAAATTAAGAGGCGATAATGTTTCGCAATAAAAAATCAATAACAATAAAAAGTATAAAATGTATATATATAACGTAACAGTAAACATAGATAACACTGTACATAAAGAGTGGTTAACTTGGATAGAATCTCATGTCACAAAAGTTTTAGACACGGGTAAATTTACATCAGCAAAACTTACAGAAGTTTTAGTAGAAGAAGAAATGGGCGGTAAAACATATTCTATACAATATACTGCAGCGTCTAGAGAAGATTTAGAATCTTATTACAAAGAAGATGCCGATAGTTTACGTGTAGAAGCTTTAAGAAAGTTTGCAGATAAAATGTTAGCTTTTAGAACAGAATTAAAGATTGTAAAAGAGTTTTTTCCAACAAGTGTAAGCAATTAGATGAATTTATTTTTTTATAGAAACAGAAAAAAGATAGGAGCTTTTAGTATTTTATTATTGCTATCTGGCGCAATTCTTGCTTTTCTAAATTGGGGTATAGAACCAGAAGAGACTATTGCTGGTTTTCTAGTTGGTTTAGGTTTTGGTATACTTCTACTTTCTTTCAATCTTAAAAAAGAATAAAACAAGTATAATTTAAAGTGAAAAGAGCGTTTGTATAATTTTATAACTATATAAAAATTACGCCTTTTAAACTGTACCTTTGCCTTAGAAAGATAAAAACAAAGATTGTGTCTGTAAAAGCAAAAAAACATTTAGGTCAACATTTTTTAACGGATGAAAGTATCGCAAAAGATATTGCTGATGCTTTAACAGAAAACGGTTATGACGATGTCTTAGAAATAGGACCAGGAATGGGTGTTTTAACCAAGTATTTATTAGAAAAGAAAGCAAAAGTTACTGTAATGGAATTAGACAGAGAATCTGTTGCATATTTACACGACACTTTTCCTTTAGAACATATAAACTTAGACACATCTAAAGCACATTTTTCTATAATCGAAGGCGATTTTTTAAAGAAAAATATTCAAGAAATATTTCAAAAAAAGCAAGTAGCAATTATTGGAAACTTTCCGTACAATATTTCTACTCAAATTGTTTTTAAAGCAATAGAAAATAAAGAATTTGTACCAGAATTTGCAGGTATGTTTCAAAAAGAAGTTGCTATGAGGGTGGCAGAAAAAGAAGGAAGTAAAATTTACGGAATCCTATCTGTTTTAACACAAGCTTTTTTTGATGTAGAATACTTATTTACGGTACCGCCAACAGTATTTAATCCGCCACCAAAAGTAGATTCTGGCGTTATAAGATTAATCAGAAAAAAAGATTATTCTTTACCTGTAGACGAAAAAATATTTTTTAGAGTTGTAAAAACAGCTTTTAATCAACGTAGAAAAATGTTGCGCTCTAGTTTAAAGTCTTTTCAACTTTCGGATTCTTTAAAAGAAGACCCTATATTTGCGAAACGACCAGAACAATTATCTGTTAAAGACTTTATTTCTCTAACACAAAAATTAATAGAAAATGGCATTTGAAATTACTGATGAATTTCTAGAGAATTTAATTGGCTTAATCTATAAAAATGATGATGCTGCAATTAAAGTACTTTTTGAAGAGGTACATTTTGCAGATATTGCAGAGGTTTTAGATGAAGTAAATTTTGATGAAGCTATTTATATTATAAAACTTTTAGATAGCGAAAAAACATCAGAAATTCTTACTGAGTTAGATGAAGATACCAGAGAAAAGATTTTAGAAAACTTATCTGCTAAAGAAATTGCAGATGAAGTTGGAGAAATGGATTCTGATGACGCCGCAGATATTATTGGTGAACTATCAGAAGAACGCCAAGAACGCGTAATAGATGCTTTAGAAGACGATGAATTAGCTGCAGATATTAAAGAACTTTTATCTTACGAAGACAATACTGCAGGTGCTTTAATGGCTAAAGAATTGGTAAAGGTTTATGAAACTTGGACGGTTGCTGGTTGTATGCGTAGAATTAGAGGACAAGCAAAAGAAGTAACCAGAGTACATTCTATTTACGTTGTAGACAAACAAGATAAACTAGTTGGTAGATTGTCTTTAAAAGACTTAATAATTGCCAAAGCAGAACAAAAAATTGCCGAAATTTCTAAAACAAAAGTAGACGCTGTAAACGTTAACGAAAATGATGAGGAAGTTGCTAAAATTATGGCAAAATACGATTTAGAAGCCATACCTGTTGTAGACGACAATAATATATTATTAGGTAGAATTACAATTGATGATATTGTAGATGTTTTAAAAGAAGAAGCAGATAAAGATTATCAAATGGCTGCTGGTTTAACGCAAGATGTAGATTCTGATGACAGTATTTTCGAACTAACCAAAGCTCGTTTACCTTGGTTGTTTTTGGGTTTAGTGGGTGGAGTTGGCGCATTTATTATTATGGAAGGTTTTCATGATATATTTTCTAAATACGGTACACTTTTCTTTTTTACACCATTAATTGCCGCCATGGCTGGTAATGTTGGTGTACAATCATCAGCAATTATTGTACAAGGTTTAGCTAACGATGATGTAAAAGGAAGTATTTATGGCAGATTACTTAAAGAAATGCTTTTAGCGGCTTTAAATGGTGTTATTTTGGCCTTGTTTCTATTTATTTTTGTTTGGATTTATAAAGGAGAAGTGAATCTTTCTCTTGCAATTTCTGTATCTCTAGTAGTTGTAATTATTATTGCTGGACTTATAGGAACATTTGTGCCATTATTTCTGCATAAAAGAGGTATCGATCCGGCAATTGCAACAGGTCCGTTTATTACTACGAGTAACGATATATTTGGAATCTTAATTTATTTTATGATTGCAAAAATGATTTTAGGTATTTAAAAAGCCTTCCTGAACTAACAGAAAGGCTTTCTCCTTTTTCTTCATAATTGTTTAAAAATAAGCCCCTAATCTTATTCTTCGCAATTAATCCCATTCTTTATAGATGATTGAGTTATAATTATCTACAAGACAAATATAATATTAGTAAAAAAACTAACATTGTGGAAATCCGTAATTTGAAATGTTATTTTCCGCAAAAGCAATATTTAGTCGATTACACCTAACTCTTTTGCTTTTAAAATTAAGTCTGTATTGTTATTTGCGTTTAAATCTGTTCTAAGATTTGCCAATTTTGTTTCTATAGATCTCAATTTTACAATAGAACCATCGTTCTTTTTAATAACACCTTCTAAATTGCTTATTTTAGGTTGATTTGGCAACTCTTTTAAGACTTGTATAGCAATATCATCCATTTGTATTTGAACGATGTTTCTACGCATTATTTTCTGATGAATTTCATGCGTATAATAGTAATCGTTGGCTAACATTTTAGTTAGCGCAAAACTAATTTCTGATGCATCACATTTACTTTTTAATAAATATGCATTTGGGTTTAAATTACTAATAACATTATACACTCTATTTGTTTCTGTATGCCCAGTTATTACTGCAATTTTTAAATCAAAATCGTTATTTCTTATGGCTTTAATCAACTCTTCTCCGCCATCTAAATTAGTGTCCTCGGTTGTATTATCGAAACTTAAATCGGTAAATAAAAGCTGAAAAGGTTGGGTATCTTGATTTTGTTTTATCAGCAAAAAAGCTTCATCACAACTATTAGTTGTTACCACTTCAAAATCTCCTATTTCTTTTAACGAACATAGAATTCCTTGAATAACCAATTGATGATCATCAACAACTAAAATTTTTATTTTATTTTCCATTTTTTGAAACATAAATTTTAATGGTTGTTCCTTTTTCTAGCTCGCTATCAATATTAAAAACACCGTTTAAATCTTCTACTCTTTCTCTAATATTTTTTAAACCTATTCCGGTTTTCTTAACTTCAGCATCAAAACCTATTCCATTATCAGAAATTTCTAAAGTTATTGTTTTTTTATTTTCAGAAAACCTAACAATTAATTTTGTTGCTTCTGCGTATTTCTTGGCATTCTGTATACTTTCTCTAACAGCTAAAAACAAAGTTCTTTTGATAGAATTGTTAATTTCTGTCCAAGAAATATCATTAATATTTTCTACTTTAATTTTAAAATCAGGTTCAAAGTAATCTGATACTAAGTTTATAATTTGGTCTTTAAATGATACTTTATTAAAGCTCTCGCTACTTAATTGGTGCGATAAATTGCGAACGTTCTCTTTAATAATATGTAAGCTTTTTGCTTCTTCTAATTGGTTAGACTTTTCTAATTTTAAATGTAACATTCTAATATCGCCAGCAACCTCATCATGCAGAGATTTAGCAATTTGTTGCCTTTCTTTTTCTCTAGCTTCTACTTGAGCTAATTTAGCTTCAAAAAGTATTTTTTTTCTTCTACTAGCAACAATGTTTGCACCAAAACCAATAAAAAGAATACCAGCGCCTGCAATTAAAAAACCAATCGTTTTTTGTTGTTTTTCACTTTTTATGAGTAATTCTTTACGTTGATTTTCTAATTTTAAACTGGTGTTTTCTTTTTCTTTTTTTTCTGTTTCGTAAATAACCTTGGCAAATTGATTTTTTCGAGTTCTTTCTCTAGTAAATAAACTGTCTTTTAACTGAACATATTCTTTAAAATGCTTTTTGGCTGTTTCACCAAAAGTTAACTCAGTTAAAAATTGTAAACAATCTAAAACTTGCTCGTTATTTCTTGTTTTTTTACCTAGCTCTAAACCAATATAAGCATGTTTTTTTGCCAAATTATATTGTTTATTTTTCATGTAAGCTTCTGCTAATAAACTATGAGAAACACTTTCACCATAAACATATTTAGATTTTTTTCTACCTTCTAAAACTGTTTTGTAACCAGAAATTGCTTTATCTATTTTACCTTGTCTAAAATATGCAGAAGATAAGCTACCTAATAAGTTTTGGTATTGTCTTGGGTATTTTATCGCAATACTATCAAAACGTAAACCTTCTTTAAATAAAGTAATTGCTTTATCAAAATTACCTTCATCTACATAAGTTGCACCAATATTATTGTATAAGTTTAGGTAATTTACTTCTCGTCTAGAAGTTACCGTATTAAATTTTGCCAGCTCTCTTGCCTTAAGATAATAAGCTCTAGATTCTTTAGGCCTATTTAAATGTCCTAAAGCATTTCCTAAGGTTTGATATAAAGAAATTAGAGTTCTATATTCTTTATCTTGGGCAGGTTCTATGTATTTTAAACCTTCTACAGCAGTTGTTTCACAACCTAAATAATCGAGTTCTTTAACTTGAAGAATCGCCATAGAAAGCAATCTTCGTCCGGTTTCTATAGAATCTTTTAAGCCAATAAAAATCTTTTTAGATTCTTGATAATAATAAAAACTACTATCTAAATTATTTTTTATTTTATGGTTTAACGCTGCAAAATGGTATGCCTTAGCTAAAGAAAAAGAATCTTTACTGCGTTTAAAATGATTTTGTAATTTATTCTTAGAAAAAGTTAAACCTAAAGTATCTTTCGCAAAATAACTTTCTTTGGCATATTCTATGCTTGTTTGTTGTATTAAAGAATCTATTTTTAAATCTTCTAATAACGTAATTGCTTTTTTAAGATATCTAACTTTATTAGATCCTTTAGCATTGTCTAAATAAAAATTTAGTGAGTCTTTTGGTGTTTGTGTAAATGCATTAAAAACTGCAAATAAGGTAAATAAAAGTATTAGAGAATTCTCTTTTTTCATAGTTCAAAAAGAAGTGTTTACTTCTTAAATTTATAGCACCATAAAATTAGTCCTTTCATTTATAATAAAAAAGTTTCTATTGTAATTTCTGAAACAAATCCCAAATAACAACACCTGTAGTAACCGAAATATTCAGCGAATGTTTGGTGCCTAATTGCGGAATTTCGATACACATATCGGAAGCATTTACAACTTCTTGCTGTACACCTTTTACCTCGTTACCCATCACAATTGCGTACTTTTCTGTTTTCTTCGGATGAAAAGTATCTAGTTTTGTTGAGTTTTCTGCTTGTTCTATTGCTAAAACTTTTACATTTTCTGCTTTTAATTTTTCAACTAAAGTTAGTGTATCTTCTACATATTGCCAAGCAACAGATTCTGTTGCTCCTAAAGCCGTTTTATGAATTTCTTTATTTGGTGGCGTAGCACAAATACCACACAAATATATTTTTTCAACTAAAAAAGCATCGCTAGTTCTAAACACAGAACCAATATTATTTAAACTTCTAATATTGTCTAAAATTACAATAATTGGCGTTTTTTTTACTGTTTTAAACTCATCAACAGTTATTCTACCTAATTCGTTATTTTTTAATTTCCTCATGTTTTAAACTTTTAGCATTTAGCTTTCTACTTTTAGCTAGTTTGGTATGAAAACTAATGGCTAAGAGCTAAAGGCTAAAGACTTTTTTCTATCTTCGCAAAACTAACAGAAAATTTCTAAAACTTGGCAAAATCAAAAGCTAAAAAGGTTACCCCTTTAATGAAACAATACAATGCAATCAAGAATAAATATCCTGATGCGATGTTGCTTTTTAGAGTTGGCGATTTTTACGAAACTTTTGGTGAAGATGCTAAAAAGGCTGCAGAAGTTTTAGGAATTACGTTAACTAAACGTGGTGCTGGTTCAGATTCTGAAACGGCTTTAGCTGGTTTTCCGCATCATTCTTTAAATACCTATTTACCAAAATTGGTAAAAGCGGGTATGCGTGTTGCTATTTGCGATCAATTAGAAGATCCTAAAATGACCAAAACCATTGTAAAACGTGGTGTTACAGAATTAGTAACTCCTGGAGTTTCTTTAAACGACGAAGTTTTACAAACCAAAACCAACAACTTTTTAGCTGCTGTTCATTTTGATAAAAAACAACTAGGAATTTCATTTTTAGATGTTTCTACAGGTGAATATTTAGTTGCCCAAGGAACTGCAGAATACATCGATAAATTGTTGCAAAACTTTAATCCGAGTGAAGTTTTAGTTCAAAAACAAAACAAACAACAATTTTTAGAACTTTTTGAAAACCGATATTATACTTTTTATTTAGATGATTGGGTTTTTCAAAAGGAATATGCCAACGAAACTTTACAAAATCATTTTGAGGTAAAAAGCTTAAAAGGTTTTGGTGTACAAGATGTTAAAAACGGAATTATTGCTGCTGGTGCAGTGTTGTATTATCTATCGGAAACACAACACAATCAGTTAAAACATATTCAACATATCAGCAGAATTGCAGAAGATAATTATGTTTGGATGGACCGATTTACTGTTCGAAATTTAGAATTATACAATCCGAATTCTATAAATGCCGTAACACTTTTAGATGTTATTGATAAAACAATTTCGCCAATGGGCGGACGTTTGTTAAAACGTTGGTTGGCGCTTCCTTTAAAAAATATCGACGAGATTAAAAATCGTCATGAATTGGTAAAGTTTTTTATAGATTCTGATGATTTTTCAAAAACGGTAACCTATCAACTCAAACAAATATCTGACTTAGAAAGGTTAATTTCTAAAGTGGCAACTGGCAAAGCATCGCCAAGAGAAATTGTACTTTTAAAAGATTCTTTAAAAGCAATTTTACCGATAAAATCATCCGCAGAAAACAGCAAAAACAACGATGTAAAATCTTTAGGAAATCAGTTACATACTTGCCAAGATTTAATTGATAAAATTTCTGAAACCTTGTTTGATGAAGCTCCGGTAAACATTAATAAAGGAAATGCAATTGCCAACGGTGTGCATCAAGAATTAGATGATTTACGTGCAATTTCGAACTCTGGTAAAGAGTATTTAGACAATATGTTGGCGCGTGAAACCGAGCGTACCGGAATTACAAGTTTAAAAATTGCATTTAACAACGTGTTTGGGTATTATATTGAAGTTAGAAATACGCACAAAGATAAAGTGCCTGAAGAATGGATTCGAAAACAAACCTTAGTTTCGGCAGAAAGATATATTACTGAAGAACTAAAAGAATACGAAACTAAAATTCTTGGTGCCGAAGAAAAAATAGCAAAATTAGAACAAGAAATATTTTCTAAATTACTGCAATACATCATTCAATATGTACAAATTGTGCAAGAAAATGCGCAAATTGTTGCAAAAATAGATTGTTTATTGTCATTCTCTGTTTTAGCAATTGATAATAATTATGTGCGCCCAATTATGGATGAAAGCACCGATTTAGAGATAAAAAATGGTCGTCATCCGGTTATAGAAAAACAATTGCCAATAGATCAAACCTATATTGCAAACGATGTTGTTTTAAACAGAAATCAGCAACAAATTATTATGATTACCGGACCAAACATGTCTGGTAAATCGGCAATTTTACGTCAGACTGCTTTGATTGTTTTATTGGCACAAATGGGAAGTTATGTTCCGGCTCAAAACGCAAAAATCGGAATCGTAGATAAAATTTTTACTAGAGTTGGTGCCAGTGACAATATTTCTATGGGCGAATCTACCTTTATGGTAGAAATGAATGAAACTGCATCAATCTTAAATAACGTTTCTGAGCGTAGTTTAATTTTATTAGATGAAATTGGTAGAGGAACTTCTACTTATGACGGAATATCGATTGCTTGGGCCATTTCTGAGTTCTTACACGAACACCCAACCAAAGCAAAAACACTTTTTGCTACGCATTACCACGAATTGAATGAAATGACAACAACCTTCGAGCGTATTAAAAACTTTAATGTGTCTGTAAAAGAGTTGGAAGACAACATTATTTTCTTACGTAAATTGGTTTCTGGTGGATCTAATCATAGTTTTGGAATTCATGTTGCTAAACTTGCTGGAATGCCAAATATGGTGATTCATAGAGCAAATAAAATTTTAGAAAAATTAGAGAAAAACAACAAGAATTCTGAAGTAAAAGACGTTTTAAAACAAACCCAAGAAGAAGAAATGCAATTGAGTTTCTTTCAACTAGATGATCCTTTATTAGAAAATATTAAAGAAGAAATTTTAGCAACAAATATAGATGCTCTAACACCTATTGAAGCCTTAATGAAGTTGAATGAAATTAAACGAATGTTGGTTAAGAAATAGCTTACTTATACTTTTCTTTAATTAAATCTTCTGATTTAATTCTTATTATTACAAAAGGAAAAATTAGTAAAAAAAGACTTAAAACATCTAAAATTATATCTTTGTCCTCTTTAAAAATTATATTTAAAGTCGATAAGAAAATTCCACACAATACAAACAATAATATATATTTTATCTTAAATCCAAAAAATGGTATTAAGAGTATATAACAAAGTCCAACTATTATAGCAATTTCAGAAGAAGTTATCATTTTTTATTGATTGAGTTTGAAAAGTAATTACAATTTACAAAAAAATATATTATTGCCTAAGTATTAAAAAAACAAATATAATAATGGTAAACAATTTAGAACAAGGTTTTTTCGGTATCGGAATTCAAAATGGGAAAACACCAGAAAACTTAGGCGTTTTATGGCGTTCTGCACAAAATATGGGCGCAAGTTTTATTTTTACAATTGGCAATAGATATGCAAAACAAGCTTGCGATACACATAAAGCTGTGGGTGCCATGCCTTATTTTCATTATGAAACTTTTGATAATTTTTTTAAAAACCTACCAAAAGGTGCAATGTTAGTTGGTGTAGAATTAGATGAAAAAGCAGTGCAATTAGAAACCTTTAAACACCCTAAACGTTGTGTGTATTTATTGGGCGCAGAAGATCACGGAATGTCTAAAATTGCGATAGAGAAATCGCATCATTTGGTAAAATTTAAATCGGAATTGAGTTTGAATGTTTCTGTTGCCGGAAGTATTATTATGTACGATAGACAAGCAAAATTAAACTTCAAATAATCTTTAAGCAGATTTTACCTTATTTTTAGTAGCGTAGTAGTTAATTATACATGCAATTGCGCCTAAAAACGGAACAAACAAAATAATTGCACCCCAAATTAAAAAACGTAAATTACTTTCACTTTTTGAAGCAAGTACAAGTGCTGTAATAACTAAAATTAATAAAAGACCAAAAATAACTATGGCACCAAAAGAAGTAAGAAAAAGCATATTTTTTTTAGTAAAAATACATAATTATTTGGTTATTTGATATAGAAAACCAGAAAATTGCGTTAAACAATTATAGTTTATTCTTTTTATAAAAATAACTGACTATCTTTGTACTATGAATACAGTATTCTTATTTATTAGTGGTCCAGAGATTATGGTGATTATGTTAATCGTTGTAATGGTTTTTGGTGCAGATAAAATACCCGAAATTGCTAGAGGTTTGGGTAAAGGTATTAGGCAAGTAAAAGATGCCACCAATGATATTAAAAGGGAAATTAAAGACAGTTCAGAAAAAACTGGTTTAGATACAAATATCGCTAAAGACATTAATAAAGAAATTAATGCTGTTAAAGATGATATAGACGATTTTACAGGTCCTATTAAAAGGCAATTTTAACGTTTATTTTACTCTACTTATTGTTAAACCATCTCGTATTGGCAACAATACAGTTTCTATTCTTTCATCTTCATTTAACAACCTATTATATTCTAAAAGTACTTTAGTGTCTTTGTCTTTTGGATCTAATTCTTCGACAACTTTACCACTCCAAAGTACATTATCAGATAAAATTATTCCGCCAGAATTCATTTTATCGATAATTAAATGAAAGTAATTTATGTAGTTAGATTTGTCTGCATCTATAAACACCAAATCGAACTTTTTATCTAAAGTTGGT
Organism: Polaribacter sp. KT 15; assembly: GCF_900143115.1. Lineage (NCBI taxonomy): Bacteria > Pseudomonadati > Bacteroidota > Flavobacteriia > Flavobacteriales > Flavobacteriaceae > Polaribacter > Polaribacter sp. KT 15. The sequence continues at coordinate 1,537,630 of NZ_LT670850.1, forward strand.
ATAATTTCTATTGCGTTACCAACATGTTGCGTAATTTTATTTCTAAAACCAGATTTTTCGAAATATTTATTTTGAAGTGTTTCTAATTCTTCATTTTTGTCTAAAGTGATTATCTCACCATTTTTATGCAAACCTTCTGCCAAACACAAAGCAGAATAACCTGTGTAAGTTCCAATTTCTAAGATAGATTTTGGCTGAATCAATTTTGTAATCATCGATAATATTCTACCCTGAAAAGCACCACTTAACATTCTAGGATTTAAAACTTTTTGCCAAGTTTCTTTAGTAAGTTCTTGTAAAATTTTAGGTTCTATTTGCGAATGTGCAACAACGTAACTGTCTAATTTTTCTGGTAAAAAGTGCATTTTATAACGATTAAGAAGTTCAAAAATACAAAAAAACGGAACTTATAAATTATAAGTTCCGTTTTTTAATATTGTTATTTGTTTTATTGTCTGCTTTCTTCTAAAGCATTTTTTAAAGCGTCTTTTTCTTCGGATGACAAACAATGTTTTATACTCTTACAATTTTTAGAATAGCCTTTGTAAAGTTTACTTAAAGCCATGTTTTGTTTGGTATATTTTGCACAAATTCTACATTTAATAAAGTGAATATTTAACTTTATTAGCTCTTTAATAGAAGCTTCACCATATTGGTTTTTATCACAAATTGCTGTGGCTTCGTCGCAGGTAATTTTTAAACTCTTAAACATTTCTTAATTATTAAACCAGTTATCTTCCATACATTTTCTAAGCTGAGTTCTAGCTCTGTGTATAATAACCCATAAGTTTGACGCTGTAATATCTAACTCCTTACAAATTTCTTCCGTTTCAAATTCTTGCACAGTTTTCATTCTAAAAACCATTGCATATTTTTCTGGCAAATTGTCTATACAAGCTTCTAATTGGTCTTTTAATTCTTCATTTTCTATAGAAGTTTCAGAAGTATTATCCCATTTTTGTGGTACTCTTTCTTCTAACCAATCTCCTTCATTTTCACCATCATTATAAAAATTCATTCGAACTTCTGCCTGTCCTTTTTTAGAATTTATTTTTCTATAATGATCTATAATTTTTCTTTTTAAAATAGAAACCAACCAAGTTCTTTCAGAAGCTTTTCCTTTAAAATTCTTTGCAGATTTTAATCCTGCAAAAAAAGTTTCTTGCACAAGATCTTTGGCCAAATCACTGTTATTAACACGAGAAATAGCGTAATTATACAAATAATCGGCATAATTATCTATCCATTTATTTGTATTTATTGTGTGTATTTTTTCTGCCATTGATAATTTAAAGCCTCAAAGATAACGTTAATTTTTTTCTTTTAAATAGTTACAATCTTCTCTTCGTCTCATATCAACTAAATAAATAATTTTCCAGGTTCCGTTGTCATTAAACAACTGAAAAGAGTTTGCACCACAATGACTAAAATTCTCATTAAAATAAAACTCATAAGGTGTCCAAACAGAAGCTAAATTTCCATCAATCTTAATTGTGTAAGACAGTAATTTTTCTAAATAAACATGCTCCGGATTTTTAGTAGCAATACTTGTTAATAATTGATTTCTAGTTTCTGTTTTTAGAATAGGTAAACCTTTTTTATTTGTACTTGTGGTTTGTATTTTAATATTTTTATGCAAAGTCTTTTTCATAATTGTACTATCACCTTTGTGTAATCCTTCAAAAAAAGTATGAATAACATTTTTAATTGCTATTTCTTCTGATTTATTTTGAGCAAATAACACATTAGATATTAAAACTAAAATAATAAAAACGAACTTTTGTAACATACTGTTTTGATTTTTAAAAACATAAAACTACTAATTTTAAAATAATAATTTTTTATCACTAGAATTTTAAATACCAAAATATCTATTGATATTCCTTACTTTTACAACCTAATAAAATGATAAAAATATGTCTGTAGCTAAGAAGCAATATAAACGTGTTACCGTAAAATCTTTGGTAGAAATGAAAGCAAATGGAGAAAAAATATCCATGTTAACTGCTTACGATTTTACAATGGCAAAAATTTTAGATGGTTCTGGAATCGATGTTTTACTTGTAGGAGATTCTGCATCTAACGTTATGGCGGGTCACGAAACAACATTGCCAATTACTTTAGATCAAATGATTTATCATGCAAGTTCTGTAGTTAGAGCAATAGAACGTTGTTTGGTTGTGGTAGATTTACCTTTTGGTAGTTATCAATCTGACCCAAAAGAAGCACTACGTTCTGCTATTAGAATTATGAAAGAATCTGGCGGACATTCTATAAAATTAGAAGGTGGTAAAGAGGTTAAAGAATCTATAAAAAGAATATTAAATGCTGGTATTCCGGTAATGGGGCACTTGGGTTTAACACCACAATCTATCTATAAATTTGGTACGTATACCGTAAGAGCAAAAGAAGAAGAAGAAGCAGAAAAATTAATGGAAGATGCATTAATGTTAGAGAGAATTGGTTGTTTTGCATTGGTTCTAGAAAAAGTACCGGCTTCTTTAGCTAAAAAAGTAGCAGATGCATTAACAATTCCAGTAATTGGTATTGGTGCTGGTAACGGCGTAGACGGACAAGTTTTGGTTACGCATGATATGATTGGAATGACACATGAATTTAATCCTCGTTTTTTACGTAGATATTTAGATTTATACAAAGACATGACAGGCGCTTTCGAGAATTATATTTCTGATGTTAAAAGCGGAGATTTCCCAAGCGAAAAAGAACAATACTAATAAAAATTAAAACTTATAATTTTATATTAAGGCAGAAATCTAGAGACATTTTTTAGATTTCTGCCTTTATTTTTATCCAATAAATTAAAGTAAAAAACATGAAAATTTTACATTTAGACTCTAACCATCCATTGTTAATAAATCAATTAAATACTTTAGGTTTTACTAATGATGAAGATTATACTTCTTCAAAAAAAACTGTCGAAGAAAAAATTCATTTGTATGATGGTTTTATCATTAGAAGTCGTTTTTCTATTGATAAAGGATTCTTAGATAAAGCCAAAAATTTAAAATTTATTGGTAGAGTTGGCGCTGGTTTAGAAAATATAGATTGTGATTATGCCGAAAGCAAAGGAATAACTCTAATTGCTGCACCAGAAGGCAATAGAAACGCTGTAGGCGAACATTCTTTAGCAATGCTACTTTCTTTATTTAACAAGCTAAATAAAGCCGATAAAGAGGTTAGAACTGGCAAATGGCTTCGAGAAGATAATAGAGGCATAGAATTAGACGGTAGAACAGTAGGTTTAATTGGTTATGGTAATATGGGAAAATCTTTTGCTAAAAAATTACGCGGTTTTGATGTAGAAGTACTTTGTTATGATTTAAAACCAAATGTTGGAGACAAAAACTGCAAGCAAGTTTCTTTAAAAGAATTGCAAGAAAAAGCAGATGTTTTAAGTTTACATACACCACAAACACCTTTAACTAAAAATATGATTAATGCAGCGTTTATCAATAATTTTAAAAAGAATTTTTGGTTGATAAATACCGCACGTGGAACATCTGTTGTTACTAAAGATTTGGTTGATGCTCTAAAATCTGGTAAAATTTTAGGCGCAGGTTTGGATGTTTTAGAATACGAAAAATCATCATTCGAAAACCTTTTTTCAGATAATAAAATGCCAGAAGCTTTCGAATATTTAATAAATTCTGATAGAGTTATCTTATCACCTCATGTTGCCGGATGGACAATTGAAAGCAAAGAAAGATTAGCTCAAACTATTGTAAATAAAATTAAATCTAAATTTTGTTAACTTGTTAGCACTAAATTTATACAAATGCAATACAAGGCAAATTCACCAGAAGATTATATAAATCAGGTTCCGAAAGAGCGACAAGAAACGCTTAAAAAACTGCGTAAAACTATCAAAGAAAATCTACCAAAAGGATTTGAAGAAGGTATCCAATACAATTTTATTAGCTTTTATGTACCACATTCAATTTATCCAAACGGTTATCATTGCAATCCAAAAGAACCATTGCCTTTTATGAGTTTTGCATCACAAAAAAATTCTATAAATTTATATCATAGCGGTATTTATGCAGATGAAAAATTGAAGAATTGGTTTGTAAATGAATATCCAAAACATTGCAAAAGAAAATTAGATATGGGTAAAAGTTGTATCCGATTCAAAAAAATAGAAGAAATTCCGTTTGAGTTAATTGCAGCATTGTGTAAAAAAGTAACTGTAGAAGATTGGATTTCTTTGTATGAATCTTCAATTAATAACAAATAGATGAAAAAAGGAAAAGTAATAGGAATTGGTGGTGTATTTTTTAAATCTGACAATCCAAAAAATGCAAAAGATTGGTATCAAAAACATTTAGGTTTTAATACAGACGATTGGGGTGCTACTTTTTGGTGGAAAGATAAAGACGGTAAAGACGCTACCACACAATGGAGTCCTTTTAGCAGCGATACAGATTATTTTGAACCTTCTAAAAAAGACTTTATGTTTAATTATAGGGTAGAAAATTTAGTTGAATTATTAGCACAACTAAAAGAAGAAGGTGTAACTGTTGTTGGTGAAATTCAGGAATTTGAATATGGTAAATTTGGATGGATTTTAGACAACGAAAACAATAAAATAGAACTTTGGGAGCCAGTAGATGAAGCTTTTAAATAAATAAAACACTGATAATCATATAATTAATAAAAATGAATGAAGATTTAACACCAAATAAAAGTGTAAAAAACACTGATAAAAATGCTTTAGAAAATATAAAACAACAAGCAAAAGAGCTTAAAAATGAGGTAAAAGATAAAGCAACAGAGTTAAAAGAAGAATCTAAAGAAGCTTTTGAAACAGTAAAAGAAAAAATGAATGAAACTTTTTCTGAAGAAAATATTGACAAAGTTAAAGATAAGTTAGATGAATATACAGATGATGCCAAAGAAGTATTAGAAGATGTCTCTGAAAAAGCCTCTGAAATAGCCAGTGATGCAGTAGAAAATTTAGCAGATTTAGCAGAAGATGCTAAAGAAGGAATAGAAGAAGCTACAACTAAAACAAAAGGATTTTTTAAACGATTATTCGGAAAATAAAAACATGAAATTATTATCTAATTATCCTGCAGAAATTTTAATTCTTTTCTTTTTAATAATTACTTATGTACAATCTAGCATCGATAAAATAACAGACTGGAAAGGAAATATTGCATTTATTAAAGATCATTTTAAAAACTCTCCATTAAAAAATTACGTTCCGGTTTTACTTGCTGTAGTTTTAGTTGTAGAAATTATCGCATCAATATTAATGCTTATTGGAGTTTACCAAATTTACACATCAGAAGCCAAAGAAATTGCTTTGTTAGGAATTGAGCTCTCTGCGATTACTTTACTTTTTTTATTAGTTGGTCAACGTCTTGCAAAAGATTATGCAGGAGCGATGTCTTTAACCGTCTATTTTATCTTAACAGTAATTGGTGTTTATCTTCTAAATAATTAAAAACTATTAAATATAAATTTAAAATAATTAAAAACTATTAAAAAAGGTCTTAAAACACGTGTTTTAAGACCTTTTTTAATTATTAGATAGTATTTATACATTTAAGCAATTAAAATACAATTAAAACCTTTAGAAATCTGTTTTTAGTAGTTTTTAAGAACATAAATCAGTGAGGAATACTCAGAAGTTGATCTTGCTTTAAAATTTGATACAAAACCAACGTAACTTGCTTTTAAAGGGTTCGATTTACCTGATTTGTATTTTTCGCTTAATAATGAAACATAATAACTATCAAATTTCATAGGTAAAGTATTTTCTACTATCATTTCTACTTCAGAAAATAATTTATGAATAGAACATTGACTAAAATGCCAAAGATGTCTTGGTACATCATAAGCAGCCCAATATTCTTTATAATACTTTGCATCGTAACTTTTATAATTAGGTACAGCAACCACTACCCTACCATTTGGCTTTAATAATTTTTTTAAAGTTTTAATAGTTTTCTTTAAACTCTCTACATGTTCTAAAACATGCCAAAGAGTAATAACATCAAATTTCTTATTTGAAATTTCAAACAAATCACTTTCTAAAAAGACACCTTTAGTTTCAGCAATTTTTTTAGCATCTAAACTTGGTTCTACTCCAAAAGTTTCCCAACTATTATTTTTACAAACTTTTAAAAAATCTCCGGTTCCAGCACCAACATCTAAAACAGATTTAGTTTCTGTTTTAAAAGAATTAAGTAAACTTAACTTTTGTTTTAAAGTATGGTTTTTTACTTTTTGATAAACTTTATCGAAAAGTGATTTTTTACTATCTGTATGTGAAATGTAGTTTTCACTTTTATAGTAGTTTTCTAAATCTACTGGCACAGGAGACGTAACCAGCATTTCATAATCTTGGTTCTGCATTACTTCAAAAGTATCACCAGAAACAGTATAATCTTTACAATTTAAAAGAGGGATTAAATTTGTATAGAGTTCTTTTTCATTCTCCATATTACTTAATTTTTAAATTTGTTCCACGAGGAACATTTGCAATTTTTCTTTTTTTTATCTTCCCATATAAACCAAAAGCACAGAAATATCACTAGGTGATACACCGCTAATTCTACTTGCTTGCGAAATAGATACTGGTTTAATTTTATTTAATTTTTCTCTAGCTTCAAAAGAAAGAGATTTTACTTTTTCGTATTTAAAATTAGAAGGTATTACAACATTTTCTAACCTATTTAATTTATCTGCATTGTTCTTTTCTTTATCAATATATCCGGAATATTTTAAATGAATTTCAGCTTGTTCTATAACATCTTTTTGTATATTATTTTCAAGTATAAAATCATTTAATTTTTTTATAGATTTAAAATCATCGAAAGACAATTGAGGTCTTGCAGCAATTTTAAACAATTTCATAGATTGATTCACTAATGCTAAATTTTTAGCCTCTAAAATAGGATTTACCTCTTCTTGTTTTACACTAGTTTTATGCAGAAACTGAATCAACATTTCTGTCTTTTCTTGCTTTTCTAAAACACGATCCATACGTTCTTTAGAAGCTAAACCAATTTCAAAACCTCTTGGTGTTAATCTTAGATCTGCATTATCTTGTCTTAACAAAGTTCTATATTCTGCACGAGAAGTAAACATTCTATATGGTTCTTCTGTACCCTTAGTAATTAAGTCATCAATTAAAACACCAATATAAGCTTCATTCCTTTTTAAGATAAAAGGTTCTTTATCTTGTACTTTTAAAGCAGCATTTACACCAGCCATTAGACCTTGCGAAGCAGCTTCTTCATAACCTGTTGTTCCGTTAATTTGACCAGCAAAATATAAATTCTCTATTAACTTTGTTTCTAAAGTGTGTGTTAATTGTGTAGGCGGAAAATAATCATACTCTATCGCATAACCATATCTTAAAAACTTTACATTTTCAAAACCTTCTATAGAACGTATTGCTTTATCTTGAATATCTTCTGGCAAAGAAGTAGAAAAACCATTTACATACATTTCTACAGTAGACCAACCTTCTGGTTCTACAAAAATTTGATGTCTATCTTTCGTTGCAAAACGATCTATTTTATCTTCTATCGAAGGACAATATCTCGGACCCGTAGATTGTATTCTACCATTAAACATTGGCGAACGATCAAAACCTTCACGAAGTAAATCATGAACATCAAGATTTGTATAAGTTAACCAACAAGAACGTTGTTTTTGTAATGCTTTTGTGGTTGGCAAATAAGAAAACTTTTCTGTAATTTCATCACCAGGTTGCTCTAACATTTTAGAATAATCTAAGGATCTACCATCAACTCTTGGCGGAGTTCCAGTTTTCATTCTTCCAGCTTCAAAACCTTTCGCAACTAAATCTTCTGTAATTCCTTTTGACACTCCTTCACCTGCTCTACCACCACCAAAACTTTTATCACCAATATGAATCAATCCGTTCAAAAAAGTACCAGCTGTAACAATAACAGTTTTAGATTTTATCTCTAAACCTAAAGCAGTTTTTACACCAACAATTTTATCACCATCAAACAATAAACCATTTACAGAATCTTGATAAAAATCTAAATTATCTGTTTGCTCTAGCATCGTTCTCCAACATTCTGCAAATTGCATTCTATCAGATTGTGCTCTTGGACTCCACATTGCTGGACCTTTAGACTTATTAAGCATTTTAAATTGTATTGCTGTTTTATCAGTCACAATTCCGCTATAACCTCCTAACGCATCAATCTCTCTTACTATCTGTCCTTTTGCAATTCCACCCATTGCAGGATTACAACTCATTTGCGCAATATTTTGCAAATTCATTGTAATTAACAATGTGTGTGCACCCATATTTGCGCTCGCAGCTGCTGCTTCACTCCCTGCGTGACCACCACCAACTACTATAACATCAAATGTTGTTGAAAATAAACTCATTTTTTATAGTTCCACGTGAAACGTGTAAATTAACTTATTGATTTTTAATATTTTAACTCTTTTAAAGCAAGATTTTCTTGTAAAGTCATCTCATTTTGATCAGCTTCAGTTTTATCTTTAAAACCAATGTAATGTAAAACGCCGTGAATAATTACTCTATGCAATTCTTCAATGAATGAAACTTTAAAATCTTTGGCGTTATCCTCTACCCTTTCAATAGAAATATATATATCACCATTAATAAGTTTACCAAGTGAATTATCGAAACTAATAATATCTGTAAGTGTATCGTGTTGTAAAAATTGAACATTTAATTTATGAAGATAATTATCATCACAAAAAATATAATTAATTTCACCTAACTCACAGTTATGTTTATCAATAATAGTTTGAATCCAATTTTCTGTTGAACTCTCATTATCTAATTTAAAATTGGTTTCGTAATTAAACGTAATCATTTTGCTTTATTCTTAGGTAGAGAAAAATATTCTCTAACCTTTAATTTATACTTTTGTTGCAAAGGTAATGATTGTCTGTTTAATATTTCTATTTGATTGTAAAACTGCTTTTTAAATTCTAAAGCTTTAATAGTATTACGTTTATTAAGTAAATTATTAGTATTAGATTTACGCTTACTATCTTTTCCTTGTTCTAAAGCTGCTTTATCTAATTTTAATAATTCGTAATTAAGGCGCTGCATTTTCTGAATTGTAGCAGCGTTAAAACCTTTTTCTAATATTTCGTTTTCTAACTGCTCCATCGTTTTTAAAACCTTTTTTGCATTAGAATTGTTTCCAGAACCTGATTCACCAGATTCTTTTATTGCATCTTGAAGTTGTTGTCTAAGTTGTGTTTGTTCTTTATAAATTTCATAAAGTTCTCCATCTAAATCATCGTTGTCAGAATTACCTTGTCCATTATGTTTTCCATTTCCACCCTCGCTATTTCCTTCACCATTACCTTTTTTATTTCCTTTTCCGTCTTTACCGTCTTTTCCATCTTTTCCAGATTGCCCTTTTTCTCCTTTTTTATCTCCTGGTTTCTTACCTTCTTTACCACCTGATTTACTTTCTCCGGGTTTCGACCCTTTTTTCATGCCTTGTTGCATCTTCTCTGAAAGTTCACCTTGTTTTTTAATGATATCAGGTAAACTAAAGCCATTACCTTTACCCTTTCCTTTTCCTTTACCCATTTTCATTGAAGCATTTTTCATACTATTTAACATATTACTTAAGTAATCTGCTAAATTATTTGTAGCTGTCATCACATAACGTTGATTAGAAACACCGTTGTTAAACCTATTTTCTGAAAAATTTTCTAAAGACTGTTCTAAATTATAATGTGCAGATGATAAGTCGTCTTGTATTTTAGCCGAAATTTTAGGTAGACGCATAGAAAGCACATATAAACTATCATCTATATGTTCAAAATAGGTTCTTATGTCATTTTGCTTTTTTAAATCTTTACCAAAATCAGGATGCGTAGTAGAAATCTCACTAAACTTATTCATTAAGTTTTCTTGTTTGAAAGAAAAAGTGACTAAATTTTCTAAAATTTTACGAAGATCATCCATATTTTCTTCTATCGATTCTCCTTCCATCTCGATCATCGCTTGTTGCATTTTAGAACTCATTTCTTTCATCTTAGCAGCACTTTTTTTCTGAGAATCTTTAGCAGACTTTTGATCCTTTTTTTGAATATCTTCTTCAGACTTTTTTAAAGTAGTATCTATTGCCTCTTTTTCATCTTCAACATCTGGCAATTCCATTGGCTCTTTTAATTTTTCATTGTCCTTAGCCAATTCATCTAATTCTTCTTTTAATTCGTTAAACTCTTTGTTAATTTGTTTTTGCGAATATAAATCTAATGAATCTTGCTTTAATAAATCTTCCTGTTTTTTTGATAATTGATCTAACTTATTAGCAATTTGCATGGTTTTTTGCTCAACGTAAAAACGCTTTGTTAATTCTAACATACGTTCTAAACTTCTTTGTTGTTGTTTATTTTGTTGTGCTAGTTGTTTAGCCTTTTTAACCAAGTCTTCTTTGTTTAACTTTTCTGCAAGTTTTGCAATTTCATCTAAAAGTTTTTGTTGCTTATCGGTTTTCTTTAATTCTTCGATGCGCTTTTTTAATTCTTCTTTTTTATTCTGTAAATCTTCAGATTGTTCTTTCTTTTCATCTAAATTTTCTTGCAACATATCTGTTTGACGTTGCATCATATTTTTATATTGTTCTTGCCTTTTTATAAAACTCTCAACCTTCTTTTTATCATTCCAACCTAACTTTTTCTTATTCTGAAGTTGTTCTTTTATTTGATCTAAGTCTTTCTGTTGTTTTTGTTGTTTCTGAATAGAGTTTTCCAAACTATTAATTGTGTTACGTTGTTCTTGCAAAAGCTCCTCTTCTACTTCATCATTTGTTTTTTGACGATATTTAAAAATTTTAGTACGCGCTTTCTTACTTCCGTTTACAGCATCATTATCAAAAACTTCAAAAAATAATTCATAATTAATACCTTTTTGTAAGTTTAGATTATTTGGAAATTCATAAAAAAAGGTTTGAACATTTGTACTAGAAATTTTTATTTGATGTGTTTTAATTGCTTCAGGATTATTTTCATCATAATAAATTAATTCTAATTTCTTTAAACCATAATCATCAGAAATCTGACCAGCAAAAAAAACAGTACCTCTAGAAATGGAATCGATATTTGTTTTCACTTCAATTTCTGGCAATTCATCTTTTATAACATTTACAGAAAATTGTAAATTTTCATAATCTTGTAAATTAGCATTAGAAGAAGAAATTTCATAATTAACAGTATTTCTTATTCTTTTAGAAAATGTAAAATTATCTTGTCCTTCACTTTTAAATTTTTCCCTTTTGTTATTATTGATAAAAAAAACTTGGTTAGTATTTACTGCAGTAACCAACCAATTAATCTTTGTGCCTTCTGGTACAATTAAATTACCAGAATTATTTATAACTTCATTTTTTTTGCCTGTGTAAAAAGGATATTTTAATTCTAAACTTATATTGTTAATAACTGGTGTTTTTACAATGTCTATTTTGTAATTATTCGATAAAACTCCGTTAGATTCTAAATAGAAATCAACAGGATTTAAAACATCAGAAAAAGTGTAAGAAAAAGTACCATTGTTATTATTGTTAAGAAAATATTGCTCGTTATTAAAATGAATTTTTACTTCGGATGGATAAACTTCACCAATCGTTTTTACATCTATTGTAATAGAATTTCCTTGAATTACTTTTAAAGAAGTATTGATAATATCAAAATAAAAAGGTGCTGGCGGCGTATATGCAGTTCTATGGTTTACAACTCTATCTAAACTTTCTGAAAAAATTTGTTTACTATCTGTAAATAAGATAGTTAAAAAAATTAAAATAGGAAAAATAGCATATTTTAAATACTTTTTATTCTGAGTAAAATCAATTGCTTTAACAAAAGGAATCGGTTGTAAATCATTAGATTTTTGATTGATACTTGCCAATAATAATTCTGATTGTAAAGACGATTCTTGTAACTGAATTACATTTAACAATTTATCTTTTACATCCGGAAAATGATTGCCAATAATTGCTGATGATTCTTTTAAAGAAATCCCTTTTCGTAGACCAAATAATTTAAAAATTGGAATAGCAATAAACTTAATTAATAGAAATAATTCTACTAAAATAAAAAGCCAAAACAAAAAAGTTCTTGCCGTTGGTTTTAACCATAAAAAATACTCTAAAAAAAGAGTAAAAAAGAAATATAAACATCCTAAAGAAAGAAATAAAATTACTCCTTTAATTAATTCGTTTACGTAATATTTTCTTGTAAACTGATGTAGCTTTTGCTCAATTATTTTAAATGCGCTCATAATCAACTAATAAAAATAGTATTTTTGATAGGATTTACAATGAAATTAAATGTTAAAAGCTTTTTGTAAGTTTTTAAAAAAGTTTGCAACTAAATTTAAATAAAAAAAAGATCATGAAAAATAGCCTTAAAATAGTATTTTTTATAGCAAGTTTATCAGCATTTTCTCAAAGTCCGTGGACAAAAGAAAAGAAAGATTTGTTTCTAAATTTATCTTACACTTCCATAGCGAATTATAACGAATTATTTGGCGATCCAGATTATAAAACCGAGAAAAATATTACAGATAAAACGTATCAAATCTACGGTGAATATGGGTTAACAAATAAAACAGCATTTGTTTTTAATATCCCTTTAAAATCTATAAAAACAGAAGATACTAACAATTTAATATCTAGCTTAGATTCTGGTTCTAAAACTGCTTTTGGTAATATATCTTTGGGTTTAAAACATCAATTTTATAATAAAAATTGGGTTATTTCTGGGCAATTGGTTACAGAATTAAACACAAGTACTTTTGATGAAAACACAAAAATTAGAACTGGCTACGATGCTTTTACCTTTACACCTCAATTGCTAATTGGTAAAAGTTTTGGTAAAACATTTTTACAAACACAAATTGGTGCAGATATAAGAACAAACGATTACAGTAATAATTTTAAAATTGGTGGAGAATTTGGTGGTAAAATATCAAAAAATATTTGGTTAATTGGCTTTGTAGATATTGTAAAGAATTTAGATAATGGTGTATACAAACCAGGTGAAATTAATCCGCAAACATTAACACCAAGAAATGGTTTATATGTAACAGATCAAGAATATGGTGCTTACGGATTAAAAGGAATTTTACAGTTGTGCGATTTAGGTATTACAACAAGTTTTGGTAATGCTTTTTTTGGTAATAACGTTCCTAAAAAAACAGCTTTTTCAATCGGAATTTTTAATACATTTTAAGCCAAAATATTATTAAATAATACAGACTTTAGAAAATAATATTCTAAAGTCTTTTTTTTGGTCTCTAATTTCTATTTTCTCTTTTAAAAACTATCTTTGCAGCATTAAAAAACAGAAAAAAATGGAATCTAATGTTCGTGTGCGTTTTGCACCAAGTCCTACAGGACCTTTACATATTGGTGGTGTAAGAACAGCTTTATATAATTATTTATTTGCAAAAAAATACAACGGTACTTTTGTATTACGTATAGAAGATACAGACCAAACTCGTTACGTTGCAAATGCCGAACAATATATTATAGACGCTTTAGAATGGTGTAATATTCCTTTTGATGAAGGACCAAATAAAAATGAAAAATTTGGACCATACAGACAATCTGAACGTAAAAATCTTTATAAAGAATACGCAGATATTTTAATAAAAACTGGTTGGGCTTATTATGCTTTTGATACATCAGAACAATTAGATGCACATAGAAAAGGACACGAAGCAGAAGGAAAAACCTTTATTTACAATTGGCATAATAGAGAAAAAGGCAAATTGGTAAATTCTTTGGTTTTAACTGATGATGAAGTGCAAGCAAAAATAAATGCTGGCGAAAATTATGTAATCCGTTTTAAAACTCCGCAAGACGAACTTTTAAGAATGGAAGACGAAATTCGTGGAAATATTAAAATTGATACCAATACTTTAGATGATAAAATTTTATTTAAAGGAGATGGTATGCCAACTTATCATTTAGCAAATATTGTTGATGATCATTTAATGGAAATTACGCATGTAATTAGAGGTGAAGAATGGTTACCATCTATGCCATTACACGTATTGTTATATAAAGCATTTGGTTGGGAAGCACCAAAATTTGCTCATTTACCATTAATTTTAAAACCAGTTGGTAAAGGTAAATTAAGTAAAAGAGACGGAGATAAATTAGGATTTCCTGTATTTCCGTTAGAATATACCAACGAAAAAACTGGTGATGTTTCACGTGGTTATAAAGAAGATGGTTATTTTAATGATGCTTTTATAAACATGTTAGCTTTCTTAGGATGGAATCCTGGTACAGAACAAGAAATCTTCTCTTTAGAAGAATTAATTGCAGCTTTCGATTTAAAAAGAGTTAGTAAATCTGGTGCTAAATTTAGTCCGGATAAAACAAAGTGGTTCAATCAGCAATACATGCAAACAAAGTCTGATACTGAACTAACAGAAGTATTTTTACCGATTTTAGCAGATAAAGGAATCACAAAAGACAAAGAATACGTTTTAAAAGTTGTTTCTGCTATTAAAGAAAGAGCTGTTTTTGTAAATGATTTTTGGGATTTATCTAGTTTCTTTTTTGAAACACCAACAGAATACGATGCCAAAGCTTCTAAGAAAAATTGGAAAGAAGGAACTGCAGATTTAATGAATGAATTAATTACCGTAATTTCATCAATCGAAGATTTTTCATCAGAAAATACAGAAAAGGAAGTAAAAGAATGGATAACTGCGAAAGAAGTTGGTTTTGGTAAAGTTATGCAACCATTAAGATTAAGTTTGGTTGGTAAATTAGCTGGCCCACATTTGTTTGATATTATTGCTATGATTGGTAAAGAAGAAACTTTACTAAGACTTAAAAACGCCATAGAAAAATTATAATTATTACAACTAAATAAAAAGCCTCTCGTTAATTTCGAGAGGTTTTTTTTATTTTAAAATGTAACATTATAAACAAATCTGCGTCAAATAATTAAATGCTTAAAAGAAGTATATTTACAATTCAACTATTTATTAACTATTAAAAACCTTGTTATGATATCACCACCATTTATTATTCTTATTGTTATTACTGCAGTTATAATATTTGCATCCTTTTTTATTGTAAAACAGCAAAGCGCAGCTATTATAGAACGTTTCGGAAAATTTCAAAGTATAAGACAATCTGGTCTTCAATTTAAAATACCTTTAATAGATAAAGTTTCTGGTAAGTTAAGTTTAAAAATTCAGCAGTTAGATGTAATTATAGAAACAAAAACTTTAGATGATGTATTTGTAAAATTAAAAGTTTCTGTACAATACAAAGTTATAAGAGATAAAGTTTATGATGCGTTTTATAAATTAGATTATCCACACGATCAAATTACTTCTTTTGTTTTTGATGTTGTAAGAGCAGAAGTACCAAAAATGAAATTAGATGACGTTTTTGTTAAAAAAGATGATATTGCAATTGCAGTAAAAAGAGAATTGCAAGAATACATGACAGATTATGGTTATGATATTATTAAAACTTTAGTAACAGATATAGATCCAGATGCCCAAGTAAAAGCTGCCATGAATAGAATTAACGCTGCAGATAGAGAAAAAACAGCAGCACAATTTGAAGGAGATGCACAACGTATTTTAATTGTAGAAAGAGCTAAAGCAGAAGCAGAAAGCAAGCGTTTACAAGGACAAGGTATTGCAGATCAAAGAAGAGAAATTGCTCGTGGTTTAGAAGAATCTGTAGAAGTTTTAAACAAAGTTGGTATCAACTCGCAAGAAGCATCTGCTTTAATTGTTGTAACACAACATTATGATACTTTACAATCTATCGGACAAGAAACAAATAGTAATTTAATTTTATTACCAAACTCGCCACAAGCAGGTAGCCAAATGCTAAACGATATGGTTGCAAGTTTTACTGCAAGTAACCAAATTGGCGAAGCAATGAAAAATGCTAAAACTAAAAAATTAGAAGAATAATTAATTCTTCTTGATAACAAAACTAAAAAGACAGTAATATAAATTACTGTCTTTTTTTATTAAATTTTTATATTTTTACTAAAAAATATTAATGAAAGCTATTTTTTCATGGTTAAATAAACCGTATTATTTTAATCCTAAACCTCTGTATAAGTTAAAGATAAGTATTTATCATGGTTTATTTATTTTTCTTTTTTTATATATTTTTAGACCTTTTTATCTACACGAATTTGATGAAATTATATTACCATATACCATAGGTATTGGTATTACAGCTTTTGTTGCCACTTTTTTAATTTTATACTTACCAGCACTTATTTTTAAAGATTATTTTAGTGAAGATAATTGGACTATAGGCAGAAATTTACTATTAATGTTTGTTGGTGTAACCTTTATAGGAGTTGCTTTATGGTATTTTGGTGAAATTTATAAAGAACCCTATAACCTAAGAAAAATAAACCTTTTACAATTCTTATCATATACTTTTTTGGTAAGCCTTATACCCTTAACATTTTTTGTATTTCTAAATGAAAAAAATATAAGATTACGAAGAGAAAAAAAGGTTAAAGAAATTAGAGAATTAAAAAAAGTACAAGAACTAAATAACACAGAAAAATTAACAAAAGAAGTTAGTATAACATCAGAAAATGGTAAAGAGAAAATTAGTTTTTATATCGACAATTTAGTGTATGTAACTTCGCAAGGAAATTATGCAAGTTTTTTTATTAAAAAGGATGACAAAATTAATGAGAAAATATTACGAGTTACACTTGCAAAAATTATTGCAAAATTAGAAAAGTATCCTACTATTATTAGATGTCATAAAAGTTATATTGTAAACACCAATTATATTACAGATATTTCTGGAAATGCAAGAGGTTATTTATTAAAATCTAAGGTTATTGAAATAGATATACCTGTATCTAGAAGTTTTTCTAAGCAATCATTATTAAGATTAATTAGTTAAACGTTCCCATTTATCCCAAAAACCCAATAAATCTTCCTTTTTACAACAAATAAGTTAAAGATATTATAATGAAAACTATATTTGTCTCGAAGAAATTTAGATTAAATATTTGGGGGAATATTTTAATTTGATAACTAAAAAGCTCAACTTGTATTTATACAAATTGAGCTTTCTTATTTTGTTAAAAAAAGTGATTAATATCTACTTTTTTTCTTCTAGTTTTTCTTCTGGATTTTCTTCTTTAGAAGCGTTTTTAAATTCCTTAATTCCGCTACCTAAACCTTTCATTAATTCTGGTATTTTTTTTCCACCAAATAATAATAAAACAACTACAAGTATAATTGCAATTTGAGGTCCGCTAACAAATCCAAAAAAAATAGATAAATTATTCATCATTATATAATTTTATAAGTTACAAAGATACAAAAAAGGTTGTTAAAGCAATCTAATCTGTTTCTGTATTAATTTCTTTTCTCGATAATACCACCAATAACCTTTTTGTCTTTTACAACTTCTGGGTTTCCTTTATAGAATATTGTACCACCAAAACTTACTTTAGCATTTAAAGTTTCGCCAGCATTTATTTCTGCTTTTGCACCTGTACCTGCTTTAACATTAGAGTTACCTGTAGATTTTAAATTAAAACCATGGTAAATACCATACAAATCTAAATCTACTTCTTGATTTTTAGATGCACCAGAAACTTTAATAATACCGCCAGAAGTTGCTCTAATACTTAAATACTTTGTTTTTGTAGTTAAGTTAATGAAACCTCTTTCTTGTGCATTTAAAGATACTTTATCTTGGTTAAAATCTTTACTAGTAATAGTTGCACCTTCATTTACATCAATTAAATCTATATTTTTATTGTAATATAATTTAATAAGTATTTTACCTTCTGCAGAATTATCTGATGGTTTTAAAGAAAACGGTAAAGAAAGTTTTAATGTATTATTTACATTTTTAATTTTAACAAGATTTGCCTTCTCACCTGTAATTTCTATTTTTTGGCTAGAAGCTTTAATCAACTCTAATTCTATACCATTATATACTTTAAGCGTGTTAAAGTCTCCTAGATCTTGTTTAATTGTATTTTGTGCGTATGTTGATAAACCAACAATAAAAGCACATACTAAGATTAAATTTTTCATTTTTATAAGTTTGATATTTAATATAAAACAACAATTATACCATTATAATAAAGGAAAATTATTAAAAATATTATAAATCTATACGTGTTTATTTTACTTTAACAGCTGTACCAGTAATAGAAACCAATAGTGTAGACGAGTTTGCAAGCGGTTCTACATCTAATTGTATACCAACAACTGCATTTGCACCTAACTTTGTCGCATTGTCTTTTAAATTCTGAAACGCTTTTTCTTTAATGCCTTCTAATGCTAAACTATATTTTTCGTAGTATTTAGACATACTAAACATATCTTTAAAAGATAGTTTAGATCCGTTAGCAGAATAACTAGAATCGTAAGCTGTACCGGTTACAATACCTAAATAATCTACTATTTTAAAATTTTCTATGTTGTTTGTAGTTGTTAAAATCATAATAACTAATCTTCAATTAAATTAAAATCTAAATGTTTACGCTCTAAATCTGTTTTTTTAACTTGTACTTTTACATCATCACCTAATTGATACATGTTTTTTGTAGATTGCCCAACAATAGCATATTGTTTTTCATCAAAAATATAATAATCGCTTTTTATATCTCTAATTCTTACCATTCCTTCGCATTTATTAGTAGAAATTTCTACATAAATACCCCATTCTGTTACACCTGTAATTACGCCATCAAAAACTTCATCTTTGTGATCTTGCATGTATTTTACCTGCATGTATTTTATAGAATCTCTTTCTGCTTTTGATGCTAATTCTTCTCTTTTAGAAGAATGTTTACATTTTTCTTCATACAATTCTGCTTTTGGCGATTTTCCGCCATCTAAATAATGTTGCAGTAATCTATGTGTCATTACATCAGGATAACGTCTTATAGGCGATGTAAAGTGACTGTAATAATCGAAAGCTAAACCATAATGACCAATATTTTGTGTAGTATAAACTGCTTTAGACATCGATCTGATTGCTAAAGTTTCTATCATATTAGATTCTGCTTTACCATTTACATCATTTAATAACTGATTTAAAGTTGCAGATGTACTTTCTTTAGTTTCTGTATTTATCTTATAACCAAATTTACTAATGATGTTTTGTAAAGAGGCTAATTTTTCTAGATCTGGCTCATCATGAACTCTGTAAATAAAGGTATCGTTAGAAGGTTTTCCTTTTTTACGACCAATAAATTCTGCTACTTTTCTGTTTGCTAATAACATAAATTCTTCAATTAATTTATTAGCATCTTTAGATTTTTTAAAGAAAACACCAACTGGGTTTGCTTCTTCATCTAAATTAAACTTCACTTCTACTCTATCAAAAGAAATTGCACCTTGTTTCATTCTCTTTTTACGCAATACTTTTGCTAATTTATCTAGCTGTAAAGTTGCTTCTACAATTTCTGGTGTAACTTCGTATTCTTTGTCTATGATAGAAGTTTCTAATGGCATTGTATAAGGTTGTACATCATCAGATAATTCGCAATTTTCTATAATAGATTGTGCTTCTTCATAAGCAAAACGTTGGTCTGAATATGTTACAGTTCTACCAAACCACTCGCCTACTACTTGCGCTTTTTGATTAATTTCGAAAACTGCAGAAAACGTTAATTTTTCTTCGTGTGGTCTTAAAGAACAAACACCATTACTTAACATTTCTGGTAACATTGGTACTACTCTATCTACCAAATAAACAGATGTTGCTCTGTCATAAGCCTCATCATCTAAAATAGTTTTTGGTTGTAAATAATGCGAAACATCTGCTATATGAATTCCTACTTCGTAATTACCATTTTCTAATTTTACAAAAGACAAAGCATCATCAAAATCTTTTGCATCTTTAGGATCTATGGTAAACGTTAAATCTTTACGCATATCTCTACGTTTAGAAATTTCTTCTTCAGTAATTTCTAACGGTAAACTTTCTGCATCTTTTTCTACTTCTTCTGGAAACTCGTATGGTAAATCATATTCTAGTAAAATAGAATGCATTTCTGTATTATGGTCTCCTGGTTTACCTAGTACTTTGGTTATTTTACCAAACGGATTTTTAGAGTTTTGTGGCCAATCAGAAATTGTAGCTTGTACTTTATCTCCGTGTTCGGCACCATTCATTTTATTTTCAGAAATAAAAATATCAGCATACATTTTATTACTGTCTGGTAACACAAAACCAAAGTTTTTACTTTTTTGTAAAACACCAACAAATTCTGTTTTAGCACGTTCTAAAATTTCTACAACATCTGCTTCTAACTTCTTACCGCTTCGTTTTTTGTATACATAAGCTTTTACTATATCGTTGTGTAAACCTTTACCTAAATTTACATTTGGTATAAAAATATCATCTTCATAATCTTCTGTAACAAAGTAACCATTACCGTTAGATGTAATATCTAAAGTACCTACAGAGTATTTTCTATCCGCATTTATTTTAAATTTACCTCTATCTACTTCTACAATTTTTTTTGTTGATGCTAATTCTGCCAACTTTTTAATTACTTGGTTTTTACCATCGGTATCTACAATACTTAATTTTGCAGCAATTTGTTTGTAATTGTAAAACTTATCGCTGTCTTCATTTAAAATTCTGAATATATTTTTAGTTAAATTTTTTACGACTTTACCTTTCTTTTTATATATTTTTTTCTTTTTTTTTGTCATTTATACTTCTGTTTTAGCGTTAATTCTTTCTGTCTTTTTGATAAAAATTAACGTACTCTGCAAATTACAATTATAAGTTTAATAAAGCATTAAAAAACTGTTATGAATCTATTTTGTAATTTGGCTTGTTTATAATAATTTATTTATGTCTACTATTGATAAAATCAATACTAATTCTTGGTTTATAATTGCAAACCCAGCTTCTGGAAATAAAAATTTTTCTAAAATTTGGAAAAAAATTGAGCAATTACTTAAAAACAAAAATTTAGACTATTCTTTTGCTTTTACTCAGTTTTCTAAACACGAAATAGATTTGGTACAAAACGCTATTAAAAAGGGTTATAGAAACATTATATCTGTGGGCGGAGACGGAACATTACATAATGTTGTAAACGGAGTAATGCTGCAAAGGTATGTAAAAACTTCTAATATAACTATTGGCGTATTACCTTTAGGAACTGGCAACGATTGGATTAAAACCTACAAACAACCTAATTCCATAGAAAAAGCTTTAGAAATTATATCAAAAAAAACTACAATTTTACAAGATATTGGTGTTATTACTACTGATAAAAATACTATTTATTATAACAATGTAGCAGGTATTGGTTATGATGGATATATTGTTAATAAACTAAAATATCTTAAAAAATTTGGTGCTTTATCTTATTTGTTAGCAGGTATTTATGGTTTAATTTTTTATAAGAAAAGTGCATATAAGATACTTATAAACAATAAAGAATTAAAAGAAAAATGTTTAATGGTTGTATGCGGAATTTGTAAATATTCTGGTGGCGGAATGCAGTTTACAAAAGATGTTAATACTACAGATGGCTTATTAGACATAACAATTGCTAAAAACTTAAATTTTTTAGATTTAGTAATTAATCTACCCAAACTTTACTCTGGTGCAATTGTAAATCATAAAAAAGTAAACACTTACAAAACATCAAAAATTACGGTAACGCCTATAAATGCTAAACCTTTTATACAAGCAGATGGCGAGTTGATAACTTCTGGTAAACTTCAAATTAGCATTGTACCTAAAGCAATTAATTTTGTAATTAATTAGTTATCAAGTATAAAAGTTAAAAAAATCTTAATTTTTTTGTAACGAATCTTAAAAAGAAGCGTCTTTATAGAAAGAGACTTTTAAATTAAGATGAAAAATCTACGTAAAATTATCGGCTTATTTCTAATTATTTTTGTTGCAGGCATCTTTGTAACCATTATAACGGTAAACAAATCTCTTAACAAAATAGATCCGCAAGAAAAAAGCGTAGAAATTCAAAAAGACACCACTTACCTACTAAAAGCAGAAAAGAAAACAGTTTAAATTTTTTTTCAAAAATTTTCTCTTTCTAATTTCAATTTATTTTTTTTTCGAGTTTTTCACAGTTATAAACATTCTATATTATAATTATTTTTCTTTTATAAAATTTTAAAAAAACTATGATGGTTATAATAGTGTGTGAATAGCTACTATAAATTTTATAATATTTATTTTAATATTTGAGTTATTAAAAAACGTTTACATGTTGTTAGTAGTTTAAAAGCTTTAAAATCAATTAAAAAGTAGAGTTATTAACAATAGTTATAAACAGGTATTAACTAAATATTCTGAATAACTATGTTGTATTTCTATGTAAACAAATTGTAAATTTTATGTTGATAAACTTTTATCAAAAACTCATAAAAAAAGTTGCATATGTTAAACTACTCGCTGTATTGTAATAAATATTGAATTCACCAAAAATACTTTTCAGTTTTTCATTGCAACTTCTTAACATTCTATTAAAATGCTAAAAACTTAAAAACTAAAGAGTTATTAAAAAAGCTATTTTTTTGATTGTTTATAACTGTTGATAACCGTTAGTTTCTGTATTTTTGTAGTACACAACTTAATTAAAATCAATTTATTATGACAATTGCAATTGGTAACGATCACGCTGGTACAGAATACAAGTTCGAAATTATAAAACATTTAGAAGAGAAAGGTTATAATGTTATTAATTTTGGTACAGATTCTAATTCGTCTATGGATTACCCAGATGCTATTCATCCAACGGCAGAAGCAGTAGAAACTGGTAAAGCTACGTTAGGAGTTATTTTATGCGGTTCTGGTAACGGCGCACAAATGACAGCAAATAAACACCAAGGTATAAGAGCTGCTTTGTGTTGGAACAATGAGTTAGTTGCATTAACAAGACAACATAACGATGCAAATATTCTTACAATTCCGGCACGTTTTGTTTCTTTACAACAAGCTATAGGTTTTGTAGATATTTTTCTTTCTACAGAATTTGAAGGCGGTAGACATGCTAATAGAGTAAGTAAAATTTCTTGTGCAGGATAATCTTTAAAATAAATCACTTAAACTGTTTTAAAATTTAGTTTGAGTGATTTTTTTAATATCTAGTAGTTTATATTAATTATGAATATCAAAGTAAAATCTTTTAACGAATTAACGGTAAACGAATTGTATGCAATTTTACAATTACGATCGGAAGTTTTTGTGGTAGAACAAAATTGTGTGTATCAAGATATAGATTTTAAAGATCAAAAATCTTTACATGTAATTGGTTTTAAAGATGATAAAATTATTGCTTACACGCGTATTTTTAAACCTGGTGATTATTTTAAAAATGCTAGCATTGGTAGAGTAGTAGTAGCAGCTTTAGAAAGAAAACACAGTTATGGGCACAATTTAATGAAAGCTTCTATAAACGCAATTAAAGAAAACTTTAATAGCGATACAATTACCATTTCTGCTCAAAAATATTTACAAAAATTTTATGAATCTCATAATTTTACAAAAGTAGGAGAGGAGTACTTAGAAGATGGTATTCCGCATATAAGAATGGATAGAATTTAGAACTAAAAACGTACTCTAAAACTTAAATTAGGAGTAAAAGGCAACGAGTAATTATCTATTCTTCTCACATTATTTTCTTGCGATTCATCTACAATATAGTAAGAGTCTATGGTGTTTTTTCTATCTGTAATGTTAGTAAAACCAAGTCTAATTGTGGCTTTTATAGCTTCAGAAAATATAAAATTATAACTTCCAGAAACATCAATTCTAAAAAAAATGTCTAAATTTTCTGTATTAGGGTTATCATAATTTACAATAGTTTTATCGCCATTTTGTAAAGTTTCGTTACCATCTACAGGTTTTGTATAAGGCCTACCAGAACGTAAAATTCCGCCAATAGATGCTTTTAAATTTTTGGTAAAATTATAATTAAAAGCAGTACTTAAAGAGTGTGTAATATCTAAGCTATTTGCAAATTTCTTTGGATTAAAAACACCAAATGTGTAGTTGTTTTCTGCCAACGTATAACTTAACCAAGTACTAATGGTATTAGTTTGTTTGTTAATTAAAAATTCAATTCCTTTAGTTTTATAATTACCAATAGAACTAAAATTCTGAGTGTTGTTGTAAAAACCTTGATTTGCAGTAGAAATACCGTTAACTACTTTATAAAAACCTGTAATATCTGCGTACAATTTATTTTTGGTATAAGAAATACCAAAAGAAGCTTGTTTGCTTGTTATTATTGGCGTTCTATTATTATCAGATAAAATCCATCTACGTTTTTCGATACCTAAAAAATTATCTTCAAAATCTATTTTTTGAGCTGTTGTTTGATTTTTAAACTCTCCTTCTAACTTTAAAGAATACGTTTCATTTAGTTTTTGTCTTATGTTTATTCTAGGTTCGAAAATAAATTTTTGAAACTTATCAAAATAATTAGCTCTAAAACCAACTCTAGCGTAAGTATTGTTTTTTTTATATTCAATTTCTGAATAAAAAGCACTTTTTAACAACACTTCTTTTATCGTTTTAGAAAAAGTTGGTGCGTTAATACTTGTGGTATTTTTTACGCCTATTTCGTTAAAAACAAAACCGTTTGTTAAATAAAAAAAATCAGAAAATTCATACACAGTATTTAGTTTTACCGCTGTTTCTAAAACATTGTTAAATTGTGTTTGAAACTGATCTGTATCTTTATTATAATCTGAAGAATTGATTCTATAATCAGAAATAAATGCCGAAAGATTGGTTATAAATTTAGAGTTCCAGTTGGCTTCCCAATTAATTTTAGCACCTAAATTTTCTTGCTTTAAATTACTATTTTCTTCAATAGAATTGTTATTGTTTGTGTATTGTTCTAGATAATCTAAATTATTTTTTATGTGAATAAAGTTGGCTCTAATTGCATGATTGTAATTAAGATCGTACAAAACTTTAAACGAATAATCGTAGAAGAAAAACTTAGATTCTGAGTTGTTAACACTGTTAGAAGCAATAGAATTATCTTGAAAACTTCTATTAAAATAATTGGTATAAGTTGGTGTGTTTAAAAAATCTGTAAAAGATCTTCTACCAGAAACATGCAATTCTAAATTATCTTTAATTGGTATTTGTACAAAAGCATCTGCACTTATCAAATTAAAACCTGCGCCGCCAGAAAATTTATTCGTTATTCTATTCGAGGTTTCCATATTAATTGTTGATGAAACTCCGTCGGAAAAAACACTACTTGTACCATTTTTAGTAACCGTAACTTTTTTGGTTAAATACGGATTGTAAGCAGAAATTAAACCAAAAAAATGACCTGCATGGTACATTTTAATTCCGTCCCAAAGCATTAAATTCTGGTCGTTTGTACCACCTCTTACATTTATATTAGAAATACTTTCGTTTACACTTTCTACGCCAGGTAAAATTTTAATAGTTTTTAAAATATCGGGTTCTATTAATCCTGGTAAAATTCCGAATTTTTCTGTGTTTAAAATTGTGCTTCCATCGGCACTTTTTTGCAAGCCAGAAGTTAAAAACTTTTGCATTGTAATTTCTGATAAAATTTCTGAAGATTCTTCTAAATACAACTGTTTACAATTAGCATTTAGAAATAATTCTTTAGCAGAAATTTCTAAGTTTTTAAAACCGATATATGATATATTTATTACAGATTTTACCGGTACATTTTGCAAATAAAAAGTTCCGTTTGTATTTGATGTTGTTCCTAAATTATAGCCATTTACTTTTATAGATGCTAAAGCTAAAGGCATAAGATTTTGACTTTCTAATACGTTTCCGCAGATATTTATAGTTTTATTTAAAAACGAAACTGTTACATATCTGTTGTCTAATGTTTTAAATTGTAAATAAGTTTTATCGTTTAAATAACTTAAAAGAGATTCTAAAGAAATACCTGTTTGTGGTGCTATAATTTTTATGTTTTCGATGTCATCATCAGAATAAGAAAACTTAATATCGTATGTTTTTTCTAAGGAAATTAGCAAAGAAGAAAGCCCAACTTTAGAAGATGATTTCTGAGCATAGTTTATACTTGTAGTAAGTAAAAAACCTAATAAAATTATAGCTATTTTATTGATCATATTTAAAGATCGTAATTGTTTTACCATCAATCTTATAAGACAACTGCAACGGTATTGTTACCGATTGTAATGCAACATTAATATCTAAATGTGTAAAACCACCAGAATATAAAGTTTCTAAGTTAATGTTGTTAGTTGTAATTGTATAACCAAATTGATTTTCTATTTCTTTAAGTACAAATTTTAACTGTGTACTTTTAAAATTAGATTCTTTTTGTAACCAAGATTTTTCTGTTGTATCAAAAGTAGTATTAGTATCTATAATACCGTTTACAACTTTAAAAATTGTTCCTTTAGGTAATTTTACAAGTGTGTCTTTATAAGCTACGCTTACCAAACCTTCGTATGTTTTTACTTCGAAATAATTGGCTCTTTCTTTAACATTAAATTGCGTACCAAGAACGGTAACATTACCTATTTCTGTATTTACAGTAAATTTCTCTCCTTTTTGTACTTTAAAAAATGCTTCTCCGTCTAGGGTTAAATTTCTATTATTTTCCCACTCTTTTTTAACATAAGAAACGTTAGAATTTGAATTTAAAATAACTTCTGAATTATCAGGTAAATTAAAGGTTTTAGTTTCTGCGAATTCTGTAGTATAATTGGTATCGTTACTATAAAGTAAAAAGTAACTAGTTGTTAACAATACTGCAATAACTGCTGCGTATTTAAAGACTTTATTAAAACTAAAAGCAATAACTTTTTGTTTTTTGGTTTTGTTTTGAGTTTTTAATTTTAAGTCTGCCAATGCATTTTCTACATTAACTTTAGGTGTTTCTATTTGCGATGTGTAATGCGCAATTTTTTCTAAAGTATCAAAACCTTCAGTTTTTTTTAAACGCAGTAATTCTTCATCAGAAATATCTTTGTTTAGCCATTTTAATATGTCTTTGTTATTTTCCATTTTTTAGACTTCTATATATGTAACAACTAAATGTTTATTTACCCTACTTTTAAATCCCATCTATTTTACTTCTTAATTTTTTAAGGGCAGAAGACATTCTTTTTTCTACTGCTTTTTGCGATATTTCTAGCATTTCTCCTATTTCTCTGTATTTTTTGCCGTCTATTCTATTCATCAGAAAAACTTCTCTTTCACCTTCGGTTAAGTTTTCTATGGCATTTTTAAGTTTATTTTTAAATTCTTCTTCTTCTAATAAATACTCTGGACTTTGATTATTAACATCTAAATACGGACTATTTTTTGCATACTCGAAAACAACCTTTTCGTGCTTAACTTTATTTAAAAATAGATTGTTAACAACTGTAAATAAGTAAGATTTAGCTTTAGAAAAATCTATTTTTGCACAATTTTCCCATATTTTTATAAAAGCTTCTTGCGCTAAATCTAAAGACGTATTTTTATTGCCAGATTTGTAGTAAGCAAAGTTACTAGCAGACTGTATATGAGATGTGTAAAACTCATTAAAATAAATTTCGTCGCAAAGAGATTTATTAGTCATTGTAGGGTTTTAGATTATAAAAATAAAAAAAATAGAATACAAAGGTAGGGTAAATAAATGTGTAGTTGTTTTATTAACAGAAGGGCAAAAAAAATAGTCATTCAAAAAAAAGTAGGGTAAAATAAAATTGAGTTGTCTTACTAACAGAAACAATAAACATTTATTATTAAAACGTATTAAAATGAAAACATTAAAATTAATTACAGTATTTGCATTAACAGCAGTTTTAGGATTTACATCTTGTCAATCAGAAGAAAATACAGAAGTTGGTGCTAACCCAAACGCAAACTCTTCTACATCGCCAACCGCTTCTAATTTTGAAAGAGCTTCTATGAACGATGGTTCTGATGATGATTTTTTAGATGGTAATGCGTGTACAGAGTTGTTATTTCCTTTATCAGCAACCGTAAACGGACAAAATATTTCAATAATATCTGAATTAGATTTTTCTGCAGTTTTAGAAATTTTTGCAGAATTTAATGATGATGCAGATAATGTTACATTTAACTTTCCTATCAATGTAAGAACTAGTAACTACACAGAAGTAACAGTTAATAATCAAGAAGAATTAGACGCTTTAAATGCAGCATGTGAAAGTGCAGAAGCAGAAGGTAGAGACGCTATTTCTTGTATAGATTTTAATTTTCCTATTACAATGTTAACGTACGATATTGCTTTAGAGCAAACAGGTACAGTTGTTTTACAATCTGAAAAGCAATTATATACTTTTATGACTGGTTTACAAGCAGATGAATTTTTTACAGTTAATTATCCTGTAAGTGCAACATTAAGCAATGGTACAACTGTTCAATTAAATTCTGATGCAGAGTTTAGAGATTCAATTTCAGATTGTGTTCAATTTGAAGAAGAAGAAGATGAGGCTGCAACAATGGCTGCAGAAGTAGAAGCAACTTTAACAAACACACAATTTAAAGTACAAAGTTTTGTAAATGCAGGTG
This sequence comes from Polaribacter sp. KT 15, assembly GCF_900143115.1. Taxonomy (NCBI): domain Bacteria; kingdom Pseudomonadati; phylum Bacteroidota; class Flavobacteriia; order Flavobacteriales; family Flavobacteriaceae; genus Polaribacter; species Polaribacter sp. KT 15. The sequence continues at coordinate 1,566,180 of NZ_LT670850.1, forward strand.
TTAATACTGCAGCAGATTTTGCAGATTGGTCGATAGAGTTTACAAACGATTTTAAATTAGTTGCTAAAAATAATGTAAACGCTACTTTATCAGAAATAGAAGGTACCTATGCTGTAAGTTCAGATACATCAGTATTTTTAAACATTGCATTTGGTAGCAATAATACTGTTAGTGCTTTAAATAACGATTGGGTTATTGCTTCTTACAGCGATACAATGGTTGCTTTACAAAGTAAAACGGATGCTAGCATTACATTAACTTTTCAGAAACTTTAATAGTAAAAAACAATAGAATTACTTTACAATTGTTATGTAATTAATAGCAATTGTAAAGTTTTAAAGAACAATCAATAATGATAAAATTTTTATTAAAAGTATTTTTAGTTTGTTTAATAATTACATCTTGTTCATCAGAAACAGATATAATTACAGAATCAGAAACACCTATAAATGTTAACTTAAATAGACAACAAACAGGTTCTTCTGCTAACGATTTACTTTCTGCTTCTACTTTTAAACAAATGATTGTTGAAGTTGCTTACATAGAAGGTTTTAAACCAACAGAAACAGCTTTAAATAACTTTAAAAATTTTATAAACGATAGAACTTTTAAACCAGAAGGTGTAACGTTTGTAGAAAAATCAATAGAAAACACAGGTAAAACAACTTATACTTTAGATGAGGTTGTAGAAATTGAAAAAGTAAACAGAACACAATACAACACAAATAATACAATTGCAGTTTGGGTGTTATTTATTGATGGTAAATCATCTAAAGACACCAACCAAGGTGCAATTTTAGGAACCGCTTATTGGAACACTTCTTTTGTTATTTACGAAGAAACAATACAAGGTTTAAGCGATAGTACATTCGAGCCAAATAGAAGCCTTTTAGAAAGCTCTGTTATTCATCACGAATTTGGTCATATTTTAGGTTTAACAAATCTAGGAACTGATTTACAAAGTGATCATGAAGATGAAGAACACCCAAAACATTGCATCGAACAAGATTGTTTAATGTATTGGGCCGCAGAATCTAGCCAAGGAATTGGCAACATGGTTTCTGGCGGAAGTTTACCAACTTTAGATGCACAATGTTTAGCAGATTTAAGGGCAAATGGCGGAAAATAATTTAAAATTTTAAAAAATGAAAACATTATATTTTACAATAGTTTTAATGTTTATTACAAGTATTACATTAAACGCACAAGACAGAAAAAACTCAGCTTCGGCTGGTATTAAAGGTGGTTACAATTTATCTTCTGTAAGTTTCGATGGAACATCTGAAACTTCTAATTTACATGGATTTCATATTGGTATTTATGGCGAATCTTATATTGGTAAACACATTGCAATTCAGCCAGAGATTTTATACTCACAACAAGGTTATAAAATAATTGATGATAACGGTACTTACACACAAAAATTAGAATATATAAATGTGCCTTTAATGTTAAAAATGTATCCAGTTAAAAGCTTTTTTATAGAAGCTGGTCCGCAAATAGGATTTTCGATTTCACACAAAGAAACTTTTGATGCAGGTTTTGTTTTATATGATACAGAACAAGAGTTTGAACCAAGTAATTTTGATTGGGGTGTAAATGTTGGTGCTGGTTTTAAAAGTGATGCAGGTGTTAGTTTAGGCGCCAGATATCATATTGGTCAAAGTGATATTTATGACCAAGACAAACCAAAAAATAGAGTAGTACAAATCTATTTAGGGTTTGAATTTTAGTTAGAACTAAAAATAAAAAAGAGAAGTAATTTTACTTCTCTTTTTCTATTAAATTAGTTATTTCTTTAACGCCGCCCACTTCTAAATCTCCTAAAAGTATATCGCCAATTCTTACTCTAATTAAGCGCAAAGTTGGTAACCCAACAGCAGCAGTCATTTTTCGAACTTGCCTAAATTTACCTTCTCTAATTATTATAGAAACCCAACTTGTTGGGCCATGTCTTTCATCTCTTATTTTCTGACTTCTTAACGGAAATTTAGGATCATCAATTATAAAAGCTTTTCCGGGTTTTGTGGTATATTTTTTACCATTAAAACCTATTTCTACACCATTTCTTAATTGCTCAACTTCCTTTTCTGTTATAACACCATCTACTTGTACATAATATTCTTTTTCGTATTTTCTAGATCTAATTTCTGCGGATACTTTACCATCTGTAGTTAAAAGTAATAAACCTTCAGAAGGCACATCTAAACGACCAATAGCCATCGTTCCTTCAGGAAAATCGAACAAATCTCCTAATAATTTTTTTTCCCGCTTCGCGGGATTTATAAACTGAGAAATCATTCCCCAAGGTTTATGAATCATAAAATGATGATGACTACTCATGTATATTATTTTATTAAAGAAAAAGAACCTTTATATTTTTTACCATTTTTTAAAGTTATTAAATACCAATATGAATTTGGTATTGATAGTTTACCATTAATGTTTCCATTCCAACCAATACTGATATTAGGTTTTGCTATTAATTTACCAAACCTATCATAGATTAAAATTTCATTAATTTGAGAGTTGTTTTGTATTACCCAAAAGTCATTTAAACCATCGTTATTTGGTGTAAAATAATTTGGAATTTCTAAATCTGAATTGATATTAACTTTAAAACTAGTTTCATTAGAACAAGCAGCATTAGAAGAGTCTTCATTGTAAATATAAACTGTTTGCGATGTATTTAAGAAATCTCCTGCATTTAGCTTTGTACCATTTCCATTTGATTGAGTATAATAATTTCCATTGGTTAGTTCTGGTAGTAAATAATTATTATTTATTGTAACATCGCTTAAATTATCTACTAAAGGTTTTTGTGTTATTATAACTTTAAAACTAGTTTCATTAAAACAAGCATTATTAGAAGGATCTTCGTTATAAATATAAATTGTTTGTGAATTATATAAAAAATCACCTGCATTTAACTTTGTACCATTTCCATTAGATTGTGTATAAAAACTACCATTAGTTAAATTTGGAAGTTCAAAACTATTACACTCATTAACATCATTTAACGTATCTACATCAATTTTACAATCTAACTTAGCACATTCTGCTTCATTTAAAACAAAGGTGCTTTGTGCATCTTTTGTTATTGAACCCATTGGATCTGAATTGTAATAACTAACGTCATCTACATAAACGCATTTTAAATTTACATTATCTTGTATTTCTAAAAAAGAGGCTGCATTAGATATTAAGTTAGCTTGATTTCTTAAATCAAGTTCAGAAATTAGTGTACTATTAACATGTAAACCATCTAAAATATTATTTGGTGGAAGAGATAATTTTGTCAAGGGATTATTTGAACAATTCAATTCGAATAATTTATCGTTTATAGTTAAATCTAATTCTGATATTTTATTAAAACTTAAATGCAAGTATGTTAAATTTAGATTATTTGAAGTATTTAATGCTGAAATATTGGTGTTTGAAGAACTGAATAAAGTAAGCTTTTTATTTTTAGAAAGTTCTATAGTTGAAACATTAGTATTAGAAATATCTAGTTGTTCTAAATTTAAATTTTTAGATACATCTATTTTTGTAAGAGGATTGTATCCTGTAAATAAATCTATTAAATTTATGTTGTTAGAAACATCAATAGATAGAATATTGTTGTTGTTTGAATAAAGTGTTTTCAAATTTATTAAAGATGACAAATCTATATTTGATACATTGTTTTGAGTAAATTGTAAATCCTCTAAAGAAATAAAGTCTTGAATACCTGTTAAATCAGATATGTTTTCATTTGTAATATTAAGGTTTTTAATAGTATTAATATTGGCTGTAGGTACATAATTATCTAAACTACCAGAATCATAGCCTAAGTCAATAAGCTTTTGTTCAAAATTATCATCTGGTACATATGTTAAATTTTTAAAAACACTACAATTATCACTGTAAACAGTATTATCGTCAATATCCGTCCAATTAGTAATACTATAAGATTTATTATCTACTTGTAAGCATTTTAATTCTGAATTATTAGAACAAAAAAAAGTATTAATATTTGTATTGTTGTTATTTTTTAAATTGATGTTTTCTATAATTCCGTGACTTAAATTTATATCTAAAAGTTTTTCATTATATCTTAAATCTATTTTGGTAATAACTGTATTTCCAATTGTTAAATCTTTTAATTTTAGATTATTTTTTAGGTCAATTGAAGAAATATCAACTACAACTAAACGTAGTGTTTCTAGCTCTGTATTTTTAGAAAGGTCTATGTTTTTAAGTGAACCATTAGAGACAGATAGGTCTTTTAATTTTATATTTTTAGAAATATCTAGCTCTGTAACTTCATATATTTCTATAGATAAACGAGTAAGAGCAGTGAACCCATCTATACCTACAAAGTTTTTAATTGAAGAATCATCTATAAATAATTCAGTTACTGAATTTATATTATTTGTTGGTACAAAATCATCTAAAGGTCCAGAATCGTACCCAAAATCAATAAGTAATTGTTCAAAATTATCATCAGGTACATATGTGTTTTGTGAACAGATGTTTATACTAACAAAAATTAAAATGAAAAGAAACTTCATTTTTTTCATAAGCAATTATAATACATTTAAAATTACAGAAAATTCATTTTTACCCTTAGACAAACTCATGTTTTCTTCCGAAAATTTTTGATCTGTATAAGAAGTATATTGCGTTATTGGTTCTATACAAAGCATGTTGTCAACTTCTGTCCACAGCATAAAGTTATTAAAACCAATTGTGGTAATTTCTAAGTCGTTTTTATTGATGTTTTTTAACGTAATTTTTTCTGTACCTAATACCGGAAAAGCGTTTGAGCCAGCTTTATAAACATCTTTTAATGTAATTTTTTCTTTACCTGATTCTAAAATTTCTTTACCAGTATTAGATAATAAAAAAGCCGGATGATAGCCTAACATAAACGGCATTCCTTCTTCAGAATGTATAATAAAATCTATTTTTAGAATATCATTTTCTAAAGTAAAATGTTTTTCAAACGTAAAATTAAAAGGCCAATTAAGGTGTTCTTCTTTCGATTTAACAGGAAACTTGCTATTTGTAACTAAAGTATTTTTAATGTATTCTTTTTTAAATTTTGCAGAAGTTTCATCCGAAGAAATTAAATTATAATCTAATTCTCGTAACAAACCATGCTGATCTAAAATAGCGTCGCCATTTTTAGTATGTACTCTAAAATTATTTTTAACCGTAGGACCAATTACCGGAAACATTTCATCATCAGAATTACGCCAACCTTTATTTCCTTTTTGATGTATAAATTCTTGGTTATTTTTTATAAAACTGATTAACTCTCCTTTTTCTATTACAACAGTAGAAAAATTGTTTTGTAAGATTACCTTGGTTTTCATTTGCATAAATAATTTGTGTAAAAATAGTATAAATTTGACTCTTTTTTTTTAGTGAATTCATCTTAGTTTTTTGTAACTTGTGGCACTTATTTAAAAATAAAACAAGCAAGATTTATGGCGGCAGATAAAGAAAAAGCAGCAAAACTTAAAGCACTTCAACTTACTCTAGATAAGCTAGATAAGACATATGGTAAAGGTTCTGTAATGAAATTAGGTGATGTAGTTACAGAAGATATAGATGCAATTTCATCTGGTTCTTTAGGTTTAGATTTGGCTTTAGGCGTAGGTGGTTATCCAAGAGGTAGAGTTATAGAAATTTACGGACCAGAATCTTCTGGTAAAACAACTTTAACATTACACGCAATTGCAGAAGCACAAAAAGCTGGTGGTATTGCAGCTTTTATTGATGCAGAACACGCATTCGATAAATTTTATGCAGAAAACTTAGGTGTAGATATAGATAATTTAATAATTTCTCAACCAGACCATGGTGAGCAAGCATTAGAAATTGCAGAAAACTTAATTCGTTCTGGTGCAATTGATATTGTTGTTATTGATTCTGTAGCAGCATTAACACCAAAATCTGAAATAGAAGGAGAAATGGGAGATTCTAAAATGGGTCTTCATGCACGTTTAATGTCGCAAGCATTACGTAAATTAACAGGTACTATTTCTAAAACAAAATGTACAGTTATATTTATTAACCAATTAAGAGAAAAAATTGGTGTAATGTTTGGTAACCCAGAAACAACAACGGGTGGTAATGCATTAAAGTTTTATGCTTCTGTTAGATTAGATATTAGAAGAAGAACACAAATTAAAGACGGAGACCGAGTTATTGGTAACAGTACAAAGGTTAAAATTGTTAAAAATAAAGTTGCACCACCTTTTCAAATTACAGAGTTTGATATTATGTATGGGCAAGGAATATCTAAAGTTGGTGAAATTTTAGATATTGGTGTAGATTTAGGTATTGTTAAGAAAAGTGGATCTTGGTTTAGTTACGGAGAGACAAAATTAGGTCAAGGTAGAGATGCCGTGAAAGGTTTAATTAAAGACAATCCTGAATTAGCAGAAGAACTTGAAGGTAAAATAAAAGTTGCTATCGAAAATCAAGAATAAGTTTATTTAAAAGTTCTAACTATTATAAACTGCCATAGAATTAATCAATCTATGGCAGTTTTTTATTATATTTAATTGTTATGATTAAAATTACAGAAGATCTTACATTAAAAAATATTTTACTTTCTGATGCAGAGGTTTTATATACCTTAATGAAAACAGTATATCCGTCTGCATACAGTCATTTTTGGAAAGATAAAGGAGATTGGTATGTTAACTCTCAATATTCTAAAGAAAACCTAGAACAAGAGCTTTTACAAGAGAATTCTTCTTATTACTTTATCTGTTGTAAGAATGAAGTAGTTGGAAATATCAGAATTATTTGGGATGAAAACTTAGAAGGTTTATCCGAAGAAAAACAAGTAAAATTACATAGATTATATCTTCATAAAAAAACTCAAGGCAAAGGTTTTGGTAAAAAAATAGTAAATTGGTTAGAAAACTTAGCAATACAAAAAGAGTATGCCATTTTATGGCTAGACGCTATGAATATGCAAGAACAAGCGTTTCAGTTTTATAAAAAATTAGGTTATAAATACCATTCACATACTTTTTTACCTTTCGAATTATTACAAGACGATGTAAGAAAAATGAGCCAAGTTTATAAGCTTTTATAATCTTAATTTATTCTTTAGAAAGAATTTTTACCAACCATAAAATAAAGTAAGCACCAATACCTAAACCTGCAAATAAAACAAGAAGTACAAATAGAATTCTAATGTTTTTTGCCGAAAATTGTGTTTTTGTACTTAACCATTCACATACACCTAAAATCATAATTTAAATTTATTTAGTTTACTTATTATCCTTTAAAAGGAGGAGTTTCTCGAACTAATCGTTCTATTTCTTTAACAATTTCAATTCTACTTTTAGATTTTAATTCGAAATGTAAATTTTCCCAATCTGCATCAAAAGAAACTTCTTTAGATTTAGAGTTAATGATTTCTTTTAAATTAAGGACTCTTAAATAAAAGTATCCGTTTACATCATTTTCTGGTCTATAATCTAAATTTATAGCACGCTTTAAACTGTAATTATTTAGATGTAATAAAGAGCTAGAATCTAGGTAATGCATGGTTTCTATAGAAGGATCAACTTCATAAAATAAATTCCATTCTACATGCCAACTATTTGTAATTCTTAAAGGCTGTAAATCTATTTCATCCATTTTAAACGCCTGTGCTTCCAAAACCTCCAGAACCTCTTTCTGTTTTGCTAAGTATATCTACTTCTTGCCAAACAACTCTTTCATGTTTTGCAATTACTAATTGAGCAATTCTTTCACCATCATTTACAATAAAATCTTCATTAGAAAGATTTACTAAAATTACACCGATTTCTCCTCTGTAATCTGCATCTACTGTACCAGGAGAATTTAATACGGTAATTCCTTTTTTTGCCGCCAAACCACTTCTAGGTCTAACTTGTGCTTCAAAACCGATTGGTAAGGCTATAAATAAGCCAGTTTTAATAATGGCTCTTTCTAAAGGTTTTAGTGTTATTGCTTCTTCTATATTAGCTTTTAAATCCATACCAGCAGCACCATTTGTTTCGTAATTTGGTGTAGCGTGTTTAGATTTGTTTATAATTTGTACGTTCATTTTTATTTATAAATTGAATAAGTAAGTTATTGTTTCTAAAAATTCTGATTTCCAAAACGATTCTGTATGCGTACCGTTTGCAGCAACTTTAGTTTTTATATTTTTTTGATTAAAACCATAATCTATTAATCTTTCGGCCATATTTTCTGTATCTGGCACCATAGAGCCACCTTCTTTATCGCCAACTAATAAATACAATTTTGTGTTTTTTAGGTTTGCGTTTTGTTCTGCAAAAGAATTTACTTTGTTAGAGAACCAAAAAGAAGTAGAAAGTGCACCAATTTTACCATATACTCTTGGATGTTTTAAACCGGTATAAAAAGAAATTAAACCGCCTAAAGAACTACCAATAATAGCTGTGTTTTCTGCAGTGGTTTTAGTTTTATAATTTTTATCTATGTATGGTTTTAAGGTATTTACCAAGAAATCTGAATAAACGTCTCCTTTACCGCCACCATATTTTGTGTTAGACCAAGGTGTGTATTCTTCAATTCTTTTTTCTCCGCCATTTTCTACACCCACAACAATAAAACCCTTTTTAGTTTTATTATATAAATTATCTAAAGTTTCATCCACTTCCCACTCGCCAGCAAAAGATGTTTTTGCATCAAATAGATTTTGAGCATCGTGCATGTAAATTACAGGATATTTATTTTTTGAAGTTGTATAATTTGGTGGTAAATACACCCAAACTTTATGTGAAATTGTATTTAGATTTTTAATAACAAATTCTTTCTCTAAAATAGAAACAGTACCTTTAGTTTCTGTTTGTTTTACAATTTTAACGTTAGATTTTTCTTTGGATTGTGATGCAACTTTACAAGATGTTATCAATAAAAAAACACTAAAAAGAATAGAGATTTGTATTTTCATAATAAAGTTTGAAGTCTTACAAATATAATAATTCATACTAGCATTCATCATTAGATAGTAAATTTCTTACTTTTGGGGCATAAAATTTATAAATAAATGAATAATCAGAAAAAAATAGCGGTTATAGGTGGAGGAAGTTGGGCAACTGCAATTGTGAAGATGCTTTCAGAAAATTTAGAAACTGTTGGTTGGTATATGCGAAGCAAATCTGCCATAGATCATATAAAAAAGAACAATCATAATCCTAATTATTTAAGATCTGCAGATGTATATGCAAGTCAGTTAGATTTATCTAGCGATATTAATAAAATGGTAGAAAACTACGATGTTTTAATTTTCGCTATTCCGTCTGCATTTTTAGTTGGTGAGTTAGAAAAATTAAAGAAATCGTTAAAAGGAAAAATAATTTTTTCTGCAATAAAAGGTATCGTTCCAGAGACTGGTTTAATAGTTGGCGAGCATTTTCATAATGTTTATGATATTCCTTATGAAAAAATTGGAGTTATTACAGGGCCTTGTCACGCAGAAGAAGTTGCTATGGAACGCTTGTCTTACTTAACAATTGCATGTCAAAACCAAGAAAATGCGAAGTTAATGAGCAAATCTCTTAAAAGTTGGTATATAAAAACTAAGATTTCTGATGACATTATTGGTACAGAATATGCCGCAATGTTAAAGAATATTTATGCAGTTGCTGCTGGTATTGCACATGGTTTGGGGTACGGAGATAATTTTCAATCTGTGTTAATGAGTAATGCGATTAGAGAAATGAAACGCTTTATTAAAAAAGTTCATAAAATGAAGCGAAACATTAATAACTCTGCTTATTTAGGTGATTTATTAGTTACAGGTTATTCTGTTTTTAGTAGAAACAGACAATTTGGTAATATGGTTGGTAAAGGTTACACTGTAAAATCTGCACAAATGGAAATGAGTATGGTTGCAGAGGGTTTTTATGCTACAAAAAGTGCTTTTAAAATGACAGCGCAAAACGGAGCAAACACACCAATTATTAATGCGGTTTACAACGTTTTATACAATAATAAAGACGCTAAAAAAGAATTTAAAAAGTTAACCAATAAATTAGATTAATTGTTTAATTTTGAACATTAGTATGTTATATTAAACAATAAGTATGAAAACAATACAGGAAGTTGTAGAAAGTACCATTAGAAAAACACCGTTTATTGAAGAGGCGTTGCATGAAAAATTAATAAATGTTTCTTCATTGGCTCGTATTATTTTACCAGAAGTATCTACTTTACTAAAAAAAGATGTTAAGGTTGGTGCAGTAATGATGGCAATTAACAGGCTTTCTCCTGCTAGCGAACTTCGTATTAGAAAGAATATAAAAAAGTTAGCTTTAGATTTGGGTGATGTAATTGTAAGATCAGATTTATGTGATTTTACATTTAAAAACACACCATCTCTTTTAAAAGAAATTGCAAAAATTCTAACGAAATCATCAGAAAATTCAGATTATTTCTTAACCGTTTCTCAAGGAATTTTCGAGACAAATATTGTTACAAGTAAAAATTTACAACCATTTGTAAACGAAATATTCGAAAAAGAAACGTTAATATCTAACGTATTGGATTTGGCTTCTATTACAATCAAGTTGCCAAAAGAAAACTTAGAACAATCGGGTATTTATTACTTTATCTTAAAACAATTAGCTTGGGCAGATATTCCGTTACAAGAAATTATTTCTACTACTAATGAAATGACAATTGTTGTAAAAGAGCAAGATATCAATCAAACTTTTGCCATTTTAATGGACATGAAATTGAACTAAAAAAAAGGCTTAAAGTGTAAACTTTAAGCCTTTTTTTATATTTTTTTCTTTCTTTCTATTGTTCGTTAGAAGTAACTAAAACATCTGGTCTTTGGTAAGAATTATTTGCTGGCATAATGTTATAAATTCTTTTTACCTTCATAGTCTCACCTGTAGGCACTCCGTTATCAAATAACATTACATCTACCCACTTGTAAAAAATTGTAAATCTATCTCCAATTAATCCTTCGTCAAATAAACTAATTTTACTTGGTGATGATTTCGCTTCATCGTGAAATACAATTGCTTCTCCGTTATTAAATTCAAATTTAAAGTTATCACTAACGTTTAAACCTTTAAAAGTAGCAGTTAAAGTTTTTTCGTTACTTGTTTTTGTAGTTTCTTGTGCATTTGTACTTTGTGCATTAAAAGATAAAATGGCAACAAATAAAAAGGCAACTGTTTGAGTAAATAATTTTTTCATAATTTCTAATATTTTAAAGTTTTTATTGATTGATGACAATTTTAATTATTGTCTTTCTTTATAGATTAAGGTTTTAAAATGTATCCTTTAATTCTGATACAAAGTAACGGCCTAATTACATTTTAGATTAACCCATATGTAAAAAACGTTAACCCAAAAAGAAAATACATTCAACAATTTTAACAAATTATACAACTGTATATCAGTATTTAAAAATGTTATCTTTTAAATGAGCACAAAAAAAAACCAGCATAAAGCCGGCTTTTCTTAATTAATTCAAAATAGTTCTAGTTCTGATAATTATAGTTTACTATAATTAAAAATTCTTTTAACTTTCATAGTTTTTCCTGTAGCTATACCTTGGTCATTAAATAAGTGTACATCTACCCATTTATAAGAAACTTTAATTCTTTCGCCTATTAAACCTTCATCCCAAAGGGTAATAGAACCTTTAAAAGATTGATCTTCATCATGAAAAACAATAGGATTTCCCTTGCTGTCTTCAAACTTAAAATTATCTGAAACCGTCATTCCTTTATAAATTGCAGTTATCGATTTTTCGTTTGATTGTGCATTAGAGCTCATACTAAATAAGCTTGTAATAATAAATACTATTAATAATGTAATTTTTTTCATCTGTATGTTTTTTAAGGTTGATGTTATTCTTGTTCATTAATAAGACAACTCTATTTAGAATTACCCTACTTTTGTTTTAAATTATTTTAAGTTGAAAACAAAAAGAACTCGAAAGACTTACGATTTTAATTAAGAAAAGGTTTTTTAAAAGTTCAATATTTAAATTTTTTCAAAATGAAAAAGCTCGATCCATACGCAGCATTAAGAATTAGAGAATTTAATATTTTCTTATTTGTACGTTTTTTATTGGTTTTTGGTTGGTCTATGCAGTTTATTGTAATCGAATGGCAAGTATATTCGATTACAAAAGACCCGTTATCTTTGGGTATTATTGGTTTAATGGAAATTATACCGGCATTTACAATGGCATTATTTGCGGGTCATATTGTAGATCAAAAAGAAAAAAGAAATCTATTAGCCTTATGTACAGCAGCATTTTCTTTAATTAGTTTAGGGTTATTTTTACTAACTACAGACAGTGTAATAAATAGCTGGTCTACCAACTCGATACTATATTCTATATATGGTTTGGTTTTTTTCGGTGGATTTTTAAGATCTTTTTTCGGACCAACTATATTTTCTTTAGTTGCCTTACTTGTTCCTAAAAATATTTATCATAATGCAGCAACCTGGAGCACAAGTACCTGGAAAACAGCTTCGGTTTCTGGTGCTTTAGCCGCAGGATTTTTAATAAGTTGGATTGGTGTAGACAAAACTCTTTGCTTAGTTTTTATTTTAGTAATTCTATCTTTAATTTTTACCTTTTTAATTAAAAAGAAACCGATTTTAAATAAAAAAATAGGTGAACCAATGAAAGAAAGTTTAAAGGCAGGAATTAGTTTTGTCTTTAAAAATAAAGCAATTTTAGGGGTTTTAACTTTAGACATGATTGCAGTATTATTTGGTGGTACAGTTGCTATTTTATCTGTATTTGCACAAGATGTTTTAAAAGTTGGTCCAGAAGGTTTTGGTATTTTAAACGCTTCTATTTCTATGGGAAGTATCGTAACAATGTTTTTAACAACATATATTCCTATTAATAAAAATACAGGTAAAAAAATGTTAGTATCTGTCTTTATTTTTGGACTTAGTATAATTGCCTTCGGATTATCTTCTATATTTTGGGTAAGTATTTTGGCGTTGTTTATAAGTGGTGCTGCAGACGGAATATCGATGGTTATTAGACAAACCATTTTACAGTTAAAAACACCAGACGATATGCGAGGTAGAGTTTCTTCTGTAAACTCTATGTTTGTTGGTTCTTCTAACGAATTAGGTGCTTTTGAGAGTGGTTTAGCTGCAAAACTTATTGGCCCAGTGGCGGCTGTAGTTTTTGGTGGAACAATGACTTTATTAACTGTTGGTGTAACCGCTTTAAAAAACCCTGTTTTAAGAGATTTAGATTTAACAGAAGAAATAGAAAACAATCAAAAAGAAGTTTAAAAAAAAGCCTTCTATTTACTAAAATAGAAGGCTTTTTTTTAAAAATAAATATTGGTAAACTAGTTAGGAATCTTTCTAAAATTACCTAAACTTAATGTCCAATCGTAATTATTAAATTCTAATTTTTTAGGTTTTTCTGATGTAATCTTGTAGTCGGCTAAAATTTGTCTTGCGCCACACAAACCACCAAAATCTGCTCTAAACCAAGAGAACAAAGAAACTGATTTGGCTGTTCTTGTATCTTTATTATAGGTAGTTTGTTCTTTTAAGTATTCCGTTGTCATAAAATCGAACTCTTTATCTAAACCTACTGGTGTAAACTTTGCTACTGGCGGACAACTTTTAGCACCGCAATTTAGTGCAAAATGAATTCTCCAATCAATATTTTTTACACGCAGTTTACGTTCCCATTTTGGTCTAAAATACTTTCTTAAATAACCCCAACTTAGTTTTATTCTAGATCTTCTTAAAATATCGTGTTCTATATCATCAAAAGATAAAATTTCGCCAGCAATTTTTACACGTTCTTTTTTAAAATATGCGCCTCTATCTTCATATTCTTTAGGGTTTTCTGTTAAAGATATTTGAATAAAAGAATTGTAAACATTAACCCAAAAAGCAATTTTTTGTTTGTCTGTTTTTAATTGTGTCACCAAATCTTCTAAAGTACTTTCTTCTAAAATTTTAACTTCTTTTGTATAGGATTTTCCAACCATAATATTTTGTAATAAATCTTGAGAAACCTCATTATAATTTATGTTATCTTGTGCAACAAGGTGAAAACTAAAAGCAAAAGCAAGTATTAAAAAAAACTGTTTCATATAAATTTACGTACGTTTAAATATGTTATTAAGTATTATTATTCCGGTATACAATGAGAAAGAAAACCTTCTAAAGAGGTTGTCGTTTTTATGTGAACAAGCTAACAAATTTCCTTTAGAAATTATTGTTTCTAACTCTCCAGAAACTACAGATGAAAGTCCGGAAGTTTGTAAAACTTTTTCTAAAGTTACATATTTTACAAGCGATAAAAAAGGAAGAGCAGCACAAATGAATTTTGGTGCAAAAAAGGCAAACGGTGATATTTTACTTTTTTTACATGCCGATGTTGCATTGCCAACTAATTTTTATTCAGAAATAATTACAGCATTAAACCAAGGAAATAAATCAGGTTTTTTTGCTTATAAATTTGATAAAGATTCTGCATTTTTAAACTTTAACAGCAAGTTTACAACCAAAGACGGCTTATTTGCGGGTGGCGGAGATCAATGCCAATTTTTTACCAAAGAAACATTTCATTATCTAAATGGTTTTAACGAACAGTTTTGTATAATGGAAGATTTTGAAATGATTGGTAGAGTTCGAAAACAAAAAATAAAATTTAAAATTATACAATCTAAGGCTACAGTTAGCGCTAGAAAATACGAACAGAACTCTTGGTTAAAAGTAAATTTAATAAACGGTTATGTGTTTTTACAATATAAATTAGGTGTATCACCAGTAAAGCTTCGAAAAACGTATAAAAGCCTTTTAAGAGAAAATGTATAAAAAAACCGCTTATTTGTAAAGCGGTTTCTATTATAAATTAGTTTACTAAAGTAAGTGAGGTTATCGATTTTACTTTCTTTTTTTCTCCGGTTAAATCTCCTTCTTCGTCCATTAATTCGATTTCTTTTTCTACCCAAGTAATTGTAAATTTCTTGTTTAGATTTTCATCATCATATAAACTTATTTCTACTTCTTCGATTACATCATAAAAAAGGATTTCTTTTTTATCAGCATCTATAAATTTAAAGAAATCATCGTTTGTAATTTCAATAAATGTAGCAGTTATTGTATTTTGAATATCAGAAAATTTAGTTGTAAAAGATAAAGCTGTAGCTATAAATAGCACGAATGCTACACTGTGTATTTTTTTCATTATTTTAAAATTTAAGTTTGTTCTTATTATTAATATAGTAGCTGTTCTTTTTTCTTAAAAGAACCTGCTTTTGCTGAGGTATAACTAACTATATGTTCATAAGCCTTAAAAATTAAATTTTGCTATAACAAATATATCTTTTTTTATTAATTGAAATTTAAAATTGATGTTAATTTTTCATCTAATTCTTTGCTATTTTTTTCTTTCTGATTTTCTGTCCAATTAAATTGATTTTCAAATAGTTGAATTACTAAATCTTTGTGTGTATAAACACTATTAGCATCAAAAAATAAACGACCCGTTCTACGCATAAAAAAGTCTGTTGGTGTGCAAGCCATTTCGTAATTTATAGCAAACCAAACTTCTGCTTTTATCATTTTTTCTTGCATATTATCGTGCATTAAATCGTCAAATTTTTGCAAGATAATATCTGTTTGTTTTCCGTAATTATGCACTAAATATTCAGCATCTTTTTGGTTAAAATCTACTTCTGCGATTCTGTTATAAATTGCATCTGTATAACTTCGTACTTCGCTAGAATCTTTAAAATCGCCACCATTAAGAACAATCTCTTTGGTTTTAATTTCATCAAAGTCTTTATCATATCTTCTTTTGTATTTTTTGGCAACTAAATCTACAATACGCTCTGCCATTTTTCTGTAACCAGTTAATTTACCACCAGCAATAGAAATTAGTTCTGTATCAGAAACAAAAATTTCATCTTTTCTAGACAATTCTGATGCAGATTTTCCTTCTTCATGAATTAAAGGTCTTAAACCTGCCCAAGAAGATTGTATATCTTCTAAAGAAATTTCTATATCTGGAAACATATTATTTACCGCAGATATTAAATAAGTTGCATCTACTAAACTTGTTTCTACGTTGTCTTTATCTTCTTGATAATTAGTGTCTGTGGTGCCAAAATAAGTAACTTTACCTCTTGGAATAGCAAACATCATTCTGCCATCTGGCACATCAAAATAAACAGATTGTTTTACTGGTAATTTATCATGAGCAACAACCAAATGTACGCCCTTTGTTAAGTGCAAACGTTTGCCTGTTTTAGAATGGTTGGTTTGTCTTAAAGTATCTACCCAAGGTCCTGTTGCATTTACTACATATTTTGCTTTAATTTCGTAATCTTCATTGGTAAAAATATCTTTTACTTTTGCGCCAACAACTTTATCGTCTTTATATACAAACTCTTTAGCTTCTGTATAATTAACAATTTTTGCATTGTAATTTAAAGCTGTTTTTAAGACTTCTAAAGTTAAACGAGCATCATCCGTTCTGTATTCTGCATAATAACCAGCACCATTTAATATACTTTCTGGTAAAAGAGGTTCTTTTTCTAAAGCTTCTTCTTTATCGAGCATTTTACGTTTGTCTTCACCTTCTACAGAAGCTAAAATATCGTAAACTTTTAATCCGATAGAAGTTAACCAAGAACCATAAGTGCCGCCATCTATTAAAGGTAAAATCATTTTTTCTGGTACAACTAAATGTGGTGCTAGTTTGTGTACAATTGCACGTTCTGTACCCACTTCTTTTACCAACCAAAAATCAAATTGCTTTAAGTAACGTAAGCCACCATGAATAAGTTTGGTAGATTTGCTGCTTGTGCCAGAGGCAAAGTCGTTTTTTTCTATTAAAGCAACTTTCATTCCTCTAGAAGCTGCATCTAAAGCAATTCCTGCACCTGTAATTCCGCCGCCAATTATCAAAATATCAAATTCAGTTTCTTTTAATTCTTTGATATTATTATTTCTGTTTAAGTAAGAAAAATTGGTCATAACTAAAGTTAAGTTTTAGATTAAAATTTAATAACGATATGATACAGCAAAATACGAAAAAGCGATTCATTAGATTTATGTTTTAGCTTTTTTTTAATAGTCTTTTTACTTGTTTTTATTTATTTTTATAGAAAAAATTAAATGGCAATATCAGATTTATATTCTAGCGGACAACACAAACAAGAAATTGGTCATTTTGCTAATATTGTAAAAATTGCAAGAGCAGATGGTAAAATTACAGACGGAGAAAAAGAGTTGTTAATAAGAGCAGGAAAAAACTTAAATATAACTTTAGAAGAGTTTTCTTTAATCTTAAACAACCCAGAAAAATACCCGATAAATCCGCCAATTAATTACGATGAAAGAATAGAGCGCTTGTATCGTTTAACAAAAATGATTTTGATTGATGGTGAAGCTAAATTGATAGAAATTGCATTAATGCGAAAAATAGCTGTTGGTCTACATTTTTCAATAAAAAGAGCAGAAAAAATTTGTGATGAAGCAATACATTTAGTTGCCAATAATAACAATTTAATCGATTTTATTATCGCTATTAAAAAAGTAGATAAAGATTAAAAATTAATCTAGTAAATGTGTTGGTAAGCCGTCTATACTTGTTTGATTTTTTTCTTTCCAGTATTTAGAAATTCCTTCTTTACCTTGTTCAGCTGCCCAATCATTTAACTCATTTCTTTCGCTTTTATATTCAAAAAACGGAATTGACATACCGCAAGAAGTTTGAGCAGATTCTACAGTAATATCAAATATCTGACGCGTTCCTGGAGTTTCTGGAAATAGATTAATTAAATTATTCCAAGAGGCATCTCCTTCTTTAATTTCTTTTCCTTTTCCGTATAAACGTAAAATGTTTGGTGCGCCTTCAAAAGCACAAAACATAATAGTAATTCTGTTGTTTTCTAATAAATGTGCTGCAGTTTCATTACCGCTTCCGGTAACATTTAACCATAAAACTCTATTTTCAGATACAACTCTAAAAGAATCCATACCTTTTGGAGATAAGTTAATTCTGCCAGAAGTTGGCGCAGTTGCTACAAAGAATATTTTTTGAACTTCAATAAATTTTTGAAGCCTCGAAGTTAATTTGGTGTAAAACTTAGACATTTTTAAAATCTTTTTAAAACACTAAATTACAAAATAACTACAGATAAAATGCTTAAGAAATTATTACCTTTAGCAATCTTAAACACTTTTATATGGAATATGGATTTTTATCAGTAATACCACCAATTGTAGCCATTATTTTGGCTTTAAGAACCAAGCAAGTTTACATTGCTTTGTTATTTGGTATTTGGTTTTCTTGGTTGATAATAGAAGGTTTTAATCCATTAAAAGGAACGCTTTCAATGATCGAAGGCATGGTAAACGTTTTTCAATCTAAAGGAAATACAAGAACCATAATATTTAGTGCTTTGGTTGGCGCATTGCTAATATTTATTCAATATTCTAGAGGAGTAGAAGGGTTTATAAATATTATCAACAGAAAACTTACCAAATTAGAAACTAAAAAAACAGGATACAGTAGAGTAATGGTGCAACTTTTAGCAACATTTACAGGTTTGTTGTTATTTGTAGAAACTAGTATTAGCTCTTTAACGGTTGGTACTTTGTACAGACCAATTTTTGATAAATTAAAAATCCCCAGAGAAAAATTAGCATACATCGCAGACTCTAGTTCTGCGCCGTCATCAATATTAATTCCTTTTAATGCTTGGGGAGCTTTTATAATGGGTTTGTTATTAACACAAGGAATCGATAAACCCTTTTCTGTAATGATTGCTGCAATTAAGTATAACTTCTATCCGTTATTAGCAATCGTTATTTTGATTTTTACCATTTTATCAAAAAAAGATATTGGTTTGATGAAAAAAGCAGAACAAAGAACCAAAGAAACAGGTAAATTAATGAACGAAGGTTCTAAACCAATGGTTTCTGATGAGGTAACTTCTTTTCCGCCAAAAGAAGGAATTCATGCAAAGGCATATAATATGATAGTGCCACTTTTGGTAATGGTTTTTATGATGCCAATTAACCTAATTTACACAGGTTGGGATGCAGTAAAAGAATCTACATCATTTTTAAATCATGCTTCACAAGCAATCGGAGAAGGTTCTGGTTCTTCTTCTGTTTTATATGCAGTAATTACGGCACTTTTAGTAGCAATTGTAATGTATATGATTCAAGGATTTTTAAAACCAAAAGAAGCAGTAAACTTAACTTTAAAAGGAATAAGTGAGCTAATGCCTTTGGCTTTATTAATGTTATTAGCATTTGCAATTGGTGACGCTTGTAAAGAATTAGAAACCGGAGTTTACGTAGCAAATGCCACTAAAGATTGGTTGTCTCCAGAATTATTACCTGCTGTAGTTTTTATTATAAGTTCTTTTATTGCATTTTCTACAGGAACTTCTTGGGGAACTTTTGCAATTATGTTGGCTATTTCTATACCAATGGCAAATATTCATGGTGCAGATATTACAATTGTTGTTGCTGCAACTTTAGGAGGAGGAATTTTTGGAGACCATTGTTCGCCAATTTCCGATACATCTATCATTTCTTCGATGTCGTCGGCAAGTGATCATATAGACCATGTAAAAACACAATTGCCTTATGCGTTAATAGGTGGTGTAATAACCGTTTTATTGTATTTAGCAATCGGGTTTTTAGGATGATGTTAAGAATCGCACAAACCCAAAAAAAATCACAAAATTTGAATTGATTATTGGTGTATTCTTATTGAGCTTTTTACGTTTAAATTTTTAAAAAAAATTATGAAAGAAAAGAATATTATCAAAAAAACTGGTAAAACGATTACTGATGGTGCAGATCAAATTTTTGAGTAATTTAAAAAAGGAGTCTCTAAAATAGGTGATTTAGGCACAAACACTAAAAACAAATTTATCGATTATGTAAAAGATGTTTTTAATGTATTACCACTTTTAGAAAAAGCAGGATTTAGAACTAATAGATTAATAGTTGATGTTTCAATTCCGCCAAAAGTAAGCATAAAGTATCTCAATAAAGATGTTGCTAATATTCATAAAATAGAAGCAGATTTTGATTAAAATAATTAATCAATTTTTTTAATTCGCTAAAATACCACGTTTTTTAATTTCGTCTATCATACGCAAAGCACCTTCTTTAATGGTGTTTTCTTTAAAGATAAACGTTTTTTCGTACAAAGTGTTTCCTTCAAAAAAAGTAACCTGAAAACGGTTGTTTAACTTAAATAATTCTGGTTGAATAAACTCGATCTTAGCAAAAGAATTTGCAGGAAGTTTTTCTAATTTTTTACGTAGTAAAGAAGTTGTTTTTGTATCAGAAAAACCTTGAGACACAATCACCATCATTTCTAAATCTACATTTTTATTATTGATAATATAAATGTTCCAATCGTTGGTGTTGTAAATATCATTAAACTCATAAACTACAGCCATTTCTACGCCTGTAACTTCTGGTATTTGAATGTCTTTTTTCATGAAATCTAAAAGTTTATTGTGCCAATTAAGACCAAACTTTGTAAAAGTCTTCTTTTGTAATTTCTTCTCCGTCGCAATCATCAATAGTTAATGCGCCTTCGCACAAACCACCAAATTTATCTTCTATATTATCTTCACTATATTTTACAAGTTTACCATTGTCATAAATAGTAACTTGTTTTATTACTTGGTCTGCATCATTCGTTTCAAAATACCAAATAGAGTTACCCCAATCTGCATATTCATCATCTCTGTTTTCATCCCAAACCTGTGTAAAATAATTCATTAAATAATAGATTTAAATTGTTCTAAGAAACGTTTATCATTTTCGTAAAACATTCTAATATCTGGTATTTGATATAATAACATTGCAATACGCTCTATACCCATACCAAATGCGTAACCAGAATATTTAGTTGGATCGATATTGGCGTTTTTAAGAACATTAGGATCTACCATACCACAACCCATAATTTCTAACCAACCAGTACCTTTTGTTATTCTGTAATCAGTTTCAGTTTCTAATCCCCAATAAATATCTACTTCTGCACTTGGCTCTGTAAACGGAAAATAAGAAGGTCTTAATCTAATTTTAGATTTACCAAACATCTCTTTTGTAAAGTATAAAAGGGTTTGTTTTAAATCTGCAAACGAAACATCAGTATCAATATACAAACCTTCTACTTGATGAAAAATACAGTGCGCTCTTGCAGAAATATCTTCGTTTCTAAAAACTCTACCAGGAGAAATTGTTCTAATTGGCGGTTCGTTTTCTTCCATATAACGCACTTGTACAGAAGAAGTGTGTGTTCTTAATAAAATATCTGGATCTTGCTCAATAAAAAACGTGTCTTGCATATCTCTTGCCGGATGATATTCTGGCAAGTTTAAGGCAGTAAAATTATGCCAATCGTCTTCTATTTCTGGTCCTTCAGAAACAGTAAAACCAATTCTATTAAAAACTTCTATAATTTGGTTTCTTACTAAAGAAATAGGATGTCTAGAACCTAATTCTATTGGTTCTGATGGCCTTGTTAAATCTCCGTAAAAAGATTTTTCTGTTGTATTGTTTTCTAAGGCATCTGTTAATTCTGCAACTTTACCTTCTGCAGATTTTTTTAAATTATTTAGAGCTTGCCCAAAATCTTTACGTAATTCTGCATCTACATTTTTAAATTCTGCAAAAAGGTCTTTTAGTAAACCTTTGCTTCCTAAATATTTAATTCTAAAAGTTTCTACTTCATCTTTGGTTGTAGCTTTAAACGCTTGTACCTCGCCAATAAGTTCTTTTACTTTGTCTAACATTTCTTGCGTAAAATTATGCGACAAATTTAGTGTTTTTTATAGAGTTTTATCAATCTAAAGTTAAGAAAACAACAAGAGCTTTCGAAATCGATTGAAATAAGGATATCTTAGAAATAAATAAAAATACTTTTTTTATTTGCGAATTCAGAAATTAACTATCTTTGTCCCATTAAATTTTTATTAAATTCATAAAAAATTATGGCTGAAAGTATAGAGTTAAAAATAAATGAGTTTATGGAAATGGTTAAAACAAGAAATAACCATGAGCCAGAATTCTTACAAGCTGTACAAGAAGTTGCAGAAACTGTAATACCGTATATTATTAATCATGATATTTACCATGGTAAAAACATTCTATTAAGAATGGTAGAGCCAGAAAGATTGATCTCTTTTAGAGTTTCTTGGGTAGATGATAATGGAGAAATTCAAGTAAACAGAGGTTATAGAGTTCAAATGAATTCTGCAATTGGGCCTTATAAAGGTGGTTTACGTTTTCACCCAACTGTAAATGCAAGCATTTTAAAGTTTTTAGCTTTTGAGCAAGTATTTAAAAACTCTTTAACAACTTTACCAATGGGTGGAGGTAAAGGAGGTTCTGATTTTGATCCTAAAGGAAAATCAGACAATGAAATTATGCGTTTCTGTCATGCATTTATGAGCGAATTATTTAGACACATTGGTTCTAATACAGATGTACCTGCAGGAGATATTGGTGTTGGTGCTAGAGAGATTGGTTTTATGTTTGGTATGTATAAAAAACTAAACAACGAATTTACAGGTGTTTTAACTGGTAAAGGGCAATCTTGGGGTGGTTCTTTAATTAGACCAGAAGCTACAGGTTACGGTAACGTATACTTTGCAGACAATATGTTAAAACGTAAAGGAGATTCTTTTGAAGGTAAAAAAGTAGTTATTTCTGGTTCTGGTAACGTTGCACAATATGCAGCAGAAAAAGCATTAGAATTAGGTGCTACAATTTTAACTTTATCAGATTCTGGAGGATATATTTTAGACGAAGAAGGTATCGATACAGAAAAGTTACAACACGTTATGTACATTAAAAACGAAAAACGTGGTAGAATTAGCGAATACTTAGAAAAATATCCGAATGCAAAATATGTTGCAGGAGAAAGACCTTGGTCTGTTAAATGTGATGTAGCTTTACCA
Source organism: Polaribacter sp. KT 15 (assembly GCF_900143115.1). NCBI lineage: Bacteria > Pseudomonadati > Bacteroidota > Flavobacteriia > Flavobacteriales > Flavobacteriaceae > Polaribacter > Polaribacter sp. KT 15. The sequence goes on from NZ_LT670850.1 coordinate 1,589,156, forward strand.
TGTGCAACTCAAAATGAGTTAAACGGAGAAGAAGCAAAAACATTAATAGCAAACGGTTGTATGTGTGTTTCTGAAGGAGCAAATATGCCTTCTACACCAGAAGCAATTCACGAGTTTCAAAAAGGGAAAATCTTATTTGCGCCAGGTAAAGCATCTAACGCAGGTGGTGTAGCAACTTCTGGATTAGAAATGAGCCAAAACTCGTTACGTTTAAGCTGGTCTCGTAAAGAAGTAGACGAAAGATTGAAAGATATTATGGAAGATATTCATGATTCTTGTGTAGAATATGGTAAAAACGACGATGGATCTATAGACTATATAAAAGGAGCAAATATTGCTGGTTTTGTAAAAGTTGCAGATGCAATGTTAGCACAAGGGGTTGTGTAATAGAACTCTTTTAAGTTATTATAAAATTGAAACGCGTTAATTATTTAACGCGTTTTTTTGTTTTTTTGCAGATATAAAATATAAATATGAACTTCTTTATCTGTGTAATCTTAGGTTTTGTAATTGCTGCATTTGGTAGTATTACACCAAGTTTTTTAAATTTAACTGTTGTAAAGTTTAGCCTTAGAAACGGAAAAAAAGCAGCTTTTTATCTTATTGGTGGCTACGCAACCATATTGTTTTTTCAAGCAAATATTGGTGCATATTTGTCTAGTATTTTAATGAAAAACTCAGAATATATAACCTTACTTCAAAAAATAGGAACAGGACTTTTATTCTTATTATCGATTAATTTTTTCCGATTACACTTTTCATCAAAAGAGAAAAAAGTAAAAGAAGAAATACCAAAATCGAAAGCTTATTTACACGGAATAATGATGTCTTCTTTAAACACAATTGCAATTCCGTTTTACTTTACTACAATTTCACTTTTAATTGGTTTAAATTATTTTGAATATTCTTATTTAACCGGTTTTTATTTTTCAATTGGTTCTACAATTGGTTCTTTTACCTTGTATTCTTTATATGCAATAGTTGCAAAAAACATAGAACATAAGTTAACATATATAGCTACAAAAATGGATTTTATTTTAGGTGCATTAACAGGCGTTGTTGCACTAGGAAATCTATTATATTTGTTATATAAATAAAATATGTGAAACTTTTATTTCTATTTTTCTTTGGGTTTTTATTTTCTTTTGCTGGTTCTATTACACCTAGCTTATTAAATATGACAGCCTTAAAAGTTAGTTTAACTAACGGAAAGAAAGCAGCGTACAAATATGCTTTTGCAGTAGCGGTTATAGTTATACCTCAAATAATTATTGCAGTTACTTTAACCAAGTTTTTAGCAGATAATCCTTCTATTTTAGCAACTCTAGAAAAAATTGCAACAGTTATTTTTATATTTTTAAGTTACTATTACTATAGAGAATCTCAAAAAAGTAAAATTAAAATAGCTAAAATGAAAACCAAAAAAGAAAACCCGTTTTTAACAGGTATAATTCTTTCTATTTTAAACATGTTTTCTATACCATTTTACTGTGGCGTAATCATTTTATTAAATGCTTACGATATGTATAATTATTCAACTTTAGATACGTTTATTTTTATAATAAGTTCTGTTTTAGGAACCTTTTATATTCTCTTTGTCTACGGAAAATTTGCACAATTTATTCAACAAAAAACAGGAAAGCTTACAAAGGATATAAACTTAGTTTTATCAATTTTAACTGGTTTTGTAGCGTTATTTTCGATAGTAAAATTGTTTTTTTAATTTAAAAAAGTAATTAATAAGTTTGTAAACCGACTGATTTCTTATACAAGATAGTGTTTATGTTTTCTTTACTTCTTTATGGTTTTTTAGGTTCTTTTTTAGGTTTTACGCTACCAAGCGTACTAAATATGACTGCTTTAAAAATTAGATTAAACGCTACCAAAATAGAATTTACAAAATTTACCTTAGGCGTTTTGCTGGTGGTTTTTATGCAGGTTTGCATTTCTGTTTACATTATAGAATATTTTTCAACAAACACAGTTTTATTAGCGTTTTTAGAAAAAACTGGTATTTTGGTTCTTGTATCGTTATCGATTTACTTTTATAAACAGCATAAAAAAGAACAAAAGAAAATTGAAATTAAAACACGAAATTCTTTTTTTACAGGCATAATTTTATCCTTGTTAAACATGTTTGCAATTCCGTTTTTCTGTACAATTGTAGCCATACTTATTGCATTTAATTCTTTTAATTTCGATATAATTTTTGTCTTATTTTTTGTTTTAGGATCTGTACTTGGTACATATTCTATTTTATTATTATACGGAAAATTTGCACTTGTAATTAAGCAAAAAACAGGTAAATTCACCAATCATATCAACTTATTTTTATGTGTTTTAACTGCGACTTTTGCGTTATGTACACTTTTAAAATTTGTTCTTTAAAATTGTTTAAAATGAAAGTTATACAGAATGTTCTAGTACCAGGAAAACATAAAAAACCAATTGTAACAGATGTTTTTTATAAAGAGGATAAAACACCCAAAAAAGTAGTAATTTTTTGTCATGGTTACAAAGGTTTTAAAGATTGGGGCGCATGGAATATTATGGCAAAAGCGTTTGCAAAAGCCGATTTTTTCTTTATAAAATTTAATTTTTCGCATAACGGTGGTACAGCAGAACAACCAATAGATTTTCCAGATTTAGAGGCTTTTGGTAATAATAATTATACCAAAGAATTAGACGATTTAGAAAGTGTATTAGATTGGATTTCATCCGAAGAAAATTTTAAAAATGATGTTGATTTGAATCATATTACTTTAATTGGTCATAGTCGAGGTGGCGGAATCGTATTGCTTAAAGCTAACGAAGATTCGAGAGTAAAAAAGGTAATTACATTGGCTGCGGTTTCAGATTTTGGTAGTAGAAGTTCTACAATAGGTGATTTAGAAAACTGGCGAAAAAACGGTGTAAAATATGTTGTAAATGGACGAACAAAGCAAAATATGCCACATTTTTATCAATTTTACACCAATTTTAAAGAAAACGAAAATCGATTATTTATAGAAAATGCCGTAAAAAATTTAAAGATTCCGTTATTAATTATCCACGGAGATAATGATACATCAATTTCTTTAAATGAAGGTAAAAAAATAGATTCTTGGTGTTCTAACAGTAAATTAGAAATTATAGAAAATGCCGATCATGTTTTTAATGTCTCGCATCCTTGGTTACAAGAAAGTTTATCAAAAGAATTAGAAGAAGTTAAAAATTTGTGTATTCATTTTTTAGATTAAAACGTAGTTTTCTATTGAAATAATTAATGATATTCCTGTCTAACTTCGTAATTTAGACCTATGGAATTGCAACCGCCTTTTAGAAAAATAATTCATGTAGATATGGATGCGTTTTATGCATCTGTTGCAGAATTAGACAATCCAGAATTAAAAGGAAAAGCCATTGCTGTTGGTGGCGAAGGTAGAAGAGGTGTTATTTCTGCGGCAAGTTACGAGGCAAGAAAATTTGGTGTAAGATCTGCTATGAGTGGTAGTTTAGCAAGACAAAAATGCCCGCATTTAATATTTGTTAAATCAGATTTTCCGCGTTATAAAGAAATCTCTGCGAAAGTAAGAGAAATATTTTTTGAGTACACAGATTTAGTAGAACCTCTTTCTTTAGACGAGGCGTATTTAGATGTAACAGAAAATAAAAAAGGAAATCCGTCTGCAAATGAAATAGCAAGAGAAATTCGTCAAAAAATTTTCGAAGAAACAGGTTTAAGAGCATCCGCAGGAATTTCTATAAATAAATTTATTGCAAAAGTTGCTTCTGATATTAACAAACCAAACGGTCAAAAAACCGTGCATCCAGATGAGGTAATTCAGTTTTTAGAAGAATTACCGGTAAACAAATTTTATGGTGTTGGTAAAGTAACTGCAGCAAAAATGTACAACAACGGTATTTTTGTTGGCAACGATTTAAAAAAGAAATCTCTAGAAGAACTTGTAAAACTTTTTGGTAAATCTGGCGTGCATTATTTTAATATTGTTAGAGGCATTCATAACAGTGCGGTTAAGCCAAACAGAATTAGAAAATCGTTAGCTGCAGAAAGAACTTTTAGCGAAAACATTTCTTCGGAAATCTTTATGCTAGAACGTTTAGACAAAATTGCAGACGAGTTAGAAAAACGCATGCTAAAGGCAGACACCAAAGGCAAAACAATTACTTTAAAAATAAAATATTCTGATTTTACACAACAAACTAGAAGTAAAACAAAAGGCCATTTTATGCAGAAAAAGGAAGAATTTTTTCCTGTGGTAAAAGAGTTGTTATATCAAGATGAATTGCCAAACTCAGTTAGATTATTGGGGTTGTCATTTGGTAATTTAAACACCGAAATTAAAGAACCAGTTTGGGTGCAATTAAAGTTAAAATTTAAAGAGTCAGATTTTTTTAACGAAGAAGATTAGTAGCATGAATATAGAAGTTTTTAGAACCAATGCAACACATCCAGATTTTAAGATTTTAGTAAAAGAATTAGACGCATTTCTTAAAATTACAGACCAAGATGAGCATGATTTTTACAATCAATTTAATCATATTGATGTAATAAAACATGTAGTTGTATTATATGTTGATAAAATTACGGTAGGTTGTGGCGCTATTAAAAAGTTTGACAATTCTACTATGGAAATTAAAAGGATGTATGTTTCTAGCAAGTATAGAAGCAAAGGTTTAGCACAAAAAATAATAGAAGAATTAGAAATCTGGACAAAAGAATTGGGTTTTTCTAAATGTATTTTAGAAACTGGCAAAAGACAAAAAGCAGCAGTAAAATTTTATAAAAAAAGTAAGTATAATATTATTGACAATTACGGACAATATATTGGAATGAAAAATAGTATTTGTTTCGAAAAAAACGTGTAAATGAATTACAGTTATTGGGAGTTAAAAGAATGGTTTACCAACATAGATTTTACTATTGTTGGTAGCGGAATTGTAGGTTTAAATTGTGCTTTGCAATTAAAAAAACAACACCCAAAAGCAAAGGTTTTAATTTTAGAAAAAGGAATGCTACCACAAGGCGCAAGTACTAAAAATGCAGGTTTTGCTTGTTTTGGAAGTTTATCTGAAATTATAGACGATTTAAATACTCATACAACAGAAGAGGTTTTTAATTTAGTTAACAAGCGTTGCGAAGGTTTACAATTATTAAGAAATAATTTAGGAGATAAAAACATCGATTTTCAGCAAAATAAAGGTTTTGAATTATGTAATAACAGCAGTTTTTTTGAAGAATGTATTTCTAAAAAAGATGAAATAAATCAGTTTTTAAAACCTATTTTTAAAGAGGATGTTTTTACAACATCACACAATACTTTTAGTTTTCAAAATATACATCAAGATTATATCGTTAATAATTTTGAAGGGCAAGTAGATACAGGTAAAATGATGCATCAATTGCTCTTAGAAGTTCAAAAATTAGGAGTTAAAATTTTAAATAATATGTATGTTGATGCTTTTACTGAAACAGATAGTTGGGTTGAAGTAAAAACCGATAAAATCAATTTTAAAACCAATAACTTGCTTATTGCTACAAATGGTTTTGCAAATAATTTAATAGAAGAAAAAGTGCAACCTGCAAGAGCGCAAATTTTAATAACAAAACCTATTAAAAACTTACACATTAAAGGTACTTTTCATTTAGATAAAGGTTATTATTATTTTAGAAATATACATGATAGAATTTTGTTTGGTGGCGGTAGAAATCTAGATTTTACAACCGAAGAAACAACTCTATTTGGTCAAACAGATATTATTCAGAATACATTAGAAAGTATTTTAAAAGAAACGATTTTACCAGATACAAATTTTGAAATCGACCATCGTTGGAGCGGAATTATGGGAGTTGGTAATCAGAAAAAAGCAATTGTAAAACAAATTTCTAACCATGTTTTTTGTGGTGTTCGCTTGGGCGGAATGGGAATTGCAATTGGTAGTTTAGTTGGTAAAGAATTGGCAGATTTATTAGATGAATAAGAATTATGAAATTGTAGTAATTGGCGGAGGTTTGGCAGGTTTGTGCAGTGCAATTCACTTGTCTAAGTTTGGTAAAAAAGTTTTACTGATAGAAAAAAGTGAATACCCAAAACACAAAGTTTGTGGTGAATATATTTCTAATGAAGTTTTACCTTATTTACAGTTTTTAAATATCAATCCGTTTGATTATGGAGCTGTAAAAATCGATAATTTTAAATTATCAACCACAAAAAGTAAGATGATTACCGCAAAGTTACCTTTAGGCGGATTTGGTATTTCTCGTTACAAATTAGATTTTATTTTATCAGAAAAAGCCAAAGAAAATGGTGTGGTTTTTTTACAAGACAATGTTGTAGATGTTAAATATAAAGATGATGTTTTTACCCTTGAAACTAAAGAAAATAAGTGTTTTCATTCTAAAATATGTATTGGTGCTTTTGGAAAAAGATCTTTAATAGATGTAAAGTTAAATAGAGGTTTTATCAAAAAGAAGTCTCCTTATTTAGGTGTAAAAATACATGTAAAAGGTAATTTTCAAGAAAATTTAGTCGCGTTGCATAATTTTAAAGGTGGTTATTGTGGGGTTTCTAAAGTAGAAAATAATGCAATTAACTTGTGTTATATCACGAGTTTTTCAGCATTTAAAAAGTATAAAAATATAGATGATTTTCAAGAAAATGTAGTTTTTAAAAATAAGTTTTTAAAAGAGATTTTTAAAAATTCTAAACCTGTTTGGAACAAGCCACTTTCTATTAGTCAGATTTCGTTTGAAACCAAGAAGCCAATAGAAAATCATTTAATAATGTGTGGTGATGCTGCCGGAATGATCCATCCACTTTGTGGTAACGGAATGAGTATGGCAATACAATCTGCACAAATAGCATCTAAATTGATTCTAAATTATCTAGACGGTGTTGTCTTGTCTAGAAACGAGCTAGAAAAAGAGTATATTAGACAATGGAACAAAGAATTTAAATGGCGATTAAAAACAGGTCATTTTATAGCAATGTTATTTAGAAAAGATAAAATTGCAGCATTTTTATTAAGAGTTTTAAGAAAATTTCCTTTTTTATTACCCATAATAATTAAACAAACTCACGGTAAATTAATTAAAATATAATGGCTTTATTAGTAGATACATCAAAAAGGTCTGATCAAGAAGAATTGATGGATGATTTTTCTATTGGTGGCGATTATTTAAGAGATGTTTTAGATAAATTAGAAAATATTAATAGATGGTTAGGTGGCAATTTGGTTACCGTAAATTCCTTAAAAAAGGTATTAAAAAATCACGATAAATCTAAAGAATTCGTAATTGCAGATATTGGTTGTGGGCACGGAGATATTTTACGTGATGTAGCCAAATTCGGAAGAAAAAATGGATATAGATTTAAGTTACTAGGTATAGATGCAAACCCAACAGCTATCGAGTACGCAAAAGAACTATCTACAGAATTTACAGAGTTAACTTTTATTGTTGAAGATATTTTTTCTGATGCTTTTAAAAATAGAGAGTTTGATATTGTTTTAGCCACCTTGTTTTTTCATCATTTTAAAGAAAAACCTTTGGTTTCTTTTTTAAAAGATACATTAAAACATACTAAAAAAGCAATTATTGTAAACGATTTACACAGACATAAATTAGCCTATTATTTGTTTAAATTATTGTCTGTTTTTATAAAAAATAAAATGATTATTCATGATGGTTTGATTTCTGTTTTAAGAAGTTTTAAAAGAGAAGATTTAATTAGAATGTCTAATAAATTAAATAGAAAACCACAAATTTCTTGGAAATGGGCGTTTCGTTTTCAATGGATAATTACAAAATAAATGGCAGTTAAAATAACTTCGGTAGCAAAGCAATTACCAAAATATTATAAAGAAACAAAAGATATTATTCCGTTTGTAAAATTATGGATGCAAGATCAAGAAACTCGTTTTCAAAGAAAAGTTATCAAGCTTTTTGAAGGTGCAGGCGTAGATAAACGTTATTCTATAATGGATCCGGAAGAGGTTTTTACAGCGACTTCTTTTGAAGAAAAAAATGATATTTATACAAGAGAAGTTGTGCAATTGGCAGAAAAATCTCTTAAAAAATCTTTAAATAAAGCCAATCTAAAACCTACAGATATCGATTATATAATTACGGTAAGTTGCACCGGAATCATGATTCCGTCTGTAGATGCGTATTTAATAAATTCGCTTGAAATGAAACAAGATATTGTGCGTTTGCCAGTTACAGAAATGGGTTGTGCTGCAGGTGTTTCTGGTATTATTTATGCTAAAAATTTTTTAAAAGCGAATCCGAATAAAAGAGCAGCTGTTATTGCCGTAGAGGCACCAACGGCAACGTTTCAGTTAGAAGATTATTCGATGACAAATATTGTTTCTGCAGCCATTTTTGGCGACGGAGCTTCTGCTGTTGTTTTGTCTTCGTATCAAGAAGATAAAGGCCCTAAAATTATAGACGAAGCCATGTATCATTTTTATAACGCTACTAAAATGATGGGTTTTAAATTGGTTAATACTGGTTTACAAATGATTTTAGACAAAGAAGTGCCACAGACAATATCAGATCATTTTCCGGCAATAATTCATCCTTTTTTAGAAAAAAATAATTTAAAAATTGATGATATCGACCATTTGATTTTTCATCCCGGAGGAAAGAAAATTGTACAAACTGTAGAAGCTTTATTTGGTGTTTTAGGTAAAAATATAGACGATACAAAAGAAGTTTTACGCTTGTATGGTAATATGTCTAGCGCCACTGTTTTATACGTTTTAGAACGTTTTATGGATAGAAATCCTGCAAAAGGAGAAAGAGGAATTATGTTAAGTTTTGGTCCTGGTTTTTCTGCACAAAGAATTTTGTTAGAGTGGTAAAAACAATAAGATGAATTCAACTAAAATCATAAAAAGTTTACCTTACAAAAGACCCTTTTTGTTTGTTGGTGAACTTACAGAAATTTCAGAAAAAGGCGTTAAAGGAAAATATACTTATAGAGAAGACGAGTTTTTTTACGAAGGACATTTTAAAAATAATCCAATTACGCCTGGTGTTATTTTAACGGAAACAATGGCGCAAATTGGTGTTGTTTGTTTAGGAGTTTTTCTTTTGGAAGATCAAATTTCATCCGAAGAAAAAAAACCACAAATTGCATTAACTTCTAATGAAGTAGACTTCTTTTTACCGGTTTTACCTAACGAGAAAGTAACTGTAATTTCAGAAAAAGAATATTTTAGATTTAATAAACTAAAGTGTAAAGTAAAGATGCTAAACGCCAATGATGAGTTGGTTTGTAGAGGTACTATATCTGGAATGATAATCGCAAAATAAAAAATGAAAAATAGAGTTGTAATTACTGGTTTAGGAGTTGTTGCCCCAAACGGAGTTGGTTTGCAAGAATTTACAAATGCAATAAAAACAGGAAAATCTGGTATTACTTATCATCAGAATTTAAAAGACAAAGGTTTTTCTTGTTGTATTGGCGGTATTCCAGTGGTTTCCGAAGAAAAAAAACAAACATATTTATCGCCTTTACAATTACGTGGTTTTAATTCTACTTCTATTTTATATGGTTGTATGGCTGGTATTGATGCTTGGAAAAATGCTGGTTTTTCTGTTGATGATAACTCAGGTTTAGATTACGATTCGGGTTTAATTTTTGGAACAGGAACTTCTGGAATCGAAAAATTTAGAGAAGCAATTTATAAAATTGATGATCAAAACGTAAGACGTTTAGGAAGTACTTCTGTAGTACAAACCATGGCAAGCGGCATTTCTGCTTATTTAGGCGGAATTCTTGGTTTAGGAAATCAGGTTACTACAAATTCATCTGCTTGTACAACGGGTACAGAAGCGCTTTTAATCGGTTTTGATAGAATACAAAGCGGCAAAGCAAAACGAATGTTAGTTGGTAGTTCTAGCGATAGTAGTTTATACACTTGGGGTGGTTTTGATGCGATGCGCGTAATGTCTTACAAGCATAACGAAACACCAGAAAAAGGTTCTAGACCCATGAGTGCAACGGCGTCTGGTTTTGTTCCGGGAAGTGGTGCTGGGGCTTTGGTTTTAGAGTCTTTAGAAAGTGCTTTAGCCAGAAACGCAACTATTTATGCAGAGGTTTTAGGCGGAAATATAAATTCTGGCGGACAAAGAAATGGCGGAACGTTAACGGCACCAAATGCAGAAGCGGTGCAAAAATGTATTACTGCCGCAATTTCTGATGCTAGAATTTCTGCGGATGAAATAGATGTAATTAATGGTCATTTAACAGCAACCTCTAAAGATAGTTTAGAAATAGAAAATTGGGCAAAGGCTTTAAATCGAAAAGGAGTTGATTTTCCGTATATAAACTCTTTAAAATCTATGGTTGGGCATTGTTTGGCAGCTTCTGGCGCAATCGAGTCTGTGGCAGCAGTTTTGCAAATTAAAGAACAATTTGTGTTTCCAAATATCAATTGCGAAGATGTACAATCAGAAATTGCAACACTAATTTCTAAGGATAAAATTCCTACAAAAATAATAGAGAAAGATATTACTATTTTAGCAAAAGCTAGCTTTGGTTTTGGTGATGTAAATGCTTGTGTTATCTTTAAAAAATATTCAGAATAAAAAATGACAAAAGAAGAAATTATAAGCAAGTTAACAGTTATTGTAAAGCCTTATGTTCAAAATGAAGATGGTTTTAAAAATATCTCTGAAAACACCGATTTTATTAACGACTTAGAAATAAATTCTGCAAATTTAGTAGATATTATTTTGGATGTTGAAGATGAATTTAACATAGAGATAGATAACGATTCTATGGAGAAAATGCTTTCTGTAAAAGCAACCGTAGCAATTATTCAAGAAAAAATGAATGCATAGTGTTGGGAATGATATTGTTGATTTAAACCTTGCTAAAACTCAAAGCAATTGGCAAAGAAATGGTTTTTTAGAGAAACAATTTACCCAAAAAGAACAGCAAGAAATTTACAATTCTAAAAATCCGTTTTTACAAGTTTGGCAATTTTGGTCTATGAAAGAAGCTGCTTATAAATGTTATACACAACAAGTAGAAAAGCGCTTTTTTGCACCTTTAAAATTTGAATGTACTATAATTTCTGAAGATAAAGGCACTGTTTTTTTTGAAGACAAAATTTTTTATACAACTACAACTTTTAATCCTTTTTATGTTTCTACTATTGCGAAACAAAACGCAACTACAACTTCTATTTTTTCGAAAATAGGAAAATCAGATAATGTAGATAAAGATTTAAAAACGGAGTTAGCATCAATAGTTAGTTTGAAATTAGAAGAAATTACAAAAAGAAAATCTTCTGTTGGTGCGCCTTTATATTATTATCGAGAGAAAAAAATAACACAATCTTGTTCTATTTCTCATCATGGAAATTACGGAGCATTTGCATTTACACTAAACAATGAATTTGAAAGAAGCACTTTATAATAATTGTAAAGAATTTGTAGAGAAACGTTTGCAAAATGTAGAAGAAGTTATTTCTTCTAACCAAAAAGCACTACAAACAGAAACTAAAAGTTCTGCAGGCGATAAGCACGAAACCGGTAGAGCAATGTTGCAATTAGAAATGGAGAAAGCTGGCCAACAATTGGCGGGAATTACACAAATGAAAGAAATTTTAGCAAAAATTGATATTTCTAAAACTTCTAAAAATGCACATTTAGGCAGTATTGTTTATACGGATAAGGCAAATTATTTCTTGAGTATTTCTGCGGGTCATTTAACTATAGAAAACACAAATTATTTTGCAGTTTCCGTTTCATCACCAATAGGGAAATTGCTTTTAGGAAAGCAAAAAGACGAAACAATTTCTTTTAACGGAAATGTGTTTAAAATTCTAGAGATAGCTTAATTTTAGTATTCGTTTCTATAAAATCTTTATGATTTAAAAACACAAGTTGATTTTCAAACTCAGCTTCTATTAACCAAAAAGAACCTTTAAAATATGCGTTTTTTACGATAGCAATGCTATTAGAATTATCGATAATTTTTATTTGATGCGGATATAATAATACATGTTTACTGTTTACTATAATTTCATTTACATCATCAAATAAAGCTGCTACATACTTGCTTTTTGGGTTGTTGTAAATTTCTTTTGGTGCATTGTGAACTACTATTTTATGATTGCGAATAATTAGCAAAGTGTCTGCAAAAGAAAGTGCATCATTTTTATCGTGTGTAGCAACAATACACGCAATATTTTTTTCTTTTAAATAGGCAAAAAGTTTTCTTCTTAAAGAGTTTTTTTTAAAGTTGTCTATTTGGCCAAAAGGTTCGTCTAATAATAGTAATTCTGGTTCTTTTGCCAAGGCTCTAGCAATTGCCACACGTTGTTTTTGTCCGCCACTTAAATTTTTAACTTTTGTGTTTGCAAAAGCCGTCATTTCTATAACTTCTAATAATTCTTGTGTTCTTTTTTCGCTTTCTTCTGGATAAAAACGAGATAGAAATTTTTTAATATTTTCTGATACAGAAATGTAAGGCATTAAATCGAAATCTTGCGCTACATATTTAAAGAAATCCATACCAGGAACTAGATGAAACTCTGGACCTAGAACTTGATGATCTTTCCAGAAAATTGTTCCTTTATTTACATCTAATAAGCCGTAAATTGCTTTTAAAAGTGTAGATTTTCCGCAGCCACTTTCTCCCATAACGCACAAATGTTCTCCTTCTTTTATATTGAAGTTAAAGTTGTCTAAAACCATTTTGTTTTTAGTGTACCCGAAAGAGATATTTTGGACTTTTAGCATCTTACAAAAATAAGGTTTCTATTTGTATTTGTTGTTGTAATTTAGATAGCAAGTATGCCTGCGTTAGCGATTGTAGCATTTGTTTGAGCTCTTTTATGAGGAACGAATAAAAAGCGAGTGCGAAAAGCGCGACCTTTAGGTAACGCCCAAAAAAAACACAAAAAAACCGATACGAAAGTATCGGTTTTAAATTTTAATGTATAAATTTTAAAAAGAAAATTATACTAAAAAGGTCTGTGATCTTACCAGATTCTTACTCTTTCTTCTGGTTTTAAATACATTTTGTCGCCTTCTTTAACATCGAAAGCTTCGTAAAAAGCGTCTACGTTTTTAAGTGGCATGTATGCTCTGTACATACCTGGAGCGTGTGTATTTGTCATGATTAAGTTTTTAAGAGCTTCATCACGCATTTTAGTTCTCCAGATGGTTCCCCAAGAAAGGAAAAAACGTTGTTCTGGTGTATAACCATCAATTTTTTCTGGTCTACCGCTTTTTTCTAAGAAGATTTGTAAACCTTCGTAAGCTGCTTGTACACCACCTAAATCGCCAATGTTTTCACCTAAAGTATATTCGCCATTTAAGTGCATAGAATCAATAGCAATAATATCTGAGTATTGTTTTACCAATTGCTTACCAATTACTGCAAATTTTTCAGAATCTGATTCTGTCCACCAGTTTTTAAGGTTTCCGTCACCGTCAAAACGTGATCCAGAATCGTCGAAACTGTGAGAAATTTCATGACCAATAACTGCTCCGATTCCACCATAATTTACAGCTTCATCTGCTTTGTAATCGTAAAACGGAGGCTGTAGAATTGCTGCCGGAAATACAATTTCGTTATTTGTTGGATTAAAATAAGCATTTACAGTTTGCGGAGACATACCCCATTCTGTTCTGTCTACTTCTTTACCTAGTTTATCCATATTTTTATTATAGTTCCATTTTGTAACATTAATACTGTTTTCAAAATAAGAACCGCCCTCGTCTAAACCTTTAACTTGTAATTCTGAGTAGTCTTTCCAAACATCTGGATACGCAATTTTTACAGTTAATTTATGTAATTTTTCTAATGCTTTTTCTTTAGTTTCTGCACTCATCCACTCTAAACCAGCAATTCTTTTTTCGAAACCTAACATTACATTGTCTATCATTTCTTTTGCTTTTGCTTTTGCTTCTGGCGGAAACATTTTTTCTACGTATAATTTACCTAAAGCTTCACCAACGGCACCGTTTAAGTTACCTAAAGCACGCTCGTTTCTTGCACGTTGTTTTTTAGCACCACGCATTTCTTTGCTATAAAACTCCCAATTTGCAGTTTCTAAGTCTGTAGATAAAGAGCTTAAAGAACTGTTTATAGTGTTCCAACGGAATAATAATTTCATGTCTTCTACAGATCTTTGTGTAAAAATTTTACTCATAGCTTTAAAATAAGCAGGATCTGTAACAATAATTGTTTCTAAGTCTGTAACACCTATTCCTTCTAAATGAGCTTTCCAATCGATAGCTGGTGCTAATTTTGTTAACTCTGCAACAGACATTGGATTGTAGATTTTACGTGTATCTCTTCGTTCTTCCTTTGTCATCATTGGTTCTGCTAAACTAGTTTCAAAAGCAACAATTGTGGCAGCATTCTTCTTAGCTGTAGCTTCATCATCACCAAATTCTTGAAGCATTTTAGCAACAAATATTTCGTATTTAGCCAATTTATCTGCAACTTTTGCATCTACGTAGTAATCTCTAGATAAACCTAAAGAACCACCACCCATGTACCCTGCGTATTGGCTGCTGTTTTTTAAATCGTTGTAAACACCAAAACCATAAAAACCAGCACCACCATAAGGCGCCATATTGGTAATATAGTTTTGTACATCTTTCTTTGTTTTTATTTCTTCTATTTTAGCTAAAAAAGGCATAACAGGTGCTTTACCTTGTTTGTTTCTAGCAACAGTATCCATTATTGTTTGGTAATAGTTTACTGCTTTTTCTTGATCTGAATCTATTTCATTTCCTTGTGCATCTTTTATCTTCGGAAAATCTTTTTGCGCTATGGCATCATTTAAAATAGTTAAAACATCTTCATCTGTTTTTTTACGTAATTCACCAAAACCACCCCAAGATGTTCTGTCTTCTGGAATTTCTGTTTTATCGATCCAAGTACCATTTACGTGTCTAAAAAAATCATCAGATGCTTTTACAGAAGTATCCATGTTTTCAATAATAATACCGGCAGATCTTTCTTCTGGCTTTTCTTCTTTACAAGCAACAAAAGCAAAAGATGCAATTGCAGTTGTAAAAAGAACCTTGTTAAATGTTTTCATTATTTGTGTAATTTGAGTGTTATGATAATTAGTGTCTTAAAAAATATAATGTTACATCTTTTTAACTTTTGTAATTACCTTATTGATTATTACCAAAGGTAATTAAATAATTAAAAAAGTTTTATTTTAAATTTATCAGCTGTTTTGTAGGTTTTTAGGCAGTTTTTTAAAGCCCATATTAAATAAAGTGAAACCAAAAATATCTGCAAATTGGTCTATTGTTTTTGCAATAGGTGTTCCGGCCCCGTGGCCCGCATTGGTTTCTATTCTTATTAATGTAGGATTTTTACCCGTATGTTTTTCTTGTAATTCTGCTGCAAATTTAAAACTATGTGCTGGTACAACTCTATCATCATGATCTCCGGTTGTAATTAATGTTGCAGGATATGTAGTTCCTTTTTTTACATTATGTACAGGCGAATATCCTTTTAAATAGTCAAAAATCTCTTTGTTGTCATTGGCAGTACCGTAATCGTATGCCCAACCTGCGCCTGCAGTAAATGTATGATAACGCAGCATGTCTAAAACACCAACAGCAGGCAACGCAACTTTTGCCAAAGTTGGCTTTTGCGTAAGAATTGCGCCAACTAAAAGTCCGCCATTAGAACCACCACGAATTGCTAAAAATTCTGATGAAGTATATTTACTATCAATTAAAAACTCTGCCGCCGCAATAAAATCATCAAAAACATTTTGCTTTTTAAGTTTTATACCCGCGTTGTGCCATTTTTTACCATATTCTCCGCCACCTCTCAAGTTCGCAACAGCATACACACCACCTTGCTCCATCCAAACTAAATTTGCAACACTAAAACTAGGCGTTAAACTTACATTAAAGCCGCCATAACCATACAAAATAGTAGGATTTTTGCTATTTAACTCAATTCCTTTTTTGTGTGTAATAATCATCGGAATTTTAGTGCCATCTTTAGACGGATAAAAAACTTGTTTGCTTATATAATCATCAGTATTAAAAGCCACTTTTGGTTTCCAATATGTTTGGTAAGAGCCATCTTCTGGATTGAATTTATAAGACGAATTCGGAGTGTTGTAATTCGTAAAAGAAAAATACAATTCTTTAGTTTCTATTTTTCCACCGAAACCCGTAACAGAACCAATACCTGGTAGAGAAATTTCTCTTATAAGTTCGCCATTAAAATTGTATTGAAAAACTTTAGAAACCGCATCTACCATATAATTTGCAAACAAATAATTTGCACCTTTAGAAATAGCTAAAACATGTTCTGTTTCTGGTATAAAATCTTGCCAATTTTTTGGTGTAGGATTCGAAAAATCTACAGTAACAACTTTTTTATTGGGAGCATTTAAATTGGTTGCTAAAAAAAGTGTAGAAGCTTTGTTCGCAATTACATAAGTATCACTTTCTAGCGTTTCTATAATTGGTTTTAGTGTGCTTTTTTCTTCGGATAAATCTTTGATAAATAATTTGTTACCAGAAGTAGAAATTTGTGCAGTAATTACTAAAAAACGATTATCTTCTGTAACATAGCCACCAATATATCTGTGTTTTTCTGATGTTTTTTCGCCAAAAATAACAACATCATCTTCTTGCGAAGTTCCTAACTTATGATAATATAATTTATGCTGATCTGTTTTAGCAGACAACTCACTTCCGGTTGGTTTATCGTAACTAGAGTAGTAAAAACCTTCGTTTTTGTACCAAGAAATTCCAGAGAATTTTACATCAACAATAACCGGTTCTTTTTGTTTTTTAGAAACAACATCAATAATAATTATTTTTCGCCAATCAGAACCACCTTCAGAAATAGAATATGCGACGGTTTTACCATCTTTAGAAAAACTTAATGCGCCTAAAGAAGTTGTACCGTCTTTAGAAAAAGTATTTGGATCTAAAAATATTTCTGGTTCAGAATTATCTATGGTTCTATAAATTACGCTCTGATTTTGTAAACCATTATTTTTAGAAAAATATGTGTAATCGCCTTCTATAAAAGGCGTACCTATTTTTTCATAGTTCCATAAATTAGCCAATCGATTTTTTAATTGATCTCTGTAAGAAATTTGATTTAGATAGTTAAAAGTAACCTTGTTTTGTGCTTTTACCCAAGCTTCTGTTTCTGCGCTTCTATCATCTTCTAACCATCTGTAATTATCGATAACGGTTGTATTAAAAAAGGTGTCTACAACTGGTTTTTTTTCTGTTTTTGGGTAAATCAATGTAAGTGTGTTTATGATGTTTAGTATACCAAACAAAGTTAATTGTTTTATCAAAATTAAATTATAATCGCTTTATTAAAGAATGATTTAACTGTTTTTAACTTTACGATGTTTGTTATCGATAGCTATTTGTAATACTTTAGAGGTTTTTACGACTAATTTTGTAGTAAAATAAATATAAAATTAAAATTCAACAAAGTTGAATTAAAAACATTCATATGACAGAAAATTTAACAAAAGCAACATTTTTAGAAAAAGTATTTAATTTTGAAAAAAATAAAGAGTGGAAATTTGAAGGTAAAAGACCAGCATTAATAGACTTTTATGCAGATTGGTGTGGTCCTTGTAAAATGATTGCGCCAATTTTAGAAGAATTGTCTAAAGAATACGAAGGTAAAATAGATATTTATAAAATTGATACCGAAGCAGAACAAGAATTATCTGCCGCTTTTGGTATTAGAAGCATACCATCTATGTTATTTTGTCCTGCAGAAGGAGAACCACAAATGGCAAACGGAGCTTTACCAAAAGCAGATTTAGAACGCATAATTAAAGAGGTTTTAAAAGTAGAAAAGTAATAACGATTCTTAAAAGAAGTTTCTAAATTAAATCCTGAGTTTTTTAAAACTCAGGATTTTTTTGTCAAAAAAATAATACATAAGAATTCTATGTATAAGAAAATTATGTATATTTGACCATCGATATTCAAAAATTGTCAATTTAGGTGATTTTTAAATTGAAGTGACAAAAACACATTATAAAAATGGGAAATCAGAAATTATACAAAGGCTCTTTGCAAACCATTATTTTAAAATTATTAGAAAGTAATGATAAAATGTACGGTTATGAAATTACACAAAAAGTAAAAGAATTAACCAAAGGCGAACTTAAAATTACCGAAGGTGCCTTGTACCCAGCTTTACACAAGTTAGAAGCCGATGGTTTGCTAGATGTAGAGGTTGCAAAAGTGGGTAATAGATTGCGTAAATATTACAAGTTAACAGAATCTGGTACCAAAGAAACTGCCAACAAGTTAGATGAAATGCAAGAGTTTTTAAGAACAATGCAGCAATTGGTGAATCCTAAATTAAGTTTGGAGTAGGATGGAAAAGCGTTATGAAATAACAGAAAAACAGTTGGTTTTTTTAGAGGATTTTTTACTCAGAAAATACCCAACAATTTCCGAAGAAACAAGAATTGAGTTGGTAGATCATCTAATTCTTGATTTTGAAGCAACTACAGAAAATGGAAATTTATCTCAGTATTTATCCAATGAATTAGAGTTTATAAAAAAGTTTGTTTTTAACGGAGTGAGTGCTCTTAAAATTTCTTACAGAAAAGAAACTTGGGAGCATTTTTTTAGATTTTTTATTGATTTTAAATTGATTCCTTATTCGTTATTAGTTGTTATTGTTTTTTATTTTTTTGCTGAAATTTTAAACGATAAATGGTTATGGTTTTCACTAGTTATTTCACAATCCATAGTTATGTCTGCATCTTTATTATTTGGAATGATAAATAAAAAGAAATTAAAAAAGTTAGAAGAAGTTAAGCTTTTAGGTTCAGAAATTTGGTTGCCATTCTTAATGGTTCAACTTCCGTTAAGTTTCGATTTTCAACATTATATAACTTCTAATAATTATATATTTATAGTTTATACTTTATTTACTATTAATTATGGTGTTGCAGCTTTTATTGTTTTGAGAAAACATAGAAAAATCATCTTAGAAAAATACAAACACTTGTTAAACTAATGCTATGAAATTAACAAAAGAACAAATACAAAGAGTAGAACATTATTTAGATGTAAAACAGATTGATTATATCGATATTCGATTAGAAATTTTAGATCATATTATTTCTGATATTGAAGAAAAAATAGAAGAAGAAAAAGTAACTTTTCACAATGCTTTTGCAACTTCTAAACAAAAATGGAATCCTCAATTTAAAGAAACTTCCAGTATGTTTTTTGGACTTGGTTTTACTGCACCAAAAATTGTGATTCAGAAAGCTAAAAAAGTTTATTGGAAACAATATGTGTTTTTATTAACCTCTTATTTTTTGCCTTTTTTATTATTAACTCATTTTAATTTTAAAATAGAAAACCCACAAGAATACGGTTTATTCAATACTTTAAAAGGAGTTATAGTTTTAACTTTAATATCATTTGTATACATGTTATTTAGTAATAATCATAAAATCGAAACTACTTATGGTTTTATTTTGAAATCTAAAAGTTTAGGAGCGTTTACAGGTTTAATTGTTTTAGCAATTTTTTTCACACGTGTGAATGAATTGAATGGAATTAATATTGGAATGCTCTGTTCTTTCCTTTGGATGACTTTCAGTTATTTCCACTTTTATAAAAAACACAAAGAAGCAATTCAACAATATAAAATTTCATAAGCTATGGAATTAACAAAAGAGCAAGTAAAATATATCGATCATTTATTAGAAAATGAGGGTATAAAGTTTTGGGATATTAGAATTGAAATGTTAGATCATGTAGTTTTAGATGTAGAAAAACGTTTACAAATTTCGCATTCTAATTATCAATTTAAAGAATTGGTGCAAGACGCTCTTGTAAAACTAGGGTGGAAAGAAAATTTTAATGGTGGTGGCTTAGACCATGTTTTTCAAAGGATAATAACTCAATATGCAAAAAATAACAGAAAAAATTTTTCAGAATATTACAAAACATATTATCTAAAGTTAAAGAGTTTGTTTCTAATACTAATTTTTTGGGCATATTTATTTATAATTTATGATAATGCAACACTAATAAAATACTCTTTTATTAGTCTCATTTGTTTATTCTTAATCTTTATTTTTGGTTTCTTTTTAAAATATAAGGTGTTTCAATCATCAAAATTAAATAGTCTTATTTTTTTAGTATCTCTTCCTTTAGCCATTTTAAATATAGCTTTGAATTGGCCTGAATTTTTATTTGAGTTTGAGAAATTAAGTAGTTTATATGTAGCCGTAATTATGGCAATAATTATCCCTTTTTTAGCAATTGGAGTGAATTTTATGTACGAAGAGTTTAAAGTTGCTCAAAGTATTTATAAAAAGTTGATTAAAGAATGAAACTGACCCAAAACCACATACAAGAACTTTACAAATTCACTAGAAAACATTATGTAGAATATTACGATGTACAAAGCGAATTGGTAGACCATTTGGCAAACGATATTGAAGAAATTTGGATTGAAAATCCGAATTTATCATTTGAAGACGCTCGAGATAAATCATTTAAAAAATTTGGTGTTTTTGGCTTTATGAATGTTGTAGAGCAAAAACAAACTCAAATGACAAAAAGGTATTTTAAAATTATTCTAAAATTTATAAAAGAATGGTTTAGATTGCCCAAAATAGTGCTTACAGCATTGCTTTTTTTAGGTTTTTATCAATTACAAAAATTACCAAATGCATACAATATATATATCGCCGTTTTTATTGTTGTAATTCTTTTAGAATGCTATACAATAATTAAAAATAGTAGAAAATTAAAAAAGAAAACCAATAAAACAGGCAAAAAATGGATGTTCGAAAACATTATAGCTATTAATGGTATTGGTAATTCTGCTTTAATTTTATTATACGCTTTCGATTTTTTATTTCCAGATAATGCTAAAGATTTTTTGTTGATGGGCGATTTTAGAAAAGCCTTGTCTGCTGCTATAATTACTTTACTAATTCTTTTTGGTTATGTATCTCTAATTGTTATTCCTAAAAAAGCAGAAGAATTATTACAAGAAACGTATCCAGAATATAAATTTTCATAATTTATTTTGATAATGAAACTTACTCAAAACCATATAGCGCAACTTTTTAAATTTACACGAAAACATTACGTTTATCATTACGATGTACAAAGCGAATTGGTAGACCATTTGGCAAACGATATTGAAGAAATTTGGATTGAAAATCCGAATTTATCATTTGAAGATGCTCGAGATAAATCATTTAAAAAATTTGGCGTTTTTGGTTTTATGGATGTTGTAGAAGAAAAGCAAAAACAAATGAATAAACGCTACTGGAACATTATTCTAAACTTTGCCAAAGAGTGGTTTACGTTTCCAAAAATTGTAATTACAAGTACTGTTTTTTTAGCATTTTTCACTGTTTTACAAGTAAAGTTTTCAGAATATATTTTTTTAGGAACCTTATTGATTTTAATAACTTTAGAAGGAGTCAGCGCTTATAAAATTAGAAAAAAGCATAAAGAAAAAGAAATTAAAAAAGAGAAAGTTTTTTTGTTAGAAGCAATGCTTGGTACAACCAAAAACACTTACACTGGCTTTACTTTTGTAAATTTATTTAACATTGCTAACTTAACAAGGTTCGATTTTAGTCACTTAAATATCTATTGGCTTTTTGTAATTTCTGTAGTCTTAACGTTGTTGTGCATTTTGTTTTATATTTCTAATTATGTGTTGCCAGAAAAAGCAGAACAATTGTTAATAGAAACATATCCCGAGTATAAAATTGTAAATAATTTGTAACAAATTGTAATACTTAACTACTTATTATCAATCTAACTAATTACTAAACTTATGATGTTACGCTTTTTAAAACTAGAATGGAAGCAATTTCTTCGATCAGCTTCCTTCGGAAAAAGTATTGCCATTAAAATAATTATGGGCTTTTTTGTCCTGTATTTTTTAGCTACTTTTTTAATAATAGGTATTGGAGGTTATTATATTTTAAAGAAACAATTTCCAGAATCCGACCCATTACAATTGGTAAATTCTTATTTGTTATATGCAATTTTAGGAGATTTAATATTTAGATATCTAATGCAAAAATTGCCGGTTATGAATATAAAACCGATGTTAATTTTACCAATTAAAAAAAGTAAATTGGTACATTATGTTTTAGGTAAATCTTCTGTTTCGTTTTTTAACATCTTAGGTTTATTTTTCTACATCCCTTTTTCTGTAGTTTTAATAAAAGAGGGTTACAATACTTCGGGTGTTTTAGGTTGGTTATTTGCGCTGATATTAATTATTCAATCTGCCAATTTTTTAAATTTTTTAATTAATAAAAATAAAGTTGCTTTAGGTGTAATAGCTGTTACTTTATTAACCTTAATTGGTTTACAAAAGTTTAACATTTTTGATGTTACATCGTATGGTGGATCTGTTTTTGATGGCATTTATCAAAACCCAATTTACGCATTAATTTTTTTAGTGGTGTTGGCTTTGTTGTATCAATTAAACTACAAACAATTAAGAAACCTTGTGTATTTAGATGAAGCAGTTTCTCAAAAAGTGGAAGAAGCAAAGTCTTTAGACTTATCTTTTACAGATAAATTAGGAGATGTTGCGCCATTTATTAAAAACGATATGCGTTTAATTTGGCGAAACAAAAGAACAAAAACGGTCTTTTTAATGTCGTTTTTATTTTTGTTCTACGGATTGATATTTTTCACCCAAAAAACATACAGAGAAATGCCAGCAATGTTAATGTTTGCCTCTTTATTTGTAACAGGTGGTTTTGCCTTAAATTACGGTCAGTTTATTCCTGCTTGGGATAGTGCACATTACAAAATGTTAATGAGTCAGAGTTTTAAATACCGTAAGTTTTTAGAATCTAAATGGATTTTAATGGTATTTATGACCTCTTTTTTATACATATTAAGTTTTCCGTATTTGTATTTCGGAATCGATATTTTTTTAATGATTACCGCCGGTGCAATCTTTAATATCGGTTTTAATTCACTCTTTTTATTATTTGCAGGATCTTTTAATAGAAAAAGAATTGATTTAAATAAAAGCGGATTTGGTAACACACAAGGTACAAGTGCAACTCAGTTTTTAATTATACTGCCATTAATGGTTTTTCCTATGTTGGTTTTTTGGTTGTTCGACAAATTTGTAGGCGGTAATTCTGGTTACATCGTAGTGGCATCTATAGGAATAATAAGTTTATTGTGTAAAAAATATGCTTTAAACCTGATAGAAAAACAGTACATAAAAAATAAATATGTGATGATTAATGCTTTCGGAAAAGAAGCATAATTAAACCTAAAAAGAAAAAACAATGATTACAATAAATACAGTTTCAAAAAAATACGGAAAAACAGAAGTTTTAAACGTAGAAAAAATAGACATTCCAACAGGTCAAAGTTTTGGTTTGGTTGGTAATAACGGTGCAGGTAAAACTACTTTATTTAATATTTTATTAGATTTAATTAGACCAACAACTGGTTCTGTTAAAAATAATAATATAGTTGTTAGTGAAAGCGAAGATTGGAAAAATTTTACAGGTTCTTTTATAGACGAATCATTTTTAATATCTTATTTAACACCAGAAGAATATTTCGATTTTATTGGTGATTTAAGAGGTATGAATAAAGAAGATGTTGCTAAATTTATAGCACAATTTGAAGATTTTTTTAATGGGGAAATTGTTGGGAAAAAGAAATATTTAAGAGATTTAAGTAAAGGAAATCAGAAAAAAGCCGGCATTGTTGCTGCAATGATGGGAAACCCTAAAGTGGTTATTTTAGATGAGCCTTTTGCAAACTTAGATCCCACAACACAAATTAGATTAAAGCAAATTATTAAAAAACTAACAGAAGATAGAGATATTACCGTTTTAGTTTCTAGTCATGATTTAACACACGTAACAGAAGTTTGCGAACGTATTGTGGTTTTAGATAAAGGAACCGTGGTAAACGACATAAAAACATCCGAAGAAACCTTAAAAGAATTAGAAAGTTATTTTGCTTTGTAACAAATTAAAAACAAAACAAATAACTACAATAGCATAAATGTTTTCTTACATTTTAGTCTATTCTTAATTTATTACTATTTTTACACTCTTATTTATACTATTTTCACTAGAAATTAGTTTTAGATAAGAGTTTTTTAATTTTATGAAACAACTAAACAAAATACTTCTATTTACCGTTCTTTTAGGAACAATCTACGCATGTAGTACAAAAAAAGATACTGTTATTAGTAGAAACTACCACGCTTTAACGTCTCACTTTAATATTTTATTTAATGGTGAAGAAGCATTTAAAAAAGGAATAGAAGGTATTAACCAAGGTTATAAAGATGATTGGTTTCAGCAATTACCAATAGAACCAATTGTTTTTGATGATCGTAAAATTGTTGCGCCAACTTTTAAAAACAATAGTCTCGGAGCTGGTTTTGGCAGCAAAAAAGAAAAAACAGCAACAACACAACCTGCTGGTCCTTTTGAAAAGGCAGAAGAAAAAGCGGTAAAAGCAATACAAAAACATGGCATGAATATTAACGGTTTAGAAAGAAACCGAAAAATAGACGATGCTTATTTATTACTTGGTAAAGCTCGTTATTATTCGCAACGTTTTGTACCTGCTGTAGAGGCATTTAATTATGTAATTGCAAATTATCCGAATGCAAATTTAATTGCAGAAACTAAAATTTGGCGTGCAAAAGCAAATATTAGAATGGATAATGAAGAGTTTGCCATAGAAACCATGAAACTTTTATTGGTGGTTACAGATACTTTAGAAGCAGATTTGCCAAACGATATCAAAGAGCAAGCAAATACTGCTTTGGCAATGGCTTATGTAAAATCTGATAGTTTACAAAAAGCAAAAAAACATTTAATTTTAGCTACACGAACACAAGAAAATAAAGCACAAGCAGCCAGAAATATGTTTGTTTTAGGGCAAATGTATGCCAATGAAAACGAAAAAGATTCTGCTGCAGCCGTTTTTAACAAACTTGCAAACTTTAAAAAAGCACCATACAAATATAAAATTCATGCAAATATAGAATTGGCAAAGAACGTTGTTAACGATTCTATTTCATCGAGTGTTTTGTCTAGGTTAGAGAAATTAATAGAAGATAGAGATAATAGACCATATTTAGATCAGTTGTATTATCAAGTTGCCTCTTTACACGAAAAAAACGATAGTATTGCTTTGGCTGTAGATTATTACAATAGATCTTTAAGAGCCAAAAATGGTGGCGATAAGCAGAAAAGTTTTACATACGAGAATTTAGGAAATTTATATTTTAAAAACTCTGAGTATCAATTTGCAAGTAGTTATTACGATAGTGTTTTAAATGTTTCTACAGATTCTTTAGCACTTCGAATTAGAAGAGTAAAAAGAAAGTATAAAAACTTAGCGTCGTTAATTAATTTCGAAGATGTAGTTGCTACAAACGATAGTATAATTAGAATTGCATCTTTACCAAAAAATGAACAAGAATCTTATTTTAAAAATTATATAGAAAATTTAAAAAAGCAAGACGAAGAAGCTGCGCAATTAAGACTAAATCAAATAGCATTTGGTGCAAATTCAAGTTCGTTACAAACCAATAGTAAAGGAGAATGGTATTTTTATAATAACCAAGTAGTTAGTTTTGGTAAAACAGAATTCCAGAAAATTTGGGGAAACAGAAAGTTAGAAGACAATTGGCGTTGGTCTGCAAATGCAAGCATCAATACTAGAAATACCGATTCTGTAAATGTTTCAAAAATAAATACTAGGTACGATTTAGCTAGTTATTTAGAAACAATTCCGACAGAAAAACAAAAAATAGACACTTTAAAAATTGATAGAAATCAAGCTTTATACGAATTAGGATTAATTTATAAAGAACAATTTAAAAACGAAAACTTAGCAATAAGAAGATTAGAAAGAGTGCTTAGTTTAAACCCGAAAGCCGAGTTAGTATTACCAATAAATTGGCATTTGTATCAAATTTACAATAAAAACGGAAATTTAGAAAAATCGAATACGCATAAAAATGTTATTCTATCAGAATATC
This sequence comes from Polaribacter sp. KT 15, assembly GCF_900143115.1. Taxonomy (NCBI): domain Bacteria; kingdom Pseudomonadati; phylum Bacteroidota; class Flavobacteriia; order Flavobacteriales; family Flavobacteriaceae; genus Polaribacter; species Polaribacter sp. KT 15. Next base: position 1,615,210 of record NZ_LT670850.1, read on the forward strand.
CCAACACGGTTTTTGCTCAGATTATAAAAAATCCAGAAAATAAAATAGAAAACAAAGAAGTTGTAAACGAGGTAGAAAAAACTTACAAAAAACTATATTATCTTTACAAAAAAGGAGAGTTTAAAAATGTTCTTGTTAATGTAAACGATGTTTTACCTACAATTAACAATTCTAAATTAAAACCAAAATTCGAGCTTTTAAAAGCATATGCAATTGGTAAGTACCTAGATAAAGAAACTTACAAAAGAGCATTAGAATTTGTTGCTATTAATTACGGAAGTACAGAAGAAGGAAAAAAAGCGAAAGAAATTTTAAAACAATTAACAAAAGAGTAATGTTTAGCAGCAAAGAACCTAAAAAAGAAAAGAAAAAAGCAAACCCAAGAACTATGGAAAGAAATGTAATTGCCAAAAACTCTACATTTAAAGGAGATATTGTCTCTGAAGGAGATTTTAGAATAGACGGTATATTAGAAGGTACTTTAATAACTAAAGGAAGAGTAATTATTGGTTCTGAAGGTGTAATAAAAGGTACAGTAGAATCTACTAATGCAGATATAGAAGGTAAATTCTCTGGAGATTTATCTGTAGCAAATACGTTAACAATAAAAAGTACAGCAAATATTTCTGGAGATGTGGTTATAGGTAAACTATCTATAGAACCAGGTGCCACTTTTAATGCTACTTGTGCAATGAAGGGTGCATTAAAAGAACTTAATAAAAGTGGTAATGAAACAAAAAAACGCTCAGAAAAAACCGCTTAATAAAGCAATACAGTTATCTGGTGCGGGCTTGCAAATGGGGTTAACAATATATTTAGGCTTTCTTTTAGGAGAATGGTTAGATAAAAAGTTAGACACTTCATTTTTAACAACAACAATTACTTTAGTTGCTATTTTTTTAGCAACATATGCTCTTATTAAACAAGCAAATAAAATAAATGATTAAAAAAATAGTAATTGTACTCGTAGTTTTTCTTGGTTTACATTTTTCAGGCTTTTTTTTACATCAAATTATTATAGAGAGTTATAAAGAAATACTACCTTTTAACCTGCAAAAACTATATCTTTTTCATAGCGGTTTTTCTATACTAATTTGTGTAAATTTATTATTGCTTCAAAGTGTTAATAAAAAACCAGAAGACTTAGGTTATATATATTTAGGAGCTTTATTTTTAAAATTACTGTTTTTTTGCGTAGCCTTTTATTCATCAATAATAGAAAGAGATTCTTTGTCTGTTATAGCAAAATTATCATTCTTATTACCCACTTTCGTTTTTTTATCAACAGAAGGAATTATCGTATCAAAAATTAGAAATAAAAAACTATAAATTTAAATTTGAAAAAAAGGTTTGTACTTTTGAATTATTGCGTACCTTTGCGCCGAATTTAGAAAGCGTATTTTTACAATGAAGATTGCACAAAAAATAATTAAGTTTTTTACAATAGCAGTAATAGCGGTTATTACAAGTACAACTTTTGCCTCAGAAACAGGTAAGAAAAGCCATTCGGAAAACGATGGTGGTCAGGTAAATACACAAGAAGAAGTTACTGATTATATTAAACATCACTTAAAAGATTCTCACGACTTTACTTTTTTCTCTTATTCTACAGATCAAGGAGAAAGAAAACATTTTGGTTTTCCTTTACCTGTAATTTTATGGTCTAGCGAAGGTTTAGTAACTTTTATGTCTTCAGAATTTCATCATAATGATGATGGACATGTAATTGTAGAAAAAAACGGATTAAAATTCACAAAAATTCATAGTAAGATTTATGAATTAGAAAAAGGAGCAACAGCTGTTTCTTTTGATGAAACACACCACGCAACAAACGCACACAAAACATTAGATTTTTCGATCACAAAAAGTGTAGTAGGTATTTTATTTGCTTCTCTTTTAATGTTTTTAGGTTTCTCTGCATTAGCAAAACAATACAAATCTAGAAAAGTGCCAAAAGGATTTGGTAGAGTTTTAGAGCCTTTGGTAATTTATGTTAGAGACGAAATAGCAAGACCAAATATTGGAGAGAAAAAGTATAAAAAGTTTATGGGCTTTTTATTAACGGTATTTTTCTTTATTTGGATTTTGAACTTATTAGGTTTAACTCCGTTAGGTTTTAACGTTACAGGTCAAATTGCAGTTACAGTTGCTTTAGCTTTATTTACAATGGTAATTTACATTACAAACGGTAGTAAAGATTTTTGGGCACACACATTATGGATGCCAGGTGTACCGGTAATTTTAAGACCAATATTAGCAGTAATAGAATTGGCAGGTTTTATTTTAATTAAGCCTTTCTCTTTATTAGTGCGTTTATTTGCAAACATTACAGCAGGTCACTTTGTGGTAATGAGTTTAATTGCTTTAATGGTAACAATGAAAGAAGCTTTTGGGCCAGTAGCGTCTACAGGTATGTCTTTAGTGTTGGCATTATTTATTATGGTTATTGAAATTTTAGTAGCCTTTTTACAAGCGTTTATTTTTACGATGTTATCATCGTTATTTATTGGGATGGCTGTTGAAGAACATGATCATCATTAGAAATCTTGATGCATAATCAAGTACAAAAGAAGAATTAGAATTTGTTTAATTAATATATTTAAAAATCAATTAGTATGTACAATTTAATTGGAGCAGGATTAATCGTAATCGGTGGTGGAATTGGATTAGGTCAAATCGGTGGAAAAGCAATGGAAGGTATTGCTCGTCAACCTGAGGCAGCTGGTAAAATTCAAACTGCAATGATCATCATTGGAGCCTTATTAGAAGGTTTAGCATTTGGTGCATTAATCTTAGGGAAAGCATAATTTCCTAAAAAAGAAACAAAAACACTCTTCTGTAACGGTTGGTTACAGAAAGTGTTTTTAAATTAAACAAAAAACAATATAATTAGTTTATAGCATGGAAACTTTATTAAACGATTTTTCACCAGGGTTGTTCATTATGCAAATCGTCATCTTAATAATTTTATTATTTTTGATGAAAAAATTTGCTTGGAAACCAATTTTAAACTCTTTAGAAGATAGAGAGAATGGTATCGAAGATGCTTTACAAGCTGCAGAAAATGCACGTAGAGAAATGCAGAATTTACAAGCAGATAACGAAAAGCTTGTAAAAGAAGCAAGAGCAGAAAGAGATGCAATGATGAAAGAGGCAAGAGAAATAAAAGACAAAATTATTTCTGATGCTAAAGAAGATGCAAAAGAAGTTACAGCAAATTTAATAGAAAAGGCAAACGCTTCTATTCAACAAGAAAAGCAAGCAGCTTTAGCAGAAATTAAAAAGAATGTTGCAGAATTATCTATTGGTATAGCAGAATCTGTAATTAAAAAAGAATTATCTAACAAAAAAGACCAACTAGATTTAGTAGAAGGTATTTTAAAAGAAGTTACTTTAAACTAAGTATAAATGAAAGACGCAAGAGCAGCATTACGTTACGCTAAAGCAATCTTAAATCTAGCATTAGACAACAAGTCTGAAGCTGCGGTTAATGACGACATGTCGTTAGTAGCTGCTACCATTGCAGAGAACAAAGATTTAGAGGTAATGTTAAACAGCCCTATTGTTAAAGCATCAGACAAAATGAATGTTCTAACGGCATTGTTTCAGGGTAAAGTAAACAATATTACACTAGGTTTATTTCATTTGTTAAAAGATAACAAAAGAATTGCAATGTTGCGCCCAGTTGCACAAAAATATGCAATTGTTTTTGATCACTTAAAGCGTACGCAGGTTGCCAAGGTAACTACAGCAGTACCTTTAACAGAAGAAGTAGAAAAGCAAGTTTTAGATAAAATTGTAGCGTTAACAGGTAATAAAGCAAATCTAGAAAATGTTATAAATCCAGATATTTTAGGAGGATTTATTCTACGCGTTGGAGATGTGCAGTATGATGCAAGTATCTCTAATTATTTAAACGAATTAAGAAAGGAATTTGACAACAGTCATTTCATTCCAAAAATTTAATTATACATCAAATCATAAAAGATGGCAAGTATTAAACCAGCTGAAGTATCAGCAATTTTAAAAGAACAGTTAACAAATTTTGAAGCTAAAGCTACTTTAAACGAAGTAGGAACTGTTTTACAAGTAGGTGATGGTATCGCACGTGTTTACGGTCTATCTAATGTTCAATATGGTGAATTAGTAGAGTTCGAAGGAGGTCTAGAAGGAATCGTATTAAACTTAGAAGAAGATAACGCGGGTGTTGTATTGTTAGGTACTGCTACATCAGTAAAAGAAGGTTCTACTGTTAAACGTACAGAAAGAATTGCTTCATTAAATGCAGGTGAAGGAGTTGTAGGACGTGTTTTAGATACTTTAGGAAACCCAATTGATGGTAAAGGACCAATAGAAGGTATTACTTATCAGATGCCTTTAGAGCGTAGAGCTCCTGGTGTAATCTATAGAGAACCAGTAACAGAACCGTTACAAACAGGTATTAAATCTATTGATGCAATGATTCCTGTTGGTAGAGGTCAACGTGAGTTAATTATTGGAGACCGTCAAACTGGTAAATCTACAGTTGCGTTAGATACTATTTTAAATCAGAAAGAATTTTACGATGCTGGTGAGCCAGTTTATTGTATTTATGTTGCTATCGGTCAAAAAGCTTCTACAGTTGCTGCAATTGCAAATATGTTAGAAGAAAAAGGAGCTTTAGCTTATACTACGATTGTAGCAGCAAATGCATCAGACCCTGCAGCAATGCAAGTTTATGCACCATTTGCCGGAGCTGCAATTGGAGAGTATTTTAGAGATTCTGGAAGACCAGCTTTAATTATTTATGATGATTTATCTAAACAAGCTGTTGCTTACCGTGAGATTTCTTTATTATTAAGAAGACCTCCAGGACGTGAAGCTTATCCTGGTGATGTATTTTACTTACACTCTAGATTATTAGAACGTGCTGCAAAAGTTATTAATGATGATAAAATTGCAAGTGAAATGAACGATTTACCAGATTCTTTAAAAGGAATCGTAAAAGGTGGAGGTTCTTTAACTGCATTACCAATTATCGAAACACAAGCGGGTGACGTTTCTGCATATATTCCAACAAACGTAATTTCGATTACTGATGGACAGATTTTCTTAGATGGAGATTTATTTAACTCTGGTGTTCGTCCAGCAATTAACGTAGGTATTTCTGTATCTCGTGTTGGTGGTAACGCTCAGATTAAAGCCATGAAAAAAGTATCTGGTACATTAAAATTAGATCAAGCTCAGTTTAGAGAATTAGAAGCTTTTGCTAAGTTTGGTTCAGATTTAGATGCTGCAACAATGAGTGTAATTTCTAAAGGACAACGTAATGTTGAAATTTTAAAGCAAGCTCAAAACGATCCTTTTTCTGTAGAAGATCAAATTGCAATTATTTATGCAGGTTCTAAGAACTTACTAAAAGATGTTCCTGTAGAAAAAGTAAAGAAATTCGAAAAAGATTATATCGATTATTTAAACGCAAAGCATAGAGATACTTTAGATGTTTTAAAGTCTGGTAAATTAACAGGCGAAGCTACTGATGTTTTAGAGGCAGCAGCTAAAGAAATTTCTAAGCAATTTGCATAACATATAGTTATTATTCCCGCGAAAGCGGGAATAATAAAATACTCATAGTATGGCTAACTTAAAAGAAATACGTAATAGAATTACTTCTATTAAATCTACAATGCAGATTACATCTGCCATGAAAATGGTATCTGCTGCAAAGTTGAAAAAAGCGCAAGATGCTATTACGGCTATGCGCCCATATTCTTCTAAACTTACAGAATTGTTGCAAAATTTAAGTGCAACATTAGAAAGTGATGCTAGTGGAGAATATTCTAAACAAAGAGATGTTTCTAAAGTTTTATTAGTTGTTATTACTTCTAATAGAGGTTTATGTGGTGGTTTTAACTCTTCTATTACAAAAGAAGTAGTAAAAACTATAAACGAAAAATATAGCAATACTTCTGTAGATTTATTTACAATAGGTAAAAAAGGAAATGATGTTTTATCTAAAGGATATAATGTTACAGCTAATAGAAGTGATATCTATGATGATTTAACTTTTAGTAATGTAGCTTCTCTTGCAGAAAACTTAATGGAGTTATTTGTTGATGGTACGTATGATAAAATTGAAATTGTTTACAATCAATTTAAAAATGCAGCTACTCAAATTACACAGGTAGAGCAATTTTTACCAATTAAGCCAATTGAAGGTGGTGATGCAAGTGCTGTAAATTCTGATTATATTTTTGAGCCTTCTAAAGAAGAAATTATAGAGGCTTTAATACCAAAATCTTTAAAAACGCAATTGTATAAAGCATTAAGAGATAGTTTTGCATCTGAACACGGAGCAAGAATGACTGCAATGCATAAAGCAACAGACAATGCTAAAGATTTAAGAGACGAATTGTTATTGACTTATAACAAAGCACGTCAGGCAGCAATTACAAATGAAATTCTTGAAATTGTTGGTGGTGCAGAAGCGTTAAACAACTAATCTTAGTTTTATAAAATAAAAAAAGAGCTTATCATTTATGATAAGCTCTTTTTTATTTATCTAATTTTCATCAGGCTTAATCCAATCTGCATTTCTAACAAACAAAATATATTGTGCATAGTCTGTTGTAGATGTACCATCTATAATATCGTAAGCATCCCAAATGGTTATAAGTTTTTTAACTTTAGTACCTCTAGACGAGTTTAGATAAGGAGAATCTGTAGCATCTAATTTAAGTAAGCTAATCGAGTTTGGTTCTGTAACTTTTTTATAATCCGCTATACCTTCAATATACATAAATAACCTATTATCTTGAGAATACTTAAATCGAGTAAATGCTTTGCCTTTATCTTGCATAAACTTTGGTAAGGCTTTACTATCAACAGTTAATCTAGAATCTACATACAACGTATTTAAGCTAACCACTTTATTAGAGTAAGGTAATTGCATATCTTTTTTAATTCGACCAGCAAAAGTATATCTATAAGCTTGTAATGTGTGTGAAAAACCCAATCCACTATAAAGATTTTTGTTTTCCCAGTTCTTTTGTGTGTATAATCTTTTAAAGTTATGAAACATGAATTTGTCTCTACTTCTTGTAACCTTATAATTATTTAAATTGTACGCTATATTTTTTAATAAATTGATCGTATTCATACTCAAATGAGGTTTTTCTTTTTCTATAATCATATCTAGTTTATTCTTAGACCAAGAAATTAAATACTCATTTTCACTATCAATATCTTTATGATATACTACAGGCAGTTTTTCTTTTAATAGTTTTCTAATCAAATCGAAATCTGCAATTCTATCAATTCCTACTAGATTAAACTTTTTGTCATGAGGAAGTTGAGCATAATAAGCTCTCATTTTTACCCATTTATTTCTATGTTGTTCAGATATTCTACCTATGTAAACTGGCCATTTTTTTAATATCTCTTTCAATGTAATTTCATTTGAACCTTTTATATATTCTTGAAGATAATAACCTTGAGCAATATCCATTTCGGCTAAGTAAGTATCAATATGTATTTTCTGATTAAGTTGTGTGAACATTGCAAAATCTATTCTTGGGGATGTTTCAACTTCATGAACTTCGCCTACTAAAAATAGTTTGTTATTATAGAAGCTATCATCAAGTGAATTAAATTGAAGAGAATCTGTCATTTTAACAACTTCTGTATGATCTTCTAAATAGTTAACATATTTACTAGAAGAACAACTTGTTAGAATTAGTAATAAAATTACTGCGATAAAAAAATTAAGAGTTTTCATTTGTTAGTTTTTTAAGTTCACAGCAAATAGAACACATTCAAACAAATGAAAAAAAAGAGTGTGATTAACCTGAGGTTTTTGGGTTAAAATTGAAATACACGGGCTATTTTTGAAGCTCTTGGGACGAATTTGAAAGTCTTTTATTAAGCGCCTTATAGTAAACCTGAGAAATGGGAATAGTCTCTTCGGTTGTTGTAATTCTTATAAAACGTTTTCTAGCATTGCCTTCTACAGTTTTAAGATAATCTAAATTTACCAAGTAAGAGCGATGCACTTGCCAAGCTTTAGGTAGTTGTTTTATAATATTAGATAGCGTGCTTCTTAAGGTTTTTTGTTGCATGCCTTTATCTGTATTAAAATAAATATCTACATAATTCTGTTGGGCTTTTGCAAAAATAAAATCCGATTCAAAAATGGTTAAGGTTTCAGATTTATTGGTTCCATTAATAGTAATTTTTTTAACCTTTTTAGTGCTCGATTTATCATAATTAGGAACTTCTATTTGACCGTATTTAGACCGTAAATAAAGCCACAAAGGCACTACAATAGGTGTAAAAGGTACTCCAAAAGATTTTATAAAACTCCAGATTAATTCATAGGTAAAAGAAGTTAAACCGCTAATTACAAAGAAGTGATAAAAGAAAGAAAAAATAAAGATTACAAATAATGTGCTAATAATATAAATACACTCGTTTACTATAAACCATCGTTTTGTTTGAATTTTGTAAACGTAATTTTCTATAGGATGAAATATTAAAATCGGTATTATTATACAAACGGAATAACCAGAAAGAATTAAATATTTATATGAAAAACTATTACTATTATCAAAAGGCTCTAAGGTAATTAACAAAACCGGAATTACTGTACCTAACAATAAAGCAATCAAAAAAGTAGGTTTCCAATTTTGGGTATACGCTATCGTCTTATTAAGTGAGATCATTGTTTTTTACAATAATATTTATGCCTTAAAAATATATTTTAGAATACCTTTTTAATTATACAATTACAGGTCGAACGAATTTAGCAGATTATTTTTAGAATATCAAGTTTTATATAAATCCTAATTTAGAAAACGATTTGTTTAAAATAGCTGTATCATCTACTTTTAACCATTTGTCTAAAATAGTAGCGTAAATTTCTCTAAAATCTATTTCGTATTTTAAATTTCCGTTTTTATCTAAGTTCGCTAAATTTGGCAAACTATTATATAAACCTTGTTTTTTTAGGTTTTTACCCATCAGAAAAACATTATTTGCTGTTCCGTGATCTGTTCCTTTAGATTCGTTTTGTTTTACACGTCTACCAAATTCTGAAAATGTAAGAATAAGCACATCATCAAAAGTGTTATTTTTTTGTAAATCATTTATAAAAACTTCCATAGTTTCTGCATACAAATTCAATAATCTTGCTTGTGTATTTGTTTGGTTAGCATGTGTGTCAAAACCACTTAAACCTGCGTAATATACTTGCGTTTCTAATCCGGAATTAATAAACTGAGAAATATTTTTTAATTGTTTACCAAATAAATTTTTTGGATATTCTGCAGAAGAGTTTTTTGTTTTCGTTTTTTCGTAAATATGTTTTGCAGACGATTTTGCATCAATCATGGTGTTATACAAATAACCTAAATTATGTTCACTTAGATGCGCATCATTATAATTAGAAACAACGTTATTAAAAAACGGTGCTTTCATAGAATTGTAAAACATTTTAGAATCTGTAATTGCTAATCCGTTTTGTGTTTTTCCCTTCATCATTAAAGACAAACTTTCATCAACTTCGATAGCAGTGTAAGGGTTTCCTTTAATAAAATCTAAATAACGCCCAATCCAACCGTTTTGCAAAAACTCATTACTATCACTAGCAGTTTGCCAAATATCTGTAGCTCTAAAATGAGATAAGTTAGGGTTAGGATATCCAACATTATTTATAATACTTAGAAAACCTTTGTCATACAATTTTTGTAAAGGTTGTAAGCTTTTATGAAGCCCGACTTCATCAGAAATTTTAAATAAATCTGCTTGTTTTAAGGCGATATTATTTCTTTGTTGATAATAAATATCGTTGTTAAAAGGTACAACTGTGTTTAAACCATCATTACCTCCTTTTAACTGAATAATTACTACTTTTTTATTGCTAAATATCGAGTTGGTGTTGTGCTCAAAAGCCTTTAAAAATTGAGGCACAAAAAACATTCCAGAAGCAAAAGTTGATTGTTTTAAAAAATCTCTACGTTTCATGTGTTCTTATTTTAACAAAGTTGATATTCTGGCAAACTCATTAATTGTACAACAAAATCATGTTTAGACAGTTTTTCATTTCTCTCTAACATTTCTGCGGTTCCTTTATTTACTTTTGATGTAATTATTAGATGTACCAAATCTTTATTCGATTTATTTTTAAAATTTTCTTCAAAAGAACTCCAATCTGCACTTACTTTTATAAAAGCTTTTTTTCTTAATTTTCTTTTCTTAAAATTAGTAATCATTGTTTCTTCATCTCCTTTTTCTGAATAAGCAATTTCTGCATTATTTAACAAAATAGAAGGCAAACGTAAGCGCGTTATAATGGTGTTGCTGTCAATCCAATTTCGTCCAGTTTTCCAACCTGCAACATTAGGCGGACTCAATAATATTTGTCCTAACAATTTTTGAACCAACAGTATTTGGTTCTTTTTTTCAATTTTATAAGGTACAATGGTATTTATACCAACTAAGAGTTCTATAGGCGATTTTATTTTAGTACCAATATTTTCTTCCTCATAAAACCACTTAGAAAGTAATACAAAACGCATTAAATTTTCGATATTATAATCTTTGTAAAATACATCAACCATCTCATCAATATGCTTTGTTTTGATGTTTTCATTAACAAAATATCGGTAAATTTTTTCTGAAATAAATCTAGCACATTGTTTTTGTTCTAAAATAATATCTATAATATCATCACCATTAAAATTACCTTTTTTACCAAAAAAGATTTTTTCATTATTATCATGGTGTTTTTCTCTAAAGATAAACTCTCCTTTAAGCTTATGATTATAACCCGTAAAAGAGCGTGCAGATTCTTTAATATCTTGTTCGGTATAATTATCTTGACCAAGCGTAAAAAGTTCCATTAATTCACGTGCAAAGTTTTCATTCGGACTTTTTTTCTTGTTTTGTTTATTGTTTAAGTAACCAAGCATTGCAGCTTCTTTAGAAACCAGTTTTATAAAATCTCTAAAATTGCCTAAGGCATTTTTACGAAGTACATTGTTGTAACTCTCTGCAAACAAGATGTTTTTACTTTCGCAAACAAAATGATTTGCCCAAAATAAGGTCATTTTTTCACGTAAAATTTCTGTAGGATTATTTAATCTTGTAAACCAAGCAGTAGAAAATTCTTTTACTTTTTTTCTACTTATTTTTTGAAGTTTTTTTCGCTCTTTTTTAAAATCTTGATAGCTTTTACCAATTAAAAAAGAAGTATCACCTTGTAAAATAGTTGCGTTTTCTGAAGCTTTAAAAAGTTCATTAATAACATTTTTTTTGCTTTTTTTTGATAAACGAGCTAATTCCTTTGGTGAAATACCAAAACCAATTCTGTTATATAAATGTTGAATGTGTGCAGATTTCATGAACTTTAGACTAAAAGAATTAAAGATAGTTTAATTTTTAGAATTAAAAATTAAGAAAAATGAAACCTTTAACTATCTTTTTCGTTTTTAATAATAGAACCAACTAATTAATGTCTAAAGAATTATATCTTTTAATTTCAAAAAGCAAAAAAGGGAATCAAAAAGCTCAAATAAAGCTCTATGATTTATTTTGTGAAGCGATGTTTTTTATAGCATGTAGGTATCTTAAAAATGAAGAAGAAGCAAAAGATGCAATGCAAGATGCTTTTTTAAAAGCTTTTTTAAATCTAGAATCTTATAAGAAGGACAACAGTTTTGGTGCTTGGTTAAAGAAAATAGTTATTAATACTTGTATTGATATATTAAAAAAGAAAAAATTAGAAACTATTTCTTTAGATAATTATCCTTTAGAAATTTTAGATGATACGAATTGGAATTTTGATGCAAACATTGATAAAAAAGAAATTCTGTATGCTATAGATTCTTTAAAAATGAAATATCAAATAGTTATAAAGTTGTATTTAATAGAAGGTTATGATCATGAAGAAATATCCGAAATATTAAAAATACCGGTAAAAACGTCTAGAACCCAATTAAGAAGAGGAAAATTAGCGTTAAGAAACCTTTTAAAAAATGAAGAATATGGAACGTGATATTAGAGATTTATTTAAGGTAAAAAATGATTTTAAAAAAGATTTACCAAAAAATCATCGTGAAGATTTTATCAAAAAATTAGATGAACATCAAACTAAAAAAGAACCTAAAAAGAGTTATAAATTTTTAAAAATAGCTGCTTCTTTATTGTTGATAATTTCTAGTGTGTTGCTTTATAAAAATACGATTTCTTTGCCTCAAAAATCAGCTATCGAACTGCAAATGCAAGCTATTGAAAAAGACTATTTAAATTCTATAAACAAAGAATGGAATAGTTTTAAAGAAATTGCAACAGACACGATTTTAGTACATAAATATGAAGAAAAATTAGAGAAATCAAAATTAGAATATCAAAAAATTACAAAACAATTAAAAAAATTTCCAAACGATATTAATTTATTAGAATCTTTAATAACCAACCTGCAAAGACGTTTGCAATTAATTAAAGAAATTAATGAGCACATTAAAGAGTTGAACCCAAAAAACGCCAGTAATGAAACCATATATATTTAGTATTTTATTTCTTTCAATAACAAGTATAACCCTTGCGCAAAAAAAAGAATTAGTATTAAAAGAAAGTTATAATGTTGATAATTACACTACTTTAGATATTGATATTGACAACGTATCCATTGTCTTTGAAGAGTCTAATGATAATAAAATTCATTTCGATTATTTTATTCTATTTGATGAAGATTCCAAAAAGACTCAATTTAAAGTTTTTAACGGATTAAATGCAAGTTCAGTTAAAACAGATAATACAGTAAAACTTAATGTAAAAAACTCAATGTATTTAGGTGAATTGTATAGTTTAGATATAGGTTTAGAAGCTTATAAAAAATATATTAGAGACATTTTTTCTACGATAAAGAAAAATCAGTATCAATATAAATCTAAAGATTCTCTTTTAAAAGAAATTGGTTTTAGTAAAGGCTCTTACGTAGATGATTATTTTAAAAAACTTAAAATGGAGAGTCCAAACAAAGATTGGGGTAAATCGGTAAGAAAGTTTAAGCAGTATTTTGCAATAAAAGTACCTAAATATGTAAAAATTAAGATAAAAACCCTTCATTCTAAAATTGAATTTAAATATGATATTGAAAAATCTTTCATATTAAATTCTTTTAAAACACATTTCAAATTCAAAAAAATTCTTGGTAAAGAAAATAGAATTATTGCTTCGAATGGAATTTTTCAAGCTGAAGAAATTAATAACGGAAGAATAGAGTTTTTAGATATGAATAAAGTGGTTATTGGCGAAATGTCCAATATTAGTTTTGCTACAGAAACATCAAGAATTCAAATTGGTGAAATTGGTAAAAATGTAGATCTTAACGATTTTAATAGCAAACTTTACCTGTATAATTTTAGTAAAAACTTCATAAAATTCAATTTAAAAGGAGATTATTCTGAACTAAATTTATATAACATAACAAAGTCAAACTTTTCTATGGATGTGTTTGGGCATAATACCACTTTAAATATGAACGAAACCAAAACCTCTTTTGGTCTTTCGAAGGATAAAAAACTTGATAAAATTTTAGAGAAAAAAGTAAAAGAAAACAAAGTAAGCCAGGGAAATATTGCAATTGAATTAAAAAACGGAATTTTAAATATCAAGTAAAATTAAAGCCTCAACGTAAAATAGTTGAGGCTTTATTATTTTATAAAATTGAATTTCTTTTACAAGTCAAACTTAATTCCTTGTGCTAAAGGTAATTCATCAGAATAATTTATAGTATTTGTTTGCCTTCTCATATACACTTTCCAAGCATCAGAACCAGATTCTCTACCGCCACCAGTTTCTTTTTCGCCACCAAAAGCACCACCAATTTCTGCACCAGAAGTACCAATATTAACGTTTGCAATTCCGCAATCTGAACCTGCATAAGACAAGAATTTCTCTGCTTCTTTCATTTCGTTGGTCATAATTGCAGATGATAATCCTTGAGCAACACCATTTTGTTTTTCAATTGCATTTTCAACTTCACCAGAATACTTCATTAAATATAAAATTGGCGCAAAAGTTTCGTGCTGTACAATTTCAAAATGATTTTCTGCTTCTATAATTGCGGGTTTAACGTAGCAACCAGATTCGTAACCCTTTCCTTCTAAAACTCCGCCTTCTACTAAAACATTTCCGCCTTCATTTTTCGCTTTTTCGATAGCTTCTAAATATGTATTTACAGAATCTTTATCGATTAATGGGCCAATATGATTTTTTTCATCTAAAGGATTTCCAATAGTTAATTGTTTATAAGCGCCAACAATTGCATCTCTTACTTTATCATAAACAGATTCGTTAATAATTAATCTTCTTGTTGATGTACAACGTTGCCCGCAAGTACCAACGGCACCAAAAACAGCTCCTGGAACTACAACTTTTAAATCTGCAGTTGGTGTAATAATAATTGCATTGTTACCACCTAATTCTAATAAAGATTTCCCAAAACGTTCGGCAACTTTTGCGCCAACAATTCTTCCCATTCTTGTAGAACCTGTTGCAGAAACTAATGGAATTCTAGTATCAGCAGTCATCATTTCACCTACTTTATAATCTCCATTTATAATACAAGAAATTCCTTCTGGTAAATTATTTTCTTTTAAAATGTCTGCAATTATGTTTTGACAAGCAATAGAACAAAGAGGTGCTTTTTCAGAAGCTTTCCAAACACAAACATCACCACAAATCCACGCCAAAGCAGTGTTCCATGCCCAAACTGCAACCGGAAAATTAAATGCAGAAATAATACCAACAACACCAATTGGGTGCCATTGTTCTCTCATAACATGTCCTGGTCTTTCAGACGGAATTGTTTGTCCGTTTAATTGTCTAGATAAACCTACAGCAAAATCACAGATATCTATCATTTCCTGAACTTCTCCGTAGCCCTCTTGCAAAGATTTTCCCATTTCATAAGAAACTAATTTTCCTAAAGGTTGTTTTAAATCTCTTAATTTATTACCAAACTGGCGTACAATTTCTCCTCTTTGTGGTGCAGGCATATTTCTCCATGATAAAAACGCATTTGTTGCAGTTTCCATCACTTTCTCATAATCTTCTTTGGTAGTCGTTTTTACTTTACCAATTAACTTACCATCTACTGGCGAGTAAGATTCTATAACGTCTCCGTTAGAAAAGTTATTAGAACCGGTAGATGTACCATTATTTATATCTTTTAAACCTAATTCTTGTAAGGCGTTTTTTATTCCAAAATCCGTCATTTTGTTATTACGTTTTAGTTGTTTAATTTAGAAGTTCGAAATTACGAATTATTTTAGACATATATAAATTAAACAAAAATGATATAATTTGTTTAATTTTAAACAAACTGTAAAAATGAAAAACTTCTTTATTGCCATTGTAACCTTTGCTTTTTTATTAAGCTGTACATCAGAATCAACTAAAAAAGAAACCTTAAACACAAAAAAAGTAAATGATTTTGCAATTATAATTCATGGTGGTGCGGGTACAATTTTAAAGAAAAATATGTCTGATGAAAAAGAAGCAGCCTACAAAGCAAAACTAGAAGAAGCAATTACTGTTGGGCATACAATACTTAAAAACGGTGGTACAAGTCAAGAGGCCGTTGTAAAAACGATACAAGTAATGGAAGAATCTCCATTGTTTAATGCAGGTAAAGGAGCCGTTTTTACGCATGAAGAAACCAATGAGTTGGATGCATCTTTTATGGATGGTAAAACACTAAATGCTGGTGCAGTTGCAGGTGTTACCAATGTAAAAAGTCCGATTGAATTAGCAGTTAAAATTATGACAGATTCAGATCATGTAATGTTATCTGGTAAAGGAGCTTCAGTTTTTGCAAAAGAAAAAGGATTGGAAATTGTAGACCCAAGTTATTTTTTTACTGATAGAAGGTTTGAATCTTTAAAGAGAATCAAAAATAAAAATAAGACAGAATTAGACCATGATGATAAAAAAGCTGCTTTTTATGATGCAGATATTAAAAATGCAAAATTTGGTACAGTTGGTTGCGTTGCTCTTGATAAAAACGGAAATATTGCAGCAGGAACTTCTACTGGTGGAATGACAAATAAACGTTGGGGAAGAATTGGTGATGCACCAATAATTGGTTCTGGTACCTATGCAAATAACTTAACTTGTGGTGTTTCTTCTACCGGTTGGGGAGAATACTTTATTAGATCTCAAGTTGCTTATGATATTTCTGCTCAAATGGAATATCAGCAGAAATCTTTAAAAGAGGCAACTTCAAATGTTATACAAGATAAATTAACCAAACTTGGTGGAACTGGCGGAGTTGTAGCTCTAGATAAAAACGGTAATATGTCTTTTGAATTTAATACCGCTGGTATGTATAGAGCATCTATGGATGAAAAAGGAAATTTAGTTGTAAAAATCTATAAAGAATAAGCCAACCATTTTTTAGGAATTGGTTTTAAATCTAATTCTGCTTGTTCTGATTTTATCTTTTTTTTCAAACCAATTCTAGAAATTTTAGGAATAGATAAATTTATATTATTGCGTTTATTAATAAGTTCTAAAACCTCGCTTATAGTATTGTCTGTACACAAAACCAAACTATTCATCATTGCGTTAGATTCTTCTTTTAAATCGTAAAAATCTACAAAATAAGCAGGTTTATTATCTTGATACACTAACCATTGGTGGTACTTTCTTTTTGTTAGTTCTACAACTTCTTTAACACCTGTAATAGTTCTATATGTATTTTTAGATAAATTCATTTATATTAATTTTGGAAGATAAAAATAATATGAAACAAAAATCTTTTGTCTATTTTTTGGATGAACGGTTCGCTTTTTACTTTAAAGATGTAATATTCTTCTTTAAAAGAGAAGTAATAATTCATAAACGTATTCTTTAAATCTTATTTTTGCAATAAGTTATGACAGACAAGATTTTTAACATACATACAGCAGAAGAGCTTAACCAAGTTGCTTTAGAGGTTTTTAAACATCAATTTAAAAATAATAGAGTTTACAGATCTTTTTGCGATTTATTATACATTCACCCATCAGATATTTCTAAAGTAGAAGAGATTCCTTTTTTACCAATTCAGTTTTTTAAAAGTAAAAAGGTAATTGCAAGTTTAGATGAAGTTGATACTGTTTTTACAAGTTCTGGTACAACAGGTAGCATTACAAGTAAGCATTATGTTACAGATTTGAATCTTTATAAAGAAAGTTATTTAAAAGGATTTGATTATTTCTACGGAAATATAGAAGATTATACAGTACTCGCATTATTGCCAAACTATTTAGAAAGAACAGGTTCTTCTTTGGTTTTTATGGTTGATGATTTAATTAAAAAATCGAAAAAAACAGAAAGTGGTTTTTACCTAAATAATTTAGAAGAACTGGCAAAAAAGCTTAAAGAATTAGATGCTAAAGGCGAAAAAGTACTTTTAATTGGGGTTTCTTTTGCTTTGTTAGATTTGATTGATTTACATCAATTCGAATTAAATAATACCATTGTTATGGAAACCGGTGGAATGAAAGGAAGGAGAAAAGAATTGGTTAGAGAAGAATTGCATAAAATTTTAAAATCTGGTTTTGGTGTTGATGAAATTCATTCAGAATACGGAATGACAGAATTACTAAGTCAGGGATATTCTAAAGGAAACGGAATTTTTAATACACCGCCATGGATGCAAATTTTAACAAGAGATACAGAAGACGCTTTAAGTATTAATTCGCATGGTAAAAATGGCGGAATTAATGTTATTGATTTAGCCAATTATAACTCTTGTTCTTTTATTGCTACGCAAGACCTTGGTAAAGTCTATACAGATAATTCTTTCGAAATTATAGGGCGTTTCGACAATTCGGATATTAGAGGTTGTAATTTAATGGTATTGTAGTAATGAGATTGAATAAAGCCTAACTAATTTTTTTATAATTTTCTACAGCATAATTTCCCCAATCTGCTATAGATTGTACAACAGGTATTAAACTTTTACCAAAATCTGTTAAAGAATATTCTACTTTTAAAGGCGGTTTAGAAGTGTAAACTTTACGTTTAACTAAGCCATCTTCTTCTAAAGTTTTTAATTGTAAGCTTAATGTACGTTCTGTAACCGATGGCATTTCTTTTCGTAATTCGTTATAACGAAGTGTCTTTTCTCTTAAATGAAATAGAATAACTGTTTTCCATTTTCCACCAATAAACCCCATTGTTAAACTCGCACAACAAGGATATTCTTTACCATTTAATTTATACATATTAGCTTTTATTGAATTTTTATGCAAAGGTAGTATACTATCATTAATTATACAACTATACTTTTTATAGTAAATTTAACATTCGTCTAAATGTATTGATATTGTTGTGTTTAGGTGGTTTTTTGTTGAAATAATTTGTACTATCATTTTCGACCGTTATTGTGTGTTTTAGATTCTCTAATTACTTTTGCACTATACTTTTTATAGTATAATTAAAAAATCAACATAATTAAAATATATACAAATGAATTTAACTGAAACATTAAACTGGAGATACACAACTAAAGAATTTGACTCAACAAAAAAAATATCTGAAGCAGATATGGCAGAAGTCAAAAATTTATTAAGAATGAGCCCATCGAGTGTAAACTTGCAACCTTGGCATTTTATAGTTGCAGAAACTACAGAAGGTAAAGCACGTATTGCAAAAGGAACTCAAGGTTTCTTTCATTTTAATGAACCTAAAGTAACTAATGCATCAGCAGTTGTATTATTCTGTTCTAAAATTGATGCAGATGATGCTTATTACCAACATATTGCAGATACTGAAGATAAGAATGGTAGATTTCCAAATGAAGATATAAAAAACGGATTTTTAGGAGCTGTTAAAGCGTTTGCTGGGATTCACAAATACGATTTAAAAGACCAACAACACTGGATGGAAAAACAAGTTTACTTAAACATAGGAAGCTTTTTATTAGGTGTTGCTAGTTTAGGTATTGATGCAACTCCAATGGAAGGTATTGATGTAAAAGCATTAGATGAAGAATTTGGTTTAAGAGAAAAAGGTTTTACTGCTTTAGTTGCTGTTTCTATAGGTTACAGAGCAGATTCTGATTTTAATTCAACAGATAAAACACCAAAATCTAGATTGCCAGAAAGTGAGTTATTCACTGAAATATAATTCGTATTTCTCCTGAAATTTAATGTCATGAAAAAAAATATTTTAATCACATTCGCATTAGTAATAGGTTTTTATGCAAACGCGCAAACACCAACAACAGACAATATTAAGTCTATAAACGAAGTAGTAACTGCAGAAACTGTAGAATGGGGTTGGTTAAATCCGTTGCGAGGCGATAAAAGTCCAGCAGCAGGAAAACTTTGGGGAGACAGAACCAAAAATGAACCAGCAGGTTTTTTAGTGAAATTTAATAAAGGATTTTCTTCGCCACCACACATTCATAATATCACATATCGCGGAGTGGTAATTAAAGGTTTATTGCATAATGATGATGAAAATGCAGAAAAACAATGGCTACCTGCAGGATCTTATTGGCAACAACCAGCAGGAGAAGCACACATGACTGCAGCAGATGGTGAGGAAAACATGGCTTTTTTAGATATACAAGAAGGACCATATTTGGTAAAGCCAACATCCGAAGCTTTTGATAATGGAGAAAGACCTGTTAATGTTGATAAAACAAATTTAGTTTGGTTAAATGCCGATGATATTGAATGGATTTCAGAAAAAAGTAATGTAGAAACTGCCTTTTTATGGGGAAGCCACGAAAAAAATCGATTACGTGCTTCTTTAATAAAATTACCTGCTGGTTTTAAAGGAAAAATTAAAAATTTAAGTCCGAATTTTAGAGCTGTAGTTATTTCTGGTCGAATTTCACATCAGTTTTCTAAAAAAGAAGATAAAAAGGAATTAAACGCACCATCTTATTTCGGAGCAGCAGAAAATGCAACTTCAATTATTTCAGCAGAAATAGAAACGGTGCTTTATATTAGAAGTAACGGAAATTATAAAGTGATTTCAAAATAACTTTTAATTTTAAAATATAATTAAACCCCAAGTATCGATTAATATTAGACGAAGCCACCAAATATTTAATATTATGTGTGGCTTTTTCAATTCATAATGTAATTTGATTATAAAAGTTAAATGCAGAAACTAGTAGTTATCGATATTCAAAAAAGAATCTAAAAATTAGATATGAAAACAATAACAAATACCAATGCACTAGAACAAGCACGTGCACTTACGCAACCAACTCGTGAGGCTTCATTAAATCGTGAACCTTCAGTATCACAGTTTTGGAATAATTATAGAAAATTACTGGAAGAAGCATGGGCAACTTGGGAAATGGAAAACAAAGACAATTTACTAATTCCTGATGAAACATTACTTGATTCAAAATTGCGAAAAGCAATAAATGACGCTTGGGAAAACCCAGAAAAAGAAAACGCTGTTGCCGATTTATGGGAAGAAATTATTCCGGGTGTTTATGTTGCACAGTTTTTTGATGTGGAACGCTTAGCGGAATTCCGTAAGTATTTAGAAGACGTAGTAAATTCTGAAATTCCTAAGCGTGCACCATATGGAATACAATTAAATCGTTATGGAATGATGTTAGATGAACGTTCAGAAGGTCATTTAGCAGCACCAAGTTTCCAAGCCTTTTATAACGACATGATGGATCGTTTTATGCGTCCAATTGCACGTTTATTACTTGGTACTTATGGTTACGATAATCAAACTTTTGGTTTTTCAATTCAATATAATCCAGATAAGGATAAAGATTTACATGCACACACAGATGCTTCAGCAGCTACTTTAAATATTAATATTAACTTACCTGAAGAGGTATTTACAGGATCTGAAGTTGATTTCTATGATAAAGCTTCCGGAAAAACAGTGCAAACTATTTTTGAACCAGGAAAAGCAATTATTCACAGAGGTAATGTGCCACATGCTACACATCCTATTACTAGCGGACAACGAAGTAATTTGGTAGTTTGGTTATACGGAGATCGAATGCAAGTGCCAAGAGGAAGTACAAGTAGTTATGGTAATGTAAATAACTTAACGTCAGAGAATGTAACATCAGAAAATATTTCAGCTGGTGAACGTTGGAGCGTGCCAAAAGGAACTAAAGATACGTTTGCGCCATTTTAAAAATTATTAAAAAAATAATAGAATATGAATATATTAATCACAGGAAGCACAGACGGTATAGGAAAACTTACTGCTTTAAAACTAGCCAAAGAAGGCCATGAAGTATATGTTCACGGAAGAAACAAAGCTAAAGTAGATAGTGTTATTTCCGAAATTAAAAATGCTTCAAACAACAAAAATATAAAAGGATTTGTTGCCGATTTTTCAGATTTAAATGCTGTAAAACAACTTGCGGAACAAATTAAAAATGAAGTATCAAGTTTAGATGTTTTAATTAATAATGCAGGTATTTTTAAAGCACCTTTACAAAAAACAAAAGACGGATTAGATATTAGAATGTCTGTTAATTATTTAGCGCCTTATATTTTAACGGAATCTATTGTATCTATTTTAGAAAAAGGATCAGAAACAAGAATTGTCAATTTAAGTTCTGCTGCACAATCAACTGTTAAAAAAGGGATTCTTACAGGAGCTGTTTCTATTAATGCAAGCGATGCTTACGCACAAAGCAAATTAGCTTTAACCATGTGGAGTTTTCATTTTGCAAAACAACATCCAAATATCACTACAATTGCTGTTAATCCAGGGTCGTTACTAAATACCAAAATGGCGAAAGAAGCTTATGGGCAACATTGGTCTCCAGCAGAAAAAGGTGTAGATATTTTATATGATTTAGCAACTTCTAATGCTTATAAAGACGCTACAGGAAAATATTTTGATAACGATAAAGGCGAAACAATTGGGCGTTTTTCACCTGCACATCCAGATGCTTATGATGAAGTTAAAATATCAGAATTATTAGAAATAACTAATCGCATTATATAATCGTGTTTTAAAAAATCTTATTGTACATTTATCTAAAGATAATTTTCGTGATTCTGCAAATTATCAATAAAAGATATAAGGGTAATCAAGATCCTTTAAAAAAATAAATTTATATTAAATGGATAACTTAATTACGTTTGCAATTACAGTATTTACAGGCTTTTTTGCGATTACAAATCCTATTTCTAACATGACGGTATTTTTGTCGTTAACAGAAGGCGCAGATAAAAAAACAAAAAGAGATATTAATAAACGAGCAAATATTATTGCGTTTATTATTGTTACTGTTTTTATCCTTTTAGGAAAATATATTTTCGAATTATTTAATATTAGTATTCCGGCTTTTAAAATTACTGGCGGAATTTTAATATTCTTTATTGGTTTTGAGATGTTACAGTCTAAAAAATCGAATGTTAAGAGTATAAAAAATGTAAATATTGATGAAAATATTGCGGTTTCTCCTTTAGCAATTCCTATTCTTGCTGGTCCTGGAACAATTGTAACCGCTATGAATTTTGTTTCTAATGCAGCACCTTTACAGTTATTTATGGTAATTGCTATCTTTGGTTCTATGAGTTTATTAACTTATTTTACATTTAGAATTAGCGATTTAATTGTAAAAATTGTTGGTAATAATATCATTTCTGTAATTGGTAAAATTATGGGGTTAATTATTGCAATTATTGGTACCGGAATGATTATACAAGGAATTAAAATATCTTTCGATTTAATTTCTAATTAGGCTTTAAACGTTACAAAAACGTATCAAAAATGAAAAAAGTTTTAGTACTATTTTCTCACCCAAACTACGAGAAATCTAGAGTAAACAAGGTTTTAATAAATCATATTAAAGATATAGAAAACGTAACAGTACATGATTTGTATGAAGAATATCCAGATTTTCATATTGATGTAAAATTTGAAAAAGAACTTTTAAATAAGCACGATGTTATAATATGGCATCATCCCTTTTATTGGTATAGTTGCCCGCCATTAATGAAACAATGGATTGATATGGTTCTCGAGTTTAATTGGGCTTATGGGCCAGAAGGAAAAGCGTTGCACAATAAAATTTGTTTAAACGTTATTACAACTGGTGGTTCTAAAGAAGTCTACTGTTCTGAAGGATACAATAGTTTTACCGTAGCACAATTTTTAAGACCTTTTGAGCAAACTGCAAATTTATGCGGAATGAATTATTTACCGCCGTTTGCAGTTATGGGAACTCACAATCTTTCTGATGAAAAATTAGAAAACTATAAATTAAACTACGGAAAACTGATAGATTTATTAAAGTCTGATGTTTTATTAAATAATGTAGAACAAACGTCATTTATAAATGATTATCCGCAACTTAAAAACGAGTAAAAAATGACAGGAAGTTTACTTTTTGAAGCTATAATGTTTTTGCTTGGAGCCATTATTTGTGTCTCTATCGCTAAGCGATTAGGACTAAGCTCTGTGATTGGTTACTTATTGGCAGGTGTTTTAATAGGACCATATGTTTTAGGTTTTATTGGAGAGGAAGGCGAGGATATACTTCATTTTGCAGAATTTGGTGTTGTAATGATGCTGTTTTTAATTGGTTTAGAAATAGAACCCAAAAACTTCTGGAAAATGCGTAAAACCATTTTAGGAATGGGCGGAATACAAGTTGCTGC
The DNA here is from genome assembly GCF_900143115.1 of Polaribacter sp. KT 15. NCBI lineage: Bacteria > Pseudomonadati > Bacteroidota > Flavobacteriia > Flavobacteriales > Flavobacteriaceae > Polaribacter > Polaribacter sp. KT 15. The sequence goes on from NZ_LT670850.1 coordinate 1,638,855, forward strand.
TACAATGTTACTTTCTTACTTGTTATTTACTTTTCTTGGTTTCGATTGGAAAGTTTCTTTAGTAATTTCTATGGCAGTAGCACTTTCTTCTACAGCAATTGCAATGCAAACAATTAAAGAAAAAGGTTTAATGGATACCAATTTTGGTACTTCTGCATTTTCTATATTGTTATTTCAAGATATTATTGTAATATTTATGTTGGGTTTTATACCGCTACTTTCTACTTCAGCATCAACAAAAACTACAAATACGCATTCAGAATCTTCTAGTTTACTAGAAAGTTTACCAATAGGTTTTCAAACTTTGGCAATCATTTTATCTGTTGTTTTAATTATAGTAGTTGGTAATTATTTGGTGGTGCCAATGTTAAGAAAAGTTGCAAAAACTGGCGTAAGAGAGTTGTTAATTGCTGCGGCTTTGTTAATTGTATTCGGAATCTCATTTTTAATGGAGTTTGTTGGTATAAGTCCGGCTTTAGGTGCTTTTTTAGGTGGAGTTGTTCTTTCTAATAGTGAGTTTAAACACGAGCTAGAAAGTACATTAGAACCCTTTAAAAACTTACTTTTAGGGCTGTTTTTTATGGCTGTAGGTGCTTCAATTAATTTTATTGTTATTGCTAAAAGCCCTTTTACTATTGGTGGAGTTCTAATTGCAATTATTGTAATGAAAGGGTTGGTTTTATATATTACTGGTTCTATTTTCAAGTTAAAATTAGATCAAAAATTATTATTAACGTTTAGTTTGGCGCAAGTTGGTGAATTTGCATTTGTGTTACTGTCTTTTGCGTTTGGTCTAAATATTTTAGAGCAAGAACAAATGGATATGCTACTTGTAATTACAGCATTAAGTATGGCAATAACGCCAATAATTAGCATTGTGAATGAGCGCTTTATTTTACCAAAAGTAGGTACAAAAGAATCTGTAAAAAGACCTATGGATCATATTGCGAAATCTCAAAAAATAATTTTAGTTGGTTTTGGGCATTTTGGAAGTACAATTGGAAGATTTTTAAGATCTCATGGTGTAGAAGCTACTATTTTAGATCACGATTCTAATCGTGTAGATTTTCTAAGGAAAATGGGTTTCGAAGTGTATTATGGCGATGCTACAAGAGAAGATTTATTAGAATCTGCAGGTATTGCAGAAGCAAAAATTATTATTTGTGCTACCAATAAAATTAGTGTTTCGAAAGCAATTAGTAAAATTGTAAAAGAGAAATATCCGCAAGTAGAATTAATGATTCGTACTAAAAATAGATACGATGCATACGAGCTTTTAAACAACGGAGAACAAAATATTTATAGAGAATCTTTAGAAACATCTTTAGTTTTGGCAAAAGATGTTTTAAGTAAAATGGGTTTTAGAAAATATACATTAAATAGGCAGGTTCAAAACTTTATTAAATACGATGTAGAAAGTCTTAGACGGTTAGCTACAGAAACGAAGCGAGAAGATGATTATATTTTTAAAGCTAGAAAGGAATTAGAACAGCAAGAAAAATTTTTAAATGAAGATTTTAAAAGAGGAATTGTAGAGTTTGATAATCATTGGGATAGTGAGCATATTAGAGAAATTTTAAACAAGTCTAAAAAATAATAAAACCGCATAGATTTTTATCTATGCGGTTTCTATTTTAATTTAAATAGTTACCGTTTTCTGTTTTTTTAAACATTTTTAAATCAAATGCTTTTTCAGATAGTTTTACATCTTTAAATATGTTGGTTCCTTTTGGTTTAATTGGTTTATCATTTTTAAAAGTATAGCCAATAATAGATTTTGGTAGTATTAAGCCATTTACATTTTGCCAATCTTTATATCTTCTAAAATGTAATTCTTTCTTGTCGATTCCTTCAACAAAATTAACAGTATAACCAAGCCACTCCATATTAAAAGTTGTTGCATTATAATATAAAACATATCTGTCTTCTGGTGTTTCACCAACACCATTATTATATGTTATTTCAATTCCTGGGTAAGTTTTTCCTTCAAATACTAAAGGTTCTGCATCTTTATAATTAATACCATCATCAGCTAAAATAAAAGGCATCGCATAAAAATAAAACATCAAATTATAGCCATAAATAGGATCATATCCTTTGTATTTTTCTTTTGACTTATTTTTTAACCAGACTTTAGATCCGTCAAAACCAATTGTACTTTTTTTGTTTGTTAATAAAGCTTCTCTGCTTTTTAAATTGGTTGCAATTACTTCATCTCCGTTTTTAGTTTCCATTGTAAAAACAAGAGACTTCATTTTTTGCCAGTTTTCTATACCTCCATGAGCATCAAAAATATCTAATAAATTCTTCGGATATTTTAAAGCTGTGTTTTTTTCAATTTTAATTGTTTCTGTCTTAGGCTCTGTCGCTTTTTTTTCTTCTTTACAAGAAATAAAAATTAGTGTTATAAGACATAAATAGATAATGTTTTTCATAAAAAAAGGTATTAAAGGTGTTGCAAAAGTATGAAAGATTTTTTTATATCAAAGCATTTGCTTAGTTTTGTGGTCTATTATTTAAAATGGCAAGAAAAAAACAATATAACGAGCAAGTAGTTATAGAAAAAGCAATGGCTTTATTCTGGCGAAATGGCTATGAAAATACCTCTGTTAGAATGTTAGAAAAAGAAATGGGAATTAATCAATTTTCTATTTATGCTAGTTTTGGTAATAAACAAGGTGTTTTTTTAGAGAGTATAAAATGTTATCGAAAACAAATTAGACAGATTACAGACATTTTAGAAAATGGTAAAAACGGAATTAAAGATATTAAAGACTATTTTTTTAATTTTTTAGAATTCTCTAAAGAAAACGCATGCTACAAAGGTTGTTTGGTAACAAATACTGTTAGTGAATTAAAAAGTGAAGAAAACCCTTTAATAATGAAAGAGTTATTGTTTTTTTCGAATGAAATAAAACAATTGTTTGTAAGAAGTTTAAAACAAAACGACTACGAAGAGGTGTTAATTGATAAGAAAGCAAATTTTCTTATGAATAGCCTTTTAGGTTTATCGATAGCATCTAAAGTATACAACACAAAAGAATTAGAAGAAATTATAGAAATGACTTTTTTAAATAATTAGTTTTTTTTTGAACATAAACTAAGCGACTGCTTAGAAATATAAATAGTAAATAAAAGTAAAATTATGACAACATTAAAAATACACAACATCGAATCTGCACCTGCAGATGCAAAGCCTTTATTAGAAAACTCTCAAAAAGCATACGGAATGATACCTGGTTTACATGGCGTTTTAGCAGGTTCTCCTCAAATATTACAGGCTTACCAAACGTTACACGAGTTATTTACACAATCATCTTTTAACGAAGAAGAACTTACAGTAGTTTGGCAAGCAATTAATGTAGAGCATTCATGTCATTATTGTGTACCAGCGCATACAGGAATCGCAAAAATGATGAAAGTTGATGAAAACATTACAGAGGCATTACGTAACGAAACTCCTTTAGAAAGTTCTAAATTAGAAGCATTACGTACAATGACTTTAGCAATTGTAAAGAACAGAGGTAATGTTACTCAAGCAGATTTAGATGCTTTTTATGCAGCAGGTTACCAAGAGAAGCATGTTTTAGATATTATTTTAGGGTTATCTCAAAAGACAATTAGTAACTATACAAACCATATTGCAAATACACCTGTAGATGTAGCTTTCGAAAAATTTGCTTGGTCAAAAAAGTAAACTCTAATTTTTTAGTGTAAAATTATAACTGTAAACCTTCTGTATCTTTGCAGAAGGTTTCTTTTTAAAAAATAGTAAAAATGATTAAAGTATCAGTAATGTATCCAAATGTAAAAGATGTTCGTTTTGATGCAACATATTATAAAAATTCGCATTTACCAATGGTAATTAAAGCTTTAGGAAACGCTTTAAAAGGTATTGAATTAGACTTAGGATTAGCAGGAAGAAATCCTGAAGAAAAGGCGCCTTATGTAGCAATTGCACATTTAAAATTTGATAGTATTGCAAGCTTTAAAGAATCTTTTGGTCCGCATGCAAAAATGTTTGCAGAAGATGTAAAAAATTACAGTAATGTACAGGGAGAACTTCAAATAAGTGAATTAATAACATTTTAGAAAATGACAAATAAATTAAAAATAGATATTGTATCAGACGTAGTTTGCCCTTGGTGCACAATTGGCTATAAACGATTAGAAAAAGCAATTGAAGAATTAGGTGTTAAAGATCAAATAGAAATAGAATGGCAACCATTTGAGTTAAATCCGAATATGCCAAAAGAAGGTCAGAATGTAGTAGAACATATTACAGAAAAATATGGTTCTACAATAGAGCAACAAAACGAGTCTAAACGCAACATGACAGAAATAGGCGCAGATTTAGGGTTTAAGTTTGATTATTTTGATGATATGAGAATGGTAAACACTTTTGATGCTCATGTTTTATTAGAATATGCCAAAGATTTTGATAAACAAACCGAGTTAAAAATGACTTTAACGAAAGCCTTTTTTAGTGATAGAAAAGATGTTTCAGAAAAAGAAATTTTAAAAGAAGCGCTTTTAGAGGTTGGTTTAAATGCTGATGAAGGATTGGCTAAATTAGATGATGAAAAAGCTAGGTTAGAAGTTAGAAATAAACAAAATTATTGGAAAAACTTAGGTGTAAATTCTGTGCCAACAATTGTTTTTGATAGAAAAAGTGCAGTTACAGGTGCGCAACCTATTGCTACTTTTAAGCAAGTTTTAACCGAACTGATTAAAGAAAAATAAGTTTTAGATAATTTATTTAACAAATCTTTAATGTAATTAAAAACACTCTATCTCGACTTAGTATAGAAACCAATTCGATGAGAAATTTAATAACATTTTTAGTACTTGCTTTTTCTGCAACTATTTTTGCACAAGATTATAATTTAAAAAAAGGATATGTTGCAGAGGGTTATGATGTTGTAGCTTATTTTAGTAATAAAGCAGAAAAAGGAGATAAAAAATATACAGCAAATTACGACGGAGTAAAGTTTAAGTTTTCATCTCAAGAAAATTTAGATATTTTTAAAAATGCGCCAGAAAATTACGTACCGCAATATGGAGGTTATTGTGCATACGCTATTGGTGTTAAAGCCGAAAAAGTCTCTATAGACCCAGAAACTTTTGAAATTAGAGATAAAAAACTATACTTATTTTATAATTCTTGGGGAACAAATACGTTAAAATTATGGAAGAAGGAAGGTGTTGATGAACTTAAAATAAAAGCCGATAAAAACTGGAAAAAAATAACTAAAAAATAAGTGATAGTCGAAAGCAGTCTTGGGGGAGATTGTGAATGTTGTTGAAAAAAGAAGAGCTGAATCATAAATTCAGCTCTTCTTTGTTTTTTTAAGTAATAACTAATCTACTTTTAGTAAATAGTAAGTTTTTTTACCTCTTTGTAATAACACATATTTATTTGCAATTAAGTCTTCTTTAGAAATTGTAAAGTCTTCTTTAACCTTTTCTTTATTTACAGAAATTGCATTTTCTTTTAAAGCTCTTCTTGCGTCTCCGTTAGATTTTAAAAAGTTTGTTTTTGCAGATAAAGCAGCAATCATATCTAATCCTTCTGAAACATCCTCTACAGAAACAGTTGCTTGTGGTACACCATCAAAAACATCTAAAAACGTTTGTTCGTCTAAAGATTTTAAATCATCTGCATTCGATTTTCCGAATAAGATATTAGAAGCAGCAATTGCTTTTTCATAATTTTCTTTTCCGTGAACTAATGTGGTAACTTCTTCTCCTAAACGTTTTTGTAAAACACGTACATGAGGCGCTTCTTTATGTTCTTCAATTAAAGAATTAATAGTTTCTTCATCTAAAAAAGTAAAGATTTTAATATACTTTTCTGCATCTTCATCAGAAGTATTTAACCAATATTGGTAAAATTTATAAGCAGAAGTTCTTTTAGCATCTAACCAAACATTGCCACCTTCAGATTTTCCGAATTTAGAACCATCAGATTTTGTAATTAACGGACATGTAATTGCATATCCTTTTCCGTTTCCAATTCTTCGAATTAATTCTGTACCTGTAGTAATATTTCCCCATTGATCAGAACCACCCATTTGAATAGTAGTTGCGTTTTCTCTAAATAAATGCAAGAAATCATAACCTTGTACCATTTGATAAGTAAACTCTGTAAAAGACATACCGTCTTTAGACTCAGAACTAATTCTGTTTTTTACAGAATCCTTAGCCATCATGTAGTTAACAGTAATATGCTTACCAATATCTCTAATAAAATCTAAGAAAGATATATCTTTCATCCAATCGTAGTTATTCACCAAGATTGCAGCATTTTTTGCATCAGATTCAAAATCTAAAAAATGGCCTAATTGTCCTTTTACACATTCTTGATTATGACGCAATGTTTTTTCATCTAACAAATTACGTTCTGCAGATTTTCCTGAAGGATCTCCAATCATACCAGTTGCACCACCAACCAAAGCAATAGGTCTGTGTCCACATCTTTGATAATGAGCAAGCAACATAATTGGTACTAAATTACCAATATGTAAAGAATCTGCAGTTGGATCAAAACCAACATAAGCACTTCTCATTTCTTCTAGTAAATGTTCTTCAGTTCCTGGCATGCTGTCGTGCAACATTCCTCTCCATTTTAATTCTTCAATAAAATTCTTCATTGTATTCTGTTTATCAGTTAGCAAATATAACTTTATCGAACAAAATATACTAAATTAGCAGTATGATTTTAGTAACCGGAGGAACAGGTTTAGTTGGTGCACATTTGTTATATCATTTAATTAAAAATGATGAAAAAATACGTGCAATTTATAGATCTGAAGAAAAAATTAAAGCTGTAGAAAAAGTTTTTTATTATTACACAGATGACACTTCTTTAATTACTAAAATAGATTGGTTTAAGGCAGATATTACAGAGGTTCCGGCAATGATACCTGCATTTAAAAACATCGAAAAAGTTTATCATTGTGCTGCATTTATTTCTTTTAATCCGAAAGATTATAGAGAAATGAGAAAGGTTAATATACATGGTACTGCTATAATTGTAAACCTTGCAATAGATGCTAAGGTTAAAAAAATGTGTTTTGTGGGTTCTATTGCTTCTGTAGGTGATGCATTAAACGGACAATTAATTACAGAAGAAAACGAATGGAATAAAGAAGAAGACAATAGCGGTTATTCGATTACTAAGTTTGGCGCAGAAATGGAAGTTTGGCGAGCAAGCCAAGAAGGTGTAGAGGTTGTTATTGTAAATCCGGGAGTAATTTTAGGAAGCGGATTTTGGTTTGCTGGTTCCGGTAAATTATTTAGCCAAGTGTATAACGGATTTAAATATTTTACAGAAGGTATTACAGGGTTTATTGGTGTAAAAGATGTTGTAAAAACAATGATGTTTTTAATGGATTCTAATATTAAAAATGAACGCTTTATATTGGTGTCAGAAAACAAAACTTACAAAGAAGTTTTCTTTTTAATTGCAGATGCTTTTGGTAAAAAAAGACCATCAATTAAAATAAAAAGATGGCAAACAAGTTTACTTTGGCGATTTGCATCTTTCTTATCGTTTTTCACAAAAAAAGAACCTTTATTAAGTAAATACTCGGCAAAATCTGCACACGAAGTTTCTAAATATTCATCAGAAAAAATAAATAAAGTACTAAATTTTAACTTTGATAAAGTAGATGAGGTAATTGATAATGTTGTAAAAAACTACACGAAGTAAACTTTACTCTCGTGTTATAATTTCGTCTAAAACTTTACCGGTTGCTAAAGTGTCTAACTTACCTACTAACTTTAAGCTGTCTAATCTTTTTTGCTTGTCTCTAATTCTGTCTAAAGAATCTTTTCTTATAGAGTCTAGTTTTGTTTTAAGGTCTTTATAAACAGTATTTCTAGCTTCGATATTTTCTACCGCATCTTCTAATATTTTTTGATACAAATCGATTTTAGACATGTAATAATAATTGCTTTTATCAAAACGTGTACTATCAATTTTAAACTTGTTGTAAACAAGCGGCATATAATTGATGTTTTTTTCTGAATTTTTATTTTTAATGAATTTTGCACTTGTGGCAATCATCATTTCTTGTAATAAAAGACTCATAGTATCTTTAGGAATAAGATCTTTAGGTTTCTCGAAAATAGTATTACTATTACAAGAAACTAAAACTAAAACTAAAAATATAAGAATATAGCTAGCGTTTCTCATGCTTATCTATTAAAAGTAATTCGTTTTCCTTTAATAGTATCATTAAAAGCACCTTCATTATACATTAAATTACCATTTACAAACGTATGTGTAATTGTAGATGAAAAAGTTGTACCTTCAAAAGGAGACCAACCACATTTGTATAAAATGTTTTCTTTAGAAACAGTTTGCGGTTTATTTGCATCAATTAAAACTAAATCGGCATAAAAACCTTCTTTTATAAACCCTCTTTTTTCAATTTGAAATAACTTAGCAGGATTGTGGCTCATTTTTTCTACTGCTTTTTCAATAGAAATTACACCTTCTTTTACTTTTTCTAGAATTGCAGTAACAGCATGTTGCACTAAAGGGCCGCCACTTGGTGCTTTTGTATAAACATTATCTTTTTCTTCTAATGTATGTGGTGCATGGTCGGTTGCTAGAACATCAATTCTGTCGTCTAACAAAGCTTTCCATAAACCTTGTCTGTCGTTTTCTGTTTTTACAGCCGGATTCCATTTTATATGTGTTCCTTTTTCTTCGTAATCTTTATCAGAAAACCATAAATGATGAATACAAACTTCTGCTGTAATTTGCTTTTCTTCTAAAGGAATGTCGTTTCTAAAAAGTTCGGTTTCTTTAGCAGTAGAAAGATGAAAAATATGCAATCTAGCACCTGTTTTCTTTGCTAATTCTATGGCTTTAGATGAAGATAAATAGCAAGCTTCTTCACTTCTAATAATTGGATGAAATTTTACAGGAATATCATCGCCATATTTATCTTTATATTCTTGTGTGTTTTTTCTGATAGTTGCCTCGTCTTCACAATGTACAGAAATAATCATTTTTGTTGATGAAAAAATCTTTTCTAAAACAGCCTCGTTATCTACCAACATATTTCCGGTAGAAGAACCTAAAAACAATTTTATTCCGGCAACTTGTTTAGGATCGGTTTTTAACAATTCATCTAAATTATCGTTAGTACCACCAAACATAAAAGAGTAATTTGCATAAGAATCGTTGGCGGCAATTTTAAATTTATCCTCTAATAATTCTTGTGTTGTTGCCTGCGGTACGGTGTTTGGCATTTCTATAAAAGTTGTAATTCCGCCAGCAACTGCAGCCCTACTTTCTGTGGCAATATTTGCTTTGTGTGTTAAACCGGGTTCTCTAAAATGTACTTGATCATCAATAAAACCAGGAATTAAATATTTGCCATCAGCATTAATAACGGTAACATTTTCAGGAGCTTTAATTTCTGTAGAAATTTCTTTTATAATTTCATTTTCAATTAAAACATCACCTTTAAAAGTTTTGTTTTCGTTAACTATTGTTGCGTTTTTTATTAATGTTGATTTTGCCATTTTTACTTATATTTCTGTTCTCATATTAACCAAACTTTTGGTAAAACCAAAACGTTCGTATGCTTTTATTGCTGCTGTATTATTACTGTAAACATCTAACCTTAATTCGTTAGTGTTATTTTCTTTTGCCCATTTTTTTAAATCTGTCAAAAGTAGACTACTTATTTTTTGACCTCTATATTTTTCTTTTACAAATATAAAACCAATATAGCCATGTGTAGAATTTTTATGATATACTTTTGATTTTTCTAATCTTACATAACCAGATGCTACAGGAATATTATTTATTGTAGCTATCAATAATTGTGTGTTTTCATCAGAAATTAATTCTGGAATATTGTAGTAAAATAATTTACCTTCTGCTAAAAAAGGATTTAAAGATCTTTCTGCTTTAATAACGCCTTGTTCAAATTCTAATAAGATTTGTAAGTCGTTTAAATTTGCAGGCCTTATAGAAACTTGATTCATTGTAATTTATTTTGGTAAACCTTTAATTCTCATTTTTATAACACCAAAAAGAGCTTCCGAAATTATGTTTCCGCTCATTTTAGAAGCGCCTAAATCTCTATCAGTAAAAATTACAGAAACTTCTTTAATTTTAAACTTGTGTTTCCATGCTTTAAATTTCATTTCTATTTGAAAAGCGTAGCCAACAAATTTAATTTTATCTAAATTTATAGTTTCTAATACTTTACGTTGCCAACATACAAAACCTGCAGTTGTGTCAAAAACCGGAATTCTAGTTATAAAACGAACGTATTTAGAGGCAAAGTAAGAAAGTAGAAGCCTTTTCATATCCCAATTTACTACGTTTACTTGGTTGTTTACATACCTAGAGCCTACAGAAACATTACCTTGGTTGGTAAAACATGCATTATATAAACGAACTAAATCTTTTGGATTGTGAGAAAAATCGGCATCCATTTCGATGATAAAATCATACTTTTTAGCCAATGCCCATTTAAAACCATGAATATAAGCTGTACCCAAACCATTTTTGCCTTTTCTGTTTTCTATAAAAAGTTGATTAGGAAATTCTTTAATTAAATTTGTTACAATTGTAGAAGTACCATCTGGAGAGTTGTCATCTACAACTAAAACATGAAACTTTTTTTCTTGATTAAATACCGCTCTAATAATGGCTTCTATGTTCTCTTTTTCGTTGTAAGTTGGTATGATAACAAGACAATCTGACATATATGAAATTTCATGTGGTAAGAATGCAAATATACATTTTTTAATTACTAATTTTGTGTTAATATCTTATAAGAAAGAAAGTGCAAGCAGTCGAAAAAATATCAGAAAATACAAGTTGGATTCCCATAGTTTTGGTGTTTCTATTTTCGTTGATAGCGGCATTAAAAATTATAGATTATGTAAAGCTTAGAGGCTATGTGTTTGCAATGTTTAATAAAGGTTTTGTAGAGGACGAAGCCGAAGAAGATACTTCTATATTTAGTTCTTTTTACAGTCTTATTTTTCTTTTTTTTATTACAGTTTTATCTTTGGCCTTACATTTTATTGTCTCGAAAAATCACGCAACATTTGCAAACAATTTTGGTTCTTTTCTAAAGTTTTTCTTGATTGTTTTATGTTACTTTTCTGCTAAGAGAGTGCTAGAAAATGCCATTGCTAGTTTGTTTTTAATGAAAAAACATGTGCGATACTACATAGTTTCTAAATTTAGTTACCAATATTCTTTAAGTTTTATACTATTAATTGGTTATATTGTATTTCAATTCAGCCCCTTAAATCCTGAGAATTTTATATATTTCTCTTTAATCTTATATGTTTTTAGATTTATATTTCTTGTTAGAAATAACAAAAACCTGATTTTTAGCGAGTTGTTTTATTTTATTTTGTACATTTGCGCCTTCGAAATAGCACCGTTATTAACACTGTTTAAATTGATGCTTTAATTTAAAAAACGAAAGCGTATGAAAGTGAAAACGATATTAGTATCGCAACCTGCACCTAAGACAGAAACTTCCCCATATTTTGACTTGTCTGATAAACAAAAAGTAAAGATTGATTTTAGATCTTTTATTCATGTTGAAGGAATTCCTGTTAAAGAAGTTAGAAACCAAAAAATAGACTTTAAAGATTTTTCTGCAATAATTTTAACGAGTAGAAATGCCGTAGATTATTTCTTTAAAATTGCTGAAGAAATGCGTTTTAAAGTGCCAGATGATATGAAATATTTCTGTCAATCTGAAGCAGTTGCTTATTATTTACAAAAGTATGTAGTATACAGAAAACGTAAAATTTATGTTGGTAACAGAACTTTTCCTGATTTAATTAAGTTAATTAAGAAACATAAAACAGAAAACTTTTTATTACCATCTTCTGATAAATTAAAGCCATTAGTGCCGCAAGAATTAGATAAAATTGGTGTAAAATGGAAACGTTTAGATTTATATAGAACAGTTGTAAGTGATTTATCTGATTTAGAGAATGTATTTTACGATGTTTTAGTGTTTTTTAGTCCTTCTGGTATAGAATCTTTATTACAAAATTTTCCAGATTTTAAACAAAACAACACAAGAATCGCAGCCTTTGGTAACTCTACAGTAAGAGCAGTAACAGAAGCTGGTTTTAAATGTGATATAGAAGCACCGTCTCCAGAAACACCTTCTATGACGATGGCTTTAGATAAATATATTAAAAGTGTTAACAAAAAGTAAAACACTATATTTTAAATTAATAAAAAAAAACCAAGCAAATTTGCTTGGTTTTTTTGTGTTTGTTATTATTTCGAATTAAGCAAATAAAGTAGCAAATGCCTCTTCTATTTTACCAACTAAAACAAGTCTTATAGAATGGTTTTTAGAAGAAATTTTATTGTACTTAGAAGCAACAAGTGTTTTGTAACCCAATTTTTCTGCTTCGGTAATTCTTTGATCTATTTTAGAAACCGGTCTTATTTCTCCGGCCAAACCAACTTCTGCAGCAAAACATACATTTGGATTAATGGCTATGTCTTGATTACTCGATAAAATTGCCGCTACAACAGCCAAATCTATTGCAGGATCATCTACATTTATTCCGCCAGTAATATTTAAAAAAACATCTTTTGCACCTAATTTAAAACCTGCTCTTTTTTCCAGAACAGCCAAAATCATGTGTAAACGTTTTAGATTATAACCGGTGGTAGATCTTTGCGGAGTTCCATATACTGCTGTAGAAACTAAAGCCTGAATTTCTATCATTAACGGTCTAATTCCTTCTAAGGTTGATGCAATTGCGGTTCCGCTTAAATCTGCATCTTTTTTCGAAATTAGTATTTCAGACGGATTTGAGATTTCTCTTAAGCCGTTAGAAAGCATTTCGTAAATACCTAGTTCTGATGTTGAACCAAATCTGTTTTTTTGACTTCTTAATATTCTATAAGTATGATTTCTGTCTCCTTCAAATTGTAAAACAACATCTACCATGTGTTCTAAAATTTTTGGTCCTGCAATGTTTCCTTCTTTGTTAATATGACCAATTAATAAAACAGGAGTAGCGGTTTCTTTTGCAAACTTTATCAATTCTGCAGAGGTTTCTCTTATTTGAGAAATTGTACCTGGTGATGCTTCTATAGAGTTTGTATGCAATGTTTGTATAGAATCTATAACCAAAACATCTGGCATAGTTTCTTCTATGTTTTTAAAAATTTGTTGTGTGCTTGTTTCTGTTAGAATTAGACAATTAGAATTTTTTGCATCTAATCTTTCTGCTCTCATTTTTATTTGAGATTGACTTTCTTCACCAGAAACATACAATACTTTTTGACTAATATTTAAAGCAACCTGTAGTAATAATGTAGATTTACCAATACCAGGTTCTCCGCCTAAAAGTGTTACAGATCCTTTTACCAATCCGCCACCTAAAACAGTATCTAACTCGTTGTTATTGGTAACTACTCTTTCTTCTGGATTTAGAACAATATCTGCAATTTTTAAAGGTTTGTTAACTGTTTGTTTTGCAGTTGTAGATTGTTTCCAAACATGTTTTTCTTCTTTTTGAATAACTTCTTCTACAATGGTGTTCCATTCTTTACAAGCGCCACATTGCCCAACCCATTTTGCGTGTTGTGTGCCACAGTTTTGACAGAAAAAAGTTGTTTTGGTTTTAGCCATTTAATTTTTTTGATTAAAAGTATTAAACAAGTAAAGTTACAAAGTAAAATTAATTTATAACAGCTATTTTAGTTGTGTAATTAGTAACCAAATAGTTGCGTTAGCGATTGAAACGGCATTCTTTTTGCCTTTTCGCAAAAAGATATAGTGTAAAGCGCGACCTTTAGGTAACGCCCAAAAAAATTATTTACTTTTATTATATATTGGTAAAAACAGAAATGCTAATCCACCAAAAATAATAATCATTGCGGTTTGCGCGGTCCACATAATCCAACCGAAAGCTGTTGCCGGTTCTGTGGCAACGTTAAATAAAGCTAACGCGCTAGCAACAGCAATTGGATATAAACCAATACCGCCATTTGTTGCTGCAATTGAAAAACCACCGGCAATAAAACCGATTAGAATTCCGCCAAAAGGTACTTCTAAGCCATCTATAGCGGGTATTGTTGCCCAAAACATAGCAACATACATTACCCAGATAAATATAGTATGAAAAATAAAAGCCCATTTATTTTTCATTTTAAAAATACTTGTAACGCCTTCTATTAAACCGGTAACAAAAGTTTTAATTTTTAATAAAAAACCAGATTCTGCTTTTTTTACAAATGATGTAAAGATGTAAAAACCAATAATTAAAACTGCTAAGCCAATAATAATTTTTGTTGGGTTAAAGTTTTTTGTAAGTAGGTTGTAAATAAAATCGAATTGAACAAATAGTGTAATTGCAACAATAGAAAGCATCATAATTAAATCTGCAATTCTTTCTGCGACAATGGTACCGAAGCCTTTTTCGAACGGAATTTTCTCGTAGTTTGCCATTACAGTTGCTCTAGAGATTTCACCGGCTCTTGGTAATGCCAAATTTACCAAATAGCCAACCAAAACAGCTAAAACACTATTAGTAAATTTAGGTTTAAAGCCTAATGGTTCTAGCATAAATTTCCAGCGATATGCTCTAGATAAGTGGCTTAAAATACCAAAAAATAAACCTAGAAAAATAAAACTATAATTTGCTTCTTTAAAGTAGGTAGCTAAGGTTTCTATTGATATTTCTGAGATAGAATACCAAACTAAAAAACCTCCCAAAGCGAGAGGTAATATAGTTTTTAAAATTTTCTTTATGTTCAAAACTAAGTAAGTGTATTGTCTTTTTCGTTAGGAAAAACTAAAGAAGGTTTAAATGTTTTTGCTTTTTCTAGTTCCATAAAACCATAAACAATTAAAATTAATACATCTCCTTTGGCAACTTTTCTTGCAGCTGCACCGTTTAGTGTAATTTCTCCGCTTCCTCTTGGTCCTGGTATTGCATACGTTTCTAAACGTTCTCCGTTATTATTATTAACAATTTGAACACGTTCTCCTTCAATAATATTTGCAGCATCCATTAAATCTTCATCTATGGTAATGCTTCCTATATAATTTAAATCTGCACCTGTAACTTTTACACGGTGGATTTTAGATTTTACTACTTGTACTAACATATGGCAAAAATACTATTTTTTTAGTTAATTATTTTTTAGTCGAATGTTATCTATCAATCTTATTTCTCCTGCAAATACAGCAATAAAGGCTCTGTATTTTTTATTATCTATTTTAGTTTCTGCAGTTTCTAAAGTTTTTTCTTCTGCAATTGTAAAATATTCTAACTCTAATAAAGGTTGATTTTTAAATTGATTTTCTACCCATTCGTTTAATTCTATTACACTTTTTGTGCCAAAATTTTTCTTAACTTTTTTAAGCGTTTTGTAAATAAACGGTGCAATTTCTCGATGTTCTTTTGTTAATCTAGTATTTCTAGAACTCATTGCTAAACCATCATCTTCTCTAAAAATAGGGCAGCCTTTTATTTTTACATCAAGCTGATGCTTTTGCACCATCTTTTTTATAATTTGTAATTGCTGAAAATCTTTTTCGCCAAAGTAGGCTTTGTTAGGTGTTACAATTTCAAATAAAGTTTTTACAATTGTACCAACACCATCAAAATGACCATCTCTAAATTTTCCTTCCATTTGGTGTTCTAATCCGTCGAAACTAAATTTTTCAGAGATAATTTTATCGGCATAAATTTCATCAACAGAAGGTGTAAATAAAACATCACAAGCAACAGACTCTAAAAGTTTACAATCGTTTTCTAATGTTTTTGGATATTTCTCTAAATCTTCTGCATTGTCAAACTGCGTAGGATTTACAAAAATACTTACCACAACAATGTCATTTTTTTTCTTTGCTTTTTGTATTAAAGACAAATGACCTTGGTGTAAAGCGCCCATAGTTGGTACAAAACCTATTGTTTTTTTATTGAGTTTATACTCTAAAATACAGTCTTTTAGGTCTTTTTTGTTGTTGAATATTTTCATTGTTATCTTGTTGCTAAAGTGTGCAAACTTACCATTTTAACACGATATTAGCATAAAAATTTGTATTTTTGCAAATCTCATAAAAGAGTTTGATTTAATGAAGGACAAGAGAATATTATTCGTTTCATCTGAAGTAGTACCTTACTTACCAGAAACAGAACTATCGTCAACTGCATTTAATGCAGCTAAAAATGCACATTCTAAAGGAGTACAAACTAGAATTTTTATGCCAAGATATGGCGTAATAAACGAAAGAAGACATCAATTACATGAAGTAATTCGTCTTTCTGGAATGAATCTAGTTGTGAATGATATGGATATGCCATTAATTATAAAAGTTGCATCGATACCAAAAGAAAGAATGCAGGTTTATTTTATAGATAATGAAGAATATTTTAAAAGAAAAGCCGTTTTTACTGATGAAGACGATACGCTTTTTGAAGATAATGACGAACGTGCAATTTTCTTTGCAAAAGGTGTTGTAGAAACTGTGAAGAAATTAAACTGGGCTCCAGACATTATTCATGTGCATGGTTGGATGGCTTCTTTATTACCACTTTATTTAAGAGAGTTTTATAATGAAGAACCATTGTTTACAGAAAGTAAAATTGTTACTTCTATTTACAACAATCCTTTCGAAGGAAATTTAGATGAAGAATTAGCAGATAAAGTTAAGTTCGATTTAAATGATAATAGTAAAATAGCAACAATTAGTACACCTAACCATACTAATATATTAAAAAGTGCCATAGAAAATTCTGATGCAATTATACATGGTAGTGAAGACATTTCAGAAGAATTAACTTCTTTTATAGAAGATAAAGAAATTCCTGTTTTAGGTTTTCAAGAAGAGAATTTTAAAGAAAGTTATTTAAATTTTTATGCTGATTTAGTTTCAGCAACTTAATTATTTTAGTGTGAAAAATATTTTTAGAAAGAATGCCTATTTTGGTGTTTTATTACTAGTACTTGCAGGTGTTATTTCTTGCGAAAAAGATTTTACAGATATAAATAGTGGTGTTGTAAGTAATACAAAGTTTACTACAAACGATACGATATTAGAAGTTTTGGTTTCTAATGCACCAATAGATAATGTTAAAGCAGACGGTTTAGAGTTACTATCATCACCTTATTTTGGTTTACAAGGGCAATATCTTTTAGGAACTTATATTAATGACGAGTATGAAAAAATAGAAGCATCTATTGTCTCTCAAATTAGCATAGATCCAGAATTAGAAATTGTGTCTTATGAAAACCCTGATAATTTAGCATATGAAACTACAATTGATACAGCTTTTTTAAGACTACCATATCACTCAACGTTAGTTTCTAATACAGATAGACCAGTTTATACTTTAGACTCTATTATAGGAAATCAAGAATTACCTTTTACTTTAAATATTTATGAATTAAATACATATTTAAATACTCTTAATCCAGAGGATCCTACAAAAACAAATTCATTTTTTTCTGATGCAACTTATCAGACAAAATCTACACCATTGACTATTGAAGAAGATATGGATTTTAAACCAAATCCTAGCGATACTTTAGTGATTGTTAAAAGAAGGAATAGTTTAGGTGCAATTCATCAAACAGACACTATTAGATATACTTCTAGTGCTGCTTCAGAAATTGGGTTGCCAATGGCTATTATACCTTTAGACGAAACATTTGTAAAAGAAACGTTTTTAGATAATTATGGTACATCTAATTTCGATTCTCAGAATACTTTTAATAATTTTTTTAGAGGAATTGTAATTGAGGCAAAAGAAAAAGTACATGATTCTGGAGAAGAAGGAGGTTCTTTAATTGCTTTTAATTTAAGAAGTTCTGCAACTGCTGCGTTAAATCCATTAATCGAAGTTTACTATACAAACACGTTTTTTAAAGCAAACAGTACAGAAATTGATACTGTGATTACAAAAACACATACGTTTCAATTAGGCGGTATTATCAACAGTAAATATGCAGTTAATAACAAGGTTTACCCAGCAAATAATGAAGTAAAAATACAAGGAGCTGCTGGTTCTGAAGCTAATGTAGAGATTTTACAAGGAAATCAAATTTCTGTCCTTAAAAACAAAGAATGGTTAATAAATGATGCTACCTTAACTTTTTACATAAATCAATCTTCGGATACAGTTACTGCACCAAATAGACTTCATTTATATAAAAGAGGCGTTTCTGCGACGGGAACACCTATCTTAAGTCATGTAAAAGATAGTTATTCTGAATCTGCTACTTTTGGTGGAAACTTGGTTAGAGAAAATAGTAAGAAAGATAATTATGTATTTAAAATTACTGATTATGTTTCTGATTTATTGAGTGGTGAGACGAATTATAACCCTATGTTAAGGCTAAAGGTGTTTAATAATACAGATGCTCAAATTGCAGATACTACGTATACTAGATATAACTGGAATCCTAAATCTGTATCTATTTTAAACGGTGATGAAAGTTTAAACGGAGCCAGAAGAGCTCAGTTGAAAATATCTTATTCAAAGAAAAAGAATTAAAAAATTAATTGTTATGTGTGGAATTACGGGTTATATAGGTTTTAGAGATGCTTACCCTATTGTAATTAACGGATTAAAGAGATTAGAGTACAGAGGTTACGATAGTGCTGGTCTTATGATGTATGACGGAGAGAAAATTCACTTATCTAAAACTAAAGGAAAAGTTTCTGAATTAGAATCTATTACGAATAATGAAGAAGTAAGAAAGGTTGGTAAAATAGGAATCGGTCATACACGTTGGGCAACTCACGGAATACCTAATGATACAAACTCTCACCCTCATTCTTCTCAATCTGGAAATCTAGTTATCGTGCATAACGGAATCATAGAAAATTACGATACTTTAAAGAAAGAATTAATATCTAGAGGTTATACTTTTAAGAGTGATACAGATACAGAGGTATTAATAAACTTAATTGAAGAAGTTAAAAAACAAGAAAATTGTAAATTAGGTAAGGCAGTTCAATTAGCTTTAAATAATGTTATTGGTGCTTATGCCATTGCGGTTTTTGATAAAACAAAACCTAACGAAATTATTGTAGCTCGTTTAGGAAGTCCGATTGCAATTGGCGTTGGTAAAGATAATTCAGAGTTTTTTATTGCTTCTGATGCTTCTCCTTTCATTGAGTATACGAAAGATGCTATCTATTTAGAAGATGAAGAAATGGCAATCATCAAATTAGATAAAGGAATTAAAATACGTAAGATAAAAGACGATTCTTTAGTTGATGCAAATATTCAAAAGTTAAAGATTAGTTTAGATCAAATTGAAAAAGGTGGTTACGACCATTTTATGTTGAAAGAAATTCATGAGCAACCTAAGGCAATTATAGATACTTATCGCGGTAGAATGTTACCAGATGAAGGGGTTATTAGAATGGCTGGAATAGACAATCACATGAATAAATTCTTAAATGCAGAGAGAATTATCATTGTTGCTTGTGGTACTTCTTGGCATGCAGGTTTGGTTGGAGAATACCTAATTGAAGATAAAGCTCGTATTCCTGTAGAAGTAGAATATGCATCAGAATTTAGATATAGAAACCCAATAATTACATCTAAAGACGTAGTTATTGCAATTTCACAATCTGGTGAAACTGCAGATACTTTAGCGGCAATTAAATTAGCAAAATCTAAAGGTGCTTTTGTATTTGGTATTTGTAATGTAGTTGGCTCTTCTATTGCTAGAGAAACAGATGCTGGTGCTTATACGCACGCAGGACCAGAAATAGGTGTAGCATCAACAAAAGCTTTTACTACTCAAATTACTGTTTTAACATTAATTGCATTAAAATTAGCCTCTAAAAAAGGAGAAATTTCTAAGTCTGAATTAAGAACATTTTTACAAAAAATGCAACTGATACCAAAAAAGGTAGAAGACTTATTAAAAATTGATGAAAAAGTAAAAGAAATAGCAGCAGTTTATAAAGATGCACCAAATTGTTTATATTTAGGTAGAGGCTTTAATTTTCCTGTTGCTTTAGAAGGTGCTTTAAAACTTAAAGAAATTTCTTACATTCATGCAGAAGGGTATCCTGCTGCAGAAATGAAGCATGGTCCAATTGCCTTAATTGACGAGAATATGCCGATTTTTGTAATTGCAACAAACAAAGGACACTACGAAAAAGTTGTAAGTAATATTCAAGAAATTAAATCTAGAGCAGGAAAAATTATTGCAATTGTAACTGAAGGTGATACTCAAGTTAAAGAAATTGCAGATCATGTTATAGAAATACCAGAAACAGAAGAGGCTTTAACACCGTTATTAACAACAATACCTTTTCAGTTATTATCTTACCACATTGCTGTAATGCTAAATAAAAATGTAGATCAGCCAAGAAACCTTGCAAAATCGGTTACGGTAGAGTAAATATTGATTTAAATAAAATAAAAAAGCCAGCTAATTAGCTGGCTTTTTTATTGTTAAATTTTATGATGAATTTTAACGTGTTTGTTATTGTTCCAAAGAGTTAAAATATCTGTTGCAACTGCTGCTCCACTTCCTGCGGCAATGGCGTATTGACTTCTATGTCCTGCAATTGTTCCGCAGCAATAAAGACCTTTTTTTATAAAGTGATCGTTGTTTAAAAGTTGAATTCTGTCTTTCTCTGGATTTGCTTTTTTATGCGGTATAATGTACTCATCGAACCCATCAATAGTAAATGGTTTAGAATAATTTAAAGCTAAAACTACTATTTTAGAAAGATAGGTGGCTTTATTTGTTTTAACCTGATAAGTATCTGCTAATTCTTTGACTGCAATTACCTTTTCATTTTCAATTTGCTGAATTTCACTATAAAGTTCTTCTAAATGTTTTTTTCCTTCTGTAAGAATCTCTCTTCCTAGTTTTACCGGAGCTAAACCTAAAACATTATTAAATAAAGCATTTTGCAGATGAGAATTTTTTTGATGCATGATAATTCCGACCTTTTTTTGATCAAAAAAAGGCTTGTCTTTTGCAGAACCAAGAACTAATGCGCACTGTAAACCAGAAACACCACCACCAAGTATTAAAGCATCAAAAACCATATTAAATAAATAAAGCTTTAATATTTTGAGCGAATAATTTTACAGCAATAGCTAATAATATAACACCAAATACTTTTCTAATTATCTGAATTCCGTTAGGACCAATTAGTTTTTCAATCTTAGAAGATGTTTTTAAAACTACGTAAATTAAAATTACGTTTAATAAAACAGCTGTTATAATATTTTCTATATGAAACTCTGCTCTTAAAGACAATAAGGTTGTTAAACTACCAGGACCAGCAATTAAAGGAAATGCTAAAGGAAAAACAGAAGCTGTTATAGCATTTACACCATCTTCGCTATCTTTATAAAGAGTGATTCCTAAAATCATTTCTAATGCAATAAAAAACAGAATAAAAGAACCAGCAACAGCAAAAGAATTTACATCAATACCAATTAAACTTAATAAACTTTGTCCTAAAAACAGAAAAATAATCATAATTACACCAGCAATTAATGACGCTTTTTCAGATTGAATGTGGCCTGCTTTCTTTCTTAAATCGATAATAATAGGAATGTTACCAATAATATCAATTACAGCAAAAAGTACCATAAAGGCGGTAAATATCTCTTTAAAATTAAAATTCATAATCGTTTATTTTATTTTGCAAAATTAGTCAACTTACTTTACTGAAGTGTAAAATTAAAGAAAATAATTATCTTATTTTTGTAGCATGTTTCAACTAGGAAAAACTATAGTATCAGAAGATATAATCGAAAAAGATTTTGTGTGTAATATTTCTGCTTGTAAAGGTGCTTGTTGCATAGACGGCGAAGCGGGTGCGCCTTTAGATAAAGAAGAGACCAAGATTTTAGAAGATATATATCCTAAAGTAAAACCTTTTTTAAGAAAAGAAGGAATTGAGGTAATTGAAAAAGAAGGTACTTGGGTTACTAGCGAATGGGGTGAGTTAGAAACCCCATTAATTAATGGTGCAGATTGTGCTTACGTAATTTTTGATGAAAAAAATACGGCACTTTGTGCAATAGAAGAAGCTTATAATCAAGGTGAAATTGATTGGAAAAAACCTGTTTCTTGTCATTTATACCCAGTTAGAGTGAAAGATTACAGTGAATTTTCTGCTGTAAACTATCATAAATGGGAAATTTGTGACGATGCGTGTACTCTAGGTAAAGAGTTGCAAGTGCCGGTTTACAAATTTGTAAAGCAAGCTTTAATTAGAAAGTTTGGCGAAAATTGGTACGCAGAATTAGAAAAAGTCGCAGAAAAACATCTAAAATAGAGGAAACATTAAAATAACTTTTGTTCCGCAGGTTTTGTTGTTTTCGTTAACAACATCTTTGTAAGTTAATTCAAAATTATTTTTAAGAGGTTTTGCAAAAGTTTCTAATCTATCTTTGGTTAATTCGATGCCAATAGATTTTCTTTGAATCGATTTTTTTGCTTTAATTTTAGCAGCAGCCTTTCTACCTATTCCGTTATCTTCAATTTCAATTTTAATATACTCGTTAGATACTTTTTCTAACGTAATACTCATTTTTTTATTCTCTTTTTTAGTTGATAAACCATGCCACAAAGAGTTTTCTAGAAAAGGTTGTAAAACTAAAGGAGGTATTTTAATTGCGTTTAAATTAACTGCATCATCATTTTTAATCTGAAAGTCAATTTCATTAGAAAAACGAATATTCTCTATACTCATATAAAGTTTCATTGTTTCTAATTCTTCTGCTAAACTAGTTTCTTGAATAGAAGAAGCCTCTAAAATTTTTCGCATCAATTTAGAAAATTTATTTAGGTAAGAAGTAGCCTTTTTTTGATCATTTTCTATAATGTAAAGCTTTATAGAGTTTAACGCGTTAAACATAAAATGAGGATTCATTTGCATTCTTAATGCATCTTGTTTTAAAGAAAGAATCTTTTTTTCAGTTTTAAGTTCTTTTTGCTGACCTCTATAAAACAAGGTAACAACTATAAATAAAAGAATACTAATAGAAAAAATTAGTAAATTTCTATTTCGAGTTACTTTTAAATGTGCAATTTGATTTTTTTTAGCTAAATCTTTAATTTGGTTTTCTGCTCTTTCTTTATTGTACTCGGTAATTAGGTCTCTAACATAAATTAAATTTCTTGCGTTAAATGTTTTAAAATCTTCTTCTTTTGCAACTTTATAATGGCTGTAAGCTTCTTTATAATTGCCTGTTTTGTTGTATAAGAAAGCCAAGTTTTCGTTTGCTTTTACTACAATTGTTTGAATTTTATGCTTTTTGGCAATTTCTAAAGCAGTAAGTAAATATTTTTTTGCTTCATCATAATTGCCCAAATATCCGTAGGATAAGCCCAAGGTATTATATGTATTCGATAAATAAAACTTGTCGTTTTCTTCTATTGCTAGCGGTAAAACTGCACTCACGGTTTTTAATGCTTTTTGATGATTGCCTTTTTTTGTAAGAACATTTGCAATACTATAACCACAAATAATTTTACCAATTTTAGAGTCTATTTGATTATTATAATCTAAAGATTTTTTAAAACTTTTTAGAGCTTCATCTAAATTACCCAAAGCTTCGTGAGCAGTACCAATTGTTTTATGATTGATAGCTAAACCTAATTTGTAATTTAATTTCTGATGAATTACGATAGATTTTTCAAACTCTTTTAGAGCCAGGTTGTATTGTTTCAATGAATTGTAAATGTTACCAATTCCGTTTTCTGAAATACTAATTAATTTCTGAATTTCTATACTTGGGTTTTCTACACTTAAACCTTTGTCTAATGCTTCTTTATGGTAATTTAAACCATTAATTATTTCGTCTTGCCTTCTGTAAACAGAGCCAATATTATTTAAGGTAGTAATTTCATTTTCTATACTATTTAATTCTTTGCTAATTTTTAAGGCTTCGTTATATTGAATTAAAGCTTCATTAAATAAAGAAATATCTCTATAATATTTTCCTAAAGTACTTTTACCGTAAAATAATCCTTCCAAATAATTGTTTTCTTTACTTGTTGCAATTATTTCTTCTAAAATTTTTTTGTTTTTCTCGTTACCTTTAAAAATAGAATCGATAGCACTAATGCTAGTGGGTTTGTTAAAAATAAGATAAGTTAATTTACTTTTTAAATCATTTTTTTGACTAAAAAGAACATTAGATAAAAGGTAAAACAGAATTAAAAATATTTTAGACTTCATAAATTAAAATTTTTCTAAGAATTCTGTTTTTTTACTTCTAGAAACCGGTATTTTATGATTGTTTTCTAACACAACATAACCATCGGTTTTTAAGTATTCTTTTACTTTATTTAAATTGATAACATAAGAATTATGGATTCTAAAGAAAACGTTTTGTGGTAATAAGGCATGAATTTCTTTTATCTTCTTGGTTACCACTATTTTTTTGTTGTCATCGGTAAAAATTGTTGAGTAATTTCCGTCAGAAGCAATAAATGTAATTTCAGACGGTTCTAAAAAAATAAGCTTACCATCTGTGCTAAGCGTAATTTTTTTTGAAGTCTGTTTGTCATTAAAATTCAATAACACTTTTTCTATATCGTTTGAATTTATAGATCGTAAATTATGCTTTTTTACTTTAGCAATAGTTTCTTCTAAATCATCTGTATCAATAGGTTTTAAAAGATAATCAATAGCTTCGTTTTTAAGCGCCTTTATTGCGTATTCGTTATAAGCAGTCGTAATTACAACTGCAAAATTCTTAGTTGTTAATTTACTTAAAAACTGAAATCCATCCATTGTAGGCATTTCGATATCTAAAAATAGACAATCGATTTCGTTAACAGCTAAATATTTTAAAGCCTCTTCAGGCTCATTAAAGGTAGCGACAATACTAATTTCATTTTCAAAATTAGACAATTCCCAAGATAAGCCTTGTATGGCTTTCGGTTCATCATCTATAATAACAGCTTTTAACATGATTGTAATTTATTCAGAATTGCTATATTATATAAATTTAGTAACACTTTTGCTTAATTAACATACTTTTTGTCTTATAATTTTTACGTTTTGATAAAAAAACAGACCAATTATACATTTTTAAGAACCATTTGTACAAGTCTAAAATTTAACACTCTTGTTTTTATTTAGATTTGTATAGCATTTTAGGGGAATGCAACAATTTTTTTGAAATTTGAAACTGGTTAACTGTAGGGGGCTAATCAGTTTTATTAAAGCATCACATAAGTGATGCTTTTTTTTATGGCACGTTCTTTGTTTTAACAAAGTCTTAACATAAAAAATTTCTTAATTATGAAAAACCTTAAAAAACTACCTTCAAAGCAATTAGAGAAATTCTCTAACATTTTTACACAATTAGGTCTTGTACTCGTTCTTTTTATTGTTTATATAACTCTAGAGCACGAAACTTCAAAGAAAACTGTTGCAGAAATAAAAGAGTATTCGTCCGAAAAAATATATTTAGAACCCACACAGGTTTTCGAATTTGTAAAAGAAGTCAAAACAAATCCGAAACCTAAGGCTATAAAACCACAAGTTTTTATACCAGAAGAGGTTCAGAAAGTTAAAAACGATGTTGTAGAAACTGTAATAGATACATCAGAAGACGAACCCGTTATTATAAATGCTGATGATATTGTAGAGGTTGATATTCCTGATGAGAATCCAGTAATTAACGATGTACCGTTTATTAATATAGAAGACGCACCTGTTTTTAAGGGTTGTGAAGGTTTGTCTAAGAAAGAAAATAAAATATGTTTTGATAAAAAAATGAAACAGTTTGTGCTACGTAACTTTGATGCAGGTTTAGGTAATGAATTAGGTTTACACTCTGGGGTTCATAAAATTCAGACACAATTTTTAATTGATGACAAAGGAAACGTTGTCGATGTAAAAATTAGAGCACCACACAAAAGGTTAGAAAAAGAAGCAAGTAGACTGATAAAAAAACTGCCTAAATTTACCCCAGGAAAACAAAGAAATAGACCTGTAAGAGTTAGATATAATTTGCCCATCGCATTTAGTGTAGAGTAATATTTTAAGCCCAACCAATTGGTTGGGCTTTTTAGTATTGTATAGTTTAGATTTTGTTATTTTTGTAGCATGAAAATAAATCAATTTTTAGATGCTACCTATTTAAAGACTGCAGAACAAGCTGGTATAACCGAAGAAGAAAACCTTCAAAATGTTATAAGTTTGGTTGAAGAAGCAATTTTATATGAGTATAAATTGATTATGATTCGTGCCAATTACATAAAAGTTGTAAGAAGACTTTTAAATGATGCAAAATCAAATGTAGTTATAGGGACTGTTATCAATTTTCCTGCTGGGAACTCATCCTTAGAAAACAAAATTTCAGAAGCAAAAGAAGCTATTAATTTAACTGCAGATGAATTAGATTTTGTTGTAGATTATAGTGCGTTTAAAAACGGCAAAATTTCATCAATTAAAAAAGAAATAGAAGAATGCACTGCGCTTTGCCTAAAACATAATAAGAAAGCAAAATTTATTATAGAAGTTGCCGCATTATCTAGTGAAGAAATAATTGTAATTTCACAGCTTATAAAAGAAGTTGTAATTGAAAAGTTTGGATTAGAAAATGCAAAAAATGTATTTGTTAAATCCTCTACAGGTTTTTTTAAAACTGATGATAAATCTGCAAACGGCGCAACTTTAGAAACTATAAAGTTAATTCTAGAAAATGCAAAACCATTAAAGGTTAAAGCAGCTGGCGGAGTTAAAAATTATGAAATGGCAACTAAAATGATAGATTTAGGAGTTGACCGAATAGGAACTTCTTCTTCTAAACAAATTATAAATAAAATACAGAACGTAAACCAAGGTTATTAATTTTGAAAGATTTTTTTGCACACGAAACAGCTGTTATAGATACAGATTGCACAATAGGCAAAGACACTAAGATTTGGCATTTTAGCCACATAATGTCTAATTGTGTTATCGGTAAAGGTTGTAATATTGGTCAGAATGTTGTGGTTTCGCCTAAAGTTGTTTTGGGTAGTAATGTAAAAGTGCAAAATAACGTTTCTATTTATACTGGTGTTATTTGCGAAGATGATGTTTTTCTTGGCCCTTCTATGGTTTTTACAAACGTAATAAATCCAAGAAGTGCAATTAAAAGAAAAGACGAATATAAAACTACAGTTGTAAAAAAAGGTGCTAGTATTGGTGCTAATGCAACCATTGTTTGTGGTAATAATATAGGTAAATATGCTTTTGTTGGCGCAGGAGCCGTTGTTACTAAAGAGGTTTTACCATATGCTTTAGTAGTTGGCAACCCTTCTAAACAAATTGGTTGGGTAAGCGAATATGGGCATAGATTAATTTTCGATGATAACGGTTTTGCCGTTTGTAAAGAGAGTAATCAGAAATATCAATTAAAAAATAATATAGTTATACAGTTAAAAAATGATTAAAAAATTCTTCCTTTTAGTTTTAATATTACCTTCTTTATTTTATGCTCAGTCAGAGAGGTATCCTGTTTTTGATGGTTGTAAAGGATCAGAAATAACATCCATAGAAAACTGTTTTTACGAAACCACAAAAAAACATTTTTTTGCAGAGTTTAAAACACCTGCAAATGTAGAAAATGAACAATATAAAGGTACAGCAAATGTTTTATTTATAGTAACTAAAGAAGGTGATTTTGAGGTTATCTATGTAAACACACCGTACCAAGAAATAAAGAAAGAAGTTTTAAGAGCTTTTAAGGTTTTTACAAGAATTACTCCTGCAAAATATAATAATAGAAGTGTAGAAATGCAATTTGAATTGCCAATTCAGTTTCCGGTTTTAAAAAATAATAAAGAAACCAAGGCACCAATAAAAAAGAGTTTTTTGACTTCGAAAGAAGATTTATCTATAACTGTAGAAAAAAGTAGATTGGCAGATTCTGTTTTTTTAGAACATAATAGCTTGTTAAATATTCCTTTTACACATCAAAACTATGTAGATTATGAATTTGCATTGCACAAAGCTAGTGGTACGCATACAGCTTCTAAACCATATGTTTATAATGAAATAAATAAATATTTAGATTTAAGTAAAGAGAAAACAAAGTTTTTAAAACCGAATAAAGAGTCTTGGTTGGGCAGAAAACTATGGAATGAACATTTACTGCAAGTAAAAAAGAAAGATTTTTGGTTGACTTTAGATTTTCTAGTTGATGTACAATTAGGAAAAGACAATTCTGATGTTTCTTATACATATAACAACTCTAGAATTTTAACTGTTAATGGAGGTTTGGGTGATAAGTTTTCTTACTCTGCAACGGTTTATGAAAGTCAGGCAAGATTTGCAGATTATGTAAATAGCTTTATTAGTAGCAGATCTTTATTAACTAGACCAAAAAATTCTGATGGTTTAGTTCCTGGTAGAGGAAAAGCGAAGGCTTTTAAGGATGATGCATTCGATTATCCTGTTGCAGAAGGTTATTTAGCTTTTCAACCAAATAAATTTATGCAATTTCAATTTGGTAATGGTAGAAATTTTATTGGTGACGGTTACAGATCTTTTATTTTATCGGATGTTTCTGCACCAACCACTTACTTAAAGATGAAAGTAGATTTTTGGAAATTGCAATACACAAATGTTTGGATGTGGAATACAGAGCCATCAATTTCATCTGCTTCCAATCCTAACGAGCATGCTAGAAAATATATTGCAGCACATTATTTAAGTTTAAACTTAACAGAGAAATTAAATATCGGATTCTTTGAAACAGCAATATCTACAGGAGAAAATGGTTTTGATGCAGCGTTTTTTAATCCGGTGATATTCTATAGATCCGTAGAATTTAATAGAGGAGAAGATTCTGGTAATGCTATTATTGGTTTAACAGGTAAATACAAGTTAAATAACAATGTTTCTTTATACTCTCAATTAATTGTTGATGAATTTTCAGTAGGAAATTTAAATGATTTAGGGAAATGGCAAAACAAATTTGCGTATCAATTAGGTGCAAAATACTTTGATGCATTTAATGTTGATGATTTATTTCTACAGTTAGAATACAATTATGCTAGACCTTATACTTTTGCTCACAAAACACCTATTTTAAATTATGGTAACTATAGCCAACCAATGGGGCATTTGTGGGGAGCAAACTTTTATGAAGCAATTGCAATTGCAAGATATAAGAAAGACAGATGGTCTTTTAGTGGTAAGTTAACCTTAGGTAAAAAAGGATTTGACTTTGAAGATGAGGCAATTAGTTATGGTGGTAACATTTATCAATCTTATGAAGATAGATTTAGCGATGTTGGTAATGAATTGGCACAAGGTAATACTGCAAATATTTTTATTGCAGATTTACAAGGTAATTATTTAATCAACCCGTCTAATAGACTAAGTTTATTTGCAGGCTTTACATACAGAAAGTTTTCGCCAAAAGTTTCTACTCAAACATATCCAGAAGGAAATACAGTATGGTTTTCTGCCGGAATACGAGCAGATTTATTTAATTGGTATTTAGATTTTTAATTTTATATAAATTTTTGGTTTTTATAATCGAATAATGATTATATTTGCAGTGTGATTCTTCTATAGAATCACACTTTTTCTTTTTCATAGCAATTTTCCCACTCAATTTATTGAGTGGGTTTTTTATTTATTATCAAAACTCTTAAAAGCTATGGTAGATTCATTTTTATCAAATATCTTTGCAGAATAATGGTAGTAATATGAATTCAACAGTTATTTCCGATAAGAAAACATCTATGCAAAGTATTATTTCAGACCTAAAACAATTAGCAAAAGTTGGTTTGTCTTTAAGTGTTGTGTTTTCTTCTATTGCAGGATATTTGTTAGCAGTAGAAACTGTGAGCTATTTTACACTCTTTCTTTTAGGTTTAGGTGGTTTTTTTATGGTTGGTGCATCTAATGCATTTAATCAAATTATAGAAAAAGATACAGATGCTATAATGAAACGTACACAAAATAGACCTTTACCAACAGGTAGAATGTCTGTAAACGTCGCGTTAACAATTGCAGTTTTATTCACAATTTTTGGTTTGGCAATTTTGTACAGTATAAACCCTAAATCTGCATTGTTTGGCGCAATATCTATATTCTTATACACTTGTGTTTATACGCCTTTAAAATCTGTAACACCATTAACTGTTTTTGTGGGTGCAATACCAGGTGCAATACCATTTATGTTAGGTTGGGTTGCTGCAACAAACAATTTTGGTATAGAAGCAGGGTTTTTATTTATGATTCAGTTTTTTTGGCAATTCCCGCATTTTTGGGCGATTGGATGGTTGCAATTTGAAGAGTATAAAAAAGCAGGATTTAATATGTTGCCAATGGGTTCTAAAGACAAAGGCGCAATTAAACAAATTATTTTCTACACAGTAATAATGATCTTGGTATCAATAGCACCTGTGTTAAAAGTTTCTGGTTCATTTTATATTCACCCAATAACAGCTATAATAGTTGCTTTATTTGGTGTGATGATGCTTTTTTACGGAGTAAAATTATATAAAAGTGAAGATAATATTGATGCAAGAAAGTTAATGTTATCTAGTGTTTTGTACATAACAGTAGTACAAATTATATATGTGGTAGATAAATTTTTACATTAAAAGAAGACAGATGGAAGAACAAACATTACAACAAGAACTAACTGTTGCTAGAAAAAAATCTGCAAAACCAATGTTGTGGGTTTCGATGATTAGTATGGTTATGTTTTTTGCAGGTTTAACAAGTGCTTATGTAATAAGCATGAAAAGAGATGATTGGGTTACTTTTGATTTGCCAATTGCATTTTATACAAGTACAGCACTAATTATATTAAGTAGTATTACATTAATTTTGTCTCAAAGATTTTTAAAACAAGATAAAAGACAGTTATCGCTTATATTTGTAGTAGTAACACTTATTTTAGGTATCGCTTTTATTTGGCAACAATATGAAGGTTTTAACGAACTAAAAAGTCTTGGTTTGTATTTTACAGGACCAGGTAGCACAGTGTCTACATCGTTTATAATTGGTATTACATTAATGCATGTTTTTCACCTGATAGCTGGTGTTATTGTACTTTTTGTTGTTATTTATAATCATTTTAAATATAAATATAAACCAAATGATTTGCTGGGGTTTGAACTTGGCGCTATCTTTTGGCATTTTGTAGATATACTATGGATTTATCTATTTTTCTTTTTCTATTTTATTAGGTGATGAAAAATGATTAATTTTGCGAAACTATTTCTAACATTTAATTAATAGATTACATTTATGGAAGCAAATATTGCTGTACCAACTGACAAAAAAGAAACCTGGAGCGGTGGTGGTGTAAAACCATTTGGCGCTAGTTATGGTAAAATGATGATGTGGTTTTTCATCTTATCAGATGCATTAACATTTTCAGGGTTTTTAGCTGCTTATGGTTTAACTCGTTTTAAATTTATCGACTCTTGGCCAATAGCAGATGAGGTTTTTACTCACGTACCTTTTGTACACGGAGAATTTCCAATGATTTACGTTGCTATTATGACGTTTATCTTAATATTTTCATCTGTAACAATGGTATTAGCCGTAGACGCTGGTCATCAAATGAAAAAAAATAAAGTAGCATGGTATATGTTTGCTACAATTATTGGAGGTATTATTTTTGTTGGTTCGCAAGCTTGGGAATGGAATACTTTTATTAAAGGTTCTTATGGTGCTGTTAAAACTACAGATGGTAAAGTTTTACAATTTGTAAAAGACGGTAAACAAATTGCTTTAGCAGATTTTGTTACCGGAGAAAGAACAGATGATAGGGTAGAGCACACTAGAAAAAATGGTTTATGGTTTCAAAGTGAAGAAACAATTGCTACTTATTCTGTAGCACAAGTTTTAGCTGCTTACAACGCTAACCCAGATATTCAAGTAAGAACAGAATTAATAGACAACAAGAAAAAAACAATATTATCTAGAGAAGAAGGTTCTTTACAACTGGCTAAAACTAAAATGGTAGTTGAAGGGGCAAACTTAAAAGCAAATGAGTATGGTAATACAATTTTTGCAGATTTCTTCTTCTTTATTACTGGTTTTCATGGTTTTCACGTATTATCTGGTATAATAATTAATATCATCATCTTTTTTAATGTAATTTTAGGTACATATGAAAAAAGAGGACATTATGAAATGGTAGAAAAAGTTGGTTTATATTGGCACTTTGTAGATTTAGTTTGGGTATTTGTATTTACCTTTTTCTACTTAGTTTAATAAATAAAATAGATACAAATGGCACACGCACACGAATCAAACACAAAGAGAATATGGATCGTTTTTGGTATTCTTTCTGTAATAACTTTAGTAGAGGTTTATTTAGGTATTATTAAACCAGATGCTTTACACTTACATGGTCCAGGAACTAGTTGGTTAAATTGGATTTTTATAATCTTAACTTTAGCAAAGGCTTATGGTATTGCTTGGGTTTTTATGCACTTAGAAGGAGAAAAGAAATGGTTTAGAAGATCAATAGTTTGGTCTGGAGTTTTTCTAATTTGCTATTTAGTAACCTTACTCTTAATAGAAGGAGGCTATTTATTCGATACATTATCACCACTTGTAAAATGGTAATATAATAAAGGTGGTTTTTTAACCACCTTTTTTTATACCCAAAACTTAAGAAGTAACATTTTTTAAAAGGATTAATTATGAAGTTGTTTACAAAAAAAAGAGTCGTATTATTTTTATTATTTATATTTCCTTTAATCTGTTTCTTATTGCTGTCTACGGGGCAAAATAATTTCACAAAACTTCCAATTGTTACCGAGCGTGTTTTAGATGTTTCTACGATTGATGAAACTAATACTGTAAAATTATATGATAAAGTTTCTATAATCTGCTTTTTGGGTAACGATATCGACAAAAATAAATCGAGTCTTTTTAATTTGAATCAGAAAATTTATAAAGAATTTATAGACAACAAAAAATTCCAAATAATAGGTATATATCCTTTAGGTAAAGAAGTAGAAGCAAATAATGTAAAAAAGCAATTAGGCGCTTTTACAGACATGAAGAAATGGAATTTTATTGCGGCATCCGATGAAAATATTTTGAAGCTTTATAACAGTTTCGAAACTAATGAAGAATTAATTAATTTAGGAAGTTCAAAAGCTTTTTTAGTTGACAAAGGCGTAAATCTTCGTGGTAGATTAGATGAAAAAGAAGTCTTATTTGGTTATGATATGAATTCTGTGGCAGAGTTAAAAGATAAGTTAAAAGATGATGTTAACGTATTATATTACGAATACTACGCAGCTTTTAAAGAGAAAAATAAAAACAAGGCAGAAAGAAAAATTTAAGTAATATGAACAAAAAATATTCTTTTATAGGTATTGCATTTATCATTTTGCTATTTGGTATTTACACTGTGCCTAAAGTTGTAGACAGATTTAAAAATTCTGTTTTGGTAAAATTTAATAAAGTACCAAGTTTTGAATTTACAAACCAAGAAGGTAAAACAATTACCAATAAAAATTTTGAAGGTAAAGTGCATGTAGTAGAGTTTTTCTTTTCTACTTGTCCTACTATTTGTCCGATAATGAACCAGAAAATGTTAACCATTCAAGATGAATTTTTTGGGAATCCTAACTTCGGAATAGCTTCTATATCTATAACACCAGAAATCGATACACCAGAAGTTTTAAAAGAATATGCAAAATCAAACGGAATTACACATAAAAATTGGCATCTGCTAACAGGTAAAAACGATGATGTAGTTTATGCACTTTCTAATAAAGGATTTAAATTATATGCCGGAAAAGGAGACGAAGAACATGGTGGTTTTGAGCATTCGGGTTTATTTGCGCTAGTAGATAAAGACGGTTACATTCGGTCTAGAAAAGATGAGTATGGTAATCCTATTATGTATTACAGGGCTATAGAAGAACAAACTTTTCCTGATCAGATTAAAGAATTGAAAGAAGACATTAAAATTTTATTAAATGAATAATTTAGCACAAGAAAAAAAATATAAAAAGATTATTACAGCTTTATCTATAGTAATTCCTATTGCTGTAGCCGCATTATTTGGTATCAACTTAAGAGAATTAGGTTTTGATGTAGCTCCTTTAAAGTTTTTGCCACCTATTTATGCAACTATAAATGGTATTACAGCAATTCTTTTAATTGCAGCAGTAATTGCAATTAAAAAAGGAAACAGAAAATTACATGAACAACTTAATAGCCTTGCAATTGCATGTTCTCTTTTATTTTTACTAATGTATATAGCTTATCACATGACAACAGATTCTACTACTTTTGGTGGAGAAGGTGTTATTAAATATATATATTATTTTATTTTGATTACTCATATTGTATTATCTGTTATCGTGATTCCTTTTGTGTTGTTTACATACATGAAAGCAAAATTGGGTAAATTTCCAGAACATAAAAAAGTAGCAAAAAAAACATTCCCTATTTGGCTTTATGTTGCAGTTACAGGGGTTATAGTCTATCTAATGATATCTCCTTATTATGTATAAAAACAAAATAGTTTTATTTACAGTAATTTTTTTACTTACTGTTTTTAATGGTTATTCTCAGTGCGCTATGTGTAAAGCTGTTGTAGAGAATGGAGATATTTCTATGGCAGAAGGTGTAAATAACGGTATAACATATTTAATGATTTTTCCTTATTTATTAATTGGAGTTTTATTTTACACACTTTACAGGTATAAAAAGAAGGCTAAAAATTAACAAATAAATAAGAGAGATTTACTGTAACATATTTTAATTTTAGTCGTCTTATTAAAACAAACAAAAAATAAGTTCTATTTATTATTTAAATTCTAGTCTGTTCACTGTTCTGGTTTTTAGTAGATTAAGCTATTTTTGTTTTAATTATTGAAATAATAAATCAATTAACGCAGAATTAAAATTAAAGATTTTGAAAACCAAACTTATTTTATTTGTAGCCCTTTGTACCTCAATAGCTACTTTTTCACAAAAAAAATGGACATTAAGAGAAGCTGTAAATCAAGCTTTAGCCAAAAACATATCTATACAACAGAATAAGTTAAGTGTAGAATTGGCAAAAAAAGATGTAGAAATTGCAAAAGGTAATTTTTTACCAAACTTAAATGGTAGTTCTTCTGGTAGATTTGGTTTCGGTTCTTTTATTGATAATATTAGTAATGCAAGAATTTCTACGGATAACTTTAATGCTTCTTTTGATTTAAGTTCTAGTGCAACCTTATTTAACGGTTTTAGAAATACAAATACATATAAACAAGCTCAACTTGGTGTAGAGTCTAGTTTATTAGATTTAAAACAAATAGAAAATGATATTTCTTTAAGAGTTGTAAATACTTTTTTAAATGTATTATTTGCTAAAGAGAACTTAGAAGTCGCAAAAGTACAAGCAGAAATTAGTAAAAAACAAATTGATGCTGCAAAAGCTAGATTTGATGCAGGTGTAATTGCCAAAGGAGAACTTTTAAATTTTCAGTCTACAGCAGCTAATGATGTACAAAATGTAATTTTACAAGAAAATGCATTAGACCTGGCATTATTAAACTTAGCACAATTGTTACAAGAACCTGCAGAGAATTTTGACGTTGCACCGATAGAAGTTGCATCACCGTCATCAGATTTGTTGTATGCGAATTCTTCATCAGTATTTCAAAAATCTTTAAATTATATGCCGGAAATAGCAAGAGCTAAATTGGCAATTGACAATGCAAATTTTAATATAGAACTTACCAAAGGTGCTTTTTTACCTACTGTAACTGCTTTTGCAGGTATGGGAACAGGTTACAGTCATAGATTTAATGAGATTTTTACAAATGATTATTTTTTCAAACAACTAAATGACAATTTAGGTTATAATGTAGGTGTTTCTTTAAACATCCCTATTTTTAATAGATTCCAAACTAAAAATAGATTAGCACAATCTAAAATTAATAAAGAAATCTCAGAAACTAGATTAGAGAGTCAAAAGTTAGCTTTAAAACAAACTATAGAACAAGCCTTTTTAGACGTAAAATCAAGTTTAAAAGCATATGAAGCAGCAAAAATTTCTTTAGAAGCACAAAAAGAAGCTTTTAAAAACGCACAAGAAAGATACAACTACGGTGCAATGACTTTATTCGATTTTGATTTGGTAAGAACAAGGTTGGTAAATGCAGAAGGGGCAATGATTCGTTCTAAATACGATTACGTGTTCAAAACAAAAGTATTACAATTCTATTCTGGAGAATTAGTTTTTTAAAAACCCTCAATATTACATTTTAAACCTCACTCGTTTTATTACTTGTGAGGTTTTCTTTTTTTGAAATACTATCTTTGTAAAAAAAAGAACATTGGCAATTATATTAAACATAGAGACATCAACTAAAAACTGCTCTGTAAACATAGCAGAAAACGGAGTTGTTTTAGCTATGAAAGAGTTAAATAATGGTAATTATTCCCATGCAGAAGTATTACATCCGTTTATAGAAGAAGTACTACAAAAAGCAGCTATAACAAAATCGCAAATAAGTGCAATTGCCGTTAGTAAAGGTCCAGGGTCTTATACAGGACTTAGAATTGGTGTGTCTGCTGCTAAAGGGCTTTGTTTTGCTTTAAATTGTCCTTTAATATCTATTGATACCTTAACAGCATTATCTTACGCCATATCTATTGAAAAAGGCTTTATAGTACCAATGTTGGATGCAAGGAGAATGGAAGTATATGCAGCGATTTTTAATTTTGAAAATGTTAATGTACGTGATACAAAAGCTGAAATAATAGATGAAGGTTCTTTTGCAAAAGAATTAGAACAATCTAAAGTATATTTTCTAGGTGATGGATCTGAGAAATGTAAACAAATTATAACTCATAAAAATGCAGTTTTTATAGATGAGAAGTTTCCTTCTTCTAAAGAAATGGCATCATTGTCTTATTTAAAATACAAAAAAAACGACATCGAAGATGTCGCTTATTTTGAGCCTTTTTATTTGAAAGACTTTATTGTTATTCCAGAAAAAAAGAAAAAATCTACATTTTAAATTGTATTTGAATACATAACAATCTTTTTCAAATCTTCTGTTTTTTTGATATTTAATTTATTAGATTTTACAAATTTTTTAATTTTTGAAGAGTTTGAACCAAATAACGGGTAAAAGTTTTTCTTTTTAGTCGAAATTTCTACAATTGAGTTATTTGAAATCAAGTAGAAAACATCATCTTTTCTTTTAAAGTTTGCTGGTTTACTGCTTACGTAACTAGACTGAGCGGGTTTTGCTTCTATATATTTTATAATTTCTCTGCTTAGTAATTTATTTTTACCATCGTTATGCACTACAAAATACCTTAGTTTACCATTATAGTTTAAGATAGTGTAAGTTTTATTTAAGTCTGTAAAAAAAACTTTTCTACCTTCTTGTTTACTTAAAAATAGAATTTGTCCATTTTTTGAAAACTCCATTTCATCTTTATAAATGTTATATTTCATTGGAACAGTCCCTTCCATTTTATCTATTTTACTAGTCAAGTAGTTATTAGATAAGTACATTTTATGGGAAATTTTCTTAAATTCCTTTAAATTTTCTTTGTTCTTTTTAACAAAGGAAGGAGTGCCTGGTGTCATAAATAAAGTATTATATGTATTCCCGCCACCAGTGCTAATAGATTGACCGAAAGCTCCTAAGCTTATAAATAACGCTAAAATTGTTGTAAAAATGTTTGTTTTCATAATTTATATTTTATTTAAGTTTGATGCAAAAATTATGCCATTTTTTGAATTTCCACTTGATGCGGATAAGGTATTTCAATTCCGGCGTTATCTAATGCTATTTTTGTGTTTTCAGTAACATCAAAATATACTTTCCAATAATCTTCTGTATTACACCATGGCCTTACTGCAAAATTAACAGAACTATCTGCAAGTTCTAATACTGTAACACTAGGTGCTGGATCTTTTAAAACTTTTGGATGAGAAGTTAAAACATTCAATAAAACATCTTTTGTTGGTTTAATATCAGCATCATAAGAAACTCCAAACACTAAATCTACTCTTCTTGTTCCTTCTGTAGTAAAATTAATTATGTTTCCGTTAGAAAGTGCACCATTAGGTATAATTATCTCTCTATTTGAAAGACCTGTTAATTTCGTTGTAAAAATTTCAATTTCTTTTACAACTCCGGTTTCTCCTTGAGCCTGTATCAAATCTCCAACTTTCATTGGTTTAAAAATCATTATTAAAACTCCTCCAGCAAAATTAGCTAAAGATCCTTGTAAAGCAAGGCCTACTGCTAAACCTGCAGCGGCTATAATTGCGGCAAACGAAGCTGTTTCTACACCTAACTTTGCAATAACAGTTATAAACAATAATATTTTTAAAACCCAATTAAGTAAATTTCCTAAAAATTTTTGAAGTGTAATATCTACATTTCTTTTCTTAAGAATTTTTGTAGTTGTGTTAATAATTATTTTAATTACTATTAAACCAATAACTAACATGGCTAATGCCATTAATACTTTCGGTGTATATTCTACCAATACATCTTTAATATTTTCGATATATTCTTCCATTGTTTTTGTTTTTTAAATTATTAAAACAAAGTTAGTAATAATGTATCTATTGCCATTATTTGTGTGTCTTAAAAATTTTTATTTACATTATCGATAATACAAAAGGCGATTTTAATAAATCGCCTTTTGTATTAGTTTACTTCAAATGTTATTTTTAAGTTGACTCTAAATTCGGTTACTTCATCGTCATTTACTACTGCACTTTGCGATTGTACAAAAACAGATTTAATGTTTTTTACAGATTTAGAAGCTTGCTTTACTGCTTTTTTTGTTGCGTCTTCCCAACTTTTATCTGAGTTAGCTAAAACTTCTATTACTTTCATTACTGCCATGTTATATGATTTTTTAAGATTAATGTTATGTAAATATAAGAAAATCAATAGATTATTGTTGTAATAATTCTCAATGTTAATTTAATGTTATGTAAATGTTTGTAAATTGTTATAAAAGTGTTATATTTGTAAACCAAGTGTTAACCCTCAAAACAGAAAAATCATGAAAAAAATTTTAACAATAGCATTTTTATGCATCGCAGCAATAGGATATTCTCAAGATATTAAGCCAACTTATGAAGCAGAAGGAGATTTAGTAAAGGCTACTTACTACCATGAGGATGGATCTATTAGAACAGAAGGTTATTTTAAAGATAAAAAATTAACAGGAATTTGGACTCGTTTTGATAAAGAAGGAAATAAAGTTCAAATGGCTTTTTATAAAGAAGGTAAAAAAACTGGAAAATGGTTTTTCTGGAATAATGCTGGTTCTTTGCAAGAAGTAACTTACAACAACAATACTATAGAAAGTGTTAATTTGTGGAAAGCTGAAACTAAAGTAGCTACAAATAAATAATATTTTTCTACTATAAACACAAAAAAGCCTAAAGTTTTACTTTAGGCTTTTTTGTGTTTATAGACATTCTAACCAAATCTTTGATGGAATATAATAACTATAATCTAAACGTATTTAAAAGAATGCTAAGATTATGTTGTAGTTTTGTTGAACTCTTCTGATAGAACCAAAACAAAACCGTTAATATTTCTCTTTATTAATGAGTTAAAGCTAATGAATGTAGTCTGTATTCTTAAAATTCACTTTATGTTTGTTGTTTTATTATTTATAAAGAATTTCTATTTTAAGAATACAACAAATGTTAATTATTAAATTGACTATTCGTTTCATTTATTACTTCAAATAAAAGCAAAAAAAAACGCTTAGAATATTGTTCTGAGCGTTTTTTATATATTATAATTTTTATTTGATTACTCTACTAATAAAGAGAAAGGAATGTTGTAACTAACACCAACTGGCTTACCTCTTTGCTTACCTGGTTTCATTTTAGGTAATAACTTCATCACTTTGATAACCTCCGCTTTAATTTTTGGGTGCGGTGCTCTTGCTTGTACATTAACAATGTTACCTTGTCTATCAATTTTGAAACCAATAAATACTCTTTTCTTACCTGGAGAAAGACCTAATTCATTAGGTAAATCTGCATCAAATTTTCTAGAAAAGTGTTTTTGTACCATTTTACTGAAACAATTTTTTAACTCTTGCTTACTTCCTTTACATCCAGGAAATACTGGAGAATCTTCAATAATCATAAAGTTTACATCTTCTACAACTTCTTCTGCTTCTTCGATTTCTACAATTTCCTCAACTTCTACAGCTTCAGTTTCATCTGTTTCAGTAGATTCTATTACAGTTTCTTCAACTTCCTTTTCATCTTCTACAACTTCAATTTTTTCTGGAGTTGGTGGTGGTGGAGTTTTAGGTTTTACAGGCTCTACTCTTTCAGTAATTGGAATGTCTTCTTCCATGTCTGCGTTCATATTAACTACACCTAAAGAACTTGTAGTTTTGTCGTATGTTTTCTTTTCGATTGCAGCATAAGTAACAAATAAGGCTAATACTAAACCTATTTGCATAAATATTTTACTGTAATTTTCTAAGTTCGATTTCGGGTTTTTCTTTATTTCCATTGAATAAGAGTTTTATATAGTTCGCTAATTTAACTAAATTATTGTGTTAAATACAAGTCTTTTTATTTTTTAACCTCTTTTTTTTTAAAAAAAATGCTAAATATTAATAAACCTAATAGTACACCAACAGAATTCGCAATAATATCTAAAAAATCGCCTGTTCTATATGAGGTAACAGTTTCTTGTAAAATTTCAATAATTATGCCAAAAGAGATACAACTAATTATAATTAAATAATTTTTATTGAACTTTTGTAATGCAAAAAGCCAAGACAATGATAAGACAGTATAAGCAAAACTATGTTGCCATTTGTCTATATTGCTAATAGATACATTGTACTTAGGCATTTTCATTAAGCTTAAGTACAAAATTAGTATTGCTATGGCTACAGCAAAAAGTAATTTTTTATCCCTTAATAAGTTTTTCGTAAGCTTCAGCATCTAATAAATTATCTATTTGCGAGCTGTCTGATATTTCAATTTTTATCATCCAACCTTTATTATATGGGTCTGAGTTTACTAATTCTGGCTCGTCTTCTAACTCTTCGTTAAATTCTGTTACTTCTCCTTTTAAAGGCATAAATAAATCTGAAACAGTTTTTACTGCTTCTACAGAACCAAAAACTTCTCCTTCTTCAACAGTATCGTCTAAAGTATCTACATCAACATAAACGATATCTCCTAATTCACTTTGTGCGAAATCTGTAATTCCTATAGTTGCTACATTTCCTTCAATTCTTAGCCACTCGTGATCTTTTGTGTATTTTAATTCTGCTGGAATATTCATCTTAATATTATTATTGGTTGTTTATTGTTTTTAATTTCCTCCTAAATTATAGATAATGTTAAAGCCACCATTTATTGCTTGACGCGGGAAAGTGGTTGATATAGCATATCTAGATGTTTGATGATTGTAATAAAACGATGCCGTTAAATTTGCGCTCAATCTGTAATCGGCTGTAAATTTAATAGAAAATAATCTTTGTCCGCCACTTATTTGATTATTATCTTCATCTACAGATCTAATTTGTGTTAAATTATCTCTTAAAGAAACATCTGCTCTTAAATTAACGTCTCCTTTAAGGGTTGTCTTTTTACCTGTAAAACGAGTATTTACCTTTACATCTTTAAAAACATACCCCAAACCAAAGATATATTCTGTTCCTTTTATATCTGTTAAGGTGCTGTTGTTAAAATTCATTGTTAATGTTCTGTCTCTTTTTACTTCTCCTCTTAAAGAGAAAGAGTTTCTCATTTTCATGTCAACTTTAATTAACGGAGAAAATTCGTCAACTAGAGTTGCTGCAGAAATTAATAATTCTGGTTCGTAATTTCCAGAAGAATTTGTTGTGCTAAACGGATTATTAGAATCGTATTGTAAATTATTTGTAAAACTAGAAACCGTGTAAGAAGATTTGTAACCATGAGAAACTACAAAGTTGCTAAAGTTCTTCTTAAAGAAATCTAATTTCATAAGTCCAGTATATCTTAGAGTCCAATTTGGTATCGGAATATTTCTAAACAAACTAGTATTCACTTTATCTGGGCTAGAACCCGAATATGCAGCCATAAATGCAGGTAATAAAACTTGCTGACTATTGCTACCGTAATTTGTTGCATTACCACCATTTTCTTCAGCTAATCTTTCTGAAATTGCAGATCTATATGTTCTCATAGTTTCAAAAAGCGCATCACCGTCTTTAAAAGCAGTTGCAATCATAGAATGACTCGTGCTAAAGTTTCCTGTCTCAAAAGCTGGCGCACTAAAATCTAATGCTCCGTTTGTTGTGCCGTTTTCGATGACATCTAATTGCTGAGATAAATCTCTTGTTTTAATTTTATTACCTCTCACATCAATATTTAAATCTTTAAAAGGCTTAACTGTAAAAGTGTAATCTAATTTATTGTAATGAGTTCTGCTGTATGTTTTATTATAATATTCGCTATTATCTGGATCTCTTGGGCCAACTAACCAACCGTTTTGTAATGCTTTATTTCTAATATCTACTTGGCTACCAAAAGCAAAAGAAGTTGGTGCGCCACCTAAAAAGCCAATGTCTTCTGTGTAACCTGGTAAAAACTGACCATTATTTTCTGAATAACTTATTTTACCTTGTTTTACAGAGGTAACTACATCATAAACACCTTTTAAAATTTGTTTACCTACCGATAATTTTTTCTTAGAATTAACTCGTCCAGGAGCAGGAGGTAAACCACTTCCAGAAATTCCTTTTGCATTTTTTCTTTGATTTTTAGATAATAGTAACTTTTCGAAACCTAAGCTTTTATAGAACTTATCGAAAGTTAAAGTCGTATTTAAATTGTGGGTGTTTGAATTTTGAACAACGTTACCAACCAAATCTACATAAGCAACATCGGTACCATTTACATCTATTGTACTTTGTGCTGCAGCTTGCCAATCAAAATCTGCTGTGTACGCATAATCTGCTTTTACCCAACTTAAAAAAGGGACTTTATTTATAGGTAACTGGTAGGTTCCGTTTAACTTTTGATGATAATGGTTTGCTCTACCTGTGTTAAAGAAATCATCAAAAATCTGAATATCTTCATTCGTATCAAAAGTATCGTAAATGTAACTGTTGGTTGCATTAAAGTTAAACTGAAGAGATTTAGTTAGATCGAAACCAACAGTATAATCCCAATCAAATAAAAATCTACGTTGCTTTAATGCTGGTTGATCAGATAAACCTGCAACTAAATTTCTAGATTGTTGTTCTGTAAAATTTCTATTAATTCTAGAATTTACTGCAACTGTAGATGGTATCGGATTGAAGTTAATATCTTTAATTAGTTTTAAATATTTGCTTTGTAAAAAACCTATGTTTTTAAAAGGCTCTATAGATTTTGGCTGAAAATTATAGTTGTAAGTAGCACCTGCAACTACGTTTTCGTTTACATATTTTTGAATATTGTAATCTCTATGAAACTCTTTGTTATGAGCATAAGAAACAGAAACATTTTCAACATCATAAAACTTTGGTTTTTTGGTTGAATTCGGATTTCTATTTTTCTTTACATTGATAAAACTAATACTTGTTCTTTTAGTATAATCTCTAGAAAACTCGCTATTAGGGTTTTGTTCTAAAGCATCTTCTAAAGTTACATCTTGGTACTGCGGATCGTATTTTGGATCAATAAACTTTTCTCCGATACTATAACTCATTGGCAATTGAATTCCCCATTTCTTGGGCGTTAAAACCTTGCCCAAATTTACAGTTGTAGCAACATCATATTGTTTTGTCTCGTCTAAACTACGTTGGTTTACCCTATCCTCTACATTACCAAAACCTATTGTAGACATGCTTCCGGCTAAAGAAACGTTTGCAACATCAGCAAAATT
This sequence comes from Polaribacter sp. KT 15, assembly GCF_900143115.1. NCBI lineage: Bacteria > Pseudomonadati > Bacteroidota > Flavobacteriia > Flavobacteriales > Flavobacteriaceae > Polaribacter > Polaribacter sp. KT 15. The sequence goes on from NZ_LT670850.1 coordinate 1,682,719, forward strand.
AGCATCTGCATTAACAACAGCAGCCCAACCACCTTTATTGTCAAAACCAGCAGATCGAAGTTCGTTAAACCAAACTTCTGCACTTCTAGGTGATAAAGAAATGTTTTTTAAACCTAACATTATTGTTCTTAATTGTGCTAAAGTTGGGTTTCCTTTTACACTAATTGTATATGGTAAATCTGGGTCTTGCTCTTGAGATTGATAAATTTCGTTTACCGGAAAGTTAACATTGTTTCTTTCTAATTTTATCTTACCAAAAGTTTCTAAAAAGGCATCTAAATTATTTGCTTCTGGCCAAATGTCTAAAGCAGATGTTCCGGTTTTTGTAACTTTTAAAGGCAATTCTATTTGATAAAAATTCTCATTTAAATCGGTTCCTAATCTTATTACAGCAGCTAATTCATTATCGTTAACAACAGCTTCTCTTTCTATTTCTTGTAAGTGCATAAACATTTTTAATTGCTTAAAACGTCTTAAATCTACACTTATGTTTTTGTAAATAGCTCTTGTTTCTTCTGGTTCTAATCTAGTAACTTTTAGAGTAACCGATTGTTCGTTTTGCAATTGTACTGTTGTGCTACCTTGTAAACGCTCTCTTTCGATACCTGGTGGTTGTATATAACTTCCTTCATTTTGCTCTATACTTACAACACCAACTTCAAAATCATTTAGTTCGTCTTGGGTTAATTCTCTATCTGGGTTTGTAGTTGGATCTAAAGTTCTAACATACCTTCTCCAGTCACCTCTAACCAAATCTAATTCACCAAAACGTACTACCACTGGCATTCTAAAATTGGTTAAAAACATTCTTACAAAACGAATACTATTAAAATCAGAAATACCATTTACAGGCGTTCCGCTTCTTACCGGAACTCTAAATTGATACCATTTTGTTTGTTGTGTATTTCCGTTTTCTAAAGTAACCGTTGTAGTTTTTTCATCTACAATATAACCAACTCCTTTTCTTAAATCGTTCTGATTCATAGAAATTCTATATTCATAATAGCTTTCTACAGTATTCATTGTTTGATCTTTGTTGATGTCTTCTGTATCTGGATACGTTGTAGAAGATGTCGGGTAAGGTTCTGTAGATTGATTTAAGGTTGGCGAATTACCTTGAGTATTATTGTAGTCTTTATATCTAGTTATTAATGATGCGTTTATTGCGTCTAGATTTGATCCTCTAAAAAACTGAAAGTTATCTGCCGCAGGATCTGTTAAATTTGCATATTGTCCAATGCCTGGTAAATTACGTTCTTCATCATCATTTAGACCATCAAAACCAATATCTTGGTTTGTTCTTGCATCATCTAATTCATTAAAAGCATAAATTATCGATGGATTTCTAGGAACATCTCCCCAAGTAGTTCTGTTAACATTATTACCATTAACTTTTAAACCATCTTCTGGTAAACCGTTTTCGTACATTTTACGATTGTCTTTCAAAATATCTTCAGAGATATTACCAAGATTTATATACAAATCTCCAACTTGATTTGCTGGATTGTTTGGGTCTATGCCAGCAGGTAAACCTTCTTCGTTTGTGATAGAGTAATTTTGATAAGGATCCATAATCCAGAATTGCATATATTCTACATTTGCTTGATCAAAATTATTTGTTGTTAAAGGTCGCATAATTCCTCCCCATCTAGTTTCTGGGTTTGGTAATGTTACTTTATCGTTTTGTATTGTTGCTGCAGGATCATAATTATAAGAACCTCTTTCTGCCGGAAAATAAGCTAAATCTAAAGTTCTAACTAAAGAGTTTTGCGTAATATCTAATTGTACATTAGGAAACAATTCTCTGTAATTAATTTGTCTTGTTTCTGCTCTAGAAAGTTCGTCAGCATCAATACTTGCAGGTGTATCACCAACACCGTAAAATATTTGATCTACGCTGTACCAAGCTAATTTTGCTCTTTTATAGTTGTAAGATAACCCATCACTTTCTCCGTTAAAGTTAGGAAAATATTTAGGTGTACTCGCTTCATACCAATCTAGTGAAGAAAGTAAACTAATTGGCACTTGCGACGCTTCAAAATCATCGATATAAGAAGTTGCTGCACCTGTTACGTCAATTCCGCTTGGTGTTCCAGGAATCAAATAAGCCATATCACCACGAACAGATAAATTAGAAGGCGCATCTGTATCTACAAACGGTAATTTGTTTGCCAGTTTTGTAAAATAAGGCACTTCTGTAGCGTAATTAAAGTTAAACCCTAACATGGTGTTGTTAATAGGTTCTGCACCAAAATTAACTTTAGGTGTTAAAGGTCTTTCTTCGATATTTAAATAAGTTGCACCAACCACAAAATCTTCAGAAAATTTGTGTTCTACATCAATACCAAAAAAAGTTTTTCTTTGCTGATTAAAAACAGCGTTATTTTCTGTAGATACGCTAATAGGAACACCAGAAGCTTGTAAACCCGGATCGATAATTTGCACTCTTCCTAAAGAATAATCTACAACATAATCTACACCTTCTACCAATTGTCTTCCGCCAGCAGAAACTCTAACAGAACCTCTAGGAACATTGAAAGCGCCAATTGGTATTCCGCCAGAATTTTCTGATTTAAAATATCCCTTTAAAAAGTATTTGTCTTTATTTTGAAAATTATTTTTAATGTTGATTTTAGTGTTTAAATACAATTCTTTAAATATAAAATCTTCATCTGCAGGGTTTGTTAATTCATCTGCTAAATCGTTACCAAAAGGTTCTGGTTCAGGAAAAAAGATAAATCCGTTTTCAGAATTTACTGTAATTCCTTCTACATAATCGAAAAAACCATCTGGCGATCTAAACTGACTTTGATCTAATTGATCTAATTTTAAAACTTGTAATAAAGGTAAGTTAGAAATACCTACGGTTGCAGCATTCTGTAAAACATTAGAAGGTATACCTGTTTGATCGTCTCTGTATTGAATTTCGAAACGGAAACCATCTTGAGTTAACGGAAAAGCGCCTAAAGCATATACGTTCTTCATCATTAAACGCCAAGTAGGAAAAGCTTCATCTTCTCCGGTAGTTACATTTGTTCTTTTTGTTTGTAAGATTTCTGATCGTAATAATTTTACCGCTAAATTGTTAGGTGCTTGTATACCATCATTAGAAAACTCACCAACTTTAAAAGAGTTTTTTGTACTTCCTGTAACGTTACCCGCTACTGTATATTCATAAGCAACAGCTAAAACTTCACCATCGTTTAATCTTCTATTTAAAGAAATAAAACCTAATTGCGGATTTAGTCGATATTCGTTTGCATCTAATTTTCTAGCATTTTCTAAAACCGAATAATTAGTTCCGTTTTGCATGTTGTATGGTTGCAAAGAGCTATCAACAGTAGAAATATCTCTTATACCACCTGCAGGAATAATTTCTGTACCAATTCTATTTGCACCATTAAAAGGTAAATTGTTACCAGCAACTTGTGGTTGTGTAATTGCAGGATTTAATACAACACCATTTTCATCAACCAAAACTTGGTTTTCCGATTCGCCAATATCAGCAAAAGCAACAATACTTCTATAATCTTCTGTACTTGCGTTTCTATTCGTTATCCAAACTTCTACTCTTGTTATATTAATTGGGCTATTAATTAACGGATAGTTTTTAAGCGAATTTGCATAATTATCTATAAAATATTGCGATAAGAAAAAGTGTCTGTCATTATCGTAATCTGTAGTTCTTAATTCGAAAGGTTGTATTGATGCACCGCCTTCTGCAACAACGGTTTTGCTTTCTGAGTTTTGCTGAGAAAACACTGCAGTAATATTGGTGTTACCAAACTTTAAATCGGTTTTTACACCAAATAAACTTTGGGCTCCGTTTATTAAAGAGTTTTTAATTGGCATAGATACATTACCAGCTTCTAAACCTTGTATGATGTCGTCTTCGTTTGGTTCGAAACCAACTTTAACTAAATTCTGAAAATCGAAAGAGGCTTGTGTATCGTAATTTGCTGTAAACTCTAATCTACTACCAACTTTAGCTCTTATACTTGCGTTAATTTGCTGATCAAAATCAAAAGTAAAATTACTTCTATTTTCTTCGGATATTTGCGGATTATCTGTGTTTTGATAGATAAAACCTAACTTTAAATTTAAGCTACCAGTTGGTGTTACTTTTACTTCTGTACCGCCAAAAATAGTTTCGAAAAACTTGTTGTTCACATAATAAGTTGGCAATAAATCTTTTTGTGCTTCTTTAGAACCTTTTTTCTTTCCGTTTGTTGCACTCACTTTATCTTTAAAGTAAAGCAACATGTCTCTTTTTAATCGATATTGTTGGTACTCTCTTGGCGATAAATAAATAGGAGTTCTTGTGTAGTAATTCCCAATTTTTTCTACAATTACATATTTATTTAAAACTTTATCAAAAATGATTTCTTTTTTAGATAAATCATCTAAGTATAAACCACCTTTTTGGGTGCTTTTAAAATCGTAACGTAAATCTACTTTGTCTTTGTTAACTTTTGTTGAGTCTTTTTCTGTAGTGTCTTGAGCATAAGTAGATAAACTTACCGTTAAGATAATTGCTATTAATAAAAACGTATTTTTAAAAATTGTACCCAATTGATTATAAGCTTTTTAAGGCTAATTTTATAATTTTTTCTACAGAAGCATCTGTATGTTCTTTTAAAATTGCTGTTATTATTTTGTCTGATTGTTTTCTTTGAAAGCCTAAAACTTCTAAAGCAGATAACGCTTCTTCTTTGTTTGTATTGCTTACTGTTACAGAAACTTCGTCGATATCGAAAGTCTTTAAGATTTTATCTTTTAAATCTACAATAACTCTTTGGGCTGTTTTTGCCCCAATACCTTTTACAGATTGTATTAATTTTACGTTTTCTGATGCTATTGCTTGTTGTATTTCTTCCGAAGTCATAGAAGACAACATTGTTCTAGCAATGCTTGGGCCTACACCAGATACAGAAATTAAGAATTTAAATACGGCTCTTTCTGTTTTATTGATAAATCCAAAAAGTGTATGCGCATCTTCCCTTATAGAAAGATGCGTATACAGAACTATATTCTCATCTGCAGGCAATGCAGAAAATGTATTTAGAGAAATATGAAGTAAATAACCAACACCGTTACAATCTACTACAACTTCGGTTGGGCTTTTTTCTACGAGTCTTCCTCTAACTTGTGTAATCATAAAATTATCTTTTTCAGGCTTCTAAAATACTACTTTTTATTTGTTGTTTCTTTTTTCTTTTTGTTGCGCATCTACAACAGCTAATGCTGCCATATTTACCATCTCATCTACACTAGAACCTAATTGTAAAATATGTACTGGTTTGTTAAAACCTAAAATTACGGGTCCAATAGATTCTGCACCTTCTACTTGCTTTAATAATTTGTAAGTAATATTTGCAGATTCTAAGTTTGGAAAAATTAAAACATTTACTTTTTTACCATTTAATTTAGAAAACGGAAATTCTTTAGCAAGCATTTCAGAGTTTAAAGCAAAATCTGCTTGTACTTCTCCGTCGATAACCGTTTCTGGAAAGTGACGATGCACATAAGATACCGCTTCTCTAATTTTTTTAGAAGTTTCTGAAGTTGAAGATCCAAAGTTAGAGTAAGATAACATGGCTATATTTGGTTTCATACCAAACATGTTTACAAACTTACCTGTCATTTGAGCAATTTTAGCCAATTCTTTAGCCGAAGGATTTTGGTTAATGGTTGTATCTGCTAAAAACAAAGGACCTTGTTTTGTTAACATTAAATTACAAGCTGCAATTTTAGTAACATCTTTGTCTCTTTCTATTAACTCTAACATTGGTTTTACAACCGTTGGGTAAGGTCTAGAATATCCGGTAATTAAAGCATCTGCTTCACTTTCATTTACCATCATTGCTGCAAAATAATTACGTTCTCGCATTAATTTTTTAGCTTCAGAAAAAGTTCTACCTTTTCTTTGACGTGTTTTCCAGTAAGCTTCTCCAAAACGGATTCTTCTTTCTTTTTCTTCGTCTGTTTTAGGATCTATAATTTGCACATCTGCAGTAAAACCGATTTCTTCTTTCAGTTCTAGAATTACTTCTTTTCGTCCTAATAAAATTACTTTTCCTAATTTTTCTTCGTGAACTCTTTGTGCTGCTTTTAAAACATCTAAATGATCTGCCTCCGCAAAAACTACACGCTTAGGATTGCTTTTTGCTCTGTTATGCAGAAGTCTAATTTCTTTACTTCCAGATCCCGAACGCTCCATTAATTCTTCTCTATATCTATCCCAGTCTGAAATAGGTTCTAGAGCAACTCCAGAATCCATTGCTGCTTTTGCAATTGCTGGTGGAATTTCATAAATTAATCTTGGATCAAAAGGTTTTGGAATGATGTATTCTTTCCCATAAGTTAAGCTTACTTCATCATACACAATATTAACCTGTTCTGGTACAGATTTTTTTGCCAAGTCTGCTAATGCATGCACTGCGGCAAGTTTCATTTCTTCGTTAATTTTTGTAGCTCTTACATCTAAAGCTCCTCTAAAAATAAAAGGAAAACCAAGTACATTGTTAACTTGATTAGGATGGTCTGATCTACCTGTTGCCATAATTATATCTTTTCTTGTTGCTATGGCAACATCATATTCTATTTCTGGTACAGGGTTTGCCATTGCAAACACAATTGGGTTTTTTGCCATTGATAAAAGCATTTCTGGCGAAACGATATTCCCTTTTGATAAACCAATAAATACATCAGAGTCTTGCATTGCTTCTTCTAAAGTATTAAGATCTCTATCGGTTGCAAATTCTTCTTTTTGAGAAGTTAAGTTGCCTCTATCTTTTCTAATAACCCCTTTACTGTCGCACATTACAACATTTTCTCTTTTTACACCTAATTTTAAGTATAAACGAGTACAAGAAATTGCAGCGGCACCGGCACCATTTACTACAATTTTAACTTTACTAATGTCTTTTTCTGTAATATCGATGGCATTTTTTAGAGCAGCTGCAGAAATTATTGCAGTACCATGTTGGTCATCGTGCATTACCGGAATGTCTAACTCTTCTTTTAACCTTCTTTCGATTTCAAAAGCTTCTGGAGCTTTAATATCTTCCAAATTAATTCCTCCAAAAGTAGGAGCAATTGCCTTAACCGTTTGTATAAATTGATCTACGTCTGTAGCGTCTACTTCAATATCAAAAACATCAATATCTGCAAAAATTTTAAAAAGTAACCCTTTACCTTCCATTACAGGTTTAGAGGCGTCTGGGCCAATATCACCCAAACCTAAAACTGCTGTACCATTAGATATTACAGCTACTAGGTTTCCTTTTGCAGTATATTTATAAACGTTATTTTTATCTTTTGCAATTTCTAAACAAGGTTCTGCTACACCAGGAGAATACGCTAAAGCTAAATCGTGCTGTGTTGCGTATTTTTTTGTAGGAACAACCGCAATTTTTCCTGGTTTTGGTTTTGCATGATATACTAAGGCTTCGTGTCTTTTTCTAGAATCACTCATATAATATTTGTTTGCTTGTTTAAGCATACAAAGATAGGGTTTTCAATGAAAGACCATATTAAATAACAAAGAATAATCGATTCTAGAGTTGTTTAAAAAACCAGTTCTGTAATCTTATTGTTTTTTGAATAATTTATAGAAAAATTCAAAGAACTTAAATTGGCAGATAATCTTGCAAACTCATTCTTGTTTGTCCATGTAATTTCTAATTCATTTTCTTTGGAAGTACTACAAGATATTTTACCTAAAAAAGCACTAGAAGTATTTCTTAAACGCATAAGTTTAAGCTGGTTTTTAACAATATCTTTTTTTAAGCCTTCTTCGATGTCTGTATTTGAAAGGGTTGTTCTGTTTATTTCTTTATGACCACCGCTTCCGCCTTTATCTGCTGCTGCATAATTATTTTTACCAGCAAAAATATCTAAATACCAAACCTGAGGAATACCAGGCATAAATAATTGAATTGCTCTAGCTAATAATAATTTTTCTTCACTTTCGCCTAGAGCGCTAAAGAATGTTGCATTTATTTGGTAGTAAGATATTTTTTTTCCTGACGGATCATATAAATTTTTGACTCTTCCGCCTCGATCCATAATTGTATTCATTATAGTTTCGATTTCGGCGTCTTTTAGTAAACCTTTATTGTAATTACCGTTAACTTCTTTTCCTTTTAAATCTAAAACAGGTATACCGTCATGACAACCTAACATGTTAACGGTTTTATAATTTTTAGTTATAATTTCGTTTATCCAAGTTAAAAGCGCTTTGTTGTTTGCTTTTTCTAGGGTGTGAATCATTAAACCAGGTAAGAAAAAATCATAAATTTGGTAGGATTCTTTTGCAACTTCATCATGTAAATTTAAACCATATTCTGCATGAATTTCTGGTAATAAAATAAGGTCGTTTTTTTTAGCAATTTCATTAATTCTGTCTAAATATGTCCAAGTGCCAGGTTTGTTAAAAAAATTTGTTTGTCCTATTTCTTTGTGTAAATAAGCAAAAGCATCTAATCTTAAAATTTTACAACCAAAACTTTTAACTTTGGCTAAAGTTTCTTCGTAAAACTGCCAAACAAGTTCAGATTTTGCATTCACATCCATCTGACCTAAATAGGATGCTTTTTGATTAACAAAGTTTAAAACATCATTTTTAAACTCATTAAAATCATCAAAATTAATAGTTGATAAATCTTGATTAGCATCTAATGCTGTGTTTATTTTTTCTGAAATTATTGAAGCCTTGTTTAAAGGTAAACTAGTGATTTTACATATTTCTTCAGAAGAAATTTTATAATATGTTATGTCTTGATAAAAAGTGTTCCAGTAAGGATTTTTAGTGCCGTCTGGAAAAGGAACCTTTAATATTGGAAGTCCAGATTTTCTCATGAACAATTTATCTAAAAATTCTTTTTTAGGAATTATTATATCATCTTCATTTTTTGTTCCGTTACCTTCCCAAAAAGAATTCCAATTGATAAAAAAGTCTTTGTATTTAGATTTTTCTCCGTTTTTTAATAAATCTTTAAATTGAGGTGAAGCTACAGATAAATGATTTAAAACGATATCGAATTTTAGCATTATGTTTAGTTCTTCTAAAGCTTTTAAATCATCTTTAGAAACCAAATTAGTATTTAAATTGTAATCGATTATAGAGAAACCTCTATCTAAATCGCTATTAAAAAATGTGGGTAAAATGTAGAATAAAGAGAAAACATCTTTAAATTCTGGCATTTTAAGCATATTAATAGTGTCTGCTAATTTCTCTCCAATACTATCCGGGTATGCGTTTAACATAACTCCGTTAAAAGTTTTATTTTCTTCTAGCTTCATTTGTTTATTATTCTAAAAGTTTAGATAAAATATTAATGTTGTCTGGTAATCTACCTACGTTTTGTAATTTTAATGCCGCAAGTTGTAATGCTACTTTTAAACACTCTTCTATTGGTTTTTCTTTTATGTAAGCAAATAAAAAGCCCGACCAAAAAGCATCTCCTGCACCCGTTGTATCCATTACTTTGTCAACTTTAATGGCAGGTAAAGCAATTACCTTTTTGTTTTTTTGAGATAATTTTACACCGTCTTGACCTAAAGTTAAACAAACTGTATCTACATTTAAATCATGAAAAAACTTAAATATTTGATCATGAGGAAGTTCTTTTTCAAAAAGTCGTAGCATATCATCTTCGCTAATTTTTATTAACGGATTTAATTTACAGTAAGCTTCAATCACTTTAAAAGCTTGATCTCTACTTTCCCAAAGTTTCTTTGCGTAATTTAAATCGATGCTTAATTTACAACCTAATTTATATGCTTCTTCTGCTTTTTTTAGAATTGTACTTTGTGCAGGTTCTTTACTTAAAGCAAAACATGTTGTATGAAATATTTTTGAATCTGATAATGTTTCTTTGGATATTTGATCTTTAGTAATATATCTGTCGGCATCTCTAAAAGGTATAAAATCGGGCGTTCCTTCAGATTTTGAAACAAATATTACACTTGTTGGTTTGTTTTCTAAAACCTTTATATTTTCTATATTAACACCAACTTCTTTTAATCTTTTAAAAATGTATTCGCCAAAACCGTCGTTACCAACAGTAGAAACCATTACTGGTTTAAGCCCTAATCTTGCTGCATTCATTGCTACATTTGTAGGCGAACCACCAAGATATCTATGGTAGTCTCTTGTGTTGTTAATTAAAACACCTGTTTGATGACCAATAAAATCTACTAGTACTTCACCAACACATAAAATGTCTATATTTCTATTATTATTCAAAATTTTATTTTTTTAAATTGCTTTTACTTTTAATAAAAAGCGTAAAAATTGCACTGATAATTAGTAAAACGCCAGCAAAGGTTATTGCATTTCGAGGATCGTTATTTAAAAAGTTTTTTAAGATATAACCAAACGATAATGTTTGAATTATCATTGGAATTACAATCATCATGTTTATAATGCCCATGTAAACGCCATACCTTTCTTTAGGAATATCTGCAACGACCATTAAATAAGGAATACCCATCATGCTTGCCCAACCAATACCAAAGCCTGTTATTGCAAAGAATAATAAATTTTTATTTTCGATATGCGGGAATGCTAAGAAACCAATTGCGGCAATTATTAAACAGAAAGCGTGTACTTTTTTAGGACTGAATTTTTTAGCAAAACCAACCAATGCAAATGCTACTAAAAATGTAACAACGTTATACCAACCATTAACTAAACCTGTCCAGCTTACAGCTTCGCTATAGGCTTCTTTGTTTTCTGGAGTCGCATTCCAAACAGAAAGGGCAACACTTTTAGAAGAGTTTTGCCAATAACAAAATAAAGCATACCATTGAAATAAATAAACCAATGCTAACTGCCACATAACTTTTGGCATGTGCTTTATTGCAGAAAATATTTCTATTAGCGGTTCTAAAATACTTTTCTTTTCTCTTAGTTTTTGTAGCTCTTCTTCTGTTGGCGGAATTTCTTTAGTTTTTTTAATACTCCAAAGAATAGTTGCTATAGAGCAAACAGCACCTAAGAAAAATGATGCGTAAACCCAGGTTGGTAATGCGCCAGTTGTTCCTATAAATATTAATGGAAAAATAAATAGAGATAAATTGGCCAAAACTTGTCCTAAACCTGTAAAAAAGCTTTGCATTTGAAAGCCTAAAGGTTGTTGTTCTGTGTTTAATTTATCAGCGATTAGTGCTCGATAAGGTTCCATTGCGGTGTTGTTACCAGCATCTAAAATCCATAAGAGGCCGGCTGCCATCCAAAGAGAACTACTAAAAGGGAAAGCAAATAATGTTAGACTACACAAAATTGCGCCAATTAAAAAATAAGGTTTTCTTCGTCCGAATCTCGGGCTCCAGGTTTTATCACTTAATGCTCCTATAATTGGTTGTACTAATAAACCTGTTACAGGACCAGCAAGATGTAAAATTGGAATTTGATCTGGACTTGCACCTAAAAAATCGTAAATTGGTGTAACTGCACTTTGTTGTAAGCCAAAACTATACTGAATTCCGAAGAATCCAACATTCATGTTTAATATTTGCCAAAAACTTAGGCTAGGTTTTTTTAACATTATGGTATAATTTTTAAATGATTTTTTAAAATAAGAAGAGGACCAACAGAATGTACGTTGGCCCTTTTCTTAATAACCAAACTTACTATTAACTCAAACTTTAAAAACTATATTGTAATGTCATTGTTGTAGAACGACCAGAAATTGTTCTTGCTGCAGCTAAACCGCCAGCAATGTTACCGTTTCCTTCTACTTCTGTAACACCTATTGTATCAAATAAATTGTTAGCGTTTACACTTAAAGATAATCCTTTAGTTAAACTTACTTTTGCTACAGCGTTTATATATGCGTAACCTGGCATAACTAAATCGTTATCATCTTGTGCGTAAGATTCTGATGTACCTAAAATTGTAATTCCTAATAAGTGTTGCTTACTGGTACCAAAAGAATATGTTGGCGCTAGATTATAAACAAAATCTGCTTGTCTTCTTGGTGTGTTTCCTTGGTTTGCACCACCATCAATTTCTGCTTTTGTATAAGTAACAGAACCATTTATACCGAAGTTACCAAAACTTAATGCAGATTCAACTTCTAAACCTAATGCTTTAAATGGATTACCAACTGTTCTGTTTAATTCGTTACTAATACCTTCGTCTGTATTACTTACAAAACCAGTAACATTTAAAACTCCGTTGTTTAATCTCTTTTTTAAACCAACTTCGAATTGAGAAATTTCATCAAATTGAACATCTCCTAAACCATCTGTTCCGTAATTATTTCTATCTGCAGCTCTACCAGAAGCACCTTTACTATATCTACCAAAAACAGCAGTACCGTTGTTAATTTTATAATTTAAACCAGCAGAGTAAGAAATAAAATTATAATTGTCGCTAATTGCTTGTCCTGGGTTACCAGCTATAGTTGGTATTGTAGATTCAAAGTCACTAATTTCACCATCACTATCATAATCAAAACCAATTAAATCTCCGTTTGCATCTAAATTACTTAATTGACCAGAATTGATAGAACCATTAACATTTACATTTTCAAAACGAATACTACCATCAAAATTTAATTTTTCATTAATTTCTGCATCTACCCCTACATAAGGAGAATTTACATTGTGTACTGTATTGTATTTTCTTTGACAACAGTTACCCCAAACTGGCTGACCATATGAATAAGCACCACCTTCAGAAAATCCTTCGAAAATACCAAGTCTAGCTTTACCGTCTCCTGCTACTTCAGAAACGGCAGAACTCCATTGCCAACCAATCTTTGTGTTTTGTGTTGCAGAGAACATACCAACTGTTACTCCTATATTATCATTAATTGCTTTAGTAACTTTTACATCGCTAAAAAAGTTGCTTAAATCTTCTATAGTAACATCAAAGTATCTAATATCTTGTGCTAATCCGTTTGCAGGATTAAATGGTGTTCCGTCTTTATAAGTTAAAGCACCAGTTGCACCAGAAGCACCTCTAACTAAAGCTTCTATTTCTGCTACAGTACCAACGTTAGCAGTAAAAGGAGCATTCCATTGACCAGAATTGTTAGAATATCTTGCTTTACCGTTTACTTTCCAATCATCACCTAGATCAAAAGAGAATTCTGCACCAATTGCCGAACTTACTGGGTTGTTACCGCTTCTCATATCGTTTTGAGTAGGATTTCCATCGTATACACTATATGTATTTTGGATATTTACAGAATGAGGAGAATCTGAAGTAATATCAAAACCAGGTAAGTTTCCAAAAGTTGGGTTTGCATTTGTACCCGTTAAACTTACTGGCATTGGCATGTACATAACTGTTTTATCGTTTAAGTATTTAAAATAAGTACGTACATAACCGTTTTTAAACTCTTTTGTTATATTGGCTTTAATTTGACCACCTTTATTACCTTGGTAACTAATGTTTCTTGGTCCTTCGCCAACTCGCATAAAACCACCAACATGATAATACAATCCTTCGCTAATAGGTGTACCGTATTCAAAATCTAATCTACTAGATTGAAAGTCTAAACCATAAGTTGCACCAATTGTACCACCTTCTGTTCTACCAGTTTTACTAATCATGTTTATAATACCAGCAGGACCATTAGAAGTTTGTGTAGAAGCAGAACCACCTCTAATTGCTTCAACTCTACCTACATTAGAATCTATACGTAAAAAGTTATCTGCATTACCAAAAGAAGTGTCTCCAAATAGCATAAGTGGAAGACCGTCTTCTTGTAACTGTAAATATCTAGATCCACCAGAAGAAACTGGTACACCACGTACATTAAAGTTTGCATTACCTTCTCCACCAGAAGATTCTGCACGAATACCAGGTATGTTTCTAAAAAGTTCACCAGCAGATCTTGGCGAAGCTTGTTCTATTTGTTTAATACCAACTGTAGAAACAGAAATACTAGATTCTATTTTAGATTTTGGGTTAACAACACCAGTAACTATAATTTCATCTAATGATTGTGCATTTTCTACGATAACGATGTTTAAAACAATTTTAGGAGAATTAAAATTAACTTCTTTTGTAAAATTGTCGAAACCTAAAGAAGAAGCAACCAATGTATAAACACCTTCTTTAATATTTTTAATTTCATAATTTCCATCAAAATCCGAACTTGTTCCTATTGTGGTTCCTTTTAAAATGATGTTTACACCAGGAATTAATTCTCCGTTTTGGTCTTTTACTGTTCCAGAAATACTAGATTGTGCTAATAATGTAGATGTCCCTGCTAGGAATAACATTAAAAGTAAACCTTTAAGATTTGTTAGTTTTTTCATTTTTTTGATTGTGAATTTAATAATTAGTTAATCATTTCTTAAGTAAAGTTAAATTTTAACCCAATTTTTTTATCAAATTAATAAATCGAAAACGTTTTCGATTTACCGAAAACGTTTTCGATTTATTTAATTGCTTATATTTGAGTACTAATTTAATTTAAATCAACAGATTAAGATTTGGTAACATTAAAAAATATTGCAGAAGAGTTAGGTATTTCTATCACAACAGTGTCAAAAGCATTAAAAGAATACCCAGATGTTAGTGAAAAAACAAGAAAACTAGTTAGAGAAACCGCGGCGTTGTTAAATTATCAGCCAAATTCTTTTGCGGTGAACTTAAGAACTAAAGAATCTAAAACTATAGGTTTAATTATTCCGGTGGTTGTGCATCACTTTTTTTCATCTGTAATTAAAGGTATTATAGCGCAAGCAGAAAAAAAAGGTTATTTGGTTATTATTCTTCAATCAAACGAATCGTATGAATTAGAACAAAAACAAATCGATTTACTACTTAGAAAAAGAGTTGACGGAATTTTAATTTCATTAGCGAATGAAACATCAGACTTTTCACATTTAAACAAAGTTATAAATCAGCAAACACCTATTGTGATGTTTGATAAAATAGCTAAAGTTGTAAAATGTTCTAAAGTTATTATTGATGATCGAAAAGCTGCTTATACTGCAACACAGTATTTGATAGATATAGGTTGTAAGAAAATTGCTCACTTTAGAGGTCCTTTACTTCCTCAAAATTCTATTGATCGATTTTTAGGATATAAAAAAGCATTGTTAGATAACGATTTAGAGTTTGATGTTTCTTTGGTTTACACCTGTGAATGTGGTGATGCGAGTTTTGAAGAAGGAAAAGCCAATGCAAAACAACTTTTAAAAGATCATGATGATGTTGACGGAATCTTTATAAACACAGATTTAGTTGCAATTGGTGCTATGAAAGAATTTAACGATCGAGGCGTAAAAGTACCAGAAGATATTAATATTGTGGGGTTTAGTAATTGGTTTATGGCTTCGGTGATATCACCAAGCCTAACAACTATAAATCAACCAGGATTAGAAATGGGTAAAAAAGCTTTTAAATTACTTTTTAAAGAAATTAAAAGTAGAAAGGCAAATAAGTTAATAACTCATAAACAAGTAGTTTTAGATACAGATTTAGTAGTTAGAGATTCCACTAAAAATAAATAAGAGGCAACCATTTACATAAAATAGTAGTCTTACTTTTTTGTGAACATTTTATATTTCGTTTAACAAATATTAAACATTTGCTAAGCATTTAAAAATTAAGTTTGCAGCAATCAACCTCAATTATTTATGAAAAAAATTACTTTAATTTTCTTTTTATGCATTGCATTTTCTTTAAAAGCACAAGTAAAAGGAACTGTTACAGACCAAAAAGGAGATCCGTTATCTTTTGTAAGTGTTTATTTAAACAATACAATTACAGGAACTACAACTAATGAAGAAGGAAACTACCTTTTAAACCTAAAAAAACCTGGAAAGTATACTGTAATTTTTCAGTTTATAGGTTTTACAACTTTAAAAAAGGAAGTAACAATTACAAGCTTTCCTTTTCAATTAAATGCCGTTTTAATAGAAGAAAATGTGCAGTTAAACGAAATAGTTATTTCTACAAAAGACAATCCTGCAAATAGAATAATTAGAAACGCTATAAAAAGTAAAGATAAGAATACAGAAAAGTACGCCAATTATACTGCTAAGTTTTACTCTAGAGGTTTGACAAGAATTAAAGATGCGCCAGAAAAATTTTTCGGACAAAGTATGGGTGATTTTGGTGGAGGTTTAGATTCTACAAGAAGCGGAATTATTTATTTATCTGAAACATTTTCTAAGATCTCATTTCAAAAAAAGCCGAAAAAATTTAAAGAAAAAATTGTTGCGTCTAAAGTGTCTGGTCAAGATAATGGTGTAAGTTTTAATAGAGCAGAAGAGTCTAATTTAGATTTATACGAAAATAGTATCGAAATTTTTAACGGTTTAGTTTCTCCTATTTCTACGAACGCTTTTACTTATTATAACTATAAATTGGTAGGAACCTTTTATGATAAAAATCAAAAATTAATAAATAAAATACAACTTTTACCAAAACGTAAAAACGACCGAGTTTTTGAAGGTTTTATTTATATTGTAGAAGACGATTGGGCGTTGTACGGTATAGATGTTACCACAACCGGCGCGCAAACTAATATTCCAATTGTAAATACTTTAAAAGTAACTCAAGGGTTTAATTATTCCGAAGAAATAAAAGGTTGGGTTTTAATAAATCAAACATTAGATTTCGATTTAAATTTTCTGGGTTTTAAACCTAGCGGAAAATTCTCTTATACCTATTCTGATTATAATTTTAAACCAAACTTTACAGAAACAACTTTTACAAATGAGGTTTTGTCTTTTGAAGAAAGCGCCACAAAAAAAGATACTTTATTCTGGAACAAGTTAAGACCAATCCCTTTAACATTAGAAGAGGTAACAGATTATAAAGTTAAAGATAGTATTAAGGTGCTAAGAAAATCTAAAAAATATTTAGATTCTATTGATGCAAAAGGCAATAAATTTGGTTGGTTAGATCCTATAACTGGTTACAGTTTTAATAATACTTTCGAAGATAAATCTTTTTCTTACAACGGCCCTTTGTTAAGAACGGGTTTTAATACAGTGCAAGGTTTTTATACAGGTGTTGGGTTTAATTATTTTAAATCTTTAAATGATACCGGTAAGTGGTGGAGTGCAGGTGTAAATGCTAATTATAGTTTTTCTGAGAAAAAAATAAGGCCATCTGTGTATTTTTCTAAAAAATGGAACAATATTTCTAGACCAAGATTATTTGCAAAAATTGGTATTACAACACCACAGTTTAACGAAAGAAACCCTATAGCAAGGTTAAACAACTCTTTAAGTTCGTTATTGAGTAATCTTAATTATTTGAAAATTTACGAGAAACAAGCTGCAGAAATTACGTATTCTCAAGAAATTAAAAACGGAATTTACTTTTCTGGAACTTTAGAATATGCAAATAGAAAACCGCTATTTAATACCACAGATTTTTCTTGGACTTCAAAAGAAGAAAACGGCGGTTATACATCTAACAATCCTTTAAATCGCTCAGGTTTTAATACGGCTCCTTTTGCAGAGCATAAAATTGCAACTTTAGATTTAAGAACACGTTTTGTTTTTGGTCAAAAATTCTTGTCGTATCCAGATAGCAAGCAAAATATAGGAAATAATAAATATCCGTCTGTAAGTATTCGATATAGAAAAAGATTTGGAGCTTCTAATTCCGAATTAAATTCTGATTTATTTACAACAAACATTAATCATTTTGTAAATGCAGGTAATTATGGTAATTTTAGATACAATTTAAGGGCAGGAATTTTCTTAAAAAAGAAAAACATTGCTTTTATGGATTATTTACAACCCAACGGAAACGAATTAACATATCCTTTAAAAACCGCAGGAATTAGTAGTTTTGGTTTGTTAGATTATTATAAACTTTACTCTAATGATAAATATGCAGAGGCTCATTTAGAACATAATTTTAGAGGAGCAATTTTAGGTAAAATTCCGTTATTAAATAAGCTTAATTTTTACTTGGTAGCAGGTTCTAAAGCAATGGTAATGGCAGATGCAAAACCTTACACAGAATATTCTGTTGGTTTAGATAATTTAGGTTTTGGTAAATGGCGCTTTTTAAGATTAGATTATGTAATGTCTAACTATAATGGTGTATCAGAAAATGGCTTTTTGTTTAGATTTAGCCTTTTTAATTAAATAATATAGATGAAAATAAAAACACTCTTTTTTGGCATTACTTCTGATTTGATAGGAGAAAATCAATTAGACTTTGTCTTAGAAAACAATCTTTCAATCAAAGATTTTAAGCAATTTTTGATTGACGAACATCCGTCAATAGAAAATATAAATTCTTATGCAATTGCCGTAAATGAAGAATATGCAGAAGACGATTTAATTTTAAAAGAAAATGATGTTGTTGCTATTATTCCGCCAGTTAGCGGAGGTTAGCAATTATCTTAAATATTTTTTATCCACATAAAAAGTTCCAAAAGGAATTATAGAAGCAATTAAAACAATAGCCAATGTTTTATTGTTCCAGTTCATTTCTTTTTTAATAACAATTGCTAAAACAATGTACAACATAAATAAAATTCCGTGTGGCATACCTAACATTTTTACATAAGAAGCATCGCCTTGTAAATACTTAATAGGTGTTGCTATAAAAAGTAAAAGTAAATAAGAAACCCCTTCTAACAAGCTAACAATTCTAAAGACACTTTTCATTTTTTTGAAGTATAAAATATTAGTTTGCAAAGATACATCATGAATTATTATTTTTGCTAAAAGCGTTTAACTTGTTTTAGATTTAAAAAATTATGCAGAGAACTTCAATAAAAATTACATCAGAAAAATTAGATCTAAATGCTTGTTATGCTTTTGTTGAAGACGATTCTTGCGGTGGCATATCTGTTTTTGTAGGTACTGTTAGAAACGATACAGAAGGCAAAGAAGTAAAAAAGTTAGATTTTTCTACGTATAAACCGATGGCGCTAAAAGAAATGCAGAAAATTGCAGATTTAGCACTCGAAAAATTTGATGTAAAAAAAGTAGCTGTTCATCATGCAGAAGGCGAATTACAAATAAGAGATATTCCGGTAATTATTGCGGTATCGTCAAAGCATAGAAAAGCAGCTTTTTTAGCGTGCGAATTTATTATTGATACTTTAAAAGAAACCGTGCCAATCTGGAAAAAAGAACACTTTTCTGATGGCGAAGTTTGGGTGAACGCGCATCCTTAAATCAATAAAAATTGATAGCTGTTAATTATTTATGGTTTTTCTACTTTGAAGCCATAAATAAAATTGTAAACCAAACAAAATTGCTCCTGCTAATAAATGCACTGCTTGTGTACCAAAAGGAATTTCTGCATAATACATTAAAATACCAGAAATTACTTCGATAAAAATTAAGGCAACAATCCAATTTACTAATTTATAACCAAGGTTTTTAATTTGGTTTAAGTACAACATACCAAAGTTTACCAAAACAATTGCAATAGTAAAAGATCTATGAAAGTAAAATTTAAAACTAGGATTCATTAAACTATAATTCTTGTTTTCGAAACCATATAATTTTACTTGCTCATCAATAAATTGTCTTACTTGGGTTCCCATTGCAATTTGAATCAAAGAAAAAATTACAGAAACTATTAGTAGTTTGTTAAAAACGGAATTGTATTTAAAAGTTGTTCTTTTATCAGTAACAATAAAATTTAATTTTAATAAAAGAGCAATAATTATCAAGCCAACCACCATATGAATGGTAATAATTGCAGGTGTTAAATTTGTGTCTACTACCGTTTTACCTAACCAAGCTTCAAAAAGCATTAGAAAAAATGCGCAAAAAGCTAACCAAGTAATTCGTTTGTCTTTTTTTCTATTTTTGAAAGCACTGTATATTAAAAATAGAAAAACAAAACCAGATAAAACAGATGCAAGTCTATTTATATATTCCGTCCAAGTATGGTATTTGTTAAATTTTGCGTAATCGTGTTTTGTATAGTTTACCCAATTATTAATATTAAAGTCTGTTGCAGTTTGTATGTCTTTTTCTGCAACAAATAAAACTTCGTCTTTAATAATTATAATTCCTTTTTTATAATTGGTATTTGGTTGCCAAGTAATTTGTTCTTCGGATGTTGGTGGTATGTAATAACCAAAACATTTTGGCCAATCAGGACATCCCATTCCAGAACCTGTCATTCTAACAACAGAACCCGCTAAAAATATTAAATAAACAGAAATTATAGCAATTTGTACAATTTTTGGAAACCTATTTTTCATTAGAAAAGTCTTTTTGCAAAGATACTTCAAAAATGGGGTAGCAAAAAGAATTTAAATAGTCTTCTGTTATCTTTAAAAATTCTAAATAACCTTTTTTGATTAAAATTTAATTAAGAGAAAACAGTTAATTTTAAAAACCAAATCTGAAATAAAATTGATAAAAAAAACTTTTCAAATTACGTTTTAAGAATGTCAATAGTAGCAATGGTTTAGCTAATTTTACTCTTTTAATGGGTTGATTTTTAGTAAAATAAAATAGTGTTAAAATTTAACGAAAATCATAATTTTTGTCTTTTTGTTAAAAACTTCAAGGGATTTGTGAATAAGTATGACTTTCATTTTGGAACAAAAAACCCAATCTTTGTAGAACTCGTTTTAACAAATAATAATTCTCAAAAATCTCAATAAAAAATGTCTGTATTAGAGCCTATTTTACAACCAAATGACAACCGTTTTGTAATTTTTCCTATCCAACACGATGATTTGTGGGAATGGTATAAGAAACAACAAGCTTGTTTTTGGACGGCAGAGGAAATTGATCTTACAGCAGATCTTGTAGATTGGACATCTAAGTTAACAGACGATGAGCGTTATTTTATAAAGCATATTTTAGCATTTTTTGCTGCATCAGACGGTATTGTAAACGAAAACTTAGCAGAAAACTTTGTAAACGAAGTACAATATTCTGAAGCTAAATTTTTCTATGGTTTTCAAATAATGATGGAAAACATTCATTCTGAAACATATTCTTTATTAATAGATACTTATGTTAAAGATGAAGTAGAAAAAGACAATTTATTTAGAGCTATCGAAGTTTTTCCGGCAATTAAGAAAAAAGCAGATTGGGCATTAAAATGGATAGAATCTGACTCTTTTGCAGAGCGTTTAATTGCTTTTGCAGCAGTAGAAGGTATTTTCTTCTCTGGCGCATTTTGTTCAATTTTTTGGTTAAAGAAAAGAGGTTTATTACCAGGTTTAACTTTTTCTAACGAATTAATTTCTAGAGACGAAGGTATGCACTGTGATTTTGCTGTACACTTACACAATAATCACATGGTAAATAGAGTGCCAAAAGAGCGTATTACAGAAATTATTGTAGATGCTTTAAATATAGAACGTGAGTTTGTTACAGAATCTTTACCAGTTAGTTTAATTGGTATGAATGCAAAATTAATGACTCAGTACTTAGAGTTTGTTACAGACAGATTGTTATTAGAATTTGGATGTGATAAAGTTTACGATGTAACAAATCCTTTCGATTTTATGGAAATGATTTCTTTAGAAGGAAAAACTAATTTCTTCGAAAAAAGAGTATCAGAATACCAAAAAGCCGGTGTAAAATCTGGTGGAACAGGAAGTATTAGTTTCGATTCTGATTTTTAATTATCAGAATACATAAAATTAACGCCGTTTATTCTTAGGCGTTAATTCATACAAAATAAGAAGTAGTAAAAAGAGTATCCTAAAAAATTGGACGTTTTTGTGGGCTCTAATAATTAATAAAAAAAACCAAATAGAAAAATGTTTGTACTAAAAAGAGACGGTAAAAAAGAGCCGGTGATGTTCGATAAAATCACGGCAAGAGTAAAAAAAATGTGCTACGGTTTAAATAAAATTGTAGATCCGGTAAAAGTTGCAATGCGTGTAATTGAAGGTTTATATGATGGTGTTACAACATCAGAATTAGATAATTTAGCCGCAGAAACTGCCGCTACAATGACAACTGCACACCCAGATTATGCAAAATTAGCGGCAAGAATTGCTGTTTCTAACTTACATAAAAACACTAAAAAATCATTCTCTGAAACAATGGATGATTTGTATACTTATGTAAATCCTCGTACAAACAAAAAAGCACCATTATTGGCAGATGAGGTATATAATATCATTAAAGAAAATGCAGAAAAATTAGATTCTACTATTATTTACAATAGAGATTTTAATTACGATTATTTTGGTTTTAAAACATTAGAACGTTCATATTTATTAAAATTGAACGGTCAAATAGCAGAACGTCCACAACACATGTTAATGCGTGTTTCTATAGGTATTCATAAAAATGATATTGATGAAGCAATTGCTACTTATGAGTTAATGAGTAAAAAATATTTTACACACGCTACACCAACTCTTTTTAATGCAGGTACACCAAAACCTCAAATGTCTTCTTGTTTTTTATTACAAATGCAAGATGATAGTATTGAAGGTATTTATGACACATTAAAACAAACTGCAAAAATATCGCAATCTGCTGGTGGTATTGGTTTGTCTTTACATAATATTAGAGCTACAGGTTCTTATATTGCTGGTACAAACGGTACATCAAACGGTATTGTGCCAATGTTAAAGGTTTTTAATGATACTGCTCGTTATGTAGATCAAGGTGGTGGTAAGCGTAAAGGATCTTTTGCAATGTATTTAGAACCATGGCATGCAGATATTTTCGACTTTTTAGATTTAAAGAAAAACCATGGTAAAGAAGAAATGCGTGCTAGAGATTTATTCTATGCAATGTGGATTTCTGATTTATTTATGAAACGTGTAGAACAAGATGCAGATTGGACGTTAATGTGTCCTCATGAATGTCCGCATTTATACGATACTTATGATGAAGAATTCGAGCGTTTATACACAAGTTACGAGGCAGCTGGTAAAGGTAGAAAAACGATAAAGGCACGTGAGCTTTGGGAAAAGATATTAGAATCTCAAATCGAAACAGGTACGCCATATATGTTGTACAAAGATGCAGCAAACAGAAAATCGAATCAGAAAAATTTAGGTACAATTCGTTCTTCGAACTTATGTACAGAAATTATGGAGTATACAGCAGAAGATGAGGTTGCGGTTTGTAACTTAGCTTCTATTGCTTTGCCAATGTTTATTTCTGAAAGAGAAGGCGGAGAAAAATACTTTAATCATAAAAAATTATACGACGTAACTAAAAAAGTAACACGTAATTTAGATACAGTAATAGATGCTAATTTTTATCCTGTTATAGAGGCGGAAAACTCTAACTTTAGACATAGACCAGTCGGTTTAGGGATACAAGGTTTAGCAGATGCATTTATACAATTGCGCTTACCTTTTACAAGTGATGAAGCTAAAAAGCTGAATCAAGAAATTTTTGAAACGATGTATTTTGCAGCTGTAACTTCTTCTATGGAAATTGCAAAAGCAAAAGAACCTTACTCTACTTTCGAAGGTTCTCCAATGTCTAAAGGAGAATTTCAGTTTAACATGTGGGGAATTAAAGATGATGAGTTAAGCGGAAACTGGGATTGGGCTAAGTTGCGTAAACAAGTGATGAAACACGGTGTAAGAAACTCGTTGTTAGTTGCGCCAATGCCAACAGCATCTACTTCTCAGATATTAGGAAACAATGAAGCTTTTGAGCCTTATACATCTAATATTTATACAAGAAGAGTATTATCTGGTGAGTTTATTGTTGTAAACAAACATTTATTAGAAGACTTGGTAGAATTAGGTTTATGGGATAATGATATGAAAGAAAGTATAATGCGTGCAAACGGTTCTATACAACATATCGAAGAAATTCCTGCAGAATTAAGAGAGTTATATAAAACTGTTTGGGAAATGAGTATGAAAGATATTATCGATATGGCGCGCCATAGAGGATACTTTATCGATCAATCTCAATCGCTAAACTTATTCTTAAAAGATCCAGACTATGGTAAATTAACTTCTATGCATTTTTATGCTTGGAAATCTGGCTTAAAAACAGGAATGTATTACTTAAGAACAAAATCTGCGGTAAATGCAATTCAGTTTACAGTTTCTAAAGAAAAGAAAGCGCAAGTTATAGAAGAAGAAAAACCAATGAGTGCTGCAGAATTTAAAGCAATGGTAGATGCTTCTAAAAACGGAGCACCAGACGACGATTGCTTAATGTGTGGTTCTTAATTTAAAAAGTAAAAAAGAGAGGCCGAAAGGCTTCTCTTTAATATTAATAATTAAAAATAACTGTATTTGAGATAAAAATAATAAGCATAAAAAAAAGCGATACTAGACATATCGCTTCTTGGTAATTTTTTTCTAATTTTTGCTTGCAGGCTAAAAGATTAGTTTATTGAAAAGAATTTGGAGACTACTCAATCTCCTTTCCTTTTGTTTTTTCAAAACTACAAAATACGATTCTCTTCACCAAGTTATTTTTCCAAATTTTAAACAAGTTATTAAATGAGTTATGATCATTTATTGTACTTGTTAACATATTTATTAATTTAATAACAAAGTATATAATGGAATATAAAATTTCAATAAATCCTTTGATCGATTTTATCAAAGGTACAGAATCAAAAAAAAAGAGAGTAATCCGTAGTCAAAAAGAACCGTCAATTATTATGGTTGGTTGGCATCAAACATCAAGAGCTTCTATTAAAAAATCACTTTCACTTAATGGAGATAGAGCTCCAATAATAGAAGGTTCAAATAGGTTAAAAACAAAAGTTGCAGAGAAGCCAAGACAGATTCAAAATAAGTTTGTGTCACTCGAAGGAATGCAAAAATATTTGAATATTGAAATCCCTGAAATGCTTAAAAACCATAACTTAACCATAATAAAAAAGAGACCAATCAAATCAACATTTATTAATAATGTAGAAATTACTGTTTCTCCTGATATCGTTTTTACGATTCAATATAATGGGAAAAAATATATTGGAGGTGTAAAAATTCATTTGTCAAAAGGAAATATTTTTGACAACCAAGAATTAAAAATTGTAGCAACTATTTTACATAAACATATTTCAGAAATAGCCGATGAATATGATGCGATTCCGCTGCCAGAAATTTGCTATTCTATGGATGTTTTTGGTGAAAGGATAGTTTCTTCTCCGGAAAAGCCAGAAAGACTTCTTTTACAAATTGGAAATATTTGTGAAGAAGTTAAACGATTTTGGAATGTAGCTTAATTAAATTAAGAAAAAGAGAAGTTGAAAAGCTTCTCTTTTTTCTTTTTTGTTTAATTTCGAAAATATTTTATAATTATGATGAACTGGGAACAACTCCTTTCTTTAAAACGCTTTGGCGATACTCAAAAAAGACCAAGAATTGCACAAGATGAAACACGATTAGGTTTTGATGTAGATTTTGACAGAATTATTTTTTCATCTGCATTTAGAAGTTTACAAGACAAAACACAAGTAATTCCGTTATCTGAAACAGACTTTGTACACACGCGCTTAACCCATAGTTTAGAGGTTTCTGTGGTTGGTAGAACACTTGGTAGAAGAGTTGGTAAAGCGTTGTTAGAACGTCATCCTAACTTGGTAGATTTAGGTTATACGTTTAACGATTTTGGCGCAATAACTGCCGCAGCTTCTGTTATGCACGATATCGGGAATCCGCCATTTGGTCATTCAGGAGAAAAAGCAATTGGCGAGTATTTTAAAACGGGTAAAGGTGTAAAATATAAAAATGAACTAACCGATAAAGAATATCAAGATTTAATTGATTTTGAAGGAAATGCAAACGGATTTAAAATTTTAACCGAATCTAGAAAAGGAATTTCTGGTGGTTTAAGATTAAGTTATGCAACCTTGGGCGCGTTTTTAAAATATCCTAAAGAAAGTCTCCCTAAAAAGCCAACTAATCATATTGTAGATAAAAAATATGGCTTTTTTCAATCAGAAAAAGAAGCATTTTTAGATGTAGTAAAAGATTTAGGAATGCTCGAAAAAAAATCTGAGGGTATTTCTTTTTATAGACATCCTTTAGCTTATTTAGTTGAAGCTGCAGATGATATTTGCTATACAATTATAGATTTTGAAGACGGAATAAATCTTGGTTTAATAGACGAAGAATTTGCTTTAGAATACATGATTAAATTGGTAAAAGATACAATCGATATCAAAAAGTATCATTCTTTACAACATAAAACTGATAGAGTTAGTTATTTAAGAGCTTTAGCAATTGGTGTTTTAATTAATGAAGCAGTAACAATCTTTTTAGACAACGAAGAAGCAATTTTAAACGGTACTTTCGAAAAATCTTTATTAGACAAGTGTAAGTTTGAGGCTCAAATTAACGACATAATTAAAATAAGTGTTTCTAAAATTTACAAAAGCACAGAAGTCATAGAAAAAGAAGTTGCTGGTTATAGAATTATTGCAGACTTATTAGATGTTTTTGTAACAGCATTAAATAATAAGTTTGAAGGTTGTTCATCAAATTTTGACAACTTGGTTTTAAATTTATTACCAGAAGAATACAAAACAGAAACATCAAACTTGTATGATAGGATAATGCAGGTTTGTAGTTATGTTTCTAGAATATCAGATAGTTATGCCATACGAATGCATAAAAAATTAACCGGTAATATTATATAAAGCTATTAATAATCACTAAATTTGATGACTTTTTTAAAGAAATTATAAATATGAATAAAAAATTATCTTTTTCTATTTTGGCAATTATAGCCATTATAACTGTTCTTTTAGTAAATTATAACTCAGAAACAGAGTTTGAAAAAAAACAAAAAGAATATGCCGAGTACTTGGCGAATCATCCATATGCTAAAAGAGCTCCTTTAACAAAAGAAGAGATTAAGGCAATGCCGAAAAAAGATCGACCAGATTTAGCTTTTGAGCAAGACTTTTTAAGAACTATGGATCCTAATACTAAAAAGTTACATCAAGATAGATTGGTAAAGGCTTTAAAATATGGTAAAAAGGTAAAACAAGAAGCTAGTTCTAAATCTACAGCAACTTTGAATTGGGAATCTAGAGGTCCAAAAACAGTAGCAGGAAGAGTTAGAGCAATGATGTTTGACCCAAATGATGCAGAAAGTAAGCGTGTATTTGCAGGTGGTGTAAGCGGTGGAATTTGGAAAAACGAAGATATTACAGATGAAAATTCACCTTGGACTATGGTGAATTCTGATATGTCAAATTTTGCTATTTCTGCAATGGCTTATGATCCAGTTCAGAATAATATATTTTATGTTGGTACCGGCGAAGGTTGGGGAAATGTAGATGCAGTAAATGGCGCAGGAATTTGGAAAACAACAGATGGTGGTATAACGTGGGATAATTTAGCAACAACATCGGGCTTTGAATATGTTTATGATTTGATAGTTAGAAATGAAGCTGGAGTTGGAGTTGTTTATGCGGCAATGCAAGATTTAGATGGTGGTCAAGGTTCTGGTATTTTTAGATCTGCAGATGGTGGTTTAACATGGAATAGAGAATCTTCTGGAGCTTATAGAGATTTAGAATTAGCTTCGGATAACACAATTTGGTTAGGTGATTCATCCGGAACAATTTATTCATCTACTAACGGATTAACCTTTACCCAAAGGTATAGGTCTTCATTATCTTCATTAGGAAGAGTTGATTTAGCAGTTGCTCAATCAAACTCTAATGTAGTTTATGCAATGATTGCAAGTGCTAGTAGATTGGGCGAGATTGTAAAAACTACAAATTCAGGAAATACATGGGAGTCATTGTCTAACACTCCAAAAGATTCTGGAGATTCATCGATACCAGATAGTGATTTTACAAGAGGGCAGGCATGGTATGATTTAATAATTCAAGTTAACCCAACAAATGAAGATGAAGTTTATGTAGGTGGTATTAATATTTTTAAAAGTCGAAATGGAGGTGATTTCTGGTTTAAAGTCTCTAGTTGGGATTTAGATAGAGATAACTCAGTGAAGTTTGTTCATGCTGATCAACACAATATTGCTTTTAGACCAAATACTGACGGGATTATTTTTTCAACTGATGGAGGTATATTTTATGGAAAAAGATCATCAGACTTACCATTTGGTAGTTTAGAGGCTAGAAATTTAGATTTTAATGTTACCCAATTTTATTCTGGTGCGATTGATCCAGTAAACACAAACGCTTTTTTAGGTGGTGCTCAAGACAATGGTACTAATTATTTATTTGAATCTGGCTTAAGTAATTCTACAGAGTTATTAGGTGGTGACGGAGGCTTAAGTTTTATTGATCAAACTGCGGTTAATACTCAAAGAGGTTTATATTATATTGCTTCAACACAGAACAATAATTTTTATTTATATGATTTTTCTAATTCCGAAACTACACCAAGAGTTACAACATTGGTTGACAATCGAAATGCAAGTTTTATAAACCCTGCTGATTATGACAGTGAAAACAATATTTTTTATTCTTTTAATGAAGATAGTTCTATCACTAGAGCAATATTAAATCCTGATTATCAAAATCAAAGTTTTATAACTAGAGATACGATTGTTGTTCCTTTTTTGTTTGATATAGATGTTACACATATTAGAGTTTCATCACATAACAAATCTGATAGAAAGGTTTTTTTAGGAACTCAAGATGGAAGAGTTGTTTACATTAATGCAAATGATGATACCTCAAAAACTTTAGGAACACCATCTATTACAGGTTCTGTTTCGTGTGTAGAACTAGGTGCTTCGGATGATGAAATCCTACTAACATATTCTAATTACGGAGTAAAAAGTGTTTGGTACACTAATGATGGTGGAGATAACTGGACAGATGTTGAAGGTAACCTGCCAGATATTCCTGTAAGATGGTCTTTATTCAATCCTTTAGATAGAAAAGAGGTACTATTAGCTACTGAAGCAGGAATATGGAAAACAAGCGATGTAACCGCAGAAACAGTTGTTTGGGAACCTGCATCTTCTGGAATGGGAAATGTTAGAGTAGATATGCTACAGTATAGAGCTTCAGATAATTTAATCTTAGCAGCTACACATGGTAGAGGAATGTTTACAGCTAACTTTACTGATAACACAGCTTCTGTTGCAGATGTGTTAAATAAAGACAAAGCTTTTACTGTTTACCCTACAGTTTCTAAAGGAGATATTACAGTATTTGCTAAAAACACTTTAGGTAAAGTGAAAATAAATATTTTTGATACTGCCGGAAGACAAGTTTATAATTCTAGTTTAGATTTTAGTGTCAATGAAAAACAACCAATTTCATTAAATATTAATTCAGGAATTTATATTGTAAATTTAGTAGATAAGAACAATAACAAATCTTCGAGAAAAATTATAATAGAATAATTTTATAAAGTTTATAATTCAAAAAACGGCACTAATTTTAGTGCCGTTTTTTATGCTCTATTAAATCTAGAAATTAAACTATCAACATCTAAATTAAGTGTTTGTTGTAGCTTTGTTACACTACCATGTTCAATAAAATCATCTGGTATACCAAGTATTTCTACTTTATTTTGATATCCATTTTCTGCCATAAATTCTAAAATAGCAGTTCCAAAACCTCCTTTTACTGTTCCATCTTCGATAGTATAAATATTCTGATGCGTTTTAGCTATTTTATGCAAACTATTTTCATCTAATGGTTTAACAAATCGCATATCAAAATGAGAAAAATCAGAAGGAGAATCTACCGATTTTAAAGCTTCAGAAATATTTTCAGCAATTGTGCCAACAGACAAAATAGCCGTTTTATTTCCCTTTTGTAAACAAAGACTTTTAGCAATTTCAATTTTTTCGAAATGTTGTTTCCAGTCAATAATATTACCAGTTCCTCTAGGATAACGAATTGCAATTGGTTTTTGTAACCCTAACTGAGCGGTATATAAAATATTTCTTAATTCAATTTCATTTCTTGGTGCAAAAATAATTAAATTCGGAATTAAACGTAGATAAGCTAAATCGAAAACACCGTGATGCGTTGCACCATCTTCACCAACTAAACCAGCTCTATCTAAGCAAAAAATAACCGGTAAATTTTGCAAAGCTACGTCATGTATTACTTGGTCGTAAGCACGTTGCAAAAATGTAGAATAGATATTACAATATGGTATTAAATTTTGAGTTGCCATACCTGCAGCCAATGTTACTGCATGTTGTTCTGCAATACCAACATCAAAAGTTCTGTTAGGGTGTTTTTCTAACATTAACTTTAAAGAACTACCCGTTAACATGGCAGGTGTAATACCAACAATTCGTGAATTTTTATCTGCTAGTTCTACAATCGTTTGTCCAAATACATCTTGATATTTGGTATACAAGCTTTTTTCCTTTTTAATTCTTTCTCCAGAAATTTTATCAAATTTTCCAGGCGCATGGTACGTTACTTGGTCTTCTTCGGCCTTTTTTAAACCTTTTCCTTTTGTGGTAATAACATGTAAAAATTTTGGACCTTTAACAGATTTCAAGCGCTCTAATTCCTTTAAAATCTTAGGTAAATCGTGTCCGTCAATTGGTCCAGAATAATCGAAGTTTAAAGCTTTGATGATGTTATTTTGAGCCGCTAATTTTTTATCACTTTTTACTTTTGTTAAGTATTCTTTTAAAGCCCCAACAGCAGGATCAATACCAATTGCATTGTCGTTTAATATGATTAATAAATTAGCATTAGAAACACCAGCGTGGTTTAAAGCTTCAAAAGCCATTCCGCTAGCAATAGAAGCATCACCAATTACGGCAATATGATGTCTTTCTGTTTCATTTTTTAAGTTGGATGCTATTGCCATTCCCAAAGCAGCAGAAATTGATGTTGAAGAATGCCCAACACCAAAAGTATCAAATTCACTTTCTTTTCTAGCAGGAAAACCAGCAATTCCGCCAAATTGTCTATTCGTGTGAAATACTTCTTTTCTTCCGGTTAAAATCTTATGACCATATGCTTGATGCCCAACATCCCAAACTAATAAATCGTCTGGAGTTTCAAATAAATAATGCAAAGCAATAGTTAATTCTACAACGCCTAAACTAGCACCAAGATGCCCTTCTTTTGTAGCAACAATATCAATAATAAACGCTCTTAATTCTTTTGCAAGTTGCGGTAACTGATTTGGATTTAATTTGCGTAAATCTTTTGGGTTTGATATGTTGTCTAACAAATTTGTCATGAGAATGCAAAAATACAATTTAACTTTTTGTAATATTGATTTTTATATTTCAAAAAATGATACAACCTTTCGACGATGTTTATTTTATGAAGAAAGCCTTACAAGAAGCAGAATTTGCTTTTGATAAAGGTGAAGTTCCTGTTGGTGCAATTGTTGTTTTTAAAAATCAAATAATTGCAAGAGCGCATAATTTAACAGAAACGTTAAACGATGTAACAGCACACGCAGAAATGCAAGCATTTACAGCTGCCGCAGATTTTATAGGAGGAAAATACTTAAAAGATTGTGTATTATATGTTACGCTAGAACCTTGCCAAATGTGTGCAGGAGCAAGTTATTGGGCACAATTAGGAAAGATTGTTTACGGTGCATCAGAACCCGAAAGAGGTTTTAGAAATTTAGGAACAAAATTGCATCCAAAGACAGAAATTGTAGCAGGAATTTTAGAGAATGATTGTGCACAGATTTTAAAACGATTTTTTATTCAGAAACGTAATTTGAATTAATTTTATGATGCAGAAATACGATGTAGTTGTAATTGGTGGTGGTCCGGCAGGAGGGCAAGTTGCAAGAAATTTAGCCAAAAAAGGACATAAAATTTTATTAGTAGAGCGCTTTCCTTCTTTTTTGGATAATAATTTTTCTAGCGCTGGTATGACATTAGCGCCTTTAAAAGAATTTGATTTACCAAACA
Source organism: Polaribacter sp. KT 15 (assembly GCF_900143115.1). NCBI lineage: Bacteria > Pseudomonadati > Bacteroidota > Flavobacteriia > Flavobacteriales > Flavobacteriaceae > Polaribacter > Polaribacter sp. KT 15. The sequence continues at coordinate 1,714,447 of NZ_LT670850.1, forward strand.
AAGTTATTGGTGCTTACTGGAAAAATATTACCATTCAGTGTACAAAAAACAGTTATTTCTGGAAAGGAAATAAAAACAAAGGTGTTGTTTTAGATTACGGAAAATTAAAACAATTTTTAGCTGATGATGCAAAGAGTTTTGGCGGAGAAGTTTTAACAGGCTATAAATACATCAGTAAAAAAGTAAATGAAAAATCTGTAATTGTTTCTTTACAAAAAGCGAAGTCTACAGAGATTATAGAGGTAGAAAGTAAATTAGTTGTAGATGCTACAGGGCCACTTAGAAAGGTAATGTACGATGATAAAGAAGTACAACCAATAATGAATTTGGGTAGCGGTACAGAATATTTAATAGAAGTTGCGCCAGAGATTTATGAGAAATACAAAGATCAATTGGTCTTTTTTTTAGGACATAAATGGGCAATTAAAGGATATTCTTGGATTTTTCCGATGGAGCAAAATATCTTAAAAGTTGGTGCAGGAAAAACACATTTAAAATCTCTTAATCAAGAAAATACAGATAAAACTACTAAGAAAATTACCGAACAAATTATTAAAGAATATTTAAAGTGTGATACTTATAAATTATTAGATGTTCATGGTGGTATTTTAAGATATTCTGAAGGTTTAAAAGATAAATTCTACAATAATAAAGTAATTGCAGTGGGCGATTCTGTTTCTGCAATAAATCCAAGAGGTGGTGAAGGAATTAGATATGCAATGCAAAGTGCAGATTTAGCATGTGTTTATATTGATGAATATTTGGTAAAAGGCACAACAAACTTTGATAATTATCGAAAAAAATGGCGTAGAAGAAAACTCTTTAAATGGCGTTTAAGCGAGGTTTCTAGTCAAAGAATGTACAGTAAATATACTGATATTCAGATAGAAAATAGGGTGCAATTTTTTCATGAAAACTTTAGTACAGACGTTTTAATAGACAGTTTATTTAACTTTAAATACAACCAAGTTGTTTTACGATTTTTTCAATTAATTCGATTAAAAATAGAATTCGCTTTTAAAAAAGATCGTTTTTAATATATTTTTGTTAAATATTTTATAAAAAAATCTTAAAAATTTGCGAGATAGTTTGTTTTAGAGAACTTTACAAGAACTAATTAAATTCTCTTACAGATGAAAAACATTCTACTCTTATTCTTGTCATTATTTGCTACAATAGCAATAACTGCACAAGAAACCCCTGAACCAAATTATAGAGCAGCAGCAAAATATTCGCCAAAAAACTTAGCGAAAATGGTGCATTCTACAAATGTTAGTCCGCATTGGTTAAAAAAAGGAAACCGTTTTTGGTATTCTTACAAAACATCAGAAGGCTCTAATTATTACTTAGTAGATGCAGATAGAAAATCGAAGCAACTACTTTTCGATAATGTTAAAATGGCAAAATGGTTAACAGAAATTACCAAAGACCCATACGATGCAAAACATTTACCTCGTTTTAGATTTAAATTTAACAAAGCAGAAAATGCAATTCGTTTTAGAGTAAAATCTACAGAAGAAGTTGCCGTTGTCGAAGATAAAAAAGAAGAAAAGAAAGATTCTACATCGAGTAAAAAGGCTAAAAAGAAAAAGCCTAAAATGGAGAAGAAAACTTATTATTTAGAATATAAGTTAGGCGGAAACGGTTTGACAATAATCAATACTAAAAAGGAAGAAAAAAAACCTTGGTTAAGATGGGCAAATGTAGCACCAGATAGTTCTATCGTTTTATATTCTAAAAATTACAATTTGTACTGGATGGATAAAGTAAACTTTAAAAAGTTTATTAAAGATGAAAAAGATAGTACGGTTGTAGAAAATCAATGGACTAAAGACGGAGAAGAAAACTACGGATACGGCGGTGGTTCTAGAGAAGATAATGTAGATAAAGAAAAAAACAAAGACAAGCGTAAAGGTGTTTGGGGAACTTGGTCTCACGATTCTAAAAAGTTTGTATTTCAAAAATCTGACTCTAGACATATTAAAGATTTATGGGTAATTAATTCTACAGGTAAAAAAAGACCAACTTTAGAAACCTATAAATACCACATGCCAGGAGAACAAGAATATTATAAATCTGAATTATTAATTTTTGATATTCCTTCAAAATCTCACATAAAAGTTCCTTTAGATACAGTACGTCAACAAAGTATTTCTGTGTTTAGAGCACCTAGAAAACAATCTAGTAGAGATGATGATTTTAGACCTTCTTTGCTTTTATCAAAAAAAGGAAAAATATATTTTAGTGTAATTTCTAGAGATCGCAAAAAGTATGATATTAATGTTGCAGATCTTAATACAGGAGAATATAAAACGTTAATAGAAGAACGTTTTAATACATATATCGAGTCTCGTCCGTTAATTTTGTTAAACAACGAAAAAGAAATGTTACATTGGGCAGAACGAGATGGTTGGGCGCATTTTTACTTATATGATTCTGAAGGAAACTTAAAAAATCAAGTGACAGAAGGAGATTATCATGTAGATGGTTTTGCTGGTTTAGATGAAAAAACAAGAACACTTTATTTTACTGCAAACGGTGTTAATAAAAAACAAGATCCTTATTATTTACATACTTATAAAATTAATTTAAACGGGTCTGGAATGAAAACATTAGATGCTGGAGATTTTACAGCAACTACTTCTATGGCAGATTCTAATAAATATTTTGTGAGTAATTATTCGAGGGTAAATACTGTGCCAAAATCTGAACTTAGAGACGCAAACGGGCGTAAAGTTATGGATTTAGAAACGGCAGATTTATCGCAATTATTTGCATCTGGGTACAAATTTCCAGAACCGTTTAAAGTAAAAGCAGATGACGGAATTACAGATATTTACGGAGTAATGTACAAGCCTTTTGATATGGATTCTACAAAAGTATATCCGTTGTTAGAATATGTATATCCTGGGCCGCAAACAGAAGCTGTAAACAAATCTTTTTCTTACAGAATGGATCGTTTAGATAGAATGGCCCAAGTTGGTTTTGTTGTAATTACTTTAGGAAACAGAGGTGGTCATCCAGATAGATCTAAATGGTATCATAATTATGGTTACGGTAATTTACGTGATTATGGTTTGGCTGATAAAAAATATGTTGCACAGCAATTGGCTAACAAACACAAGTTTATCGATATTGAAAAAGTAGGAATTTATGGTCATTCTGGTGGTGGATTTATGTCTACTGCAGCAATGTTGGTATATCCAGATTTCTTTAAAGCGGCGGTTTCATCAGCCGGAAATCACGATAATAATGTGTACAATTCTTGGTGGAGTGAAACGCATCATGGTGTAAAAGAAGAAATAGATGCAAAAGGAAAAATTTCTCATAAATATAAAATTGATGACAATCAATCTTTAGCAAAAAATCTTAAAGGACATTTAATGTTGATTCATGGTGATATGGATAATAACGTAAATCCGGCAGGAACTATAAGAATGGCAAACGAATTAATTAAGGCAAACAAACGTTTTAAATTTATGATTATGCCAGGACAAAGACATGGTTTTGGTAGTATGACAGAATACTCTTTCTGGTTAAGAGCAGATCATTTTAGTAAGTATTTGTTAGGCAAAGAAGCTACTGATACAGATATTTTATTTATGAATTTAAATAAACCAATGAATAGATAATTCTATTTTTATGTTTTAAAAAGCTCCGAATGAAAATTCGGAGCTTTTTTATTTCAATTTATAAGTTTTTGATACAATTTTTCTTCCTTCGTCAGAAAAATCACTCGAACTGACAATTAGATTTTTTAAACTTGTAGCCTGTCACATCGAGTGATTTTGCTTTTTTGCAAAATTGTATCGAGATGTTTTTTTAATCTTGTTGATATTCTAAAATATCTGCAGGTTGGCAATCTAAAGCCTTGCAAATAGCTTCTAAAGTAGAAAAACGAACTGCTTTAGCTTTACCAGACTTTAAGATGGATAAGTTTGCTGTGGTAATACCAATTATTTCTGCCAATTCTTTACTTCGCATTTTGCGTTTGGCAAGTATTACATCTAAGTTTACAATAATTGCCATGTTTATATTGTTAGGTCGTTTTCTTGTTTTAATTTTTTTCCTTCAACTAAAACCTTGCTAAAAACAATTAAAAAGAAACCGAAAATTATCATTAATAAAGATAAGTATCTAGAGTCTGCGTTAAAGTAAATTATATACTTATAATCAACAAAAAATATAGAAAAGCTTAAAAGAAATGAAATAAAATTAGATATCGCAATAAGTTTGCCTGCTTTAAAAAGAAAGGAAAAAGTATTATTATTAAAATAATCGGTTAAGTTTTTTATAAGCAAGATTCTAATTAAATAAGAAGCACCATAAATAAAAAGACTAAATGCAAAAAACTTTATAATTACTAAAATTTTTAAATAAAGAGGAGTGTCTTCGTTATTAAAATAACCTAAAAATAGAACATCTTTTTCTAAAATTAGTGCAGATATTGTTAAGACGTTATCCAATAAAAACCATAAAAGTACCATCATAAATAAGAAAAGCACTATTCCTTTAAATAATTGTATATTTTTCATAAACTATATTGTTAAATCGTTTTCTTGTTTTACTTCTTTGGCTTTTTCTAATATTTTACTAAAAATGTAGAAGAAAAAACCCATAATCATAGAAAAATATAAGATGAATATAAAGTCTGTACTCATCTTTAAGCTGGCAAATTTACCATCAAAAATATCTACAAAAATTGTTAAACTACCGACTGCTGCGGCGCGTAAAAAGTAAAAACCTGTTTTTTTAAACAGCAATATTTTTTCGATTGAAAAGATATTTTCAATGTCTTTAAAATTTAGAGTTTTTATCAAATTGTAAAAACCTATAAAAAACACAATACTGGCTATAAATTTGACACCAAATTTTATCCAAATAACACTAGAACTTGCGTTATTAATTACCATACCTAAATAACTGAAATCGTTTTCCATATAAGCAAATAATGCTTTAATTGGATATAGAAAAAGAATAAACGCAAAAACGAAAGAAAATGTTTTAATTCCTTTTTTTAAGTCTTGTGTGTCTTTCATAAACTATATAGTTAAATCGTTTTCTAGTTTTGTGTTTTTGGCAATTTTAAAAATTTCACTTAGTGTTAAAAAGAACAATCCTAAACAAATAATTACCAAGTGTTGATTTAAACCAAATTCTAAAGATATTTTTTGCTGAAAGTAAATCTTATTTATAAATGAAATTACTAAAGAAATTATACCAGAAATAGCTAACAAGTTTCCAATTTTTTTGAATGATGCTATAACTGTTTCTTCAAATATTTTTACTCTTATAAAAAAGTGTAATACTTTTCTAAAAAAATACAAAGCAGCTATTATCAATAAATAATTTAAAGCAGCAATTGAAAGTAATATTTTTGATAATGGCGTATTGTTATCAAAATCTATTGAGTTTATTTTGATGTTTAAATCGTTTAAATCGACAAAGAAAACCGCAATTGATATGCCGATTATAATTAACACAATGGGTATAGAAAAAATCCAAAGAAAATCTACAATTGCTTTTAGAATATTAAGTTTTTTCATTATTTCATATATTTTTGATAATCCAAATATATAAAAATTATTGAAAAACAATAATAAAATACTAAAAAAGAGTAATTTTATTGTTTTAGGATAAAAAAAAATCAGAAGTTTAAACTTCTGATTTTTCTAAAATTTTTTAAATGAATTGGATCTTAATCTCTAGACATAAATATTTGCAACACGTACCAGAAAAGTAGCATTAAAGAAGCAAATAAACCTAAAGAAGCTGGTATGTAATCTTCTGTACCAAATTTGTGTATTAAGTTAGATGTTTGGTATAGGATAGAGCCACCAGCTAAAACACACATTCCAACAGAAAACCATAAACCTAAATTAAAACCGAATAACGAACCTGCAACAATTAAACCTAAAGCTATAAAAAAGCCAATTGTTAAACCTGTTCTAAGAAAAGAGAAGTCTTTTTTAGTTAGAAAAACAACTGCAGAAATACCTGCAAATAAAGCTAAAGTAACTAATGCAGCTTGTTGTATTAAATCTTCACTTTCTGTATAATAAATGGCAATTGCCAATAATGGCACAAAAATAATTGCTTGTGCAAATACATACAAAGCATAGGCCATGTATTGTATGTTTTTATCTGCAGTTTTTAAAACTGTGCTTTCTGCATAATTTGTAATCAGCATAAAACCACCCAACATAATTAACCAACGCCAACCTTGTGTCATAGACATCATAAAGGTTACAATAGCATCGCTTTGTAATAGTAAATATTCAAATAAAACAAATAAAAGTACGCCACCAGCAACGTGTGCATATGTTTTTTTGTAGAATTCTACTCGATCTAAATCGGTAGCATTAATTAACATCGTTTTGTTTTCAAACGTATTTTCCATAGTAATATAATTTTTTAAAAAATAAAGATATTCTTTTTTAAGCTGAAGTAAAAAAGAGAGAGAAGAAATTTATACTTTCTTTATAACATTGGTTACAATTCCCCAGATAACAAAATCGTTATCTTCTGTAATGTTTATAATTGGGTAATTAGGGTTTTCTGGTTGTAACCAAACTTCGTTTTTTTCTACACGTAAACGTTTTACGGTAAATTCGCCATCTAAAAAGCAAACCGCAATTTTGTTATTGGCAGGTTCTAAACTTCTATCGATTACTAATAAATCGTTGTCGTCTAAACCAGCATCAATCATAGATTGTCCTTTTACTTTAGCAAAAAAAGTAGCGTCTTTGTTTTGTATCAGTTCATCATCTAAAGAAATTCTAGTTTCTCTAAAATCGTCTGCAGGCGAAGGAAAACCAGCAGAAATGCCAACATCAACCAAAACAGCGCCATCTCCAGAAGAAGCCTTTGGTGTAAAAAAAGTAAGATTTTTAGATGTTGTCATAATACTTTGCAAATTAAAACATTTCTTTAAATTTTAAAGAGTTTATTTTACAATTAAAACTTCGTTAATATTGGTGGTAAATTTTTTAGACAATCGATTTTGTTTCATTTTCCAGGTTCGGTTTAAATCTTGATTGCCAAGTTTAATTTTATCGCCTTTAAATTTCTTATTTAAATTGTCTATTGCAGACATTAGTGGTTTGTGTTTCGGGTTTTCATGACTAAATAAATTTAGCTGAAAATTATCGTTAGGTACCAAGCCAGAAATAATTACGCCAGCTTTTTTATAGTTAACATCCTTCTTAAAAATAGTTTTTACCGCGGCTATTGCTGCAGATGAAATTGTTAACGTAGAATCTGTTGGATAAGATAAAAAAACTGTTTTATTTTCTTTTAAATACGCTTGATTTTTATCAAAACGATTGCTTCTAAGAAATACTGTTATTACATGACAATTCGAATTTTGCTCGCGTAATTTTTTAGCGCAACTCGATGCAAAAGTAGAAATACGTTCGGTAATATTTTCTAGATCTGCATATGTGTTTTCGAAACTTCTTGTAGTAGCAATCATCTTTTTAGAAGTAACAGCATCTTCTAAAGGTATTTTAGAAATGCCTTGTAAATCTTTTTGCAAACGCCATTCTACAATAGAAAAATTTTTTAAAACCCAATCGCTTGGTAGTTGTGTAAAATCGTAAGCAGTTTCACAGCCTTTTGCCTGTAAACGCTTTTTTAAGCGACTTCCAATTCCCCAAACATTGCCAATTTTAGTCCATTTTAACGCTTTAATTCTGTTTTCTTCAGAATCGATAATACAAATGCCTTTAGACTGTTTTAAGTTAGAACGCGCAATTTTATTGGCAACTTTGCTAAGGGCTTTTGTTGGCGCAATACCTACACAAGTAGGTATTCCTGTCCATTTTAAAATTTTACTTCGCATTTTGGTTGCGTAGTTAGACAAATCGTAATTTTCAAAACCCTTTAATTCTAAAAAAGACTCATCAATAGAATACACTTCTATATCCGGAGAAAAACCCGCCAAAATATTCATAACACGCGTACTCATGTCTCCGTATAACGGATAATTAGAAGACAAAACAGTAATATTATTGCTTTTACAAAATTGTTCCCATTTAAAAATTGGCGCACCAAAAGGTAGTTGCAATTTCTTGGCTTCGTCGCTCATAGAAATAACACAACCATCATTATTGCTTAAAATAGCAACTGGTTTTCCTTGTAAATTCGGGTTAAAAACGCGTTCACAAGAAGCATAAAAATTATTACAATCTATTAGCGCAAACATGTTACAAAATTATAAAAAAAATAGGCTCAAATTAAGATTGTTAATATCTTAATCTGTTAAAAAACGATTGTATCTTTTTTAAGAAATGGATGCCAATTTTGTGTAAGCATGCTTTAATTTTTTGATGACGATTACCATTTCTTCTTTTTCTAGATGTCCAAAACCAAACCGAATTGCACACGTGTTTTTATCTTGATATAAGATGGTTTTGGGCAGAAATAAATCGTTTTTTTGTGTTTCTTCTGCTAATTTTATAAGAGAAATATGTTTTTTAAATTGCAACCAAATAGCCAAACCACCATCAGGAATTTGCCATGTTGCAATTTTAGAAAAGTGTTGGGTGAGTAGTTTAGACAAAGAATCTCGCCTTTGCTTATAGATTACAATGTTTTTTTTCATTAAACGATGAATCTCGCCTTCGTGAATTAATTCTGATAGCATTTGCTGCTGAATTAAATCGCCTTGTTCGTCTAATAATTGCAAGTAGTTTTTGGCTTCTGAAATGACATTTTTTGGCGCAACTATAAATCCGGTTTGAAAACTCGGAAATAAAGATTGACCTAGTTTACCCAAATAAATGACCAATCCGTTTGTGTCTGCACTTGCAATTGGTAACATTGCAACGCCATCGTACTGAAAATCGTACTCGTAATCATCTTCTATAATAGCAAAACCAAACTCTTTTGCTAAAGCAAGTAATGCCAAACGACGTTCTGCGCTTAAAGTTACTGTTGTTGGGTAATCTCTATGCGCACAAACATATACACATCTTATGCTGTTTTTTATAAAATGTTTTCTAATATAATCTACATCCAATCCGTTTTTATCAACAGGAATCGTTTTAATAGCAGCACCAGCTTGATGAAATATCATATTTGCAGCATAATTACTAAGATTTCCTACTAAAACAACATCGTTTTGTTTTATCAGAAGTTGAGAAACAATGTACAAACTCATCTCTGTACTTCTAGTACTTATTAAGTTTTCTGGTTTGATAAAAAAATCTCTAGTTGCATTTAAATAATTACACAATTCGGTTTGAAACAAAGAGTATGAAATTTCGTTTGATCTGTTCCATTTTTTAATCAATGTTTTACGTTTCATCGCTGCGCTATACCATCTAGAAAATTGATGTACAGGATGCAAACGTAAATCTGGTTTGCCATCGTTAATAGTATACTTTGCTTTTGTAGTTTGGGTAGTAGAAGCTAAATGAAAAGAATTTTGAAAAGGAAAACCAGCATTTGTAGCATAATTAGATGTTTCATTTCCGTTTTGTACAGGCGCTTTTATTTTTCTTTTTTGTACTGCGGATGCAGATATAAAAGTACCTTTATTAGGAATAATTTCTACCCAACCTTGTGATGCCAATTCATCATAAATAGCAACTGCGGTATTTCTATGGATTTTTAAAAGTTTACTTAAAACTCTAGTACCAGGTAATGCTGTGCCTTTGTTTAAATGTTTTCTTTGAATTGCATTTATAATTTGTTGCGTAACTTGTATGTAAACAGGTTGTGCTGCAGACTTATCAAAATTAATTGTTTCTTTAAAAAGAGTATTAACCGGACTATCTTTCATTTTAAAACTGGACTAGTTTAATCGTCGTGAAAGTTACGAGTTTTGCATCATAATAAAATCATTATTCATGAAAATTAAATTTACCTTATTATTTGCTTTAGTTTTAAGTGCAATATCTGTAAAAGCACAAGAAAATACGGCACAAAGAGATACTTTAAAAGAAGTTGTAATTACAACAAATAGAATCGATTTACCTTTTAAAGAAAATTCTAGAACTATAAATATCATAACATCAGAAATTATAAAAAATAGTGCAGCTACAAACGTTGCAGATTTATTACAACAAGTAGCTGGTGTAGATATTAGAAGAAGAGGAACTGCAGGAAGTCAAGCAGATTTATACATTAGAGGTGGTGGTTTTGATCAAACTTTACTTTTAATTGACGGAATTAAAATGGACGATGCGCAAACAGGTCACCATACGTTAAATGCTGCTTTGCCTATCGAAGTTATCGAAAGAATAGAGATTATTAAAGGACCAGCTGCAAGGGTTTTTGGTCAAAATGCATTTACCGGCGCTATAAACATTGTAACTAAAAAAAGGTTAAAAAACACGGCTTCTTTAAATGTTGAAGCGGGTTCTTTTGGGCAATTAAACGGGTCTTTAACCGTTGGTAAAGAGTTTGAAAACACATCGATTATTGCGCATGTTGGTGCTTTAACATCAGATGGTTATAGAGAAAATTCTGATTACAATAATTTTAATTATTTCTTAAAAGGAGTTTTTAATAAGAACAATCAACCAATCGAGGTTTTAGCTACTTTTTTCGACAAAAAATTTGGTGCGCAAAACTTTTACACGCCAGAAGCTTTTGGTTTAAATGAATATGAGGAAACTCAGAATAGTTTATTAGGAATTTCTACAACTTTTAAATCAGAAAATCTTAAAATTACACCAAGAATTTATTGGAGAAGAGGTCAGGATATTTTTCTATTAAAAAGAGATGATCCAGATTTTTATAGAAACCTGCATATTACAAATAAAGTTGGTGTAGAGACAAATGCATCTTATACGTCTAATTTAGGGGTTACCGGTTTTGGTGTAGATGTTTCTAGAGTTTTTATAAGTAGTAATAACTTGGGTAAAAGAAACAGAACAATGGCAAATGTGTTTTTAGAACATCGTTTTAAATTTGGTGCTGTAGATATTACTCCGGGTGTAGCAGCAACTTATTTTTCAGACTTTAAATTTCATGCATTTCCTGGTTTAGATATTGGGTTAAAATTGTCTGATAAGTTTAAATATTATTGGAATATTGGTTATACGTATAGAATACCAACGTATACAGATTTATATTACAATGACTCTAGTACAACCGGAAACCCTAACTTAAAACCAGAAGAAGCAATTGCGCAAGAGTTTGGTTTAAAATATACTGATCATAACTTTTTTGCAACATTATCTTTATTTACCAGAGCTTCTGATAATATCATAGATTTTATTAGACAAAATGATGCTCAAAACAAATTTACGGCAACAAACATTGCTAAAGTAAATACGCAAGGTTTAGAGTTTAACGCTAATTATACATTTAAAATTAAAGATTTTGATCAGAATTTATCATTTGGGTACACATTTATAGAAGATGATATAAATGATCAAAACAGAAGTTTGTCTCGTTATAGATTAAACACTTTAAAGCATCAATTTATAACACGTTTTTCTACAAGGTTATTTAAAAATGTAAGTCAGAATATTATTTACAAGCATGCAGATAGAACCGTAGGACCAAGTTATAATGTTTGGGATGCTTCTGTAATTGTTGCAGTAAATAAATTTAACTTTACAGTTACAGCAAATAATATTTTTGATGCAGAATATATAGAATCTGGTTTTTTACCAATGCCACCAAGCAACATTTTATTTGGTTTGCGTTACAATTTTTAAAAATTGTAGAACTTTATAGTTAATGAAATTAAAAAACCTGTTGAAAAACAGGTTTTTTTTATAAATTGAAGTTAACGGTAAATAACAGATGCTAATTAATAAAGTTTGATACAAATTAAATTAAGTCATTCATTCGAATTCAATAGAAATTACCAATACCATCATTTTTTGAAACGATCGGTTTTTTCCTTTAAATAAAGCGATTAATTTACAATTTCTTAACTTTGCCGCTTAATTTTTAATAGTATGAGTTTAAACTTATCTCAAATTGATACGGTAAAAACAATAACCAAAGAAGACTTTATAAAAAATTACTTTAAGCCACAAAAACCTGTAGTAATAGAGAATTTTGTAAATGATTGGCCAGCATATTCTAAATGGAATTTAGAGTATATGAAGCAAGTTGCCGGAGACAAAGTAGTGCCTTTATATGATGATAGACCTGTAGATTTTAAAGATGGCTTTAACGAGCCGCATGCTAAAATGAAAATGTCTGAATATGTAGATTTGCTAAAAAGAGAACCAACCAAATTCAGAATTTTTCTTTGGAATATTTTGAAGGAAGTACCCGTTTTACAAAAAGATTTTAAGTTTCCAGATTTTGGTTTACGTTTGATGAAAGGTTTACCAATGTTATTTTTTGGTGGTACAAATTCGCATACATTTATGCATTATGACATCGATTTGGCTAATATTTTTCATTTTCATTTTGAAGGAAAAAAAGAAGTAATTCTATTCGATCAAAAGCAAAATGATTTTTTGTATAAAATTCCGCATTCTTTAATTGTGAGAGAAGATATCGATTTTTCGAATCCAGATTTCGATAAATGGCCAGCTTTAAAGAAAGCGAAAGGTTATACTACACATTTAGAGCATGGGCAAGTACTATACATGCCAGAAGGATATTGGCATTATATGAAATACATAACGCCAGGTTTTTCTATGAGTTTAAGAGCTATTGCAAGAAAGCCTAAAAACCTTTCTAAGGCAATTTACAATGTGTTTGTAATGCGAACAATAGATAATGTAATGAGGCGAATTAAAGGGCAAAAATGGATAGATTGGAAGAATGAAAAAGCAATTACAAGAACTAATAAGTTAAATGGCTTTTAAATAAGGTGATTTTACCTGTTGTTATATGTTTAGGTTTTTACTAAATTGCGAAAACTAACTAAACTTTTTATTTATGAAGGCATGTCCAAAATGTAAATCTGAATCTAGACATAGAATGAAGAGAAAAGGCATTTCTAGACTTTTTCCGGGTACAAAGGGTTACGCATGCGATAAGTGTAATACGAGTTATACTTGGTTTCCTTTGATAAATAGATCTTTCAGATTATAAAAAAAAAGCTTCACAATTATAATAATTGTGAAGCTTTTTTTATGAGTTAACTCTTTAAATTTGCTACTTAAAGAGTCTAAATATATCATTTCCGTTTGCAAAAAGTAATAATGCAATTAGTAGAATAAAACCAACTACTTGTGCATATTCTAAGAATTTATCTCCTGGTTTTCTACCTGTAATCATTTCCCAAAGTGTAAAAACTACATGTCCACCATCTAAGGCAGGTATTGGTAAAAGGTTCATAAAACCTAGCATAATAGATAAGAAAGCAGTTATTTCCCAGAAAGATTGTGCACTCCAAGTATCCGGAAAAATACTTCCTATAGAAATAAAACCACCTAAACCTTTATAAGCGCCAGTACTTGGGTTAAAAATCTTTTTTAATTGTTTTATATAATCTGTTAGGGTTTTCCAAGATTTGTTTAAACCAGCAGGTATTGCCTCAGAAAAAGAATATTCTATTTCTTCTAAATCGTAATAACCTAAACGTTCTAAATCTTTAAAAGAGGTTCCGCCAAAAACTACACCTAAGTTTCCGTAGTTAGAAACTTTTACGGGTATTTCTTTTGTTTCGTTGTTTCTTTTAACTGTTAAAGAAATCTCTTGTCCTTTATACTTTGCAAGTTCTTTTTTAGCTTCATCATAATAAGTAATTGATGTGCCATTAATTGCTGTAACAATATCTTTTGGTAAAATATTTGCATTTGCATTTAAAGAATCTTTTTGAACTTTTGCAATTACAAAAGGATATCTAACATTTAAAAAATTACCAGCATCTTTACCTCGATCCATTAATTGAGAAATAAAATCTTCTGGTATTTCCTTGTCTAAAACTTGTCCGTTTCTTTCTATTTGATAAGTGTTACCGTTGATGAATTCTAAAGATAATCCAGAGAATTTTTTTACTTTTTGACCATCAACAGTTAAAATTTTATCACCGGTTTGTAAGCCTAAGTTTTCTGCTAATTTATTTTCTACCCAAACACCATCCTTTACATTTTCGTTTGGTAAATATTTTTCACCATAGGCCCACATTAGCATTATGTAAATAAAAATACCTAAAACAAAGTTTACAAAAACACCACCAAGCATAATAATTAAACGTTGCCATGCAGGTTTAGATCTAAACTCCCAAGGTTGTGGTGGCAAAGCCATTTGTTCGGTATCCATACTTTCGTCTATCATACCAGAGATTTTTACATAACCTCCTAACGGAATCCAGCCAATACCGTAAACAGTTTCTCCTATTTTTTTCTTGAAAATAGAGAATTTATAATCGAAGAATAAGTAGAATTTTTCTACTCTAGTTTTAAACAATTTTGCAGGGATAAAATGCCCTAATTCATGCAAAACAATTAATAAAGATAAACTTAGTATAAATTGCGATGCTTTTATTAATATTTCCATTCAGCGTTAAATCATAATTAAATAAGAAACAAATGTAAGGTTTTCGAGAGAGTTGTAAAAGAACAATTAGTACTAGCTTTTTTTATTTAACATAGATTTTAGATAGCTTTTGATTTTGTTTCCTTTTTTTGACTGTTTTTAAGTCGTATTTTTGCAATATAAACGTTGTATTATGGAAATTAAATTCTTTAAAAAATCGATTCCGACTCTTATTTTTTTAGCAGTTTTTTCTGCGGTTGCGATACCTGTTTTTTATCATTTGTTAAAAGTAGATACTAAGCTAAAAGTCTATAGTCCTGCAGATGTAAATCCGCGATTGGTAGATTTTTCTATGAAACATATTACAAAAGATCATACAATTGCAGATTTTGAACTAACAAATCAAAACGGAGAAATAATTACGAATAATACTTACAAAAATAAAATTTACGTAGCAGATTTCTTTTTTACACGTTGTCAAACTATTTGCATTGCAATGGCTTATAATATGAGCGAGTTGCAAGATTTTTACAAAAATGATAAAGATATTATGTTTCTTTCACACTCTGTAACACCTGTTATAGATAGTGTTTCTGTGTTAAAAGAATATGCAGAAAGAAAAGGAGTTGTAGATGGTAAGTGGAATGTAACCACAGGATCTAAACAGCATATTTACGAGCTTGCTAGAAAAAGTTATTTTGCTGTTTTAGATGAAGGAAACGGAGATGAAAATGATTTTATACATACAGAGCAATTTGTGTTAGTTGATAAAGATAGACGTATTCGTGGGTATTATGATGGTACGGAAAAAGAAGATATGGAGAAGTTAAAAAACGATATTGTTTTGTTAAAGGATGAATATGCATCAGAATAACTTGTTTAGAATCATTCTAAATGATTATCTTTGCTAATCCAAAAACAAAATATTGAGCACAATTGCATCTTTACATATTGGCGAAATGGGGTATATATCTGAAGAATCTTTAGATTTTATTCCGTTAAAATTACTAGAAATGGGTTGTTTGCCAGGAGCCGAAGTAGAATTGGTGCAAATAGCGCCTTTAAAAGACCCGTTATATATCTGTGTAAACGGTAGTCACTTGGCCATTAGAAAAGAAACAGCTTCAAAAATAAGAATCTTAAAAGCAAATTTATAATGCCTAAAAACGATATAAAAGTTGCTTTAATAGGAAATCCTAATACCGGAAAAACTTCTTTATTTAATCAACTAACAGGTTTAAATCAAAAAGTTGGTAATTATCCAGGAGTTACAGTAGATAAAAAGCAAGGTACAAGTAAATTATCTGCAACCCAAAATGCCTTAATTACAGATTTACCAGGAACATATAGTATAAATCCTACTTCTTTAGATGAAAGTATTGTATTAAAAACATTACTTAAAAAAGATATAAAAGAATCACCAGACGTAATTTTAGTGGTTGCAGATGTAGAGAACTTAAAAAGAAATCTTTTATTGTTTTCTCAAATTAAAGATTTAGAAATTCCGACAGTTTTGGCTATTAATATGGTAGATCAAATGACTAAGAAAGGAATTTCTATAGATTTATCTGCCTTAGAAAAAGAGCTAAATACCGAAGTAGTTTTAATTAGTGCCAGAAAAAATCAAGGAATCGAAGATGTTAAGGCTGCAATTATTCGTTGCCATGTTGCGGCAAAAGCAGCACCTTTATGCGGAATTAACTCTAAAATAGATCCAGATTATTTTTCTAAACTAAAAGAAATTAGCCCTAACTATTCTTTATATGAACTATGGTTAATGGTAACGCAGAACAATTACCCAGATACCATAAGTAAAGAAGAAAAAGAAAAGTTACTTGCCTTTAAGCAAGATGTATCTAAGTTAAAAAAATATCAGCATAAAGAAACAATTTATCGTTATCAAGAGATAAATAAAATTTTAAAGAAAACGTATTTAGTAGACAAAAGTAAAGCTACAGATATAAGAAGTAAATTAGATAAAATTTTTACACATAAAATTTTTGGTTACGTAATTTTCTTTTTAATCCTTTTGGTAATTTTTCAATCTGTTTTTGATTGGGCAACGGTACCAATGGATTTTATTGATGCCACATTTGCTGATTTATCAAACTTTGTAAAAAGTAAATTAGCACCAGGTGTTTTAACAGATTTATTGGTAGAAGGTATAATTCCTGGAATTGGAGGAGTTATCATATTTATACCTCAAATTGCAATACTATTTTTATTTATTGCTGTTTTAGAAGAAACAGGTTATATGAGTCGTGTTGTTTTTCTAATGGATAAAATTATGCGTCGTTTTGGTATGAATGGTAAAAGTGTAATTCCGTTAATTTCTGGTACCGCTTGTGCAATACCAGCCATAATGGCAACAAGAACTATTTCTAGTTGGAAAGAGCGTTTAATTACAATTTTAGTAACACCATTTACAACTTGTTCTGCACGTTTACCAGTTTATGCAATTTTAATTGCGTTAATAATACCGAATAAAAGAATCTTCGGATTTTTAAACTTACAAGGTTTAGTTTTACTTTCTTTGTATGGTTTAGGGTTTGCAACAGCAATTTTAGCAGCTTATATATTGCATAAAACTTTAAAAGTAAAATCAAAATCGTTTTTTATAATAGAAATGCCAAACTATAAGGTTCCTTCTGTTAAAAATATCTTTTTTGAAGTAGTAGAAAAAACAAAAGCATTTGTATTTGGTGCAGGTAAAATAATATTAGCCTTGTCTATTATATTGTGGTTTTTGGCTTCTAACGGACCAGAATCTTTTAAAAATGCAGAGAAAAACATTATAGAAAATGTAGCAAACAATAATTTAAATGAAGACGAGTTAAATCAAAAAATAGCTTCCTCTAAATTAGAAAACTCATATATTGGTATAATGGGTAAAACTATAGAACCAGTTATAAAACCTTTGGGTTATGATTGGAAGATAGGAATCGCTTTAATAACATCTTTTGCAGCCAGAGAAGTTTTTGTAGGAACTTTGGCAACAATTTATAGTGTAGAGTCTGATGATGAAGATACAACCACAATTAAAGAAAAAATGCGTTCTGAAGTAAATTTAGAAACTGGTAAAAATCGTTTCAATTTTCCGGTTGGTATGTCTTTAATGGTGTTTTATGCGTTTGCAATGCAGTGTATGGCAACGTTAGCAATTGTAAAAAGAGAAACCAAAACCTGGAGGTGGCCTCTAATACAATTATTTGGTATGGCTTTATTGGCTTATGTTTCATCGTTTATAGTATATCAATTATTAAGCTAATGCAAGAGGTAATCGTTTATATTTTAGTGGTTTTAGCTGTTTTCTTTTTAGGTAAAAAGTATGTTTTTCCTGCAAAGAAAAAAGGAAATTGTAATACAGGTTGCGATTGCCATTAAAACTTAACAGAATATTAATTGTCTTTTCTTGTAATGATTTCTACTTTTGAAAGACTTGAAACAAATACATTAACAAAACATATTTTAAAAACATGAAAAAATCAATTTTAGCAATTGCAGTATTTGCAATTACATTACTTAGTGGTACAGATTCTTTTGCGCAAAAATGGAAAAAATTAGATGTAAGTCCTATGGATGCTTCTACGTTTCCTGACAATTGGAGAGAATCAAATAAGGTAGTAAAAGTTGTTTATGGTCGTCCGCAGTTAAAAGGTAGAGATTTAGCAAAATTAGCACCAGCAGGTAAAGTTTGGAGAACCGGAGCAAACGAAGCTGCAGAAATTACATTTTTTAAAGACGTATTTTTTGGTGGTAAAGCAGTAAAAGCAGGAACGTATTCTTTGTTTACAATTCCTTCTGCAGAAGGAGATTGGACAGTTATTTTAAATAAAGCTAGAAACGTTTGGGGGCATTATACCTACAAAGAAATAGAAGATGTAATTAGAGTAAAAGGTACTGTTTCTAAATCTGAAGAAAATATAGAAGCTTTTTCTATGATTTTTGAAGATGATATGACTTTAAAAATGGGTTGGGCAAATACAGTAGTATCTGTGCCGATTAAAACAGAAATTATTGAAAAATAATTACAATTTAAAACTTGTAAAAAAGCCTTTTAATTTTTATTAGAAGGCTTTTTTATTTTTAAAATATCTTAACTGTTTAAGCAAGTACTTTTTTACTTTAATCTTCTAAAGATTAAATGTAAATTTGCACCCTATAATAAAAGAATCAAATGCAATATAATCATCAAGAAATAGAAGAAAATTGGCAAAAGTTTTGGGCAGAAAACGAAACTTTTAAAGCTGAAAATAATTCTGAAAAACCAAAATATTACGTGTTAGATATGTTTCCTTATCCGTCTGGTGCAGGTTTACATGTTGGGCATCCTTTAGGCTATATTGCAAGTGATATTTATGCACGTTACAAACGTCATAAAGGTTTTAATGTATTGCATCCGCAAGGGTATGATTCTTTTGGTTTGCCTGCAGAACAATATGCAATACAAACAGGGCAACATCCTGCAAAAACTACAGAAGCAAATATTGCAACGTATAGAAAACAATTAGATAAGATTGGTTTTTCTTTCGATTGGAGCAGAGAAGTAAGAACTTCTAGTCCAGAATACTATAAATGGACGCAATCTATTTTTATTGAGTTATTTAATTCTTGGTATAACAAAGATGCTGACAAAGCAGAAGATATTTCTAGCTTAGAAAAAATCTTTAATAAAGAAGGAAACGCAAATGTAAATGCAGTTTCAGATGAAGATATAGCTGTTTTTTCTGCGGATGAATGGAAAGCTTATTCAGCGAAAGAACAAGAAGAAATTTTATTACAATATCGTTTAACTTTTTTATCTGATACAGAAGTAAATTGGTGTCCAGCATTAGGAACCGTTTTGGCAAATGATGAAATTGTAAACGGAGTATCAGAAAGAGGAAGTCATCCGGTAATTCGTAAAAAAATGACGCAATGGTCTATGCGAATTTCTGCTTATGCACAACGTTTGTTAGACGGTTTAGAAAAAATTGATTGGCCACAACCATTAAAAGATTCTCAAACCAATTGGATTGGGCGTTCGCAAGGTGCTATGGTAACTTTTAAAGTAGAAGAAACTGCTGTAAATACATCATCAGAAGTAAAACTATCTTATAAAGAATTAGAAGATTTAAAAGAAGTTCGATTAAATTTAACTAAAGCAGAAACTACACTTTGGAATGAGTTAAAGAACAAAAAAGGAGCATCAAAATTTAGAAAAAAGTATACAATTGGTACCTTTATGGTAGATTTTGTATGTATTGCTAAAAACTTAATAGTAGAGTTTTCTGGTAAAGAAGATGAAGCAGAAAGAACAACTTATTTTAATAACGAAGGTTTTCATGTAATACGTTTTACAAATGAAGAGGTTTTAGATAATGTTGTAAAAGTTGTATCAGAAATAAATACAGCAATTCAGTTTCCGAAAGAAATTGAAAAAACAACTGCAAAAGAAGTTGTTAAAAAGAAAAACGAATATAAAATTGATGTTTTTACCACAAGACCAGATACCATTTATGGTGTAAGTTTTATGACGTTGGCACCAGAGCACGAATTAGTTTCTAAAATTACAACAGACGCTCAAAAAGCAAAAGTAGAAGCTTATATTGCTGCAACAGCTAAACGATCTGAACGTGATAGAATGGCAGATGTAAAAACTATTTCTGGGGCATTTACAGGTGCATATGCTATACATCCTTTTTCTGGTGAAAAGGTTCAAATCTGGATTGGAGATTATGTTTTAGCAAGTTATGGCACAGGTGCAGTAATGGCGGTTCCTTGCGGCGATCAACGTGATTATGATTTTGCAAAACATTTTGGTATTCCGATTCCTAATATCTTCGAAGGCGTAGATATTTCTAAAGAAGCACACACAGATAAAGAAGGGACTGTAATTGCGAATTCAGACTTTTTATCAGGATTAAAATATAAAAAAGCACTAAAACTTGCCATTTACGAAATGGAAAAAAGAGGTTTTGGTTACGGTAAAATAAACTACAGATTAAGAGACGCTGTTTTTAGTAGACAACGTTATTGGGGAGAACCTTTTCCTGTTTATTATAAAGACGGAATGCCACAAATGATAGATGAAAAACATTTACCAATTGTGTTGCCAGAAGTAGAAAAATATTTACCAACAGAAGATGGTAAACCACCATTAGGAAATGCAACAGAATGGGCATGGGATTCTCGTGCTAAAAAAGTAGTTTCTAATGATAAATTAAAGAATAAAACAGTTTATCCATTAGAGTTAAATACAATGCCTGGGTGGGCAGGAAGTTCTTGGTACTTTAATCGCTATATGGATGCTTCTAATACAGAAGAATTTGCAAGCAAAGAAGCTTTAAATTACTGGAAAGAAGTAGATTTATACATTGGTGGTTCCGAACACGCAACAGGGCATTTACTATATGCTCGTTTTTGGCAAAAATTCTTGTTTGATAAAGGAATTGTGCCTGTAGATGAGTTTGCTAAAAAGCTTATAAACCAAGGTATGATTTTAGGAACTTCTGCGTTTGTTTACAAAGCGACTCCGTTTGTTAAAAACGGTTGCGCAATAGACAAATCTAACGACGATGTTATCGAGAAAATACCGGCCGTTTTTGTTTCTAAAAATTTATTTAGTTCTGATGACGAATTTGAAACTGTTGTTAAAAATTATTTATTAGATAATGGTTTACTAAATCCTAATTACGCAGATTTAGTAATGATTGTTAAAACACCTTTGCACGCAGATGTATCTTTGGTAAATGCTTCGGATGATTTAGATATCGAAGGATTTAAAGAACATCCTTTAAATGCAGAGTATAAAGATGCCGCATTTATTTTAGAGGAAGGAGTTTATAAAGTTGGGCGTGAAGTAGAAAAAATGTCTAAATCGAAGTACAATGTTGTTAATCCTGATGATATTGTAAAAGAGTACGGTGCAGATTCATTGCGTTTGTTCGAAATGTTTTTAGGACCTTTAGAGCAAGCAAAACCATGGAAAACTTCGGGTATTTCTGGTGTTTCTTCATTTTTAAAGAAGCTTTGGAAACTTTATTTTAACGGAGAAGAATTTTCTGTTTCTGATGATAAAGCAACCAAAGAAGAATTAAAAACATTACACAAAACAATTAAAAAGGTAGAAGAAGATATAGAGAATTTCTCTTTTAACACATCTGTTTCTACATTTATGATTGCTGTAAATGAGTTAACTGCTTTAAAATGTAACAAGCGTGAAATCTTAGAACCTTTATTGGTATTATTATCGCCTTATGCACCACATATTACAGAAGAATTGTATAGTAGATTAGGAAATAAAGAATCTATATCTACAGCAGCTTTTCCTGTTTTTGATGCAAAACATTTAGTAGAAAGTGCCAAAGTATATCCTATTTCTTTTAACGGTAAAATGCGTTTTACATTAGAACTTCCTTTAGATTTATCTAAAGAAGAAATCGAGAAAACAGTAATGGAGCACGAAAAAACAATAGCACAATTAGATGGTAGAACACCTAAAAAAGTTATTATTGTACCAGGAAAAATTGTAAATATTGTAGGTTAATAAAACCATATAAAATTTTAATAAGTAAGGAATTTGATATTTTTAAATATTGAATTCCTTCTTTTTTTGAAATCTGATTAAAGAATAATTATGAACGCTTTTTTTGAAATTATTGGTTTATTAGCAGCGCTACTAACTACCATATCTTTTTTACCGCAAGTATATAAAACATGGCAAACCAAAGATACTTCTGGGTTGTCTTTAACAATGTTTATTGTGTTTTTTTTAGGTATTGTTTTATGGCTTATTTACGGTATTTATTTAAATAGTTTACCCATGATTTTAGCCAATACAATTACAGCAGTGTCTTCTATGTATTTAATAATTATGAAGTTGAAACATAAATAGAAAACATATTTTTAATGTGAAATTGATAAAGCCATTACAGTATTTGTAATGGCTTTTTATTTAACTATCTTGTCCTACCTAAAATAAACTTCAAATGAAAACAAATTATTTCTTCTTTATATTGATTTTTGGAATGCTTTTTGGTGCCTGTAAACAAGAAGAATCCTTAGAAAAATATATGGCAAAAAGTTGGGAAACTAATTATTTAAAAATAGAAATGCCAACTTTTGAAAATACAGATTCTTTAAATGTTTTTGAAGATAAATTTGATAATAATCCTATACAAGTAGCCCAATCTAAATACAATTTAGATGGTACTTTTACAGCTTGGTTTTTAACCAATTCTAATCAGAAAATATTAGAAACCGATGGTACATGGAATGTGGTTGGAGACTCTTTACAGGTTTCTTTTTTTTATAATAATAAAGAGATGAAGGTAAGTTACAAAATCACAAAAACAGAAGAAGGATTTATGGGGGAAAGTAAATATGATTGGGATAATGATGGTGTTGCAGATGATTTTTTAACAATGAAAACGAAAGAAATTAAAACTGAATAATTTGAGTTTATTTAAAAACATATCTTTAAGAATACGTATTTTCTTATCGATGATTTTGTTGGTGCTGTTGGCATCAGTATTAATTCTGGTAGTTACTGTTTATCAATACGACGAGCAAACAAAAGACTATAATATACAAAGGTTTGAGCGTAAAGAAGCCATTGCCAAAAAAACTATAGAATTAGAGCTTACAAATAAAACTACGTATGCTGTAAAAACAGAAAATCTTCCAAAAATTTTTCAGAATAGAATTTACGAAATTTCATCTATAAATAAATTAAACATTACTATTTATGACTTACAAGGTAAGATGCTAAAAACCTCTTTTGGTAACGCTTTCGAAAAGATAGATAATACGCCTTTAACAGATTTTATTGTTACCGAATTGGCTCAAAATTCGAATCATAGAATTTTTAAAAACAAACAAATTGATGGTACAGGATATCAAACATCATATTCTTATATCACAGATCCAAAATTTAAAAGAATTGGTATTTTAGAATTACAATTTACTCAAGACAATTCAGAAATAGAACACGAGTTAAAAGAATTTATTTACAGGTTAAGTTTGGTATACGCACTAATGTTTTTAGTAGCAATATCTTTAGCTTATTTTTTATCTAGTTATATAACACGCTCTATTAAAACAATTTCAGACAAAATGCAGCAAACACGTTTGAATGAAAGAAACGAGAAAATTATATTAAACAAAGCAAGTTCAGAAATTGAAGTTTTGGTTGCTGCGTATAATAATATGATTGATCAATTAGAAGAAAGTGCAGCAAAATTAGCAAGAAGCGAGAGAGAACAAGCCTGGAGAGAAATGGCAAAACAAGTTGCTCACGAAATAAAAAATCCGTTAACACCAATGCGTTTATCGGTACAAAGTTTCGAGAGAAAATTTAATCCAGAAGACGAAAATATTAAAGAAAAATTAGCAGAATATAGTCAAACTTTAATTCAGCAAATAGATGTTATGAGTTCTATTGCATCGGCATTTTCTGACTTTGCAAAAATGCCAACTCAGAAAAAAGAAGAAATAGAAGTAATTAGTGTTGTAAAATTGGCTTTAGATATATTTAACGAAAAATCGATAAAATATCTTCCAGAAAACAAAGAATTATTTGCTTTTTTAGATAAAACCCAGTTAATTAGAATTGTAACTAATTTGGTTAAAAATGCCATACAAGCTACAGAGAATGAAGAAAATCCGTTAATACAAGTCGAGGTTTTAGAGCATCAGAATATAATAAAAATTGTTGTTTCTGATAACGGAAAAGGAATTTCTAATGATGTAAAAGATTTAATTTTCGAGCCAAAATTTACCACAAAATCTAGCGGAATGGGATTAGGTTTAGCAATGATTAAAAATATTATAGAAGCATACGATGGTAAAATATCTTTTACTTCTACTGAAGGTGAAGGAACTGTATTTACCGTAACCTTGCCAAAAAAATAAAGACGAATTACAATTTAATAATAAATATACATTACATGAATTTTGATAATATATTAGTTGAAAAATCAGCGGCTTTAGCCAAAGTAATTATTAACAGACCCAAAAAATTAAATGCCTTAAACAAAGCAACTATAGAAGAGTTACATCTGGCTTTTAAAAGTTTAGATAACGATGCAAGTGTAAAAACAATTTTAGTAACCGGTAGCGGAGATAAAGCATTTGTTGCCGGAGCAGATATTTCTGAATTTTCTGACTTTTCTATTGAAGAAGGTGGTAGTTTGGCAAAAGCAGGACAAGAAATGTTATTCGATTTTGTAGAAAATTTAGCTACGCCAGTAATTGCTGTAGTAAATGGTTTTGCGCTTGGTGGTGGTTTAGAATTGGCAATGGCGTGTCATTTTAGAATTGCTTCTGATAATGCTAAAATGGGATTACCAGAAGTTTCTTTAGGTGTAATACCAGGTTATGGTGGTACACAACGTTTACCGCAATTGGTTGGTAAAGGTAAAGCTATGGAAATGATTATGACTGCCGGTATGATATCTGCAGAAGAAGCAAAGCAAAATGGTTTGGTTAATTATGTAACTACGCAAGAAGAATTAATGCCTTTAGCAGAAAAATTGGCATCTAAAATTTTAAGAAATTCATCTGTTGCAATAAGTGCAGCAATAAGTGCTGTAAATGCTAATTATAAAGATGGTGTAAATGGTTTTAATACAGAAATAGAAGCTTTTGGTAACTGTTTTGGCACAGAAGATTTTAAAGAAGGTACTACTGCATTTTTAGAAAAAAGAAAAGCGAATTTTCCGGGAAAATAATTTTAAAAAAATAGCATAAAAAAAGCGAACCAATCAAGGTTCGCTTTTTGCATCAAATTATAGCAGTAATCTGATGAAACAATTAACTAAATTTTTATAGATTAAAATCTTGTACGTAAGATCTATTATCACTTTTTATAACCACTTTGTAGTCTCCTTTTATTTCTTTTGATACTTTATAAACTCTACTTAATACATCTTCTGTATTTGTAACAGTTTCAGAAAAAATAATTTCGTTTTCGTAGTATAACTCTACTTTTACTGGCTCTTTTTCGAATGTAATTTTAGATACATAAACTGTGTCGTCTTCTGCTCTAATTACTGGTTTAAAGATTGTTTTTTCGTCGTTAAAAGAAATTTCACCTTCGTTTACAGTAAAGTATTTTACTATTATTTCGAAATCTTTTTCTAATTCTGTAGTGTAATTTCCTTTTTCTAATTTAGATAAATCAAATATCTGAGAAAATGAACCTGTATTTTTAATTACCTGAGTATAAATTACTGTTCCGTTTTCGTTCTTTATAGATAAAGTATGTCCCTTTTTTACAGTTCTATACTCTAATCTTACTCTCTTTCCTTTTACAACGTCTATAGAGTTACTATTTACGTTTGCGTAGTTCATTAATGTTCCTAACATCATAACTACTACTAATAAGTACTTTTTAATTGTTGTTTTCATTGTTTTTCATTTAATGATTATTAACACTACAAATGTATGGCGGTTTTACAACCCCAAAAACATCAAAATTGATTAATATATATGCTAAATTATCATCACAAATACCGACTATTTCGTTGTAGGTTAATTTAGCACATAATAAAGTTAATTTTATATATTTTATTACATTTAAGTGTTGTAATTTTGTAGCTTAAATTATTTAAATGAAAACAAAACCTACTTTAGAAAAAATTACGCCAAGTTTTGGTAGTTCTTTGTTGGTTAAAAAACACGTACAGTTTTTAAAGGAGAATAAAGCATTTTGGCATTTTCATCCAGAAATAGAAATTGTATACGTTAATAAAGGAAAAGGTAAAAGACATATTGGTAACCATATAAGTTATTTTAATAATAGTCAATTAGTACTTATTGGTTCTAATTTGCCACATTTAGGTTTTACAGATCGATTAACTACAAATGGTTCTGAAACCTTAATACAGTTTAAGCCAGATTTCTTAGGAGCAGAATTTTTTAAGATTCCAGAAATGATTGCCATTGATCAATTATTTGAGCGTGCAAAAAAAGGAATCCGTTTTAATATTGAAATTAAAAAGAGAATTGGTGCTAAAATAGAAGAGTTAGCAGATTTAGAAGGAGCAAGTAGAATTATTTCTTTTTTGCATATTTTAAAAGAATTGGCTTTAACAGATGATTATACTATTTTAAATGCAGATGGTTTTGCTTTTGAAACTCAACCGCAAGACAGTAGTAAGATAGATATTATATTTAAACATATTAACGAGAACTTTAATCAACATATAAGTTTAGATGAAATTGCGGGCTTAGTAAGTATGACGGTTCCGGCGTTTTGTAGATTCTTTAAAAAAACAACCTCTAAAACTTTTACCAAGTTGGTAAATGAATATAGGGTTGTGCATGCAACAAAATTATTATCAGAAAGTAATATGAGTATTACAGATATTTGTTATGAGTGTGGTTTTAACAATTTTTCTCACTTTAATAAATTGTTTAAAGAATTTACGGGGAAATCTGCTTCAAAGTATAGAAGTGAAATGTTGAATTTAGTTCAATAGAGAAAAAATTAGTTTAGAACTTTAGATTTTTATCCCATTTGATCAAAAAAATTAAAATAAAGGATTCTAATAGCTTTATTTGAGTTGTGTTTTGTAATTGGGTTTTATAAAATAAAAACTGCTTTAAAAACCATTTTAAGGTGTTAAAAACTATAATTTCTGATTATTGATTTTATCTAAATTATAATTTTTAGTTATTTAACGCCGTTCCACTCTTCATAAAATTGTTTTAGAAAAGTTTCCATAAAAAGATGTCTTTCTGCAGCAATCTTTTTTCCAGACGTAGTATTCATTTTATCTTTTAGAAGTAAAAGTTTTTCATAAAAATGATTGATGGTTGGTGCGCTAGAGTTTTTATATTCCTCTTTTGTCATATTTAAATTAGGAATAATTTCTGGGTCGTAAAGCGCTCTGTTTTTAAAACCACCGTAATTAAAACATCTTGCAATACCAATGGCGCCAATTGCGTCTAATCTATCTGCATCTTGAACAACTTGTAATTCTCTAGAATTAAAATTGGCATTAGTATTTTCGAAAGAGTTTTTAAAAGAAATGTTATTTATAATGTCTACAACGTGTTTAATGATTGTAGGTTCAACGTTTTGTTTTTTAAGAAAATCGTTTGCAACTTTGGGCCCTATTGTTTCGTCTCCGTTATGAAATTTTGGATCTGCAATATCGTGTAATAAAGCTGCCAAAGAAACAACAAAAACATCTACATTTTCTTCTTTAGAAATTAATATTGCATTTTTAAAAACACGTTCTATATGAAACCAATCGTGCCCACCTTCTGCATTTTTTAATTCTTCTTTTACAAATGCAATTGTTGCTGTAATAATTTTTTCTTGATTCATTTTTTACTTTCTAGAAGCTAATTCTGTTTTTATTTTTTTCATTTCTATAAACATATAGATGCTCATCGGTATAAAAAATAATGGTAAAAATGTATGAAAAGACATACCGTTTTCTATAGTAGAAAATATTGAAAAGAAAACCATTAAAACAATTACAACACACTTTATTGCAAACATTTTTTTTTGAGTCTTTAGCTTTTTAGTAAGCTCTTGTTTAGTATATGTTGTAAATGCCATTTTAATAATTTTAGTAAAAATAAAAAATCCATTCTTAATTAGAATGGATTTTTTAATTCTTTAATATAGGTTGCTTAACAAAACTCTTCGTATGCTTGCGCTAAATTTTGAGCAATCATTTGTGCAGATCTACCTTCTATATGGTGTCTTTCTAACATATGTACTAAATTACCATCTTTAAATAAGGCAATTGCTGGTGAAGAAGGAGGAAAAGGAACCATAAACTCACGTGCTTTTTGTGTAGATTCTTTTTCTACACCAGCAAAAACAGTTGTTAAGTTTGTTGGTGTTTTATCTGCTCCTAAAGATGCAATTGCACCTGGTCTTGCAGTACCAGCAGCACAACCACAAACAGAGTTAACCATTACTAAAGTTGTACCTTCTTTAGACATTGCGTTTTCAACGTCTTCACTTGTATATAATGCTTCAAAACCAGCGTTAATTAACTCATCACGCATTGGTTTTACTAATTCTTCTGGATACATAATTGTTTATTTTAAAGTACAAAGATAAGTATTAGTTCAGTAAAATTCAACTTTATAGATATTGATGTTTCAATGCATATATCAATAAAATTGATGCACTAATTTTTGTCTTAAAAAATGTAGTTTTCATATCTTTGAAAACATACAAAAAAGAATATGGGAAATTTTACAAAATGGTTAGGTGCGGGTTTAGGATTTACTTTTGGAGGGCCAATAGGTGCTGCAATTGGTTTTGCAATAGGTAGTTTTGTAGATGGTTTTTCTGAAGATGATTTAAAGCAAGAAAGAATAGATTACGAAAGGCAAAGAAATTCTGGTAAATCAAGAGGCGGTAATAATACACAGTCTGGAGATTTTGAAATGAGTTTACTTGTTTTAGCATCTATTGTAATAAAATCTGATGGTAAAATAGACGAAAAAGAACTAGATTTTGTAAGAAATCAGTTTGTAAACATGTATGGTAAACAAAGAGCAAATAGTGCTTTTAAGTTGTTTAACGGTATTGTTAAAAAAGATATTTCTGCACGCCAAGTCTGTATTCAAATTAGGCAACACATGCCTCACGCATCTAGATTGCAATTAATACATTTCTTATTTGGTATTGCGAAAGCAGATGGTTTTGTTACTGAGAGCGAAGTAGAAGAAATTAGAAAAATTGCAGGTTATTTATACATTAATGATAAAGATTATATTTCTATAAAAGCAATGTTTTATGATGAGTCTGATAATGCATACAAAATTTTAGAAATCTCGAAATCTGTAACAGACGCCGAGGTTAAAAAGGCATATAGAAAAATGGTTAAAAAATACCATCCAGATAAATTACAAGACTTGGGCGAAGAGCATTTAAAAGGTGCAAATGAAAAATTTCAAAGGATACAAGAAGCTTACGACCGAATAAAGAAAGAGCGAGGAATGTAAAAGCTACCTACCTATGTAAATAAAAATGCATAAATTTGAACTTTATGTATTTAGAATCATCATTTAAAAAACTAGTTTGAGTTTAAAAGTGCCTTTGTTAAAATTTATTTCAATAAAATTATTTTTTACTTTTATAATTGTAATATTTTGTGTGTCAAATAATTATGCTCAATTAGATAGTGAGCATTATTTACCACCTTTAAAACAAGTTTTTAATAACGCAGGTATACAGCAGCAAGCGGTATATTTTTCAACTCCAGAAACGACACCTTTTCCCATAGAGATTTATAGAGGTAATAGTACAACTCCATTGTTAACTCTTACAGGTTTAGTTAAAGGTTCTGGTAAAATATTTGATAATTCTAACGGTTTAGGCAACGGAGATAATAATATAACTTTAGTAACAGATACAAATACCGGAGAAGTTTTATCAACTGCGGGTTTAAGAATTATTGCTCCTGGCGGGCAAAAATTTTATGTAAATTATAGAGGGAGATCTGGTGCACAAGCTGGTTCTTTAACTTCAAAGGGTTCAAAAGCTAAAGGAACAGAGTTTAGATGGGGAGGAATACCAAACAGAGCAGAAGATAATAATAATAGAAAATTGTCTACAACCCTTGGTATGATGGCTACAGAAGACGGAACAGTTGTAACAGTTTCGGGATATGATAGTGGTGTTAGATTTAGAAAAGGAACAAACGCAGGAGGTATTACAGGTACTTCTCAAACGATAAGTCTTAATAAAGGGCAATCTTTTGTATTAGAAGCTGTAAAGAATCAAAGTGCTTCTAATGTAGACGGTTGGTTGGGTGCTAAGATTGAAGCAACAAAACCAATAGTCATAAGTAATGGTGGACTAAACGTAGGTGTAAGAACCGGAAGCCAAAGTAGAGATGTTGGTATAGATCAACCTGTAGCTGTAGAAAATCTTGGTAGAGAATATGTTTTTGTTAGAGGAAATGGTACAAATGAAACAGAGTTTCCTATAATTGTTGCAACACAAAATAATACACAAGTATTTGCTGGCGGAAATTTAATAGGAACAATAAATGACGGCGAATATTTAGAGATTCCGGGTAGTAATTACTCTTCTACCAATGCTGGGGCAAGTATGTTTGTTACAACATCTAGAGAGGCATATGCTTATCAATGTTTACAGGGTGCTACAGGAAATAAAATTCAAACAATTGGTATGAATTTTATTGCACCAGTTAATTGTTTACTTCCAAATTTAATGGATGAAATATCAGATATAGATAGAGTTGCTGGTTTTCTTACAAACGAGTCTGCAATTACAATTATAGCATCTGCATTAACGCCAAATACAAATATAAAAGTTAGAGAAAATGGTGTTTTAGTACCTTTACCAACACCTGTTTTTCCCGCAGGAACTTCAGATTGGAAAACTTTTTATGTAAACGGTTTGTCTGGTGAAATAGATGTTAATTCTTCTGGGCCAATAGCTGTTGGTACCTTTATGAGTTTAGGGGCTAACGCTGGTTTGGCGGGTTATTTTTCTGGCTTTGATACTGTGCCAGTTGTTGGTGTAGAAATTACTGGTGGTGGTTGTTTTCCGGCAGGAAATTTAGAAGAGAGTACTAAAAATTTTGATGCTTACCAATGGTATAAAAACGGAAATATAATTGCGGGTGCAACATCTGCAGTCTATACACCAGATAGCATTGGAGAATATTATTTAGTTGTTACAGAAGGTACCTGTTCTTATTCTTCTAAAACTGTAGACGTTTTTAATTGTGATCCTGATATTGTGGTGAAAAAAACTTCCGATATTTCAGGTGATTTAACAGACGGAGACGAGGTAAATTTTACGGTTACGGTTCAAAGTTTTGGTTTGTTTCCTGTAACTAATTTAGTGATTCGAGATATTTTTCCAACACAGTTAGATTTAATTAGTGTTACTCCAAGTCAAGGTACTTGGGTAAGTCCAGATTGGACAATTGGTACTATGGAAGCTGGAGAATTGTTTACTTTAAAATTTGTATCTAAAGTACCTAATAAGCCAGAAGAAGGTGTTTTTTCTAATGTAGTTTCTAATACACAAGATCAAGTAGATAGTAACGACTCTGCGGATGATTTAATAGAAAGTTTTACGTTAGTTTCTAAAAAAATAGATTTATCTTTAAATAAAACAGTTGACAAATCAGTTGTAAAATTAAATGATATTGTAACTTTTACGCTTACTTTAAGTAACAAAGGTCCAGATACAGCTACAGGTATTCAAGTTAAGGATTTATTACCACCTGGTTTAGAATATGTAGGCTTAGGTTCAGAAATACCTGTAAATACAACTTATAATTCCACTACCGGAATTTGGGATGTTTCTGCTTTAGATTTATTACAAAACAATTCAATTGTTTTAAAAATCAGAGCAAAAGTTACAGATTTAAATGTTTTAATAATAAATAAAACAGAAGTTTTTAAGACAGAACAAAAGGATTTAGACTCTTTTCCTAATTCAGAAAACTAAGCAATACTGCACTTCATCGGTCTTAAATTGTATTTTATCGATAGATTTATTTTAATACACGCTTATATTTTAATTTTGCTTTTAAGAAAAAAATTAACATTTGTTAATAAATATTATAAATTTTTATTAAATTTGTTATGATTGTACTTTTTAACCCCCGAAAAGCGTATGGAATCAAAATTACTTCTAACATCACTTCCCTTTTTAAAGAAGAGTAATTTTATCTGTGCTTTGGTTTTAAGGTTTTCAGAAAATTTTTTTCTTACACAAGAATACATTTCTTTTTACAAATACAAATCTGTAATTGCTATGGGCGATAACAGGTTAAAGGTTATATACAATTATATATGATTATGAAAAATTACATATCACATAGCATAACTAAGTTGAAGAATAATTTTTCTTTAACAAGAAATAATGCGACTTTACTACCAGTTTTTCTAATGCTGTTGTTTGCTTTTGCAAGTACAAATACATCTTTGGCTCAAGATACTTTCGAAACATCTTTTGATAGCTGGGTAAATATTGCAGGAGACCAAAGTAATTGGGTAAGAACTACTGGTTCTACGCCAAGTCCAAATACTGGACCAACAACTGGTTCTGGAAGCGCAACATATATTTATTATGAGGCAACTGGTGGTACCACTGGAGATGTGGCTTGGATAGAAAAGGTTTATGATTTTAGAGGTAAAGAAAATGTACAATTAGTTTTCGATTTTCACATGTGGGCCAATTCAGCAGATGTAAACGCTATGGGTTCTTTAGATGTATTTGTAAATCATGAAGGTAGTTTAACCAATGTTTTTACAATAACGGGTAATCAAGGTAATAATTGGTCAAGAACAAACCCAATAAATTTAAGTTATTTTGATGGTAAACTAGTTAAATTAAGATTTCAGTCAACAAGAGGTACTCAGTTTACTAGTGATATTGCTCTTGATAATATAAATGTTACATCTCAAGTATCTGCTCCATTAGATTCGGACGGAGATGGAGTTGTAGATGAAGACGATTTAGATGATGACAACGATGGTATTTTAGATACCGAAGAAGGTTGTGAGACAGCTACAAGTTCTACATTTACATTAGATTCTACAGAAAGTCTACTTGGTGATGTAAATAGTGGAGGTAAGTTAGTGTATAAAGATGTAGATGGCAACAGGGTAGTTTTAGAAGCTGCAGGTACTGTTGGTGATGATGCAGGTTTTCCTGATTATGGCCCTAATGACGGAACTGTAGTTGGTGATATTAGCATCGGTGAAATAGGTTTTGAAATTGCAGGAAATGATATAAATGATCAGCCTAAATTAAGGGTTTCTGCATTTTCTGCAGATGGTATTCCGTTAAAATTTATATCAATTGGGCTTGGTGGTATTTCCGATATGGATAATTCTACAGCTCAAGACGCAATTGCGGCAGATGTACCGGGTTCTTGGTCTAATTTAACCGTAGCAGGCAATACATTATCTGTCGGTCAAATTACTACATCTCCAGTAGGTGCAACACCAGTTTCTGGTGTAACCCAAGCACAATTAAATGATTTTGATTTTAATAATTTTGTAAACCAAGGTGCTGTTTCTGAAGTAATTTTTAATATAGGAAACCCTCTGGTAGAGGGAGATTATAATGCTACATTTTCACCAGATGAACCAACAAGTTCTTTTAATTTAATTGTAGATGATATTAAAATTAATGAAGGAGGTATTCGAAATATACTTACAAAATTATTAACAACTACTATTACCATAGAGTCTATTATTTGTAGAGATACAGATGGTGACGGTATTCCAGATAATTTAGATTCAGATTCTGATAACGATGGTTGTACAGATGCTAACGAAGCATATTTTGGAACAACTTTAAGAGTAGATGGAGACAATGATGGGTTTTATGGCAATGGCGCAGTAACGGTAGATGGTCAAGGTAGAGTTGTAGGTGCCTCATATAATACACCTAATGCTGTTTATTTAGATGAAACGGTATCTGCTTGTTATGACACAGATAATGACGGTGTGCCAGACAGTGTAGATTTAGATGATGATAATGATGGAATTTTAGATTCTATAGAATGCCCCTTGACTCCTTTAAGTGCAGCCGCAGATGCATCTTATTATCAGAGTTCTCACGGGCGATATTTTTCAGTTTCAAATAACATAAATGCAAATGGATATATAGAATCTGGTTGGTCTGGTGCAATATCAGAGGCAGGAAGTGTTGTAGTATCTGAAAGTGACTTTACAAGTACAACATTTTCTAACGGATCACTTACTATAAGTTCAGATGTTAGTGCTGCTGCAAATACAAGTGCAGTTGGCATAAGCGTAACAAATGCAGATTCATTTATATCTGGGGCTTCTGGTTCTGGTTATTCAATTGTTCCTGGAGATCCTAGATCTGAAACGGATCAAAATTTAACAACAAGTGTATTTATTAATTTTACAAATCCGGTTTACAGCTTCGGATTTGATTTGGTAGATTATTTTGATCATGGTTCGGCTGGTAGTTTTGAAGATGAATGGGGAATTTATGCAGATGGGAAACTGATATTTAAAATTGGTCCAGATAAATCGGTTGGTTCTGGTATTTCTGGTTTGGTTGCTTTAAAAGATGGCGCAGGTAATTTTTTATCTAACATTACTGTAGGTCAAAATTTAGAAACTTTTATTGGTTTTATTCAACCAAGACCAGTTTCTACTATAGAAATTAGGCATAGTTCAACTTATATTACAGATAGTTTTGGTGCAGATAATTTTGGTATTGACGAGTTTAGGTATAGCGAAGAAGCACCATGTGATTTTGATAAAGACGGAATACCAAACTATTTAGATTCAGATAGTGATAATGATGGATGTTCAGATGCAGATGAGGCTTATTATAATGGTTTAGCAGATGCAGATTCAGATAATAATGGATTTTATGGCTCTGGCGCTCCTGCGGTTGATGCAGAAGGGAAAGTAACAACAGCTTCTTATGCAACACCAAATGCTTATTATTTAAATACAGCAGTTATTACTTGTGATGATAATGATAAAGACGGCATACCAGATGCGGTAGATGTAGATGATGATAATGATGGTATTTTAGATACAGTAGAAGACGACTGTAACAACACAACCTTAATAACAAATACTACAGATTGGACTCAGGTTGATGCAAACACAGCAACTAGAACAGTTACTGTAGATGGAGAAGTAGTAACATTTACGGCTACACTTAGCAATCCAGTTGGTCTAGGTGGTATATTTAATGGGACTAACCATACAGCATCACCAAATATTAGGTTAACTTATGAAGTTGATGTAAGTCAGAATTCTAATTTAGTAACAATAACTTCTTCTAATAATAATATTCCTGTAGCATTACGTTTTACAGATTTAGACAACATTTCTGATTATTATCAATATTTTGAGCCAATATCTCAGCAACCTGTGGCAACTCCTGCAGGCTGGACATCTTCAGACGGTTTAGCAGCACTACCAGGAAACCCTGGTAATCGTTTTCATTCTAATGAGTTAGATGCCGATAATGATGGTGCAGATGGTGTATTTTATTTTACCGGAAGTTACCCTATTACACTAAGAACAGGGACAAGTGTATATGGCGCTGTATCTGGTTCAACAGCAAATTTTGGTATAGATGTAGTAGTTCCTATTTGTTCAAATTACGATTTTGATGGAGATGGTATTCCAAACTCATTAGACACAGATTCAGACAATGACGGATGTCCAGATGCAATTGAAGGTGCAGCAACATTAACTTTAGATAAATTATCAACTTTTACAGGTGGTAGTATTGGTGGAAGTTCACAAAATTTAGGGGCTAATGTAGATGCAAACGGAAGTCCTATTGTTAGTGGCCAAGGAGCAACAGGTTTTACTCAAGCTTCTACAAACGATGTTATAGATGCAAATGTAAGTTTAGCTTGTGCTATAGATTTAAACATAACAAAAAAGGTTGATAAACCAATTTTAAAGATTGGTGAAACAGTAATATTTACATTGGTGTTAACTAACTCGGGGCCTCAACCTGCAACAAATGTTCAGGTAAGAGATTTGCTTCCAGCAGGTTTAACATACAATGCAGCAAGTTCTGTAATTGCAACAAATACAACCTACAATCCAACAACTGGTATCTGGGATTTAAGTTCTCTTACAATAGGAGTTAATGACTCTGTAGAACTTAAAATAGCAGCAACAATAAATACTTTAGGTGTAATTATTACAAACAATACAGAAATCTTTTCTACATCAGAAACAGATAAAGATTCTACACCTAACAGTAATAACTAATAAATAAATTTAAAAAGATGGAAAAAATGTACACACTTTTCAACTTGAAAAATAAATTTAGTAAAAAGACAAGGCAGTTATTTCTGCTTGTCGCATTCTTATTTATTTCAATTAGCGCAAGTTTCGCTCAAACGATTACAATTGTGCCAAATGCAACTACTCCAGACGGAAGTAAAAATGCCGGCGATATAATTAATTATAGCGTTGCGGTATATAATTCTGGTGCAATTCCTTTAAATAATGTAGCGATTTCAAGCTCTAAAGGAACTGCTATGACATTAAATAGCGGAGACTTAAATAACAATAGTATTTTAGATGCAGATGAGAGCTGGGTGTACACAGGTTCTTACACAATTACTGCAGCAGATATTACAGCTACAAAAGTAGATAATGTATTTAGTGTTACAAGTACAGAAATTACTACGGCAGAAACTGCAACTCATACAGAAAATGTTCATGAAGATGATATTTCATTTGCATCAGTATTTGCAATATCAAATATTGTTGCAACAAATGATGATTTTTCAGCAACAGCTGTAAATGGTATTAATGGTGGAACTGCTGGTAATGTTTTTACAAATGATACAATAGATGGTGTAACAGCAACTTCTACCAATGTTACAGTCTCATTAATAGATTTAGACGGCTTAACCGGTGCTACAATTAATGCAGATGGTTTAGTATCTGTACCAGCAAATTCTGCAACAGGAAGTTATACATTAGTTTATAAAATTTGTGATAGTTCAAATGCAAATAATTGCGAAACTGCACAAATTATTGTAGTTGTAGATGGAGATACAGATGGTGACGGAGTTTTAGATTCTGTGGATGAATGTAATGGTTTTGATGATAATTTAGATAACGATAATGATGGTGTTGCAGATGGTTGTGATTTAGATGATGATAATGATGGTATTTTAGATTCGGCAGAAAATGCGTCAAGCGGAGACCCGATTGTTGATACTAATGATAACGGAGTTTTAGATTACCAAGATCCTGCAATTTCTGGTTTTGTAGATTCAAATTCTGATAACATAGACGATAGATATGATATAGATTTAGACGGAACTATAGATCAATTTGATACAGATGCAGATGGTGATGGTTGTAACGATGTATTAGAAGCTGGTCATACAGAAAGCTCTACAATGCCCGGAGAAGTTCAGGGTTCAGGTTATAACGCAACAAACGGTAGAGTTACAGGTTTTACAACGGCATATACAGGTACAAATACTAATGTTTCAACTGCAGGTACAGCAGCTTCTATAACTGCTCAGCCACCAAATAGAAATATTTTAGTAGGAGAAAACACTACTTTTACCGTAACTACAGATGGTACAATTTTTCAATGGGAAATTAGTACAGATGGTGGTACAGTTTACAATACTGTTTTAGACGGTGGTGTTTATTCTGGTACAGCTACAAATACATTAACTATTACAGGTGTAACAAGCGCACAGAATAATTACAAATATAGAGTTGTTGTTTCTAAATCTACTTATGCTTGTCCTACAATTTCA
This sequence comes from Polaribacter sp. KT 15, assembly GCF_900143115.1. NCBI lineage: Bacteria > Pseudomonadati > Bacteroidota > Flavobacteriia > Flavobacteriales > Flavobacteriaceae > Polaribacter > Polaribacter sp. KT 15. The sequence continues at coordinate 1,752,111 of NZ_LT670850.1, forward strand.
GATGCAGGAACATTAACTGTTTTTACAAATGATCCGCCAGTAGCAAGTAGCAATGCAATTACTGTTGCAGAAGAAAGTACGGGTACATCATTAGGTTTAACGGCGCCTACAGATCCAGATGCAAATGCAATTACAATAACAGTTACAGGTTTGCCAAATTTAGGAATTGTTAAAAAAGCAAACGGAGATGTTGTTGCAAACAATTCTAATTTAACTGCTGCAGAAGTAGAGGGTTTAATCTATGATGCACCAACTGCTTACGACGGAGTAGCAGATCCGGGGGAATTTACGTACACAGTTTCAGACGGAATAGCAGCACCAGTAACAGGTACAGCAGATATCACAATAACAGCTGTAAACGATTTACCAGTTGCAAATTCAGACGCAGGAACTGCATTAGAAGATAATCCTGTTAATATTGCAACAATTGGTAATAATGATACAGATGAAGATGGCAATGTTGTGCCATCAACAATAATTTTAATAGATCCTACAGATGCAGGAAATACAGGAGAAACAGGAAATCCTTTAGTAATTGCAGGTAAAGGAACTTACACTGTAGATGCTGCAGGTAATGTAACTTTTACTCCCGAAGATAATTTTAATGGCGATGCAGACATCAACTATACAATAAATGATGATAGTGGTTTTGCATCTAATGAAGCTTTACTAGATATTTCAATAACATCTGTAAATGACGCTCCTGAAGCAAATGCAGATGTAAATTCAACTACAGAAAACACAACATTAACAGTTAATGCTGCAAACGGAGTTTTAAATAATGACTCTGACGTTGATGCAGGAACCACTTTAAATGTAACCACTTTTACTATTGCAGGAGACGCAACAAATTATAACGCAGGACAAACTGCAACTATTGCAGGAGTTGGTACTTTGCAAATTAACTCTGATGGTAGTTATGAGTTTGTTCCGACAGCAAATTATTCTGGGCCAGTACCAGTAACAACATATAATATTACAGATAATAACACTGGAACACCAGGAACAGCTTCATCAACATTAACAATTACAATAAATGTAGATTCAGATAATGATGGTGTAGCAGATATAGCAGATTTAGATTCAGATAATGATGGAATTTTAGATACTGTTGAAGGATTAGGTACAGATCCAACTGCAGATGCAGATAATGATGGAACTCCAAATTACTTAGATGCAGATTCTGGAACATTAGACGGAAACGGTATTGCTACAGGTTTTGATTTTGATGGTGACGGAATTCCAAATCACTTAGATTTAGATTCAGATAACGATGCTATTCCAGATGTTTTAGAAGCGGGTTATGCAGACACAAACAATGACGGTATTGCAGATGCAGCAGCAGTTAGTGTTGGTGCAAATGGTTTTGCAGATGGTTTAGAAACTGCCGCAGAAAGTGGTGTTGCAGCAAATAATCCAATAAATACAGATGCTGCATCAGATATAAATGCAAACTTATTTAACTTTTTAGATAGAGATTCAGATAACGACGGTATTTCAGATACAGAAGAAGCTTTTTCTAATAATGTAACTTATAACGATACCACTAATGATGGTATTGTAGATGGTTTTGTTGATGCAAACAATAATGGTTGGCATGACACTATAGATAATGAAGGAACTTTTCCAACATTTTTAAATTCAGATACAGATACAATTCCTAATTATTTAGATTTAGATTCAGATGGCGATGGATTACCAGATACTTTTGAAGGTAATTTTGAAGTAACGGATGGCGATAATAATGGTATTGTTGGTACAGGAATACCAGCAGATGCAGATGCAGATGGTTTAGCAGATACTAATGACCCAGATTTTAGTGGTAATATTTTAGGAAGTTTTGGATTTAATCAAGATAGAGACGGCGATGGTGTAAAAAATTATTTAGATATAGATATTGATAATGACGGAATTATTGATAATATTGAAGGACAATCAACTACAGGTTATATTGCTCCTTCAGGAGTAGATACAGATGGAGATGGTTTAGATAATGCTTATGATGTTGATAATGGAGGAGTAGGAATTGGTTACACAAACACAGATGGTGGTTCTGCACCAGATTACGCAGATTCAGATTCTGAAAATGATGGGATATTTGATATTTCTGAGAACAACATAGACAATTCAATTGATGCAAATAGAGATTTAACGGGAGATACAGATAATTTAGGAAACCCAATTGCAGACGGGTCTATTGATCCTGATAAGTTTAATGATGCAGATGGAGATGGTTTAGATGACGCTTTTGATAATGTTTCAGGAATATCAACAGCAAATAATGCAACAAACGGAGATCAATCTGGCGTAAATGGTGGTGCAAAAACACAGCCAGATACAGATCCTATTGGAGGAGACAGAGATTGGAGAGAGTCTTCTACTCAAGATAATGATGGTGACGGAATTAATGATATCGTAGATTTAGATGATGATAACGATGGTATTTTAGATGTTGATGAAGATTTTAATGAAGATGGTGATAATAATCCAAGAACAAATCCGTCTGATAAAGATGGAGATGGAATACCTAATTATTTTGATTTAGACACAGATAATGATGGTATTACAGATTATATTGAAGCAGGAGGAACAGTTGACCCAGATGGAAATGGACAACCAGGAACAGGTGTTTTAGATAATACAGAAGTAAATTCTAAAGGAATTCCCTTAGCAGTTTCACCAGATACAGCAACAACAGGAACTAGCGAGACTTCAAGTTTAACAATACCAAATACTGCAGGAGCAGACAATCCTAACTTTGTAGATTTAGATTCTGATAATGACGGAATAACAGATGTAATTGAAGCTGGAGGAATAGATCCAGATGGAGATGGAAAATATGGTGCAGGGTCGTTAAATGATGTAGATTCTGATGGGTTGATAGATGCAATTGACCCTTATGATGATAGAAATGGTAACGCAGATACTGCTTTAAACCCAGGTGAAAAATTAACAATACCAAATACAGACGGAGATAGTTTACCAAATTATCTAGATTTAGATTCAGATGATGATTCTATTCCAGACAATGTAGAGGCACAAAGTACTTTAGGTTACATTCTACCAGCAGCAAATGATACAGATGAGGATGGTTTAAATGATGCTTATGATTCTACAAACGGAGTTGGAACCGCTGTTGTTCCTGTTGATACAGATAATGACGGAACACCAGATTATTTAGACTTAGACTCAGACAATGATACTTTAAAAGATATTGTAGAGGTAGGAAATGCTGCATTAGATACTAATGGAGATGGAAAAACTAACGGAACTACAGGTGTAAATGGATTAGAAAACACTTCTGAAAGTGTAGACGGATATGATGACGCTAACGGAATATATAATGACCCAAAAACAGATTTTGCAGATGAAGATGGCGATTTAAATACAGGTGGAGATGTAGATTACAGAGACATTTTAGACAATGATAATGATGGCGTTGCTGATGCTTTAGATTTAGATGATGATAATGATGGTATTTTAGATACAGCTGAAACGCTAGGTAATGTAGATCCAGACGCAGATTCAGATAATGATGGAACTCCAGATTATAAAGATCCAGATTATTTAGGTTTTGTTGATACAAATTCAGACGGAATTAACGATAATTTCGATACAGATTTAGATGGTACACCTGATCATCAAGATACAGATTCAGACAACGATTCTTGTCCAGATGTAAGAGAAGCAGGTCATATAGAAAGTACTACAAAATCAGGAGAAGTAGCAGGTACAGGTTATGCAACAAATGGTACGGTTACAGGTGCTACTACTTCATATTCAGGTAGTAATACAAATGTTATTACAGCTGGTACACCAGTAGTAATTAGTCAGCAACCTCAAGATCAATCTGGTTTTATTCAAGGTAGTGTAACTTTTGAAGTAACATCAACAGGTAATGTTTTTCAATGGCAAGAAAGTACAGATGGTGGTTCTACTTTTACAAATATTACCAACGGAGGTAAATATGCAGGAGTAACTACAAATTCTTTAACTATTTCTAACTTATCTACAACAGAAAATAATTACCAATATCAGGTAATTGTTTCTAAAACAGATTATAGTTGTGAAACACCATCAACACCACCAGCAACATTAACGGTAAACAATAATCCACCAGTTGCTGTAGATGATTTAAACAATTCAACAAATGAAGATACAGTTATAACAGTTGCAACAATTGTAGCGAATGATACAGATGTAGAAGATACAAATCCAGATCCATCAACAGTAATTTTGATAGATCCAAATAATACTTCAAATACAGGTTCAACAGGTACACCATTAGTTATAGCTAATATTGGTTCTTATGAGGTTGATCCTTTAGGAAATGTAAAATTCACACCAGTTTTAAATTACAATGGTGCGGCAAACATTAATTATACTGTAAAAGATAGTAATAATAATGTTTCTAATGAGGCTGTAATAGGAATTACAGTTACTGATGTAAATGATGCGCCAATTGCTAATAATGATACTTCTTCTGGTTTAGAAGGAGCAACACAAACTTTAACAACAATAGGGGCAAATGACACAGATGTAGACGGTACAATAGACGCTTCAACTGTTACTTTAATTGATCCAAATAATGCAGCGAATACAGGTTCTAATGGAGATCCTTTAGTAATTGCAAATGTTGGTACGTATTCGGTAAATGCTTTAGGAACAGTAACTTTTGTTCCTTTAGAAAACTTCAACGGATCTGCAGATATTTTATATACAGTTAAAGATGATGATGATTTAGTTTCTAATCAAGCTACTTTAGATATTTCGGTAACACCGGTAAATGACGCACCAGTTGCAAATCCGGATTCTGCAACAGAAGAAGAAGAGGTTACTATAAATGTAAATACTGTAAATGGTTTATTAAATAATGACTCAGATGTAGATGCCAATCCATTATCAATAACTCAATATGTAGTCGACGGAACACTAGTTCCTGTTGCATCAGGCTCACCAGGAATAAGAGCAATACCAAATGTAGGAACGTTAACAGTAAATTCAGATGGTAGTTATAGTTTTGTACCCTTAGCTGATTATAACGGATTGGTACCACAAGTAACATACACAGTAAGTGATGGAGAAAACACAGCAAACAGCACATTAAATATAACAGTAACACCAGTAAATGATGCGCCAGTAGCTGTTGATGATACATATACAACAAATGAAGATACAGCTGTAACCTTATTACCATTAACAGGAGATGATGATGTAGACGGAGACACAATCTCAATTACAAGTATCAACGGAACAGCATTAACACCAGGAACAGCACAAAGCATTACAGTTCCAGATGGAACCGTAACAGTTTCAGCAGCAGGAGCAATTAGTTTTAAAGGAGATGCGAATTACAACGGAACCTCAACATTTGCTTATGTAATAAATGATGGTAACGGAGAAACAGCCACTGCAAATGAGATTATTACAATTCAAGCAGTAAATGATGCGCCAGTAGCAAATCCAGATGTTGCGACAGTAAATGAAGATGTAACTTTAACAGTAGCAAAAGCAGACGGATTAATAGATGATAATGATACAGATATTGATGCAGATACGTTAACTGTTACTCAATATGTAGTTGGCGGAATAACAGTTCCTGTTTCAGCAGGTTCACCAGGAGTAAGAGCTATACCAAATGTAGGAACGTTAACAGTAAACTCAGATGGTAGCTATACATTTGTACCAGAGGAAGATTACAATGGATCAGTACCACAAGTAACATATACTGTAAGTGACGGAACAAACACAGCAAATAGCACATTAAATATAACAGTAACACCAATAAATGATGCGCCAGTAGCTGTTGATGATACATATACAACAAATGAAGATACAGCTGTAACCTTATTACCATTAACAGGAGATGATGATGTAGACGGAGATACGATTTCAATTACAAGTATCAACGGAACAGCATTAACACCAGGAACAGCACAAAGCATTACAGTTCCAGATGGAACCGTAACAGTTTCAGCAGCAGGAGCAATTAGTTTTAAAGCAGATGCGAATTACAACGGAACCTCAACATTTGCATATGTAATAAATGATGGTAACGGACAAACAGCCACTGCGAATGAGATTATTACAATTAAAGCAGTAAATGATGCGCCAGTAGCAAATCCAGATGTTGCGATAGTAAATGAAGATGTAACATTAACAGTAGCAAAAGCAAACGGATTAATAGATGATAATGATACAGATATTGATGCAGATACGTTAACTGTTACTCAATATGTAGTTGGCGGAATAACAGTTCCGGTTGCAGCAGGCTCACCAGGAGTAAGAGCAATACCAAATGTAGGAACGTTGACAGTAAATTCAGATGGTAGTTATAGTTTTGTACCATTAGCTGATTATAACGGATCGGTACCACAAGTAACATACACAGTAAGTGATGGAGAAAACACAGCAAACAGCACATTAAACATAACAGTAACACCAGTAAATGATGCGCCAGTAGCTGTTGATGATACATATACAACAAATGAAGATACAGCTGTAACCTTATTACCATTAACAGGAGATGATGATGTAGACGGAGACACAATCTCAATTACAAGTATCAACGGAACAGCATTAACACCAGGAACAGCACAAAGCATTACAGTTCCAGATGGAACCGTAACAGTTTCAGCAGCAGGAGCAATTAGTTTTAAAGCAGATGCGAATTACAACGGAACCTCAACATTTGCATATGTAATAAGTGATGGTAACGGACAAACAGCCACTGCAAATGAGATTATTACAATTAAAGCAGTAAATGATGCGCCATTAGCAAACCCAGATGTTGCCACAGTAGATGAAGATGTAACATTAACAGTAGCAAAAGCAGACGGATTAATAGATGATAATGATACAGATATTGATGCAGATACGTTAACTGTTACTCAATATGTAGTCGACGGAATAACAGTTCCGGTTGCAGCAGGCTCACCAGGAGTAAGAGCAATACCAAATGTAGGAACGTTGACAGTAAATTCAGATGGTAGTTATAGTTTTGTACCTTTAGATGATTACAACGGATCAGTACCACAAGTAACATACACAGTAAGTGATGGAGCAAACACAGCAAATAGCACATTAAATATAACAGTAACACCAGTAAACGATGCGCCAGTAGCTGTTGATGATACATATACAACAAATGAAGATACAGCTGTAACCTTATTACCGTTAACAGGAGATGATGATGTAGACGGAGACACAATCTCAATTACAAGTATCAACGGAACAGCATTAATACCAGGAACAGCACAAAGCATTACAGTTCCAGATGGAATCGTAACAGTTTCAGCAGCAGGAGCAATTAGTTTTAAAGCAGATGCGAATTACAACGGAACCTCAACATTTGCTTATGTAATAAATGATGGTAACGGAGAAACAGCCACTGCGAATGAGATTATTACAATTAAAGCAGTAAATGATGCGCCAGTAGCAAATCCAGATGTTGCCACAGTAAATGAAGATGTAACATTAACAGTAGCAAAAGCAGACGGATTAATAGATGATAATGATACAGATATTGATTCAGATACGTTAACTGTTACTCAATATGTAGTTGGCGGAATAACAGTTCCTGTTTCAGCAGGTTCACCAGGAGTAAGAGCAATACCAAATGTAGGAACGTTAACAGTAAATTCAGATGGTAGCTATACATTTGTACCAGAGGAAGATTACAATGGATCAGTACCACAAGTAACATATACTGTAAGTGACGGAACAAACACAGCAAATAGCACATTAAATATAACAGTAACACCAATAAATGATGCGCCAGTTGCTAATAATGATTCAGCAGGTACAGATCCAGGAGTTGCAATAGATATTCCGGTATTGTCAAATGATGATGATTTAGACGGAGACACGATTTCTGTAAGTAGTATTACAGTTCAGCCAGCGAACGGTACTGCAAGTATAAATCCTAACGGTACAGTTAAATATACACCAAATGCTGGGTTTAATAACGGGTCTGATAGTTTTACGTATGAAATATCAGACGGAAATGGGGGCACAGATACAGCAGTTGTAAATGTAACAGTTCCTATTTCACCATTTCCACCTGTTGCAAATCCAGATTCAAATTCTACTTTAGAAGATGTTACATTAACGGTTTTAGCTGCAAACGGAGTTTTAAAGAATGATACCGACGGTAACTTAGATACTTTATCTGTTGTAAGTTTTTCTGTAGATGGTATTCCTGGTTCTAAATTAGCAGGCGAAACATCAGTTATTCCAGCGGTAGGTTCTTTAAAAATTAATGCAGACGGAAGTTATGAATTTATACCAGCATTAAATTATAATGGAGATATACCTCAAGTAACATATGTTGTAACAGATAATTCTGGTTTAACAACAGATGCATCTGGTACACTAGATATAGAAGTAACACCAGTAAACGATACACCAGTTGCAGAAAACGATACTAATACAACAAATGAAGATACAGTTTTAAATGTAACTGCTGCAAATGGAGTTTTAGATAATGATGATGATTTAGACGGAGATGCAATTTCTGTAAAAGAATTTGAAATTAACGGTACAGTTAGTACTGCAGGAACAACTGTAACGGTTACAGAAGGTACACTAACACTTTTAAGTGATGGTAGTTATACTTTTTCACCAGCTACAGATTTTAATGGAAGCTTCCCAGAAGTTACTTATACATTAACAGACGGTACTGTAGATGTAGATGCAACATTAAATATTTCTGTAACACCGGTAAATGATCCGCCAGTAGCAGTAGATAATTTAGGAAATTCAGGAAATGAAGATAACCCAATTACTGTAACAGCAATTGGTGCTAATGATACAGATGATGGTTCTGTAGATCCATCAACAATAAGACTTATAGATCCAAGCAACGCTTCTAATTTTGGAGACTCTACGAATCCATTAATAATTGTAAACGTGGGTACTTATACGGTTAATAATAACGGAGATGTTTTGTTTTCTCCTGTAGCCAATTTTAATGGAAATGCAAATATTAAATATACAATTAGAGATAATGAAGGTTTAGTTTCTTCAAATCAAGCAACAATTGGAATTACTATTAACGGAACAAATGATGTTCCTGTTGCAACAGCCGATGTAAATTCTGTTGATGAAGGAAACACATTAAATGTAAATGCAACAAATGGTGTTCTAAGTAATGATTCTGATGTTGACGGAAATCCTTTAATGGTAACACAGATTTCTATTGATGGAACTACATACTTAGCAGGTAATACAGCTTCTATTACAGAAGGAGATTTAGTAGTTAATTCTGATGGTAGTTATACTTTAACTCCTGCAACAAACTTTAATGGAAGTATCCCAAAAGTTACTTATACTGTTTCAGACGGTATAACAACTACAACATCTACATTAGATATTACAGTAAATCCTATTAATGATAGGCCAGATGCAAATCCAGATGTAAACAGTACTTTAGAAGATACATTATTATCTGTAGCAGCAGCAAACGGAGTTTTAAATAATGATTCTGATGTTGATGGTGATGCAATTTCAGTGACAGCAATTTCTATTGGAGGCACACCTAAAAACGTAGGAGAAGATATAGTTTTAACAGAAGGAACTTTAAAATTAAATGCAAACGGTAGTTATACATTTTTACCAGCATTAAATTTTAACGGGAATGTACCAGAAATAACTTACACGGTTTCTGATGGTTCATTAACAGAAACAAGTACATTAAATATTAGTGTAACTCCTGTAAATGATGCGCCAACGGCAGTGTTAGATACAGATACTACATCAGAAGATACAGTATTAACCGTAAATGCAGCAAATGGGGTTTTAAATAATGATTCTGATATTGATGTAGATCCATTAACTGTGTCACAATTTTCTGTTGCTGGTATAACTTACAATGCAGGTGAAACAGCAAATTTTGCAGAAGGTTCAATCAAATTAAATTCTGATGGTAGTTATGAATATACACCTACAACAGATTTCAACGGACCAGTTTCTACAGTTACTTATACTGTTTCAGATGGTACAAATACTTCTAATACAACTTTAAAAATAGAAGTAACACCAATCAATGATGCACCAGATTTAGTAGTAGATACAAATAGTACACAAGAAGATATTCAATTAAATGTATCTGCAATAAACGGAGTTTTAAGTAACGATACAGATAAAGAAAATAATAGCTTAACGGTAACTCAATTTACAGTTAGTGGTACAAATTATACACCAGGAAATACAGCTAACTTATCAGAAGGAACTTTAAGGTTAAATGCAGACGGTAGTTATGTTTATACACCAGCAACTAACTTTAATGGCGCGGTGCCAACTGTAACTTATACGGCTACAGATGGTAATGATACTTCAACATCAACTTTAGATATTAATGTTACTCCAATAAACGATTCGCCATTTGCAAACGTAGACACAAATGCAACCAACGAAGATGTTACATTAAATGTTACCGCAGCAAACGGATTATTAAATAATGATTCAGACCCAGAAAATGACCCAATAACTGTAACTAAATTTACAATTGGAGGAACAGAATATACTGCTGGAACTTTAGCAAGTATAACAGAAGGAGATATTCAAATAAATGCAGATGGTAGTTATAGTTTTACACCAGCATTAAATTATAATGGCGCTGTTCCTGTTGTTAATTATACTATTACAGATGGTACAAACACAGCTAATAGTACATTAACGTTAACGATAAATGCAACAAATGATGCACCAACAGCAATTTTAGATACAAATTCAACTACAGAAGATGTCGCTTTAAATGTTGTACCAGCAGACGGAGTACTTAAAAATGATTCTGATTTAGATGGAGATGTAATTAATGTAACTGGTTTTGTAGTAGAAACTACATCTTATTTAGCAGGAGAAACTGCAACTACATCAGCAGGAACAATCAAATTAAATTCTGATGGTAGTTATACTTATGTGCCAGCTAGTAACTTTAACGGAGCTGTGCCTCAAGTAACCTACACAATTACAGATGGTGTTTTAACAGCATCTACAACATTAGATATTAACGTAACTGCTGTTAATGATTCGCCAATTGCAAATACAGATACCAATTCAACAGATGAAGATGTTGCAATTAATGTAAATGCTGCAAACGGATTATTGAATAACGATTCTGATCCAGAAGGTGATGCAATAACTGTTACTCAATTTACCGTAAACGGTACAGTTTATACAGCGGGTGCAACTGCAACAATAACAGAAGGAGTTTTAAAAATTAATGGAGACGGAAGTTATGACTTTACGCCAGCATTAAATTATAATGGAGCTGTTCCTCTTATTAATTACACAATTTCAGATGGAGCCAATACAGCAAATAGCACTTTAACATTGTCTATTAATCCTGTAAATGATGCGCCAACTGCAATTGCAGATACAGATGAAACAAATGAAGATGTAACCTTAAATGTAGCATCAACAAATGGTGTTCTTACAAATGATTCTGATATTGATACAAATTCAATTAGCGTAACGCAATTTGAAATCGGAGGAACAACTGTTCTAGCAGGAAATTCAGTTTCTGTTACAGAAGGAGATTTAACAATTAATACAGATGGTAGTTATACATTTGTGCCAACACCAAACTTTAACGGGGTTGTACAAACAGCAACTTATACAGTTTCAGACGGAACAGATTCAGCTACATCAACATTAATTATTACAGTAAATCCAACAAATGATACACCAACATTAATTGCAGATACAGATACAACATCAGAAGATGTAACGCTAAATGTAAACGCAGCTAATGGAGTATTGAACAACGATTCTGACATTGATGGAGATGCATTAACTGTAAGTAAATTTACAGTATCTGGAACATCATACACAGCAGGACAAACTGCTACAATTCCATCAGGAACAATTACTTTAAATACAGATGGTAGTTACGATTATGTGCCAGCATTAAACTTTAACGGAGCTGTACCTACTGTAACTTACACAGCTACAGATGGTGTAAATACAGCAAACAGTACATTAAAAATTACTGTAACGCCTGTAAATGATAATCCGGTGGCGCTAGATGATACATCATCTACAGATCCAAATATTTCAGTAAATATTCCGGTATTAACAAATGATTCTGATTTAGATGGAGATATTTTATCAATAAGTAATATTACTGTTGCACCAACAAAAGGTACCGCTGTAATTTTTGATAACGGAACTCCTGCAGATACATCAGACGATGTAGTTACATATACACCTCAACCAGGGTTTAACAACGGAACAGACACATTTACTTATGAAATTTCTGATGGAAATGGAGGAACAGATACTGCTGTTGTAACAATTGCAGTACCACAATCTGCATTCTCTCCGGTTGCAAATCCAGATACTAATCAAACAGATGAAGAAGTTAACTTAGTAGTAGCAGATGCTGATGCAAAAAGCTTAATTAAGAATGATACGGATGCAAATTTAGATGCTATTACAGTAACACAGTTTACTGCAGGAGGTGTAAATTATGCAGCAGGAAGTACAGCTAATTTACCACAAGGTAATTTAACAATTAATGCAGGTGGTGGTTATACTTTTGAACCAGCAACTAATTTTAATGGCGCAGTACCACAAGTAACTTATACAATTACAGATGGTACAGGAACGCCAAACGCAACTAGTACTTTAGATATAACTGTTAATCCTATTAATGATGCTCCGATAGCAAATCAAGATAATGAAACTACTTTAGAAGATACTACGTTAACAGTAAATGCTGCAAACGGAATATTAGATAATGATACAGATATCGATGGAGATGTACTTTCTGTAAAAGAATTTGAAATTGGAGGAACTACTTTTACAGCAGGAACTACTGCAAATGTTACAGAAGGTTCTATAACTATTAATGCAGATGGTAGTTATGTGTTTGTACCAGCATCAGATTCTACTGCAAATTTACCACAAGTAACTTATACAATTACAGATGGTACAATAGATACAGTAACAAGTACTTTAGATATAACAGTTACACCTGTTAATGATGCACCGATAGCAGTAAATGATTTAGGAACAACAACATTAGAAGATACCGATGTTACCGTTGCTACAATTGGTAATAATGATACCGATGATGTTGCTGTAGATCCATCAACAGTTACTTTAATAGATCCAAACGATCCAACAAATACAGGAAACACTGCAATACCATTATTAATTGCAGGAGTTGGAACTTATTCTGTTGATAATTTAGGAAATGTAACATTTGATCCGGCAGATAATTTTAACGGACCAGCAAATATTAATTATACAATTCAGGATAACGACGGAACGCCATTAACATCAAATGTTGCAACAATCGGAATTACTGTAACATCAGTAAATGATAATCCGGTGGTTGTAGACGAAGTAAATTCGACAACAGAAGATACGCAGTTAATTGTAACTGCAGCAAACGGATTGTTAACAAATGATTCAGATTTAGACGGAGATCCATTAAGTATAGCAACTTTTGAAGTTAGAGGAAACGTTTACACAGCAGGTGAAACTGTAAGTTTAACAGAAGGTTCTATAGAAATTTCATCAGATGGTAGTTATATTTTTACACCAGCAACTAACTTTAACGGAGTAGTGCCGCAAGTAACATATAATGTTACAGATGGTTCTGCAACAGTTCCTGGAACTTTAGATATAACAGTTACACCTGTTAATGATGCACCAATAGCAGTAAATGATTTAGGAACAACAACATTAGAAGATACCGATGTTACCGTTGCTACAATTGGTAATAATGATACAGATGATGATGCTGTAGATCCATCAACAGTTACTTTAATAGATCCAAACGATCCAACAAATACAGGAAACACTGCAATACCATTATTAATTGCAGGAGTTGGAACTTATTCTGTTGATAATTTAGGAAATGTAACATTTGGTCCGGCAGATAATTTTAACGGACCAGCAAATATTAATTATACAATTCAGGATAACGACGGAACGCCATTAACATCAAATGTTGCAACAATCGGAATTACTGTAACATCAGTAAATGATAATCCGGTGGTTGTAGACGAAGTAAATTCGACAACAGAAGATACGCAGTTAATTGTAACTGCAGCAAACGGATTGTTAACAAATGATTCAGATTTAGACGGAGATCCATTAAGTATAGCAACTTTTGAAGTTAGAGGAAACGTTTACACAGCAGGTGAAACGGTAAGTTTACCAGAAGGTTCTATAGAAATTTCATCAGATGGTAGTTATATTTTTACACCAGCAACTAACTTTAACGGAGTAGTACCGCAAGTAACCTATAATGTTACAGATGGTTCTGCAACAGTTCCTGGAACTTTAGATATAACAGTTACACCTGTTAATGATGCACCGATAGCATTAAATGATTTAGGAACAACAACATTAGAAGATACCGATGTTACCGTTGCTACAATTGGTAATAATGATACAGATGATGTTGCTGTAAATCCATCAACAGTTACTTTAATAGATCCAAACGATCCAACAAATACAGGAAACACTGCAATACCATTATTAATTGCAGGAGTTGGAACTTATTCTGTTGATAATTTAGGAAATGTAACATTTGATCCGGCAGATAATTTTAACGGACCAGCAAATATTAATTATACAATTCAGGATAACGACGGAACGCCATTAACATCAAATGTTGCAACAATCGGAATTACTGTAACATCAGTAAATGATAATCCGGTGGTTGTAGACGAAGTAAATTCGACAACAGAAGATACGCAGTTAATTGTAACTGCAGCAAACGGATTGTTAACAAATGATTCAGATTTAGACGGAGATCCATTAAGTATAGCAACTTTTGTTGTAGACGGTACAACTTATGGTGCAGGTGAAACCGCAACTTTTACTGAAGGAGTTTTAAAAATTACTTCTGATGGAGGTTACACATTTACGCCAGCATCTAATTTTAACGGAGTAGTGCCGCAAGTAACATATAATGTTACAGATGGTTCAGCAACAGTACCAGGAACTTTAGATATTACTGTAACTGCAGTAAACGATGCACCAGTTGCTATCGCAGATTCAAATGATACGAATGAGGATACTCCATTAATAGTATCAGCAGCAAACGGTATTCTAGCTAATGATACAGATTTAGAAAATGATACTTTAACTGTTACAGCGTTAACTATCAATGGTAATTCAGAAACTGTAGGAGCTCCAATTAGCTTAACAGAAGGTGTTTTACAAATAGAATCAGACGGTAGTTATACATTTACGCCTGCCTCTAATTTTAATGGTGATGTACCACAAGTAACTTATACAGCAAATGATGGGTTAAATTCTGTGATGAGTACACTAGATATAGTTGTAAATCCAATTAACGATGTACCTATTGCAGTTTTAGATACAAATACTACAAATGAAGACACGCCGTTAACGGTTACTGCTGCAAACGGATTATTAACTAATGATTCTGATACAGAAAACAGTTCTTTAAGTGTTACAACATTTACAGTAAACGGTACAACTTATATTGCCGGAAACACAGTTTCTTTAGCAGAAGGAAGTTTATTAATAAATTCTGATGGTAGTTACACATTTACACCAATTGCTAATTTTAATGGTTCTTTACCACAAATTGCCTATACAATTACAGATGGTGCAAATACAGCAAACTCAACATTAGATATTTCAGTTTCTCCTATAAATGATGCGCCTGTAGCAACAAATGACGTGACATCAACAGATCCTGGAGTAGCAGTAGTAATAGCTGTTTTACCAAATGATACAGATGTAGATGGAGACGTGTTAAATGTTTCATCAATTGTTACTCAGCCAGCAAATGGTACTGTGGTAATTAACGGAGATAATACAATAACTTATACTCCAAACCCTGGTTTTAACAAAGGGTCAGATTCTTTCGAATATCAAGTTTGTGATACTAATGGCTTGTGTGACACTGCAACTGTAAATATTACAGTGCCAAAATCATTCTTGCCACCAGTTGCAAATCCAGATGCAGAATCTACACCAGAAGATGTAACTTTAACTGTAGATGCAGTAAATGGTTTATTAAATAATGATACCGATTCTAATCCAGGAGAAACACTAACTGTAGTTACTTTCCAGGTTGATGGTACAAACTATACTGCAGGAGAAACAGCAACAATTACAGAAGGTCAAATAACAATTAATGCAGATGGTAGTTATACTTTTGTACCAACAGCAAATTATAATGGTTCGGTTCCGGTAATTAATTACACAATTTCAGACGGAACACCAACAGACAATTCTAGTAGTACATTAACATTAAATATTACTCCTGTTAATGATGTGCCAGTTGCTATTGCAGATACTAATACAACACCAGAAGATGTACAATTAAGTGTTGGCGCTTCTGCAGGATTGTTAATTAACGATTCAGATACAGACGGTACGCCTTTAACATTAACACAGTTTACTATAAACGGAACAGATTATACTGCAGGTACAACAGTAAACTTAGTAGAAGGTGCAATAACTGTAAACGGAGATGGTAGTTATATTTATAACCCAGCAACAGATTTCTTAGGTGCTGTGCCTCAAGTTACTTATACAGTTACAGACGGTTCATTATCAACAACAAGTACTCTAGACATATCTGTAACAGGTGTTAATGATGCACCAGTTGCTGTAGATGATTTAGGAAATACTAGTAATGAAGATGCACCAGTAAATGTATCATTAATAACAAATAACGATACCGATGATAGTGCAGCTATCGATGCAACTACTATTATATTGATAGATCCTAACAACGCAGCAAATACAGGTAACTCTTCTAACCCATTAGTTATATCTGGTGTTGGTAGTTATTCTGTAGATACTTTAGGTAATGTAGTTTTTACACCGTTGCCAAACTTTAATGGTGTTGCAGATATTAAGTACACAGTAGAAGATAATGAAGGTTTAGTTTCTAACGAAGCAATAATAGGAATAACAATTACAGCTGTAAATGATGCACCAAATGCCGTTGCAGATGTTAATACAACTGCAGAAGATACTGTATTAGCTGTAAACGCTTCAAATGGATTATTAATTAACGATAATGACGTTGAAGGAACTCCGTTAACAATATTAGAATTTACTGTAGGAGGCGTAGATACACCAGCAGGAAATACAATTTCTTTAACAGAAGGAGATTTAATTATAAATTCTGATGGTAGTTATACTTTTACACCTGCATTAGACTTTACAGGTAATGTTCCTCAGATTACTTATACAGTTTCAGACGGAAATGAAAATAGTGATGCAACATTAGATATTACTGTTACAGGAGAAAACGATGCACCAGTTGCAGGTAATGATACTGAAACAACAATTCAAAACACACCAGTAACAATACCAACTGTAACTGCAAATGATACAGATACTGATGGTACTGTAGATGCATCTACAATAATATTAATAGATCCTAACAATGCTAGTAACACAGGTAATTCTACTACACCATTAATTATTGCAGGTGAGGGAACTTATACTGTTGATAATCTTGGTAATATAGTATTTACACCAGAATTAGAATTTACAGGTGAGGCTAATGTAATTTATACGGTAGAGGATAATAATGGTCTTTTATCTAATGAAGCACAGGTAACTGTTACAGTTCTTCCAGATACAGACGGAGACGGAATTATTGATAGTGTTGATTTAGATGATGATAATGACGGAATCTCAGATGTTGTTGAAAATGGAGGAAATGATCCATTAGCAGATACCGATAATGATGGAATTCCAGATTATAAAGATCCAGATAATATTACTTTAGATGAGAATAATGACGGAATTGACGATAATTTTGATAAAGATAAAGACGGAATTATAGATCAGTTTGATAATGATTCAGATAATGACGGTATTTCTGACTTAGTTGAAGCAGGCGGAGTTGATGCAGATGGAGACGGTAAAGTAGATAACTTTACAGATACTAATAATGATGGTTTAGATGATACGATTGCTAATAATCCATTACCAGTATTAGATTCAGACGGCGACGGAGTTCCAAATTACAAAGATTTAGACTCAGATGCAGACGGAATTATAGATAACATCGAAGCGCAAAATCCATTAACGTATGTAGCTCCTTCAGGTGTAGATACAGATAAAGATGGTATCGATGATGCTTACGATTTAGACTGTGCGCCTTGTGGTTCTATAACAGGATCTCCAGTAAATAATCCAGAAAATGCAGATTCAGATGCATTGCCAAATTATTTAGATTTAGATTCAGATAATGACGGAATTGTAGATAACATCGAATGGCAAACTACAGTGGGTTACATTGCACCAGGAGTAGATTCTGATGGCAATGGTTTAGCAGATGTTTATGAAACTGCACCAGGATCTGGTAACCCAATTAGATTCCCATTAAATACAGATGGTATAGATCCGCCAGATTATACAGATGTAGATTCAGATGGCGACGGTGTTCTAGATACGGTTGAAGCTTATGATACAGATGGAGATAATGTTGCAGACAATGGAAATGTATTTTCAGGAGTAGATTCAGATGGAGATGGTTTAGATGATGCGTTTGATTTAAACACAGGCGGCTTAACAGATCCAGATGCAGCATCAAATAACAATCAAGATGTTACATTATTCCCTAACGATCAAGATCCAGGAACAGCAGAAGTAGATTTTAGAGATAAAATTACTTTCGGAGTGTTAGTTGATACAGACGGTGATGGTATTACAGATGATATAGATATTGATGATGATAACGATGGAATTGTAGATGTAGTTGAATCGTTAGGATATATTCCTTCATCATCAGCAAACAACCCTGGTTGTATTTTACCAAACGTAAGTTTCCAAAATCCAACTTATGTAGCAGGAACAGGTGTTTCTGGTTCGGGTTCTATAGGAGCTAAATATCGTTTTGAAAATGTTGTAGATGTTACAGGTTTCGGTGGAACGGGTGGAATTTTAGATGCAATTGTAGAAATTACAGACATTAAAGGAGGAGCTTCATTAATTTCTATAGATAATTCTACTACAGGTAATCCAGATGCTTGGCAACCAGAATACACTGTGCCAACACCAACAGGTAATAAAGCAGAAATGGCATTTAGAGTTACATTAGTTAACGATAATACTAACACTCTTTACAATATTAGTAGATTTAGTGGTGCCATATTTGATATAGATGGAGCTAACGCTAGAGAATCTGTAATACTTTCTAGACCAGGTTTATATGCGGTAGATAATGCAACATTATTAACTGTTACAGATAACTCAGCAACTGGTTTAGTAACTTTTGAGGGACCAGATGATACTTATGCAGGTGTAGATGTATCACCAAGGTTAGCAACTTACTTTGGTTACTATAATACTTCTGCTTTTGATATTAGATTCTCTGCAGAATTATTATCAGCATCATCAAATACAAACTTAGGTTCTGTGTTATTCTCTGGTTGTGCAATAAACGGATTGTTTGAAGGAAATACGGCATCAAGCTCTCCATCACAAACCAACGGAACTTCAGAAAACTCAGGTCCTGGAACATTCCCATTATTTACAGTAAATGATGGTATTGATAGCGACGGAGACGGAATATCAGATGATAAGGATATTGATTCAGATAACGACGGAATTCCTGATAACGTAGAAGCGCAAACTACAGCAGGTTATATCAAGCCAATTTCTGCAACAGCAGATGCAGATATGGATGGTTTAATAGATGCTTACGATAACAATGCTGTAATAAGCGGATTAATACCTGTAGATACAGAAGGTGATTTTAATCCAGATTATTTAGATTTAGATTCAGATAATGATGGTTTAAATGATACAGAAGAAGCCGGTTTTGTTAAGGCAACTGTTAATAATGATTCTGATGCAGATGGTTTATTAGATAGTTATGATGACAATAACACAGCAGGTGCATTATTTGATGTAAATGATGATCAAGATAACGGTGCAATAGATTTACCAGACCTTGATAATACATCTACACCAGAAGTAGATTACAGAGAAATTAAAGATAATGATAACGATGGTGTGCCAGATAGCGTAGATTTAGATGATGATAATGACGGAATTCCAGATTCAGTAGAACAAAACGGAGATCCATTAAGAGATACAGATAAAGACGGTATTCCAGATTCTCTTGATTTAGATTCAGATGGTGACGGTATTAGCGATTTAATAGAGTCAGGCTTTGGACAAGTAGATTTAGACAACGATGGAAGAATTGATGGTGCAGAAACAAATTCTGGTGCAAACGGATTATTTGATGCAATAGAAGATGGCGCAGAAAGCGGTACAACAATCAATAACCCTCAAGATTCAGATAAAGATGGAGTTTTAGATTTCCAAGATATAGATGATGATAATGATGGTATTAATACTTTAGAAGAAGATGTTGTTAGTATTAACGGAGATCCAACGGATGACGATTCTGACAATGATGGGATACCTAATTATTTAGACGAAGATGACGATAATGATGGTGTTTTAACTAAGGATGAAGACAACAATAACAATGGTAATTTTAATGATGATGATGATAATAATGATGGAACACCAGATTATTTAGATTCTTTAGATACAGATAATGACGGAATACCAGATAGTGAAGATTTAGATGATGATAACGATGGTAATCCAGATTCATCAGATCCAAATCCACTAGTACCAGGTGTAAGTCCAGAAACATTAACGGTTGTAGAAGGTTTATCAGGTGTTGTAAATGTATTAGCAAACGATGATTATTTACCAGGAACTAACACGACCATAACAGATGCAGGAACAGGAACTGCTGCAGGTGTTGTAAGTTTTGATCCATTAACCGGAGAGATGACTTATACACCAGCTGAAGGAGAAGAAGGAACAACAGTAACAGTAGATTATACAGTTTGTAATACAGCTGTAAATCCATCAGTATGTAAAACGACAGCAGTTACAATTACAGTTCAACCAGATAATGATAATGATGGCGATCCAGATGTTACAGATTTAGATGATGATAATGATGGTAATCCAGATTCATCAGATCCAAATCCATTGGTTCCAACCGTAAGTTCAGATGTGTTAACGGTTGTAGAAGGTTTATCAGGTGTTGTAAATGTATTAGTAAATGATGATTATTTACCAGGAACTAACACGACCATAACAGATGCAGGAACAGGAACTGCTGCAGGTGTTGTAAGTTTTGATCCATTAACCGGAGAGATGACTTATACACCAGCTGAAGGAGAAGAAGGAACAACAGTAACAGTAGATTATACAGTTTGTAATACAGCTGTAAATCCATCAGTATGTAAAACGACAGCAGTTACAATTACAGTTCAACCAGATAATGATAATGATGGTGATCCAGATGTTACAGATTTAGATGATGATAATGATGGTAATCCAGATTCATCAGATCCAAATCCATTAGTTCCAGCCGTAAGTTCAGATGTGTTAACGGTTGTAGAAGGTTTATCAGGCGTTGTAAATGTATTAGCAAACGATGATTATTTACCAGGAACTAACACGACATTAACAGATGCTGGAACAGGAACTGCTGCAGGCGTTGTAAGTTTTGATCCATTAACCGGAGAGATGACTTATACACCAGGGGTAGGAGAAGAAGGAACAACAGTAACAGTAGATTATACAGTTTGTAATACAGCTGTAAGTCCATCAGTATGTAGAACAGAAACGGTAACAATTACAGTTCAATCGGATAATGATAATGATGGTGATCCAGATGTTACAGATTTAGATGATGATAATGATGGTAATCCAGATTCATCAGATCCAAATATATTAGTTCCAACCGTAAGTTCAGATGTGTTAACGGTTGTAGAAGGTTTATCAGGCGTTGTAAATGTATTGGCAAATGATGATTATTTACCAGGAACTAATACAACATTAACAGATGCTGGAACAGGAACTGCTACAGGCGTTGTAAGTTTTGATCCGTTAACCGGAGAGATGACTTATACACCAGCGGTAGGAGAAGAAGGAACAACAGTAACAGTAGATTATACAGTTTGTAATACAGCTGTAAGTCCATCAGTATGTAAAACTGAAACGGTAACAATTACAGTTCAATCAGATAATGATAATGATGGTGATCCAGATGTTACAGATTTAGATGATGATAATGATGGTAATCCAGATTCATCAGATCCAAATCCATTAGTTCCAACCGTAAGTTCAGATGTGTTAACGGTTGTAGAAGGTTTATCAGGCGTTGTAAATGTATTGGCAAACGATGATTATTTACCAGGAACTAATACAACATTAACAGATGCCGGAACAGGAACTGCTACAGGCGTTGTAAGTTTTGATCCGTTAACCGGAGAGATGACTTATATACCAGCGGTAGGAGAAGAAGGAACAACGGTAACAGTAGATTATACAGTTTGTAATACAGCAGTTAATCCATCAGTTTGTAGAACAGAAACGGTAACAATTACAGTTCAATCGGATAATGATAATGATGGCGATCCAGATGTTACAGATTTAGATGATGATAATGATGGTAATCCAGATTCATCAGATCCAAATCCATTGGTTCCAACCGTAAGTTCAGATGTGTTAGTAGTAACTATTAATACAACAGGTGTTGTAAATGTATTAGCAAATGATGACTACTTACCAGGAACTAATACGACATTAACAGATGCTGGAACAGGAACGGCTACAGGTGTTGTAAGTTTTGATCCATTAACCGGAGAGATGACCTATATACCAGCCGTAGGAGAAGAAGGAACAACAGTAACAGTAGATTATACAGTTTGTAATACAGCTGTAAGTCCATCAGTATGTAAAACTGAAACGGTAACAATTACGGTAGAAGGTGATACAGATGGAGATGGAATTCCTAATAATATTGATTTAGACGATGATAATGATGGGATACCAGATTCAGTTGAGCAAAATGGTGATCCATTAAGAGATACAGATAATGATGGCATTCCAGATCATTTAGATCTAGATTCAGACGGTGATGGTGTAAACGATGTCGTAGAAGCTGGTAATGGAGCTTTAGATGCTGATAATGATGGTGTAATAGACGGTGCAGATACTGGTTCTGGTTCTAATGGATTATTCGACGGAGTTGAGGTAACGCCAGAAAGCGGAACTATAGATTATACACCTATTGATACAGATAAGGATGGTAAACCAGACTTTCAAGATACAGATGATGATGGTGATGGAGTTGATACAATAGATGAAGATGTTGTTTCTGTTAGCGGAGATCCAACAGATGATGATACTGATAAAGACGGTATACCAAATTACTTAGATACAGATGACGATGGAGATGGTATTGATACTTCGGATGAAGATGTAGCTTTAATCAATGGAGACCCAACAGATGATGATACCGATAAAGATGGTATACCAAATTATCTAGATACCGATGATGATGGCGATGGAATTGATACTTCGGATGAAGATAATAACGGAGACTCTAACTTAAACAATGATGATGATGATTTAGACGGAATTCCAGATTATTTAGATGCAGATGACACCGACGGAGACGGCGTACCAGATAGTGTAGATTTAGATGATGATAATGATGGTATTCCAGACTTTATCGAAAATGGAGGTGATAATAGTTTAGATACAGATAATGACGGTATTCCAGATCATTTAGATTTAGATTCAGACGGAGATAGTTTAACAGATTTAGAAGAATCTGGTTCTGGTGCAACAGATGCTAATAATGACGGAGTTATAGATGGTTCTGACACAGGTTCTGGATTGAACGGATTATTTAACGATTTAGAAACGTTTGATGATAGCGGTATTTTAAGTTATGTTGTTAGAAATACGGATTCAGATGATAAAAAAGATTTCCAAGATATTGATGATGATAATGATGGAATATTAACTATCGATGAATACATGTTCGATTGTGACAATGATCAGATTCAAGATCATATGGATGTTACAAATTGTGACTTGGTTCCGAATGCATTCTCTCCAAACGGAGACGGTAACAACGATACGTTTGTA
The DNA here is from genome assembly GCF_900143115.1 of Polaribacter sp. KT 15. Lineage (NCBI taxonomy): Bacteria > Pseudomonadati > Bacteroidota > Flavobacteriia > Flavobacteriales > Flavobacteriaceae > Polaribacter > Polaribacter sp. KT 15. Next base: position 1,776,054 of record NZ_LT670850.1, read on the forward strand.
ATACCTGCACTAGCTAATTATCCTAATTTTAAATTAGAAATATCTAATAGATGGGGTAATAAAGTGTACGAGTATAGTAATAATGGTAAAACGAGTCCAGATTGGTGGGACGGTTACTCTACGGGTAGATTAACTCTAAACGATAGTAAACCAGTACCAACAGGAACTTATTTCTACATTATTTACTTTAATGACGGCGTTAGAAAACCAATTACAGGTTGGGTATATTTAAATAGATAACAGATAAAAAATAAAGGCAATAAAAATGAAAAAATTAATTGTAATAATTACAGTGCTATTATTTACTGTTTCTGTAAAAGCACAACAAGACCCTCAGTATACACAATATATGTATAACATGAATATCATAAACCCGGCTTATGCTGGGTCATATGATGTTCTAAGTGTAAATCTTTTAGGTAGATCACAATGGGTTGGTATAGACGGAGCACCTAGAACATTAACGTTAGGAATAAATTCTCCTGTAGGTAAAAATGTTGGTTTAGGTTTTTCTGTTATTGTAGACGAAATTGGTCCGGTAGAAGAACAAAATGTATACGGAGATTTTTCTTATACATTAAAAGTGGGTGAAAATGCAAATTTAGCTTTAGGTATTAAAGCAGGCTTCACATTTTTTAATGTTTGTTTACCATGTTTAAACACAGTAAATGATAATGATCAAGCATTTATAAATCAGAATGCAAATAAAATTTTACCAAACTTAGGTGCAGGTGCATTTTATTATACCGATAAGTTTTATGCAGGTTTATCAATACCAAATCTTTTACAAACATTTCATTTCGAAAAAGAAGGTGGTCAAGTAACAAGAGCATCAGAAAGAAAACACTTTTTTTTAACAACGGGTTATGTTTTCGATTTATCTGATGATGTTAAATTAAAACCATCTACAATGGTAAAGGCTGCAGAAGGTGCACCATTATCAATAGATTTTTCTGGAAATGTACTTTTATATGACAAATTAGAATTTGGACTTTCTTACAGATTAGATGAATCTGTTTCTGCATTAATAAATGTAAGAGCATCAAAAAGTTTAAGAATAGGTTATGCTTATGATTATACATTAACAAACTTGGGTAATTTTAACTCTGGTTCGCACGAAGTTTTTGTGCTATTTAATTTCGATTTTGAAAGAAATAAAATTAAATCTCCAAGATTCTTTTAGTTTTAACACAACAATTATGAAAAAAACAATACAAATTACAATCGTACTTTTATTTAGTTCTTTAACCATACTTGGGCAAACTAAAGAAACTAAAAAAGCAGATACTTACTTTGAAAACTTATCTTATGTTTTTGCCGCAGAAGCTTATGAGAAATTAGCATCAGAAAATGCAACAGAGCATGTTTTGCAAAGACTTGCAGATAGTTATTATTTTAATGTGAATATGCAAAATGCCTCGAGTGCTTATGAGCGTTTATTTAATAAGTACCCTAATCAATCCCCAGAGCACATTTTTAGATATGCACAAACCCTAAGAAGTGTTGGTAAATTTGATGCATCTAATTTATGGATGAAAAAATTTCATGAACAGAAGCAGAATGATTCTAGAGGAGAAAACTTTACTAATGATGAAGTAACCTTAGATGAATTAAAAAATGGAAAACCAAATTTTACAGTAGTTAACCAAAGAAGTATCAACACAAAATATTCAGATTTTGGTGTGACAGACTACGGAAATACAATTTTATTTTCTTCACCAAGAGAAAGAAATTTATTTGTAAAAAGAAGTCATACAAGAAACGATAAATATTTTCTGGATATTTTTAAAGTTGTAAAAGAAAAAATTACAACTGTAGAAGGTGATGATTCTGAAGTGAGACCAATGTTTTCTGACGAGGTAAACTCTAAATATCACGAATCTTCTGTTAGTTTTTCTCCAGATAAAAAAACAATGTATTTTACAAGAAACAATTATGTAGCAGGTAAATATAAAGTTGACAAAGAAGGGTATAATAATTTAAAAATTTTAAAAGCAGAATGGAATTACAATAAATGGGATAACGTAGTAGAATTACCATTTAATAGTAGCGAATATTCTGTGGGTCATCCGTCTGTTAGTAAAGATGGTAAAAAATTATATTTTGTTTCTGATATGCCTGGTGGAGTTGGAGGTACAGATATTTATGTGGTAGAAATTAAAGGAAATGGTGGCTTTGGCGAAGTTCAGAATTTAGGAACTACGGTAAATACAGAAGGTAGAGAAATGTTTCCTTTTATTTCTGATGATGATGTACTATATTTTTCTTCGGATGGTCATTTTGGTATAGGAGCTTTAGATATTTTTTCAACAAAAAAAGAAAATGGAACATACACCAAGCCAGAAAATTTAAAAGCACCAGTAAATTCTAAATTAGATGATTTTGCTTTTTCTATCAATTCAATTACAAAAAAAGGATATTTATCTTCTAATAGAGAAGGTGGTTTAGGAGATGATGATATTTATGCTGTAGAATCGCTTATCGAGCCAGAAGTTACACCATGCGTACAAATTGTTTCAGGTTTTGTAAAAGATAAGAAATTTAATAATATTTTACCCGGCGCTAAGCTTGTTTTAAAAGACGATAAAGGCGAAGTTATAGAAGAAATTTATGCAGACGCAAATGCAAAATTTACATTTAGCTTGCCATGTAATAAAAAATATACTTTAAAAGCAACAAAAGAGTATTACCAACCAGATACTGTATCTTTTGAAACTACATCAGATAAAACAGTAGATTTAAAATTAGATTTTGATTTAAAAGTTATATCAGACTTTACTTATAACGAAAGAGGAGAATTGATAATTAAAATTAGACCAATTTATTTTGATTATAACAAATCTAACATTAGAGAAGATGCTGCAATAGAGTTAGATAAAATTGTTAAAATCATGAAAAAATATGAAAAACTAGTAATTAGATCTAGTTCTCATACAGATGCTAGAGGTAATGAAGCTTACAATGAAGCGTTATCAGATAGAAGAGCAAAATCTTCTGTAGCTTATATAATTAATAAAGGAATTTCTAATTATAGAATTTCTGGAAAAGGCTTCGGAGAAACAAGATTGGTTAACAATTGTGTAGATAATAATAGCCATACAAATACTGTTAAATGCTCTGAAGAACAACATCAAGCAAATAGAAGAACAGAGTTTGTTATTATAAAAATGTAGCAAAAAATACAAACATATTAGAAGAGCCTTTAATTAGGCTCTTTTTTTTTGCCATAAATCTAAGAATTACAAGAAAATGATTAATTTCGCATTCTTATAAGAAAAGAAAGAAAATGAGCGCGAAATTTCCTGAATATAAAGGTCTTGACTTACCAAAAGTTGCAGAAGAAATTCTTAACTACTGGGAAGAAAATAACATATTTGAAAAAAGTGTAACAACAAGAGAAGGTGCAGAACCTTTTGTATTCTTCGAAGGACCACCGTCTGCAAATGGTCTTCCAGGAGTTCACCATGTTTTAGCACGTGCTATTAAAGATATTTTTCCACGTTACAAAACCATGAAAGGTTACCAAGTGAAGCGAAAAGCTGGTTGGGATACGCATGGTCTACCTATAGAATTAGGTGTAGAAAAAGAGTTAGGCATCACAAAAGAAGATATTGGTAAAAAGATTTCTGTAGAAGATTATAACGCGGCATGTAGAAAAGCAGTAATGCGTTATACAGATATTTGGAACGATTTAACGCAGAAAATGGGTTATTGGGTAGATATGGAAGATCCATACATTACCTACGAACCTAAATATATGGAGTCTGTTTGGTGGTTGTTAAAAGAAATTTACAGTAAAAAGTTAATTTACAAAGGATATACAATACAGCCATATTCGCCAAAAGCTGGTACAGGATTAAGTTCTCACGAGTTAAATCAACCCGGAACTTACCAAGATGTAACAGATACAACTATTGTTGCACAATTTAAAGCAATAGAAAGTACATTGCCAGAATTTTTACAAAATGAAGGTGCAATTAACTTTATTGCTTGGACAACAACACCATGGACATTGCCAAGTAATACAGCATTAACTGTTGGCCCAAAAATAGAATATGTTTTAGTAGATACTTATAATCAGTATACATTTAAACCAACAAAAGTTGTGTTGGCCAAGAAATTAGTTGGCAAACAATTTGGTGGTAAAAATAATGTTGAAGTTGAAACGTTAGAAGAGTTAAAAGCATACAATGCTGGCGATAAAAAGATTCCTTTTTACATTGTTAAAGAATTTGTTGGTAAAGATTTAGTTGGTATTAAATACGAGCAATTGTTAGATTACGGTTGTAAGTTTGAAAACAAACAAGACGCTTTTAGAATAATTTCTGGAGATTTTGTAACCACAGAAGATGGTACAGGTATTGTACATACAGCACCTACTTTTGGTGCCGATGATGCTTTAGTAGCAAAACAGGCTTCACCAGAGATTCCGCCTTTATTAATAAAAGACGAGAACGATAATTTGGTTCCTTTAGTAGATTTACAAGGTAGGTTTAGAAAAGAAATTAAAGATGATATTTATGGTTTTGCAGGAGAATATGTAAAAGCAGAGTATTTAAATGAAAAAGATTTAGAAGAAGAATTAAAAATTCAGAAAGAGAATTTAACAGAAGTTCTAAAAAATCAAGATAAATATTTATCTGTAGATGAACGTTTAGGGCTAAAGTTAAAGAATGAAAATAAAGCTTTTAAAGTAGAAAAATACAAACATAGTTATCCGAATTGTTGGCGTACAGATAAACCAATTTTATATTATCCATTAGATTCTTGGTTTATTAAAGTAACAGATGTAAAAGATAAAATGCACTCGTTAAACAAAACCATTAATTGGAAACCAGAATCTACAGGTACTGGCCGTTTTGGTAATTGGTTGGCAAATGCAAACGATTGGAATTTATCTAGATCTCGTTATTGGGGAATTCCGTTACCAATCTGGAGAACAGAAGATGGTAAAGAAGAAATTTGTATTGGTTCTGTAAAAGAATTAAAACAAGAAATGGCAAAAGCTGTTGAAGCTGGCGTTTTAGCAAAAGATATTTTCGAAGATTTTGAAGTTGATAACAATTCTGATGAAAACTATGCGAAATTAGATTTACATAAAAACATTGTAGATCAAATTACTTTAGTTTCTGCTTCTGGGCAACCAATGAAAAGAGAAAGCGATTTAATAGATGTTTGGTTCGATTCTGGTTCTATGCCTTATGCTCAATGGCATTATCCATTCGAAAATAAACAGAAAATTGATGGTAACGAATCTTTTCCGGCAGACTTTATTGCAGAAGGAGTAGACCAAACAAGAGGTTGGTTTTATACGTTACATGCAATTGCAACAATGGTTTTTGATTCTGTAGCTTATAAAAATGTTGTTTCTAACGGATTAGTTTTAGACAAAAACGGACATAAAATGTCTAAACGTTTAGGTAATGCAACAGATCCTTTTACAACATTATCAACATACGGTGCAGATGCAACACGTTGGTACATGATTTCTAATGCAAACCCTTGGGACAATTTAAAATTTGATTTAGACGGTATAGAAGAGGTGAAACGTAAATTCTTCGGTACACTTTACAACACCTATTCATTCTTTACTTTATATACAAATATTGATGGTTTTGCATACAAAGAAGACGATATCGCTTTAGATAATAGACCAGAATTAGATAGATGGATTTTATCTGAATTAAATACATTAATTGCAAAAGTAGATAAGTTTTATTCAGAATACGAGCCAACAAGAGCTGCAAGAGCAATTTCAGACTTTACACAAGATTATTTAAGTAACTGGTATGTGCGTTTAAGTAGAAGAAGGTTTTGGAAAGGAACTTACGAAACAGATAAAATTTCTGCATATCAAACATTGTATACTTGTATGAATACAATTGCTAAGTTAAGTGCGCCAATTGCTCCGTTTTTTATGGATCGATTGTATCAAGATTTAAATTCTGTAACAGGTAAAGAATCATCAGAAAGTATTCATTTATCAGATTTCCCAAAATACGACGAAAGCTTTGTAGATAAGAGTTTAGAGCGTAAAATGGAAAATGCACAAACAATATCTTCTTTAGTTTTATCATTAAGAGCAAAAGAAAAAATAAAAGTGCGTCAACCATTACAAAAAATTATGATTCCGGTTGATACTGCGCAACAAAAAGAAGAAATTTTAGCTGTAGCCAACTTAATTAAAAACGAAGTAAACGTAAAAGAGATTAATATTTTAGACGATGCTTCAGATATTTTAATCAAACAAATTAAGCCAAACTTTAAAGCATTAGGGCCAAAATTTGGTAAAGATATGCGTTTTATTGCGGCAGAAGTGCAAAAATTTAACCAAGAAGATATTAACAAAATAGAAAAAGATAAAAACATTTCTCTTGACGTTAATGGAAAAAATATTACTTTAGAACTTTCAGATGTAGAGATATCATCTAAAGATATAGAAGGTTGGTTGGTTGCAAATGAGGGGGCGTTAACAGTTGCTTTAGATGTTACAATAACGGAAGAGTTACGTAAAGAAGGAGTTGCCAGAGAATTGGTAAATAGAATTCAGAATGCACGTAAAGACACAGGTTTAGAAGTAACAGATAAAATAAAATTAACGGTTTTAAATTTCGAAAACTTACAAAAATCTATTTTAGATAATAAAGACTACATTATGAGTGAAACATTAACCAAAGAATTGGTTTTTGTAGACGAGTTAACTAATGGTACAGAAATTGAATTTGATACCATTAAAAGTAGAATATTAATAGAAAAAATGTAAGAATATGTCAGATGTTAAGTTAAAATACTCAGATGCTGATTTACAAGAATTTAAGGAGATTATAGAGAAGAAAATTGCCAGAGCAAAGGCAGATTTAGCTTTGTTAGAAAGCTCTTATAAAAATGATGCTAGTAATGGTACAGATGATACTTCGCATTCTTTTAAATCTTTTGATGAAGGCTCTGAAGTAATGAGCAAAGAAGCAAATGTGCAATTAGCAATTAGGCAAGAAAAGTTTATTAGAGATCTTAAAAATGCTTTAATTCGAATAGAAAATAAAACGTATGGTATTTGCAGAGTAACGCGTAAATTAATACAAAAAGAACGTTTAAAGTTAGTGCCACATGCTACACTAAGTATCGAGGCAAAACGCAAACAATAATTTAAAAAAAGCTTTCAAGTTACTTGAAAGCTTTTTTTAATTAACAAACTAAATAATATGCGCGCAATTTTTTTGCTTTTATTAAGTTTTATTTCTTCGGTTACTGTTTGCCAAAAAAAGGTTTTAAAAAAAATTACAAGTACAGCGACAGCAGTAGCAATTTCTACGGAAGGCTTAGATAGCTTTACTTTAGAAAACTCAGACTCTAAGTTTTTAGAAATCTTCTTGTATGCAGAAAATCCAAACAAACAACATATTATTGTTGATGAAAAAAATAAAGAATTAGAAATTAAATTTAAAATTCCTGATTTAAAAACACCAGAAGTAGTTTTTAGAAAATACATTACAGAAAGGTTAAAAAGAGCATCAGCAACCATAAAAATACCAAAAAATAGAAATGTTGCCATTTTTGGTGAATATGTTAATATACATAGCAAAAGTTTTAAAGGAAACCTTAGCGTATTTTTAGAAAACGGTATCGTAAAATTAGATACCATACAAAAAGATTTAGAATTAAAAATTTATGCTGGTAAGGTTTTTGGAAAGATAAAAAACGCAACTATAAACGTAGCTTCTAAAAACGGAAAGATAAAAATAGACAGTGCTTTTTATCAAAAAGAATATCAGGAATTAAATAGTAAAAACTTTAAAAAACTTACTATTACATCAAATAAAGGGAATATTTACTTAACGCACTTATAAAGACAATAATATTGTTATTTTTGTGAGCACAAATTAAAAAAAATGTCAAAAAAGAAACTGGCAATATTTACAATAGTAATCGCTATTTTATTAGATCAAATTATTAAAATTTATGTAAAAACCAACTTTGCTTTAGGTGAAGAGGTATTGGTTTTCGATTGGTTTCGAATTCATTTTACAGAAAATAATGGTATGGCAATGGGCTTTGAGTTTGGCGGTAAAGCCGGTAAACTATTTTTAACTTTATTTAGATTGGTGGCGGTTTCTGCAATAATTTATTGGTTAATTGGTAATATCAAAAGAAAAGTGCATAACGGTGTAATTATTGCGATTTCATTAATTTTTTCTGGTGCAGTAGGTAATATTATAGATTCTGTTTTTTATGGTGTTATTTTCGATCATTCTAACCATCAAGTAGCAACATTATTTGCTGATAAACCATACGGTAACTTGTTTTACGGTAAAGTTGTAGATATGTTTTATTTTCCTATTTGGCAAGGAACTTTACCAGAATGGATTCCTGTAATTGGTGGAGATTTTTTTACGTTTTTTCAATACATATTTAATCCTGCAGATGCTTTTATTAGCGTTGGTGTAGCACTTTTATTTATCTTTAGTAAACAAGCGTTTCCAAAAGAAGAGCAAACAGTAAAAGACTAAACTTTTAGTATCTTTAGAAAAAGATTTAAAAATGCGTTTTCTAAAATATGCTTTGGTGTTTCTCTTGGGTTTTATTCTTGCAAAATTGTGGTATAAAAAAGAGAACAGTACCGTTAAGAAAGAAGAAGTTCAGGTTGTAGTAAATTCTATCAAAAACCTAAGTAAACTTGTTGTTTCTAAAGGTGTTTTTTCTGAAGTTTATAATTATTCAGACTCAAAAAAATATTTTTACAATTACCTTTCATTTGATAAAAAAGCTATTGTAACTGTTACTGCTTCGGTAGAAGTTGGTTATGATTTATCTAAATTAGAACTTCAAATAGATTCTATTGGTAAGACTATTTACATCAATAAAATACCGAAAGAAGAAGTAAATATTTCTCCAGACATTAAATATTTCGATTTACAGCAAAGTAGTTTCAATTCCTTTTCAAAATCTGACTTAAATAAAATCAATAAAAATAGTATTCTTAAAATAGAAGAAACTATAGAATTAACTGCTTTAAAACAAAAAGCAAAAGAAAGGCTTTTAGAAGAATTGTCTAAGATATATCAACTAACTGCAATTTATAATTGGCAAGTTGTAGATAATACAAAAGAAAATTTGTTGGATGATTTTACCATATTAAGGCAATAAAAAAAGAGCCATCAAAATTAAATTTGATAGCTCTTTTATATTAAGTTGATTGCTGAAAACTATTCAGTTTTTGTCAATCTTTTAGTAATCATTTTTTTATCGTTATTAATTCTTATAACAAATACACCAATTGGTAAATCTGAAATATCAATATTATTATCAGAAATATAATCCTTTTGTGTTTTTACTAATTTTCCTGACATATCAAAAATATTAATATTCGCTTTTTCGATTCCTAATCTAATTTTAATGTTATTTTTTGCTGGATTCGGATATAAAAGAACATTACTACTTTCAAACAATATGTCTGGATTGCTAAGTGTTGTTATATTTAATATCTGTGTAACATCTGTTGCAGCATTATAATTACTATTTCCAGGTTGAGATGCTGTAATTGTAACAGATCCTGAAGCAATTATCGTAATTACATTTCCACTTATTGTTGCAATAGACGTGTCTGAACTACTATATACAACAGATAAACCAGAGGTTGTTGTTGCTGTAAGTGTAAAACTATCTTCATTATCATGAGTTAATGGTGCAAAAGAAATAGTTTGACTTGCTTTAGTTATTGAGAAATCTGCACTTGTAAAACTAATGTTATAATTGCTATTCGCTAAAGTTGATGCAATCGCATATGTTCCTACATCTTCACCAGTTGCTCTTGACAAACCTCCTGTCAATACATCTCCAGATTCTAAACTTGGACTTACAGAATAAGTCAACGTTGGATCCGCTTCTCCATACGCTTTTGTTTTTGCATCAGCAGTTACTGTAATTGCTTTTTGAGTGATTGAGAAATCTGCACTTGTAAAAGAGATTGCATAATTACTATTCGCTAAAGTAGAAGCAATTGCATACGTTCCTACATCTTCACCAGTTGCTCTTGCTACACTTCCCGTTAAAACATCTCCAGATTCTAAACTAGGAGTAACAGTATAAGTCAACGTTGGATCCGCTTCTCCATACACTTTTGTTTTTGCATCAGCAGTAATTGTAATTGCTTTTTGAGTGATAGAGAAATCTGCATTTGCAAAACTAATATTGTAATTACTGTTTGCTAAAGTTGAAGAAATCGCATATGTTCCTACATCTTCACCAGTTGCTCTTGCTACACTTCCAGTCAATACATCTCCAGATTCTAAACTTGGACTTACAGAATAAGTCAACATTGGATCCGCTTCTCCATACACTTTTGTTTTAGCATCAGCGGTAATTGTAATTGCTTTTTGAGTGATAGAGAAATCTGCATTTGCAAAACTAATATTGTAATTACTGTTTGCTAAAGTTGATGCAATCGCATATGTTCCTACATCTTCACCAGTTGCTCTTGCTACACTTCCCGTTAATACATCTCCAGATTCTAAACTTGGACTTACAGAATAAGTCAATATTGGATCCGCTTCTCCATACACTTTTGTTTTAGCATCAGCGGTAATTGTAATTGCTTTTTGAGTGATTGAGAAATCTGCACTTGTAAAACTAATATTGTAATTGCTGTTAGCTAAAGTAGAAGAAATCGCATATGTTCCTACATCTTCACCAGTTGCTCTTGTTACACTTCCAGTCAATACATCTCCAGATTCTAAACTTGGACTTAGAGAATAAGTCAACATTGGATCTGTTTCCCCATACACTTTCGTTTTTGCATCAGCAGTAATTGTAATTGCTTTTTGAGTGATTGAGAAATCTGCACTTGTAAAACTAATATTGTAATTGCTGTTAGCTAAAGTAGAAGAAATCGCATATGTTCCTACATCTTCACCAGTTGCTCTTGACAAACCTCCTGTCAATACATCTCCAGATTCTAAACTTGGACTTACAGAATAAGTCAACGTTGGATCCGCTTCTCCATACACTTTTGTTTTTGCATCAGCAGTAATTGTAATTGCTTTTTGAGTGATTGAGAAATCTGCACTTGTAAAACTAATATTGTAATTACTGTTTGCTAAAGTTGATGCAATCGCATACGTTCCTACATCTTCACCAGTTGCTCTTGACAAACCTCCTGTCAATACATCTCCAGATTCTAAACTTGGACTTACAGAATAAGCCAACATTGGGTCTGAATCCCCATACACTTTTGTTTTTGCATCAGCGGTAATTGTAATTGCTTTTTGAGTGATTGAGAAATCTGCACTTGTAAAACTAATATTGTAATTGCTGTTAGCTAAAGTAGAAGAAATCGCATATGTTCCTACATCTTCACCAGTTGCTCTTGACAAACCTCCTGTCAATACATCTCCAGATTCTAAACTTGGACTTACAGAATAAGTCAACGTTGGATCCGCTTCTCCATACGCTTTTGTTTTTGCATCAGCAGTTACTGTAATTGCTTTTTGAGTGATTGAGAAATCTGCACTTGTAAAAGAGATTGCATAATTACTATTCGCTAAAGTTGAAGCAATTGCATATGTTCCTACATCTTCACCAGTTGCTCTTGACAAACCTCCTGTCAATACATCTCCAGATTCTAAACTTGGACTTACAGAATAAGTCAATATTGGGTCCGCTTCTCCATACACTTTTGTTTTTGCATCAGCAGTAATTGTAATTGCTTTTTGAGTGATTGAGAAATCTGCACTTGTAAAACTAATATTGTAATTACTGTTTGCTAAAGTTGATGCAATCGCATACGTTCCTACATCTTCACCAGTTGCTCTTGACAAACCTCCTGTCAATACATCTCCAGATTCTAAACTTGGACTTACAGAATAAGCCAACATTGGGTCTGAATCCCCATACACTTTTGTTTTTGCATCAGCGGTAATTGTAATTGCTTTTTGAGTGATTGAGAAATCTGCACTTGTAAAACTAATATTGTAATTGCTGTTAGCTAAAGTAGAAGAAATCGCATATGTTCCTACATCTTCACCAGTTGCTCTTGACAAACCTCCTGTCAATACATCTCCAGATTCTAAACTTGGACTTACAGAATAAGTCAACGTTGGATCCGCTTCTCCATACGCTTTTGTTTTTGCATCAGCAGTTACTGTAATTGCTTTTTGAGTGATTGAGAAATCTGCACTTGTAAAAGAGATTGCATAATTACTATTCGCTAAAGTAGAAGCAATTGCATACGTTCCTACATCTTCACCAGTTGCTCTTGCTACACTTCCCGTTAAAACATCTCCAGATTCTAAACTAGGAGTAACAGTATAAGTCAACGTTGGATCCGCTTCTCCATACACTTTTGTTTTTGCATCAGCAGTAATTGTAATTGCTTTTTGAGTGATAGAGAAATCTGCATTTGCAAAACTAATATTGTAATTACTGTTTGCTAAAGTTGAAGAAATCGCATATGTTCCTACATCTTCACCAGTTGCTCTTGCTACACTTCCAGTCAATACATCTCCAGATTCTAAACTTGGACTTACAGAATAAGTCAACATTGGATCCGCTTCTCCATACACTTTTGTTTTAGCATCAGCGGTAATTGTAATTGCTTTTTGAGTGATAGAGAAATCTGCATTTGCAAAACTAATATTGTAATTACTGTTTGCTAAAGTTGATGCAATCGCATATGTTCCTACATCTTCACCAGTTGCTCTTGCTACACTTCCCGTTAATACATCTCCAGATTCTAAACTTGGACTTACAGAATAAGTCAATATTGGATCCGCTTCTCCATACACTTTTGTTTTAGCATCAGCGGTAATTGTAATTGCTTTTTGAGTGATTGAGAAATCTGCACTTGTAAAACTAATATTGTAATTGCTGTTAGCTAAAGTAGAAGAAATCGCATATGTTCCTACATCTTCACCAGTTGCTCTTGTTACACTTCCAGTCAATACATCTCCAGATTCTAAACTTGGACTTAGAGAATAAGTCAACATTGGATCTGTTTCCCCATACACTTTCGTTTTTGCATCAGCAGTAATTGTAATTGCTTTTTGAGTGATTGAGAAATCTGCACTTGTAAAACTAATATTGTAATTGCTGTTAGCTAAAGTAGAAGAAATCGCATATGTTCCTACATCTTCACCAGTTGCTCTTGACAAACCTCCTGTCAATACATCTCCAGATTCTAAACTTGGACTTACAGAATAAGTCAACGTTGGATCCGCTTCTCCATACGCTTTTGTTTTTGCATCAGCAGTAATTGTAATTGCTTTTTGAGTGATTGAGAAATCTGCACTTGTAAAACTAATATTGTAATTACTGTTTGCTAAAGTTGATGCAATTGCATATGTCCCTACATCTTCACCAGTTGCTCTTGCTACACTTCCCGTTAAAACATCTCCAGATTCTAAACTTGGACTTACAGAATACGTCAACGTTGGATCCGTTTCTCCATACACTTTTGTTTTTGCATCAGCAGTAATTGTAATTGCTTTTGCAGTAATATCTGCAGTTAAAGAAGGTTGCGTTAATGTATAGTTTGCAGCATCAGTTCCGGAGATTGTATATCCTGTGGTGTTAACATTGATATTAGTTCCTGCATTTGCAGAAGCAAAAGTAAATATTGGACTTCCCCCTAAAGAAACATCATCCGCGCCAATTATTCCGCTTAAAGTAGCTGTACCCGTTGTACTTCCTGCAGTTGTAGCGTCATACGTTTTATCTGTAGCCGTTAAACCAGTAACAGTAAGTGCTGCAGTTGTTATATCTGCAGTTAAAGAAGGTTGCGTTAATGTATAGTTTGCAGCATCAGTTCCAGAGATTGTATATCCTGTGGTGTTAACATTAATATTAGTTCCTGCATTTGCAGAAGCAAAAGTAAATATTGGACTTCCACCTAAAGAAACATCATCCGCGCCAATTACTCCGCTTAAAGTAGCTGTACCCGTTGTACTTCCTGCAGTTGTAGCATCATAAGTTTTATCTGTAGCCGTTAAACCAGTAACAGTAAGTGCTGCAGTTGTTATATCTGCAGTTAAAGAAGGTTGCGTTAATGTATAGTTTGCAGCATCAGTTCCAGAGATTGTATATCCTGTGGTGTTAACATTGATATTAGTTCCTGCATTTGCAGAAGCAAAAGTAAATACTAGACTTCCCCCTAAAGAAACATCATCCGCGCCAATTATTCCGCTTAAAGTAGCTGTACCCGTTGTACTTCCTGCAGTTGTAGCGTCATACGTTTTATCTGTAGCCGTTAAACCAGTAACAGTAAGTGCTGCAGTTGTTATATCTGCAGTTAAAGAAGGTTGCGTTAATGTATAGTTTGCAGCATCAGTTCCAGAGATTGTATATCCTGTGGTGTTAACATTGATATTAGTTCCTGCATTTGCAGAAGCAAAAGTAAATACTGGACTTCCACCTAAAGAAACATCATCCGCGCCAATTACTCCGCTTAAAGTAGCTGTACCCATTGCACTTCCTGCAGTTGTAGCGTCATACGTTTTATCTGTAGCCGTTAAACCAGTAATGGTTAATGCAATTAATACTGTGTTTTTTGTCACTGTATCTGAAGTATTGCTTCCAGTATTTCCATTAACATCTGTTAAAGATACATTTAGTGTAATAGTACCATCGGGTAATCCACTTAAATCTATATTTGAAATTTTATCTGTAGCAGTAGTAATTGTTCCAGAGTTTGTTACAGAACCGGCACCTCCATCACTAGTAAATGTATAATTATAAGTTGATCCTACTTCTGCATTAGCAAAAGTAAAACTTACCTTATCATCGTTAGCAGCTCTTATAGTTGATTGATCTATGGATGCACTATAACCATTAGGAGCAACTGCATCAACTAAAACAGACGCTGTATTACCAACACTATTCAAAGTTAAGTTGGCATTATTACCAGCAGAATCTTGCAATGTTCCGCTATTAGCATTTAAGGTTCCAACTGTAATTCCATCAGTATCTAAGTCGCTTGCTTGAACAGTATATCTAAAAAGTAAGGCATTAGTTCCTGAACCGCTTTGATAAACAGTTTGCTGAGTAGTTGAACCAATTGTAATTGCAATTTGTGGAGAACCACCAGTAGTATTTACGGTTATATTTTCACTTAAATTAACTGTAAAATCTAAGTTTTGACCTGAAGTGTAAGTTGCGTTTGCAGGAACAGAAACACTGTTTACAGTAGGAGCAACACCATCAATAACAATTGCTTTATTATTACCTAAAGAATTGGCTGCACCAGGAATTGGTAATGTTCGTGTAGCGTCTTTATTTCCTGAATCTCGAATACCTGAACCAGCAGTTAAAGAGTTTGTGGCAACATAATCTAAATCCGCACTTGAGTCTCCTGCTTGCACAATGTATGTAAATTGTAAAGTTGTGGATCCACTACCAGAAGAGAAATTTACAGTTCTGTCTGTAGTTCCAGTTTCTAGAGTAATTTGAGGAGTTCCTGTAACAGTTACGTTTTCAGAAAATGTAACTGAAATAGTTATATTATCTCCTGTTTTATAGATTCCATTAGCTGTTGAAGAACTTACACTTGTTACTGTTGGTGACACAGCATTAGAAATTACAGTAGTTCCATTATCTGTATCTGAATCTGTACCATCATTAACAACAACTGTAAATGTTGTGGTTTCTGAGGTTGATGACCTATTATCTGTTGGGTTAAAAACCAAAGCTCTTAATGCGGTTTGCATTGCTGCTGGATTTCTATTTGAAATAGTATAAGGTCCTGAGCCAGAAACATCACCAGTTATTACACCTTTAGCGTTATCATCTAAAGTTATAGTTGCAGATAAATTATCTCCATCTACATCTGTGGTTGTTATTGATGAAAAAGGTTGTATTGTTGCAGTATCGTTTACGTTTTGATTTGCTACTGTACCTCCTATTATTGGGGCTGTATTCGCAGGTACTGCTGCTGTTACAATTAACTCATCTATTACAAAACCTCCAAATATAGGTGAGGCTGGAGTAATAACTAACTCATCAATTTCTGAAAATGAACCAGTTGTAGGGCTTGTGAAATCTACAATTATTGATGAATTGTGAGCAGGTGATGTAAGTGACAAAGTACCTACTGTAGCACCGTCTTTTTTTCCAGTAAAAGTAAAGTCTATAATTGAACCACCTAAAGCTTGCTCATAAGCAAAATTGACTGAAGTTAAACCAATTTCATTACCACTATCTGTAGTTAATGTTCCTGAAGATACAGATGCAGTTCCATTTCCTATCCATCCTAAAACAGCATCACTTCCTCCGCCAATTGCGTCTGTGCCAGCACCATTACCATTAGTTGCAAAAGCTAAAAAAATAGAACCGTTACTTATACCAGCCATATCAAAACCATTTAAAAGAGCATTAGAGCTTTGATCCGCACTTGGGTTTGAGTTATTTGCTAAAACAACTATAGATGAGCCAAATTCCATAGTACTTGGTGAAGGAGTTACTTGAGCTTGTAAATAATTGTTATTGATAAATAAAAGGAATATAAAAATTAAAAGAAAAGTATTTTTTTTCATAATAAAAAAGTTTAGTTAAACAAATATAAAGATTAGATTAATCAGTAAAACAGGTATTTCTACCTGTTTCATTAATTTGAATACTATTTTAGAAAATTCTATTCTTTTATATTTAACTTCTAGAAGGAAAAACACCTACTAAAGCAATTAAATAGTTAACAGTTTCAAATGGTTGCATATTGTTGTGAGCTTGACTTCCACCATTATTTGCTATGGTAAGTCCTGCACTTCCACTAATAGTTTGTCCATTCACTAAATTTGTTGCTGGTCCAAAGGCATTTACTTTTGTTGCGCTTAGTCCTGAACCAAATTGGGCAGCTGCAGGTACATCCCCTTCAGCAGGTATTTGATTTACAGCAGCATCTTTACTCAACATTACATGCTGATCTTGAGCTGAGTTATTTAAAACAGTGTGACTATGAGAAGGCATTTCTAAGCTGGTTAAAGTGTGTGTTTCTTGCCCTCCTCTTGCGCCTAATGGTCTAGTGGTTAACCCGTTACCAGTTCCATAATGCATAGGCACTCTACCTCTTAAGTCTGGTAAAGCAAAAGTGGTTCTTCCATCTCCACCATAAGTTGTTCCTATAATAGAAAAAAGAGCTGTGTTTTCTGAAATAGACATTAGTTGACCGTCACATTTTGCCCATCCTCTAATTGCAAAGTTTCCTACAAATGCCATAATTTGTCCAATAAATGGTTCCATAATAATTAAATTTTTAAGTTAATAAGTTTAGTTTATATACTTTATACAATCCAAATGTATGGTGAACCTTTGATGTGTTTAAGAGCGTAACTTCTTAAAAAGCAAAAAGGGTATATATACTTAAAAAACAAGTATATATACCCTAAAGAAAACTTCTACGAAGTTTATAGGTGAAAATCGGGTGAAATTTCTATCAATTTCTTTTGTATTCCATAAATTACCAAACCAGCCACATTTTTAGATTGGGTTTTTAATAATAAGTTGTTTCTATGACCTTCTACGGTTCTTGGACTAATAAAAAGTTTTTCTGCAATTTCTGCAGTTGTAAATTGCTCGCAAATAAGTTCTAAAACTTCTAATTCTCGTTTAGATAGTAAGTTTTTATCTAAATCGCTTTTAATACGTTTACCACTCGAAGAAATTATGTTTTCGTGTATTATTTTAAGTACTTTTTCATCATAGAAAAATCCTTTACTAAAAACTTCGTTTATGGTATGTATTACAGTTTTTGGATTGGTGTTTTTTAGCAAGTAAGAAGATGCGCCAACATCGATCATGTTTGTTATAAAAGATTTACCATCGTAACTTGTTAAAGCTATAATTTTAATGTTTGGATGCGATTTATGTATGGCTTTGGTAGCTTCTATACCATTCATCTCTGGCATTTTTAAATCCATTAAAATTACATCAGGAAATTCTTCTGTTGTATGAATAAAATTAAGTAATTCTTCACCATTACCGGCTTCAGAAACAACATTAAAATTAGGTTCTCTTTCTAATAGAAAACGCATGCCTTTTCTAAAAAGTTCTTCGTCATCTGCTATTACTATGTTAATTTTACTCATAATCTTAGGGTATTATATTGTAATTAAAATTTTAAAACCTTCGTTTTGTTTACTTTTTAATTGAAATTGACCATTTAGTAAAGACACTCTACTTTCTATATTTTTTATGCCAAGGCCTTTTTTATTTTCTATGTTTTCAGAATTAAAACCGATACCGTCATCTGCATAATCAAAATATAATTTGTTACTGTTATAATTAATTTTGATGGTACAATTTCTAGCTTTACCATGTCTAACAGAGTTGTTAATTAGCTCTTGGGTAATTCTAAATAAATGCAATTCATTTTGTGGTGATAAATGTTTCTTTGGATATAAAATTTTATAATCAATATTAATTTTTCTACTATTATTAAAACTGTCTGCCAGTTCTTCTATGGCGTCTTTTAAACCAAACTGAGCCAAAATTGGAGGCAAAAGATTGTGTGCAATTTTTCTAGCGCTTTCTAGAGTTTTATCTGTTACATCTAAAATACCTTCGTTAACAAATAAGTATTCTTCTGGGCTTAATTCTCCGTCTTTTAAAAGATTTGCGTTTAAATTGATAACATTTAGTTTAGAACTAATATCGTCATGTAAATCTTGTGCAATTCTTTTGCGTTCTTCTTCTTGCGTTACTATTATAGATTGTATTATTTCTTTTTGATGGTTTATTTGCAAAGTTTTTTTCTCTAACTCTTTTGCTACTATTTTTTTTCTTGAGAAAAAGAAAAATAAAAGTAGGGCAGCTCCCATTAAGAGGAGTAATAAAACACCTATTAGTACAATAACAATCACTTGATCTTCTTTAGCAAAGAATTCTTCCATAAGGGGTTTTTGAAAAGTAAAAACGAAATTAAGGAAAAATTTTTATTTAAAAATAGTTGAAAATTAGCGATATAAAAAACCTAAGAGAAAAAACAGGTATTTATACTTGTTGCTCTAGTTTTTTGTTTTTTCTAAAAATTTTATTCCATTCTACTACAATCAAAACTTGATAACATAAGTAAATAAAAGAGTTTAATAACCACAATAAACGTGTGGTTGTCGTTTGAATATTACCTGCAGAAAACAATAATGTACTACAAATTAGATATAAGAAAAAACCTGAATTAAAGTAGATGTACTTTTTGTTTTTAGAATCAATTTTTTCGATAAAAAAAACAAAACTAGAAATGATTAAAGGAATTGAAAATACAAGAATTTCTATACTATTAAACCGAAATAGCAAATCAGGTTTAAAGCAAAAAACTACAATAAGTGTTATTGGTAAAATTACACAGCTATATTTTAAGATGGTTTTTATTACTTGATTGGTTAAAACTGTACTAAAAAACAAACTCATTAAAATATATTGACCAATGGTAAATACATGAAAGAAAAATAAATTATTAATTTTTTTAAAAGCTAAATAAGAACTAATAATTTGAATGATTAAACTTAACAGTAAAAAGAAATACAAATATTTATAGGCAATAGATTTTTGCTTATATGTTACACTATACAGAATAACATTTATAAATAAAACAACGTAACCTAAGTAAATAAGGCTTTTTCGTACTATAAAAATTGAATCCATATAAATTGTTAAGATTGTAAAATGCTGCGATTAGATTTTATTCTTATTGAAACGAAATAAAAATTGTTTTCTAAAGTTTTTAATCCATTCTATTAAAACTGCTATTTGAAAAAATAAATACAGCAGTTGATTAATATCCCAAACATATGATTTAATGTGTTTAGTAACAAGGTTACCCAACAAAAAAATAAGTGTACTACAAAGTGTGTAAACAAAGAAGCCAGAATTAAAATAGATAAACCTTTTACTTGTACTTACTTCTATCTTTTTTAAAAAATACAGAAAACTATATACTAAAAGAGGCGTTGAGGTTAAAACAATTTCGAATTCACTCCATTTTCGATAAGCTTCTTCGTGTAAATAAAAATATGTTATAATAATAACCGTAAGAGCAATAGTAAAACCTAAAATAAATTTAGCTACTTTTTTAAACTCAAGTATTTTTGAAAAAAAAAGACTTAGAAAAATAAATTGCCCAGTAAAAAAATAATGGCTTAAGTATAAATTATTATCACCTTTTGCGCTAATATCACTTGATATTTTTTGAATAACGCAACAAAGCACCAAATACATAATAAAGTATTTTAGTGCTTTGTAATTCTTGTTATAACTAGTTATAAATAATACAGTATTAAGTAATAAAATATAAATACCTAGCTCTGTAATAAATTTATCAACCTCCATTTAAAGGACTTTCTTCATCACAAACATTTGGGCAAGGTTCAGAGAAGTCATAAATATCTCCACCTTCATCATCTAAAGTAAGTCCGTCTTTAGAAGAAATCATATCTTTTCCATTTTTGTCTACACCAACCATCATTAATTTTTCGATGTATACTTTTTCTCCTTCAACCATTGTTTTTTCTACGCCAATGTATGCTCTAACGCTTGCTGCGCCTTCATCTATAACTTCTTGTAAATCTTTTAAAGGAATGTTAAATGCTCTACAATCATTATAATTGTTGTAGCTACTTTCTAGTTTACGCCATCTTTTAGCCCAGTCTTTTGCAATTTTTAAACTAATAGTGTTTCTTGGGTTTGGTTTTGGTATGTCGTTTGGTTTCGTTGACATTTGTAGTTAATTTAAGTGTTAATATTAAGTTTGGTTAGGGAATAAAAATATGTAAAATAATGTAAACTTGTGTGTTAACTATTAACTAATTACTTAAAATTAGGTGTTTATACTTGTTAAATGTTAAAAAATAATCTAGTAATACATTCTTAAATATGTACTAAAAATTGGTATTTTCGTGCTATGTCTATACCTTCTTTAGAGCTTCAAATAAAAACCTTACCAAAAGAACCTGGTGTTTATCAATATTTTGATAAAAATGATGTAATTATTTATGTTGGTAAAGCTAAAAACCTAAAAAAAAGAGTTGCTTCTTACTTTAATAAAAACCACGATAGCGGTAAAACAAGAGTTCTAGTAAAAAAGATTGTTCGTATAAAACACATTGTTGTAAATACAGAAACAGATGCTTTATTATTAGAAAACAATCTTATAAAAAAATACAAACCTCGCTATAATGTCTTATTAAAGGATGATAAAAGTTACCCTTGGTTGTGTATAAAAAAAGAGCGTTTTCCTAGAGTTTTTATGACACGTAGAGTTATAAAAGACGGGTCTGAATATTACGGACCATACACTTCTATAAGAACAGTAAGAGTTTTATTAGATTTAATAAAAGAATTATATCCTTTAAGAACATGTAATTACGATTTAAGTCATCAGAATATAAATGAAGGCAAATATAAAGTTTGTTTAGAATATCATTTAAAAAACTGTAAAGGCCCTTGTGAAGCTTTGCAAACCGAAACAAATTATAACGAGTCTATAAAAGAAATTCGAAACATAATAAAAGGTAATTTTAAAGAAAGCCTAGAGAAATTTAATAGAATGATGTTAAATTTTGCTGAAAACATGGAGTTTGAAGAGGCGCAAAAAATTAAAGAAAAATTAGACTTACTTAGCAATTATCAATCTAAAAGTACTATTATAAATCCGTCGATAAATAATGTAGATGTATTTTCTATTATTTCTGATGAAACCCATGGTTATGCTAATTTTTTAAAAATTTCTAACGGATCGATCATACAGTCGCATACCACAGAAATTAAAAAGAAGTTAGACGAAACAGATAAAGAATTATTAGAATTATTTATTGTAGAAATTAGACAACGTTTCGAATCGCAATCGCCAGAAATTTATGTGCCTTTTAAAGTAGATTTAGGTGAAAATTTAAAAGTTACAATTCCTAAATTAGGCGATAAAAAACGTATTGTAGAGCTGTCTCAAAGAAATGCAAAATATTATAGACAAGAGCAATTTAAACAGGTTCAGATTGTAGATCCAGAAAGACATACAAAAAGAATAATGGCGCAAATGAAAAAAGATTTACGCCTTTCTGTAGAGCCTCGTCATATAGAATGTTTCGATAATTCGAATATACAAGGTACAAACCCAGTTGCTGCGTGTGTTGTTTTTAGAGATGGTAAACCAAGTAAAAAAGAATACAGACATTACAACATAAAAACTGTTGTTGGTCCAGACGATTTTGGTTCTATGGAAGAAGTTGTTTTTAGAAGGTACAAACGTTTGTTAGAAGAAGACAAACCGTTACCACAATTAATTATTGTAGATGGTGGTAAAGGACAGCTTTCATCAGCATTAAAAAGTTTAGAGGTTTTAGGTTTGCGTGGTAAAATTGCCATAATAGGTATCGCTAAAAGATTAGAAGAAATTTATTATCCAGATGATCCAATACCATTATATTTAGATAAAAAATCTGAAACCTTAAAGATTACGCAGTATTTAAGAAATGAGGCGCACAGATTCGGAATAACATTTCACAGAAATAAACGAAGTAAAAGTGCTATAAAATCTGAGTTAGAACAAATTCCGGATATTGGTAAACAAACAATTACTACATTATTGCGTAAATTTAAATCGGCAAAACGTGTAAAAGAAGCATCTCTAGAAGATTTAAAAGCTACAATTGGTAATTCTAGAGCTTTAAAAGTCTACAATTATTATCACAAACAATAATCATGAAAATAAAACTACTTTTTTTTGTTTCTCTTATCACCTTAAGTATTTATACGCAAAGTAAACAGCCAAAAGTAGGATTGGTTTTAAGCGGAGGAGGTGCCAAAGGTTTTGCTCATATTGGCGTTTTAAAAGCAATTGATAAGGCTGGCATACAAATAGATTATGTTGGCGGTACAAGTATGGGCGCAATTGTTGGTGGTTTGTATGCCGCTGGTTATTCTGCAAATCAAATAGAAGAAATTATTCTAAAAACAGATTTCTTAACGCTGTTAAGAGATCGATTACCTAGAAGTTCAGAAACCTTTTTCGAGAAAGAGTATGGTGAAAAATCTGTAGTTACACTGCCTGTTAACAAAGGTAAAATAGGTTTACCAAGAGCAATTTCTAAAGGACAAAATGTATTAAACTTATTGTTAGAACTTTTCGATTCTGTAGATGGCAATCAAGATTTCTCTAAACTTTCAATTCCGTTTTTTTGTATTGCAACAGATGTAGAAAACGGATCGCCAGTAATTTTAGAAAAAGGCTCTTTACCATTAGCTTTAAGAGCAAGTGGTTCTTTTCCATCACTTTTAAATCCTGTAGAAATTGATGATAAGCTGTTAATTGATGGTGGTATTGCAAATAATTTTCCTGTGAGTATTTTAAAGCAAAAAGGAATGGATATTGTGATTGGTGTAGATGTAGAAGGTAAACTGTTTCAGAAAGATAAAATAAACTCTGTTGTTGCTTTATTAAACCAGATTATGAGCTATAAAATGTATAGTAAATCTGATGAAGAGGTAAAAAAGTTAGATGTTTATATTCATCCAGAAATTTATAATTATACAGTTGTAGATTTTGATAAAAAAGAAGAAATTTTAAAAAAAGGTGTTATTGAAGCTTCTAAATATGCAAAGGTTTTTGATGAAATTGCGGCCAAACAACAAACAAAAAAGAAAAGAAAAAACTTAGAATTTAGCACAGAAAAGTTATTGATTTCTGATATTGGAATTGATGGAGCTTCTTATTATACTAGAGCATTTGTTTTGGGGAAACTAAATATAAAAAATGGAGATAGTTTATCTAGAAACGACATTACAAAGAAGATTTATTTGCTTTCTGCAACAAGAAATTATAACCGAATAGAATATAATTTAATTAAAAAAGTAGACGGAAGTTATTTGTTAGACTTTAAGTTAAAAGAAGCTAACGAAAATGCAAACTTAAAGTTAGGTGTACATTACGACTTGTTGTATAAGTCGAGTGTTTTGGCTAGTTACAACCAAAAACATTTACTTAAAAAAAACGATTTGTTTTCTTTAGACATGATTTTAGGTGATAATTTAAGATACAATTTAAATTATTTTGTTGATAATGGTTTTTATATAAGTTACGGGTTTAGATCTCGTTACAATCACTTTAGGAGTAATTCGAAATATAATCAAGTATCAGATTTGCCCAACGTAAGTAGTATCAACTTAAGTTATACAGATATTACCAATCAAGCCTTTTTTCAGACTACATTTAATAGAAAATTTGCTTTAGGTGTAGGTGTAGAACATAAATGGTTAAAAGCATCAACAGAAACATTATCTACTAATGATGTGCCAGAAACAATAATCGATAGAAGTAATTATTTTAATGCCTTCGGATATATAAAATTAGACACTTACGATAAAAAATATTTTGCTACCAAAGGTTATTTTGCTGACTTAAATTTTAAATGGTATGTCGCATCAACAGATTATAATGATAATTTTACAATGTTTTCACAAGCAAAAGGAACTTTAGGTTTTGCTAAAACCTTTTTTGATAGATTTACATTTCTAAATACTAATGAAGCTGGTTTTACTTTTGGGCAACCAAGCTCTAATGTTTTCGATTTTTATCTAGGTGGTTACAATCAAAATTACATAAATACTTTTGTGTCTTTATATGGTTACGAATTGGCAGATTTGTCTAACAATTCTTTTATAAAATCTCAATTTGATTTTAGATATCGAGTAGGCGATTCTCATTATTTTTCATTTATAGCAAATTATGCACGATTAGAAGACAATGTATTTAAAGATTTAGATTTATTCGAAAATGTAAAATCTGGTTATGCTTTGGGTTATAGTTACGATTCTTTTTTGGGACCTATAGAAATAAAATATAGCTGGACGCCAGATCATACAGATGGGCAATGGTTATTTAATTTAGGGTTTTGGTTTTAAAAAACTAAAATTAAAACTATAAACAAAAAAAAGCCATGAATTAATTCATGGCTTTTTTAATTTATAAATAGTAATCTTATTTTTTAGATTTCGTAGTTAAAAAAAACTCTTCGTATGTATTTAAAAGGTTCATTAATGCAGAAATTAAATCTTTTGTTTCTAGTAATAAACTAAAATAAAGAGTTGTATTCTTTGGGCTTGTTTCATCAGTTCTAATTCTAGCAACTTGCTTTTCTACAGAATCAGAAACATGGTTTAAGAGTTGTCTTTTTTCAAAAATAATCTGACTTAAATCATCGAAACTTCTATTTTTAAAAGTAGCATTTACTTTCATTAAAAGAGAAGCCAATTCAATATCAATTTCTTTAAGATCTTTTAATTGCCCTTTCTTTAAGTTTTTATGATTGTTGTTTACGTGCTTGTAACTTGCTCTAGAAATATAACTTATAGATTGCGCAACGTCTTGTAAATAACCTAAAACCATAATGTAGAATCTACTAGCTTGTACAGATGTTTCATCTAGAGATTTTATAAAATAGAATACACCATCTTTTAAGCTGTCAATCTCATTATTAAGCTTTTCTACGTGTTTATCTGTTTTACGAAGTTTATTTAAATCGTGGTTTGCTAAATCGTTAACAACGTTTGTATACAATTTGTTTACTCTTTCTGCAACACCAGAAATATGGTCTGCACTTTCTTCAATTACACCATTAATAGTAATTAATTCAGCTCTTTCTATGTAATCTTTCTTTTTTACTTCTTTTGTTTTATTACGATGTTTTATGGTGTTTCTACCAATTAAAACAGCTAAAAGAATTAATAATAAAGGGATAGATGCAATATGTAAACTAATTAAATAAGCAATAACACCTGCTGCAATAAATGCAATAATTGCAGTTAAAAACCAACCGCCAATTACATTTAAAACACCAGCAACTCTATAAACTGCACTTTCTCTACCCCAAGCTCTATCTGCTAAAGAAGTACCCATTGCAACCATAAATGTTACATAAGTTGTAGAAAGTGGCAACTTCATAGAAGTAGCTATAGAAATTAAAACACTTGCCATAATTAAGTTTACCGAAGCTCTAACTAAATCGAAAGCAGGCATTTCGTAAGTTTTATCTTTTGTAAGTTGTAAAACTGGTTTTTCGAATTTAGAATTGATAAATGTTTGTGTTTTCTTTGGAATGATATAATTAATACCAACATTTAAAAACATTGCAGCTCTAACAACAACTCTAGATACATTATTAGGTTGAAATTTTTCATGACCTTCACCTTGTCTAGATAAATTAATACCAGTTTCTATTACAGATTTAGCTTTAGAAGAGGTCCATAAAGTTACAACCATAATTGCACCAGCTAGTAGCAGTAACCAAATATTAGAAGGTACTTTTTTAGCCAAACTTCCCATAGAAAATAACTGAGGATCTACACCAGAAACACTCCAAGCTTCATAAGAGTTTAATGCTGCAATTGGCACACCAATAAAGTTTACTAAATCGTTACCAGCAAAAGCCATTGCTAAAGAAAAAGTACCAACACCTATAATTAAAACAAGAATGTTAATCTTTAAAAAACGAATTAACAATCCAGAAATTAATGTCCAAATTAAAAAACTAGCAGCTATAATTTGTATTGTATTTCCTTCTAATAACCCAGCGATACTGCCATAGAAATCTGTACCTTTTAAACCTTTAATTATTATAAAATATGTTATTGCTGTAATTGCAAAACCGCCAAATAAAGCATTTATATAATTAGGTCTTGTTTCAAAGTTAAAAGAATAAATAAGTCTCGAGAAGTATTGCACAATTGCACCAACAGAAAAAGCAACAACTACAGAGAGTAAAATACCTAAAACAATATCTGTAGCGGTATTGTAATTAATATAATTCCAGATAGCGCTAATGTTTTCGGCATCGTTATTTGCAATTTTAATAAGCGCAATAACTACAGCAGATCCTAGAAGTTCAAAAACAATAGAAACGGTTGTAGAAGTTGGCATTCCTAAAGAGTTAAAGATATCTAGCAATAGAATATCAGTAATCATTACTGCCATAAAGATGTACATAACATCTTGAAAAACAAACATACCAGGATTAAAAATACCTTTTCTTGCAACCTCCATCATTCCGCTAGAAGTTACAGCGCCAAAGAAGACACCAACACTAGCAATAATCATTATTTTCTTTACAGAAATGGCTTTAGAACCTATGGCAGAATTTAAAAAATTTACTGCATCATTACTTACACCAACAACTAAATCTACAATAGCTAAAACAGCTAAAGCGACAAGCATCAAAATATATGGATCACCCATTTTTCTTCAAAAATTTTAAGCAGCAAAGTTAAATACTCAATCTGTTGACTACGTTATCTTAATGTTATGAAATTCATTTAAGAACGCGTCAAAAATAACAATTTTATTATTAAACCATAAAATTATTAAGAAATGTTAAATTAACATATAAACACGCTTGGTTAACATTGCCTTAACGCGCTAATAACGCAACGATAATTTACAACTAACATAGACTTTACAAACCTAACGGACTTTTGCCAAAGTAAATAACATACAAAATGAAGAAAATTTTATTTATTGCTTTTATAGCATTAAGTCAAGTGTTAATCGCGCAAGACAAAGGAACTTTAAAGGGTTTATTAACCGATAAAGAAACAAATAACGAGCCTTTGCCTTTTGCGAATGTTCTAATTAAAGGTACAAATGTTGGAGCAACAACTGATTTTGATGGAAATTACTCTATTAAAGTACCTGTAGGAACACATGTTGTTTCTTTTAGTTTTTTAGGTTACAAAACTGTTGAAAAAACATTTACAATTAAGGCAGGAGAAACTGTAGTTTTAAACCAAGTTATGTCTGCAGAAGAAGGTGTAGGTTTAGATGAGGTTGTTATTAAAACATCTACAAGTAAAGAATCTGCAAATGCATTATTATTAGAACAAAAGAAAGCAACTGTAATTAAAGAAAGTATTGGCGCGCAAACATTAGCTAAGGTTGGTGTATCTAACGCAGCAAATGCAACAACTAAAATTTCTGGTGTTACAAAAAGTGAAGGAACTGGAAATATATTTATTAGAGGTTTAGGTGATAGATACTTATCTACAACTATGAATGGTTTAGCTATTCCTTCGGATAATGTATCAAACAAAAACATCAACTTAAACTTATTTTCTACAAGTGTTATTAAAAATATAGGTGTAAGTAAAACATATGCTACTTCTAGTTATGCAGACCAAGGTTCTGGTAATGTAGATATAGGTTCTAAAGAGTATACTAAAAAAGGTTTTTCTATATCTGTTTCTGGTGGTACTAACACAAACGTAACAAGTTTAAACGGCGATTTTAGAACACCAATTATTAATAATGATGTTACTTTAGGTTTTCATAAAAAAACATTTGCATTACAAGATTTAATTACAAACCAAGGTTGGGGTACAGAAGCAATGTCTACACCGGTTAATTTTAGTGGTTCTTTTACTGCAGCAAATAAATTTACGGTTTTAGGTAAAGATGTATCTGTTTTCTTAACGGGTTCTCACTCAAAATCTTTTACACACCAACAAGGTGTTTTTAATTCTTACAGATCTAATGTTTTAGATAATAGTTTTTCTGATGCAGAGCAGTATAGTTCTGTAGCCAATACAACAGGTTATGTAAACTTTAAAATAAAATTAAACGATAATAATAAACTTAAATACAATACACTTTTTGTAAATACAGGTAGAACAAACTTGTACGAGCAAGGTAGAAATGGTTTAGGATATGTTTTTGATCAAGATCCGCAAGAAGAAGGCGCTTTTGTAAGAGATCAAAACTTTTTACAAACAACAATGTTTGTAAACCAATTAATGGGAGAACATAAATGGAACGAGAATAATACAATAAATTGGGCTGGAGGTTACAATTTTGTATTAGCAGAAGAGCCAAACAGAATTAGAAACGAAGTTAATATTTTAGATATTACAAATTCGCCATTAATTCAGTATTCTCACGTTGGTGATTATCAGCAAAGAAAATCTACTCAGAAAATTCAAGATAAAGAATATACTGCTTTTATAGAAAATAAATGGGCTTTAGGTGCTAAAAACGAAGATGACGATAAGCCATATTCTTTAAATTATGGTGTAAACTTTAGACACAAAGAAAGAACTTTTAGATCTTTATTTGTTGGTGTTAGAGCAAAAGATTTTACGGCACCTTCTATAGATGATTTATCAGAAACTTTTACACCAACTAATTTTAACAATGGTTTAAGATTAAGAGTAGGTGAGGTAGATAGATACAATGCAGATTTAGATATTATGGCAGGTTATGTAAACTTCGATTTTCAATTAAACGAAAAGCTTTCTGGTAATTTAGGTTTACGTTACGAAAGAAATGAATTAGATGTTACTTGGGATGTAACAAATTATGTGGGTAGACTAGGTACAATTAATAGAGTATACGAAAGTTTATACCCAAGTGTAAATTTAAAATACGAAATTCAAGAAAATCAATACTTACGTTTCGCATCAAGTATTACACAAACTTTACCAGAATTTAAAGAATTAGCACCTTTCGAGTATGTTTCTCCTACAGGTCGTGTAATTAAAGGAAACCCTGAGTTAGAAAAATCTGACATTTATAACTTAGATTTAAAATACGAAATGTTTCCACAAAGAGGGCAATTGTTTTCTGCAACGGCATTTTATAAGCAAATTATAAACCCAATTAACTTAGCGCAAGCAAGAGGTTCTTCTGGTAACTTTGTGTATTCTAATACAGGTGA
Source organism: Polaribacter sp. KT 15 (assembly GCF_900143115.1). NCBI lineage: Bacteria > Pseudomonadati > Bacteroidota > Flavobacteriia > Flavobacteriales > Flavobacteriaceae > Polaribacter > Polaribacter sp. KT 15. The sequence continues at coordinate 1,805,726 of NZ_LT670850.1, forward strand.
TGAAGCAGAAGTTTATGGTGTAGAACTTGAAGCTAAAACAGATTTAATAAAAAATGATGACGATGAAGGTATTTTAAACATTACTGGTAACATTACTAAAATGTGGTTAAAACAAGATTTGTTAAAAGACTTTCAATATAAGGATATTACAGAATCTAGTTTACAAGGTGCTTCAGACTTTATTATAAATAGTTCTTTAAGTTACAGTGATAAAAAAGAAAAAGAATTTATTGCAACTTTAACTGGTAACTATTCTTCGGATAAAATATTTGCCTTAGGATCTCCAGAAGATTTTGCAAATAGTGCATCTCTTTATAATGACGAGATTTTAGAAAAAGGGTTTGTTGCTTTAGATTTAGTTGTAAGTAAAAAACTTACAGATAATTTAGTAGTAAAGTTTGTAGGTAGAAACTTATTAAACCCAGAAATTAAACAAACTCAAAAAGTTAGAGACTTAATTACAGAGATAGAAACAAACCAAACTGTTTTATCTTATAAGAAAGGAAGTCAGCTTACATTAAGCGTAAAATATACTTTCTAAGACTAGGTTAACGATTATTTAACAAAAGGGTAGTTTTTGTAATAAATGCTAACATAGGATTAATATTTACATAAAGAAAAGAAAAGGATTAGTTGATTTCTTTGTGGAAAATTAAAATCAAACAAAATACAATGAAAAAATCAGTTTTTAAAATTCTTAATATCGTAGCTTTTTCGCTTGCTACTTTAACATTAACCAATTGTGGTAGTGATGAGCCAGATATTATTTTACCAGGTAACGAATCTGAAGTTATAGAAAACTTAAAGGTTGGGATAATGAATGGTAATTTAGATGAAGATTACACATTAGATCCTGGTGTGGCATACAATCTTAATGCAGCTTTTACTATTGACTCTGGTGCTAAATTAACAATACCAGCAGGAACTAAAATTCAAGCATTAAACAACGGAACAAGCGTTTTTATCGCAGTTTTACAAGGTGGTCAAATAGATATTCAAGGTACAGCATCATCTCCAGTAATTATGTCTTCAGCTTCAGGAAATCCTGGTGATTGGGGTGGTTTAACTCTTTGTGGTGAAGCTACAACAACTGCAGGTGTAGATGCAGAAGCAGAAGTTGGTGGTTTTATTTATGGTGGTACTAACGATCAAGACAGTTCTGGTTCTATTAACTATTTAGTTATTAAAGGTACAGGTGCTCAAATTAGCTTAAACTCTCAATATAATGGTGTTTCTTTTTACGCTGTAGGTTCTGGTACAACTGTAAGTAATGTTGCTGTTATAGATGGTTCTGATGATGGTGTTGAGTTTTTTGGTGGTACAGTTTCTGTTTCTAACTTATACTTAGAAAACAACGAAGATGATTCTATCGATTGGACAGAAGGATGGAATGGAACAGTAAATACTGCTTATATTTCTCATACTAAATCTGGTTTTTCTACTGCATTCGAAGGAGATAAAGATAACGGAAATCCTAAATTTAACGATATTACAGCTATTTCTACTGTTGGTGGTAAAGCTTTACAATTTAAAAAGAATTCTGGAGGAACAATCACTGGATTATCTTTAAGTGGTTATGATGTAGATTTAGATATGGCAGATGGTGGTGCTACTTCTAACGTAGTTTTTTCTGATGGATACACGCCAGTTGCTTTAGCTACAGAAGAAGAAATGACTGCTTCAGGTGAGTACTTCTATACATTAAACACTACTGTTGTACCAACTGTTGCAGCTTCTGCATTCGATTGGGTACCAACAGATTTATCTTTTGAAACTAGTGCTTTACAAGGTGCTGTAACTACAGATGTAACTTTAGACGCTTCTGTTAACTATACATTAAACTCTTCTTACATTGTACAATCTGGTGCAACTTTAACAATTCCTGCAGGAACAAAAATTACTGCAAGAAACGGTGGAACTGGTGTTTACATTGCAGTTTTACAAGGTGGTAAAATAGATATTCAAGGTACTGCAACTAACCCAGTAGTTATTGCATCTGCTTCTGGTGAGCCAGGAGATTGGGGTGGATTAACAATTTGTGGTAAAGCAACAACGTCTGCGGGTGTTAATGCAGAAGCAGAAGTTGGTGGTTTTATTTACGGTGGAACAGAAGATGCGGATGACTCTGGATCTATTAAGTACTTAGTAATTAAAGGAACTGGTGCTCAGATTAATTCTGAATCTCAATACAACGGAGTTTCTTTTTACGCTGTAGGTTCTGGTACAACTGTAGAAAACATTTCTGTAGTTGATGGTGCAGATGATGGTGTAGAGTTTTTCGGTGGAACAGTTTCTGCTTCAAACTTATACTTAGAAAATAACGAAGATGATTCTGTAGACTGGACAGAAGGATGGAATGGTACTGTAACTAATACTTACATTTCTCATACTAAATCTGGTTTTTCTACTGCTTTTGAAGGTGATAAAGCTAATGGAAACCCTAAGTTTGTAAACTTAACTGCTATTTCTACTGTAGATGGTACTGCTTTACAATTTAAAAAGACTTCTGGTGCAACTATTACTAACATTTGGTTAGAAGGTTATGCTAAGAACATCGATATGAAAGACAATGGTCCTTTAGCAAATGTTATTATAGATGGTGCTGCAGCAACAACTACAGCAGACTATAAAACAGGAACTAAAGTAGATGTTTCTACTTGGACTTGGAAAAGTGCAGGTTTATAATCTAAAACTTTTATAAAAATTAAAAAGCAGGCTTTAAGCCTGCTTTTTTTAATTTATAGAATTACTGTTGTTTTAAACAGTTTCTTTTTTGTCGCAACAAGCCATTTTACAATCTTCTGCACAAACCATTTTTCCGTCGATTGTTTTACCAGAACAACAGCCTTTTTTTTCTGCTTTTAATTCACACTTTTCTTTACAATCATCAGAACAAGTATGTGATTTTTTAGTTTTAGTTACTTCTGTTGAAGTTTCTGAAGCTGTATATAAATCTCCGCCAGCAATTCCGTTAACATAAGCAATCAATTCGCTTTTAGATGTTGTGTTTGCATCGTAAGCGATATTAGCAATACTATCATTAAAAACAACTTTGGCATCTATTACACCTTCTTTTTTAGATAATTTAGATTGAATTGTTTTTGCACAACCAATTTCGCAAGTCATACCAGAAATAGCTAGAGATACATTCTCTTTTTTTACATCTTTAGCACATCCTATAAAAACGAAACAAGTAATAGCTATAGAAAATAATATTCTTTTAGTGTTCATAATATTTAATTATTAAATTATGTTACAAATTTATCAATAATCGTGTTTATATTTTAATATTTGTTACACTTTTGTACTCAGAAATATACGAAGCATGAATAATCAGCAACAAAAATGGTTGTATTTAACCTTACTTTCTTTGGTTTGGGGTAGTTCTTTTATTCTGATGAAAAAAGCCTTATTGGGTGTTACACCAATACAGTTGGGTGCGTTAAGAATGATTTTTACTTCGATATTTTTATTGTTAGTCGCTTTTCCGTCACTTAAAAAAATCAAGAAAAAGCATTATAAATACATCGTTTTTACATCTATTGCTGGCACTTTTGTACCTGGTTTTTTATTTGCTTTTGCAATTACAACAATAGACAGTTCTATTGTTTCAATTTTAAATTCTTTAACGCCATTTAATACACTTATTTTTGGTGCAATTGTATTTGGTTTCGGATTTAAAAGAACACAACTATATGGTATTTTAATTGGTTTAATTGGTACATTAATTTTGATTTTAAAAGGAGCAGCTTTAAATCCTGATCAAAATTATTGGTATGCGTTTCTTATTATTATAGCTTCGATAGGTTATGCTTTTAATGCTAATATGGTAAAAAAGTATTTAAATGATTTAAATGCTTTGTCTATTGTTACTGGTAATTTTTTATTATTGATTGTACCTGCTTTTATTGTTTTAAGTTTTACAGATTTTTTTAAAAATTTTGATGTTAATAATAAGATTTTGATGCAGTCTTTAGGGTATTTAGCTATCTTATCAATTGTAGGAACAGGAATCGCAAAAACAATATACAATAAATTGGTTCATATTTCAGATCCAGTTTTTTCATCATCTGTAACATATTTAATCCCGTTAGTAGCCATTTTTTGGGGAGTTTTAGACGGAGAAAAGTTAAGTCCTCTTCAAATATTTGCTGGGGTAATTATACTTTTTGGAGTTTATCTAGTAAATAAGAAAAAATAAAAAGAGCCAAGAAATTAATCTTGGCTCTTTGTAAAATGTATGATTCTAAAGTTGATTAGTTAAAATCTGCATCAGAAACACCTTCATTTATTTTAATTTCTTTTACAACAAAATCTAAGTTCATTGGTCCAGATTTAATTCCGATTGCATGCGGAAACTTAACTCCGTTAACTTCTTTGTAATCAGAATAAACAGTTGGTGTTTTTACTTCTTTTCCATCTGGAGTCTTAGTAGTGGTAATTTCTTTAACTTTTAATCCGGTAGTTGCATCATAAAACACTTCTTTGTCATTAAATCCTAAAACATAAGCATTTTTACCATCTAAAGGCTCTATTCTTAAAAGTTTACCAGCGCTGTAAGCTAAATCACTAAAAAGTGCGTTACCGCTTTTAGCTTTTGTAATTTGTTCTGCAGTCATATCTTTTTTCTGACCTCTTGCAGAAGAATATCCTGTGGCACCGTTAAAAACAGTTTTTTGCATTACATTACCCATAACCGCAATTTCTTGAGAAGATTTATTAGGTGCAGCAGCTTTCATTGTCATAACCAAAGGCGTACCTTGTATAGTTGCATTAGAAACAATCATGGTAGTTTTTACAGCCATAACTTTGTCTTTACCACCAATAGCATCTAAATACTTATTAACTACAGTTTCTGCAGTCATTCCTTCAGGAATTGGCATTGTCATTTCTGGTTTTTCTGTAGGATTTCCTTCTTTATCAAAATAACTAATAACATAATCAGTTTTTTCTAAGTTTTTAAGAACGTCAATCCCTCTACCAGTTACCATAATTCTAGCTTTATCTCCTCTAAAATATTTGATAGCAGCATTTTGAACATCACCTACAGTTACAGAGTTGATGTTTTTAATATAGTTAGCATAAAAGTCTTCTGGTAAATCATATAAAGCAATGTTTAAAGCATAACTTGCTGCAGTAGCAGGTTTTTGAACATCCATTACAAAACCACCAATGTATTCTTCTTTAGCATCTTGTAGTTCTTTTTCTGTAACTTTTTGGTAACGAATTTTGTTAATTTCTTTTTTGATTTCTACAATAGCGCTATCGGTTACCATGTTTCTAACACTTGCAGTTGCTCTAAAAGTTGCTGTGTTGTCTTCTCTACTTTGGCTAATACCAGAGTAAGAACCATAAGTATAGGCTTTGTCTTCTCTTAAGTTGTTAAAAAGTCTTGCAGAACCACCGCCACCAAGAATCTTATTGGCTAATAAAGCAGCGTAATAATCTTTGTCTCCTAAAGTTAAATCTGTAGTATTAATTACAGAAATTTCAGATTGTTTTGCGTTTGGCATGTTCACAAAACTAATTGCTGATGTTGGTAAATTTTTTGGAGCAGGATAAGTTGATGTTGGGATTTCTCCTTTTTGCCAACCTTCAAATAAATCTTTTACTAACTTTTTCGTTTCTTTTGGATTGATATCACCAACAATAATTAAATAAGCATTGTTAGGTTTGTAATATGTATTGTAATTGTTTTTTACATCTTCTAACGTAATCGCATTTATAGTTTCTTTACTTGTAAATTCTCCGTAAGGATGATTTTTACCATACACTAAAATATTTTGAACTCTACCTGCAATTGCTGGTACATTTTTTTCTGTAGATTTTAAATTCTCTAAAGTAACTTCTTTTTCTTTGTCGAATTCTTCTTGAGAAAATGTAGAGTTTTTAACACCGTCTGCCATTAAACCCAAAACCTCTGGAAAATATTTTTTTAATGATCTAGCAGAAGCGCCAGTACTGTAATAACTTACACTTGCACCTAAAAAATCTACTTTTTCATTAAAATCATCCTTAGAAATATTAGTAGTTCCTCTACCTAATAAGCTTCCCATCATACCAGAAACACCAGAAATATTTCCTTCTAAATAAGGTTTATTGTCTATTCTTAAAGTAGCAGAAACTCTAGGTAATTTATGGTTTTCTACCATAATTACTGTTAATCCGTTGTTTAAAGAGAATTTTTCTGCACTTCCTAATTTTACAACAGGATCTGGTCCTGGTGTAGGCATTTTACTTCTGTCTATTTGCGCATTTGTGGCAAAAGACATGGTTATAACTGCTATAATTGATAAAATTTTTGTCTTCATCTTTCTTAATTATTTTTTCTTAGGTAAGTACTCTAAGATTAATCTTTGATTCTTGTTTAAATATTTTTTTGCAACTTCTCTAATTTCTTCACGAGTAATAGATCTATAAATATCTATTTCAGAATTTATTAAATTAGTATCACCGTACATTACGTGGTATCTAGCCAAAGAATTTGCAATACCTACCACACTAGAATTTGAGTTTACGTAATTGTTTTCAAATTGATTTTGAATTTTTTGGTAATCTTTTTCAGAAATTAAATCTGTTTGAATTTTTAAAATTTCTTCATCAATTTCTTTGATTAAATCCATTAAAGGAGTTTTTCCTAAAGGAATACCAAAAAGTGCGTACACACCATAATCTTGTTGAGAAACATTTGCAGCTTGTACTGCTAAAGCCATTTTCTTTTTATCTACAATTTTCTTGTATAAAACAGAACTTTTACCACCGCTTAAATACGTAGAAATCATATCTAAAACCTTAGAATCTCTTGTTTTAAAAGAAGGAGTTCTATAAGCTGCTACAATTGCAGGAATTTGAATATTCTCGTCATAAGCTTTAGCTTTAAACTCTTTTGTAATAGGTTCTTCTTTTGGGAAAGTTCTTACTACTTCTTCACCTCTTGGAATTGGCCCAAAATAATCTTCAATCATTTTTTTGGTAGCAGCAATATCCATATCACCAGCAACTACTAAAGTTGCATTGTTTGGTACATAGTATTTTTTGTTAAAAGCTAAAAACTCTTCTAACGTAGCAGCATCTAAATGATCCATATATCCAACATTTGGATCTTTATAAGGATGCACTTTAAAGATGTTTTTAGATATTTCTGGTAAAAGATTAGAATAAGGTCTTGTACGTTGTCTTTTTTCTTCTTTTACAACTTCATTCTGAATGTCTACACCTTCTTGTTTGATAATTGGATGCAATAAACGTTCAGATTCCATCCATAAACCTAATTCTAATTTATTAGAAGGAAAAATTTCATAATAGTAAGTTCTATCTTGAGATGTGTTTGCATTATTTCTTCCTCCGTTAGAAGAAACAATTTTAAACCATTCTCCTTTTTTTATGTTTTTAGTTCCTTCAAATAATAAGTGTTCAAAGAAATGTGCAAAACCTGTTCTTTTTCTGTCACCATCTTTACCACCAACACCATACATTACAGAAGTAATAATTACTGGGGCAGATTTGTCTTGATGCAGTATTACATGTAGTCCGTTGTCTAACTTGTACTCTTCAAACTCAACCTTTTGTGCGTTTGCAGAAAATGCAATCAACAATGCTGAAGCAAGAGATAAAATACTTTTTTTCATTTATTTTTTATTTAATTAATAGTTGATGCTTTGTATGACGCAGATAAATTATCTTTGTTACAACAAATTAACTTTTTTTGTAAGTTATTTTCAAAAATAGTGAGAATCTTATAAAATATAAAGGGCAAACCTTATTTATTTGCTTGATTATTAAATAGTTTATTTTTTTACAGCAATGTTGTAGAGTTGCAAAAAATATGTATATTTGCATCCGCATTTTCTATAGAGAAAGTGTATAATAAGTATAAATACGCAAAACAAATAGTATGTACGCAATCGTAGAGATAGCAGGGCAGCAGTTTAAAGTAGCAAAAGACCAAAAAGTATACGTTCACCGTTTACAAGGAGAAGAAGGATCAGAAGTAAGTTTTGATAACGTTCTTTTACTAGATGACAATGGAAGTGTATCGATTGGCGCCCCAGCTATAGAAGGAGCCGCAGTAACGGCCAAAATTTTAAGTCACTTAAAAGGTGATAAAGTAATCGTTTTCAAGAAGAAAAGAAGAAAAGGTTACCAAAAGAAAAATGGACATAGACAAGCTTTAACAGAGATTCAAATTGAATCTATTGCTGCTTCTGGTGCTAAAAAAGCAACTAAGAAAGCTGTAACTAAAAAAGCGGCTGCTCCAAAGGCAGAAGCTAAAAAAGCTGCTCCAAAGAAATCTTCTAAAGGAGATGACTTAAAGAAAATTGAAGGTGCAGGACCTAAAGCTGCTGAAGCTCTAGTAAACGCAGGTTTAGATACTTTTGCAAAAGTAGCTAAAACTGAAGCATCTAAATTAAGTGAAATTTTATCTGAAGCAAGTTCAAGATTATCTCACATTGTGACTGATACTTGGCCAAAACAAGCTGGTTTAGCTGCAGAAGGTAAATGGGATGAATTAAAAGAATTACAAGATAGATTAGACGGAGGTATTGAAAAATAAATCCTTATAGTTTAACTTTAACCTATAAAAACTCAATAACATGGCACATAAAAAAGGTGTAGGTAGTTCGAAGAATGGTAGAGAATCAGAATCGAAACGACTAGGAGTAAAAATATTTGGAGGACAAGCTGCAATTGCAGGTAACATTATTGTTCGTCAAAGAGGTACTACGCACAATCCAGGAGAAAACGTTTACATGGGTAAAGATCATACTTTACATGCAAAGGTTGATGGAATTGTAGAATTTCAAAAGAAAAGAGATAACAGATCTTACGTATCTGTAACTCCATTTGAAGCTTAAGATTTAAGTTTTCAAAAAGCATAAAAGCTCAAACATTAATTTGTTTGAGCTTTTTTTGTGCTTACGGTTGTTAATGAACTTGTTTGTATTTTGTACTTTTACGCTCATGAAATTTCTATACAATTTAGTACTTTTTAAAGCAACTATTTTACTGCCAATAATTGGTCTTTTTAATAAGAAAATTAAGCTTTTTATAAATGGAAGAAAAGAAACCTTTTCTAAAATTGAAGTTCTAAAGAATAAAAAAACAATTTGGTTTCATGCAGCTTCATTAGGCGAGTTTGAACAAGCTAGACCTATTATAGAAGAGTTAAAAAAAGGTTATAATAATTACAAAATATTAGTCACTTTTTTTTCACCGTCGGGTTATGAAATAAGAAAAAATTATAAGCTGGCAGATGTTGTTTGTTACCTACCTTTAGATACAAAGTCAAATGCTAAAAAGTTTATAGAAATTGTAAACCCCAAAATGGCAATTTTTATAAAGTATGAATTTTGGCCAAATATTCTAAATGAGTTAAAATCAAAAGAAATTTCTACAATTTTAGTTTCTGGTATTTTAAGAGAAAAACAATTATTTTTTAAAAGTTACGGAGGTTTTATGAGAGAGTCTTTAAAGGCTTTTCATCATTTTTTTGTGCAAAATCAAGAATCTAAAAAATTACTAAATTCAATTGACTTTAACAATGTAACCGTTGCTGGTGATACACGTTTTGATAGAGTTTCAAAAATTTTAGAACAAGATAATTCTTTAGATTTTATAACTGAATTTAAAAATGGAAAATATACAATTGTTGCAGGAAGTACTTGGCAAGAAGATGAAAGCTTATTGGTAAATTATATCAACAATAATGCAGAAGAAGACGAAAATTTTATCATTGCACCACACAATATTAAAGTAGATGCAGTTTTAGAATTGCAAAAATTAATCAATAAAAAAACAGTATTATTTTCTAATAGATCAGATAAAAATCTTTCAGAATATCAAGTTTTTATTATCGATACAATTGGTATTTTAACTAAAATTTACGCTAATGCAAACGTTGCTTATGTTGGCGGAGGTTTAAAAACTGGCTTGCATAATATTTTAGAACCTGCAACTTTTGGAATTCCTGTGGTTATTGGAAATAAATACGACAAATTTAAAGAAGCAGTAGACTTGGTCAAAATAGGAGGTTGTTTGTCAATAAATAATCAGAAAGAATTCACAGAATCTTTATTAAAATTAAAAGAAGATCAAAGCTTTAGAAATTTAACAGGTGTTATCAATAAGAGGTATATAAAAGACAACCTTGGTGCAACAGAACAAATTATAAATTATTTAAACAATAAAATTTAAAAAGAGTTTATTCGTTTTTATCTCTTTGGATAAAATACAGAATAAATAAAAATAGATTAATTATGGATATTATTTTACAACCTTGGGCTTGGTATGTTGGCGGGCCGTTAATTGCAATTTCGTTGCTTTTGTATTTTTATTTCGGTCAAAACTTTGGAGCTTCTACTAATTTTGAAACCTTATGTACAATGGCTGGTGCAGATAAATTTTCTGATTATTTTAAAAAAGATTGGAAAGATAGAGATTTTGCATTGCTATTTGTAGTTGGTTTAATTATTGGTGGTTTTATTTCGGCATATTTTTTAACACCAAACCAAACAATAGATTTAAACCCGAAAACTGTAACAGAGTTAAGTGAGCTAGGTTTTTCTAATATTGGTAATCAATATTTTCCTGATGAAATTTTTGGTGATGCTGCTGTTTTTTCTCTAAAAGGTTTTTTAATATTATTAATTTCTGGTGTATTTGTAGGTTTTGGTACGCGATATGCTGGCGGATGTACTTCTGGCCACGCAATTACAGGTTTAAGTAGCCTACAATTGCCTTCTTTATTGGCGGTTATTGGCTTTTTTATTGGCGGAATAATAGCAACTTGGTTTGTAATACCTTTATTGTTTTAGTAGATACATCACCAATAAATAAAATTCAATTTGTCTTTTTGTGTTCAGTCAAGAAGCAAATCAAAAGTTATAAAAATATAATTAAATGAAAAATATCAAATTTTTAATACTAGGAATCTTTTTTGCAATTGTGTTAAGTAAGACTCAAGCAATCTCTTGGTTTCGCTTTTACGAAATGTTTAAGTTTCAATCTTTTCATATGTATGGTATTATTGGCGGTGCTGTATTAATTTCTGCAATTTTTATGCAGTTATTTAAAAGCGGAAAAATTAAAGATATAAACGGTAATAAAATAGTGCCAAAACCAAAGAAAAAAGGTTTTGTAAGAACAATTTTAGGAGGAACATTTTTTGGTTTAGGTTGGGGTATTTCTGGTGCTTGTGCAGCCCCAATTTTTGTTATTCTTGGGTTTAAATTGATGCCTGCATTAATCTTATTAGTTGGCGCTTTATTAGGTACCTTAATTTATGGTATGCTAAGTAAAAAACTACCAAATTAATGGAACGTCATTGGAAAATTTCTGATGCAGAATTTGAAACAAAGTTTACAAATAATACTTTTAAACCTTTATGGTTTACGCATGAGGCACATTTGCGATTAGCTTGGATTTATATTACAAAATATGGTAAAGAAATTGCTTTTAAAAAATACAGTGAACAATTAAAAGCTTTTGCAGATAAATACAATGCAGACGGAAAATACAATGCAACAGTTACTTATGCTTCTATAGAAATTATGCACAAGTACATTCAGAATTCTAATGCCTACGATTTTCAAGATTTTATAAAGGAATTCTCAAAATTAAAAACTAATTTTAAAGAAATTATTGCCTCGTTTTATTCTGGTAATATTTTTACATCAAAAGAAGCAAAACAACAAATTTTACAACCAGATTTAAAATCTTTTAATGAGTAAACTTGTAGACAATTTTGGGCGACAAATGGAATACGTTCGGTTAGCAGTAACCGACCGTTGTAATTTACGTTGTCAATATTGTATGCCTGCTCATGGTATAGACATTGTGCCAAGACAAGAGCTATTAACCTTTAAAGAAATGTATCGTTTAATTCGCGTTTTAACAGAATTAGGCGTTAATAAAGTACGTTTAACTGGTGGCGAACCTTTTGTGCGTAAAGATTTTGTTGGGTTTTTAGAAATGCTGTCTTATAACGATTTGTTAGATGCCATAAATATTACAACAAATGGTGCATTAATTTCACAACATATTGATAAAATTGAAAAACTTAAAAAAGTAAAGAATATCAATTTAAGTATCGATAGTTTACAAAGAGATAAGTTTGCCAAAATTACTAGAAGAGACGTTTTTCCTGAAGTTTATAAAACTTTTGAATTACTAGAAAAAAGCAGTTTAAATTTAAAACTAAATGTGGTTGTACAATCTGGTTTTAATACTGATGAAATTGTAGATTTTGTAGGATTAACAAAAGACAAAAATGTTGCAGTTCGTTTTATAGAAGAAATGCCTTTTAACGGAAAAGGGCAAAGAGATATGCAAGAAAACTGGACGTTTACTAAAATTTTAAATGAAGTTAAAACCGAGTTTTCTGTGGATGAAATCCAGTCCGAGAAATCATCAACCTCTAGAAATTATAAAGTAGAAAACCACTTAGGAACTTTCGGAATTATACCTGCATTTACAAGAACTATTTGTAACGATTGTAATAGAATTAGAATTACAAGTACCGGAACTTTTAAAAACTGCTTGTTTGATGATGGCGTTTTTAATTTAAGAGATTTTATTAGAAAAGGAGCATCGAATGAAGATTTAAAAGAACTTTTCTTAAGATTAGTAAAAGACAAACCAGAAAATGGTTTTGTTGCAGAAGCAAATAGAAAAAACGGTGGTGCTTCTGAAAGTATGAGCACAATTGGTGGGTAATATGTATGCATTAAATAACATTTTTGAAGTTCATGCTATGGAAACAGGTGTTTTTATTGTAATACTATGTAAAATAGTTATAATTATTAAGTTTTTTATATCTAATAATACTGATGAAAAGAAGTCCAGAAAGATAACATTTAGGTCTTTTTTTAAAAACTGGTTATTTTTAATACTTATGCTTTTTTATGGTTTGTCATTAATTTTTAGGAATTTATAATTTTTAAATAAAAAACAAGAATATTATGGAAAAAAAATTTGAAGTAAAACTTAATTGGAAACAAATTACATTATTAAGTGTTTCTGTAACTTTCGGGTATGGTTTTATTCTATATTTATTAGATAATGAGCTAACCTTAAAAAACTTGGTAGGTCAGTCATTAATTTATGGTGTTGCCATGACACTTTTTTTTATTTTCTTGTTTCCTAAACTTAAGAATAAGCTTGTAGGGAAAAGAGTTGATACTATTAAACCAGGTTTACTAGCAGATGAAGTGCTAGAAAGAGAGATTTTTGCAAATTTATTTAGAGGATTTGAAGGAGTTGGAGGTAAAATATTTTTAACGAATCAAAGATTGATTTTTAAAAGCCACTCTTTAAATATCCAAAAAGGACAGACAAATATTGATTATAATGATATAGTTTCTGTTACAAAAAGAAAAACTTTTAAGTTAAGAGATAATGGAATCAAAATAACTACCAAAAAGGGTGATGAATATTGCTTTGTTGTGAATAACAGAGATGTTGAATTAAAAAATATTCTAGATAAATTAAACGTATGATTTCAGTTAAAGAAGCAAAGGATATAATTTTAAATTCAGCCTATAACTTCGGAGTAGAAGAAGTTCCGTTTCTAAAATCTGTGGGTAGAATTTTAAAAGAAAATATTCTTGCAGATAGAGACTTTCCGCCATTTAATAGAGTTTCTATGGATGGAATTTGTATCGATTTTAACGCATTTAAAAACGGACAAAGAGATTTTAAAGTAGAAGGAATACAAGCTGCAGGAAGTGAACAAATGACGCTTCAAAACAAAGAAAATTGTATTGAAGTTATGACTGGCGCTGTTTTACCAAACAATGCAAATACAGTAATTCGTTATGAAGATGTTACGCTTAAAAACGGAATTGCAACAATCAATATTAATATAATAAATGATTGTCAGAATGTGCATGTAAAAGGTAAAGATAGAAAGGTTGGCGATGTATTAATTACAGAAAATAAAATAATTTCAGCGGCAGAAATTGGTGTTTTAGCAACGGTTGGTAAATCAACAGTAAAAGTTGCAAAACAGCCTAAAGTTATGATTGTTTCTACGGGAGATGAATTGGTTGGCGTAAATGAAATTCCGTTAAAACATCAAATTAGAAGAAGTAATGTTTTTACGTTGGTTTCTTTGTTAGAAAGATTACAAATTCCTTCCGAAACTGCTCATATTACAGATGATAAACCTATTTTAAAGCAAAAAATAAAAGGTTTTTTAAAAGATTATGATGTATTGCTTTTTAGTGGCGCAGTTAGCAAAGGAAAATACGATTTTTTGCCAGAAGTTTTTGAGGAATTGTGTGTTGAAAAATTGTTTCATAAAGTAGCGCAAAGACCAGGAAAACCTTTTTTCTATGGAAAAACGAATGAATGTAACGTCTTTGGGTTTCCTGGAAATCCCATCTCAACATTTGTAAATTGTTTGGCGTATTTTTATCCTTGGTATTATAAATCTACAGGATTAGAAATAGAAGAAGAAACTGCAATTTTAGGTGAAAATGTATCATTTAAACCCAATTTAGAGTTTTTTTTACAAGTAAAATTAAAAAGTAAATTTGGACACTTAGTAGCTTTTCCGGTAAAAGGAAATGGTTCTGGAGATTTAGCAAGTTTGGTTAATGCAGGTGCTTTTATTCAATTACCAAAAACGGAAAAAATACTTTTTAAACATGGTGAAAATTTCCCAATAATCAGATATAGATAATGAGTGGTTTTAGTCATTTAAACGAAAAGAATAACCCTAAAATGGTAAATGTTTCTGATAAGAAAATTACCAAAAGAACAGCTATTGCTAAAGCAACTATGTTTTTAGGAAAAGAAGTAATTGCGAATTTTACAAATGATGAGTTAGTTACTAAAAAAGGACCTGTTTTTCAAACTGCAATTATTGCAGGAATTCAGGGAGTAAAGAAGACTTCTGATTTAATTCCAATGTGTCATCCTTTGCTAATTAACGGAGTCGATGTATATATTGAAATTGTAGATTCAGAAAATATAGAAGTGTTTTGTAAAGTGACAATAACAGGTAAAACAGGTGTCGAAATGGAAGCTTTGACCGGCGCAAATATTACGTGTTTAACTATTTATGATATGTGTAAAAGTATCAGTCAGAAAATGGTAATTAAAGAAGTGAAATTGTTAGAAAAAACAGGCGGAAAATCTGATATTAAAAATGAAAAAGCATAGCAAACATACAAATTTAGAAAGAAGAGATAACGATAACCATGCGCCTAATGAAATTTCTATTTTAGGTGCAAATTGTAGTGTAATTTCAGATTTAGTGCATCAAGTATCTAGAAAGTTACCAAGTTATAAATTGGCCTATTTTGATGCTTCTCACGCGAAGAATGTAGAAGGAAATCAATTGTCAGAATATGTCTTTCATCATCAAGGAAACCTGCAAATTACAACTACCGGAAACTTAAATAAATATCAACAAAGATTAGATTTTGCCCAGTTTGATTATGTTTTTATCAACGGAAATCATTACCAAGGAGCCAAACAAATTTTAATTTTAGACGAAGCTAAAGAAGCTTCTGTATTAAAAAGGTTATCGCAATTAGATAATATACAATTTATTTTAAAACTGAATTCTGAGACCGAATTTTTTGACTTTTTAGTTGAAAAATACCCAAATATTAAAAATAAAATATGTTATTCGATTGATGAAATCGATGCAATTTCTAATCATATAAACAATTTAATTCAAGAAAAAATTGCACCAATAAAAGGGTTGGTTTTAGTTGGCGGTAAAAGTACAAGAATGGGTAAAGATAAATCTGAACTCAATTATTTTGGAAAACCTCAAAAAGAAGTGGCAAAAACACTTTTAGAAATTAATAATTTAGAGACTTTTTATTCTGTACATAAAGCAGAAAATGAAAGTGAGATAGCAGATAAATTTATCGATTTAGGTCCTTTTGGCGGAATTTGTTCTGCTTTTCAGAAAGATCCAAATTCTGCTTGGTTTGTTTTAGCAACAGATCTTCCTTTTGTAGATGAAAGTATTATAAAATTAGTTTTAGAACGTAGAAATCCGTCTAAAGTTGCCACGGTAATTAAAGGAAAAAATAAAGATTTTCCAGAGCCATTAATTACTATTTACGAGCCAAAAGCATATCCATTATTATTACAATATTTAGCGCAAGGATATTCTTGTCCTAGAAAAATGTTAATCAATTCTGATGTTGAAATTGTAGAAATTGATGATGATTTCATCAGAAATGTAAATACACCAGAAGAATATAGAGGAGCTAAAAAAGAGATTAGTTCATAAATGAAAATAGAGAAAAATCAACTTTTTAAACGTCAAATTACTTTAGCAGAAATTGGTGAAATTGGGCAAGAAAAATTGCAAAAAGCTTCTGTTTTAGTAGTTGGTTGCGGTGGTTTAGGAAGTCCGATTGCGGTGTATTTAGCATCAAGCGGAATTGGAAAAATGCATTTAATTGATTTTGACACCGTTGATGTTACAAATTTACATCGTCAAGTTTTTTATAGTTTAGAAGATTTAGGAAAATCCAAAGCTGCAGTTTTATCAGAATTTATAAAAAAAAGAGCGCCATTTACAGAGGTGAGTTTTACAAACAAACCAATTACAAAAGACAATGTTTTAGAACTGATAGAAAACGTAGATGTTGTTATTGATGGTACAGATTCTTTACCTACCAAATATTTAATAAACGATGCTTGTGTAATTAAAGGTAAGCCTTTGGTTTATGGTTCTTTATATAAGTTTGATGGTTATGTGGCTACGTTTAATGTACAGCAAAAAGACGGTAGTTATTCTGCCAATTTAAGAGATGCTTTTCCCAAAATGGCAACAGATATACCTAATTGTGAAGAAGCGGGTACTTTAAATGCTATTGTTGGTATTATTGCGATTGCACAAGTTAATGAGGTTTTAAAATTGATAACTGGCATAGGGAATCCGTTAATAAATGAATTGTTAATTTACAATTCGTTGCAAAACACACAATTAAAAATGAAGTTAAAAACATCGGTTTTAAAAGATAAAATTGCAAAATTATTTAAGGTTCAAACGTATGTTGATGCCGCTTGTTCTGGCCAGAATTTAGATTGGCAAATAACATCAGAACAATTAAAAAATAGATTGGGCGATGAGAATTTAGAAATTATTGCAGTTTTAAATAATCTGAAATTACCGTTTAAAGTACAGCAAACGATTCATATTAATAAATTTAAAGCATCAGAAATTAAGGTTGATAAAAATAAAACGTATGTTATGGTTTGTCAGCGTGGTTTAAACAGTTATAGAGCTACTAAAAGATTAAAAAAAGAGTATCCAGATTTAGAAGTTTTAAGTTTAACTGGCGGAATTTCTTCTTACAAATAAATATTTTTAATGAGTAAAGTACTAGATTTTTATACAAATACAAAAAAGGAATTAGAAAACGAAGCAGCTAGTTTAAAAAGAAAATCTATCAACTTAAGTGTTTTTAGATTTACTGTTTTTATAGGAACTTTCCTTTTAATATATCTAACTTTGGGCGCTTATCCAGATATTTTTATTGTTGGGTTTTTAGGTGCAGTTTTATTTAGCTTTTTAGTAGTTAAACACATAGATTTACAACGAAAAAGAGCAATTATAAATGCAAAAATAGCTATAAATAAAGATGAAATTAGTGTAGCAAATGGAGAATTTCATCATTTAGAAACAGGTGAGGAATTTATAAATCCTACACATTTTTATAGTAACGACATCGATTTGTTTGGTAAAGGTTCTTTTT
Source organism: Polaribacter sp. KT 15 (assembly GCF_900143115.1). Lineage (NCBI taxonomy): Bacteria > Pseudomonadati > Bacteroidota > Flavobacteriia > Flavobacteriales > Flavobacteriaceae > Polaribacter > Polaribacter sp. KT 15. Next base: position 1,823,455 of record NZ_LT670850.1, read on the forward strand.
TTCAGAATATAAACAGAACCAAAACAATAGATGGTAAACATTTTTTAGCAAAGTTATTATCAGAAAATGCAACAACTTTTATAGAAAGTAAACAAAAAGCAATTAAAGAATTGTCTGAAAAAGCTATTTGGAGACAGAATTTTGCTGCTTTGGCAAGTTTAGTTTCTGTTAAAACAAATTCAAATTTTATAGTATCGTGGTTTTCTAATTATAAAAGTGTTTTTCCTAAGGTTTTATCGAAAGTTCAGGTAGTATTTTCTTTGATTTCTATAGCACTTATTGGTTTAATTTCATTCGGATTTTTACCCTTTTCTTATTTAATATTTTGGTTTTTTATAGGTCTTTTTATAACAGGTAGATTTTTAAAAAAAACTAGTAATCTGTATTCTGAAACCGATAAAGTTAGAGAAACCTTTAAGCAATATCATGTTTTATTAAATGAGATAGAAAATGAAAAATTTGATTCAGAAATATTAGTAGAAAAACAAACGATTATTAACTCTGAATCAAAAAAAGCATCAAAAATATTTAAAGAATTTGCAAGAATTTTAGATACGTTCGATCAAAGAAATAATATTTTAATTGCTGTTGTAGGTAACGGTTTGTTTTTAACTGAAATTTACAATGCATGCAAAGTAGAAAAATGGATTTCTAACTATAAACATGTTGTTGAAAAATGGTTTGAAGTGGTTGCTTTTTTTGATGCTAAAAATTCTTTAGCCAATTTTACTTTTAACAAACTTAACTTTGTTTTTCCAGAAATAGTTTCTCATCAGAATATAATCGATGGTGAAAATTTAGGGCATCCTTTGTTAAATGCTTCAAAAAGGGTTGACAATGATTTTTCAATAAAAAAAGAAGCATTTTTTATTGTTACTGGTGCAAATATGGCTGGTAAAAGTACTTTTTTAAGAACTGTTTCTTTAAGTATTGTTATGGCAAATTGTGGTTTACCTGTTTGTGCTAAAAGTTATAAATATGCACCAATTAAGCTTATCACGAGTATGCGTACCACAGATTCTTTAACAGAAGATGAGTCTTATTTTTATTCTGAATTAAAGCGATTAAAATTTATAGTAGATCAAATTGAAAATGAAGATTATTTTATCATTTTAGACGAAATTTTGAAAGGAACGAATAGTAAAGACAAGGCAATTGGATCTAAAAAGTTTGTAGAAAAATTATCGAAATCTAAATCTACAGGTATAATTGCAACACACGATGTAAGTTTATGTGCATTAGAAAATGAATTTAAAGATATAAAAAACTATTACTTTGATGCAGAAATAGTAAATAATGAGTTGCATTTTGATTATACTTTAAAAGACGGAATTTGTAAAAATATGAACGCCTCTTTCTTGTTGCAAAAAATGGAAATAATTTAAAAAAAGGTAGCTTAATTAAGCTACCTTTTTTTTGGTTTTTAAATACTGTTTTTTGTGATTTCTACTTTCCAGATTTTGTTAGATGCTTGCGATTTATTTGCACCATAAGTCCCTGGATTCGATTCAAAAGCTTCTATTCCGCCAAATATATAGCCAACTTCAATTGTTTTTTTATCCGAAGAAAAACTCTTTGCAACGTCTATAATTTCATCAGAATATTTACTGTAAGTTATTTTTCTATTAGGAAACATAATTGCTTCTGCGCCATAAAATGGAGCCGAATTTTCGTCTTGGTCTGTAAAAACATTATAGTCAAGCGTTTTTGGAGTGCTTTTTAAAGGTAAACTGCTAATATCCATAGAAATCTGAACACTAGAATTTGTAAATCCAGATAAATGATGTTTAAGAGCGCGTTTGCCATCACCAATTCCGCCAATTAAAAAAGACTGTAAATAATTGTTATTGGTATCAAATAAAACTACACTCGGACAAGAATAAATATTAAAGTTTTTTTGATTGTAAGTAGTATCGTATGTATATAATTTACTGTTATTATTTGCCCAATTAGGATGCACATAAATAGCATCATTCCATGCTTCTAGAGTTTCTCCTGGTTTAAAAACTCCGGCATAAATAGCAATGCTTTTTTCTATTGAATTACTATCAGGATTTTTATATAGTGATGGTAATATTGGTCCGTCTCTTCTTCTAAAAACTGAAATATTGTCTGAAGCATTACTTGTTGGATCACTAATATCTGATATTGGTTCATTTACCTGAATGTCTAAAGTAGCTATGTTTTCACTATTATTAGTTAAAGTGAAAGGATAAACTGCATCTACATATTTTTGACCTTCAGAAAATTTTGGTGCACTATTTCCAAAACTATGGCCTAAAGAAAGATACAGAACATCATCGAGAATATACAATTCGCCACCTGTACTAACTAATGTGTCATTTTTACCAACTCTTAGTAAATCTGTCCACTCATTTTCGCTTAATGTTTTTTCTTTTACTAGTTTTATTAGATTACTAACATTTATTTTGGCAACATGATTGTAAGTTGTAAAACCTTTTTTAAGATCAGAAAAATCTGAAGGTCCATAACCGCCAAGTGTGTATAAGTATTTTCCAACTTGTTTTACCAAGGCATTTGAGTTTTTAAAGATGGTTGAGTTTTCTTTTACTGTTTGTAATAATTGATAAAGTGGATTTGATTGTGCAGGAACACCATCTCTAATTGTGTTGTATTTGTTTTCAATTACAGAAATGAAATCTGTAAGTGTTAAGCTACCAGAAACTTCATCTTTTGCAGGATTATAAACATAAATAACATCGTTGTAAGAAGATTTTGTAAAAGAAGAACCAGCATAATTTCCGTTTAAATTATGAATTCCGCCGTTTAAAGAATCTAAAGAATTTGTTCTACCTGCAAACAAAAGCCACTCTTTACCATCTAAAGATTCGGCATGTGTAAAAGATTGCAATGCAGGTGCATTTGTGTTTTTTGCTTGCGTAATTTTTAAAACATATTCTGGGAAAACAGTATTAGAAACTTTTTCTTTGCAAGAATTGAATAAGAAAATCAGTAATAAAGCACCAAAAATTTTTGATAAATTAATTTTCATGATAGATAAGTTTGGTTAGTTTGTCAAATAACCGAAAAAATCTATTAGAAAATTAGCGTTGTTATAGCTGTTTTATAAACTAGGTAAATTTACTTGAAATTTAATTTTGCCACTCTAAAGTTTCTATTAAGTGTAAAATATCTTCTTTTACATAATCTACTGCAGGCAAAATAGAATCGTAGTTTGGTTTTGCGTAAAAATATAAAGAACCTTTTAAGAAGTTTTTTGTACTATCTGTAACATGAAACTGTATGTTAGATGCTGCATTACCAGTAATTTCGTACATGCTGCCGTATACTTTTTTTGTGTCGTTTAAAAAGTCTTTAGGTATAATTTGTTCTGCTTTTGTAGTGTGTTTAAAGACTAGTTTTTCTGCTTCTGTTAATAGTTCTTGTATGTTATTATTAACAGGTCTATATGTGATGTCTATTGATGCTTTTAACTTCGGATATTTAATAGTTATCCAATTGTTTTTTTCGTTAATTATTTTAGCGTGTTTTAAAACGTTAAAGGTATATGGTCTTTTAAGATCTAAAGTTTTATACTCTTTTTGTGGGTATTTTAGACTAAGATAAGCTTTAGGTTTTGGCAACACATCTTCTTTACAAGAAAGAAAAGTTGTTATAAAAAGTAATAATAAAATATTACGCATTTCTTGTAGCTTTTACTTGTTTAATTCTTTTTTTATCGAGCGCTTCTATGGTAAACGTATAATTTTTAAAAATTATTTTTTCTCCTTTTTTAGGAAACTTGCCAGAAATCTCTAAAATAAAACCAGCCAAGGTTTCACTTTCTCCTTTCTCTTCTTCAAAAATTTCTTCGTCTTCATCATCTAAAACTTTGCAAAAATCTTTTATAGAAGTTTTGCCTTCGAAAATGTAATTATTATCGTCTATTTTAGAATATGATAAATCATCATCATCAAATTCATCATTAATATCGCCAACAATTTCTTCTATAACATCTTCTAAAGTTACTAAACCACTTGTGCCACCGTACTCATCTACAACAATGGCTAAATGATTTTTCTTTGCTCTAAAATCGCTAAGTAAATCGTCTAACTTTTTATTTTCTGGCACAAAAAATGGTTCTCTTAGTAGATTTTGCCATTTAAATGACTTCTTATTTAAATGTGCTAACAAGTCTTTAGCGTATAAAACACCAATAATATTGTCTATACTTTCTTTATAAACAGGATTTCTAGAATAACCATTTACCAAAATCTTATTTAAAACTTCTTCGTAAGACTCATCATCAGAAATTGCAAAAATATCGATTCTTGGTTTCATTATCTGAACCGTTTCTGTATTACCAAAGTTTACAATTCCTTCTAAAATCTTTTGTTCGTCTTTACTAGTTGCGCCTTGTGATGTTAATTCTAAAGCCTGCGAAAGTGTTTCTACAGAAAAATTACTTGCTTTACTACCAAATTTTTTCTCTACCCATTTTGTAATAGCAATTAAAGGCATACTAAAAGGTGTAAGTAAAAAGCTAACAGACTTAATAAATTTAGACATTTTCCTAGAAAATCCTAAAGCATTTCTAGATGCATAAACTTTTGGTAAAACTTCACCAAAAAGTAAAATTAAAAAGGTTACTAAAATAATTTCTAGTAAAAAACGAATAGAAACTGTAAATAAGTAAAGGTTTAAAGTAAAGTTAAAACTGCCAAAAAGTGTTTCTGCTAAAGAAGCAAATAATAAAACAATTAAAATATTTATAAAATTATTGGTTATTAAAATTGTTGCTAATAACTTTCTTGGTTTTTCTAATAATGTAACTACTATGTTTTCTTCCTTACCATTATTAGAAAGTTCGTTTAAATCTGTTTGAGAAAGTGAAAAAAATGCAATTTCAGAGCCCGAAATTAAAGCAGAACTAATTAGTAATGCAATTAAAGCAATGCTATTTAAAGTTGTAAAAAGGTCTATTGATGCTAAAAATATAAATATATGATTGGGATCTGGATCCAAAATTATGTGTTATTAATTAGTAATTAAAATGGTAAATCGTCATTTTCTTCTTCTTGAGCAATTGGCTTAGGTGTATTTTGTACTGGTGTATTTTGTTGTGCAGCCATTGTGTTGTTTTCAGAATTCTTCTTAGATGATAACATCGTCATTTCAGAAACAAGAACCTCTGTAGAGTAGCGTTTTACGCCATCTTGTTCCCATTGCCTGTTTTTAAGTTTTCCTTCAACATAAACCTTATCTCCTTTAGATAAGTATTTTTCGCAAATTTCTGCTAACTTATTTCTTACAACAATATTATGCCAATCTGTATTGGTTACTTTTTCTCCGGTTTGTTTATTTGTATAACTTTCTGATGTTGCTATAGGAAAGCGACCAACACTATTTTTGTCATCAAAATAATGCATTTTAACATCGTCACCTAAATTACCAATAAGTATAACTTTATTTATTGTACCTGCTGCCATAATAATATTGTTTAACTAATCAAATGTACTAAAAATATCAATTACTTTTTAACGTCGAATGCTTCTAAAAAATTAGCAATTAATATAGGTACAGGAAAATCTTGAATATTTTGCCAAAGTGTGGTTGCGTTTTTATGTTTGTTGGTTTCTACAATCCAGAATTGTGTATATAAATGCTGATGAGAAAGTTTATGTACAATTTCTTTTTGATTAAATAATGATATCGTGGTTTCATCAGGAAAAAGATTTTTAAAATCATCAGTAGCTATTAAATCTTCTTTATTTAGGTTTTTATTACTTTCAATTAAAGGAAATTGATATAAACCTTGCCAAATACCTTTGCCTTTTCTTTCTTCGATAATTGTTTTGTTGTCTTGGGTTTTAATAACCATAAAGTTAAAAAACCTTTTTTTAATTTTAATTTTCTTCTCTTTAATAGGTAGTTCTCTAGTAAGTTTTTTTTCGAAAGCGACACAACTGTCTGCTAAAGGGCAAGAATCACATAACGGATTTTGAGGTTTGCAGTGCAACGCACCAAAATCCATTATTGCTTGGTTAAAAGTACCTGGTTGCTTTGAGTCTATTAAAGATTGTGCTAAAATTTTAAATTCTTTAATTCCTTTTGTTGAATTTATTGGTGTATTAATGCCGTAATATCTAGAAAGTACTCTATAAACATTACCATCTACAACTGCTGCGGGTTCATTAAAGCAAATAGAAGCAATTGCAGACGCTGTATAATCTCCAATTCCTTTTAGTTTTATGATCTCTTTATATGTAGAAGGAAATTCGCCGTTTAATTCATTTGCAATAACTTTTGCAGAATAATGTAAATTTCTTGCTCTGGAATAATAACCCAAACCTTGCCACATTTTTAAAACGGTACTTTCGTCTGCATTTGCAAGATCAAAAACTGTTGGAAAACTGCTTGTAAATTTCAGATAATATGACAAACCTTGCGCAACTCTTGTTTGCTGTAGCATGATTTCGCTTAGCCAAATAAAATATGGATTCTTAGTTTTGCGCCAAGGCAATTCTCTGTTGTTTTGTAAATACCAGTATATTAATGTGTTAGAAAATTCCATGAATAAAAAATAGATTTGCAATATTACATTTTAAAATTCACATAAATTTAAGTCTTTATCTTTTTGGAATTGATTAATTATCATATATTTGCATCCGCATTTTTGAAAGTAAATTAATAAAAATATAGTAAAAATAGAGACATGACGAAAGCAGATATCGTATCGAAAATTTCAGATAAATCAGGAATTGAAAAAACAGATGTTTTGGCAACTGTGGAAGCATTTATGACTGAAGTTAAAGGTGCATTAGAAAATGGCGATAACGTTTATTTAAGAGGTTTTGGTAGCTTTATTATCAAAACAAGAGCAGAAAAGACTGGTAGAAATATTTCTAAGAATACAACTATTAAGATTCCTGCACATAATATACCAGCTTTTAAACCAGCTAAAACTTTTACAGAAGGAGTTAAAAGTAAAGTAGTAGTAAAATAACAAAATACTAATCTAAACCTAAATAAAAAAAGGTTTATAAAACAACAGACATTATGCCAAGTGGTAAAAAAAGAAAGAGAGCTAAGATCTCTACGCACAAAAGAAAGAAAAGAGCTAGAGCAAATAGACACAAGAAAAAGTAAGCATTCGCTTACTTTTTCGTTTATTATTTAGACGAAAAAAACAATCAACCAAACAAACAAAAAGTTCATTGACATTAGAAAATTTATTAGCTGTGTAAGGCTGTAAATTTTCTCACGGTATTAAAAATACCTTACAATATTAATCCATCTGCACAATTAAGTGCAGTGTTAAAACCAAATTCAGCATGAAAACAGAATTAATAATTCGTTCGAATTCATCTGATATTGATTTTGCCTTATTAAGAGATGGAAAACTTATTGAATTAAATAATGAAACAACTGGAAATAAATTTTCTGTTGGCGATATTTTTTTAGCCAAAATAGGAAAAGTATTAACAGGTTTAAATGCCTCTTTTGTAAATGTAGGTTACCCAAAAGATGGGTTTTTACATTATCATGATTTAGGAGCGCAAGTAAACTCATTAAATGCATTCATTAAGAAAGTAAGCACAGGTAAGTATAAAGAGTTCACTCTAAAAAACTTCCGATTTGAGGAAGACATTAACAAAGACGGTAGTATTAATGATGTACTTAAAACAGGGCAAAACCTGTTAGTACAAATTGTAAAAGAACCAATTTCTACAAAAGGACCAAGATTAAGTTCTGAGTTGTCTATAGCAGGTAGATTTTTGGTGTTAGTTCCTTTTTCTAACAGAGTTTCTGTATCACAAAAAATAGCAGACCCAAAAGAAAAAGAACGATTAAAAAGATTAGCAAAAAGCATTAAACCAAAAGGTTTTGGTGTTATTTTAAGAACTGTTGCCGAAGGTAAAAAAGTAGCAGAACTAGACAAAGATTTGCAAAACTCATTAGATCGCTGGAAAAGAATGTGTAAAAGTATAGCAAATACAAACACACCAACTAAAATCTTAAGCGAGTTAAACAGAGCATCTTCTATATTAAGAGATGTTATGAATGAAACTTTTACAAGTATTGTTACAAATGATGAAACTCTAAAAGTAGAAATTAAAGAATATCTACAAGAAATTTATCCAGAAAAAGAAAAAATAGTGAAGTTACACAGATCGGAAACTCCTATTTTCGAAAAATATGGAATAGAAAGACAAATAAAAACATCGTTTGGTAAAACAGTTTCTATGAGTAAAGGTGCCTATTTAGTTATAGAGCACACAGAAGCATTACACGTTATTGATGTAAATAGCGGAAACCGTTCTAACAAAGCTGGCTCTCAAGAAGATACTGCATTAGAAGTAAATTTAATTTCTGCAACAGAAATTGCCCGTCAATTGCAATTGCGAGATATGGGCGGAATTATAGTTGTTGATTTTATTGATATGCATAAAGCTGAAAACAGAAACAAACTGTACCAGCACTTGAAAGAGCAAATGGCTTTAGATAGAACAAAACACAAAATATTACCTCCAAGTAAATTTGGATTGGTACAAATTACTAGACAAAGGGTAAGACCAGAGTTAAGTATAAAAACTACCGAAGCCAACCCAAACAAAAACGGAGATGTAGAAGCGCCAATTGTCTTATTAGACAAGATAGAAGCAGATTTAGAAAAATTTATTTCTAATCCAAAGAATAAAAAGATTCAATTACACTTGCATCCTTTTATTGCTGCATATTTATTAAAAGGCGTAAATTCTATACGTTTTAAATGGTATTTAAAACATAAAAAGTGGATTACTATTATACCTAGAGATGCTTACACATACTTACACTATAAATTTAAATCTCCTAGAGATTAATTAATAGCTGTAAAAGGCAATAATTTATTATCAAAAAAAACCCGAAACTTCTTTAGTTTCGGGTTTTTCTGTTTTTAAAACAATAAATTTTAGTTTTTTTCTTTTATCAAATACATGTAAACAGGATAATGGTCAGAATATCCGCCAGTATAAGATCCGTTAGAAAAACTTCGAAACGGATATCCTTTAAACTTTCCTTTTTTATGACTTAAAAATTGCTTGTTAAAAATCATAGCTTTAAACATTTTATAACTAGAAAAATCTTTTTTGCCCTTGTTTAAAAGAGTAGATGAAATTAGAATCATATCAAAAAGATTTAACTTATCTCTATAAGCCAAAGTATTAAAGCCTCTTCGGTATAAATCTTCATACGGATTATAAATGTCTTTCTCTAGCACATTCTTTTTTCTGCTTTTAGTTTTAAGAACGTTTTTGAAACTAGAATTTATTGGGTCATCATTAAAATCGCCCATAGTTAAAATCTTAGCATTTTCATTTTCAGATCTTATTTTTTCGATAATTTTTAAATTCTGATACGCTGCTTTTTCCCTTAAAGGTCTACTTTTAGATTCTCCGCCTCTTCTAGATGGCCAATGATTTACAATAATATGTATTAGCTCGTCGTCTAAATAACCCGAAACTAGTAACTGATCTCTAGTGGAAATCTTCTTGTTTTCTTTGTAAATATTTGGGTTGAATGCTTCATGATAAATGGGTTTAAAATATCTTTTTTGATATAATAACGCTACATCAATACCTCTTTTATCTGGAGAATCGTAATGCACAATACCATAGTTTTTATCTTTTAAATGTTTCGAATTAATTAAATCTTCTAAAACATTTAAATTTTCTATTTCAGAAACACCAATTATTGCCGGACTTGTATTTGATTTTTTGAAACCAATTTTTGAAATTGTGCTCGAAAGTTTGTCTATTTTATCCCAATAAACCTTAGATCGATTAAATTTTAACTCCATTATAGGGCTAGCTTCATCATTTAAAGAAACATCATTAATTGTGTCAAATAAATTTTCTAAGTTGTAAAAAGCAATTGTTCTAATAGCATATTTTTTGCTGTTTTTCTGAGAAAAAGAATTAGAAGTACAAAGAATAAAGAGAAAGAAAAGACATAAATAATTTCGCATTTTTTTTAAACAAATCTATAAAACATTTAGATTCAAATAAAAGAAAAATAGTATTTAGTATTCTTTTTTAGAAAAAAAACTCTAAATTTAGAGCGCTATAAAACTGAAAAAGAAAACTTTATGAATAGAACTATTATTTTAATAGTTGTATTTCTATTGTGCTATACTAAAATTTTTACTCAAAATATTTTAGAAGGAATTGTGATGAGTCACCATTCTAAAGAGCCTTTAGAAAATGTTTCAATAAGAATTAATAAATTAAATATTGAAACTAAAACTACAGAAAATGGAGTATTTAAACTAAAAAATATTCCTAAAGGAAAACATCTTTTGCAAATCTCTTTTTTGGGTTACGAAACTCAAAATTTCCCCATTGATTTAAATACTACTAACATCAATCTTGGTGAAATTATACTGTATAAGTTAGATATAGAACAAGAAGACTTAAGTATTATTACAATTACTGATGATGAGTTAAATGATGATGCTAATTCTGCAGATAATATAGCGGGTTTGTTGCAATCTTCTAGAGATGTTTTTTTAAGAACTGCTGCTTTTGAGTTTAGTTCATCTTTTTTTAGAGTTCGTGGTTTAGATTCTGGTAACGGAAAAGTTCTAATAAACGGAATAGAAATGAATAAGATTTACGACGGAAGAGCTCAATGGAGCAATTGGGGTGGATTGAATGATGTGCTAAGAAATCAAGAGTTTACCAACGGTTTAGCCGCTTCTAATTTTACTTTTGGCGGAATTTTAGGCGCAACTAATATAGATACTAGAGCATCATTACAAAGACCCGGCAGTAGAGTTTCATATTCATCTTCTAATAGAAGTTATGTACATAGATTAATGGCAACTTACAGCTCTGGGATTTCAAAAAAAGGTTGGTCTTTTACTTTTTCTGGAAGTAGAAGAGTAGGTGAAGAAGGTTTTAATGAGGGTACTTCTTACAATGCGTATTCAGCTTTTGCATCCATAGAAAAAAAGTTTAATGATGCACATAGTTTAAACTTTACAGGAATTTTTACACCAAATAGACGAGGTAAATCCTCACCAAATACACAAGAAGTTTTTGATTTAAAAGGAATCGCATACAACGAATATTGGGGTTTTTTAAATGGAAATAAGTTGAATGCGAGAATTAAAGAAGTTGCAGAACCTATTTTAATGCTGAATCATTTTTGGACTATTTCTAAAAAAGCGTCTTTACAAACAAATATTTCTTATCAATTTGGTAATATAGGAAACAGCAGAATCGATTTTAATGGTGGTGCAAACCCGAGTCCGTCTTATTATCAAAAATTACCAAGTTATTTTTTACGAACCAATAATTTGGCAGAAGCATATACTGCTCAAGAAAATTTTTTAGATGACGGCCAAATAAATTGGAGAACTATTTTTGATGCAAATGTTACTGCAGCAAACACCGATTCTAATAGTGCTTTTGTTCTATATGAAGATAGAAATGATGACAAATTAATAACGTTAAATAGTATTTATAATTTAGAAATAAATGATAATTTTTCCATCAACTCTAAGTTAGAGTATAAACAGTTAAAATCTGAAAACTTTGCAGAAGTAATAGATTTGTTAGGCGGAAATGGTTATTTAGATGTAAATAATTTTGCAGCTTCTAAAGCTCAAATGCAAAACGATTTACAAAATCCTGATAGAATTGTAGGTGTAGGAGAAAAATTTAAATACAATTTCAACTTAAATTCAACAGTTATAAATGCTTTTTTACAAGCACAGTTTAAATATAATAAGTTAGATTTTTTTGCTGCATTAAAAATTTCTAATTCTACCAGTTATAGAGAAGGGCTTTATAAAAACGGAAGATTTGAAAACAATTCTTTAGGCAATTCAGAAAAACTAAATTTTACAAATTATGGTTTTAAATCTGGTGCTACTTATAAAATAAACGGTCGAAATATAATCAATGCTAATTTTGGTTACATAACTCAAGCACCAATATTAAGAAATTCTTTTTCCAATTCTAGAGAAAATAACAATTTAGTTGATGATTTACAAAGTGAAAAAATTTTAACTACAGATATAAGTTATATTAGAAGAAGTCCTGTGATTACAGCAAGATTAACAGGTTATTATACAAGCATAAAAGACGCTACAGAAATTTCGTTCTATTTTGCAGATGGTTTAGGTGGTGATAACACAGCTTTTGTACAAGAAATTTTATCCGGAATAGAAAAAAGACAATTAGGTTTAGAATTAGGATTAGAAGCACAAATTACAGCGACTTTAAAATTAAAAGGAGCCGCTTCTGTGGGTAGTTTTGTTTACAATAATAATCCTGATTTATATTTAACATCAGATATTTCTAATACTGGTATTTTTGATGAAAACGGAAGATCTAAAAATTATACATCAAATCTTAATAATTATAAAATTGCAGCTGGCCCACATAACGCCTATTCTGTTGGCTTCGAATATAGAGATCCAGATTATTGGTGGGTTGGTGCCACAACCAATTTCTTTTCAAATACATATGTAGACATTGCTCCGTTAACAAGAACAAGCAATTTTTATACAGATTCGGATGGTTTAAGTTTTTCTAATTATAACACAGAAATTGCTAGAGAATTATTAAAACAAGAAAAATTTGATAGTTATAAGGTTGTAAATATTGTTGGTGGTAAATCTTATAAAATTAAAAAATACTACATAAGTGTATTTGCTACCATTAATAACTTATTAAATAAAGAATACAAATCTGGCGGTTTCGAACAAGGTAGAAATGCAAACTACAACGAATTAAAAGCAGACAAAAGTTTGGCAAAACCGGTGTTTGGTAATAAATATTGGTACGGTAGAGGTACAACTTACTTTTTAAACCTAAACATCAGCTTCTAAAAATATTTAAAATGAAAAGAAATACATTAACAACTTTATTAATTATTACAAGTTTGCTATTTATTACTTGTGTAGCAGATAGTGATTATACAGTTCCAGAAAATTTAGGTGAAGAAGAAAACCAAAAACTTACAGAGGTATTAGATAGTATAAATAGTAATCTCTTGGAGTTGAAATCTATAAAAGCATTAAAAGAATTATACATTTCTGGCAACAAGCCATTAAAAATTACTTCTGATATTGTTGTGAAAGGCTATGTGAATTCTTCTGATGAAAACGGGAATTATTTTAGAGAGTTTTATATGCAAGATGCTCCAGAAAATCCTACTTCCGGAATTAAAATAGCAGTTAACCTAACCAATACATTCAATAAATTTAATTTGGGTAGAGAGGTTTACATTCGGTTAAAAGATTTATTTATTGGTGAATTAAATTCTGGTGACGGAATTATAACAATAGGTGGTAAATTAAGTATTACAAATGAAAACGAAATAGAAAGTGTTTCTTCTAAACAAATAGATGGTCATTTTTTTCGTTCAGAAAAAGCAGAAATAATTGTACCTAAAGCAGTTTCTTTAGCAGCATTAAGTGCTTATGATATAGGTACTTTTGTTTCTGTAAATAATGTAATTTTTCCAGAAAACTTAGCAGGTAAATCTTATGTAGATCCTACAGAAGATTTTGATACACAAAGAAAAATTCAAACTTGCCAAACATTAGGTTTTGCAGATCTTGTTTTAGAAACAAGTTCTTTTGCAAACTTTGCAAATAATGCGCTACCAACTGGTGGCGGAACAATTAACGCATTGGTTTCTAAAGATTATAATGGCGATTTTTTAGTACTTGTATTAAATTCTACAGAAGATGTTTTAATGTCTAATGAAAGATGTACCACGCAAACCGAACAAGATTTTAATATTACCTTATTAGAAGAAGGTTTTGAGACAACTTCTGGAGAAATAAGAGTAGCAGATTGGTTAAATTATAGAGAAGAAGGTACAAAATCTTGGAGATCTTACACAGATACTTATTCGCAAAGTAAAGCTGCAAGAATAGGTTCTGCTAATTCTTCTGATGCCAGTACAATAACTTGGCTGATAACCAAAGGTGTTGATTTAGATGCTACTTTAGAGGAGTTTCTTTCTTTTGAAACATCAAATAGTTTTGCCAATGGTAGTGAATTAGAAGTTTTAATTTCTACGGATTTTAATGGTGATTCTAATAATATTAAAACAGCAAACTGGACCGTTTTACCTGCTAAAATTGTTTCTGATGGAGAAGGTTTTAAAAATTGGATACATTCTACATATATAGATTTATCTAATTATTCGGGCACTGCATATATCGCTTTTAAATACAAAGGTAATGGCAATGTAAACTTTGATGGAACTTACGAATTAGATAATGTAAAAATTATAGCAAAAGATTAAAATACTGCTATTTATGGGTGTTTTTCCTTAGATAAATACAAAAATCTACATGTATTTTTGAAATAAAAAATTATGGAAATTGTATTAGATAAAACTACCGGATTTACATTTTATGAGGAATTAAAAGAACTAACGCTATCTGGTGATGTAGATTTTAATTCTAAACATGGTTCTGTTACGAATAAGAAATTAACTATTCCTGTGTATGGCATTTATAAAATAGATTGGGGTTTTAGTCAAAACTCTTTAAGTACATTTTATAAAGATGCTACATCAGAATTAAGTTTATATGTAAATAATTATAAATCTGAAATTACTGCAGTAATTAATAAAGAAACTAAAAGTTATCATGCTGTAAAATCTACTAATAAATCTATAACTTTATTATTAAGAGAAAAAGATTCTTTGTTTTTGAATGCAGTAAATTTAAATTCAGAAAACTTATTAATGAATAATGTTTATCTAAAAATAGAAAAATTAGAGGTTGAAGACAAAAGTGGTTTTGGTTATGATGGTTAAATAGCTTTTACTATTTTTACCCTATGGATAAAATAGAACACATAGGTATTGCAGTTAAAGATTTAAAGGTTTCAAATAAATTATTTGCATCACTTTTTGGCGAAAAGCATTACAAAGAAGAAGAAGTTGAATCCGAAGGTGTTAAAACTTCATTTTTTAAAACAGGACCCAATAAAGTAGAATTGTTACAAGCAACAAAAGAAGATAGCCCAATTGCCAAATTTATAGATAAAAAAGGAGAAGGAATTCACCACATAGCATTTGCTGTAGCCGATATCAATGCAGAAATAACTAGATTAAAAAACGAAGGTTTTACTGTGTTAAACGAAACTCCAAAAAAAGGAGCTGACAATAAATTAGTTGCTTTTTTACACCCTAAAACAACAAACGGTGTTTTAATTGAGTTATGCCAAGAGATTGAATAGTTAAAATACTGCTAACAGACACTGTTAACTGCATACTAATTATTATCTTGCCACAGTTTTAAAAGTTATTGTAAATGCCTTCAAAATTCGAATCTTATCAAAAAAGACGCTTAGCATCTTCTTACATTTCTGTTGTAATTAGTATTGCTTTAGTACTTTTTATGGTTGGTGTGTTAGGTTTGGTACTTTTAAAATCTACTTTGGTTTCTAATCGAGTAAAAGAAAAAGTAGCAATAACACTATTTTTAAAAGATAATGTAAACAGAAAGCAAATCAATTCTTTTAAAGAGTCAATTCAAAAAGAAGTGTTTACAAAACGAGTAATTTATACTTCAAAAACCCAAGCTGCAAAACAATACAGTAAAGAAATTGGAGAAGATTTTATGAAGTTTTTAGGCGAGAATCCTCTTAAAAACGGAATAGACATCTATTTAAAAGCAGATTTTGTTACTCCAGAAAAAATGGAAGAGTTAGAATCTAGGTTTTTAAAAAATGCATTTGTTGCAGATGTTTCTTACGATAAACCCTTAATAAATATACTTACCAAGAATATTAAAAGAATTAGCTTTTGGTTATTAGCCTTAAGTGGTTTTTTTAGTTTGGTGGCAATTATACTAATTAATAGTGCTATTAGATTATCTATTTACTCGAAAAGGTTTAATATAAAAACCATGCAAATGGTTGGTGCTACAAAAGGTTTTATTAGAAAACCGTTTATTTGGCAAGGTATAAAATTAGGTATAATTGGTGCAATTTTAGCACTTATAGGTTTAGGTTTAGTAATCTATTATTTAGATAGTTTAGCACCAAGTTTAAGGTTGTTAAAAGATTATGTTACTATTAGTTATTTGGTTGCAGGTGTGTTATTATCTGCTTTTATTATAACATGGTTAAGTACGTTTTTTGCAACACAGCGCCTTTTAAATTTACAAACAGAAGAACTTTATTATTAATACAATGAAAGACGAACAGGTACAAAATCCAGAATTTCTTTTTGGGAAAAAGAACTATATTTTTATGATTATTGGTATTGCAGTAATTAGTTTAGGATTTATTTTTATGTCTGGTGGCGGTAGTGATAACCCAGAGGTTTTTAATAAAGAAATATATAATTGGCAAAGAATTAGACTTGCGCCAACATTAGTAATTGTTGGTTTGGCAATAGAAATTTATGCAATCTTATTAAATCCTAATAAATAAATATGGATATTTTAGAAGCTATAATTCTTGGAATTATTCAAGGTTTAACAGAATTTTTACCTGTTTCTTCTAGTGGTCATTTAGAATTGGCAAAAGCTATTTTAGGTGATACTTCTGTGCCAGAAGAAAGTTTAACTTTTACGGTAGTTTTGCATTTTGCAACAGCTTTAAGTACAATTGTAATCTTTAGAAAAGAAATTTTAGAAATTCTTAAAGGATTGTTTCAATTTAAATGGAACGAAGAGTTTAAGTTTTCTCTTAAAATTATAATTTCTATGATTCCCGCAGTAGCCATAGGATTATTATTTGAAGAACAGTTAGAATCTTTCTTTGGCGGTAAAATCTTGCTTGTAGGTTGCATGCTTTTATTAACAGCTTTGTTATTATTGTTGGCAGATAAAGCTAAAAAGACAGAAAAAAAAGTATCATTTTTTAATGCAGTAATTATTGGTGTTTCGCAAGCAATTGCAATGTTGCCTGGTATTTCTAGATCTGGTGCAACAATTTCTACATCAGTATTATTAGGTATTGATAGAACTAGAGCAGCTAAATTTTCTTTTTTAATGGTTGTGCCTTTAATTTTTGGTAAAATTGGGAAAGATGTTTTAAGCGGAGATTTAAATTTTCAATCATCAGAAATGATGCCAATTATTGCAGGTTTTATAGCTGCTTTTTTAGCGGGTTTATTGGCTTGTAAATGGATGATTTCTTTGGTGAAGAAAAGCAAACTTTCTTACTTTTCTGTGTATTGTGCTATTGTAGGTTTTATTGCAATAGGATATTCTCTTTTAAATTAATTTTACAAAACGATTCAGCATAAATGACTGAAGAAGATTATAAAAACGGACAGGTTTTACTGATTGATAAACCACTAACTTGGACTTCTTTTCAAGTAGTAAATAAATTACGTTGGGAAATTAGACAACGCTTTAATATCAAGAAAATAAAGGTTGGTCATGCTGGTACTTTAGATCCTTTAGCAACGGGTTTGCTTATTATTTGTACAGGTAAACAAACCAAGCAAATAGATACATATCAAGGGCAAATTAAAGAGTATACAGGTACGTTTACAATTGGTGCAACAACACCTAGTTACGATTTAGAAACAGAAATCGATAAAACATTTTCTACAGCACATATTACAGAAGATTTATTGCACGAAACTACAAAGCAATTTGTTGGCGAAATTCAGCAAAAACCACCTATTTTTTCTGCAATTAAAAAAGACGGAAAACGTTTGTATGAATTGGCTAGAAAAGGAGAAACAACAGAAATTAAAGCAAGAACTGTTACGGTTTCAAAATTTGAAATAACAAAAGTAAATTTACCAGAAGTAGAATTTAGAATCGTTTGTAGTAAAGGAACTTATATAAGGTCTTTAGCTTTTGATTACGGAAAGGCTTTAAATTCTGGTGCACATTTATCAGTATTAAGAAGAACTAAAATTGGAGATTTTTCTGTTGATAATGCTCTTTCTGTAGAAAGTTTTATAGAAAATTTAAAAAAAGAATAAGGTTTATTTAAAAATCGGCATCAACTTTTAAGCTCATTTTTTTAAGAGTTACAGGATGATTAAACTCTATAAATTCTGCATGTAAATGCAATCTGTTTTGTTTGTTACCATAAAGATCATCACCCACAATAGGAGTGTTTAATCCGTTTTTATGAGCCGCATGAACTCTTAACTGGTGAGTTCTACCAGTTATTGGATAAAAGTAAACTTTCGTTTTGTTATTAATTTCAGAAATTATTTCCCAATCGGTTTCCGCAGGTTTCCCAAACTTAAAATCTACCAGTTGTTTTGGTCTGTCGTCTAAATCTACTCGAAGCGGTAATTTTATTTTTCCTTTATTGTTTTGTAAAATGCCGTCTAGCAAAGCAACATAACGTTTTTTAATAGTTCTATTAATAAACTGACTTTGCAAAATTTTATTAGCTTCTTTCGTTTTGGTTAGTAATAAAATACCAGATGTAGACATATCTAATCGATGCACAATTATTGGTCCAGTTGCTTCCGGATATTTATCTTTAATTCTAGTGTAAACAGAATCTTTAATGTCTTTACCTGGTACAGATAAAAACTCTGCAGGTTTGTTTACTGCGAGTAGTACATCATCCTCATAAATTATTTCTAATTCTTTATTTTCAGCTAAATTCTCCAATAATAAATTGTCATCCATTTTAACACCTTTCAACATATGAGATAAAATGGGTTTACATCTACTTTGGCAAGCCGGATAATAGTTTTTATGTTTTCTAATTGCTGAGTTTGGCGAAATTCCCCACCAAAATTCTGCCATTGCAATTGGGGTTAAATCATTTTTAAAAGCATATTGTAAAAGTTTTGGCGCAGAGCATTCTCCAGAACCAGCAGGTGGTTTAATTGCTGGATCATTAAATATATCTAATAAGTTTTTAAGCTCTTTATCTTTATTTAAAAAAGCATATTTGCTAAATAAGGTTTGCTGTAAATAATTCGATTTTTCTTTTCTAGATTTTTTTAATGCTGATATTTCATCTTTAAGTAACAAATAATTACTACTAACTTTTGATAATTTATCTTGATAATACTCTTGTAATTCTTTCATAAAAAACTGATTGTTGTAACTTTCTTGCATCAGTTTTTTGGTAAGCTTATCAAATTCTAATTTACTTAAAGACTTTTCAGCATTCTTTTTAATTGCTTTTCTTTCAGACTTTAAAGACTTCATTTTTTTTCTTTGAAAAGCCAAGTCATCTTCTATTTCTTTAGATAATTTTTTTACATTTTTTTTAGCAGTTATAAATTCGATGCTATTTGTTATTGCACTAAGTTTTGCATTTATAGCGTCTATTTCTAATTCGCCTTTTATGTAAAAACTTCCTTCTGTACGCATGTTAAAAACAGGAGGCACAAATTTTTCTGGCAAACTTTTATCTGCTAGTTTACCAGAAAAAGCTGCTAAATAACCAATATTATCATTTTTATCTTTTACTATTAAAACACCAAACATTTTACCTATCGGCAAAGTTGTTGTATCGTTATTTAAACCAAAATTGTGTTTAAAATCTTGCTGATTTATTAAGTATTCTTGCAGCTCATTACTCGCAATTTTAGTTAAAGGATGTGGTTCGTAATAAAACGGAAATGTAAATTTCTCTGGCAGTTGTATGCCAGAAATATCTGTCTTAAAAGATTGCAAGTGCTTTAACATATTTATTTTAAAATCTCAAAGATAGTTAGTTTATCAGTAACAAGAATCTTTATAATAGTTTAGAAATAAGCTTTATTGAAAGAGTCAACATAATTTTTGAATGCGTTAAAAAATAGTTTACATATCTTATAGTTTTGTATCGAACTTAAAATGAATATTATGAAAAATATAAAAATGAATTCGATAAAATTATTCGTAACAGCATTAACAGTATCTAGTTTTATGCTTGTTTCTTGTGATAATACAAAAAAGAAAACAGAGGAAGCTAAAGAAGAAGTTGCTGAAATAATAGATTCTGCAGAAGAAGGTTTAGAAGAAGGGGTAAATGAGGTGGATGAGGAAATGGAAGTGAAGACCAGAACCTACAAAATGAAAGATGGTACTGCGATTGTTTATAATTTAGATGAAAAAGGTATTGTTGGTTTTGATGATTGGTCTGATTATACAGTTGTTAATTCTGAATTAGCAGAGATTAGAAAAACAAATTATGTTACAACTGCCCAAAGAGTAAGAAACATGAACTATAGAATTGCTAACTTAGGTAATACAATTCCGGCTTGGTTAAAAACCGAAGAGGTGATGGAAGATGTAGCAGATGTGCAGAAAGAATATTTAGAATTAATAGAAGATGCTGATGCTTCTGAAAGTGAAATGAAAGAAAATTTAGAAGAATTATCTGAAAAATTTGACGATTTAAGAGAAGAGTTAGATGAAACTGTAGAAGAGTATACTAAAATTAATGAGTCTGCAATCGAAGAATTTAACGAAGAGTTTAAAAAAGGAAAGATCGATGCAGCAATAGAAGAATATAACGAAGAAATTAAAAAATTAGATAAAATGATTGAGAAGGAACAATAAAAAAACTTCTTAAATAAAATTTTAAAAAGGTAGACTTTAGGTCTACCTTTTTTGTTGAAATCGATTATTAGCTCTTTTGCAAAGAGTTAATAATCGATTTATCTGCGTTAAAAAACAGTGCTTGTTTCCTTTAATTTTGTATCAAATTAAAACACATATTATGAAAATTATTAAAAAATTTACAGCAGTTTTAACAGTTACAGGTTTATTATTTATGTCTTGTAATAATGCTACGGATACTGAATATAAAACAATGGAAATTAAAATTGCAGACGGACAAACAGTTGAGTACAAAGTAGACTCAGAAGGACATTTAGCATTTAACGATTGGGATGGTTTTAACGATGCAAATCGTGAGTTGATGGAAATTGAAGAGAGAGATTTAGCAGTAAATTCAGAAATTATCGAAGGCTTAAATAATTCTGTAAACAATTTAGGAAACACGATTCCTGCTTGGTTAAAAACAGAAGAGGTTTTAGAAGATATCGATGATGTGCAAGAAGAGTATAAAAAACTTTTAGATGAAAGAAATGAACCTGCTAAAAACGTAAAACAGAATTTAGAAGAATTAAACGAAAAGTTTGATGATTTACGTGAAGAGTTAAATGAAACAATAGAAGATTATAATTCTTAATAGCGCATACAATAGTTAACACAAAAGGATAGATTTTAAATCTATCCTTTTTTTTGTTTTAAATTATCTTTTGGTAAAAAGTTGTCGAATACCAGCTATTAAAAAAGGAAGAAGTGGTAAGTTTTTCATAATTAAAACATCTTCTTTCAAACTACTTTCATTTCCTAAAAAAGCTAAAATTTTTTCTGGGGAATTCTTTTTGAATATTCTTGTAAAAACCTCTTTACCGGTTAATTTATTAGAAAGTAGTACATCAATTAAAGTTCTATCGTACCAATTATAAAGTTTGTCTTTAAAAGTAGTTTTATTTAAAATTGGACGATTATTTTTTAAATCTAATATAATTTCTGATACATTTTTTTGAATGAACTGAAACGTATAACCACTGCTTGCTTTTGTAAATCCGCCAGCAGTACCCATGTTTATTATTGTTTTGTCTACGGTTCTTTTAAAATTGGCAAGAGACATTGGTATAATTCCAAATTCTTCGTGAGTAATTGTGTACTTTTCTATTTTTAAATCTTCTTTAATATATTTTACTAAAGCTTTCTTGTAGTCTTCTTTTTCTATAAGTTTTGGTGTAAATAAAGTATATTCTACCAAAGCTTCTGTGCTAGAAGTAGGTAAAACGTACATAAAAGTTGCGCCATGTTCTTGCGAAACGGTAAAATCCATTAATCTACCAACATTTTTGTCGAATTGTGCAGTTTCAGTTTTAATAACCCAACCTTTAAAATGTTGTAAAAGAGAGTTTTGTTCTGTTATAACAGGATTGAATAAACTTGTTGAATTAAATACGACTTTACTCGTATAGCTAGCAATGTTTGTTTTTACAATGCCAACACTATCATCAGAAGAAATGGAAAGAATATTTTCTTGAATAAAAGTTACGTTAGTAAACTTTTGGGCATAATTTAATACATATTGATAAAAATCTAACCCTTGAATCATCTTGTAAGTATAACTGCCTAAATCTAGATGTTTTTTAAAATCTGTAGTTATAAAAGCAAGATTATTCCATTTTGCAGAAACAAGCTTATCAAAAATACCAGCTTCTTTTTCCCAATAACACCAAGTTCTATCATTGTTTTTTTTAGAGTCTTTATCGATTACTAAAATAGATTTATGTTGTAGTGTAGGTTCTTTTAATATGCGATATAGCAAGCTTAAACCTGCGCATCCAGAACCTGCAATAATATAATCGTATTTTTTCATCAATAGTTATTTCAAAAAACGGTTGTACCAACTGTCTTCAATAGGGATTTCCCAAAAATTCTCAAAATCTTCTTTTGTTGTAATTAAGTTATCAAAAACAATAGATTTACCTGTTAAAGCTTTGTTTTTTAATAACTTTTTAAAGTCTTTTAAATCTTTGTATTGTACAAATTCTCCTTGTTTAAAACAAACATTCATTCTGTCTAAAAGTTCTACCTCATATTCTTGCTGTAAACCTAAAATAAAAGATACAGAAGCATCTATATCTGCCCCCTTTAAAGGAGTTGTAACATTGTCTGCAGTAATTACAATAAACCGATTGTATAAAATTTTATAAGAAGCTTTAAAAGTATCGTCATCTTGTTTCCAAGTGCTAATAAATGCTTTTACCTTTTCTTCTAAAGGTTCAATTTCATTTGTGTAAAATTTTCTACTAGAAGGATATACCCAAACTTTTGCATCTTCTGGTATTTCTTTAAAATCTACAAACATTCTATTTTATTTAGAGTGCAAATATAACCAAAAGAAAAACCGCAAACAGAAAATGTGTTTGCGGTTTTTAAAAAGGTGAATAATATTTATATTTTTTTTGCCGGTATTTGTGTAGCAAGCTTAACTAAATCTTCTTGCACATTTTTACCTTTATTTTTATTATACCAAACTTGTAAATCTTGTTTAAATTGTGCGTCTAAACTGCCATGTTCTTCTTTATAATCTGCAACCATTTTAGTTGCTGTAGAAGGTCTTGGTCCCCAAGTATTGATAACATTATTATCTTTATCTAAAGCAATTAGTTTAGGTATGCTTCTACCTCCGTTTGTAAGAAACAAATCCATTAAAGGTAAGTTTTCGTCTCTTAAAACTATTTTTAAATCTACTTTATCTGTAATATCTGCAATTTTTTGAAGTACAGGAATATTTTGTGCAGCGTCACCACACCAACCTTCTGTTATAACCAACCAAGTTTGAGGTTCGGTTACCTTTTGAAATTCAGAGATTGTTTCTTCAGAAATTTTAATAGTTTTATCTAAACGCTTCATACGTTTATCATTTAATAAACTATAATTGGTTAAAGCTTCAGATTGTATTGGTCCTGTTGCTTTACCTTCTTCTAACAAACTACTAACTAAACTTCTGTACTCTGCGTAAGAAATTGTGTTTTTAAGACTATTTTCTATAATTTCTTTCATGCTAAAATTGCTTAACTTAATTCAAGAGTTTAGACGTGTGTTTTTAATAAACTTACAACGCTTATATTTTACTTTTTTAAGTTGGATAAAATTTCTTTAGTCATGGTTTCTAAATTAAATTTATGTTGCCAGTTCCAATCTTTTCGCGCTTCAGAATCATCGATTATAGAAGGCCAACTATCTGCAATTTCTTGTCTAAAATCAGGTTTGTAAGAAATTTTAAAATCTGGTAAATGTTTTTTAATTTCTAATGCAATTTCTTCTGGTGTAAAATCTATAGCTGCTAAATTGTATGCAGTTCTTACTTTTACATCTTCTGGTTTTGCTTGCATAAGTTGTATGGTTGCATTTACCGCATCATCCATAAACATCATTGGTAAACGTGTTTTTTCTGATAAAAAACACTCATAATTACCTTCTTCTAATGCTTTAAAATAAATATCTACGGCATAATCTGTTGTGCCACCACCAGGTTTTGTTTTCCAAGAAATAATACCAGGATATCGAATACTTCTAACATCAACCCCAAATTTTTCGTGATAATAATTACACCAAAATTCACCCGAAAGTTTACTAATTCCGTAAACAGTACTTGGTTCCATTATTGTTTTTTGTGGTGTATTTTCTTTAGGAGTTGTTGGTCCAAATACGGCTATAGAACTTGGCCAATAGACTTGTTTTATATGTTTTTCTTTAGCTAAATCTAATACGCCGAGTAAAGATGTCATGTTTAAATCCCAAGCTTTTTGTGGAAATTTCTCTGCAGTTGCAGACAACATTGCCGCTAATAAATAAACCTGAGTAACATTGTACTTTTTAACCATTTTTAAAATGGTTTCTTTATCTGTGGCATCTATAATTTCAAAAGGACCAGAAGTCATCATGTCTGCATTACCTTCTCTAATATCAGAAGCAATAACATTGTTATTACCGTAAATTGTACGTAGTTTTTGGGTTAACTCGTTACCAATTTGCCCGCTGGCGCCTAAAACTAAAATAGTTTCACTCATTTTTAGATTGAATTAAAATCAACAACAAAGGTACTTAATTTAAGTATTCGTAATAATTATTTAATAAAATAATTATTCAGTAATTTATTAGCTTATATAACCAATTTGTTATCATTTCTTTAAAATCTAATTTACGCTTAAAAATGTGTATTTTTACTTTTTTAAATAACATCGTGAAATATATATACCTTTTAGTACTAAGTGTTTTTGTAGTTTCTTGTGGAAGTAAACAAGAAAATAAAGAAGAAATTAAACCGAAACCATTAATGACTTTGGTGCAATCTCATGCCAAAACAGCGCCCGTTTTACCTACATTTTACGATGAAGTAAAAGATTGGAAATACCTAAAAGAAGTTGATTCTTTTTTTGTTAAATATCAAAAAATATCGCCTAACGAAGCCTTAAGTAACGCTGTAGAGTTAAAAGATTTGGTTAAAAGTTTAAAAGATAGTCTTAAACCCAAAAAATTTGATATTCCGTCTGTAAATGCTAGAATCAATATTTTGTATAATGAGGTTTTAAGACTTGCAGATATTACAGAAATTAGTGCAATAGAGTCAGCAGAAGTTAATAACCAAGTAGACAAAACCATGTCTGCTTTTTCTGATATCAACACAAAAATAAATACCGTTTTAGCTAAAATTAGATTCGAAAATGAAATTGATATCGATGTAGATTTTATTGGTTTAGATTCTACGCGATTAGATACCGTTTCTAAAAAATCTATAGATTTAAGAATGAAAGAAAAGTTAATAGAAAAAAATAATTTAGACAAAGGTTCTAGAAAAAGGCAGTAAAAATTATGAAAAAAGCAATTGCATTATTAATAAGTATTTTAGTTTTAGGCGCTTGTTCTACATCAAAAATTATAAAAAAGGATGTTGAAACCGTAAAAGAAGAAGTAAATGTTTTTATGGTTAATTGGCACAAAGCTGCGGCCGATGCAAATTTTGATAATTACTTTAATGCAATGTCTAAAGACGCAGTTTATATTGGTACCGCAGCCGAAGAAATTTGGACTAAAAAGGAATTTATTGGCTTTAGCAAACCTTTTTTTGATAGAGGTAAAGCATGGTCTTTTACAACTTTAGAAAGAAATGTTTATGTAAACCAAAACAAAAATTTTGTGTGGTTTGACGAGCTTTTAAATACTTGGATGGGTACTTGTAGAGGTTCTGGAGTTTTAGAAAATAGCAATGGTAAATGGCAAATTAAGCAATATGTTTTATCTGTAGCAATACCAAACGACGATGTGCAAAAAGTTATAAAAGCAAAAAAAGAAAACGATGCTAAATTCTTAGAAAAATATAAGAATTAATTTTAGAAGCTATTTCCTGCTTTCGCAACTCGCTTTTTTCGTTCCTCAAAAGAGCTCAAACAAATTGCTCTATCAGGGCTAAGTGTGTTTGTTAGCTTGTTTTAAGAACTAACAACTTCGTTTACTACTTTAAAAATAAGCTCATTTTCAAAACCTTTTCGCATCAAAAAGCCTATTAATTTATTTTTACGCTTGTAAATATCACTTTCAGAAATTACAGCATTTCTATTTTCGGTAATCCTATAAATAGTTTCAATATATTCTTCTTCATCAATCTCTTTAAGTGCGGTTTTTATATTGTAAGCAGAAATATCTTTAAACTTTAACTCTCTAACAATTCTTTGTTTGCCCCAATTTTTAATTCTGAACTTTCCTCTTGCAAAACTTTTAGCAAAGCGTTCTTCGTTTAGAAAATTATCTTTCATTAAACTTAAAAGTATAAGTTCTCTAGCTTCCGGAATTAAATTATAATCGCGCATTTTTTGTTCTACCTCTTTATGGCAACGATCTTGGTAGACACAATACTGTTCTATCTTGCGTTTAATTTCTTCTACGGTAAACGATTTTTTCTGCATCATTGGTTCAAAAATATAAAAAGGGATGAAACCTAAACGATTTCATCCCTTTATTTATTTACATTTTCTACTAAAAGCTATTCTTGTACTTCTGTGTAAGCAATTTGTGTATTGTCTACATCATTGTTCAGTTGTCCTTTAATTCTCATTTTAAACTTCGTAATTAAGAAGAATAAAATTGGTACAACAATAAGCGTTAAGAAAGTTGCAACTACAAGACCGTAAATAACTGTCCAAGCTAATGGTCCCCAGAAAACAACATTATCTCCACCAAAATAAATATGTGGGTTAAACTCGCTAAATAATGTAAAAAAGTTAATGTTTAAACCAATTGCCAAAGGTATCAACCCTAAAATTGTAGTAATAGCAGTTAATAATACAGGTCTTAAACGCGCTTTACCTGCTTGTACAATACTAGCAAATAATTCTTCTTTTGGTAAAAATTCATCTTCTTCTAAATCTAAACTATCTTTTCTTCTATCAATTAATAATTGTGCGTAATCTAGTAAAACTACACCATTATTTACTACAATACCAGCAAGAGAAATAATTCCCATCATTGTCATCATAATAACAAAAGGAGCACCAGAAATAACCAAACCACCAAAAACACCAATAAAACTTAAAAAGATAGCAAGCATTATAATTCCTGGTTTCGAAACTGAATTAAATTGGAAAATTAAGATAAAAAAGATCAATGCTAATCCTGTAAAAAACGCTCCAACTAAAAAGTTCATTTGCTTTTCTTGTTCTTCTAGTTGACCAGTGTAATCTATTTTAATTCCTTTAGGTAAATTTTTAAAGTTTTTCATTTCTTCTCTAATTTTACCAACAACAGCACCTGCATCTGTTTCTCCAGGAGCTAATGCAGAGTAAACCGTTACAACACGTTTTAATTTTTTATGCTTAATTGCACTAAAACCAGAGTTGTTTGTTTGTGTAGCCACTGTAGAAACCGGAATTTCTTTTATTTTACCAGAAGCCATGTCTCTAAAGATTATATTCTGATTAAAAACGGCACTTTTATTGTATCTATCTTCTTTATTAAAACGAACATAAATATCATAATCTTCGCCATCTTCTTTATAAACACCAGCTTTGTTACCAAAGATAGAAGCTCTTAACTGTTGCCCAACTTGACCTGTAGAAACACCTAGTTCACCTGCTTTTTTTCTATCTACAACAACTTTCATTGCTGGTTTGTCTCTGTTAACATCAATTTTTAATTCATCAATACCAGAAATACTTTTAGTATTAATAAAATCTCGCATTCTTTGCGCAGTTGTAATTAACTCTGCGTAATCATCACCTTGAATTTCGATATTAATTGGCGCTCCAACAGGTGGTCCGTTCGCATCTTTTTCAACAGAAATTAAAACACCAGGATAAATACCTACCAAAGCAGTTTGTACTTTTTGTCTTAAAAGTTCGCTATCTAAACCTCTTCTATATTTGTACTCTCTCATAGAAGCGGTAATCTTACCTTTGTGCGGCATTTCTGCTGCAGAACCACCGTCTGTTTGTGGGTTTCCGGCACCTTCACCAACCTGAGAAACTAAACTTTCTACCATAAAGTTGTACTCGCCATCCATATAATCATCACTATATAAAACATCAGAAACCTTTTGTTCTATTAATTTAGTAATGTTATTAGTTTTTTCGATATCTGTACCTTCTGGGTATTCTATATATACAATAATTTGATTTGGTTTGTTGTCTGGAAAAAATTCAACTTTTGTTCTTTGTGATTGTAAAGACATACCAAAAGACATAAAAGCTACAATTAATAAAACAAAAGTACCTACGGTTAAAACATAAGGAGTCCAACCAGATAATGCTCTTTTTAATTGTCTTTCGTACCAAGATTCTAATTTTGGTAATACTTTATTTTGAAAACTATTTGCCCAACCTCTTAAAAACAATCTGTAAGCCCAAAGCATTATTGCAGTAAAAATCATTAAAGTACCTAAAGCTCTATAAGCGCCACCAGTTATTAAAACCAAAATACCTAAAGCTGTCATAATACTTGTAATAATTACAATTCTTTTTACTGGCATATCTTTATCTTCTACACTCATGTATTGTGATACAAGTACAGAGTTAAAGAAAATTGCAACTAATAAAGAAGAACCTAACACTGTAGATAATGTAATTGGTAACAACTTCATAAAGTCTCCCATAATTCCGGGCCAAAGGCCTAAAGGAATAAATGCAGCAACTGTTGTTGCAGTAGAAATAATAATAGGAAAAGCAATTTCGCTAATACCTTTTTTGGCGGCATCAACTTTATTCATTCCTTCTTCATCCATTAAACGGTATACGTTTTCTACAACTACAATTCCGTTATCAACCAACATACCAAGTCCCATAATAAGTCCGAAAAGTATCATGGTATTCATGGTGTAACCTAACATGTTTAAAATCATTAAAGACATAAACATAGACATAGGAATTGCAAAACCAACAAAAACTGCGTTTTTAAATCCTAAGAAAAACATTAAAACAACAACCACTAGTATTACACCAAAAATAATGTTGTTTACTAAATCATCTACCTGCCCAATAGTTTTAGGAGATTGGTCATTGGCAATTGTAACTTTTAAATCTTTTGGAAATTCGTTAGCAATAGCATCATTTACAATTACTTGAATTTT
Source organism: Polaribacter sp. KT 15 (assembly GCF_900143115.1). Taxonomy (NCBI): domain Bacteria; kingdom Pseudomonadati; phylum Bacteroidota; class Flavobacteriia; order Flavobacteriales; family Flavobacteriaceae; genus Polaribacter; species Polaribacter sp. KT 15. The sequence continues at coordinate 1,852,518 of NZ_LT670850.1, forward strand.
TTCTGCAGCGGCTACCATGTTTTTACCAGCACGCTTTTTAACATCTAACATTACAACCGGTTCACCACGTTCTCTTGCATACGTAGTTTTGTCTTTGTCTTTAAAAGATACTTTTGCAACATCTTTTAAGTAAATAGGATTATTAAATTCAGATTTAATTACAAAATTTTCTAATTCTGAAGGTTTATCTATCTCTCCAATAATTCTAATAGTTCTTCTTTGACCGCTATTTATAAAATTACCGGCAGACATAGTAACGTTTCCGTTTCCTATTGCAGTTGTAATATCATTAAAGCTAACTTTATTAGCCATCATTTTATAAACATCAACAGCAACTTCTACTTCTTTTTCTTGAGCACCTCTAATATCTGCTTTTTTAATTTCTGGTAAATCTTCAATTTCATCTTGCAAATACTCACCAAACTCTTTTAATTTATAAACAGGATAATCGCCAGAAATATTAATATTTAAAATTGGCATTTCTTCAGACATACTTAAATTAAATACGTTTGGTTCTACTTTTGCGCCATTAAAAGTAGGCCAATCTTCGCTAGAAGTTTCTGTATCTATTTCGTCTTTAATCTTTTGTTTAGCCTGTTCTACGGTAATGTTTTCATCAAACTCTACAATTACAATAGAATAATCTTCTTGAGAAGTAGAGGTAACTTCTACAACATTACTTACGGTTTTTACTTTATCTTCTAAAGGATCTGTAATTAGTTTTTCTATATCTTCTGCAGTGTTACCAGGATATACAGTACTAATATATATTTTAGTTTCTTTTACTTCCGGAAAATTTTCTCTGGCCATACTAAAATATGCAGTAATACCATAGAAAAACAACACACCCATTATTACATAAATGGTAGTTTTATTGTTAATTGCCCAAGAAGATAATTTAAACTCTTTGTCTACTTTCTTTTTTTCTTTTGACATCTTAGATGAGTTTTTATTTATTGATAACCTTTACAGTTTGACCATTGTTTACACTTCTTGCACCTTCATCAATAATTTCTGTACCAACAGGTAAGTTTTCTAAAACTTCTATAAGGTTGCCTTGTGTTTTACCAGTTTTAATAATTACTCTTTCTGCTGTAGCTTCTTGTGCATCATTTTTATCTCTAATAACATAAATAAACTGCTCTCCGTTAGCATTTTCAGAAATAATACTTTGAGGAATTAATACAGATTCTTCATCAGAATAATCATTAATTTGAAGTTTTGCCGTTAAGTTAGGTTTTACATTTCCGCTTTTGTTAGCAACAGGAACTTCTATTTTAAAAGACCTGTTGTTAGGATTGATGTAGCTACCAACCTGATTAACTTTACTGTCTAAAGAAATTCCTAAAACAGGAAAACTAACTTTAACAGCTTTGTTTTTTGTAATGCTTGTAATATATCTTTCTGGCACTTCTGCTTCGATATACATATTGTTTAAGTTAACAATTCTAAAAACTTCAGAACCTTGCCCTGGTGCAATTACTGTACCTGCTTCTTTAAAAACATCATCTATAACTCCAGAAAAAGGAGCTCTAATAGAAGCTTTTGCTAACTGACTTTTTAATTGCTTTAAACTGCTTGTTTGTGCTTGGTAATTTGTTTTTGTTTGTAAAAACTGTATTTCAGAACCAATTTTTTGTTCCCATAAACGTTTTTGACGCTCGTAAGTTGTTTTAGCTAGTTGTGTAGTTGCTTCTAATTGTGCAACTTGATTTGCCAAACCACCATCGTCTATTGTAGCCAATAACTGTCCTTTATAAACTTTTTGCCCTTCTTTAACCAAAACTCTTTTTAAAATACCAGGCATTTCTGGATATACTAATATGTTTTGTTTGGTAGTTACGTTTCCTTGTAATTCTAAATAATGATTAAAAACTGTGTCTTTTGCTACAAATGTTGTAATTAAAGGTAGTTTTTTTACTGTGTCTTTTTCTGAAATAGCTGTGTTTATAGCTTCTAAATTTTTGTTTATTTCTTCTAACTTAGAAGTTATTTCTTTCTTTTTTGCTGTTAATTCTTTTAAATTACCAGAAGAAATGATGCTTTCTACAGATGTTTCTTTGTTTTTACCACAAGAAACTAAAATAGCTGATATAACGAATAATGAATATATTTTTTTCATTGTAATGTATTATTTGATTGGTAGGTTTAATGCGTTTTCTAATGTTGCTTTTTTAGCAATAACTTCTAACATAGATTGTATGTAGTTTTGTTGCTGCGTGTATAATTGATTTTGAGCTTGTAATAAATCGAAACTAGAAGAAATTCCTTCAAAAAACTTTACACGTTGTTTCTTTTCGATTCTTTCTGCCAAACCAACATTCTTTTTATTTGTTTGATAATTGTCTATGCTAATTTGGTAATCGTTTTTAGCTTTCTGAGCTTCTAAAGACAGTTTTTGCTTTATTTCTTGCAACCTTAAGTCGGCAGTTTCTAATGCAATTTTAGCTTGTGCAGTTTTTGCACTTCTACCAAAACTACTAAAAATAGGAATTTTTAAACTTACGCCCAATAAAGAAGAATCGAACCAACGCTGATTGCTATTTAAAAAAGTAAAAGAATCTGAGTTTGCTTGTGCGCCATAATTTAAAAAGGCACTTAAAGTAGGTAGGGCCTTACTTTGCTCTAGTTTTACCATTAATCTTTTAGTTTCTAAGTCATTTTCAGAGATTTTAAAATCGATGTGATTGTTAACGTTAAATGTTTCTGAAATTAGTTTTAAGCTGATGTTATCCTCAGCTAAAGAATCTAAAGAATCTGTTAGAATTAATTTTGTAGAAATAGGATTACCTAAAGAAAGATTTAACATTTGGTATGCAATCTCTTTCATCCTTTTAGTATTATTCAGCTGATTTTTTAAGTTACCTAATGTAATTTCTAACTGTTCTACATCTTCTTCTTCATTTAAACCGTTTTCGTAAATCTTTTTAGCGTCATCAAAATTTTTCTGAAGAATTTTAATGTTTCCTTCTAAAATTGCAATACTATTTTCTGTAACTAAAACATTACCGTAGGCATTAATAACAGCTTCTTTGGTTAGCATTTCTGTTTTCTCGTTTGCTTGTTCAGAGATTTTTAAATAAGTTTTAGATGCTTGTAAACCTACAAGATAAGAACCATCAAAAAGCAATTGTCTTAAAGTTACGGTTGCATTCATGTTTTGTTTTGTACCAAAAATAAACTCTTCGTTTGTACCGTCTTGGTCAAAATCTGCCAACGTAATTGGTTGTTTTATAAAGTTTTGATAATCGATATTACCATCAATTTGCGGTAAACCAATTGTTGTGGTTTCCCAAACTTTTTTTTCTGCTGCTAAAATGTCGTTTTTAGAAGCTTTGGTGTTATAACTATTCTCTAATGCAAAGTTAATTGCTTCTTTAAGAGATAGCGTTTGTGTTTTTTCTTGGGCATTTGTTATTAAGAAAAAACAGGTGCTAAAGTATACCAGTATTCTTTTTTTCATGGTAGATTTATTTCAGTTTTAATTGGGTTTCTAATTGTTGTATTCCAGATTCTGTGCAAATACCTCTTAAATGGTATTCTAAGTGATATTGCATTAATGTGTTCATAGAATAATCTCTTAACGGAAAAAGGTCTTTGTCTTTAATACCTATCATACCGTTAAAATAAATTCTAGAAATAAATTCTACATCAATATCTTTTCTATATAAGCCAATACTGATTCCTTCATTTAAATTCTTAATTACAAAATCTTGCATAATTAAAAATTGCTTTTTCTTTAAAGGAGCGTAAATCTTTGGATAATATTTTTGAAGTTGATACTGAGGTGAAGATTTTTCGTCCTTTAAATTTTCCATGATAAACTTTTTAATGGTAAAAAGTTCGTCTATCGGATTAAGGTTTAAACCACATATAGAGTCAATGCCACAACATACATTATCAAACATGTATAATGTTACAGCGTCTACAAGTTCTGTTTTGTTTTTAAAATACTTGTAAATTGTTTTTTTAGAGACACCTAAAGAACTGGCAATTTCATCCATGGTTACACTCTTAAAACCAAGGTTTAAGAAGAGTTCTTTAGATTTGTCTAATATTTTTTCTCTCATAATTCGGGTGCAAATGTACAAAAGGAAACTTTAGAAACAAAAATAGTTTCCAAAGTTTTAAACATTTTTTAACGTTAGAACTTCAAATAAGAATTTCTTTACATTATTTTTACAAAAAATTTTAGATTTGGACATTTTACAATATCAAAAGGAATTTCTTTCTTATTTAGAATCAAAAAAATGGATTCACGAGCCTAAAAACTTGTACGAACCAATAGATTACATTTTGCAATTAGGCGGAAAAAGAATTAGACCTGTCTTAACTTTAATGGCTGCAGATATATTTTCTAACAATGTAAGTAAGGCTTTGCCAGCTGCTTTAGCGGTAGAGGTTTTTCATAACTTTACATTGGTACATGATGATATTATGGATGATGCGCCTTTGAGAAGAGGTAAAGCAACGGTTCATGAAAAATGGAATATAAATACAGGTATACTTTCTGGGGATGCTATGTTAATATTAGCTTATCAATATTTCGAGAATTACGAACCTGTTGTGTTTCAGAAATTAGCCAAATTATTTAGCAAAACCGCTTTAGAAGTATGTGACGGACAACAGTTGGATGTTGATTTTGAAACTAGATCTGATGTTACGATTCCGGAATATATAAATATGATTCGTTTAAAAACATCAGTTTTAGTTGCTGCTGCATTAAAAATGGGTGCAATTGTTGCTGAAACAACTGAAGAAAATGCGAGTTTAATTTACGATTTTGGTTTAAATCTAGGTTTAGCATTTCAATTACAAGATGATTATTTAGATACTTTTGGCGATCCAGAGACATTTGGTAAGCAAGTTGGAGGCGATATTATCGAAAATAAAAAAACCTATTTATATCTAAAAGCGTTAGAAGTTGCTAATGATGATGAGAAAGGTAAGTTGCAATATTTTTATAAAAAGAAGCTTAACGAGAACTCTGTTAAGATTTCTGAGGTAAGAAGAATCTTCGAATTGAACGATATTCCGCTTTTAATTAAGCAAGAAATAGCAAATTATACAGAAAAAGCTTTTGATACTTTGGCTAAAATGAGTATCGAAGATGTTGATAAACAATCTCTTAAGGATTTTGGTCTTTGGTTGATGAATCGATCTGTATAAGATTTTTATTTTTTTTCACTAGATTATTAAAAATAATAGTACATTTGCATCCAATAATTTTGGTCCCATAGCTCAGTTGGTTAGAGCACCTGACTCATAATCAGGTGGTCCTTGGTTCGAGCCCAAGTGGGACCACTTTATTTTTTTTAGCATATATCAAATAAAAATTAGATATTTGTAAAAACAAAAAATTTCAAAATTTTAATCTGGGGGGATATAAAATGAAGAAAATAAAATACTTAGTACTAATTATAGTGCTCCTTTCTACTCAATTGGTTTGTGGTCAAATGGTACCACCACCAATTCCACCACCACCACCACCAGGTTTGTCTGTTGATGGAGGTGTGATATTTTTACTAGCTTCTGCTTTAATTTATGGTGTAGCAAAACTAAGAAACTAATCTTAATTTTTAAATTTCTTAGGATCTTTTAGTAAGACGACTTACGTATTTGCCAATTACATCGAATTCTAAATTTACTTTATCATCTACTGCTAAAGTTTTAAAAGAAGTGTTTTCTAAAGTGTAAGGTATAATTGCAACACTAAAAGAATCATCTTTCGAGTTTACAACCGTTAAACTCACTCCGTTTACTGTTATAGAACCTTTCTCAATTGTAATATTATTATTTATCGTTGCATTATAACGAAAAGTAAAAACAGTGCTTCCGTTTTGGTTTTCAATATTTGTACAAATCCCAGTTTCATCTACATGTCCTTGCACTATATGACCGTCTAGTCGATCGCCAAGTTTCATTGCTCTTTCTAAGTTTACAATAGAATCTATTTTTAACGCTCCTATATTTGTTTTGTTTAAAGTTTCTTTAATAGCGGTAACTGTGTATTCATTTTCGTTGATGTCAACAACAGTTAAACATACGCCATTATGGGCAACGCTTTGATCTATTTTTAACTCGTTTGTAATATTGCTACTTACTGTTATATGAAGATTATCTTGCTCACTTACTAAGTTTGTTACTTTACCAAGTGTCTCTATTATTCCTGTAAACATTTCTCTAAATTTTAGTTACTTTTGTAGAACATCAAAATTAAGAATATTACAAGAGTTATGGCTGATAAAACTGATAAAATAATCGTCGGAATTTCAATAGGAGATTTAAATGGTATAGGTATTGAAGTTATTTTAAAAACATTTGAAGATAAACGAATGTTAGATTTCTGTACACCAGTTTTATTTGGAGCAATGAAAGTTGTGTCTTATCATAAAAAAGCTTTAAAATTAGAGGTTCCTGTACATGGAATTAACCAAATTAATCAAATAAATCATTCTAAAATAAATGTTTTAAATGTTTGGAAAGAAGATGTTTCTATTAAATTAGGAGAGGAAACTAAAGTTTCTGGTTCGTATGCAGCAAAATCTTTAGAAGCTGCGGTAGAGCATTTAAAGAATAAAAGTGTAGATGTTTTATTAACCGCACCTATTAATAAAGAAACCATACAGTCTGAAACATTTAATTTTCCGGGTCATACAGAATATTTAGAAGAAAACTTGCCAGGTAAAAGCTTAATGATTCTTATGACAGATGTATTAAGAATTGGTTTAATAACGGGTCATATTCCTATTTCGAAAGTAGCAGAAGCTATTACTCCAGAAATTATTAAAGAAAAAGTGTCGACAATGCATGCTTCTTTAAAGAAAGATTTTGGCATTGCAAAACCAAAAATTGCAGTTTTAGGTTTAAATCCTCATTGTGGAGATAAAGGTGTAATTGGTAAAGAAGATGATGAAATTATTAAACCTACTATAGAAGAAATTAAAGAAAGTGGCAAGCTAGTTTTTGGACCTTATGCTGCGGATGGTTTCTTCGGATCTGAAACATATAAACAGTTTGATGGTGTTTTGGCAACTTATCACGATCAAGGTTTGGCGCCTTTTAAAGCATTGTCTTTTGGTAATGGTGTAAATTTTACAGCAGGATTAAGTGAAATTAGAACATCACCAGATCACGGAACAGGTTTTGATATTGCAGGTAAAAACCTAGCAAACCCATCGTCTTTTAAAGAAGCATTGTTTTCTGCAATTCATATTTACAAGACTAGAAACGATTATAAAGAACTAACTAAAAACCCACTTTTAGCAAAGCATTAAAAATAATTTTCTTTTTTTTAAAGAAAACAGTGTATAAAAACATTTTTTTATATCTTTGCACGCTCAATTGATGTTTGATAATGAAAGACTTGAAACAATACAACATACAGTTTGTAGGATTAAAGGAAGGTAAACATCTATTTGAGTATAGTATTGATAATACGTTCTTTGAGTTTTATAATTATAGTGAATTTAAAAAATCTTCTATAAATGTTACTTTAGAATTTGTAAAAAAAAGCACTTTTTTTGAGCTTTTATTTACAGCTTCAGGTACAGTTAATGTGCCTTGTGATGTAACAAATGAGTATTTTGACCTTGAAATTACCTCTAAATTACCTTTAGTTGTAAAATTTGGACCAGAATATAATGATGACAATGAAGAGATTTTAATTTTGCCACATGAAGTATATCAATTTAATGTAGCACAGTTTATTTATGAAATGATTGTGTTAGCTGTTCCAAGTAAAAGAGTTCATCCAAAAGTACTAGATGGTACGATGAAATCTGAAGCTTTGAGCAAATTAGAAGAGTTAGAAATAAAAGAAGAAAAAACTGTTGAAACAACAGACCCTAGATGGGATAAATTAAAGAATTTAATAACAGAAAAAAAGACATAAAATGGCACATCCTAAAAGAAAAATATCGAAAACGAGAAGAGATAAAAGGAGAACGCATTATAAAGCATCTGCACAACAGATTGCTACAGACCCAACAACAGGTGAAGCGCACTTATATCACAGAGCTCACTGGCACGAAGGTAAACTTTACTATAGAGGTCAAGTAGTATTAGAATCTGCAGCAGCAGAAGCATAGAAAATTTTTATTTTACATAAAAAACCCTCAAATTTGAGGGTTTTTTTGCGTTTTTATACGAAATCCCATCGTTTTAATACTTTTTATTCTAAAAAGTAAAATAAATTTCATTTCTTTGAAATTCCTTAACATTGGGATAACAAACTAAGTATTATGACAAAAATCACTGCAGCAATTACAGCAGTAGGGAAATATGTTCCTGAATATGTTTTAACTAACAAAGAGTTAGAAAGCTATGTAGATACCAATGACGAATGGATTACTACTAGAACTGGTATTAAAGAAAGAAGAATCTTAAAAGGTGAAGGTCTTGGTACTTCTTATATGGCTATTAAAGCGTCAGAAGATTTAATCAGCAAGAAAAATTTAGACCCTAAAGAAATAGATTTGGTAATTGTTGCGACTGCAACACCAGATTTACCAGTTGCATCTACAGCGGCTTATGTTGCTACAGAAATAGGTGCAACAAATGCTTTTGCTTACGATTTACAAGCGGCTTGCTCTAGTTTTTTATATGGTATGTCTACTGTTACAAGTTATATAGAATCTGGTAGATATAAAAAAGTTTTATTAATAGGAGCCGATAAAATGTCTTCTATAATAGATTATACAGATAGAGCAACTTGTATTATTTTTGGTGACGGAGCAGGAGCTGCTTTATTTGAACCAAATACAGAAGGTTTAGGTTTTCAAGATGAATACTTAAGAAGTGATGGTATTGGTAGAGATTTCTTAAGAATTGAAGCAGGTGGTTCTCAAATGCCAGCTACAAAACAAACAGTAGAAGATGGTAAGCACTTTGTTTATCAAGAAGGTAAAACTGTTTTTAAATATGCCGTTTCTAATATGGCAGATGTTGCAGAAAAAATGTTGGTTAGAAATAACTTAACAGAACCAGATATTCAATGGTTAGTTGCACATCAAGCTAATAAAAGAATAATAGAAGCAACAGCAAAAAGAGTTGGTGTTTCTGCAGAAAAAGTAATGATGAATATTCATCGATATGGTAACACTACTTCTGCAACCTTACCATTATTATTAGCTGATTACGAAAATAAGCTTAAAAAAGGAGATAATTTAATATTTGCCGCATTTGGTGGTGGTTTCACATGGGGAGCTGCGTACCTTAAATGGGCTTACTAATTTATATAAAATAACAACTAAACAATAAGGAAATGGATATTAAAGAAATTCAAAATCTTATAAAATTTGTAGCTAAATCTGGTGCAAGCGAGGTAAAGTTAGAAATGGAAGATGTAAAAATTACAATTAGAACGGGTTCAGGTAAAACAGAAACTACTATTGTGCAAGCTGCACCAATGCAAGGTTTACCTCAAATGCCTGCACAACAACAAGCGCCATCGGCACCAGTTGCTGCTGTAGAACAAGCTGCTGCACCTGTGTCTGATAATGATGATTCTAAATTTATTACTATAAAATCTCCAATTATTGGAACTTTTTATAGAAAGCCTTCTCCAGACAAACCAAATTTTGTAGAAGTTGGTACAGAGGTTAAAGTTGGTGATACAGTGTGTGTTATCGAAGCTATGAAATTATTTAACGAAATTGAATCAGAGATTTCTGGTAAAATTGTTAAAGTATTAGTAGACGATTCTTCTCCGGTAGAATTTGATCAACCATTATTTTTGGTAGACCCATCATAATAATTAATTATGAATTAAAATTACGAACAAGATATGTCTTGATTGTAACTACAAATTCATAATTCATAATTTTTTATAATATGTTTAAAAAAATATTAATTGCCAATAGAGGTGAAATAGCATTACGTGTTATTAGAACCTGTAGAGAAATGGGTATAAAAACTGTAGCAGTATATTCTACTGCAGATGCAGAAAGTTTACACGTTAGATTTGCAGATGAAGCCGTTTGTATTGGTCCAGCACAAAGTTCAGAATCTTATTTAAAGATGTCTAACATTATTGCTGCTGCAGAAATAACAAATGCAGATGCTATTCACCCAGGTTACGGGTTTTTATCTGAAAATGCTAAATTTTCTAAATTATGTGACGAGCATAATATTAAGTTTATTGGTGCAACAGGTGAAATGATTGACCAAATGGGAGATAAAGCAAATGCTAAATCTACTATGAAAGCTGCCGGTGTACCTTGTGTACCTGGAAGTGAAGGTGTAATTACCGATTTTGAAGAGTGTGAAAAGTTAGCTGTAGAAACAGGTTACCCAGTAATGCTTAAAGCTTCTGCCGGAGGTGGAGGTAAAGGTATGCGTGCCGTTTGGAAACCAGAAGACTTAAAAGATGCTTGGGATTCTGCAAGACAAGAATCTAAAGCTGCATTTGGTAACGACGATATGTATATGGAAAAGCTTATTGAAGAGCCAAGACATATCGAAATTCAAATTGTAGGAGATTCTTTTGGGAAAGCATGTCATTTATCAGAAAGAGATTGTTCTGTACAAAGACGTCATCAAAAATTAACAGAAGAAACACCTTCTCCTTTCATGACAGATGAATTAAGAGAAGCAATGGGTAATGCAGCCGTAAAAGCCGCAGAGTTTATTAAATATGAAGGTGCAGGTACTGTAGAGTTTTTAGTTGATAAGCACAGAAACTTCTACTTTATGGAGATGAATACTCGTATACAAGTAGAGCACCCAATTACAGAAGAGGTTGTAGATTACGACTTAATTAGAGAGCAAATTTTAGTTGCTGCTGGTGTGCCAATTTCTGGTAAAAATTATTATCCTAAAATGCATTCTATAGAATGTAGAATTAATGCTGAAGATCCTCATAATAATTTTAGACCAGCTCCGGGTAAAATTACTACTTTTCATGCTCCTGGTGGGCACGGAATAAGAATCGATACGCACGTATATGCAGGATATATGATTCCGCCAAATTACGATTCTATGATTGCTAAATTAATTACAACTGCTCAAACAAGAGAAGAAGCAATTAATAAAATGAAGCGTGCATTAGATGAGTTTGTTATTGAAGGAATTAAAACAACGATACCTTTTCATAGACAATTAATGGATCATCCAGATTATGTTGCAGGTAATTATACAACTAAGTTTATGGAAGATTTTACAATGAGTTAAAATCTTACTATTTAGTTATAATAATAAAGTTAAATAGAGAATACAGTTTGTATTCTCTATTTTTTTTACCTTTATAGTTAATATATGTTGAATTATGAAAATTGATGGAATTGATAAAACAATAATTAGAACTTTGGTTAAAGATGCTAGAACACCTATTTTAAGTATTGCTCGAGAAGTAGGTATATCTGGTGCGGCAATTCATCAAAGATTAAAAAAATTAGAAAAATCTAAACTGATAGAAGGGTACAATATGATTATTAATCCCAAATCTTTGGGTTATACAACGACTGCTTTTGTTGGGGTTTATTTAGATTCTTCAAGTCAGCTTTCATCATCAATAAAAAGATTAAAAGAAATACCAGAGGTTATAGAAAGTCATTATACAACTGGTAATTATGCTATTTTGGTAAAAATACTATGTAAAGATAACGAGAGTTTAATGCGTATTTTAAATGATAAAATTCAGCCAATAAAAAATGTTTTAAGAACAGAAACATTTATTTCATTAGACCAACAAATTAAAAGACAAATAAATATTTAATCCTTTGGAAAACCCTAATCTAAATTATTTAAAAGAAGTTTCTGGCGGTGATGCTAGTTTTGAAAATAGTATGTTAACTATTTTAAAAACTGATTTTCCGGAAGAATTATTATCATTAAAAAGTTTTTACGAGCGTAAAAATTATGAAGAATTAAGTTTGTGTATTCATAAAATAAAACACAAAATAGGTATGTTGGGTATGCCAATGGCTTTAGAATTTGCTTCTAAAATAGAAAATGATGCAAAAAAAGGTAATATTGAACAATATACAGAGCTTGTATTTATTTTAGAGAGAATTAACGTATATTTAAAAAACCAATAGTACTAACTACACTATGAACTGTATAATAATAGATGATGATGTATCTGCTAGATTAATAATTAGGCAGTTATGTAAAGAAACAGATTTAGAAATAATAGAAGAGTTTTCTTCTGCTATAGAAGCAATTAAGTTTTTAAATTCAAATAAAAATATCGATGTAGCTTTTTTAGATATTCATATGCCTACTTTTTCGGGTATTGACTTTATTAAAACAATTAAATCAAACGTAAAAATTATACTTACAACATCAGATAAAAACTTTGCTTTAGAAGCTTTTGAATATAAAAGTGTTGTAGATTATTTATTAAAACCAATAGCAAAAGAAAGGTTTTTAAAATCTGTAGATAAGTTAATTAATTTAAATACAGATAAACCAAAAGAGAAACAGCCTAGTAAAAGTATAGAAAATAAAGATTACATTTTTGTGAATGTAGAAAAGCGTTTGGTTAAAATTAATATACCAGAAATACTTTTAATAGAGGCTAAAGGAGATTATATTGGTATTAGAACAGATAAGAAAAGTTTTATTGTACATTCTACTTTAAAAAAAATAGAAAAGAAGCTTCCGTTAGATTCTTTTCTTAGAATCCATAGGTCTTATATTATTAATACTTCAGAAATTATAGATATAGAAGATAACAGCGTTTTGATTAAAAAGCACGTGATTCCTATTAGTAGGTCTCATAAAACCGAATTGATGAAAAGGTTAAACTTGTTGTAAACAGTTTGTCTAATAACTAATGCCATTCGTCGATAATTCTAAATCACTTATCGAAAATTAAATTTAACAACACATATACGATGTATCTTTGAAGTGTATTTAGAGGTAGATACATTTTCATAATAAAAAGTTGAGTTATTTTATCAAAATTAGTTATGTTTATGAGTTGGGGAACTTGTAAATAGAAAAAAATAAAAATTTTTATTTTTTTGAATTGATAATAAAAAAAGCCTTTGTTTAATTACAAAGGCTTTTTTTTTATATAAGATTTTTTAATCTTTTTGCTGCTAATTCTGCAGTTATATCTCGTTGCGGTGATCCAAACATTTCGTATCCAACCATAAACTTTTTTACAGTTGCACTTCTTAATAATGGCGGATAAAAACTCATGTGCCAATGCCAATGCTTGTTCTCTTTATTATTAGTTGGCGATTGATGTATACCACTAGAATAAGGAAAAGAGGTGTTAAATAATTTGTCGTAAGCTTTGGTTATTACAGATATGGCTTCAGCATAATTTAAAGCTTCTTCATCTGTCATCTTAGTAATATTTTCTTGTGCTTTTTTAGGAGCAATCATTACCTCAAATGGCCAAATGGCCCAAAACGGAGTTAATACAACAAAATCTTTATTTTGAAATATAATTCTTTCGTTAGCTTCTAATTCTTGTTTTAAATAATCTTCTAAAAGGTTGCTATTTTTGGTATTGTAATATTTTAATTGTTGATTGTCTTTCTTTTCAACTTCATTTGGTAATGCAGATTGACTCCAGATTTGACCATGTGGATGCGGATTACTACAGCCCATTACTGCACCTTTATTTTCAAAAATTTGAACATAATTGATGTCTTTATTTTTACCTAAAGATATATATTCTTGTTGCCAAACATTCACTACTTTTTTAATGTCTTTAACGTCCATATCTGCTAAACTTTTAGAATGATCTGGACTAAAACAAATAACTTTACAAATTCCGGTTTCGCTTTTTGCTTTAAATAAACCATCGTCTATTTTAAAAGATGGTGAATCTTTTTGTAATGCAGCAAAGTCGTTTGTAAAAACAAATACATCTTTATAATCTGGATTTACTTCGCCATTAATTCTAGTATTTGTTGCGCACAAATAACAGTTTTCATCATATGAAGGTCTTTTCTCATTCGAAATTTCTTCGTTTTGACCTTGCCAAGGTCTTTTAGATCTATGTGGTGAAACTAGAACCCATTCACCAGTTAAAATATTTAATCTCTTATGAGAATAATCTTGTAAGTGTGTATTCATAGCAATTATTTTTTTATGATTCTTGTTCCTTCAGATAATTTCACCTGATAAATAGAACATTCTTTGCCAAATTCTTTTTTGAAATTTTTAGAAATTTCATTTTTAAAATCTTCAATTTCAGATTTTTTAATAAGGTTTATTGTACATCCGCCAAAACCACCGCCCATCATTCTTGCACCTAAAATTTTAGAATTATTTCTAGTTTCATCAACTAAAAAATCCAATTCTTTACAGCTAACTTTATATTTAGAACTTAAACCATCATGAGATTGATAAATTAAATCTCCTAAAGTTTCAATATCATTTTTTTGTATTGCTTCAGAAAATTTTTCTACTCTAGAATTTTCTTCAATAACATAAGAAGTCTTTTCATAATCTGCATTAGATATTTTAGATTTTATTGCATTTAAATCTTCTAACGTAGCATCTCTAAGAGCAGTTACGTTTAATAATTTAGAAACCTTTTCACAAACCGCTCTTCTATCATTATATGCACTTTCAGATAAATCGTGCTTTACATTACTATTAATTAAAAGGAGTTTGTATTTTTTAAAATCAATTTTAAAAGATGTAGATTCTATAGATCTACAATCTAACAATAGCGCGCTTTTCTTTTCGCCAAACATACTAGCATACTGATCCATTATACCGCACTTTACTCCGGCATAATTATGTTCTGCTTTTTGAGAAATTAAAATCATTTGTTCTTTTGTGAGTTTTAAATCAAACAATTCATTCAAACCAAAAACAACGCTATTTTCTAATGCTGCTGATGATGACATACCTGCGCCACCAGGAATATCCCCTGCAAAAACACAATTAAAATTATCTAATTGAATATTTAATTTTTGAATTTCTGAAACAACACCTAAAATATAATTTCGCCAACCACCATCTTTTAAAGGAGCTATGTTCTCTAAACCGAAAGAATACATTTCTTCTTTGTTTAAAGCGTACACATTGCTCACATTTTCGTCATTTTTATAAATTGCTAATGCAATACCTTTATCTATAGCAGCAGGAAAAACAAAACCATCATTATAATCTGTATGTTCTCCTATTAAATTAATTCTACCAGGAGAAAACACCATAATTGGTTTTACATTAAAGTGTTTCTTGAAAATTTTTTTAACCTCTTTTATTAATTTTTTTTTCATAATATAATGTGCTAAATATCTACTGATAAGGTATAAATTGAAGAAAAACTTGTGTTCGGTTTTAATAGTTGAAGTCCTACTTTATTATTAAAACTATCTGATATACCTGTTATTGGTTCAATAGCAATGGCATTTTTATTTTCCGGAGTATAAATTTGTAGATAATTCTCTTTTAAATTAGAATTTAAAGTAAAATTGTAAGTCGGAGTTTCAAAAATAACTTTACTACTTCTTAAACTAAAACAATCATCGTAATTACCAGAATCTAAATCTTTTAATTCGTTTATATTGGTTGCTTCTAAGTTTTTTGTAATCATTTTATTATTATGATTTACTTTTTTATCAGCATTAAATTTAAGGGTACTTTTAGATAAGTTTTTAGAATAGAAATATGGATGCCAACCTAATGTAAAAGGAAAACTCTCTGAATCTATATTATCAACTTTAATTTCTAAAGCAACACTTGTATTAGAAAATGTGTAGATTAATGTAATTTTATATACATACGGAAATGCGGGATTTTTATCTTTTTCTGTGTAACTTAAAGTAATAGAAGTGCTATTTACTGATGTATTTTGATTTTCAAAAAGGAATTCTTTATCGAAAACCAAACCATGCAAAGCATTGTTATTACCGGGTTCGTTTATTTTAAATTGAAATTCTTTTTTATTAAATATGTATTTTCCGTTATCAATTCTGTTTACAAAAGGAAATAGAATTGCCGAGTGATAGCAAGTTTCGTATGGAACAGGATGCATGTCTGCAAGAATTTGTTCGCCATTAATTTGAAGTTTTTGTAAACTTCCTCCTAATTCTAAATTGATAATAGCAACAGAATTATTTAGCGTGTTTTTAAACTCTATAATTTTATTATCTTCTAAATGTTTAACCGTTATCATAATTTACAAGGAATTTCTAACAATTATTTTTGATGGATTTTCTATTTGAACTTTTTCTTTTGTCGTTATAATTGATGCAAGATTTTTACCCATTGCTGTAAAATCTGTAGAGATAGTTGTAATGCCGCCTTCTACAATTTCTTTTAACATAGTATCGTTATAACAAACTATACCAATATCTTTTTTAAGAATTAAATAGGTCTCTTTAATTTTCTTAATAATTTGTATTAGATTTTTATCTTCAGGAATAATATATACTTCACCCTTTTCAATTTTTCTTGTAGTTAAAGTATCAATAACTTCATTTTCAAATTTTTCTTTTTCACAGAAACTTTCGAAGCCATCTAACATTGCTTTAGGCTGAATTTTTTTATCATACACAAAAATCAACTTGATGTAGTTTGCTAGTTTATCTTTAACTTCATTTAAACCAGTAAATATATTTTTTTCAAAATTTTGAAAAATTGCCGAATATGCTTTTAATTCTGGGTTTAGTTGATCTAAAATAAATACTTTCTCTTTTGGTAAATTTTCTAGAACTAACTCTGTGTTTTCTATATTGGCTGGCATAATTATGTAATGATTATAATCGCCAATATTGTCTAGAATTAAAGCGTTAAATATTTTAGGATTAAAATGATGAAAGTAAATATCAACTTTAATATTAGCATCTAAATTACTTAAAAAAGAATTGTATAAATCTTCTTTAAAGGCATTAAACTCATCGAAAAGTAAAAATATTTTTTGAGAAACACTTACATTTTCTGATGATAAATAATATCCTTTACCAACTACAGAATGTATAATTCCTCGGTTTTTTAATTCATTAAAAGCCATTAAAACAGTATCTCTAGATAATTTGTAAGTATCTCTTAAACTGTTTATTGATGGTAGTTTATCTCCTTTTTTAAACGTACCGTTTTGTACAGCATCTTCTATAGATGCAATAATTTGTTTGTACTTTGGTACTTTAGATTTCTTATTTAAGGTAACTAAACTCATGTTGCAAATATATAATTAACGTTCAAATAAATCGACTAGTTGGTACTAGTATGTTATTGTGAGTTTTTTATTTTGTTCATTTGCATATCATAATTATATTTAACACAGTATGAATAATAAAATTGTAGTAACTGGTGGTTGCGATTATATAGGTTATCACACTGTAATAGAATTGATAGAGAATAATTTTGAAGTAGTTATTATAGACGATTTATCGAACTCTTCGAAAAAAACTTTAGATAGAATACATCAAATTACAGATTTGAAAGTAGTATTTTATTGAGTATAAATTAAATTATGAAATTATAGAAAGAAAACCATGAGATGTATCTCAATTATTTGCATCTACCGATTTAGCAAAATTAAAATTAGGTTGGTCTGCAAATAAAACGTTAAACGAAATGTTAAGTTCTTCATGGCAATGGGAAAAAAAATAAGAGACGGTAATTTATAGTAATTATAAAATTATTACATTACACTAAATAATTAACTATGCAAATTTTAACATTTTTAGGTTTTACAGCACTTGTTGCTTTAATATCCTATTTAGCAACAAGATCTACTAATGAAACCTCTAAAGATGGGTATTTTTTAGGTGGAAGAAGTTTAACCGGAATCGTAATTGCGGGATCTCTTTTGTTAACCAATTTATCTACAGAACAAATTGTAGGTTTAAATGGACAAGCATATGAACAAGGAATTTTAGTTATGGCTTGGGAAACTTTAGCAGCCATAACTATGGTTATAATTGCAGTTTTTCTTTTACCTCGTTATTTAAAAGGTGGTATTTCTACAATTCCGCAATTTTTAGAACGTAGATATGATAAAACCACGAAAGCAATTGTTTCTGGATTGTTTTTATCTGGTTATGTAACTATTTTTTTACCCGTAGTTTTATATACAGGTGCATCTGCAATCAATACAATGTTTGATGTGCCTGCAGTTTTTGGAGTTTCAGAAAATACAGCACTTTGGTTTACAGTATTTGGTATTGGAATTATTGGTTCTATTTATGCGGTATTTGGTGGTTTAAAAGCGGTTGCTGTTTCAGATACAATAAACGCTATAGGATTAATTATTGGAGGTTTGATGATTCCGTATTTTGGTTTAACTTACATCGGTGACGGAGATATGTTTGCGGGTATAGATACTTTAATGACCATGCATCCAGAGAAATTCATTTCTACAGGTTCAGAAGATTCTTATGTTCCTTTATCTACGTTATTTACGGGTATGCTATTAATCAACCTTTTTTATTGGGGAACAAACCAAGCAATTATTCAGCGAGCTCTAGGAGCTAAAAACTTAAAAGAAGGTCAAAAAGGTTTGGTATATGCTGCATTTTTAAAAATATTAGGTCCGTTATTATTGGTTTTACCAGGAATCATAGCTTTTCATATTTTTAAAGGTGAATTGGCAAAACCAGATTTAGCATACGCATCTTTAGTAACAGAAGTATTACCAAAACCATTGGTTGGTTTTTTTGCAGCAGTTTTATTTGGTGCTATTTTAAGTTCTTTTAATTCAGCTTTAAATAGCTGCGTAACTCTTTTTGGTATTGATATTTATCAAGAATACATTAAAAAAGACGCAACAGAAAAGCAGGTTGTAAAAGCAGGAAAAACGTTTGGTGTATTTCTGGCAGTTTTAGCGATGGTTGTTGCGCCATTTATCGCAAATGCAGGAAGTGTTTTTGGTTATTTACAAGAAATTAATGGTACATATTCGATTCCTATTTTAACAATTGTAGTAGTTGGTTATACTACCAAGTATGTGCCTGCAATTGCAGCAAAAATTGGTTTAATATCAGGTGTTGTATTATATTCTATTAGTCAGTTTATTATTCAGCCTAATTTTGATGTAATTGAAATTGTAAATGGTGTAGAAACTATAACAGGCAATACATATCCACATTTTTTACATATTTTGGCTATACTCTTTTTGTTTAATGTTATTATTATGTTGTTGATAGGAAAGTTTTATCCAAGAAAAGAAGCATATATACAGTTTGATTCTAAAGAAGTAGATATTACTCCGTGGAAATATTTAAAACCAGTAGGAGTTTTTATTTGTATAATAGTAATTGGTATTTATATATACTTTTCTTAATCAGTATCAAAAACATTAAAAAAGGCTAATTTTATTTATAAAATTAGCCTTTTTTAATGTTTTAATTTATCTAGGAGTTAGTAATCAAGTGTTTTAAAAGTCTAAAAAATAGCGCATAAAAAAAACCGTAACAAATAAATGTTACGGTTTTAGTACTGAAGATGGGACTTGAACCCATACGGCCATTACTGACCACTGGATTTTAAGTCCAGCGTGTCTACCAATTCCACCACTTCAGCATTGGTATGCTTGTCATATTAGAGCGAAAGACGGGATTTGAACCCGCGACCCTCACCTTGGCAAGGTGATGCTCTACCCCTGAGCTACTTTCGCAGTCAATGTTTATGAACTTTGCTCCTCTTCAAGGACTCGAACCTTGGACCCTCTGATTAACAGTCAGATGCTCTAACCAACTGAGCTAAAGAGGAGTTTGCGACACTATTTGTGTTTTGCGAGTGCAAATATACACCTTTTTTATACTTCACCAAATAAATTTCAAAAAAAAATGATTTTTTTTTCATTTTAATATATTTGGAATAAATTCTTCTTTAATTTCAAAATATTGTATTTTTGCTATAATAATATGCTTAAAACATAAAGCACAAACTATTATATGGACAAATTTTCGTTCTTAAACGCAGCACATACGGGCTTTATAGCCGATTTATACGATCAATATTTAATTAATCCTGATTCTGTAGAACCAAGTTGGAGAAGCTTTTTTCAGGGATATGATTTAGCAAATGAAAATTATTCTTTTTCTGATGAAGAAACTTCGATAGAGATTCCTCAAGATGTAAAAAAAGAATTTTTAGTAGTAGATTTAATAAATGGATACAGAACAAGAGGACATTTATTTACTAAAACAAATCCTGTTAGAGATAGAAGGCAATACCAACCAACATTAGAGTTATCTAACTTTGGTTTAACCGAAAACGATTTAGATAAAGAGTTTTCTGCAGGAGATGTATTAGGTTTAGGTAGAGTAAAACTATCTGTAATTATAAATCACTTAAAAAGCATTTACTGCGATTCTATTGGTGTAGAGTACATGTATATGCGAAATCCAGAAAAATTAAAGTGGTGGCAAAATCGTTTGAATGAAAACGATAATCATCCTAAATATTCTGTAGATGCAAAAAAATATATTTTATCCAAATTAAACCAAGCCGTTTCTTTCGAAAGTTTTTTACAAACTAAATATGTTGGTCAAAAACGTTTTTCTTTAGAAGGTGGTGAAGCTTTAATACCAGGTATTAGTGTTGCATTAAGAGAAGCAGCAGAAACATTTGGTGTTAAAGAATGTGTTTTAGGTATGGCTCATAGAGGTCGTTTAAATACATTGGTTAATATCTTTAAAAAACCAGTTAGAGATTTATTTAGCGAGTTTGAAGGTAAAGATTTTGAAGATGATGACATTGATGGAGATGTAAAATACCATTTAGGTTTAACTTTAAGTAAAACTTATAGAGATGGTAATGAAATAAAAATGAATTTAGTTCCTAACCCTTCTCACCTAGAAACTGTTGCAGCAGTAGCAGAAGGTATTACAAGAGCTAAAATTGATAGAAAATATAACGGAGATTCTAGTAAGATTTTACCAATCGTTATTCATGGTGATGCAGCAATTGCTGGTCAAGGTATTGCTTATGAAATTGTTCAAATGGCAAAACTAAATGGATATAAAACAGGTGGTACAATTCATATTGTTGTAAACAACCAAGTTGGTTTTACTACAAATTATTTAGATGCACGTTCTAGTACATACTGTACAGATGTTGGTAAAGTTACATTATCACCAGTTTTACATGTAAATGCAGATGACACAGAAGCAGTTTGTCATGCAATGCAAATGGCTTTAGAGTTTAGAATGAAGTTTAAGACAGATATTTTTATTGACCTGCTAGGTTACAGAAAATATGGGCATAATGAAGGTGATGAACCTCGTTTTACACAACCTAAATTATATAAAGCAATATCTAAACATAAAAATGTTAAAGATATTTATGCTGATAAGTTAATTGAAGAAGGTAGCATAGACAAAGGTTATTTAACAGAAATAACTTCTGAGTTTAAAGGAATGCTAGAAAGAGAATTCGATTTATCAAAAGAAGATAAAAATTCTAAGGTAAAAGAATTTATGAAATCTACTTGGGAAGGTTTTGATAGAGAAGATCTAACCACAATGTTAGAACCTGTAGATACAAGTTATAAAGCAGAACAGCTTAAACATATTGCAAAAGTAGTTTCTACGGTACCAGATGGTGTTAAGTTTTTAAGAAAAGCAGAACGTATCTTGCAAGGTAGAGCAAAAATGGCTTTTGAAACCAATGAGTTAGATTGGGGAATGGCAGAAAATTTAGCATATGGATCTTTAATGGAAGAAGGTTTTAATGTAAGAATTTCTGGTCAAGATGTAGAAAGAGGAACTTTTTCTCATAGACACGCCATTTTAAGAGATGAAATTACAGAAGAAAGAATTAACCTATTAAACACAAATCCAGAGAATAAAGGACAGATGTATATTTACAATTCTTTATTGTCTGAATATGGTGTTTTAGGTTTCGATTATGGTTATGCCATGGCAAACCCTAATACACTTACTATTTGGGAGGCTCAGTTTGGAGATTTTTCTAACGGTGCTCAAATAATGTTTGATCAATATATTTCTGCAGCAGAAGATAAGTGGAAGTTACAAAACGGAATAGTTGTTTTATTACCTCACGGATATGAAGGACAAGGATCTGAGCATTCATCTGCAAGAATAGAACGTTATTTACAGTTGTGTGCAGAAGATAACATGACAGTTGCAAATTGTACAACTCCGGCAAATTTTTATCATTTATTGCGTAGACAAATGAAACGTGATTTTAGAAAGCCGTTAATTGTATTTACGCCAAAAAGTTTATTAAGACACCCGAAAGCGATTAACACTATCGAAGAGTTAGCTACAGGAGAATTTCAAGAAGTAATAGATGATACATTAAATCCTAAAAATGTTAAGAAATTAGTATTTTGTATGGGTAAATTCTATTACGACTTATTAGAAGAAAGAGAAAAATTAGGTAGAGAAGATGTTGCTCTTGTTAGAATAGAACAATTATTTCCTTTACATTTAGATAAATTACAAAAAGTAATAGATAGGTATCCGAACGTAGAAAACTATGTTTGGGCACAAGAAGAGCCAAGAAATATGGGTGCATGGAGCTTTATGTTAGAGCGTTTTGATTTAGTAAAACTAAATGTTCGTTCTCGTAAATATTATGCAGTACCAGCAGCTGGTTCTAGTACAAGATTTAAAAAACGTCATAAAGCGGTTATTGATAGCGTTTTTAATGATAATGAGTAAGCGCGTTAAGGATTGAAACGACATCCTTTTAATTTTGTCAGTTCGAGTAAATTTGAGAAGAATGAGCAAATTTGTATCGAGAACAAAAAATTAAAAGATATAGTGTAAAGCCTGTTAAAACGCCCAAAAAGAATAGAAAATAAAGTAATTAAAAAGCTATTTATTTAGCAAAAGTAAAATAAGAAACCATGAGTGTTTTAGAAATGAAAGTTCCTTCTCCAGGAGAATCAATTACAGAAGTAGAAATTGCAACTTGGTTAGTTGAAGATGGAGATTATGTTGAAAAAGATCAACCAATTGCAGAAGTAGATTCAGACAAAGCAACGTTAGAATTGCCTGCAGAAGAAAGTGGAATTATAACTTTAAAGGCAGAAGAAGGTGATGCTGTGGCCGTTGGTGCTGTAGTTTGTTTAATTGATACAAGTGCTGCTAAACCAGAAGGAGATGCCTCTAATGATGATGCAAAACCTACGAAAGAAGCACCTGCACAAACAGAAAAAGTTTCGCCTGCAGTAGAGAAAAAAGACACATATGCATCTGGTGTAGCATCGCCAGCAGCAAAAAAGGTTTTGGCAGAAAAAGGTATTGACGCTAAATCTGTAAACGGAACTGGTAAAGATGGTAGAATTACTAAAGATGATGCAGTTAAAGCTGTACCTTCTATGGGAACTCAGCCAGCGAATGGTTCTAGAAATACAGAGCGTAAAAAAATGTCTATGTTGCGTAGAAAAGTAGCAGAGCGTTTAGTTGCAGTAAAAAGCGAAACAGCTATGTTAACTACTTTTAACGAAGTAAACATGCAACCAATTTTTGATTTACGTAAAGAATATAAAGAAGATTTTAAAGCAAAACACGGTGTTGGTTTAGGTTTTATGTCTTTCTTTACTTTGGCAGTTGTTAGAGCTTTAAAAATGTATCCAGATGTTAATTCTATGATTGATGGAGACTTTCAAATAAAACACGATTTTCAAGATATTTCTATTGCGGTTTCTGGACCTAAAGGTTTAATGGTACCTGTAATTAGAAATGCAGAAAACTTATCTTTTAGAGGTGTAGAAAGTGAAGTTAAACGTTTGGCTTTAAGAGCAAGAGACGGGCAAATTACTGTTGATGAAATGACCGGTGGTACATTTACAATTACAAATGGTGGTGTATTTGGTTCTATGTTATCTACACCAATTATTAATCCTCCACAGAGTGGTATTTTAGGAATGCATAATATCGTAAACAGACCAATGGCTGTTAACGGTGGTGTTATTATACAACCAATTATGTATGTTGCTTTATCTTACGATCATAGAATAATTGATGGTAGAGAGTCTGTAGGTTTCTTAGTTGCAGTTAAAGAGGCATTAGAAAATCCTGTAGAATTGTTAATGGACAACAATCCTAAGAAAGCATTAGAAATGTAAAATAGTATTTTACTTTATTGATATTAAAAAATCCCAAGCTATTAAGTTTGGGTTTTTTTTTTGAAGTATTTCTAATAACGTCTTTAGTTTAGGATTCATCAAATTAGCAATAATTCATTAAAAAACACGTACTTTGTTAAGTAGAAAATAAAATTATAATGATGCATAAAATATTAAAATCATTGATAGCGACTTTATTAACCATATTGGTATTACTTAGTTGTACTACTGATAAAAAAAAGAAAGAGTTTAAGCTACAACAAGGAGATTTATTATTTCAAAATACAGGAACAGACGAAATAGATAATGCTATAAAAGATGTAACTGCAACCTCTAAAGCTAAAAATTATTCTCATGTTGGTATTGCAATGCAAGAAGATGATAAATGGTTTGTGGTAGAAGCAATTCCGAAAATAGGAATTAGCAAAACACCGATAACTGAATTTTTGAATCGAAATAAAAATAAGCAAGACAAATCTCAAACTACAGTTGCAAGATTAGATAGTATGTATCAGCCTTATATTTCTAAAGCAATTAATTACGGAATCGAAAGAATTGGAATACCTTATGATGCAGTTTTTTTATGGGATGATACTTCTTATTACTGTTCTGAATTAGTTTACAAAATGTTTTCTTCTCAAAATTTGTCTAAAGAAGATTTGCCTTTTCTTACACATCCGATGACGTTTAATGATAAATCAGGTAAACCAATGGCAAGTTGGGTAAAGTATTATGAAGTAAGAAATCAACCAATTTCAGAAGGAATTGAAGGTACAAACCCCAATTTAATGGCGAGTAGTTCTAAAATTACATTTGTACACGATTATGAAAAAGAATAAAAGGATTGGTTTAATTTAAATCTACAAACATGAAAGTTACACCAGAAAAAAATGAAAAAGTTGCCAATATGGTTTTCTCATCTATTTATCCGCTTTATTGGGATAGATTAGAAAAAAACGGACGAACGAAAGAAGAATTTCATCAGGTTTTAGAATGGTTAACTGGTTTTAATGAAGAAAAACTACAATCTTTAATCGAAGAAAAAGTAACCTTTAGAACTTTTTTTGAACAAGCAAAAATAAATCCAAATGCACATTTAATAAAAGGAGTTGTTTGTGGTTATAGAATTGAAGAAATCGAAGACGAATTTGAAGTCTATAAAAAATGTAGACAAATGGAAAAGTTAATAGATGAACTTGCTAAAGGAAGAAAAATGGAGAAAATTTTACGTTCTTAAATATTAAATAGATTTTTCTTTTTGAATTTATTTACCTTGCAATAAAAAGCTACAATGCCAAAAAACCCAGAGTTAGAACTTGCTTTACAATTTATAGAAAAGACAGATCGTAATTTATTTATTACCGGAAAAGCAGGAACTGGAAAAACTACATTTTTACATAAAATAAAATCAGATTCTCTTAAACGAATGGTGATTGTTGCGCCAACAGGTGTTGCTGCAATAAATGCAAAAGGCGTTACTATTCATTCTTTTTTTCAAATGCCATTTGGTCCTATATTACCAAATCAAATAGCAAATACAAACCAACAACGTAAGTTTTCTAAAACTAAAATAGATATTATTAAGTCTTTAGATTTAGTAATTATTGACGAAATTTCTATGGTTAGAGCAGACTTGTTAGATGGTATCGATCAAGTAATGCGTCGTTATAAAAATAGGAATAAAGTATTTGGTGGTGCACAAGTTTTAATGATAGGAGATTTGCAACAATTAGCGCCAGTTGTTAGACCAAACGAATGGAGTTTACTGCAACAGCATTACAGTACCGTGTACTTTTTTAGTTCTAAAGCGTACCAAGAAGCAAACGTTGTATCAATAGAATTAAAGCATATTTATCGTCAGAAAAACGAAGATTTTATTAAGATTTTAAATGAAATTAGAACCGATACTTTGTCTGATGAATCTGCTAAAATTTTAAATAAAAATTACAATCCATCTTTTTCGCCAACAAAAGACGATGGTTATATAACCTTAACAACACATAATAATAGAGCCAATTTAATTAACAATTCAGAATTAAATAAAATAAAAAATAAAAGTTATTATTTTGATGCAGAAGTATCTGGTAAGTTTAACGAGAATTCATATCCAAATTCAGAAAAATTAGAATTAAAAATTGGTGCACAAGTAATGTTTATCAAAAATGATTCTTCGCCAGAAAAAAGATATTTTAACGGTAAAATAGGTATCGTAACAGATATTTCTAGAGAAACGGTAACAGTGCATTGTGGTGATGAATTAGAAGAAATTGTTACAGAAAGAGAAAAGTGGGAAAACATCAATTACTCTATAAACGAAGAAACTAAAGAAATAAAAGAAGACATTTCGGGTTCTTTTTCTCAAATTCCGTTACGATTGGCTTGGGCAATTACAATTCATAAAAGTCAGGGTTTAACTTTCGACAAAGCAATTATCGATGCAGAAGCATCTTTTGCACACGGGCAAACCTATGTTGCCTTAAGTAGATGTACTTCTTTAGAAGGTTTGGTTTTAAAAACGCCAATTACCAGCAACGCAATTATTAACGATAGAACCGTAAGTGTTTTTAATGAAAGTGTAGAAGAAAATCATCCAGACGAAACTGTTTTAAATAATTCTGAAAAGGAATTTCAATTAAATTTAATTGCAGAATTATTCGATTACCAACCATTTTTATATCCAACCACTCGATTAATCGATATATATTACAAAAATAAAACAAGCATAAAAGGTGATGTTATCGATCATTTACAAACAATAAAAGACGATGGAGTAGTAGCTTTAATGAAAGTTTCTAACGGCTTTAAAAGGCAATTATCAGAAATATCAGAAGACAATATTCTACCAGAAAACAGCTCTCAAATTCAAGAGCGTTTTACAAAAGCTGTAAATTATTTTTTAAATCAAACTAAAAACAACATTTTAAAACCATTAAATACCATTGCATTTTCTTCGGATAATAAATCGGTAAAAACAGATTTTAAAAAGCAATTTGATGCACTTCAAGAAAAATTATTAGAAAAATTATTTGCTTTAAATAAAATGACAGAAAGCTTTAAGGTAGATAAATATTTAGAAGTTAGAGCAAAAGCAGTTTTGCAAAAATCTGCACCCACAGCAAAAAAGAAAAAAATATCGAACAGAAAAGACCCTTTGTTGGCGCTAAAATTACGTGAATTAAGAGACGAAATTAGAGTTGCAGAAAACATACCAGCATTTCAAATATTTACACAAGAAACTCTTTATGCAATTTGCGAGAGTTTACCAAGAACCGAAAAAGAGTTGCTTAATGTAAAAGGAATGGGTAAAACACGTGTTTCTAAATACGGAGAAGAAATTTTAGAAGTTATAGAAACATATTGCAAAGAAAATGGCATTAATAAGCAAAACGAGCAAAAAAGAGAAGACAAAAAACCAACCAAACAAATCACTTTAGAGTTGTTTAGGTCGGGGCTTTCGGTTAAAGAAATCGCTAAAGAACGTAGTTTAACAACCAATACAATAGAAAGTCATTTGGCAAGTTATATTCCTTCTGGCGATGTCGATATTTTAGAGTTAATTCCGTTAAAAAAATATAAAAAATTAGTAGACGAGATTGAAAAAATAGAATTTAAAAGCCTAACAGAACTTAAAGAAAAAGTAGATAAAACGTTTTCTTATATGGAGTTGCGAATGGTTTTAATGACAATAGAAAAATAATTTTTAAGTTTTTTTGTAAGTTTATACAAAGTTATACGTCTAAACAATTATGATAAGAAACTTCTTATCATTTCTTTTTCATAGCAATTTTCCCACTTCTTCTTAGAAGTGGGTTTTATTTTTTTTTAGAAGCTATTTCCTGCTTTCACTACTCGCTTTTTTTATTCCGAAAAAGAATAAAAAAGAGCTCAAACAAGCCGTTCAATCAGGGCTAAACTTGTTTGCAAAAATTTAGTTTTTTGCGAGTTACTTTAAGTCTTTTAAAACCAATTGTATCGATTTGTGTCCGTTCCATTCATTCTCATCCAAGGCATAAGCAATATCAAAATTGTTTTTAACGTGCTCAATTTTATTACCCAAACCAAATCCAATTGCACCAAAAGTTTGTTTATTATCTCCCTGAAAAACATTTAATTTCAAATGACTTTTATCTGCACCAACTTGTTTACCATAACCATTATCTCTAACGCAAGTAGAAACAAATGTTGGTTTCATGTTCATTGGACCAAAAGGTGGCATTTGTTCGATAATTCTAAAAAATTTTGGAGTTATTTCAGATAATTCTATTGTGGCATCCACAGAAATTTCTGGAGTTAATAATTCTTTATCAATTGTATTTTTTACAACTTCTTCGAACTTATTTTTAAAATTTTGATAATTTTCTGGCAATAAAGTCAAACCAGCTGCATATTTATGTCCGCCAAATTGCTCTATAAATTCTTCGCATTCATGTAATGCATTGTAAACATCAAAACCTTTTACCGATCTTGCAGAAGCAGCTAATTTATCGCCACTTTTTGTAAAAACTAAAGTTGGTCTGTAATAGGTTTCTATTAATCTAGAGGCAACAATACCGATAACACCTTTGTGCCAATCTTCTTGATAAACTACAGATGTAAAACAATTTTCTTCTTCATTATCAATAATTTGAATTAAAGCTTGATCTGTAATTTTTTTATCTAAATCTTTTCTGTCGGCATTAAAAATTTCTATCGCTGCAGCAAATTCTACTGCCGAGTCAAAGTCCATTTCTGTTAATAATTCAACAGCATAATTACCGTGTTTCATTCTTCCGGCAGCATTAATTCTTGGTGCAATTATAAAAACCACGTCTGTTATTGTAAGCGTTGTTTTTTTGGTTTGATGAATTATTGCTTTAATTCCGTTTCTAGGATTTTCATTAATAACTTGCAAGCCATAATATGCCAAAACCCTGTTTTCGCCATTCATAGGTACAATATCTGCAGCAATTGCAGTAGCAACTAAATCTAAATAAGGTATAAAATCTTCTATGTTTTGGTTTCTTTTAGAACCCAAAGCCTGTATCAATTTAAAACCAACACCACAACCACAAAGTTCATCAAAAGGAT
Source organism: Polaribacter sp. KT 15 (assembly GCF_900143115.1). Taxonomy (NCBI): domain Bacteria; kingdom Pseudomonadati; phylum Bacteroidota; class Flavobacteriia; order Flavobacteriales; family Flavobacteriaceae; genus Polaribacter; species Polaribacter sp. KT 15. Next base: position 1,881,550 of record NZ_LT670850.1, read on the forward strand.
ATGTACAATCGTCTCTTTTAGCATTTAAAACTGCAACAGCTTCTGGTATTTTATCACCAGGTTTGTGATGATCGCAAATGATAAAATCTATGTTTTTTTCTGATGCGTAAGCAACTTTTTCGATTGCTTTTATACCGCAATCTAAAGCTATAATTAAAGAGAAATCATTGTCATGCGCAAAATCAATTCCTATATAAGAAACCCCATAACCTTCTGCGTATCGATCTGGAATATAAGTTGCAATATTAGGATGAATAGTTTTTAAATAAGAGGCAACCAAAGAAACTGCAGTTGTGCCGTCAACATCATAATCACCATAAATTAAAATGTTTTCATTATTGGCAATTGCTTTTTCTATACGTTCTACTGCTAAATCCATATCCTTCATTAAAAAAGGATCGTGAATATCTTCTAAACTAGGACGAAAAAAACTTTTTGCTTGGTCAAAAGTTTCAATATTTCTTTGACAAAGTATGGTAGCAATTGTTTTATTTACTTGTAAATCCTTTGCTAATTTTTCTACTTTTTCTTTTTCTGGATTTTGCTTAAGCGTCCATCTCATAGCAATTTTTTCTACTTTTTATAAATTATGCAAATGAATTTCTATCTCTACATCTGCAAATTGACGAAACATTTCCATAACACCGCAATACTTTGTAACCGATAAATTTACCGCTTTTTGTATTTTTTTTGGCTGTAATTCTGCATCAGAAAAATGATAATCTACTTTTACTTTATCGTAAAATTTTGGATGTTCGTCTGTTAAATTCGCTGTAACCTCAATTTTAAAATCTGCAACTTCTGCATGCATTTTAGTTAATAAAGAAACTACATCTAAACCAGAGCAACCAGCTAAAGAAGACAACATTAATGCTTTTGGCGCATAACCAACCACGTCTCCGTTATCTTGCGATTTATCAAACATTGTAAATTTATGCCCACTTGGGTTATCAGTTTCAAATTGCGATTTCTGTGTCCAAACCGTTGTAACTGTATTTTTAATCATAAAATCTATTTTTTTAAAAATGAAGTATTAAATTGTGCTTTAATACAAATGTAAGCACAAATTAATTAAAGATATAAAAATATGGCATTAGTAACTCCTCTAGAAGCAGAGCACGATTTAGAAACAAAAAAGTTAGCAGAATTTTTTAATGAAACTTTGGGTTTTTGTCCTAATTCAGTACTAACAATGCAGCGAAGGCCTGCAATATCAAAAGCTTTTATCAATCTAAATAAAGCAGTTATGGCAAATGAAGGTAAAGTAACTTCTGCGTTAAAAAGAATGATTGCTTGGGTTTCTAGTAACGCTACTGGTTGCAGATATTGCCAAGCACATGCAATTAGAGCTGCAGAGCGTTATGGTGCAGAACAAGAGCAATTAGATAATATTTGGGAGTATAAAACGCATCCTGCTTTTTCTGATGCAGAAAGAGCAGCATTAGATTTTTCTTTAGCAGCATCAATGGTGCCAAATGCAGTAGATGCAAAAATTAAAGAAGAATTATATAAATATTGGAACGAAGGAGAAATTGTAGAAATGTTAGGTGTAATTTCTTTATTTGGCTACTTAAATAGATGGAATGACTCTATGGGAACAACCCTAGAAGAAGATGCAATTGAAAGTGGCGATAAGTACTTAGGAAAACATGGTTTTGAAGTTGGTAAACATGTTTAATTTTAAAATTACGTAGAAACTTTTTATATTTACAAAAAGAAAGCCTTTTCAAATAATACTGAAAAGGCTTGTTTTTCAAATGTAAAGGTCCCCCAACCTCTTCAATTTAATTTCAAATTTAGTTAAATAAAGAAGGTTATTATTGCAAATTTCACAAAATGGCAAATTATATTTTGTAAAATTTGATAGAAGTGAATGATAGGACAGAATGAATAAGGCAGAAGAAAGATTATTTAAGTTAATTAGAGAAAACTTACCAAAAAATGTCTCTTTAATTGAAGACGTTGCTAGTGTTTTAGATGTAAATTACGATGCAGCTTACAGAAGAATTAAAGGTAAAACAGCACTTACTTTAAACGAAGCGCTTGTTTTATCTAAACACTACAATTTAGATCTTAAAAATTTATCATCAGAAAATTCATCAGAAAATAAGGTGATAAGCGTAGAGAAAACCCACGGTGAAATTTCTATAGATTTTTTATACAATTATTTAAATACTTGTAATATTGAAATTCAGGCAGTACTAAATTCTAAAAAGGGAAAAATTATAAGTTGTGCAAATGACCTACCTTGTTATCATATTAATAATAGTATTTTAAAAAAATTTAGAATATATCTGCTAGTGAGTATGTTGCCAAAAAAAGAGAATGTTAAAACAATTTCTTTTGCTAATTTTAACCCTTCAGATACCATTTTAGATGCTTATGATTCTTTTGTAGAAAATTATAAAAAAGTAGCTTTAATAGAAATTTGGAACGATTTTACAATAGATAATTTAATAAACCAAATAACTTACTTTTTTGAAATTGGCTTATTAAAAGAAGATGAAGCTATAGCAATTTTAGAAGGATTGGTAAATACATTACAGCAATTAGAACAACAGGCTAAATATGAAAAGAGAGCCGTAAACGATAATACTTTTAAATTATATTGCAATAATCTTATCTCTTTATCAGATACTATCTTTATGCAAACAGATACTTTAAAAAAAGCATTTGTACCCTACACTAATTTAACTTATTTTAAAGTAACAGATGTAGAAACAAGTGTTCAAGTAGAAAAACATTTAAATAAACAACTGCAATATTCTACAAATATTTCTGGCGAAAGCTCTGTTGCTAGAAAAATGTTTTTTAATAAAATGTATCAAAAAATAGAAAAGAGCAAACAAAAATTGATGCTTTAATTTTTTGCAAGCTTAAATATAATAGTTTTAGATATCGAATCTATTAACTTTTTAGAACGAACGATTTCTTTATTAATATCATCTTTATTGATAACTAAATCTGTGGTGGTTTCTATTGATTTTTGATACCAATTATTCCAAGCAGTAATAATTTCTATTTGCGTTTCTAGAGATTGATTGTTGTTTATAGCTATCTTACTTTGCTTAAGTTCTTCATTAAGTCTACTTTTTGCAGCGATTTCAATTTCAGTTATAATTGATTTTGCTGTTTTCGCATCAGCATTTAGTAAAGTGTAAGCGGCAATTAATGCTGTTGTACCTACATTTTTAAGAGTCGTTTTAGAAACTTTATCAATTCTGTCATTATCTGTATGGTAAAATTGATCTGTAAAGTGCCAAAATAAAACACTCGGTATATTTTCCCTTAAAAAAGGAACGTGATCACTACCACCTTCAAAAGGATTTGTACTTACTTGCCAATTAGCAAGTTTACCTTGAGCTTTAAATTTATTTATTAAAAAGTCATTTAAATAGTGTGGTTTCATTTGGTCTAAACTCATTTTAGAACCACCCCATTCTGTGTGTTTATCATTTCCACGTGTCCAAATAGCACTCGGATCTGGCATTTTTTCGATAAGGAAAACTCCGCCAGTTTTATCAGTATTCTCACCAACCATGTCTAAAGAAATTCCCCATTTTATATTTTTTGCTCTAATAGAATCTTCTTGAACATATCTTCTTGTAGAAACAATTTCATCACCCCATAAAAAAGTTAGAGTTCTTTTAGGGGTAAAGCTTTTATCTTTTATAAATTTTGCTGTTAAACTTGCCATTTCTAGAGCTACACCAACCCCGGTAGCATTATCATTGGCGCCAGGTTCTTGTATGTGCGCACTAAATACCAAACGTTCTTTAGGCCTTTCTGTACCTTTAATATCTGCTACAATTGTTAATTCTTCGGATGGATAAATTTTAGTTTCTACGTTTACATTTAAAGTTACTTTTCCTTTTTCTAAAGACTTTTTTAAGCGTTCTTTAGCTTCAAAAGAGAGTGCAATTGCCCAAGGTTTATGAACGGTATCTAAAGGAATAGATCTGAATTGAATAGAAGTTTTGTTTTTTTCTGGTTGTAAATAATCAGGATTATTATAGGTTAAAATTCCCGCTGCTTTGCCATCAATAATTGCTGTCTTAAAAATTCTATACGGACTCGTTTCTGCAAATACAATTTTACCTTTTACATTTGTTTTACCAAGATTTTTTACATCTTTAATATACACAACATCAGCTTCAATTCCTTTTTCTGGTGTGCTATAAGAGTTTAATGCAATCATGTTTCTATTGGTTGCGTGCTCTAACAAATAAGTAGCATCTCCTTTAATTTTTACGTTAGCATTTACAGATTCCCAAGTTGGTCTTTTTAAAGGTCTTTTTTCGATTCTATAGGTTAATAAATTACCTTCGGTAGCTTTTTCTTCTAAAATAAAACCTGCTTTTTCTAAGTTTTTAGCAATATTAAAAACACTTTCGTTAAAGCCAGTATTTCCAACTACACGCCAATATTTTTCTACAAAAGCAGTTGTTTCGTAGGCTAAATCTCCTGTAAATTCTTTATTAATTACATCAGAATAATTATCAGTAGAAAGTATAACAACTTCATCTTCTTTTTTACAATTGGTTATAAGTATTGATACTATTAAAAAGGAAACAATTTTTTTAAGCATAACTCTAAATTTAGAAGTTATAAATGTAGTTTTTTTATTTGATAATTTTAGAAACTGTTTTTTGTAAAGTAGGGACTACATTTTTTTCAAACCAAGAATTTTTTGTTAACCAAAATCGATTTCTTGGCGAAGGATGCGGTAGTACAAAATAGCTTGGTAAATACTCTGGATAATTATCTACCGTTTCTGTAAGTGTTCTTTTTGCTTTTTCTTTTAAGTAATAATTCTGCGCATACATGCCTATTAAAATAACCAATTCTAAATTTGGCATAAAATCGAATAATTGTTGATGCCATTGCGGAGCGCATTCTTTTCTTGGAGGTTTGTCGCCAGATTTTCCTTTTCCTGGGTAACAAAAACCCATCGGAATTATGGCAAATTTTTCAACATCATAAAAATCTTTATCAGTAACATTTAACCACTTACGTAATTGTTTCCCGCTTGCATCATCCCAAGGAATTCCAGATTTGTGCACTTTTGTTCCGGGAGCTTGCCCAATAATTACAATTTTCGAATTTTTATGAGCAGTAACAACAGGATTTGCTCCTAAATCTAGATGAGGTTCGCAAATTCTGCAATTTTTTATTTCTGATAAAAGTTGTTTCACATATATTAATCTGAATCTTTTAGCATCGACTTTAAATCGCTAGCAAAAGAAGGATATGTGAAAATAAGCTTTTTAAATTCTTTAGTCGTCATTTTTTGATGAATTGCCATCGAAAAAATATTAATGCATTCATTTGCCTCTGCGGATAATAAATGAGCACCAACAATAACTTTTGTTTTATCATTTACAATTATTTTATAAGCATACAAATCTGCATTTTCTTTTTTTGCATTGTAAAAGTGAGATGCATCACCTTTAAAAACTTTAATAGCATTATATTGCTCTTTAGCTTTTTCTTCTGTTAAGCCCACTGTTGCCAAATTAGGATTTGTAAATACGACAGAAGGTACCAGCGGATTGCTAAATTTTTTCGAATTATTTTTTAAAATATTGTTACCAACAATATAACCTTGTAAACCAGAAAGCGGTGTTAATGGCAAAGATTTGCTAGAAACATCGCCACAAGCATACACATTTTTATTGCTATTACTTTTAAGGTAATTATTTACTAAAACACCAGTATTGTCGTTTTTAATATCTGCGTTTTCTAAATCTAATAAATTTGTTGCTGGCACACGACCAGAAGTATTAAAAACTACAGTAGATTTTACCTTTTTTATCTTCTTGTTATGTTTAAAATGAACCCTAAAATTTTTTCTAAGTTTTTCTACGGAATCAATTTCTGCCTCAAAAATGAAATTAATACCACTTTTTTGCATTTTATCTACAAGCTTTTTAACTAAAAAAGGTTCGAATTGAGACAATGCCATTTCACCTCTATCGATAATTGTAACTTTGCAACCAAGTGTAGCCAAAAGATAAGAAAATTCCATACCAACATAACCGGCGCCAATAAAAGTTGCAGATTTTGGTAATTTTGTTAGATTAAAAAAATCACTAGATGTTTTTAAGAAATTAGCACCTTCAAAATTTAGTTTTCTTGGTGTTAAGCCCGTTGCAATAACAAACTTATCTGCAGAAATTAACTTTCCTTCAACTAAAAGTTCATTTTTACTTTTAAATTTTGGAGTTTGATGGTATAAATCGATGCCTAATTCCGTTAAATTTTCTTCGGTTTCTTTAGGTACTTTTTTTACAAAAGAATCTTTAAAATTTAAGATGTCTTTCCAACTAATTTCTGGAACTTTTTTAATACCTAAACCTTTTAAGTCTGCTGTTTTTTTTAAAATATCAGCAAACTGAAGCATTACCTTTTTAGGATCGCAACCTCTAATAGCGCAAGTGCCGCCAAAGGCTTGTTTGTCTGCAATAGCAACTTTTAGTCCGTTTTTGGCACAAATTTTAGCAGCTGTTTGTCCTGCAATTCCGCTTCCTATTACAAAAACGTCGTAATGTTTAGATTCCATAAAATTAGATTTTCATCAAAAATAGAACAGAATAAAACCTAAGTTTAATGCAATTACTAATTTTATGAACTTATTTACTTTAAAGTTAATGCCTCACTTTCAAAAGTTAAACCATCAAAACCAGTTTTCATAAAGTTTCTAATGTTTTGGTGAGAAGTACCGTTTGCATCCTCTAAAACATTTTTATAATGTTCACCAAAACAAAATAAAGTTTCTTCTTTGGTTAATTTTTGAAGTTTTGCAAAAGCAAATAATTTACAAGAACCAGCATTTTCACCTGCTTTATTTTCGATAGTTCCGTTTTTAAAAGGAGTTGGTGTAAAATTATAGTTGTCTTCTATTACTTGCATTGTGTCAGCAAATAATATAGCGCTAGGATTCGATTTTAACTTTGTCTTAAATTCTTGAATGATCATTTTTTTGTTTTTGAATCAAATAAGATTATCAAGTCAAAAATACTATAAGTAAAATCAAATTTTTAAGAATTTTCAAATAAAAACCAAATCGCTGTTATAAATATATCTACTTTAACGTTATATATATAGAATGACCAAACAAGACTTTAAACATACCGTTTTTTCATTATCAGAATTGCTATTTCCTATGGTAAGTAGAATGTTGGGCAGTACTTCTAAAGCAGAAGATGCAATACAAGAAATAATGATAAAATTATGGCACAAGCGCAAACAGTTAAGTAAACATCCTAATATTAAGGGTTTTGTAGTCTTAACTGCTCGTAATTATTGTTTAGATTTATTAAGAAAAAAGAAAGTTTTACTAGAAGATTCTTCGGATGTTTTAAAATTAGTAAAATCTACAAATGAGCATCTAAATTTAGAATGGGAAGAGTTGAATAGCCACATAAGTACAATTTTAAAAACGATACCAGAGCAACAGAAAGAAGTATTTATAATGAGAGATTTAGATGGTTTCGATTTTGAAGAAATAGCTGCCGCATTACAAATTAAAACCTCGCATGTAAGAGTTTTACTCTCTAGAGCCAGAAAACAAATTAGTACAACCTTAGAAAAAACATACAGTTATGAAAGAGGAAAATATTAAAAATTTAGTAGAAAAATATAAGTTAGGTAATACTACTTTAGAAGAAGAAGCTTATTTGTTTGATAGTGTAAAGAATACCGAAGAAGGATTAGGAAATTGGGCAAATTTTGTAAAAACTAACAAAAAAGTTGCTCCAAATAATTTTAATGATAAACTATGGAATTCTTTTGAACCTAAAATAGCAAACAAATACAGTTTTAGATATAAATTTTTTGGAGCTGTAGCTTCTGTAGCGGTTTTAATTACGTTAGCATTTTATAGTTTTTCTAATAATGAGCAGAGCACTGAAGAAAAAGAACTTTTACTTAATGAAGCAAGAAGTATGTTTACTGATAATGAAACCATCATTTTTGAAGACGAATTGATAATTGTGTATACTAAACAAGAATAAAAACTAAATTAAAATAATAAATATCATGAAAAAAATAACCATCTTATTAGTGCTATTAATGGCATGTAATTTTACTGTTTTAGCTCAAAATACAAATAAGAAAAACCTATATGTAAAAGTAAAAGATGATAAAAAGCCACTAATTATAGTAGACGGAAAAAAGTTTGAGTTTCCTGTTGAGTTAATAGATCAATCTCAAATAGAATCGATGCATATTTTAAAAGGAGAAAAGGCGTTAGCTGAATATAATGCGCCTAATGGAGTCATTATAATTAATACAAAGCATTATAAACCTATAGATTGGTCTGATAAAGAAAAAAAAGAGAAATTATTAACTAAAGACACTAAAAAGGAGCCGCTAGTAATTATAGATGGTGTGGTTTCAAGTAGAAAAGTTTTAGACTCTTTAGCGCCAAGATATATTGAAAAAATGGAGGTTTTAAAAGGTGAAAAAGCTTTGAAAAAATATAATGCGCCAAATGGTGTGATATTAATTACAACGAAGAATTAAGAATTTTATTAAGCGATAATTAAAAACCTCAATAAATAATTTTTCTATTTATTGAGGTTTTTAGTTTTATTTAGATGATTTTCCTTCAACAATTACTACAATTTCTCCTTTTGGAGGTTTTTTTGTAAAATGAGCCAAAACCTCAGTTGCGGTTCCTCTTACAGTTTCTTCAAACATTTTTGTGAGTTCTCTTGAAACAGAAACTTGTCTTTCTGCGCCAAAATATTCTATAAAATGGCCTAAAGTTTTTAACAGTTTGTGTGGCGATTCGTAAAAAATCATGGTTCTTTTTTCTTCGGTTAAAAAAAGAAAACGAGTTTGTCTTCCCTTTTTTACGGGTAAAAATCCTTCGAAAACAAATTTATCATTTGGCAATCCAGAGTTTACTAGTGCTGGTACAAAAGCTGTTGCGCCAGGTAAACACTCAACATCAATATTATTTTCTACACAAGCTCTTGTTAGTAAAAAACCAGGATCTGAAATTGCAGGTGTTCCGGCATCAGAAATTAAAGCACACGTTTCTCCGTTTTGAATTCTTTGTACAATTCCTTTTACAGATTTGTGTTCGTTGTGCATATGATGACTGTGCATTTGCGTAGCAATTTCAAAATGTTTTAATAATTTGCCACTTGTGCGTGTATCTTCTGCTAAAATAAAATCTACTTCTTTTAAAACTTTTATAGCTCTAAAAGTCATGTCTTCTAAATTACCAATTGGTGTTGGTACTAAATATAATTTACTCATTGTTTTTAATCGTTTCTTAATTATCAGTAATCAAAAAGAAAAACTAATAACAGTTTATTGTTAAATAGACTCATACGTTTCTACAGTAATATCTGCAATAACATCTCCGGTGTGTTTTATGTTTAAAGGTTCAAATAAAACAACATGTACTTCTTCTTTTGCAATAGGTTTGTGTTCTACACCTTTAGGTACAATATAAAATTCTCCTTGGTTTAAAGTTACTGTTTTATCTCGTAATTCGATGTCTAGAGTTCCTTTTATAACTAGAAAAAGTTCGTCTTCATTGTCGTGTTTATGAAAAACAAATTCGCCTTTTAATTTTGCCAATAATACTTGTTGTCCGTTTAATTGACCAACTTTTTTTGGAGACCATAAGTCTTGAAACAAGTTAAATTTTTCTTGAATATTTATTACGCTCATAAAGCAAATTTACAAAGAATAAGACGGATTTTGCGTTACCGATTGTAGCATTTGTTTGAGCTCTTTTGAGGTACGAAAAAAGCGAGTGCGAAAAGCGGGCCATTTCTGATAAGAAATGAACGCCCAAAAAACCAATATTAATAGGAAATTGTTTAATTTTGCATCTTAAATTTTTAGAAATAATGTATAGAAGTAATTCTTGTGGCGAGTTAAGAGCATCGCATATAAATACAGAGGTAACCTTAGCGGGTTGGGTACAAAAATCACGTGATAAAGGATTTATGGTTTGGGTAGATTTACGTGATAGATACGGAATTACTCAGCTTATTTTTGATGAAGAGCGCACGCCAAAAGAAATGATGGATAAGGCAAAATCTTTAGGTAGAGAATTTGTAATACAAGTTACAGGAACGGTAATAGAACGTGAATCTAAAAATACAAACATACCAACTGGTGAGGTAGAAGTTTTGGTTTCTAAATTAGAAATTTTAAACGAAGCAAAATTACCACCATTTACAATTGAAGATAAAACGGATGGAGGAGAAGACATCCGAATGAAATATAGATACTTAGACATTCGAAGAAACCCGGTTAAAGACAGTTTAATTTTTCGTCATAAAGTAGCAATGGAAGTTCGTAAATACTTGTCTGATCAAGAATTTATAGAAGTTGAAACGCCATATTTAATAAAATCTACGCCAGAAGGCGCAAGAGATTTTGTTGTACCTTCTAGAATGAATGAAGGACAATTTTATGCATTACCACAATCGCCGCAGACATTTAAACAATTGTTGATGGTTGGTGGAATGGATAAATATTTTCAGATTGTAAAATGTTTTAGAGACGAAGATTTACGTGCAGACAGACAACCAGAATTTACACAAATAGATTGTGAAATGGCGTTTGTAGAACAAGAAGATATTTTAAATATTTTTGAAGGATTAACACGTCATTTACTAAAAGAAGTAAATAATGTAGAGGTAGATAAATTTCCAAGAATGTTGTATGATGATGCAATGCGTTTGTATGGAAACGACAAACCAGATATTCGTTTTGGTATGGAGTTTGGCGAGTTAAACGCTATTACACAACACAAAGATTTTGGTGTTTTTAATTCTGCAGAATTGGTAATTGGTATTGCAGTTCCTGGCGGAAACGCATATACAAGAAAAGAAATAGATAATATTATAAAGTGGGTAAAGCGTCCGCAAGTTGGTGCTTTAGGTATGATTTACGCACGTGTAAACGAAGACGGAACATTTAAATCTTCTGTAGATAAATTCTATGATCAAGAAGATTTAGCAAAATGGGCAGAAATTACAGGTGCAAAACCAGGTGATTTAGTATGTGTATTGTCTGGAGAAACAAACAAAGTAAGAGCACAAATGTCTGCTTTAAGAATGGAGTTAGCAGAACGTTTAGGATTAAGAGATCCTAAAGTATTTGCGCCACTTTGGGTAATCGATTTTCCATTATTAGAATTAGATGAAGAAACTGGGCATTACCACGCAATGCACCATCCATTTACTTCGCCAAAACCAGGGCAATTAGAGTTGTTAGATTCTAAACCAGGAGAAGTAAAAGCAAATGCGTATGATTTAGTTTTAAACGGAAACGAAATTGGTGGAGGTTCAATTAGAATTCACGATAAGCAAATTCAAGCGACTATGTTAAAGCATTTAGGTTTTTCTGAGGAAGAAGCGAAAGCACAGTTTGGTTTCTTAATGGATGCTTTTGAATACGGAGCGCCACCTCACGGAGGTTTGGCTTTTGGTTTGGATAGATTGGTTGCTATTTTAGGCGGACAAGAAACGATTAGAGATTTTATTGCGTTTCCAAAAAATAATTCTGGTCGAGATGTAATGATAGATGCACCGGCTTTTATAGACGATGAGCAACTAACAGAATTAAGTTTGAAATTAAATATTCAAGATAAAGAATAAAATTGGAAATCCCGCTTTTGCGGGATTTTTTATTACTTTTAAGTTATGAAAAACTTAGCTACAATTTTTTTACTTTTAGTATCGATAACACTATTTTCTCAAGAAATTACTGGTGATGAACTTTTGGAGAAAGCAATTAATTTTCACGATCCAAGTGGTAATTGGTCTACCTTTTCTGGAGAATTTTTTGTAACGATGGAAACCCCAAAACGAAGTCCTAGAAAAAGTAGAATCAGAATTAATTTGCCAGAACAATACTTTTTTTTAAAAGCTGCAAGAGATACAATTATTACAGAATATGCAGTGCATAAAACAGATTGCAGTTTTGCTATTAATGGTAATACAAATCCATCCGAAGCACAAAAAAAGAAATACAGTTTAAATTGCGAACGTGCAAAATTCATGAAAAACTATTACACTTATTTGTACGGTTTGCCAATGAAATTAAAAGATAATGGTACAATTATCGATCAAAAAGTAGCAAAGAAAACTTTTAAAGGAAAAGACTATTTGGTGTTAAAAGCAACTTACAGTAAAGAAGTAGGTAAAGATACTTGGTACTTTTATTTTGATCCTGAAACGTATGCAATGCAAGTGTATCAATTTTTTAAAGATGAGACCAAAAATGATGGTGAATACATTATACTTTCTAATTTAGAAATTGTAAATAATATTAAAATGCCAAAAGCTAGAGCTTGGTATTTTAATAAAGACAATACTTATTTAGGTACAGATTTTTTATCTATTAAAAACTAAATGCCGAACAAATATAAAATACTTAAAAAGGTTTTAATTTGGAGATATAAATATATTTCTGAAAGACAGTTTATTTATGTTTTAAGTGTTTTTGTGGGTTTTTTAGCAGGTGTTGGAACTTTCATATTAAAGTATTTAACCTTTGTAATAGAAGATTTATTAGAAGGAAATTTAATAAAAGATTACCATTATTCGTTGTACTTCATCTTTCCTATAATTGGTTTGTTTTTAGTGTACTCTATTAAAAAGTTTATTATTAAAAAAGAAATTGGGCACGGTATATCTACAACATTGCATTCTATTTCTAAGAAAAACGGAATTATAGAACGTTACAAAATGTTTGCTTCTTTAATAACAGCACCGTTAACAGTTGGTTTTGGTGGTTCTGCAGGTTTACAAGGGCCTGCGGTAAGTACTGGTGCGGCTTTGGGATCTAATGTTGCTAGATTATTTCATATGAATGCAAAAACCAGATTGTTGTTAATTGGTTGTGCAACTGCTGGTGCAATGTCTTCTATGTTTAAAGCGCCTGTAGCTGCTATTATTTTTGCCGTAGAAATTTTTAGTTTAGATTTAGCATTTGCATCTTTGGTTCCGTTATTGTTAGCATCAGTTTCGGCAATAATTACCTCTTATTTTTTTGCAGGAACAGATGTTTTGTTTGGGTTTAAGTTGGTAGATGTCTTTCAGGTAAAAGATATTCCTTTTTATATTGTTTTGGCTTTCTTTACAGGAATAGCATCCGTATATTTTTCTAAAATGTATTTTGCAATAACACGTTTTTTCGAGCGATTTTCGAGTCCGTTTAAAAAATTGATTATTGGCGGTATTGCTATTGGAATTATGTTGTATTTAATTCCGCCTTTATACGGTGAAGGTTACGGTTTAATAAATAGTTTGTTAAATGGCAATACAGCAAATGCTTTAAAAGATATACCTTATAATGTAGATTTAAATAACGCATATATGGTAGGTTTTATGTTGTTGATAATTGCCATTTTTAAAGCAATTGCAATGACAACCACATTTGCTGCTGGCGGAGTTGGAGGCATCTTCATACCAACAATATTTATGGGTTCTGTGTTGGGTAATGCAATAGCTAAAATTATCAATCAATTAGGTTTTTCTGTATCAGAATCTAATTTTACATTAATTGGTATTACAGGTTTAATGGCCGGAGTTTTACACGCACCTTTAACCGCAATTTTCTTAATTGCAGAAATTACCGGTGGTTACGATTTATTTGTACCATTAATGTTGGTTGCCGCTATTAGTTTTGCTTTTACAAAATACTTTATTTCTAACTCTATTTACACGGTAGAGTTGGCAAAACGAGGAGAATTAATTACGCACAACAAAGACAAAAATGTTTTAATGATGATGCGAATAGATACATTAATAGAAAAGAACTTTATACCAATTACACCAGAAACTACATTTGGCGCAATGCTAAAAAATGCAGTGGCAAAATCGAAACGTAATATTTTTCCGGTTTTAGACAACGAAAAACGCTTTTTAGGAATTGTATTACTTGATGATGTTAGACCAATGATGTTCGATCAATCACAATACGAAACAACTTTTGTTTCAGATTTTATGAAATCTGCGCCAGCAATAATTTTTCATAATGACTCGGTAGAAAAAGTGATGCAAAAATTTAAAGAAAGCAACGCATGGAATTTACCCGTTGTAAAAAATGAAAAATATGTTGGTTTTATCTCGAAATCGAAATTATTAACCGCGTATAGAAATAAATTAATAGAAGTTACTAATTAGTTTTTTTAGAAGCAATTTCCTGCTTTCTGCTATATCTTTTTATTATTAATTTATTCATAGCTTCACAAATTAATAATAAAAAGGATGCCGCTTCAATCAGGGCTAAAAAGCTTGCCAAAGCTATAGTGGTTTTAAGAAGACCATTCCTCTTTTATAGAAATCCATTCTTTTTGAGATTTCATTATCGGCTTTTGATGTGTTTCGCCTGTTTTTAAGCAAGAAAATATAAGAAAGATTAATTCTAAGTCTTCTTTATTTGAAAGCAATACACTACTAATGTTTTTTTCTTTAGAGGAGAAAAAAGATTCGTCTATTTCTGCAATTTTAACTCCGTTTTTAAAAATAGATTTTTTGTCAAAATAGTGAATTTTAACCTCAAAATTAGAGTCGTTTAATTGAAGTTTAAAAATTGAATTTTGCTTATTACCAGAAATTAAAACTAGTTTTTTGCCTCTTTTAGTTTCAATTTCATAAGAAATTCGCCATTTCCAGAATTTAAATTTCTTGGTAATTTTATAAATAATTTCTTCTTCGGTATTGTAAATTTCTGCGGTTGTTTTACCAAATTCTAAAAACCAACTAGAAAAAAATGCAAACTCATTTTCAGTATTATAAATCTGTAAATTATTTGTGGCATGACTAATTTTATAAACAAGTTTATCCATCTTAATTATTAGAGTTTATAAAGTTTACCATTTTATCAGGAAAATCTGTGAAAGCACCATCTATATTTGCTTCATAAATTAAGGTTTGCATCATTTCTTCGAATGTAGAAAATTCATCTAAAGCATCTGCTCTAAATGTATAAGGATGCACTTTTAAATCTAATTGATGTGCATCAGAAACTAAAGAAGTAAACTGCCATTTGCCATTAACTTTTTTATCTAAAATTTGTTTGTACCAAGGCCCAATTCCGTCGGAATAACTTGCAAAATGTTTTAATTGCTTAGTTTCTTCCGTAAACTCTATCAATTGCACCAAAAATAAATCAGACTTTAAATCTTTTCTAATTCGTTCTAATTCCTTAGCATCAAAACATTGTAAAATACAATTGTCTTTTTTTGTTGTGTAGCCATAATCAGTAAGAACTTTTAAAACAATTTCTGTTAATTTTTTACCTTCCTGCTTATGGAACTCAGGAGCTTTAATTTCTGGGTAAATTCCGATATTACTGCCAGTAGAAGCATTTAAACCTTGTATCAATTCGATTTCTTGTTGCAAAGAATGTAATTTAAAGTTACCTGTTTTGGTAGGGAATCTGTCTTTATAAACTTGCTTACCAGTTTTTGGATTGAAACGCTCGTAAACATTAAGAGTTTGCAATTCATCAAAAGTAAAATCTATTACATAAAACCTATTATCTTCTCTTTTTCTATGAGGAAACTTTATTGCAACATCTGTAACATCATCCAAATAAATATCATGAATAACAACAGGAACATCATCTTTACTAAGTACTAAATCTTGCTCTATAAAATTTGGTTTCATTGCGTAAGCCATAGCTTTAGACTCTAGCGTATGTTCTGGTAAGTAACCAGAAGCGCCTCTGTGAGCAATCACAATTTTGTTATTCATTTTAAATTTATTTTTGTTTGAAGTGCAAGAAATAAGTAATAAACCAAGTAAAAATACTAAAATCGATTTCATTTTTAATAAAATTAGAAATTAAAGATAGAACTTTTGTAATTTTGCAACATGAAATTAGCGTTAAAAATAATGTTTGTTATCTTTTTAGTTTGGATGGCATTAGGAGCATATTTAATTAATACAGAACACGAAAAAGCCCAAGTTGTAATGGGGTTAGGCGTTTTGTACTTGTCTTTTATATTTATGCCAATATTTATTTATTTTAGATATAAAGATGGAAAATATAAAAAGTATATTATTAATGATGAAAAACTAAGAAGTGCCTTTAAAAATGTAGGTAAAGAGTAGTTACTCGTCTTTTTTCTTTAGAAAAGCATATACCGGAAAATGATCTGAAAATCCGCCTTGATACCAAGGACCAATATAAGTTCTAAACGGGCTGCCTTTTAATTTTCCTTTAAAAATTTTTAACCATTCTTTATTAAATACTTCTGCGTGTGTAAAGTAAAGTTTTCCTTCTTTCTTTTCTGTGAAATTTTTAGAAAATATAATCTGATCGAATAAATTCCACTTACCATCATAGGTTAAAGAACCTAACTTTTCTCTGTCTAAAATAGTTTCCATCGGATTTATAAAATCATCAGAAACCAAGGTTTTTACACTCTTACTTGTTGGGTCGTCATTAAAATCTCCCATTACAATTATTTTTGCATCGTAATGTTTGTCTTTAATGTCTTTTATAATATTTCTAGCAGTAATTGCTGCGGTAACTCTTTTGTGTTCTGTTTCTGCTGCACCTTCTCTTCTAGAAGACCAATGGTTTACAATTATATGTACAAGTTCGCCATGTAAATTACCGCTAACTTTTAAAATATCTCTTGTATAATCTCTTTCGCCTTCGTCATCTTCTAGAAAAACTGGGAATGTTTCTGATTTTAAAAATTCAAAAACTCTTTTATTGTATAATAAGGCAACATCAATACCTCTTTCGTCAGGAGAATCATAATGTGCAAAACCATAATGATGCTTTTTTAAGTTAGAAGAATTTATTAAATCTCTAACCACCTTAGCGTTTTCTACTTCAACCAAACCAACAATTGCAGGCGGATATTTAGACCTGTTTAAACCTAGTTGAGATATTACAGAGCCTAATTTTTTAATTTTTATCTTATATCTTTTGTATGTCCATTTTCTTTTTCCGTCACTTGTATAATCATCATCAAAAGTTTTAGGATTGTCTTCTGTATCAAACAGATTTTCTACATTGTAAAAACCAATTGTTGTAATTTTTTTACTTTGTTTAGAAGACTTAATCGAAGGAAACATATAAATATTTTAATGGTAAAAGTAACAAAATAATCTACAGACTTTACATTAAATTAACTAGTGATTTTATCGAATTAAAATCTAAAAGCTATTTGTATTGTAGTATTGATATTAAACTGTGGTTTTTAGTGATAACTTACTTTAAATTTTATTTTTTTTAATAAAATATAAGCAATATTTCTTAAGTGTTAAAACCGGTGTAATTAACTGATTTCTAACTTAAAAAAGTTGTTTTTATAACATTTTATTTTGATTTTTTTCGAACTCTTAAACTAATTTTACAGTGCAAGTTAGCAACACAAAAAAAAAGAATTTTTAAAAAATTAATCATGAAAAAATTAGCAATTGTATTTTTAGTAGCATTATTGACAAGTGTATCTACGTTTTCTAACAACAATGACGACGTGAAAGAAATCGATTTAAAATTAAGAAAAAAAATTATCGAATTATTAGGAAACTATAAAGGAAATCTAGACTCAAACATAAAAACTACTGTAGACTTTATTATAAACAAAAAAGGAGAGATAATTGTTGTATCTGTAGATTCTAAAAAACCGAATGTAACTTCTTTCATAAAAAAAAGATTAAACTACCAAATAGCATCTATAGAAAAATTAGAAATTTTAAAAACATATAGAGTGCCTGTAAAATTTTTAAAACAAAACTAAATTAACAAAAATTAAAGGGTTTCTTAATGTAAAGAATACATAGTTCTTTTATTATTAAGCTACTTTTGTTGCGCAGAAAACGTTGTAAACTTTCTGTTTTGAATTTGAATTAGTAATATAAAACCTTAGCTTTTGCTAAGGTTTTTTTTTGGCCTAAAAGACAAGAATTGTTTGTATTTTTGCATTCTATGATAGACGCAAAAGAAGCAATTTCAGAAAAAGCAGTTTTAATTGGTGTAATTACACAGCAACAAAACGAAACACAATCTGATGAATATTTAGATGAATTAGAGTTTTTAACACAAACTGCCGGCGGTGTTGTTGTTAAACGCTTTGTGCAAAAAATGGAAAGACCAAATCCGAAAACTTTTTTAGGAGCTGGTAAGCTAGAAGATGTTAAAGATTTTATACATGCCAATGCAATTGGTACAGCTATTTTTGATGATGAGTTATCGCCTGCACAGTTAAGAAATATCGAAAAAATTCTTGATTGTAAAATTTTAGATAGAACCAATTTAATATTAGATATTTTTGCGCAAAGAGCACAAACTAGTTCTGCAAAAACACAAGTAGAACTTGCCCAAAGCGAATATTTGTTACCTCGTTTAACAAGACTTTGGACACACCTTGATAAACAAAAAGGTGGTATTGGAATGCGTGGACCTGGTGAAACAGAAATTGAAACAGATAGACGTATAATTCGTGATAAAATATCCGTATTAAAAAAACGTCTAAAAACAATAGACAAGCAAATGGCGATTCAAAGAAAGAATCGTGGTAAGATGGTAAGAGTTGCTTTAGTTGGTTACACCAATGTTGGTAAATCTACACTTATGAACGTGATTAGTAAAAGTGATGTTTTTGCAGAAAATAAATTATTTGCAACTTTAGATACAACGGTTCGTAAAGTAGTTATAAAAAACATTCCTTTTTTAATGACAGATACTGTTGGGTTTATTAGAAAATTGCCAACACAATTGGTAGAATCTTTTAAATCTACTTTAGATGAGGTTAGAGAAGCAGACTTGTTATTGCATGTTGTAGATATTTCGCATCCTAATTTTGAAGATCATATTGCATCTGTTAATACAATATTAGATGATATTAAATGTGCAGATAAACCTACCTTAATGGTGTTTAATAAGATTGATGCTTACGAGCATGAAACAATTGATGCAGATGATTTAGAAACAGAAAAAGGGAAAGAGCATTATACTTTACAAGACTGGAAAAAAACTTGGATGAACGATAAAGAAGTAGAATCAATATTTATTTCTGCGCTAAATAAAGAAAATTTAGATGATTTTAAAGACAAAACGTACGAAGAAGTAAAGAAAATACATGTTCAGCGTTTTCCTTATAACGACTTTTTATATTACGAATATAAAGAGGAAGAATAAAAAAAATCCTACTGCGAAGTATTGCAGTAGGATTTTTTTTATGCTTTCATTTTAAAGATTATTCTTTTGAATCATCTTCTTTTATAATGCCCATTCTTTTTGCTCTGTTTTCCCAAGATTTTCTTGCTAAAGCTTGTAAATCTGCAACAGAATCACTTTCATCCATAATTTCTAAACCAAGTAAAGTTTCTATTACATCTTCTTGAGAAACAAGACCGCTTACAGAACCATATTCATCTACTACAAGTGCAATGTGTTCTTTCTCTTTGATTAGTTTGTCAAACAAATCTGGTATAGATAATTCTCTTTCTGTAACAACAATATCTCTTTTAATAGTAGCTAAAGTTTCTTCACCTTTACCATTAATAATTGCTTCCAATAAATTATCTTTTAAAAAGTAACCTGTTATTGCATCTGGGTTTTCAGAAAAAACAGGAATTCTAGAGAATCTTAATTTTTTATGATCGTTATAAAAAGAGCTTATTGTTTGAGTTTCATCTGCGGTTTCTATTACAGATCTTGGTGTCATTACATCATTTACTTTAATTTCTTTAAAACCAAGTAAGTTTCTAATAACTTTACTTTCATTTTTCTGAAAAACACCTTCTTTTTCTGCCATGTCTGCCATTACTAAAAAGCTTTCTCTGCTTAAAATGCTTCCATGACCTTTGCCACCAATTAACTTTGTTGTTAATTGTAAAATCCATAATATTCCTGTCCATTTCAACGGGAAAATCATTATGTTTAAAGCTTTAGCTGTAAAATTAGCAAGTTGTTTCCAGTAAGTAGCTCCAATGGTTTTAGGTATAATTTCTGATGCGACTAGAATTAAAATTGTCATTATAGTAGAAACTAAACCAACCATTACATCTTCTGTAATTTTAATGCCAAATACTGTTTTTACATCTGTACCATACATTTCTGCGTAAGCAACTTTTGCTTGCACACCTACTAAAATTGCACCAACCGTATGTGCAATGGTGTTAATAGTTAAAATAGCAATTAAAGGCTTATCAACATCTTTTTTAAAAGTTTCTAATTGCGTAGCATATTGTTCACCTTCACTTTTTTTAAGATTGATAAAAGTTGGCGTAATACTTAACAATACAGCTTCTAAAATAGAGCATAAAAAAGAAAAGAAAATAGAAATTGTTGCAAAAATTATTAATAAAGTCATGTATTATTTATTTGAGATGCTAATTTACATAAAATAAAAAAACCTCAAGAATTTCTTCTTGAGGTTTCTTTTAAAATATTGTTTTCTATTTAGAAAGCATAGCTCATACCAACTAAATAATAAGA
This sequence comes from Polaribacter sp. KT 15, assembly GCF_900143115.1. Lineage (NCBI taxonomy): Bacteria > Pseudomonadati > Bacteroidota > Flavobacteriia > Flavobacteriales > Flavobacteriaceae > Polaribacter > Polaribacter sp. KT 15. The sequence continues at coordinate 1,901,998 of NZ_LT670850.1, forward strand.
TTGTAATTTGTTGTCTACAGTAGAAAAAGTTTCTGCAGGATTGTCTATTAATGCATTGTTTAATGCTTCTTGTTTGTTTTTACGTAAACCTAATTCTAAACCAACTCCAATTCCTTTCCAAACAGTGTAACCAAAAGAGTTTGTCCATGTCCAGTTAGATAAGTCTGAAGTTTTATAGCTTTGAAAAACAGATAAATTAGATTTTACACTTAATTTACCATATTTTTTAGAATAATCTGCAACAATTTTAGCACCTAAAGAAGATTCGAAAACTGTTTCACCACTACTAAATACAAAGTTGTAGTTTCCTGGGTGCATAACAACTACTAAGTTGCTTGTTGGCGTCCAAGTAAGACCAGCACCAAAATCTAAATAACCAGGATCGTTAAAATTATCTATAATTGTAGTTCTGTATTCTGCAAGTGCAGATAAAGCCCATTTTTTATTTAACCTTTTACCGTATAAAGAAGAGATTGTAAATACATCTGTAGCAGTATCAAAACCTTCGTCTCCGGCAACACCTTTTTCATCTAACTTAACCCAACCTAAGTTAATTGCAGCGGAGTTTCTCCAGAAAAAGTCTTCTTCAATTAAATTAGCAAAACCATTTACAGTTACACCAATATTACCTGCAGATGCAGTAGGAGCTGTTCTAGCGTACCAGTTGTTAAAACCAGATAAACTTGCACCTATAGTACCAAAAGCACCTTTTCTCCAACCAGGTAAAGCATCAATTTTTGCTTGTATCGCATTAACTTCTCCTTGTAATTTAGCAATTTGAGCTTTTTTAGGAGCTTGTTCCTTCTTTAATTCTTCTGCTGTTTGTGCGCTTGCAGAAAAGCTAATAAATACCAATAAAATTAAGATTGATAATTTTTTCATGTTGACTATTTTTAAATTTAAGCGTGCAAAAGTACACTTTTATTCTTTTAGACAAGAAAAATATTAATAAGTCACTTTTTCGTGAAAGCTATAATTCATGCCTAAACCAAAAAGCTGTCTAAATTGAATTTTACTTGATGAGTTATCATCAATAATTGTATGAAAAGTCATGTGCATTTTAATATGTTTATTTACAGTAAAACGCAAATTTGTTTGATAATCTAAATCGACATTACCAACATTTGCAAGATAATCTGTATACATTGTTAAGATGTTTTCCATTTCAATATTTTTCATCAAGGCAAATTTATAGTAACCAGAAAGGTTAAAACCTAGTCCAAAAGCAAGAGTTTTACCTTCGTCTACACCAAATTTACCAGAATCTTTTGTGAAAAACTCGTTTACAAATGTATATCTGGCTGTAGCTGGTGCAATGTTTAAATTTAAGTCATCAGATTTTTTCCATAACATTCCTGGTCCAAAAGTTAAATAAGCAGGAGATAAAAACTCTGATACTAGTAGTTTAGGCTCTTTTGAATAATCGAACCCTTTGGTATATTGTGTTTTAAAATTGGCAATAAAAGAAAGAAACCAATAAGTTGTTGTTTTTATACCTAATAAAGAATTTAGTTCAAATCGATCGTTTGTTTTTCTGTAGCCTTTTTCGCTGATATGACTTAAACCATAACCAGATAATAATCGAGTATCCCAGTTTACATTATTTTTCTTATAATTAAAATCGTAATTTATATTGATGTTTCCTGCAACTGTGTTTTGGCCACCAGAAGCCCAATTAGAAAAAGAAGATTGATTAAAAACAAAGGCAAGTCTACCGTTTACTTTCCATTTTGGCTTAGGTAAAGTGTCTAGTTTCTTCTTTTGAGAATAAGAATTACTTGCTATAAAAATAAATAAAAGAAGGGTTGCTAGTCTTCTCATTTTAAGTGTTTTTAATGTTAATTTCTTTTGATTTATAAATGTGTAAATTTATTTCTTCGATTTATATAAAGGTACTGTAGAACAAGCTTCGCCAAACATAATAGATTTGGCAATAGGTTGTAGTTTTGCAATTAAAAAAGCAAATGCAGAATCTGGTATTGGTTTTTCTGCACAACCTTTAATTATTACAGGGCAATCTGCATAATCTCTAAGATCGACAAAATTTAAAAGTTCTTGGTATAAAACAGTTTCTAATAATTCTAAATTACCAATAACAACTTTGTTGGCATATGGTGTTGCTTCTGCAGCAATTAGCATAAAAGCCCAAGAAGGTATAATTGCATCTACAGAGCAATTAACAGCTACAAAACAGTTTTTGTATTGAGACCAATCATGATTTTTTACTGCATTTCTAAAATCTTTTTCTTTTAAAATTATTTCTTCAAATAGCCAATCTTTAATATCAAATGAGACTCTTTTTCCTTCAGGATAAATCTCTTCTAGGTCAAAGGTTTTTAACTTGCTATTTGCTACTCTATTTATAATTTCTTCTGCCATTTATATTTTTACTTTATTGTTTAAAATAAATAAAAACTTAAGTTTTATTAACAGAAAAAGCAATTATTAATAATTGCTTTTTCTGTTAAATTTATATGTAATTAAAGCATTCCTAACTCTAGTTTTGCTTCTTCGCTCATCATTTCTTGTGTCCAAGTTGGGTCGAATGTAATTTCTACTTCGCAGTTATTTAATTCTTTTAAAGACTTAACTTTATCTTCAATTTCTACAGGTAAACTCTCTGCAACTGGGCAGTTCGGAGATGTTAGTGTCATTAAAATTTTTGCATTATTTTCATCAGAAACAAAAACATCATAAATTAAACCAAGCTCATAAATGTCTACAGGTATTTCTGGATCGTAAATTGTTTTTAAAACACCTACAATTTTATCTCCAATTTCTTCTAATTCTTTATCTGTCATTATATAATTTCTTAATTCTGTAATTTAGTTTGTTGCGCAATTGCGTACAATTTTATTTGTTTAACCATAGATACCAAACCGTTTGCTCGCGTAGGACTTAAATGTTCTTTTAAACCTATTTGATCTATAAAAGTGGTTTCTGCAGTTAAAATATCTGCCGGTTTTTGTTCCGAGAATACCCTCAATAATAATGCCACAATTCCTTTAGTTAAAATAGCATCACTATCTGCAGTAAACTTAATTTTATCTGCATCTAATTCAGAATATAACCAAACTTTAGATTGGCATCCTTTAATTAAATTTTCGTCTAATTTATGTGTATCTTCAATCATAGGCAAAGATTTACCAAGCTCTATTATGTATTCGTAACGATCCATCCAATCATCAAACATAGAAAACTCATCAATAATTTCTTCTTGTATTTCTTTGATAGTCATTTTTAAAACTTATTTTTGCGCTTTCAAAAAGCGTTTTATTGTAAAAAGCAAAATTACGCATAAATTATAAGAAATGAGTAAATTATTAGCAGTTGGTACAGTAGCTTTTGATGCTATCGAGACACCTTTTGGTAAAACAGATAAGATTTTAGGAGGCTCTGGAACTTTTGTAGGTTTAGCAGCATCTCAATTTGGAGTAGAAACAGGTGTTGTATCTGTTGTTGGTGGAGATTTCCCTGATTCTTATTTAGAAATGATGAATTCTAAAGGAATTAATACAGATGGTATTGAAGTAGATAAAGAAGGTAAAACTTTTTTCTGGAGCGGTAAATATCACAACGATATGAATTCTAGAGATACTTTAGTAACAGAATTAAATGTATTAGAAACGTTTACACCAGTTGTACCAGATTCTTTTAAAGATGCAGGTATTGTAATGTTGGGTAATTTACACCCGTTAACGCAAGCTTCTGTTTTAGATCAAATGACAGAAAAACCAAAACTAATAGTTTTAGATACTATGAATTTTTGGATGGATATTGCTTTAGATGATTTACATACTGTTTTAAAAAGAGTAGATGTAATTACAATTAATGATGAAGAAGCTCGCCAATTATCTGGTGAATATTCTTTAGTAAATGCTGCTAAGAAAATCCACGAAATGGGACCTAAATATGTAGTAATTAAAAAAGGAGAACACGGAGCTTTATTATTTAATGAAGGAAAAATGTTTTTTGCACCTGCATTACCATTAGCAGAAGTTTTTGATCCTACTGGTGCCGGAGATACATTTGCAGGAGGTTTCTGCGGATATCTAGCAAAAACAGAAGATATATCTTTCGAAAACATGAAGAACGCGATAATTTACGGTTCTAACTTAGCTTCTTTCTGTGTAGAGAAATTTGGTACAGAGCGCATGCAAGAGCTAACAACAGATGAAGTTAAAACGCGCTTACAAGCTTTTAAAGACTTAACACAATTTGATATAAAATTATCTTAATGTAAATCCGCGGTTTAAACTGCGGATTTTTTTTTGATATAATTGCAACAATAACAACACAATACAACTAAAAATATTATAAAAATGAGTGATGCTATTAAACATGAATGTGGAATTGCACTTGTTAGATTAAAAAAACCATTACAGTTTTACAAAGATAAATACGGTACTGCTTTTTACGGAATTAATAAAATGTATTTATTAATGGAAAAGCAGCATAATCGTGGTCAAGATGGTGCAGGTTTTGCAAGTGTAAAATTTAATGTAGAACCTGGTACTAGATATATTAGCAGAGTTCGTTCTAACAAATCGCAACCAATACAAGATGTTTTTGGGCAAATTAACGATCGCTTAAATGGTGTTTTAGAACAAAACCCAGATAAGAAAGATGATGTAGCATGGCAAGAAGAAAACATGCCTTACATAGGTAACTTATTTTTAGGTCATGTTCGTTATGGTACTTTTGGTAAAAACAGTATCGAAAGTGTGCATCCGTTTTTACGTCAAAGTAATTGGAAACATCAAAACTTAATTGTTGCAGGTAACTTTAACATGACTAATTCTAAACATTTATTAGAAGAGTTAATAGAGTTGGGGCAACATCCAAAAGAATTTACAGATACAGTAACCGTTATGGAGAAAATTGGTCATTTCTTAGAAGATGAAGTGGCTAAATTATATCAGAAAGCAAAAAAGAAAGGTTTTAATAAAAAGAATGCTTCGCCTTATATCGAAGAAAATTTAAGCATAAAAAAAGTTTTAAAAAGGTCTTCTAAAAACTGGGATGGTGGTTATGCAATGGCAGGATTAGTTGGCCACGGAGATGCTTTTGTTTTAAGAGATCCAAACGGAATAAGACCTACATATTTCTTCGAAGATGAAGAGATTGTAGTTGTAGCATCAGAAAGACCCGTAATTCAGACAGTATTTAATATCGAAATTGATAAAGTACAAGAATTAGAAAGAGGGCATGCTTTAATTATTAAGAAAAATGGTAAAACAGCTATTAAACAAGTTTTAGAACCAAGAGAAAACAAAGCTTGTTCTTTCGAGCGTATTTATTTTTCTAGAGGAAGTGATGCATCAATCTATGAAGAAAGAAAAAACCTAGGTAAATTAGTATTTCCTAAAATATTAAAATCGATAGATAGCGATATTTCTAACACTGTTTTTTCTTACATACCAAATACTGCAGAAACTTCTTTCTATGGAATGACGGAAGCTGCAGAAGATTTACTTAATCAGCAAAAAACAGAAAAAATCTTAGCAGGTGGTACTAAGTTATCTGCTCAAAAAGTAACAGAGATTTTATCTGAAAGAGCTCGTTTTGAAAAAATAGCTATTAAAGATGCAAAGTTAAGAACATTTATTGCTGATGATAGTTCTAGAGATGACCTTGTAGAACATGTTTATGATATTACTTATGGTGTTGTAAAACCTACAGACAATCTTGTAATTATAGATGATAGTATTGTAAGAGGAACAACTTTAAAGAAAAGTATTATTAAAATATTAGATAGACTTAGCCCTAAGAAGATAGTGGTTGTTTCATCTGCGCCTCAAATACGCTACCCAGATTGTTATGGTATAGATATGGCCAGAATTGATGCTTTTATTGCGTTTAAAGCTGCGATAGAATTATTAAAAGATACAAATCAAGAAGATATTATAAGCGAAGTTTATAAAAAATCTAAAGAGCAACAATCTAAGGCAGATGAAGAAATTGTAAATTATGTAAAAGAAATTTACGCACCATTTACAACAGAAGAAATATCAGCAAAAATTGCCCAAATGCTAAAAACAAAAGATGTTAAGGCAGATGTAGAGGTAATTTATCAAACTGTAGAGAACTTGCATAAGGCTTGCCCTAATAACTTAGGAGATTGGTATTTTACCGGAGATTATCCTACACCTGGTGGTCATAGAGTTGTAAATGAAGCTTTTATTAATTACTATGAAGGAAACGATAAAAGAGCTTATTAATTGTAAAATCAAAATAAAATCCTTATTTTAGTAAGATAAACATTATCAATATCAAAATTGATGTAAGAAAAATTCCCCCAAGAATTACCTTATGTAATGTGTTAACAAGTTTAAAAAATTTTAAAGATGTTAAAACAAGCAAAAAGAATAATTTTTATTTTTTATCTTTTTTATGGTGCTATTTTAAGTGCTCAAACTTCAACTGCAACGTACAGTTCAGGAGATATTCCGACAGGTTTTGAGGATTCTAGTCAATGTGCTCCGTTGTCAGAGTTGCAAGTTATTGTACCGCCAGGATCTATTGTTACGAGTGTAGATGTTGTTTATCAAATGACGGCACGTGTTCAAGGTTGGATGTCAGACCAAAGATCTAGATTAATTTATGTTGAAGGTGCTGTAAGCGAGAACAATTATACTGCAGGTATTGGAGATAGCCCAGGAACATTATCTTACGCTCGATCTGGTTTAACAATAGCAAATGGCGTAAGTGTTACAGGGGTTTTGACTTTTCAAATGGATGTTTTAAGAGTAATTTGGGAAGGTACAGTAACTGGCTGTAGTGTTAATGAAAATAAGGTTGATAATAATAGTTGGACAATTACTGTTAATTATACAGCACCACCTCCTGTAGCAGAAGGATATTTAGGTCCCGGCGGTGTAGGTAGTATTGATGGTACTTCTAGTCTTGTGCTATGGACAAACCCAGATGATATTTCTGAAAATGACAATGCTCCTTTTGCTTCTTGGTCAGATTTATCGGGTTATAATTCAACTTTAACTCAAGAAGATGTTACTTTTCAGCCTATAATTAAGAAAAATATTGTTAACGGCTATGATGCAGTTAGGTTCGAAGAATCTAATAGGCGTTTGAGAAAAACTAACTTCACAAACTTTCCAACAACAGCAATTTCTGGCTTCTATGTAAATAAAACTGAAAATGCAAATGAAGGAGGTGACGGAGTGTTATCTTATGCGTCATCATCTGCTCTTAATAACGATTTTCTATTATTTAATAGCAATAATTTGTCTATGTATGTTACTAATCAGGCAAGGGGTTCTGGCTTAAATGTAAGCACTGCAAACTGGAATGTTGTTGGTTATAGATGGCAAACTTCTGGAACGGCAAATACATCTCTTAACGGAACTGATAGAAATATTAATTTTCCTAGTGGTAGAATTATAACTTCTGGCGGTTCTTTAGCTTTGGCTGGTGAACAAGATAGTGAAGATGATGGAGCAGGAGGAAATGATGGTGATTATGTAGCTTCACAAGCGCATCAAGGAGATTTTGCAGAGGTAATTATGTATAATAAATATATTAATGAAGCAGAAAGAATTATTGTAAGTAATTATTTGTCGGCAAAATATAATATTACCTTAAATTCAAATAATTTTTACGATGAAGATGATTCATCTGCTGGTAATTTTGATCATGATGTTGCGGGTATTGGTCAAGCAACAGATGGTTCTAATCATGTAGATTCTCAAGGAACAGGAATTGTTAGGATTTATAACCCAAGTAGTCTTGCAAATGATGAGTTTTTATTTTGGGGTAGAGATAATAAAGAGGATATCGTTTTTGAAACAAATGAAGATAATTATCAACAAAGAACTTCTACTAAATGGCGAATTAGTAAAAGAAATGATGTTGGTGACGTTAGTTTTATATTAGATTTATCATCCGTAGATATTTCTAGTAAAGAAGATTGTGCTATACTTAAATTAGTTATAGATAATGACAGTGATTTATTATCACCAACATCTACTTATGATTTAGCAGACATTGGTGGTGGTTTATATCAAGCTAACAACGTGGTTTTTTCTAATAATGATTATTTTGCTGTAGAATACCAAGATTTAATAGTTGTTGATGATACGCAATACTATAATGGTTCTGCCACTACAAATGTGCCAGATTTAACAGATGGCTGTTTTAAATTGTTGGTAAAAAGCACTTCTAATGGTTCGCTAACTTTAACCGAGGATGCTGTTGTTAGAGAGATTGAGATTGAAAACGGAGGAATTTTATCTGTTAATTCTGGCGTGTTACTAAAAGTTAAAAATGGTATTTTAAATAACGGTGAACTAAGATTAGTTGGTAGTTCTCAATTAGTACAAACTCATACAACTGGTAATAATTTAAACTCAGGGTCAGGTAAACTTTTCGTAGATCAAACTGCAACAAGCTCATCTGTATATCAATCTGGTTATTGGTCATCTCCAGTAAGAAACTCTGGTACAACACCAGGCACTCCTTTTTCAATAAACGATGTTTTAAAAGATGGAACAAATGTAGCTACATCTGCAACTCCAACTGTTGGTGAAGCTGCTGACATTAATTTTACTCCTAATTTTGATGGAGATTCGTCATCAGAGCCTATAAGTATTAGTTCTAGGTGGTTGGCTAAGTTTGTAAATGCTAGTGATTGGACAAGATTTGTAGATCCAACAGATCCTATTTTTCTTCCAGGAGAAGGGTGGAATATGAAAAGTGTTGGTGCTACATTTACTTTTTCTGGTACACCAAACGATGGAGATTATTCTTTTACATTAGATCAAAATAAATTTAATTTAATAGGTAACCCGTATCCTTCTGCACTAGATGCAGAAGCATTTATAAGTGATAATTCATCAGAATTTAATGGTGTAATTTATATTTATAACGGTTCTTCTGATAATACTCATGTTAGAGGAGATTATTCTGGAACTTATAATACTATTGTTAGCGGGGTAACAGTCGGTGGAGGAAGATATTTACCGATTGGGCAGGCATTTTTTGTGACAAAAGAAACACCAGGTTCTGGTACTTTAGTTTTTAAAAATTCACAAAGAACCTTAAATGATTTATCTGATACTGGTGTAATAGTTGCTAAAACATCATCAAAACAAAAAAGCACTAGAGATTTTTCAACCATAAAGATTGATTTTAAATTTAATTTATCTGAAAGTGAAGTTAGAACCCGAACAGTAGCAACAGTGTTTAGAGGTTTAACAGATGAGTATGATATTGGTTTCGATGCAGTTATGTGGGGCTTGCAACCAACAGATTTGTATTTAAAAGTTAAGGGTTCTACTAGTCCTTATATTATTACTGGTACGTTTAATTTTGACGAATCTTTAGAAATACCGATGGTAGTTCAGTTAGATCAAGATCGAGAAGTTACTTTTTCTATAAGTGAAAAGATAAAAATTAACACACCTGTGTATTTAAATGATAGAGTTTTAAATAAATTCTATAATTTAGATGAAGCTCCAAAATCTCTAAATTTAGCATCGGGTACTTATGATGATAGGTTTTTTATCACTTTTACAGATAAAACATTAACTAATGAAGATTTTAAAGAGGATGAATTTTTATTAAGTATTCAAGGAGGTGATAATGGCGAGTTTTTAATTAAAAATACATCTAATTATCAGATAGAAACTGTAAAGTTGTTTAATATTTTGGGAGCTGAAGTTTTTAATCAGGATATAAATAGTAATGAAAGTGAGTTAAACTTTAAATTAAACAAACTGTCTAAAGCGGTATATATTTTAGTTATTAAGACAGAAAAGGGATTGTTCAATAAAAAGATTATTATTGATTAAATCCTTATTATATAAACTAAAAAAGCATCCTTAAAAAGGATGCTTTTTTTATCTTAAGTAAGATTTCTATTTATTTTGCTGCAGCATATCTACGCTCAACTTCGTTCCAGTTAATTACATTAAAAAATGCATTAATATAATCTGGTCTTCTGTTTTGGTAGTTTAAGTAATATGCATGTTCCCAAACATCCAATCCTAAAATAGGAGTTCCTTCGCAGTTTACACCTGGCATTAATGGGTTGTCTTGGTTAGGTGTAGAACAAACTTCTACTTTACCACCAGGTAAAACACATAACCATGCCCAACCAGAACCAAACTGAGTAGCTGCTGCTTTAGAAAAAGCGTCGATAAATGCTTCTTTAGATCCGAAAGCGCTTTCAATAGCGTCTTTTAAATCTCCAGATAAATAACCTCTATCGTTTGGGTTCATTACTGTCCAAAATAAAGAGTGATTGTAAAATCCACCACCGTTATTTCTTACAGCGCCATTACTCATATCTAAATTAGCAAGAATATCTTCGATAGATTTTCCTTCTAAATCAGTTCCTTCTATTGCTCCGTTTAATTTTGTTGTATATCCGTTGTGATGTTTTGTATGGTGAATTTCCATAGTTCTAGCATCTATATTAGGTTCTAAAGCATCGTATGCATATCCTAATTCTGGTAATTGAAAAGCCATTTTTTTAAGTTTTAAAGTTCGTATTATTTTAATACTGTAAATTTACTCAATATGATGCAGTTGAACAAAATATTAGCCTTTTGTTAACTTATAATAGTATAAATAAGATTTATTCGCCGTATTTCTGCATAAATTCCTCTAATTTGTTTACCATATTTTTACTTCCACAAACAAAAGGTACTCTTTGGTGTAATTCTGTTGGTTCTACTTCCATGGTTCTAGTGTAACCGTCAGAAGCATAGCCATTTGCTTGTTCCGCTAAAAAAGCCATAGGATTACATTCGTAAAGTAAGCGTAATTTTCCGTTCGGATTTCTAGAACCTTTTGGGTACATGTAAATACCTCCTTTTATCATATTTCTATGAAAATCTGAAACCAAAGAACCGATATATCTACTTGTGTAAGGTCTTTCTCCTTCTTCTTCTTGACAGTATTTTATATATTTTTTTACACCTTCTGGAAAATCGAAATAATTTCCTTCGTTAACAGAATAGATGTTTCCATCTTCTGGAAACGTCATATTTGGGTGCGATAAATAAAATGTACCAATTGCTGGGTTTAATGTAAAACCATTTACACCATCTCCGGTTGTATAAACTAGCATTGTAGATGTACCATAAACCACGTAACCAGCTGCAACTTGCTCAACACCTTTTTGTAAAAAATCTTCTAGTTGTACTGGGCTTCCTGTTGGTGTAACTCTTCTGTAAATAGAAAAAATTGTTCCTACAGAAACGTTTACATCAATATTAGAAGAGCCATCTAAAGGGTCTATTAATACAACATATTTATTTTGATTGTTCTCGTCGATACTATTTATAGAGATAAAACTGTCTTCTTCTTCACTGGCAATGCCACAAACAATATTTCTTCTAGTTAGTGTTTGTATAAATTTATCATTTGCATAAACATCTAATTTTTGTTGATCTTCACCTTGAATGTTTGTATCTCCGTGAGCACCAATAATATCTACCAAACCAGCTTTATTTACTTCGTGATTTACAACTTTTGCAGCTAATCTAATTGAGTTTAATAAACTAGATAGTTCGCCAGAACTGTATTTAAAAGCGTGCTGATTTTCAATAATAAATTCTCCTAAAGTCTGTTTTTTTGGTAACATGTTGTTGTGTATAGTTAATGTTACAAAGATGCTAAAATTTAGACAACTACACCGTTTTCGTACAGCTTTTTTTTGGTAAAAATCTTACTTGTTTTTTGCATATTAACTATTTATTATTTTAAAATTTAAACAAATCGAAAATAACTGTGCAAAATATTTAATTATTTTTAAGCGAAAACGAAAGGACTATCTTTGACAAAAAATTAGAAACATGGACTTTAAAATAAGATTAGGACAAGAAGGAGACATGCAAGCTGTATTAGATTTAATTACAGAATTGGCTGTTTTTGAAAAAGAACCAGATGCAGTAGAGATAACTGTAGAAGATTTAATTAATGATGGTTTTTCTAAAGATCCTAAATTTAAGATTTATGTGGCAGAACAAGAAAATACTATCATCGGTATTGCGTTGTTTTACGAACGATATTCTACTTGGAAAGGAAGAACAATACATTTAGAAGATTTGATTGTAACTAAAAGCAAGCAAAAAATAGGCGCAGGTAAAGCACTTTATAAAGCAGTTTTAAAATATGCGTTTGATAATAATTTTAATAGAGTTGCTTGGGAAGTAATTGATTGGAACAAAAATGCCATCGATTTCTACAAAAGCACAGGTGCTACTTATTTAAATGATTGGTCTGTAGTACAAATGAACAAAGAAAATTTAGCAAAATTTATTCAAAATAATTAGTAATGAAGATTTTTAAATTTGGAGGAGCTTCTGTAAAAGATGCCGCAAGTGTAAAAAATATAACAAGTATTTTACAAAACGAAGGAACAGAAAATACATTAGTGGTAATTTCTGCAATGGGTAAGATTACAAATGCTTTTGAAGAGGTTATAGAAGCTTACTATAATAAAACAGATAAATTATCTGAAAACTTAGGAGTTATAGAAGATTTTCATAAAAATTTAATGTCTGATTTATTTGATAAAGATGATGCTATTTTTAAAGAAATAGACATTTTATTAGGTGAGTTAAGTTGGTTTTTAGCCAGAAATACATCACAAAGGTATAATTATGTGTACGATCAAATTATTTGTTTCGGAGAGCTTTTATCAACAAAAATTGTAAGTGCTTATCTAACAAAAGTTGGAATTCAGAATAATTGGTTTGACGTTAGAAATTATATTAAAACAGATAGTAATTATAGAGATGCTAAAGTAGATTGGACTTTGACGCAACAAATTATTACTGAAAAAGTAGATGCTACCAAATTAAACATAACACAAGGTTTTATAGCCGCAAATGATACCGAAAACACAACAACTTTAGGTAGAGAAGGTTCTGATTATACTGCAGGAATTTTTGCTTATTGTTTAAATGCAGAAAATGTAACTATCTGGAAAGATGTACCAGGAGTTTTAAATGCCGACCCAAGAGTTTTTGAAGAAACAACTTTGTTAAAACAAATTTCTTATGAAGAAGCTATAGAAATGGCATTTTATGGTGCATCTGTAATTCATCCAAAAACATTACAGCCATTAGAAAGAAAAGAAATTCCGTTATTGGTGCGTTCTTTTGTAAACCCTAAAGAAGCTGGAACCAGAATTTCTAAAGGATCTAATTTAGAACCATTAATACCATGTTTTATTGTTAAGAAAGATCAGATTTTAGTTTCTATTTCGGCATTAGATTTTTCTTTTATGGTAGAAAATAACATTAGTTATATATTTAAGAAATTACACGATTATCAATTAAAAGTTAATTTAATACAAAACTCTGCAATTAGTTTTTCTGTTTGTATTGATAATAAATTTAAAGGCTTCGAGGCGTTTTACAATGAACTTAAAAACGAGTTTAAAATTGATGTTCAAAAAGGCGTAGATTTATTTACCGTGCGTCATTTTGATGATAAAGCCGTTGCAAGTATAGAAGAAAAAGGATCCTCTTTATTAACACAGGTAAACAAAGAGACTATACAAATTGTTTTGGCAACAAATTAATAAGACAATATCTGTTTTTTTAGTATGTTTGCAGTTCGCTTTAATTATAATTTATGGCATTAGTAACATCTAAAGAAATTGCGCAAGTAATTGGTTTACAAAAATTTGGCTTTTTAGGAACTTTTATTGGTTGGATTCTGTTAAGAATTCTGCGCATTTCTGCTATCAATAAAATCTACGATAAGAACAAAAATAAATCTGATTTAGATTTTTTAAACGGAATTTTAGATGATTGTAATATAAAATTCGAAATTCCGGAAGAGGATTTAAAACGTATACCTAAAGATGGGCCGTTTATAACTGTTTCAAATCATCCTTTAGGCGGTATTGATGGTGTTTTACTATTAAAACTATTAATCGAAAAAAGAGCAGATTACAAAATTATCGCTAATTTTTTATTGCATCGAGTAGAGCCATTAAAACCTTACGTAATGCCTGTTAATCCTTTTGAAACTAGAAAGGATGCAAAATCTAGCGTTGCCGGAATTAAAAGTGCTTTATTGCATTTAAAAGAAGGAAAGCCATTGGGGATTTTTCCTGCAGGAGAAGTTTCTACCTACAAAGATGGTAAGTTAAATGTAGATAAACCATGGGAAGAAGGTGCTGTTAGATTGATTAAAAAAGCAAACGTACCAGTTATTCCGATTTATTTTCATGCAAAAAATAGTAGATTATTTTACTTTCTATCTAAAATATCTGATACGCTAAGAACAGCAAAATTACCTTCGGAAGTAATGAATCAAGGTGGTAGAGTTGTAAAAGTTAGAATAGGAAAACCGATTTCTGTAAAAGATCAAAACGAGTTTAAAGAAATACCAGCGTTTTATGAATTTATAAGGAAGAAAACCTACATGTTGGCGAACCCTTTTGAAAAAGCGCACAAGTTAATTTCTGCACAGAATATCAAAATTAAAAAGCCAGCAAAAAAAATAACAGCACAAAGAAGCACAGATCTTTTTGTAAAAGAAGTAAATGCTATTAGAGATAATGGCGGTAGATTATTAGAAAGTAAAAACTACGAAGTGTTTTTTGCAAGTGCAAAAGAAATACCTAATTTGTTACATGAAATTGGTAGATTACGCGAAATAACTTTTAGAGCTGTTGGTGAAGGAACAAATAAATCTATCGACTTAGATAAATATGATAGGTATTATCATCACTTAATTTTATGGGATAGAGAAGCAAATGTTTTGGTTGGCGCATATAGAATGGGTCTTGGTAAAGAAATTTATAAAAAGTACGGAATTAACGGTTTTTACGTTCAGACCTTATTTAGAGTAGAGCCAGAACTGCATCAAATGATGGAAAATACCATCGAAATGGGTAGAGCTTTTATTATTGGCGAATATCAGCAAAAACCAATGCCGTTATTTTTATTATGGAAAGGAATTGTACATGTTACCTTGCGTCATCCAGAGTATAAATATTTAATGGGCGGAGTTTCTATTAGCAATCAGTTTTCAGATTTTTCAAAATCGTTAATGATAGAGTTTATGAAATCTCATTATTACGATCCTTACATTGCACAATATATTTATCCGAAGAAAGAATACAAGGTTAAATTAAAAGATGGTGATAAAGATTTTGTTTTTGATGCAACAAAATCTGATATGCAAAAATTTGATAAAATTATAGATGAGATAGAACCAGGTGCTTTAAGAATACCTGTTTTAATTAAAAAGTATGTTAAGCAAAATGCACGTTTGGTTGCTTTTAATGTAGATCCTAAGTTTAATAATGCTGTAGATGGTTTAATGTATATTAAGGTTTCTGATATTCCAGAAAGTACTGTAAAGCCTGTAATGGAAGAGTTTCAGGCAGAATTAGAAAGAAAAGCTACAGAGTTGCAAAAAAGTAAATAAGTATAAATTTTACTTTTTACTGACAAAAAAGCAGTCTTTTACATTTGGTATAGTTTTCGCTATTTTGATAATATAAAATCATTAGATGAAAACATTTTTAAAAATTTTACTAACCGCTTTAGCTGTAATAGTGCTAGCAAATATTTTACCAGGAGTAGAGGTTTCTGGTTACGTGTCTGCAATAATAGTAGCCGCAGTTATTGCGTTGTTAAATATGGTGGTTAGACCATTGTTAATTTTCTTTACTTTACCGGCCACACTTGTAACTTTTGGCTTGTTTATTTTTGTAATTAACGCCATAATAATTTTACTTGCAGATAAGTTAGTGTCTGGTTTTGCTGTTTCTGGGTTCTTTTCGGCCTTGTTATTCAGTATTTTACTATCCATTTTTAGATCGGCATTATTTTCTTTATTAAAAGACAACAATAAAAATTAATACATAATAAGTTATAGAGGTAATTTTAATTTTTTTCTACTGAAATAGAAGTACTTAAATACTTGTTAAGTAAAAAAAAATAATTAATTTTGCACTCGATTTTTTCAAGATAAAAGAACAAATAAATGAATATTACAAAAGAAAACATAGATGCGTTAAACGCAGTTGTAAAAGTTGATATTGTTGCAGAAGATTATCAGGCAAAAGTAGATAATATCTTATCAGATTACCGTAAAAAAGCAGATGTTCCTGGTTTTAGAAAAGGACACGTGCCAATGGGTATGATAAAAAAGCAATATGGTCAATCTATTATGGTAGATGAGGTTAACAAGCTTTTACAAGAATCTTTAAATAAATTCTTAACAGAAGAAAAGTTAGATATTTTAGGTAATCCTTTACCAAGAGTACAAGACGATTTCAACTGGGATGCAGAAACTTTTTCTTTTGAATTCGAATTAGGTTTAGCACCAGAATTTGATGTTGATTTAAAATCTAAGAAAAAGATTAATCAATACAACATTGTTGCAACAGAAGATTTATTAGATGAAGAGGTAAAAAACATTCAGACTAGATATGGTAAAATGTCTACGTTAGAAGAAGCAACAGAGCACTCTAATGTAACTGGTACTTTTGTAAACGAAGAAAAAGGAATCGAAAAAAAGAGTACTTTCTTAGTAAACGATCTTAAAGGAAAGAAAAACGAAAAGAAAGTTATAGGTGCTAAAGTTGGTGATGTAATCGAATTAGAAACTAAAAAATTATTCGAAGACAACAATAAGTTGCAACATATTTTAGGTGTTTCTGCAGATGAAATTAAAGATTTAGATATTAAAGTAACTTTAACTGTAGAAGAAATTACTAAAACAGAACCAGCAGATTTAGACAAAGAATTGTTTGATAAATTGTTTGCAGACGGTAGTGTTTCTTCTGTAACAGAATTAAGAGAAAAAATTAAAGAAGACGCAGAAAAACAATTCTTACAACAGTCAGATCAACATTTATTAAATTCTGTAATAGAGCACTTAATCGAAAATACTAAATTCGATTTACCAGCAGATTTCTTAAAGAAATGGTTAGCAACTGCAGGTGAAAAACCTTTAACAGAAGAAGAAGCTGCAGCAGAATACGAAAAATCAGAAAAAGGTTTACGTTATCAATTAATCGAAGGTAAGATTATGAAAGATAACGACATTAAATTAGACTATGCAGAATTGGTAGACTATGCAAAAGGATTTATCCGTACGCAAATGGCTCAATTTGGTAACATGAATCCAGAAGAAAAAGAATTGGATGAAATTGCTGGTAGAATTTTACAAAACCAAGAAGAAGCACAAAAATTACAAACACAATTAATTAGTCAGAAATTGTTAGCTTTTTATAAAGAAAACATGACTTTTAAGACAAAAGAACTTTCTTACGAAGAGTTTGTAAAAGAAGCATACAAATAATAGCTTATACCTCATTTGAATCTTACTTTAAGATTTAAATTATAGCATAATTATATACAAAAAACCTGAATTATTTTATTCGGGTTTTTTTAGCAACTAACGCAAAGCAAAAGAGTAAGAAATAGTTCTTATATTTACAGTATTAAACTTAAAACAAAATCACGAAAATGGATTACGGAAAAGAGTTCGAAAAATACGCAACAAAACACCACGGAATAAGCAGTACAAATTATACAAAAATTACAAGTAGTTTAACTCCATATATCATGGAAGAACGCCAAATGAATATTACTCAAATGGATGTTTTTTCTCGTTTAATGATGGATAGAATTATCTTTTTAGGAACTGGTATTAATGATCAAGTTGCAAATATTATACAAGCACAATTATTATTTTTAGAAAGTGTAGACGCTAATAAAGATATTTCAATTTATATAAACTCACCAGGTGGAGGTGTTTATGCAGGTTTAGGTATTTATGATACAATGCAGTTTATAAAACCAGATGTTGCTACAATTTGTACAGGTATGGCAGCTTCTATGGGAGCCGTTTTAATGTGTGCAGGTCAAGAAGGTAAACGTTCTGCGTTACCTCATTCTAGAATTATGATTCATCAACCTTTAGGTGGTGCTCAAGGGCAAGCATCTGATATTGAGATTACTGCAAGAGAAATCTTAAAATTAAAAGACGAATTGTATGCAATTATTGCAAACCATTCTGGACAAACAATTGAAAAAGTTCACAACGATTCTGATAGAGATTATTGGATGAAAGCGGATGAAGCGAAAGCTTACGGAATGATTGATGAAGTTTTAGCAAGAAAAGTATAAAGAATTTCAGCTTATTTTTAAGCTGAATCAAAAGCTGATATAATGTCGAAAGAAGAAAACTTAGAGTGTTCGTTTTGCGGACGAAAAAAAGCAGAAACAGACTTGTTAATTGCAGGTATGGATGCGCACATTTGTGATAAATGTATAGAACAAGCTCATGGTATTGTAGAAGAAGAAATTACTGAAGCAAAATCTAGCGGACTTTCTAAAGATTTAACATTAAAAAAACCTTTAGAAATTAAACAGTTTTTAGATCAATATATAATTGGTCAAGATGAAACTAAACGTTCTATGTCTGTTGCGGTTTATAATCACTACAAAAGATTATTACAAACCAAAGATGATGAAGATGAGGTAGAAATAGAAAAATCTAATATTGTTTTAGTAGGAGAAACCGGTACAGGTAAAACATTGGTTGCAAAAACAATTGCCAAAATGTTAAATGTTCCATTTTCTATAGTAGATGCAACAGTTTTAACGCAAGCGGGTTATGTTGGTGAAGATGTAGAAAGTATTTTAAGTAGACTATTGCAAGCGGCAGATTACGATGTAGATAAAGCCCAAAGAGGTATCGTTTTTATTGATGAAATAGATAAAATTGCTAGAAAAGGTGATAATCCATCAATTACAAGAGATGTTTCTGGGGAAGGGGTACAACAAGCATTACTTAAATTATTAGAAGGTACAGTTGTAAATGTAGCGCCAAAAGGAGGTAGAAAACATCCGGAGCAAAAATTTATAGAAGTAAATACTAAAGAAATTTTATTTATTGCTGGTGGAGCTTTTTCTGGAATAGAAAGAATAATTAGCAAGCGTTTAAATATGCAAGCTGTTGGTTTTGGAGCTTCTTTAGATGAAGACAAAGTAGATGAAGAAAACTTATTACAATACATTATTCCTTCAGATTTAAAATCTTTTGGTTTAATACCAGAAATTATTGGTCGTTTACCGGTATTAAGTTATATGAATCCTTTAGATGCAAAAACGTTAAGAGCAATTTTAACTGAGCCAAAAAACTCTATCATTAAGCAATATTCTAAGCTTTTTACGATGGATGATGTATCTTTTACAATAGAAGAAGATGCCTTAAATTACATTGTAGAAAAGGCTGTGGAGTATAAATTAGGTGCTAGAGGATTACGTTCTTTATGTGAAGCTATCTTTACAGATGCAATGTTTGAGTTACCAAGTTCAGACGATAAAGAATTTAATGTTACAAAAGAGTACGCAGAAGCAAAATTGACAAATACAACATTAAAAAAGTTAAGAGCAGCTTCTTAAAAAATATTGTTTTAGACTTAAGATCTCACAAGTTATTTTAAACTTGTGAGATCTCTTTTTTATAAGAATAACTTCTTATTATATTTGTTACACTAATTAATTAAAAGAAATGATTTCTAGAAGTACCATAGACCGCGTTTTTGAATCTGCAAGAGTAGAAGAGGTTATTGGTGAGTTTGTTCAGCTAAAAAAATCAGGAAGTAATTTTAAAGGATTAAGTCCGTTTGTAGATGAAAAATCACCATCTTTTATGGTTTCTCCTGTAAAGCAAATCTGGAAAGATTTTTCTACTGGAAAAGGAGGAAATGCTATATCATTTTTAATGGAACACGAGCATTACTCGTATCCAGAAGCTATTAAATGGCTCGCAAAAAAATATAATATAGAAATTGAAGAAACTGAGCAAACATCAGAAGAAAAAGCTCAGATGAACGAAAGAGAAAGTATGTTTATGGTATCTACTTATGCCAAAGATTACTTTCATGATATCATATTAAATACTAATAAAGGGAAAGCTATTGGGCTTTCTTATTTTAAAGAAAGAGGTTTTAGAGATGATACGATAAAAACTTTTGAACTTGGTTATTGTTTAGACGAGTGGGATGGTTTTACAAAAGCAGCTTTAAAAAAAGGATATGATCTTAAATATTTAGCTTCTACAGGTTTAACTATTGTTAAAGAAACAAAACAATTCGATAGATTTAAAGGTCGTGTTATGTTTCCTATACACTCTATGTCTGGTAGAATTTTAGGTTTTGGTGGTAGAATTTTAACTGCGGATAAAAAAGCAGCTAAATATTTAAATTCACCAGAAAGCGATATTTATCACAAGAGTAAAATTTTATATGGCCTTTATCAAGCAAAAAAAGAAATTGCAAAGCAAGATAATTGTTACTTGGTAGAAGGTTATACAGATGTAATATCATTTCATCAATCTGGTGTAGAAAATGTAGTTGCGTCTTCTGGTACAGCGTTAACACCAGATCAAATAAGACTTGTAAATAGACTTACAAAAAATATTACCGTTCTTTTTGATGGTGATGCGGCAGGAATTAGAGCTTCTATAAGAGGTATAGATTTAATTCTAGAACAAGGTATGAATGTAAAAGTTGTACAGTTTCCAGATGGAGAAGATCCAGATAGTTTTGCAAAATCGCATTCAACGACAGAATTAAAAGCTTATTTAGAAGAATCGTCTAAAGATTTTATAGAGTTTAAAGTTTCTTTGCTGTTAAAAGAATCTAATAACGATCCTGTAAAAAAGGCGGGTGTAATTAGAGATATTGTAACAAGTATTTCTAAAATTCCAGATGGTATTCAACGCGAAGTTTATGTGCAAGAGTGTGCTCGAATTATGGATATTTCTGAGCGTGTGCTTTTTAGTGAATTAGCGCAATTATTAAAAAAAGGAATTCAAGACAGAAATAAGATAAATAGAAAACAAAACAATTCTCAGCAAGATCCCAACGAACCACCAGCAGAATATTTTGCAAATAAAGAAAAGGCTCCTATGGGCTTGGTTAAAGGTAAAACTGCTGCAGAAAAGATAGACCAACTTTCTATTTTAGAAAAAGAAATTATTAGAATCTTACTTTTATTTGGAAATGAAGAAGCTGAATTCTTAGAAGAAATTGAGAATGAGGATGAAGAGGGTAGAATAACTGTAACACAAAGAAAATATAATAATAATGTTTCTGCAGAAATATATTTGCATCTACAAGAAGACGAAACAGAGTTTACAAATGTTATTTTTCAAGAAATTTATACAGAAGTTATTTATCAATTAAATCAGTATGAAAAACTAGAAATAGATGCGTTGGTGAACCATAAAAACTCAGACATTTCTTCTACTGTTACATCTATTATTATGGATGAGGAAAAGCATCAATTAAGTGATTGGGAAGGTCAAAATATTGAAGTTAAAGGTGCTTTAGACATTTTACCGAAATTAGTAAGTGATGCTGTTTTTAATTTAAGACGAGTTTTAATTGGGAAGAAAATAGAAGACTTGATAAAAGAAGGAAGTCAAGATGCCGCTATAGATTTAGAGACAATAAAAAGCTATACGGGTCTAAAAATAAGGTTGTTCGAAAAGTTAAATAGAGTTGTTTAAAGTTATTAAATTGTAAAATTGGGTGTTTTCCCCTACTAAGGTATCATTTTTCAGAATAGAATTTTTGTATATTGCACGTGCTAAAGAAAAATAATTTATTATGAAAAGAGTATTACAACTATTAAAAATTGTTCAACTTTTTATTCTTCTTCCATTCGAAATCTCTAAAGGTTCTAAAAGACGAGCGTATATGAGAATTAAAAAAATGATGATTGCGGCAAATCTGCTGTAATTTTTACCCTAAAATGCAAAAAAAATCCCGCAATTTAATTACGGGATTTTTTTTATTTCAAATTTTCTGGAATTTCACATACTGGTATTGGTACCATTTTGTGCTGATTAATTCTGTTTAACCTTTCATATATTTTAAAAACCTCTTTTTGTCTTCCTGTAAAATCATCTTCATTTTTTTGTAGATCTTGCATTTTCATGGCCCATTCTAATTCATCATAAGAAGCCCCAATTTGATCTTCATCGGTTCTGCTATCTCCAAACAAGCCATCTGTAGGTTGCGCTTTTTGAATCGATTCTGGTACATTTAGATAAGCTGCTAAATCATAGACTTCAGATTTCATTAAATCTGCAATAGGACTTAAATCTACGCCTCCATCACCATATTTAGTATAGAAACCAACACCAAAATCTTCAACTTTATTTCCTGTTCCGGCAACTAAATAACTGTGTAAACCTGCAAAATAATATAAAGTAGTCATTCGCAACCTTGCTCTGGTATTTGCTAAAGTTAAATCTAGTTTAGCAGAACTTTCTGCGTTGGGTACAACTTTTTTAAAATCTTCAAAAGTAGATGTTAAATTCACTCTAACTTCAGAAACATTAGAAAATTTTTCTTTTAATTGTTTAATATGTTCTTCGGCTCTAGAAACCTGACTTTCTGCTTGGTGTATTG
Source organism: Polaribacter sp. KT 15 (assembly GCF_900143115.1). Classification (NCBI taxonomy): domain Bacteria; kingdom Pseudomonadati; phylum Bacteroidota; class Flavobacteriia; order Flavobacteriales; family Flavobacteriaceae; genus Polaribacter; species Polaribacter sp. KT 15. The sequence continues at coordinate 1,924,430 of NZ_LT670850.1, forward strand.
GCATTTCTACGCATAAAGTTGGTAAGCCGGTTTTAGCACAAAGTGTAGATGTCAAAGCAGAATCAATTCCGCCAGAAACACCAACAACAAAACCTTTTACACCAGCTTTTTCAGCATAACTTTTTAACCAAGAAATAATATGAATTGCTACTTTTTCTGTATTCATTAGATAAACTATTTTAGTATTTTTAACGTTTATAATTCTATTAGCAATATACAAAGTTTATGAGATTTTTTCTAGTGATTTTAGCGGTTTTATTTAGTTTTTATTCATGTAATACTAGTAATAGTATAAATAAAATAGATGTTTCTAACACTACTGTTAATTTTGATGTGAAGCGTTTTGATGTAGATTTTTACACATCAAAAAAGGAAAACCTAAAAGAATTAAAAGAAACATATCCTTATTTTTTTCCAAAAGAAATTTCAGATAGTCTTTCAATTTCAAAAATGAAAAATAAAGAAGAGTTAGAACTTTTTAATGAAACTCAACTTATTTATAAAGACATTAATCCGCTTAAAAGTCAGCTAACCTCTTTGTTTAAGCATGTAAAATACTACAATCCAAAATTTGAAGCGCCAAATGTAGTAACCATGTTAACCAACATAGATTATGATAGTCGAGTAATTTATGCAGATAGTTTACTTATTATTTCCTTAGATGTTTATCTAGGCAAAAATCACAGGTTTTATAATGATTATCCAACTTATATTAAGGCAAATAACACCAAAAATCATATTATTGTAGATGTTGCTAACGAGATAATCAAAAGGCAAGTTCTACCTTCTAGAGAAAGAAGTTTTATTGCTAAAATGATTAATGAAGGAAAAAAAATGTACTTGTTAGATTTTTATTTACCAAATGTTTCTGATATCGAAAAAATAGGATATCAAGAAGATAAATTTATGTGGATTAAAGAAAATGAAGAGCAAATTTGGGCGTACTTTATAGAAAAGAAACTACTTTTTAGTACCGATACAAAATTGAATAAGCGTTTTTTAGAACTAGCACCTTTTTCTAAGTTTTATATGGGGCAAGATAATTTATCTCCTGGTAGAGCTGGTGTTTGGTTAGGTTGGCAAATTGTTCGTTCTTATATGAAACAGAATGATGTATCTTTGCAAGAACTTTTAGAAATTAACGAATTAGATTTATATAAAAAATCTAAATATAAGCCTAGAAAATAATGTCAGTAAAACATAACTCAGAAATTAAATTTAACGTTGGTTTAGACGAAAATAAAGTGCCAGAAGAAATTTCTTGGACTGCCAAAGATGGTGGCATAGAAAATGAAACTTCTAAATCTATTATGATATCTGTTTGGGATCATAAAAAGAAAGATACATTACGTATGGATTTATGGACAAAAGATATGCCTGTTGATGAAATGAAACAATTTTATCATCAAACTTTGGTATCTATGGCAGATACTTTTGAACGTGCCACAGATGATCAAAAAATGAGTGCTACAATGAGAGATTTTTGTGAATATTTTGCAGAAAAATTAGAGCTTAAAAAGTAGTAACATTATAAAAGTATTTTAATTGAAAAAAGGATGTATTTATTTACATCCTTTTTTTTATGGAGTTTCCTCAAAAAAAAGAGAGCATATATTAAAATATATGCTCTCTTTATAATTTTTATGGTTTTAGATTACTCTAAAGAACCAGAAGGTTTAATCTCTACTCTTCTGTTTAGTTGTCTACCACCAGCGTTTTCGTTAGAGAATTTAGGTCTAGATTCTCCAAATCCTTTTGCGCTAAGGTTATCACTACTAATACCTTCTTTAATCATGTATTTTCTAACTGCATTTGCTCTTCTTTGAGATAAGTACAAGTTATATCTATCACTGTTTCTGTCATCTGTATGCCCTTCAATAAGGAACTTAACATTTGGCACTTGCTTCATTAATTTAACAATCTTATCAATAGTACTAAAAGATATAGTTTTAATTCTATCACTGTTAGTATCAAAGTATATACTAGTTGCTAATAATGCAATTTGATTGTTAATGTTAGACGCATTGTTAGTATTTGGTTCTGGTTTAGGACAACCTCTGTTCTCTACAGTTCCTGGAGTTGCAGGACAAAGATCTTTACCATCCATAATACCGTCGCCATCAGAATCTACATTTAATGGGCAACCTTCGTTAGATTCAGGACCATATTCTAAAGGACATTTGTCTTTGTGGTCTGGTAAACCATCTTTATCAGAATCTACAGCTTTACCATTACCATAAACCATTACACCTGCAGGCGTATTTGGTTCTATGTCTAATTCATCCATTACACCATCCTTGTCGGTATCAACAATTTGAAATTTACCTCTATTGTCTCCGTTTTCGTCACCCCAAATGGTAAATACTTTCTTTTTTCCTAATTTAAAAGATACACCTATACTAGAAACAAAAAATGTTTCCCAATCTTGTTTATTAGATATTGCAGCATCTAAATGATCTTCGTAGTTAAAGTACATACCTGTTCTAAATTCTAAATCTAGTTTTTTATTTAATCTTCTTTTAAGACCAAATTGTGCAGATAAATAAATAGAACTAGCTGCATTTTGGCTATTTCTTGATGGATTAAATCCAAAATCTACAATTTCTACATTTCTACCATCAGAAAATCTTTCATATAATGTAGAGTTGTATTGATGATAACCAACACCAAAGTATCCTGCTGCGTGCCATTTTGAAGCTGCTGTTTGATATAAGTTTGTAAAACTAAAAATTAAATTTAGTTCTGCACCATAAGCCGCACCTTCAAAGTTTAAGTTATCTTGATTTACTACTTTGTTTTCAGAATAGAGTACAAAGTAATTAGATTCATTAGAAAAATATTGAGCTCCACCAGAAATTTTATTGTAAGAAACTTTAAATTCTAAACCTAAAAGTGGGTTAAACATTTTATTTACATAAGCATAACCACCAAAGTTAAAGTAATTGGTATCGTCACCAGTACCAATAGAACGCAAATCTCCGTGCATAATAAAGTTACTGAAACCACCACCAACAGCCCAACTGTTAGAGTTTTCTAAATCTATTCTATTTCCGTAAGTAATTTCGTCTGTAGTAAATTGACTAAATATTGCAGTGCTTGATAAACAAGTTAAAATTGCAATTAAAAAAATTCTCCTCATTGTGGGTATAGTATATAATATTTAACAAATTTGGGGGGAATTAATATCGGTGCAAAAGTATAATATTTTTTTTAATTATACTTTATTTTTTTTATGATAAAATTGTAATCTTTTTTGTTGTTAACAAAGTCTATTTCAGACACATCTATAATTAATAAGTTCAGGTTTTCTTGCGTTGATATAAAGCTTTTATAACCGTCGTGTATTTTTTTTAGATATTCAGATTCAATATTTTGCTCGTATGTTCTTCCCCTTTTTTTAATATTCTCTAAAAGTCGCTCAGTGTTTTGATATAAGTACACATAAAGATCTGGTTTAGTAATTTCTTTATATATTAAATTAAACATTTTTCGATACAATAAGTACTCATCATTAGATAAAGTAACTTGCGCGAATATTAAAGATTTAAAAATATAATAATCTGAAACAATGAAGTTCTTAAATAAGTCGAATTGTGCTAAATCATCGCTAAGTTGTTGATATCGGTCGGCCAAAAAACTCATTTCTAAAGGGAAAGCGTATCTATCTTTATCTTCATAAAATTTAGGTAAAAACGGGTTGTCTGCAAATCTCTCTAATACTAATTTTGCATTAAATTCATCAGACATCATTTTAGCTAAAGAAGTTTTACCAGCACCAATATTACCTTCTATTGCAATGTAATTGTATTTCTCTGTAATTGGTATTGGTCTTACCAATTGTTCGCTTATTTTTTCTATTTCAGATTGATCGGTGCAACCTTGTAAGCATACATTGATTTGTTTTTTTTCTATAGGATGAATTACATTAGATGCTATTTCTTTTAAAGGAACCATTACAAATTTTCTTTGTAACATTTTAGAGTGTGGTACAATTAGATTTTTAGAAAATATAATTTCATCTTCAAATAATAAAACATCAATATCGATATTTCGATTTTCGTAATTTTCTGTTGATTTTCTCTCTCTACCTAACTCTTGTTCAATTGATAGAACATCTTTAAGTAAAGTGTCTGGTGGTAAATATGTTGAGACTTTAATACATATATTATAAAAGTCGTTACCTTCAAAACCCCAAGAAGCAGTTTTATAAATTGATGATATTTTTTGAATTGCGCCAATTTTGTCTCCAATTAAGTTGATGGCTTTTTGGAGGTTTTCTAGCTTATTTCCTTGGTTTGTACCTAAAGATAAATATGTAATACGTTGAATTTTCATATAGAGAGTACAAAGAAAATAAAAGCATTTAGATTATTACGTTTTAAACAAAAAAAATCGCCAAAATAATTTTGGCGATTTTTAGTATTTAGATAAAAAAGTTTAAAAATTAGTCTTTTTTATTTTCTCTAGGTTTTCTGTCATCACGTCTGTTATCTCTTCCACGGTTGTCTCTACCTCCAGAACGCTTATCGTCTCTTGGTGGTCTAGCAACATAACCTTCTGGCTTTTCTAATAAAGCTTTTCTAGAAACTTTTTCTTTTCTAGTTCTTGGGTCAATTCCGAAATATTTAACATCTAAAATGTCTCCTAATTTTACAACATCAGAAACATTGTCTGTGCGTTCCCAAGCAAGCTCACTTACGTGTAATAAAACTTCGTTTCCTGGAGCTTCTGTATATTCTACAACAGCACCAAAATCTAACATTTTAATTACTTTTACTTCGTAAACAGAACCTTTTTCTGGTTTAAACATCATAGATTCTATTTTAGAAATAACAGCTTCTATACCTTCTGGTTTTGTTCCTAAAATCTCTATAATTCCTTCTTCTGTTACAGCGTCTTCTGTAATTACAATAGTAGTTTCAGTTTCTTTCTGTAATTCTTGAATGTGTTTACCACCTGGTCCAATAAATGCACCAATTAATTCGTTAGGAATTCTTCTGTTAACCATTTTCGGTGCATGAGCTTTTACTTCTGCACTTGGTGCCTCAATAGTATCAGTTAATTTACCTAAAATATGTAAACGACCATCACGAGCTTGTTTTAAAGCATTTACTAAAATCTCGTAACTTAATCCTTTAATTTTAATATCCATTTGACAAGCAGTAATACCTTCTGCAGTACCAGTTACTTTAAAATCCATATCACCTAAATGATCTTCATCACCTAAAATATCAGATAAAACTGCATAACGATCACCATCAGAAATTAATCCCATAGCAATACCAGAAACTGGTCTCGTTAATTTTACACCAGCATCCATTAAAGCCATTGTACCCGCACAAACTGTAGCCATAGAAGAAGAACCGTTAGATTCTAATACTTCTGATACAACTCTTACTGTATATGGGCAATCATCAGGAATCATTCCTTTTAAACCACGTTGTGCTAAATTACCATGACCAACTTCTCTACGAGATGTTCCTCTTAATGGTCTAGCTTCACCTGTACAAAAAGGAGGGAAGTTATAATGTAAATAGAAAGATTCTTCACCTTCATAAGATGGCATGTCTATTTTGTTAGCTTCTCTAGAAGTTCCTAAAGTTACTGTTGCTAATGCTTGAGTTTCACCACGAGTAAAAATAGAAGAACCGTGTGTAGATGGTAAGTAATCTACTTCACACCAAATTGGTCTAATTTCATCAGTTTTTCTTCCGTCTAAACGAATTCCTTCACTTAAAGTTAATTCTCTTACTGCTTCTTTTTCTGCTTTGCTGTAGTATTTAGATACTAAACCACCAAATTCTTCTAATTCTTCTTCTGTAAAAGTAGCAATTACTTCTTCTTTTACTTCTGCAAATGCAGCACCACGTTCTGCTTTAGAAGTTCCTTGTTTTGCAATAGCATAACATTTATCGTAAGCTAAATCGTGTATTTTTTTTGCTAATTCTTCATTTTGTTCTGCAGTAGCGTACTCACGTACTTCTTTTTTACCAAAAGCTTCTGCTAAAGCAACTTGTGCTTTAATTTGAACTTTAATAGATTCGTGTGCAAATTTAATTGCATCTGCCATTTCTTCTTCAGAAATTTCATCCATTTCACCTTCTACCATCATAACAGAATCTGCAGAGGCACCAATCATCATATCGATATCAGACTCTGCTAATTGTGCTCTACTTGGGTTGATAACGAATTCTCCGTTTACTCTTGCAACACGTGCTTCAGAAATTGGGCATTCGAAAGGAAAGTCACTTAATTGTATAGCGGCAGAAGCAGCTAAACCTGCTAATGCATCTGGCATAACATCTTCATCATGAGACATTAACTGTATCATAACTTGAGTTTCTGCGTGGTAATCTTTTGGAAACAACGGACGTAAAACTCTGTCTACTAAACGCATTGTTAATACTTCACCATCACTTGGTCTTGCTTCTCTTTTAAAGAAACCACCAGGATAACGACCTGCAGCTGCAAATTTTTCTCTATAATCTACCGTAAGAGGTAAAAAGTCTACATCTGCTTGTTTGTAATTAGATACTACTGTACATAATAACATTGCTTTTCCCATTTGAACAACAACAGAACCGTGTGCTTGTTTTGCTAATTTACCGGTTTCTAATGAGATGGTTCTTCCATCACCAAGGTCTATAACCTCTTTAAATACTTTTGGAATCATAAAATTTTAATTCTAATTTTTTAATACTTTGTGTTGTTGTGTTGTTGTTTGTTGTTGCAATGGAAATTCAAAAATGCTGTTACTATTTTTGATTTTTTATATTGTTGCTGATGTAGTTAGCATCAGACTTTTTAAATTTATTGTAATAAAAAAGAGGCACGTTTATAGAGCCTCTTTTTTGTAAGAATTATTTTCTAATTCCTAATTCTTTGATAATCGCACGATATCTGTTGATTTCAGTTTTCTTTAGATAATCTAATAAACTTCTACGTTTACCTACCATCATTACTAATGAACGCTCTGTATTAAAATCTTTACGATTTCTTTTTAAATGCTCTGTTAAATGGTTAATTCTGTGCGTAAATAACGCGATTTGCCCTTCTGAAGAACCAGTATCGTTTTTTCCTTTACCGTGTTTTTCGAAAATGCTTTCTTTAACTTCTTTAGTTAAGTACATGCCAATATTATTTAAATGATTATTATGTATATCAACGAAATTTTTTCATTGAAGGTGCAAATATACTATTATTTTTCTGATAAAAATAAATCTTGTATAAAGAAATTGCAATACAATAATCTCATTTTAATGGCTTGATATCCTATATCTTAATAGGATAATAATATATTAAGATATTAACTTTACGATACATTGATTAATTATTAAAGAAATTCATAAAACCAATACTTTTTATTAAGTATATTTTACCAAATTGTCAATTCTTTTATAAAAAATGCGATATAATTTGTTTGTCTCAATATAATCTTTAGATTTGTCACATCAATAAAGAGAATCAATATGTTAAATAACACTTGGGCACGTTTCTATTTTTACTTTTACTTTTTTAGTAAGAGGAGAGACTTTGTATCATGTTATTAAACAAAATAAAAAATATATAAAGTCTCGAATTTAATTCGAGACTTTTTTTTTGATATCAATTCATGAAAAAAGTAATCGCCATACAAGGAGCCGAAGGTTCAAATCATCATAAAGTTGCAAGAGACTTTTATGGTGCATCTATAGATTTAATAGAATGCATGTCTTTTGATACTTTGGTAGATAATTTATTAGATGCAACCGCAAGCCTTGGTGTTATGGCTATCGAAAATACAATTGCAGGTTCTATTATACCAAATTATGCATTAATTGATAAAAATAATTTACATATTACCGGTGAAGAATATCTAAATATACACCATCATTTAATGGCTTTAGAAGGTCAGAAAATAGAAGACATCAAAGAGGTTTGGTCGCATCCGATGGCATTATTACAATGTAAAGAGTTCTTTAAAAAATATCCGCAGATAAAATTAGTAGAAGATGTAGATACTGCAGAAGTAGCAAAGAGAATTTCTAAAGAAAATTTAATTGGTATTGCAGCTATTGCTCCAAAAATTGCTGCAGAAATTTTTAATTTAGAGGTAATAGAAGATGAAATTCAAACAATAAAAGACAATGCAACAAGATTTGTAATTGTACAAACAACAGTGCCAGAAATAAACGAAAAAGTTAATAAGGCATCTTTAAAATTTCAATTAGATCATAAAAGAGGAAGTTTAGCAGCAATATTAAATGTGTTAAGCGATTGTAAAATGAATTTAACTAAAATTCAATCTTTACCGGTTATAGAATCTCCTTGGAAATATTCATTTTTTGTTGATGTTACTTTTGATGCTTACAAAGATTACGAAAAAGCAAAAGCTATTATAGAAATAATGGCAGAAGAATTTAAGATATTAGGAACGTATAAAAATGGGAGAAAATGATTAAAGCTGCCAAAAGATTAGATACAGTACAAGAATATTATTTCTCTAAAAAATTAAGAGAAGTTAGAGGTTTAGCTGCTGCAGGAAAACCAATTATTAATATGGGAATTGGTTCTCCAGATTTACAACCGCCCACAAAAGTATTAGACGCAATTTCTAATAGTTTGGGTGATTCGAGTGCACATAAATATCAATCTTACCAAGGTTTACCAGAATTAAGAAATGCAATTTCAAGTTTTTATAAAAGCAAGTTTTCTGTAGATGCAAATCCAGAAAATGAAGTTTTGCCTTTAATGGGAAGTAAAGAAGGGATTATGCATATTTCTATGGCTTTTTTAAACGAAGGCGATAAAGTTTTAATTCCGAATCCTGGTTATCCAACGTATACATCTGTAACAAAATTGGTGGGTGCAGAACCATTGTTTTACAATTTAAGTGATACAACCAATTGGCAACCAGATTTTGAAGCATTAGAAAATCTAGATTTATCTAATGTAAAAATTATGTGGGTAAATTATCCGCATATGCCAACAGGTACAGATGCAACATTAATAACTTTTGAAAAATTAGTAGCATTTGGTAAAAAGCATAATATTTTAATTGTAAATGATAATCCGTATAGTTTTATTTTAAATGATAACCCTATTAGTATTTTACAAGTTGATGGCGCAAAAGACATTGCTTTAGAATTGAACTCTTTAAGTAAAACTTTTAATATGGCTGGTTGGCGAGTTGGTATGTTGTTAGGTAATGCAACATATATCGACGAAGTTTTAAAAGTAAAATCGAATATGGATTCTGGTATGTTTTACGGAATTCAAAAAGGAGCAATAGAAGCTTTACAATTATCTGATAGTTGGTTTTCTGATCAAAATAAAATTTACGAAGAACGTAGAAATCTAATTTGGCAATTAGCAGATAAATTAGATGCTACTTATAATAAAAACGCAACAGGCTTATTTGTTTGGGCAAAAATACCCGAAGGAAAAAAATCTGAAGAAGTTACAGATGCAGTTTTATACGATAAAGATATTTTTATAACACCAGGAACCATTTTCGGTTCGCAAGGAGAAGGATATATTCGTTTTTCATTGTGTGTAACAACAGATATAATTAAAGAAGCAATATCAAGATTATAGATTATGAAAAATATATACATGATTGGTATTGGTTTAATTGGCGGTAGTTTTGCTGTCGATATAAAAAATAACAATCCAGAAGTTAAAATTTTCGGAATTGATGCCAATGAAAACCATTTAGACGAAGCTCTAAAATTAGGTGTAATAGAAGAAAAAGCAACTTTAGATAATTTAGAAAATGCCGATTTAGTAATTGTATCGATTCCGGTAGATGCTACTGTAAAATTATTACCAATAATTTTAGATAAAATTTCTGATAATACGTTGGTTGTAGATGCAGGCTCAACAAAAGAAGCAATTTGTAAAGTGGTTGAACATCATCCAAAAAGAAGAAATTTTTTAGCAGCACACCCAATTGCTGGAACAGAAAACTCAGGACCATCAGCAGCAATTTCTGGCTTATATAAAGGGAAAACGAATATTATTTGCGAGGTAGAAAAAACAACTTTTAAATTGCAAGAAAAAGCATTAGACCTTTTTAGAGCTATTGGAATGCGTATTCGTTACATGGATCCTGTTTCGCATGACAAGCATATTGCGTATGTTTCGCACTTATCTCACATTAGCGCATTTATGTTAGGTAAAACAGTAATAAATAAAGAAAAAAACGAGCGCGATATTTTTGATATGGCAGGTTCTGGTTTTGCATCAACAGTGCGTTTGGCAAAAAGTTCGCCAGCAATGTGGACACCAATTTTTAAACAAAACAAAGAAAACGTAATAGAAACGTTAGAAGAATACATCAATAATTTACAAAAATTTAAAGAATTGATGCAACAAGATAATTTCTCTGAAATTTTTAACGAAATGGAGAATACAAATTATATAAAACAAATTTTAAACGGCATAAAATAAGAGCCAAAACAAGTAGAACAATGAAGAATACAAAAGAATTAAGAACATGGTTGGATGATATGAAACTAGATCATCCACTAGTAATAGCAGGGCCTTGTAGTGCAGAAACCGAAGAACAGGTTTTAAAAATCGCACACGAATTAAAAGATTCTGATGTAAACTATTATAGAGCAGGAATTTGGAAACCTAGAACAAGACCAGGAAATTTTGAAGGTGTTGGTGCATTAGGTTTAGGTTGGCTTAAAAAAGTAAAAGAACAAACAGGCATGAAAACCTGTACAGAAGTTGCCAATGCAGCGCACTGTAAATTAGCCATAGAGCATGATGTAGATTTACTTTGGATTGGTGCAAGAACAGCTGTATCACCATTTATTATGCAAGAAATTGCAGATGCGTTACACGGTACAGATAAAATTGTTTTAGTAAAAAACCCAATAAACCCAGATTTGGCTTTATGGTTAGGTGGTATTGAGCGTTTATATACAGCAGATATTAAAAATTTAGGAGCAATTCATAGAGGTTTTTCTACATACGAAAAAACAAAATATAGAAATGTTCCAGAATGGCAAATTGCTATCGAGTTTCAAAATAAATTTCCAGATTTACCATTAATTTGCGATCCATCTCATATTACAGGGAACAGAGAAATGATTTTTGATGTTTCTCAAACTGCCTTAGATTTAAACTTCGATGGCTTAATGATAGAAACACATTTCGATCCAGATAACGCATGGTCAGATGCTGCACAACAAGTTACACCAACGAAGTTAAAGCAAATCATGGAAGATCTAAAAATTAGAAAAGAAACAAACACAGAAGCAGAATATAAAAGCAGTTTAGATAACCTAAGAGCACAAATTAACGTGGTAGATAACCAGTTGGTAGAAACTTTAGGAAAACGAATGAAAATTGCAGATCAAATTGGTGCTTTAAAGAAAGATAAAAACGTTGCAGTTTTGCAATCGAAACGATGGAACGAAATCTTAGGAAACATGATTTTAGAAGGTGAAAGTAAAGGGTTAAGTGAAGAGTTTGTTTTAAAAATGTTTAAAGCAATTCATCAAGAATCTATCAATCATCAAGAAAAAATTATTAAAGGATAGTTTTTGGGCGTTACCACAAGGGTCAGGCTTTCGTTACTCGCTTTTTTTGTAGAAAAAACAAAAAAGAGCTCAAACAAACCACTCAATCCTTAACGTGTAGCGCAAACTATAAAAGGAAGTTCATAAAAAATAGAATCCTTCAAGCATAAAAACTTGAAGGATTTTTTTATGGATTTATTCAATCTAAAATTCTTCAGTATTTAAAAATAAAGATCAAAAACTTACACTTAACTTAAAGTTCTCGATACAATTATCTTATAAATTCGAAAATCATAAGAACTGATAACTAAATTAATTTAAAATTCTGCATCTTTGTATTAATGACAGGAATCGTATACAAATCTACAGGAAGTTGGTATCAAGTAAAATCTACAGAAGGAGATTTTTATAAATGTAGAATCAAAGGGAAGTTTAGAATAAAAGGAATTAAAAGCACCAATCCTATTGCTGTAGGAGACAATGTTGTATTCGATATCGAAAAAAAAGGAGACGAAGAAACAGGTGTTATTAAAAAGATTTTAGACAGAGACAACTTTATAGTTAGAAAATCTGTGAATCTTTCTAAGCAAACACATATTATTGCCGCTAATGTAGATCAGGTTTTTTTGTTAATTACAATTAATAATCCGCCAACTTTTACAACTTTTATAGATCGTTTTTTGGTTTCTACAAGAGCTTACAGAATAGATACAGTTTTGGTTTTTAATAAAATAGATTCGTACGAAATAGAAGAAAGAGCAGAAATTTTATACTTAAAAGACATTTACCAAGCTATTGGTTATACTTGTATAGAGGTTTCTGCAACAGAAAACAAAAATGTAGATCAAGTAAAAGAATTAATGCTAGGTAAAACATCTATGTTTGTTGGGCATTCTGGTGTTGGTAAATCTACATTAGTAAATGCTGTAGAACCAACTTTAGACCTAAAAACTAAAGAAATTTCCGATCAACATAGTCAAGGAAAACACACTACAACATTTGCAGAAATGTTCGATTTAAGTTTCGATGCAAAAATTATAGACACACCAGGAATTAAAGGTTTTGGAGTTGTAGATATAGACAAATACGAACTTGGCGATTATTTTCCTGAATTTTTTGCATTAAAGCAAGATTGTAAATTTAACAATTGTATACATACTAAAGAGCCACAATGTGCTGTAAAAGATGCTCTAGAAAATGAAGAAATTTCGTGGTCTCGCTATAAAAGTTATCTTCAAATATTAAACGGAGAAGAAGAAAAAGAACATTTTAGAACAGATGTTTGGAATGAAGAAGACAACGAATAGCTGTTTTGTAAAATTTAAATTCTTATGAAAGTTGTTATACAAAGAGTTACAGAAGCAAGTGTAACCATAAATAAAATTAAAGTAGCAGCAATTAACCAAGGGCTTTTAATTCTAGTTGGTATTGTAAACGAAGACACGCAAGAAGATATCGATTGGTTAGTGCGTAAAATTACAAACCTTAGAATTTTTAATGATGAAAACGGTGTAATGAATCAGTCTCTTTTAGATGCTAAAGGCGACGTAATCGTTGTAAGTCAGTTTACTTTACATGCTTCGACCAAAAAAGGAAATAGGCCAAGTTATATTAAAGCTGCAAAACCAGATGTTGCAATTCCGTTGTACGAAAACTTTGTAAAAACTCTTCAGAAAAATATCGATAAAGAAGTGCAAACAGGTGAGTTTGGTGCAGACATGAAAGTAGCACTTTTAAATGATGGTCCAGTTACAATTATTATAGATTCTAAAAACAAAGAATAGTTTTGATGAATTATTTCGATGCACATACGCATACTTTTTCTAAAGAAGAAAATGTTTTGTCTATTGTAAATAAATATCCTGTATCAGAAAATTTTTCGCATCCATTTTCAATTGGTATTCATCCTTGGTTTATTAAAGTAAAAACACTTAATACACAATTTAAGGTTTTAGAAGAAAAGATACAGCATAAAAATTGTTTAGCTATAGGAGAGTGCGGTTTAGATAAATTAACAGAAGTAGATTTTCAAACTCAGAAAGAAGTATTTGTTAAACAAATTCAATTGTCAGAAAAATATAAAAAGCCGTTAATAATTCATTGTGTTAAAGCACATCAAGAAATAATTGAGTTAAAAAAAACATTAAAACCTAAACAAGTTTGGGTGTTTCATGGATTTAATAAAAGTTTGCAACTTGCAGAAAGTTGTCTTAAAAACGGAATTATATTGTCTTTTGGAAAGGCAATTATCAATAGAAATAAAATAGCAGAGGTTTTTAAAAAATTGCCATTAAACGCTATTCTTTTAGAAACAGATAATGATGATGTAACTATTTTTGATGTTTACAAAAAAGCATCAGAAATTAAAAATATTGAAGTAACAGAACTTCAAAAACAAGTAGAGCAAAATTTTAAAAATATATTTATTTAATGAGTTGGTTAGAGCGTACGGAGTTATTGGTGCAAAAAGAAGGTTTAGAAAAATTAAAAAATGCCAATATTTTAGTAGTTGGTTTAGGTGGTGTTGGTTCTTATGCAGCAGAATTTATAGCTAGAGCAGGTGTAAATAAAATGACAATTGTAGATGGTGATGTTTTTGATGAAACAAATAAAAACAGACAATTACCAGCTTTAAACTCTACAATTGGTAAGCCAAAAGTAACAGTTTTAGCAGAAAGATTAAAAGATATCAATCCTACTATAGAACTAACAGTTTTGCAAGAGTTTTTATCTCCAGAAAGAGCTTATGAAATTGTATCTAAAGATTTTGATTATGTATTAGATTGTATAGATAGTATTACGCCAAAAGTTAATTTAATTGTAGCAGCTAGAAGAAAAAAAGTTAAAATTATTTCTTCTATGGGTGCCGGTGGTAAATTAGATGCAACTAAAATTAAGGTAAAAGATATTTCTAAAACTAAAAATTGCACAATGGCAAGAGTTTTAAGAAAACGACTAAAAGAAAGAAAGGTAGATAAAGGTGTTAAAGCTGTTTTTTCTGATGAAGTTCAAATTCCGGAGAGTGTAAAAATTACAGACGGAACTAACTTTAAGAAATCGTATTATGGTACAATAAGCTTTATGCCTGCAGCGTTTGGTTTGCAAGCAGCAGCACATGTTGTTAATTTTATTATAAAAAAGTAAAAAATACTTTCCAAGGAAAATAAAAGCGTTGTATATTTGCCATGGAAAATATTTTAAACTAATTAAATTAAAGTAATATGAAAAAAGTAGTTTTATCATTAGTATTAGTAGCATCAGTTTTAACTGCATGTAAAAGTGAAAAGAAAGAAAAAGTAGAAGCTAAAGAAGAGGTAAAAGTAGAAGCTACGCAAGATTTAAATAATGTAGATGTTGCTAGTTCTGTAATTACTTGGAAAGGTACAAAGCCAACAGGTGCACACAACGGTACAATTATGTTAAAAGAAGGTTCTTTAAACGTAGAAGAAGGTAAGTTAGTTGGTGGTACTTTTGTTGTTGATATGTCTTCTATGAAAAACGAAGATTTAGATGCAGAAGGTGGTGCAAAATTAGTTGGGCATTTATCTGCGCCAGACTTTTTTGATGTTGCAACATACCCAATGTCTAAATTTGTTATTACTAATGTAGAAGAAGCAGAAGGTAAATTAGCTGTAACAGGTAATTTAACAGTAAAAGATGTTACAAAAAGCATAACAATACCTGCTACGTTAACTACAGAAGGAAATGTTACAACATTTAAAAGTGAAAAATTTAATGTAGATAGAGCAGATTTTAATGTAAAATACGGTTCTAAAAAATTCTTTGATAACTTAAAAGATAAGTTTATTGATGATATGATTGAGTTTTCTTTTACAGTTAACACAAAAGCATAATTTGATTTAAACTTTAAATCGAAAAAATTATAAACCCAAAACGAAAGTTTTGGGTTTTCTTTTTATATTGCATCGCTATAAAAAATTGTTGCATGAAAAAAAGTTCTTACCTGGCATTCATTTGCCTATTTTTTACCTTTTACATAATCAAGGCCCAAGAAAATGATTACTCTTACCAATCTATCCCAGTTAATTTATTAGAAAATGCAAATGCAGTTGTAAGAGATAATTCTATAGAAATTACAATAGAAGATTTCGATAGAATGACTGTTCAAAAAAGAGAAGTTGTAACCGTTCTAAATAAATTAGGCAATGTAGATGCTAGATTAGTAGAAGGTTATGATGAAGACACAAAGATTACAGATTTATCTGTAAAAGTTTTTGATGCTAATGGTACAGAAATTAAAAAGTATAAAAAAAGAGATTTTACAGATGTAAGTGCTGTTGATGGCGGTACATTATACTCAGACTCTAGAGTAAAATACATAGATTATACACCAATATCTTATCCTTATACAGTTGTTTTCGAATCAGAATATAAAACATCAACAACGGGTTTTATACCTTGGTGGCAACCTATAAATGGTTATTATGTTTCAGTCGAAAAAAGTTCGTATAAAATTAATAATCCAAAGAAAATTCCGTGGAGAACAAAAAAAACAAACTTTAAAGATTTTGCAGTAAAAGAATTAGAAAATGAGTCTGAAATACTTTTTACAATAGAAAATCAACCAGGTTATAAACAAGAAAATTCAACAGTTCATTACAGAGAAATATTACCAAAAGCCTTAATTGCATTAAATAATTTTTATTTAAAAGGTGTGCCAGGGTCTTATAAGAATTGGCAAGAATTTGGGTTATGGATGCATTCTAAACTATTAAATGGTAGAGATGCGTTAGATCCAAGTACAGTTACAATAATTAAAAACTTAGTAAAAGATATCGAAGATCCTATAGAAAAGGCAAAACTAGTGTATCAATATATGCAAAACAAAACAAGATACATAAGTGTACAAGTAGGTATTGGTGGTTGGGAACCAATAGCAGCGAAAGAAGTAGACAGAGTCGGTTATGGAGATTGTAAGGGTTTAACCAATTACACAAAGGCTTTGTTAAATGTTGCTGGCGTTACATCTTACTATACAGTTGTTTATGCTGATGAGAAAAGGGACATTGATAAAGATTTTACATCTATACAGGGAAATCATGTGATTTTAAATATTCCTACAAAAAATAAAGATGTTTGGTTAGAATGTACAAGTCAAGATATGCCTTTTGGTTTTTTAGGCGATTTTACACATGATAGAAACGTACTAGTTGTAACACCAGAAGGCGGTATTATTAAAAGAACAGCTTCTTATAAGGATGAAAAAAACTTACAAGTAACTTCTGCTGATATTCAGTTGAATAAAGATGGTTCTTTAAAAGCTACATTAAATATTGTTTCAAAGGGATTACAATATGATGATAAACAACATTTTGATTCTTACACGAACGAAGAGTTAATTAAAACTTATAAATCTAATATTTGGTCTTATAATAATAACACTGACATAGAATCTGTAGAACTTAAGAATGATAAAAAAGAGATTATATTTGAAGAGGATATAGTTTTAAATGTAAAAAATTATGCATCTACATCACAATCTGAGTATTTGTTTAGAGTAAATGTATTCAACAGAAATAATTATGTGCCAAAAAGGTACCGAAAAAGAAAATTACCACTTAAAATTTATAGAGGCTATAAAGACGAAGACACATACAAAATAACCTTGCCAGAAAATTACGTATTGAGCGTGCTTCCTTCAGAAAAAATAATTAATTCAAAGTTTGGTACGTATAAAGTTTCATTTACAAAGATTAATGAAAAATCTTTTATCTATAACAAAACACTAATTATAAAAGAAGGGACTTATTCTAAAGAAGATTATAAATCTTACAGAACTTTTAGAAGAAGTATTGCCAAATATGAAAATTTAAGAATCGCAATAAATAAAAATTAATGAAAATGAAAAAAGTATTACCTCTACTATTATTATTAACAACCCAACTATCTATACTTGCCCAAGATTATAAATTTGGTAAAGTGAGTAAAGAAGAACTAGAAGAAAAATTTTATCCTCTAGATTCTACAGCAGATGCTGCTTACCTCTTTAAAAAAAGAAGAACTTATTTTAATTACAATCAAAGCTCAGGTTTTGAGTTGATTACAAAAATACATGAAAGGATAAAAGTTTATAGTAAGGATGGTTTTGATAAAGCCACTGTAATTATACCTTATTACAGTTCAGATAATGGAAAGGATGAAAAAATATATGGACTTAAAGCTTATGTATTTAATTCAAATAAGGGTAAAATAGTTAAAAAGAAACTATCAAACAAAAATGTATTTAAAGAAAAAGTTAATGATAATTGGAATCAAAAGAAAATTACAATGCCTGATGTAAAGGTTGGAAGTGTAATTGATATCAAATATGAAATTAATTCACCTTTTTACTATAAAATAGACGATTTAGAATTTCAATTTGATATTCCAGTAAAAAAATTAGATTATGAAGTTGAAATACCAGAATTTTATAATTTTAAAGTAGCTTCTAAAGGTTATTATATAATAAGACCACAATTATCTGTAGAAAATAGTTCGATTGTTATAAATTCTAAACAAAGGACTGGAGTATATGTAAGCAAAACTACTTTTAGCCAAGATAAAATTGATTATAAATCTAATAGATCAAATTTTAAAGCGACTTATATACCAGCTTTAAAAAATAATGAACCTTTTGTAAGTAATATAAATACATATAGGGGAGGTTTGAAATATGAGTTAGAATCAACAAACTTTGTTAATATAGGTGGAGATTTTAGATCTTACTCCAACTCTTGGAAACAAGTCGCAAAACAAATTTATAAATCTTCTAGCTTCGGAGGAGAGTTGTCAAAATCGAGTTATTATAAAGACGATTTAAATAAAATTTTAGCAGAAAGTAAAACAGAGGTAGATAGATTATTCAATATTTATAATTTTGTTAAACAGAGAGTTAAATGGAATGAATATTATGGTATTTATTCAGATAAAGGTGTAAGGAAAGCTTTTAAAGATAGAGTAGGTAATGTTGCAGATATTAATTTAATGCTAACATCTATGTTGCGTACTTCTGGCCTAAATGCAGACCCTGTTTTAGTAAGTACAAGAGCAAACGGAGTGCCTTTTTTTCCAACAATAGACGGTTTTAATTATGTTATTTCTGTTGTAGAATTAACTTCTGGTGGTATAGTTTTACTTGATGCTACAGAACCATATAGTACGCCAAATATTTTACCTACAAGAGCATTGAATTGGAATGGTAGAAGAATCACAAAAGATGGTAACTCATCTTGGGTAAAATTAGCTACAACAAAACACGCAACAGAAGATAATAATATAATGGTTAATATTTCTGATGATTTAATGATTAGCGGTCTTTACAGAACAAAGTTTAGTAATTTAAGTGCTTTAACTTATAGAAAAAATCACAATCACCTAACAGAAGAAGCTGTTGTAACAGGTTTAGAGGAAAAAACAAATGTAGAAATAGAAGATATTAAAATTTTAAATGATAAAAACATTTATAAGATACCTACAAGAACTATAAAATTTAATAGCGACGGATTGATAGAAAGTGTAAACGGTAAATTATATATAGAACCATTATTGTTTTTAACAGAACGTAGAAATCCTTTTAAATTAGAAGAAAGAAAGTTTCCGGTTGATTTTACAACACCATGGAAAGTGAAAAATGTAGTTTCAATTAAAATACCCGAAGGTTATAAGATTGAAGCTATACCAGAAAGTTTTGCGATTGGCTTACCAGATAATTTAGGAGTTTTTAAATATCAGATTCAAGAAAATGCAGGTAAAATTAGTACGATTAGTAGTATGCAATTTAATACAGCAATTGTATCTCCACAATATTACGAAAGTTTAAAAAAGTTTTATGGTGATTTAGTGAAAAAGCAAACCGAAAAAATTGTTTTGATAAAAATTTAAGCTAAAAAGTTAATTATATAAACCCAAAACGAAAGTTTTGGGTTTTCTTCTTTATGGTTTTTTTAAGAAGGAAACCCTAACATGTTTCCCATGCCAACAGTAAATAGCCAGCAGCCATAAATACTATGTTCTACACTAACTAAAAATGTAGATTTTGTTTTATTGTAGGTGTATGCAAATAGAAGTCCTCCAATAAAAGTTAAAATTAAAACCAATGTATTTTTAAATAGTAAATGAGCAAGAGAAAACAAAAAAGCATTTATAAAAAGAAATAATTTCTCATTTTTAAACAATTCTAGATAGCGTTTAAAAAAGAAATTTCGGTAAAGTAATTCTTGCGGATATACAGAAAAAATCGAATAAAAAAGAAGTATTAAAATCCATAAAAGCGGTTTGTTTAAAACAACTATAAAGAGGTTTTTAGGGGCTGTAAAGTAAACGTAAAAAGAGGTGATGATTGCTATCAAGAACAGCTTTATTATGGTTGATTTCCAAAAAAATCTCCAATCAATATTTTTCGAAATTCTTAATTTTACGTTTTCAACTTTAAGTAGAATGTATAAAATGTAAAAAAAACCAAGCAGACCAATTGTAAGTTTAATAATAGCATTATAAGTAAAAACAAAACTAATAGGAATCATTAAAAATAAAATTAATAGCTCTAATAGTTTGTAGTTTTTAGTCTGCATATTTATAAATTTATAGCTGTTGTATTTTTAACTTGCTCGATTGCAAAAGTACTATGTGTACTGCCAATGTATTTGATAGCAGTAAGTTTTGTTATCATAAAATTTCTATAAGTTTCCATGTCTTTAACATAGATTTTTAAAATATAATCGTAATCTCCACTTACATGAAAACATTCGGAAACTTCTTCTAATTTTAAAATTTCATTTTCAAAAGTATGTACATATTCTTTAGAGTGCTGAATTAATTTTACATGGCAAAACACTAAAAAAGATTTATCAATTTTATTTTTATTGACAATTGCAACATACTTTTCTATTACATTCTGATTTTCTAGTTTTTTAATTCTTTCATAAATAGCTGTAATAGATAGGTTTAGTTGTAAAGATAATTGTTTGGTAGTTTGTTTACTATCTACTTGTAATAAATTTATAAGTTTTTTGTCTATCGTGTCTAACATATAATTTTCTAAAATTTTAAATGAATTAAATTCTTTTTAGATATTAAAATTACTAATTGATTTAAAAATAGAAAAAAAATCTAAATTTTGAATATTATATTGTTTTTATTTCTTAAAAACCGTCTTTTTGTGTAAATAAAACTATACTTATGAAATTCAATCCAGCAGACAAAATTCAAGATTTACAATATTTCGGAGAGTTTGGAGGCGTTAACCCTTCAATTTCAGATTCATCTACTTATACATTCTTATCAGCAAAAACGATGTTCGATACTTTCGAAGGAAATGCAGACGGATGTTATTTATATTCTCGACATTCTACACCAAGTAATTTGTATTTAGGAGAAGCTTTAGCGGCTATGGAAGGTACAGAAACTGCAAATGTAGCAGCATCCGGAATGGGAGCAATCACTCCTGTTTTATTGCAGTTAGTTGGCTCCGGAGAACACATCGTTTCAAGTAGAACAATTTATGGCGGAACGTACGCTTTTTTAAAGAACTTTACACCAAGATTAGGTATAGATACGTCATTTGTAGATATCACTAAGCTAGATGTTGTAGAAGCTGCAATTACAGATAAAACAAAGGTTTTGTATTGCGAATCTGTAAGTAATCCGCTTTTAGAGGTTGCAGATATTAAAGGTTTGTCTGCGTTGGCAAAAAAGTACGATTTAAAATTAGTAGTAGATAATACATTTTCTCCACTTTCTATTTCTCCGGCAAAATTAGGTGCAGATGTTGTAGTGCATAGTTTAACAAAATTTATCAATGGTTCTTCAGATACTGTTGGTGGCGTAGTTTGTGGTACGCAAGATTTTATTAACGATTTACGAAACGTAAATGATGGAGCAAGCATGCTGCTAGGTTCTACTATGGATAGTTTAAGAGCTTCTTCTATTCTTAAAAACTTAAGAACTTTACATATTAGAATGAAACAACACAGCTTTAATGCTGCTTTTTTAGCTGATAAATTTGAGACTGATGGCTTAAAAACAGTATATCCGGGTTTACAATCACATCCGTCACATGAATTATTTAAGTCTATGATGAATGCCGAATATGGTTTTGGTGGAATGTTAACTATTGATGCAGGTTCTCTTGAAAAAGCGAATGAATTAATGGAGTTGATGCAACACAAAAACTTAGGTTATTTGGCTGTAAGTTTAGGTTTTTATAAAACATTGTTTTCTGCACCAGGCAGCTCTACATCATCAGAAATACCAGAAGAAGAACAAAAAGAAATGGGGTTGTCTGACGGATTGATACGTTTTTCTATTGGTTTAGATAATGATATCGAGCGTACATATACAATGATGAAAACTTGTATGAAAGAAGTTGGTATTCTATAAATATTTAACGAATTCTTTAAAATAGTAAACTGTAATTAAAGCTAATTTAATTTATTAGTAAAAAATATCTTAAAAAGGCTTTAAATTACAGTTTTAGCAAGAATTTAGATTTGTGTAATTCTTTACAAAATCGTAACATTACACATCAAAATTTATAGTACATGGAAAGCCAAAATATCAAACCAACAAATCCTCAAGACGAAAACATTATAGAAAATAAAGAACTCAACATTTGGGAAGCTTTAATACCTGTTTTTGCTTTGGTGGGCATGTTGTTTTATAATGTTTTTTATGTGTATGGTGATGATGCTTTAAGTGGTAGTAATCAATTTATATTATTATTAGGCGCAGCAGTTGCAGCTATAGTTGGTTTCAAAAATAAAGTGTCTTACAAACAAATGATAGAAGAGGTTGCAGAGAATGTAAAATCTACTTCGGGTGCTATTCTAATTTTATTAATGGTTGGTGCTTTGGCAGGAACTTGGTTAATAAGTGGTATTATTCCTTCTATGATTTATTACGGATTACAAATCTTAAATCCAACGATATTTTTAGCAGCTTCTGTAATAATTTGTGCAATAATTTCTATTGCAACAGGTAGTTCTTGGACAACCTCTGCAACGGTTGGTATTGCTTTAATAGGTATTGGTAACACATTAGGTATTTCTGCAGGTATGACTGCAGGTGCTGTATTATCGGGTGCTTATTTTGGTGATAAAATGTCACCATTATCAGATACAACAAACTTAGCACCAACAATGGCTGGTGGAGATTTGTTTTCTCATATTAAATACATGTCTTTAACAACGGTACCAACAATTTTGGTAACACTTTTGGTGTTTATAATTATTGGTTTTTCTATAGAAACTACAGGGTCTCCAGATGTTTCAGATAAGTTAATGGCAATAGATGCAGCTTTTAATATTTCTCCGTGGCTTTTTATTGTGCCAGCAATTGTAATTTTTATGATTGTTAAAAAAACAGAGCCTTTAATAGCTTTATTGGTAGGTACACTTTTAGCAGGTGTTGTAGCGGTTATAGCGCAACCAGAAATTGTTTTAAATGTTGCAGGTGCAGATACGCTTTCTTTTAATTCTGCATACAAAGGGGTTATGAATGCTATTACAGTAGATTCTGCGGTAGAAACTACAAGTGCCGAGTTAAATGACTTATTTACTGCCGGCGGAATGAGCGGAATGTTAGGAACTATTTGGTTAATAATTTGCGCAATGGTTTTTGGTGGCGTAATGGATGCAATTGGGGCTTTGTCTAGAATTAGCAAAGCGTTATTAAGTTTGGCTTCTTCTGTTTTCGGACTTTTTGCGAGTACAGTAGCAAGTTGTTTGGCTTTAAATGTTACAGCTTCAGACCAATATTTAGCAATTGTGGTTCCTGGTAAAATGTTTAAAAAAGCTTACGAAGAAAAAGGTTTAGCGCCAGAAAATTTAAGTAGAACTTTAGAAGACTCTGGTACTGTAACATCTGTTTTAATTCCTTGGAATACCTGTGGTGCATACCAATCTGGTGTTTTGGGTGTTTCTGTTGCAGAATACTTTTTCTTTGCAATTTTTAATTGGTTAAGTCCTTTTATGACGTTGTTATTTGCTGCATTTAACATCAAAATAAAACAATTAGTTAAAAAATAGACCTTAAAACATGATTGTAAAAGCTGTTATTTCTGATGCTGAAAAGTTATCAGAAATTGCAATGCAATCTAAAGCAGTTTGGGGTTATTCTAATGATGGTTTAGAAACTTGGAGAGAAGACTTAACAATTACACCTAAAATTTTTGATGAAAATTATATTTGTAAATATGTATTGGATTCTAAAATTGTAGGTTTTTACGTTTTAAATAATTCTAATTTAGATGTATATATTTTAGAGTTTTTGTTCATTGATCCAAATTATATTGAAAAAGGAATCGGTCATGAATTATTACTTAATGCAATAGCTATTTCTAAAAAGGCGAAAAGACTACAAGTTTTATCAGATCCTAATGCAGAAGCATTTTATACTAAATATGGTTTTAAAGTTATTGATAACATAAAAAGTAGTATTCCGGGGAGATTATTACCAAAAATGGAATTACAACTTCGTTAAAAATACGAAAAGCTATTTTTTCTTCGGAATATTTAAAACACCAGAAATTATCAATAAAATCCACGGAGTTCCGTGTAAAAGTACGTCAAACCAATCTTTAGCTTGCATTCCTGTATCAGAAGAAAATGCATTTCCTCCTAATATCCATTGTAATTTCCCCCAAATATGTGGCGGATTAAAAGGAGCTAAACCTAATGTTAAACTAGCTAAAAGAAAAAGTTTCCAATTGTTTTTAAGTTGGCTTTTCATCAATAATTATATTAAATAAACCAATTCCAAACCAAACCAAAACGAACCGTAAAGTCTCTATACGGATAATTAGGTGCAGAAAAATAGTTTTTATCGGTAAAACTAGACGTTGCATTATCTACTTTTAAATACAAACGAGTTCTTCTTACTTGAGCATTAAAAAATACATCAAAAGTAGGAAAACCTATTTGTTCATCATTCTGAAGTCTAAATTCTGCTAAAAGCGGATTGTAAGCATTTGCATTATACTTTGTAAAGTATTTAAAAGTAATACCAATATTTACCAACATTGGTTTACCCTTAAACCAATAATCTGTGTAATAAAAAGTGTTTCTAGTAACAAATTCTGGCACTCTAAAAACAGAACTTCCGCTTGTAACATTTTGATACATTAGTGTATTGTCTAAAGCGAATTTACCAAGCTTAAACTCTCTGTTAGCCTTTACTTTAAGGTAGGTAATTTGGTTTGCAAATTGCTGTGGTTTGCTATCTTCATCAAAATAAGTGTAATTGTCTATGTTGGTAAAGTTTAAAGAAGCATTACCCCATTTAGAAGCAAAGTCAAAACCTAAATCTCTTGTGTTTACATTACTAAAGTCGTTTTGCCAATTGTAAGCATCATATTCACTTTGATGCAATAATGTGTTAAAATTTGGCGATTTAGAGCTTAATAATAAGGTTCCTTTCACACTAAAAATACTATCTTTTTCAAAAACAGCTTCCCCTTTTAAATAATTACCAGAAAGTCTACCGTTGCCCGGTGTTACAGAAGCATCTGCATTTAGTTTAAAGTTTTTAATTTTAGCATTCCAATCTGCACCAAAAGAAATAGCGTTACCTTCTATTTTTAATTTATTGATGTTACTATTACTGTTTAAAATGGTGTCATAACCATAAGAATAATTAGTTAGTTCTGCTTTCGCTTTAAACTTACCCAAAACATATTTAGAGTTAAATTCTAAATTTAATTGGTTGTTTGTGAGCTTGCTAATTGCTTTTTTGTCATCAGGGTTAGAAGAGCTTGCACTACCAAAAAAATCTTCTGTTAATGTATTTTGTATAAACTCGTAACTTTTATTTTCATTGGTAAAAACATGGCCAATTTTTAAATTGCTAAAATCTTTATTGTTTACAGAGTCTTTGCTAGAAATCAGCTTATAACTGTGTTCTACATACACTCGATTGCCATCAAACTCGCTTTCAGAATTGGTTAAATTAACGTCTAAACGAGCTCTTGTTTGAAAATTTTCATCATCAGTAATAAAATTTTCTAATGAAGCCGTTGTTAAACCACCGTTTTCTTGATGATAAAAATCTTGAGTCGTTAAATGCCCTCTAATTTCGTATTGATTTTGCTTTGTTGTGTAATGAAAAGCACCTCTAAAATTACCATTACTAACCAATGCTTGCCTGTAAGCACCTAAAGATCTAAGGCCTTTGTAAGACAAAGAAACATTTAATCTCTTAGAGAAGTTTAGTGTAAAAAGCGCGTCTAAAACTTGCCCTTGTTGCAAACCAGTTCTATAAAGTATTTCTGTAGTTGGTGTTGGTACTTCGTAATATTTAATATCGTCTATATCTAAATAGCTTACTTGCTTTGCGGTAAAACCAAGGTCTGGAAACCTGTAAATGTTATCAAAAGAATAACCTAAATTATTTAAAGTTTGTCCTTGATTATGAAATTCTATAAACTCAAATAAATCTTTTCTAAGGTAATTAAACTTATATTCTTTCTGTAACGTTAATGTAGTATCAATATAAGTGGTGTCTTTCTTATGAGAAAAAATCTTATAATCTGTATACTTTGTTTTACCCGATAAAGTTACATTAATTGGGCTTGTATTTGTAGAATCTCTTAATATAACTGCGTTTCCGTTTAAACCACCTTGTCCAAAACCTTGTGAAAATAGATTTTGAGTTAGTAAAAAACAGATTAAAAAAGAGAAAATTATGTTACTTTTCATATAGAATTTCTTCGTGAACAAATGTAAAATAATTAAACGAAAATTTAAATGTTTAATTATCTCTATAAACGTTAATTACCAAATAACTTTTTTAACAATAAAAATCTAGTAAACCATTCTTTTAAAAAGCTAAAATAAAATTTCTTTTCTTTGCATTATGTTAGAACTTAATTATAGTGGTTTTGCCTTAGAAGCAGGTACAGACGAAGCTGGTAGAGGTTGTTTATCTGGGCCAGTAGTTGCTGCGGCAGTTATTTTACCAGATAATTTTTCGCATCCTTTTTTAAATGATTCTAAGCAATTATCAGAAAAAAAAAGAGAAGAAGTAAGACCGTTTATAGAGGAACATGCAATTGCCTTTGGCGTTTCTTTTGTTTGGCAAGAAGAAGTCGATAAAATTAACGTGCTACAAGCATCTATAACAGGCATGCATAGAGCAATCGAAAAACTAAATATTACGCCAGAGTTTATTATTGTAGACGGAAACAAGTTTAAAAACTATAAAGAAATTCCTCATAAAACAATTGTAAAAGGAGATTCTAAATACCTAAGTATTGCCGCAGCATCTGTTTTAGCAAAAACCTATAGAGACGATTATATGGCAAAAATTCATAAAGAATTTCCTATGTATAATTGGCAAAAAAACAAAGGCTATCCTACCAAAGAGCACAGAAATGCAATTAGAGAATTTGGCGCTACAAATTACCACAGAAAAACGTTTAAACTTTTGCCAGAACAAATAAAATTAGATCTTTAATTTTTTTAGAAGCTATTTCCTGCTTTCGTTACTCGCTTTTTTTGAGAAAAACAAAAAAGAGCTCAAACACGCCACTCAATCAGGGCTAAGAATTTTTGCCAACTAATTTTTTACAGAAACGTAATTTATATCTTAATCATAGGCAAAGTTTTTCTATTTTTACGCTCCAAAATTTAAGTGATGATTAAAAAAACAAGAGCAGAAATTACAAAATGCATTCTTCATAAAGTAGCAAATAAATTTAATAGCGGACAAAATGTTTTCTCAGAAGACTTAATTCGTTTCGATCAAGAAAGTTACGATTTAATGAAGAATTTCTTAATGAAACCATTTGGTAATTTAACCCAAAGTTATCGTTTTGTAAATCATGAAGATGCACGTTTAGATCCTTTAAATAACTTTACATCAGAAATTTTTAAAGAAGAAGCTGCTTTTGTAGATTACTCTAAAAGTATTGTAAATCATTTATTCGAACAATCTAATTCGGCACAAATAAAAACAGGAGACGTTATTGTAGTTTTTATAGAAGGTATAGAATATAAAGATGTTTTAACAGAAGCTGTAGGTATTTTTAAGATAGAA
This sequence comes from Polaribacter sp. KT 15, assembly GCF_900143115.1. Taxonomy (NCBI): domain Bacteria; kingdom Pseudomonadati; phylum Bacteroidota; class Flavobacteriia; order Flavobacteriales; family Flavobacteriaceae; genus Polaribacter; species Polaribacter sp. KT 15. The sequence continues at coordinate 1,951,972 of NZ_LT670850.1, forward strand.
AATAAAGTAGATTTTTTTCAAACCTATTTAGACGATAACGAAAGTTTTGATGTCGTTGTACAAAAAGGAATTTCTACAAAAAGAATAGACAAAGGTTGTTTGGTTTTAAACACTGCAGACGCAGAAGGAACCGTGGTTTTTTCTGTAGACAATCATAATTACGATGCTCAATATTGGATCAATAATTTCTTAAATGTAAAACTTGCAGACGATTACAATTCGCACACGCAAAGTTATTTAGAAATGTGTAAAGAGTTTTCAGAAGAAGTAATAAAACCAGAATTAGGTATGCAGCAGCAAGGTAATTTTCTTGCAAATACTGTAGATTATTTCAAAGAAAATGAATCTGTAGATTATGCTACTTTTAAAGACGAAGTTTTCACAGACGAAAAACACAAAGAGCAGTTTGATGATTATAAAAAGCATTTCGAAAACTTAAACGATGTTTTAATAAGAAATAATTTTGATGTTTCTGGAGTTGTTTTAAAGAAAGAGAAAAACAAATTAAAAACAGAAATAAAATTAGATACTAATATCAATATCAAGTTAGATGTAGATGCGCCAGAAGCAGCATCAGAATATATAGAAAGAGGTTACGACGAAGAGAAAAAAATGAAATATTACAAAGTGTACTTTAACGAAGAAAAGTAAAATTTGTAAAATGTTTGTATTTGTTAAATTTCTAGATAAATAACAGAACCAATGAATGATAAGAAAAACATACTTGCGTCTAATTTATCTGCTGAATTTAAAAAATTGGTTTTACAATTAAATAAAAGTAATACAAATAAAGATTTTCAGTTAAAAATACACGAGCCAAACCTATTTTGGGCTATAAATTGGAAAACTGAAAGGTATTTAGAAGAGTGTTTCTGTGTTCGTTTGTTTGCAGACAATACAAAACACTCTTTAATTGCAGAGCACCAAGTTAAAGATGTATTTGATCATATTAACGATCCGTATTTTAACTATAAAGAAAAAACTTTAGAAGAATTTACGCTAATTATTAAAGAAATAATTCAAAAAACAGAACAAGCTATTGTCGAGTCTTTAGATAAAGACTTAGACAAAGAGATGTAATTATTTTAATTAATCTGAGGTTACAAACTCATTCACCTCAAAAAGATTTTTAAAATGTTTTAAAATTTTAGATTTTACTTCTTCTAAATCTAGTTTTTTACCTAATTCTGCTTCCATCGAAGCAACTGCTTTCCCTCTAATTCCACACGGAATAATATTGTCGAAATAACCTAAATTGGTGTTAACGTTTAAAGCAAAACCATGCATGGTAACCCAACGAGAAGATCGAATTCCCATTGCACAAATTTTACGTGCAAACGGTGTTCCAACGTCTAACCAAACTCCCGTTTCGCCATCACTTCTTTCACCTTTTAAACCATATTCTGCAATTGTTAAAATTATACTTTCTTCTAAAAGACGTAGATATTTATGAATATCAGTAAAAAAATTCTCTAAATCTAAAATAGGATAACCTACAATTTGCCCTGGTCCATGATACGTAATATCGCCACCACGATTTATTTTATAAAATGTAGCTCCTTTTTCTTCTAATTGTTTCTCGTTTAATAATAAATTACTCAAATCTCCACTTTTACCTAAGGTATAAACGTGCGGATGTTCTACAAAAAGTAGGTGGTTATCCGTAGTTTGGTTCAGGTTTTTTCTTCGATTAGCAATTTTTACATCTACAATATCTTGTAAAAGTTTAGTTTGATAATCCCAAGTATCTTTGTAATCTTTGACTTTTAAGTCTTTAAGTAGTATGTTTCTGTTCATATTATCGACTACAAAGATAAATATTTCCTTATATTTGGAAACCCCTAATCTTCAAAATATTATTATGGTGATAAAACTAAATAAATTTTTTATAAGTGCTCTTTTTATATGCTTTTCCCTTACTGTACAAGGTCAAGAAATTTGGCAAAAAATAGATCAAAAGAACAGTGCTTTACAGAAGAAAGAGTTAAGAAGTTTTAAAAATTTTCCAGATAAATTTTCTCTGTATAATTTAGATGTAAACCAGGTAAAAACAAATTTAAATTCTAAAGCTAAAACGGCTTTTACTACCATAAAATTACCAAATTCAGAAGGTGATTTAGAGCTTTTTAAATTAAAAGAATCTTCAAATTTTGAAAAAGGATTAGCCGAAAAGTTTCCTTCGATAAAATCGTATACAGCAATCGGTATTACAAATCCAACCTCTTTTGCTAAAGTAAGTGTTGGTTTAGATGGATTTCATGCAGTAATATTTTCTACAAACGGTAAAACTGTATACGTAGATCCATATTCAAAAGATAATAAAGAATATATTGTATATAAAACTTCAGATTTAAAAGAAGAAGATCATCATTTTAAATGTGATGTAGAAGAAGTTGCAAGCAAACAAATTGCACCCGAAATCGCTGCAAAATCATTAAACGATGGAAATTTAAGAACCTTTAGATTGGCGTTGGTTTGTAGCGGAGAATATGCGCAGTTTCACTTAAATAATCAAGGTATTTCTGCAGCTGCATCAGATTCAGAAAAAAAGGCAGCAGTTTTATCTGCTATGAATACTTCTATGACAAGGGTTAACGGGTTGTTCGAAAAAGATTTAGCCGTTAAAATGGTTATTGTTGCAAATAATGATGAAGTAATTTTCTTAGATGCAGATACAGATAATATTACAGATGGCGATCCTGATGAAATGATTGATGAAGTACAAACCATTGCAGATGCTAGAATAGGAACAGCCAATTACGATATAGGACATATTTTTAGTATTGGCGGAGATGGTTTAGCTGGTTTAGGGGTTGTTTGTGTTACTGGTCAAAAAGCAAAAGGAGTTACAGGTAGAAGTTCACCTATCGGAGATCCTTATGATATTGATTTTGTAGCACACGAAATGGGGCATCAATTTGGTGCAACTCATACACAAAATAACGATTGCCAAAGAACAAATACCACTGCTGTAGAACCAGGGAGCGCTTCTACAATTATGGGGTATGCTGGTATTTGTGCGCCAAATGTACAAGGTCAAAGTGATGATTATTTTCATGCAGTTAGTATTAAACAAATGCAAAATGTAATTGCTTCTACTGCAAGTTGTGCCACTTTAACAAGTAATAACAACAGTGCGCCAGTTGCTAGTGCAGGTTTAGATTATAGTATTCCTAAATCTACGCCTTTTGTATTAAGAGGTAATGCTACAGATGCAGACGGCGTTTCATCTTTAACTTATAATTGGGAACAAACAGATAACGAGGTTGGTACAATGCCACCAAATAGCACAAACAATGTAGGTCCTATGTTTAGGTCTTTACCTTCTAAGGTTTCTTCGGATAGATACATGCCTGCTTTAGCAACAGTTATTTCTGGTAGCGTTTCTTCTACTTGGGAAGTTTTACCAAGCGTAGCAAGAGAAATGAATTTTTCTTTATTGGTTAGAGATAACAACAATACAGGTGGCGGAACTTCTAGAGATGATATGGTTGTAACTGTAGAAGATGCAGATGCCTTTACTGTTACCTCTCAAAATACTGCAACTGTTTGGGATGCTGGTAGTTCTCAAACAATAACATGGAATAAAGGGACAACAGATGTTGCGCCAATAAATTGTGCTAACGTTAATATAAGACTATCAATAGATGGCGGATTAACGTTTCCGATAATTTTAGCAGCAAATACAGCAAACGATGGTTCAGAAGTAATTTCTGTGCCAAATAATGTTACAACACAAGCTAGAATATTAGTAGAAGCTGCAGACAATATTTTTTATAACGTAAACTCAGTAAATTTCGAAATAGAATCTACTACGCCTTCTTTTTTGATTACAAATACCAGCGGAGAATTATCTGCTTGTAACACCGGAAATCAAACAGTAGATTATATTCTAAATTTAGATTTTATCAATGGATATTCAGAAAATGTAACATTTGCAGCAACTGGTAATCCTTCTGGTTCTGAAGTTAGTTTTAATCCGACTTCTATAAATAGCGACGGTAACGTAACATTGTCTGTTTCTAATTTAGACGGAATTACAGCAGGAGATTATGAAATTAATATAGCAGCAAATAGCACAGGTGTTAATCAAACAATAAACTTAAATTTAAATATTACTGATGCTAATTTGGCTGTAACTACTTTGTTAACACCAACTAATCAGGCAACAGAAGTTTCGTTAATAGAAATATTAACTTGGCAAGAAGATGTAAATGCAAGTTTTTATAATGTAGAAGTTTCGTCTAATTCTAATTTTACAGATATAGTTTCTTCAGGAACTTCAAGCACCAATAATTATCAAGTCAATAATTTAAATCCTGATACAGAATATTATTGGAGAGTTAAAGGTGTAAATAATTGTAACGAAGGGGCGTTTTCTACTCCTTTTAGGTTTACTACAGAAACTCCGGAATATTGTGCTGCAACTTATACAGATGAAGCAGGTGGTTCAGAACATATTACAAACGTAACTTTTAATTCTATTAATAACACTTCTGGCAACGATACTGTAGATGGCTACCAAGACTTTACTTCTATAAATACCAACGTTTTTAGAAATGAAACTTATACAATTACAGTAACTTTTGATACGGCAGGTTTTCAAGATCACTGTTATGTTTTTATCGATTGGAATAGAGATTTTCTTTTTGATAAAGAAACAGAAAGATATGATTTAGGTACAAAACTAGAAGATATTTCTACAGCTACGTTTAGTATAAATGTTCCTTCGGATGCTAAATTTGGTAAAACAACCATGAGAGTTTTAATAGAATATGATGATCCTGATGACGGTTTTGGAGATGGGCCATGTGATGCAGATCAAAAAACCGAGTGGGGAGAAGTAGAAGATTACTCGATAACAGTAACAGAGCCGGAAATAGATACAAGTAATATTTCTGTACAGACAACGTCAGAAACTTGTGTAGGTGAAAATGACGGAATAATTAAAGTTGATGTAAAACAAACATCTTTTACTTATAATGTAACTGTAACGGGTAGTTCAACAGTTTTAAATTCTCAAATAAGCGGTTCGTCAACAATGTTTGAAAATTTAAATCCAGGAATTTACACTGTTTGTATAGAAACAGAAGAACTAGAATACACACAATGTTTTGAAGTAGAAATTGTAGCAGCGCAACAAATTTCTTTAAAAGCAACTGCAGAAAACGGATTAAGAAAATATACTTTTAACGTTGCAAAGGGTACAGCGCCTTACAATGTGTTTTTAAATGAAAAACTTGTTAGAGTTTCTAACGATACTAATTTTGAAGTTGAATTTAAAGAAGGTGGTAAGCTAGAAATAAAAACGGCTAAAGAATGTGAGGGCATTTTTAAGACAACCATAGAAGATGTTTTATTGTTGAAAAACCCAGTTGTAGATGCTGTAGAGTTATTACTTCCAATAGGAACCGAAAAAAGTACAATAGATGTTTTAATTTTTGATGTTCAAGGTAAGAAGGTATATCAGAATACAGAAAAGGTGCAAGATAATTCTGTTACTATTCCGTTTAAAAATTATGCAAAAGGAATCTATATTTTAAAGTTATCAATAGATGCGAAACCCATTAAATTATTAAAAGAATGAGAAAATCAATAATTATTTTTTGCGCATTTTGCATTAGCTTTTTTTTGGTAAGGTGCTCTAAAAAACAACCAGCTAATCAAGCGCCAAGTATTGTTCAATTAACATTTCCTTCTAAAGATTTGTTATGCACAGACAATACAATTGCATTTAATTGGAGTGCCGCTATCGATCCTGATAATGACGATTTAGAATATAATCTTATAATTGCCAAAGACAGGCAATTAGTAGAAGTAATAGAAAATAGAACTATTTCTTCTACAGGTGCAACCATAACTTTAGAAAAGGCAACAGCTTTTTATTGGCAAGTAAATGCCATTGATGTTACCAATAATCTATCTAGTAAATCAGAAATTTTTGCTTTTTTTACCAAAGGTGATGGTGTAACAAATTATGCTCCTTTTATGGCAGATTTAAAAACACCAACAGATAATGCAACAGTAAATGCAGGTAATTTAAGTTTAACTTGGGATGCTTCGGATATTAACACAGGCGATACTTTAACTTACGAAGTGTTTTTTGGTGAAGATGATGTAATTAATTCTGTGACTACATCTCTCTCTGAAAAAATGTATGATGTTTCTGTAGCTTCTGGTAAAACATATTCATGGAAAGTGAATGTTACAGATAATTCAGGTGCAACTTCTATTGGTCAGATTGCTACTTTTTCTGTAAATTAAAAAAAGATAATAAAAAAAGCCTCATCAATTTGATGAGGCTTTTTTTGTTTAAAATATATTATCCTAAGAAAGGATATTTGTAATCTGTTGGTGTTACAAATGTTTCTTTTATCAATCTAACAGAAGTCCAACGTAATAAGTTTTGAGCAGAACCAGCTTTGTCATTTGTTCCAGAAGCTCTTGCTCCTCCAAACGGTTGTTGTCCTACAACAGCACCTGTTGGCTTGTCGTTAATATAGAAGTTACCTGCAGCATTTTCTAAAGCTTTCGATGCTTTTTCTACAATATATCTATCCGTAGATAAAATTGCACCTGTTAAAGCATATTCTGTAGATTCATCAACTAGTTTTAAAGAAGCTTCCCATTCTGCATCTTCGTATAAATAAATTGTCATAACAGGACCGAAAAGCTCTGTTGTCATAGTTGCAAATGTTGGTGATTTAGCTAAAATAACAGTTGGTTCTATAAAGTATCCAACAGATTTATCGTAGTTACCTCCAATAATTACTTCTGCATCTTTATCTTCTTTTGCGATATCGATATACTTAGCAATTTTGTCGAAAGAACCTTCGTGTATTACAGCGTTTACAAAGTTAGTTGGGTCTTCTGGAGTACCCATTTTTAACTCAGAAATTTGCGCTTCTAAATGTTTTTTAACATCGCCCCAAATAGAAGTAGGAATGTAAGCACGTGATGCTGCAGAACATTTTTGACCTTGATACTCAAATGCTCCTCTTGTAATTGCTGTTGCAATTTGTAACGGATTTGCAGAATTATGTGCCCAGATAAAATCTTTACCACCAGTTTCTCCTACAATTCTTGGGTAGGTTTTGTATGTATGAATGTTTGTACCAATTTGTTTCCATAATTCTTTAAAAACAAAAGTAGAACCTGTAAAATGTAATCCAGAAAAATCTGGAGATTCTAAAACGGTATCAGAAATCATAACAGGGTCACCATAAACAACGTTAATTACACCGTCTGGTAAACCAGCTTCTTTAAATAAGTCTACAATTACTTGTGCAGAATATGCTTGGTGATCAGAAGGTTTCCAAACAACAACATTACCCATTAAGGCAGCAGATGCTGGTAAGTTGGCAGCGATGGAAGTAAAATTAAAAGGAGAAATTGCATATACAAAACCTTCTAATGGTCTATATTCTACTCTGTTCCAGATTCCTGGTGCAGATGCTGGCTGATCTTTAAAAATATCAGTCATATATTCTACATTAAACCTAAAGAAATCTATCATTTCACAAGCAGCATCAATTTCTGCTTGATGTACATTTTTAGATTGTGCAATCATTGTTGCAGCATTCATTTTTGCTCTGTAAGGTCCTGCTAATAATTCTGCAGCCTTTAAGAAAATAGAAGCTCTTTCCATCCAAGAAACAGAAGACCAAGCCTCTCTTGCAGCTAAAGCTGTAGAAATAGCAGATTCTACGTGAGATTTGTCTGCTGTATGATATTGACCTACTACATGTTTATGATCATGCGGAGGTGTAATGTTTTTTGTGTTACCAGTTCTAACTTCTTCTCCATTAATATGCATTGGCACATCAATATTGTCGTTAAACATGGTTTTGTAAGTTGCTAATAATTCTTCTCTTTCAGGAGAACCCGGAGCATAGCTTTTTACTGGTTCGTTTACTGCTTTTGGAACATTAAAAAATCCTCTTGCCATATTGTATGATTTTAAGTTTTAATCTACTAATTTTGAGTTTCAAAGTTACAATTTTTGTTTCAATAAATTAAGTCGATTTTTAATCTCTTTTATTGAGAATAATTTAATTTTAGAGCGTCAATGTAAAAATTTTAATAATTAAATTTAAATTATAATATGTGCACAGTTACGTACCTTCCTTTAGGTAATAACAATTTTATTTTAACATCTAATAGAGATGAAACACCTTTAAGAAAAACATTACCACCTAAAGATTATGTAGAAGATGGTGTGGTTTTAACATATCCTAAGGATGAAGTTGCTGGCGGAACATGGATTGGTTTAAGTGATAAAAAACGATTGGTTTGTTTGTTAAACGGCGGTTTTACGATTCATAAAAGAAAAGATTCTTACAAGATGAGTAGAGGTGTAATCGTTAAAAAAATATTAACAGACGCTAATGCTGTTTTTTTTATTAATCAATTTGATTTTGAAGGAATTGAGCCATTTACATTGATTCTTGTTGATTGGGAAAATCGTTTAAAAACTTTTGAATTGGTTTGGGATGGAGAGCAAAAACATTTTACAGAATTACCTCAAGAGCCAAAAATTTGGTCTTCTTCTACATTATACACTGATGAAATGAAAACGCAAAGACGTATTTGGTTTTCTGAGTGGTTAGCTATTAATACGGTATTTGAGCAAGATAATATTCTTCAATTTCATCAAAATGAAAGTAAAGGGACTGCAGATATATCTTTAAAAATGAAACGTGATATTGTAGAAACAGTAAGTGTAACTTCAGTAAAAAAAGAAAGTTCTTCTGTAAATATGTTGTATTTAGATTTTGTAAATTAATAAATTGCAAAAGAGATTAAAGTAACTAAAACTACTCCTAAAACTGCCATAATCATGTAGACAAAATTCAACATTAGAAATTTAAATAGTGTCTTTATATAACCTTGGTCGTAAAACTTTTTCATTGCTAAAAACAAGTAGGTTAAGAATATCAATATAAAAATAGAAGCGTTTTCTACTTTCATAAAAAAACTTAAAATATATACAATTGTTAGCAGCATAAAAAAAACAGTTTGTGTATGAAACACAAATATTAGATGGTCTACATATGTAAATTTTCTTCTAACATATAAAAGTTTTAAAAAGAGCGTAAATAATGGTAGAAATATAAATAAAGAAATAGAGATGTAAGATAGAGATTCGTTAACAAACTTATCATAACTATCATTGTCGTCCATTACTTTATTCATCACTTTTACTCTTTGATATAGAAATCTATTGTTAAAGTTTTTACTATATTTTAAAGAATCTAGTGCATTATCTACATCTGTTTTTGGATGTTCTTTTTGAAATTCTAAAAATTTTTCTATTCTAGTTCCTTTTCCAAAACTAAAATTTCTTTTTTTCGCTTTTTTCTTTTTTATACTGTCATTTTCTTCCTTTTCTATATCATCAAGAATTTCTTTTTTTTGTTTTTTAGAAATCGGAATAATAGACTTATCTAATTCCTTTTGCACAATTTTAGTAATAGAGTCTCTTTCTATTTCTGTATTGTTAATCTTTTCGTTAATACTTAATTCTTTTTGAACATCAGCCTTAACTAAAGCCTGATATTTTTTGTAATTAATTTTTAAACCTAAAATTAAGAATGAAATTATAGAAACGGTAATGTAAAATCTAAAAGGATTGGAATATCTACTTCTTTTGCCTTCTTTGTAGTCTTTAGAAACTTTACCTGGGTTGGTAAGTAGCGGAATTAAAGTTTTCCAAAACTTTGCATCAAAATTAAAAACACCATTAAACATTTCGTAAACAAAAGTTACAAAAGTTATTTTATCTCCTTTGTTTTCTTGTCCACATTCTGGGCAAAATTTTTCGTGACCGCTAAATGGATGTCCGCAATTTAAACAAGCAGGATCTTGAATTTTAGCAACTTTATTCTTTTTTTTAGCTAGTTTAATAAGGCGGTAGTTGTTAGTTGAAAAGTTGGGATATATACTTTAAATTGCTCGTAAGTTTCTAAGTTAATCATTGTGTAAAAACCTTTCATTGCGCCGATATTGGATGTTAAAAAACAACCAGATTTATATGTGTAATGATCGTTTGGTTCTAAAATTGGTGTTTGTCCAACAACACCTTCTCCGCTAACTATTTCAGTTTGATTTTGTGAATCAAAAATTTTCCAGAATCGATCTGTTAGTTTTACCTTGTTTTCACTTTGATTTGTAATCGATATAGTGTAAGAAAAAACATGATGAAGCCTGTTGTTTCTATAACTAGAACCATTGTAGTTAGTTTTTACAGAAATTTTTATGCCTTTTGTTACTAATTCTATCATACATAGTAAAAGTAGTTTTTTTGATTTGTTTTTACAAATCAATTTACAAATTAGTTATTTTGATTAAAGTAGCCTTTGCCAACACCAATAACTCTATCATACAAACTACCAATAGGTTTATAATACACCAAAACAGTATACTCGTTTTCTGTTTCAAAAAAACTGCCGTTAATTTCGTTGGTGTTTAGAACGTTGTCTTTTCCTACGGATGCAAACGTATAATTGTAAAAACCTTGTTTTAGTAGAATATTTGCTCTGTATGTATTTGTTTTTGGGTCAAAATACATTCTGTTTTCATCAGAAATAGTAAAATTATTAAAAGCGCCATAAATATAAAGTTCCTTTTCTTTAAACATTTCTTCTACTTCTAATGTAAAATGCATTAAAGCGTAATCTGCTTCTGTGTTGCTGTTGTTTACTTCTAAATTTCTGACTAGAAATTGTCCGTTAATATCAGGGTTGTAACTATATTGTCTGTATTTGTTATAAGTAAAAGGATAAATATAATGATGATAAATATCGTCTCTTAAAACTTTTACAATATTTAAACTTGTATTTCTAATTAACTTACTATCAAAGTTTAAATATTCATTTCCGCCCCAAAAATTTGTTTTATTGGTGTAAGTATATAATAACTGATTCGGTTTATAAAAAGTAGGTGATAAATTACTAATTGTTTCTTGCCAATTGTTATTTTTTAAAATGGTAACATTAATTTCTTGGTTAGGATTATTTATTCTCAATCCGTTATAATTTACTGAAAATTGAACAGTTTGTTGTGTATTTAACGTCTTCGTATTTCTGCTTCTAACAACAGAAACTGGCACAATTACTTTATCTTCATACAATACAAATCTTCTAGAAAATACAACTTCATCATAAGTATTTAAAACTGATATTAAGTAATTGCCGCTTTTAGTAATTGCTGTATTTGCGTTAGGTATTTGTACTTTATAATGTGTGTAATTTTGCAGTGTATTAAAAGAATTTGTAACATTTATAATTGTATTTTGATCAAAACCATTTATAAACTGGCTAGAAAGTAATCGGCTTTTTTTCCAATCGTGCGTTTTTCTTTCTATTTTATATTGATACTCTTTACTATCTGCATCTAAATCATCAAAAGAAAGTTCTAAAGTTGTGCCTAGAGGAACAATAGCAACAAAATTGTTTTCTTGTAGCGGCCTTAATTGAATTGTTTTAATGTTTTGCGCATTTGTAAATGAGCAAAAAATTAAAAAAATAAAAGTTAATTTCTTAAGGATTAATTTTATCATATTTTTTAAAATACTAAATTTATTACGCTGTCATTAAAAGCAAAGACTGTACCTTTTTTATTAAAATTGTAAAATTAATAAGAATAATTATTCAAATATCAATTTTAATTAGGATGTTTTTATTTTTATAAAAAAAACAACAAGGTTTTCTAAATAATAAATTATTTAGAATAAATATAAATAAGAATATTTAACCAAGATTAAGCCTCATTTATGTGAATCTTCATCGTCAAAATCTTTATTTTTGCTTGATTTTTTTAGATAACTAAACATTCCAATTTACTATGTCAAAAGACATTCGTATTAAAAAAGGCTTAGATATTAAGCTTGTTGGCGTTGCAGAAAAAAATACTACTAAGGTTTCTCAAAGTAGTGTTTATGCAGTTAAGCCAGAAGATTTTCACGGAATAATACCAAAACTTACAGCCAAAGAAGGTGCAGAGGTAAAAGCAGGAGAATCACTTTTTCATTCAAAAAGTGACGAACGTATTTTATTTCCTAGTCCGGTTTCTGGTAAAGTAGTAGAGGTAATACGTGGGGCAAGAAGAAAAGTTTTAGCAGTTAAAATTGCTGCAGATGCTACACAAGTATATAAAGAATTTGGTACTAAAGATGCAAACAATATGTCTGCAGATGAGGTAAAAGATTACTTATTTGCTTCTGGTTGTTGGCCATTTGTAAAACAACGTCCTTATGACATTGTTGCAAATCCAAACCAAGCACCAAAAGCAATATTTGTTTCTGCATATGCAAGTGCACCTTTAGCAGCAGACTTAGATTACACTCTTGCCGGTAAAGAAGCAGAATTACAAGCAGCTATAACAGCTGTTTCGAAATTAACAGCTGGTAAAGTACACGTATCTGTTGGTTCAAATTCAGTTTCTCCTTTATCAAAATTAACAGGAGTAGAATTGCATAAAGTTTCTGGGCCGCATCCATCTGGTAATGTTGGTACTCAAATTGCAAAAATAGATCCTATTAACAAAGGTGAAGTTGTTTGGGTTATTACACCACAAGATTTAGCGATTATTGGTGAGTTATTCTTAACAGGAAAGTTAAATTTAACTAGAACAGTTGCTTTAACAGGTTCTAAATTTAGCAAACCTCAATATGTTACAGCAATTGCTGGTGCATCGATAGAAGATTTAGTTGCTAATAATTTAGAAAACGATAATACTAGAATTATTTCTGGAAACGTACTTACGGGTAAAGAAGTAAAGTTAGATGAGTTTTTAGGTTATTACGATAATCAAATAACTGCAATTCCAGAAGGAGATGATTATGAATTTTTTGGTTGGAATAAACCAGTTTTTAATAAAGTATCTACTTCTAGAGCATTAACTTTTTCTTGGTTAAACCCTAAGAAAAAATACGATCTTAACACCAATACTAATGGTGAGCATAGAGCCTTTGTTGTTACAGGTTCTTACGAGCAAGTTTTTCCTTTAGATATTTATCCAATGCAATTATTAAAAGCATTTATGTATAAAGATTTAGATGAAATGGAAGCTTTAGGTGGTTACGAAGTAGCGCCAGAAGATTTTGCACTAACAGAATTTATTTGTGTATCTAAACAACCACATCAGAAGATTATTCGTGAAGGTTTAGATTTAATGAGAGAAGAATTAGGATAAAGTTATGAGCTTAAAACAAAACTTACATAATTTAAAAGAGAAATATAAAGGAACAAAAATGGCTCCTGCGTTTAACGCAATCCATACCTTTTTATATTTGCCAAATGAAGTTACTCACGGAGGAACTCATATTAAAGCAGCAGATGATTTAAAGCGTACAATGAATATTGTAATTATGGCTTTAATACCATGTTTGCTTTTCGGAATGTTTAATGCAGGTTACCAGCATTATGCCGCTATAGAAAGAGCTCAAGGTATTACATCAGAATTTACAGTGTTAGGTTCTTTTTTAACTTGGGATAATCTATGGATAGGTATCATTAAAGTATTGCCTTTAGTAATCGTTTCTTATGGAGTTGGTCTTATTGTAGAATTTATTTTTGCAGTAATTAAAGGTCATGAAGTAGAAGAAGGGTATTTAGTAACAGGTATGTTAGTGCCATTAATTGTACCAATTGACACACCTTTATGGATGTTAGCAGTAGCAGTTGTATTTGGAGTTGTAATTGGTAAAGAAGTATTTGGTGGTACAGGTATGAATATTTTAAACCCAGCTTTAACTATTAGAGCATTTTTATTCTTTGCATATCCAACATGGATGTCGGGAGATAAGGTTTGGGTTCATGATGCAGTAAATAGAGTAGGTACTGCAGATGCAATTTCTGGAGAAACTATTTTAGGTAGTTACGCACAAAATCAAGAAGTAATTTATTCTACTTGGGACAAGTTTGCAGGTTTTATTCCTGGTTCTGTAGGAGAAACATCTACATTATTAATTCTTTTAGGAGCAGCCTTTTTAATTTTTACCAAAATAGGAAGTTGGAGAATTATAGTTTCTACATTTATAGGAGCAGCAGTTATGGGATTAATTTTTAATCAAATTGTAGCAGCAGAAATTATTACAGATTCTAGTAAATTCTACGGATTAATGAACACTGTTTGGTGGGAACACTTAATGATTGGTGGTTTAGCATTTGGTGCTGTATTTATGGCAACAGATCCTGTAACAGCATCGCAAACAAATAAAGGTAAATGGATTTATGGTTTCTTAATTGGTTTTATTTCAATTATGATTCGTGTATTTAACCCAGCTTACCCAGAAGGAGTATTTTTAGCAATCTTATTAATGAATGTATTTGCTCCAACAATAGACCATTATGTGGTTCAAGGAAACGTAAAAAGAAGATTAAAACGTACTAAAGTTAAAACTGCCTAATTATGAGTAAGAGAACAGATAGTAATGGTTATACAATGGTTTTTGCCGTAGTAATGGTATTAATTGTTGGTTCTTTGTTAGCCTTTTTAGCATCGTCTTTAAAGCCTACAATCAAAGAAAATGAAAGAATAGAAAAGCAACAAAATATTTTGTATGCTATGGGTGTTAATGAAAACGACGAATCTAGTGCAAACTTTGTATCTACATCAATCGCAGGAGAAGAGTTTTCTAAATACATAAAAAAGCAAATCGTTATTGAAGGAGACAAAGTTTCTGAAAGTGATGATGCTTATTTAATTGATGTTAAAAAGCAGCAAGCAAACGCTAAAGCAGGTAAAGTAAGAAAGTTACCTTTATTTGTTGGAGAGAAAGATGGTAAAACATACTACGTAGCTCCTATTAGAGGAAAAGGTTTATGGGATGCTATTTGGGGATATGTTTCTATGGATGAAAACATGATTGTTCAAGGTGCTTATTTTGATCATAAAGGTGAAACACCTGGTTTAGGAGCAAACATCAAACAACGTTATTTTATGGACGACTTTATTGGCGAACATTTAATGACAGAATCTGGTGCTTTTAAAGGGATTACTGTTGCTAAAGGAAACAACGATCCAAAAAACGAAGATAAAACAGATTATGAAGTAGACGCAATTGCTGGTGCAACAATTACTGGTGATGGTATTTCTGCTATGATAAAGAAAGATTTAGCACTTTATGTGCCTTACTTCAAAAACTTAAAAAAATAATTTATGGGACTTTTATCAAAAAAAGACGCAGTATTACTTACAGACCCATTAGCAGATAATAACCCAATTACTATACAAGTATTAGGTATTTGTTCTGCATTAGCAATTACAGCAGAGTTAAAAGCATCTATTGTAATGGCAATTTCTGTAATGTTTGTATTAGGTTTAGGAAACGTAGTGATCTCTTTAATGAGAAACATTATACCATCAAAAATTAGAATTATTGTACAACTAATAGTAGTTGCAACTCTTGTAATTATAGTAGATTTAGTTTTAAAAGCTTTTGCTTACGAACTAAGTAAAACACTATCTGTTTTTGTGGGATTGATTATTACAAACTGTATTATTATGGGGCGTTTTGAAGCTTTTGCTTTAGGTAACGGGCCATGGAGATCTTTCTTAGACGGTATAGGTAATGCAGTTGGTTATGGTGTAATATTAGTAATTGTTGGTTTCTTTAGAGAATTATTAGGTTCTGGTACTTTATTAGGATTTAAAGTTTTAGGAGATCCAATAGAGAAAACAGGATTGTATGCAATTGGTTATGAAAATAATGGTTTTATGCTATTATCACCAATGGCATTAATTGTTGTAGGTATTATTATCTGGATACAGCGTTCTAAAAATAAATCATTAATAGAAGAAAACTAGACGCTAAGCGTTTAAATAATATAGAATATGGAACATATAGAATTATTTTTCAAATCGATATTTATAGACAACATGGTATTTGCTACATTCTTAGGGATGTGTTCTTACCTTGCTGTATCTAAAAAAGTGGCCACAGCTGTTGGTTTAGGAGCTGCAGTAATTTTTGTACTTGCAGTAACTGTGCCTTTAAACTGGTTATTAGATCAATATATTTTAAAAGAAGGAGCATTGGTATGGTTAGGCCCAGAATATGCAGCTTACGACTTAAGTTTCTTATCTTTTATCATGTTTATTGCAACAATTGCAACAATGGTACAATTGGTAGAAATTATTGTTGAAAAATTCTCACCATCATTATACAACTCACTAGGTATTTTCTTACCATTAATTGCTGTAAACTGTGCAATCTTAGGAGGAAGTTTATTTATGCAATCAAGAGAGATACCTACGTTAGGTTTAGCATTAACTTATGGTGTAGGTTCAGGAATTGGTTGGTTTTTAGCAATTTTAGCTATTGCTGCAATTCGTGAAAAAATTAGATACTCTAGTGTACCACCTGCTTTAAGAGGATTAGGAATTACATTTATAATTACTGGTTTAATGGCAATTGGATTTATGAGTTTCGGAGGAATGTTAACTGGTGGTGATGAGAAGAAAGAAGGAGAACCAGTAGAAGAAGCTAAAGTGCAAAAAGAAGAGAAAATTAAAGAGGCTAAAGAAATTGTAGCTGAAAATACAAATATAAACCAATAGTAGCATGATATTAGCAGCAGGTACAACAGGAACCATTATTGCAACAGTAGCAGCTTTTTTACTATTAACTTTAGTATTAGTAGCATTACTACTATTTGTAAAACAAAAATTATCACCATCTGGTCCTGTAAAGATTATGATTAATGGTGAAAGAGAAATTGAAGTAGCATCAGGAGATTCTTTATTATCTACATTAGGTAGTAATAAAATCTTTTTACCATCTGCTTGTGGTGGTGGTGGTACATGTATTCAGTGTGAATGTCATGTAAACTCTGGTGGTGGAGAAGCTTTACCAACAGAATTACCTCATTTTTCTAGAAAAGAATTAAAAGAAGGAGCACGTTTAGCTTGTCAAGTTAAAGTGAAACAAGACATGAATATTTCAATTCCAGAAGAAATTTTCGGAATTAAGAAATGGGATGCTGTAGTTGTAAGAAATTACAACGTAGCTTCTTTTATTAAGGAATTTGTTGTTGAAATTCCAGAAGATATGGGTTACAAGGCCGGAGGTTATATTCAAATTGAAATTCCACCTTGTGAGATTAAATATGCAGATATGGATATTACAGCTCACCCAGAAGAACATGAAACTCCAGATAAGTTCGAAGCAGAGTGGAACAAGTTCAAATTACGTCCGTTAGTAATGAAAAATACTGAAACTGTTGAAAGAGCTTATTCTATGGCTTCTTACCCAGCAGAAGGTAGAGAAATTATGTTAAATGTTCGTATTGCAACACCTCCTTTTGATAGAGCTAAAGGTGGATGGATGGATGTAAATCCAGGAGTAGCATCATCTTATATTTTTAACTTAAAGAAAGGTGATAAATGTGTGATCTCTGGACCTTACGGAGAATTCTTCATCAACGAATCTGATGCAGAAATGTTATACGTTGGTGGTGGTGCAGGTATGGCACCAATGCGTTCTCACTTATATCATTTATTCAGAACTTTAAAAACAGGTAGAAAAGTTACATATTGGTACGGTGGTCGTTCTAAAGCAGAATTATTTTATATCGAACATTTTAGAGCATTAGAAAAAGATTTTCCAAACTTTAAATTTTATATAGCTTTATCAGATCCTTTAGAGGCAGATAACTGGAAAGTAAAAAAAGACATTCATGATGAATCTGGAGACGGTTTTGTTGGTTTCATTCACAATTGTGTTATCGATAATTACTTAAATCACCACGATGCACCAGAAGATTTAGAACTATATTTCTGTGGACCTCCATTGATGAACAAAGCGGTTCAGAAAATGGGTGAAGATTTTGGTCTTGCAGACGAGAATATTCGTTTTGATGATTTTGGAGGATAAACCTCAATTACTTTATAAAAAAACCGATACTAATTGTATCGGTTTTTTTATTGCTTTAATTTTGTAAAACTATTAGCTATTTATGATTGTGTTGTATTTTTCTTTACCATTTTTCATTATTATTTATTTCCTTGTTTTATACTTTAATCAGGAGAAATTTATATTCAAGAATGGTAAAAAATTAGATAGAAATTACAATTTTAATTTTGAAAATTCTTATGAAGAAGTTTTTATTAAAACACCTGATGATAATGAAATTAATGGAATTCATTTTAAATTAGAAAAACCTAAAGGGGTAATTTTATTCTGCCACGGAAATAAAGGTAATTTATCTACTTGGGGTAAAAGAGTGCAATTTTTTCTAGATAACAATTACGAAGTTTTAATATTCGACTATAGAAATTATGGTAAAAGCACTGGTGATTTTAATGAAAACGCAATGTATAAAGATGCTCTTTGTGTTTATAATCATTTAAAAAATCTGTTTAAAGAAAATAATATTATTGTGTATGGTTTTTCTTTAGGCGGAACTTTTGCAACACATATCGCAAGCCGTAATCAAGCAAAAATTTTAATTTTAGAAGCTCCGTTTTTTAATTTAGCCAAAGCAATACATAACTATTCTAAATTTATTCCACTCTTTTTAGTTAAATATAAATTTAGAACAGATAAAGATATTATTAAGGTAAAATCACCAATTATAATATTTCATGGTAATAGAGACGTTACTACTTCTTATAAAGATTCAATAGCACTAATTAATCTAAACATTTCTAAACAAAATAGTTGTTTTATTATTGATGGTGGGACGCACCATAACATTAAAGAGTCTGATATTTATAAACACAAAATGAAAGAAATTTTATCGTATTAATTTTATAATTGTTTTAAATCGTATTTTTGATTTCTGATATTATTTTATGAAGAAATTAGAAAAAATATTAAAAAAAAAGAAATACGTAAAGGTTAAACTAAAAACCTTAGCTACTAATCATTTAGAATTAAAAGCTAAAATAAATGGTGTTAAAGGCCGCTTTATATTGGATACTGGTGCATCTAATTCTTGTGTTGGTTTAAATGCCATCTCTAATTTTAAGTTAATTGCAGAAGAAAGTGAAACAAAAGCAGCAGGTGCAGGAGCTATTGATATGGAGACTCAGATGTCTGAAAATAATAGCTTAAAAATTGGTAGTTGGAAAACAAATCAATTACACCTTGTTTTATTTGACTTGTCGCATGTTAATACCGCTCTTAAACAGCATAATGCAGATGAAGTTGACGGAATTATAGGTGCAGATATTTTACAGAAAGGAAAAGCCTTTATAGACTACAACAAAAATGTTTTATATTTAAAAAAGACAAAAAAATAATAATTTAATAAAGTAAATATGAGTTTGCAAAAAGAAGTAATGAATAAAATGAAAGAAGCAATGAAAGCAAAAGATACTGTTGCTTTACAGGCTTTAAGAGCAGTTAAATCTGCATTTTTATTAGCAAAAACAGAATCTGGTGTTCAAGAAGAATTATCAGAAGAGCAAGAAATAAAAATTATTCAGAAGCAAGTTAAACAACGTAAAGATAGTGCTGCTATTTTTATTAAGCAGGGTAGAGAAGACCTAGCGGCACCAGAACTTGCAGAATTGGCTGTGTTAGAACAGTTTTTACCTGAAGCTTTATCAGAAGAAGAAATTGAAGGAGTAGTTATTGCTACTATAGATGATTTAAATGCCTCTGGGATGCAAGATATGGGGAAAGTTATGGCGGTTATGCAAGAAGAATTAGCAGGACAAGCAGATGGTAAAATTATTTCTACTTTAGTAAGAAAGCATTTGATGAAGTAATTTTTAAAGAATAAAAAAAAGCCCAAACTTTTAAAAGTTTGGGCTTTTTTATTTTTATGTATTTCTATAACTATTTGTTATGCAAAACCTTTTTACTGATCATACCTTTTTCAGTTTTAATGTTTACAATATATACTCCGTTAGCTATATTATTAACTTTAAGTCTGTTTTCACTATCAGAAGAATCAATGTTCCAGCTGTTTGTTTTTTGACCTAAAAGGTTAAATAATACTACGTTTTCGATGTTTAAATTGTTTTTATTATCAATTACTAATTCGTTAGTAGTTTTGTCTAAGAAAGTAGTTATTAAATCATTTATTGGATTCTCTAGATTTACATCATCAACACTTAACACAGTGTCTTGACTAAATACTATCGAGAATCTATTTAAATACTCTCCTTTATCTAATTGTAAAACAACTTCGTTATTTGTAATGTCGTATGTTTTGTTATTCAACTTATCTTTTACAAAAATAGTGTTGTTTATCTTTTTGATATCATCTAAATTTAAAATAACAGCACCTTTATAATCCATTATTATTTCAAAAGGAATCTCTAAAGAATTTGAAACACTTTGAATTCCTGCAATAACATATTTGTTGTCACTATTTTCAAATTTCCAATAAACATCCGTTGTACCTAAATCGTTAATAGGACTATCAAAACCTTTTTCAAATTCAAAAGTATTGTTTGGGCTAAAAGACACTCCAATTTGTCTGTGTAAAGGCTCTCTATCTTCGCTAACAAAGTCCATTCCTATTTTTAATAAAGGCAATGTATTAAAGTCGCCATTATCTTGTTCTACAACCTTTTTTCTTTCAGATTTAAAGAATACAGCATTCCCACTATCTTCTGTAACATATTGTCTTTGACTGTTGTTAAACACGATTGGTCCACCGTCAGAATCACCTCCTATAAAGAATCCTTGACCGATAGGAATGTAAGTTCCAGGAGTTTTAAATAAACTACTATCTGTACCACTTGATGGTGCACATGAAACATCTCCATCATCGTCATTCATTTCTATAAAATCAATATCAATTGTGTTAGAATCTAAAGACTCAAATCTGATAGTAGAACCAACAATAACACAATCGTTAATAGTAAATGTTTCATAACCCGATGTTGCAGGTAAATCATAAGTACCAACTTCTACATTATCTTTAAGGAAAATTAAAGTCTTACCTGTAGCAGATTTGTAATTAATATTTATTTCATCTGTTGCTCTTGTAATTCTATTAAATTCTAAAAATTCTATACTTGTATTCAACCTTACAACCTCTCTTGCTTGATCTGTAATTGAAGAAGTATTAGTTGTCGCTTGTTCTGCTTCTAAGGTAATGCTAAACGCACCAACAGCAGGTTTACCTAAACTAGCTACAGCCATAGAAAGATTAATTGTAGAGTAACCACCAACATAACCTTGGTAATTATGACCGCTAGTTTCAGAACTAGTGTTTTCTTCGCCTACATGATCCCAGAAATATAAACTACCATCGATAGAATTGATATTGTCTTTAATGAATTTTAAAGCATTCATAGCAGACGGAAATGGGTTTCCTATTAAATAAGAGTCACTTCCTCCAACTGCTGTAGTTAATTCTCCATCGTTAGGATTACCAACAAAAGTATAGTTTTGTGCTACTTCTGGTCCTTTAAAAATATAACCATCTGTTGGCGCTATTGTTCCTGATTTATACTTGTGTTCATAATTAGATCTTTGTCCTCTTGTACTAGCAAAAGTATAAATCCAGTAATCTGCAATATTAATTGGTGTACCTGTACTACCATCATAACCGCCAACAAAATTAATATCTCTAGCAATGTTTGATGCTCCTTGACCAACAACACCTGCAAAACTAACCGGGTTTGTACCGTCTTTTAAAACTGATTCTATAGAATACGTTTGTAAATCGACTGTTCTTACAGGAGAACTCATATAATTGTATCTATAAATATTTGCAAGTTCAGAGTTTTGTTCGACATACATTTTTCCGTTACCTGTAATATCGGCAACTCCTGTATGCGTTTGAACAAACTGACTTTTTCCAACCAATCGAATCTCTGCATTTGTGGTAATATTTAAATTATTGGTTACCACTAACAATTGATTATCTATTGCTAGAATATTAGAACCTAATACCTCTAATTTACGCGCACTCAATCTTTCATTTTGATGTTCGTAATTTTCATTAACAGAAACATATCTAGATCTATCAGGATAACCATTATTCCAGTTACCACCAGTTCTTATTGTTTTCTCTATTCTATGCAATCCTAACAAGGTATTTGCATCTGAGTTCGAACTTTCAATCTCCGAAATTAACGGATCATGCGGATGTCTCTCAGCTGAATCAATTAAGAAATTATAAGGATCTAACGCATCATCTATAAAAACAACCCATTCGCTTTCTGTATAATTTACATTAGGTTGTAGCGTTTCATCTATTCTTACATACGATGTTTTATCTTTAAAAGATTCGATAATATCATATCTGTTTTCGTAAGAAGAAACTCCATTTACTTTTGATAAAGTAATAATATCATTAGCACCACTAATATCAGTTAAATCGTTGTTTTTAACAGCAATTGCATTACTATTGATATTAGTTAACGTATTGTTAGAGTTACCAAAGATAACCGATTGACCTGGAGCTAATGCAGATGTTACTGTGTGCGTTACATCTGGCGCAGTAGTTTGCACACCAGTTTTATCTTTATATAATTGTATATTGATAAGGTTAGCAGCAATACTTTTTGTTGGATGGATATTTGTAATCTCAATCCATCTTTCTGCTTCAAATTGATATACTTGTGTTATCATAGGAATTCCATCATCTGTAATATCTCTATAATCCACATCACCAACAGTTAAAACATCTTGATCGTTATCGTCAAAATTATCTGTTTGTGTATTGTCGTACTCTCCGTTGATATCTGTATAACCTAAATCTGTATCTCCAGTTTCAGCTAAATCATTTAATCCATTAGCACCAAATATACCTGTTGATGTTCCGTTACCGTCATTTGGTAAACCGGCACCAGATTCTACAACATCAAATAAACCATCACCGTCTGAATCAAGATCTAAATAATCTGGAGTTGTATCTGAGCCAACAGTCGCACTTGCATCTGTATTTACAGGAGTTAACCCTAAAGATCCTAAACCATTTGCATTACCATTTGGTGTTGCATCATAAGCGTCATCTAAACCATCGTTGTCAGCATCATTTCCAGATGGAGCAACGTAATCTATAGTAGATTGACCTTCAATGTTATCTGGTATTCCATCATTATCAGCATCTAAATCTATGTGGTTTGCAATTCCGTCATTATCAAAATCATACACATCAGGAATTCCATCAGAATTTGAGTCAGTATAATTAGTTACAGAACCATCACCAGCATTTCCATTATCTGTAGTATCTCTGTAATTAGGTGTTCCGTCTCCATCTTCATCACCATCAGCATCATTATTTCCATTTTCTACAAGATCTAAAATACCGTCGTTATCATCATCAATATCTATATTATCTGCGATACCGTCGTTATCTCTGTCTGATGTATCTCTATAATCTAAATCTCCAGCTCCAGGGAAATCGTTATCTGCATCTCCGTAAGCATTTTCTAGATTTGTAATATTTGTAACTTTATCACCGTTACCAAGACCATCATTTACAGTTGAACCTTGTATACTAGTATCATTGTTATCATCAAAATTATCATCTAAACCATCATTGTCTATATCAGATCCAGATAAAACATTATCTGTATCTCCATTTTCAACAATATCTAAAATACCGTCATTATCAGAATCTGAATCTAAATAGTCTGGTATGTTATCTACACTACTATCAGTATTTACAGGAGTTAAACCTATTTGACCATCTTCATAATTATCGTCAACTCCATTGTTGTTAGCATCTGTAATAGATGAACCTATTCCACTAGGTGCTACATAATCACTTGAAGTTTGACCTTCTATATTATCTGGTATACCATCGTTATCTGCATCGATATCAATATAGTCTAGTTTACCGTCGTTATCAGTATCACCGTTTGGATAAGAGTTCGGTGTTCCATCATTATTGGTGTCAGCACCAGTAACGATTAAAACGTTATCAGTGTTTGCACCATTGGCATCACTACCGTTAGCTAAAGCATTTGTAGGATCACCATCCACAACATCATTAAATCCGTCATTATCAGCATCCGTAAAGTTATCAGCTTTACCGTCACCGTTTGTATCTGTTCCACCAGCTTCAACAACATCAGCGATACCGTCGTTATCAGCATCTAAATCTAAATGATCTAAGATTCCGTCGTTATCAGTATCACCGTTTGGATAAGAATTAGGCGTTCCATCATTATTTGTGTCAGCACCAGTAACGATTAACACGTTATCAGTATTAGCACCATTGGCATCGCTACCGTTAGCTAAAGCATTTGTAGGATCACCATCGACAACATCATTAAATCCGTCATTATCAGCATCCGTAAAGTTATCAGCTTTACCGTCACCGTTTGTATCTGTTCCACCAGCTTCAACAACATCTGCGATACCGTCGTTATCAGCATCTAAATCTAAATGATCTAAGATTCCGTCGTTATCAGTATCACCGTTTGGATAAGAATTAGGTGTTCCATCATTATTTGTGTCAGCACCAGTAACGATTAACACGTTATCAGTATTAGCACCATTGGCATCACTACCGTTAGCTAAAGCATTTGTAGGATCACCATCGACAACATCATTAAATCCGTCATTATCAGCATCCGTAAAGTTATCAGCTTTACCATCACCGTTTGTATCTGTTCCACCAGCTTCAACAACATCTGCGATACCATCGTTATCAGCATCTAAATCTAAATGATCTAAGATTCCGTCGTTGTCAGTATCACCGTTTGGATAAGAATTCGGCATTCCATCGTTATTTGTGTCAGCACCAGTAAGGATTAAAGCGTTGTCAGTATTAGCACCATTGGCATCACTACCGTTAGCTAAAGTATTTGTAGGATCACCATCGACAACATCATTAAATCCGTCATTATCAGCATCCGTAAAGTTATCAGCTTTACCGTCACCGTTTGTATCTGTTCCACCAGCTTCAACAACATCTGCGATACCGTCGTTATCAGCATCTAAATCTAAATGATCTAAGATTCCGTCGTTATCAGTATCACCAGCAGGATAAGAATTCGGTGTTCCATCATTATTTGTGTCAGCACCAGTAACGATTAAAGCGTTATCAGTATTGGCACCATTGGCATCACTACCGTTAGCTAAAGCATTTGTAGGGTCACCATCCACAACATCGTTAAATCCGTCATTATCAGCATCCGTAAAGTTATCAGCTTTACCGTCACCGTTTGTATCTGTTCCACCAGCTTCAACAACATCAGCGATACCGTCGTTATCAGCATCTAAATCTAAATGATTTAAGATTCCGTCGTTATCAGTATCACCGTTTGGATAAGAATTAGGTGTTCCATCATTATTTGTGTCAGCACCAGTAACTATTAAAGCGTTATCAGTATTAGCACCATTGGCATCACTACCGTTAGCTAAAGCATTTGTAGGATCACCATCCACAACATCATTAAATCCGTCATTATCAGCATCCGTAAAGTCATCAGCTTTACCGTCACCGTTTGTATCTGTTCCACCAGCTTCAACAACATCTGCGATACCGTCGTTATCAGCATCTAAATCTAAATGATCTAAGATTCCATCGTTATCAGTATCACCAGCAGGATAAGAATTAGGTGTTCCATCATTATTTGTGTCAGCACCAGTAACGATTAAAGCGTTATCAGTGTTTGCACCATTGGCATCACTACCGTTAGCTAAAGCATTTGTAGGATCACCATCCATAACATCGTTAAATCCGTCATTATCAGCATCCGTAAAGTTATCAGCTTTACCGTCACCGTTTGTATCTGTTCCACCAGCTTCAACAACATCAGCGATACCGTCGTTATCAGCATCTAAATCTAAATGATCTAAGATTCCGTCGTTATCAGTATCACCAGCAGGATAAGAATTCGGAGTTCCATCGTTATTTGTGTCAGCACCAGTAACGATTAAAACGTTATCAGTGTTTGCACCATTGGCATCACTACCGTTAGCTAAAGCATTTGTAGGATCACCATCGACAACATCGTTAAATCCGTCATTATCAGCATCCGTAAAGTTATCAGCTTTACCGTCACCGTTTGTATCTGTTCCACCAGCTTCAACAACATCAGCGATACCATCGTTATCAGCATCTAAATCTAAATGATCTAAGATTCCGTCGTTATCAGTATCACCAGCAGGATAAGAATTCGGCGTTCCATCGTTATTTGTGTCAGCACCAGTAACGATTAAAACGTCATCAGTGTTTGCACCATTGGCATCACTACCGTTAGCTAAAGCATTTGTAGGATCACCATCCACAACATCATTAAATCCGTCATTATCAGCATCCGTAAAGTTATCAGCTTTACCGTCACCGTTTGTATCTGTTCCACCAGCTTCAACAACATCTGCGATACCGTCGTTATCAGCATCTAAATCTAAATGATCTAAGATTCCGTCGTTATCAGTATCACCGTTTGGATAAGAATTAGGTGTTCCATCGTTATTGGTGTCAGCACCAGTAACTATTAAAGCGTTATCAGTATTAGCACCATTGGCATCATTACCGTTAGCTAAAGCATTTGTAGGATCACCATCTACAACATCGTTAAATCCGTCATTATCAGCATCCGTAAAGTTATCAGCTTTACCGTCACCATTTGTATCTGTTCCACCAGCTTCAACAACATCTGCGATACCGTCGTTATCAGCATCTAAATCTAAATGATCTAAGATTCCGTCATTATCAGTATCACCGTTTGGATAAGAATTCGGCGTTCCATCGTTATTTGTGTCAGCACCAGTAACGATTAAAGCGTTATCAGTATTTGTTCCGTTAGCATCATTACCGTTTGCTAAAGCATTTGTAGGATCACCATCCACAACATCATTAAATCCGTCATTATCAGCATCCGTAAAGTTATCAGCTTTACCGTCACCGTTTGTATCTGTTCCACCAGCTTCAACAACATCTGCGATACCGTCGTTATCAGCATCTAAATCTAAATGATCTAAGATTCCGTCGTTATCAGTATCACCAGCAGGATAAGAATTCGGTGTTCCATCGTTATTTGTGTCAGCACCAGTAACGATTAAAGCGTTATCAGTATTTGTTCCGTTAGCATCATTACCGTTTGCTAAAGCATTTGTAGGATCACCATCCACAACATCATTAAATCCGTCATTATCAGCATCCGTAAAGTTATCAGCTTTACCGTCACCGTTTGTATCTGTTCCACCAGCTTCAACAACATCTGCGATACCGTCGTTATCAGCATCTAAATCTAAATGATCTAAGATTCCGTCGTTATCAGTATCACCAGCAGGATAAGAATTCGGTGTTCCATCGTTATTGGTGTCAGCACCAGTAACGATTAAAGCGTTTGCAATATTTTCTGAAGTACCATCTTGACCAACATCACCATCCACAACATCATTAAATCCGTCATTATCAGTATCTACGAAGTTATCAGCTTTACCGTCACCGTTTGTGTCTGTTCCACCAGCTTCAACAATATCTGCAATACCGTCATTATCAGAATCTAAATCTTGAGTATTTGGAATACCATCTCCATCAGAATCTAAATTAGGTATTGTATTACCACCGTTATCAACATCATATAAATCATCTAAACCGTTATTGTTAGCATCATTAATTAAAGTACCATTGGCATTAATATTGTCAACTTTACCGTCACCGTTTGTATCTGTTCCACCTGCCTCAACAATATCCGGAATACCATCGTTATCAGAATCTAAATCTAAATGATTTGGAATTCCGTCGTTATCTGAATCTATAGGTAAACAGTCTAAGAAAATTCCGAAAGCAACACCTTGTGAAGAACCATTTACAGTGTTTTTAAGAACAACTCTAATTGTATTTGCTTTATTTGATTTTAAAACATAAAAACCATTTCCTCCAGAACCAGTATCATTTCCTTCTAAAAATGCTTCTTTAGCATTTATACTAGAATTTGTAAAAGTATTAGGTATATTATCTAATAATTCCCAGTTTGTACCCGAAGTATAGTATTGTGCTTTTTCTGTAATTTCATCTGTACTTTCACCATCTGCAACTACAAGGTTTGGTGTGAATACAATATTATTATTTAAACCTGTGAATCGAATTGTAAAGTCGATTTCAGAAGAAGGTTTACCAGAAGGATTGTAAATAACTTCATTATCTGGTGTTGTATCGTAATATTGTTTTAAATGTGGATTTGGATTTGCATCCCAAGCAGCCATATCTACTGGTACAAAATCTGTTGTTAACCCATTTTTAGCTGATGCAGAAACAACAGTAGCTGTTATACTAGAGCCATCTGGCATTGTAAATGTTTTGCTGTCTCCTAAGTTTATACCGTTTGTGAAATCTCCATCCCAATTTAACCAAAAGATATTGTCTCTAAAAGCACCCAATAAAGGAGCTGAATTACCTAGGTTATTACCACTACAATCCATTTCGTCTACATCAGGTATACCATCATTATCGTTATCTAAATCGAAAAGATCTGCTACACCATCATTATCAATATCATTTTTATCTCTGTAGTCTAAATCACCAGAACCAGGAAAATCATTGTCTTGATCGCCGTAAGCAGTATCTAAAGTAGCTGCATTAGTTACTTTATTACCATTACCTAAACCATCATTTACAGTAGAACCTTCTGTGTTACTATCGTCATTGTCATCAAAATTATCGTCTAAACCGTCACCATCAGTATCATTACCAGATGCGCCATTATCAGTATCTCCATTTTCTAAAACATCATCTATACCATCATTATCTGAGTCTAAATCTAAATAATCTGGAATAGAATCGTTTGAAGCATCTGTATTAACAGGAGTTAAGCCGATTTGTCCATTTTCATAATTATCATCTACACCGTTATTATTAGAGTCTGTAATAGATGTTCCTATTCCGCTTGGTGCAACATAACCATTTGAAGTTTGACCTTCTATATTATCTGGAATACCATCGTTATCTGCATCTATATCTAAGTGATTAGAAATTCCGTCGCCATCAATATCACAATTAGGTGATAATATTGAAAATGGTAAATTTCTTCTTGAAATACTTGAACTAGAGTATTCTACATCTAATGAATGTTGTCCTGTATTTTCAAAAAATAAAACAGTAATTTCATGTATACCTTCTTTTAAAGGGATATTGTCGCCAGTTACTAAACCTGCAGCAGCATGTAAACCGTCGTAATCTACTACCTGATTTCCGTCTATAAAAAGTTTAGAACCATCATCAGAATTTAAGTAAAAAGTATAATTTGTAGTTGATGGAATATTAATATAACCACTATATCTAATACTATACGTTTGGGTATCTGATGGTGTAACCATTTCTTGTAAAGCCGTTACATCAAAATTAGTAACTGTACCAGTAGCAGTAGCACCAGTAGTAGGAATATTATCTACTGTATTTCCGCTAGGAACACTATCATAAAATTCATAATTTAAACTACCTACACAAGAGGCTATTTCAACTGTATCTAAAATACCATCATTATCATCATCTAAATCATCAGAATCTACAATTCCGTCTTTATCAGAATCTTTAAAATCTCTATAGTCTAAATCTCCGTCTCCAGGATTAAAGTTGTCATCGTTATCGCCATAAGCATTTTCTAATGAGTTGATATCTGTAACCTTATTACCACTGTTTAATCCGTCATTAACTGTAGCGCCAGAAATGCTAGAATCGTCATTATCATCAAAAGCATTGTCTAAACCGTCGTTATCTGAATCTGAACCAGTTAAAGAGTTTTTGTCATTTCCATTTTCTCTGATATCTGTTATGCCATCATTATCTGAGTCTAAATCTAAATAATCTGGATTGTCTATACCATCTGTGTTTTCTGGATCGAAACCTATTATTGCACCAGATTCATAATTATCATCAACACCATTATTATTTGTATCTGTAATATTATTTGCGATACCACTTGGAGCGATGTAACCATTTGAAGTTTGACCTTCTATATTATCTGGAATACCATCATTGTCTGCATCAATATCTAGATGATTTGGTATTGTATCAGAATCTGAGTTAGCAGGAGTATTTCCTGTGCCAGCAGAACTAGGTACACCATTTGTAGTGCCAGATGTACCAACATTTCCATCTGCTTGACCATCTCTATTTGTATCTGTACCACCAGATTCGATAACATCAGTTATTCCGTCGTTATCAGAATCTAAGTCTAATGAGTTTGGAACACCATCACCATCTGAATCGATATCTTCATATAATACAGGTGGAGTACTCCAGTTATTACTAGGAATACAAGGCTCTAAAGTTATTGAGTGAAAAGAAGGTTGGTTAGAAGTTATACCATTACCAAATCGTATACTTACAGATGAACTAAGTGCATAAGTAGCAGTTATTTGATATTCTGGTTTATCTACAGCTATTTGTTCTCCAAGAGTACCATCACTTATAAATCCTTTATTAAAACCACCTTCGTTGGCTGGTTGACCTGTTAAAGGATTTAAATTATTTGGGTTGTCTGTTTGTAAAAGATCAGTATAACCATCTTTGTAGGTAACAAATTCATATAAATCATTATCAATAGTTGATAATATGTAAGTTGTTTTTGGTGCTGGTGTGTTTGTATCTGCAATAACAAAATCTATTTTAAATTCTGTAAAACTTGTAGGGCTTGCGTGCTGAATTTGTGGTTGAAAATTGTTATCTATTCCAGCAGTTGTTTCTGGTACATCTAAACTAATTATTGCCGTATCTGTAGAAGATACAATTGTTACAATGGCATCTACTCCAGGATAAACATCATTATATAAAAATTGACTACCAACTGTTGGTGAATTAACATTAGATCCGTTGTAAGAAAAAGGCCCATTGGCAGAACTAAATATAGGAGCTGCTTTAGTATTACAGTCTACCAAGTTTCTTTCATCTGTATCTAAAATACCATCATTATCATCATCTAAATCTACATCATCTGCGATACCATCATTGTCATTATCTGGAGGTGTTACAGTTATTGTAACAGAAGCAGTATCACAATTAGAAGTTGAAGCTTTTTCACATATTCTATATACTAATGTATAAGTTCCTACTGGTGTATTTGGTGAAACATTTACAGCGCCTGTAGATGTATTTAAGCTAATATTAGAATTAGTTGTACTAAGTTGTGTAAGATTAACTGTTGACAGCGTTGGTGCTACAGTTTTTAAAATATCATTAGATAAAACATTATTTACAACAGTACCACTAATGCCATAAGCTGTAGTTGCGCTTTCGTTTACGGCGTCTATTATACTAGCCGTTTTTAATGTAAAATTACCTAAAAAACCTGCTCCTCTTGGTTCGTTCGAATTATTATTATCTGTGTAAAAAATTGTAACCGTTCTTACTGACTTAGAACCAAAATCTACAATAATAGATCCGTTATCATTATTGTCTGAATTTCCATTAGCTGTTGATGATTGTGCAGAATTAATTGTTGTAGAAGCTACCGTAGTATTTGGTGGGTCTACTATTGTTATTGAGTTTGGTGAGCCTGCATTACTTGTAACAGTAACTCTATCTACCCTAGGATTACTATAATCTATGTCTGATATACCAAATCTAAGATTTGTTATATTTTGACTAAAATTTAATGTAATCCTTACAGGTGAACTTGCATTTGTTCTACCAGTATTTGCTGGGTCAAACGCAACACCAAGATCATCAACACCACCAAATAAACCGCCAGAAGCACGATCTATTCTTGGAAAAGTTCCGGTAGCAGCACTTGAGTAAAAATTACCATCTGCCACGTTACGAGTAATGTTAATTGTAACCGATTCTTGTTTAAAACCAGCAGGCGTTGTTAAGTTAACTGTACCAGAAGTTGAGCCTTGTGGCCAATTTACTGTACTCCAATCTATACTTGATTGAGCTAAAACGTTAGATGAATTTAAAATACCTATTAATGTGAATAGGACTAGGGTAGTATGCAATTTAAAACGAAGTATTCCCCCAAATATTTTCGCTTTCTTTACATATGTTAGCATAAAATAAAAAAATTTTTAAGAGCACAAAAGTAATCATTATTTATCGTGCATCATTATTTTGACACTAATAAGTTATAATGGTCACATAAATATTAACTATAATTAAATAAAAATGAAGATATTTCCTGTTGAATAATTATTTATATTAATTCTAAATAAAATTGTATTTGTCAAAGTAATTTTTATATTTGCACCACTATTTAAAGTGAGTCTAAATAAATATATATAATTTCTATTGATGAAACAAAAAACTGCATATACTTTTAGAAAACTAATAAATGATATTCATCTTTGGCTTGGTTTAGCCAGTGGAATTGTACTTTTTGTGGTCTGTTTAACAGGTACAGTTTTAGCATTTGAACACGAGATAAAAGATTTTTTTGCTGAAAAGCTTACAATTGAAGAAACAAATGAAAAAATAGCCATTTCTTCTCTTGTTAATACGCTAAAAGAAAAAGAAATAGGCTTTGTTACCGGAGTTACACTTCCTACAAATGATTTAAAGCCTTATGTTTTTAATGTAAAAAAAGATTTAAAAGAAAGAAGAGGCGCAAAAGTATTGGTAAATCCTTTTAATGCAGAAGTAAAGAAAGTACAAAAAACAAGTGCAGATGCTTTTTTACTTGTTATGTTTAAATTGCACAGGTGGTTAATGTTAGATACAACTGTTGGTAGACCAATTGTAGGTATTGCTACAATAATATTTTTGATTCTTTCTATTACCGGAATTGTTCTTTGGTTTCCAAGAAAAATAAAATTAAAAAACTTTAAGCAAGGATTTAAAATAAAATTCAACGCAAATTGGAAAAGAATAAATCATGATTTACATAATACTTTAGGTTTTTACGCTTGTATTTTTATTGTAATTATGGGTTTAACTGGTTTATGTTGGTCTTTTGAAGGTTATAGAGAAGGTTTAAGCACTGTTCTTGGTACAAAGGTTTTTAATCGTTCTAGTGTTAAACTTAATGTAGATAAAATACCTACGGATAAAATATTAACTGTAGATGAGTTGATTGCTACTGCTAATAAAACTTTAGATTATAAAGGTGAGCTGTCGGTAACTTTTCCGAATAAAAGAAACAACTATTATAGTTTTAGAAAGTCTGATGATTTTAGTTTTTCACCAGTTTTTACAGATAAATT
The DNA here is from genome assembly GCF_900143115.1 of Polaribacter sp. KT 15. Lineage (NCBI taxonomy): Bacteria > Pseudomonadati > Bacteroidota > Flavobacteriia > Flavobacteriales > Flavobacteriaceae > Polaribacter > Polaribacter sp. KT 15. Next base: position 1,984,985 of record NZ_LT670850.1, read on the forward strand.
ATATTTAGATGTCACAGGCAAAGTTTTGGCTGTAGATTATTTTAAAGACAAACCGTTTAATGTAAAAATAGCTTCTTTAATAAAACCGTTACATACAGGAGAAATATACGGAATGCTTTCTAAGATTATATATTTCTTAGCATGTTTAATTGCAACAAGTTTACCTGTTACCGGAACAATAATTTGGTTGAATAAATTAAAGAAAAATAAAAAAAAGAAGTAGAAAGATAATAAACTTATACTTTTTCTGAAGATTCAATACTATTGATGTCTTCATTAAAAGTATTTTTTTTCTTTAAATATGCTGCAATAATTCTTTGTACATCTCTGTTGTCTTTTTTAGGCTGAACAAAAAATTGATAATCTTCTGGATTAGTTAGTTGATTCGCTTGATCAGAATCTACATAACCAAAACCTTTGTAAATTCCGTCTAAAATTAAAGCAAAACCAACTTCATTTTCTGATCTTCCAGTTTCTTTAATTACTAGATTTTCTGCTCCAATTCCTGCAGAGTTTATTGCTTCTTTTACGCGTAAATTATAATTTTCTACAGATTCTTTACCACAACAAACTCCTTTACATTCTTTAATTTGATAATGAAAACAGCTAGATACATTCGTTTGTAAATGGCAATATTTCGGGCAAAGTTCAAATTCTTCACACAAATTTTCTATGTGCTTTCTAGCTTCTGCAACAGAGTAATATTTCATCATTGCATTCGGAATTAATTTTAACCGATTATATGCCAAATGAATGATTCCTTTTTGGTCCTCGTAAGAAAATAAACCAACGGCTTCTCCAGATTTTCTTTGTGCTCTATTGTATTTTGGGTAAATGCTTTTAATTTCTTCCGATTCGTGCAATAATGCTAATAATTCACTACCTGTTTTGATAAAAGAAATATCAGCAGTTTCTAAACACATGTTTTGTTCTTTCTTCTTTTTGTCATAAAAATGACTAATAACACGCTGTTTTATATTGTTAGCTTTACCAACATAAATTACTTCTTTATCGCTATTCTTAAAATAATAAACACCAAATGTTTCAGGTAAATTGTCTACAATTTTTTTATCTAATAAAGGTGGTAAGGTTGCTTGTCTAGAGCGAGGGTTTAAAAAAGAATTAATTATAAAATTATCATCTCTTTCTATCAATCGTCTAAATAATTCTGTAGTTGCTTCTGCATCGCCTTTTGCTCTGTGCCTACCATTAATAGGAATGTTTTCTACAGTACAAATATTACCCAAGCTGTAAGAATTTAAACCGGGCATAATTTTTCTAGATAAACGAACCGTACACAGTTTTTTTCGTTTAAAATTAAAACCTAAATTTTTAAACTCTTCGTGAATTATATTATAATCGAAATTAACATTGTGTGCCACAAAAACGGTGTCTTTTGTAATTTCTTCGACCTTTTTAGCAATCTCATAAAACTTCGGTGCATTTCTAACCATGGCATTTGTAATACCAGTGAGATTAGTTATAAATGCAGGTATATTTTGTTCTGGATTTACTAAGGATGTAAACTCATCTACAATTTTTTTTCCATCGAAAACAAAAATGGATATTTCGGTTATTTTCGAACCTTTATATCCATTTCCTGTGGTTTCTATGTCTACTACTGTATATAGCAATTACTGTATAATATTTTTTAAATCGGCAATTGTTTCTGTAGGGTTTTCTGCTCCAAAAACATAACTGCCGGCAACCAATACATTTGCACCAGCTTCTATTAATTTATTAGCATTTAAATTAGTTACACCACCATCTATTTCTATTTGGCAAGAAGATTCTGTAAACTCTATTAAATGTTTTAATTGACTTACTTTTTTATACGTATTTTCTATAAATGATTGTCCGCCAAAACCTGGGTTAACACTCATAATACAAACCAAATCTAAATCTGCTATAATGTCTTCTAAAACAGCAATTGGTGTGTGCGGATTTAAGGCAACTCCTGCTTTCATTCCGGCAGCTTTTATGGCTTGCACTGTTCTGTGTAAATGTGTACAAGCTTCATAATGCACTGTTAAAATATCTGCACCTAAATCTGCAAATGTTTGAATGTATTGATCTGGATTTACAATCATTAAATGTACGTCGATTGTTTTAGTAGCGTGTTTTTTAATGGCTTTTAAAACAGGCATTCCAAAAGAAATGTTTGGTACAAAAACGCCATCCATAATATCTATATGAAACCAATCTGCTTCACTATTATTAACCATTTCTATATCGCGCTGTAAGTTGGCAAAATCTGCTGCTAAAACCGAAGGTGCAATTAAATTACTCATGTATTTGTTGTTGTGTTGTTATTTAGTTTTGCAAAGGTAATTAATCGAAGGTCGATAGCCAAGGTTTTAATTTTTTGGCTTTTTGTTTGATAAGAAAAAAAGCGAGTACAGAAAACAGGAAATAACTTCAAAAAAAAACTCCCGAAAAGAATTTCGAGAGTTTTGAGTTTTTTATACTTTTTTAAGAGTATGAATGAAATACTTGGTACAATTTGCAATAGCTAACCTAAGTAAGTCATTAAAATTTTAGATCTAGACGTGTGCTTTAATCTTCTAATTGCTTTTTCTTTAATTTGACGAACACGTTCTCTTGTTAAATCGAAAGTTTCACCAATTTCTTCTAAAGTCATTGGTTGGTGCTCACCTAAACCAAAGTATAATTTTACAACATCTGCTTCTCTTGGAGTCAATGTTTCTAAAGCTCTATTAATTTCTATACGTAAAGATTCGTGTAATAACACTCTATCTGGGTTTGGTGATTCACCAGAGTTTAAAACATCGTATAAATTAGAATCTTCACCTTCAATTAAAGGTGCATCCATAGATACGTGACGTCCAGAATTTTTCATAGATTCTTTAACGTCATTAACAGTCATGTCTAATTTCTTAGCAATTTCTTCTGCAGAAGGCGGACGCTCGTTTTCTTGTTCTAAGAAAGCGTACATTTTGTTAATTTTATTAATAGAACCAATTTTATTTAATGGTAAACGTACGATTCTAGATTGTTCTGCAAGTGCTTGTAATATAGATTGACGAATCCACCAAACGGCATAAGAGATAAATTTAAAACCACGAGTTTCATCGAAACGTTTTGCAGCTTTAATTAAACCTAAATTACCTTCGTTAATTAAATCTGGTAAAGTTAATCCTTGGTTTTGATATTGTTTTGCAACAGATACAACAAAACGTAAATTGGCTTTGGTTAATTTTTCTAAAGCTCTTTGGTCTCCGGCTTTAATTAACTGTGCTAATTCTACTTCTTCATCGGCAGTAATTAAATCTACCTTTCCTATCTCTTGTAAATATTTGTCTAATGATGCAGTTTCTCTATTAGTAACCTGCTTGGTAATTTTTAGTTGTCTCATCTAAATTCTCTCTAACCTTTTTTTAAGGATTAATACTCTTGCTACACTTACTTATACGGAAGAACGAAACATAATGTTACAAAAAGAAACGATTTTTTTACAAAAAGATAATATTTAACCGTTTACCGATAAATAATAACCGTTTATCTTTTTAAAAATTTTAAGTGTGACTTATGTTGTTATTTAGTGTCATAAAACCAACCGAAGTGAATACGATAGAATTAAAAATTACAGATGAAGAATTAGTTTTCGAAATAGTTAGAACTAATAATACAGAATTATTTGCAACATTATACGATAGATTTTCTAGCGTTGTATATAATAAGTGTTATGGTTTTTCAAAAAGCAAAGAAGAAGCAGAAGATTTAATGCACGATGTTTTTGTTAGACTATTTGTTAAATTAAAAACTTTTAAAGGTAATTCTAAGTTTTCTACTTGGTTGTATTCTTTTACATATAATTTTTGTGTAAATTATGTGCAAAGAAACAGCCATAAGAAAAAAGAGAAAGTTACAATTGTAACAGATCAAATTAAAGAGAATAACGATTCTTTTGAAGAAATTGAAGATGCTAATTTATTAGAATTAAAATCTGCTAAACTTGCAAAAGCTTTATCTTTAATAGATCCTTCGGATAAAATGATTTTATTGATGAAATACCAAGATGATAAGAGTATTAAAGAAATAAAAGAAGTTTTAAATATTGGTGAAAGTGCAGTTAAAATGAGAGTTAAACGAGCCAAAGCCAAGGTTGTTAAAGTATACGAATCATTATAAAAAATTATGAGTAATCCATTCAAGAAAATTCTACCAAAGCACAAAGTTTCCTCTAAAGTTAAACACAAGGTTTTAGTAGATGCTAGAATGATTAAACATACATTTGAAATAGCAGACCGATACGTCTTAAAATATCCAAGAACCCTAACTAATTTCTATATTAATTTAAAGTAAGTTATACTTTAAATTGCCCTCTACATTTAGAAATTTTTTCCCTTTTTAAATTTTTACCTTATATAGTAGTCAAGTTTGAATAAATTCAATTCTTTGATTAAATTTTAGTTTTCGATATAGAACGTAAAACTATATTTAGCACAAGTTAGTAAGCTGAAAACTATCTTAAATTTCCTCTTCAAATACTAAATAGTTAGTAAAACTAGTTTATACTGAATCTTAATTTTTTAAAATAATATGATAGTATTTTTTGACTAAATATCTTCATATCAAATAAAAAAACCATATCAATTTATAATGCTTTTATTCAATTTAATAAAGATATTATTAGTTTTAGTAGAATAACGGAGTACTAAAGTTAAGGTGATATATTAAACCAACTTGCATGGTTAATGCCCATTCATTGTTTCTATTTTCAAAAACTTCTGCTTTTAAACCATCAATTTTATCAGAAAAGAAATAAGAATAATTAAATTGAGCAGATAAGTCTAGTTTTTCAGTAAGTTTATATCTGGTTCCTAAACCAATATTAAAAGCAAAAGCTTCTCCGCTACCAATATCTAAAGAATTTTCTTCTGTATATTTTTTAGGTAAAACCGCTATATCTTCTTGCCAATTACCAAGTTCAGATTTTAAACTGTTGTTATAAAATGAATATTGAATACCGAAAGTAAAAAATGGATTGAAAGAAATATCTGTGTAAGGATAAACAAATTCTTCTAGAGGTCTTAAAAAGTATTCTAAATGCAAACCTAAATTTATCATTCTTATACTTCCTTTCATGGCTCTTAGTTGCTCGCCACCATAACTTTGTTTAGAAGCCCAATAGCCATGATGTTCTAACTCGGTATTTTTTACATACTGAATTTCAGTTTTAACCATTAAGTGATTTCTCATTATATCATTAGGATCCCAACGCAATGTTCTGTTGAAAAAATGAAGATAATGAGCAACAGCAAAAGACATACCTTTGTTGTTATACTCGCTTCCAAAATGGTTTCTCTCACCGTAATCTGTTTGTAAACTAGTGGTGCCAACAAAACCACCGATATCGTGTGTGTAATGCTGCGCCTTAAATTCTAGAATAAAAACAATTACAAAAATAATTGTTATAGGGGTTCTCAAGATTTAGGGGTCTTAAAAGTAAAAAAACAAAGATAAATAAATTTTTTACAGTTGCAAGATTATTTTAAGTTTTTAACTGTGAATGTGTTACCCTCTAAAAAATAGTTAGCTCTTACTTTTAGCTCTTCTTGATAATAAATAATGTTTTCTGGCTTTTGTCTTAATAAAAAGTTTCCGGTGTCCCACTTTTTATTATTGTTTTTATCAATTATTGCCCTAACCATATAAGTATTGGGTTCTAAAAGTGTAAAAACCAATTTTTCTGTTTTGTTTAAATATTTTCTTTCAACAATTTGATCAAAATCTTTACCCGTTAGTAAATCGATAATTAAGTTTTCTGAATCTTGATTTACAACGTTTAAGGTAATTTTACCATAATCTTCTAATTCTAAAGTTTTAAAATTATAATTTAAGGTGTCGTTTTCAATATTATAAATATCAGTAAAACTTCCTGGTAATGCTTTTAATGTGTAGTTTTCTTTTTGATTTTTCTTAAATATAAAACCAATCTTGTTTTCTTTTTTAGAAAGAAAACTCGAATAATTTACTGCAATTGTATCTTTATCTATAAGTGAAATTTTACTGGTATCTAATTTTATAATCGGGTTGTTACTTTTTATGAAAAAGGTGTCTCTAAATTGTAAGGTACCACCAACAGAGGGTTTTAGAGTTAAAGAATCTAGTTTTTTCTTTCTAAATTTAACTGTTACTGTATCTATAAAAATATCATTAGTAACTAGAAAATTAAGTGAGTCTAATTCTAAAGGTGTATACCAATAGTTTAAAGTATCTTTATCTGTTTCGAACTTTGAGATGCTCTTAAAATCTTCTGGAACTTTTGATAATAGAGAAACTTTAAAATCTTTTATTTCACCTTCGTATCCAAATTCTATTTTACCTTTTGTAATTTCTTTAGCTCTTTTAAAAGCATAAGGTTGTTTTTCTTTAAAAAGTGTAATAGGTATATTAATAATACTATCTTTTGGTAATGTAATTGTGTCTGTATAAAAACCAATTTTATCTAATTTAGGATTAAAAATATAATCGCTAGTAGATTCTTCTAATGCCATTAAAAGATATTTTCCTTCTTTTAAATTTGTAAATCTAAAAGTGGTTGTGTCTATAGCAGTAGTTACGTAATTTGGTTTTTGTTTGTAAATTATAGAATCTGTGTAAGTACTGTCTAACTTATACAATACAACACTTGTGTTTTTCGGTTTTTTGTTAAAAAAAGCGTCTTTAATAGTTCCTGATGTTTCAAGAGAATCAATATAACTTCCTGTAGAAAAGATGTATTTAAATTGTTCTAATTTGTTGTTTTCATTATTATCTTCGATAGCATTACCAAAGTTAAAAATGTAAGTTGTGTTTTTTGCTAAAGTATCTAAGATTTCTATTTTTAAAAACTTACTAGCTGTTCCTTGAGGTGTTACTAATAATGGGTTTTTTAACGGCGGAGAAACTACTAATTGTTTGTTTAAATCTTTTAGTTTTATAAACTCGTTAAACTCTAGTTTAACTTCTTTTTTATTAAAGTTGATTGTTTTGTAAGGCGGGTTTGAGCTTACAAACAAAGGAGCCTTTTCATCTTTAGGTCCGCCATCTGGTCTACCTGTTTTTGCACAACTAACTATTAAAGTAGCAAGAACAATAAAAAAAAGAGATTTATAAATGAATTTCACAAAAGTAAATTTTCTACAAATTAACAATTTATTTTTCAAAATAAATCACAAAATTTAATCTGTGTAAGCCATTGCTAAAATGCTAATTTTAATTCCGGTAGATTTTAAAAGTTCTTTTGCGCAGGCCTCTATTGTTGCGCCTGTTGTAATTACATCATCTATAATTAAAATGTGTTTATTTTTTAAAATTGAATTGTCTGTAATTTCAAATTTAGCTTCTAAATTGTTAAATCTTTCAAACCTACTTTTTCGGGTTTGTGTTTTAGTGTCTAAATTCCGAATTAAAACATCTTCAACCAGCGGTATTTTTAAATGTTTGCTTAAAGTTTTACCAAATTTGGTAACTTGGTTGTAACCTCTTTTACGTTTTCTTTTAGCGTGAATAGGTACAGGAACTATGCAGTCTATTTTAGAAAATTCTTTATTATTTGCTAATATTTCACCAAGCCAATTTCCAAAAAACAAGCCAATATCTTCATTGTTTTTATATTTAAGTTCGTGAATTAAATTCTTTGTAATACTTTTTTTTCTGAAAAATAATAATGCATTTGCTTTTTCAATTAAAACTCTACCTTTAAAAGAGTTGGTAATTTTATTGTCAGTATAACTATCAAAATTAGTTAAAGGTAAATCGTGTCTGCATATTAAACACAATATGGTTTCATTTTTAAGCAATTGATTTTGGCAATTTGCACAAATTTCAGGATAAAAAAGATATAATAAATCCTTTAAAAAGTTCATTTTTCCTTGTTCGCTTTTTTTTATTAAAGATACTTTATTTTTTTTAGTCTGATTTTTAAGTTTCACTATGATTAATCGGAATAATAACCTACTATTTTTGTTAAAATGAAATTATTTTTTTCTTGAAAAAGTTGTCTAAACGTTTATCTTTGTCGCCATTATGGCAAAACAAGAAGATCAATTTAAAAAAGTATTATCGCACGCTAAAGAATATGGTTATGTATTTCAATCATCTGAAATTTATGACGGTTTAAGTGCGGTTTACGATTATGCTCAAAATGGTGTTGAGTTAAAGAAAAATATTAGAGATTATTGGTGGAAAGCAATGGTGCAAATGCATGAAAATATTGTTGGTATAGATGCATCTATTTTAATGCACCCAACAACTTGGAAAGCTTCTGGCCATGTAGATGCATTTAATGATCCTTTAATTGATAATAAAGATTCTAAAAAAAGATATAGAGCAGATGTTTTAATAGAAGATTATTGTGCCAAAATTGAAGGTAAAATAAACAAGGAAGTAACAAAAGCTGCAAAACGTTTTGGTGATGCATTTAATAAGGAAGAATTTTTAGCTACTAATGGTAGAGTTCTTGGTTATCAAGAAAAAATTAATACTATTTTATCTAGAATGGGTAAATCTTTAGAAAATGAAGATTTAGCTGATGTAAAATTATTAATTGAAGAATTAGAGATTGCAGACCCATTAACAGGTTCTAAAAACTGGACAGAAGTTAAGCAGTTTAACTTAATGTTTGGTACTCAAATTGGTGCTTCAGCCGATAGTTCGACACAAGTATATTTAAGACCAGAAACTGCACAAGGTATTTTTGTGAATTTTTTAAATGTTCAGAAAACCGGACGAATGAAAATTCCTTTCGGAATTGCTCAAAGTGGTAAAGCATTTAGAAATGAAATTGTTGCAAGACAATTTATTTTTAGAATGCGTGAGTTTGAACAAATGGAAATGCAATTTTTTGTGAAACCTGGTACACAAAAAGAATGGTATAATCAATGGAAAGAAACGCGTTTAAAATGGCATTTATCATTAGGTATGGGTGCAGATAATTACCGTTTTCATGATCATGATAAATTAGCCCATTATGCAGATGCTGCTGCAGATATCGAATTTAAGTTTCCTTTCGGGTTTAAAGAATTAGAAGGAATTCATTCTAGAACAGATTTCGACTTAAAAGCTCACGAAGAATTTTCTGGTAAGAAATTACAATATTTCGATCACGAAGAGAACAAAAATTACACACCTTATGTAGTAGAAACTTCTATTGGTTTAGACAGAATGTTTTTAGCTGTTTTTTCTAATTCTTTACAAGAAGAAGCTTTAGAAAATGGTACAACAAGAACAGTTTTAAAATTACCAGCAGTTTTAGCACCTTTTAAAGCAGCAATATTTCCGTTAGTTAAAAAAGACGGGTTACCAGAAGTTGCAAGGCAAATTATGGATGACTTAAAATGGGATTTTAATGTTTTTTATGATGAAAAAGATGCCGTAGGTAAACGTTACAGAAGACAAGATGCTGCAGGTACACCGTTTTGTATAACAGTAGATCATGATTCTTTAGAGGATAAATCTGTTACAATAAGACATAGAGACACCATGGAGCAAAAGCGTGTTAAAATTTCTGATTTAAAAGATATTATAAAAGCAGAAGTAGATATTAAAACATGGTTGCAAAAAATGTAATTAAATTTTAACTATAAAGTATAAATACCTCATCATAATCGATGGGGTATTTTACTTAAGTACAAGTACTAGAATTTATAAAAAGAGTAATTACACGCTAAAATTATCAATTGTTTTATTTCAATTTTACAACTCTAAAAAGGTGGAATCTGAAAAACCTATAATAGAGTAAGAAACTATAAAACAATTTATTATGTCTGGAATTGCAAATATTGAAAATGAAGTTAAATTAGGAGGAGGAGCTCAGTTTTGGGTTTATATATCGCCACAAAATGATACAGCAAATGTTGTAAAAGGTTGGTCGGTTACATTTTCTCAAGGAAGTTGGAGTGATACAATAACTTCAGAAAACCCTACAAAACAAATTAAAACTCCAAATTTATCAGGAGACTTTAATATTGAAGTTACTGCATTAAATTCATCTACAAATCCACCTATGAGAGTTAATGTTCCTGCTCAATCTGGCAGTAAAAATGTAATTGGCTGTAATGCTAATTGTGCCTCTTTTGTTGGTTTAATAGCAGATGAAAAACCTTTAATGGGAGGTGTTAATGTGAAATTCTGGACAACTTGGGACGCAATGTGTTCTCGAGGCTAATCGATATTTTATTAAAATTAAAAATCCGTTAGAAAATGAATTCTAACGGATTTTTTTATTTAATATTTCTCTTTAAAATCAAAACTATAAAAGAGAAATTTATTTGTAGAAGTATGTTACTACATCATTCCTGGCATTCCACCACCCATTGGAGGCATTCCGCCACCTGCAGGTGCATCTTCTTTAATATCAATTAAAGCACATTCTGTAGTTAAAATCATTCCAGCAACAGAAGCTGCGTTTTCTAAAGCAACACGAGTTACTTTTTTAGGATCGATAATACCAGCATCTAACATATTTACATATTGATCTGATTTTGCATCATAACCAAAGTCTTTTTTACCTTCTAAAACTTTGTTTATTACAACAGAACCTTCGCCACCAGCGTTTTCTACAATAGTTCTTAAAGGAGCCTCAATTGCTTTGTTAACAATTTGCACACCTGTTGTTTCATCTAAGTTTTCTGTAGCTAATTTTTCTAATACTTTTTTAGCACGAACTAAGGCAACACCACCACCAGCAACAATACCTTCTTCTACAGCAGCTCTTGTTGCATGTAAAGCATCATCAACTCTGTCTTTCTTCTCTTTCATTTCTACTTCAGAGGCAGCACCAACATATAATACAGCAACACCACCAGCTAATTTAGCTAAACGTTCTTGTAATTTTTCTTTGTCGTAGTCTGATGTTGTAGTTTCTATCTGAGCCTTTATTTGACTAACTCTTGTTTTAATAGTATCTGCATCACCAGAACCATTTACAATTGTAGTATTATCTTTATCAATAGTAATGCTTTCTGCAGTACCTAATAAATCTAAAGTTGCGTTTTCTAAAGAGAATCCTCTTTCTTCAGAGATTACAGTTCCGCCAGTTAAAATAGCGATGTCTTCTAACATTGCTTTTCTTCTGTCTCCAAAACCAGGTGCTTTAACTGCTGCAATTTTTAATCCACCTCTTAATTTGTTTACTACTAAAGTTGCCAATGCTTGTCCATCTACATCTTCAGCAATAATTAATAAAGGTCTACCAGATTGAGAAACTGGTTCTAAGATTGGTAAAATTTCTTGTAAGTTAGAAATCTTCTTATCGAATAATAATACATAAGGATTTTCTAAATCTGCAATCATTTTATCCGCATCTGTAACAAAGTATGGCGATAAATAACCTCTATCAAACTGCATACCTTCTACAACATCTACATAAGTATCTGTTCCTTTAGCTTCTTCTACAGTAATTACACCTTCTTTACCAACTTTACCAAAAGCAGTAGCAATTAAATCTCCTATAACTGCATCGTTATTTGCAGAAATAGAAGCTACTTGTTGTATTTTTTCTGATGAATTACCAACTTTTTGAGTTTGCTTTTCTAAATCTGTAACAATTGCTTCTACAGCTTTGTCAATTCCACGTTTTAAATCCATAGGATTTGCGCCTGCAGCAACATTTTTCAAGCCTTCTTTTACAATTGCTTGTGCTAAAACAGTAGCCGTTGTTGTACCATCACCAGCTAAATCGTTTGTTTTAGATGCAACTTCTTTTACCATTTGAGCTCCCATGTTTTCAAGCTCATTTTCTAATTCAACTTCTTTTGCAACAGAAACACCATCTTTAGTTACAGTTGGTGCACCAAAAGATTTAGAAATAATTACATTTCTTCCTTTAGGTCCTAAAGTTACTTTTACGGCATTTGCCAATGCATCTACACCGCGTTTTAAACCATCTCTTGCTTCAATATCAAATTTTATATCTTTTGCCATTGTTTTTATTTTTTGATTTTAGCTTTGGCTCTAGGCTTTTAGCTAAAATAATTTGTTTTTACTTTATTGTTCTTTGCTTTAGGTAAATAGTTAAAAGCAAATAGCATTATTTATATGATCGCTAAAATATCAGATTCACGCATCATTAAATAATCTTTACCCTCTAGTTTAAGGTCTGTTCCGCCATATTTACTGTATAAAACAGTATCACCAACTTTTACAGTTAATGGCTCGTCTATTTTACCATTACCTATGGCTACAACTGTACCTTGTTGTGGCTTTTCTTTTGCATTGTCTGGAATGATTAATCCGGAAGCTGTTTTTGTTTCTGCAGGTGCAGGTTCTACAAGAACTCTGTCTGCTAAAGGTTTAATGTTTAATCCCATTTTTAATACGTTTTATTGATTAAATTAATTTTTTTATACTTTCATAATAGTCAGAAATTATGCCATTAGATTATAACTGACATTTTTTCAATATTAGAAATAATTAAGTTGATTTTTGCGCAAAAAAAAATGCCAACGTGTCATTTACGTTGGCATTTTAAATTTTATAAATAATAGTTATTTTAAACTATCGTTTGTATTTGTAGTTGGTTCTGCTGGCGTTGTAGTTTCTACACCGTCTAAAGTATTGTCTAATTGAAAATTATTATCGCCATCTCTAGGAATTGCAAAATTTGCTAATAAAATTAAAGCAAACATAGCAATTGCCAACGTCCAAGTTGTTCTGTCTAAAAAGTTGTTTGTGTTTTGTACACCACCTAAAGATTGTGCACCACCGCCACCAAAAGAAGAAGATAATCCTCCACCTTTAGGGTTTTGTACCATAACAATTAGGATTAAAGCTACTGCTACAATCAAAATAAGGATTAAAAAAGCTGTATAACTCATGATTTATTTTTTTGTAAAATTTGTATTCTTTTAATTTGGTCTGCAAAGAAACCACTTTTTTCTGGATATTTCAAACTTAAAATTCGATAAGCTTGTATTGCGTTTTCATACTTCTTTTGTTCTAGATAAACTTTGGCTAAAGTTTCTGTCATTAAAGCAGCGTCTTGCTTGTTTTTTGTAACTGGTACAGCAATCGTTTTTCCTTTTTCTAAAGGCTCTATTTTAGGATTATTTTTAATAAATTTATTAATAATATCTTCTGCTTTTATTGTCTTTTTTATTGGTTTTTCTTCTGTTCTTACAATCGCCTTTTTAGTAGATAACTGCAGCCATTGCTGAAAAGAGTGGCTTTCTGAGTCAGAGAATGACAAAGGTTTGCCTATATCTAAATTTTCTTCTGCCTTATCAATAATTGTTGTTGTATTCGTTTCTTCATCAGCATTAATAGAAAGAATAGTTTCTTTTTGATGATTGTTTTCTAGTTTAGATGAAATTTGTTCGTGAATAGTTTCTTCTTTAGAAATTTCACTTTTAAAAGATGTTATGTAATTAAATAAAACAGTTCTGTCTGTTGTATATGCTGCAGTTAATTTTAATTCATTATTATACTTAAAACTGTCTTGGTTTTTTAAGCCTTTTAAATACAAAGCTCTTGCTGCTTGAAAATAAGGAAATTCTTCAATTACAGATTTTAATTCGGCAGTTTCTATCTGCTGAATATCTGTTTTGCCTTTGGCGATTTGTATGAATGTAGAAGATTTCAATATTTAAAATTTAGTTTACCATTTACCAACAGAAGCATTGAAAATATCTTGCGTAATTCTGTCTATAATTTCTTCAAAAGCTGCTTCTTGCACGCTACCGGTTAATTGAGATGTTGCTGGATAATCAGAATAGAATGAAAACGATTTTTCGAAATCTTTTTTCTCATCCGTATTATTAATATATCTAACGTTTACGGTAATTGTTAATCTGTTTTGGGCAGAAGTTTGCGCAGATGTTGCACTCATAGGCGCAATTCTGTAACTTGTAATTTCTCCGCTGAAATGCAAGTCTCCGTTATTTGGCGTTGGTGATAAATTTGTTTGCCTTGTAAATAAATCTTGTAATTCGTTTGTGAATTGCTGACTTAAAGTTGGCTCTATTAATTGGGCTTGATTAGGAAAAAAATCTACTTGAATTGTTTTTGCATTACCAACATCACCGCCTGTAAAACCGTAAATACCGCAACCAATTAATAAAAAAGAACTAATTGTAAAAAGTACTGTATAAATTAATTTTTTCATAATTATAAATCGTATTGTTTAATTTTTCTGTACAATGTTCTTTCAGAAATACCTAGTTCTTTAGCAGCAAGTTTTCTTTTATTATTGTTCTTTTCTAAAGATTTTTTTATCATTTCAATTTCTTTGTCTTGTAATGATAAAGACTCATCTTCTTCTATAGTTTCTATAAAATCGTATTCTTTGTCTTCAGAATTATTTTGCGGAATATTTAGAACTTCGATATCGTGTTCTTTTAATTCTTTATCGCTATAAATTTTTTCTAATAATTGATGATTTTCTTCTTGTACTTGTTCTATATCTCCGTTTTTCATTAAATCTAACGTTAACTTTTTTAAATCGTTAATGTCGTTTCTCATGTCAAACAAAATCTTGTACATAATGTCTCTTTCCGTAGAAAAATCATTTTCTTTTTTACCGCCAACAACTGCTGGCAAATTACCGTTGTTATTTGGTAAGTATTGGTTTAGCTTAGAAGCTGTAATGGTTCTACTTTCTTCGATTACAGAAATTTGTTCTGCTAAGTTTTTTAACTGACGAATGTTACCCGGAAAGCGATAGTTTAATAAAACATTTACTGCATTTTCATCTAATCGAATAGAAGGCATTCTATATTTCTGAGCAAAATCTGCTGCAAATTTTCGAAATAATAAATGAATATCTTCATTACGATCTCTTAAAGCAGGTAATTGAATTTCTACAGTGCTTAACCTGTAATACAAATCTTCTCTAAAACGTTCTTTTTCTATAGCTGCTTGCATATTTACGTTAGTTGCAGCTACAATTCTAACGTTCGTTTTTAAAGTTTTAGAAGAACCAACTTTTATAAACTCACCGTTTTCTAAAACACGTAATAATCTTACTTGGGTTGTTAAAGGTAGCTCACCAACTTCATCTAAAAATATGGTACCACCATCAGCTACTTCAAAGTATCCTTTTCTATCTTGTGTAGCACCTGTAAAAGACCCTTTTTCGTGACCAAAAAGTTCGCTATCAATAGTTCCTTCTGGTATTGCACCACAGTTTACAGCAATGTATTTTGCATGTTTTCTATGAGATAAAGAATGTATTATTTTAGGAATACTTTCTTTACCAACACCACTTTCTCCGGTAACTAATACAGAAATATCTGTAGGTGCAACTCTTACGGCTTTTTCTAAAGCTCTATTAAGTTGCAAATCGTTACCAATTATGCCAAAACGTTGTTTGATTGCTTGTAAGTTTTCCATTTTCTTTTTCTTAGAATAGAGAAAAAAAGAATAAAGAGATAAGTTTTTTCTTAAAACCTATCTCTAGATTTCTTTTCTAAAAATTAATTATTATCAGAATACCCAATAACAGTTCCTTTTAAGGTTGCAGAAGTACAATCTTCTATTTTAACCATTACAAAGTCTCCTAATTTATAGTTTCCTTTATCAAAAACAGCAACGGTGTTTTGGGTATTTCTACCTTTCCATTCGTTAGGATTTTTCTTAGAAGTACCTTCAATTAAAAACTCTTCTACTTTACCTAAATGTTGTTGAGTTCTGTATAAGGCATGTTCTTGTTGTAAATCTATAACCTCTTGTAATCTTCTTTTTTTAACTTCTTGCGGTACATCATCTTCCATTTTGTTACCGGCTAAAGTACCTGGTCTTTCAGAATAAGAAAACATAAAACCAAAATCGTATTTTACATATCTCATTAAGTCTAAAGTATCTTGATGATCTTGCTCTGTTTCTCCGCAGAAACCAACAATCATATCTTGAGATAAAGACATTTCTGGTACAATTTTAAAAATATTGTCAACCAGTTCCATATATTCTTCTCTAGTATGTTGTCTGTTCATTGCTTTTAGCATGGCGTTACTTCCGCTTTGAACAGGTAAGTGTAAATATTTACAAATATTTTTATGTTTAGCCATTACATGAATAACGTCTAAATGCATGTCTTGCGGATTCGATGTAGAAAAGCGAAAACGAGTTTTTGGAAATTTAGTAGCACAAATATCTAACAACTCTGCAAAACCAACTGCAGTGGCTTGTGCCATTTCAGAAGCTTTTTTAAAATCTTTCTTTAAACCACCGCCATACCATAAATAACTATCTACGTTTTGACCAAGCAAAGTAATTTCTTTATAATTTTGATCTACCATTTGACCAATTTCTTCTAAAATACTTTTAGGGTCTCTACTTCTTTCTCTACCACGTGTAAAAGGAACTACACAAAAAGTACACATATTATCGCAACCTCTGGTGATAGAAACAAATGCAGATACACCGTTAGAATTTAAACGAACAGGTGCAATGTCTCCGTAAGTTTCTTCTTTAGATAAAATTACATTTACAGCATCTCTACCTTCATTAACTTCTTCTAATAAGTTAGGTAAATCTTTATAAGCATCTGGGCCTACAACTAAGTCTACAATTTTTTCTTCTTCTAAAAATTTTTCTTTTAGACGTTCTGCCATACAGCCCAAAACGCCTACTTTCATATTTTTATTAGATTCTCTTTTTACTCTATTGTATTTTTGTAAACGTTTACGAACAGTAGTTTCTGCTTTTTCTCGGATAGAACATGTGTTCACCAAAACCAAGTCTGCTTCTTCTAATATTTGTGTTGTATTATAACCTTGCTTGTCTAAAATAGCAGCAACAATTTCACTATCATTCATATTCATTTGACAACCGTAGCTTTCAATAAATAATTTTTTAGTGTTTTGTTCTTTATTTTCTGTAACAAGTGCTTTACCTTGTATTCTTTCGTCTATTACTTTTTCGATTTGCTCCATAATTCAAAAAATGAGATGCAAATATACAACCAAAATTCAAATTGAATGACAAATTGGCAGAAAACAAATAATTATCAATTATAAATTAACAGAAATATAAAGAACATTCATTTTTTCTAATTTATGTTCAATCTTTTGAATCCTGTTTTTAAGATTTACTTTGATATACTTCAAAATAAATCAAAAAAATAAAATTTATAAAACAGAATATAAAAGTGTAATTAATGTAAATTTAAGTTGATTTTAAAGGTCTTTTTGTATTAAAAATGATGTAAAAAGAAACTAAAAAAAGAATTAATAAAAAAAACTACATACTTTTGCAGTTGGATAAAGTGCGATTTCGATTGCATTAATTACGAAAACAGAAAGATAAATGGCAAAGAATTTAGTAATTGTAGAGTCACCAGCTAAAGCGAAGACGATAGAAAAATTTTTAGGAAAAGATTTTCAAGTAGAGTCTAGTTATGGGCACATTGCAGACTTACCTTCTAAAGAATTAGGAATTGATGTAGATGGAGACTTTAGTCCTAAATATATAGTATCAGACGATAAAAAACCAGTTGTAAAAAAACTAAGAACTTTAGCGAAAAAAGCAGACACTGTTTGGTTAGCAAGTGATGAGGATCGAGAAGGAGAGGCTATTGCGTGGCACTTAAAAGAGCAGTTAGATTTAAAAGACGATAATACAAAACGTATCGTTTTTCATGAAATTACTAAAAATGCCATTTTAAAAGCGGTTGATAATCCCAGAGATATAGACTATAACATGGTGAACGCACAACAAGCGCGTAGAGTTTTAGATAGGCTTGTTGGTTACGAATTATCGCCAGTTTTATGGCGTAAAGTAAAAGGAGGATTATCTGCAGGTAGAGTTCAATCTGTTGCTGTAAGGTTAATTGTAGAAAGAGAACGTAGTATTTTAGATTTTAAACCAGCTACACATTATAAAGTAGTAGCACAGTTTTCTAATTTAGAAGGAAAATCTTTTAAAGCAACAATACCAAAAAACTTCGACTCTAAAAAAGCGGCAGAAAGTTTTTTAAATTCTTGTGCAAATGCAGATTTTAAAATTGCAGATTTAACTAAAAAACCTGCAAAAAAATCTCCGGCAGCACCGTTTACAACTTCTACATTACAACAAGAAGCATCAAGAAAATTAGGGTTTCCGGTAGGTAAAACAATGCAAGTAGCACAGCGTTTGTATGAAGCCGGTTTAATTACTTATATGAGAACAGATAGTGTTAACTTATCTGTAGACGCAAGAAATGCTGCCGAAGAAGAAATAAGCAATTATTACGGAAAAGAATATAGTAAGCAACGTGTTTTTAAATCGAAAGCAAAAGGAGCCCAAGAAGCTCACGAAGCGATTAGACCAACAAACATGAAAATGCATTCTATAGATACAGAATACGATCAAAATAGATTGTATGATTTAATATGGAAAAGAACATTGGCGTCTCAAATGAGCGATGCACAATTAGAACGTACAAACGTTAAAATAGAAAATTCTGAAAACGATAAAATCTTTACTGCAAACGGAGAGATGATTAAGTTTGAAGGTTTCTTAAAGGTTTATTTAGAAGGTAATGATGATGAAGATGGTGAAGAACAAGCTGGTATGTTGCCAAATTTAAAAGTAAACGATGCTTTAGAATATACATTTATAAACGCAACACAGCGTTTTACGAGTCCACCATACAGATTTACAGAAGCTTCTTTGGTAAAACAATTAGAAGAATTAGGTATTGGTAGACCATCTACGTATGCACCAACAATTTCTACGGTTCAAAGAAGAGGTTATATAGAAAAAGGACAAAACGAAGGTGTAGAAAGAGAATATCAGCAATTAATTTTAGCTAATGGTGCCGTAAAAAGCGAAACGTTATCAGAAAAAACAGGTTCTAATAAAAACAAATTAGTGCCAACAGATATTGGTAATATTGTAAACGACTTTTTGGTAGCTAATTTTTCTAATATTTTAGACTTCGGATTTACAGCTCGAGTAGAAAATTCTTTTGATGATATTTCTGAAGGAGATGAAGATTGGATAGAAATGATTAAAAGTTTCTACATCAAATTTCATGATAATGTTGAAGATGTTAAGGAAAATGCAGAAAGGGAATCCGGAGAACGTATTTTAGGTAAACATCCAGAGTCTGGCAAAACAGTTTTAGTGCGTTTGGGTAAATTTGGTCCTATAGCGCAAATTGGTGCGCCAGAAGATGAAGAAAAACAATTTGCGAGTCTTAACAAAGATCAGCAATTAGGTACAATTACTTTAGAAGAAGCTTTAGAATTATTTTTGTTGCCAAAAACTTTAGGTACATACGAAGGCGAAGAAGTTATTGTTTCTAACGGTCGTTTTGGGCCTTATATCCGTTTCGGAAAAATGTTTGTTTCTCTTGATAAAGGAGAGAATCCGATGGAAGTAGATTTACCAAGGGCAGAAGAATTAATTGTTGCTAAGCAAAAGGCAGATGCACCAATTTATCATTACGAAGATTTACCAGTACAAAAAGGTGTTGGACGTTTTGGGCCATTTATTAAATGGAACTCAATGTTTATCAACGTAAATAAAAAATACGATTTCGATAATTTATCTGATGATGATATTGTTGAGTTAATCGAGGTGAAAAAGCAAAAAGAAATAGATAAAGTTATTCATAATTGGGAAGACGAAGGTATTCGAGTTGAAAAAGCAAGATGGGGTCGTTTTAATGTAATAAAAGGTAAAATTAAAATTGAATTACCTAAAACTACAGCCATAGAAAAACTAACCAAAGCAGAAGCTATTAAAATGATAGAAGCTAAAGCACCTAAGAAAAAGGCAGCAAAGAAAAAACCAGCAGCTAAAAAGAAAACTACAGCTAAAAAAACGACAAAGAAGAAATAATTAGTTAGTATCTTGCATACTTTATTTACAAAAAATTGATGAGCCAAGACTTTTTAACCCCTATAAAAGATTCGGTTGTTGCAAGTTTATTGCAGCAATCTCAGTCATGTTTGGGGCAACATATTCAAATTCATTCTAAAGAAGAAGGCTTTCCTGATTTAGAAAATGTTCAAATAGCTATTTTCGGAGTAAAAGAAGATCGAAATTCACATAACAACTTTGGTTGTGGTGAAGATTTGTTTAAAATTAGAGAAAAGTTTTATCAATTATTTCCAGGAAATTGG
The DNA here is from genome assembly GCF_900143115.1 of Polaribacter sp. KT 15. Classification (NCBI taxonomy): domain Bacteria; kingdom Pseudomonadati; phylum Bacteroidota; class Flavobacteriia; order Flavobacteriales; family Flavobacteriaceae; genus Polaribacter; species Polaribacter sp. KT 15. The sequence goes on from NZ_LT670850.1 coordinate 2,005,039, forward strand.
CACACAAATATTGCAGATTTAGGAAATGTAGAAAAAGGTAATAAGGTTTCTGATACTTATTTTGCCGTTAAAGAAATTATAACTTCTTTAATCAAAGAAAACATTATTCCTGTTATTATTGGTGGTGGTCAAGACATTACTTACGTAAATTACAGAGCTTATGACGAGCTAGAGCAATCTGTAAATATTACGGCTGTAGATAGTAGATTCGATTTAGGTAATTTAGAAGGCGAATTAAGTTCTCAATCTTACTTAAGTAAAATTATTATGCAAGAGCCTAATAATTTATTTAATTACTGCAACGTTGGGTACCAAACCTATTTTAATTCGCAAGAAGAAATAGCATTGTTAGATAATTTATTTTTTGATGCATATCGATTAGGAAAATCTAAAGAATTAGAAAATATAGAGCCAGCATTTAGAAATGCAGATATTGTTTCTATAGATATTGGTGCTATTCGACAAAGTGAAGCACCCGCAAACAATAATGCCTCTCCAAACGGATTTTACGGTGAAGAACTTTGTGCAATTTCAAGATATGCAGGTATTAGCGATAAAGTTTCGTCTTTTGGTATTTACGAATACAATTCTAAGCTAGATAATAACAATCAAACAGCACATTTAATCGCACAAATTATTTGGTATTTTATAGAAGGAGTTAACTACAGAGTAAAAGATTATCCATTTTCAGGAAAAGAAAATTATCAGAAATTTACAGTTTTATTTGATGATGATGAACCTTTAACTTTTTACAAGAGTAATAAATCTGGTAGATGGTGGGTAGAAATAAATATTTTGTCAAATAATAAATACAAAAGACATGCGTTAATACCATGTACATACCAAGATTACACAGAAGCAACCAAGCAAATTATACCAGAAAAATGGTATAAAGCAATGAAAAAGATGGTATAGTTTACAAGATTATAAAAAAATGAATACGTTAAATGCGATTTCAATATTGTTTTTTAACAAAAAAAATAATAGGTTTACGAACTTTTAGTTAAGATATAAACAGAATATGAAGAAAGCAGCAATATTTGCACTTTTATTAGCAGTAATTTACAGTTGTGGCTCTAATGATAGAGGAGAGTTGGTGGGTGTTAAAGTTAAGAAGAAATGGTTTTCAGAAAAACCATACGGTATGGCTTTAATTCCTGGTGGTTCATTTACAATGGGTAAGCAAGATCAAGATATTATTGGTACTATGAATGCACCAACTAAAACAGTTACTGTTAGGCCTTATTATATGGATGAAACTGAAGTTACTAACAATGAATATAAAGAATTTGTTCATTGGGTTAGAGATTCTATCGTAAGAACAAGATTGGGATATCAAGCAGAGTTTGCCGCTTTAAGTGCTGCTCCAGATCCTAACGGAGCTTTACCTTCTGGTGGAATACATGAGTATGCTTTTGCTACAGTAGATACTACAGATGCAACACCTTACCAAAGATATATGTATGAAAACTACTGGAGCTTAGGTGATGGTATCGATTCTATAAAACCATTAAATTGGGAAACTGAATTAGTTTGGAAAAAAGAAGAATATCCAGATATTGATTATGTAGAGGTAATGGATTCTCTTTATATTAGTAGAGAAGAAGCTGTAGATGGTATTAGAACTTTTAATCCTAAATTCTTAAAGTATAGATATTCTTGGTTTGATAGAGATAATGCTGCAAGAAAAGGAGGAAATAGAAAAGATTTTGTTCAAACTGAAGTTTTAAATATTTACCCAGATACAACTGCTTGGGTAAAAGATTTTAATTATTCTTACAATGATCCTATGCACCAAGATTATTTTTATCACCAATCTTATGGAGATTATCCTGTAGTTGGTATAACTTGGGAGCAAGCAAATGCTTTCTGTAATTGGAGAACTAAAAAGAAAAATGATTATTTAAAAGGAAGAAAAAACGCTACTCAAGTACCAGATTTTAGATTGCCTACAGAAGCAGAATGGGAATATGCTGCACGTGGAGGTTTAGAATTTGCAACATATCCATGGGGAACAGGAGGAACAACTAGTGATAGAGGTTGCTTTTTAGCAAACTTTAAGCCTGTTAGAGGTAACTATGCCGTAGACGGTGCTTTATATACTATGGAAGCTAAGTCTTTTAATGCAAACGATTACGGTTTGTACAATATGGCTGGTAATGTTTCTGAATGGACAAATACAGCATATAACTTATCTTCTTACTACATGGCTTCTACAATGAACCCTAATGTAGAGGATAGAAAAAATAAAAGAAAAATTGTAAGAGGTGGTTCATGGAAAGATGTAGCATACTTTTTAGAAGTAAGTTCTAGAGATTATGAATATGCAGATACTGCAAGAAGCTACATTGGTTTTAGAACCGTTCAAAACTATATTGGAACAGGAAATAAATAATAATAAAAACCCCTAAATTAATTTAAAGAAAAATGGCACAGTCAAGAGCGTACAAAAAAGGAATGAATTTCGTTTACGGAATTGGAGCAGCAGTAGTAATTATTGGAGCTTTATTCAAGATTCAACATATAAACATTGGGCCAATTACAGGTGGTTTAATGCTAACAATTGGTTTAATTGCAGAAGCGATAGTATTCTTAATTTCTGCTTTTGATGCACCAGAAGAAGATTTAGATTGGTCTAAAGTCTATCCAGAATTAGCAGAAGGAGGAATTTCTTCTAAAAAAGAAACTAAAAAATTAGGAGCAGAAGGAATGCTTTCTCAAAAATTAGATAGTTTATTACAAGAAGCAAAAATAGATTCTAACTTAATGGCAAGTTTAGGTTCTAGCATGAAAAACTTTCAAAATGCAGCAGAAGGATTATCTGCAGCATCTGGTTCTGTTGCTTCTACCAATAAATACAACGAAGAAATGTCTAAAGCTGCATTACAAATGGAGTCTTTAAATAATCTATACAAAGTTCAAGTAGAAAATACAAGCAAACAAGCAGAATTAAATACTTCTGTTGTAGAAAATACAGAAAGATTACACGAGCAAATGAAAGCTTTAGCAAGCAACTTGTCTTCTTTAAACGGAGTATATGGTAACATGCTATCTGCAATGTCAAACAAATAATTAGTTTCACTAATGTATATTAACTTAAAAACTAATTAGAATGGCAGGAGGAAAAATGTCCGCAAGACAGAAGATGATTAACTTAATGTATCTTGTATTTATTGCAATGTTAGCAATGAATATGAGTAAAGAAGTTTTATCTGCTTTTGGATTTATGAACGAAAAATTAGTAGAAAACAACCTTTCTACAGCAGAAAAAAATGCTTTAGCTTATACAAATTTGGCAACAAAGGCTTCTGAACAACCAGAAAAATTTGGACCATTAAAGCAGAAAGCAGACAAAGTAAAAGAATACTCTTCTGAGTTTTATCAATATTTAGCAGATTTAAAGTCTAAAATGACTGCAGATATAGAAGATAAAGACAATTATGAAGAGATGGACAAAACAGATTGGTTAGATGCTTATTTCTTTAAAGGAGACAATTATACAGCAGAAGGACAAGAGTTTTTAGATAAAATGAATGGTTATAGAAATAATGTTTTAAACGCATTAGGATCTGATAGTAAATTTGCACCTGTCTTAAATAAAAGGTTTTCTACAGACGATGTAGTAGATCAAGAAACAGGGAAAGAAATTCCATTTTTAAGAGCAAGGTATGAAGGTTTTCCAATGGTAGCTTCATTAACAAACTTTACTCAAATACAAGCTGACGTAAAAAATACTGAAAGCGATATAATTTCAGATTTATTAGGCGGACAATTAGAAAGTGAAGTTTCTATGTCTAATTATAATGGTGTTGTGCAACTTGATAAGAATGCTTTTTATCCTGGCGATAAAGTTACAGGTAGTGTTGTTTTAGGAAGATATGACCCAAGTTTAAAACCTAGTAGAGTAGAATTAAATGGTAAAAAATACGATAACTTTAAAGATGGTAGCGTAGTTTTAGATTTAAGAGCTGGTAGTGTTGGAGAAAAAGATATTAAAGGAACAATTTACTTTATGGAAAACGGAGAAGAAGTTCCGGTTCCTTTTAAAAGTTCTTATTCTGTAATTTCTAAACCAAACGCGCCTGTTGTATCTGCAGATAAAATGAATGTAGTATATAGAGGTTTATCAAATCCTATATCTATTTCTTTACCAGGTGTGCCAGATAAAGATGTTAGAGCAAGTGCACCAGGATTGCAAAAAACTGGTTCTGGTAAATACATGATGAGACCAAAAGCAGGAAATACAGTTAGTATTAATGTTTCTGCAAAATTAGCAGATGGCAAAAATGTAAACACAAAAACTGTGTTCAGAATTAAAGATATACCAGCAGCAATGGGAACTGTAAGAGGTCAATTTGGTACAGTAAGAATGCCTAAATCTGGTTTAGCAAATACGCCAATAGGTGCAGGTTTGCCAGATTTCTTATTCGACTTAGATTTAAGAGTAACAAGCTTTAAAGTAAAAGTGCCAGGTCAATTAGCAATAATTGTAAATGGTTCTAAATTAAATGCAGCAGCCAAAAAAGCACTTTCTAAAGCAAGAAGAGGAGATATAATTAATATTTTCGGTATTCAAGCAGTAATAAAAAATAACTCTTATAAACTAAAAAAAGTATTACCAGTTAATATAGAGTTAACAAACTAGAAATAAACATAGTTATGATTAAAAATTGTGTAATAATAGTATTCGCTATCCTAACAACAGGTTTTGTAAATGCGCAAGCAAATTTACTAAACGCAAAATCTGTAGACCAAATTGGTGTAAAAAGCGATCAGCAATTGGCAGCAGATAATGATGGTCCAATTCCTTATGGTTACGTAGACGACAGAGACGTTTTATGGTCTAAAGTTGTGTGGGAATTTATCGATTTAAATCAAAAGATAAACCTACCATATTACTTTCCTATAGATACAACTAATATTTCTTCTGATAGAAGATCTTTGTTTCACACAATCATAAAAGGTATAAAGCAAGGTAAAATTAAAGAAGCATACGACGATTCTTTTTTTACTTCAAAAATTACACAACAAGAAATAGACCAACGTTTAATTAACGTTCGTGAAGAAAACGGTTATACAGATACTTTTAGAATCCAAACAGAAGATGTTGCAGGTTATATGATTAAAGGTATGTGGTATTTTGATAAGCGTCAAGGCGAGTTAAAATACAGAATGTTAGCTTTAGCGCCAATGGGTAAAGATGTTCAAACACTAGGAGTTCAAGAAATTGAAGACGATGAGTTATACGAATTATTCTGGATTTTCTTTCCTTCGGCAAGAGAAGTATTACACGATGCTAAAGTTTTTAATCCAAAAAATGCATCACAACCAATATCTTTTGATCATTTGTTAAATGCAAGAAGGTTTAGCTCTACTATTATTAGAGAAGAAAATATTTACGGTAATAGAGCCATAGAAGACTATGTTAGAGGTAATTCTTTATTTCAGTTGCTAGAAGCAAATAAGATTAAAGAAGACATTAGAAACAGAGAAATAGATATGTGGAATTATTAATTCGCAATTTAAATTCATACAAAACGTTTGCGTAAGCAAGCGTTTTTTTATTTGAAGCTATTTCCTGCTTTCAACACTCGCTTTTTTTCATTCTTCAAAAAGAGCTCAAACAAATGTTTCAATCAGGGCTAAACTTGTTTGCAAACAATTAGAAATACTAGCTTATTAAAGCTTATTTATGTACTATTAATTATTATGAAAGTAGATTATATTATAGTTGGTTTAGGTTTGGCAGGTTTAGCTTTTGCAGAAAAGTTATTAAAAGCCAATAAAACATTTATAGTTTTTGAAGATGCGTCGCAAACATCATCTTTAGTTGCTGGCGGAGTTTATAATCCTGTAATTTTAAGAAGATTTACACCTGTTTGGCAAGCTGCAGAACAATTAGCAATAGCAATGCCGTTTTACAAAAGTTTAGAAGATAAATTACAAGAAAAATTTGATCAGAAAATAGAAATCAAAAGAGCATTTAAGTCTGTAGAAGAACAAAATAATTGGTTTGCTGCATCAGATAAAACAAGATTAAAAGAATTTTTAAATTCAGATTTAGAACATAAAAAGGTAGACGGCGTAATTGGTGATTTTGGTTTCGGAATTGTAAATGAAACCGGACGCATAGATACTTTAAAACTTGTAAATGCGTATCGTAACTATTTAGAAGACAATAATGCTATTCAATTTGAAAAATTTGATCACTCTCTTTTAGAAATATCAGAAAATAAAATCAGTTATAAATCAATTACATCTTCTAAAATTGTTTTTTGCGAGGGCTTTGGTTTAAAAGAAAACCCTTTTTTTAATTATTTACCTTTAGATGAAGTAAAAGGAGAGTTAATCACAATTCATGCTCCGGAATTAAATATTGATTTTTTATTAAAGTCAGCGTTATTTTTAATCCCTTTAGGTGAAAATAAATACAAGGTTGGTGCAACTTTTAATCATAAAGATAAAACATCAGTGGCATCAGCATCTGGTAGAGAAGAATTGGTGTTAAAACTTAAAAAAGTTATAGACGTACCGTATACAATATTAGATCAAACTGCCGGTATTCGACCAGCCACAGCAGATAGAAGGCCTTTTGTAGGAGTGCATCCAACGCATAAAAACTTGGCAATTTTAAATGGTTTAGGCACAAGAGGTGTAATGATAGCACCCAAACTAGCTTCTAATTTGTATGATTTTATAGAAAATAATATTGCTTTAGATGAAGCAGCAGATATAAAAAGATTTCAGAATGTATAAAACTACTTTTTAGTTTTAGGATCATAAGAAACAAACATATTAATCCATAAAATTCTAGACAATCTTAAATTTACTGGTGCTAATAAAATTAAAGTGATAATGATAGCAGCAAAAGATTGCAATAAGCCTAAGTTAAATACTAAAGATGAAATTAAAAAGGTAGCTACAGAAAGCGCAACTGTAATACCATAATTAACATACATTGCTCCATAAAAAAATGAAGGTTCCATCATATATTTTAAATTACAGTTTGGGCAATTATCGTGCAATTGTGTAATTTTAGAAGGATTAAAAGTGAATTTATATTTAAAAAAATCACCTTCGTGGCACTTAGGGCACTTTCCTTTAGCAATACTATATATTTTTGTTCCTTTTTTAAACATCTTAACCTTAAAATTTATATACTTTTGCAAAGGTAAATTTTTTACATCTTTAATTTAGTAACAATTATTACATTTCATGCTAAACGTTCATAATTTAACAGTTTCATTTATGGGAACTGATTTGTTTTCTGGTATTACTTTCAAATTAAATAAAGGAGACAGAATTGGTTTAATAGGTAAAAATGGAGCAGGAAAATCTACACTTTTAAAAGTTCTTTCTAAGGATATTGAAAGTAGTGGAGGTACAATGGCGTTTGATAAAGATGTGCAAATTGGTTTTTTAAGACAAGATATAGATTTTGTTGAAGGAAGAACTATCTTAGAAGAAGCGTATCAAGCATTCGAAGAAATTAAAGAAATAGAACTACAATTAGATCAAATAAACGAACAATTAGCTACAAGAACAGATTACGAAAGTGAATCTTATAGCCAATTAATTATTGATTTAACAGAAAAAACAGAACGTTACGAGCTTTTAGGAGGTTACAACTATCAAGGAGACACGGAAAAAATTTTACAAGGTTTAGGTTTTAAAAGAGAAGACTTTGACAAACTAACCGATACTTTTTCTGGAGGATGGAGAATGCGAATTGAATTGGCAAAATTATTATTACAAAATAATGACATTTTGCTTTTAGATGAGCCAACAAACCACTTAGATATCGAATCTATTATTTGGTTAGAAAACTTCTTAAAAGGTTATGCTGGTGCAATTGTATTGGTTTCTCACGATAAAATGTTTTTAGATAACGTAACAAATAGAACTATAGAAATTTCTTTAGGGCAAATTTACGATTACAAAAAACCTTATTCAGAATTTTTGCTTTTAAGAGGAGAAATTAAAGAAAAGCAATTACAAGCTCAAAAGAATCAAGAGAAAGAAATAAAGCAAAAACAACACTTAATAAATAAGTTTAAAGCCAAAGCTAGTAAAGCCTCTATGGCGCAATCTTTAATGAAACAACTAGATAAAGTTGAGTTAATTGAAGTAGATCAAGACGATAATCAGGCAATGAATGTTCGATTTAACATTTCTAGAGAACCAGGCAAAATTATTGTTGAAGCAGAAAATTTGTGTAAAAGTTATGGCGATAAACACGTTTTAGAAGGTGTAGATTTATTAATAGAAAGAAATAGTAAAATTGCTTTTGTTGGTCAAAACGGACAAGGAAAATCTACATTGGCAAAAATGATGGTTGGTGAAATTCCGTTTGAAGGCCATTTAAAATTAGGTCATAATGTAGAAGTTGGTTATTTCGCTCAAAACCAATCAGAACATTTACCACCAGAAAAAACAGTTCTAGAAATCATGGAAGATGCAGCAACAGATACTAACAGAATGCGTGTTAGAGATATGTTGGGATCTTTCTTATTTGGTGGAGATGCTGTAGATAAAAAAGCAAAAGTACTTTCTGGAGGAGAAAGAAATCGATTGGCATTATGTAAATTATTGTTGCAACCATTTAATGTTTTAATAATGGATGAGCCAACAAACCACTTAGATATTGCCTCTAAAACAGTTTTAAAAGAAGCTTTAAATAACTTTAATGGCACATTAATTGTAGTTTCTCACGATAGAGAATTCTTACAAGGTTTAACTACTACAGTTTATGGTTTTAAAGACAAAGAAATTAAAGAATATTTAGGTGATATCGATTATTTCTTAGATCAACATAAATTAGAAAATTTAAGAGAAGCAGAAAAAAGAACGGTTGTAAAAGTTGCTAAAGATACTTCTAAAAAAGAAGCACATTTATTATCTAGAGAACAAGAAAAAGAGTTGAAAAAACTAAATAATAAACTCTCTAAAGTAGAAACCGAAATTGCAGATTTAGAAAAAGAAATAGAAAAAATAGACTTAGAATTGGCTAATGATTACGATGAAGTTTCATCTAGACCAAATTTCTTTGAAAAATACAAAGCTAAAAAAGCAAAATTAGATGCTGCAATGGAAGATTGGGAAAAAATAGAAGCGCAAGTTTCTAACTTCTCATAATTCTATCTAAATTTTATTCCTGATTTTAATCAGGAAACTTAAACTAAATACTAAAATTTTAAAAATTCTTGTAGTCGCAAGAATAAATGCCCATGGATTTAAACGCAACAATTGTATCAAAAAACGAACAAATAGAACTCTCTCTATTAAAAGAAAAAAATGTAGAACTTTTTATTAAAAGAGAAGATTTAATACACCCGTTTGTTTCTGGTAACAAGTTTAGAAAACTAAAATATAATATTGAAGAAGCAATTAAGTTAAAGAAAAAATCTGTCTTAACATTTGGTGGCGCATACTCTAACCACATCGCTGCAACTGCTGTGGCGGGTAAGTTAGCAGGTTTAAAAACGTTTGCTGTAATTAGAGGAGATGAGTTAGGTAAAAATATTAAAGAAACTTTAGAAGGAAATCCAACTTTAAGAAAAGCAGCAGAAAATGGAATGAAATTTCATTTTGTGTCAAGAGAATTGTACAGGCAAAAAACGTCTTTTGGTTTTATAGAAAAGATGAAAAATAAATGGGGAGATTTTTATATGATTCCTGAAGGAGGAACCAACGGTTTGGCAGTAGATGGTTGCCAAGAAATTTTAACAGAACAAGATTCTAAATTCGATTATATTTGTGCTGCTGTTGGTACTGGAGGTACTATTTCTGGAATTATAAAATCTTTAGAAAAACATCAAAAAGTTATTGGTTTTCCTGCTTTAAAAGGAGCTTTTTTATCCGAAGAAATTAAAAAATATACCATTCGTAAAGACAATTGGAGCTTACAAAAAAAGTATCATTTTGGTGGTTATGCAAAATTTAATGATGAGTTGATAGAGTTTATCAATACATTCAAAGAAAAAACTGGTATTTTACTAGACCCAGTTTATACAGGTAAAATGTTGTTTGGTATTTTAGATTTAATTAAAAAAGATACTTTTGAACAAGGCACTAAAATTTTAGCAATTCATACTGGTGGTATACAAGGGATTGATGGTTTTAACGCAAACTTAGTTAAAAAGAATCTACAAATTATAAATGTGTAATGAAGTTAAAAGTTATTTTTAGTTGTGTTTTTTTATTGATTTTATCTAGCTGTGGTGCTAAGAAAAAGGTTGTAAATAAGAAAAATCCGGGTGTGGTAATTATAGAGCCAGCACCTATAGATTTACCATCTGTTAATGAAGTAGAATTAACAAAAAAACTAAACAAAAATAATCCTAGATTAAATAAAGAAACGCTTTCTTACATTAGAAAATATGCGCCAATTGCAGTAAAAGAAATGCACGAATATAAAATTCCGGCAAGTATAACTTTAGCTCAAGGAATTTTAGAATCTGGTAAAGGTAAAAGTGAGTTGGCTTTAAAGTCTAATAATCATTTCGGAATTAAATGTCATACTGCCTGGAAAGGAGAAAGAGTCTATCATGATGATGATGAAAAAGGAGAGTGTTTTAGAAAATACGTTTATCCAGAAACTTCTTATAACGACCATTCACTTTTTTTAACACAAAGAAGTCGATATGCTTTTTTATTTAATTACAATATTAAAAACTATAAAAAATGGGCTTATGGCTTAAGAAAAGCAGGGTATGCAACAGATAGAAAATATCCTGTTAAGCTTATAAAAATAATTAAAGACTATCAACTTTATGAGTTTGACAAAATTAAGAAAGGAAATTTTGTTGAAAAAGTAAAAAACTTGAATGAAGGAGAAAAGTTAGAAAAACCAATAGTTATACCAAAAGTTAAAAGCAGTTTTTATAAAGTAAAAAAAGGAGATACTTTGTATTCTATTTCTAGAAAATTTAATATATCTGTAGCCAACTTAAAAGCAATTAACAATTTAGACAGTAATATTATTTCTGTAGGACAAAAATTGTTGGTAAAAAAGTAAGTAAAATCTGATTTAATAAACAACTAATCTTAAGATTAGTTGTTTATTATTCAATTTTAAATTTTATAAAGATTGAAGTTTTTAGAACTATCTCTTCAAATTGAGTGATAGTTTTATTTCTTTTTAACTTAGAAATCCCACTCGTGTAACCGTTTAGTAACAAATTGCTCGTATTGGCAAAATTCTGGTTTTTATTCGATTCTGTTTCTTTAATAAAAACAGGTTTACCTAATTTCTCATTAATTGCATCTAACAAATAATAAGCTTTTTCTTTTGCAGCTTTAATGGCGGCTATTTTATTCTCTTTTTTTAATTCAGTTAATTTAGAGTGCGTTGCTTTTGTTATGTTTACTTGTGTTATTTTTAGTTCATCTAAACAATTAAAAAAACTTTTTAATTTTTTTGGACTGCTTACTTTAAGAGTGTATTTAGCCGTAGAAAACATCTCTTTAGTAAACCAACCAGTTTTTGAAATAACCGCATTTACATCAGAAATAAAAAGATTTTCTGCTGAAATATCAATATTAATCAATGCATTTTTTAATTGATTTTCTAATGTTTCTAAATTTAATTTTTTCCCTTTTTCTATTCGTTCTTTTAAAAAAATATCCAAATAGATTTCGTTGGGGACAACTTTTTTTACAGAACTACCTAAAACTTCGATATAAGAATTTTCGAGATTGCTGTTTTGACTTAAAATAAATGATGACAAGAAAAGTAAAAATAAAAATGTAAGCTGTTTCATGTGTATGTTTTTATGTTGTAAAAATAAGTTCGAATTTTTTTAGAAAAAATCTAGATTTAGTGTATGCTGTTTTCTAATGAGTTATGTGTACCAAAAAATTAGTAAAAGTTACTTTTATTAGTTTTTTAAATGATTTTCTAAAGATTTGATGTTTTTTTAGATGCTTTTTTGTGTGTATGTTTACAGTAATTAATTTCTATAAATGAATATTAGAAAATACATAAAAATCTATTTTATATTTTTTGTTGCATTATTTTATGCTCAAGAAAATACTACAAACCAAACGCAAGAAAGTTTTTTTATTCAGGTTAAAATAGAGCTGAAAGAAACAAGAGCTGCTGTTAAAAATGCAGATGTTTTTGTAAACGGAAAACAATTTTATTATTCAGAAATTAAAGATTTTTACAACGTTGAAGCCAGAATAGGAGATCAATTAGTGGTAAGTCATTCTGATTTTGAAGACGTTTATTACACTATAAAATCTAATGAAGAAATTAAAATCTTAGTAGAAGGTATTACAGAAATCTCATCTAAACTATTAAAAAGAAAGAATAGAAAACAAGATAATTATAACACATACTTAGATTCTGCACAGTTTTACAAGAAAATTGATATTGACAAAAGTTTATATTTTATAGAAAACGCGATTAAAAGCGGTAACTCGAAAGAAAGAAACTCTCATACTTATAAAGTGTTAGCAGATATATATTTACACTGGAAACAGTATGATTTAGCGGTAACTAACTATAAGTTATCAAATCAAATTAAAGAAGATCTTTCTACTAAAATAAAATTAGGAACGGCGCAATATTTATTAAAGAAATACGAAGAAAGTAAAAAAACTTTCTTAGAGATTAAAGATGAAAATCTAAGTTTTTATGAGAAAATAATTGTTTTAGAAAGTTTGGGAGATATTTATTTTGCGCAAAAGAAATATATAGAAACTAAGAAGTATTACAATTTAGCCTTTAATGAAGCAAAACAACACAATGTAACTTCTAAATTAACCGATATAAGTTCTAAACTGGCAACTGTTTATTCTGCAGAAGGTAAAATTAAATTGGCTGCAAAAGGGTTTAATAAAGCATTAAACTTTGCTAAAAAAGAAGATTTAAAAAGAGTGTTGTTAGAAGAAGAAAAGGTTGCAGAGTTTTTAAATTCATCAAAAAAATATGACCAAGAGATCGAGTTAAGAAAAAAGAGTTTAGAAAAAACAGCACAAGAAAATAATTCGAAGGAAAAAATAAACAATGAAGACGCTGTAACTCCGCAAAAAATTAATTATAAAATAGGAAATGCCTATATTTTAAAAGAAGATTACAAAGAAGCTATTTCTTACCTAGAAGAAAGTAGGACAGAAGCCAAAAAGAACAAAGATATTGTAGTAGAAAAAGATGCTACGAGAAGAATTTCAGAAGTTTTTTCAAATCTTGGTGAGTATGACAAAGCATTAAAAAATTATCAAAAATATGTAGCCTTAGTAGATTCATTGTATATCGGTAAAGAGCAAGAAATACAGCAAGTAAAAAGATTTTCAAAAAAAATTGCCGACAACCAAAACCGAATTTTAAGTCTAGAAAAAGATAAAGAATTAGCAGATAGCAAAATTAATTTAGCTTATATAGATTCTAGGTTATCCGAAGAAAGTAATAAAAGCCAAAGAATAATTATTTACTCTTTAATTGGTGGTTTTTTCTTAATGATTTTGTTAGTTTATTTTATGTACAGAAATAGCCAGCAACAAAAAATTGCCAATAATTTATTAGCTTTAAAATCTATGCGATCGCAAATGAATCCGCATTTTATTTTTAATGCTCTAAATTCTGTTAACAGTTTTATTGCTGTTAATGATGAAAGAAATGCCAATAGATATCTATCAGAATTTTCTACATTAATGCGATCTGTTTTAGAAAATTCTGATGAAGATTTTATTCCTTTTACTAAAGAATTAGAATTGTTAGAACTATATGTAAAATTAGAGCATAACAGATTTAAAGATAAATTTGATTACGAAATAAAGATTGGTAAAGACATTAATTTAGAACAATTTGCCATACCACCAATGTTATTACAGCCTTATATAGAAAATGCAATTTGGCACGGTTTAAGGTATCGAAAAGAGAAAGGAAAATTAGAAATTTCTATGAAACTTAAAAATCCGGATGTACTTTCAGTTGTGATTTTAGATAACGGTATAGGAAGAAAAAAATCTGAAAAATTAAAAACTAAAAATCAATTAAAGCAAAAATCTAAAGGAATGAGTACTATAAAAAATAGAATAGCTATTTTAAATAGTATGTACAAAGATAAAATTTCTGTAAAAGTTTCTAATGCTTTAGAAAACGGTGAAGGAACAAAAGTAGAATTGATTTTGAAAAAGAATTGAAATGAAATTAAATGCAATTATAGTAGAAGACGAAGAAATTAGTAGAGATATAATTCGAAACTATTTAAGTAAATATTGCCCTAATGTTAATTTATTAGGTGAAGCTAGTAACATAGAAGAAGGTTACAATTTAATAAATAAACACAACTTAGATTTAGTTTTTCTAGATGTAGAAATGCCTTTTGGTAACGCGTTCGATTTGTTAGAAAAAATAGAAAATAGAACTTTTGAGGTTATTTTTGTTACAGCTTACGACCATTATGCTATAGAAGCGTTAAATAATAATGCAAGTTATTATTTATTAAAACCCATTTCTATAGATCAATTAATAAAAGCAGTAAATACTGTTTTAGAAATTAAACAAAAAGAACAGCAACTTCAAAATAAAATTCTAGAAACAAAAAGTTTAGCTGTACATGGTAAAATTACAATTCCGCAACAAGATGGTTTTGAAATTTTAGATGTAAGCGATATTATTTTTTGTAAAGCAGATGATAATTATACAGAAATTTATTTATCTAATTCTAAAAAGCTAGTTAGCAAAACACTAAAACATTTCGAGGGTATTTTAAAAGAATATACTTTTGCTAGAATACATAAATCATATCTAGTTAATGTAAACGCAATAATTAAATATAAAAAAGGTAAAGGCGGTAGCGTTATTGTATCAAACGGAAAAGAAATTTTGGTTTCTGCATCCCAAAAAAGTAACCTACTCTCTTATTTTAAATAAAAAAAATATGGCAATTATAAAACCAGTAAGAGGTAAACATCCACAAATTCCATCAGATTGTTTTATAGCAGAAAATGCAACAGTTTTGGGCGAAGTATCTTTAGGTAAAGAATGTTCAATTTGGTATAATGCGGTAATTCGTGGCGATGTACACTTTATAAAAATTGGCAATAAAGTAAATATTCAAGATGGCGCTGTAATACATGCAACGTATCAAAAATCGCCAACAACTATTGGCAATAACGTATCTATTGGACATAATGCAATTGTGCACGGTTGTACAATTAAAGACAATGTTTTGGTTGGTATGGGAAGTATTATTATGGATGATTGCGTAGTAGAATCTAATTCTATAATTGCAGCAGGTGCTGTGGTTACAAAAAACACAAAAGTAGAAAGTGGTAGTATTTACGCGGGCGTACCTGCTAAAAAAGTGAAAGATATTTCAGAAGAATTAATTTCTGGAGAAATAAACAGAATTGCAGACAACTACGTTACCTATTCTAGCTGGTTTAAAGAGTAATTTTTTTGGCGTTACACAAGGTCGGGCTTTACATTATATCTTTTTTTCGTTCCTCAAAAAAGGATGCCATTTCAATCCCTAACGCAATCCCAAGATTTTTAAATTAAAAAAGACCAATTTCTTAACAGAAATTGGTCTTTTTATTAATCAACTAATTCAAATATTTATTTTCTAACTCTTCTACCTTCTTTGCGATTTTTCATCCCTTTTCTTTTTGCCATTTTTTTACCTTTCATAGCTCTTTTTTTGTGCATTTTTTCAAATTTTTCAAACTGTTCGTCGTTTAAAATATCTTTCATGCTATTTCTCATTGCTATTTGAGCGTCTAATCTTTTATTTTCCATTGCAAAAACTTCATCAGAAGTAGGTCTTTTTTTATCTTTTCTAGCTTCCTTTCTCTTTTCCATCTCTGCTTTTCTTTCTGCAATTTGGTTAGAAATTAAAGGCTTAATTTGATTTTGTTGCTTTCTAGATAAATCTAAAGCTAGGGTCATTTTTTTAACAGTCAATTCTGTTTGTTGTTCTGTTGTTAATCTTGCACGTTTATCAGTTTTACCTCTTTGTGCTTGCGTACTTACTGTAAATGCGAATACGAATACTAAAATGCTTGCTAATTTTTTCATGTTTTTATCTTTTTAATTATTTTAATTTTATACTTCTAAGACTGTGTAAAATTGAAAAGGTTTAATTTATGTTTCTTATTAACAGTATTTTAAGGTTTGTGTTTAAAGCAAAAAAAAACTCGAATTCAATTAAGAATTCGAGTATTACAATATACTAATTAATCAACCCAAAAAATTAGCAACTGTTAAGCTTTATTATTGTTGTAAATGTTTTATTTTTTAATATTTATACTTCTTTGACTGTAAAAAAGTCAAAAGGTTTAAATTTGTAATTAAATTTTTCAAAATTATTATTTCTATGCGTAAAATATTTTGGTTATTATTTTTAGTATCATTTACAATAAACGCTCAAAAAGATTCTGTAAGAGTAGATTTAAGCAACCCTAATGCTACTTTATATACGCATTTATATTTTTTACAATCAGATTCTTATCAACCTAAAAAATCTGCTAAGACAATTTTAGGTTTACCAGAAAAAGAAGCGATAAAAAAAGTTGTAAGAATTAAAAAGGTTTTAGACGGTAAAGGTCTTTATGTAGATTTTAATAAAGTGCCAAAAAATGCCAACTATAAAGATACTGTTCGATATTCTTCTTATGAAAAATACACACCTTTTCCGCAACGAATGCCAGAGATATCTGTAGAAAAAATAGAAAACAAATGGTATTATTCTTCTGAAACAGTTGCTAAAATAGATAGTTTATACAATGCTGTTTTTCCTTGGTATGTTCAAAAGATTCAAGATTTTATTCCAGAATTTGGACATAAAAAATTATGGACCATAGAATATTGGCAATTATTTTCTGTGCTTATTTTTATGGTATTAACCGTACTTATCTTTTTTGTTTTTAGAAAATTAACGTTTGTAATTTTAAATAAAATACAGCAAAAAATTACGAAAACTACAGATATTACTTTTGATCAATCTTTAAAAAAATTGGCAAGACCAATTAGTTTATTAATTGCTATTAGTTTTTTAGATAGTGTTTTTCCTTCGTTATACTTTAGTTTAGAAATTAATAAATGGGTTTTCTTGTTTATAGATATTGCTAAGGTTGTTTTTTGGACATACGTTTTAATAAACTTAGTTCATGTTTTAATGAAGTTTTACAGTGTCTTTACAGAAAAAACTCATAACCGATTAGACGATCAATTATCACCAATATTGCACAACTTCTTTGTTGGCTTGGTTATATTTATTGGTATTTTAAGGTTAGTAGCTTTATTTGGTGTAGATACTACAACAATTTTAGCAGGTGCTACTATTGGTGGTTTGGCTGTTGCTTTGGCGTCTCAAGACACAGTAAAAAATCTAATTGGTACAATTATGATTTTTTTAGACAAACCGTTTCATATAGAAGATTGGATTGAAGCCGGAGAAGTTGTTGGTACTGTAGAAAAAGTAGGTTTTAGATCTACAAGTGTACGTGCAGCAGATACATCTGTCTACCAAATACCCAATAGTAAACTATCAGAAATTGTTATAAATAACAAAGGTTTACGTTTGTTTAGACGTTATAACACAAATTTAGGTTTGCGCTATGATACTCCGCCAGAATTAATCGAGGCGTTTGTAAAAGGCGTAAGAGAAATAATTATTGCGCATCCAGAAACAAGATCTGATTCTTATAATGTAGAATTTACTGGTTTTGGAGATTCGGCATTGTTGGTAATGGTAAATGTATACTTTAAAAGTTTGGCTTGGGGTGTAGAGCAATCTTCTAAACATCGATTGCATATTGCAATAGTAAAGTTGGCAAAAGAATTAGGAGTAGATTTTGCTTTTCCGTCTACAACAGTTACTATAGAGCATTTTCCAGAGAAACAAGGTTTAAATCCTAAATATAACACGGATGCAGGTAGAATAGATACTGCAATTACAAAAGTTTTAGAAGAATTTAATAAAGAAAACCCTAAAGAAGATTAATTTTTAACTAACCGTTTTTAGCTTCTTTAAAAATTTCTCTAACTGCAATTTCGTATTTTTTTACGTTTTGAGCTTTTTTAATTTTTTTATAGGTTTTTTGCGGATTTGCAAAACTTTTAGAAAAATATTCCCAGAAACCAAGCATCTTCATTTTAATGGGAGTTGGTCCTGATAAAGCTGCATCATATTCAGTAAAAATTCGATCGTGAAATTCATTAAAAATATCAAATCTATTTTTTGGATATTCTAAAGTATCTTTCTTAATCATATTAGGTAAAAAAGGATCAGCAATTAAGCCTCTACCAATCATCCAATGATCTATTGTAGGGAATCTTTCTTGTAGCTTTTTAAAGGCATTTACAGAAGTAACATCGCCATTATAATATAATTTGTGTTTTGTATTGTCGATACATTTCTGAAAAGAATCTAAATCTGTCCCGCCTTTATACAACTGTTTTCCAATTCTTGCATGAATTGCAATGTTTTTAAGAGGATACTTGTCTAAAACAGGTAAAGTTTTTAAAATTTCTTCAGGATTTTCATAACCCATTCTCATTTTCATCGAAACCAAAACATCAGATTCATTATGAACTTTATGAAGAATATTATTTATTTTTCCTGGATCTGCAATTAATCCAGAACCCATGCCACGTTTGGTAACCATTGGATAAGGGCAACCAAGATTCCAGTTTAATTCTTTGTAGCCTAATTCTCTTATATATTTAGCAACAAATAAAAACTCATCAACATCATTTGTAATAATTTGCGGAATAACTTCTAGCGTTGTATTATTTGCCAATTCAATATCTCGCTTGTAAGAATTTTTAATAACAAGTTTACCGTTTAATCGAATATAAGGAGCGTAGAACGTATCGATTCCGCCAAAAAAATGATTGAAAGCATTTCTAAATTTATAATCTGTAAAACCTTGTAAAGGAGAAGAAAGTAATGTTTGACTCATGACAAATATTGAGCTGCAAATATAGAATACTTTTTAAAGCAAATACTAAATATAAATATCGAATCTATTAATTTTTAGAAGATTTTAAAGGTGTATTAATCCAATAATCATTCTCTAATTTTAAATCTGTTATTTTAGATTTAGATAAAGGTAAACTCTTGTTTACAAACTCTTTTTGTACGGGTAAAAGTTTGTGCTCGAAGACTTCTTGCACAAAAAATTCTCTATATTGGTTTAGCTTTAAACTCTGTCTTTCATTAATTTTAAAGCCTCCGATGTCTTTTATATTTATAATATCAAAAACAAAATTATTTGCATAATTGCTATCAGTAACGCTATTATTTAAATCCATTTTTTCTATTGATTCTCTATCAATTTGAATTTCGAGCGTTCTTGAATTTTCTTCATTAATACTTACATCAGTAACTTTTAATTTTTCGTTTTTATAATAAATTTTAAACTTAGACCTTATTGGTGTTATACTTCTTAAATAGATAGATCTGTTAAACGAAATCTTAAAAGTTTTCTTTTTTTTATTAAATGTTGTTTTATCAATTTTAAAATAGTTGCCATTTGTGGCTTCAAAAAAATTATTAAAAGTAATGTAGTTTAAATACATTTTGTTTTTAATAGGTTTATATGCTATGGTAACAGAGTATTGCGGATTCTTTTTGAATCTGTAATACAAATTGTAGTTTAATTTATGAATTGCAAAATCTTGTTTAGAAATATAAATGGTTCCATAAGCTGCATATTCGTAACTAGTTTTTCCTTTAATCGAGTTAAAAGTTACTTCGTACAATGGTGATTTATCAGAATAAATAATTTTTTTAAGTTTAAATTTATGATTTCTAATAAAATGTTTGTTAAATGTATTGCTAAAAGAAAAAGACATTTTATTGTAATTTCTAATAGTGTTTGTTAAGGATAAAATATTTAATTCATTACCGCCTAACGGACTAATATATACGCTTTCTGAAAATTTCTTATCAGCATTATCATAAGGTATAGTAAGTGTAGAATCTTTAATAAATTTATCGTTTTCAATGTAATTATATAATAAAGATTGATTTTTTTTACTCTTTAATTTATCAGTTTTAAAACCATTGTCAAAAGTTTCAATTATTGCTTCGTTAACATTTATGTAATCTATTTTTTCTTTATAATTATTTTTTTTCTGATAAGAATCTCCAACTGGTTGTTGGTAATCTCTGTAATAACCAATATAAGAATGTGGTTCTGTAGGGTAATTATTTAAGATGTTTTCTATTGCTTTTCTAACAATTTGCACACCTAAAAGTTTTTTCTTTCTTTTCTTTATTGATGTTGAAATTACTACCTCGTTAAGACTGTTATTATAAACAGTTAAATAGACAATATGTTCTTTTTTATTTTTTAATGCTGATAATTTAATTTCTTTGGTTTTATAGCCGATAGAAGAAATTCTTATAATTCCGTTTGATTTATATTTTCTTGGAATTTGAAATTTACCATTTACATCTGCATGCGTGCCTCTTTTTATTTTTTTTAACATAACCGTTGCATAAACAACGGGTTTTTTAGTTTGTTTATCTAAAACTTTAAAAGAGATTTTTTCTTGCGAAAAGTTTACAAACGAGATAAGAAAAAATAAAAAGGTAATTTTTTTCATGCTATTTTTTTCGATTTAAAAGCAAAAACCACGCCAAAATTGGGCGTGGTTTTTTAAATGAACATTAATTTTTTTCTTACTTTGGATCTAAAGCTACTTCAATTCTAGCTAAAACATCTTGTAAGTGGTAACGAGAAGTTGTGTTAGAAGCTCTTGAAGCTGCATTTCTAACATCTCTTTTTAATCTAGTTAATTCTCCTCTTGCAAAAGATTTAATATCAGACTGACCAACATTTACAGATGGTGTTCCAAAACGTCCTCTTTGGTTTTTAGCATCGTTTAATAAAAAGTCTAAACGCTCTACATGTGCTTTTTGAAGATTTCTTCTATAAGTATCTATAGTTCTACCGCTATATAATTCAGACCAAATACCTTTTCTTACATCAGAAAACATAGAAACTAAATTGTAAGCTTTAGCGCCATTTAAAGTTTCATTTTCTATCATACGTGCCATTCTATCTGCACTTAAAAGGCTATTTAGAGTTCTTACTTGTAAAGATCTAACTCTTTCTAAAGC
Source organism: Polaribacter sp. KT 15 (assembly GCF_900143115.1). Classification (NCBI taxonomy): domain Bacteria; kingdom Pseudomonadati; phylum Bacteroidota; class Flavobacteriia; order Flavobacteriales; family Flavobacteriaceae; genus Polaribacter; species Polaribacter sp. KT 15. Next base: position 2,026,122 of record NZ_LT670850.1, read on the forward strand.
ACCACTAGATTGTGTTTTAGAGAAAAGGTCTTTGTCTAACATCCAAGTAGGAGTTTTAAATAATTGATTGATTACAAATTTTAAAGCTGCTTTTTGATGTGCTTTGTCTACATGTGTGTAAACAGCACCTTCTTGATCTGCAGTTTTATAGTTTTCGTAAATACCACCAACATTAGAAGAAACATGTCCCATGTATCTACCAAACTGACCAATAACTTGACCATACATTGTAGCCATTTCATCATAAGTCTGTCCTTTTTCTGTAGTCCACTCTTCTAATCTAGGTAAAATTCTTTTTAAATTTTTAATACCATAATCACTCGCCTTAATAGCGTCGTCTCCTAAATCTTCAGTTTGTGCACTTGGATCTACAACACCAAATTGCTGACGACCAAAATGATACATTGGGTTGTCTGCTTTGTCTAAGATCCACTTATCTAAAGTTTCTTTTTCTTCTTCGGCAGTCTTGTCTAAAATTGGTCTATAACCCCAGTTGATAGAGTACTTATCATAAGGACCAATGTCTGGCATTAAAGCAACACCTTTATCTTCTGGTTGTGCAACGTAGTTAAAACGAGCATAATCCATAATAGATGGCGCAGTACCATATTTTTTTGTAAAAGTTGCAGAACGTAAAGAATCTACAGGATAAGCTACAGAACTTCCCATGTTATGAGGTAAACCTAAAGTATGACCTAATTCGTGAGAAGAAACAAAACGAATTAAACGTCCCATAGTTTCTGTCTTAAAGTTATTGCTTCTTGCGTCTTCATTAATTGCAGCTGTTTGTACAAAAAACCAGTTATGTAATAAAGTCATTACATTATGGTACCAATTAATATCAGATTCTAAAATCTCTCCAGATCTTGGGTCACTTACGTGAGGTCCGTTTGCATTAGGAATCGGAGATGCTAAATATCTAATTACAGAATAACGCACATCTTCTGGGCTATACTCTGGATCTTCTTCTTTAGTTGGTGCCATTTTACCAACAATAGCATTTTTAAAACCAGCTGCTTCAAAAGCTACTTGCCAGTCGTTAACACCTTGTATAATATATGGTACCCATTCTTTAGGAGTTGCTCTATCTACGTAATAAACAATTTGTTTTTTAGGCTCTACTAATTCTCCTCTTTTAAATTTCTCTATATCTTCATCTTTAACTTCTAAACGATATCTATCTAAATATCTAACCGTTTTACTTTTTTGATCTTTTAAACCATAATCTGTTTGACCTCTAGCAAACCAACCTACACGTTCGTCAAAATATCTACGTTTCATTGGTACTTTTGGTAATAAAACCATAGAATTACTCATTTCTAAAGTAATAGAACCAACCGCACTATTAGATGGCGCTTTGTTTGCAAAGTAAGTTTTAACATGTCTTACTTCTATGTTTCTTGGGTAACTACTTACTCTATCTATATAAGAACGAGTCTTATCCATTCTAGTAGCTTGGTAAGCTCTTCTGTAAAAATTAGGGAAACCTAATGGTTTTACATCTGTAGAAAATAAAGAAGTTGCATCTATAACAGTTGCAGTAGAATCTTTACTAAATGCTTTGATAGGAAAAGAAAATAAAATTGGTTCTAAGTTAGAGTTTACTACCGCTTCGTGCACAGGTAACAAAGTATCTGCAACAACGCTATGCGAAACAACTCTTAATAAGATTTGTTTATTTTTTTTCTCCCAACGCAAAACTTGTGTGTTTGTTTTACCACCACCAAAACCAATACCGCTGGCAGTTTTAGCAATTCTTGTTACCATTAACATTTCTCTTCTTAAAAGAGAATCTGGTATTTCAAATAAATAAGAATTATCTTTTTGGTGCACTTTAAACAAACCTTCGTCTGTTTTGTGTTCTTTTGTTACTACCTTACTATAAGGCTGAATTCCACCTTTTTTAGGTTTAGGTTTCGGTTTTGCTGCAGTTTTCGGTGCTTCTTTTTTCTTTTTCTTCCAAAATTGAGCAGAAGATTCAGTAGAAAAACCAAATACGAAAGCTACTAAAAGCAGCCTAGTAAGTATTTTTTTTGTCATGATATATTTGATTAATATTATAACTTTCGAAGTTACGTAAACAAAAAGTTAAGACTTCTTAAAAAATTGTTAAAGAGAAAACCTGCTTACTGTTAAATTTTGAGCATAAAAAAAGCCTTTAGACGTATCTAAAGGCTTTTAAAAGTTTGTATAATTTTATAGATTAAATGCCGCTTTTACTTTGTCTACATAATCTAATTTTTCCCAAGTAAAAGTTTCTACTTCTTCAGAAACAGTTTCTCCCATTGGATTAGAAAAAGTTACTGTTTTAATTTCTGGAGTTCTACCCATGTGACCATATGCAGCAGTTTCAGAGTAAATTGGCGTTCTTAATTTTAAGCGTTGTTCTATAAAATAAGGACGCATATCAAAAATTTCTTCTACTTTTTTACTAATTTCTCCGTCGGATAAACCAACAGTTGCTGTACCATAAGTTTCTACGTTAATACTTGTAGGTTTTGCAACACCAATAGCATAAGAAACTTGTACTAAAACTTCTTTACATAAACCGGCAGCAACTAAATTTTTTGCAATATGTCTAGTTGCATAAGCGCCAGATCTGTCTACTTTAGAAGGATCTTTTCCAGAGAAAGCACCACCACCGTGTGCACCTTTACCACCGTAAGTATCAACAATAATTTTTCTACCAGTTAAACCTGTATCTCCATGAGGTCCACCAATAACAAAAACGCCTGTTGGGTTAATGTGATACGTAATATTATCTGTAAATAATTTTTGAATATGAGCAGGTAATTTTGCTACAACTCTAGGAATTAAAATTTCAACGATATCTTTTTTAATTTTGGCTAACATAACATCATCAGACTTGTCAAAATCGTCATGTTGAGTAGAAATTACAATCGCATCAATTCTTTGCGGAACATTATCATCAGAATATTCTATAGTTACTTGAGATTTAGCATCTGGTCTTAAGTAAGTAATGTCTTTGTTTTCTCTTCTTAAAGCTGCTAATTCAATTAAAAGCCTGTGAGATAATTCTAAAGCCAAAGGCATGTAGTTTTCTGTCTCATCTGTAGCATAACCAAACATCATTCCTTGGTCTCCAGCACCTTGTTCTTCTGGTTTTGCTCTATCAACACCTTGGTTAATATCTGGCGATTGTTCGTGAATTGCAGATAAAACACCGCAAGAATTTCCGTCGAACATATATTCTCCTTTTGTATAACCAATTTTATTAATTACATCTCTTGCAATTTGCTGTACATCTAAATAAGTTTTAGACTTTACTTCTCCAGCCAACACAACTTGCCCAGTTGTAACTAATGTTTCGCAAGCTACTTTACTTGTTTTATCAAAGGCTAAAAAATTATCTATTAAAGCATCAGAAATTTGATCTGCTACTTTATCAGGATGTCCTTCAGAAACACTTTCTGAGGTAAATAAATATGACATAATATTCTTCTTTTAAATGTTGTAGGAAATTAAAATTGATTGCGTAGTCGCTAAAAGAAGTAGATAATTACTGCTTTAGCATTTTTTTATTGAGGTTGCAATCAGTTCAAATTTTTCCTCTTAATTCGACTGCAAAAGTACACTATAAAATTAAAAGCCACACTTTTTTATCATAATTATTTATGATAGTATCATCAATAAATCAATTTTAAGAGTTTTAAAACGCTGTTTTTAAGGAATAATTAAAACTTAGTATAATAAAATGTGAAATTTGTAGCCGTAAAAAAATAGTTGCGATTTTATTAGGATATTAAATTTTTCTGAACATATATTTGTACTCACAAAGTTCAATAACTTATTGAAATGTTATCAAGAAAGGTGAAGGGATTAGACCCGATGAAGCCTTAGCAACCCTTTAGAAATAAAGAAGGTGCTACATTCTACCTAAATATTTTGTATTTGGATAGATAACAAAAAAGAATTTTCCTGTTCTGGAAACTTCTATTTTCTTAATAACATTTTTCTAGTAAGTACATCAATAATAAATTGATGCATTCAACTTTTGTTTTAATCATTTATTAACTCAAAAAAATAGAAAAATGAGTACTCAAAAATTAGCAACAAACGCATTACATGCAGGGCATGACGTAACACAAAACGGAGGAACAAGAGCGGTTCCTATTTATCAAACATCTTCGTATGTTTTTGACAATTCAGAACACGCAGCAAATTTATTTTCGCTTAAAGAATTAGGTTTTATTTACACACGTTTAAATAACCCTACAAATCAAATTTTACAAGATCGATTAGCAGCAGTTGAAGGCGGTATTGGAGCTGTGGTTTTTGCTTCTGGTACGGCAGCAATTTCTACAGGTTTACTAACGCTTTTAAAAGCAGGAGATCATATTGTAGCTTCGAGCAGTTTATACGGCGGAACGTATAATTTACTAAGCGTTACGTTACCAAGATTTGGTATTACTACAACTTTTGTAGATGCTTCTAATCCTGATAATTTTGCAGAAGCTGTACAAGAAAATACAAGAGCATTTTTTGTGGAATCTTTAGGAAATCCGAAGTTAGATGTTTTAGATTTAGAAGCAATTGCTGTGCATTCGAAAGCTGCAGAAGTTCCTTTTATTGTAGATAACACGGTAGCAACACCTGCATTATTAAATCCGATTAAACATGGTGCAAATATTGTAATACATTCACTTACAAAATATATTGGCGGACAAGGAACTTCTTTAGGAGGCGCAATTGTAGATGCAGGAACTTTTAATTGGGCAAATGGTAAATTTCCAGAATTTACAGAACCTTCTGCTGGGTATCATGGTTTAAAATATCACGAGGCTTTAGGTGCAGCATCCTATACTTTTAAATTGATTTTAGAAGGATTGCGTGATTTTGGTGGTGCACTAAGTCCTACAAACGCATTTAATATTATTCAAGGTTTAGAGACGTTGCCGGTTAGAATTCAGCAGCACTCTAAAAATGCTTTAGAATTAGCAAAGTGGTTAGAAGCACAAGAAGAGGTTGCTTGGGTAAATTATCCTGGTTTAGAAAGTAGTAAATACAAAGATTTAGCTGATAAATATTTACCAAAGGGGCAAAGTGGTATTGTAACTTTTGGGCCAAAAGGCGGTTTTGAAGCGGCAAAAACAATTGCAGATAAAACAAAGGTTTTCTCTTTGTTGGCAAATATTGGTGATACAAAATCGTTGATTATTCATCCGTCTAGTACAACACATCAACAATTAGATGAAACTGCACAGGAAAGTGCAGGTGTATCGCAAGATTTAATTCGTTTGTCTGTTGGTATTGAAGATATAGAAGATTTAAAAGCAGATTTAAAGGCAGCTTTTTCAGAAATATAAATCGATTTTACTTGAAAGAATTACTAAAACATATCAAAATAAAAAATTTTACCACAGAAGCTGGTGTAAAAATTCCTGAATTAAATTTGAGTTATCAAGTTTTTGGTAAAGAATTAGGGTCGGCTCCTGTGGTTTTAATCAATCATGCATTAACAGGTAATTCTAATGTTGCTGGAAAAGACGGTTGGTGGCAAGATATTGTAGGTTTAGATAAAGCAATAAACACAGAGGTTTATACCATTTTGTCTTTTAATATACCAGGCAATGGTTTTGATAGTTTTTTAATTGAAAATTATAAAGATTTTATAGCAAGAGATGTTGCCAATATTTTTTTAGAAGGATTGAATCTATTAAAAATTGATAGAATATTTGCTTTGATAGGAGGTTCTTTAGGTGGCGGAATTGCTTGGGAAATGTTGGTCTTAAATACAAAATTAACAAAACATTTTTTACCAATAGCAACAGATTGGAAATCTACAGATTGGTTAATAGCCAATTGCCAAATTCAAGAACAATTTTTGGTAAATTCTAGCAATCCCGTGCATGATGCACGCATGCATGCAATGTTGTGTTATAGAACGCCAGAAAGTTTTAAAGAGCGTTTTCATCGATCAAAAAAAGTAAATTCAGATATTTTTGATGTAGAAAGTTGGTTGTTGCATCATGGCAAAAAGTTGCAAGAACGTTACCAATTATCGTCTTATAAATTAATGAATCAATTATTAAAAACGATTGATGTTACCAACGGAGGTTTAAAATCTGAAGAAATCTTAGATAAGATAGAGGCCAACATTCATATTATTGGGGTAGATTCTGATTTGTTTTTTACTGCGGAAGAAAACAGAGAAACACATAAAAAGTTAGCATTAACAAAAGACAATGTTACTTATAACGAAATAAATTCGGTGCATGGTCATGATGCTTTTTTAATAGAATATGATCAATTAGAAAAAATTATTGCACCTATTTTTAATAAAGATTACAGAGAAAAGAAGATGAAAGTTTTAAAGTTTGGAGGGAAATCTTTAGCCAACGGAAAAGGCTTAAAAAATGCGATACGTATTATTGCAAAAAAATACAAAGAGAATAAAAAAATTACGGTTGTAGTTTCTGCAAGAGGCAATACAACTAACAATTTAGAAGATATTTTAAATACTGCTGCAGCTAAACAAGAGTACAAATCTAAATTTGAAGATTTTAAAAAATATCAGCAAGCGCCAACAAATAAAGTAGATTTTACAACGGAATTTACAAAACTAGAAAGCTTGTTTGAAGGGGTTTCTTTATTAGGCGATTACAGTAGTAAAATTAAAGATGAAGTTTTAGCGCAAGGAGAATTATTGTCTGTAAAATTAGTAGCAAGCTTACTAGAAGAAATTAGTGTGCCGGCAAATGCAATAGACGCTAGATCTTTAATAATTACAGACGAAAATTTTGGAAATGCACAACCAATAACAGCAGTTTCTAAAGAGAATGTAACAGCATTTTTTAAGAAAAACAACAACGTAATAAATATTGTAAGTGGCTTTGTAGCTGCAAATAAAAATGGAGAAACAACCACATTGGGTAGAAATGGTAGCAATTATACTGCAGCATTATTAGCCAATTATTTAGATGCAGAGGAGTTACAGAATTACACACATGTAAGCGGAATTTTTACGGCAAACCCAGATTTGGTTGCTGATGCTAAAAAGATAGAGCAGTTGTCTTTTTCTGAAGCAAATGAATTGGCAAACTTTGGGGCAACAATTTTGCATGCTAAAACGATTATACCGCTTATAGAAAAAAACATCAATCTTAGAATTTTAAATACTTTTCAAGAAGAAGATAAAGGCACGCTTATCACTTCGGCATCTTCATCAAAAGGAATTAAATCGATTTCTACAATTAATGATGTTGCTTTGTTAAATTTTGAAGGTAGAGGTTTGCTAGGTAAAGTTGGTGTAGATGCAAGAATTTTTAAAGCTTTAAGCGATAGAAATATAAGTGTTAGTATTATTTCGCAAGGTTCATCAGAAAGAGGAATCGGATTAATTATAGCAGAAAATGAATCTGAAGAAGCAATAAATGCCCTTGAAAAAGAGTTCGAAAACGACTTTTATTCACAAGATGTAAATCAGATTTCTGTTGTTAAAGATGTTGCTGTAATTTCTATAATTGGTCAAGATTTAAGTGAGTTTCATCATCCTTATAATGCTTTAATTAAAAATCAAATTGTGCCTTTGTTGTTCAACAATACAGTTACAGGTAAAAATGTTAGTTTGGTTGTTAAGAAATCAGAATTACATAAGGCAGTTAATGTAATTCATGGGCAAGTTTTTGGTATTGTTAAGAAAATTAATATTGCTGTTTTTGGTAAAGGTTTAGTTGGTGGTACATTAATAGACCAAATTATAGAAAATACACAGTCTGTTTTAGAAAGAAGAAAATTACAATTGAATGTTTTTGCTGTAGCAAATTCTAAAAAAGTACTATTAAAAAAAGATGGAGTTTCTAAAAATTGGAAAGAGAATCTTTTAGAAAGTGGTGAAGAAAATGTAAACGTTAATGATATTATTGCCTTTGCAAAAGCACATCATTTCGAAAATTTAATAGCCGTAGATAATACTGCTAGTGTAAATTTTGTAGCTAATTATTTACCTTTAATAGAAGCCGGTTTCGATTTAGTTTCTTGTAATAAAATTGCAAATACTTTATCTTTTGATTTTTACAAAGAAATAAGAGCTAAATTAAAAGAATATAAAAAACAATATTTATACGAAACCAATGTTGGTGCAGGTTTACCTTTGATAGATACAATTAGATTATTACATGAATCCGGAGAAAATATAACTAGAATTAGAGGTGTTTTTTCTGGAAGTTTAAGTTATTTATTTAATAATTTTTCTGATAAAAATGTTCCTTTTTCTGAAGTTTTAAAAGAAGCAATTGATAAAGGGTTTACAGAGCCAGATGCTAGAGAAGATTTAGGCGGTAATGATGTTGCTAGAAAATTATTGATACTTGCAAGAGAATTAGAATTAGAAAATGAATTTGATGAAGTTGTTATCAAAAATTTAATTCCAGAGAATTTAAGAGAAGGTTCCGCAGAAAGCTTTTTAGAAAATTTAGAATTATTAAATACCGAATATCAAACTTTAAAAGAAAATCAAAAACCAAATCATGTTTTAAGATATATTGGCGAATTAAGCGGTGATTTATCAAAATCAAAAGGTAATTTAGAAGTAAAATTAGTTTCTACAGAAAAATCTACTCCTTTAGGATCTCTAAAAGGATCTGATGCTATTTTTGAAATTTACACAGAATCATATGGCGAGCAACCAATTGTAATACAAGGTGCCGGAGCCGGAGCAAGCGTTACTGCAAGAGGCGTTTTTGGTGATATTTTAAGATTGGCAAAACATAATAATTGACACATAGTGTCACTCTGAACTTGTTTCAGAATCATAAAAAATAAAAATGAGTAAAAACAAACATTTTGAAACATCAGCAATAAGAAATCAGACAGAAAGAAGTCAGTTTTCAGAACATTCTACACCCTTATATTTAACATCGAGTTTTGTTTTTGATGATGCAGAAGAAATGAGAGCTTCTTTTTCCGAAGAAAAACAACGTAATCTGTATAGTAGGTTTACAAACCCAAACACAACAGAATTTGTAGATAAAGTAGTTGCTATGGAAGGCGCAGAAACTGGTTATGCATTTGCGACAGGTATGTCTGCAATATTTTCAAGTTTTGCGGCATTATTAAACGCAGGCGATCATATTGTTTCTTGTAGATCGGTTTTTGGGTCTACGCATAGCATGTTCATAAAATATTTGCCAAAATGGAATATCGAAACTTCTTACTTTAAGGTTGATGAAGTAGATTTAGTTGAAAGTTTAATTAAAGAAAACACTAAAATTCTTTATATAGAAACACCAACAAATCCGGCAGTAGATATTTTAGATTTAGCACTAATAGGTAAAATTGCAAAAAAGCATAATTTAATTTTTATTGTTGATAATTGTTTTGCAACGCCTTACGTGCAACAACCAATAAAATTTGGTGCAGATTTGGTTATTCATTCTGCTACAAAATTAATGGATGGGCAAGGTAGAGTTTTAGGTGGTGTAACTGTTGGTAGTAAAGATTTAATTAGAGAAATCTATTTATTTGCTAGAAATACAGGGCCAGCAATGTCGCCTTTTAACGCTTGGGTTTTGTCTAAAAGTTTAGAAACTTTGGCATTAAGAGTAGAAAAACATGCAGAAAATGCTTTAAAAGTTGCACAGTTTTTAGAAGAAAATGAACAAGTAACTTTAGTGAAATACCCTTTTTTAAAATCGCATCCACAATACGAAATTGCAAAAAAGCAAATGAAATTAGGCGGAAACATTGTTGCTTTTGAAATTAAAGGCGGTATCGAAGCAGGAAGAAATTTTTTAAATAAAATTAAAATGTGTTCTTTATCTGCTAATTTGGGCGATACTAGAACCATTGTAACGCATCCTTCTTCTACGACACATGGTCGTTTGTCTGAACAAGATCGTTTAGAAGTTGGCATTACAGATGGTTTGGTTAGAGTTTCTGTAGGTTTAGAAAATGTAAAAGATATTATTGATGATTTAAAACAAGCAATGCAATAAAATTAATATTTAATTATTCTTTTTACTACCTTTAAGGTTTATTAAATCAAAAGATTTTATGCGTTTATTACAAAATATTTTTTCTTTTATCTTTTTAACATTAATCTTAAGTTGTGGTTCTAGTGAAACCACAGAAGATATTTTTATAGAAAAATTAACTGTAAATTCTTTATCAGAATTTTCGGCTCAAGAAGAAACAAAATCAGTTAATATTTCTTCTAATATTGATTGGAGTGTGACTGCAAACCAAAATTGGATTTCTGTTACACCAACTTCTAGTTCTAATAATGGTAAAATTGATGTTACTGTTTCAGAAAACACAACATTAAATGCCCGAACAGGAACGATACAAATTTCTGGTTTAAGTTTATCAGAAACAATAGAGGTGAAGCAAGCGGCTAGAGAAAATGTTACGAAAGCACCATCAGAAAACTTTGATTTATCAACTTGGAATTTAAGTATTCCAGAAAATAACGGAAACGGTATAGCAACTACAATTACTGTAAGCGAATTAAATAATAAATATCAAAATAATAAATATTTTTATACTTCGGATGATGGTGGAATGGTTTTTAAATGTCCTGTAGATGGTTTTAAAACTTCTGCAAACACAAGTTACACCAGAGTTGAGTTAAGAGAAATGTTACGCGGTACAGATACAAGTATTAGTACTAAAGGTGTAAATAAAAATAATTGGGTTTTTGGTACTACGCCTTCTGCGGATTTAAATGCAGCAGCTGGTTTCGACGGAGAAATGAAGGCTACACTTGCTATTAATAATGTTACTACTACAGGTAATAGTAGTCATGTTGGTAGGTTGGTAATTGGTCAAATTCATGCAAATGATGATGAGCCTGTAAGAATTTACTACAGAAAATTAAAAAACAATGCTTTAGGTTCTATTTATTTTGCACACGAACCAACAGATGGCAATGGTAGCGAACAATGGTACGAGTTAATTGGTTCTAGAAGCAGTAGTGCTTCCAATCCAACAGACGGAATTGCACTGAATGAAAAGTTTACTTATTCGATAAAAGTTGTTGGAGATAATTTAACAATAACAATTAGTAGAGACGGTAAAGATGATGTATCTAAAACTGTAGATATGGTTAATAGCGGTTATAATGTTGGTGGGCAGTACATGTATTTTAAAGCAGGTGTTTACCATTTAAATAACTCTGGCGATGCTACAGATTTTGCACAAGCTACTTTCTATAATTTAGATAAAAGCCATACAACTAAATAGTACATATTTATTAAAAATCTAGTAAATTAATGCTTTCAAAAAAGACAAAATACGGAATAAAAGCGCTTACTTATTTAGCAAAACAAGAAAATAAAAATCCTGTTGCAATTGCTACAATTTCTAAGAGCGAAAATATTTCCCTAAAATTTTTAGAAACTATTTTGTTAACACTTCGAAAAAACGGAATTTTAGGTTCTAAAAAAGGAAAAGGCGGTGGTTATTATTTACTTAAAAGTCCTTCGGATATTCCAATGACAACTGTTATGCGTATTTTAGAAGGGCCAATATCTATGGTGCCTTGCGTAAGTTTAAACTTTTACGAAAAATGTGATGATTGCCCAGATGAAAATGCATGTTCTGTGCATCGTTTAATGATTAAGGTGAGAGATAATACGCTAGATATTTTTAGAAATACTTCATTAGCAGATCTCTGTAAGTGCTAAAATAATATTTGAATTTTATTGGTAAATAATTGTTGGTCTTAAGTCGTTTTAGGTTTAAGATTCGCAAAATTTATTTATTATTTTTATTAATCTACTAAATCTATAGGGTTTAAATGAAAATTGACAAAAATCCTTGTTAAACTAATAAAAATTACCGTAGGTTTGCATTATCCTACTAAACTAGTAGGTGATTGAATTAATTAATAACTATGATTTTAAATCAAATCATTTTTAGTAAAAAAACACAAAGTAGAGGTTTTACAGAAGATAAAACGTCTGAAAAACCTTTACGAAGTGTAATAAAAGCTTTGAGCTGGAGACTTATAGGTACTTTAGATACTTTAGTTGTGTCTTATTTTTTAACTGGTAAAATAGGTTTGGCAACTTCTATTGCATCTGTAGACTTTGTAACGAAGTTAATATTATACTTTTTTCACGAAAGAATTTGGAACAAAATAAAATGGGGAAAATAATGAACCTAGATTTAGATAAAATAAATGCTGAATTAAAAAACAAAAGTCCAAAAGAAATAATTGCTTGGGCAATTTCAATCGCTAAAAATGCAGTAATTACTACAAATTTTAGGCCTTACGAAGTTGTTATTTTAAATGCGGTAACAGAAGTAAAAAAAGACATTAAAGTAATTTGGTGCGATACAGGTTATAATACAGTACAAACATACAGACACGCAGAAGAATTGATTGAAAAATTGAATTTAAACATTCAATTATACACACCTAAGCAAACAGTTGCTCATAGAAATGTTGTGTTAGGTGTTCCGTCAATTGAAGATCCAAAACATGCAGAGTTTACAAAGCAAGTTAAGTTAGAACCTTTTACAAGAGCTATGCAAGAACATCAACCAGATGTTTGGTTTACAAATTTAAGAAAAGGACAAACTGCATTTAGAGATAGTATAGATGTTGTCTCTGTAAGTAAAGATGGTATTTTAAAAGTCAGTCCGTTTTACAATAGCACAGACAAAGAATTAGATGCTTATTTAATCAAAAAAAACTTACCCAACGAGTTTACATATTTCGATCCAACAAAAGTAGAAAGTAATAGAGAATGTGGTTTGCATATCTAAAAGAGATGATTATGAATCAAAGAACAATACAAGTAGATGCTTTAGAAAGTGAAGCAATATATATATTTAGAGAAGTAGTTGCGCAGTTCGAAAAACCAGTGTTACTTTTTTCTGGCGGAAAAGACAGTATAACTTTAGTGCGTTTAGCGCAAAAAGCATTTTATCCTGCAAAAATTCCTTTTCCTTTAATGCACATAGATACAGGGCACAATTTCCCCGAAACTATAGAGTTTAGAGATCGTTTAGCTAAAGAGTTGGGCGTAGAATTAATTGTTAGAAATGTACAAGATAATATAGATTCTGGTCGTGTTAAAGAAGAATCTGGTAGATACGCAAGTAGAAACATGTTACAAACAGAAACTTTGTTAGACGCTATCGAAGAGTTTGGTTTTGACGCATGTATTGGTGGTGCAAGAAGAGATGAAGAAAAAGCAAGAGCTAAAGAAAGAATCTTTTCTGTAAGAGATGATTTTGGCCAATGGGATGAGAAAAATCAACGTCCAGAGGTTTTCGATATGCTAAACGGACGTATCGATTTGGGGCAAAATGTACGTGTGTTTCCAATATCGAACTGGACAGAGCTTGACGTTTGGTCTTACATAAAAGAAGAAAAAATTGAAATTCCGTCTATATATTTCGCTCATAAAAGAAAAATTTTTGTGAGAGATGGTATGATTTGGTCTGCAGATGATGCAGTAGTTTATAGAGATGAAGAAGAGGAAGTTATAGAAAAAATGGTTCGTTTTAGAACCGTAGGCGATATGAGTTGTACCGCTGCTGTTTTATCTGATGCCGTAGATATAGAAAAGGTAGTAGAAGAAATTCGAGATTCCTCGATATCAGAAAGAGGAGCAAGAATTGATGATAAACGTTCTGAGGCGGCAATGGAAAAAAGAAAACAACAAGGATATTTCTAAAATTTTCTTGAGAAAATTTAAGTCTTTAGCTTTTGGCTTTAGTCATTAGCACAAAAATAAAATGAATACAAAATAAGCTAAAAGCCAAAAGCGAATAGCAAAGAGCTGATAAAAAATGAAAGTACTAAAAATAGCAACAGCAGGAAGTGTAGATGATGGTAAAAGTACCTTAATTGGTAGAATTTTATACGATACAAAATCATTAACAGATGATAAGTTAGAAGCTATAGAAGAAAAAAGTAGACAAAGAGGTTTCGATTATTTAGATTTTTCTTTAGCTACAGATGGTTTGGTTGCAGAACGCGAACAGGGTATTACAATAGATGTTGCACATATTTATTTTTCTACACCAAGTAAAAGTTTCATTATTGCAGATACACCAGGTCATATAGAATACACAAGAAATATGGTTACTGGTGCTTCTACAGCACAAGCTTCTATCGTTTTAATTGATGCTAGAAACGGAGTTGTAGAACAAACATATAGACATTTTTTCATCAATAATTTATTAAGGATTAAAGATGTTGTAATTGCTGTTAATAAAATGGATTTAGTTGATTTTTCTGAAGAAAAATACAACATAATAAAAGGAGAAATTGAGTATTTAGCAAGTAAAAGTGAGTACAAAGGTCAGAATTTAACGTTCATTCCTTTATCAGCATTAAAAGGAGATAATGTTGTAGATAAGTCTGATAATATGCCTTGGTATAAAGGAGAAACTTTAATGCATCATTTAGAAAATTTAGATGCTTCTGCTATTAATGATGCTTCTCAAACACGTTTTCCGGTTCAAACTGTCATCAGACCTAAAACCGAAGAGTACCATGACTTTAGAGGATATGCAGGTAAAATTTATGGTGGAGATTTAGAAGTTGGAGATGAAATTACTGTTTTACCTTCTCAAACAAAATCAAAAATTAAATCAATTAATTTTTTCGATACAGAATATCAATTAGCAAAAAGAGGAAGTTCTGTAACACTAACTTTAGAAGACAATGTTAATGTAAGTAGAGGAGATATGTTGGTGAAATCGAAAGAAGAACCAAAAATTTCAAAACAGTTAGAAGCTACTGTTTGTTGGATGGATAAAGAATCTTTACAACCATCACAAAAATATTATATTAAACATGGTGTAAATGATGCTCAGGCAAAAATAACTCAATTATCAAGTATCATTAAAACCGATTTTTCTGGTATAGAAGAAAATCCTTCAGAATTAGAACTAAATCAAATAGGAGATATTCACTTAAAATTAAGCAAACCATTAACATTCGATTCTTTTAAAGATAACAAATCAAATGGATCATTCATTTTGATTAATCCTAAAACCAACAACACAGTTGGTGTCGGATTCATAAAATAAAAGGTTTTAATTTATTTAAAAAATATAGTAGGATTCGTGAATCTATAAACCTACTAATCCTATAGGTAAAAAAGAAATTATAAATAAAATTCTTACACCCAAGTAAGAGTTCCTCTCTTAAATAAGAGGTTAGTTTGGGCATATTATGAGAAGTTTTGAAACAGAAATAGAAAATCCGATTGTAGAAAAAGATATTATAGAATTAGCAGATAAGATTGCTGCATTCAAAAATCTACAAATAGATGAAGAAAAATTTAGAAGTCTTCGATTAGCTAGAGGTGTTTATGGCCAAAGACAGCAAGGTGTTCAAATGATTCGTATTAAGGTGCCTTATGGTAAACTTAAAACAAATCAATTAAATAGAATTGCAGCTGTTTCTGATGAATATTCAAGAGGTAGATTACATATTACTACCCGTCAAGATATACAAATTCACTATGTAGATTTAGACAGAACACCAGAATTGTGGGCAGAATTAGAAAGAGATGATGTAACTTTAAGAGAGGCTTGTGGTAATGTTGTTAGAAATGTAACGGCATCCGAAACTGCAGGAATCGATGTAAACGAGCCTTTTGATGTATCGCCTTATGCAGACGCTCTTTATAAATTCTTTTTACGTAATCCAATTTGTCAAGAAATGGGACGTAAATTTAAGGTTTCTTTTTCTTCTACGGATGAAGATACTGGTTTGTCTTATATGCACGATTTAGGGTTTATTGCTAAGATTCAAAACGGTATTAGGGGTTTTAAAGTAATGGTTGGTGGTGGTTTAGGTTCGCAACCTAGACACGCAGATGTTTTATATGAGTTTTTACTATCAGATAAAATAATACCTGTAATGGAAGGTGTTTTAAGAGTTTTTGATCGTTATGGCGAACGTAAAAGTAGAGCCAAAGCAAGAATGAAATTTTTATTAAAAGATATTGGTTTGGAGGCTTTTAGGGAATTAATAGCAAAAGAACAAGAAGCAATAGAGTTTAAAACTGTTACTGTAAATGCTGATGCTTATGTTGCTTCAACTCCTGTTTCTGTTGATGTTCCTCAGGTTAAAATTAAAAACGAAGAAGCATTTGAGTTATGGAAAACGACAAACTTAATTCCGCAAAAACAAAAAGGATTTGTAGCAATAGGAATTAAAGTTTTATTAGGTGACTTTTATACAGATAAAGCACGTTTATTAGCAGATTTAGTAGATAATTATGCCGCTAGCGAATTCCGATTAACTTTACGTCAGAATATTGTAATTCCGTTTGTAAAAGAAGAATTAGTGCCTTTTTTCTATCAAGAATTAGAAAAATTAGGTTTTGCAGAAGCAGGTTATAACAAAGCAGTAGATATTACGGCTTGTCCTGGTACAGATACTTGTAATTTAGGGATTGCAAGTAGTACAGGGATTTCTAAAGAATTAGAAAGAGTAATTACTACAGAATATCCTCAGTATTTAGAAAACCAAGATTTAGTAATTAAAATTAGTGGATGTATGAATGCTTGTGGGCAGCATAATATGGCAAACATTGGTTTTCAAGGAATGACTGTAAGAACAAAAGATAAATTAATAGCACCAGCGTTACAAGTTCTTCTAGGAGGAGGTAATTTAGGTGACGGAAAAGCTCTTTTTGCAGACAAAGTTGTAAAATTACCAAGTAGAAGAGGTCCGGAAGCGTTGCGTAGAATTTTAAATGATTTTGAAGCAAATGCCAACGGAAAACAATTTGTAGATTATTACAAAGAAAAAGGAGAAAAGTATTTTTATAATTTTTTACAAGATTTACAAGATGTTACCAATTTAACCCAAGAAGATTTTATCGATTGGGGTGAAGAAGAAAAATATGTAAAAGCTATTGGTATAGGTGAGTGTGCTGGTGTTGTTATCGATTTAATAGCTACTTTATTTTTAGAAAGTGAAGAGAAAATTGAAAATGCTAAAGAATCTTATAAAAACGAGATTTATTCTGGGGCCATATATTATGCATATCAATCTTTAGTAAATACTGCTAAAGCAATGTTATTGGCAGAAAGTAAAAAGACCAACACCCACGCAGGAATTATAAAGCAGTTTGATGAGTTGTTTGTGGGGTCTGGTAAAATTGAGTTAAACACATCTTTTAGTGAGTTAATTTATCAAATTAATAAAAATGCACCATCTAAAGAGTTTTGTTTTCAATATATCAATGATTCTGAAATTTTGTTGAAAAAAGTTAAAGAATTTAGAGTTTTATCTAATAATTTAGCTGAAAGTGTAAGTTAAAATGATGAGTCAAAAAATTCCGAAATTAACAGTTGTAGGGGCAGGCCCTGGAGATGTAGATTTAATCACATTAAAAGCTATTAAGGTTCTAAAATCTGCAGATGTAGTATTGTATGACGCCTTGGTAAATGAAGAGTTGTTAGATTATATCAACCCAAATGCAGAACAAATTTTTGTAGGTAAAAGAAGAGGTTGTTATAGGTATCAACAAGAACAAATTAATGACTTAATTGTAGCGAGAGCAAAATCTCATGGGCACGTGGTTCGTTTAAAAGGTGGTGATCCTTTTATTTTTGGTCGTGGTGCAGAAGAAATGGAATATGTAGCAAATTATGGAATAGAAACTGCAATGGTGCCTGGTATTTCATCTTCATTAGCGGTGCCAGCATATCAAAATATCCCCTTAACAAAACGTGGTAGTTCAGAAAGTTTTTGGGTTATTACAGGTACTACAAAAGAGCATAAATTATCTAATGATGTTGCATTAGCAGCAAAATCGAATGCTACAGTAGTGGTTTTAATGGGAATGGGTAAACTACCAGAAATAATTAAATTGTTTCAACAAGAAAATAAAAATAATTTACCTGTAGCAATCATTCAAAACGGTACAAGAACTAACGAAAAAGTTGGTATTGGAACTGTGGATACAATTGTAGAGATTGTAGAGAAAAACGAATTGAGTAATCCTGCAATTATTATTTTAGGTGAAGTTGTAAACCACAGAGCAATTTTATCAGAAGTTAAGCAAGAGTACTCTAGAGTTTTAATCCAATAATATATGCTGATGGAAAGAAATAATTTATATCCGATTTTTTTAAAAACTAAAAATTTAGAGGTTTTAATTGTAGGCGGTGGTTTTGTGGCAGAAGAGAAGCTTACATTTTTGCTAAAATCTAGCCCAGATGCAAATGTTACCATGGTTTCGCCAATGTTTAGACCAGGCACAATTTCTTTAGCAAAAACCGGAAATGTAAAGTTAATTAAGAAAAAATATAGCAGACGGTATTTAAAAAAGAAACATATAGTTGTTGCAACTACAGATATTCCTGCAATAAATGAAACCGTATACAAACATTGTAGAAAACGAAGTATTTTGGTTAATGTAGCAGATAATCCGCCTTTTTGCGATTTTTATATGGGCGGAATTGTAACTAAAGGAAACGTAAAAGTTGCAATTTCTACAAACGGAAAATCACCAACAACAGCTAAGAGGTTACGTCAGTTTTTTGAAGAAGTTATTCCAGAAAACATAGATGATTTAGTAAAGAATTTAAACGAGTACAGAAAAACTATCAAAGGAGACTTTGAGGAAAAAGTAGAAAAGCTAAACGAATTCACAAAAAGTTTAGTAGAAAAATAAAATAGCTATTAACCTTTAGCTTTTGTAATAAGCAAAAGGCCAAAAGCGAAAAGTCAAAAGCAAACAATTATGATTACAACAGATATATTAATTATTGGTGCAGGACCAACAGGTTTATTTACAGTATTTGAAGCAGGTTTATTAAAATTAAAATGCCATTTAATTGATGCTTTGCCACAACCAGGAGGTCAGTGTTCAGAAATTTATCCAAAGAAACCTATTTATGATATTCCTGCTTATCCAGAAATTTTAGCAGGAGATTTAACAACTAAACTATTAGAACAAACCAAACAGTTTGAACCAGGCTTTACCTTAGGAGAAAGAGCAGAAACAATAGACAAACAAGATGATGGTACTTTTATTGTAACAACCAATAAAGGAACAAAACATCACGCTAAAATAGTTGCAATTGCAGGTGGTTTAGGATCTTTTGAGCCTAGAAAACCGAAAATTGATAATCTAGAAAGTTTTGAAGATAAAGGTGTTGAGTATATTATAAAAGAACCAGAATTATACAGAGACAAAAAAGTTGTAATTTCTGGAGGGGGAGATTCTGCTTTAGATTGGGCAATTTTCTTGTCTGATGTAGCATCAGAAGTAACTTTAATTCATAGAAGAAACGAGTTTAGAGGTGCTTTAGATTCTGTAGAAAAAGCACAAGAATTAAAAAACTTAGGCAAAATTAATATTATTACACCTGCAGAAGTTAAAGGCATTATTGGTAAAGATAAAGTAACAGGTGTTGCTGTAGAAAAGAAAGGTGAAGATGCTTTTATTATTGATACAGATCATTTTATACCGTTATTTGGTTTGTCACCAAAATTAGGGCCAATTGGTAATTGGGGATTAGAAATTGAGAAAAATGCTATTAAGGTTAACAATGCGTTAGATTATCAAACCAATATTCCGGGTATTTATGCAATCGGAGACGTAAATACATATCCGGGTAAATTAAAATTAATTTTATGTGGTTTTCATGAAGCAACTTTAATGTGCCAAAGTGCCTACAAAAGAATATTTCCAGATAAAAAATATGTAATGAAATATACTACTGTTGGTGGTGTAGATGGTTTTGACGGAACAAGAAAAGAGGCACCAAAAGCTGTTGTAAAAGCAATAGAGTAGTCAGTTATCTGTTAGGTTTCCGTAACTTTGCAGACAATATTATTAAAAGTGAAGCAGATGCAAGACATCAACATAAAAATTACAGATAGAAATGGCGTAACACATGATGTTGTTGCACCAACAGATATGGCAATGAACTTAATGGAAGTTGTTCGTTCCTACGAGTTAGCAGAAGAAGGTACAATTGGTATTTGTGGTGGCATGGCAATGTGTGCATCTTGTCAATGTTACGTGAATTCTGAACATGATTTGCCAGAAATGACAGATGATGAAGATGCAATGTTGGCAGAAGCTTTTAATGTAGAAGACAATAGTAGATTAGGTTGTCAAATACAAATTACGCCAGAAATAGACGGTTTAGAAGTAGAATTGGCTCCAGAATCTTAATTTATATATATGAATGAGGTTTCTGCAAATATAAAAGAACAAAACTATAGCATGTGTTTAAGAGATGCTGTAGAGGTTTTTACAAAAGAATTAATTAATTGCTTATTTGATACTAATTATAATAGTATTAATGGTGAAGCTACTAAAAATAAATTTTTAAAAATCTTAGAGAGATTATCTATTGAAAATGAGGCATGCTTTTGGCTAGATTTCGAAAAATCTTTTAAAGAAATTAGAAGAAAATTAGATTTAGATGCATTAGCGGCTTTAAATAGTGATCCTGCTGCAAAGAGTTTAAGAGAAATATATTTAGCTTATCCTGGTTTTTATGCAATTGCAGTGTATAGATTAAGTAATCAATTATTAAAACAAAAAATACCCGTTTTACCAAGAATGATGAGTGAATTTGCTCATAGCACAACAGGTACAGATATTCACCCAGGAGCACAAATTGGCGATTCTTTTTTTATTGATCACGCGACAGGTATAGTTATCGGAGAAACAACGGTTATAAAAAACAATGTTAAAATATTTCAAGGTGTAACTTTAGGAGGAATTCAAGTTAAAAAAAGCATGGCTTCTACTAAAAGACATCCAACAATAGAAAATAACGTAGTTATTTATGCAAATGCTACAATTTTAGGCGGAGATGTTGTTATAGGAGAAAATTCTGTTATTGGTGCAAATGTTTGTGTAACAGAAACTATTTTAGAAAATTCTGTTGTAACTGTGCAATCAGAAAATAAAATTTTTCAAAGAAATTAATTAAATGAAAACAAAAAGTATCATAGATTTTGTAGGTAATACACCATTAGTAGAAGCGCAAAATATCTTTAAAAAAGACGGTGTAAAGCTACTTTTAAAATTAGAAGGTAACAACCCAGGCGGAAGTGTAAAAGATAGAGCAGCTTATAATATGATTTCTGAAGCTTTAAGAAGAAAAAATATTAAGAAAGGAGACACTTTAGTAGAGGCAACAAGTGGTAATACCGGAATAGCATTGGCTCTTATGGCTAAAGTTTTAGGTGTAAATATGGTATTAGTTTTACCCGAAAACTCAACGGTAGAAAGAGTAAAAACGATGCGTGCATATGGCGCTAAAGTTATTTTAACTCCTGCAGATTTAGGTATTGAAGGATCTAGAGATTATGCTTTAAAATTAAAATATAAAAAAGGATATTTTAGATTGAATCAGTTTGATAATACAGATAATTCTAAAGCGCATTATAAAACAACGGGTCCAGAGATTTGGAGAGATACAGAAGGAGAGGTAACACATTTTGTTGCTGCTATGGGAACTACAGGAACTATAATGGGAGTTTCTGATTATCTAAAAGAGCAAAATAAAGAAATTCAAATAGTTGGTGCTCAACCTGTAGACGGTGCAAAAATACCAGGAATTAGAAAATGGCCACAAGAATACTTGCCTGCAATTTTTACAAGATCTAAAGTAGATCAAGTAATAGAAGTAAGTGAAGAAGAAGCTAAGGCAATGACACAAAGATTAGCATCCGAAGAAGGAATTTTTGCAGGTATGAGTAGTGGAGGTTCTATAGCAACTGCTATAAAAGTTGCAGAAAAATTAGAAAAAGGAGTAGTAGTTGCAATTGTTTGTGATAGAGGTGATCGATATTTATCTTCAACTTTATTCGAAAAAGACTAACAAATATTTAAGTAACTTTTGTTATTTATAAGAATTATAAAAGCAAAAGTTATTTAAATTTTTAATATAATAATTCTACAAATAAATAAATAATGCGTTTATTTGTAGTTCAGTTCATAAACTTATTAATTACGTTATCACGAAAGGTAGAGGGATTAGACCCGATGAAGCCTTGGCAACCTCTCATTTTTATGAGAAAGGTGCTACATTCTACAAGTTTTTTCTAAACTTGACAGATAACAGCAAAGAATTTTACCTTTCCTGATGACATATATTGATAAAAATATCAAAAAATGTCAGAGATATACAAAGCTTTACAAGAACGAATTTTAGTTTTAGATGGTGCAATGGGCACAATGCTACAAGCTTATAAATTTACAGAAGAAGATTTTAGAGGAGAACGTTTTAAAGACTATCCTAGTCCGCTTCAGGGTAATAACGATCTATTGTCCATAACTCAGCCAGAAGCTATAAAAACCATTCACGCAAAATATTTTGAAGCTGGTGCAGATATTATAGAAACAAATACTTTTTCTGGTACTACAATTGCAATGGCAGATTATCAAATGGAAGATTTAGTGTACGAGCTAAATTATCAATCTGCAAAAATTGCGAAAGAAGTTGCAAATCAATTTACAGCAAAAGAACCACATAAACCTCGTTTTGTTGCAGGTTCTATAGGACCAACAAATAGAACTGCAAGTATGTCTCCAGATGTTAACGACCCTGGTTTTAGAGCAGTAACTTTCGATCAATTAAGAATTGCTTACAAACAACAAGTAGAGGCCTTATTAGATGGTGGTGCAGATATTTTATTAGTAGAAACTGTTTTTGATACGTTAAATGCTAAAGCAGCCTTATTTGCTATAGAAGAAGTTAAAGCTGCTCGAAATATAGAAGTTCCAACCATGTTAAGTGGTACAATAACAGATGCATCAGGTAGAACTTTATCTGGGCAAACTGCAGAAGCTTTTTTAATTTCGGTGTCTCACATTCCGTTGTTATCTGTAGGATTTAATTGTGCCTTAGGTGCCAATTTATTGCAACCACATTTAGAGGCAATAGCAAATAAAACAGACTTTGCAATATCTGCACATCCAAATGCAGGTTTACCAAATGCTTTTGGAGAGTATGATGAATCTCCTGAAGAAATGGGAGAACAAATAGAAGAGTATTTAAAAAAAGATTTGATAAATATTATTGGTGGCTGTTGTGGTACATCTCCAGAACATATAAAAGTAATATCAAATTTAGCTTCAAAATATAAGCCACGTAAACTTTAATAAAGGTAGCCTAATGAAGATAAAACAAACAAAATATATGAAATTGTCTGGTTTAGAACCTTTAATTCTAAATGAAAACAGCAATTTTATAAATGTAGGAGAACGAACCAATGTTGCAGGATCACGCAAGTTTTTAAGACTTATTAAAGAAGAGAAATTTGATGAAGCTTTAGATATTGCAAGACATCAAGTAGACGGTGGTGCGCAGATTGTAGATATTAATATGGATGATGGTTTGATAGATGGAAAAGAAGCCATGGTTCGTTTTTTGAATTTAATAGCTGCAGAACCAGATATTTGTAGAGTTCCTATGATGATAGATAGTTCTAAATGGGAAATTATTGAAGCGGGTTTACAAGTTGTACAAGGAAAATGCGTTGTAAATTCTATTTCATTAAAAGAAGGAGAAGAAAAATTTATTTGGGAAGCAACTCAAATAAAAAGGTACGGAGCCGCAGTAATTGTAATGGCTTTTGATGAAGTTGGACAAGCAGACAATTACGAAAGACGTATAGAAATAGCCAAACGCTCTTATGATATTTTAGTAAACAAAGTTGGTTTTGCATCCGAAGATATAATTTTCGATTTAAATATTTTTCCTGTGGCAACAGGTATGGATGAACATCGAAAAAATGCTCTTGATTTTATAGAAGCAACGCGTTGGGTGCGTCAGAATTTAGAAAACGTTTCTGTAAGTGGAGGAGTAAGTAATGTGTCGTTTTCTTTTAGAGGAAATAATACTGTTAGAGAAGCAATGCACTCTGTTTTCTTGTATTATGCGATACAAGCAGGTATGAATATGGGAATTGTTAACCCAGCAATGTTAGAAGTGTATGATGATATTCCGAAAGATTTATTAGAACATATAGAAGACGTAATTTTAGATAGAAGAAACGATGCTACCGAACGTTTATTAGATTTTGCAGAAACGGTAAAAGGAACTAAAAAAGAAAAAACTGTCGATTTATCTTGGAGAGAAAACCATCTACAGGATAGAATTACGCACGCTTTAGTTAAAGGAATTGACGCATTTATTATAGAAGATGTAGAAGAAGCTAGACAACAAGCAGAAAAACCAATTGAAGTTATCGAAGGGAATTTGATGATTGGTATGAATGTAGTTGGAGATTTATTTGGTGCAGGAAAAATGTTTTTACCACAAGTTGTAAAATCTGCTCGAGTTATGAAAAAAGCGGTCGGTTATCTAAATCCTTTTATAGAAGCAGAAAAAGGCGAAGAACAAAAAGCATTAGGTAAAATATTAATGGCAACAGTAAAAGGAGATGTTCATGATATTGGTAAAAATATTGTTTCTGTAGTTTTAGGCTGTAATAATTACGAGATTGTAGATTTAGGAGTTATGGTACCGCCAGAAAAAATTATTGAAGCTGCAAAAAGAGAAAAAGTAGATGCAATTGGTTTAAGCGGATTGATTACTCCGTCGTTAGATGAAATGGTGTATTTAGCCAAGGAAATGGAACGTCAAAATTTTAAATTACCATTATTGATTGGTGGTGCAACAACTTCTAAAGCGCATACAGCAGTTAAGATAGATACGCAATATAAAAACGCTGTGGTTCATGTTAATGATGCTTCTAGAGCAGTAACTGTTGTTGGAGATTTGCTGAATAAAAAAACCAATAACGACTATGTAGCAAAATTAAAGAAAGATTATGATGAGTTTAGAACTAAGTTTTTAAAACGAGGTAAAGAGAAATCATATATTTCTATAAAAGAAGCTCGTACACGTAAGTACAAAATTGATTGGCAAACTACTGAAATTGTAAAGCCAAAAGAATTAGGAATTCAGACTTTAGAACAGCTAAGTTTAAAAGAATTAGTGCCTTTTATAGATTGGAGTCCTTTTTTTAGAAGTTGGGATTTACATGGTAAATTTCCTGATATTTTAACAGATGAGGTTGTAGGCGAGCAAGCAACAATAATGTACAAAGAAGCAAATGTTATGATCAATGAAATTATAGCAAATCAATCTTTAAAACCAAAAGCAATCTTTGGTTTGTTCGAAGCAAATACTATTAACGAAGATGATATTTCTGTACATAAAAAAGGAGGAGAAGAATTTGTTTTTAGAACTTTAAGACAGCAGTTAAAGAAAAGAGAAGGTATACCAAACCATGCTTTAGCAGATTTTATTGCGCCTAAAGAATCTGGTAAAAAAGATTTTATGGGTGCTTTTTGTGTCGGAATTTTCGGGGCACAAGAATTGGCAGAAAGTTATAAAGCTAAAGAAGATGATTATAATGCAATTATGGCACAAGCAATTGCAGATCGTTTTGCCGAGGCTTTTGCAGAATATTTGCACAAACAAATTAGAACAAAACATTGGGGGTATGCTCTTGATGAAAAATTGTCTAATGATGATTTAATTAAAGAAAATTACAAAGGTATTCGTCCGGCGCCAGGTTATCCTGCTTGCCCAGATCATTTAGAAAAAGAAACAATTTGGAGCTTACTTAATGTAGAAAAACAAATAGGTGTTAAACTTACAGAAAGTTTGGCAATGTGGCCTGCAGCTGCTGTTTCTGGTTATTATTTTGCAAATAAAGAAGCTAAATATTTTGGTTTGGGTAAAATGACAGACGATCAAGTTACAGATTATGCAAAACGTAAAGGAATTTCTAAAGAAAAAGCTAGAAAATGGTTGCATCCAAATTTAGCAGAAGAGTAAGCCTGCGTTAGCGATTGTAGTGACATCCTTTTTTGAGGAACGAGAAAAAGATATAACGAAAAGCGCGACCTGAAAGGAAACGCCCAAAAGAAATAATTAATTAACAATTAATTTTATTTAAACTAACAACTAATAAAAGAAGAAATAAGAGTTTTGCAGTAAATATTAAAAAAATGAAAAAACATAGAATTGAAATAGTTTTCTTTCTAAGGCTTTTAACATTAACTGTAACTGCATTAACAATAGCTTATTTCATCTAGATTACTGAATAAATTCAGGAACGATGAAGATTACAGATCATATTAAAGAAGCCAACGGAAAAACATTATTTTCATTTGAAATTATTCCGCCCAAAAAAGGAAATAATATTCAAGAATTATACAACAACATAGATCCTTTAATGGAGTTTAAACCTCCGTTTATAGACGTAACAACTTCTAGAGAAGAATATGTTTATATAGATAAAGGTAACGGTTTGTTAGATAGAAAAATTACTAGAATGCGACCAGGTACAGTTGGTATTTGTGCTGCAATTAAACATAAATATGATGTAGATACTGTGCCACATGTGCTTTGTGGTGGCTTTAGTAAAGAGGAAACAGAGTATGTTTTGGTAGATTGCCATTATCTAGGTATTGATAATGTTATGGCGTTAAGAGGAGACGCGATGAGCCATCAAAAGTATTTTGAACCAAATAAAGACGGAAATCATTATGCAAAAGATTTGGTTTCTCAAATTCAGGATTTAAACTGCGGAAAATATTTACACGAGGTTGTAGAGGCGTCAAATAAATCTGACTTTTGTATTGGTGTTGCAGGATATCCAGAGAAGCATTTAGAATCACCATCTTTACAAACCGATTTAAAACGATTAAAAGAAAAGGTTGATGCTGGGGCAGATTATGTTGTAACTCAAATGTTTTTTGATAATCAGAAATATTTTGAATTTGTTGCAGCAGCCAAAAATGCAGGTATAAATGTGCCTATAATACCAGGAATTAAACCCATTGCAGTTAAACGTCACTTACAGTTATTGCCACAAGTTTTTAAAATTGATTTACCAGAGCCTTTAATTACTGCTATAGAAGATTGTAATAATAACAAAGCTGTTAGACAGGTTGGTATTGAGTGGGCAATACAGCAATCTAAAGAATTGTTAGCTGCAGGTGTACCTGTTTTACATTATTATTCTATGGGAAAAAGTGATAATGTACAAGCTATTGCTACTGAACTTTTTTAAAGTTTTAAAATTTTTATATCTTTAAAAGGTGCTAGTTTTAGATGAAGAATTATTAATTTTTGATTTGAAATGGCTTGATTTATAACATAATCTATATTTGTAAGCATAAAGACTATTGATAGACTAATAGTAAAAAGTAATTTTTTTGAAATATAGAAAGTAAAATTTTTGTTTACTTTTGCAGTACAAAATTAGAAATAAGAACTTTTAAAATATAAAAAAATGGCATTAGAAATAACAGACGCAAATTTTGAAGAGGTAGTATTAAAATCTGATAAACCAGTATTAGTAGATTTTTGGGCTGCTTGGTGTGGACCTTGTAGAATGGTTGGGCCAATTGTAGATGAAATTCATACTGAATATGACGGTAAAGCTGTTGTAGGTAAAGTAGATGTAGATGCAAACCAAGAATTTGCAGCTAAATATGGTGTTAGAAATATACCAACAGTTTTAATATTTAAAAACGGAGAAGTTGTAGACAAGCAAGTAGGTGTTGCACCTAAAAACGTTTACACAGGTAAAATTGATGCTGCTATATAAGTAGTATTAACATATTAAATAAGATAAAGGTTTGGCTAACGTCAAACCTTTTTTTATTTTGGTAGTATGGTAAATTCATCCGAAATTAAATCATCAGAAATAAAAAACTTAGACATTCTTGCAAGACAAGTTGTAGAAGGTTTTATAACAGGTATTCATAAAAGTCCTTTTCATGGGTTTTCTGTAGAATTCTCTGAACATAAACTATACAATAAAGGCGAAAGTACAAGACATATAGATTGGAAGTTATTTGCTAAAACCGAAAAATTATACACCAAAAAATACGAAGAAGAAACAAATTTAAGATGTCATATTATTATTGATAATTCTGCTTCTATGCATTATCCTGTCGTAAAAAAACAGACTATAAATAGTTTAAACAAAGTTGGCTTTTCTGCAATTGCCGCTGCTGCTTTAATGGAGATTCTTAAGAGGCAAAGAGATGCGGTTGGTTTAAGTATTTATTCTGATGTTTATGAATATTACGCGCCAGAGAAAGGAAGTGATCGACATCGAAAAATGCTTTTACATCAATTAGAGCAATTACTAACAACTACTTCTAAAAATGCTACAGAAACGTATAAATTTCTTCATGAAATTGCAGAAAAGATTCATAGGAGGTCTTTAATTTTTGTTTTTACAGATATGTTTCAGCCAAATAAACAGAATGATTCTTTATTTGAAGCACTAAAACATCTAAAATATAATAAACATGAGGTTGTTTTGTTTCATACTTATGATCAAAAAACTGAATTTGATTTTAATTTCGATAATTCTCCAAAAAAATTTATTGATATAGAAACTGGTCAAGAAATTAATGTTTTTGCAGAAAATGTTCAGGAAAAATACCAGGAATTAGTAAATGAGTATTTTAAAAATCTAAAAAACAAATGTTTACAGTATAAGATAGATTATGTTCCTGTAGATATTAATAAAGGTTTTAATGATGTTTTAACTGCTTATTTAATCAGTAGAAAAAAAAATATTTAATTTTTTTAAAAAAATGCTTGCAGATATTAAAAACTGTGTTATATTTGCAACCGCTAAGAGCAACGGTCTGGTAGTTCAGCTGGTTAGAATACCTGCCTGTCACGCAGGGGGTCGCGGGTTCGAGTCCCGTCCAGACCGCAAAAAGCATCTCAATTTTGAGATGCTTTTTTCATTTTAGAATATTTTGTAAATTTTACCCCAACCAACCTTCTCTGTCTAAACTTCGATATTGTATTGCTTCGGCAATATGATCTGGTGCTATTTCTTCAGTATTGGCTAAATCTGCAATTGTTCTAGAAACTTTTAAGATTCTATCGTAAGCTCTGGCAGATAGATTTAATTTTTCCATAGCAGTTTTTAAAAGGGTTTTGCTTTCTTGAGAAAGTTTACAAAATTGTCTTATTTGTTTCACGTTCATTTGAGCGTTATAATGAATGTTCTCAAAATCTTTAAATCTTTTAGATTGTAGTTCTCTAGATGCGGTTACTCGCTTTCTAATCTCTACAGAAGATTCACCTTTTCTTTCTTCTGATAATTTATCAAAAGGAACAGGTGTGACTTCTATATGAATGTCTATTCTATCTAATAATGGACCAGAAATTTTACTTAAATATCGTTGCATTTCTTGCGGAGTAGAAGTCATGGGTGAGTTAGGGTCATTAAAAAAACCACTCGGACTAGGATTCATGCTAGCTACCAACATAAAACTACAAGGATAAGTTACTGTAAATTTAGCTCTAGAAATGGTAACGTCTCTATCTTCTAGTGGTTGACGCATAACTTCTAATACATCTCTTTTAAACTCTGGTAATTCATCTAAAAAAAGAACACCATTATGAGAAAGAGAAATTTCTCCTGGTCTTGGATATTGTCCGCCACCTACTAATGCAACATTTGAAATTGTATGATGTGGGCTTCTAAATGGTCTTTGATATAACAGACCTTCATTTTTAGTTTTACCTACTACAGAATGTATTTTAGTGGTTTCTAATGCTTCATGCAGTGTCATTGGTGGTAAGATAGAAGGCAATCGTTTTGCAAGCATTGTTTTTCCAGATCCTGGTGGTCCAATTAGAATAATGTTATGGCCACCAGCGGCTGCAATTTCCATACATCGTTTTATGGATTCTTGTCCTTTTACATCCGAAAAATCAAATTCTGGGAAATCGATATTTTTGTAAAACTCTGCGCGCGTATCTACAACTGTAGGTTTAATTTTTTCATCATCATTAAAATGATTGATAACTTCAAGAATGTTCTCTACACCTAAAACTTCTAAATTATCTACTATCGCTGCTTCTTTTGCGTTTTCTTTCGGTAGAATTAAGTACTTGTAACCTTCTTCTCTCGCTTTTATGGCAATAGGTAATGCTCCTCTTATGGGTTGTAAACTTCCGTCTAGAGAAAGTTCTCCCATAATTATGTATTCGTTTATGTTTGGTGATTTAATTTGATTAGAAGCGGCAAGAATACCTACAGCCAATGTTAAATCATAAGCAGCTCCTTCTTTACGAATATCTGCAGGAGCCATGTTTATAATGATTTTTTTACCAGGAAGTTTGTAGTTATTGTTATTTAATGCTGCTGAAATTCGGTAGGAACTTTCTCTAACAGCGTTGTCTGGCAAACCTACTAAATGGTAGCCAATACCTTTGTCTATATTTACTTCTACGGTAATTGTAGTTGCCTCAATACCGAAAACGGCTGAGCCATAAACTTTTACAAGCATACTTTTTTCTTTAAATATAAAGAAAAAAAGTATGCTTTAGTTTTTATTTATGCAGAGTTTCTACTTGCGTTAATATTTCCGAATAAAGAACGCATCACCATTTTCTCATATATTTCTAATTTTTCTGAGTTTTCATCAGAATTTTGAAGTTCTTGAATTTGTTTTAAAGCAAATTGCTGAATTGTAAGAAGTGGTAAAACAATCTGTTCTCTAATTTCTATAGAAGCTTTTCCAACTGGAAAGTTTTCCATTAAATTTTTGTGACCAGTAAGTTTTAAAAGTAGCCTTTTGGTTGTCTTGTATTCTTCGTAAATTAGTTTCCAGAAATCACCAAATTCTTTATCGTTAGCCATGTATGCTGTCAATTCGAAAAAAGATTTTGTTAAACTCATCATACTGTTTTCTAGCAAGGTTTTAAAGAAGTCAGATTCATTGTAAAATGCAATTACTTCATCAAATCTATCTGCATCTTCATATTTCTTTAAAGCAGTTCCTACTCCAAAAAATCCTGGTACGTTTTGTTTTAACTGGCTCCAGCTTCCAACAAAAGGAATTGCTCTAAGAGCAGAGAAGTCTAATTTATCTGAACCACCACGTTTACTTGGTCTACTACCAATGTTGGTTTTAGCATAGTATTTTAACGTACTCATTTTTTCTAAGTACGGTAAAAACTGCGGATGATTTTTAAAGTCGACATAAGTTTGGTAGCTGGTAGCTGCCATGTCTTCTATTAATTCTCTATTTTTTTCGTTTAATTGATCTTTTGTAAAAATATCATTTTTAATACCAGAACTTAATAATTGCTCTAAGTTGTATTGTGCAGAATTTTCTGTACCAAAATTAGAACTAATCGTTTGGCCTTGTATTGTTAGTTGAATTTCTTTGTCTTCTATTGTTGGTCCTAAAGATGCGTAAAATTGGTGTGTTTTTCCTCCACCACGAGCAGGAGGTCCTCCACGTCCGTCAAAGAATATTACTTCAATATCAAATTCTCTAGAAACTTTTGTTAATGCTTCTTTTGCTTTAAAAATTCCCCAATTTGCCATTAAATATCCACCATCTTTAGTTCCATCAGAAAAACCTAACATTATAGTTTGTTTGTTTTTTCTCTTTTCTAAATGATATCTATACGTTCTATTACTATACAATTTACGCATTACTTCTTCTGCATTTTGTAAATCTTCTACTGTTTCAAAAAGCGGAATAACATCTACAGGTAATTCGTTTTCAAAGCCACAAAGGTTAAGCATTGCAAATGTTTCCATAACATTTAGCGCGGTTTGATTGTTACTTATAATGTAACGGTTTGCACCTCTTTCTCCGTTTCTTTTTTGAATTTCTTTTAAAGCATAAATAGATTCTATTGTACTTACAGAAGTTTCATCGCTTAAAGATTTTGGATCGATGCTTCCTTTAACAACAGATAAAATTTCTATTTGTTCATCTTCTGGTAAATGTTCGTAGTTTTTAGGAAAAGTAGTATCGCCAGTTTCTTGTAAATCTTTAACAATTTGAGTAAAAGCTTTATGATGCACTCTACTGTCTTGTCTAATATCTAAAGTTGCAAAATGGAAACCAAAAATTCTAACTTTGTTAATAAAATCATCTAATTCTTCTATAAATAAAGATTGATGTTTTGTTTCTACAATTTTTCTTGCCTCTGCAAGTTCTTGTAATAATATGCCTTGAGAAAAGTTTACTTTACTATAACTTCTTACAACGTGTTTGTAAAGTCGCTTTTCAATCTTAGTTAAAATCTCTTGAACGCCATCAAAAGTAAAGCGTCTTTTAAGTTTTCTAACATCTCTATAATAACTTCTTAAAACAGATTGCCTTAACCTTTCTGCAACGTCTAAAGTTATTTGGGTTGTTACAAATGGGTTACCATCTCTATCACCACCAGGCCAAAAACCAAGATCTATAATTTCGTTATCCATCGGATTTCCGTCATAGATATTGTTTTGAATGTAGTTGTATATTTTACTTACAGAATGGTAAAAGACGTTTTCTAAATACCAAATTAAACTTACAGCTTCATCAAAAGGTGTTGGTTTCGATTTTTTATAAAAAGGCGTTTTACCTAATTGTGCTAAAAGTTTTTTAATTAAAAGCAAGTCGTCATTTTGAATTGCTTTGTCTAAATCTGTAATAATACCTAAAACAGAACCTGGGTAAAATTGTGTTGGATGCGCAGTTAAAACAACTCGAACTTTAAATTCTTCTAAATAAGCTTTTAATGCTTCTTTCTTTTCACCTAAAATGGCAGTTTCTTTAGAGTTTCTTAGTGTACCAACTCCATCCATATTATTAACAACAGGAAAAGCGGCGTCTTCTATAGCATCAAACAATACAACTTGTCTTTCTATATATTGTATAAAACGAAATAATAAATCTGTTTTTTCTTTTTCTGAAGGATTTTCTTGGTATTTGCTAAAAAAAGCATCTACAATTTCTGTAGGATTTTTACCTTCTTGAAAACCTTTTTTACATAACTCATTAAACAATGGCAATAAAACACCGGTATTATTTATGGTGTCGAATGGCAAAGTCATAAAAATACTGTTGTAAATTTGATATTTAGACAATACGTTTTCGTTAAAACGAGCTAGCTTAGGTAATCCTGACATATTCTATTATTTTTATAGAGTAAATCTACAAAAAAGCAAGGTTTCAGAACTTAGGTTTTTACTAATAATTAACAAAAAAATTACGAAAACGATATAAATTTTATGTTTTTTTGATGAATATAGAATTTATTGTTTATTCAAGAAATATGGCTGAATTCTATTCTCTATACATTGAAGATTCCATCTTGTTGGGTCGTTCTTGTATCTAAAACCCTTTAAATAGTAGTTGTTTTGATAATTGTTATAATCATCATAAATAAATTCTGATGGTTTTTTATCAATATTTAGAAAATTGATAGCCATTATGTTGTTTTCGATATCTTCTACATTAAGTGTTACAAAATCAAAAGAATTTAAGTTTAATTTAGAGTTCAGTTTATAAAAACTATTTGGGTTGTTGCTAAAACTATTAATTGTATAAATACTTGTTGGTGCTTTTGTTACTTTGATATCTTTATCTTGAGAAAAGATAAGGTTGCTGATTAGCATAAAGATTGTTAAAAAGATAAGTTTTGCCTTCATAATTAAAATGTTAGTTGTCAAAATAATAGCATCAATATGTATACCAAATTCTAATTTTTAAAATTATAAATTCCTTTTTCTAACCAATTTTTATACGTTTCTATGTCTGTATATTGCTGTGGTGAGTTTAAAATTTCTAAATCAGCATTCATCAAAATATAATAAGGTTGCGATGCATTTTTAAAATTTACAACCTGAAATGTAGACCATTTATCACCGTAAGTTTTAATCTTTTTTATTTTACCATTTGCTTTTTTAAAACTGAATTGATCTGCTTCTGGCAACTTCTTTTCGTTATCATCTACATACAACGAAATTAGAATATAATCTTCTTTTAAAATATTATAAATTGATGGATCGCTCCATACGTTTTCTTCCATTTTACGGCAATTTACACATGCCCAACCTGTAAAATCTAATAAAATAGGTTTGTTAGTTTCTTGTGCCGCCTTTATACCTTCATCAAAATCTTTATAACAATCTAAACCTAAAGGACAATCTGATTCTTGCTGATAAATACTGTAAAATTGCGGTGGAGGAAAACCACTTAAAGCGCTTAAATTCCAAGTAGGATTTTTAAATGTTCCCGGAATTAAATAGATCACAAAAGCAAAAACTAAGACTCCAAAAGAAATTCTAAAAAAAGACAATTTCTTAAGAGGAGAATCGTGTGGGAATTTAATTTTACCGAATAAATAAAGTGCTAAACCAATAAAAATAGCAATCCAAATTCCTATAAAAATTTCACGTTTTAAAATTTCCCAATGGCCAACTAAATCAGAATTTGATAAAAATTTAAAAGCAAAAGCCAATTCTAAAAAACCAAGAATAACTTTGGTTGTATTTAACCAACCGCCAGATTTAGGCAAGGCGTTTAACAAGTTAGGAAACAATGCAAATAAAGCAAAAGGTAAAGCCAAAGCGAGTCCGAAACCAGTCATACCAGCAGAAAGCTGAAAAGCAGGATTGCCAACTGTACCTAAAGAACCCGCTAATAAAGAACCTAAAATTGGACCAGTACAAGAAAATGAAACAATAGCTAAAGTTAAAGCCATAAAGAAAATGCCAATAAAACCACCAATGTTGGATGCATCATCCATTTTATTTCCCCAAGAACTTGGTAACGTTATTTCATAAAAACCAAAAAATGATAAAGAGAAAAACACTAAAATGATAAAAAAGAATATGTTTAACCAAATATTGGTTGAAATTGTATTTAAAATACTTGGGTCTAAACCATCAATTAAGTGAAAAGGAACACTTAAAAGCATGTAAATTATTACGATAAATAATCCGTATAAAATTGCGTTAAAAATACCTTTACTTTTACTTTGAGATTGTTTTGTAAAAAATGATACTGTTAAAGGAATCATGGGGAAAACACAAGGTGTTAAAAGTGCTAATAAACCACCAATAAAACCTAAAAGAAATATATTCATTAAAGAGCTACCATCGTTATTATCTAATGTAGTATCTGTTTTAAGTAGTTCTGTGTTTTTTAAATTTAATTTTAACTTTTCGGTTAATTTTCTGCTTTTTTCATCTAAAATAATTTCCTCTTTTTCTAGAGTTTTACCATTTAAAGAAAATGAGAAAGAATCTTCTATTTGTATACATGCTTGTTTACAAACTTGCCCGTAAATTTCTAAAGTTATATTATCAATATTTGTATCTTCAATTAAAACACGTTGTGTAATGGTGGCTTTATTTTTGAAGAAAATTTCTTCTTTTTCCCAAACTTCAGAGTATTCTTTAGCCGTTTTACTTTCTTTCGCTTTGCCAACTAATTTATATCCTTTTTTGCCTTCTGGAATTACAATTTCTAAAGCTTGTGATGCATCTTCTGGATTGTATTGCGAATATAAATGCCAATCTTTTAAGATTTTCGCAGTAAAAACAGCATCGTATTCTGTCTCAGAAATTTTCTGTATTGATGTTTGCCAAACTAAAGGATTGTCTTCTGTTTGTGCATTTGCAAAAACAGTAAAACATAATGTAAGCAGTAAAAATAGTTTTTTCATTTTTCGGTAAATCTCTTATTTTAGAGATGATTAAATGGGTTTGTATCAATAATAGATATTGATATTTATTTTTTTTAAAAATACGTAAACCTTTTATAAAAGGCTAATTTTTATAAGAGAAGCATCGTTAGAAAATGTTAAAAATCTGTTGTCTTGCCTTTTTCCAATTATCCAAATAATTTCATCGGAACCATTACACAAAAGCCAAATGTTGTTTTTTTCTAACAAAGACATTTTTTCGTCTTTAAAATACTTACTCAGTTTCTTTTTTCCTTGCATTCCTGCCGGATAAAAATAGTCGCCATTTTGCCATTTTCTTACAACTAAAGGAAATTGTAAATGCTCTTTAGAAACGTAAATTGTATTTTTATTTTTTGTTGATTTTTCTGTCAAATGCTCTAAAGTTAAATGAATAGGTTCTAAAATTTCAGTATCCTTTTCATTAATCTTAAAAGTGTTTTGTTGTAAGGTCGAAAAATCTCTTTCAGACAAAATTAAAAATTCTCTATCTTTTAATAAAACGTGTGTTTTAGAAAAAACTTGTTTGCCAGATTGCGCTTTTAGCAAGTTGTGAACATCGTTAAATTCAGTAAAATTATAATTTTCTAAAAGTTGATATAAATAAGCTTTTGGGTTTTTTAATTGCTTAATTTTATCAATATTAATTTTAAATGAATTCTTATCATCTAAATATTCGATAACATCTTTAGAAACAATTTCAATTCTATCTTCAATAATTTCTTTACTCTCTTGTAAATTTGCTACAGTTTTAGAAAATGTTGCTAATATATTCGGATTTATTTCCTTTAAAACCGGTAAAACTTGATGCCTTATTTTATTACGAACATATTTTGTAGAAGCGTTGCTTTTATCTTCTCGCCAAGAAATATTATTAGAGGTAGCAAAGTTTAGAATTTCATCTCTAGAAAACTGTAAAAACGGACGAACGATAGAATTGTTTATTTCTGGAATTCCCGTAAACCCATCTAAACCAGAGCCTCGCGTTAAATTAATTAGAAAAGTTTCTAAATTGTCATCTGCATGATGGGCAGTTAACACATAATCGAAATTGTGTTTTTTACTTAATTCTTTAAACCAATTATATCTAAGATTTCTTGCGGCAATTTGTGTAGATTCTTTATTTTGTTGTGCTATTTTTTCTGTTTCAAAAGAAATGCTGTGGCAATCAATTTGTAATTTTTTGGCTAGGTTTTTTACGAATTCTTCATCTAAATCACTTTCTAAATTTCTTAATTTAAAATTGCAATGCGCTAAAGAAATATTAAAATCTAATGCCGCTAATAAGTGAGTTAATACAACAGAATCTATGCCGCCAGAAATGGCAATCAATAGCTTTTTATCCTTCAAAAAAGGAAGTTTACTATTTATATGATTAGATAATTTTTGACGCATAACAATTTTAAAAATACGTAATTTATTGCTGTTTTCTTAACCAAACTCTAATGTCTTTTCTTAAAGAAACCTCTGGTTTTGGTAACGGAATTGTTTTACCAAACTGTTTACTTCTGTTAAATTTAGAAAACGTAACTTTTAGTTGTTTCCATTCTGCAGGATACAGTTCTAAAAACTTATTAAACATATTTTGTTCTGTTGGTGTTTCTGATAAACTTTCTAAAGTTTTCTGAAAAAGTTCTTCTTTATTAAATATCATAATAAGTATATTTTTTTGGTTTTACTGGGCGTTTAGTAAAACGTATTTCATTGCTTTTGCTTTAAGCAAGCATTCTTCATATTCGTTTTCTACAATAGATTTTGCAGTAATTGCACCACCCACAGAGTATGAAACGTATTTTTTTTCTTCGTTGTATAGAATACTTCTAATAACAACATTAAAATCGAAATCGTTTTCTGGCGTAAAATAACCAATTGCGCCCGAATATAAACCTCTTTTGGTTTCTTCTAAGTCTTCAATAATTTGCATTGCAGAAACTTTTGGTGCGCCTGTCATGCTTCCCATAGGAAAAGTGCTTCGTAAAACTTCTACCGGATGCATTAACGCCGTATCTATATTAGAAACTACCGTAGATATCATTTGATGCACTTGTTTAAAAGAATACACTTTACATAATTCTTCAACCTTTACAGAGCCTTTAGTTGCAGTTTTAGAAAGATCGTTTCTTACCAAATCAACAATCATTACATTTTCTGCACGTTCTTTTTCATCTCTCATTAAATTTCGTGCAATTTTCTCATCATCAATTTGGCTAATTAATCTTTTTGCGGTTCCTTTTATAGGTTGCGAAATTATTTTACTGCCTTCCTTTTTAATATATCTTTCTGGTGATGAACACAAAGCATATTGATTCTCTAATTTTAAATAAGCAGCAAATGGTGGTTCAGAAATATCGTTTAAATGCTTGTAAACTTGTAACGGATTTATAGTAGCGTTTTCAGCATAAAATTCCTGACAAAAATTAGCTTCATAAATATCACCTCTTTTAATATGTTCTAAAACTTTTGATACTTTTTGATGATACTCATCTTTATGAATTCGTAATTTTATTTTGATGTCACTTTTAGAATTTTCAAAAACTGAAGAATTAAAATCTTTAATCGTTTTAAAGTCGTCTTCAATTTCATCATCAACCATTCTTAAATAATGAAATTCAACGAAATTTTCTTTTATAAAAACTAATTTTTGAGGTTGAAAAAAATACAAATCGGCAAAATCTAAATTGTCTAAATTTTTAGACTTTAAATGCTCAACATCATTTTTTACATCATAAGAAATATACCCAAAAATATAATCTTTTGTTGTAGTTTGATATTCTTTTAATTTATCAAATGCGTTGATGTAATCTGTTTTTATAGATGTAAATTCTTCAACAGCCAAAGCGCTATTAAAACTAGTATATGTTTGGTTATAGTTATTAGAATCTAACCAAAGTGCTGTTTCAAATTGTTGAGACCAACACAGTAAATTTTGTTTAAAAGTAGCGATGTTTTCAATAGAAAAAGTACGAACAGTTCTTTGCATAATTAATGCAAAAATACAATTCTTATTGTTTAGAAATGGAAAATTTTATGCAGATTTATTGGCTAAAAAGTTTTACCAAATGTAAACTGAATTGGCACTGCAACACCAGAGTTATTTGTAAAAATGTTTCCGTTAGAGTAGTGCATAATTCTAAATTCTGCATTGTATTGTCGTTTTTTTCCGAAGAAAAAACCAAGTCCCATTGTGTCTTGATATGTAATTTTTGGGCCGGTATTAAGGTTGTCTAAATTTCCTTTGGTTAAAAATGTTGGTCCAATAAGCGAGTAATTTGCATACATATCAAACTTATTTCTTCTTAAAAGATAAAAACGCATCGACGGAAAAATTGAAAAAGCAAGCACTTTCTCGTTGGTGGCTTCTGTATTAAACGCAGTTATACTTGCGCCCCAATCTAAAGAGAATATTTTTTCTGTTCTAAAAAGTAATTGTTGGTAGGTAATTGAAAAAGAGTTGGCGGCCTTTACTTCGCCAACCCAAAATACTGGTATGCCGAAACTTTCGAAGTTACCAACCTTTAAACTCATACCAAAAAACCGATTGACACCAAAGCCAATTTTACTTGTTCCGTAACTAACTTGTAGCATATTTTTGGGAAAAAAATGACCATTTTTGCCAAATTTATCAGCTTTTTCTTCGGATAATTTGTTGATATGGTATTCGAAACCTAGAGTTACTTGAGATATAGAAGGTTGATTTTCTTTTGTTGATTTTGGCAAGAATGTTCCGTTTAAATTCAACCTCCATTTTTTGTTCAATTTGTAGTTAAATCCAAAGCCATAAAGAAAGCTTGCATAATGCGCATCAGAATATACAACTTTATCATTTATAGAAAATCCTACTCTGGTTACGTTGGCAATTCCGCTCTCAGCAAAAAAAGACAATTTATCATTTAAGTTTATGTTTTTCTTTAAAGACAAAGACCAGGCATTTATCCAAACGCTGTTATGATAACCAACATTGTTAACGTTTGTGTATTGAAACCAAGAAGCAGGTCTTAATGTACCAAATTGAACCGCTAAATCGGGTAAGATTTTATAACCTAGTAGCAATCGTCCAGAAAAAATGTTTTTAGCAAACGCATCTGTTTGATAACCCTCTTTTAAATTATTATTTGAAAAAGGATAAAAAATTCCGCCAAAATTAATACTATAATATGCTTTTGATAAAAAGGAGTTTGGTTGTGTTTTGAAATCTGTATTTTCTTGAGCGTTAATGGATAAACTTGCTAAGAAAAATAATAGCATAAAAAGTTTCTTTTTCATTTTATAAAAATAGGAAACTTTTAAAAATAAAAAAAGCACCTAAATATTAGGTGCTTTTTTTATGAATGTCTGTAATTAAAAATACAGTTTTATGCATTTAACGGTTTACCGTCCCAAGCAGCTTTTGCAGCTTCTTTAACAGCTTCAGAATATGTTGGATGACCATGACAAATTCTAGCTAAATCTTCTGCAGATGCTCTATATTCCATAGCTACTGCAGCTTCCATAATTAAATCTGCAACACGTGCACCAACCATGTGTACACCTAAAATTTCGTCTGTATTTTTATCTGCTAAAACTTTAACAAATCCATCAATATCTCCACTAGCTCTAGATCTACCCAAGGCTCTCATAGAAAATTTACCAGATTTGTAATCTACTTTAGCATCTTTTAATTCTTGCTCTGTTTTACCAACAGCAGCAACTTCTGGCCAAGTATAAACAATACCCGGAATTAAATTATAATCGATATGTGGTTTTTCGCCAGCTAAAAATTCTGCAACAACTACACCTTCTTCTTCTGCTTTATGTGCCAACATTGCACCTTTAACTACATCGCCAATTGCATAAATGTTAGATACATTTGTTTGTAAATGATCATTTACAGCAACTTGTCCGCGTTCGTTAACTTCTACACCAACTTTTTCTAAACCTAAACCTTCTGTATATGCTTTTCTACCAACAGCAACTAAGCAATAATCTCCGGTAAAAGTAACTTCTTCTCCTTTTTTGTTGTTTGCTTTTACAGTAACTTCTTCTCCGTTTCTTTCTACAGAGGTTACACCATGACTTACAGCAAATTTGATACCTTGTTTTTTAAGAACTTTTTGTAATTCTTTAGAAACATCAGCATCCATAGTTGGTGTAATTTTTGGAGCATATTCTATAACCGTTACATCTGCGCCTAAACGCTTATAAACAGAACCTAATTCTAAACCAATAACACCACCACCAATTACTAATAAATGTTTAGGAACTTCGTTTAATTTTAAAGCTTCTGTAGATGTAATTACACGTTCTTTATCTAACGTTATAAATGGTAACGTAGAAGGTTTTGAACCTGTAGCAATAATAATATCGGTACCTTCTATTACTTCTGATGTACCGTCGTTTTTAGCAATGTTAACATGATTTTTGTCTACAAAAGAACCCAATCCTTCAAAAACATCGATGTCATTTTTATCCATAAGGTATTTGATTCCGCCTGTAGTTGTTTCTACAACTTTAGCTTTTCTATCGACCATTTTACCAAAATCGAAAGTTGGTTTTTCAACAGAAATACCGTGTTCTTCAAAATGATGAACTGCATCGTAATAATGATGAGAAGAATCTAATAAAGCTTTAGAAGGTATACAACCAACATTTAAACAGGTACCACCCAAAGTTGAATATTTTTCTATAATTGCTACTTTTTTGCCTAATTGAGAAGCTCTAACTGCAGCTATATATCCTCCAGGACCAGAACCAATTACAATAATATCATATTTCATAAGTAAGTTTATTTTGTGTTTTTTGCAACCTAATGCTTTGTTTTCTAATAATAATTGACAAAAATACGGATATTTTCATAAAATAAAGTAAGAATTTAGTAGTTTTACAGTATAAAATATTCTTAAAATTTACAGATGAAAACCCTAAAAAAAATATTAGTTTTTCTATTAGTTATACTTGTAATTGCTCAGTTTTTTGGTCCAGAAAAAAATGATGGTGAAATGACTTCTGTTGCTGCTTTTGTGTCAGAAACAAATCCGCCAGAAGATGTTAAAAAAGTATTAGAAACAACTTGTTACGATTGCCATTCAGATAAAACAGTTTATCCTTGGTACAGTAACATTACACCTGTAAATTATTGGTTAGACGATCATATTAAAGACGGTAAAAAGCATTTAAACTTTTCTAAATGGAGTTCTTATTCTTTAAAAAAGAAAGAACATAAAATGGACGAACTTTACGAAGAAGTAGAAAAAGGAGAAATGCCATTAGATTCTTATACTTGGACGCATGCCGATGCAAATCTTACGCAAGAGCAAATTAATGCTGTTGTTACTTGGGGTAAAAAGGTACAAGCCGATTATAAACTTCAAATGAATTCTAAATAATTGCAAAATAACACAGTTTTAATTATTGGTGCTGTTTGGGTAGAACCTAATTCTTCTGCCGCAGGCAAAAGAATGTTGCAGTTAATTGACCAGTTTTTAGAAAAAGAATATCACATAACCTTTGCATGTGCGGCACAAAAAAGTGAAAAAGCATTAGATTTAAAATCTTTAGGTATAGAAGAAGTTTTTATCGAGCTTAACAATATTTCTTTTGATGCTTTTGTAAAGAAACTTAAACCCAATATAGTTTTATTTGATCGATTTATGATCGAAGAACAATTTGGTTGGCGTGTTGCAGAACATTGTCCGAATGCAATTACAATTTTAGATACAGAAGACTTGCATTGTTTGCGTAAAACTAGAGAGTTTTGTGTTAAAAAGGAGCTTCCTTTTTCAGTTTCAGAACTTTTAAAACAAGACATTACAAAGAGAGAAATTGCATCTATTTTAAGATGCGATTTGTCTCTAATTATTTCTACTTATGAAATGGAATTGCTAAAAGATGTCTTTAAAATACCTTCTAATGTGATTCTTTATTTACCTTTTATGTTTGAAGAAATAGATGCCTTACAAACAGAAAAGTGGCAGCATTTTACAGAAAGAGAACATTTTATATTTATCGGAAATTTTTTTCATAAACCAAATGTTGATGCAGTTTTAACTTTAAAAAAAGAAATTTGGGCTAAAGTTAGAAAACAACTTCCTAAGGCAGAGTTACATATTTATGGTGCCTATGTTACCCAACAAATACAAGAATTAAATAATAAAAAAGAAGGTTTTTTAATTAAAGGATTTGCAAAGGATGCAAATAATGTAGTTAAAAATGCCAAAGTAGTTTTAGCTCCTTTAAATTTTGGTGCAGGTATAAAAGGCAAATTAACAGAAGCCATGCTTTGCGGTACGCCAAGTGTAACAACAAGTATTGGTGCAGAAGGAATGGCAAATAATTTTGAGTGGAACGGTTTTATAGAAGACGATTATACAGATTTTGCAAACAAAGCTATTCTACTTTATAATGATGAGTCAACTTGGAAGAATTCTCAGCAAAAAGGAATTGATATTATTAATTCTATTTACAGTAAAAAGAAAAATGGAGTAGTTTTGTCAAGTAAAATTCAAGAAATTCAACAAAATTTAGAGAAACATAGGGCTTCTAATTTCTTTGGAAGTTTGTTGCAACATCAAACTTTACAAGCAACAAAATATATGAGTAAATGGATTGAAGCTAAGAATAGTAACTAGCAATTATATTTTAGGGTCATAATCTAGAGGTAGTGAATTTGCAAACTTTTCGTAAGACCAATATCCTTCATAAAAAACATTTAACGGATTGATTAATGTTCCGTTTTTATCTATAATAGTAGGCAGTTTTAAAGGAATTATAGAAGAGGTTTGTGGTAATGCTTTTCTTGGTTTGCTAAATGCAGCTCTTAAAATATAACCTTCTTCTTCTAATTCTTTTGTGTAAACGATACTTAAATTGTTCTTAAAATTAAGGTAAGAAACACCATTTTTAAATTTTAAGATGTCTTTAATTGGCACTTTAGATTTGTATAAATAATCTTTAAATTTGGGTAATTTAGCTTTTTTTAAAGTAACCAAAGCCGAGTCTAAAGGTGTTTTTGGTATTTCAATCTTTTTTAAAAAGTTGATTTTATTTCTGTACAACTTCACCAATTCCCTAGCTTTTTTTATAACACTTTCACTTGGTCTATCTGGGTTTAAAACTCTTTTGAATTGATGTATCAAATATCCATCTAAATAAGTTGTACCTTTTAATAAAGATTGATAAAAATGAGTAAAAGAACCGTTGTAAGTTTCTAAACGTTTTTGCTGCCATTTACGCTTCTTTCTTTTGCTTCCTTTTAAATTTTGATATCTAGAATAGCCTAAATACGTAACAGTTTTGTTATTTATTACAAATTCTTCAAGTTCGAAAATTATTTTATACCCCAAGCTTTTATGCTTTATTTCTAGAGGTTTTTTTGCAATTGCGGTAAGAATATTTTTTTTAGAGTTATCGGTAAAATGTAAAACTTCTGGGTTTAAAATTTCGCAATCTTTCGCAATTTCTGTTCTACCAATAAATTCTTTTTT
Source organism: Polaribacter sp. KT 15 (assembly GCF_900143115.1). NCBI lineage: Bacteria > Pseudomonadati > Bacteroidota > Flavobacteriia > Flavobacteriales > Flavobacteriaceae > Polaribacter > Polaribacter sp. KT 15. The sequence continues at coordinate 2,070,035 of NZ_LT670850.1, forward strand.
AAAGGTAGAAAGATTGTATTTCCACTCATCATTATAAACTGTTTTTCGTAAAATTATTTCGTCTAAAGTACTGTTTTCTTGTTTTAAATTGAAAACTAAAGGTTTGGTATAATTTGATGTGTTTAAAGTATAGTTTATTTTTTTATAACCTAGATAAGAAACAATTAAATCATACTGTCCTTCTTTTACTTTAATAGAAAATTCACCATTAGAATTGGTAGTTGTACCAAGCATCGTATTATTAAAATATACCGCTGCACCCTCTAATGGATCACTTTTTTCAAGCACAGTACCTTTAATGGTTATTTGTGAAGAAATTTGTGACGACAAAAATAAGACAATAATGTAAATACAATCTTTCATACTTTAATAACGTATAAAAATGTATTTTATAACAAAATAAATCAATTAACGTTCAGAATTAAGCAAACCAGCTCTTTTTAAAAGGGCATCTGGTTTTGGTTCTTTTCCTCTAAAACGTTTGTATAATTTCATTGGTTTTTCTGTACCACCTTTAGAAAGAACGTTGTCTTTAAACTTTGTAGCAACTTCTTTATTAAAAATTCCTTCTTCTAAAAAATATTCAAATGCATCTGCATCTAAAACTTCTGCCCATTTATAAGAGTAGTATCCAGAAGAATATCCACCCTGAAAAATATGTGAAAAAGCAGTACTCATTGCGTTTTCTTTTACATCTGGATATAATTTTGTGTTAGAAAAAGCGTCGTTTTCAAACTCTTTTACAGAATTTATTTCTGATGGATTTTCTGAGTGCCATTTCATGTCTAAAAGTCCGAAACTTAATTGACGTAAGGTTTGCATACCTTCATGAAAACTTGCAGATTCTTTAATTTTCTCTACATATTTCATAGGTATAACTTCATCAGTTTCGTAGTGTCTTGCAAACAATTCTAAAGCTTCTTTTTCGTAACACCAGTTTTCTAAAACCTGACTTGGTAATTCTACAAAATCCCAAGAAACAGAAGTTCCAGACAGACTATTGTAGGTTGTGTTTGCTAACATACCATGTAAAGCGTGCCCAAACTCATGAAACAATGTTGTAACCTCATTAAAAGTAAGTAAAGAAGGTTTGGTTTCTGTGGGCTTTGTAAAGTTACACACTATAGAAACATGTGGTCTGTCGTTAATTCCGTTTTTTATTTGTTGTGACTTGTAAGAAGTCATCCACGCACCATTTCTTTTACCTTTTCTAGGATGAAAATCAGCATAAAAAACAGCAATAAAATTATCTTCGTTATCTGTTACATTATAAGTTTTAACATCTTCATGATATTTATCGATAGAGTTTATTTCTTCGAAATTTAAATCAAATAATCTATTTGCAATTTCGAAAACTCCATTAATAACGTTTTCTAATTTAAAGTATGGTTTTAATAATTCTTGATCTAAATCGAATAATTCTTTCTTTAGTTTTTCAGAATAATAAGCACCATCCCATTTTTGTAATTTATCTATTCCGTCAAGTTCTTTTGCGTATTTTTCTAAGTTTTCAAATTCCTTAAGCGCAGCAGGTTTTGCTTTTTCTAATAAATTATTAGAAAATTCGATTACTTTTTCAGGCGTTTCTGCCATTCTTTCTTCTAATACAAAATGAGCATGCGTATTGTAACCTAGTAAATTTGCTCTTTTATGACGAAGGTTAACAATTTCTAAAACAATTTTTTCGTTATTGAATTCGTTTTCTTGAAAACCTTTTTTACCCGCTGCAATTGCCATTTTTTTTCTTAAATCTCTATTATCAGCATAAGTTAAAAACGGAATGTAACTTGGGTAATCTAGTGTAAAAATGTAACCATCTTTGTTTTTAGATTTGGCAACTTCTTTAGCCGCTTCTTTAACACTTTCTGGTAAGCCAGCAACATCTTCTGGTTTGGTTAAATGCATTTCAAAAGCATTGGTTTCTGCAAGTACATTTTCGCCAAATTTTAACGAAAGCTTAGATAGTTTAGCGTCTATATCTCTAAGTTCTTTCTTGTTTTCTTCATTTAGATTAGCACCATTTCTTGCAAAACTTTTATATTGTTTTTCTAACAACATTTCTTGCTCTGGCGATAATTTTAAATCTTCTCTATTATTAAAAACAGCTTTTACACGATTAAAAAGTTCTTCGTTTAGTGTGATGTCATTTCTAAATTCGCTTAACCAAGGCGAGATTTCTTGTGCTATTTTCTGAATTTCATCATTAGTTTCTGCAGAATTTAAGTTGAAAAAGATACTTGTAATTCTATTTAATTTTTCACCAGAAAAATCTAATGCAACAGTTGTGTTTTCGAAACTCGGTGTTTCTGAGTTATTTACAATTTCATTTATTTCTTGCTTTGCAATTTCTATTGCTTTTAGAATTGCAGGTTTGTAGTCTTTAGTTGAAATTTTTGAAAAAGGAGCTGTATTAAAGTCTTGTAAAAGTGGATTCATAAATGTGTGTATATCAGTTTTCAAAGATAAAAAAACTTATTTTTTTATTCTGTAATCTAAAATAAACATCTGTTAAACTTATTTTAACAACCGTTTATCGAAGTTTTATTGATTTTATTAAAAAATGTATTTATTTTTGATTAGGTTCTAAAATCCCCAAAAACTACTATGAAAAATTTTTTATTAAATATAACCTTCTTAACCCTAACGATTTGCAGTTTTTCTCAAACAGATAATGATGGTTTTTATTTTGATGGTGTAAATGATTTTATAAATGTAGGTGGTGCTTCAAATACAAATATTTCAAATATTAATAGTACAACTACAAACAATAGAACTTACGAGACTTGGTTTAAAGCAGCAGAAGTTACTACCAGACAATTTATTATGAAAGAGGGTGCTGGTACTAGAGCTGTTATTATTTATATAGAAGGTGGGTATTTGGTTGTAGGAGGATATAATAGAGCAGACTACACACCAAGATGGGAAGGAACCTATTTTAGAAAGGCAATTACTGCGGATACATGGTACCATGTGGCACTTGTTTTAGACGATGCTCAGGCGGCAAATAATACTACAAATCCTATGGGTGCTAACCAAAATACAGCTTTAAAATTTTATTTAGACGGTACCTTAATTGGTGAAAATTCAGGTTATCAGTTTGGACCACACAATACCGTAAGATTAGGATATAAGGATACTAGTGTAAGATTTCCAAGTATAACAGCAGCAGGGTGGACAAATCAATTAGATTCTGATTATTTTTATAGTCCATCTGGTTTAACAAGTTATTCGGGAACTAATTATTTTGAAGGATATTTATGGGGATTTAGACTTTGGAATCGAGTGAGAACTCCACAAGAAATAGACGATTACAAATCAGATATAATTACTACAGTTGGTACAGATGATTTAGTAGCAATTTTAGATGGAGATACATTTACATATTTAGCAAATGATAATGTAAGTACTAATGAAGCAACAGTTTCTCCTGTAGCAACAATTATTTGGAGTGCAACTGCTGCATCTACAGATTGGAATACGGGTTCTAATTGGGTAGGTGGTGTTGTACCAGATATATTAACAAAAGAGGCTGTAGAAATTCAAGCTTCAACAAATTATCCAATAATAACTTCTGGAACTCATATTGTAGCTGGAGACCTGCAAGTTAATGCAAGTGCAAGTATTACTGTTCTTAGTGGTGGTACTTTAGAGGTTAGTTATGATATTGTTAACAATGGTACTATTGATGTTAAAGAAAGTGGCAGTTTAGTGTTAAGAGAAAAGAAAGTTTTAGGCGGTACAGGAGATTATATTGTTGAAAGAAATACACCTACATATAATGGTAATGATTTCTATTCTTATTGGAGTTCACCAGTTGTTAGTGCAGATTCAAATATTGCAACAGTTTTTCCTGATGCAGAACTTATATATGCATTCGAAGCAAGTTCATCAAATTCAGATTGGGTATTTCATGGTACTTCAAATTTCGAGAAAGGAATGGGGTATGCTGTTCAAAATGAAGGTATAGGTGGTCAATTAAGAACTTTTACAGGTGTTGTTAATTCAGGAGATATTTCGGTAAATGTTTACAATACATCAAATTTATCAGGCTCTGATAATGATGGCGATACTTGGTCTACAAATGGAGATAATTTAGTTGGTAATCCCTACCCAGCAGCAATAGATTGGGATTTAGTAATTACAGATCCAGATAATACAGAAATTCTAGGAACCATATATTTATGGAACCAAGCAACTGCAGAAGTAGGTGAAAACAATGTTTCAGATTATCTGCAATATAATTTAACAGGTGGTGTTACAAATACTGCTACAGGAAATATTGGTACTGGCCAAGGTTTTTTTGTAAGAGCTATATCAAATAGTTCGATAAAATTTAAAACAACACATCAAATTGCGTCTAGCAATACGCAATTTTATAAGTCTAATCATAGAAAAATTCTCGAAGAGAAAAAAGATAGGTCTTGGATTAAGTTTACAAGAGGAAATCAAACCAATACTTTGTTAATAGGTTTCTTAGAAGGAGCAACAGAAGGTGTAGACAGAATTTATGACGCTGGTTTTGATACAAATCAAAAATCTTTAGGTTTCTATTCGTTGATAAATAATTCTATAAAAGCATCTATACAAGGTTTGCCTGTTTTACAGAACGATGAAGAAATTGTACCCTTAGGTTTTATTGTAGATAAAGTAGGTGAGTATTCAATCGGAATTCAAGAAGAAACTATAAACGATGATTACACCGTTTATTTATTTGATAAAGAACTAGATTTATTATTCAATCTAGAAGAAGGTGATTATAATTTCTCTATAGAAACCTTAGGAGAAAATAATGAGAGATTCGAGATAAAGTATTCGAAAGCTAGTAAAGAAGAAACAACTTTAAGTACAGAGGTAGTAGAAAATATTGATGATACTTTAAATCTATATGTCAACTCAAATAGAGAGTTGATTATCAAAAAAAATACGCAAGAAGAAATCAAAAATATTCAAGTTTATAACTTACAAGGTAGATTTATAAGTGTTTTTAAAAGTGAAGATTTAAAAAGCGTTTCTAACTACAGTAAAGGCGTATATTTTGTTAAAGTAACTTTTAGCGATAAGCAAGAGTTTAGAAAGAAAATTCTTATTTATTAAGATCTTAATTTCTTGGTCGTTTTTGTAAGCTTTTACAAGTCTAAACGACATAACAATAGTGTTATAGCACATTTAAAAAAAAGAATTATGAAGAAAATTACAATTTATATTTTATATGTTTTTATAATTGCTTACAGTTCTTTACAAGCTCAAATTCCATGTTCAGCTGGTTTTGAAGCTAACGGAACCAACGATTATATTACAATACCAAATACAGATGCCATAAATTTACAGAATACCAAAAACAGAACTGTAGAGTTTTGGTTTAAACCTTCGGATATTACTACAAGGCAGGTTTTGTATGAAGAAGGAGCACAGGTAAACGTTATTTTATTTTATATAGAAGCAGGAAGAATTTATTTAGGTGGATATAGAAATAATGCAGATACAGCAGCCAGAAGAAGATTTTTTAGATCTGAATTAGGTGAAATTTCTGTTGATAAATGGACTCACGTAGCGCTAACAATAGAAGATACAGCTTCGCCAGATGTAACTTTTAGATGGTATTTAGATGGTGTAGAAAAAGATCAACAAGATGGTTTGCAGGTAAGTACACACTCAGGTAATATTTCTATAGGTAGAAATGGAGGTTCAGTTAGGTATCCAACAAGTTTTTCAAGCGGTTCTACTTATAACGGAGCTTTCTCTGGTCAAAATAATGTTGACAATAACTTTGATGGAAATATATCTTTATTAAGAATCTGGAACATTGCAAGAACAGAAACAGAGATAGATACTAATAAATCTGCATATCTAACTGCCGGTACAAGTTTAGTTGCTTACCAAGATGGCGATCAAGTTAATTACGAGGCAAATGGTGCATCTTCTATTGCAGCAACAACAACTGCAAACGGAAGTAACACAAGTTATACATGGAATGGTGGTGCTTCTTCAGATTTTTCTAACGATACAAATTGGGCAGCAACATCACCAGAAGTTTCTAAGACACAAACTGTGGTGATTCAAAATGGTTCAAATAATCCAGAAATAACATCAGAAGTTAAAATAGGAAGATTAACAATAGAAGCAGGAGCAGAGGTTGTTGTAAAAAGTGGCGGAACTTTAAATATCTTTTATGGTTTAACTAATAATGGTACAATTACAGTCGAAGATGGCGGCGCTTTAATTTTTAATTCTTGTAATGCAACAATTGCCGGTTCTGGAGATTTTAATATTAAAAGAGCAACACCAAATTATTCTGGAAACGATTTTTATTCTTATTGGAGTTCTCCTGTAATTGCTGCAGACTCTAATATTGCAACAGTATTCCCTGATGCAGAGTTAATTTATAGGTTTGATGCAAGTAGTACAAATTCAGATTGGGCTTTTCATGGTACTGCAGATTTTAACCCAGGTGTTGGTTATGCAATTCAGAACGAAGGTGTAGGCGGTCAATTAAGAACTTTTACAGGAAAGTTAAATGAGGGTGATGTAGTTGTAAATGTTTTTAACTCTAGCAATTTAGCAAGTACAGATCCAGATAATGTTTGGTCTACTTCTGGAGATAATCTAGTTGGTAATCCTTATTTTTCTGCAATAGATTGGGATTTGGTAAGCGCAGATACAGACAATGCAGATATTGATGGAACCATTTATTTATGGAATCAAAATACTGCAGAAGTTGGAGATAATAATGTTTCTGATTACCTGCAGTATAATGCAACTGGTGGTTTAAGTAATACTACGACAGGTAAGATTGGTTCAGGGCAAGGTTTTTTTGTTAGAACTACAACTAATAGTACGTTAACTTTTAAAACTACGCATCAAATTGTGGCAAATAATACACAGTTTTATAAGTCTGATAAAGCTAAGGTCACAGAAAAGAGAGAAGGAAGATCTTGGTTTACTTTTAACAAAGGCAATAAAACAAATACTTTATTAGTTGGTTTTCTTAAGGGAGCAACCAATAGATATGATAGGCTTTATGACGCACCTTTTGATATTAGTCAAAAATCTATGGGTTTTTATTCTCATGTTAGAGGAGGTGCAAAAGCATCTATACAAGGTTTGCCAATTTTAAAAAGAGATAAAAAAGTGGTGAAGTTAGGTTTTGTTGTTGATGAATTAGGTGAATATTCTATCGGAATTCAAGATGAGAAAATAGATGAAGATTACTACATTTATTTAAGAGATACAGAAGCTAAGAAAACAGTAGATCTAAGACAAAGAGATTATACCTTTACAATTGATACTGTTGGTGAAAATAACACAAGATTTAAAATTATTTATACTAAAGATAAAAGAAGAGCTACAAAGAAAACTGGTAAAGAAGCTATATTAGTAGAAGAAGTAGACTCAGAAGATTTTGCAGTTTATGTAGACGGCGCAAAAGAGTTAATTGTAGAATATGATTTTGATGTTGACAATATTAAAGATGTAACTTTATATACCATTCAAGGTAGAAAAGTAAAAACGTTTTTAGGTACAGAGGCTAAAAATATTTCTAACTTAAAGACAGGTATATATATTGTAAATACAACATTAATTGATAATAGAAATTTCACAAAAAAAATACTGATTGCAAACTAGCAATCAGTGTTTTTTTTATTTTCTAACATTTTCAGAAGCCTTTTCTACTTTTAGTTTTAAACCTTCTTTGTAAGCAATAATTTTATCTAAAACACAAGTATCTGAAGCTCCAATAATTTGAGCTGCCAAAATACCAGCATTTTTTGCACCATCTAAAGCAACTGTAGCTACAGGCACGCCACCTGGCATTTGTAAAATAGACAAAACAGAATCCCAACCATCTATAGAGTTTCTGCTTTTTACAGGCACACCAATAATTGGTAACGGACTCATTGAAGCTACCATTCCTGGTAAATGTGCAGCACCTCCAGCACCTGCAATAATTACTTTTATGCCTCTTTTATGTGCATTTTTAGAATAATCTACTAATTTTTCTGGAGTTCTATGTGCAGACACAATATCAACTTCTATTTTAATATCAAAACTCTCTAAAATGTCTATTGCTTCTTGCATTATTGGAAGATCAGAATCACTTCCCATTATTATTCCTACCATATTTTTATATGTTTTCAGTTATCAGAAATAACTTTAAATTGTTAATTATTCTTACTAATTACTCTTATTTTTTCTTTTACTTCTTGGGCAACTTTTCTTGCAGTATCTATATCAGCATTTACAATTGTAACATGCCCCATTTTTCTAAACGGACGCGTTTCTTTTTTTCCGTAAAGGTGTGGCGTTACTCCGTCTATTTTTAAAATTTCTTCAATATTTTCATAAATTACGTCCCCAGCAAAACCTTCTTCACCAACTAAATTTACCATAATACCGGCAACTTTACTTTCTGTATTGCCTAAAGGAAGATTTAAAATAGAGCGAAGATGTTGCTCAAATTGATTGGTATAACTAGCTTCTATAGAATAATGTCCAGAATTATGAGGTCTTGGTGCAACTTCATTTACCAATATTTTATCGTCTACGGTTTGAAACATTTCTACTGCTAATAAACCAACAAAATCTAAATCGCTAACAACTTTTAAAGCAATTTCTCTTGCTTTTTCTGCTACTTTACTCTCTATTCTTGCAGGACAAATTACATATTCTACTTGGTTTGCTTCCGGATGAAATTCCATTTCAACAACCGGATACGTAGTTACTTTACCATCTTTATTTCTAGCAACAATCACAGCCAATTCGTTTTTAAACGGAATTAATTTTTCTGTAATACATTCTACATTAGGTAAGCTTTCTAGATCTTTAATGTTTCTAACAATTTTTACACCATTTCCATCGTACCCAAATCTTGCGGCTTTCCAAACAAAGGGGAAATCTATAATATTATTTTCGAAAGAATGCTTTAATTCTTCTAGATAAGCATAATGAGAAAATTCCGCAGTAGGTATTTGATGATCTAAGTAAAAGTTTTTTTGTCTTGCTTTGCTTTGAATAATTCTTAAATCTTTCGGTTTTGGGTAAATTTCTAGACCTTCACTTTCTAATTTATCTAAAGCATCTAAGTTTACATTTTCTATTTCTATAGTAAGTAAATCTACGGTTTTACCAAAATTATAAACAGCATCAAAATCTAACAAATCTCCAATAACAAAATTGTTGCAAATTTGTGCACAAGGTGTATTTGTGTTACTATCTAAAATAGAAGTGTAAATATCTAATTTTTGGGTTTCTGCTAAAAGCATTCGTCCTAATTGGCCACCACCAAGAACGCCCAATTTAAAATCTGAAGAATAATAATTTTTCACTGTTGAAGTTGTTGTGTTTCAGCAAAAATACACAACTCAAATCATTTTCACTAAAAATTACTGATTCTAATTGAAGAACCAGATTTTGTAACTTTATATTGTCTTGCCGGACACTCAAAATCATCTGTTTGTGGTGCACCACCAAAGTGAACACTGTATTCACTTTCATCACAAGAGCATTTTAAAACAGTTCCTTTTTCGAACGTCATAGGAGAGTTGCAATCGTTTTGAGGGCATAGTTTATCAAAAGCAACAAATTCTGAGCCATTTATATTAAAAAGAAAGATACCTTTAGCGCCACCTGTAAGATTTGCAAAACCACCTGGTGTTTGTACATTTATTAGTTGCGGATTGTTTAAATCTGTGCTTAAACTAACAGGAAATTGTCTTAAACAGTTTGCTGGTAAATTGTTTTCTGCACAGGCAAAAAACAACACTAAACTTATAAAAAAAAGCACTTTTTTAAACATAAAATTATCTTTGTTTTCTTAATAACGAATGCAAGTTACAAATATTTTGTACATTTGTAATACAATCTCATTCCTGTAAAGGCAATGAGATTTTTAAATTATAACAACATGAGTGAAATTTCATATTATTCTGAAGAAGGATTAAAAAAACTAAAAGAAGAACTAGTTCATTTAGAACAAGTAGAGCGACCAAGAGTAACGCAAGAAATTGCAGATGCAAGGGATAAAGGAGATTTAAGTGAAAATGCAGAGTATCATGCAGCAAAAGAAGAACAATCTCATTTAGAATTTAAAATTGCGAAATTAAAAAACGTAATTTCTGGTGCACGTATTTTAGATGAAAGTCAATTAGATACCTCTAAAGTTTTAATACATTCTAACGTTGTAATTAAAAACACAGCTAACGGAATGGAGTTTAAATACAGATTGGTTGCAGACTCAGAAACAGATGTTAGAAACGGAAAACTTTCTGTAAACTCGCCAATAGGTAAAGGTTTATTAGGTAAAAAAGTTGGAGAAATTGCAGAGATTAAGGTGCCTAATGGTATGATGAAATTCGAAATTGTAGAAATTTCGAGATAATTTATATAAAATGTTATTTAAAACGCTTTTTATTGAAAAGCGTTTTTTTTTTACTAAAAATCGATTTATTATGAGCGTTTTTACAAAGATAATTACAGGAGAAATACCAAGTTATAAGGTTGCAGAAAATGATGATTTTATTGCCTTTTTAGATATAAACCCAAATGCGAAAGGTCATACGTTGGTTGTGCCAAAAAAAGAAGTTGATAAGGTTTTTGATTTATCTAAAGAAGAGTACAATGCACTAATGAGTTTTTCATACGAAGTGGCTAAAGCAATAGAAAAAGCAGTACCTTGTTTAAGAGTTGGTATGAGTGTAATTGGTTTAGAAGTACCACATGTACATGTTCATTTAATTCCTTTAAATGAAATGGCAGACATTCAGTTTTCTAAAAAAGTAAAATTATCTAACGAAGAGTTTAATTCGTTGGCAGCAAGTATTGCCAAGAACTTTTAGATATGAAACAATGGCAGAAAATCGGTTTAGGCTGGGGAGTTTGGATGTTCTTGTGTATGGCTTTTATTTGGCCTTTAATTGATGGTGAAAAGATTACTTTAAATAGAATATTTGTAAAATTTATTTTTTTGATGTTATCTGGGTTTATTTTTGGTTATGTATCATCAAAATATAAGAAATATAAGGGGAATTAGTTCTTTGAATTCTTAAGCTTTATTTAATATAATCTCGAAGGTTGTTCCTTTATCTATTTCAGATTTTTGAACATAAATTTTACCTTTGTGATAGTCTTCTACAATTCTTTTAGATAATGATAGGCCCAAACCCCAACCACGCTTTTTTGTCGTAAAACCGGGTTTAAAGATTTGTTTAAATAATTTTTTTGGCATTCCTTTACCGGTATCAGAAACAATAATTTTAACTTTTTTAGTTGTATTTTCTATTCGGATTTTTAAAGAACCTTCTCTTTGCATTGCGTCGATTGCATTTTTTATGAGGTTTTCTATTACCCAACCATACAATTCGGCATTAATTTTAGTGTTTATCTCGGTATCTGAAGTGGTAAACGAAAAACTAATTTGTTTAGAGCTTCTAGATTTTAAATAGTCGAATGCATTTTTTGTAATGGTAACAATATTATCTGATTTTAACTCTGGTATAGAGCCAATTTTAGAAAACCTGTTGGCAATTATATTCAATCGATTTACGTCTTTTTCTATTTCTTCTACATATTTATCGTCTACATTTTCCATTTTTAAAATGGCAATCCAACCTAATAAAGAAGATAATGGTGTGCCAATTTGGTGCGCAGTTTCTTTGGCCATACCTGTCCATAATTTATTAGTTTCTGCAGCTTTATTAGAGTTGTAAAATAGGTAAATAACACTTAAAAATAAGATTAGAATTAAGATTAATGCTATTGGGTAATAGGTTAGTTTGTTTAGTAAATCTGAATTTCGATAATAAATATATTGCTTGTTTTTACCATTGTAACTAATTTCTATAGGCGCATTTTCTTCTTTCATTTTAAGCAGTTGCTCTTCTAAATATTTAGAGTTTAGAGATTTTAAAGAGTCTAAATTTTGAAAAGATTCGATGTTACCTTTTTCATCTACCAAAATTAACGGAATAGTCGTATTAGCAACAATAATTTTATCTGGTAACGTTATATCTGCGTTTAGATCTGAATTTGCCAACTGCTTTTGAGCAATTCCTAAAATTTCCATTTTTACTCTTTCATCATTTTTAAATTTCTGAAAAAATATGTAGGTATTCCATAGGATTAAAGAAACGATTATCAAAGAGATTAAAACGGCAATTCTTTTAAATAAAAGTGTATTGGTTAGAAAATTCATAAAAACAAATATAAAGCTTTCAGTATATAACTCATTTCCTATTTTGATAGTATCTTTACAGTCTAAAATTTTCTTTTTTATTAAAATTGAATTGTTTTAAAGTTTTTAATAAATAAGATTTTTTTGAATTTATAAATACATAAGATATGCTTACAATAGACCCAAAAGAAGTTTCTACAGCAAAATTACATGGTTATTTACTAGGTGCCGTTGCCCCAAGACCAATTGCTTTTGCGAGTACAATAGATAAAGATGGAAATCCGAATTTATCTCCGTTTAGTTTTTTTAATGTCTTTGGTGCAAATCCGCCGATAATGATTTTTTCTCCTGCAAGACGAGTAAGAGATAATACTACAAAACATACTTTAGAAAATGCTTTAGAAACTAAAGAAGTAGTAATTAATATGGTTAATTACGATATTGTACAGCAGATGTCTTTAAGTTCTACAGAGTACCCAGAAGGTGTAAATGAGTTTGATAAAGCGGGCTTTACAATGCTAAAATCTGATATTGTAAAACCATTTAGAGTTTCAGAGTCACCTGTGCAATTTGAATGTAAAGTTAATGACGTAATTTTTACAGGAGAAAATGGTGGGGCAGGTAATTTGGTTGTTTGTGAAGTGGTTAAAATTCATATTTCTGATGATGTTTTAGATGAAAACGGATCAATAGATCAACATAAAATAGACTTGGTTGCAAGAGCTGGCGGAAGTTATTATTCGAGAGCAAGAGATGGTTTTTTCGAAATATCGAAACCAATCTCTACATTAGGTATTGGTGTTGATGCAATAAGTGCAGACATTAGAAATAGTACAGTTTTAACAGGTAATAATTTGGGTATGTTAGGCAACATAGAACAATTGCCTACCGAAGAAAGTGTTAATAACTTTGCGAAAGAACATCCTAAATTTATTGGGTTAGAAACCGCAAAAAAACATACATTTGCACAAGATTTTTTAAAAAAGAATGATGTAGAAAGTGCTTGGAAAGTGCTTTTAATTAAATAGTTAAGATTATATATTATGGAAGTTATTGGTAAAGTTAAGTTAATCGGAGATGTACAAACTTTTGGTGCAAATGGTTTTAGAAAAAGAGAATTAGTTGTTACAACAGATGATCAATATCCTCAAATGATTATGATTGAATTTGTACAAGATAAAGTAGATTTATTAAACAATTACGCTGTTGGGCAAGATGTAAAAGTATCTATCAATTTAAGAGGTAGAGAATGGATTAACCCACAAGGTGAAGCAAAATACTTTAACTCTATACAAGGTTGGAGAATAGAAAACTTATCTCAGTCTAACACACAAGGGCAAAACTTACCTCCAGTAGATCAGTTTCAGCCAGCATCTAACGTTTCTAACGAAGAGCCAGATGATTTACCTTTCTAGGATCTAGAAATTTAAATTAGATATAAAAAAAAGAGTGCAATTATTAAATTGCACTCTTTTTTTATGTGGTTTTTGGTTTTTCTTTCTTTGGCATTGGGCCTCTAAGATGAATAACCAAACCATTTAAGAAGTTTCTTAATATTTGGTCTCCGCATTCTACATACTTCGGATGATCTTCACTTCTAAATAAAGCACCTAATTCTCCTTTAGAAACTTTAAAATCTACCAAAGCGCAGATTTCTATAATATCTGTATCACGCAATTTATGCGCAACACGTAATTTTTTTAAAATATCGTTATTTGTTAATCCCATATGGCAAAGGTACTATTTTTATGTAACTACTTTAAATATAGCCCAAGCATAAATTGCGAACCTTAAAAAACGGAATAATCCAAAAAAGACAACATTTCTAAAAGGATATTTAATCATACCTGCAGCTAAACACGCAATAGAAAAAGGCAAAGGTAAAAGTGCACCAACTAAAATCAAAAAGCCACCCCATTTTTTGGTGTTTTTAAGATTTGCTGCCATTTTAACTTCTAAATAATTCTTTACAGATTCAATTTTTAAAGTCGTTTTACCAATAAAATAAGATAACAAACCACCAAAATATGATAATGCAGCTAAAATTGATAAATTTAAAATAGGTTCGTCTGTTTTTTTCGTCCAGGCAATAAATATTTCTGGCGGAATTAAACCTAAAATAGTTTCAGAAATAAAAAATGTTATTAAAATACCAACTCTAGAAAAAGTTTCTGTAATTGTTTCTAAACCATTATTAATATCGTAAACGTATTTATTAAATAAAAATAGCCCTAAAACTACAAGTACAATTGGTAAGAAAGCTTTTTTTACACTTTCCCAAACAAACATATAAAAGCCTGTTCTACCATAATAATTATGTAGTCTTTTACCTATAAATGCGGTTTTTTTCTTTCTCTTTTTTTTCTTTTTTTCCAAGAAGACAATTGTTTAATTAATTTGCAAAAATAGTAACAAATTCTAAATAAATAAGAATAGAATTTTAGATTAACTGTTTTTTAAGAAATATGTAAGTTTGTTTCTAATTCTTAATTCTATTTTATATGATTTGGCTTACAGATAAAATTGATTTTCCTGATTATAAATATACCACAAAAGAAGGCATAATTGCTTTGGGTGGAGATTTATCTGAAGAAAGATTAATTTTCGCTTATCAAAACGGAATTTTCCCTTGGTTTTCTGATGATGATCCAATTGTTTGGTATTGTCCTTATGATAGAATGGTGCTTTTTCCAGAAGATTTAAAAGTATCTAAATCTATGAGAAAAATACTCAATAAAAATAAATTTACAATTACTGAAAACAAGGCCTTTAATGATGTAATTTATAATTGTAAAAATATTGATAGAAAAGATGATCTTGGTACTTGGATTACTAATGATATGGAACAAGCTTACATAAATTTGCATAAAATAGGTTTTGCAAAATCGATAGAAGTTTGGTTAGATAACGAATTAGTAGGTGGTTTATATGGCGTAGAGGTTAACGGAGTATTTTGTGGTGAAAGTATGTTTAGTAAAGTGTCTAATGCATCTAAATTGGCTTTTATTTACTTGGTTCAAACTAAAAAATACAAGCTAATCGATTGCCAAGTTTATAACGATCATTTGGCAAGTTTAGGTGCTAAAGAAATTGATAGGGCTTTATTTTTATCAATATTAAAAGAAAAATAAAAAAAAACCTTGAGTAATTAAACTCAAGGATTTTTATATTATATGTAAGAATTACTACTTACTTCTTAGCTAATAAATCTCTAATTTGCTCTAATAATTCTTCTTGAGAAGGTCCTGCTGGTGCTGGAGCTGGTTCTTCTTTTTTCTTTAAGTTATTTAAACCTTTTACAATTAAGAACATTACAAAGGCAACAATAATAAAGTCAATTACGTTTGTTAAAAAGTCTCCGTATAATACAGCAACTTCACCAACAACTTTACCAGTTTCATCTGCAACACCGTCTTTAACTATATATTTTAAGTCTTTTAAATCGGCATTGAAAATTAGACCAATTAAAGGTGAAACAATTCCACCAGTAAAAGAAGTAACAACTTGTTTAAAAGCTGCACCCATAACAAAACCTACTGCAATGTCAACAAGGTTTCCCTTCATTGCAAAGTCTTTAAATTCTTTAAGCATTCCCATTTTATAAGTATTTAATTGATTAATGAATGGCTAAAATACTAAAAAAAATTATTTCTTTAACACTTTTTTAACACGTTGAGAGATTGCAGTCAAAGTTTCATAAACAATTGTTTCAGAAACGTTGGCAATATGTTGTATCATTTGTTGATTATTAAATATTATAACTGCATCACCTTCAGTACAATTAATTTTAGTTACATCAACCATTATCATATCCATACAGACGTTACCTATAATAGGTGCTTTTTGGTTGTTAATTAAAACATATCCTTTTTTATTACCAATTTTTCTAGACAAACCATCTGCGTGCCCAATAGGTACAGTTGCAGTTTTAGTTGGTCTTTTTGCCACAAATGCTCTATTGTAACCTACTGTTTCTCCTGGATTAATTGTGTGTATTTGAGATATTATAGATGTTAAATTGTGACTGTTTTTTAATGCTGCAGTTTCTTTATCATCATTACCAAAACCATACAAACCAATACCAACTCTAACCATATCAAATTGTGCTTTTGCATAATTTACAACGCCAGAAGTATTTAATATATGTAATAAGGGTTCGTAGCCTAAATGCTTGTAAAATTGTTGGGCAATATATGCAAAGTTGTTTATTTGGTTAATGCTAAACTCTTGTTCTTCTAAATCTTCACTTGCTGCTAAATGAGAAAATAAAGATTGCACTTTAATGTGATTTGTTTTCTTTAAATCAGAAATTATAGCAGGAATATCTGTGTGCCAAAAACCCAACCTATTTAAACCTGTGTTAAATTTAATATGAATAGGATAATTCATTAAAGGAGCTTCGTCTGCTAACTTTAAAAATGCATTAAATATTTTAAAATTGTATAAGTTTGGTTCTAATCGATAAGAAACAACCTCTTTTAAATTTGGTATCTGCGGATGTAAAACTAAAATAGGTTTAGAAATATTGGCTTCTCTTAAAGCAATACCTTCGTGCGTGTAAGCTACAGCAAAATAATCTACTTTATCCTCTAAATGCTTTGCAACTTGCACGCCATCGCTACCGTAACCAAAAGCTTTAACTACTGCTAAAATTTTTGTTTCTGGATTAATTTTTTGTTTAAAATAATTAAGATTATGCTCTAAAGCAGCACCATCAATCTCTAAAACGGTTACGTGGTTATTCATATTTAATGGAGTATTTTAGTCAGAATCTTTTGTAGCAGAATCTTTTTCTGTAGCAGATACAACTTCTTGTTGTTGCTTTTGTAATGCTTTATAATAAGCCGCTCTACTTAACGGTTCATATTCTTGCGTTTCACCTAACATTACAATGTTGTCGTTTTTAGCCTTTCTAAAACTGTAATGCGCTAAATTACCTGTATGCGTGCAGACTGCATGCACTTTAGTTACGTATTCTGCAGTTGCCATTAACGCAGGCATTGGTCCGAAAGGATTTCCTTTAAAATCCATATCTAAACCAGCAACAATTACACGAATTCCTCTATTTGCTAAATCGTTACAAACCGCAACAATTTCATCATCAAAAAACTGTGCTTCATCTATACCAACAACATCTACATTATTGGCTAAAAGTCTAATATTTGCAGATGCAGGTACGGGTGTAGATCTAATTCTATTATCGTTATGCGATACAACTTCTTCATCGTCATAACGAGTATCTACAGCTGGTTTAAAAATTTCTACACGCTGTTTTGCAAACTGTGCACGTTTTAAACGTCTAATAAGTTCTTCTGTTTTACCAGAAAACATAGAGCCGCATATTACTTCTATCCAACCAAATTGTTCTGTATGATTTACTGTATTTTCAAGAAACATTTTGTAATTTTAGGCTTTAGAAATTTAAATTTTGCTTTACTTTCGTAATCAACAAATTTATTAAAAATTACGAGTAAATTATAACTTCAACTTACAACTTATGCACAAAAAATTGGAAAACGATTTAATGAGTTTAGCTCATAGCATTTTACAGATGAAAAATAAACAAGATGTAAAAGCTTTAAAAGACAAATCGCAGCAAATTTATGAGAAATTATCACTTTTGGCATTTGTAGAAGATTATGTAAACACCAATCCTAACTTAGACGAAACAAAAGAAGAACTTGTAGAAAAGGTAACTTCTGCATTCGATAAAAAGCACACTATTATTGCTGTTGATGATAAAGAAGATGTAAAGACAGAAGTTGTACAAGAAGATTTTATAGATGTAAATGAAAAGCTTGCAGCAGAAATAGGAGACGATTTCTTAAAGCAAGAAATTGAAACATCAGAAATTATGAAACCGCTTGAAGAAGAAGTTAACATTGAAACTCTAAAAGAAGAAGTTGTTAACGAGAAAATAGAAGTTGAAAAAGAAGAACCGATAGAACAACCTTTTGATGATTTAGAAGAACTAATTTTTGGCGATACAAAACCCACAAACTTTAAAGACGACCCCAAAGATGTTGGCGAAAAAAATGCAATTACTTTAGAGGAAGAATTGGAAGACACAATTCCGGTTGATGTTATTGCTAACTTATTCGAACCTGTGCAACCAAAATCTTTAAACGATAAATTACAGACTAATATTCAAATTGGTTTAAATGATAGAATTGTTTTTGTGAAAAATTTGTTTGAAGGTAGTCAAGAAGATTTTAATCGTGTAGTTTCTCAATTAAACACATTTAAAACAGAAAAAGAAGCAAAAAAGTTTATCATTAAAATGGTAAAACCAGATTATGATTGGTCTAATCAAGAAGAATTAGAAAATAGATTGTTAGAGATTATAGAAAGAAGATTCGCATAAAACTATTTATTTGAAACCAATTTTAATACATACACATTTTCATAAACGTAGAACTGGTGTTACAAGAAGTATAGAGAATGTTTTACCTTTTTTTTCTGATACATACGAAACGTATCTCTACGGATATGGTGCAAAAGGCACACATATTAAGACCAAAGAGTTAAGAAAGTTATTGTTTTCTGATAGAGAAGTTGTTGTGCATTGTCATCGTAATAATGAAATTATGCGTATGCTTTTTTTTAGGTTTTTGGGCGCAAAATTTAAATTAGTAGCAACAAGACATGCAGAAACTGTTCCTTCTGGTTTAACAATGAAACTGCTAAAAAAAGCAGATAAAGTTGTTACTTTGATAAATAGCATGAGTCAAAAATTGGGTGTTAAAAATACCGTTGTTGGTCACGGAGTAGATGTAGATTATTTTAAACCTAAAGAAAATGTTACTTTAAAAGATATAAAACAAGATCAAATTATTTTATGTGCAGGTAGAGTTAGAAAAGCGAAAGGACAAGTAACATTGCTAAAAGCTGCTAAAATTTTAAAAAATCATAAAAACTGGGCTTTGGTAATTGTGGGTAAAGTAGATAAACCTGCATTTTTAGAAGAATTACAACAAATTGCCAAAGAGCAAAAGATTAACGAACAAGTTTATTTTGTTAACGAAACTCCAGATATACTATCATATTATCAAGCATCAAAAATAGCAGTTGTACCAAGTTTTTCTGAAGGATTTTCTTTGGTAACCGCAGAGGCAATGTCATGCGGATGTTCTGTTATTGCAACAAAAGAAGTAGGCGTACATTCATCATTAATAGAAAATACAAAAAATGGTTATTTGTTTGCCCCAGGTAATAGCAGCGAATTAGAAAAACTACTTGAAAGTTCTATAAACGGAGAATTACCACTTTTAGGTAAACAAGCAAGAGAAGAAATTTTAAAAAACTGGAGTGCCTTAAAAGAAGCAGAAAACCTTATAAAAGTATATCAGAATTAGTAATTAAGGTAAAACTCTGTAACAAAATTAATTGGTAGTCGTCTTAAATTTAAAACCTACTAATTATGAAAAATATAGCCACAATTCTTTTCGCTTTTATTATTACAGCAACTTCGGCACAAGATGCCGCTTTCGAAAAATTTTATAAATCAAATAAAGAGAAATCTACTTTTTCAATAAATTTATCTGCATCCTTGGCAGGTTCATTTTTAGATGATGAAGATGATAGTGATTTAATGAATGTTATTAAAAAATCGAGCGATTTTAAACTTATGGTTTTTAATAATGATGATTATACTGTTGCAAGAGGCTTTAAAAAGTTTAAAAGAAGAAATAATTTAAAAACCTATGTTCGAGTTAAAGACAATGGTAGTAAAGCAGAATTGTATTTTGTAGAAAAAAACAATCTTATAAGAGAAATTATAATTAGAGCAAACAGTAATAACGATAAATTAGTGTTATTCGGTTTAAAAACTAAAATTACTAAAGAAGAATTAGCAGCAATGATATCATCTTCAAATATAGAAGTAACATCTAGGTAAAAAACAAAAGAGAAGATTTAACCAATCTTCTCTTTTAATTCTGCAACCACTTTTTTACTATTTCCAATAAAAATTTCGTTATCAACAATAAAAACAGGTCGTTTTAAAAAAGTATATTCATCTAAAATATATTGCCTGTAATCTGCCTCAGAAATTTCCTGATTTTTTAAATCCATAGCTTTATATAATTTTGCACGTTTATTAAACAACGCCTCATAACTACCCGCAAGCTTGTGCATTTCTTCTAATTGCGCAACATTTACAGGATTTCCTTTTATTTCTTGTCGCTCAAAACCATCTGTATTTACCTCTTTTAAAATACGTTTACAAGTATCACAAGTTTGTAAAAAATAGACTTTTCTCATAGGAATCGATTATATTTGTTTACTCAAAAATAAGATAAAAAATGAAGACACAATTCGATGTTTTAAGAAAATCTCGCGATTTAGTAATAAAAGAATTAGAAGGTTTAACATTAGAGCAAATTCATGTAATTCCTGCAGGATTTAAAAACAATATTGCTTGGAATGTTGCTCATTTAGTAGTCACACAACAAGTATTACACTACAAAATGTCGGGTTTAAACTGTCTGTGTCCAGATGATTTAATTACAGATTTTAAAAAAGGAACTGTACCAACAAAACAATTTACAGAAGAAGAATTCGAAGAAGTAAAAGAACTTTTAATAGGTTTACCAGATACTTTAGAAGAAGATTTCGAAGCAGGTATTTTTAAAGAATTTACAGAATACCCAACAAGCACAGGTTTTGTATTAAGCTCTATAGAAAATGCAATTGCTTTTAACAATTTTCACGAAGGAATTCACTACGGAATTATAAGATCTATAAAGAAATTTTTATAATTTTTTAAAAGCTATTTCCAGCTTTCACTACTCGCTTTTTTAGTTGTAAATTTTTTTAAAATTTACAACTAAAAAGAGCTCAAACAAACCGTTCAATCTGGGCTAAACTATTTGCCGGTTATTAGCAATTAGAAGTTAAAAGCTATCAAAAAATGAAATTTAATACGAAAACCATTCACGGAGGCCAAAAACCAGAAAAATCAACAGGCGCAATTATGCCGCCAATTTTTCAAACATCAACATACGCACAAACAAACCCAGATCAAGAATTTCATTATTCAAGAGGAGAAAATCCAACAAGAAAAGCTTTAGAAGATAGTTTTGCTGCAATAGAAAATGGTACAAAAGGTTTTGCTTTTTCATCTGGTTTAGCTGCAATAGATGCAGTTTTAAGACTTTTAAAACCCGGAGACGAAATAATTGCAGGAGACGATTTGTATGGCGGAACGTATAGAATGTTCACAAAACTATTTCAAAAATATGGTCTAGAATTTTCTTTTGTAGATACAGATAGTTTAAAAAACATTACAGATAAAATTACTAAGAATACCAAGTTAATCTGGTTAGAAACACCAACAAATCCGTTAATGAAAATTGCAGATATAAATGCAATTTCTAATGCTGTAAAAGAAATTAATAACGAAATTTTAATAGCAGTAGACAATACATTTGCAACGCCTTATTTACAGCAGCCTTTAAATTTAGGTGCAGATATTGTAATGCATTCTGCCACAAAATATCTTGGTGGGCATTCAGACATTATTATGGGCGCGTTAATGGTTAAAGATGCTAAATTAGCAGAAGAAATTCATTTTATTCAATTTGCTGCAGGCGCAATTGCAGGTCCAATGGATTCTTTTTTGGCTCTAAGAGGTATAAAAACCTTACATATTAGAATGCAACGTCATTGCGAAAATGGTAAAGCAATTGCTAATTTCCTTAAAAATCATCCAAAAGTTGGTAATGTATATTATCCTGGTTTAGCAGAACACCCAAATTTTGAATTGGCAAAAAAACAAATGAAAGACTTCGGCGGTATGGTTTCTTTCTCTTTAAAAGAAGAAACTAAAGAAGCTGCTTTTAAATTTTTAGAAAACACAAAGTTATTTACTTTGGCAGAATCTTTAGGAGGTGTAGAAAGTTTAGCAAATCATTCTGCAACAATGTCTCATGCATCAATACCAGAAGAAGAACGTTTAAAAATTGGTATTACAGATTCTTTAATACGTTTAAGTGTTGGTATAGAAGATGTAGAAGATTTAATACAAGATTTAGAAAATGCTTTACAAGCATAATATTTAAGACACAAAAAAAGGGAGAAATTTTAAAATTTCTCCCTTTTTTATTTATAGTAATTCTCAATTAAAATAAACCATTAATTTGAGAGTCTATTCGATCTATAATATATCCTAAATCTTCTTGATTTTTAACAAAATCTAAATTATCAACATCTATAACTAATAACTTTCCTTTGGTATATTTAGAAATAAAAGCTTCATAACGCTCGTTTAGTCTGCTTAAATAATCAATAGAAATAGAGTTTTCATATTCTCTACCACGTTTGTGTATTTGGCCAACCAAAGTAGAAATATCTGCACGTAAATAAATTAATAAATCTGGTGGTTGTACTAAGTTTTCCATCAATTCAAATAAAGAAGAATAATTGCTAAAATCTCTATTTGTCATTAAGCCCATTGCGTGTAAGTTTGGTGCAAAAATATGAGCATCTTCATAAATAGTTCTGTCTTGTATAATGTTTTGTCCAGATTCTCTTAGTTCTAAGATCTGTCTAAATCTACTATTTAAAAAATATACTTGTAAATTAAAAGACCAGCGCTCCATCTCTGTGTAAAAATCATCTAAATAAGGATTTTCATCAACAGCTTCAAAATGAGGTTTCCAATTGTAATGTTTCGCTAAAAGTTTGGTTAGCGTAGTTTTACCAGCGCCAATATTTCCTGCAATTGCAACGTGCATATATAAAAAGGTATAAAATTAAAACGGTGGATAAAGGTACATAAATTTTATAATTAACAAATTAATTTATAACCAAAACCACGCACATTAATTATTTGAATATTTTCATCCTTTTTTAATTTCTTTCTTAATTTAGAAATAAAAACATCCATACTTCTTGCATTAAAAAAATCATCGTTTCCCCATAATTTATTCAAAATAAAAGTTCTGTCTAAAACTTCATTTTTCTTTTCGAAAAGATAGAATAACAATTGCGCTTCTCTGTGTGTAAGTTGTTGCTCTTCCTCAGAAAAAGTAAGAGTTTGTTTCGTTAAATTAAATAAATAATTTCCAATTTTTATATTTTCTGTATCGGTTTTTAGTTGAATTCTATTTAGTAAAGCTTTAATTCTTACAATTAATTCTTCCATAGAAAATGGCTTTTTTAAATAATCGTTGCCACCATTATTAAATCCTTCTAAAACATCAGACGTTTGCGATTTTGCAGTAAGAAATATAATAGGAATATGTTTGTTTTCTTGCCTAATTTCTTTAGCCAAAGTAAAACCATCTTTTTTTGGCATCATTACGTCTAAAACCAAAATATCTGGCTTTTCTGTTTTGTAAATTTTTAGAGCTTCCTCACCATTTTCAGCATGAAAAACAGTAAAATTTCTAGATTCTAAACTTTCTTTTACAATCATACCTAAACTAGCTTCGTCTTCTGCTAAAAGCACTTTTATATTATTCATTTGGCAAGTTTATTTTAAATATTGTGTTGTTTTTTGTTGAAGATAAAGTTAGTGAACCAGCATGTTTTTCAATAATTTTTTTACTGTAATAGAGACCTATTCCAAAACCTTTTACATTGTGTGTGTTTCCTTTAGGTACTCTGTAAAATTTATCAAAAATTTTATCTTGTAGATTTTTGTCGATTCCGTTACCATTGTCTGCAACAGATATTTCTGTGGTATTTAAAATAGAATTGATATTAATTTCTATGGCATTGCCGCCATATTTAACCGCATTATCTATTAAGTTAGAAACAGCATTTTCAAAATGAAAATTATCTACATTTAAATAGATTGGTTTTAGGTTTGTTGAAAAGTTAATTTCTTTATCAGTATTTAAAAATTGATGTTTATTTGCCAATTTTTCTATGGTATTTGTAATATCTATAGATTCTTTTTTTAAGATTAATTGTTCACTATCTAAGGTTGCAGTTTCTAGTAGTTTTTCTACCATTTGATGCAGTTTTTTTAGTTGAACAGAAGACATTGAAAGGTATTTTTTAGTTTTTTCTTTATCATCTAAAACATTAAAATTTTCTATGGCTTCTATGGCTGTAGCAACTGTGGCTATTGGCGTTTTAAATTCGTGTGTTATGTTACTTATTAAATCGTTTTTTATGATTGCCAATTCTTTTTGTTGATTGATTACTTTTAGCATATAAAATAGACTGTAAACTACTGCTAATGATAGTAAAAAAGATAAAAATATACCCAAAGTACTTCGTTTTAAAGTTTCAATATTGGGGTTGTTGTAGATCAGTTTAAATTCTTCGTTATCTTTAACGTAGGTAGACTTAGAACTAACGGAAAAAATTTCTTCATCTAAAATAGAATCTTTTGTTTTATGAAATAAAGTATCATTTTTAAAATGATGAAAACTAGTTTTTAGAATTATTTTTTTTTGTGATAACTGTTTTTCAACTAAAGAATCTATCTTATCATATTCTATACTTTCATCTATAAAAGAAATAAAAATTGGTTTTATGTTTTTTAAAAACTTTAGACTGTCTGCAGCTTTTTTACCCTTAAAATATTTTACATTAGTTTTAGAGCCATCATTATTTATTGTAATACCTTGTTTAGAATCTAAAAGTTGCGTTAAAACTTTACTTTTTTTCTGTTTTTTTACGACTACACTGTCTATTTTAGTGTTAAAATTAGTAACAAATTCCTTGGTAGAATTCATCATAGAATCTATTTTTTCTTTAGAAAGGTTGTCATTAGAAGTTATTTTTATATTATTGATAGTAACTTTTGGTTTTACTTTTTCAGAGCTGTTTTCTTTTAACTTTTGTAAAATTTTTCCGATAGCATTTTCTTCAATCGTTTTACTGTTATTTGGCTTGTTCTCTATAATAGTTAAGAAGTTACTTTTTGCCAAAGAAGAGTAATATTCTTCTACAGCATTGTCTAAACTTAACTGTATTTCGTTGGTTACAAGTCTTTTGTTTTCTTCGTAATTTTTATAATTCCAATAAAATTGGATGGCAATAGTTGCTACTATGGTTGTAGCAATTAAGTATATAATCCATTGCTGTTTATTTGCTTTCATGTTACAAATATAGGTTCTAAATATTATAAAATGAGTCGGTTAACACTCGTTAACACTCGTTAACTATAAATTGTTTTGTTGTGTTGCACCTTTGTTGTGTTCAATTTAAAAAACAATATTATGAAAAAACTAACTACTTTATTTTTACTTTTTATTTCGCTACTTATAAATGCACAAGAAAGCAATACAAAAGTAGCTTATTCTAAAGATGAAGTTTCTAAAATAACTTCTTTGGCTTTTACTTCAACTTCTGTAAAAGATTTAGAAAAGATTAATTGGAAAGACATTGAAAGCATTTTTGAACACAATAAACCTAATGAAAAAATTGCATTGAGTTTTGAGTTGGATTTGAAAGATTCTAAAAATAAATTTAAAGGTAAAATGGAAGTTTCTGGAGAAACAAAAAACATTGATTCTTTAATATATAAATCAAAAAAAATAATAAAGACATTAATTAAAATTTCTAAAAAATACGAAAACCACTAAATTATGAAAACACTATTAACAACATTTGCATTTTTGATGGTAGTATCATTCAATGCTCAAAATTTTCAAGGAAAAGCTATTTATAAAACTAGTAGAAAATCGAAGGTTAAATTTGGCAACGATAAAAAATCTACAATGTCAGATGAAATGAAATTAAAACTGCAAGCTAGATTGCAAAAAATGAATCAGAAAACCTATAATCTATATTTTAACAAATATGAATCTGTTTATAAACAAGTTGTTGCATTAGGTGCACCAAGAACTCAAGTTGGTGGTGCTCAGATAAAAATGATTTCTTTTGGTGGTGGGGCTAGTGCTTTTTTGTATAAAAATATAAAAGAAAAGCGATACGCAAAACAAACAGAAATACAAGGCAAACGCTTTTTAATAAAAGATCAAATAAATAAAAAGGATTGGGTAATGTCTTCAGAAACAAAAAATATTGGAAAGTATACCTGTTATAAAGCAACTTATACAAAAGAAGTTGAAAATAAAAAAATGACGCTTGTTGATGGTAAATCAGAAATAAAAACTACAAAAGAAAAGGTAACTACAACAGCTTGGTATACGCCAGAAATACCTTTAAGCCATGGTCCTGATAATTATCAAGGTTTACCTGGTTTAATTTTAGAAATTAATGATGGTAAAACCACAATTGTTTGCACAGAGATCATTATAAATCCTTCTGAAAAAATAGCTATTAAAGAGCCAAAAAAAGGGAAAGTAGTTAGTCAGAAAAAATTTAATAAAATTCAGGAAGAAAAGTCTAACGAATTAATGGAAAAATTTAAAAGTAGAAATGGTATGGACTTAGGAAATGGCATAAATATTAAAATGGGAGGATAATCTTTTTTTAGTTTTAGTAAAAAATTAAACGAGCAAATTAAACTTTTAAGTTTTTTTTAAGTCTTATTAGAAATTACTAATACTATTTTAGTGAAAAAAGATAAAAAAATCATGAAACAATTAATTACATTATTCTTAGCCTTTGTTACAATTGGTGTATTTGCTCAGAAAAATTTTCAAGGAAAAGCAACCTATATGTCTAAAACTACTTTAGATATGAGTAGTTGGGGAGGCAGAATGAATAGCATGTCTGAGGCACAAAAGAAACAAATTGCAGATAGGATGAAATCGATGTTAGAAAAAACATTTATTTTAAGTTTTGATAAAACAGCATCTATTTATAAAGAGGATGAAAAATTAGAAGCGCCAGGTGCAGGTGGTGGATTTAGAATGGGAGGTTTAACTGATGGAGGTACTAAGTATAAAAACACAAAAGAACTTGTAGCACTAGAGTCTAAAGAGTTTTTTGGTAAAAACTTTTTGATTTCTGATACTATGGAAATGCCGCAGTGGGAGTTAGGTAGCGAAACAAAAAAAATAGGAAACTATATTTGTTACAAAGCAACACTTACCAAAGATGTAGATGCTACAGACTGGAGAAACATGAGAAGAAGAAACAGAGATGATGATAAGAAGAAAAAGGATGCTAACAAAGACACTACAGAGACAGTAAAAGTTACAGAAGATATAGAAATACCAAAAAAAATAACGGTTACAGCATGGTATACACCACAAATACCGGTAAGTAATGGTCCTGGAGAATATTGGGGATTGCCAGGTTTAATTTTAGAAATTAATGAAGGAAGAACTACTATTTTATGTACAGAAATTGTACTAAATCCCTCAGAAAAATTAGAAATTGAGAAGCCAACAAAAGGAGATAAGGTTACAAGAAAAGAATACACAGATGCAATTACTAAAAAAATGGAAGAGTTTAGAAATAGCAGAGGTAGAGGTAGAGGTGGAAGAGGTAGATTTTAATTAATAAAACATAAAATACACAATGAAAAAATTACTACTATTAACCATTTTTATGGTTTCATTTATTTCTAGTGCGCAAGTTACTCTTACAGGAGTTGTAAAAGATAGTATCGGCTCACCTCTAGAAATGGCAAACATTTTAGCTGTAAACAAGGCAACAAAAAAAATGTCATCATATGGTTTTACAGATGCAAAAGGAAATTATAAATTAGATTTAGATAAAAATCAAACTTTCGAAATTAAAATAAGTTACATTGGTTTTAAAACTGTAGATTTTGTTGTAGAAACTAAATCAGAGGATATAGTAAAAAATATTACACTTAAAGAAGATAATTCTTTAGATGAAATTACAATTGTATCTAAAATGCCGGTTACCATAAAAGGAGACACAATTGTGTATAATGCAGATTCTTTTAAAAATGGTTCTGAACGAAAACTAGAAGATGTATTAAAAAAATTACCCGGAGTAGAAATTAATGATGATGGTCAAATTGAGGTAGAAGGTAAAGTCGTAGAAAAAATTACTGTAGATGGTAAAGAGTTTTTTAGTGGAGATACAAAATTAGCATCTAAAAATATCCCTTCTAATGCGGTAGATAAAATACAAGTACTAAGAAATTTTTCTGATGTAAATCAGTTAAGCGGAGTTCAAAATAATCAAGATAGAGTAGCTATTAATATAAAATTAAAGGAAGGGAAAAAGAATTTTTGGTTTGGAGATGTCTATGCAGGTGCTGGATTTACACCAAGTGATGATTTATACTTGTTTCAGCCCAAACTATTTTATTACAATCCAAAATATACATTAAATGTAATTGGAGATATCAATAATTTAGGTGAAGCAGTATTAAATAGAAGAGATTTAAGAGGTTTCAGCGGAGGTTTTAGAAGTCAAAGTCCGTCAAATGGAACAAATATAAATTTAGCAAGTGCTGGCATTGGTTTTTTAACACCAAATGCTAGAAATGCAAATAGAATAGAAACAAAACTAACCGCTTTAAACTTTAGCTACTCGCCAAACAAAAAATTAGATTTTAGTGGTTATTTAATTTGGTCTAGTAATAGTAACGGACAAAGAAATAGAAATATTATAGATTATAATGATCCATCTATACCAGATGATGTTACAGATAACACAACAGATCAAACTAGTAATTCTGGTTTATTTAACTTTAAAACGATCTATAAGAAAAATATAAACAATCAATTAAATTACGATTTAAATGGTCGCTTTACAAACGAGTTTAGATTAGATAATGGTACATCTCAAATAATAGGTAATAATGTGCCAATTGTAGAAAACGAGCGCGCAACACCATTTACAATCAATCAGAATTTAAGTTACTTTTATACAGCAAACGAAAACAATATTTTTGCCCTAGAAGTACAACATCAATTGCAAGATGAAGATCCTTTTTATGTATCTTCTATAGAGAATTTAGATCAAGATCCAAACAATAATGTAGATGGTTTTGATTCTGCAGCAGATGTTTTAGGTTTAGATAAATCACAACAGTTTTATACTTTAGAACAAGACAGACGAGTAAAATCTAATCAATTAGATGCAAAATTAGATTACTATTATATTATAAATAATAAAAGCAACTTTAATTTTGTAGGTGGTACTATTTTAAGTAAGCAAAACTTTGATTCTAGGTTTTTTCAACTTTTAGATAATGGCAGTTCATTAGATCCAACTTTAAATATTCCTAATTTAGCAAACCCAAGTACTTCAAATGATGTAGAATACAATTTTACAGATATCTATGCAGGTATGCGTTACCGTGTTAAAGCAGGTATTTTTACTTTTAGGCCAGGTTTTACGGCACATTCTTACAATATTAATAATACCCAAGTTGGTGCAATAACAGATTTTAAAGATTCTTTCACTAAAATTTTACCAGAATTAAACATTATTGCTCAATTTAAAAAGAGTGAAAGTTTACGTTTCAATTACAGGCAACAAGTTAATTTTACAGATGTAAATCAACTAGCAGAAGGTATCGTTGCTAGAAGTTATAATTCATTTTTCTTTGGAAATAATGATATTATGAATGCTAGAGTAGAATCTATGAGTTTAAATTATAGTAGCTTTAATTTATTTAACAATATGTTTGTTTTTGGAGGATTAAACTATAACAAAACTATGGAGCAAATTGCTTCAATTGCAGATTTTGTTCCAGACGCAAATAACCCAAATATAAGATCTAATGTTTCTACTAATACTAATTTAAACCTGCCTTATGATATAGAATCTATTAGTGCTTTCGGTCGATTTACAAAAACGTTTAGAAAAATTAGAACAAGTTTGGCAGCAAGCTTTTCAGATTCTCAAGCCTATCAATTATTTGGTACGGAAACTACAAAGTTAAATACCCAAAGTTATTCTATTACTCCAGGTATTAGAACAAACTATACAAAAGCACCTAATGTTAGTTTAAACTATAGAGCTTCTTTTTCAGATCAAAACAGAACAGAATTAAGCACAAATAATGTTTCTAATTTTAAATCTGTTACGCATGCACCTTCTATAAATTTTGATGCTTATATTTGGAATTCTCTAACGTTAACCTCTGATTTTACTTACAATGAAGTTAGACAAAATGGTCAGCATCAAAATTCTTTTAAAATATGGGATTTATCATTATCATATAGAAAAGATAAAGATGCAAAGTGGGAGTATGAGTTTCAAGCAAGTAACATATTAGGAACAGAATCGAGAGTAAGTGTTAATAATGGAAACATTTCAAATTCGATTAACGAAACTTTTATTTTGCCTAGGTTAGTTACTTTTAGGGTAAGATATCAATTATAAAACATTTTAGTATAAAATTAAAAAGGCTCAAGAAATTGAGCCTTTTTTTATTTACTTTAATTATTTTAGCCGTATGAGTTTGTTAGCTACAAAGTCTCCTTTTATTGCAACTTTTAAAAGTTTAGGAGCACTATTTTTATTTATAGGTTTTGGTCTTTTTTTAGATAGTTTCTACATGGTAGAAATTACAGATAATGCACAGTTGTATGCAACTATTAGCATGATGATTGGTTTTTTAATTACTTTTTGGAGAGTAAATAAAAGAGTTAAAGAACAAATGATTTACGCTGTTTTAATTGGTATTATTGGCGAGTATTTGTTTTCTATTGTTATGGGTATGTATTCTTACAGATTGGGTAACGTGCCTCATTACGTGCCACCAGGTCATGCTTTGGTTTATGTAGCCGTTTTATACTTTTCTAAAGCATCATCAATTATTAAAAATAAAATTAAGCTAGAAAAATTTTTCACAATTTTTATATTGATTTATGCAACTGTTTTCTTAATTTTTAGAAATGATGTTTTTGGTTTTGCAATGACTATTGCAACAATTTTAATCTTAAGAAAGAAGCCAAGAGAAAGATTGTTTTATCTATCTATGTACATAACTGTAGCTTATTTAGAAATTGTAGGTACTAATTATTTATGTTGGAAATGGCCATCTACGGCTTGGGGAATATTCGATTTTTTACCAAGTCACAATCCGCCAAGTGGTATAAGTTTTTTCTATTTTTTATTAGATTTAGGCACACTTTGGCTGTATAAAAAACGTCATAAAATAGCTTGGTCTCGAATGAAGAATGTTCGAAAAATTCGATTAAATTTATCAAAAACTACAAACTAAAATAAACGTAATACCGTTTTGTATTAAAAGAGGTTTTAAATGTCTATAAATGTAAAATCAGTTTCAAAAATATATAAAACTCAAAAAGCCTTAAATAATGTTTCTTTTGCTGCGGAAAAAGGACAAATTGTAGGCTTTTTAGGTCCTAACGGAGCAGGGAAATCTACGATAATGAAGATTTTAACGGGTTTTATAAAACCTACTGATGGTGAGGTTTTTGTAAATGAAATTGATGTGAAACAATTTCCTTTAGAAGTACAAAAAATCATCGGTTATTTACCAGAACACAATCCTTTATATACAGATATGTATGTAAAAGAATATCTGCAGTTTCAAGCATCAGTTCATAAAATCGATAAATCAGAAGTTAATATTTGTATAGAAAAAGTTGGTTTAACTGCAGAAGCACATAAAAAAAATAATCAACTGTCTAAAGGTTATCAACAAAGAGTTGGTTTAGCAGCTGCAATTTTACACAATCCAGAAATTTTAATTTTAGATGAACCTACTACAGGTTTAGACCCTAATCAATTAGTAGAAATTAGAGCTTTAATTAAAGAGTTAGGAAAAAATAAAACTGTTTTGTTTTCATCACATATCATGCAAGAAGTAGAAGCTGTTTGCGATCGAGTAATTATCATAAAAAAAGGTGAGATTTTAATTGATAAAAAATTAGCAGAACTTACACAAACCAAAGAGCAAATTATAGAAGTTACTTTTGATTATAAAATCGAAGAACAATTTATAAGTAGACTACAAAACGTGGTTTCTTACAAAAACAATTACGACAATACTTGGTATATTACTTTTGAAAGTGAACAAGATATGAGACCCGTAATTTTTGATTTTGCTCAAGAAAACGGTCTGAAAATTTTAAGTCTAAATAAGCAGAATAAAAATTTAGAAACTTTTTTTAGAGAAATAACTAATGATTAATCATTAGTTATTTCTTCTATTATATAGTTGTATGCTTCTAAAAGTGTTGGAAAAGTTATACTACTTCCCGCGCTTTTAAGTTCTGTATCTGTATATTGTGTTGTAATTCCTATCGGAATCATACCGGCAGCTTTTGCTGCATTTGTGCCTGTTAAACTGTCTTCAAAAACCCATAAATCTTTAAAATCTTCTTCATTAAAGTTTAATGCTCTGGCTAAAGTTTTATATGCCTCTGGATCTGGTTTAGGTTTTTCATAATCCTGTACACCAAATACAGTAGTAAAATTTAGATTTAAATGGGTAATACTATTTTTTAAAAACTGTTTAGTTGCATTACTAGCAATACCATAAGGTATATTTTCTTTGGATAAAAAATCTGTAAATTCGTTAACTCCGGGTAATAAGTCCGGAATCGTAAAAAATTTATCAAGATGAATATCCTTTAGTAAAAACAATTCCTCGGCTTTATTTTCTTGACCAATTGTGCTACAATAATAGGCTGCAATTACCATTGGAGATTTACCGGCATGACTTTTAGGAAAAGGAGGGATTTCTTTATTAAATAATTCTTTAAAAGCACTAGCCCAAGCATTTCCGTGGCTTTTAAAACTATGCACAATTACGCCATCAAAATCGAATAAAAAACCTTTAGGCAATACTTTTTTTAACATTTGCTAACTTCTTTTCATTTACCAATTTAGATAAATAAGGATTCAAAAATTTATTTGTTGGATCTAATTCTCTTCTTAGTTCTTTAAAATCTTCCCATTTAGGATATATTTTAGATAATTGCGCATCTTTTGCCGCAAACCTTTTACCCCAATGTGGTCTACCACCGTGTTTAAGAAAAATTCTTTCTACACTTTTAAATGCCTCATAAGTATCTGCCGTAGCAGCATTTCTAGATACACAACCCATTGTAACAATATCTTCTTTGTAAGCGTAGCTTAACCAAGCGTTGTCTTTTTGTACAAAACGTACATCCATAGGTATGTGAATAAAAGATTTATTGTCCCATTTATTCACTTCTTCTTTTAACTCTTTAAAAACTTGCGGAAATTTGTCTAAACCTACAGTCCATTCTGCTAATTCTAGAGTAGAACCTCTAGATTTTGTAACTGTCGCTTGATATAAAGAACCTTTGTGTTCTTTTTTCGAACTAAAAAAAGCTTTAGCTAAAATATTGTTTGCAATTGCCGTAATCCAAGGAAATTTATGCGAATATTTATATAAAATTTTAGAAGCTGTTCTTCTATGTTTTAAATACTTAGGTCCGTTGTTTACATTAATTTCTTTGTCCTTATCAATTTTATCTCCAGTTATAACATAACCTTTACTGGTATGAGGTAACCATAGAACACGTAAAAAATCGTGCTGTTTTAAACGATCTTTTATTTTTGGTAACCATTCTTTATCATTTTCAGGGCGTTCTTTAACATGTAAAGTATACTCTGTTTCACATTTAAAAGTTATTTCAGAAAGCACTCCTAACATTCCTAATGAAACTTTTACAGCATTCATTAACTCATCCGAACTCTTAATTTCTTTAACAGATCCATCTGCCAAAACCAATCTACAAGAGGTAATGTATTCTGATAAAAGTTTACCACTTGTACCATGCGTTCCTGTAGCCAAAGCACCACCAACTGTAACTGTATTAATGTCTGGCAAACAAGGTATGCACCAGCCAACTTTTTCGATAGCTTCTAACAAATCACCTAAAATTACGCCAGATTGCACAGTAATTGTTTTGTCGTTATAATTGTAAGAAACTATTTTGTTATAGGTTTTCATGTCTAACAAAGCATTGGTACCTGCTGCAATATCTGCAGAGGACTGTTTGTTTCCAAAAAAACGGATTTTATCATTGTTTGCAATTACATCTTGTAGTTCATTTTCTGTGGTGATTTTAAATAAAGACTTATAATTGTGCTTTAAGTTTTCATTCCAACTTACCCAAACTCCGTTTTCTTTTTGTTTCATGATATTCTATTTTTGTTAAACAAAAATAGTAATAAATAGTTTTATGTTACTATTATTTTGTTTTTTTTTTGATTTGTAGTAGCTATAGTTTCATAGTTAAAACTTATTATATAGGTCAATTTTATAAGTTTTACTAATTTAATTTATACTTAATTTGCTGTTTTTCTAAAGTTGCTAATAACTCATTAGTAATGTGCAGTTTTGTATTTCTACTTGGCAAACTGATTTCTAATTTTTCTTTTTCGTCCCAAATTGTAAAGTTTAAGTTTTGTTTACCTGGTTTGTTTTTTAGAATAGATTCTAAATTTAAAATAGTATCCTCTTTAATGTCACTTAACGGTAATTGAATAGTTACTTTTTTACAAAGCTCATCCATAATGTCGTGAAGTAATTTCATTTCTGTAAACTTTAATCTTGGTTCACCAGCAACACCTGTTTCCTTATTCGTCCAACCAGGTTGTATTGTAGATCTTACAAATAAAAATGAATTTGGTACTAAGAAATGTTTCATTTTTAAGTAATCTTCACCAAAAATTCTAAATTCGTGACTATCTCCATAATCTTCTATTGTAAAAGCTGCCCAACCTTTTCCTGCCTTAGAAACTCTGTGTTGTACATCAGTAATAATACCTGCAAAAGCCATGTTCATACCAACATATTTTGCAAGATCACCTTTAAAATGTTTTAAAGAAGCGTTACAAAATTTAAGTTCATTTTTAAAATCATCTAATGGATGTGCAGAAATATAAATTCCGATAACTTCCTTTTCTTGTGAAAGTAATTCCATAGTTCCCCAAGTTTCACATTGCGGAATATCTGGTTCAGGAAACTGAACAGTAGAAGCTTCACCAAACATAGAAACTTGTGCAGAATTTTCATTTTCTTGATATTTACTACCAAACTTCATGGCGCGTTCTAAAAACGTTTGTCCTTTCTCGTCAGTATCAAAATATTGCGCTCTGTGTGTGTCTGTAAAAGAATCGAAAGCACCTGCTTTAATTAAACTATCAAAAGATTTTTTATTGGCAGCTCTTAAATCTACACGTTTAGCTAAATCGAAAATAGAAGTATAGTTTCCGTTTTCTTCTCTTTCTTTAATAATTGCTCTAACGGCACTTGCACCAACTCCTTTAACAGCAGCCATACCAAAACGAACAGCTCCTTCTTTATTTACAGAAAATTTTAAGTAAGATTCATTTAAATCTGGTCCTAAAACTTCTAGTCCCATTCGTTTACATTCTTCCATAAAGAACGATACCGATTTAATATCGTTCATGTTATTAGAAAGTACAGATGCCATATACTCTGCTGGATAATGCGCTTTTAAATATGCAGTCTGATATGCGATCCAAGCATAACAAGTAGAATGCGATTTGTTAAAAGCATAACTTGCAAACGCCTCCCAATCCTTCCAGATTTTTTCTAGTTTTTTAGGATCATGACCATTTGCAGCAGCTTGTTCTACAAATTTAGGTTTCATTTTATCTAGAACGGCAATTTGCTTTTTACCCATTGCTTTACGTAAAACATCGGCTTCACCTTTGGTGAAATCTGCCAATTTTTGCGATAAAAGCATTACTTGCTCTTGGTAAACTGTAATTCCATACGTTTCTGCCAAATATTCTTCCATGGCAGGTAAATCGTACTCAATATCTTCAGTTCCGTGTTTTCTATTGATAAAACTCGGAATGTATTCCATTGGACCAGGACGATACAAAGCATTCATTGCAATTAAATCTGCAAAAACCGTTGGTTTTAAAGAACGCATGTGTTTTTGCATGCCGGGAGATTCATATTGAAAAACACCAACAGTTTCTCCTCTTTGAAACAATTCGTATGTTTTTACATCATCTAAAGAAAAGTTTTCTGGATCTAATTCTACGCCATGTCTAGCTTTTACAATTTTTACGGTATCTTTAATTAAAGTAAGCGTTTTTAATCCTAAGAAATCCATTTTTAACAAACCTGCATTTTCTACCACAGAGTTGTCAAATTGGGTAACATACATATCGGAATCTTTAGCCAAAGAAACCGGAACATAATTAGTAATATCACCAGGCGTAATAATTACACCACATGCATGTATACCAGTATTTCTAACAGAACCTTCTAATATTGTTGCTTTATTTATAGTTTCTGATGCTAAATCAGAACCATAAGAAATAGATCTTAGTTCTTCTACAAGTTGTTTTTCTTCAGCTCTTAAACCATCAACTTTTCCTTTACTTTTGGGATCGTCACCAAAAATATTTTTTAGTTTAATTCCTGGAATTAATTTTGCAATTCTATCGGCTTCAAACAACGGTAAATCTAAAACCCTGGCAGTATCTCTAATAGAAGATTTTGCAGCCATTGTACCGTAAGTAATAATTTGTGCAACTTGGTTTGCGCCGTATTTGTCAATTACATAATCCATTACACGACCACGACCTTCATCATCAAAATCAATATCAATATCGGGCATCGAAACACGTTCTGGATTTAAGAAACGCTCGAAAAGTAAATCATATTTAATAGGATCTATATTTGTAATCCAAAGACAATATGCAACTACAGAACCTGCGGCAGAACCACGACCAGGACCAACTGCAACATCCATATTTCTGGCTTCTCTAATAAAATCTTCAACAATTAAGAAGTAACCAGGATATCCTGTTTTTTCAATAACTTCCAATTCAAAATCTAACCTTTCTTTGATAGATTCTGTAATTTCTCCGTAACGTTTTTTGGCACCTTCAAAAGTTAGGTGTTTTAAAAAAGCATTTTCTCCTCGTTTTCCTCCGTCGATTTTATCTTCTTCGGATAAAAACTCTTCTGGAATATCAAAAGCAGGTAATAAAACGTCTCTAGCAAGCGTAAATATTTCTATTTTATCTACAATTTCTTGAATATTGATAATGGCTTCTGGTAAATCTGCAAAGAGTTTTTTCATTTCATCTGAAGATTTGAAATAATACTCTTGATTAGGCAAACCATATCTATAACCACGACCTTTACCAATTGGCGTAGCTTGTTTTTCACCATCTTTTACACACAATAAAATATCGTGTGCATTGGCATCTTTTTTATCTAGATAAAAAGTATTGTTTGTCGCAATAACTTTTATATCATGTTTTTTAGAAAATTTAAGTAAAGTTTCGTTAACAATTTTTTCGTCTTGTTGATCATGACGCATTAATTCGATATAAAAATCGTCTTTAAATTGTTCTTTCCACCAAAGTAAAGCTTCTTCTGCTTGTTTTTCACCTAAATTTAAAATCTTACTAGGAACTTCACCATATAAATTTCCAGTTAAAACAATAATATCTTCCTTATATTTTTCTACTAAAGCTTTGTCTATTCTTGGTACATAATAAAAACCATCTACAAAGGCTGCAGAAGACATTTTAGCCAAATTATGATATCCGTTTTTATTTTTTGCTAATAAAACTACTTGATATCCGTTGTCTTTTTGTGATTTGTTTTTATGGTCTTCACAAATGTTAAACTCGCAACCAATAATTGGTTTCATAGGAGTTTCGGCATTTTTATTATGACTTAAAACTGCGTTTACAAAATGGAAAGCACCCATCATGTTTGCAGTATCTGTCATAGCAACTGCAGGCATGTTATATTTTGCTGCAGCTTTTACAATATTACCCAATTGCATGGTACTTTGTAAAACAGAATATTGTGTATGATTGTGTAAATGAGAAAACTGTACATCTTTTAACTCTGCTAAACCTTCTGATGTAGATTTAGTTTCTGAAACTCCTTTTAATTTTTCTAAACGCTTACGAATCTTATCGCTTTCTTGTTTTAGATTGATGTGTTTTAAACCAATTACTTGAATTGGTTTCGGATTTGCTTCAGAGAAATTCTTAAAATAATCTGCATCTACATCTAATTCTTCTTGCGTAAATTCTCTTAAACGAATCAACTCTAAAAAACAACGTGTAGTTGCTTCAACATCGGCAGTTGCATTGTGAGCTTCACCAAAACCAACACCAAAAAGGTGATTATGTAATTCTGTTAATGTTGGTAATTTAAATTTTCCTCCACGACCTCCAGGAATTTGACACATGGTAGCTGTTTTTTCTGTACAAGTATCTAAAAGAGGTAAAGAGGTTAAGTTATTTTCTACACCTAATCGATGAAACTCACATCCCATAATATTAATATCGAAACCAACATTTTGACCTACAATAAATTTTGTTTTTTTTAAAGCTTCGTTAAAAAGTTCTAAACCTTTATCTAATTTGATACCTTGTTCTTCTGCCAATTCAGTAGAAATACCGTGAATTCTTTCTGCATCATACGGAATATTAAAACCATCTGGCTGAATAAGAAAATCGTTGTGTTCTAGCACATTTCCCATTTTGTCATGCAATTGCCATGCAATTTGAATACACCTTGGCCAATTGTCTGTATCGGTAATTGGTGCGTTCCAGCTTTTTGGTAAACCAGTAGTTTCTGTATCAAAAATTAAGTACATAAATTGCTTTTAGTTTGATGATTTTATTCTTTTGAAAAGGACTGTAAATTTAGAGTTTTGTTATTGATTTTTAGACTAAGAATGCAATCTTTTATCAACATTAAAAACTACTTTTTTATTGCTTAAAAATAGCGATTTTGGTTATTCTTTTTAATATTAAATCTATCTTAAGTTAATATTAAGTCTTTATCAATGTTAATATTTAACATCGGTTATGCTGTTTTCGATTATAGTTTTGAGGTTAATTAAAAACCTAACTTTTATTTAAATTATGAAACTATCAATAATGAAAACACGAATAACCATTGTAGCATTATTTGCTTTTGGTGTGTTGTTTTTAAACAGTAATCAAACCTATGGTCAGGCTACAAATGCGACTGTTAAAGGTAAAATTATAGATGCAGAAGGATTGCCTTTAATGGGTGCAACTGTAATTGTAAAAAACACGACTACTGGTTTTACTTCTGGTACAACAACTAATGAAACTGGTAATTATAAAATACAGCAATTGCCTTTGGGTGGTCCTTATAATGTAACTGCTAAATTTTTGGGCTTTCAAGATGCTGTAAAAAAAGGTTTTATGTTAAACCTTAACGATGCAATTTCTTTAGATTTTACTTTACAAGAATCTACTACTTCTTTAAGTGAAATTGTAATTTCTACAAATAGTATTGTAAAAAGAATACAACAAGTAGGCGCTTCAACAAAAATAGGCGCAGGTCAAATTAAAAATTTACCATCCGAAGGAAGAAATTTTACAAGATTAACAAGTCTGTCTCCTTTACAGGGTGGCGGAAGCATAAATCTTGGTGGGCAAAGAAGAACGTCTACAAATGTTACTATTGATGGTGTAAATTTTAGAAATACACTAACAGCAGGAGAAATTGGTCGTGGACCTTATACAATTTCTCAAGAAGCAATTAGAGAATTTGAAGTGTCTACAAACGATTATGACGTTACGCAAGGTAGACAAGGTGGTGGCTCTATTACTTCGGTTACTAAATCTGGTACAAATAATTTTGAAGGAAGTGCATTTTTTTATCACAGAGCAGATAATTTACAGAGTCAATATACAATACAAGGTCAAGAAAGAAGTGCAGATTTTTACAATTCGCAATCTGGTTTAAGTATTGGAGGACCAATAATTGAAGATAAATTACATTTTTTCTTAGTTTACGAAAGACAAGATGCCGGTGATCCTCAATTTATCGCAAATATAGAAAGTGACGACGATGCGAATAGGTTAGGAATAACTGAAGATAATTTAAATAGATTTTTACAGATTGGTAGAGATAAATATGGTGTAAGTAATTCACAGCAAATTGGTCAATTTGATAGAGTAACAGAGGCAAATAACCTGTTTTTTAGACTTGATTGGCAAATAAATGATAAGCATAGATTAACATTTAGAAATTTGTATAATAAATGGGACAATCCTTTTAGTGTAAGTGATAATTCTAGTATTGAGATTGCAGAATCTTTTTCTGATTTTGTATCAAAAGAAAATAGTATGTTTTTGTCTTTACGTTCTGTTTTTACGCCAAGTGTAACCAATGAATTTAAAGTACAATATCAACGTGCAGAACGTATATTTAGTCCGAATTCTGAATTGCCTTCTCAAAACATACCAAGAGCAATTGTACAAGTAGAATCTGTTTTGCCAAACGGAAAAACAAGTAATAGAAGTGTGCAGTTAGGTGGACAGCGTTTTACACCAGAAACAAATTTAGAAAATCAAATACAAATTTCTAACACAACCTATTTAACTAAAGGAAAGTTTAATTTTACTTTTGGTACAGATAATATGATAACTGCATTAGAAACGCAGTTGTCAAATGAGCAAAATGGTCGTTTTTTCTTCGATTCTTTAGATGATTTCGATAACTTAAATCCGTCTAGATTTGCAAGAGAAGTTCCGTTACAAGGTTCTACTTTGGTAAAGCAAACCGTTTTAGATTTATCAGTTTTCGGACAAGTAGAATTTGATATCAACACTAATTTAAATTTTTCTGCAGGCGTTAGATATGATGCAACAGCATTTGTTAATTCGGCAGAATTTAATCCATTAGTTTTTCAAGAATTAGGAATTCGTACAGATGTAAAGCCAGAAGATTTTGATAATATTCAACCAAGGTTTCAATTAATATGGAATATAAAAGGAAAAGACACAGATATTTTAAAACTTGGTGGAGGTATTTTTACTTCTCAGCCACATTATTATGCGCAAGTAAATAATATACAAAATAGCGGAACATTAATTGGTGCAGTTGATGTTACAGGTGCAGATGTTCCTTCTCCAGACTTTCCTGGTTACAGAAACGATCCAAATACAGTTCCTGGTGTGCCAGCAGGTGTTACACCATTTTCTACAATAAATGCTGTAAGTCCAGATTTCGAAATTCCAAC
Source organism: Polaribacter sp. KT 15 (assembly GCF_900143115.1). NCBI lineage: Bacteria > Pseudomonadati > Bacteroidota > Flavobacteriia > Flavobacteriales > Flavobacteriaceae > Polaribacter > Polaribacter sp. KT 15. The sequence goes on from NZ_LT670850.1 coordinate 2,111,030, forward strand.
AATATACAAGGCAAACGTAAATTATACACACTTTTTCGGAGATAAATATAGTTTAGGTGTAAATGCAATTTTTAGTCACACTAAGAACAATTATGTTTATCAAGAAGCTAATTTAGTTTCAGAGCCTTATTTTGTAACGCCAGAAGGAAGAGAAGTTTTTGTGCCTGCAAATACAATTCCTTCAAACGGTAGAGCAGATTGGACGGCGTCAAGAGCTTCTGATTTAGTTGGAAGAACGTTGGTTTTAAATTCTGATGGAATTTTAGATAATTTAGCTTTAGTTGTAGAAGGTTCTGCAAAAATTGGTGAAGATGGTTATTTAAACGCAAGTTTTACCGTAAATAGTTCTAAAGATAATTCTTCTTACAACTGTTGTGTTGCAAATACATCTACTTTTTTACCTGTTACAGGAGATCCTAGAGATTTAAATTATGGGTATTCTGATAATCATTTTGATACTAAACTTGTTGTAAACGGAGCAACACCAACTTGGAAAGGTTTTACCTTAGGTGCTACTGTTGTTGGTACTGGCGGATCTAGATATTCTTTACATACTTCAGGAAACAAAAGTGCAAACGGAGATTTTAACTTGAGCAATGATATTGCATATATCTACGATCCAGCAGATTCAAGTACACCACAAAATATTGTAGATGATTACAACGAAATTTTAAACGATCCAGAAACTACAGATGGTTTTAAAGAGTATTTAAGAGAAAGTTTTGGAGGTTTTGCAGAAAGAAATGGTGGTAAAAACCCATTTAGAGCAACTGTAGATCTTCGTCTTCAGAAAAAAATTGAATTTAATGGTTCTAAAAGTGCTTTAGAGTTTTCTGCAGATGTTTTCAATTTTATGAACTTACTTAACAAAGAATGGGGAAGAACAAATAACTTTAGTAGAAGAAGGAATTTTATGAATATCACTGGTTTCGATCAAAATACCAAAAGTTATACTTATAGTGTACAAACTGGCGCGGGTACAGAACCAATTAATGGAACTCCATGGAGATTACAATTAGGTGTTAGATATTCTTTTAATTAAAATAGTGTTGATTTAGTTTTTAAGGCTTGGTAAATTTTTATCAGGCCTTTTTTTAACAAAATGTAATTTATGAAATATAGTATATATATAGTTGTAACCTTATTAATGATTATTGGTTGTTCTCAATCTAAAAATCTTATCAATACAGATAATTCTTTTGCTAAAGAAAATTATCTAGCAAATAAAACCGGAGCCGTTTTACCTGTTGATTATAAGTTTGTAAATAAAAAAAGTTTTAAAGTTTTAACATGGAATGTAGAGCATTTTGTGGATGCTTTCGATAACCCCTACATAGATTCTAAAAGAGAGAATAACCCAGACTCTTTAATGAGTAATAAAGTAGCTTATCTAGCGGATGCTTTAACTAAGATAAATGCAGATGTTGTTGTGCTTCAGGAGTTTGAAAGTGCTAGCTTTTTAAAAAATATAGTAGCAACTAAATTGAAAAACTTAGGATATAAATACTTTGCAGATATACCAAGTCATGGTTGGTATATGAATGTAGTTGTAATGAGCAAAGTGCCTTTGGGTGTAATATATGGTTATGGTAATGTAACAACGCCTGTTTTAAATTATAAAGATGAAAACGGATTAGCGCAAACTCAAAATAATTTAAATACCAGAATGTGGTCTATAGAAGTGTATCCAAGTAAAAATTATAATTTTCTTCTTACGGGAGTTCATTTAAAAGCTGGTAGAGGAGATAGAAATATAGCAATGAGAAAAGGACAGATTAACTTTTTAAAACAGCAGTTTAAGCGTTTTTTAAAAGAGGATAAGAATAAAAATATTATGGTTCTTGGAGATTTTAATAGTGTACAAAACAGTGAAGAAATAAATATGTTTTTAAATGAAAAAGTGAAGAAAGAAAGATTTATCGATCCTTTGCCAAAAAACATCATGACGCACAATTCTAAAGATCCTAAACGTAGATTAGATTATATCTTGATAAACACAAATATGTTTAAAGAATATATTCAAAAATCTGCAAGTGTACCTCAATTATACAATGCAAATAAAATGAGCATTATTAGTGATCATTTACCTGTTGTAGCGAAATTTAACATTAATTAGAAAAAATATCAATGAAAAAAATTATAATAATAGTATTTGTTGCTTTTACAGTATATTCATGTAAAACAACTTTTAAATCAACTGAAAACAATACAACTTCAAAACAATCTACAAACGATAAAACTGCAGATTTTACACTCGCTTTTGGATCTTGTAACAAACCGAATCAAAAGAATTTATTATGGGATGATGTTGCAGCTGTAAACCCAGATGTATGGCTTTGGGGAGGAGATATTATTTATGCAGATACAGAAGATATGGCTAAAATGGAAGCAGATTATAATCTTCAGAAAAAGCAAAAAGGTTATGATGCTCTTTTAAAACAAACAAAAATTTTAGGAGTTTGGGATGATCATGATTTTGGTGCAAATGATGCGGGTGTAGAATATCCGAAAAAAGAAAAAAGTCAAGAGTTATTGTTAGATTTCTTAGGAGTAGATAAAAACTCTGCTAGAAGAAATAGAGAAGGCGTTTATCATTCTGAAGTTATAAAAACGGCTAAAGGTTCCGTGAAAATTATGTTGTTAGATACTCGTTATTTTAGAACAGATATCAGTAAAAAAAGCGTAAACGGAGATCAAGATAATCGTACTATTTTAGGTGAGAAACAATGGGCTTGGTTAGAAAATGAATTAGTTAATTCTAACGCACAGTTTAATATCATTTTAAGTAGTATTCAGGTTATAGCAGAAAAGCATCCGTATGAAAAATGGGCAAATTTTCCGTTAGAACGTAAAAAAATGTTAGATGTAATTGTGTCTTCAAAAGCTAATAATGTAATTCTATTATCTGGAGATCGTCATATATCAGAGTTTTCTAAAGAAGAAGTAAGTGGTTTAGCATATCCGTTAATTGATTTTACTTCTAGTGGAATGACGCATGCGAGTAAGAATTTTACAAAAGAATACAATCCGGCAAGAATTGGTAAGGTTGTTTCGTCAACAAGTTTCGGAGTGTTAAAAATTAATTTTGACAAAAATAGTGTAGAAATGGAAATGCGAGGAGATGGTACTTTGCAGCAAAAAATAGAGCAAGTTTATCCATTAAAATAATTAAAAGCGCTTACTCTAATTATTATTTTAGTATTTAAAAGACGAGCTGTTTTTCTTTTTGAAGTGTTGTAGCAACAGTTTGACGGGTGACTCCAATAAGGTCACCCATGTCTTTTTTAGAAAGTAGATTACTCAATAAAAAACGTTGTCCTTTTGTATTTGTAACTTCGATATTGTAATATTCTTGCAAAGACTTTACTTTATCTTCAATATTTTTTTCTTTAATCGTTTTTAATTTTACCTCTGCAGAACACCATCTTTTTACAATGTAAGAAATAAACCAATTTGTAACAGCGGGTTCTGTTGTGGTTAAGTTTTTAAAAAAATCTAAGTCATATAATCTTATTTTGCAATCGATTAAAGCTTTTGCGTATTCATGAAAAATACCATTTAGATATTTTAAATTACCAAAAAACTCATTATGAGGTAAAACTTCATATACAAAACTATCACCGTCATCAGAATAGCCACCTAATTTTACGGCACCTGTTATTATTTCGTAAATAAAATTGTCTTTGTTTGGTGGTAAATAGATGTAATCGTTCTTTTTTACATCAATCTCAAATATTAATTGATCATTAATTGGTTTGTTTAAACTTTGTAAATAGGGTAAAAGCTTAAAATCTTCAAAACCTTTATTAATCGGTCTAATATCGTTCATTATGTTGTTTAATTGATTTAGCAGATAAATGTAAATTTTTAAGCATGCTCTAATGTTAAGCAATTATTATTTAACATCATTTTATAAAAAAAAGCCAATCCAATTAAGGATTGACTTTTAATTAACTAACTATTATCAAATTCAAATTTTACTATTTATTAACTATGCTAATTCTTCTTCGACCATTAAAATATTAATTGCTGATTGAATTTTTTGCTGTTGTTGTTCTAACATTTTTCTTGTTGATGGTGCAAAAGCATCTTCCTTTAAAATTTCTTTATACTCTTCTAAACTTGCTTTTTCACCTCTTAAAGCTTCCTCTAAAATTGCCTCTTCATCATTTGTACTAAATAAAGACTTTAAAGACATCCAGTTTCTGTGCATTGCACCTTTAAAAGATCCGTCATCTTCCGGAATTTGGCCGTAAGACAATATTTCTGTTCTTAATTCTTTAGCAAATTGACTTCTTTCTGAAGCTCTATTTTTAAAGAAAATTTTTAAATTAGAACTTTCTACGTTTTCTGCAGAGTTTAAATATCCTTTCTCTGCATCGTAATTTTTCTCTAGTAATTCGTTTAACTTATTCGAAATTTTTTCTGTGTACTTCATTGTGTCATTTTCATTTTAATTTCAATATCGTTCTTTATAGATGTGTATTGTTTCGCATCTGCAACTCAAAGATACAAGCTAAATTAGAAGATAAAAGATGTTTAACAAGGTTTGTGATTTCTTAACTATTTTTAACGGTCTTAATGTTAAAATAGCGGGTTAAGCTTTAACATTTTTATCAAAATCATTGTGAGCCAATATAATAGTTGATTAATAGAAAAAAAGTTGTATTTTTGCGCCCACTTACCACGAGATGGTAAGATTATTAATAATCAAGGTCGAGAACCTTAAAAAATTAACAAATTATGTCTGTAAAAATCAGATTACAAAGACACGGTAAAAAAGGGAAACCATTCTATTGGATCGTTGCCGCTGATGCTCGTGCAAAAAGAGATGGTAAATACTTAGAAAAAATTGGTACTTACAATCCTAACGTAAACCCTGCAGAAATCAACTTAAATGTAGATAAAGCTGTACAATGGTTACAAAATGGTGCACAACCAACGCAAACTGCAAAAAACATTTTATCTTACAAAGGTGCAATGTTAAAAAATCATTTAGCTGGTGGTGTTAGAAAAGGTGCTTTAACTCAAGAGCAAGCAGATGCAAAATTTGCAGCTTGGTTAGAGGCAAAGTCTACAAAAATTGCTGATAAAGAAGCAGGTTTATCTAAAGCTCAATCTGATGCAAAAGCAGCAGCTTTAGCAGCAGAAAAAGCAGTTAACGAAGCAAGAATTGAAGCAGCTAAACCAGTTGTAGAAGAGGTTGCTGAAGAAGTTGCTACAGAAGAAGCGGCTCCAGAAACTATTGATGAAGCAGCAGAAAAAGCAGCAGAATAAATTATAAAGTTATACGAATATGCGTAAAGAAGATTGTTTTTATTTAGGCAGAATCGTAACAAAATATAGTTTTAAGGGAGAAGTTGTTATCAAGTTAGATACAGACGAACCCGAGTTGTACAAAAATATGGAATCAGTTTATGTCGAATTTGGCACAAACCTGGTTCCATTTTTTATTGATAAAAGCTCGCTACATAAAGGTAATCAACTACGTGTGCAGTTTGAAGATGTTTACTCTGAAGAAGAAGCAGATTCAATTTTAAAATGTGGTGTTTATTTACCCACAACAATGTTACCAAAACTAACCGGAGATAAGTTTTATTACCACGAAGTAATAGGTTTTACAGTGGTTGATGCTAATTTTGGCGAAGTTGGTACAATTGTTCATATAAATGATAAAGCTGCTCAACCATTATTTGAAATCGATAGAGATGGTAACGAGGTATTTATACCAATGGTAGACGATTTTATTAAAAAAGTTGATAGAGAAAATAAAACTATAGAAGTAGAAACTCCTAACGGACTTATAGAACTTTATCTATAAAAAGAGAGGTGCTAGAGCGGTCGAATAGGCTACCCTGGAAAGGTAGTGTGCTGGTAACGGTACCAAGGGTTCGAATCCCTTTCTCTCTGCTAAAAAAAATATATTTAAAATTTAATTATTTAAAAAGTTCTGTGTAATTAAACACAGAATTTTTAGTTTAAAAAACTAATAATTTGTCAAAACCATTTAGATTTAAAGAGTTTACGGTGCATCAAGATAAAACTGCCATGAAAATTGGTACAGACGGTGTTTTATTAGGAGCATGGTGTTCTTTAGGTGAGTATCCAGATACTGTTTTAGATGTTGGTTCTGGTACAGGTGTTATTTCTTTAATGATAGCACAACGTTGTGATGCAATGACTATTGATGCTGTAGAAATTGATGAAGGTGCTTACGAACAAAGTGTAGATAATTTTGAAAAATCTGATTGGGCAGACCGTTTGTATTGTTACAATGCAACTTTTAAAGAATTTGCAGACGAAATAGAGGAGGAAGAAGAAGAGTATGATGTTATAGTTTCTAATCCGCCATTTTATACAGATAATTTCGAAACCGATGACAATGCCAGAAATAAAGCTCGATTTACATCGGCTTTATCATTTGAAGATTTAATAAGTAATGCAGCAAAAATTTTATCTAAATCGGGTGTTTTTTCTGTAATTATTCCTTTTAAAGAAGAAACGAGTTTTATTGATTTAGCAAAAAAAAATCATTTATTTCCTACTAGAATTTGCCGAGTTAAAGGCACAGAAACATCAGAAATTAAAAGAAGTTTATTAGAGTTTTCTTTTATTGAAAAAGAATTTTCGTTAGAAAATTTAACAATAGAAATCTCTCGACATGAATATACAGAAGCTTATAAAAATCTTACAAAAGATTTTTATTTAAATATGTAAATTTTTACGTTAGCCAATAACGTTATTTGGATTATAACCTAAATAAGGCACTTCTTTTTCTTTAAATTTTATTCCGTAATTTTCTAATTCTTTTAAAATTGGCTCGTACACTTCTTTAGAAATAGGTAGTTGTACTCCCGGAGTTTTAATTTCGCCTTTTAAAATCTTTAAAGCAGCAATTGCAACCGGTAAACCAACGGTTTTTGCCATAGCAGTATATTTTTGATTTTCGCCAATAACAACCAAGCTACTTTCTATTTGTTTTTTTTCTCCGTTTAATTCGTAACCAAATAAATGTTGCATAACAATCATGTCTTTATCATCTTCTTGCAATGTCCAAGAATCTTCGAGAATTTTTTGCAGCATTTGTGCAGGGGTTGCGTTTTTTAAACCAATAATTTTCTTAGGATTAAAAAGATCAAGCTCAACTAATTTTTGCCACATAATATCATCTTGATCAATTTTTAAATAAGAACGTAGTTTTAGTTCAACAGAATCCGAAGGTGAATACGCTAAAAATAGATTTACAAAATCTCTGTAGCTCATTTTATCAGAATTTTCTATGATGTATGTATCATCTGTCATACCTAATTGTACAAAAATATTCCATGCTCTAGAAAAACCAACTTTTCTAATGGTGCCTCTGTACATTGTTGGTATGTTTTCTAAACCGTAAACATTTCTATATTTTAAAGAATCTCTGTTAGCATAGGCTTCAAAATTTCCGCTTCCATTAATTTTTAAAAACTCGGTACGTCTAAATAACTTATGATAAGGTATGTATTTGTAAGTTCCTTCTTGTATAAACATTGCGGCACCGCCTTGTCCTGCTAAAACTACATTTCTCGGATTCCAAGTAAATTTGTAATTCCATAAATTAGTGTCGCTTTCTGGTGCTACTAATCCGCCTGTAAAAGATTCAAATAAAAGTAATTTGGCATTTTTTTCTCTTAATTTATCAAGAATTTGCATTGCACTCATGTGATCAATTCCTGGGTCTACACCAATTTCATTCATAAATACCAAACCATTTTCTTTTGCTTTAGAATCTAAGGCTTTCATTTCTTCGGATATATAAGAAGCGGTTACCAAATGTTTTTTTAATTTGATACAATCTTTTGCAACTTCAATATGAAATCTTGCAGGCAACATAGAAATTACAATATCTGCATTTTCAATACACTTTAAGCGGTTTTCTTGATCAAAAACGTCCAATTGAATAGCTTTTACATTCTTTTGTTTTCCAATTAATTTTTTTGCATTATCAACAGATACATCTCCTATTATAATGTAGAGATTTTCTTGTTCAGATTTGTCTAATAGATATTTTATAAGAGAAGAACTAGATTTACCTGCGCCAATAATTAGGATGTTTTTCATGGAATAAGATGTATTTTTGTATGTAATACGAATATACATTAATTGTTTAAAATTAAACAAAAACCATTAAAAATGTTTAAAAATTTAATTATTACTACCGTGCTTGGTGCTTTGGCTATTGTTTTAGGTGCTTTTGGCGCACATGCATTAAAAGAAAGTTTATCTGCAACAGAGTTGCTTAGTTTCGAAACAGCGGTTAGATATCAAATGTATCATGTAATAGTTTTACTTTTTGTAAATACTTATAACGGATTTTCAATTTCTCAAAAAAATAAGATAAGTCTATTTTTCTTTTTAGGAATTTTATTCTTTTCGGGTTCTATTTATGCCATAAATTTAACTTCAATTACGGCAAAATCTATTTGGTTTGTAACACCACTGGGTGGTTTGTTTTTTATAATTGGTTGGATTTTAATGATTACACTATTCGTAAAAAAAATATCAAATAAATAATATATTCATAAAAAAGAGGTAAATAACTTTTCTGTAAAAAAATATTGTTTAATTTTGTAGTGTAATAATAGAAACACAACTAAAATTATAAAAATGATAAATCTAAATACGAAATCGATTTCGTTAGAAAATTTAGGAATCAGAAATGCAACTGTTCGTTACCAATTAACTTCGGATGAACTGCATGCAGAAACTTTAGAAAAAGAACAAGGTGTAGAATCTTCTTTAGGCGCAATTGCGGTTAATACCGGAGAGTTTACAGGAAGATCGCCAAAAGATAGGTTTATCGTAAAAGATGATATTACCAAAGACCAAGTTTGGTGGAGTGATATTAACTTACCATTTGACGCTGATAAATTTGATGCACTTTATAACAAAGTAACCGATTACCTTTCGGATAAAGAATTATTTGTAAGAGATTCTTATGCTTGTGCAGACGAAGATTATAAATTAAATATTCGCGTTGTAAACGAATATCCTTGGAGTAATATGTTTGCTCATAATATGTTTTTAAGACCTACAGAAGAAGAACTTAAAACATTTGATGCAGAATGGACAGTTGTTAATGCACCTGGTTTTATGGCAGATGCAGAGGTAGATGGTACACGTCAGCATAACTTTGCAATTTTAAACTTTACAAGAAAAATTGCTTTAATTGGTGGTACAGGATATACTGGTGAAATTAAAAAAGGAATATTTTCTGCTTTAAATTTTATCTTACCAGTCTATAAAAACACCTTACCAATGCATTGTTCTGCAAACGTTGGTAAAGATGGTGATACGGCTATTTTCTTCGGATTATCTGGTACAGGTAAAACAACACTTTCTACAGATCCAGATAGAAGTTTAATTGGTGATGATGAACACGGTTGGACTGCAGAAAACTCTGTTTTTAACTTTGAAGGAGGTTGTTATGCCAAAGTAATAAACCTTTCTAAGGAGCAAGAACCAGAAATTTTTGGAGCCATTAAAAAAGGAGCAATCTTAGAAAATGTTATTATGAACGATAAAGGTGAAATAGACTTTGCAGACATATCAATAACACAAAATACTAGAGTTAGTTATCCAATTTATCATATAGAAAATATTAAAAAACCATCAATTGGTAAAAATCCTAAAAATATTTTCTTTTTAACAGCAGATGCTTTTGGTGTGTTGCCTCCAATATCTAAATTAACACCTAACCAAGCTGCATATCACTTTATATCTGGTTATACAGCTAAAGTTGCAGGTACAGAAGCAGGTGTAACAGAACCAACACCAAGTTTTTCTGCGTGTTTTGGTGCGCCTTTTATGCCTTTACATCCAACTAAATACGCAGAAATGCTTAGTAAGAAGATGAAAGATGCAGGTGTAAACGTGTGGTTAATTAATACTGGTTGGTCAGGTGGACAATATGGTGTTGGTAGAAGAATGCCATTAAAATATACAAGAGCAATGATTTCTGCTGTTTTAAACGGTGATTTAGGAAGTTACACATATGAAGATTATCATATTCACTCTGTTTTTGGCGTAGCGCAACCTAGAAGTTGTCCTGGTGTACCAACAGAATTATTAAGTCCGAGAGCTACATGGAACAATGATGAAGCCTACTATAAAACAGCTTTTAAATTATCAAATGCATTTAGACACAACTTTAAACAATTTGAAGATGTAGCTAGTGAAGACATCCGCAGAGGAGGACCACAGCGTTATGCTTTTTAGAAAAAAAACATATTTTTTTATTAAAAACACCTCTTTTTGAGGTGTTTTTTGTGTTTTTAAGCATGTTTTTCATTAAAAATTGGTTTGAGTCAAGATTTGAAGTTATAGAGTTAATGTAAACTACTCTTTCAAATTATCTTTGTAGTGTACTTATAATGGTACAGAAATTGCAATAATTAGAATAACAGAGAAAGTTAACCATAAAAAAAATAAATATGAGCAATAGTAGTAACACAGTAGTAGGTTTATTAGCAGGTACAGTTATAGGGGCAACCTTAGGTATTTTATTTGCACCAGATAAAGGAGAAAAAACAAGAAAGAGAATTTCTGAAGAAGCAATCGCAGCAAAAGACAAAATGACAGAAAGGGCTTCTGAATTGCAAAGTCAAGTTTCTTCTACTGTTTCAGACAAAAAAGAAACTTTAGATACGCAATTAGAAAATGTAGTTTCTAACGTTAGTCATAAAGCAGAAGATGTAATTACTACTTTAGAGAAAAAGCTGAAAGAGTTAAAAGAGAAAAATAAAAAATTACAAAAATCTGTCTAAATAGATGAGCATTTTTAAAAGTTTTAGTAATTCTGCAGACAAAGGTACAGATGCTGGTAAAGAGTTTGTTGCAAAATCTTACGAGCATGCAAAATTAAAAGCGTTTCAAATATCTGCCTTAACTATAGGTATGATTGCTAAAATACTTTTAATAGGAGGTTTGGCTTTTATTGGCTTTGTTTTCTTATCAATATCGGCAGCAATAGCATTAGGAGATCTTTTTAACAGTAGTGCTTTAGGGTATTTAGCTGTAGCAGGAATTATAATTGTTGTTGCATTGCTTTGTTATCTTTTTAGAAAAACTTTAGATAAAAAAGTTATTAGTAAAATGTCTGATGTATTTTTTAATTAAATATAAAAGTTATGAAAAACTATACTAGTTTCGAGGAAATTGACAGAGATTTAAAGCAATTAGCTTTAGAAAGAGACATCGCATTAGAAGAACTAAAAGTCGTGAAACATGATTTTGAAGAAAGCTTAAAGCCATTAAATATCTTAAGTAGTTCTCTAAAGTTTTTAAGTAAATACAGTGCTTTAGTGTTTATAAAAAAGATTTTTAAATAAAATATAACAGCAAAGTTATTCGATTTTTTTTATAATATTCGAATAAGTGGTTGGTTGATTGATGAACCTCAGCGTGAATGCGCTGAGGTTTTTTTATTGCTCTAATACTGCGGTTAATTTTTTCTTAAACTGATTAGGAGTGATATCATATTTTTCTCTAAATATTTTAGAAAAATAACTTCTGCTACTAAAACCGATTGAATATACTATTTGAGAAATATTTAAATCTGTAGTTCTAATTAAATCTCTAGCAGATTCTAATCGAACATGTCTTATATATTCTGTAACTGTTCTATTGTATAAAAATTTAAAACCATCTTGTAATTTCGATTGCGTTAAACCAGATTTTAAAGATAAATCTTCTAAAGAATAATCTTTTTCTGGTCTTTTTAAAATAAGTGCACTTAACTTTCTAATAATTTTTAATTCACTTTTATCTAAAGAAGTTGGTAGTGGCACACCAGCTAAAAGTCTATTATGTTGTTGAATGTGTAAAGATAATATTTCGTAAACAACAGCTTCAATTTTTAGAATTCTAAGCATTCCTTTGCCTTTTACTTTTTTGAGTTTCTTAATTAAATCGGCCATTTTTAAATTAAGCGTACCATAATTAGAAAAACGATTTTCATGATCTGTATCAACAAAAACTTCATATAATTTTTTGTTTAGGCTAGAAACGTTAGAGGTTCTTTTTTGTAAAAATTGTTTTCTTACAATTTCTATTAAATTTAGATTTAAGTGTTCATTTTTGATGAAATGTAGGTAATTATAACCGCCTGTTTTATTCGTGAAAATTAAAGATTGAAATTGTTCTACCTTTTTTTCTGTATTGTCTACACCAAATCGATGTTTAAAAGAACCAACAGAAGGATATAAAAACCGGATAGGATTAAACTCTTGTTGCGCTAAGATTTTAAAAACAAACTCTTTTCGAAGTGTAATGTCAAAATCTAGTAGATTCACGCCCCAATCAAAAGGTACAAAACGTAAAGTGCCTTTAGCATTTTCATTGTCTATGGTTAGAATACTTTCGTTCCAATTATTTATAATAGAACCGCCAATTTTTTGCTGTATTTGTTCAAGTAAATCTTTCTGACTGTTGGCAATTATATCAATTGTTATCATAATTAAATACTTGAAGTTACTGTAAATGTTTTACTTATAAAGATAACTTAAAATTATTTAGAAAAATCATATCGATTAATACTTTTAGGAAAAGAGCTAAAAAATTTTCGATTTCGGCTGTAAATTTGAACAAACAAAAAAATTATATCATGAATATTTACGAGGAAATAAGAATAGACCACGACAAGCAAAGAGAACTTTTAGACAAATTAGTTGATACTTCTGGAGACACAAACTTAAGAGATCAATTATTTAAAGAGTTAAAAGAAGAGTTAGAAGTGCATGCAAATGCAGAAGAACGTCATTTTTACAAGCCTTTAATTACTAATGATATGATGCAGGAAAAAGCAAGACACGGTATTGCAGAACATCATGAAATAGATGAGTTGATAGAAAAATTAGAAGAAACCGACTACAATTCTTCTGCATGGTTAAAAACAGCAAAAGATTTAAAAGAAAAAGTGGAGCATCATCTAGAAGATGAAGAACATCAGTTTTTTCAATTATCAGGTAAAGTTTTTTCAGAAAAAGAAAAAACTACTTTGGCAACTAGCTATAGAAAGTACATGAAAGAGAACATAGCTGTATAAATATCAAAAAAAACTCTAAAAATTTATAGAGTTAATTATAAAAGTATTTGCACTAATAGTTCTTTTAGATAAGAGCTAATTTTGAAATATCAAATAGATGTAAAGCGTTTGGCATCTTAAAACGAAACGAGCGTTCATTAAAAAAAATAGAAAAATGAATACTTACACACAAGAAGTTGGACAGAAATTAAATGCTCTTTTAGAGAAAACATACGATGCAGAAAAAGGATTTAAAAAAGCTGCAGAAAATATAGAGAACAATTCTCTTAAAATATACTTTAATAGAAAGGCAGAAGAGAGATATAATTTTGGGCACGAATTAAAAAAAGAAATCAAATCTTTTAACCAAGATGTAGATAAAGGTGGTAGTTTAACAGGAACAGCTCACAGAGCTTGGATGGATGTCAAATCTTTATTTTCCTTAGATGACGAAGAGTCGATGTTAGAAGAAGCAATACGAGGAGAGAAAGCTTCTATTGAAGAATATAATGATGTTTTAAAAGAAACAAGTTTACCAAGTAGTACTAAAGATGTGTTAGAATCGCAAAAAGCTACTATAGAAACTGGTCTTTATAATATTAAATCTTTGGAAGAAATATCATAAGATTTAAACTTTAGTTAGAACTCTAAAAAGATGCTGCTAAGCATCTTTTTTTTTTTTTTTGTTAGAGTTGCTTTTTGTGTTCTATTAGAGTTAATAATCAATCTATTAGAGTTAAGTAAAGCACTATAAACCAGTTAAATTTGTAGTGTAAGAAATAGGAATATCTATTTATATATTAACCATTAAAACTTTAAAATTATGTTACGTTGGACAATCACATTTGTAGTAATTGCATTAATTGCTGCTGTATTAGGATTTGGAGGAATTGCAGGAGCTTCTGCAGGAATTGCTAAAATATTATTTTTTGTATTTTTAGTATTATTTGTGCTTTCTTTAATTAGAGGCGGAGTAAAAAGATAAAACTAAAACTTTATATATAAATAAACTGTTTAATTAAATTTAAACAGTTTTTTTATGCAATAAAATGATGTTTTTTTGCGTGTTCTATAGCTTCTTTAGAAGAATCAACAATAAAAAATTCTGTGTCATTATAATTCTCTATCAATAACTTAATGCGTTCCATTTTTTTACTGTGTAACACACTTCTTAAATAGATAGCTTTTATTTTATTGGGATAATTTTTAGTGATTTCCATATAAATATCAGCATCATGTTCGCCCGCATCTCCTATTAAGATAAATTTTAAATCGTTATAAGTGTTAAGAATATTTCTAATTTCGTTTTGTTTTTGTGGTTTTTCTTCAATAGTTTTTTTCTTAAAAATACTACCCGCAGTTCTTAGTAAAACAGCTCCTTCCGTAAAATTATTTTTTTCAAGAAAAAAGTCTAAATATCGATATAAATTCCAAGGACTATGACTAACATAAAACAAAGGGTTTGAGTTTTTGCCAGATTTACCAAGATGTAACAAGTTGTAAAATTCTGCAGCACCAACAAGCGCTTTCCTTTTTAAAGGAGAAACAAAAAATGTATTTATAAGTACGCGCCATTTCATTCTAGAAATAACGCCTGTATGTAAAATGGTGTCGTCTATATCGCTTATAATTCCGAAGTCTACTGTTAATTTAGGTATCAACATTTTACCTGAAAATCTATTGTTTTTGGTAATTTTTCTGTTGATATTAGTATCGGTAAACGAAATTTCAAAGTTTAACCACCCTTCGGTATCAGTTAAACTAGTTAAATTATTTAAGGTCTCAGAAACTTCAAAATAACCTTTATTATCTGTTTTAGTTTCAATTTTATGGTTATTTGGTAATTGAATTGTTAAGGCTGTATTTCGAACCTCATCACTTTCAAAGCGTTTCCAGGTATTTACAAACAAACTAAAAATATTGTTTTTTTCTAGGTTGATATTTTCATCTTGTAAAGCTCTACCTCTAACATAAAAATGTGTATCGCTACCATAACTATTAAAAACAATTATTTGTAAAGGATCTTTACTGAAAAGTGACATGTATTATTAGGATTTATAAATTAATTAGGTTCAAACAAAAATACTAATTGTATAGAGGAAGTAATGAATTTTCTTACTATTATTTGAGTTAAGAAGATTTTTTTTTGAGCTAATAAGAACTGTTAAATACCTTTAGTTTTGGCGTGTGCTTTTATAAAGAGCATATTAAGTTTAACCAAAATTTTAAATATTATGAAAAAAATTATTATGACAATAATGGCAGCAACTGTATTGTATAGCTGTGATGTAGATCAAACGAAAAAAACTAAATTACCAGATGTAGATATTGATGTAGATACAGAAGCAGGACAATTACCATCTTTTGATGTGGATTGGGCAGATGTAAACGTAGGTACAACAACTAAAACTGTAAAAGTGCCTAAAGTAGTGGTGGTAATGGAAGAAACAGAGGTAGAAGTGCCTTATGTAGACGTAGATATGCCAAATGATGATGATACGTTAGAAAAGGAAGAGCAAACTTTAATGGTAGAAGTTGAAGTTACAGATAAAGAGCACAAGATTGACATTAAAGAGATTAGAGCCATGAACAATAATTTAGTTGTTATTTCTATGTTAGAAGAAATGGATCAATCTATAAATGATAAAAAGATGAGAATCTCAGATCAGATTACATTAAACGCGCCAGATTTAAATGTAAAATATTATATTGTTGGTGAAAAACCAGATAGAATTTTTAATACAAGATATAAGTATTTTAAAACAATAGAAGATTTAAACCAAAAAATTGGTGATGATTACAAAGTAATTTATAAGAAATAATTTATCCTATTATTGATAAAAAAAAGCTGCAGTTAATGCAGCTTTTTTTATATTCTTATTTTTATAGTATTTTATTTTAAGTTATAACTTTTGTTTACCGTTTCAGTTTTAGAAATTTTTGCAAGTTTATTGTCTTTTTGCTTTATTATTATTTCTTTTTTAACCTCTTTACCTTGAACTTTATTTTCGGTATGTCCACCTAAAATAGGAGCTATAACCAAGCCGATTAAACAAGTTAATTTAATTAAAATATTCATTGACGGACCAGAAGTATCTTTAAAAGGATCTCCTACAGTATCACCGGTAACAGCTGCTTTGTGAGCATCAGAACCTTTATACGTCATTTCTCCATCAATTTCTACACCAGCTTCAAAAGATTTTTTTGCATTATCCCAAGCTCCACCAGCATTATTTTGAAAAATTGCCCATAAAACTCCAGAAACTGTTACACCTGCCATATAACCACCTAGCATTTCTGCGATAGCTAATTTATCCATACCAAAAGCCAAAGGAAGAAATGCTATTACTAAAGGGAAACCAATAGTTAATAAACCTGGTAACATCATTTCTTTTAAAGATGCTTGTGTAGATATTGCTACACATTTATCATATTCTGGTTTTCCTGTACCTTCCATAATACCTGCAATATCTCTAAATTGTCTACGAACCTCTTGTACCATTTCCATGGCAGCTTTACCTACGGCATTCATTGCCAAAGCAGAAAAAACAACTGGTACCATACCGCCAACAAATAACATTGCTAAAACCGGAGCTTTGAAAATGTTAATTCCGTCTATTCCTGTAAATGTTACATACGCAGCAAAAAGAGCTAAAGAAGTTAAAGCAGCAGAAGCAATCGCAAAACCTTTTCCTGTTGCAGCTGTAGTATTACCTACAGAATCTAAAATATCTGTACGCTCTCTTACAATTGGTTCTTGCTCGCTCATTTCTGCAATACCACCAGCATTATCAGAAATTGGTCCAAATGCATCAATAGCTAATTGCATAGCTGTAGTTGCCATCATTGCAGAAGCAGCTAATGCAACTCCATAAAAACCAGCAAAAGCATAAGAAGCCCAAATTGCACCAGCAAATAATAGTACTGAAGGAAAAGTTGAAATCATACCTGTGGCTAAACCAGCAATAATATTTGTACCTGCACCTGTAGAAGATTGTTGTACAATTTTAAGAATAGGAGATTTTCCTAAACCGGTATAATATTCGGTTACTGATGAGATTACTGCACCTACAATTAAACCTACTAAAGTTGCGTAAAACACTCTCATAGAAGAAATTTCTTGAAGACCTTCACCAAAAAACTCCATAGTCATAGTTTCTGGTAGCATCCAAGTAACTAAACCAAAACAAGAAAGACCAACTAAAATAATAGAAGTCCAGTTTCCCTTATTTAAAGCTCCCATAACTTGAGATTCTTTAGCGTTGTTATCACTAATTTTCACCAACATTGTACCGATAATAGAAATTATAATTCCAGCACCTGCAATTGCCATTGGTAATAAAATAGGGCCAATTCCTCCAAAAGCATCGCTTATGCTTCCGCCCATATCTTTAATAACATAATTTCCTAAAACCATTGCTGCCAATACGGTAGCAACGTAAGAACCAAATAAATCGGCTCCCATACCTGCAACATCACCAACATTATCACCAACATTATCTGCAATAGTTGCTGGGTTTCTAGGATCATCTTCGGGTATTCCTGCTTCTACTTTACCTACTAAATCTGCACCAACATCTGCAGCTTTTGTGTAGATTCCGCCACCAACTCTAGCAAAAAGAGCAATCGATTCTGCACCTAAAGAAAAACCAGCTAAAGTTTCTAAAACAATTGTCATATCGGTGGTAGAAGTCCAGACTCCACCCATAAATTTTTGGTAAAAAACAATAAAGAAAGCTGTTAAGCCTAATACAGCCAAACCTGCAACACCAAGTCCCATAACAGTACCCCCGCCAAAAGAAATTTTTAATGCATTTGGTAAACTTGTTCTAGCTGCTTGTGTAGTTCTAACATTTGTTTTTGTAGCTATTTTCATACCGATATTTCCTGCAAAAGCAGAAAAAACAGCACCAAATATAAAAGCAACAACAATTAAGATGTGAGTGGTTGGTACAATAAAAGAAACCGCTGCTAGTGCAATACTAACAATAACTACAAAAATTGCTAATAGCTTATATTCTGCGCTTAGAAAAGCAAGCGCACCTTCGTAAATGTAATCAGAAATTTCTTTCATTTTACCGTCTCCTGCATCTTGTTTCATTACCCAAGTTTGTTTAATCCACATGTAGATTAAACCTAATACTGCCATTGCAATCGGCATCCAAATCATTAGTGATTCCATATATTAAATTTATTTGATTAGTTAAAAAATGATTGTAAATGTAATAAATTCAATTTAAAGTCTATAAAAAAATAAATTTCACATAAAATAAGCTTAAAATAAAGGATTATGTAATTTTTTTGGTAGTTATTCTGAATAATTGATTTATGGTAATATGATAAAAATATGACTTGGAGTAAAGTTTGAAGCAAAAAAAACTCTTTAAAATTATTTAAAGAGTTTTTAAAATACTTATAAAATGTATTTAGATTTTAAATTGATCTACTTTTTTGTAGTCGCTTTCTTGATATCTTTTTACAGATTCAGAAAATATTTGGTAAGCTTCTTTAGCATCTCCCCATCCACCAACATCTACTTTTTTCTTTTCTAAATCTTTATAAACTTTAAAGAAATGTTCTATTTCTTTTAATCTATGAGGATTTAAGTCAGAAATATCACTTTTATTGTTCCAGATAGGATCTGAAATTGGCACACAAATAATTTTTTCATCTGGTCCTTTTTCGTCAGTCATATGAAATACACCAATTGGTTTTACTTCAATAACACACATAGGAAAAGTTGGCTCGTGACCTAATACTAATACATCTAACGGATCATCATCTAAAGCTAAAGTTTCTGGCACAAAACCATAATCTGCAGGGTACATCATAGAAGAAAATAACATTCTATCAAAACGAATCTTATTTAAATCAAAATCATACTCATATTTATTTCTACTTCCTTTAGGTATCTCTATTAAAACATCAAAAGTCTTCTTATCTTCTGAACTCATAAATTTCTTATTTATCTTTTAAACTTATTGCAAAAGTAGTAAATCTTATAAGTTTTTCAATATATTTTATAGTGTATTTGCGCAATGGTTTTCGAACTTATCTAGAATTTAAAAATCCTTTTTTCAAACTAAGAAAAAAGGATTTTTAAAATTTATGTAAAATTATGTATTAAATATACATTACTTCTTTTACTGCTTTTATAACATCTTGTGCATTCGGAATCCATTTTTCGAATAAAACCGGAGAGTAAGGTGCTGGTGCATCTGCAGTAGTTATTCTTTTGATTGGAGCATCTAAATAATCGAATGCTTCGTTTTGAATTCTATATGTAATTTCTGACGCTACACTTGCAAATGGCCACGCTTCTTCTAACACTACTAATCTATTTGTTTTCTTTACAGAAGTTAAAATAGCTGCGTGATCCATAGGACGAACAGTTCTTAAATCTATAATTTCAACAGAAATATTGTCTTTTGCTAATTCGTCTGCAGCTTTGTAAGCTTCTTTAATAATTTTACCAAAAGAAACAATTGTTACATCTGTACCTTCTCTTTTAATGTCTGCAACACCAATTGGTATAATGTATTCTCCTTCCGGAATTTCCATCTTATCACCATACATTTGTTCAGATTCCATAAAAATTACCGGATCATCATCTCTAATAGCTGCTTTTAATAATCCTTTAGCGTCGTATGGGTTAGATGGTACAATAACTTTTAAACCAGGTGTGTTTGCAAACCAGTTTTCAAATGCTTGAGAGTGTGTTGCTCCTAATTGACCTGCAGATGCAGTTGGTCCTCTAAAAACAATAGGACAATTGAACTGCCCACCAGACATTTGTCTAATTTTTGCTGCGTTGTTAATAATTTGATCAATACCAACTAAAGAGAAGTTAAAAGTCATGTATTCTACAATAGGTCTGTTGCCATTCATAGCAGAACCAATTGCAATACCTGCAAAACCAAGTTCTGCAATAGGAGTATCTATAACTCTTTTTGCACCAAACTCGTCTAACATTCCTTTACTAGCTTTATAAGCTCCATTATATTCTGCAACTTCTTCACCCATTAAGTAAATGCTTTCATCTCTGCGCATTTCTTCGCTCATGGCTTCACAAATTGCCTCTCTAAATTGAACTGTCTTCATTGAATCTAAATTATTGTTTGTTTTTTGATAAGCAAAAGTAAGGAATTTATGAGTAAATAAAATGTACTTTTATATCAAAAATAGAAGAATTTTATATTTTGAACATGTTTATTGATTTTGTTAATATTAAAAAGTATGTAATCAGTAGTTTTTTGGTTTTAAATTTAATCGACACAGGCATAGATTATGATTTTTAATATATTATTCATCAATTTAAAATTATCTATGATACTCTATTTATTCTGCTGTATTTTTTAGAAAAGTTTAAAAATTCAGACCTTTATTTATCGTAAATTGATAAATAAATAAAAAAAATACTATGCACGCATAGTATTTTTTAAAAAAAAGCCGTAATTTCGTCAACAAGAAAAGAATATAAAATTATAATTTATGAAAATATTAGTTTGTATTAGTCATGTACCTGATACCACTTCAAAAATTAATTTTACAAATAATGATGCTGAGTTTGATAAAAACGGTGTGCAGTTTGTAATTAATCCTTATGACGAATTTTGTTTAACAAGAGCAATGTGGTTTAAAGAAAAGCAAGGTGCTACAGTAACGGTTGTTAATGTTGGTGGTGCAGAAACAGAACCAACGTTAAGAAAAGCTTTGGCAATTGGTGCAGATGACGCTATTAGAATAAATGCAGAACCAACAGATGGGTTTTTAGTAGCTAAAGAATTAGCAGAAGTTGTAAAAAACGGAGGTTTCGATTTAGTTTTAGCAGGTAAAGAATCTGCAGATTATAATGGTCAAATGGTACCAGGAATGTTAGCATCATTAATAGATTTTAACTTTGTTAACGGTTGTGTAGAGATGGAAGTAGACGGTACAAGCGTAAATGCAAAAAGAGAAATTGATGGTGGTACAGAATCTTTAGCAATAACTTTACCATTAGTAGTTGGTGGACAAAAAGGTATTGTAGAAGAAAAAGACTTGCGTATTCCTAACATGAGAGGAATTATGATGGCACGTAAAAAACCATTACAAGTAGTAGAAGCTACTGGCGCAAATGCATCAACAAATATTCAAACTTACGAAAAACCAGCACCAAAAGGAGCTGTTAAATTAGTAGATGCAGATAATTTAGATGAGTTAATTAACTTATTACACAACGAGGCTAAAGTTATTTAAGTTTCGGTAAAAGTTTTACATTCTAAATTTTATCAAAAAAATAATTAAAAATTCATTTTCTCTAAGCGATTTAATGCTTTAGAAAATATAAAAATAAAAAATATGTCAGTTTTAGTATTTGCCGATTCAACAGACGGAAAATTTAAGAAAACTGCTTTTGAAGTAGTTTCTTACGGAAAAAAAGTTGCAGAACAGTTAGGTGAAAATGTTGTTGTTTTAACAATAAACGCTGCTGATTCTTCAGAATTACATAAATATGGTGCAGAAAAAGTTTTAGCGGTTTCTAACGATAGTTTAGCAACATTCAATGCAAAACAATATGCAGCAGTAGTACAACAAGCAGCAGCAAAAGAAAGTGCATCTGTTGTAGTTGTAGATTCTAGTATAGATGGTTTGTATTTAGCACCTTTAGTAGCCGTTTCTTTAGAAGCAGGTTATGCATCTAATGTTGTTGCTGCACCATCTAGTACAAGTCCTTTTACAGTAAAAAGAAAAGCATTTTCTAACAAAGCATTTTCTAATACTGTAATTTCTACAGACAAAAAAGTTATTGGTTTAGCAAAAAATTCTTTTGGTATACATGAGAATGCAGTAGAAGGAACTGTAGAGGCTTTTGATGCAGAAGTTGCTGCATCAGGCGTAACATCAGAAAATATAGAAAGAGTAACCGGTAAAGTAACAATTGCAGATGCAGATACTGTAGTTTCTGCAGGAAGAGGTTTAAAAGGACCAGAAAATTGGGGAATGGTAGAAGAGTTAGCAGAAGTTTTAGGCGCTGCAACAGCTTGTTCTAAACCAGTTTCAGATTTAGGTTGGAGACCTCACGGAGAGCATGTTGGGCAAACAGGTAAACCAGTTGCTTCTAATTTATACATTGCAATTGGTATTTCTGGTGCAATACAGCATTTGGCAGGTATTAATGCATCTAAAGTAAAAGTAGTTATCAACACAGATCCAGAAGCACCATTTTTTAAGGCAGCAGATTACGGAGTTGTAGGAGATGCTTTTGAAGTTGTACCTAAATTAATAGAAAAATTAAAAGCGTTTAAAGCTGCTTAAAAATAGTTTGGGCGTGCCCAAATTATGAAGTAATAGCATTTCAAAAACCTATCAGAATTTATTGTTTTGATAGGTTTTTTTAAGTTAAACAATTTCTAAAATCATAATTTCGTCAGGCTTTCGCTACTCGCTTTTTATTTTGTTTCATTTTATTTCACAAAACAAAAGAGCTCAAACAATAGCTCTATCCTTCACGCAGGCTTTATTATAACTAAAAAAGTAAAGTATAAAAAATAACTGTTTTCACTATCTAATTTTTTAGTAAATTGTGCCCTTAAAAATTAGCCTAAAATAATTTTAAAAAAAGCTAATTTTATTTCCCGCAGAAAGATATATGAGTTTAATAAAACTAACCATAAAAGGAATTTCTTACAGCCAAACACAAACTGGTGCATACGCATTAGTTTTAAGTGAAATGGAAGGAAGTAGAACTTTACCAATAATTATTGGAGCCTTTGAAGCACAATCTATAGCCATAGCTTTAGAAAAAGAAATAAGACCACCAAGACCATTAACACACGATTTGTTTAAAACCTTTTCAGATAGATTTCAAATAGAAATAAAAGAGGTAATTATTCATAAATTAGTAGACGGTGTTTTCTTTTCTAGTTTAATTTGCGAAAAAGACGGAGAACAAGAAGTTATAGATGCAAGAACATCAGATGCAATTGCAATTGCAGTACGTTTTCAAGCACCAATTTATACCTACGAAAACATTTTAGACAAAGCAGGTGTTTATTTAAAAATTGAAGAAGAATTAGGTTTAACAGATGATGCTGAAGATGAAATTACATCAGAAATTGATACAATTTTAGAAGTTGATAAATCAGATTCTTATGCAGAAAAATCTATAACAGAGCTAAATCAAGAGTTAGACAAAGCAGTTGCTAATGAAAATTATGAATTGGCAGCAAAAATTAGAGACGAAATTAGTAAACGGTCTTAACACGAAACTTACCTTATGAAAAATATATTTTTAATTGCCTTTTGTTTTATTTCAATTTCAATTTTTGGGCAAGATTTAGAACAAAATTGGACCTTTAATTCTGTAAAAAAATCAGACGGAACATCTTTACTTCAATCAGAAGAAACAAAAGTTTTTTCTTTATCCGAGGGTAAATTTCAGCTTCCTGCATACGCAAATAAACCAGCTTCTACAGGAACTTACTTAAGACAAAATAATCTTATAATTTTTAATGCTACAACACCAAAAGAAGAATTAAGATATTTTAATATTGTATCTTTTGATAATGCAAGCTTGGTTTTATCTGAAGGAGATGTAACATATACATTAGCATCGCCAGAATATACTAAAATAGTATTAGCAGAAACAGATAACGTAACACCAATTAAAAAGGTAGAAGAAGTAGAAGAAACAAAATCAGTTATAGAAAATGAAGGTATTATAGAAAGTGGTAGCTTTACTTTTACTAGTTTTTGGCGTGGTGCATTAGGTATGTTTTCTTTAATTGTAATCGCTTTTTTATTTAGTTCTAAAAAGAAAGCTATCGATTGGAAAAAAGTAGGAATTGGTTTAGCGTTACAGTTAATTATTGCAATTGGCGTTTTAAAAGTTTCTTTTATTCAGAAAGCATTTGAATTGGTTGGTAAGCTTTTTATTGAAATCTTAGAATATACAAAAGCCGGAAGTAAGTTTTTATTTGATGGTTTAATTGCAGATATGGACACGTTTGGATACATTTTTGCTTTTCAAGTTTTACCTACAATTATATTTTTCTCTGCATTAACTTCCCTTTTATTTTATTTAGGAATTATACAATGGATGGTTAAAATCTTAGCAATTGTATTGTCTAAGTTTTTAGGTATTTCTGGTATGGAAAGTTTATCTGTTGCAGGTAATATTTTCTTAGGACAAACAGAAGCACCATTACTAATTAAAGCATATTTAGAAAAGATGAATAAATCTGAAATGCTTTTAGTAATGATTGGTGGAATGGCAACAGTTGCCGGAGCAGTATTGGCTGCTTATATAGGCTTTTTGGGTGGAGGAGACAAAGAATTAGAATTGGTTTTTGCAAAGCATTTATTAGCAGCGTCTGTTATGGCTGCACCTGGTGCAATTGTAATTTCTAAAATTCTATATCCGCAAACAGAAGAAGTAAATACAGATGTTACGGTTTCGCAAGAAAAAATAGGTTCTAATATTTTAGATGCAATTGCAAACGGAACAACAGAAGGTTTGCGATTGGCTGTAAATGTTGGTGCAATGTTATTGGTTTTTGTAGCTGTAATTGCAATGATAAACGGTGGTTTAGGTTTAATAGGAGATTTAACTTCTTTAAATGAAATTATAGCAAATAATACAGCATATGATCAGTTGTCTTTAGAGTTTATTTTAGGATATGTTTTTGCACCTTTAATGTGGTTAATAGGTGTGCCAACAGAAGATATGACACTTATGGGGCAATTATTAGGTATTAAATTAGCAGCAAGTGAATTTGTTGGTTACATACAGTTAGCTGAATTAAAAAATGTTGCAAATGCAACACATTTAGCATATAATAAATCGATAATTATGGCGACTTATATGTTATGTGGTTTTGCAAATTTTGCTTCAATCGGTATTCAAATTGGTGGTATTGGTTCTTTGGCTCCTGGTCAAAGAAAAGTATTGTCAGAATTCGGAATGAAAGCATTAATTGGTGGTACAATAGCCTCTTTAATGTCTGCAACTATTGCAGGTATGATTATTGGTTAAGGCGAAAAAAACTATTTATTAAATAGTTAATAACTTTAAAATATTATTTAAAAAGCTTCATAAAACCATTTGAAGCTTTTTTTATTTTTACACTTATTTATTTTAGAAAAATAAATCTAATTAACACTTTACATCATAAAATGAAACAATATCACGATTTAGTAAAGCACGTTTTAGAAAACGGAAACGAAAAAGGCGATAGAACTGGTACAGGAACAAAAAGTGTTTTTGGTTATCAAATGAGATTTGACTTAAGTGAAGGTTTTCCGATGGTTACCACAAAGAAATTACACTTAAAATCTATAATTTATGAACTTTTATGGTTTATAAAAGGAGATACAAATATTAAATATTTGCAAGAAAATGGAGTAAGAATCTGGAATGAGTGGGCAGATGAAAACGGAGATTTAGGTCCTGTTTATGGGCATCAATGGAGTAATTGGAATAGTGATGAAATTGATCAATTAAAAGATGTAATTGCAACTTTAAAAGAAAATCCAAATTCTAGAAGAATGATGGTTTCTGCTTGGAATCCTTCAGTAATGCCAGATACGTCAGTTTCATTTTCTAAAAATGTAGCGAACGGAAAAGCAGCTTTACCTCCTTGTCATGCATTTTTTCAGTTTTACGTAGCAGACGGAAAATTATCATGTCAATTATACCAAAGAAGTGCAGATATATTTTTAGGTGTACCTTTTAATATTGCTTCTTATGCTTTATTTACAATGATGGTTGCACAAGTTTGTGGTTATGAGGCAGGAGAATTTATTCACACATTTGGTGATGCTCATATTTATAATAATCATAAAGAACAATTAGAATTGCAATTGTCTAGAGATATAAGGCCTCTACCAAAAATGAAGATGAATTCGAATATAAAAAATATTGAAGATTTTACATTCGAAGATTTCGAATTGTCAGACTACAATCCGCATCCTCATATAAAAGGAAAAGTTGCCATTTAAATAAAAAAGACTCTCAATTAATTGAGAGTCTTTTTTATTTTATACAGTTAATACGCTGTTTTCTGCACCTGCATAATCGTTCCAAGAGAAACTATCTGCTTCTGCATCATTAGTGTAAACGCCGTCTATTACATATCTAAATTCGTAAGAATTATTAGCTTCTAAGTCTACAGTTGTTTTAAAAGTACCGTTCTTTAATTTCTTTAAAGGAGTAGAAGCAGCATTCCATTCGTTAAAACTTCCTACTACAGCTACATTACTAGCTTCTTCTGGTGAAATAGAGAAAGTTACTTTGCAAACAGGTTTGCTTTTTAAAAATTGTTTTTTAATTGCCATAGTCTTTTGTATTTAAAAATTGTCTCAAATTTTTAAGTAAAAGTATACAAGTATTAGAACATAACAAGCCTAAAATTAGTGTTTTAATAAAGAATTATCACTTTTGTAATTCTGATATAATTATATTGTAAAATCTATAAAATGATTCTTATAATTTAGTATTTATACAATAGTTTTTAATCTTTTTATCACTTGAAAATCAGTAGTTTTTAACGAAATCGATTTAAATTTTTTCTTGTATAATTGTAAAAAGGCATAAAAAAGTGTAACTAAGTAAAGTTTCTCTTATTTTTGTAAAAATAAAATCTATTCAATTAATATGATTACAGTTATAGCTGCTATTGCAAAAAATTACGCTTTAGGTAAAGACAACGATTTAATTTGGCATTTACCTGCAGATTTAAAAAGATTTAAAAAAGTTACAACAGGTCATTATATATTAATGGGTAGAAATACTTTTGAATCTATTGGTAAGCCTTTGCCAAATAGAACCACAATTATTATTACAAGAAATAAAAATTACTTTAAAGATGGTTGCTTAATTGCTAATAGTTTAGAAGAAGCTATTGAGATGGCGAAAGAAGAAGAAAAGATTTTTATAATTGGTGGTGCACAAATTTACAAAGAAACAATTGCTAAAAATTTAGCAGATCGATTAGATATTACATTGGTTCATAAATCTTTTGAAGCTGATGTGTTTTTTCCAGAAATAGATCCAAAAATTTGGAAAGAAGATTCTAGAGAAGATTTTACAGCGGATGAAAAAAATAAATTAGATTACAGTTTTGTTTCTTATACAAAAGCTAATTAATTCTTCCGGTTCTAAAACCGCCTCCCAAACTCATTTTATATTTTCTTTGAGCAAATAAAAAATAATTAAAAAGTTTGTAGTTAACTTCATAGCCATAATCTGTATTTGAATTGTAATCTATAATGTTTTCATAAATTCCTTGATTATAACTTGTTGGGTTCTGAGCGCGCTGATTCCAAGTAAGTACCCAAACTTTATTTCTAGCTTCTAGATAATTTTGGTCATAAAACCCTTCTGGTTTTGCAACACTAGCAAGGTAAGATGAAAAACCCGGATCTATAATAATTATTTCGTATTCTAAACTATCATTTGCAATTACAACAGGTTCTTCTTTAGTGTTATTATTTGAGTTGCTTAATGTAGATGCACAAGAAAAAAGTACAATACAAGATAAAATTAGAAAAGAAATATATTTTAAGATTTTCATAATCAGAGATTTTAATGTTAGTAAAGTTGCAAAAAATAATCTAAAATAGATTGATTTTTAATTGATTTAACATTAATTTTATCCATTAACCAACCTTTAATTATGAAATATTTAATTCTACTTTTTGTCTTTACTTTTCAATTTTCTCAAG
Source organism: Polaribacter sp. KT 15 (assembly GCF_900143115.1). Taxonomy (NCBI): domain Bacteria; kingdom Pseudomonadati; phylum Bacteroidota; class Flavobacteriia; order Flavobacteriales; family Flavobacteriaceae; genus Polaribacter; species Polaribacter sp. KT 15. The sequence goes on from NZ_LT670850.1 coordinate 2,138,796, forward strand.
CTCAGATTTTATCAGAAAGAGAAAGAGCAATATTAAAAGATAATTTATTAGAAGATCGATTTACTAATTTATTGCCACAATTAATGGATGCTGCAGACATAGATATGTGGCTGTTAATTTCTAGAGAATACAACGAAGATCCTGTTTTAAAAACCATGTTACCCGCTACTTGGTTAAATGCGCGAAGAAGAACTATTATTGTTTTTTATAGAGATAAAGCTAAAAATACGTTAGAAAGATTAGCTGTTGCAAGATATGATATTGGTAAAAATATAAAATCTGCTTGGGATAAAGAAAAAGAGCCAGATCAATGGAAAGCTTTATCAGAAATTATAAAGAATAGAAATCCGAATAAAATAGGAGTTAATATTTCTAAATATTTTGCTTTGGCAGATGGTTTGGTTAAAACAGATTATGATGAGTTATTAGAAAATCTACCAAAATCGTATGTTAATAAAGTGGTTTCTGCAGAAAAACTTGCCATTGGTTGGATTGAAACAAGAACTGCCAAAGAAATGAAATTGTATAAAGAACTAGTACAAATTACACACAATATTATTGCAGAAACTTTTTCATCAAAAACAATCATTCCAGGTAAAACTACTACAGAAGATTTGGTGTGGTATCTTCGTCAAAAAGTAACCGATTTAGGTTTAGAAACATGGTTTCATCCTACTATAGATATCCAAAGAAATAACGAAGTTTTAAAATCGCATATAGAGTCTTTTTCTAAAGGAAAAGAGAAGAAAATTATCTTAAAAGGCGATTTATTACATTGCGATTTCGGAATTACCTATATTGGTCTAAATACAGATTGCCAGCAGCACGCATATGTTTTAAAGGATAACGAGAATTCTGTGCCAACATTTTTAGTAGATGCCTTTAAAAAAGGAAATCGAGTACAAGATATTTTAACTTCTAACATGAAAGTTGGTAAAACAGGAAATCAAATATTAAAAGAATCTTTAATTCAAGGGAGAAAAGATGGTTTGGTTCCTTCTATATATACGCATCCTTTGGGTATGTATGGGCATAGTGCTGGTACAACAATTGGTATGTGGGATTCTCAAAACGGAGTGCCAGTAAATGGAGATTATCCTTTACATAAAAATACAGTATATGCCATAGAATTAAATACTACTGTAGCTTTAAAAGAATGGAATAAAAACATTAGAATTATGTTAGAAGAAGCTGGTTTTTTTGGAAATAATATTTTTGAATATGTAAATTCTAGGCAAACAGAAATTATACCAATTAAAATTAAGTAGATGAAAAATAGGTGTTTTTGGGTTACTGATAGTCAATTATATATTGATTATCATGATAACGAATGGGGAAAACCACTTTTTGATGATGAAACACTCTTTGAATTTTTAGTTTTAGAAACTTTTCAGGCAGGTTTAAGTTGGATAACAATTTTAAATAAAAGAGAAAACTTTAGAAAAGCATTTGATAATTTTGATTATCAAAAAATTTCTAAATATTCAGAAAAAAAATATGAATCTTTGCTGCAAGATGCTGGTATTATCAGAAACAAATTAAAAATAAGAAGTGCAATTACAAATGCCCAATTGTTTCTTGAAGTACAGAAAGAGTTTGGTTCATTTTCTAAGTTTATTTGGTCATATGTAGATCATAAACCAATTTTAAATAAATTTCATAAAAGAGAAGACGTGCCAGCAACTACTAAATTATCTGATATTATTTCTAAAGATTTAAAAAAACGCGGATTCAAATTTGTTGGTTCTACCGTGGTTTATGCTTATATGCAAGCTGTCGGTATGGTTAACGATCACACAACAAACTGTTTTAAATATCCAACAGAATGAAAATTTTAAAAGTACCTGCTAAAGACTTAAAAGCTATATTTTATACATTTAGTAGAAGAATAGGCATATTTGTAATATTTGTGTTTTTTCTGTTTTTTGATAGTTTATATTTTGCAGAAAACGTTACAAACTCTCAATTACCCATTAATATTTTAATGTTAATTGGCTTTGTAGTAATGTATTTTAGAGCGAATAAAAGAACCCAAGAGTTAATGATTTATGCGGTAATTTTAGGCTTTGGAGGCGAGTATCTTTTTTCGAGACTTTTAAATATGTACACATATAGATTAGAAAATGTGCCTTTATATGTACCATTTGGTCATGCAGCATTATATGGTCGAATTTTTATGTTTAGCAAAGCACCAATAGTTAGAAAATACCACGAGGCAGTAGAAGAACTATTTGCTTTAATAATTGTTTTATTGGCAACAGTTTATCTAGTTTTCTTTAACGATGTGTTTGGTTTTGTAATGACTATTGTAGTTTTCTTGCTACTGTGGACTCGTCCAAAAGAAAAGTTATTCTTTTTTTCGATGTACATTTTGGTGGCGATTTTAGAAATAGGAGGTACAGCATTTGGTTGCTGGAAATGGCCAAGTACGGCCTTTGGTGTTTTTGATTTTTTACCTAGTAATAATCCGCCAAGTGGTATTAGCTTGTTCTATTTTTTATTAGATATTGGTTGTTTCTTTATCTATACTCAACGCAATAAAATAGCTTGGAAAAGATTAAAAAATATAGAAAAGATATAAATTAACTACCTGCCAATAATCGTATAGTTACAAATATAATGATAACCAAACTACCATAAATTAGTACTTTTTTACCAGCGTTTTTGTAATATCTTTCATGACTTTTAATATCTTTTCTGTAGCTATAAACCATTAAAGCTATAAATGATAGAATAAAGAAAATCATAAAAATAATTCTACCGGTTGTAAAATAAGCGCTTAAAAACATAGGTTATAATTTTTTGTAAAATTGAATAATTATTATTTTTTCTTATCTAAGATTTTTCGATACCTTGTAAAGATGTAACAAACATTATAAGTTGCAAAATTACGAATTTATAAACTTCTAATAATTAAAATATATATGAAAGATAAAATTAATTCTGTACACGATTTTCATACAGCATTTGGTGCAGGAATAAAAAATGAACCAACTGCAAATATTACAGAAAATAGAAATTTGCTTCGTTATAATTTAATGAAAGAAGAAAATGAAGAATATTTAGAGGCTGCCAATAATAACGATTTGGTAGAGGTTGCAGATGCTCTAGGTGATATGCTATATATTTTGTGTGGCACAATCATAGAACACGGTATGCAAGATAAAATTACCGAAGTTTTTAACGAAATTCATAGGAGTAATATGAGTAAGTTAGGCGAAGACGGAAAACCAATTTACCGAGAAGATGGTAAAGTTTTAAAAGGACCTGATTATTTTAAACCAAATATTAAAGAAATATTAGATAGATAAAACTCAATCGAAATTTGATATGTTTTTTTCAACATAAGCTAAAGTCAACTTTACAATATCGTCTTCATATTTATAAAATCGATGATCTAATTCATCCCAAAGATCGATATTAGATTCCTTTTGCATTAAAATGCGTTGTCTTATTGTTTGATCTTTTGGAACTGGAATTTGCGGAAATAACATAATTGCTTCAGATAGAATATCTATTGTTTTTTCTGCATTTATAGCTAAGTACGCGTGAAAAATCTCATGTGCAAATTGACCTGCTGAACTAAAAAAGAATTGAATAAATCCGCCATTTGTAACATTATCTTCTAAAATATCTATATAAATAAACGTTTTTTCAAATTCGTTTAAATTTTCAAAATTATTTTTTTTAGGTATTTTTTTACCAATAATTTCTCCAATTCTTGTAATTTTTTCAGAATCATCATTTAATAAAAGTGCAATTTCTGTTGATGTCATAAATTATAATTTCACACGTTTTAATGCCATAGCTTTAATCATCCAATTGGGTAAAGGTTTTTTAGGGTTTCTGTTTTTTAGATTGATATGAATGCCTAAATTTTTAATTAGCGGTACTTTATTTGTTTCGATAAATTCGATAAGCGTACCATCATTATCTTCAATATATCCCCAATGCCCATTTGCATCACCCATATTAAAAGAAGGCTGACTAATCACCTGAAAAGGAACTTCTTTTTGCTTACATTCTTCTTTTAATACCTTTAAATTTTTAACGTCAAAACATAAATGAATATAGCCTAAATCTCCCCAATATCTATTTTTAAATATTTTTGTTGGCTCGTTTTCTAAACACTGAATAAGTTCTATTTCACTAGTTCCAAAAAACTTCGAAAAGCCACCAACTCGCTTTTTAGAATGTGTAAGTAAAATGCGTCTAAACCTTTTACTACCATTTTTTAAATCTTCAAGATCATCAAAATTATCAGTTTTATCGAAAATAACTTTATCATAACCCAAAACGTCTTTATAAAGTTTTAGTGAAACATCAATATTAGAAACTCCGATTGCTGCTCCAGAAATACCACCAACATCAATTTTTTTATTTTGATAGAAAGAAGTGTGCTCTTTTATTTTTAAAATATTATCAAAAGGATCTTTTAAAAAGAAACATTTTACGCCGCTTGGATCATTTTTAATTTCAGAAAGAATATTTTCGTTGCTACTTTTTAAGCGGTTATAGGTTGCCGTAATATTATTTGTTTTAACAAACGGAAACTGAATGCCTAAATCGCCTACTTTAAATTCATTTTCTGGTTTAGATGGTTTTCTATTTGTGTATTGCCAAATTTCGTAACCGCCACCACCTTGCATGTTTAAGCCTAGTAAAGCTCTTTTTTTTCTTGGTTTACCGCCCATATATTTTGCCATATATGTTGCTTCGTTACTATCATCAAAAATTAAAGCATCTGCACCAAGTTTTGTTGCGTACCATTTAAAAGCAATGTCTGCATTTTTTACACCAATACCAATTTGCTGAATACCGTAAATTAATTTTTCTTTCATTTTATAGTTAGCTTGCAATTTTTATAAAACAGAGTTTCAATGTTTTCAGAACAAACCTTTTTTTAAACTCTACTAAATTACTGAATCTATTCTGAAGTCTCTTTTATAAGTACGTAAATTTTTAGTAAAGAGTTTTCTTCTAATTTTTTTAAGCAAAAAAAAGTCTTGATAAATTAATATCAAGACTTTTAGTATGTGTGTAGAATTGTTTTTATTTTGTTGCTTTATCAAAAGCATTTTTTCCGCCAACAATTGGTAATGTTATAGAAGTACCATTTAAATCTACAGTTAGTTCTGTGCCAGGTTCTGGTAATAAAGTAAAATTATTATCACTAGAAAAAATCATTAACCCTATTTGTTGTCCTTTTTTGATAATTTGATCATCTGGTTGTAAATCAAAAGTCATTTCATAAAATTTACCTGGTTTTAAAGGAACACTTTTAGTTAAGGATTTATGATTTTGTAAATCTGCCCAACCACGAGTAATAATATTGTCTGTTATTTTGGCTCTTCTACCTTTGGTCCATGGTAAAGAAACTAACCATACAGATAAATTTACTGCAGGTTTACTACTAGATGCTTTAATTGTAATAGAAGATAAACCAGAAATATGTAAATCTTCTTTTAGGACATTAGAAACATAAATTAAACGATGATTTGTGTTCTCTGCTTGCGCTAAACTTTCGCCAGAAAAAGAATAATTATCAACTAAAGTTTCTTTTGTATTAGACGAATTAGTTGTTACTAGTTTTCCAGCTTTTGGAGCACCAGATTCTAAATAAAGAGTTACCGGTTTTGCCGCCGGATTTGGATAATCTCTATATGGAGTTGGCTGCGTTCTTTTATCATTTTCTCTTACAATCCAAGCTCTATCATCTTTTTCTACATTATTTTGAACACCGTGTAAATAACGCGTAAACCAACGATTCATCATTTTCATAGGCGGCGGACCACCATGACCGTTTTGATGGTAGAATATCTGAGACGGAAGTCCCATTTCTTTTGCTTTTGCATAAATTCTGTAACTATGCTCTGGCATTACGTTCCAATCATTAAAACCATGCGACATTAATAATGCTGCTTTCATTGGTTTCATATCATTTAGATAATCTCTACCAGCCCAAAAATCATTATAATCTCCTGTTTGCCTATCCATTCCGTTGGCCAGTTCAGTATCTCTAATGACCTTATTATTATGTGGTCTGTTTTCTTCTTTACCACTATGAATGTAATCGTATAAAACATCAATATCTTCACCTAAATATCCGCCAGGAGATCTAACCAAACCGTTAGATCTGTAATAATGATAATAAGAAGTGTTTGGTGCAACAGGTATAATTGCTTCTAAGCCTTTAACACCTGTTGTTGCTGCAGCTAACGGAATTGTACCATTGTAAGAAGTACCTGTCATACCAACTTTTCCGGTACTCCAGTATGCCTTAACTTCTTTATTTCCCTCTCTTTCGGTATAACCTTTTGCTCGTCCGTTTAACCAATCTATTACTGCTTTTGGCGCTAAAGATTCATTGTCTCCTCCAACAGTTGGTGACCCATCAGATAAACCAGTTCCTGGTGATGATGAATGCACAACAATATAGCCTCTAGGAACCCAAGTTCTAACTTGAGAATTTGAAATTATAGGTCTTTTTCCTCTTCGAATAACTTCTACTCTTGTTCTTTGTTTTTCTTTTGCGCCAATTTCATGTTTAACGTCCCAAAATAAACCAGGTGTGTCACTTGCTGTTCCTGCGTAATAAGGGCTAGATTCGTAAACAATTGGTAATTTTAAACCTTCTGTTTCTGTTTGTAGAGGTCTTGTAACATCTACATGCATTCTATCTAGTTTTCCGTCACCATCGGTGTCAAAGGTGGTTTCTACCCATAAATCTGTTCGAATCCACTTGCTTGAATCTTTAAAACCTTCAACAATTTGTGCTTCGCCATCTTTAAAAAAAGGTTTCGATTTTTCTTGAGCACTAATGGTAAAAGCAATAAGAAAGACAATTAAAAATTGATGTATTTTTTTCATACGTTATTATTTATTTTAAAACAGAAAATTCTATTGAAGAATCTGTAAATACAGTGTGGGTTTGAGTTTTAAAATCTTTTTCATCTGCTTTGTAAATGTTATCTACATAGGTCTGCGGATTTAAATCGATTAGAGGAAACCATGTGCTCTGCACTTGTATTTGTAGTTTGTGTCCTTTTTTAAATGTGTGAAAAACGTCTTGTAATTTAATATTTACAGCGGTTTTTTTATTTGGAGTAAAAGGTTCTGGTTTTTCAAAACTATTTCTAAATCTTCCTCTTAAAACTTCACTTCTAACCATTAAATGGTAGTTGCTCATTTTTAAGTGGTTTTGAAGTTTTTTATTGTCTTCTTTTACATTATCAGGATGTACATCTATAACCTTTACAACCCAATCTGCTGCAGAACCTGTAGTAGCTACTTTTAATTTTGCTAAAATGTCTCCTGCTAATGTAAAATCTTCAGTTAAAACATCTGTTTCAAATACTAAAACATCTGGTCTTCTAGCGGCAAAACGTTGGTCATCTGTCATATACTTTCTTGGTGTAAAAACCGTTTTAATGTCTTCAGAATAAGGTACAGGATGTTTAATATCACTAATAAACTTAACAGCTTTCGTCGATTTTTTTGATGCAGTTAGTTCTTGGTTTTCAGATAAAAACCAGTTTTCTTTTACAATGTTTTTTGGTGGCCAAGTATCATAAGATTTCCATTCTTTTCTACCAGAATCAAAAACATAGGCTTCTGGTAAACCAGAGTTTTTATCTCCATTTCCTTTTAAGAAATGATTAAAAAATTTAGTTTCAATTTCTTTTTGAAATTTTAAAGAAATAGAGTCGCCAAAATAATAATTACCAACATAATTCTCTACGCCAGTTCTAGACCATTTACCATGATCCCAAGGGCCGAAAACCAATGTGTTATAATTGTCTTTACCGTGTTTTTCTATAGCTTTGTAAGTTTCTAAAGGTCCGTATAAATCTTCTGCATCAAACTCACCAGCAACAACCATTGTTGCAACTGTAGATGGAACTCTGTTTAAATGCTGAATGATTCCTTTACTTTTCCAGTTTTCATCATAATTAGGATGCTCTACAATTTCCTTCCAGAAAAAATCATCAATTCTATCTTTATTTTCAGCAGAAGTTACATCTAACTTGTCATATTGAAAATATTCATTTAAATTCTTTAAAGGTCCTTTGTCTAAGAAAAATTGATATTGATCTTTAGATTCCATTTTAGGAAAAGAGTACCAAGCAGAATCTGTTGGTGTGTCTTTATAAGTACCAAATAAAGAAATTGCTCTAAAATAACTTAATAAAAAAGCTCCGTTATGATGAAAATCATCAAAGAAAAAATCACCAATACTTGCTTGAGGTGAAGCAGCTTTTAATGCCGGGTGTGCATCTATAGAAGAAACAGTAGCGTAATGTCCAGGATATGAAATTCCCCAAGTACCAACGTTTCCGTTATTATTCTCAACATTTTTAACCAACCAATCGATAGTATCGTAAGTATCAGAAACTTCATCAGATTGGTTTGCTTCTTTGTTAGGAATGTAAGCGCGCATGTTGTCATAAACACCTTCACTCATCCATCTACCACGAACATCTTGATAAACCACAATGTTGCCTTCTTTCATTAGATGAACGTTCGGGCCAATTTTAGATTTCATTTTACCTTCTCCGTATGGCGCAGAACTATACGGAGTTCTTTGCATTAAAATAGGGTATTTTTTAGAAGTATCTTTTGGTGAATAAATTGTGGTATGCAATTTAGTACCATCTCGCATTTCGATATCAACCTCTTTTTTTGTGTAATTATCTGCAACGTAAGAGTCTTTTTTCTTTTCTTTTTCTGTTGTTTTTTCACAAGAAGTGATGATAAAAAAGCTAAATAATAATAAGATAAATTTTGTTTTCATAATGATGATTGGTTTGTGGTTATAAAACTACAAAAACTTAACTTAAATTGCTCTAGTAAAGCATAGAAGAGGCTTAGTTAAAATCATAATTATTTCTTAAAATTGATTGTGTCTTCTAGTTATATATGGTTTTTTAGACTTTATCTTTTATTTTTGTATTGATAAATTTAAAAACTATAAATTATGAAAACTTCAATTTTTACACTTGTGATGTGTTGTTTTTTGTCATTTTCTAATTTTGCTCAATCTAAAAGTGACGCTATTAAAGTAGGTGATGTTTTTACAGTAGGCAAAGTTGAAATGAATAATTATAAGCACATTAAATTTCCTAGAAACAACTTTATTATTAAAAGAGGTGGTATTGCAACTTATAAAAATGTTGTAAATAAAGAAGTAAAAGTTACTTCTTTAGAAGAAAAAAAAGATGGTAGTTTAGAAGCTGTAATTCAACTTACATCTGGACGTTATTTTTTTAAAAGCCACAAATACATTAAAGTAGATTTAAATAAAGCATTAAATTCTAAAGAATTAATTGCAAGCTAATTTTGCTTTTATTAACTATATTAAAATTAAAAAACTTTCTTCTTAGAAAGTTTTTTTTATGCTTTATATTGTGATTTCTTAAAATTCTATACTTATGAAAAATATATTTTTATTGTTTTTGTGTTTTTTTAGCTTGAGTTGCTCAAATAAAAAAGTAGAACAAGTAGAGATAAAAGAAAAACCATTACCAACATTAGTAGACGGAAGATATAATGTTGCATTTCTTATTATGGACGGTACATTTAATACCGAACTAACAGCACCATTTGATATTTTTCAGCATACTATTTTTAGAAAAAATATAAAAGCTATGAATGTTTTTACGGTAGCAAATACAAATGAAGCTGTTACAACATTTGAAGGAATGAGGATTTTACCAGATTATAATTATCTAAAAGATAAGTTACCTAAAATAGATATTTTAGTTGTGCCTTCTGCAGAACATCATTTAGATACAGATTTAGATGATACAAAAATGATAGATTTTGTAAAACAAGCTGCTAAAGATGCAAGTTTTATTACTTCACATTGCGACGGTGCTTTTGTATTAGCCAAAGCAGGGTTGTTAAAAGATAAAATTTCGACAACTTTTCCTAGTGATATAGATAAAATGAGAGAAACGTTTCCAGATTTAGATATTAGAAAAGAAGTTTTATTTGTGCATGACGGTAACGTAATTACCTCTGCTGGTGGCGCAAAATCTTTTGAAGCGTCTTTGTATTTATGCGAGTATTTGTACGGAAAGAAAATAGCGAAATCGTTAGCAGGTGGTTTAGTTATAGATTGGAATTTAGAAAATGTACCACATTTAATTGTAGATTAAGCAATAATTTTGCGTAATTAATTCCTATTTACTTGCGTATTTCTTGTAGACCTTGTTTTTCATCAAAAAACACAAAAATTCTTTTTAAGTCTAAGTAGTTGACAGATTTTCTCCTTATTTTTGCAAACTATGCAAGAAACAAAGAAACATCAACTAACAGATTGGTTACCAACTACAAACAAAGAAGTTAAAATTCGAGGTTGGGAAGAATTAGACGTGATTCTATTTAGCGGAGACGCTTATGTAGATCATCCTTCTTTTGGGCCTGCTGTAATTGGTAGAATTTTAGAAAGTTATGGTTTGCGTGTGGCAATTGTACCACAACCAAGTGTAAACGATAACTTACAAGATTTTGAAAAATTAGGTAAGCCTCGTTTATTCTTTGCCGCTACTGGAGGTTGTATGGATCCGATGGTTTCTAATTATACAGCAAGCAAAAAAAGACGTGATAAAGATGCATATACACCTAACGGAGATAAAGGTTTTAGACCTGATTATGCAACCTCTGTATATTCTAAAATTTTAAAAGAAAAGTTTCCTGATGTACCTGTTTTGATTGGCGGAATTGAAGCATCGTTAAGACGTGTAACTCATTATGATTATTGGTCGGATAAGTTACTGCCTTCTATTTTAGAAACTTCTAAAGCAGATATGTTGGTTTATGGAATGGGAGAACAGCCTTTACGAGAAATTGTAGAGTTGTTGCAAAAAGGTGTGCCTTTTTCTAGCTTAAAAAACATTAAACAAACTGCGGTTTTAATCAATCAAAAAGAAGAAAAAATACCTGTAGTTAATGGTTGGGAAGATGTTACAATTAATTCTCATGAAGCATGTTTAAAAGATAAAAAAACATTTGCGTCTAATTTTAAAGTGATAGAACAAGAATCTAACAAATTAAAAGCTAGAAGAATTCTACAAGGAATAGGAGAGAATACCTTGGTAATTAATCCGCCTTACCCAACAATGACAGAAAAGGAAATTGATGGGTCTTTCGATTTGCCTTACACTCGTTTACCGCATCCAAAATATAACAAACGTGGACCAATACCTGCGTTTGAAATGATTAAATTCTCAATAAATATACATAGAGGATGTTTTGGTGGATGTAGTTTTTGTACAATTTCTGCGCATCAAGGTAAATTTATTGCAAGTAGAAGTCAAGAATCTGTTTTAAAGGAAGTTGATAAAGTGGCAAATATGCCAGATTTTAAAGGATATTTATCTGATATTGGTGGTCCGTCTGCAAATATGTATCAAATGAAAGGTAAAGTACAATCTATTTGCGATAAGTGTGTTGCACCAAGTTGTATTTCGCCAGTAATTTGTTCTAATTTAGATACTTCTCACAAACCTTTAACAGAATTATATCAAGCTGTAGATAAACATCCGAAGATAAAAAAATCTTTTATTGGTAGTGGAATTAGACATGACATGTTGGTGCCAGAATTCAATAAAAATGCAGATGCAAAAGAATTAGATGCGTATACAGAAGAAGTAATGACAAAACACGTTTCTGGTCGTTTAAAAGTTGCGCCAGAACATACATCTGATCCTGTTTTAAAGTTGATGCGTAAACCTTCTTTTAAATATTTTCATTTATTTAAAGAGCGTTTTGACAAAATAAATATCAAGAGAAGATTAAATCTACAATTGATACCTTATTTTATTTCAAGTCATCCGGCAAGTGAAGTAGAAGATATGGCAAATTTAGCTGCAGAAACCAAAGATATGGGCTTTCAGTTAGAGCAAGTTCAAGGTTTTACACCAACGCCTATGACTGTTGCAACCGTAATTTATTATTCAGGTTATCATCCGTATACATTAAAGCCAACCAAAACTCCTAAAACGAAAAAGGAAAGAGAAGATCAGCATAAATTTTTCTTTTGGTACAAAAAAGAAAATAAAGATTGGATTCGAAATACGTTAAGTAAAGTTGGTAGGCCAGATTTATTAAAAGTATTGTTACCTGAAACAAATTCGTGGCAAAAGAATAAAAAAGCAAAACCTGCTAAAAATACTTTTGATGATGCTGTTCCTTTTAATAGAAGAAAGAAAAAAGTTAGTAGAAGTTCTTCTAAAAAAAGAAGACGATAAATTAATAAAAAGTGATAACCATTAAATTTACTATGATTTAATGGTTATTTTTTTACAGCAATCATCATATGCGGACTAAATGGAAGTAAATACTCGTCATTCTGAGTTAATTTCTGTAAAGATTTTAAAGTTTTAGATTTCTTTTTATCTAACATATTTGCAAAGTATTCATTGTCTAACCAAATCATACCTTCAACAGCATAAAGATTTATAAAAGAAAGGTTTTGCTCTAAAAACTCTGTTTTTAAAGTTGCAGGTTTATGGTAATAGGCATCAGCTAATAAAAAAGGAAAATCTTTAGGCGCGTTATGCACGCCAGTAGTTAATTCTTTTTTACACATATCAAAAAATGAATTTGCATGTATCATTCCGTTCATTAGCCCAACAACAGTAGATGCAGTTGCGTTTATTGCGAAACCTAAAATAATTCCGCCTTTTTTAAGAACCCTTTTTGCTTCTAATATTGCTGCAATTCTATCCTCTCTTTTTTGTAGATGATATAAAGGGCCATGTAATATCACTAAATCTGCTGAATTGTCTTTGAAAGGAAGTTTTTTTGCTTCGCCAATAGTTACAGAGAAAGGTCTTTTTAATTTTTTTGCTCTTTTTTCTGCAAGTTTTATATGTTTTAAAACAGGTTCTATTAAATGTACTGTATGATTTTGTTTCGCTAACCATTCAGAATATTTGCCAGTTCCACCACCAACATCTACAACAGTAATTTTATCTTTTAAAATATGAAGTTGTATTAATTCTTTAATACGTTCAAATTCAAAAATTCCCATACCTTTTTCTAGGCGAGTTTCTTCGGAAGCTTTGTTGTAAAAATCTTCTAATTCTTTGCTAATTAATTGCTGTTTCTTCAAGTTGTACTTTTAAAAAAGTTAAAAGTAAATAATTTAAAACAATTAAGTATAAAACCGTAAAAGTGATTGTAAATAAATATTATCTAACGTGTGTTTTTAAGAAAGCAATAGTTCTTTCCCAAGATAAATCTGCAGCAGCTTCATCAAATCTTGGTGTTGTATTGTTATGAAAACCATGATTAACTTCTGGGTAAAAATGCGCAGTATGTGTTATTTTATTTTCTTTCAATACTTTTTCAAATGCAGGCCAACCTTCGTTTACCCTTTTGTCTAAACCAGCATATTGTAAAAGTAAAGGAGCTTTTATTTTAACTGCATCTTTTGCTTCTGGTTGTCTACCGTAATAAGGTACAGCAGCAGATAATTCTGGTAATCTTACCGCCATCATATTAGAAATCCATCCGCCAAAACAAAAACCTACTACACCAACTTTACCGTTGCAATCTTTATGATTTTTTAAATAATTGTAACCAGCAATAAAGTCTTCTAGCATTTCTATTCGATCTCTTTTCTTTTGCATTGCTCTGCCTTCATCATCACTTCCTGGGTAACCTCCTAAAGGGGCTAATGCATCTGGAGCTAATGTTATAAAACCGTCTAAAGCAGCTCTTCTGCCAACATCTTTTATATACGGATTTAAGCCTCTATTTTCATGAACTACTATTAAACCAGGTAGTTTTCTAATGTTTTTTGCACGTTTAGAAAGTAAACCATTCATTTTTTTACCTCCTTTTGGAGATTCGTAATGTATTGTTTCTGATTTTAATCTAGGATCGTCTGGTTGAACCGTAATGGCATCAATATAATTAGGAGAAATAAAACTTAATAAAGAAGGTAAGGTAATTGCACCAACAGCAAATAAAGAAAGTTTTTGTAAAAATTCTTTTCTGTCCATTTTATTGTGCGCATAATCGTCATATAAATCAAAAACTTCTTGACTTATATCTTCTTTTTTTAAATTTTGCATGTTGCTTTTATTTAGGATTCTAATTTAAATCTAAAGTACTTAAAAATGAAGTAAATATTATATTTAACGGTTAAGTTTAAGTTAAACTGCCTTTTCGAGAGCTATATAATGCGTTGTGTTTCTTATTGATAAAGGGAAGATTTTAATTTCGCATTTATATGCAGTTTTGTCTTTCTTATAATTTAAAACTGTTTCTTCAAAAGGCTTGTTTGCTATTAATTTTTTTCTAATTCTAGCTCTTGTCTCTTCACATGTATTGTCTCCTTGAAGAAAAGTTGGCGTTTTGTTAATAGCGTACTTTTTACTGAAACCTGTCATTTTTTTAAAGCCATCATTCACCCAAATAATTTCTTGATCTTTATTCGTAAGCACAATTGTTTCGAAATCTTGATTTTTAAAAATAGCATCTACATCATTACACCAATTAAACTTATTTGCAAAGTCTTTTATTGTATTGATATCGTTTTTTCTGTTGATTTTTTTTATTTCATCAGTAAAATAATCTATGTAAAAGTCAAAACTTTTTATTGGGGCTTTAAGAAAATCCGAAGATGAAATTTGACTTTTTAAATACGTATAATCGTGTTCATTTTGTGAAGACATAAACAAATCTAAACACATCATACCAGCCAAATTATTTCTCATAATAAAAAGAGTTTTTAAATTAAAAAGCTAAGCTATAAAAAAATGCTTAGAATTTGTGTTAAAAAACTTATTTACAGACTTTACAGTCCTTTTTATCTTGAATTTCACCTATTAAATTCCCTTTTTTATCGAATTTAAAGCCACAACAATCAATAAAGCCTTTTGCAATTAGTTTTCTTGCACGTTGAATTTGAGATTTTGTGGTTGATAAACTTTGTTCTAATTTAAAGGCAATATCTTGTTGTTTTAGACCTTTGATATCAGATAAAAATAATGGTTTTCTATATTTTTCTGGAAGACTTTGTATAATTCCTCTAAGGCAATCTTTTTCTGTGTGGTTATTCAGAGCAATGTTCGTTTCAGATTCGAAATTTGCGATTTCAAAAGTTTGATTTGTGGTTTTCCAATAATTTAAAACAGAATTTCTAGCAATCGTAAAACACCAAGATTTTAATTTATTTAAATCTTTTATAGTATGAATATTGGTGTGTATTTTTATAAAAGTTTCTTGTAAAATATCATCTGCTATTTCAGAGTTTTTTACTTTACTTAGTATAAAATTTTTTAAATCATCAGAATGAAATGTCCAAACTTCTTTAGTAGTCATTTTTAAATATAAAAAAATATAAAAAACGAAACAATTTTAAAGTGTTAAGATTGTTTCGTTTTTTGTAAATTAATTTTTAGCAATTACAAGAATTACATGTGCAATTAACACATGTGCAGTCTTTACAAGATCCGTTTTTGCAGCCATTACAATCGCATGTACAATTTTTATTTTTCATGATATTTGTTTTAATGTTCATATAATAGACTCAAAAAAGTTTAAAAAGACGCATTAATTTAAAATCTTTTTTATTTAAAATAATAGTATTATTAAAAAGAATTGAGATTTGAACTTTAATGTACAATTGATTGAAGTAAAAAGTAGCTAAAAACGCTATTAAAAAGTTTTAAGTAACGCAGTAAGTTTATATAAAAAAACTCCGCATAATTTATGCGGAGTTTACTAATTGTGATAAGAATATTTTTTTTACATATTTCTTCTATACTGTCCACCAACTTTAAACAGCGCTTCTGTAATTTGTCCTAAAGAACAAACTTTGGTCGCCTCCATTAGCTTATCAAATAAGTTTTCATTCTGAATTGCCGCTTCTTGTAAAATTTCAATTTGAGCAGCAACTTTTTTAGGATTCGCCTTGTTTAATAATTCTTTAGTTTGAATTTGATGTTTTTTCTCTTCTTCTGTTGCTCTAATAACTTCTGCTGGTTGCACTGTTGGTGAGCCTTTAGAACTTAAAAACGTGTTAACACCAATAATTGGGAATTCTCCGTTATGCTTTAGTGTTTCATAATACAAGCTTTCTTCTTGAATTTTAGAACGTTGGTACATTGTTTCCATAGCTCCTAAAACACCACCACGCTCTGTAATTCTATCAAACTCTAGTAAAACGGCTTCTTCAACAAGATCTGTTAATTCTTCGATAATAAAAGCACCTTGTATCGGGTTTTCATTTTTAGTTAAACCTAATTCTTTATTAATGATTAACTGAATCGCCATTGCTCTTCTTACAGATTCTTCTGTAGGTGTTGTAATTGCCTCATCATAAGCATTTGTGTGTAAAGAATTACAGTTGTCGTTTATTGCATATAAAGCTTGTAACGTAGTTCTAATATCATTAAAGTCTATTTCTTGGGCGTGTAAAGATCTACCAGAAGTCTGAATATGATACTTTAACATTTGTGCTCTAGAATTTGCTCCGTATTTATTTTTCATGGCTTTTGCCCAAATTTTACGAGCAACTCTACCAATTACAGAGTATTCAGGATCAATTCCGTTAGAGAAGAAAAAAGATAAGTTTGGTCCGAATTTATTAATATCCATTCCTCTGCTTAAATAATATTCTACATAGGTAAATCCGTTAGATAAAGTTAACGCCAATTGGGTAATTGGGTTTGCGCCAGCTTCTGCAATATGATAACCAGAAATAGAAACAGAATAAAAATTTCTTACTTGTTTTTCTATAAAATATTCTTGTACATCTCCCATCAAGCGTAATGCGAATTCCGTAGAAAAAATACAAGTATTTTGTGCTTGATCTTCTTTTAAAATATCTGCTTGTACAGTTCCTCTAACTTGCGCTAAAGTGTCTTTTTTAATTTGCTGATAAACATCTGAAGGTAAAACCAAATCACCAGTTAAACCTAACAACATTAGTCCTAAACCATTATTTCCTTCTGGTAAATTACCTTGATAGGTTGGTCTTTCTAATCCTTTATCATCATAAATTTCTTTGAATTTTGCTTCAACATCTGCTTCAAGATTATTTTCTTTGATATATTTTTCGCAGTTCTGATCGATGGCAGCATTCATAAAGAAACCTAGCAACATTGGTGCAGGACCATTAATTGTCATTGAAACTGATGTCATATTATGGCTTAAGTCGAAACCAGAATACAATTTCTTAGCATCATCTAAACAACAAATCGAAACTCCGGCATTACCAATTTTACCATAAATATCTGGTCTTTCACCAGGATCATTACCATATAAAGTAACAGAATCGAAAGCTGTAGACAAACGTTTGGCATCCATTCCTAAACTTACATAATGAAAACGTCTGTTAGTTCTCTCTGGTCCTCCTTCTCCAGCAAACATTCTTGTAGGATCTTCACCCGTTCTTTTAAACGGATACAAACCTGCTGTAAACGGAAATTCTCCAGGAACATTTTCTTGTAAATTCCAACGTAATAAATCACCCCAAGCTTCATATTTAGGTAATGCTACTTTTGGTATTTGCGTATGAGAAAGTGATTTTGAATGTGTTTCTATGTTAATTTCTTTATCACGTACTTTAAACGTATAAATAGGGTTTTTATATTTTTCTACTTTTTCTTGCCAATTTAAAATGATTTCCCAGTTGTAAGGATTTAAATTTAGTTTAACCTTTTCAAATTGAGCTACTAATAATTTTACAAAATCAGTATCATCATTGTTTAAATCACTAATTATTGTATCTAAATCGATACCAGCTTTTGTAATTGCTACGGATTTTTCTACAATAGATTCGATAGTTTTATGAATTCCGTATAACTTTTGCGCAACCTTAACTTGGTCGTTAGCAGTTTTGTCGTAAGCTCTGTTATTCTCTGCAATTTCAGATAAATAGCGAACTCTTGCCGGCGGAATTACAAAGATTTTTTCTGACATCTCTTTGGTAATTTCCATTTTAGATTTCAAATCAGCATTTGTTTTTTCTACCAATTTATCCATAATACTTTTATACAAAGTATTCATTCCTGGGTCATTAAATTGAGAAGCAATTGTGCCGTAAACAGGTAAGTCATCTTGATGTATATGCCATAAATTATTATTACGCATATATTGTTTTTTTACATCTCTAACAGCATCTAAAGCACCTCTTTTATCAAACTTATTAATTGCAACTAAATCAGCAAAATCTAACATGTCTATTTTCTCTAATTGAGTAGCAGCACCAAATTCTGGCGTCATAACATATAAAGAAGTATCAGAATGTTCTATAATTTCTGTATCAGATTGCCCAATTCCAGAAGTTTCTAAAATAATTAAATCGAATTCAGCAGCTTTTAAAACCTCTACCGCCTCGTTTACATATTTAGATAAAGCTAAGTTAGATTGACGAGTTGCTAAAGAACGCATATAAACTCTAGAGTTATTAATTGCGTTCATTCTTATTCTGTCACCTAAAAGTGCACCACCAGTTTTTCTTTTTGATGGATCAACAGAAATTAAACCAATTGTTTTTTCTGGAAAATCAATTAAAAAACGTCTAACCAACTCATCAACTAAAGAAGATTTTCCTGCTCCACCGGTTCCTGTAATTCCTAAAACCGGAGTTTTAGAATTCTTATTTTTATTATGGATGTCATCTAAAGTATCCTTTGCAATTTCAGGAAAGTTTTCTGCAGATGAAATTACTCTTGCAATATTCCCGATTTCTTTTTCGGCTAATTTAGATACATCAATATCAAGTTTATCTCCAATTGCAAAGTCAGATTGTTGTACTAAGTCATTTATCATTCCTTGCAAACCTAATTCTCTACCATCATCCGGAGAATAAATTCTTGTAATACCGTAATCCATTAATTCCTTTATTTCTTCCGGAAGAATTACACCGCCACCGCCACCAAAAATTTTGATGTGTCCAGCGCCTTTTTCTTTTAATAAATCGTACATGTATTTAAAATACTCGTTGTGACCACCTTGGTAAGAAGTAATTGCAATGGCATTTACATCTTCTTGTATTGCGCAGTTTACAACTTCTTCTACAGATCTATCATGGCCTAAATGAATAACTTCTACGCCGGTAGATTGTATAATTCTTCGCATGATGTTAATAGCAGCATCATGACCATCAAAAAGAGCGGCAGCTGTTACTATTCTAACTTTATATGTAGGTTTATATGGTGTAATTTGTTCCATTCGTAATAAATGTTATAATTTGAAGTTGCAATTTACGAAAATCTTAAAAAATTCTACAATTCTTTATGGTTTTATAAATTAAAAATATCTTATTAAGTTGATGTTGCTTAATTTCTTTAAATATGGCATAATAATTGGTGTATTTTAAAGCAGAATTTAACTGTTAAAATAATCATTATGAGATATATTAAAATTACGTTATTGCTATTTGTTATTGTTTTTTCGTCGTGTAATTCTGTAAAAGTAGTTACAGATTACGATACAAAAGTAGACTTTAATAAGTACAAAACCTTTGCTTTTTATAAAACAGGCATAGATAAAGCAGCTATTTCAGATTTGGATAAAAAAAGAATTTTGAATGCTATAGAAAGTGAGTTATTGCTTTTAGGGTTCACAAAGTCTACAAACCCAGATATGTTAGTGAGTATTTTTACAAAATCTAGAGAAAAAGTGAATGTAAACCAAAATAATAATTTAGGTTATGGATTTGGTTGGGGATGGAATCCTTGGATGTGGAATGGCAACAATAATATTAATGTGTCGCAGTATACAGAAGGTACTTTATTTATTGATTTTATAGATAAAAATAAAAAAGAGTTGGTTTGGCAAGGTGTTGGTACAGGTGCCTTAAAAGTTCAGAACAGAGAAAAAAAGGAAGAAAGAATAAAGGAGTTTGTAAAAGAAATTGTGTCTAAATTTCCTCCAGAAAAAAAAGAATAATATTTAATTGAAAAGCGTTCGTAAGAGCGCTTTTTTTATGTTTTAAATTGATACTTTTGCAGTATGTATAATAAAAGAATTCCTTTAGAAGAAGGCGATTACTATATAAATGAGCAGGGTTATAAGGTTTTTACAGAAAAGTTTCATCTTAGAAGAGGTTACTGTTGTAAAAGTGGTTGTAAACATTGCCCTTATGGTTATGATAAAAAAACAGATTCTTTTAAATAAATAGTGACTTTAAAATTTTAAAAGTATCTTAATATAAACTGTAAAAAAATAAATAATGATAAAAAGAATATTAGTTTTAGTTGTAGCGCTTCAATTTGTAGGTTGTGCAGAGTTGCAAAATGTAGTAAAGAATTTACCTAATGGAGGTGGCTTAACCCAAGATCAAATTGGTAATGGTTTAAGACAAGCTTTAGATAACGGTATCAAGAATCAAGTTACCAAGTTAACCTCTAAAGATGGCTTTTATAGAAACGAATTAGTTAAAATAATTTTACCAGAAGAACTTCAGGCTGTAGATAAAGGTTTAAGAAGTTTAGGGTTAGGTAATTTAGCTGATGAAGGTATTAAGGTTTTAAATAGAGCGGCAGAGGATGCTGTTAAAACTGCCACACCAATTTTTGTAAATGCGGTAAAAGAAATAACTTTTAATGATGCAAAAAACATCCTTTTAGGAGATAAAAACGCCGCAACTAATTATTTGCAAACAAAGACAGAGCAAAATTTATATGCAAGTTTTACACCTGTAATAGATAAGTCTTTTTCTAAAGTTGGTGCAGACAAGGTTTGGAATAATTTAATATCAAAATACAATAATATTCCTTTTGTTAAAAAAGTAAATCCAGATTTAACGAATTATGTAACTACAGAAGCCTTAAAAGGAGTATTTACGATGATAGAGGTTGAAGAAAAAGGAATTAGAGAAAAAGTTGGATTAAGAAATACAGCGCTACTAAAGCAAGTTTTTGCTTTACAAGATTAATAAAATACTGATTTTTAACAATTTGTCTTTAAATATTTTATTATATTTAAAGACAAATTGTTTTAATTATGTCACGTATACATCAACTACAAACCTACAGTAAGCATTTAGAAGACAGTTATTTTAAATTGTTAGAAAAATCTAACAGCTATCGTTTTATAGATGAAACTATAAGCGATTTTGCTGCATATAAAGCCATGAGAATTTTAGAAAAATTAAACAAACTTAATTACTTGCAACGTTAATTTTTTTTCAAAGTTATGTCTCTCATTTTTAGTTTTTTAAGTTTTTAATTAACTTTTATTTAACAAGTTTTGTTAAATTATTCTTTGTAGATTTTATGTTTTAATAAATTTTCCTTAAAAAATTCAACTTACAATCCTTATTCGTTAAGGAATTGTTAAAGTATCTATCACACTTGTGTTAATTTTTTCTTTTGCAACCTTCATTCTTAACATAATATTTAGATTCGTTTTATAATAATAATTCAACTCAAATATTTTATGAAAAAAATTAAAAAGAATGTTTTGTTGCTATTTCTCTTTATGGGAGCAATTGTGGCAAATGCGCAGCAAGTTTCAGTATCTGGAACAGTAACTGACCCTTCTGGTATTTTGCCAGGTGTTAGTGTCTTGGTAAAAGGAACTACCAATGGTACAGAAACAAATTTTGATGGTGTTTACAAGATAAATGCAAGCAAGGGAGATGTTTTAGTATTTCGTTATTTAGGTTATAAAACTATTGAAAAAATAATAGGTAACTCTAATGTTATTAACGTAAGCTTAAAAGAAGATAGTAGAGTTTTAGATGAAGTTGTTGTTGTGGCTTATGGTACAACAACAAAAGCTGCATTTACAGGTTCTGCAGATGTGGTTGGTGCTAAAGATTTAGCATTAAGAAATGTTACATCACCTATTGCAGCTATAGAAGGTAAGGCTACTGGTGTTCAAATAGTATCTTCTTCTGGTCAACCAGGTTCTTCCCCAGGAATCGTTATTAGAGGAGTTGGTACGTTAAATGGTTCAGCTACACCTTTATATATTGTAGACGGTATTCAATTTGAAGGTTCGTTAAATACAATAAATCAAGAAGATATCGAATCTATGACTATTCTTAAAGATGCAGCTTCAACAGCTCTTTATGGTGCTCGTGCTGCAAATGGTGTAGTTTTAATTACTACTAAAAGTGGTACTAAAGGTAAAACACAAGTAAACTTTTCTACACAGTATGGTTTAGTAACTAGAGGTATACCAGAATATGATTATGCTAATCCTGGTCAATATTACGAGTTAATGTGGGAAGCTTACAAGAACTCATTAACAGGAGCAGATAGAGAATCGAGAGCTTCAGCAGAAATTTATAATCGTCTAGGTTATAACCCTTTTAATGTTGCTAATGATCAAATAGTTGGTGTAGATGGTAAATTAAATCCAAACGCTAATTTAATTTATAAAAGTTTAAACTGGTATGACGAATTAGATCAGGTTGGTACAAGAGTTAATCATTCTGTAAATGTGGCTACTGGTGGTGAGAATCACAAAGTATTTTTCTCTACATCTTATTTAGAAGAAGAAGGTTATATAATAACATCTAAATTCGATAGAATTACTACTCGTCTTAATGCAGATTTTGATGTTAACAAATGGTTGTCTATCGGAGGTAGTGCAAACGTTTCGATATCAGAATCTAAAGGACCCCCATCTAGAGGAACTAGTATCGCAAATCCATTTGCTTTTGCTAAAAACATAGCTTCAATTTATCCAGTTTACTTAAATGACGCAAATGGTAACTTAATATTAGATGCTGCTGGTAATCCTCAGTATGATCTAGGAGAAGGAGATTTTTCTTTAAATCAAGGTTCAAGACCATACAATGCTGGTCGTCATGCTATAGCAGAAGCTATTTTAAACGATGAGTTAAATAGAAATAATACTTATGGTTTTAGATATTATGCAGATTTTAAATTAGCAGAAGGACTAAATTTAAAATTTAATTATGGTAGAGATATTAATGAAGGAATTAATAAAAGTTATGAAAATCCAATTGTAGGAGACGGACAACCTACTGCTAGATATGGTGAAACTAGATTTAGAAGAGATGTGCAAAACTTTTCTCAAGTTTTAAGCTTTAAAAAATCTTTTAATGATGTGCATAATTTTGATATTACTGCAGGTCACGAAAGCTATGATAGAGCATTTTCTAATAATAATGCTTTAGCAACTACAGAAACTGCAAGTGGTATATTTGAATTCGACAATTTTTCTGTGCCAGTTAGTTTAAATGGTTCTAGTACTTTAAAAAGAGTAGAAGGTTATTTTGCTAGATTAAACTATAATTTTGACAATAAATATTACTTAACAGCTTCGGCTAGAAGAGACGGTTCGTCTTCTTTTAGTAGAGACGCTAGATGGGGTAACTTTTATTCTTTAGGAGCTTCTTGGAGAATTGACCAAGAAAAATTTATGGAAAACGTTTCATTTATAGATCGTTTAAAATTAAGAGCATCTTATGGTCAAGTAGGTAACGATAACTTAGGGTTCTTTATTTCTCAAGCTTTATACAGTATTACATCTAATGCAGGTGCACCTGGTCTAGTTTTTACTGATCCAGGAAATAATGAATTAACATGGGAAACTGTAGGTAGTTGGGATGTTGCTTTAGAATTCGGTTTATTTAATAATTTCTTAGAAGGTTCTATAGAATACTATAAAAAGAATTCTACAGATTTATTATACAACTTACCAATACCTTTATCTAATGGTATAAATTCTGCTCCTTTTAATATTGCAGATATGTATAATTCTGGTTATGAATTAGGGTTAACAGGGCATTTAATTAACAAGAATGATTTTAAGTGGGATTTAAGTGTACAAGCTTCTACATTTAAAAATGAAATTACGTCTTTACCAGATCCTTTTGTTACTGGGTCAAAAAGATGGGAAGAAGGAAGATCTAGGTATGATTTTTATATTTTTCATTCAGCTGGTGTAGATCCTGCTAACGGAGATGCATTATATTATATGTTTGAAGACGGAGAAAATGGAGATAGAGTACCTGTTTTAGATGCAGACGGTAATCACGATACTACCAATAGTTGGCAAGATGCAGGTAGAGCATATGCAGATGAGACTACTATTCCAGATGTATTAGGTTCTATATCTAATTCTTTTTCTTATAAAGGTTTCTCTTTAGATTTATTATTTACTTATGGTATTGGAGGTAAGTTTTTAGATTACGGATATTCAGATATGATGCATTCAGGATCATACGGAGATTCATATCACCCAGATGCTTTAAACGCATGGAAACAGCCAGGTGATATTACAAGTGTACCAAGATTAGAAGTTGGAAATACAGATCAAGTTCAGGCACAATCAACTAGATTTTTAACTAGTGCTTCTTTTTTAGCTTTAAAAAATGCAAACTTTGGTTACGCTTTTAATAGTGATATTACAGAGAAATTTGGTGTAAATAGTTTAAGGGTTTATGTTTCTGGTGAAAATTTATTTTTACAAAGTGCTAGAACAGGTTTAAATCCACAGTATAATTTAGGAGGAACTCCTTCTGGAAATGATTTTAATCCATCTAAGACTATAACTTTTGGTTTAAATGTGTCATTTTAATAAATAATAAAAAATAAAGAATAATTATGTTAAAAAAAATAAGCGCATTGTTGCTAGTGGTTTTAACGATCACTTTAACATCATGTAACGAAGATTTTTTAGAAACTAAACCAACAGATGCAATTTCTGCAGGAGATGCATTGTCTACGCCAGAAAATATGGCATTGGTTTTAAATGGGCTACATAAATTAATGTATGCTCAAGCAGGTATAATTCCTGGTGGATCTAATAGTAGAGCTGGTATGCAATACTGGATTCCGATGTTTGATGTTTTAACTGGAGATTTAATTCATACGGCTAGGGCTAATGGATGGATGAGAGCAGAATTACAATGGAATGTTCATACTTTAGAAACTTCTGAATCAGTAAGCCAATTATGGTATCAACGTTATCATTTTATAGCTAGTTGTAACGCAATAATTAATAAAGTAGAAGAAGATGGTTTAACCATCGATGCTAATATGAGTAATATATTAGGGCAGGCCTATGCGTATAGAGCTTGGGCTTATCATTCTTTAGTTACAACTTATGCTAAAGGATATTTAATTGGTAATCCATCTACAGACCCTGGTGTGCCTTTGTTATTTAAAACAGAAGCGCCTTATACAAGTGAACCAAGATCTTCTGTTCAGGCTATTTATGATCAGATAAATTTAGATTTAGGAAAATCTATTGAACTTTTTGAAAATGCATCTGCAAGAGTAGATAAATCTCAATTAAATATAAATGCAGCATATGGTATCAAAGCTAGAGTTGCTTTATCTGAAGGTGATTGGCAAGCTGCTTCTGATGCGGCAAAGAAAGCTCGTGAAGGTTATCCCTTAATTAACGAAGCAGATTGGAAGTCTGGGTTTAACACAGTAGATTTATCAGAAGTAATTTGGGGAGGTAATGTAATTCAATCTGAAACTACATTTTTCCGTTCTTATTTCTATTATATTTCTCCTACCTTTCAAGGAAGTCAAAACAGAGGTAATCCTAAAACAATAAGTAAAGAAGTTTACGATGCGATTCCGGATACAGATTACAGGGCAGATTTATTTTTACCAATGGCTCCTAATACAAATGGTGCAGCTGCAAATGGTGAAGGAGGAAGCTTTTTAACAGATCCTAACTACGATACTGAAGAGGAGTTTGATGCAGCTAAAGCAGAAATTGTAAGTAAATGGGGTGTTACAACAAGACATAATACTCATCCTTACATGCATGTAAAATTTAGACAAAAAAATCCAGGAACTATAGATCCAGATGATGTGATTTATATGCGTTCTTCTGAAATGTATTTAATTGAAGCAGAAGCAGAAGCTATGATGAACGATGTAACTGGTGCTCAAACAGCTTTAAAACCTTTAGCTGAAGAAAGAGATAGTGATTTTGATGTAACTGTTTTCGATACAAAAGAAAAACTAATGGATCAAATTAAACTTCAAAGAAGGGTAGAGTTATACGGAGAAGGGTTTAGTTGGTTAGATCACATTCGTTGGGATGAAGGTATTGATTTAACAAATTCTGGAGCTGCAGAAGTATTGTATCAAGCCGGATTTAAACAAGACAAACCTTCTTTAAATGATGCCTGGATCTGGAAAATTCCTCAAAGAGAAATTGATGCAAATCCAAATTTAACTGAAGCAGATCAAAATTAAATCTGATTTATATATGCAAAAAGCCACCTTTAAAAAGGTGGTTTTTTTTGTGCTAAATTTTAGTTTACAAAACTAATTACTTAAAGCATTAAATGATTCTATATCGTTTCTTAATTTTTTAAAATAATCAAACGCTTTTATAAGTCTTGTTCCGTACCAAGAAAAATACTCGCCATCAACCAAATACACTTTCGAGTTAGAAGTAAAATCATTTTTATTTTTTTCTTGAAAAGGAAAAGGTTCTGATGATAAAAAGATACAATCTATGTTTCGGGTTTTTAAATCATCAATATTTATCTCAGGATATCGACTTAAATTTTTATAAATATTGTTAAAATTATTTATTTCTAATAAGTGATTAATGAAAGTGTTATTAGCAGCAATCATCCATGGGTTTTTCCATATAAAATAAACAACATTTAAGGTAGGTTTATTTTTAATAAACTGATTAAAATCGTTCAATTTTAATTCAATTTCTGAAATTATTTCAGAAGCTTTATCTTCACAAAAAAGAATTTTTCCGTAATAATCAATTAAGTTAAGCACGTCTTTAATAGTAAACAAATCAGAAACATGAGTTATAGTGATTTTACTGCATTTTACTACGATTTCTTTTGTATTTTCTTCTTTATTACAAAGAATAATTGTTGGGTTTAGAGCTTCAATTTTATCTATCTTGATATTTTTTGTGCCACCAACCACTGTTTTCTCTTTTAAAAGATTTTTAGGATGTACACAAAACTTTGTAATACCAACAATTTGAGCTTCTAAACCTAAATCGACAAGCAGTTCGGTTATGCTAGGTACTAATGATATGATTCTTAAATCGTCTTTCAATACTTATATTAAAGTAGCCATTTTAACCTGAAGTTCTTCGGCTTTTTTAGCAGCTTCATTGGCAAAGTTTGCATCTTTAGAAGCATATATAATTCCTCTAGAAGAATTTATTAAAAGTCCAATGTTTTCTGATAAACCATACTTACATACATCCTCTAAATTACCGCCTTGTGCACCAACACCTGGTACAAGTAGAAAAGAATTTGGAACTATTTTTCTAATTTCTTTAAAATATTCGGCTTTTGTTGCTCCAACAACATACATTAGATTTTGAGAGTTTTGCCAGTATTTAGAAGTTTCTAATACGTGTTTATATACTTCTAAATCATCAATTTTTTTTGTTTGAAAATCAAAAGCACCTTCATTAGAAGTTAATGCCAACATAATGGTGTGTTTGTTTTCAAAAGCTAAAAAAGGTTCTACAGAATCTTTACCCATATAAGGCGCAACAGTTACAGAGTCAAATGCTAAATCTTCAAAAAAAGCTTTTGCGTACATTGTAGAGGTGTTTCCAATATCACCACGTTTTGCATCTGCAATTGTATAAATTTCTGGATACTTTTTATTTAAGTAGCTAATTGTTTTTTCTAAAGATTTCCATCCTTTTAAACCATAAGCTTCATAAAAAGCGGTATTTGGTTTATAGGCAACACATAAATGGTGTGTAGCGTCAATTATTGCTTTATTAAATTCGAAAATAGGATCTTCTTCTTTAAGCAAATGCTCGGGAATTTTGTTTAGATCTACATCTAATCCGATGCATAAAAACGATTTTTTCTTTCTAATTTGAGCTACTAATTCTTGTGTTGTCATAATTTTAATAAAGTTTTACAAAAATACTTAATTTCACTTTAATTTGTAAGATTTAATAAGTAAAGAAGACCATAAAATAAATTATTATGTATCTCTGATGAAAAAAATCTTATTAATTTTAGTAGTAATCATTTCTAGTTGTAATTTAGAAAAGCCAACCGAATTTTCAAATTTAGCTTTAGAAGAAGTTGTTTTTGATTTAAAAGGTTCTCAAAAAACTTTTAAAAGTGTTTTAGATAAATATAAAGGTAAGAAAATTGTAATAGATGTTTGGGCCTCTTGGTGTTCAGATTGTTTAAAGGGTTTGCCAAGTGTTAAGAATCTTCAAAAAGAATATCCAGATGTAGTTTTTTTGTTTTTATCTGTGGATAAAAGTCAAACGGCATGGAAAAATGGAATTAGAAGATTTCAAATTAATGGAGAACATTATAATTTACCTAAAGGAATGAAGAACGGCGACTTTGTGGATTTTATAAACCTTAGTTGGATTCCTAGGTATTTAGTTGTTGATGAAAAAGGAGAAATCTTACTGTTTAATGCAACAAGGGCTTCAGATAGAGCTATTGTAGATGCTCTAAATAAAGCTATATAAATCGTTTTAGTAACTAATTTCGATTGTAACTAATAATTTAAGTTCCATTTCTTAAATTTACATCAGAAATTAAAATTAAAAATATAGCTGTTAAAGCTTTTAAAATAATAATTATGAGAACAAAGATTGTTGCAGGAAATTGGAAGTTGAATAACAATAAAGAAGAAAGTAAAAGTTTAATAAAATCATTAAAAAAAGCGATTAAAAATTTACCGTTAGAAAATACACGTGTAATAGTAGCGCCTACTTTTGTAAACTTATCATCTTCTGTTAAAGCGGCAAAAAAATCTGTGATAGAAGTAGTTGCTCAAAATATGCATCAGGCCAAAAATGGTGCTTTTACTGGTGAGGTTTCTGCAGATATGTTAAAAGCTATCGGAGTAGAAACTGTAATTTTAGGTCATTCTGAAAGAAGAACTTATTTTAACGAAACTGATGCTGCATTGACAGAAAAAGTAGATGCGGTTTTAGAAAACGGTATGGAAACAATTTTTTGCTTTGGCGAATTGTTAGAAGATAGAAAGTCAGATAATCATTTTAAAGTAGTAGAAAGCCAGCTTTCTAACGCTTTATTTCATTTAGAAGCAAAAGATTGGGGTAGCATAATTTTAGCTTACGAACCAGTTTGGGCAATAGGCACAGGTGAAACTGCAAGTCCAGAACAAGCACAAGAAATGCACGCTTTTATTAGAAGTATTATAGAGAAAAAGTATACTAAAGAAGTAGCAGATAGTGTTTCTATTTTATATGGCGGAAGTGTGAAACCTGCAAATGCTGAAGAAATTTTCTCTAAACCAGATGTAGACGGAGGATTAATAGGAGGAGCAGCTTTAAAAGTAGAAGATTTTACAGGAATTATTAATGCTATCTAATTAGGTAACTTTAAAAGAAAACCAATAAATTTGCATCGAGATATTTTCTCGATGCATTTTTTTTGATATAATAATTATGGATAACATATATATAGAGTACAATTTTACTGTTTCACCAAAAGAACCAGCAACAGAAATTTTAATAGCAGAGTTAGGAAACGTTGGTTTTGAAAGTTTTGTAGAAAATGAAAACGGAGTAACAGCTTATATTCAGAAAAGCGAATGGAATAAAGAAATTCTAGAATCTATTTTTGTTTTAAATTCTGATGAGTTTTCTATAGAGTATTCAAAAAATGAAGTAGAACAAACCAACTGGAATGCAGAATGGGAAAAAAACTTTACACCAATAAAAGTAGATGATTTAGTTAGTATTCGTGCACCTTTTCATGAAAACCCTAATTTAAAATATGATATTGTTATAGAGCCAAAAATGAGTTTTGGTACAGGTCATCATGAAACTACACATATGATGGTACAACATTTAATAAATTTAGATTTAGAAGGTAAATCTGTTTTAGATATGGGATGCGGTACAGGTATTTTAGCAATTTTTGCAGAAATGAAAGGAGCTTCTAAGTTAGAAGCTATAGATATAGATAATTGGTGCTACGAAAATTCATTAGAAAACGTAGCTAGAAATAATTGTAAGAATATTGCTGTTTTTGAGGGAGATTCATCATTATTAATTAATAAAAAATTCGATGTAATTATTGCAAACATTAATAGAAATATCTTATTAATGGATATGAAAATCTATACAGAATGTTTAAATGAAAACGGCGTTTTGTTATTAAGCGGGTTCTATGAAGATGATATTCCTGTTATAGATGCAGAAGTTTCTAAATACAATTTAAAGCTAGAGACTTTTATTAAGAGAAACGATTGGGTGGCGTTAAAGTACAATAAATAAATTTTTAATATATTTATAATATGAGCACAAAAGAAAAAAATCAAGAAGAGGTAGACGTATTAGAGCAGGAAGTTTTTCAGCACGAAATAGTTTTGCATAATGATGATGTGAACACTTTTGATCATGTAATAGATTCTTTAGTAAGTGTTTGTGATCATACAGTAGAGCAAGCAGAACAATGTGCAACTTTAGTGCATTATAAAGGTAAGTGTACTGTAAAGTCTGGTGAATTTAAAGATTTAGAGCCAAGATGCTCTAAATTATTACAATTAGGTTTATCAGCAGAATTAATATAAGGTGTATGGAAAACGTTTTTAAGTATTTCGAGTTTTCTGACTTTTTTAAAGATGAGTCAGGTTCTTTTTCTGGGAATGAAATTTGTTTTACAGATTTAAATGAAACTCATTTTTTAATTTTCGAGAAAGAAGATTCAATATATAATTTATATGTTTCTAAATTTTCAAATAAAAAAGAAGTAGGGCAAAAAGCGCCAGAAATTTTAGAACTAGTAGTTCAAAATTACGATAAAAGTAAACCAGAACATAGAATTGCATTGAGGCAATATTTAGGCTAAACTTGAGGTGAATCTCAAGTTTTTTTATTTTTTTATAAAAACCATGTGACTTTTATATTCGTATGTGTCTTATATAATAGAAAGCAAGAAATGAATTTAAGATTTATAATAATATTTATAGTGGTTTTGACAGTTCCTTTTTTAGGTTACAGTCAAATGGTTCCACCTCCAATTCCACCGCCACCGCCACCAGGTCTTCCAATAGATGGTTTTACAGGTGTCTTATTGGCTATAGGTGTAGCTTATGGTTCAAAAAAATTATTTAAAGATAGTAGTAGTTAGTTTTAATACTAAGTTTGGTTAGATAAAAGGCCTTAAACGAAAGTTTAAGGTCTTTTTGTGTAAAAAAAAACCCACTTCAAAAGAAGTGGGACGCTTATTGCGTAAAGATAAGGGGTATAATATATTGTTGTAAATTTTAAGAATAGTATTAAAAACTTAAATTTAGTTAATTGTTTTTGAATAATAACTATTAAAACGGATTTAATTTTTTAATTAAATAAAAAAGCTTCCATATAAATGGAAGCTTTTTTTGTGACCATGCTAGGATTCAAACCTAGAACCTCTTGAGCCGTAATCAAGTGCGCTATTCAGTTGCGCCACATGGCCTTTTTGCGGGTGCAAATATAAATGCATTTTTTTAAACTAAGAAATCTTATGCGGTTTTTTTACGAATTTATTTCTTTAGCATACGTATCTATAATAGTTTGGGCTTTTTCAATATCAGATTTTAAGATAAGTAGTTCAACAGCTGTTCTATGTTCTCCAAAGCCACCTAATCTGGCAGATTCTACTCTATCTTTAATTATTGACCCTATGTTGATGCTGTCTAATCTGTTTTGTAGTCCTTTTACAATAATAAAAGAACCAGAGAATATTGTTACATGTTCTGTTTTCATAATATATAGTTTTTTTTATTCTAATGAGTTCTGTGTTACAAAAGCTCGCCAACCAATGATAGCCATTTGCAGTTTTGTAGCTTTAGAGAGATCTAAACCTCTTTTAGTATAAGAAGGTAGAAAAAGTTTATTAATTTTTGCAAGAAATTTAAATACTCGTTTTTTCATTAGATGTTAATTTCAATATCAAATTTAATGAAAATAAACAACTCTTTTTAAAGAGTTGTTTTATATGAAGATTAGAATAGTACAGAAAAAATAATGTCTGCAATATCTTTAACGGTTTTTGTAATAATAAGTATCATAATATAAGTTTTAAAAGTTAATAAATTGAGGTAATTTCGAAATTGTCTTATCAATATATATAGATTGAAAGCTTGCTACCAAACACTTTAATACTTATTTATTAGATTGATTTTAAGTTTGTAATTAAAAAATAATAATTAGTTATAATATGTAACTTAGTATTCTTTATTTAAGTTTGTTTTATTAATCAATAATTGTAATAATGTTTTAATCTGTAATTAAATTAAGCGTTTTATTTTATTGTTTTTTCAAAATAAAGCAAAACAGATATTTTACAAGTAGTATTTTTCGCTTTCTATCTTTTCCTTTATCTTAAAGTGATAATAATGTATCTTCGCAAAAAACAAATTTTATGAGTATTTTTTATGTAATTATTGGTTTAGTTATGTTGGTTGTTGGTGGTGAGTTTTTAGTAAAATCTTCTATAGGTTTGTCATTTAAACTAAATATATCTAAAATGGTTATTGGTATGACGGTAGTTTCTTTTGCTACTTCTGCACCAGAGTTACTTGTAAGTTTACAAGCTGCTTTAGATGGCTCTCCGGCAATTGCTATAAATAATGTTATTGGTTCTAACATTGCAAATATTGGTTTGGTTTTAGGCATTACAGCGATTATTGGACCAATAGCTGTAGATAAAGGATTCTATAAATTGAATTGGCCGGTTATGATGGTTTTTTCTTTGGTTCTTTATTATTTCTTAAAAAATGACAATATTTTAACTACAGCAGAAGGAATTATTTTATTAATAGGTTTAGCTATTTTCTTATTTGTTTTAATAAGGAATGCACGCAAAGAAGATGTTTCTTTAGAGGATGTTGATGAAGCTTTGGAGTCAATTGGTTACGGCAAAATTTTTATTTGGTTGTTAATTGGAGCTATTGCACTTTATTATGGATCTGAATTTTTAGTTGACGGAGCCAAGGATATTGCTAAAAACATGGGTGTAAGTGAAGGAGTGATATCAATAACAATGATTGCGATAGGAACTAGTGTACCAGAATTGGCTGCATCTGTAATAGCGGCTGTTAAAGGAGAAAAAGCAATATCTCTAGGGAATTTAATTGGTTCTAATATATTTAATATAGCATCTGTACTAGGTGTAACATCTTTAGTGAAAAACATCTATGTTACAGAAGATCAAATTTTGTCAAGAGATATCTTTTGGATGCTAGGTTTTGCTGCTGTTTTAATTCCTTTAGTTTTTCTACCTAAAAAGTATATTTTAAGTAGGTTTAAAGGTATATTTCTATTTATTACTTATGTACTATTTATCTATTTAGTTCTTTAAAAATTAGGCATAAAAAAAGCTCGCAATTTGCGAGCTTTTTTGGTTTTGATTATTAGTCTTAGCTAATATTTGCAGACTTTACAGTCTTTATAATTCTACCAGCAATTTTGTATGGATCTCCATTAGAAGCAGGTCTTCTGTCTTCTAACCATCCTTTCCATCCTTTTTCTACTGTAATAATTGGTATTCTAATTGATGCTCCTCTATCAGAAATTCCCCAAGAGAAATCGTTAATAGATGCAGTTTCATGATCACCAGTTAAACGTTGGTCGTTAAACTCACCGTAAACAGCAATATGTTCTTTTACAACTGGTCTAAACGCTTCACAGATTTTACCATAAATTTCTTCAGAACCACAAGTTCTTAAAACTTCGTTAGAGAAGTTTGCGTGCATACCAGATCCATTCCAATCCATATCTTTTCCTAATGGTTTTGGATGATAATCGATATAGTAACCATATTGTTCAGTTAATCTATCTAATAAGTAACGCGCAATCCAGATTTCATCACCTGCTTTTTTTGCTCCTTTAGCAAATAATTGGAACTCCCATTGACCAGATGCAACTTCTTGATTGATACCTTCAAAATTTAAACCTGCATCAATACAAAGATCTGCATGTTTTTCAACTAAAAGTCTTCCGTGAGTATTTTTTCCACCTACAGAACAGTAATACATTCCTTGTGGAGCTGGATAACCACCAATAGGGAAACCTAAAGGTAATTGAGTTTTAGTATCCATAATAAAGTATTCTTGTTCGAAACCAAACCAGAAATCGTTATCATCATCATCAATTGTAGCTCTACCATTAGAAACGTGTGGTGTTCCGTCTGCATTTAAAACTTCAGTCATAACTAAATAACCGTTTATTCTTGCTGGATCTGGATAGATTGCAACAGGCTTTAATAAACAATCAGAGTCACCTCCAGAAGCTTGTTTTGTAGATGAACCATCAAAAGACCAATTACTTAATTCTTCAACTGTTCCTTGAAAGTTTTCATGTTCTTCAACTTTGGTTTTACTTCTCATGTTCTGAGTAGGGTAATAACCATCTAACCAAATGTATTCTAATTTAATTTTTGCCATAATAAATAATTGTGTATGATGTTAACATTACAAAAATGAAATATTTTACCTACATATCAAAAAAAATAGGGGTAAAATGTCTAATTTTGTAAAAAAATAATTTAATCCCTAATTTTAATGGGGGTCATTTATTTAAAAGTAAAAAAAAGACTTAAAAAAATAACAATATGTCAATTATTAGGTTCAATGCTTTACAGGAAACTTTAAGAAGAAAACCGATTAAAGTGCAACAAAGTGAAAAAAGATCGACTCTTTTTGGACAGAATGTGTTTAATAAATATGCTATGCAACAGTATCTTACACGTTCTGCCTATGAAAGTGTAATGAATGCTATTGAGCATGGTACAAGAATAGATAGAAAAATTGCAGATCAGGTTGCAGTTAGCATGAAAGATTGGGCCATGTCTAAAGGTGCTACTCATTATACGCATTGGTTTCAGCCATTAACCGGCGCAACTGCAGAAAAACATGACGCTTTTTTCGAGTCTATAAATGGTAGTTTGGCAATGGAAAAGTTTGATGGAGAACAATTGGTGCAACAAGAACCAGATGCTTCTAGTTTTCCTACAGGCGGTATAAGAAATACTTTTGAAGCAAGAGGTTATACTGCTTGGGATCCTACATCGCCTGCTTTTATTTACGAAAGAACATTATGTATACCTACTATTTTTGTTGCTTATACAGGTGAAGCTTTAGATAATAAAACTCCGCTTTTAAGAGCTTTACAAGCCATCGATACGCACGCTACAGCTGTTTGTAAATATTTTGATAAAACAATTAGCAAGGTAAATGCAACCTTAGGTTGGGAGCAAGAGTTTTTCTTAGTTGATAATGCATTGGCATTGTCTAGACCAGATATTCAATTAACAGGTAGAACATTATTAGGCCATTTTTCTGCAAAAGGTCAACAATTAGACGATCATTACTTTGGTATTATTCCGGTGAGAGTTATGAGCTTTATGCAAGATTTAGAAGAAGAGTGCATGCTTTTAGGAATTCCTGTAAAAACAAGACATAATGAAGTCGCTCCAAATCAGTTTGAAGTCGCGCCAATTTTTGAAGAAGCAAATTTAGCAGTAGATCATAATTCTTTACTGATGGATGTTATGCAGAAAGTTGCAAAACGACATAATTTTAGAGTTCTGTTTCACGAAAAGCCATTTGCAGGAATTAACGGTTCTGGTAAACATAACAACTGGTCTTTATCATTAGATAATGGTACAAATTTGCTAAGTCCAGGTAAAACGCCGATGAAAAACCTACAATTTCTTACATTTTTTGTAAATACAATTAAAGCGGTTTACGAATATGAAGAACTGTTAAGAGCTTCTGTAGTATCTGCAGGAAATGATTTTAGGTTAGGAGCAAGTGAAGCGCCACCGCCAATAATTTCTGTATTTATAGGAAATCAATTATCGGCAGTTTTAGATGAATTAGAAAATGTTACTAAAGGTAAATTATCACCTCAAGAAAAAACAGATTTAAAATTAAATATCATTGGTAAAATTCCAGAGATTTTATTAGATAATACTGATAGAAATAGAACTTCTCCTTTTGCTTTTACTGGAAATAAATTTGAGTTTAGAGCAGTAGGTTCTTCTGCAAATTGTGCAGGACCAATGACTGTTTTAAATACAATTGTTGCAAAACAATTAAAAGAATTTAAAATTGAAGTAGATAAATTAATCGAAACAAAAAGTCTTAAAAAAGACGAAGCAGTCTTTAATGTTTTAAGAGAATATATTAAAGAGTCTAAAAAAATTAGATTTGATGGAGACGGTTACGGTGATGCTTGGGAAAAAGAAGCTGTAAAAAGAGGATTAAGTAATAATAAAAATACACCAGAGGCATTAAAAATTATTACTTCGGATAAAGTTGTAAGCTTATACGAAGAAATGGATGTAATGAGTAAAGTAGAAGTAGAGGCTCGTTACGAAATAAAATTAGAAGAGTACACCAAACGCATGCAAATAGAAAGCAGAGTTTTGGCAGATGTTGCAAGAAACCATGTTGTGCCAACAGCTATAATTTATCAGAATACATTATTAGAGAATACTAAGAATTTAAAAGAAATTTTTGGAGATGAGTTTAAAAAGATAGCCAAAGAGCAAGTAGAATTAATTATGGTAATTTCTAACCATATTACAGAAATTAATGCTTTGGTAATTAAAATGGAAGAACAAAGATCGAAAGCAAATAAGCAAAATGGGTTAAAATCTGCACAACAATATTGCAATAAAGTAAAACCTTTTTTCGAAGAAATTCGTTTTCATTGCGATCAATTAGAAACAATGGTAGATGATAATATTTGGCCTTTAACAAAATACAGAGAGCTGTTATTTACTAGATAAAAATATAACAGAACAAGTATGGCTTTTTTTAATCAAAAGACTAAATTTGCATCAACAACAACACAACAACATGAGTAAAGAAGTTTCTAAAAGATACGCACAAAGAGGTGTTTCTGCATCTAAAGAAGATGTACATAATGCTATTAAAAATATAGATAAAGGTTTGTTTCCGAAGGCATTTTGTAAAATTGTGCCAGATTATCTAACAAACGATGAAGACTATTGCTTAATAATGCACGCAGATGGTGCAGGTACAAAATCTTCATTAGCATACATTTATTGGAAAGAAACTGGTGATGTTTCTGTTTGGAAAGGTATTGCTCAAGATGCATTAATAATGAATATCGACGATTTATTATGTGTTGGTGCTACAGATAATATTATGTTATCGTCTACAATTGGACGAAATAAAAGTAAAATTCCTGGTGAAGTTTTATCAGCAATTATTAATGGTACCGAAGAATTAATTGAAGATTTAAAGAAATTTGGAGTTACAATTCATTCTACAGGAGGAGAAACTGCAGATGTTGGAGATTTGGTGCGAACAATTATTGTAGATTCTACAGTAACTGCAAGAATGAAACGTACTGATGTAATTGACAATGCAAATATTAAAGCTGGTGATGTAATTGTTGGTTTAGAGTCTTTTGGACAAGCAACTTATGAAACTGAATATAATGGCGGAATGGGTTCTAACGGATTAACTTCGGCTAGACACGATGTTTTTCATAAATATTTAGCAGAAAAATATCCAGAAAGCTTTGACGCAGCTGTGCCAGAAGATTTAGTGTATTCTGGTAATACAAAATTAACAGATAAAGTAGAAAATTCTCCTATCGACGCAGGTAAATTGGTTTTATCTCCAACAAGAACATACGCGCCAATTATTAAAGAAATTTTAAATAATTTTTCTTCGGATAAAGTGCATGGTATGATTCATTGTTCTGGCGGAGCGCAAACTAAAATTTTACATTTTGTAGATAATTTACACATTGTAAAAGATAACATGTTCGAAATACCACCTTTATTTAAATTGATACAAGAACAATCTAAAACAGATTGGAAAGAAATGTATCAAGTATTTAACTGTGGTCATAGAATGGAAGTGTATGTTTCTCCGGAAATTGCAGAAAATATTATAGAGATTTCTAAATCTTTTAATGTTGATGCTAAAATTGTAGGTAGAGTAGAAGCTTCAGAAACCAAAAAACTGACAATAAAAAGTGAGTTTGGTACTTTTGAGTATTAAGCTTATTAAAAATAAATTTTACTAAAAACTCTAAACATTACCGTTTAGAGTTTTTTATTGAATTATCTTTTCTTAAAAACGAAATCAATCTTAAAATCGTTGTTAGAAACTTCGGCTTTTAAAAGTTTGTTTTCTAGGTAGTATTTTATTTTTGTGGGAAACTCATTTTCTAAATTCTCACAAATAAAAGAAGTGTCGGTTTGTTGTGTGAATTTAAAAAGAGTTGCTGTTTCATTTACGCCTGCAACTTTTAAATATAAAGTATCTTTTAAATTAATAATTTCCATTTGTTCGTAAAAAGTTGTGTCTTTACCTTTTAGAGTAATCCCTTCTCCTGTAAAATTTTTATGCCAAGTTTCTAGTGTTAAAGTGCTATCTGCTTTTTCTACTCGAATCCATTTTCCTATTAAAAATGAAGGTTTTTTTAATATTGTTTTTTCTTTATTACAAGAAAAAATAATCAAGAAACAGCATAAAATTAGTGTTGGTTTCATTTTTAAAATTTAGAAATATTCAAATATACTCAAAACGAAACATTTAACTTTCCGATAAAAATTGTAAATTCGCAATCCAAGAAAAGAGTAGAAGATGTTAGATAAATTAAGAATTGTTAAGCAACGTTATGATGAGGTTTCTGATTTGATTATTCAGCCAGAAATTATCATGGATCAAAAGCGTTACGCGCAATTAATGAAAGAATATAAAGATTTAGGTGATGTGGTTAAAAAGGGTGATGAATATCAAACTTTAACAAACAACATCGAAGAAGCTAAAGAAATTTTAGCCGACGGTTCTGATGCAGAGATGAACGAAATGGCAAAGATGGAAATTGAAGAAGCTAATGTTAGAATTCCTCAATTAGAAGAGGAAATTAAAATATTATTAATACCAAAAGACCCTGAAGATTCTAAAAATGCGGTTGTAGAATTACGTGCAGGAACTGGTGGAGATGAAGCAAGTATTTTTGCAGGAGATTTATTTAGAATGTATTCTAAATATTGCGAAAGTAAAGGTTGGAAAGTTTCTACTGTAGATTATTCTGAAGGAACAAATGGTGGTTTTAAAGAAATTCAGTTTGAAGTTTCTGGTAATGATGTATATGGTACTTTAAAATTTGAAGCTGGTGTACATCGTGTACAAAGAGTTCCGCAAACAGAAACTCAAGGTAGAGTCCACACATCTGCAGCAACATGTATGGTTTTTCCTGAAGCAGAAGAATTTGATGTAGAAATTAATCCGAAAGATGTAAGAATAGACTTTTTCTGTTCTTCTGGTCCTGGTGGGCAATCTGTTAACACTACATATTCTGCTGTGCGTTTAACACATATTCCTACAGGTTTAGTGGCGCAATGTCAAGATCAAAAATCGCAACATAAAAATAAAGAAAAAGCATTTAAAGTTTTACGTTCTAGATTGTATGATATGGAGCTAGAAAAGAAAAATGCAGAAGATGCTTTAAAACGTGGTTCTATGGTTTCTTCTGGAGATAGAAGTGCAAAAATTAGAACGTATAATTATGCACAAGGTAGGGTTACAGATCATAGAATTGGTTTGTCTTTATATGATTTACCAAATATTGTAAACGGTGATATTCAGAAAATAATCGACGAATTAATGCTTGCTGAAAATACAGAAAAGCTAAAGAGTTTAAATGACGGAATTTAATTTTATCGTTAATTCATAAATAAAAGCCTTAGATTTAAATCTGAGGCTTTTTTATTTCAGGTATTTTTTAAATGATATGAATTAATTTAATTTTTAAGTTGAAATTATCTTTACATAAAAACAAATATTATGATAGCTACAAAAATTATAGGATTAACTTCTGCGTTAACAAAGAGTAAGAAAGCAAAAATAGGTTTACTTTTATTAGAGATTGCAATTATTGCAGTAGCTTATAAAAGTAATAAACAAGAAAAAGCAAGTTTAGGTACTGATGAAAGTATGTAAAATAAAAAAGCGATTAAAGTTCATTACAAACTAATAACCGCCTTTTTCGTGTTAAACAAATATTCGTTAAAAAATCCAATAAATTATACAATTTGGGGGAATTTGATCTAATAACACTACAAAGATATAGTAGTTAAGAGTATCTCACAATCCCTGAAATCAGTGAAATTTTAGTATCCCCGAATTCAGGGATACATAACCCTGAATTCAGGTATAAGTATACTAATTTCCAAATAAGTGTAATTCTGTAAACTCTTTATTTATAGTAATAGATTGATTTTTATCATTATTAACATTGTCTAGTTCAATTTCAACATTATCTATTTGAACAGATTGAATTGCAAATGGTAAATTATGGAAGTTGATTTTAAAACTATGATAGTTTGCATCAAAATCTCCAGATTTGTGTTGTTGTAAAATTAATTCTTCTTTTTTACCAGTAACTTTAAAAGTTCTTAAACTAAATCTTCCTTTCTTATAGTCGTAACCATCGTGGGCATCGTCAAACAATTGAGAGGTTTCTTTTCCTTTTTTGTAATAAACATCTAATGTTATTTCATCAAATTCTTTTTCACCGACATATTGTTGTACAGGATATTTAGGAATAACAGCACCTTCTTTAATAAAAATTGGCATACTATCAATATCTGCATCTACCCACATTTCTTTACCACCTTCTACAACTTCGTTTGTCCAGAAGTTATACCATTTTCCTCTTGGTATATACATTCTTCTACCTTTTGCATTGGGTTCTATAATTGGACAAATTAAAATTTGTTCTCCGTAAACAAACTCATCACTTCTATAATGTGTAGAGGTATCTTCTTGATCGTATAAAACCAAAGATTTTAAAATAGGGCTACCATCATTTATATATTTCCAAAAAGCGGTATATAAATAAGGTAATAATTGATATCTAAGTTCCACGAATTTTCTAACAATATCTGTTATTTCAGTTCCAAAAACCCAAGGTTCTTGATCTCCGTGATCTCCAGAAGAATGTACTCTACAAAATGCATGAAATACACCTAACTGAATCCATCTAGCAAATAATTCTCCTTGAGGTTGTTCTGCAAAACCGCCAATATCACTTCCGGCAAAAGAAAAACCAGACATTGCCATTCTTTGCGCTTGATTGTTTGCAATTGCTAAATGTTCCCAAGTTGCAACATTATCGCCCATCCAGGTAGATGTGTAACGTTGTGCACCAGAATATGCAGATCTTGTAATTACAAAAGGTCTTTTTGGATATGCATATTTTTTTAAACCATGGTAAGTTGCACGTGCCATTTGTGTACCATAAATATTGTGTGCTTTTCTATGAGAACAAGGGTTGCCATCATAATCATGACGCACATCATTTGGAAAAGATTTGTTAGGAACATCCATTACTGCAGGTTCGTTCATATCATTCCAAACTCCTTTTACACCAATATCTTCTATCAATTCTTTAAACAAACCAGACCACCATTCTCTAACTTCTGGCTTTGTATAATCAGGAAAATAACATTCACCAGGCCAAACTTTACCTTTCATATAAGGTCCGTCTGCTCTTTTACAAAAATAATCTTTGTCTAAAGCTTCTTTAAAAACGTCGTATTCTAAATCAATTTTAATTCCTGGATCTATAATTACAACAGTTTTAAAACCATCGTCTTCTAATTCTTTCACCATTCTCTTAGGATCTGGAAAATGATTTTTATCCCAAGTAAAACATCTAAAACCATCCATATAATCGATGTCTAAATAAATCGCATCACAAGGAATTTGTAAATCTCTAAATGTTTTTGTGATTTGTTTTACATTACTTTCTGGGTAATAACTCCATTTACATTGATGAAAACCCAATGCCCATAACGGTGGTAATGCATGTGGTTTACCTGTTAAATCTGTATAATTTTTAACAACATCATCCATTTTTGGTCCGTAGATAAAATAATAATTCATTTCACCACCTTGCGCCCAAAAACTTGCTACATTTCTTCTTTCATGTGCAAAGTCAAAATGAGTTTTAAAAGTATTGTCAAAGAAAACTCCGTAAGATTTGTTGTCTTGTATTGCTGTATAAAACGGAATTGCTTTATAAATAGGATCTGTATTTTTACCGAAAGCATAAGAATCTGTTGCCCAATTTTCGAAGCGTTTTCCTTTTAAATTTACTTCTACAGGTTTGTCACCTAAACCATAAAAGCTTTCTCCTTTTTGGCAGATTTTACTCATTTTTACAATGTCGCCACCAAACTCGTAGCTTTCTTCCCAATGAAAACCAATTTCGTCTTCATTAATAAGTTTATTATCAAGAGCATCAAATAATTTTACTTGTAAACTTAGTTTTTCTACTTTACAGATAAGTTTAGATGTTGTGATGATATAATTTTTTTCATCTTCTGATACATCTAAAAAACTATATCCTCTGCTAGCGTGTATAGTAACACCATAAGAAAAATCATTTTCGAATTTACCAGTTGTGCTGTATCGAAAACGAATTACACTGTCTCTAACAACAGTAACTTGTAAAACAACACCATTTTTTGTGTTAAAATAAAGTGTATCTACATCCTTTTGGTAACTTATTATTTCTGATGGAAATAAATTCCCTTTCTGTTCTAATTCTGTATTAACAATCATAATCTTGGTTGTTTAAATATTCATTCAAAAATCGTTAAAGTTTTAGATTTTTTAGTAATAAAAATGTTATTTCTACGATAACGTTTAAGTCTGTGTTAAAAACAAAAATATTACTTATTTATTTAAAAATTAGGCAAATAAGATTTCTTTTCTATGTTAAGAAAAGATTTTTTAAAGTCTTAAAAATGACGTTTATTTTTGTGAAGTTTAAAATTTAAATCCTCTTTTTTTATGATACTATTAGTATTTTTATAAAGAGGATTTAGATTTTAAGTTTATTTAAATTTGAAAGCTAACATACTTAGCGGAGGTAAGTTTAATTCGATTGAATTTAATCTATTATTCCAACTTTTTTTGTTAGACTTTAGTTTAATGTTTTTGTAATTATTAGTTCCATTAAAAATTTGCTTATCACTATTAAAAACTTCTTTTAATGTACCCGATTTAGGCAAGCCAATTCTGTAATTTTCTCTAGGAACAGGTGTTAGGTTTAAAACAATTATTACATCATTTTTTGGTTCGTTTCCTTTTCTGATGAAAGATAGTACAGAGTTCTCATGATCGCCATGATCTATCCATTCGAAACCTTCAAACGAAAATTGTTTTTGATGTAAAGCTGGTTCTGTTTTGTAAAATAAGTTAAGTTCTTTAACCAGATTCTGAACACCTTTATGAACATCATATTCTAATAAATGCCAATCTAAACTTCCGTTAAAATTCCATTCACTTGTTTGACCAAATTCTGCACCTTGAAATAAAAGTTTGGTTCCTGGATGTGTATACATAAAACTATATAATAGCCTTAAGTTGGCGAATTTTTGCCACTCATCACCAGGCATTTTCTCTACAATTGCTTTTTTTCCGTAAACAACTTCGTCATGCGAAAGCGGTAGCATAAAGTTTTCTGTAAATGCATAATTTAAGCTAAAGGTTAAATCATTTTGATGATGTTTTCTATAAATTGGTTCTTTCGCAAAATAGTCTAAAGAATCATGCATCCAACCCATCATCCATTTCATTCCAAAACCTAATCCGTCAGAAAAAACAGGACTAGAAACTTTAGGAAAAGATGTTGATTCTTCTGCAATTGTTTGCACATCTGGGTAGTTTTCGTAGACGGCAACATTCATTTCTTTAATAAATGCAATTGCTTCTAAGTTTTCTCTATCACCAAATTCATTAGGTTCCCATTCGCCATCTTTTCTAGAATAATCTAAAAATAACATGGATGCTACAGCGTCTACTCTTAAACCGTCTGCATGATATTGATCTAACCAAAACAATGCATTGCTTATTAAGAAAGACTTTACTTCATTTCTTCCGTAGTTAAAAATTAAACTTTTCCAGTCTTGATGATATCCTTTTCTAACATCTGGATGTTCGTATAAATTAGAGCCATCAAAAAATCCTAAACCATGTGCATCCGAAGGAAAGTGAGACGGAACCCAATCTAAAATTACACCAATATTATTTTCGTGAAATTTATCTACTAAATATTTAAACTCATCAGGATAACCAAATCTAGATGTTGGCGCAAAATAACCTGTTAATTGATATCCCCAACTTGGATCATAAGGATATTCCATTATCGGCATAAATTCTACGTGTGTAAAATTCATTTCTATCACATAATTTACCAATTCTTCGGCCAATTCATTATAACTTAAAAATCGATTTTCTTCAATTTTTTGTTTCCAAGAGTTTAAATGAACTTCGTAAACGGAATAAGGAGCGTTTAACGCGTTCTTTTCTTTGCGAGATTTCATCCATTTTTTATCTTTCCAAGAATAATTATCTTCCCAAACTATTGATGCAGTTTTTGGTGGATGCTCGCATCTTCGAGCATAAGGATCTGCCTTTTCTGTTACAATATTGTTATTGTTACTTTGTATTTTATATTTGTAAACACTTCCTTTTTCTACAAAAGGGATAAAGCCTTCCCAAATACCACTAGAATCCCATCTTACATTTAATTGATGTTCTTTGTCGTTCCAATAATTAAAATCTCCTACAACAGAAACTTCTTTAGCACTTGGTGCCCAAACTGCAAAATAGGTACCAGTTATACCATCAACTGTTGTAATGTGCGAGCCAAATTTTTCATATAATCTGTAATGCTTACCAGCTTTAAATAAATTAATATCAAAATCTGAAAATAGTGAATGTGCTATAACTTTAGACATGTAATGCTTTTAAAAATTGAAAATAATCAGATATTAAATTACTGTTCCTTTGGGTATGATTGCACCTTTTTTAACAACAACAATTCCTTCTTTAATTTGATAAGTTTCTGTTTCGATATCTTCTAAATGTGGTCCTCCATTAATTTTAGTATCATCACCAATTCGACAAT
This sequence comes from Polaribacter sp. KT 15, assembly GCF_900143115.1. Classification (NCBI taxonomy): domain Bacteria; kingdom Pseudomonadati; phylum Bacteroidota; class Flavobacteriia; order Flavobacteriales; family Flavobacteriaceae; genus Polaribacter; species Polaribacter sp. KT 15. The sequence continues at coordinate 2,183,676 of NZ_LT670850.1, forward strand.
TTTTATCTATAATACAATTGTTAATTGTACATCTGTCTCCAATACCAACTTGATTTTCGATATTATTTTTTTTGATGTCTTCTAAAGATTCGTAAAAATCGTTACCCATCATGTAAGTGTTTGTAACGATTGTCTCTTTACCAATTCTAGAACGAATACCAATCACAGATTTTTCTATTTTTTCTGCATTTATAATACATCCATCAGCAATTATTGTTTTGTTAAGTTTTGTATTAGAAATTTTTGATGTTGGTAAAATTCTCGCTCTTGTATAAACTCTGTTTTCGTCGTATAAATTAAACTTAGGTAAATCGTCGGTTAGTCCTAAGTTTGCTTCGAAAAATGAATCAATGTTTCCTATATCTGTCCAATAACCTTCATATGGATAACTCATTGTTTTGTGTTCTCCAATTGCTTGCGGAATTATTTCTTTACCGAAATCTATAGTATCTGGATTGGCCATTAATTCTACCAATAATTCTCGATTAAAAATATAAATTCCCATAGATGCTAAGTAATTTCTACCTTCATCTTTCATTTCATCACTCACATCAGACGTCCAATCTGGTAAAAGCTCTGCGTTTGGTTTTTCTATAAAAGAAGTTATTGTGTTGTCTTCATCTGTTTTTAAAATACCAAAAGAAGTTGCGTCTTTTGCATTTACAGGATATGTTGCTATCGATATTTTTGCGCCACTTTCTTCGTGTTTAGCAATCATATCTCTAAAATCCATGTTATATAATTGATCTCCTGATAAAATTAAAGCATATTTAAAATCGTGTTCTAAAAAATGATGCATGCTTTGTCTTACAGCATCGGCAGTTCCTTGAAACCATTTATCACTTTCCATGGTTTGTTCTGCTGCTAAAACATCTACAAAAGCAGAACTAAAAAAGCTAAAATGATATGTATTTTTTATGTGCTGATTTAAAGAAGCAGAGTTAAACTGAGTTAAAACATACATTCTTTTAATATCTGCATTTATACAATTTGAGATAGGAATATCTACCAAACGGTATTTTCCTGCAATTGGTACAGCAGGTTTAGATCTATCTTTAGTTAAAGGATACAATCTAGAACCTTGACCACCTCCTAAAATAATTCCAAGTACTTTGTCGTTTATCATTTGTTTAATTTTTTAAAGAATTATATAAATTGACATATTCTCTAGCCGAATTGCTCCAAGAATGGTCTATTTGCATTATATTTTGAATGTTATTATTAAATGTTTGCTTGTCTTTATAAAAGTCTGTAGCTCTTAAAATAGCATTGGTAACAATAGAAACTGTTACGCCTTTATGACAAATTCCGAAACCATTTTGATCTTTAATATCTACAATTGTATCTTTTAAACCACCAATGGCGTTTACAACAGGCACAGTGCCGTATCGTAAAGAGTACATTTGATTAAGCCCACAAGGTTCTACACGAGATGGCATTAATAAAAAATCTGCAGCAGCATAAATTATATGTGCTAATTTTTCATCATAACCAATAAATGTGTTAAAGTTATTTTTAGGTATTTTATTAAGTTTTTCTTCGGTTTCTTTATGACCAGAACCCAATAAAAATATGGAAATATTATTATTGGATAATGCCCTTGTAAAAATCTCTGGGAATAAATCTGCACCTTTTTCACCAACTAACCGTCCAATAAATGCAAATAAAGGTTTATCAATATCTAAATTATAATTCTCACAAAGCCATTTTTTATTAGCTAGTTTTCCTTTTTGGGCATTTTCAATAGTATAATTTTCTATTAAACGATTGTCTGTATTAGTGTTCCAAACATCGGTGTCGATTCCGTTTAATATACCAATACATTTTTTGCTTTCATGACTTAATAATACCTCTAAACCATTGGCATTATTTTTTAATTCTTCCATATAAGAAGGCGATACCGTTGTAACTTTCCACGCACATTTAATTGCAGCGGCTAACGGATTTATACTTCCGTCCCAATCTAAAAGACCAACTTTTGTAAAATCGAACGGAGGAATTAAATTTACTTTATTATGAGAAAACCAACCTTGGTATTGTGCATTATGAATAGTTAAAATAGTTGGCGTATCTTTTAAAGCTATGTATTTATGACATTGCGAAACCATAAAAGGAATTAATCCTGTATGGTGATCATGAACGTGCAGAATATCTGGTTTATTATCTATGGATAAAATCCAGTCTAAAGTGGCAGTTTGAAACGCTAAAAAACGATTTGTATCATCATTAGAATAAACATATTCTTTGTAGGTTAAATCTGGTATGTCAATAAAAAAAATATCAAAACCTAAATCATTGTCTTTAAGTTTTAAAACCTTAAAGTTGTAATAGTTGTGTCCTAAAGCGATAAAGTTTTCATGAATTTTATCAAAAGAATTTTCTTTAGTAAACTTATTATTGTAAAAAGGCATTACCACATTACTGGTAGTGCCTATTTCTTTTTGGTACTTTGGTAAAGCACCTACAACATCTGCGAGACCACCTACTTTTGCAATAGGAAAGCACTCTGCACTAATATGTAGTATATTCAAAACTTATTTAGTTGATTAGTTCTTAAAGTTACAAAATATAAGTAGAACTATAAATTTTGAATGCAAAAATTAATATTAATCTAAGAATCAGTTATTTAATTTAGATTTATCTCAGTTTAACTAATTTTAATTACGAATTTCTTTGTTTATTAATTTCGTCTTGTAATTCTCTTCTAAGTTTTTGTTCTCTTTCAATAGATTTTTTTCTATGTTTTTCATATTCAGATTCTACCTCTATAAGATCACTTTTAGCTTTTTTAGTAAGTATATTGTTTCTAGTGTATTTAAATATAAAATAGGCTAGACTTAGTAATAAGACAAGTATGATTGTCCATAATATTAGGTTGTACGTTGTTTTACTCACTTGTGCACCTAATAAAGATATAGATCCTTCTTTCTGTATTGCAGTTGCTAACTTGTTTTTTGTATCGTTAAGCGTTTCTAAAGTTTTTTTTGTGTTTTCTCTTTCTGTATTTAAAAGTCCGTTCTTTACGTTTACTAATTCTTTAGAATTTTTAAGAGAATCTAAAACATTTTGTTTTAACTGTAAAAACTTATCTTTACTTATAACCTTATATGTTTGGTAAGTTGTAGAAGTTCTATATATTTTATCGAACTGCCCGCTAAGTGATGTGTCTTCTGGTTTTGTAGTTTCTTGTGCAATTGAAATTACAGTAATAAATAAAGCTGTGAGTGTTATCAGTTTTAATCTCATTTTATAATATTTGATATGATTTTTAAAATAATAAAAGTAATAAAAAAACCCAAACGTATACGTTTGGGTTTTTATTATAAGCAAGTAATTTATATTTATTTAATTTTCTCTACAACTGCCTTAAAAGCGTCTGGGTTGTTAACAGCTAAATCAGCTAAAACCTTACGGTTTAATTCGATATTATTAGCTTTTACTTTCCCCATAAACTGAGAGTAAGACATTCCGTGTAAACGAGCTGCAGCGTTAATACGTACAATCCATAAAGAACGGAAGTTTCTCTTATTGTTTTTACGGTCACGGTATGCATAAAGCATTCCTTTTTCAACCGCATTTTTTGCTACTGTGTAAACGTTTTTTCTACGTCCGAAGTAACCTTTTGCTGCCTTCAAGATTTTTTTTCTTCTTTTTCTTGAGGCTACTGAATTTACTGATCTTGGCATAATTTCAATGTGTTTTGTAGTAGGCGATTCTTTTCAGAATACTTTTCATATTTGGCCTAACTCCATGGTTAATAATTAAATTCCCTGGTTAAACTTATTTTAAGTTTAACTGTTGCTTAATGTTAGACTCATCTGCTTTATGTACTAAAGCTGCATGAGTTAACTTTAATTTACGTTTTTTAGACTTCTTTGTTAAGATGTGACTTTTAAACGCGTGCTTTCTTTTTAATTTTCCAGTACCAGTAACTTTAAATCGTTTTTTGGCGCTAGATTTTGTTTTCATTTTCGGCATTTCTCCTTCGTTTTTATCTTGCTTATAAGATTGTTATTTTACTTTTTTAGGAGCAATAAACATAATCATACGTTTACCTTCTAATTTCGGAAGCTGCTCCACTTTACCATACTCTTCTAATTCTTGTGCTAACTTTAAAAGTAAAATTTGTCCTTGTTCTTTAAATATAATAGAACGACCTTTAAAGAATACAAACGCTTTTAATTTAGCTCCTTCTTGTAAGAATTTAATGGCATGCTTTTTCTTAAATTCATAATCATGCTCATCTGTTTGAGGTCCAAAACGTATTTCTTTAATAGTTACTTTAGTAGCTTTAGATTTTAAAGCTTTTTCACGTTTCTTTTGCTCATACAAGAATTTCTTGTAATCAATAATTTTACAAACAGGTGGTTTCGCTTTTGGTGAAATCTCTACCAAATCCAATTCCTGTTCTCTGGCTAATTCTTTAGCTTTAGCTAAAGGATATACACCAACTTCTACATTATCGCCCACAAGACGAACTTCGTCAACATATTTTATTTTTTCATTAATCCTATGTTGATCTTCTTTGATTACTCTTAACGGTCTTCTCGACCTACTTCTACGTATTGCTATGACTTATAAATTTAAATTATACATTTAGTTGTGTTACCAACCTTTTATTTTTGTTGAAATTCAAAATTAATTAAAATTTCTTCAATGTTTTACTTTCTTCTGTTTTAATTAAAGAAATAAATTCTTCAATTCTAAAGGTTCCAATATCACCTTCTCCATGTCTTCTTACAGAAACTGTGCCATCTTGTTCTTCTTTCTCACCAACAATTACCATAAAAGGTATTTTGCTTACTTCTGCATCTCTAATCTTACGACCAGTTTTTTCACTTCTATTGTCTACTAGGGCGCGAATTTCGGAATTTTCTAACGATTCTAAAACTTTTTCTGAATATTTTTGATATTTATCACTGATTGGCAATAAGATAACTTGATCTGGAGTTAGCCAAAGTGGGAAATTTCCGCCTGTATGTTCTAACAAAACAGCAATAAATCTTTCCATAGAACCAAAAGGGGCTCTATGTATCATTACTGGTCTGTGTTGTTGATTGTCAGATCCTTTATAGGTCAAATCAAAACGCTTAGGTAAGTTGTAGTCTACTTGTATTGTACCAAGTTGCCAGCTTCTACCTAAAGCATCCTTTACCATAAAGTCTAACTTTGGACCATAAAAAGCAGCTTCACCTTCTTCTACAACATAATCCAATCCTTTATCTTTTGCTGCACTAATAATTGCGTTTTCTGCAATTTCCCAAGTGTCGGTATCTCCAATGTATTTCTCTGGATTGCTTTTATCTCTTATAGAAACTTGAGCTGTAAAGTCTTCAAAACCTAAAGATCCAAATACATAAAGTACCAAATCAATTACATCTTTAAATTCTTGATCTAATTGTTCTGGTGTACAAAATATATGTGCATCATCTTGAGTAAAACCTCTTACACGTGTTAAACCATGTAATTCTCCACTTTGCTCATACCTATATACTGTACCAAATTCTGCAAAACGCTTTGGTAAGTCTTTATAAGAATATGGTTTAAAGTTGTAAACTTCACAGTGATGAGGACAATTCATTGGTTTTAGTAAGAATTCCTCATCCATTTTAGGAGTTTTTATTGCCTGAAAGCTATCTTCTCCGTATTTTTCATAATGACCAGAAGTTACATAAAGCTCTTTTTGACCAATATGCGGTGTCATTACCATCTCATAACCAGCTTTTTTCTGAGCTGCTTTCAAAAAGTTTTCTAATCTAGAACGTAAAGCAGCTCCTTTTGGCAACCATAAAGGTAAACCAGCGCCAACTTTTTGCGAAAAAGTAAAAAGTTCTAATTCTTTACCAAGTTTTCTGTGATCACGTTTTTTAGCTTCTTCTAAAATTTGTAGATATTCAGTTAACATTTTTTGTTTCGGAAATGAGATTCCGTAAACTCTTGTCAATTGATTATTCTTTTCATCGCCACGCCAGTATGCACCAGCAACACTCATTATTTTTATCGCTTTTATAATTCCAGTATTAGGAATGTGTCCTCCTCTACATAAATCTGTAAAATTGCTATGATCACAAAAAGTTATATCACCGTCAGTTAAATTCTCTATTAATTCAACTTTATATTCATTGTTTTCTTTCTTATATAACTCTAATGCATCTGCTTTAGAAACAGATCTTAAAGAAAATTCATGTTTACCACGAGCTATTTCTAAAAATTTAGTTTCTATCTCTTTAAAGTTTTTATCAGAAATTACTTGATCGCCTAAATCTACATCATAATAGAACCCATTTTCTATTGCGGGCCCTATTGTTAGTTTTGCTTTAGGATA
>NZ_LT670850.1:2202500-3221676 GCF_900143115.1 Polaribacter sp. KT 15
AATTCTGAACTACCCATTAAGAACAAATCAACTTGTCTTGCAGCTTCTCTTCCTTCTGAAATAGCCCAAACTATTAATGACTGGCCACGACGCATATCTCCAGCTACAAAAATATGTGGAACATTAGTTTGGTATTTACCATAATCTGCCTGGTAATTTGAACGGGAATCTTTTAAAATACCTAGCTTATCAGCCAATGTACTTTCTGGACCCGTAAAACCAAGTGCTAATAAAGCCAATTCACATGGCCAAGTTTTTTCTGTTCCCGAAATTTCTATTAGTTGCGGTCTTTGTCCTGGAATCATTTTCCATTCAACATTTACGGTTTTTAAAGCTATTAATTTGCCATTTTCATCTTTTACAAATTCTTTTGTATTTATCAACCAATTACGTTCTACACCTTCTTGATGAGACGAAGAAGTTTTTAATTGTAAAGGCCAAAATGGCCAAGGTGTTTTTGGAGATCTATGACCTGGAGGTTTAGGCATTATTTCAAAATTAACAACAGATTTTGCTCCTTGACGATTTGATGTCCCAATACAATCTGAACCTGTATCTCCACCACCAATAACTATAACATTTTTATCTGTTGCTAAAACTTGATTTTTTACTTCTTTACCAAATACAACTTTTGTTTGTTGAGTTAAAAAATCCATTGCTTGTACTACACCATCAGCATCTATACCTGGAGTTGGTAAACTTCTTCTTTCTGTTGCACCACCACATAAAACAATGCTATCAAAACTTTTTAATTCTGATATTTCATAATTAACACCAACATTTACATTTGTTTTAAATATGATTCCTTCCGCTTCTAAAATTTTAATTCTTCTATCAATAATTCCTTTTTCCATCTTGAAATTAGGAATACCATATCTTAATAAACCTCCAACTTCGTCATCTCTCTCAAAAACAGTTACAGAATGACCAGCCCTATTTAATTGTTGTGCAGCGGCTAAACCTGCTGGACCAGAACCTATAACAGCTACACTTTTCCCAGTACGCTTTTTTGGTGGTTGTGGCTTTATCCATCCTTCTTTAAAAGCTCTTTCAACAATATTTTTTTCTATATTTTCAATTGAAATTGGATCTTCTATAATTCCTAATACACAAGCTTTTTCACATGGTGCTGGACATAATCGACCAGTAAATTCAGGGAAGTTGTTTGTTGAATGCAAAATCCAAGAGGCTTTTTTCCATTCGCCTTGGTGTACCATATGGTTAAAGTCTGGAATTAAATTACCTAACGGGCAACCACTATGACAGAAAGGTATACCACAATCCATACATCGAGAACCTTGTTTAGTAATTTCTTCTTCAGATAAAGGAACTGTAAATTCTTTATAATTTTTTATACGATCTTTAACAGATGTATATTTTTCATCTTGTCTTTCAAATTCTTTAAATCCTGTTACTTTTCCCATGACATTATGCTATTGTTAATTCTTCAAACATTGGTTCTTCTGTTTCTAAACGCTCTAAGGCACGCTTATATTCAGTAGGCATTACTTTTACAAAGTTTTGTAAGCTATTATTCCAATCTGCTAATAAATCTGAACCCTTTTTACTGTTCGTATACAGAACATGTTTTTCTATAAGTGATTTTAATCCTGAGACATCATCATTAGAAAGTGTTTCAAATTCTATTGTTTCTGTGTTACAAAGTCCGTTTATAAATTTTTTCTGTGGATCATATACGTATGCAATACCACCGCTCATTCCTGCTGCAAAATTTCTACCTGTTTTACCAAGTACAACAACTTTACCACCGGTCATGTATTCACAACAATGATCTCCTACACCTTCTACAACTGCTGTAGCACCAGAATTTCGTACGGCAAACCTTTCACCTGCAATACCATTTATGTATGCTTGTCCTGCAACAGCACCAAACATACAAACGTTACCTACTATGATATTGTTTTCTGCTAAAAAGTCTGCTTTTTCTGGTTTTTTAATTATTAATTTTGCTCCTGATAATCCTTTACCTAGATAATCATTTGTATTACCATCTAAGGTAAACGTTAAACCATGAGCACCAAATGCCCCAAAACTTTGTCCTGCTGAACCTGTAAAGTTTATATTAAGTGTATCTTCTGGCAAACCTAAATGACCGTAAATTTTAGATATTTCGTTACTAACAATTGCCCCTACTGTTCTATTTGTATTTTTTATAGGATAAAATAGATTCATTTTTTCTTTTCTATAAAGTGCTCTATGAGAATCTTTAAGAATTGTAAAATCTAAAACATTGTCTAAATTATGATCTTGTTTTTCAGTATTTTTTACAACCATACTTTTATAAGCAGAAGGTCTATGTAAAATGCTTGATAAATCTAACCCTTTAGCTTTGTAATGTTTAATAGCTCTATTTGCATTAATTTTGTGTGTTTGTCCAACCATTTCAGCTAGCGTTCTAAAACCTAACTGAGCCATGATTCCTCTTAACTCTTCTGCGATATAATAAAAGAAGTTAATAACATGCTCTGGTGTTCCTTTGAAGTTTTTTCTAAGTTCTTTGTCTTGCGTAGCAATACCAACAGGGCATGTGTTAAGATGACATTTACGCATCATTATACAACCAGATGCAACTAAAGGTGCTGTAGCAAACCCAAATTCTTCTGCACCTAATAATGCAGCAATGGCAACATCTCTACCAGTTTTTAATTGTCCGTCGCATTCAACAACAATTCTACTTCTTAAATCATTTAAAACAAGTGTTTGTTGTGCTTCTGCTAAACCTAGTTCCCAAGGTAAACCTGCATGTTTAAGTGATGTAAGAGGTGAAGCACCGGTACCACCATCGTAACCAGAAATCAAAACTACATCTGCTTTTGCTTTTGCAACACCCGCAGCAATAGTACCTACACCAACTTCTGAAACTAATTTTACATTAATTCTTGCTTCACGATTTGCATTTTTTAAATCGAAGATTAACTGTGCTAAATCTTCAATTGAATAAATATCGTGATGTGGTGGTGGAGAAATCAATCCTACAAAAGGAGTTGAATTTCTTGCTGATGCAATCCATGGTAAAACTTTTTCACCTGGTAATTGACCACCTTCACCTGGTTTAGCACCTTGTGCCATTTTAATTTGTATCTCTTTAGCATTGGTTAAATAATGAGATGTTACCCCAAATCTACCAGATGCAACTTGTTTGATAGCAGAATTTCTACTATCACCATTAATATCTTTTTGAAAACGCTTTCTGTCTTCACCACCTTCACCAGAATTAGACTTACCACCAATTCTATTCATGGCAATAGCTAAATTTTCATGAGCTTCTCTAGAAATTGATCCGTAGGACATTGCACCTGTTTTAAAACGTTTTACAATTTCTGTCCAAGGTTCGACTTCTTCTAAAGGAATAGGATCTAAGTTGTCAAATTCAAACAAACCTCTAATTGTCATTAAACTTTCAGACTGCTCATTTATCGCATTTGAATAAACATTATAACTAGCTTGATCACTTAACCTAACTGCTTGCTGAAGTTTAGAAACTGTTGTTGGGTTAAATAAATGTCTTTCTCCGTTTCTTCTCCATCGATAATCTCCACCAACATTTAAACCTAAATTTTTATCAATTTGATTATCTGGATATGCTTGTTTGTAGCGTTGATCTATTTCTTTTTCGATTTCATATAACCCAATTCCCTCAATTCTAGAAGCTGTATATGGAAAATATTTTTCTACAAATTGTGAATTAAAACCTACAATTTCAAAAATTTGAGAACCTCTATAAGAATGTAATGTAGAGATTCCTATTTTGTTCATCACTTTTAAAATACCCTTACCAATAGCCTTGTTAAAGTTGTCTACAGCTTTTTGCTCATCCATACCGGTTATAAAACCTTCTTTAACTTGCATTCTAATAATTTCGTTAACCATATACGGGTTCACTGCACTTGCTCCATAACCAAATAATGTAGCAAAATGATGTGGTTCTCTAGGTTCTGCAGATTCTATAATTATATCGAAATAAGATCTTTTTCTTAAACGATTTAATTGATGATTTACATAAGAACAAGCTAATAAAGCTGGTATTGGGGCAAATTCTTGATTTACACCTCTATCTGATAAAATTATAATATTACTTTTATTATCTAAAGCTTTTTCTACTTGCTTAACAATATTATCTAAAGCGTCTTCTAAACCATTTAAACCTTGGGCTTTTGAATATAAAATTTGAATTGTTTCAGCTTTAAAACTTTCAATTTCTATGGATCTAATTTTTTCTAAATCGGCATTAGAAATCACAGGATTTTGTATTCTTAATTTTCTACATTGTCTTTCTGTGATGCTAAAAATATTTCTATCTTTTCCTAAATTTAGACTAATATCTGTTACAATGTTTTCTCTAATTCCGTCTAAAGGCGGATTTGTAACTTGTGCAAATAATTGCTTAAAATAATTTGATATTAATTGAGGTCTGTCTGATAAAACAGCTAAAGGAGTATCTATTCCCATAGAACCTAAAGCTTCTTTACCAACAATTGCCATTGGTGTAATTACTTCTTGAATATCTTCGAAAGTGTAATTAAATAAACGTTGACGTGTTTTTATATCAATTGTTTCAATTGGGCAAGTTTCGTTTGTGTAAGGAACATCCTTTAAATGTAAACGAGTTTTATCTAACCATTCTTGGTACGGTCTTTCAGAAACAATTTTACTTTTTATTTCTTTATCTTGAATGATTCTTCCCTCGTTCATGTCTACTAAAAACATCTTACCAGGTTCTAATCTACCGTGTTCTTTTATATCTTCTGGTGCAACATCTACAACACCAATTTCTGATGACATGATCAGTTTTCCGCTTTTAGTAACTGTATATCTAGATGGTCTTAAACCATTTCTATCTAATAAAGCACCAATATAATCACCGTCTGTAAATGGTACAGAAGCTGGTCCATCCCAAGGTTCCATTATACAACCATTATATTCGTAAAAAGCTTTACGTTCTTTAGACATGGTAGCATGTTTTTCCCAAGCTTCTGGTATCATCATCATCATAATTTCTGGTAATGATCTACCTGTATGCGTTAATAATTCTACCACCATATCCATAGATGCAGAATCTGATTTTCCTGGTAAAATTATTGGAAAAAGTTTATCTATTTGTGGGCCGAAAACATCACTTTTCATGATTTCTTCACGTACACGCATTCTACTTACATTTCCTCTTAAAGTATTTATCTCTCCGTTTTGACACATGTGTCTAAATGGCTGAGCAAGTTCCCAAGTTGGCATTGTGTTTGTAGAAAAACGTTGGTGTACTAAGGCTAATCTAGTAACTAAATCTATTTCTTGTAAGTCTTTATAATAAGGCCCAATATCTTCGGGCATAATTATACCTTTATATATTATAGTCGTTATAGATAAACTAGGTACATAAAAATAATTACTTTCAGAAATTTTAGATTTTCGAATTGTATGTTCTGCAATTTTTCTTGCAGCGTATAATTTCGCCTTAAATGTAGCTTCGTCAACATCTTCTGTTTTACCAATAAAAAGTTGTTCTATGTTTGGTTCTGATGCCAATGCAATTTCACCTAATTGAGATGAATCTACAGGAACTTCTCGCCAACCTAAAACAGAAAGACCTTGATTAAAAATTTCGGTTTCAAAAGTTTTTTTACAATAATTATATTGATTTGATACTTTTGGAAGAAACACCATACCAACAGCATATTCTCTTTGGTTAGGTAACGGAAAATTACAAACTCTGTTAAAGTAATCGTGCGGAATATCTATCAATAAACCTGCTCCATCACCTGTTTTTCCATCGGAACTAACACCACCTCTATGCTCTAGTTTTACTAAGATTTCTAGTGCGTCGTGTATGATTTGATTTGTTCTTTGACCATTTAAATTACAGATAAAACCAGCACCGCAATTTTCATGTTCAAACTCTGGTAAGTATAACCCTTGTTTCTCCATATCGTATTCAATTATATTGGCTAATTTATATTTTTTATTAAGAAAAAATTAACTTTTTAGCGGTTTTAATATAATTTTTGTGATGAAAACAAAAAAACGATACAAATAATTTAATAATAATAATTAAAGCTTTTTATATTGTGAAATCGTTAAAAAACGAAAAAACCCGCAATTTTTTTAAAATTGCAGGTAAAAAATTGTGTATTTTTTAAAGGTTAATGTTCGTTTAATCTAAAATCTGGATATGCATCCATACCGTGCTCATGAGCATCTAAACCTTCTAATTCTTCTTTTTCATCAACTCTTATTCCCATTGTTTTCTTTAAAGTAAAAATAATTATAAAAGAAGTTAATAAACAAAAAACAGCATAAGATCCTATTCCTATTAACTGACTAACAAATTGAGATCCGCTAGCTAAATCTCCAAAGATTCCAACAGCAAGAGTTCCCCAAATTCCGCAAATTAAATGAACAGCTATTGCACCAACCGGATCATCTAATTTTAATTTGTCAATTAAACTAACAGCAAATACAATAAATACACCTGCTATTGCACCAATATAAATTGCATCCATAGGAGACATTACATCTGCACCAGCAGTAATTGCAACTAAACCTCCTAAAATTCCGTTTAGAAACATCGTTAAATCTAAATTTTTAAAAAGAATTGTAGAAGTAATTGCAGACATAACACCACCAGCCGCTGCAGCTAAACATGTAGTTACAAGTGTTAAAGAAGTTAAACCTGGATCTGCAGATAAAACCGAGCCACCATTAAAACCAAACCAACCTAACCAAAGTATTAAAACACCAGCTGTAGCAATAGGAATGTTATGACCTGGTATTGCTTGAATTTTACCATTTTTGAATTTTCCTATTCTGGCTCCTAAAAGACAAACTGCTACTAAAGCAGCCCAACCACCAACAGAGTGAACTAAAGTAGAACCTGCAAAATCATAAAAAGGAGTGTCTAGTTGGTCTAAAAAACCGCCTCCCCATTTCCAAGAACCTGCAATTGGGTAAACAAAGCCAACATACAATATTGTAAATATCATAAAAGGTAAAATTTTCATTCTTTCTGCTACAGCACCAGAAACTATTGTAGCTGCAGTTGCTGCGAACATTCCTTGAAACAAAAAGTCTGTCCAATATGTATAACCTTCGTTATATGTTAAATCTAAAACACCATCTTTTAGTGGTGCAGAAATACCAAATATAAAATCGCCTAAATATCCAGATGAATTTGCAGCCCAAGTTGGGTACATTAAATTGAAGCCTACTAAAGCATACAGTAGTAAACCTACTGTAATGATAAATATATTTTTAAATAAGATGTTTATAGTATTCTTTTGTCTTGTTAATCCAATTTCTAGAAATGCAAAACCTAAGTGCATAAAGAAAACTAGTGCTGTACAGATCATCATCCATACATTATTTATTGTTAATAATTCCATGATATAAAAAATATTCTGTTTTAGTTTAGTGTTTTTCCTCCTTTTTCTCCTGTTCTTATTCTGTAGGCTTCATTTATGTCGCTTACAAAAACTTTTCCATCACCAACATCACCTGTAGATGCAGCTTTAATTATAGTTTTAATTGTTATTTCTTCAAATTCATTATTTACTACTATAGATAAATATCTTCTTTGAATATCGCTTGTACTATAACTTACACCTCTGTAAACATGCCCTTCTTTTTCGTTACCTAAACCGGTAACATCCCAATAAGAGAAAAAATTAACACCAACATCATGCAATGCTTCTTTTACTGCGCTAAATTTTGATTTTCTAATGATTGCCTCTATTTTTTTCATTTTAAATATTTAGTTAATTGTTCTTAAAAATGTTTTTTCGTAGAAAAATCACACAACCCTAAAGTTGTGTGATTTTATATATAATTGATTTAAAATTTTATGTAGATAACTGCTATTTATCTTCGTCAAAATCTCTAACTCTTTTACCTGGGTAAGCAATAGAACCATGTTCTGAAATATCTAAACCTTCAATTTCTACTTCTTTAGATACTCTTAATCCCATTGTAGCTTTTAATATTGCTAAAACAATAAAAGATAAGACAGTTGCCCAAGCTGCATAAGCTAAAACTCCGACAGCTTGTACTCCTAATTGCGAAGCACCACCACCATTAAATAATCCAATTGCAGTATCGCCGTCTACACCCCAAAGACCTATAACTAAAGTTCCCCAAGCACCAGCAACACCGTGTACAGAAGCTGCACCAATTGCATCATCAATTTTTAATTTCTTTTCTATAAATTCAATTGAAAATACTACAATGATACCTCCAATAAGTCCTGCTAATACAGCACCACCTGCAGTCATGTTTCCACATCCGGCAGTAATACTAACTAAACCAGCTAAAGAACCATTAAGAGTTTGTGCTAAATTTGGCTTTCCGTACCAGATCCAAGTTGTAACTAAAGCACCAAGACCACCTGCTGCTGCAGACAAATTTGTGATTAATACAACGTTAGAAGCACCAACTGCATCTGCGCCACCCCAAGCTAATTGAGATCCACCGTTAAAACCAAACCAACCAAACCAAAGGATAAATACACCTAAAGTTGCTAAAACTTGATTGTGACCAGGGATAGGTAAAACCTTTCCGTTAACATATTTTCCTATTCTAGGACCTACCATAAATGCAGCTACTAATGCAGCCCAACCACCTACAGAGTGTACAATTGACGAACCAGCAAAGTCTATAAAGCCCATTTCTGTTAACCAACCGCTACCTTGCCATTGCCATCCACCAGATATAGGATAGATAACTGCTGTCATTACAAGAGAGAAAATGATATATGTAGAATATTTTGTTCTACCTGCTATTGCACCAGAAACGATTGTAGCTGTAGTTGCAGCAAACATTGTTTGAAAGAATAAATCTGCTCCTTCACCTTGAAATAAACCACTCCAGAAAAACCATCCGTTAGATGTATCTCCGTACATTAAAGAGTAACCTACTAACCAGAAAGTTAAAGAACCCACACAAATGTCTAATAGATTTTTCATTGCGATGTTTACCGCATTTTTAGATCTTGTCATTCCAGATTCTACTAATGTAAAACCAGCCTGCATTAAGAATACTAAAATACCAGCAATTAGCATCCAAAGCATTCCCATATCTCCATTAATCTGTTCAACAGCTTGCGCCACTTCTGACGCTGGAGTATCTTGTAATAATGTTAAAAATAAACTCATTTTTATATAATTTTTGGTTAATTAATTCTTAGAAAGAGTAAACTGCTGCTAGTGTAGCTCCTGTTACACTTTTTCCAAAAGGAACAACACCATCATCAGAAGTGTCATATCTTACTTCTGGAATTATTGTTAAACTACCCGTTAAAGAATAGTTACCAGATAAAGTAAAAGCAGATACGCTACTGTCTACATCTGCTGTAGTAGTTGTAAAAAATTCTGGTCTAAACCCTAAAGAGAATTTATCTGAAAAAGTGTTTTGTAAGTAAAAAGCAACACCTTTATAGCTATAATCTGCATCATCAGAATTTGAGTATGCTGCATTTATTCCTAAGAAGAAAGATTCTGAAACATCAAACCCACCTGTATAGTCTAAGTATAAAACATCTGTAGTTCCAAAACCATCAGCACCATAAGCTAAGTTAAAATACTGTCCTTTATACCCTGTTTGAAAACCTAATTGATAATCGTTACCAATGTTTGCACCAGAAGTAATACCATGAGGATTTGTTACAGCAAACATAAAAGATAAGTCTTCTGATGCTGCATAGTCTAATTTAAAACCAGTATGAGAAAAAGGACCTGCGTTAAATAAATAAGATACAGAGTAGTTGAAGTTTCCTGCTGGAGAGATAACTTCATAACCATAGAAAGTATTAAACTGACCTAAAGTTAAAGTTACTTTATCTGAAGCGTTGTAATATGCGTATAGTTGGTTGATTGCACCTTCATAAGCATTTGCTGCTTTTGCTCTTGGCCCGTAAGCTAAATCTGCAACAACCCCAGCTTTTCCTTTTTCATATGAAAAAATTGTATTTACCATACCTAATCCAAAACCATTTGCAGAAGCTGCAGGATCGTCACTTGAATATAAAATACCTAAAGAGCCAGGAGAATTGCTTTTAAGATTACTTGTATGATATACGTCTACAGTTCCACTTAATGTAAATGTTCCTTTGTCTTCGTTTTCTTGTGCTGTTACTACTAAACTAGAAATGAATAGTAATGATAGAATAATTTTTTTCATAATGAGTGTTCTTTAGTTGTGTTAATTTTTTGTTAATGAACTCGGGTCAAATGTATATATTAAATTTAAATTAACAAGGGGTGTTAATTTTCAAAACGATTTATTTTGAGTGTGTACCCTCAAAAAAAAGGGGGTTATATTGAGATAACTATATTTTTTTGTTTTTGAAAGGTGTAAAATGTTAGGTTCGTAAAAAAGTAAACTATAATTTTGAGATATTCATAAAAATGCATGTTTTGTAAAAAAAAATGTAATTTATGTACTTTTGCACCTATGAAATATTCATTTTCTTACCTAATTTGTTTAGAATTCTTAGGGTTTAGGTTTTCTGGTTGGCAAAAGCAAAAAAATGCAAAAACTTTGCATGATATGGTCGATAAATCTTTGTCTTTTGTTTTTGAAGACTTTGATTTTAAGACAATTGGGGTAGGAAGAACAGATGCTAAAGTTTCTGCTAATACCTATTATTTACAGCTTTTTAGAAATTCTGAAATTGATGAATTAACCTTTTTAAAATCTTTAAATTCTAATTTTTCGCCTGATTTTAGAGCTGTTTCTGTAAAAAAAGTGCCAACAAGTTTTAATGTTATCAATGCTCCTAAGGTTAAAGAGTATCATTATTATTTTTCTTTTGGTGATAAAAACCATCCTTTTGCGGCTCCTTTTATGATTAATATTGATTTTAATCTGGATATTGATTCGATGAAAAAAGCAGCTAAATTGTTTGAAGGTGAGCATTATTTTCATAAATACTGTACAAAACCAAGTGAGCATACAGTGTTTAAACGAGTTATAGATGGTTGTGAAATAGTTGAAAATGATATTTTGACTGCAAGTTTTTTTCCGGAAGTTTCTTATGTGTTAAAAGTTAGGGGTAAAGGTTTTTTAAGATATCAAATTAGGTTGATGATGGCTACTTTGTTTGAGGTAGGTAAAGGAAATTTAGATTTAAATTTTATTGAAAACTCTTTAAAAGAAGATAACGATAGAATGTTTATGAGAAATATTGCGCCTTCTTCTGGTTTGCAATTACATGCTTTAGATTTAGAACTTTAATTGGCAAAAAGGTGCAATAGCGATAGAAACGGCATCCTTTTTTTGAAGAATGAAAAAAAAGATATAGTGGATAGCGCGTTTTTTTGTTTTAAAAAATTGCCGTAAAAAAAATCCACCTTTAAAAAGATGGATTTTTAAATACTTATATAATAAGGTGATTATCCTTTGATAACGCCTCTAGAAATTACAATTTTCTGAATTTCTGAAGTTCCTTCGTAAATCTGAGTAATTTTAGCATCTCTCATTAAACGTTCTACGTGGTATTCTTTAACAAAACCATTTCCTCCGTGAATTTGAACTGCTTCTACAGTTTGTTCCATAGCAACTTTAGATGCGTATAACTTGGCCATGGCGCTAGACATGTCGTAATTGTTGCCTTGGTCTTTGTCCCAAGCAGCTTTCATAACTAACATTCTTGCTGCTTCGATTTCTGTGTACATGTCTGCTAATTTAAAAGCAATTGCTTGGTGATTGCAAATTTCTGTACCAAAAGCTTTGCGTTCTTTAGAGTATTTTAAAGCCAATTCGTATGCACCAGAAGCAATACCTAAAGCTTGTGCAGCAATACCAATTCTACCTCCAGAAAGTGTTTTCATGGCAAACTTAAATCCGAAGCCATCTTCACCAATTCTATTTTCTTTAGGTACTTTTACGTCGTTAAATTGTAGTGTATGTGTGTCGCTACCGCGGATACCTAATTTGTCTTCTTTTGGTCCTACGTGAAAACCTTCTGTTCCTTTTTCAACAATAAAAGCGTTGATTCCTCTGTGACCTTTAGAACGATCTGTTTGCGCTATAACTAAGTATACATCTGCACGACCACCACTAGTAATCCAGTTTTTTGTACCATTAATTACATAATGATCTCCTTTATCTTCTGCAGTTGTTGCTTGTGATGTTGCGTCTGATCCTGCTTCTGGTTCGCTTAAACAAAATGCACCAACAAATTCTCCGGTAGCTAATTTTGTTAAATATTTTTGTTTTTGTTCTTCAGATGCGTAAGCTTCTAATCCGTAGCATACTAAAGAGTTGTTTACAGATACGATAACAGATGCAGATGCGTCTATTTTAGAAAGTTCTTCCATAATTAATACATAAGAAGTTGCGTCCATACCGCTTCCTCCGTATTTAGGATCTACCATAATTCCCATAAAACCTAAATCTCCCATTTTCTTAACTAATTCGTTAGGAAACTCTTGCTTATTGTCTCTTTCGATAACTCCAGGTAATAATTCTGTTTGTGCAAAATCTCTTGCAGCATCACGAATCATGATGTGTTCTTCTGTTAAACTAAAATCCATTTTATATTTTTATTATTTTCGTAAAATTCGACTTCAAAGATATCGATTTCGTAACATATTTTCAATAGACATTTGTTAATTTTACAAATATGAATAATAATTACTTTTTTGCCTTGGGTTTAATGTCTGGTACATCTTTAGATGGCATAGATATTGTTTATGTGAAATTTAAGAGAAATGACTATTCGTTTTTTGAAATTTTACAAGCCGAAACCATTCCGTATTCTATAGAATGGAAACAACAATTACAAAACGCTATTCATTTTTCTTCGGATGAATTAAAAAAGTTAGACATATCTTATGGTAAGTATTTGGCGTCGTTGATAAATAATTTCGTTTTTAATTATAAAATTGAAGAACTAGCATTTGTAGCTTCGCATGGTCACACAATTTTACACGAACCAGATAAAGGAATTACATTACAAGTTGGTTCTGGAAATGAAATTGCTAAACTAACCAAGCAAAAAGTTGTTTGCGATTTTAGAACACAAGATGTTAAATTAGGTGGTCAAGGTGCGCCGTTAGTGCCAATAGGAGATGAGTTGTTGTTTTCTAATATTGATTATTGTCTTAACCTTGGTGGATTTTCTAATGTTTCTTATCATAATAAAGTTAGTAGAATCGCTTTTGATATTTGCCCGGTAAATATCGTTTTAAATTTATATGCCAATAAGTTAGGGTTAGAATATGATGCATCCGGAGAAATTGCATCTAAAGGAACGATTAATAAAGTATTATTAGAAAAGTTAAATCAATTAGAGTTTTATCAGAAAAATCCGCCTAAATCTTTGGGTTTAGAATGGGTGCAACAACAAATATTGCCATTAATTGATAGTTTAGAAAAAGATGTGTCAAATGTTTTAAGAACTTTTGTAGAGCATGTAGCAATGCAAATATCTAGTGTTTTAGAAGGTTCTAAATCGGTTCTAATAACAGGTGGCGGTGTGTTTAATGTTTTCTTAATAGATAGAATTAAATGTTACACTAATGTTAAAATTGTTAAAGCTTCTAATAGCTTAATTAACTATAAAGAGGCTTTAATTTTTGCTTTCTTAGGTGTGTTAAAAATTGATAATCAGGTAAATTGCTTAAAAAGTGTTACTGGTGCTAGTAAAAATCATTCATCTGGGGTTGTTTTTTTACCTTAGTTTTTGATTTAAAAAGTTTTAACAATTGTTTTTTTTAGATTAAGTTTGTAGAAGTCTGTAAAATGATATAATAATTCAATAAAAAAATTTTAAAAATGAATCAACTTTAGCTTCTCTAGGTAAAATATGTCGGTAAAAATGCATGAAAATTTAGAAAATAAGTTGAAACTCAATACAAAATAAAATGAAAGAATTATTAAAAAAATACGAAAACAAGCAGCCAGAAATAGTTTTTCACTGGAAAGATCAAGAAACAGATGCAGAAGGATGGACTGTAATTAACTCTTTAAGAGGAGGTGCAGCCGGCGGAGGTACAAGAATGCGAAAAGGTTTAGATAAAAACGAAGTATTGTCTTTAGCTAAAACTATGGAGGTTAAGTTTACCGTATCTGGACCAGCAATTGGTGGTGCAAAATCTGGAATTAATTTTGATCCAAACGACCCTAGAAAAAGAGAGGTTTTAGAAAGATGGTACAAAGCAGTAACACCTTTACTTAAACATTATTATGGTACTGGAGGAGATTTAAATGTAGATGCAGATAAAGATGTAATTCCGATTACAGAAGATTGTGGAGTTTGGCATCCGCAAGAAGGTATTTTTAATGGTCATTTTAAACCTACCGAAGCAGATAAAATTAATAGAATTGGTCAGTTACGTTTAGGGGTAATTAAAGTTATAGAAAACAAATATTTTTCTCCAGATTTATCAAGAAAATATACAGTTGCAGATATGTTAACTGGTTATGGTGTTGCAGAAGCAGTAAAGCATTACTATAATATTTACGGTGGTAACATCGAGGGTAAAAGAGCTATCGTGCAAGGTTTCGGAAACGTAGGTTCTGCTGCAGCTTATTATTTAACTCAATTAGGAGCCAAAGTAGTAGGAATTATAGATAGAGATGGTGGTTTAATTAACGAGAATGGTTTTACTATGGATGAAATGACAGATTTGTTTTTATCTAAGGATGGAAATAAACTGGTTTCGGAAAATATGATACCATTTGATGAAATTAACAGTAAAATTTGGAGTTTACCAGCAGAAATTTTTATTCCTGCAGCTGCTTCAAGATTGGTTTCTAAAGATCAAGTTCAGCAAATGATAGATACTGGTTTAGAAGTAATTTCTCCGGGTGCAAATGTTCCGTTTGCAGATAAAGAAATTTTCTTCGGACCAATAATGGAATACACAGATAATCATTTAAGTTTGTTGCCAGACTTTATCTCTAATTGTGGTATTGCAAGAGTTTTTGCTTATTTAATGGAGTCTAAAGTGCCATTACCAATGCAAGACAAAGCTATTTTTGATGATACATCAGAAGTTATTAAAAAAGCATTGCAAAAAACATTTAAAAAGAGTGCGTCTAAAACAAAAATATGTTCAACAGCATTTGAAATAGCGTTAAAACAATTGATATAAATTAAATAAGAGAATATGGAATCAGTAATTATTATAGTGTTTGTAATGGGGTATCTAGCCATTACTTTAGAACATAATTTAAAATTAGATAAATTAATACCAGCCTTAATTATGATGGCGGTATGTTGGGCTTTGGTTGCCTTAGGTGTAGATAATTTTTCTAATTGGTTTGATTCTGCAAATCATGGTTTGGTAGATGGTTTTGCATCTATGGCACATGATGATAAGTTACATTTAGTAGAAGAAACGTTATTGCATCACTTAGGTAAAACTGCAGAAATCTTAGTTTTCTTATTAGGTGCTATGACAATTGTAGAGATTATCGATTATTTTGATGGTTTTTCTACAATTAAGGGATACGTTAACTTTAAGAGTAAGAAAAAATTACTTTGGATGTTTGCTGTGTTAGCATTTATTTTATCAGCAATTATAGATAACTTAACTGCAACGATTGTATTAATATCGATACTTCAAAAAATTGTTAAAACAAGAGAAGATAGAATTTGGTTTGCAGGTTTAATTATTATTGCTGCAAATGCTGGTGGAGCTTTTTCTCCGATTGGAGACGTTACAACGACAATGCTTTGGATTGGTGATAAAGTAAGTACAGGTATGTTGTTTACATACTTATTTATACCGTCTTTATTATGTATGGTTGTACCAACATTTATAGCTACATTTTTACCGGCTTTTAAAGGTGAAATTGATTTTGATGAAAACGAAGTTGAGAAGCCAAAAAGTAGACATAGCGCAAGAATGCTATATTTAGGTTTAGGAGCAATTTTATTTGTACCAGTATTTAAAACAGTTACACATTTACCACCTTATGTAGGTATGATGCTTTCTTTAGCAATTGTAGCAACTTTTGCAGAGATTTATAGTAACTCTAAATTCTCTATTTCTACAGTAGAAGGAGAACAAGCAGAAGAGCATGAAAGTGGAGCGCATCACAGTCCGGTTCATCATTCGTTGTCAAAAATTGAAATGCCAAGTATTTTATTTTTCTTAGGTATTTTAATGGCTGTTGCAGCGTTAGAATCTTTAGGTATTTTATTTAATTTCGCAGACAGTTTAAAACAAGGAATTCCGTTAATAGGAACAGAGTTAAGCGGAACAGGAGTTTCTGATTTAGTTGTAATTTTATTAGGAATTGGTTCTGCAATTATTGATAATGTACCATTAGTAGCAGCAAGTTTAGGAATGTTTTCTGAAGGTTTAGATGATCCATTATGGCACTTTATTGCATTTTCCGCTGGTACAGGAGGAAGTATGTTAATCATTGGTTCTGCTGCAGGTGTTGTTGCAATGGGAATGGAAAAAATTGATTTTTTCTGGTATATCAAAAAAATATCTTGGTTAGCTTTTATAGGTTTTTTAGTAGGATCTATATCATTTGTAGTATTAAGAATGTTTGTATAATCAATAGCAAAATATTTATCAAATGCCATTTTGTTATTTACAAAATGGCATTTTTTATATCTCATAAAAAGCTTTTTGTTTAAAAGCAATTTTACAATAGAAAACTCGTTAGTACTTAAGAACTTTAAAAGAAAACAAAATGGTAACATTTTTTCAAGAAAATAAAGAATTGTTAGAAGAAACAGTTTCCGAAGAAAAAACACTTTCTATCTATAATTTAATTATGGATGGAGGTATTGGAGGTCAAATAATAATAGCAATCCTATTTATTTTATTAGCTGTAGGATTGTATATTTATTTTGAAAGATTTTTTGCTATAAAGGCAGCTTCTAAAGTAGATAAGAATTTTATGGATCAGATTAAAGATTATGTGTCAAACGGTAAGTTAGACGCTGCTAAGTCTTTATGTGATAGTAAAAATACACCAACAGCAAGATTAATTAAAAAAGGAATTACTAGAATAGGAAAGCCTTTAGAAGATATAAATACAGCAATAGAAACCGCGGGTAAGTTAGAAGTGTATCAACTAGAAAAAAATGTGAGTGTACTTGCAACTATTGCGGGTGCTGCACCAATGATAGGTTTTTTAGGAACCGTAATAGGTATGATTGTAGCTATTCATGAAATTGCAAATGCAGGCGGACAAATAGATATAAAAATGCTTTCTGATGGGCTTTATACCGCAATGACTACAACCGTTGCAGGTTTAATTGTGGGTATTATTGCGTACATAACTTACAATCATTTAGTAGTAAGAACAGATAAAGTAGTATATCAAATGGAAGCTAAATCTGTAGAGTTTTTAGATTTATTAAACGAACCTGTTTAGTATGAATTTAAGAGGTAGAAATAAGGTAGATCCGTCTTTCAATATGTCTTCAATGACAGATATTGTTTTTTTATTACTGATATTTTTTATGCTAACTTCTACGCTAGTAACAGTTAGTGCTATAGATGTTATTTTGCCAAAAGCAGGAGGTAAAACTGAAAACAGTAAATCAGTTGCTATTACAATTACCAATAATTCATTATTTTATATTAATAAATCTAAAGTCACTTCTTCGGATTTAGAAAGCGAAATTTTAAAAGAAGTTGGTACAGATAAAAAGAAAACGATTGTTATAAGAGGTGATCAAGATGTTCCTTATAAAAATGTGATGAAAGTAATTGATATTGCGAATAAGAATAAATTAAAAATGATTTTAGCTGTTAAAGGTAAATAAATGGCAATTTTAGATACAGCACATAAACGTAAATCTGCACTAATTACAGCAGTAATTCTGATTTTATTAATCTTCGGAATTTATAATTATGGAATGCAGTATTTAGATCCGCCAGAAGAATATGGTCTTGCTATTAATTTTGGAGATTCTAATTTAGGAAATGGAGAGCCAGTTGTTAAATCAAAAAAAATAGTACCTAAAATAATTGAGAAAGAAGAGGTTGTTGAAGAGGTAGAAGAAACAATTAAAGAAACTGTAAAAGAAGAGGTGATTACACAGGAAACAACCAAGGAAGTGTCAGTTGTTGAAAAAGTGAAAGAACTAAAAAAAGAACCTGCTAAAGAAGAAGTGAAAAAAGTTGTTGAAAAGAAAAAGCCTAAGCCAAAACCATCAAAAGAAAATCAATATGCATTAAACAAATTGTTAAATGGTAATGATCTGTCTGGCGAACCTAAAGGAGAAGGTGATGATAAGGTTGAAGGTGTTAAAGGAAATGAAGGTGGTGATGATAAATCTTCTAAATACTATGGTAATAAAGGTGCTGGTTCTGGCGGAAATTACAATCTAGCAGGTAGAAAAGCATTGTCTAAACCAATCAATCAACCAGATTGTAACGAAGAGGGTATCGTGGTTGTTAAGATTAGAGTAAATAAAGATGGTAAAGTAATTTATGCTAAAGCTGGTGAAAAAGGAACAACAAATAGCAAACCTTGTTTAGCGAAACCTGCAGAAGCAGCCGCTCTTAAAACAACATGGAATCCTGATAGTGATGCGCCAGCAGTTCAAACAGGTACAATTATTTATAAATTCTCTTTATCTAAATAATCACTTACATTTGCCTTAAAAAAGTTACTTTTTTATAAAAGTATTATTTCATTAAAATGACCTACAAAGAAACTTTAGATTGGATGTTTTCGCAATTACCGATGTATCAAAAGCAAGGTAAAACAGCGTTTAAAAAAGACTTAACCAATATTTTAGCATTATCAGAAAAGCTAAATTTTCCGGAGAAAAAAATTAAAACAATTCATGTTGGAGGTACTAACGGAAAAGGTTCCACAAGTCATATGTTGGCGTCAATTTTACAAGAAGCTGGGTATAAGGTTGGCCTGTATACGTCGCCCCACTTAAAAAATTTTACAGAACGAATTAAAATTAACGGAGAAGAAATTCCAAAAGAAAACGTTACCTCTTTTATTAATAAGAATAAAGTCTTTCTAGAAAAACAACAACTTTCTTTTTTTGAAATGACTGTAGGTTTGGCTTTTGAATATTTTTCAACAGAAAAAGTAGATATAGCAATTATTGAAGTTGGTTTGGGTGGTAGATTAGATTCTACAAATATAATTACACCAGAAGTTTCTGTAATTACAAATATTGGATTAGACCATACACAGTTTTTAGGAGAAACTTTACCAGAAATTGCTTTCGAAAAAGCCGGAATTATAAAAAAAGGAGTTCCGGTTGTAATTGGTGAAGAGCAAGAAGAGGTTAAGCAGGTTTTTGTAAATAAAGCCTTAAGTGAAAATGCTTTAATTGTTTTTGCATCAGGTTTCGAAGAGATATTTAAAACCGATTTGTTGGGGGATTATCAGAAAAAAAATGTTAAAACTGCAGTTAGAGCAATTAAAAAGCTAGAAGGTTTCAAGGTAACGGAAGAGAATATCCAAAAAGGATTATTAAACGTAGTAAAAAATACAAGTTTAAAAGGGAGGTGGCAGATTTTGCAAAATTCTCCTAAAGTTATTTGTGATACAGCTCATAATAAAGAAGGATTAAGTATAGTTTTAAATCAGTTAAAAAACGAGAGATTTGTAAATTTACATATTGTTTTAGGCGTTGTTTCTGATAAGAAGTTAGATGAGGTTTTACCTTTGTTTCCTAAAGATGCTAATTATTATTTCTGTAAACCAGATATTCCAAGAGGATTACCTGCGGCTATTCTAGAAGAAAAAGCAAAAGAATTTAAGTTATTCGGAAAAACTTTTCTCTCAGTTAAAAAGGCGTTTGATAAAGCAGTAAGTGTTGCTAGTCAAGATGATATAGTTTATGTAGGAGGAAGTACTTTTGTAGTTGCGGAAATAATTTAAAGAAAGTTTGTTTTTTATTTGGTAGGTTTAAAATCTATCTTATATTTGCATCCGCTTAGGGCAATTAGCTCAGTTGGTTCAGAGCACCTCGTTTACACCGAGGGGGTCGGGGGTTCGAATCCCTCATTGCCCACCAAGTAAATCCTACTAGAAATAGTAGGATTTTTTTATTGAAATAGTTTGATTAAAATAATTATTTATTTTTAAGAAAAAATTTCTCTAGATTAAAAAAACATTATATATTTGCATCCGCTTAGGGCAATTAGCTCAGTTGGTTCAGAGCACCTCGTTTACACCGAGGGGGTCGGGGGTTCGAATCCCTCATTGCCCACCAAGTAAAATCCTTCACAATTTGTGAGGGATTTTTTAGTTTTATATAAATCTAAAATCTCACAAGTGGTTCTTTTTTATTACATTTGTTTTCTTGAGAAAAGGTAAAAAGAGCACAATGGATATAGATTTATCAGGAAAAAAAATACTTGTTACAGGAGGAGCCGGATTTATAGGTTCTAATTTGTGTGAAGTATTACTGGCTAAAGAAAATGCTGTAGTTTGCTTAGATAATTTTTCAACAGGAAAAAGAGAAAATATTCTATCTTTTTTAGAGAATCCTAACTTTACTTTAATTGAAGGTGATATAAGAAATATTGAAACCTGTTTAAAAGCAAGTTTAAATGTAGATTATGTATTGCATCAAGCAGCATTAGGTTCTGTGCCTAGGTCTATAAAAGATCCGATTACATCTAATGGTGTTAATGTTGGTGGATTTTTAAATATGTTAGTTGCAGCTAAAGAAAATAAAGTAAAAAGGTTTGTTTATGCTGCTAGCTCATCAACTTATGGTGACTCAAATTCATTACCAAAAGTAGAATCTGTAATAGGAAAACCTTTATCGCCTTATGCAATTACTAAATATGTTAATGAGCTTTATGCTGATGTTTTTAGCAAAACATACGGGATAGAAACTATTGGTTTAAGGTATTTTAATGTCTTCGGAAAAAGACAAGATGCTAATGGTGCTTATGCGGCTGTTATTCCTAAATTTATCAGTCAGTTGCTTAAATTAGAATCGCCAACTATTAACGGAGATGGTTTGCATTCTAGAGACTTTACGTATATTGATAATATAATTCAGATTAATTTATTGAGTTTAGTTGCTGATAAAAACGCTATAAATACTGTTTACAATGCAGCTTTCGGAGATCGGAATTCATTAAATGATTTAGTTAGTTATTTAAAAGAGTACTTATCAGAATATAATTCAGAAATAAAAAATATTGATGTAATTCATGGTCCTAATAGGTTAGGAGATATTCCGCATTCTCATGCAGAAATCAATAAAGCCAAAGAACTTTTAAATTACAATCCTAAATATTCTTTGAAAGAAGGGTTAAAAGAGTCTATAAAATGGTACGCAGAAAATTTATAAATGAGTAAAATTAAAATTACAATAATCGGTTTAGGGTATGTAGGGTTGCCATTGGCTAGACTTTTTGCTACAAAGTATGCTGTAGTTGGTTTTGATATCAACGAAAATAGAGTTGCTGATTTAAAGACAGGTGTCGATGCGACTTTAGAAGTAGAAGAAGATGTTTTAAAAGAGGTTTTAGTTGATAATAATAATCACGAAAAAGGGTTGTTTTTTACAACATCTAAAGAAGATATTAAAGATAGTAATTACTACATAGTTACAGTTCCAACTCCGGTTGATAAAAACAACAGACCTGTTTTAACTCCTTTAATAAAAGCAAGCGAACTAATTGGAGGTGTTCTTAAGAAGGATGATATCGTTATATATGAATCAACTGTGTATCCTGGAGCAACTGAAGAAGATTGTATTCCTGTTTTAGAAAATATTTCTAGTTTAGAATTTAATAAAGATTTTTTTGCAGGTTATTCGCCAGAAAGAATAAATCCAGGAGACAAAAAACATACTGTAGATAAAATATTGAAAGTAACATCGGGTTCTAATAAAGAAACTGGTATTAAAGTTGATAAATTATACAATTCTGTAATTACGGCAGGAACCCATTTGGCATCATCAATTAAGGTTGCAGAAGCTGCAAAAGTTATCGAAAACTCTCAAAGAGATATTAATATTGCTTTTGTAAATGAGTTGGCGAAAATTTTTAATTTAATGGATATTAATACACAAGATGTTTTAGCTGCTGCTGGTACAAAATGGAATTTTTTACCATTTAAACCAGGTTTGGTTGGCGGACATTGTATTGGTGTTGATCCTTATTACTTAGCGCAAAAAGCCCAAGAGTTTGGGTATCATCCAGAAATTATTCTTTCTGGTAGAAGAGTGAATGATAGCATGGGGAAGTATGTTGCCTCTGAAGTGGCGAAACTAATGATAAAAGAAGGTGTTGAGGTTAAAGATGCAGCTGTATTGGTGTTGGGTATTACTTTTAAAGAAAATTGTCCTGATGTTAGAAATACAAAAGCAGTTGATGTTGTAAATGAGTTGGTTGATTTTGGAACAAATGTTACAATTTTCGATCCTTGTGCAGATCCTGCTCAAGTTAAAAAAGAATACAATTTAGAGTCTCAAACTACGTTACCAAATAAAAAGTTTGATGCCATTGTGTTGACAGTTTCTCATGAAGAATATAAAACGATAAATTTGAATTCTTTAAAAAATGAGAAAGCTGTAGTATACGATGTTAAGAATTTTTTCGATTCAAAAGTAGTAGATAAATCATTATAAAGATGAAAAACTTTGCATTAATAGGTGCCGCAGGTTACATTGCACCAAGACATTTAAAAGCGATAAAGGATACTGATAATAATTTAGTTGCTGCTTTAGATAAATTTGATTCTGTTGGTGTAATGGATAGCTTTTTTCCGAATGCAGATTTTTTTGTTGAATTCGAGAGATTTGATAGGCATATAGAGAAGTTAAAGAGAAATCAAAATACAAATTTAGATTACGTAAGTATTTGTACTCCTAATTATTTACATGATTCTCACATAAGAATGGCGTTAAGAAGAGGTGCAGACGCTATTTGCGAAAAGCCAATTGTATTAAATCCTTGGAATATTGATGCTTTAGCGGCAATTGAAAAGGAGTCTCAAGGTAAAATTAATACCATTCTTCAGTTAAGATTGCATGAATCTATTATTCAATTGAAAAATAAAGTAGATTTAGCAAATAAAAAAGGGAAGTACGATATTGATTTAACATATATTACTTCGAGAGGTAAGTGGTATGATATTTCATGGAAGGGTGATGAGGCTAAATCGGGCGGAATAGCAACTAATATAGGTGTTCATTTTTATGATATGTTGTCTTGGATTTTTGGAAATGTTCAAAATAATGTAGTTCATTTAAGAGAAAAAAACAAAGCTGCCGGTTTTTTAGAGTTTGAAAATGCAAGAGTGCGTTGGTTTTTATCTATCGACGAAAATGATTTGCCAAAAGAGGTAAAAGAGAAATCACAACGAACATATAGATCTATAACTATTGATAATGAAGAGCTGGAGTTTAGTAAGGGTTTTACAGAATTGCATACCAAAAGTTATCAAAAGATTTTATTAAATGAAGGTTTTGGGTTGGATGAGGTAAAAAACTCTATAGAAATCGTTCATGATATTAGAAATAAAGCTATATTACAAACAGGTGAAAAACACCCCTTTGTAAAGTAAATAATTAATCTATATTTGCATTAAAATTTAAACATGAAGAAAAAAGCAATCATCGTATCTGGTTACTTTAACCCGATTCATAAAGGACATTTAGAGTATTTTAATAACGCTAAAAATTTAGCAGACCAATTATTTGTAATTGTTAACAGCGATTTACAAAGAGCGTTAAAAGGTTCTAAAGAATTTCAAAAGGAAGAAGAACGTTTATTCATAGTTCAGAATATAAAAGCTGTTGATAAAGCATTTATATCTATAGATAAAGATAGAACGGTGTGTGCTTCAATTAAATATCTTCATGATACTTACGGAGACGAATATCAATTAGGTTTTGCAAATGGTGGAGATCAAAATAATAATTCTATTCCAGAGGTACCGACTTGCAAAGAATTAGGTATTGATTTAATTGATGGTTTAGGAGATAAAATACAATCATCTTCTTGGTTGTTAAATAAAAAATAAGCAAATGAAAATAGGGATAACTTTTAGTGCGTTTGATTTGTTTCATGCAGGTCATGTTAAGATGTTAGAAGACGCTAAACGCGAGTGTGATTATCTAATTTGTGGTTTGCAAACTGATCCAACTTTAGATCGTCCAGAAAAAAATAGACCAGTACAATCTGTAGTAGAAAGGTATATTCAGTTGAAAGGATGTAAATATGTAGATGAGATTGTTCCTTATGCAACAGAACAAGATTTAGAAGATATTTTAAGATCATTTAAAATTGATGTTCGTATTATTGGTGATGAATATGCAAGTAAGATGTTTACAGGTAGGCAATATTGCGAAGAAAAAGGTATAGAACTATATTTCAATAAAAGAGAGCACCGTTTTTCTAGTAGCGGATTGCGTAAAGAGGTGCAAGAAAAAGAAAATTTAAAAGTTAAGGACAAGTAGTTTATGAATATAGCTGTTATAGGCTCTGGTTATGTGGGTTTGGTCTCTGGGACTTGTTTTGCGGAAATGGGAAATAAGGTAACCTGTGTTGATATTAATCAAAATAAAATACAGAAATTAGAACAAGGAATTATTCCTATTTTTGAACCAGGTTTGGAGCAAATGGTTTTAAAAAATGTAAAAAATAATAATTTGTTTTTTACAACACAATTAGGTGAAGCAATTAGTGATGCCGAAATTGTTTTTATTGCTGTTGGTACGCCAATGGGTGATGATGGTTCTGCAGATTTGCAATACGTTTTAGCGGTTGCTAAATCTATTGGAGAAACTATGGGTAAGAGATTAATTGTTGTTGATAAATCTACAGTTCCTATTGGTACAGCAGATAAAGTGAAAGCAACAATTCAATCTGAATTAGATAAACGAGGAGAAAATATTGAGTTTCATGTTGTATCAAATCCAGAGTTTTTAAAAGAAGGAGCGGCTATTGATGATTTTATGAAACCCGATAGAGTGGTGATTGGTGCAGATTCCGATTATGCTTTTGATAAAATGAAGCAATTGTATTCACCTTTTTTTAGGACTCACGATCGCTTTATCACTATGGATATTCGTTCTGCGGAAATGACAAAATATGCTGCAAATACAATGTTGGCAACAAAAATTTCATTTATGAATGAGATTGCGAATATTTGTGAAAGGGTTGGTGCAGATGCTAATAAAGTAAGAATTGGTATTGGTTCAGATAAAAGAATTGGTTACAGTTTTATATACCCTGGCGCAGGTTACGGAGGCTCATGTTTTCCTAAAGATGTTAAAGCTCTTAAGAAGATTGCCGAAGAAAATGGTTATAAAGCAAATTTAATTGAGTCTGTTGAAAACGTTAATGATGCTCAAAAATTAGTGATTGCTAATAAAATAGTAAAACGTTTTGGAGAGGACTTAACTGGTTTTACTTTTGGTTTATGGGGATTAGCTTTTAAGCCAGGAACTGATGATATGAGAGAAGCTCCAGCTATTTATATCGTTAAAGAATTAGAAAAAAGAGGAGCAAAAGTAAACGCTTACGATCCGAAAGCAATCGAAGAGTCTAAAGAGTTTTACTTAAAAGATGCAAAAAATATAAAATATTATAATTCTAAATATGAAGTTTTAAAAGGTGCTGATGCTTTAATTTTGTTAACAGAATGGAAAGAGTTTAGATCTCCTGATTTTGAAGAGATTAAAACACAATTGAAATTACCAATTATTTTTGATGGTAGAAATCAATATAATGCATTCAATTTAGAAGATAACGGATTTGAATATTTTCAAATTGGAAAATAGTTTGTAATGAATAAACATACAAAAATTTATATTGCTGGTCATCGCGGAATGGTAGGGTCTGCTGTTTGGAGAGCTTTAGAGAAAAAAGGTTACACAAATTTAATAGGTAAAACTAGTAAAGAATTAGATTTAAAAAATCAAGTAGAGGTTCTTAAGTTTCTCGAGGCAGAAAAACCAGAGGCTATTATTGATGCAGCAGCAAGAGTTGGTGGAATTTTAGCAAACAATGATTTTCCATACCAATTTCTAATGGAAAATATGCAAATTCAAAATAATTTAATTGATAGTGCACTAAAATGTGGTATCAATAAATTTATTTTTTTAGGAAGTTCTTGTATTTATCCAAAGTTGGCTCCACAGCCACTTAAGGAAGAGTATTTGCTAACAGATTCATTAGAGCCAACTAACGAATGGTATGCAATAGCAAAAATAACAGGAGTAAAATCTTGTCAAGCGATAAGAAAACAATTCAATAAAGATTTTGTAAGTTTAATGCCAACAAATCTGTATGGATATTTTGATAATTTTGATTTGAAAACATCACATGTTTTACCTGCAATGTTACGAAAGTTTCATGAAGCTAAAATTAATGGAAATTCAGATGTAACTTTATGGGGTAGTGGAACACCAATGCGGGAGTTTTTATTTGTAGATGATATGGCTGAAGCAGTGGTATACGCTTTAGAGAACAAGTTGCCAGAATATTTGTATAATGTTGGTTCTGGTAAAGATATTACAATAAAAGAACTGGCAGAAACCATTCAAAAAGTTACAGGACATCAAGGAGATATTGTTTGGGACTCGGAAAAACCAGATGGTACTCCAAGAAAATTAATGGATGTTTCTAAGATGCAAAATATCGGTTGGGAATATTCAACAGAATTACTAGAAGGAATAGAGAAAACCTATCAATGGTTTTTAAACAATATAGAAAATATAAAAGAGGTTAAATTAGAAGCCAATTAAATTTTATGAAAGTAGCGTTAATTACAGGTATAACAGGTCAAGACGGATCTTATCTAGCAGAACTATTATTAGAGAAAGGATACATGGTACATGGTATTAAAAGAAGAGCTTCTCTTTTTAATACTGATAGAATAGATCACTTATATCAAGATCCTCACGATCCTAACCAAAGATTAAAATTACATTACGGTGATTTAACTGATTCTA
Organism: Polaribacter sp. KT 15; assembly: GCF_900143115.1. Taxonomy (NCBI): domain Bacteria; kingdom Pseudomonadati; phylum Bacteroidota; class Flavobacteriia; order Flavobacteriales; family Flavobacteriaceae; genus Polaribacter; species Polaribacter sp. KT 15. The sequence continues at coordinate 2,229,382 of NZ_LT670850.1, forward strand.
TGAATTTAACTAGAATTATACAAGAATGTCAACCTGATGAGATATACAACTTAGGGGCAATGTCACATGTTAAAGTTTCTTTTGATATGCCAGAATATGTTGGTAATGTTGACGGTTTAGGGACTTTAAGAATTTTGGAAGCTGTAAGAATTCTTGGTTTAGAAGAGAAAACTAGAATATACCAAGCGTCTACATCAGAATTATTTGGAGGATTACCAGAAAATAAAAACGAAAGAGGTTTTTATGATGAAAACTCTCCTTTATATCCTAGATCTCCCTATGGAGTAGCTAAGATTTATGGTTTTTGGATTACTAAAAATTACAGAGAAGCATACAATATGTTTGCTTGTAACGGTCTATTATTCAATCATGAATCTCCTAGAAGAGGTGAAACATTTGTGACAAGAAAAATAACACGTGCTGTTGCTAAAATAGCTTTAGGCTTGCAAGAAAAAGTGTATTTAGGTAATTTAGAAGCAAAACGTGATTGGGGACATGCAAAAGATTATGTACGCATGATGTGGATGATTTTACAGGCAGATCAACCAGAAGATTGGGTAATTGCAACTGGTGTTACTACAACTGTTCGTGATTTTGTGAAAATGGCCTTTAGTGAAGTAGGGATTGAATTAGAATTTAAAGGAGAAGGTGTAGAAGAAAAAGCTTTTGTTACAGCTTGTAATCATAAAGATTATCAAATAGAAATAGGTAAAGAAGTTTTATCAATAGACCCTACTTATTTTAGACCTACTGAAGTTGATTTATTATTAGGTGATCCAACAAAAGCAAAAGAAAAGTTAGGTTGGGTTCCAGAATTTGATTTAGTTTCTTTGGTTAAAGATATGATGATAGGTGATATTACATTAATGAAAAAAGATGTAGATTTATTAAAGGCAGGTCATGAAATTTTGAAACAGGCCGAGTAAGATATAGGTAAATCATTATTATAAGTTTTGAATTACTTGAAAAGAGATTTTTAAATATTAAAAGGCTATGTCAAAAAAAATATTAATTACAGGAGGTGCTGGTTTTATAGGTTCCCATGTTGTAAGGTTGTTTGTAAATAACTATCCAAATTATCAAATATTTAATTTAGATGCATTAACCTATGCAGGGAATTTAGAGAATTTGACTGATGTAGAGTCATCTGCCAATTATACATTTTTGAAAGGAGATATTACAGATGAGGATTATATCAAATCTATTTTTGAAACACATCAGTTTGATAATGTTATTCATTTAGCTGCGGAATCGCATGTAGATAGATCTATTACTGATCCTTTAGCTTTTGCTAAAACGAATATTTTAGGAACAATGATATTGCTAAATGCGTTTAAAAACCTTTGGCAAGATAATTGGCAAGATAAATTGTTTTACCACGTGAGTACTGATGAAGTTTATGGAACTTTAGGAGAAACAGGCTTGTTTACTGAGTCAACATCATACGATCCTAATTCACCTTACTCTGCATCAAAAGCAAGTTCCGATCATTTTGTTCGAGCTTATGGAGAAACGTATGGTTTGCCATATGTGATTTCAAATTGTTCAAATAATTATGGAGCAAATCAGTTTCCAGAAAAACTGATTCCTTTGTTTATTAATAATATTATAAATAACAAGTCATTGCCAGTTTATGGTGACGGTAAATACACACGTGATTGGTTGTATGTGTTAGACCATGCAATAGCTATTGATTTGGTTTTTCATAAAGGTAAAAATGAAGAGACTTATAATATAGGAGGATTTAATGAATGGCAAAATATCGATTTGATAAAATTGCTTTGTGTTCAGATGGACAAAAAGTTAGGGAGAAAAGAAGGAGAAAGTGAAAAGTTAATTACTTACGTAAAAGATAGACCAGGTCATGATTTACGATATGCAATTGATGCATCGAAAATAAATAAAGAATTAGGTTGGAGGCCATCAGTAACTTTTGAACAAGGTTTGTCTAAAACAATTGATTGGTATTTGTCAAATATTGAGTGGATGGAAAGAATTGTAAGTGGTGCTTACGAAGATTATTATCAAAATCAATACACAAAATAATATGAAAGGAATCATTTTAGCAGGGGGATCAGGGACACGTTTGTATCCTTTAACAAAAGCGACATCAAAACAATTATTACCAATAAATGATAAACCGATGATTTATTATCCTTTATCTGTGTTGATGTTAGCAGGTATTAGAGAGGTTTTGATAATTTCAACTCCAGATGATTTACCAAATTTTAAAAAACTATTGGGAACAGGCGAGGATATTGGTATGAAATTTTCGTACAAAATTCAACCTTCACCAGATGGTTTAGCACAGGCTTTTTTATTGGGAGAAGAATTTATAGGGAATGATGATGTTTGTTTAGTATTAGGAGACAATATTTTTTATGGTCATGGTTTCTCAAAATTATTAGCATCTTCATTAAAAAATGTACAAGAAGAGGGGAATGCGACTGTGTTTGGTTATTATGTGCAGGACCCAGAAAGATATGGAGTTGTAGATTTTGATAAGCATGGGAATGCATTAAGTATTGTAGAAAAACCATTAGAACCTAAGAGCAACTTCGCTGTAGTAGGCTTGTATTTTTATCCTAATTCTGTGATTGATATTGCCAAGGAGGTAAAACCAAGTGATAGAGGAGAACTTGAAATTACAAGTGTAAATCAAACTTATTTGGAACAAGAAAACTTAAAGGTTGAAGTAATGGGAAGGGGATTTGCTTGGTTAGATACAGGAACACATGAATCTTTGTTAGAAGCTTCTAATTATGTTCAAGCGATAGAAAATCGTCAAGGGTTAAAAGTCGCTTGTATAGAAGAAATTGCCTATGAAATGGGATATATTAATAAAGAACAAGTATTGTTGTTGGCAGAGCCATTAAAGAAAAATGGTTATGGTCAATACTTAATTAATAGAGTTAGCAGAGAAAATGAAGTTTACTAGAACAGAAATTCCAGATGTAATAATTTGTGACCCTAATATGTTTGGTGACGATAGAGGTTATTTTATAGAAACCTTTCGTCAAGATAAATTAGAAGATTTTATTGGTTATAAAATAGACTTTTGTCAAGATAATGAATCCAAATCTACTTATGGAGTTTTAAGAGGGCTGCATTATCAGATGGCACCACATGCACAAACAAAATTAGTACGAGTTATAAATGGTAGAGTGTTAGATGTTGCTGTTGATATTCGAGAAGGCTCTCCAACATTTGGAAAGCACGTTGCTGTTGAACTAACAGAAGAAAATAAAAAGCAATTGTTAGTACCTAGAGGTTTTGCTCATGGATTTGTTGTCCTTAGTGAAACAGCTGTTTTTGCATATAAAGTAGATAATTTTTACAGCCCAGAATGTGATAGAGGTATTGCCTTTGATGATAAAAATTTAAATATTGATTGGAAGCTTCCTCTAGAAGAAATGAAATTGTCTGATAAAGACAACAATCAACCAAGTTTTAAACAAGCAGTCTATTTTAATATCAATGAAAAATTATATGTCTAATATTTTAGTAACTGGAGCTAACGGTCAATTAGGTAGTGAATTAAAGAATATTGAGGTTGATTATTCTAAATATAAATTTTATTTTACCGACTTCAACGAATTAGATATAACGGATCATGATGCTGTTAGACGTTTTGTTTTAAACAACAATATTACAATTATCATTAACTGTGCAGCACATACCGCAGTAGATAAAGCAGAGAATGAAATTGAATTATCAGATAAATTAAATCACTTATCTGTAAAAAACTTTGCAGAATTATCAAAAGAACTCAAAATTAAGTTGATTCATGTGTCTACAGATTACGTATTTGATGGTACAAATCACAGGCCTTATTTAGAATCCGACATAACTTCTCCACAATCTGTTTACGGAAAAACTAAATTGGACGGAGAAAACGCAATGAAAAAAATTAACCCAGAGAATTCTATTATTATAAGAACTTCTTGGGTGTATTCAAATTATGGAAATAATTTTGTAAAAACCATGTTACGTTTGGGGAGAGAAAGAGAAAGTATTGGAGTTATCTATGATCAAATAGGAACTCCTACATATGCAGGAGATTTGGCAAAGGCAATTTTGGAAATTATTCCGAAAATAAATAATAATACAGTAGAGTTATTTCATTATTCTAATGAAGGGGTATGCAGTTGGTATGATTTTGCAAAAACTATTTTTGAATTAAAAGCAATACCTTGTCTAGTGAATGCAATACTTACTTCAGATTACCCTACAGCAGCTAAAAGACCTTATTATAGCTTACTTAATAAGGATAAAATAAAACAAAAATTTGGTTTAAAAGTTCCTTATTGGAAAGATTCTTTAAAAGAAGTTTTAGGATTTTAATTGTGTAATTTCAGAAAGCTATATTTATTAAAACAATAAGTTAATTTTGAAAAAAAAAATAATTATGAAAGTTGGATTTGTATATAATGCATTTGATTTGTTATAAATGTTTTATACTTTATGTTTAAGGAGTTTAGAGTTTATGATTATATCATAATTGATAAAAGACGTAATACAATAGGGGGTTATATTGATAAACAAAGAGTAAGAATCAAAATATGATAGATGCGTATTTTGATGAGTTTTGAATAATTGATAAAAAATAAATAGATGTTAAATTTAAATGGAAAATCGATATTAATAACAGGAGGAACTGGATCTTTTGGGAAAATGTTTACTAAATTAATTTTGGAAAGAAATCCAGATGTTAAACGTTTGGTTATACTTTCACGTGATGAGCAGAAACATTTCCAAATGGCTCAAGAGTTCCCTGAAGATAAATATCCAGCTATTAGATATTTTATCGGAGACGTAAGAGATAAGTCCAGATTGGTAAGTGCATTTGAAGGAATTGATGTAGTAATACATGCTGCTGCAATGAAACATGTCCATTTAGCAGAATATAACCCGATGGAATGTGTGAAAACTAATATTAATGGAGCTGAAAATGTAATTAAAGCAGCTTTAGAATGTGGTGTTAAAGATGTTGTTGCTTTATCTACAGATAAAGCAGCAGCTCCTATTAATTTATATGGAGCGACGAAATTAGCATCTGATAAATTATTTATTGCAGCTAATAATATAAAAGGAAATAGAAATATTAAATTTTCAGTTGTTCGTTATGGAAATGTCATGGGGTCTAATGGTTCTGTAATGCCGTTCTTTTTGAATAAAAAGAAAAGTGGTGCAAAATTCCTTCCAATTACAGATGATAAAATGACACGGTTTAATATATCGTTAGAGGATGGATGTGAAATGGTTTTTTATGCAATTGAAAAAGCTTGGGGAGGTGAAGTATTTGTTCCAAAAATACCTTCATATAAAATACCTGATGTTGCGACAGCAATTGCACCAGAATTAGAACAAAGGTTAGTAGGTATTCGTCCGGGTGAAAAACTTCATGAAGAAATGATTACCTCTTCAGATTCTTTTAACACTGTAGATTTAGGAGATTATTATGCTATTTTACCCCAGAAATCACCTTATTCTAATTATTCAAAAGAAGAATATAAAAAGGCTTTCAATGGTGTTGACGTGCCTGAAGGTTTTTCCTATGATTCTAATAACAATACGGATTGGGAAACTGTAGAATCTCTTAGGCAGTTGGTTGTGAAGCACGTAGATGTAGATTTTAAAGTATAATGTTATGGCTAAAATTGCAATTATACCAGCACGAGGAGGAAGTAAACGTATAGTTAAAAAGAACATTAAGTGTTTTTTAGGAAAACCAATTATTGCATATTCGATAGAAAGTGCTATTAACAGCGGTTTGTTTGATGAGGTTATGGTGTCGACAGATGATGATGAAATAGCCAAAATTGCTAAACAATATGGTGCTGTTGTTCCATTTTTTAGAAGTACGAAAAATTCAAATGATTTTGCAACAACAATTGATGTTATAGAAGAAGTTATTGGCGAATATAAAAAACAAGGAAGAGAATTTACGTACGCTTCATGCATTTACCCATGTGCTCCGTTCGTGACTTATGAAAGATTACTAGAGAGCTTTGGTAAATTAGAAAAATATGATTACGATTGTGTTTTTCCTATAGTACGCTTTAGCTTTCCTATACAAAGAGCGGTAAAGATTAATGCTAAGGGAGTAATTGAAATGTTTCAGCCTAAGTATATGCAAACTCGCTCTCAGGATTTAGAGCCGTCTTATCATGATGTTGGGCAGTTTTATTTTTTTAAAATAGATAAAATTATTGAAGCTAGAAAATTATGGACAGATAATACTGGTTTCATTGAATTATCAGAACTTGAATCCCAAGATATTGACCACATTTCTGATTGGGAATTGGCAGAAATGAAGTATAAAATAATAAAAGGTAAATGAGAGTATTAGTTACAGGTGCTTCGGGAATGTTAGGAGCAACATTAGTTAAAATATTATCTAAGAAATTTGATGTTTATGCAACAGGGAATTCAGAATATAAAGACTGTCCGGTTTCATATAAACAATTTGATTTATCTTCAAAGACTTTTGAAGAGTTAATTTCTTGGAGTAAACCAAATGTAATTATTCATGCAGGTGCTTTAACCAATGGGAATTATTGTCATGATAATCCTTTAGAGGCTCTTAATATAAACGGTCTCTCAGTTAAAAAGTTTATTGATGCAACTGAAAATGAAGTAGAAATAATATACATATCTTCGGATGCAGTTTTTCCCTCCAAATTGAATTTAGCAACCGAAAAGGATAATGTTTTTCCTGAGAGCATTTATGGTAAATCTAAAGAGTTAGGAGAGTTTTTTTTGCTGAATTCAGATAGAAAGTATAGTATTATTAGAACAACGATTGTAGGATTAAATGAAAATAAATTAAAATCTGGTTTTGTAGAATGGATTTTAAACTCATCATTAAAAAATGAAACTATAAGTTTGTTTAATGACGTGATATTTTCACCAATCTCAATTTGGGATTTAGCAAAGGAATTAGAGTTTTTAATCGAAAATAATTTTATAGATTCTAAAATATTACATATTGCAGGAAAGGATTCCTGTACTAAATATGAGTTTGGTGTGAAATTATTAGGAGCTTTAGATATACCTTTCCATAATTTGAATAAAGGATCTATTGCATCATTTAAAGATAGAGCTAAAAGAAGTAACGATCAAAGTTTAGATGTAAGCTACTATCAACAGAAATTTAATAGAATATTACCACCTTTAAATAAGACAATTCAATCAATAAAAGAAAATTACAATGAATAGCATAAAATTAGGCAATAAGATTATTGATGATAATACTTTATACTTTATTGCAGATATAGGAGCAAATCATAATGGGTCTTTAGAAAAAGCAATAAGTTTAATTAAGTTAGCCAAGGATTCGGGTGCTGATGCAGCAAAATTTCAAAATTTTCAAGCGGATAAGATTGTCAGTAAATCTGGTTTCGACAAATTAAAAGGAAAAATTTCTCATCAGTCTAATTGGAAAAAATCTGTTTTTGAGGTTTATGAAGATGCAAGTATTTCTAAAGATTGGACAAAAATTCTAAAAGAAGAATGTGATAAAGTAGGAATTGATTATTTTACTAGTGCTTATGATTTTGAATCTGTTGATTTGGTTGATCCCTTTGTAGATATGTATAAAATTGGATCAGGAGACATTTCTTGGTTAGAAATTATTGAATATACTTTACTTAAGAATAAACCTGTTTTATTAGCCACAGGTGCAAGTTCAAAAGAAGATGTTAAAAGAGTGATGGATATGGCTTTGAATAAAACTGATAAGTTAGTTTTAATGCAATGCAATACAAATTATACAGGGGCTTCAGAGAATTTTAAATATTGTAACCTTAACGTTTTAAAACAATTTGCAATTGATTATCCAAATGTTGTCCTTGGGTTATCAGACCATACATCAGGTCATGCGACTACCTTAGGAGCAATAGCTCTTGGGGCACGAGTAATTGAAAAACATTTTACAGATGATAATGATCAAGTAGGGCCTGACCATGGCTTTGCTATGAACCCCAATTCTTGGAGAGATATGGTTGATAGATCTTATGAATTATTAAGTGCTTTAGGTGATGGAATTAAAATAGTTGAAGATAATGAAATACAATCTCAACTTGTTCAAAGAAGGTGTCTTCGTGTTAAACATCGTTTGGAGAAAGGTCATATTTTAAAAGATGAAGATTTTATTGTTTTAAGACCAATATCAGAAGATGGAGTTCACCCTTATGAGAAAAATATCTTTGTAGGAAAAGTCTTGTTGGAAAGTATTGATGCTGGTGAGCATTTAACAAAAAAAATGATATAAATTAGTTATGATTAAAGGTTATAAGGTTGGATTAAGAGCTGTTGAAAAAGAGGATTTATCATTATTTAGAGATTGGCGAAATATTGTTGATTTTAGAAAGAATTTTAGAGAAGTAAGAGAATTATCCTTAGCTGACCAAGAAACTTGGTATGAAAGTTTACAAAAGACGAAACATATTAACTTTATGTTTACAATTGTTGATTTAACGACAGATAAACCTATTGGAGCTGCTGGCTTATTATACGTAAATTGGATAAATAGGTCTGGAGATTTTTCTTTTTACATTGGAGGTAATGAATCCTATATTGATGAAGATGGTTTAGCCAAAGAAGCTGCAACTCTTTTAATTGATTACGGATTTAAAAATTTGAATTTAAATAAAATCTGGATGGAATTATATGAATTTGATAAGAAAAAAATAGATTTCTTTAAAAATGAATTTAATTTCATACAAGACGGATTATTAAGAGAGAATTGTTTTGAGCAAGGAAAGTATTGGGATAGTTTAATTATTTCTTTATTATCTAAAGAATATACAAACTAATTATAATTTCTTAATGGAAGAATTTGAGTTAAAACATATTTGTAGTAAAAAAAATATTAAGAAGGGGAATTCTATATGGTTATACTGGTCTTCAGAATTGTATAGTTTTGGAAAATATATAAGAAAGTACGGATACTATCCTAGTTTTTTCCCCTTAGCAGTCTATAGTGATCACAGCGGTCCTTCTTTTTCGGATATCCCTTATAAACACGAAGAAGAATCTAGAGCTCCTGTTTTTTTAGCTCATAGAAAAATAAAGGTTCAGAATTATAAAAAAATAACAAATAAAAAAGCTTATACATTATTTTCTCCTCAAGTATTTTATAGGAAATTGAATAATATAAAAAAAAGTAAAGAAGCAAAAGGTACGCTAGCTTTACCTATACACTCTTTACCTAATGCAGGGTTCGAATTTGATGTAACTAAATATTGTAATGAATTAAAAGCTTTACCAGAAAAATATCATCCGGTAAGAGTTTCACTTCATATGCATGATATAAATAATGATACTTTTAAGGAATATCAAAAAAATGGTATAGAAGTTGTTACAGCTGGAAATACTAGTGATCAAAGATTTATAGAACGCTTATACGCCCTATTGAAAGAAACGAATTATGTTACTTCAAATGATATTAGTACAATTACATTTTTGGCAGTAGAAATGAGAATTCCTTTTTTTTTATATGGGGAAGAAGAAAAAACGATTAATATTTCTGATAAAAATTTTAAAAAGGGTGTGATAGAAAAACCGTTACACAAACAATATTTGTATTTGAAAGAGAAACTTGTCTTGGATCAAAATTTAGAAACATATATTTATGATGAGAAATTAATTAAGAGCGTTGAAAGTGCTTTGGGTTTGTATGATGGAATATCTAGGTTAAAGATGGCAACTGTTTTGTATAAGTCTCTTTTATTATGGATCATTACTTTTGAATTCGTTTTTTGGTTTAAAGAAAAGATGAAAAAATAATGAGTAGAACTAGTTCAAATTCAAAAAAATACATAAAAACCTATCTATGGCAAGGAATTGCATTAGTTTTACGTTTCTTGTCCTTATTTATAGTAGTTCCTTTTTTATCTTCCGAACCAAAAATTTATGGAATTTATTCCGTTTGTATATCTGTACTTATATTTTTGAATTATGCAGATTTAGGTTTTCTTGTTTCTAGCATTAAATATGCAACTGAAAGTTATGCTAACGGAAATAGAAAAGAGGAAATGAAATATATTGGATTTGGTACATTTGTACTTTTAACATTTAGTTTAATTATCTCAGGGATATTCTTATATTATAGTTTTTATCCTCAAAGAATTGTTGAAGGACTGGATACTGTAGAATTAAAAAGAATTTCTTCTTCTCTAATGTTAATTTTGGCAATATTCACTCCTTTAATTGTATTACAAAGAACTGTTACTATTATTTTTAATATAAGGATGCAAGGATATATTAACAAAATTATATCAATTGTTAGTAGTATTATTACTATTACGTCAACTTTTTTTTTCTTTTCAGAAGGCAAATATTATATTATCGAATATTTTCTGTTTTTTCAAACAATGAATTTCTTAAGCACAATAGTTATGTTTTACCTTGCAAATAGAAAATATAATTATGATTTAATAAAATTATTTTCTGAAATTAGATTTAATAAGGAAATATTTAATAAATCAAAAAAGTTAGCTTATTCTAGTTTTATAGCAATGATATCTTGGGTTTTATTTTATGAACTAGATAAAGTTGCAATAGGAAGGTTTATTGGTGTTGATAAAGTAGCAATTTTTTCTATTTCAATTATATTTGCAACATTATTCCGTTCTATATTTTCTATTGTGTTTAATCCTTTTAATGTGAGAGCAAACTATTATGTTGGTAATAATGATGAGGTTGGATTGAAAAACTTCATAAAAAACATATTAATATTAACAGCTCCGTTAACAGTATTACCAGCAGTGGGGATAGCGGTTGTTTCAGAGTCTCTTATTATTTCTTGGGTTGGTGAAGATTATATAGAAAGTATTGCAATGGCAAGAATTTTCGCGCTACTATTTTGTTTCTCATTTGTTACATATTCAGCATCTGCCTATATAGTTTCTAAGGAGAAAGTGAAAGAAATGTATTATATGTCTATATCTATGCCTATAATTTACTGGGTAGGTGTTTATTTGGGATATCCATATTTTGATATGATTGCATTTCCTACATTTAAATTTTTTACAATATTAATCTCTGTGGGTTATTATATTATTTTCTTAATGAAGAACTTAAGTCTACCGATAAGTTTTTTTATAAAGCGTATTTTTTTAAAATTATCTTTACCATTAGCAACGTTAATATTGCTGTTAAGCTTTTTTGGCAAATTTATGCCTTTAGATAAATCTAAATTAAATTTTATTATAGTTATTAGTACTACAGGCTTTGTAATTTTACTAAGTTTGTTAATTCAATATTTTACATCAAAAGACATAAGAAAAATTGTCTTATCAATTTACAAAGACATTTCGAAATAAATTAGTATTATGAAATTAATAAGTTATTTTTTACCACAGTTCTATCCAACTCCAGAAAATGATAAATACTGGGGAAAAGACTTTACAGATTGGGTAAATGTAAAAAAAGCAAAACCGCTTTTTAAGGGGCATAAACAACCACTTTTGCCTTTAGATAATGATTTTTATGACCTAAGTGATTTAAAAGTTTTAGAGAAGCACTGTCAACAATCAATAGACAATGGTATTGATGGTTTTGGTTATTGGCATTACTGGTTTGATAGTGGTAATAAAACCCTTGAGAAAGTTCAAGAAATGCATTTAAATAACAAGCATATCAAACAAAACTTTTTTTTTGCATGGGCAAATACTAATTGGACAAAATCTTGGGTTGGTGATGATAAAGTAACTATCTTCAAGCAAGAATATTCTAAACAATCTGCAATAGATCATTTTGAGTATTTGAAAGATTTTATAACAGATGATAGGTACATTAAGTTTAAGGATAAGCCAATGTTTCAAGTTCTTAATCCACACATAAAAGAGGCTAAAAGTTATATTCTTTTATTAGAAAAAATGGCTTTTGAAACTTTTGGCAAAGGCTTTTTTTGGGTGTTTCCTGTAGATAAAGATATTGCTGGTTTAGAGCATTTAGATTTTTCTCTTGCTGGTTTTCCTCCAGGAGATGTTACAGGTACTATAAATAAATTTAAAATAAAAAGACATTTACAACGTTTTGGTTTTTTTAAGGGACCGGTAAGGGTTTCTCAAGATTCTTACATAAAAAAATTTAAAACAAATTTAACTAAGGTTTTAAACAGTAATTCCTTGTATTTTCCTTGTGTTTTAACGGGTTGGGACAACACGCCTCGTTATAAAGAAAGAGGGTTTGTTATTGATGGTGAAATTTCTACTTTTGTTAAAAAACAACTAGATACTTTAAAAGGAATAAAACAAGAGTTACCAGAAATTGTTTTTATTAAAGCTTGGAATGAATGGGCCGAAGGCAATGTAGTAGAACCTTATGTATTTGATGGTAAAACAGATTTCCCAATAAATGAAATAAAGAAATTTAAATAATATAAGTTTCATTTGAACAGAATAGTTTAAATCAATGAATAAAGTGCTAAAAGTTTTTCATAAAGGAGAAATACTGTCTACAGGATTAATAATTTTATACATTATTTTTACCTTAGTTTACCAGCAGTATATGTTTAACGAGGTTTTAAAGACCAATTTAATTACTATGTTTTTAGGCTTTTTAATTGTTTTTAATTACATAACCTCTGCTAATTTTAATTTGAAAAATTTTAGAATAAATAAAACTACAATATTAGCAATTGTATTAATAATTTTTGTTCTTATAAATTCATTTTTAATTAGGCATGAAATTTTAGTTGGAGCTATTTTTAGTATTATAATTACAGGTGTTATAGGTAAAAAAATAAATGAATTTAAATCTGAACCCTGGCTACTTTTATTTCCATTTTGGTTTTTGGTATTTTATATATTTATGAGGTTGCAAATAAACCCTAGCCCAAGTGAGATTTTTTTAAATTCAAGAAATTATGTTTCTTTTTATTTAATAATAACTGTTTTACCGTATTATTATGTTTCTCTTAAAAATAAAAAAAAGTATAATTCAATACCCGCTTTTGTAACTGTTTTTTTATGTTTGTACGCTCTGGGTAGGTCTGGTATTGTTGCATCTATCTTAATTTTATTAGCTATTCTATTGCCTAGGTTTAATAAAAAAGATAGAATAAAGCTTTTTGTAAGTATTATTTTACTCTTAATTCTTTTTGTTAGCTTAAGTGATTTTTTTTTAGAAGAAATGAGTGAGCTGAATAAATTTGAAAATGTAGATAACTTTTTAAATGATGACGGTAGATCATCTATAGTTTCTTTGTATTTTCAAAAGATGGATTTTTATTCGTTTTTGTTTGGAATGGATACAGTAAACCAATTAAGTCAAGTTCTAGCTACATACTCGCATGTTCATTCATCTCTGCTTGCTTTTCACTCAACAGTAGGTATTGCTAGTTTATTGTTTTTTTATCATTTATATAAGAAGTCTAAAGTATTTATAAAAGAGAACCTACCTTTATTGTTCTTGTTATTGGCATTAACAATTAGAGCATCTACAGATGTAGGTATGTTATTTGCTTTTTTTGATTATGTGTTTTGGATGTTTTTATTTTACCCATTTGAAATAAAAAAAATAAAAAAAATAAAAAAAATAAAATAAAATTAATATTTATTATTTTTATGTATGGCTTAAAATTTTGTGATTTTTACCACATTAAATTTAATTATAGAATTGTATGGATAACAAAAATGAATTGGCTCCTGTTTGCTTATTCACCTTTAACAGGTTAGAAGAAACAAAAAAAACTATTAAAGCACTGCAAAACAATTATTTAGCAAAAGAAAGTGAGTTGTTTGTTTTTTCTGATGGTTGGAAGAATGAAAATCAGAAAACCAAAATTTTAGAAATAAGGGTTTTTCTTAAAACAATTAAGGGTTTTAAAGAGGTTACTGTTTTTGAAAGTGAAACAAATAAAGGGTTGGCTGATTCTATTATTAATGGTGTTACAGAAATAATTAATAAATATGGTAAAGTAATTGTTCTAGAAGATGATTTAGAAACGACTCCAAATTTTTTGAATTTCATGAATGATTCTTTAAATTTTTACAAAAGAGACGAAAATATTCAATCTGTAAGTGGATATTCTTTAGATATAAAAAAAGATAATAGTGATGAATCTGATGTGTATTTTCAACAAAGAACTCATTCTTGGGGTTGGGCAACTTGGAAGTCTTATTGGGGACAGTGTAATTTTGATTTAGACTATTTAAGAAGTTATGTTCTTAACAACGAAAATAAGTTAAAGGATTTCAAACAGACTTGTGGTGCAGATATAGATCGAATGCTCCTAGATACAATATATTCTAGAAATAACTCTTGGTATGTACGTTGGGCTTTTAACCAATTTTTAAATAATAGATATACAGTTTACCCATTTTTATCAAAAATTAATAATATTGGTTTTGGGGATGATGCAACACACTGTACTAGTATTAATGTTTATAAAACTAAAATGGATATTTTAGTAAAAACCAATTTTAATTTTCTGTCATTCAAAAAAAATAATTACTATCAAAGGCAATTCTTATATTATTTTAGTATAATTTATAAGTTAATTTATCGTGCTTTACTGCTGAAAACTAGTACTGGGCGTAAGTCATTAATGATAGATTTCAATAATAAATTAAAAATAAATTCACGGAAAATAGCTCAAATAATAACTGGAACTAGAAATAAAATTAAGATTTAATGAAATTATCATTTATAGGAGATATAATGTTGGGAAGAGAGGTAGGTGAAAAATCCCTCATTTCTAAAAATAAAATAGTATCTAAAGAAGTTGAGCAAATAATTTCAAAGTCAAAATTTGTTGTAGCAAATCTGGAAGCACCTATTTCTCAAAATATTGAAGAAGATGATATTATGACTTTTATAGCAAAGCCAGAAACTTTGACTGAAGTTGATTTTGTTGACGTTTTCTCACTTGCAAACAATCATATTAATGACGCCGGAACTAATGGAATCGTTGAGTCCATTAAATTTTTAGAAAATCAAAATTTTGTGTCTAACGGTTTTTATAAACATGAATACGAACCTGTTATTCTAAAAGACAACGAAATCAATTGTGCTGTTATATGTTGTACGGATGTTATCAATATTGAAATTGATGATGAAAAATTTAATAGGAAGCTATTATGGTTAGATGATGAAATTATTGATAAAACAATTGTTAAATATAAAGAAAAAGGATATTTTGTTATTCTTTATGTACACGGCGGAATAATGTTTTCCAGATATCCTAACCCAGCTTTTAGAAACGCTTTACATTCTAAAATTGACATAGGAGTTGACTCGATAATAACTGTTCATCCTCATGTAATTGGTTGTGAAGAAACTTACAAAGGCAAAAAAATATTTTACAGTTTGGGTGATTTTATAATGGATGGACATTCGGAAAGAAGAAGAAGTTCAATGATTCTAAATTTTGATTTAAAGAAAGATTTTTCATTTACATACGAATTAATACCCACAATTATTAATAATGATTTACGAACGGGTTTAGCTAAAGGAAAAAAGAAAGAAAAATTATTAAAGAGTTGGAAAGTAGTTAGTGAGAAGTTAGCTAAGAATACTGAAAACTATGATAACTATTATAAAAAACGCTTTAAAATTGAAATTTTATTACATGTAATATCTACGCTTAAATATCAAATTAAAGAGAAAAGTATTTTAGATTTTATAAAAATAATATACACAAGAGCTAAAGATTTTAAAAATATGGGAAGATGGATGATGAAAGATACGAGCAAAATGCGAAATAATTTGGAAGATAAAACAATGTTATAATGAATGTTTTTAAAATAGGTAATTTAAATCTTGTTGCAGTTACAAAAATAGATGTAATTCGTTTTATTAAAGATAATATTGCAAAAGTAAATGGTTATGTATGTGTTACCAATACAAGAACAGCATATTTATCTTCTAAAGATAATAGTTATTGTACAATTCAAAATAATTCTTTAATTACCATACCAGATGGTATGCCTTTGGTGTGGTTAGGAAAACTATCAGGGTATAAAAACATTCAAAGAACAGCAGGACCCGAATTGTTTGAACATTTTTTAAGAAATGAAGATAAGAAAATAAAACATTATTTGTTAGGGGATACACAAGAGGTGTTAAATAAATTAATAACAAAAGCTAAAGTTGAATATGGTGCTAATATTGTTGGTAGCTTTTCGCCTCCGTTTTCTTCTTTAGAAGAATACAATTATAAACAAATAGCAAATGGTATTAATAATAGTAAAGCCGATATAGTCTGGTTAGCTTTAGGTTCTCCTAAACAAGATATATTTGCTTCGAAATTAATGCAGCATACAGATAATAAAATTATATTGAATGTTGGAGCTGCATTTAGGTTTGTTTTAGGAGAGTATAATATGCCTCCAAAAGCTATTCAAAAATTAGGACTTACCGGAGTTTACTGGAGATTCTTGCAAAAGCCTACGCTTTTTATAAAGCAATATCCTAAATATTTTATCTTCATTATAAAAAATGCGATAAAAATAAAATTTAAAAAATTAAAATGATAAAGAAAGAATATGTTGTATTTGATCGTCCGTCTAAAAGAAAATATTTGGTTCAAATAGTTACAACGGTTTTTTCTTTTAGTTTTATAAAACACTCGTTGTCGTTATTTGCATATTACATTATTAATTATGTTAGAGGTAGAAAGATAGCAAATGTTGGTAAGAACACAAAAGTACATCCAACAGTAATTTTACGACAAGCGGAAAGAATTTTTATTGGTGCCAATTGTTTGCTAAATCATAACAATGTTTTGCAAGGAGGAAAAAAAACTGGGAAAATTGTAATTGGAAACCATGTACATTGTGGCGCAAATGTAATGATGTTTGCTTTTAATCACGGAATTGACAAAATAGATATACCTACAATAAATCAAGATTATTACGATGGTGACATTATTATTGAGGACGATGTTTGGATTGGAGCAGGATCTGTTATTTTACCAGGAATAAAAATAGGAAAAGGAGTTGTAATAGCCTCAAATTCGGTCGTAAATAAAGATGTTGCACCTTATACCATTGTTGGTGGTATACCAGCAAAACATATAAAAGACAGAGCTTAAAATGAAGAAAAGAGTATTGTTATTAGATGGTCAAACCATACAAAGCTTAGCAATTGCAAAAGCGTTAAAGAAAAATAATTATAACGTAGTTCTATTTTGTGATACAAAAACGTCTTATGGCTATAGAACAAGATATGCAGACGCTAAAGTTATTTGTCCGTCAGTTATTACAAATCCAGTTGAATTTAAATCTTTTTTAATTGAATATTTAAAAGAAAATATAATCGATGTTGTAATTCCTATGAATGATTTTTCAGCTTCATTTTTAAGTAGTAATAAATTAGAATTATTAAAATTTACTAAATTTATCATTCCAGATATTACAATCTTTAACAGTGGATACGATAAAAATCAATTAATGCAAATTTGCGAACAGCATAATTTTCCACATCCAAAATCGGCAGATTTAGATAAGGTAGCTTTAGATGTCGCCTCAGAAAAAGTCGGTTTTCCTAGTCTGATAAAGCCCAATATAACAACTGGTGGTAGAGGTATTACCTTAGTAAATTCTAAAGAAGAATTATTTAGAATTTACAATTCTATAAAAGAAGAACATGGTTCTTGTCATTTGCAACAATTTATTAAAGAGGGCGGTAAACAATTTAAGGTACAATTATTTGTTGATGATAAAGGAGAATTATTAGCAAGTAGCGTAATTGATAAGATTAGGTTTTATCCAGAAAAAGGAGGTAGTAGTTGTTGTAATAAAACTATAGAGGATAAGAGTTTAGTGAATTTGTGTTATGATGTTTTAAAAACAATTGGTTGGGTTGGGTTTGCAGATTTTGATTTAATTCAAGACCCTAAAACAGGAGAATCAAAAATCATGGAAATTAATCCAAGAGTACCTGCTTGTATAAAGTCTTCAATTGTTTCAGGTATAGATTTTGCTACAATCATTGCAAATCAAACACTGGGTTTAGAATTGAAAAATTACATCTATTCACCAAATAAGTATTTAAGGTATTTTGGGTTAGATATCTTGTGGTTTTTGTTTAGCCAAAATAGATTTAAAACAGACCCAAATTGGTTTAAATTATTGTCAAAAAATACGTATTACCAAGAAGGAAGTTTAGATGATATCATGCCATTTATTTACGGAACTGTTGGAGGGTTTTTAAAACAATTAAATCCAACTTTTAGAAAGAATAAATCAGGAATGAGATAAAATAATACTATGAATATTTTAACTTTTGATATAGAAGAATGGTTTCATGTTTTTGAAGACCATAATAATGCAGATGTTTCGAATTGGTTGACTTTTGAAAAAAGGTTACCATATATGATTGATGAATTATTAGATTTATTATTAAAACATAATACAAAAGCAACTTTTTTTTGTATGGGATGGATTGTAAGAAGGTATCCTGAAATAATAAAAAAAATTAATGAAAGTGGTTATGAAATAGGTACACATTCAGATTTACATAAGTTAGCTCATACACAAAATAGAAAAGAATTTACAGAAGATTTAAGAACATCTATAATATCTATTGAAGATTTAATAGGAAAAAAAGTTTTGTCTTATAGGGCACCAGGTTTTTCAATAAATACAACTAATCAATGGGCTTTTGAGGAGTTAAAAAAAAATGGAATTGAATACGATGCCTCCGTTTTTCCTGTTGAACGAAAATTTGGAGGATTCGATAATTTTCCTGAAAACAGCCCTTTTTTAATTAACACAAAATCAGGTGTTTTAAAAGAATTTCCAATGAATGCTCACAGAGTGTTAAGCAAAAAAATAGTATTTTCTGGCGGTGGTTTTTTCAGGATTTTACCCAAATTTTTGATTAATAATTTTGTAAATAAATCAGATTATGTGATGACATATCTGCATCCAAGAGATTTCGATCACAAGCAACCATTTAAAAATTTGTCTTTTAGCAGACATTTAAAAAGTAGAATCGGTACTTTTGGAGCGATTAATAAACTTGATTATTTATTAAGAAATTTCAATTTTATCGATATTTCAGAAGCTGAAAAAAATATTGATTGGTCGTCAAAAAAAAGTGTTTCTTTAGATTGATTTTGAATCTAATAAAAATAATAAAAATGAATATTGTTACAGGAAACAAAGGTTTTGTGGGACTTAATTTAATCGATTATTTAACCCATAATAAAAAAAAGACTATTGGTGTCTCTAGAAATCCAACCAAAGATGAGTTGAGTTATCAAACCTTAAGTTCAGAAGACCTAAATAAAGCTAAAAGCTTTATTCATCTGGCAGGAAAAGCACACGATCTAAAGAAAACATCAGAAGATAGTGAGTATTTCGAAGTTAATACAGAATTAACGAAAAAACTATTTGACCAATTTTTAGAAAGTGAATGTGAAGTTTTTATTTATGTGAGTTCTGTAAAAGCCGCTGCAGATGTTGTTGATGGTGTTTTAACAGAAGATGTTACACCAAAACCTGTAACTGTTTACGGAAAATCTAAACTAGCTGCAGAAAATTATATCTTATCTAAAGAGATTCCTGAAGGAAAAAGGGTATACATATTAAGACCATGCATGATTCATGGGCCAAATAATAAAGGTAACTTAAACCTTCTATACAGTTTTGTATCAAAAGGAATTCCTTACCCTTTTGGTAAATATGAAAATAAGAGATCTTTTGTTTCAGTAGAAAATTTGTGTTTTGTGATTAATGAATTAATAGATAACACTAATATAGAATCAGGGGTTTATAATGTTGCCGATAATGAATCACTATCCACAAAAGATTTGGTAAAAATAATGGGAGAGGTTACAAATAAACCTGCTAAGATTTTGAAGACGCCTAAATTTTTAGTGAATACTTTAGCCAAATTAGGTGACATCTTACCTTTACCAATAAATTCTGAAAGGTTACAAAAGTTAACAGAAAACTATGTTGTTTCTAATCAAAAAATTAAAAATCAAATAGAAAAAGAACTACCTTTATCCGCACAAAAAGGAATAGAAAAAACGATAGCATCATTCTAATATTTATGAAAATCTACGTACTTGTTACTTTACTTTTAGCAGTATTATCTTATGTATACTTAAAATTGGCAATTAAATTTAAGATTATTGATAAACCAAATCAAAGGAGTTCACATACAAAAATAACAGTTAGAGGAGGCGGAATCATCTTTCCTTTAGCGATTTTATTGTTTTTTATTTTAAATGATTATCAATACCCTTATTTTATTTTAGGTGTTTTTTTGATTTCTGTCATTAGTTTTTTGGATGATATTTATACTTTGAGTTCTAAAATTAGATTCCCTTTTCAGTTTTTAGGCGTTTTTTTAATTTTATATCAAGTTGATTATCCTTTCTCTCCATTTTATTTGTATGCTGTATTCTTAATTTTAGGAATAGGAGCTGTAAATATGTTTAATTTTATGGATGGGATTAATGGAATAACGGGCTTATATTCTTTAGCAGTTATTTCTGGTTTGTTTTTGATAAACAATACTGAAAATATTGTTGATAATGACCTATTAATATACCCAGCAATATCATTGATAATTTTTGGGTTTTATAATTTTAGAAGAAAAGCACTTTTTTTTGCAGGGGATATAGGTAGTATTGCAATAGGTTTATTTATGTATTTTGTAGGATTCTTACTGGCAATAAAATTATCATCACCATTGATGTTATTACTTATAATTGTTTATGGAGCCGATGCAGGAAATACTTTACTCTACCGTAAAATTTTTACAAAAGAAAGTGTTTTTGATCCGCACAGACATCATGTTTATCAGAAGTTAGTTGATGTATATAAAATTTCTCACTTAAAAGTAGCTAGTATTTATGCTATATTGCAATTGGTTGTAAATTTTATAATTTTTAAAACATACAGGTTAGAATTGTCTTCTCAGTTTATTGTTTTTTTTACATTGATATTTATTTTTACATTAAGTTATATATTGTTATTTAGAAAAATAAAAAGAGACTTAGTTTTTAAAAATGAGTAAAAGAATAGCGCTTTCGGATAGTAATATTTCTGTGAATTTACCACGAGAAATAAATACAACCAATTATGATGTTATTACTAATTTCGAAGGTAAACTTGAAAAATATCTTGGAGAAAAAAAACATGTTGTAGCTCTAAATTCTGGGACTTCTGCTATTCATTTGGCCTTAATATTAAGCGGAGTTACAGAAGGAGATGAGGTTTTATGTCAGTCTTTTACCTATGTTGCTACGGCCAATCCTATTTTATATCAAAAAGCAAAGCCAATTTTTATTGATAGTGAGTTAGATACTTGGAACATTTGCCCGATGTACTTAGAGCAAGCCATTCTAGATAGAATAGCCAAGGGGAAAAAGCCTAAAGCAATTATTATCGTTCATCTGTATGGTATGCCATGTAAGATTGAAGAAATTGTGGCTATTGCAAAAAAGTATCAAATAATTTTAATTGAAGATGCTGCGGAAGCGTTAGGTTCAACTTATAAAGAACAAAAGTGTGGGACTTTTGGGGATTTTAGTATCTTTTCTTTTAATAATAATAAAATAGTATCATCATTTGGAGGAGGCGCACTAGTATGTAATTCCATAGAAGAAAAAGAAGAAGCTATTTTTTTGGCAACTCAAGCTAAAGATAAATCAGAATACTATTCACACTCGAGGTTAGGTTTTAACTATAGAATGAGTATTGTATCTGCCTTTATTGGTGCTGAAGAATTAAGTTATTTAAATGATTATGTTAGTGCAAAAATTGCTAATCATCAAAAATATGCAAGTCTTTTAGACGGTGTTAAAGGTGTTTCATTATTTAAAGAAGATGATGGTTTTATGAAATCAAATCATTGGTTGAGTTGTATTTTGATTGATTTTAAAGCTTCAAAATTTACGAATAAAAAGTTACGAAATCAGTTAAAAAATGATAATATCGAATCAAGACTGCTTTGGAAACCTTTACATTTACAGCCAATTTTTAAAAATTATGCTTTTTACGGTGACAATGTTGCATATAATTTATTTAAAAAAGGTTTATGTTTGCCTTCTAGTACCAATTTAACAAAAAACGATTTTAACAGAATATCAAATTCAATTCAGAATTTTTTGTAAATTCGTTATTATATCCAAAAAAAATAATGATAAGAAATTTTTTTTTAAAAGTCTTAAATAAATATGCTTCTAAATGGATTGTTTTTACAATTGATATTCTTCTTATTTGTTTGTCTTTTATTTTAGCATATTCTATAAGATTAGATATAAGTTTTAATTTTGATTTTAGTACAATTATACCGCAATTGATTGTTGTCTTTTTAGTTGCTGCAATTAGCTTTTTAATAATTGGTTCTTACAAAGGTGTTATTAGGCATACAGGTACAAAAGATGTTTTTAATGTTTTTATAGGCGTTACAATTTTAAGTATTAGTCTAAGTTTTATTGTTGTATTTAACCAACTATTTAAAGTTTATCCATCTTTTATCATTCCGAATTCTATTATTTTAATACATTATTTAGTTTCTGTTTTTGTGCTTATTATTAGTAGATATGTGTTTAAAGCATTTTACGAAATTATATCTACAGAATTAGATACCATTACAAACGCTTTA
The DNA here is from genome assembly GCF_900143115.1 of Polaribacter sp. KT 15. NCBI lineage: Bacteria > Pseudomonadati > Bacteroidota > Flavobacteriia > Flavobacteriales > Flavobacteriaceae > Polaribacter > Polaribacter sp. KT 15. The sequence goes on from NZ_LT670850.1 coordinate 2,251,963, forward strand.
ATTTATGGTGCTGGTGATTCTGGAATTATAACCTACGGCGCTCTAAACAGAGAAAGAAAAGGAAGTTATCAAATTTTAGGTTTTATCGATGATGATAAAAATAAAGTAAATAAAAAAATTGATAGGATTCGTGTTTATGATATATCAATGATCGATCAAAATTTTATCGACAAGCATGATATTACAGAAGTTATTATTTCTATACAGAAAATTAAACCTAGTAGGTTGCTTGAGATAACAGATAGTTTAATAAAGCTAAATGTAGAAGTTAAAATTGTACCGCCTTTAACTAAATGGATTGATGGAGATTTACAAGCAAATCAAATTAAGCAAGTAAATATTGAAGATTTATTAGACAGAGAACAAATTTTAATTGACAATCCTATCGTACAGAGAGAAGTCGAAGGTAAGGTAATTTTAGTTTCAGGTGCTGCAGGCTCTATAGGAAGTGAAATTTCTAGACAATTAAGTCTTTACAATTGTAAATTGATTGTTTTAATTGATCAAGCTGAATCACCATTGTATGATTTACAGCAAGAATTGATTCAGAAAGGTGTTACAAACTTTGTTGCTATTGTTTCTGATGTAAGAGATAAATTTAAAATTTCAAGAATTTTTAAAAAATACAAACCTCAAAGAATTTTTCATGCCGCAGCATATAAACATGTACCTTTAATGGAAAAATCTCCTTACGAAGCAATAAAGGTGAATGTTTTAGGAACAAAAAATTTAGCAGATTTATCTATTGAAAATAAAATAGAGCGATTTGTAATGGTTTCTACTGATAAAGCTGTAAATCCGACAAACGTAATGGGAGCATCTAAAAGAATTGCAGAATTATATGTAAGCTGTGTTAGTAAAAAGTCTAAAAAAACCAAATTTACAATTACTAGATTCGGAAATGTATTAGGCTCTAATGGTTCTGTAATTCCGTTATTTAAAAGGCAAATTGAAGCAGGAGGTCCTTTAACGGTTACTCACAAAGAGATTACAAGGTATTTTATGACGATTCCTGAAGCATGTAGTTTGGTTTTGGAAGCTGGTACTATGGGGAAAGGAGGAGAGATTTATATCTTTGATATGGGGAAATCTGTAAAGATTTTTGAGATAGCAAAAAGAATGATCTACCTATCCGGATTAAAATATCCAGAAGATATTGACATTAAAATTACAGGTTTAAGACCAGGTGAAAAATTATACGAGGAGTTATTGGCGAATGGTGAAAACACGATTAAGACTTACCATGAAAAAATTATGATTGCTAAGACCCAAAAAATAGATACAAAAGAGATTAAACCTAAAATTGAAGAATTAACAACTACTTTTAGTGATTTAAATAATAGCGATTTAGTAGCTGTTATGAAAGATTTAGTGCCAGAATACGTTTCAAATAATTCTGAATTTGAAAAATTAGATAATGTTAGTTAGTATTTGATTTTTATACTATTTTTGAAAAAAATTTTACATGAATAAGATTAAATTTATTTTTTTACTTTATTTAATAATCACAGCATCAGCATGTGTTTCCAATAAAGATATTGCCTATTTTCAGTTTGATGAAATTGACCAAAGTAAGGTGAGTAATAAGTTTCAAACAATTTTTAAACCAGATGACTTGTTACAAATTACAATTTCTTCTGATGATTTGGAAGCAACTAAGCCTTTCAATTTGCCAGTAGCATCATTTGGTACTTCAAACTCTGCTGTTGGACAACCAAGGCAACAAGCTTATTTGATTGATAGTAAAGGCGAAATAGATTTTCCTGTATTGGGGAAGTTAAAATTAGGAGGTCTTACAAGAGAGGAGGCTCTAGAGTTATTTAAAAATAAATTAGATCCAGATTATATCAAAAATCCAACAGTTAATATCCGTATTTCTAATTTTAAAATTTCTGTATATGGAGATGTTAAAAAGCCAGGTACTTATACAATACCAAACGAGCGTGTTAGCATCTTAGATGCTATAGGTTTAGCTGGTGACTTAAATATTTCTGGTAAGAGAAAAAATGTGATGGTGATTAGAGAAGAAAATAATCAAAAAAACAAGTACTACGTTGATTTGACTTCAAATAAGACCTTAACCTCTCCGGTGTATTATCTTCAACAAAACGATGCAGTTTATATTGAGCATAATTATTCAAGGATTCAATCTGCTTCCTCTAATACAAATACGAGTTTATTTATATCAGTTACAGGTTTAATAATAACTATTGTATCTATTTTAACAAGGTAAAAATGCAAGTAAACAAAGAACAGAATTCATTACCCATTAATGAAGAAAACGATACTGTAAATATCAGAGAAGAGATAGAAAAATATATCTATCACTGGAAATGGTTTGTATTAGGAGTATTTTTAACTCTTATATTAGCTTTTTTATATTTAAGGTATAGTACGCCAGAATATAGCGCATCTGCATCAATTTTAATAAAAGATAATCAAAAATCTGGTATTTCTAAAGAATTAGAGGCTTTCAAAGACATGGGGATTGTTGGAGGCGGCTCATCTAATAATACAGATAATGAAATTGAAATTTTAAAATCAAGAAAAATCATTGGAAATGTTGTTGATTCACTGAATTTAGGTTTTATTTATTCAAGAGAAGGGAGAATAAAGAAATCAGAGATATTTGGTGATAAAAATCCAATCATTTTAAAACTAATAAGTTTAAATAAAGAGTTTCTAAATCGAAAAAAAGACACATCTTTTTCGATTAACTTCCTTTCCAAAAATGAATTTCAATTAAAAAATGAGCATGGAGATATTGTTACTAAAAATGCTTTTGATAAAGTAATTAAATCTGATTTAGGTCTATTTAAAATTGTAAGATCTACAAAATTTGATGAGACATCTAATGATATATATATATCAATATTAACGAGGGATAAGGTTATAGATTATTTTAAGAAAGCTGTAAATATCTTTCCTGTTAATAAAAATACTAGTGTCTTGAATTTATCAATTACTCATCCTATTCAAGAAAAAGCCGAAAATTTTTTGGATGAATTAGTAAAGCAATATAATCTTGACGCAATAGCTGATAAAAGTGAGGTTTCTCAGAAAACTAAGGAATTTATAGATGACAGATTGGAAGCAATTGGTAGAGATTTGAGCGCTATACAAGATAAGGTAAAAGATTTTAAGACTGATAATAATATTACAGGACTTTCTGGTGAAGGAGAGTTGGCTTTAGCCACGGCTAATGCAAATAATGAGAAATTAATTGCAATAAAAACTGAACTTGAAATAGCTAAAGGTGTCTATCAAAACATTAATAAAAATTCGAGTAATAATGAAACACTTCCACAAAATTTAGGTTTTTCTGATGCCTCGATAGCTGAGTCAATTAAGCAATTTAATGATTTAGTTTTATTAAAAAATAGATTAAGTGTAAATGCAGGAAGTAAAAATCCGCAAATTTTGCAGTATAATAAAGAAATTGAAATACTTAAACTAAATTTAAAAAAAAGTATATCAAATTTAATAGCATCTCTAGAAACACAGTATAATCAAACAAATAAGGAAGCAAATAAAGTGAAATATAAAGTTTCTACAATCCCATTGTTAGAAAGAGGTTATATTGATATTGAAAGAGAACAAGAAATTATCTCTGGTTTATATTCATATTTATTAAAGAAAAAGGAGGAAACGGCCATCTCACTTGCAGTTACTGTACCTAATGCTAAAATTATAGATGAAGCCTATAGTTCGGGAGTTCCTGTTTCTCCGAAAAGAAAAATAATTTATTTAGCGGCAATATTATTAGGTTTAATTATACCTTTTGTAATAATCTATTTAAGAAATCTTTTAGATACAAAAGTTCACAGTAAAAAAGATATCGAAAGTGCATTAACAGTTCCTTTTTTAGGCGACATACCTAGATCTGAATCTAAAGAAAAAGTTATTGTTGGTAGTGATGCTCGTTCTAGTGGTTCCGAAGCTTTCCGCCTGGTTAGAACCAATCTAGACTTTATGTTAGCAAGTAAAAAAGGTTCTAAGAAATTTATATTTATCACTTCTACTACAAGTGGTGAGGGTAAATCATTTATTTCAATAAACTTGGCAGCAACTTTATCTTTATCTGGTAAAAAAGTTCTATTAATTGGGATGGATTTAAGAGCGCCAAAGGTTACCGAATATTTAGGTTTAGAAAGTAAAAAAGGTGTGACAAATTATATTACAAGTAGCGATTTGACGCTAGACGAATTAAAGTTTCAAATTCCACAGGCGCCAACATTAGATATTATTTCTTCTGGAGCAATACCTCCAAATCCTGCAGAATTATTAAGTGGTGATAACGTAAAGAATTTATTTGAAGAAATTGATACAGAACAAGATTATGATTATGTTGTAGTAGATACTGCACCTGTTAATTTAGTAACAGATACTTTGCTAATCTCTAAGTATGCAGATATGTTCTTATATATTGTTAGAGCAAATTATTTAGATAAACGTTTACTAGCAGTACCTCAAGAACTATATAAAAATAAGCGTTTACCTAATATGTCTATCGTTTTAAATGACACAGACCCTAAGAGAAGTTACGGTTACGGTTACGGATACGGTGGCTATGGTTATGGTTATTTAGCAGAGGAAGAACAAGGTAAATCTTGGTTTGGAAAGATTTTTAACAGAAGTTAATATTATTATCTATACACATATAAAAAAAGGAGCAATTTTAATTGCTCCTTTTTTTAGTTAAATACTTTACTATTGTTATCTAGTAAATGTTTTATCTTTTTTAGATTTTTTTGAGTTCCAATCTTTTTTAGCAACTGCAAATGCTTTTTATGATGTGTGTCAGAACCAACAAAGTCATAAAGGTTTTGTTTTAATAATTCATTACTTATCTTTTGAACATTTTTACCATATTGCTCAGTTAGTGATAATAGATTTAACTGAAATAAACATCCCGCTTTTTTCAGCTTATGGTAATTTTGTAAATCATTATGAAAAAAGTTATATCTTTCAGGATGTGCCAAAACTGGTTTGTATCCTTTTAATTGAATGTCGAAAAGTACATCATATAAATTCATTGGAGCATTAAAATAAGACATCTCAACAAGAATATAATTTCCTTTTAAAGTCAAAATATCATTTGCTTTAAGCCTATCAATAAATTGCTCATCCATCATATATTCTGCAGCAGCATTAATTTTAATGTCACTGTAGCCTTTATTTTTTAAAGCTGTTCTTACTTCTTTTAATTTGCTTTTTATCGTTTCAGATGAATTGGGATATACGTCTCCTAAAACATGAGGTGTTGTTATAAAGTTTTTTATTCCATAAGAATACATCTTTAAAATTAATTCTACAGAGTTATCAATATTTTTAGCACCATCATCTATACCCGGAAGTAAATGAGAATGGATATCAACAAAATTATTTGTAAAGAAATCTGTTAACGGAATTTCTTTCTTTTTAAAGAAAAACATAAAGGTTTTATTTTGTGCAAAAATACTAATTTATAATTTCTTTGAAACGAAAACGATTGAAGTTTTAATAGCTATTGCCAATTGATTGAAGTTATTATATATTTGATTAAAACAATAATATTATGATTTTAATTGCAGACGGAGGTTCTACAAAAGCAGATTGGATTGCTTTAAATACGAATAAAAAAGAAGAATTTAGAGTTCGAACTTTGGGATTGAATCCTGTAGTTGTAGAAGAGGAAGAGTTGCATAATAGAATTATTAATATGTTTCAGCTTATTAATATTAAAGATGATGTAACAGAAATTCATTTTTATGGTGCAGGTTGTGGTACACCAAAACCTACTGCGGTATTAAAAAAAGTATTAGAAACTATTTTTGTAAATGCCAAGGTTTTTATTGCTGAAGATATGTTGGCAGCTGTTTATGCTGCTACGGGCAAAGAACCAGCAATAGTATGTATTTTAGGAACCGGTTCTAATAGTTGTTATTTTGATGGTAAACACATGGAAATGGTTGTGCCTTCCCTTGGATATATTTTGATGGATGAAGCAAGTGGTAATTATTTTGGAAAAAAACTAATTATAGATTATTACTACAAAAATATGCCAAAAAAAATAGCTTCAAAATTTGAAAATGAGTTTAATTTAGAAGCAGATTTCATAAAAAATAATATTTATAAAGAAGCGAATCCTAATATGTACTTGGCAACATTTGCTAAATTTATGTTCGATTTTAAAGATGAAAAATATATTAAGAGGTTGATCAAAAAAGGATTTCAAGAATTTTTTAAATATCGAATACTACCTTACAACAAAGACGAATCAACAAAAATTTATTTTATAGGTTCTATTGCGCATTATTTTAGTGATATTTTAGAAAAAGTTGCAAGTAAATACAATCTTAAAATTACTGGTGTAATACAAAGACCAATAGATAACCTGTTAGAATATCATAAAGAAAATATTAATCTATAAAATTTAATATTCTTTCTAAACCCATTCCTCTAGATCCTTTAATTAATATTTTTTGATTTTCTAGAGGATTCTTTTTTATAAAATCTTCTAATTCTGAAAATGAAATTAATTTTTTATTTTTTGTTGTAGTTTTATAAAAATTCTCGCCTACATAAAATGTGTTTTCGAAGTTAAAACTATCAGCTAAATCGACTATGTATTGATGTTCTATTTCAGCAGAACTTCCTAACTCAAACATATCACCTAAAATAACAGTTTTAAATTTAGACTCTAATCTAGCAAAGTTTTCTAAAGCAACTTTCATGCTCGAAGGATTTGCATTGTAGGCATCTAAAATGATATAATTACTTTCTTTATTTATTATTTGAGAGCGATTGTTTGTTGGTGTGTATTTTTCGATTGCTGACTGTATATCTGCATCTAAAACTTTAAAATAATTACCAATGGTAATTGCAACTGCAATATTATTATAATTATAAGATCCAATTAGATTGGTTGTAATTGTGTTGCTGTTAAAAGATAATTTAACAAAAGGAGAGGCGTCAATTAATTTTATAGAATTATTAAAATGAATTGTATTACAATTACTAGTTTTTTGCACTTGAAGTTTATCATCAGTATTAATAAAAGCAGTTTTATTATTCTTTATTAAATAATCATACAATTCACTTTTGCCTTTAATTACACCTTCTACACCTCCAAAACCCTCTAAATGTGCTTTTCCAAAATTTGTGATATATCCATAGTCTGGATTCGCTATCGAACATAAGAATTCAATTTCTTTTTGATGATTTGCACCCATTTCTACAATTCCCATTTCCACATCCGGAGTAAAAGAAAGAAGTGTTAAGGGAACGCCAATATTGTTATTTAAATTGCCATAAGTTGCTTTTGTATTGTATTTTTTAGATAAAACAACATTTATCAATTCTTTGGTAGTTGTTTTACCATTACTACCTGTAAGAGCTATAATTGTTGCATTTAATTGCTTTCTGTGATAGCGAGCTAAATCTTGTAACGTTTCTAAAACATTTTTCACAAGAATTGTAGTTTTATTATTATGATATTCTTCTTCATCTATAATAGCGAAACTAGCACCTTTTTTTATGGACTCTGATGCAAATTTATTTCCATTGAAATTATCTCCTTTTAAAGCAAAAAAAAGTGTGTTTTCTCTAATTTTTCTAGTGTCTGTATCTACTAAGTAGTGTTTAGAGTAAAGCTTATAGATTTCTGTTATATTCATAAAATAAAGATATAAAAAAACCTCATTGTGAAGTTACAATGAGGTTTGTTTTTTTTAAATCTACGTGTATTATCTACTAGGATTTCTGGCAGTACGTTTTTTATATGTCATTGGACCAAATTTGTCTGTAACACATCTAAAACCAATAAAGTTTGTTGCCATATATTCTGGTAAATATCTTCTTTGAGCTGGATCTAACCAATACTCTCTATCTGCCCAAGAACCACCTTTATAAACTCTTGTTTGATCGCTAATTAGAGTTCTTCTTTTCTTGTCATCATTTATTAATACATCTCTACCAGATAAAGAGTCTCTAAATCTTGCAGGTTTTTTTGGTGAATTATACATACTTGGTCTAGAAGCAAAACGATCTTCATCATCTTCATAAAATCTACTAGAATTTAAATCACCATCATTAATATTTGCATTTTCTGCTCTAGAAAAATTAGTTCTAAAAGATGCATCATCTTTTGTAATTGGGACATATTTAATTGTTCCAGGTAGTTGCTTTGGTATAACGCTACCATTTGGTAAAGTATCATATTCTACAGCTACATCATTACCAACAATAACAACTTTTCCTTCTTGATTTATCATCTTTTTAGTAAATAAATTACCTCTAAAATAATTAAAATCATTTGCTTCGTTATCGATAATTGGTCTATAAACATCAGCAACCCATTCTGCTACATTGCCAGACATGTCATATAATCCGAAGGCATTAGGAGGGTAAGATTTAATTCTAATAGGAATATCAGAACCATCAGAACTCCAACCTGGTAAACCACTATACTGTCCTTTACCTTGTTTAAAGTTAGCTAACTGGTCTCCTCTAAATCTTTTCTTTTGAGCTCTTGTATATTTACCATTCCAAGCATATTTTTTTCTACCTCTAACAGTATTATATTCTCTGTTTTCAACAATCGCTTTTGCTGCAAATTCCCATTCTGCTTCTGTAGGTAATCTAAATTTTTGTTGAAGAACGCCGTCTGCTTGTGTTATTTTTCTACCTTGAAAATCATCTTTTCCTGGTTTTGGATCTCCTTTTTGTCTTACAACTCTGGTTCTTACACCTCTTTTATAAATTGTTGTATCTCCATCAAAAAGCCTATCAGAATCATTTAAAAATCTTTCTGTATCAAAAAAGTTTCTTGTAGAGTCAGATTCAAAAATATTTTTAATGTGCCCTTTATCAATTAACTTTTTTAAGTTTACTGCGTTTGTTCTCCATTTACAGTATTCATTAGCTTGTAACCAAGTAACACCAACAACTGGGTAATCTGCATATGCTGGGTGTCTAAAATAGTTTTCTGTTAAAATATCGGTATTACCTAAACTTTTTCTCCATACTAAAGTATCTGGTAAGGTAGAATTGTAAATGTGCTTGTATTTCTCTTCAGAAGGAGAGAAAACATCTTTCATATATTGCACATATAAAAAGTATTCAGAATTTGTTACTTCTGCCTCGTCCATAAAAAATGAACGAACATGAATTTTCTTCGGAGTTGTATTCCAATCGAACATTACGTCGTCTTGAACTTGCCCCATTGTAAAAGAACCACCTTCAATATCTACCATTCCTAACGGAGTTTCTTGGCCTTCGAAAGAGCTGTTTCTTATATAATTTCCGTTTTTAGGATCGTTAAAAGATAAACCAGTTAATCTAGATTTACCAGTTGTAGATCTATTACAATTTGCTAAAAGCAATGTTGTGAAAACAACTAAAGATATTTTAAAAATTTTTTCCATTTCCTAATCGAAAATTATTTAGGGTTTTTATTAAGGATGCAATTTACAATAAATAAAATTTAGTGCAAGAAAAATATAAATTTTAACGCATCAATTTTTTATACACATTCTATTAAACGTAAGCTTTATATATTTAGTATAACTTATATTTGTAGTTGTTAAAATATAAACACTTATTTTACGTTATTTGATTACTATTTTATGAAAAAAAATCTTCTACTAATACTAACAGTATTTTGTGCGTTGCAACTAAACGCACAAGTAAATTCATCTGTTTTGGCTTCTGGAGACTGGTTTAAATTTTCTGTAGACACAACGGGTGTTTTTAAGATCGATAGAAATTTATTACAAAGAATTGGAGTTTCTACAAATAATATAAACCCTCAAAATATAAGGATTTATGGTAACGGTGGTACTTTATTGCCGTTTGTAAATAATGATTTTAGGTACCAAGATTTACAGGAAAATGCTATTTACGTAGAAGGTGAATCTGACGGTAGTTTCGATGCCAACGATTTTATTTTATTCTATGCGAAAGGCCCTCACGATTGGGTTTTAGATACTGCAAACAAAAGTGCAAAACATAGACAAAATATATATTCTGATAAGGCTTATTATTTTATAACAGTAGGTAATACTGCCGGAAAAAGAATTCAAAATAAAGCTTTAAACGCAAATAGTGCAGCTACACAAATTTCTAGTTTTGATGATTTTATTTTTTATGAAAAAGAAGAGATAAACTTATTAGGTGCAGGTACACAATGGTTTTTTGATGACAATTTTAATATCGAAAATACACAGAGTTTTACAATACCTTTTGATAAAGTATTGGTAAATGAAGATATATTTATTAGAACAAGAGCTGTAAGTAATTCCATTTCATCATCTACATTATCGGTAAAAGCAAATAATACAGATTTATATACGCTTAGTTTTAGTGGTTTAAATCCGAGTTCGTTAACAAAAGCAGTAACATCAGAAAGAACTGCAGCATTTACCAACCCAACAAACGCGATTACTTTAGAATTAAATTACAACAATAACGGAAATCCGTCTGCAAATGCTTTTTTAGATTTTATTGAGATTTATGGTAAAAAAAATCTTTTAGCAAACGGTAAACAGTTTGGTTTTAGAAGTTTTAATCAATTTGATGCGAGTGGTACAGTTGAGTTTCAAATAAAAAATGCATCAGAAATTTACCAAGTTTGGGATGTAACAAATGCTATTAATCCTGAATTAATAACTAACGAAAGTTCTACATCAGATTTTAGATTTAAAGCCAACGGAGGAGTTTTAAATGAATATGTTGTATTAAATTCTTCGGATTTTTATATACCAGAAACTATTGAAAATTCGAGAGTAGAAAATCAAAATTTACATGCTTTAAAAGATATAAATTATCTTGTAATTACTAGCAAAGATTTGGTTTCACAAGCACAAAGATTGGCAGATTATCATCAAACAAATTCCGGATTATCTACAAAGGTTGTTATTTTAGATGAAATTTATAATGAGTTTGCATCAGGCTCTAAAGATATTACAGGTATTCGAGATTTTATAAGACATTTATATACAACCAATTCATCCGAAGATAAAAAGTTAAAATTTGTATGTTTCTTTGGCGATTCTTCTTACGATTACAAAGATAGAATTGCAAATAACAATAATGTGGTTCCGGTTAAATTACCTTCTCAAACGGATGATATTTATCATTTTAACTTGGCTTTTTCTTATGTAACAGATGATTTTTTTGTGATGTTAGATGCAAATGAGGGTAGCATGAGTTCTTCTCATACCATAGATGTTGTTTCAAGCAGAATACCGGTTACAGGAATATCGCAAGCAGAAGATGTTGTAACTAAAATTTTAAGTTATTATGATGAAAGTTCTAAAGGAGATTGGCGAAATACAGTAACCCTTTTAGCAGATGATATTGATGATGATTTTGATATACCAATTCAGAAAGGTGTAGAGTCGATTGCTGATGAAATTAAAAATAGAAAACCAATTTTTAATGTTAGTAAAATTTATGCTGATGCTTTTGTACAACAAAATTCTTCTGGTGGAGAACGTTATCCGGAAGTAAAAACAGCAATTACGAATGCAATAGAAAAAGGTACTTTAGTTTTTGATTATTTTGGGCACGGTGGTGAAGATGGTTTTGCAGCAGAAAGGATATTAGAGAAACCTCAAATTCAAGAGTTTAATAATATTAATACGTTACCTCTTTTAATTACAGTTACTTGCGATTTTTCTAGATTCGATAATCCGAGTAGAATTACTGCTGGTGAGTTAACATTATGGAATAAAAACGGAGGCGCATCTAGTATGATTACTACTACAAGAGAGGTTTTTATAAATGTTGGACAACAATTTAATGAAAGTTTAATTAGAATTTTACTAGAATTTAATGATGAAAAATTTACAATTGCAGAATCTTTAACACAAGCAAAAAATAATTTTTCGAGTATACAGAAGTTTTTTATCTATTCATTCGGAGATCCGGCAATGAAACTTGCAGTGCCAGAACCAAATATAAAAATCACAAAATTAAACGGTAAAGATATTTCGCAACCATTAGATACTTTAAAAGCTTTGTCTAAAGTAAGTTTCGAGGGTGTAATTGTTAATAATTCAGATGCTGTTTTAAATAATTTTAACGGTGTTTTATCTACAACAGTTTTCGATAAAATTATTGATAAAAGAACTTTAGGAAACAATAGTTTTGGAGAAACTCTAGATTTTGACACACAAGACAGTAAGTTGTTTAGAGGTAAATCTAGTATAGAAAACGGAGCGTTTAAGTTTGATTTTATTGTACCAAAAGATATTAAAATTGCACTCGGAAACGGTAAAGTAAGTTTTTATGCAGAAAATGGTACATCAGAAAAAGCAGGTTATAATATAGATTTGGTAATTGGTGGTATTAATGAAAATGCACCAGAAGATACCGTTGGCCCAGAAGTTAAATTGTTTATGAATGATGAGTCTTTTATAGACGGTGGCAATACAAATGCTTCTCCTAATTTAATAGCGGTATTATCGGATGTTAGTGGTATTAATACTTCTATTACTGCCGTAGATCACGATATTATTGGGATTTTAGATGGCGACACCACAAATCCTATTGTATTAAATGACTTTTATCAAACAGAATTAAACGATTTTACAAAAGGGAAAGTTACATATAGATTAAGAGATTTAGAAGTTGGCCCACACACATTAAAAATAAAAGTTTGGGATACATACAATAACTCATCAGAATTAACGTTGAACTTCGTAGTTGTTAGCGATGCAATTTTAAATTTAGAAAACGTATTAAACTATCCCAATCCTTTTGTAAATTATACAGAGTTTTGGTTTAACCATAATAAACCAAACGAAAATTTAGAAGTACAAGTGCAAATTTTTACAATTTCTGGTAAATTGGTAAAAACTATTAATAGAAATATTATTACGGTTGGTAATTTGTCTAGAAGTATAACTTGGAATGGTTTAGATGATTTTGGTAATAAAATTGGTAAAGGGGTTTATGTTTATAAACTAAGAGTTAAATCTACAACAAGTAATTTAGTGTCAGAGAAGTATGAAAAATTAGTAATACTTCAATAAAATATAGATATTTGTAATTAGAATAAAATTCAACAGAGAATATAAAATGAAGAAATTAGGATTATGTTTATTATTAAGTGCTTTTGCAACATTTAAAATTGCGGCACAGACAGATACTCAACAAACAGGAGGTATTACAACAGCTACACCTTTTTTATTAATTGTACCAGATGCTAGGGCAGGTGGTATGGGAGATATTGGTGTTGCTACAAGTGCAGATGCTTTTTCGCTGTTTCACAATCCTGCTAAAATAGCGTTTAGCAATAGACAAATTTATACGGGTATTACCTATTCGCCTTGGTTACGTAATTTAACAGATGATATTTTTATAGGAAGTGGTTCTTATATTAATAGATTTAGTGAAAATGCAGCTTGGGGTGCAGATTTTAAATATTTCTCTTTGGGTCAAATAGATTTAACCGATAGCAACGGTGCAGAAAATGGATCTATAAATCCAAACGAATTTGTTGCAACTGGTTCTTACTCATTAAAGTTAAGTGAAACTTTTGCAATGGGAGTTTCTTTAAAATACATAAGATCTAATTTAGCATTTAACGGAACTTCGGGTAATTCTTTACAGCCAATTAATTCTTTTGCAGTAGATGTTTCTGGTTATTACCAATCTTTAGAAGAAAATTATGGTAATTTTAATGGTAAATATAGAATCGGTTTTAATATCGCAAACATAGGTCCGAAGGTTTCTTACACACCAGGTGAAGAAGATTTTATACCAACAAACTTTAAATTAGGTGGTGGTTTCGATTTTATTTTAGATGATTATAATACAATTACAACAACTGTAGAGTTTACTAAATTACTGGTGCCAACAGTAAATGATCCTAATGATGAAAAAGGTTGGATCGACGGAATTTTTAGTTCTTTTGGTGACGCTCCAGGTGGTTTTAGTGAAGAATTAAAGGAAGTAACTTACGCTTTTGGTGCAGAATATTTATATAACAATGCTTTTGCATTAAGAGCAGGATATTTTCATGAAAGTGAAGATAAAGGAAATAGACAATATTTTACATTAGGTGGTGGCTTTAAAACGAATGCTTTAAACATCGATTTGTCATATTTAATTAATTCATCAGATGTAAATAATCCATTAGAAAATTCATTACGTTTTTCATTATCTTTTGATTTAGGTGAAATTTACGATGAGTATTAAAAAATCATAATTTTTTAGTAATTTTAGCACAATATTTAAAGCAGTCATTTTTGGGCTGCTTTTTTTGACTTTATAATATGAAAGAAATTAAAATATCTTCTTCGGCTATTGTTTATAACGATATAGAAGAGTTATCTAAAGATGATAAATTTTTAATGAATAAGGCAATTGATGCTCGTAAGAAAGCATACGCACCTTATTCTAAGTTTAATGTTGGCGCTGCTTTATTATTAGAAAACGGAGAAATTGTTTTAGGAAATAATCAAGAAAATGCAGCATACCCTTCTGGTATGTGTGCAGAAAGAGTCGCAATTTGGGCTGCAGGAGCAACGTATCCTGGAGTTAAAATCATAAAACTTGCAATTTCAGCAAGTTCTACAATTACAAAAGTAGATAAACCTGTAGGGCCTTGTGGTGCTTGTAGACAATCTTTATCGGAATATGAAATAAAGCAAAAACAAGCTTTTCCTCTTTTATTTATGGGAGAAGTTGGAGAAATTGTAAAAACGGAATCACTTTTATCTTTATTGCCGTTTTCTTTTGATAGTTCTTATTTATAATCATTTCTAATGATTAAAAAAGATATTTCATCTAGAAAAGACATAAAATTAATTATTACCAATTTTTATGATTTACTTCTAAAGGATGATCAAATGCTTCCTTTTTTTGAAGATATCTTAATTAATAATCATTTAAATGAGCATTTAGAAATAATTACAGATTTCTGGAACGATATTTTGTTTCAAACTACAACTTATAAAAACAATACAATGCAAAAACATATAGATAAAAATGCATTTATTGAGTTTAAAAAGAAGCATTTTGCCATTTGGACATCGTATTTATTTACAACTATTGATGCAAATTTTTTTGGTGAAATAGCACAGCAAATGAAAAATAGAGCTACCTCTATTGCTACGGTTATGCAACTAAAAATGAATTTATACAAGCCTTAAACAACTGTTCTAAATTTTTACTTTAGAAATAAATTAACAGTTTGAACTTTCCATTACTATGCGTGCATAGTAAATTTAAACAAAATAGCTTTCTTACTTTTGAGAGATAAACCTCTTAAGATATGATTTCATCTAAAATTACTGGTACCGGAAGCTTTATTCCTTCTTTAAAAGTAGAAAACAATACATTTTTAAACTCAGAATTTTTAAATAATGACGGTTCAAGTTTTTCAGCAGACAACAATGTAATTATAGAAAAGTTTAAAGATATAACCGGTATCGTAGAAAGACGTTATGCAAAACCAGAAATAAATACTTCTGATATGGCTTTTTTTGCTGCAGAAAAAGCAATTGCAGATGCCAATATTAATTCAGAAGAATTAGACTATATAATTTTAGCACATAATTTTGGTGACTTAAAAGAAGGTCAAATTCAGGGAGATGCATTACCAAGTTTAGCGAGTAAGGTTAAACATAAATTAGATATTAAAAACCCTAATTGTGTTGCGTATGATATTCTTTTCGGTTGCCCAGGTTGGGTAGAAGGCGTAATACAGGCGCAAGCATTTATAAAAGCAAGAATCGCAAAAAAGTGTTTGGTAATTGGTGCAGAAACTTTGTCTAGAATTGTAGATAAACATGATAGAGATTCTATGATCTACAGTGATGGCGCAGGTGCTTGTATTGTAGAGCAAACTTTAGAAGGTGATTCTGGTATTATTAGTCATGCAACACAAACTTTTGCAAATGACGAAGCATATTTTTTACATTTTGGTAATTCTTATAATTTAAATGAAACCGACAATACACAATACATAAAAATGTATGGAAGAAAAATTTATGAGTTTGCAATAACAAATGTGCCTTCAGCCATGAAAACTGCTTTAGATAAAAGTGGTTACGGAATTAATGATGTTAAAAAGATTTTTATTCATCAAGCTAACGAAAAAATGGACGAGGCAATTGTAAAACGTTTTTATAGATTGTTTAAAGAAAAAGTACCAAAAGGAATTATGCCAATGAGTATACATAAGTTAGGTAATAGTTCTGTGGCTACAGTACCAACATTATTAGATTTAGTTTTAAAAGGAAATATAGAAAATCAGTCTGTTACAAAAGGAGATGTTGTTATTTTAGCTTCTGTTGGGGCTGGTATGAATATCAATGCAATTGTGTATAAAATTTAAACTTTTAAATCGAATTCTACTTAAAATGAACGAATTCTAATTTCTCGTAAAAAATATCGATTTCAGTATTTGAAATTTAAACTGAAATAGTATTTTTGCGCATGCAACAACACAACGTACTTATTTTAGATTTCGGATCGCAATACACACAACTTATTGCAAGAAGAGTTAGAGAATTAAACATTTATTGTGAAATTCATCCTTACAATCATCCACCAAAAAATCAATCAGAATTTAAAGCAATTATCTTATCGGGTAGTCCAAATTCTGTTAGAGGAGAAAATGTTTTACATCCAGATTTAACAGATCTTAGAGGAAAAAAACCAATGTTAGCCGTATGTTATGGCGCTCAATATTTGGCTCATTTTTCTGGCGGAAAAGTAGCACCTTCAAACACAAGAGAATATGGTAGAGCAAATTTATCTTACATAAAAGGTAATGAAACTTTCTTTGAAAATATTTCTGAAGGTAGCCAAGTTTGGATGAGTCACTCAGACACAATTAAAGAATTACCTACAAATGGCGAGTTATTAGCTAGTACTAAAGATGTAGAAAATGCCGCTTATAAAATAAAAGGTGAAGATACTTATGCGATTCAATTTCATCCAGAAGTATATCACTCTACAGATGGTAAACAATTATTAGAAAATTTTCTTGTAAAAATTGCAGGTGTAGCACAAACCTGGACACCAGATTCTTTTGTTGAAAGCACAGTAAACGCTATCAAAGAAAAAGTAGGTAAAGATAAAGTTGTTTTAGGACTTTCTGGTGGTGTAGATTCTACAGTAGCAGCAGTTCTTTTAAACAAAGCTATCGGAGAAAATCTATATTGTATTTTTGTAAACAACGGTCTTTTACGTAAAAATGAATTCGAAAGTGTATTGGCACAATACGAAGGAATGGGTTTAAACGTAAAAGGTGTAGATGCATCGGCACGTTTTTTGAAAGCTCTTGAAGGTATTTCTGATCCAGAGAAAAAAAGAAAAGCCATTGGAAACGCATTTATAGAAGTTTTTGATGACGAGGCCAACCAAATAAAAGACGTAACTTGGTTAGCACAAGGCACAATTTATCCTGATGTTATTGAGTCGGTTTCTGTAAACGGAGGACCATCAGCAACTATTAAAAGTCATCATAATGTTGGTGGATTGCCAGATTATATGAAATTAAAAATTGTAGAGCCTTTGCGTATGATTTTTAAAGATGAAGTAAGAAGAGTTGGAGCTTCTATGGGAATTGATTCAGAATTATTAGGTCGTCATCCTTTTCCAGGACCAGGTTTAGGAATTAGAATATTAGGAGACATTACAGCAGAAAAAGTAAGAATTTTACAAGAAGTTGATGCTGTTTTTATAAACGGATTAAAAGAAGACGGTTTGTACGATAAAGTTTGGCAAGCAGGTGCAATGTTGTTGCCTGTAAACTCTGTTGGTGTAATGGGCGATGAAAGAACATACGAAAAAGTTGTTGCTTTAAGAGCTGTAGAAAGTACAGACGGAATGACGGCAGATTGGGTAAATTTACCGTATGAATTTTTACAAAAAACTTCAAATAAAATAATAAATCAAGTAAAAGGCGTTAATAGAGTAGTGTATGACATTAGTTCTAAACCACCTGCAACTATAGAATGGGAATAAAATATATGAAACATCTTAAATTTTTTGTTTTTCTGTGTATTCTAACGTTTACCGTATCATGCGGTCAGCAAAAAAAATACATTCAATATAAAGTAAAAGAAGGAGAATCTATTGGTGAGATTGCTAAGAAATTAGATATGAAAACCAAAGATTTATTGCGTCTTAATCCTGATGTAGATAAAAATCCGGATGCTAATACTGTAATCATTATTCCTAACAAGAATATGAATTCGGTAAGTAATTCTATTTCAAAAGAAAAGGATGAAAATGCAACAGAAGACAATTCTAAAGTAAAGGAAGCAGAAAACTTAGACGTTGATTTAATATCAGAAAAAGAAAAACAAAGAAGTTTGTTAATTTCTGAGTTAGAAAAAGAATTCAAAATTCACGAAGTTAAAAAAGGAGATACTTTTTTTAGCTTAACGAGGTTTTACAGTGTTTCTAGAGAAGAGTTAATCAAATTAAACCCAGAATTAAAAGATGGTTTAAAACTTGGGCAACTTATAAAAATTATGCCCGTAGAAGATGTTTTTGAAGAAGAACTGGTTTATGTAGACGAAATTAAAGATGGTGTTTCTATAAATGCTGCAATTCTATTACCTTTTAGAGCGCAAGAGTTAGAAGCAAAAACTAGCGATGAAATTTTTGGAAACAGTAGATTGGCAAATATTGTTACTGATTTATATTTGGGTGCAGAAATAGCAATAGATTCGTTAAGAAAACAAGGTGTAGAATTAAACGTAGAAGTTTTTGATACAGGTAGAAATAGTACAAAAATTAAAACAATTGTTGCAGAAAATAATCTTAAGAAAAAAGATGTAATTATTGGTCCTTTGTATTCTGAAGAGGTAGAATATGTAGCAGATAATGTAAATGCACCTATTGTTTTTCCGGTATATTCTAAAAAGCAATCAAAATTCTCTTCTAGTAGAATTATAAAAACGTCTCCAAATAAAAAATTATTTAGAGATAAGTTGTTAAGTTATATAGAAGAAAGCTTTCATGACGGAAACATAATTATTGTTGGAGATGGAAAATCAACTTCTAACTTTGATTCTAATAAAATTAGAGAAGTTTTAAAATCACACGATTCTATAAACAGTGTTAGCTTAATCACACCAAAAGATGGTTATATAAAAAAGCAAAAATTTACAGATGTTTTAAAACCAAATATGAAAAATATTGTTGTATTAACAACAAGCGATAAAATTATTATTGCAAGTGTTATCAATAGTTTAATTAGTTTGCCAGAAGAAACAACTGCATCATTATTTACTTTTGATAAGGTTAGCGCATTTGATAAAATAGACAATTCTAAATTAGCTAAATTAGGTTTTACATATGTTAGCGATGAGTATGTTAGAGAAGATTCTTACAGCGCCATGGCTTTTAATAAAAGTTATTTAGCTAAAAACGGAGTTTTGCCTTCTGCATATGCTACAAAAGGTTTTGATGTAACTTATGATATTCTTGTGCGTTTGGCATCAGGAAAAAGTTTAAAATCTACTTTTGATGATGGTTATTCTTACAGAGTAGAAAGTAAGTTTGATTATACAGATAAGCTTTTTAAAATAGTAGAAAATAAAGGTTTGTTTATTGTAAAGTATAATGAAGATTTAACTCTAACAAGAATAAAGTAATCTTAGAGTTTTAGATATAAAAAAATCCGATGAAAATTATTTCATCGGATTTTTTTATGCAATATAAAGAAATTAAACGTTAGATTTTTTTCATCTGTTGTTTCATCATTTGCATTTGTTCTTTTAACATACCATGTTTATCTAATTTTTTAGCCTCTGCCATTAAATTAGTAGCTTCTCTTTTACGTCTTTTAGTCATTGCAATTCCTGCTAATTGCAACTTAGCCATCGCCAAATCATGATCCATAGACAAGCCAAGTTTTACAGCTTTGCGTAAATATTTTTCTGATTGTGTAATATTCTTTTGGCTTAACATAATACCATGTAAATAATTATAATAACCTTGTTGTTTTACAATTAAAGCAGCCTCTGGATTTTTGATATAATCTAACCATTTTTTTGTTCCTTCGAAATTCTGCTTACGTAATTGTAAAAAAGCAAGTAAAATAAACTCGTTTTTAAAATAAAATAAAACAAAAATTCCTGCTAATAGTAAGATTGAAATTCCGTTCATGATATTTCCTTGTGCAAAATGGTAAACAGCCCAAACAGAAATTAAACCGGCTAAAATTAATTTAATATTTTTATGAAACATATAAGTATTTCTTTTGTGATTTCTAGTAAACTAGAATATTTATGATTGATTTTTTCGTGAGCAAAAATACATTTTCTTCTTAAAATATAAAGTTACTTCCTTTTAAAATTATTTTTTATAATATTTTTTGTGTTTTATAAATGCGAAAACACCTATTATTAATACAAAACCAACAGAATAATAAACAGATGTTGGTGTAATTACCCTGTCTCCGCTAGCATAAGAATGTAAACCAGCTAAGTAAAAATTAACTCCGAAATAAGTCATCATTATAGAAGCGTATGCAATAATAGACCACAAGTTAAACGTGTACTTGCTTCGTAAACCAGGTATCAATCGCATGTGTAATACAAACGCATAAATCATTATAGAAATTAAAGCCCAAGTTTCTTTAGGATCCCAACCCCAATAACGCCCCCAACTTTCGTTAGCCCACATTCCGCCTAAAAAGTTACCAATAGTTAACATTACCAAACCAACAGTTATAGACATCTCGTTAATTATGGTAATTTCTTTAATATTTAAGTCCATTCTCTTTTTATTCTTATCATTCGTAAAAATCATTAATAAGAGTGCAAAGATTCCTAAAATCATACCTAAAGATAACGGACCGTAACTAGCTACAATAATAGAAGTGTGTACCAATAACCACCAAGAATTTAAAACTGGTTGTAAGTTAGCAATTTCTGGATCTAACCAATTTTGATGAGCAAAACCTAAGGTAATTGCTACTAAAAATGTAGTTGCAGTAATTGTAAGTGCAGATTTTCGTCCAAAGAAAAGCCCAAACAACATTGTTGCCCAAGCAACAAAAATAATAGATTCGTATGCATTACTCCAAGGTGCATAACCACTTATATACCATCTAGCAATTAAACTTAACGTATGAAATACAAATAAACCAACAGCACCAAAAGATAATATTTTAACTGTGTTGTTTATCAATTTTTTAGAAATAAAGATTTGCCATAAAACAAAAATTAATAATAAAAAACTTAAGTAACCATAGTACTTTGATAGCAATTGAAATGGTTGAATTTTATTATATGAGATTTCTAATTCTATTTTTTTGTCTGTAGGTATTACTTCTGATCCAAATTTTTGTTGAAATTTTTTAATTCCGTCTAAAATTTTATCAGCATCTGAATAATCACCGGTTTTCTTACCTTTTTGTAAAAAGTTAATATAAACAGGTAAAGATTGTCTTACAAAAACAGAATCTGTTCCCTTAAAATTAGCTTCAGAAGTTTCTGGTTGTGAAACCCATTTGTTGTTTTCATCACCAGGTATTGGATAAATTTTAAGAATTCCACCGCCAATAGCAGAATATAGTAAACCAATTCTTCTATCGATTTTAATTAAATCTTTTTCAAATTTATTTTTAATTTTCTTCTTTTGTGCTTCTGCAACTTTCTTTTCTATTTTATAAATACCAACAGGAGTTATAAAATCTGTTAATGCGGCGTATTCTGTAGTTTCTGCAACACCTATAAGTTCTCTAATTTGAGTATTCCCTTTTTCTAAATAAATTACCGGAACTTCAAACCAAAATCTAGGATTTTCTATAATAGATAATAAAACCTGACTAGGTTCCATACCTTTAAATTTCTCAGATTTGCTCACTTTTCTTACCAATTCAGAAGCAAAAGTATGCGCTGGTTTCATTCTACCGTTATCCTGAATAACCAATTTATTAAAGCTTTCTGCATGCGCTACATCTACCATGTTAGCTTTTAAAATAGAATCTATTTGCTGATTGGTAATTTTATTAGGTTGATGCTGATTTTGATGTTGAGCAAAAGTAAAACTAGATAAGAATATTGCAAATACAACAGACATTGTTAGCTTCTTCTTTTTAATTTTTGTTAATCTTTTTTTAAGATCATCAAAACGAGTATTTTTTGCAAAAAGAATACATATCATACCAATATATAAGAGCGAGTAACCTAAATAAGTTACAAAAGTGCCCAAGAAATCATGATTTACAGATAAATGTGTTTCTTCTTTTTCTCCTGATAAATCGTAACTAGCTTGAAAAAATTTATAACCTCTATGGTCTAATATATGATTCATAAAAATTCTATAATCAAAAGTTTCTTTAGGATCTATTACAGTAACTTCACTAGCGTATGCAGCAGCACTTTCTGAACCTGGATATTTATCTAATTGAAAATCGTTTAGCTTAATACTAAATGGTGTTGTAAGAATTTTGGCACCATACAAAACTCTAAAATTTAAGCCACCAACAGAAACTTCTTTAGAACCATCAGAATTAAATTTACCGCCTTTTAGTTCTACTCTTTTGGT
Organism: Polaribacter sp. KT 15; assembly: GCF_900143115.1. Classification (NCBI taxonomy): domain Bacteria; kingdom Pseudomonadati; phylum Bacteroidota; class Flavobacteriia; order Flavobacteriales; family Flavobacteriaceae; genus Polaribacter; species Polaribacter sp. KT 15. The sequence goes on from NZ_LT670850.1 coordinate 2,274,472, forward strand.
CTCATTATTTGCCGTTACATCTAAAGTAATAACATCTAAAACACTATCACTTTTTGGTCCGCTAACTGTTTTCATTATACCTTTTTCTGCAGGTTTTGGTATTACAAATTGTAATTTACCAATGTTGTGTAAAGTTAGGTATTGAAAATTTTGAAGAGAATCTTTAACTACTTTTCCTTTCTTTTGATCTGCCATTCTAAACCAATCTCCATCGTCTTTAGAAATCATTTTTAATGCACCATCTTTATTTGTAAAGTTAATAGATGCGTTATTGTTATCGGCTTCAAAACCAACTAAAACACCGTGAATGTTTTGTAATGTTCCTTTTTTTATCCAATGTTCGTGGCGTGTACCTTCAGAAGATTCTACAAAGAATAAATGTTCTACACCATTTTCATCTTCAATTAATTTTTTTTCTGCCCACGGAATGTAGTCTACCAATTCAAATTTAAAATCGATGTCATTTTTATCAGTTTTAAAATTATCTGCGTAAGACCAAGAATTAGAACCCCAAGCAGAAAGCATAATAGGTGCATTTATTTCTGGTTTTTGCGAATTACCATCGTCTACAATTGCATTTAAATATGTTGTTTCCGATAAAAATTTATCTGTTGTTTCGCCTTCTTTAATTAGCATTATGCCTTCGTAACCGTGGTAACGTGTAATACCAGCACCTACTAGTATTAATAAAAAAGCTGCATGAAACATTAAAACGGGCCATTTTTCTTTTTTGTAAAGTTTGTATCTAAAAATATTACCAAAGAAATTAATTACAAAGAAAACCATGATAGCTTCAAACCACCAAGCATTGTAAATTAAAGCTTTAGAAGTTTGTGTACCGTAATCATTTTCTATAAAAGTGGCTATTGCCATTGCAGTTGCAAATAAGAAAAATAATATCGCCATTAAGCGAGTAGAATATAGGAAATTTAATAATTTTTTCATCCTTTTGAAATGCTTTTTAAAAGAGTTACAAATTTAAGCATAAAAGCACAAAAGAACTTCTAGATAGCGGTATATTTATGTATTAAAGTTTTAAAAAAATCACAATATTTATGTCTTCATATCATATCATACCAAATTCTATAAAAGCAGAAGTAGAAACCGCTTTAAAATATTATCCGCAGTTAAAAAATATTCATATAGAATTTAAGTTTAAAAAGAATATTAAAAAATCTACAATGCAAGCGAGACCAACTTTTGATAGTTTTTTTAAATCTAAAAAAGAGCGTAAATTTTTAATTTTAATTAGTGAGAAATTTAAAATTTCTGATAAAGAATTTTCTACCAGAGATATACCTACGGATGTATTTATTGGTTGGATTGGTCATGAATTAGGGCATATTATGGATTACCAAGATAGAAGCAAGTTAAACCTAATTTGGTTTGGAGTTAAATATCTTTTTTCTGATAATCATATTGTTGAAGCAGAAAGAGCTGCTGATAGTTTTGCTGTAAAACACAAAATGGAATCGTATATTTTAAAAACAAAGGATTTTATTTTAAATAATGCTGATGTTTCTGAAGTTTATAAAAAAAGAATAAAGAGATATTATTTATCTCCGGAAGAAATAATGGTGTTAGTTGAAGAAAGAAATAACTTAACTGCAGTTTAATTAAGGTTGTTTTTCGCTTAAATATTTCCAATATCTTTTTGGAACATGCTGAATATGAAGTTTCATGTTTTTTCTCTCTGTTATATTTGTGCTTTTAAAGTAGTTTTGCCAAAGCGTTTGAAACTCAAACTCTTCTTCAGAAAAAAAGTTTTTATCAGTTTTAGAAAAATCGAAATTTTTAGGAAACTCCATTTGCATTATTGTAACTACTTCTAAATCGTAATATAATCCGTAATTTCTTTTAATATCATAAATAACCCACTTTTGGTCTGCATATCTGCTTTTAAAGTGCTTAGAAATTAATGGTAAAACATTAAAATCTGGAGCTATGTTTGCAAAATAAATTGCGTCTTTTGTAAGTTTAAATCTAACAAAAGCTTCCATTCTATGTTTTTCTCTACTAACGTTTTTAGCAATTTTTGATGTTTTTAAAACACTATCGTAAGTAAAATCTGTGTCTACTTTATTATTACTCTTAAAGATATAAGATATATAGTCTAATAAAATATTTTCTACCCCAGGCTGCTCGCTTAAAAATGCGTAATAAATTTTTGTGGTGCTAATTGTAGATGCTTTGGTTTTTAAACCTTTCCAAACTCTGTCTGCTTTGTCTTTATTTGTACTTATTTTTTCATTTTCAGAAAATAAGGCATTTTGTAAAACAAACTCATTCTGAATTTTAGCATTTTTAAGTTTATATTCAAAAACGTAAAAAACACAACATAGAAATCCGTCAAAAGAGCCATCGTAAATTAGTGTTTTCTCTTGCATTTAAGAGAATAAATTTAATTGCGGACTTAGCATTTTATCATATTTGCTCTTAGAATTCTTCAAGATCTTTGCCTTTAATTTTTCTGCTGTTAAATCTCGTCTTTCAAAAATATTGCTATCGCAAACTAAAAAGTATTGTGCTCTGTTAAAAGCGATTCCTATTTTTTTAAGATGATCCCAATTTAATCTTCTGTATTTTCTTGCCATTAAAATTTTAGAAACAGATTTCATACCAACTCCCGGAATTCTAGCCAGCATTCTTTTGTCTGCTGTATTTACATCAACCGGAAATTCATGCAAATTTCTTAAAGCCCAACTTAATTTAGGATCGATATCTAAATCTAAGTTTTGATGATTTAGATTTACTATTTCATTGGTTTGAAAGCCATAAAAACGAGTTAACCAATCTGATTGATACAATCGATTTTCTCTTAACATGGGTACTTCAGTTCCTATTTTTGGCAATCGGTTATCTAAACTTATTGGCACATAACCAGAATAATAAACTCTTTTTAAATTGTAGTTTTTATAATAATGCTCTGCAGTTTTTAAAATTTGAAAATCGTTTTCTCCACTTGCACCAACAATCATTTGAGTGCTTTGGCCTGCAGGCGCATATTTTGGCGTGCTTTTTATAATTTTCTTTTCGGTTTTGTATTGAATGATTTCATTCTTAACCTTATTCATTGGTTTTATAAAATCATCAAAATTTTTATCAGGTGCTAATAATTTTAATCCAGATTTTGTTGGTATTTCTATATTAACACTTAATCGGTCTGCGTATAATCCAGCTTCTCTCATCAATTCATCAGAAGCACCCGGAATCGATTTTAAATGTATATAGCCATTAAAATTTTCTTCTAAGCGTAATTTTTTTGCAACGGCAACCAAACGTTCCATTGTGTAATCTGCACTTTTAAAAATTCCTGAACTTAAAAATAGCCCTTCAATATAGTTTCTGCGATAAAAATTGATAGTTAAATCGACTACTTCTTGCACCTTAAAAGCAGCACGTTTAACATCGTTACTTTTACGAGTAACGCAATAGGCACAATCAAAAATACAATGATTTGTAAGTAGTATTTTTAATAAAGAAACGCATCTACCGTCTTCTGTGTACGAATGGCAAATTCCCATACCAGTTGCATCGCCCAAACCTTTATTTGTATTTGTTCTTTTACTTCCACTAGAAGAACATGAAACGTCGTATTTAGCGGCGTCAGCAAGAATTTTAAGTTTTTCTAAGGTTCTAGTAAATGACATAAATAACTGATAAGTAGTTTTTTGCGTGTTCGATTTTTTTAATGAAAATAGCTTTGCAATTTACAAAATAATTTAAGTTTTTGTAGTGGTAATTATTAGATTTAACATAAAAAAAATCCAATTTTTAAAATTGGATTTTTTATTGAGTATTTTAGTAAGTGAGTTATGTTTTTAATCTTTCTTAGTCAATCCAAATAGATTTTGTGTTTACAAACTCTTTAATTCCGTAACTAGAAAGTTCTCTTCCGTAACCACTATTTTTAATTCCGCCAAATGGCATTCTAGGGTCAGAAGCTACCAGTTTATTAACAAAACTATTTCCGGCTTCTAATTGTAGAGCAATTTTTTCACCTCTTTCAGAATTTCCTGTTAAGACACCAGAGCCTAAACCAAAAGTAGAGTTGTTTGCCAATTCTATAGCTTCGTCTTCATCTTTAGCTTTAATAACAGAAGCAACGGGTCCAAAAAGTTCTTCATCAAAGGCAGTCATTCCTGGTTTTAATTCTGATAAAATTGTAGCTGGATAAAAAGCACCAACACGATCAGGAATTTTTCCTCCTAAAACTAATTTTCCACCTTGTTTTATCGTTTTTTCTACTTGTTCATGAATTTCATTTCTTAAATCAATTCTTGCCATTGGTCCGAAATACGCATCTTCGTCTGTAGGATTGCCTAATTTTGCATCTTGCATTTTCTTAGTAAATAATTTTAGAAAATCATCATAAATACCTTCTAAAACTATAAAACGTTTAGCAGCAATACAAGTTTGCCCGTTGTTTTGTAACCTACCAAAAGTAGCTAAATCTGTAGCTTTTTCTAAATCGGCATCATCTAAAACAATGTAAGCATCGCTACCGCCCAATTCTAATACGGTTTTCTTTAAATTTTCTCCCGCAATTTTTGCAACAGATCTTCCAGCAGGTTCACTACCAGTTAGTGTTACTGCAACGATATTTTCATCTTCTATAATTGGTTTAATTAATTTTGAGGTTACATTTAAATTGGTAAAAGTTCCGCTAGGAAAACCAGCTTCTTTAAAAGCATTTTCTAATGCATATGCGCAACCTTGTACATTAGATGCGTGTTTTAAAACAGCTGTATTACCAGTCATTAAAGCAGGTGCTGCAAATCTAATTACTTGGTAAAACGGAAAATTCCATGGCATTACAGCCAAAGTTACACCTAAGGGTTGATATGTAACATAGCTTTTTTTAGCTTCTGTTTCTATAATTTTATCTGCTAATAATTCTTCAATGTTATCTGCATAATATCTACAAACTAAAGCACATTTTTCAATTTCTTTTTTAGATTGAGAAATTATTTTCCCCATTTCTTCTGTTGCTAAATTTGCATATTCGTTCTTTTTTTTATCAAAAATATCTGCAAGTTTGTGCATTAATTTAGAGCGTTCTTCGAACGAAGTGTTTTTCCAATTTAAATAGGCTTTATTTGCTATTTCAACTTTATTTAATGCTTCTTCTTTAGAGTCTCTTTTGTATGTTTTTATTTCTTTTTCCGTTGCCGGATTAATAGTTGTAATTGTTTCCATAATTAATTATTTAAGATCGTTGTTATTTACAAAACGTTCCCATTCTGCAAATTTAGATTCTTTCATAACGCGTTCCATTTTTACTTGTCCGCCTTTTTTCTTGTTACTATCATTCCAATCATAAAATTTTTCTACCGGAATAATGTTTACTTTAACTCCTTTTAAAGCTTTGCTTCTAGCAACTTTGTAATTTTTATTAGCTTTTTTTAAATAGTTATCTAATTCATCAACAATTTTAGAATTATCTTCTTTCAATTCTGTTCCTAAATACCAAGAATGATAAAACTCGCCATCTTCAAATCTTTTTGCACAAATAGTATATTCGGTTATTTGAGTAGCAAATTTTTCTTCTAAATATTGAATAGCATCATCCATTTTATTAACAGATAATTGAGAACCTACTGTATTTAAAAAGAATTTTGTTCTACCCGTAATTTTAATTTCTGCTTTTTCTACATCTGTAAATTCGATTGTATCACCAATTAAATATCGCCAAGCGCCACTAACGGTACTAATTATTAAGATATAATCTTGATTTAAAACTACATTATCTAAACTAACAGAAGGTGCATTTTGCTTTAAAGAACCATCTTCGTTTATATAATCAGGATTCATAGGCACAAATTCAAAATAAATACCATTTTCTGTATTTAATTGCATTGCATCTGTTTCTGGTCTTGTTTGTGTTGCAATATAACCTTCGGATGCTAAATAAGTGTCAATTACAGTTACCGGTTTTCCTAATAATGCTTTAAAACTTTTCTCATAAGGACCAAAAGCAACACCTCCTGATGTGTAAACCTTTAAGTTTGGCCATATTTCATGAATATTTTCTAAATTATGATGTTCGATCACTTTTTGTAGCATTAATTCTATCCATGCCGGAATACCACTTAAAGCGCCAATATCCCAAGATTTTGCATTTTCTGCTATATGATTTACACGCTCGTCCCAGTCTTCTATTTTAGCAATTTCTTCTCCGGGTTTATAATATCCTTTAAACCAAAACGGAATGTTACTTGCACTAATTCCGCTAATTTCTCCTTCTAAATGATCGTCCTTTTCAGCTAAATCTGTAGAACTACCTAACATCATAATGTCTTTTTCGAAAAAATCTGCTGGTAATTCGAAGTTGTTAAGAGAAGTAACTTGTTTAATTCCAGAGCTTCTAATGGCAGAAATCATATCATCGGTTACAGGAATTCTTTTACTTGTTTTACCTGTTGTACCAGAGCTTAATGCAAAATAAGAAGGTGAACCTGTCCAAGTTACATCTTCTTCACCTTCATGAATTTTATACCACCAATTTTTATGTAAAGAATTGTAATCAAAATAAGGTACTTCTTTACGAAATGCTGTTTGAGTATTTTCAGAATTTAAAATTTCTTCAAAATTATAATGCTTTCCAAATTGTGTTTCTTTAGCAGTTTCTAATAATTTATTTAATATTTCTTTCTGATTTTCTATATGATTTGTTTCGGTAGAAAGTGTATCAGTTAAACTGATAATTCCTTTAATTATATTTCCTAAAATAGCCATGGTTGAATTGTTTTACACAAATTTAATCGAATACAGGCTGTAATGTTGTCGTTAATCGATTTAAAATTAACTCTATCAAAAAAATATAGAAGTTTTGTTTGCGTTAATTTTTATATGGATTGCGATATTCAAAATTTAAGAATGTTTCTAATTTAGTGAAAATTAAAAATCTACATTATGAATAACGAAGGAACAAACGAATTAGATTTCATTAAAAAATATGAAAACGAAGGATATACAAATAGTTACAGAGTAGACGGAAATATGTTGATTGAAAACGGATCTGACATTAGGTTTACACCAAACGGAATTAAGGTTGTAGCTAAACACAGATACGAAGGTTATAGTAATCCGTCTGATATGTCTATATTATATGTAATTGAAACGAAAGATGATACTAAAGGAACAATTTTGGTTCCGTATGGTAATACAAACGAAACAGAAACATTAGAGTTTTTTAATAAAATTCCTGATGAGAATTTTTCTGAATCAGAAAACATTATGTTTAAGAAATAGATGAAGAATAAAAAAAGCAACTTTTTAAAGTTGCTTTTTTTAAATTATTCAGAAATACTATCTATTAAAATGGTTAACATATCTATTGCTGCTTGTGCAATCTTAGTTCCTGGGCCAAAAACCCCAACAGCGCCTGCATCAAATAAATATTGATAATCTTGTGCAGGAATAACACCACCAACAATTACCATAATATCTTCTCTTTCATATGCTTTTAATTCTGCAATTACTTGCGGCACCAAAGTTTTATGTCCTGCTGCCAAAGAAGATATTCCTAAAATATGTACATCATTTTCTACAGCTTGTTTAGTTGCCTCTTTTGGTGTTTGAAATAAAGGACCAATATCTACATCAAAACCTAAATCTGCATAACCAGTAGCAACAACTTTTGCACCTCTATCGTGGCCATCTTGCCCCAATTTAGCAATCATTATTCTTGGTCTTCTGCCTTCTAGTTCTGCAAATTTATCTGCTAACTCTTTGGCTTCTTTAAATACTTTATCTTCTTTAATTTCTTTACTATACACACCAGAAATTGTTTTATGAACTGCTTTATGTCTTCCGAATTCTACTTCTAAAGCATCAGATATTTCACCTAAAGTAGCTCTGTTTTTAGCTGCCTTTACCGCTAAATCTAATAAGTTTTCGTTACCGGATTTTGCAGCGCTTGTTAAATCTGAAAGCGAAGATTTAACGGCATCATTATTTCTATCTGCTTTTAGTTTATTTAATCTTTCTATTTGAGAGTTACGAACAGCTTCATTATCTACCTCTAAAATATGCAGAGGATCTTCTTGCGCTAACTTGTACTTGTTTACCCCAACAATTAAATCTTGTCCGCTATCTATCTTAGCTTGCTTTTTTGCAGCAGCTTCTTCAATCCTCATTTTCGGAATTCCTTTTTCAATAGCCTTTGTCATTCCGCCTAATTCTTCTACTTCTTGTATAAGTACCCAAGCTTTGTTTGCTATTTCTTCGGTTAATTCTTCTACGTAATAACTACCTGCCCAAGGATCTACTGTTTTTGTTATGTGAGTTTCTTGTTGAAGGTATATTTGAGTATTTCTCGCAATTCTAGCAGAAAAATCTGTTGGTAAAGCAATGGCTTCATCCAAAGCATTTGTATGTAAACTTTGTGTGCCACCAAATGCTGCAGCCATAGCCTCTATGGTAGTTCTAGCAACATTATTAAAAGGATCTTGTTCTGTTAAAGACCAACCACTTGTTTGGCAATGAGTTCTTAATGCTAAAGATTTTGGATTTTTAGGATTGAATTGTTTTACAATTTTTGCCCATAACATTCTAGCTGCTCTTAATTTAGCTATTTCTGTAAAATGATCCATGCCAATAGCCCAAAAGAAAGATAATCTTGGTGCAAATAAATCAATATCCATACCAGCATCAATTCCTTTTCTAATATATTCTAAACCATCTGCTAATGTATAAGCCAATTCAATTTCTGCAGTGGCACCAGCCTCTTGCATATGATAACCAGAAATAGAAATAGAATTAAATTTTGGCATATTATTACTGGTATATTTAAAAATATCAGCAATAATTTTCATTGATGGAGAAGGAGGGTAGATGTAAGTGTTTCTTACCATAAACTCCTTTAAAATATCATTCTGGATTGTTCCAGAGAGTTTGTCTAATGAAACACCTTGTTCTTCTGCAGCGACAATATAAAATGCTAAAATTGGTAATACAGCACCATTCATAGTCATAGAAACAGACATCTTATCTAATGGAATCTGATCAAATAAAACTTTCATGTCTTCTACAGAGTCAATTGCAACACCAGCTTTACCTACGTCTCCTTGAACTCTTTCGTGATCTGAATCGTAGCCTCTATGAGTTGCCAAATCAAATGCAACAGACAATCCTTTTTGACCTGCCTTTAAATTTCTTCTATAAAAAGCATTGCTTTCTTCTGCAGTAGAAAAACCTGCGTATTGTCTTATTGTCCAGGGTCTTCTAACGTACATTGTAGAATAAGGACCTCTTAAATTTGGTGCAATACCAGCTACAAAGTTTTCATGTTTAAAACTTTTCTCTTTAAGATTATTATCTTTTAATAACGATATGTTTTCTACAGATTTTCTACTCATCTTCTAATTTCATTAAATTATATATTTTCGAACCTATATTTTTTGATAATTTTTCTTTTCGCTTTACTTTTTTAATACTTAAATAAACGTAAGAAACACAAATGCTTATAGTTAAAATAATACAGAAAATTATAAAATTTTTAATACCACCAAAAAAGCTGTACACTTTAGATTCTAATAAAAAAAATATTAAAAACATTACAAATATTACTGATACCAAATAAAAAGGAACTGTCTTTTTTATTTGTTCAACCTCTTTTTTTAGAAGTTTTTGCTCTTTTTGATATTCTAAAATTTCGCTATTCTTATTCACCTGCTTTTTCTTCTTTAAGTCTTTGTTGTTCTAGTTTTTCTGAAAGCCTTTTTCTATTAATTGGCGGAAATAAAGTTTTGATATTTCGTTGTTTTAAAAAAGGATCTAAAACTAGTTTATCATGCATTAAATTGTCTTTATTTGGTTGCAAATTAGTTCCTAATAAAATCAATTCATTATTTAAAAATTGAGTTTCTTCTTTAGAAGCACTTTCTTTTAACTTTCTTTGGATAACAACTTCTTTTAATTGTTTTAAAAATCCACCACCTTTTTCTATTTGTTTAAAAATAGCCAAGGCTTTTTCTGCCATTTGTTCTGTTAAAGAATCGATATAGTAACTTCCGTTAGCAAAATCATTAGCGTTTTCAAAACCACTTTCTTCTTTAAGAATTAACAATTGATTTCTAGAAATTCGTTCTCCGAATTCATTTTTAACAGCAAAAATTTCATCATAAGAAACATTAGAAATTGTAGTTGCGCCACCTAAAATAGCACTCATACACTCAGAAGTTGTTCTAAGCATATTTACATTGTAATCGTAAATTGTTTTGTTTCGTAAAGTTGGTTTTGCAAAGATATGAGCTTCTTTTTCTTCTAATTTAAATTGAGTTAATAACGATTTCCATAAAAGTTTAAATGCTCTAAGTTTAGCAATCTCATGAAAATAGTTTGTGCCAACTGAAATTTCGAAATGTAATTTGCCAGCAATTTTATCGCCAAAAATATGAATGTATTCTGTGGCATGTGCTAACATGTATGCAAGTTGTTGTACAATGTTTGCGCCTGCGTTTTCGTATAAATCACCAGAAATTGAAATAGAATTATCTACAGATGCTATAATGTCTTCTATTTTTTGAACATCTTCTTTTAAACTGATATACCAATTACCAGCTTCAGCTAGATTTCCTAAAATATCAATTTGAAAAAAACAATTTTTATGGTTGATGAATTTATCAATTTCTATAATAAAATCTGCATCTAAAAAATTAATTTTAAAGTAAACAATGCTCTCATTAAAATTAATTTGATTTAATACTGTTTTGTAATCAAATTTTTTGTGAGCTATAAATTGAATTGAATTAGCACCTCTTTTTAAAGCATCAATAGCTAAATTGTTTGCTTCTTTATCCTCTACAATTAGTATTGTTTGGCATATGTTGTAAGAAGCTTTTTGTGTTGCAGCAACTTTAAGGTTTGTTCTATCTTCTTTTGTGTAAAAAGGTTTTACAGTTATGCCTTCTTTTGTAGTGTAAAGTAAGGTGTCATTATAATCTGCACCTTTTAAATCTACTTGAATTTTTTGTTTCCAAGCAGAAGGAGATGTTTCTTCGAATTCACTAAACAAAAATTTACTCATGCTATTTTATGGTATCAAATTCAATTATATAAATATCTTCATTTTCTTTTTTCATAAGATATTTTTCTCTTGCAAAACGTTCTAATTGTAACGAATCTCCGAGTTTTTTAATGGTTGCCTTGTCTTCAGCAATTTTTATTTTGTAAAAAGAAATTGTGCTTTCTAAATCTTTAATTTCTTGATTAAATTTTCTGTGAACCAAATACGAGTTTTCATCAAAAAATAGCATCCATATTAAAAACGGAATAAAAATTAAGACAAAACTATTTGTCAAAAATTTAAAAGCTTTATTTTCTTTAATCTTTTTTAGAGACATTTTTACAAACGTTCGTTTATTACAGTTCTAACAATATCGATAGCTACATTATTAAACCTATCATTAGGTATAATTAAATCTGCAAAGTTTTTTGTAGGTTCTATAAATTGTTGATGCATTGGCTTAAGTGTTGTTTGATATCTGGTTAACACTTCATCCATATCTCTTCCTCTTTCTGTAATATCTCTTTTTAAACGTCTAATTAGGCGTTCATCTGTTTCTGCATGCACAAAAATTTTAATATCAAATAAATCTCTTAATTCTTTGTTATTAAAAATTAGAATTCCTTCTACAATAACTACTTTTCTAGGATGTGTTTTAATTGTATCTTTAGTTCTATTATGCGTAACAAAAGAGTAAACTGGCTGGTTTATTGTTTTACCAGATTTTAAAGCTTTTAAATGTTTTTTTATCAATTCAAAATCAATAGCTCTTGGGTGATCGAAATTTATCTTAGTTCTTTCTTCGTAAGGTAAATTGTCTGTTGCATTGTAATATGAATCTTGAGAGATTACACAAACTTCATCTGTTGGTAATTGTTTAATAATTTGATTTACAACTGTAGTTTTTCCACTTCCAGTTCCACCTGCAATTCCTATAATTAGCATAAAAAATTATGATTTTGATAAAATATTTACTTAAAGCTGTAAAGATATTATAAATATATAAATTTATAAGTTATGTGGCTTGTTTTTCAGAATCAAAAAATAGTTTAACGCTAGATTTTACTATAGATAAGTAATTCAATTAAAAACTAAAATGATTAATTGTTAAACAATTAGTTGTTTAACATGGTTTTAAGCATAAAAAAAAGTCTCAAAAAATGAATTTTGAGACTTTATAAAATATTGAGCCAATGGAGGGACTCGAACCCACGACCTGCTGATTACAAATCAGCTGCTCTAGCCAGCTGAGCTACATCGGCTTTTATTTTGAGATGGCAAATTAAATACAAAAAACAATAACTGCCAAAATAAATTTCACTTTTTTTTATAAAAAAAAGCTTCAATAAAAATTGAAGCTTTCTAAGTCAAGAAATAATAATATTACATAGAGTAAAAAAATTGTTCATTTACAATTTTTCCCTCTTGTACTTCAAAAACGCAAACTTCTTCCATTTGTTGTCTTCCTCTGCTTTTAAATGTTACATCAAAGTTCATTTTGCTTGTAAAATGCTTGTCAGCAACTACAGGTTCAGAGATTTCATTAGAATGAAATTCTATTACGTCTTCTAGCCATTGTTTACTTTTTTCCATTACGTTTTGTTTTCCAGAAACGATTTCTCCGTGTGGCACACCTGGCATTTCTTTACTAACAACATTGTCTGCATATAATTCTGTTATGCATTCTAAGTTTTTACCTTGCTCGCACATTTGTTTCCATTTTTGTGCAACTTCACTTGTATTCATATTTTAATTTTTTTTGATTGTCTTTAAAAGTATGAAAATTAAGCGATTAAAAATAAAAGTATTTTAATTTAATGCTTGTTTGTAGGTTTTTAAACAACGTTCTCTTGCTTCTTTATGATCTACAATTTCTTTGCTGTAAGTTAATTCTTGAAATTCTGGCACCCACTTTTTAATATATTCTAAATCTTTGTCAAATTTTTTAATTTGAGTAGTAGGATTAAAAATTCTAAAATATGGTGCGGCATCTACTCCAGAACCTGCAACCCATTGCCAATTACCAATATTACTCGCCATTTCATAATCGTGTAATTTTTCTGCAAAGTATGCTTCTCCCCATCGCCAATCTATTAAAAGGTGTTTGCATAAAAAGCTACCAATAAGCATTCTAATTCTGTTGTGCATAAAACCAGTTTCGTTTAACTGTCTCATACCAGCATCAACAAGCGGATAACCAGTCTCTCCTTTACACCATTTTTGAAATTCTGCTTCATTGTTTCTCCATTCAATTCTGTCGTATTTTGGTTTAAATGAAGCAGTTGCTGTTTTTGGAAAATGCCATAGTATTTGCATGAAAAATTCTCTCCAAATTAGTTCTTGCCAAAAAATTTCATTTTTTTCTGAAGTTGCTTTTTTTATCATTTTACGAACAGAAACGGTACCGAAACGTAAATGTGGACCCAGCTTCGAGGTATTGTCTAATGCAGGAAAGTTTCTTGTGTCTTCGTATTCTTGAATTAAAGTTGGTGTTACCGTATAGTCTTGAATTTTTTGTTTAGACTTTGTAAAACCTAATTCTGATAAGCTTAAGTTTGGTAACCTTGTGTTTTCAACTAAATTATTTAGATAAGAATTTGTATAATAAATGTCTAGATTGTACTCCTTAAATTTTTCTTTCCAGACTTTCATAAAAGGTGTGTAAACTACATAAGGATTTCCGTCTTTCTTTACAACTTCATCTTTTTCGAAAATTACTTGATCTTTAAAAGATTTAAACCCTATATTATTTTCATTTAATAATTGTTCAATTTCTTGATCTCTTTTGTTGGCATAAGGTTCATAATCTCTATTAGTAAAAACAGAATTTATGGTATAAGTGTCTATTAATTCTTTATAAATATCTAAAGGTTTACCATGAAATATTGCAAGACTGCTGTTATTGTTTTCTTGCAATTCTTTTCGCATTTTTTGTAGCGTCTCAAATATAAAACTTACTCTAGCATCATCTTTGGGTAATTTAGACAAAATATTTTCATCAAAAATAAATATAGGTAACACTTTACAGTCACTTTTAAGTGCATTGTAGAAACCAATATTATCGTCTAGCCTTAAGTCTCTTCTAAACCAAAAAATATTTATATTCTCTTTCATTATTTTTGATATTCTCCAAAAAGTTCAATTAATTTCTTTTGTCTGTAATTAAAAATTTCTTCTAATTTTGGTTTTACTAAAATAGGATGTGCTAATTGCCCTAAAACTCCCATTGGTAGCTTGTAATCGATTATGTCTTCCATTTCTACACCACCTTCAATTTCATGAATAAAATGTTTATGATGCCATAATGCATAAGGTCCAAACCTTTGTTCGTCTACAAAATACTCTTTATCTACAACATGTGTAATTTCTGTAACCCACTTCGTTTTTATTCCTAACACTGGTGTAACAATGTATTGTATAATTTGGCCAGAAAACATATCTCTGTCTGCACCAGAAAGAATATTAAATCCCATATAATCTGGTGTAATTGTTTTTAGATTTTTTGGGTCTGATAAAAATTTCCAAGCCTCTTCCTTAGAAATTGGTAAGTTTTGTTTTTTATGAAGTGTGTAAATTTTCATCTTAATTATGTATTAGAATGTATAAGTTTAAGGATGTTGCTATGCACAACCAAATAATATATGGTAGTAGCAAGTATTTGTAATATAAAGTTTTAGAACTAAGTTTTAAAAAATAAACAAAAAGTAAAGTGGTAAGCAATAATATTGTAATTAAAGCGGTTAACACTAAATGTTTATTAAAAAAAATATAATTCCAACTTACGTTTAATATAAATTGAATTAAAAAAGCAATTTTATTCTCGATTGTATTTTCAACAGTAAACAACTTACCAAGATAAATCGAGAAACAAACCATAATAAGTGTCCAAGCAATACCAAATACAATTCCTGGCGGTGTCCAAGGAGCTTGATTTAAATTTGTGTACCAATCAGAAAGCGGCCCACTGTCCATTAACCAACTTCCAAATGCCAATCCACCGAAATTAATAATTAGAAAAAGCAGTGTTATTTTAAGTTGCTTCATTAATTAAGAATTAGCCTGTAATTCAGTAATTTTTTTTAATAAATCGTCTGCTTCTTTATATTTAGTATCACTGTCTGTTCTGTTTATAGATTGAAGCTTATAAGCTTCTTCCATCAGTTTTTTATACTTTTCTTGTAGTTTTTCTACAGGCGATTTCTTTTTGAATAAACCAAACATAATTTTATTTTAAATGTTTTGTAATTTTAGTGCTTAGAGGTTTTGTAATAGAAAAATAGTAATCTATTAGTTTGCCTTCTGGAGATACCAAATATTTTTGAAAATTCCATTTTACAGAAGAGCTTTTAGTTCCGTTTAAAGATTTGTCTGTAAGCCAAGTGTAAAGCGGGTGTTGTTTAGTGCCTTTTACATCTATTTTTTCTGTCATTAGAAAAGTAACACCAAAATTAACTTTACAAAAAGCTTCTATATCTTCTGATGTTCCGGGTTCTTGTGCTCCAAATTGATTGCATGGAGAACCAATAATTATAAGATTCTCTTTATAAGTGTTGTATAATTCTTCTAATTCTTTGTATTGTGATGTAAAACCACACTTAGAAGCTACGTTAACAAATAATATAAATTTATTTTTGTACTCAGATAAGTCAATAGCTTTATTTTGTAAGCTATTGATATTAATTTTGTAAATATCAGTCATGTTATTATATTTTGAAGTTAACAATACCGCAATCTAATTCGAAAATTTGACCGGATATTGATTGAGCTTTATCTGAGATAAGAAAAGTTGCTAAATCTGATACTTCTTCTGGTTTTAGAAACTTTTTTAAAGGATGACGTTCTGTAATATTTTCTATCATTCTTTCGTTTCTAAGTAGCTTTGATGCTAAATCTGTATCTGTAACTGTTGGTGCGATTGCATTAACTCTTATTGTTGGTGCAAGTTCTGCTCCTAAAGATTTTGTAATTCCTTCAACTGCAGATTTTGCTGCAGCAACACTAGCATGAAAAGGCATTCCTAATTTTGTAGCTACTGTACTAAATAATAAAATAGAAGGGTTTTTACCATTTTTTAATTTAGGAAGATATTGCTGAATAGCTTTCACAGCTCCTACAACGTTTATTTCGAAATCTTCTCTAAAATCTTCTAATTTTAACCTAGATATAGGTTTTAGATTGATGCTACCAGGGCAGTATATTAGTGTATCTGCGTTTTCAATTTCTGGTAGTTCATCATTAAGAACATCACAGTCGTAATGTTTTAAGTTAGCGTGAGAAAGCGAAGGCGCTGTTCTACTAATGTTTATAATATTATTATTATCTACTAGTGCATTAACAATTGCTTCTCCAATTCCTTTGCTTCCTCCTACTACTATTATTTTTTTCATGTGCTTTTTAAGGTCTTCCTTTCAAGCGCTTTTCAATTTTTTGCTTCACAGCAGTTAAACGCTTCATTTGATCCATAATTTCTGGATCTTTATCTACTTTATATACTTGGTTTAGCTCTAAAATAAGTGCTTTAACTTCTCTAGACGCCAAAATTCTATCACTTGTTGTTTTAAAAGAGAACTTTCTGTTCTCAAACTCTACAGCTCTTTCTAATAAATCCATTCTACTTATCTTGTCGTTTTTATAATTTTTCCAATATAATTATAAAACTTAGATAAGCAATAAAAATGTGCATTTATTATTAAGCAGTAAGCGGTTTTCCTTTCAAACGTCTTTCAATTCGTTGTTTTATAAGAGTTAAACGCTTCATAATATCCATAATATTTGCGTCTTTATTTTTCTTATAAACTTCATTTAGACTTAAAATTAATTGTTTTGCTTCTCTTGCAGCCAATATTCTATCGCTGGTTGTTGGAAATCTTTTTTTGCGAGTTTCAAACTCTAGTGCTTGTTCGATTAACTTCATAATTAATAATTTAAGGTATTCTGTAATTCTACTATTTTTTCTTGGTGGTTAAATTTTCCTCCAAAATAAGAGGTAACTGTTGCAGAAGTATCGTCTTTGACTCCTCTAGAGGAAACGCATAAATGTTTTGCATCTATGATTACTGCTACATCTTCGGTATTTAAAATTGCTTTTAATTCTTCTGCTATTTGATTTGTAAGTCTTTCTTGAACTTGTGGCCTTTTTGCATAATATTGTACAATTCTATTTAATTTAGATAAACCTATAACTTTACCAGAAGAAATATATGCCACATGTGCTTTACCAATAATTGGAACAAAATGATGCTCGCAATTAGAGTAAAATGTAATATTTTTTTCGACTAACATTTGATTGTACTGATATTTGTTATCGAATAAAGCTATTTTGGGTTTGTTTGCAGGATTTAAACCAGAAAAGATTTCATCAATGTACATCTTTGCCACCCTTTTTGGTGTTCCTTTTAAAGAATCATCAGTTAAATCTAAACCCATTACATCCATTATTTCTGAAAATAAAGATGCAATTTTATCTTTTTTCTCGGTGTCAGAAAGCTTAAATGCATCCTTTTTCATTGGAGTTTCTAAGCCGGTAAATAAATGATCGTCACCAATATCATCGATGGTAAAACCATTTAAAAGTCCTTTTTTTTCTTCTTGTAATAATTCTGTTATCATAATTTTCTTTTTTATGTGCTGTCTTAAACGTTTTTGTTAAAGCAAAGCACGGGTTTATCTTTTGGCTATATTATTGTTCGAGATAGATTTTTGTCTTGAACATTTAAAACGTCCTTTTTCGAAGTTTCTAAGTTTTTCGTGTTTGGTTTTTCTTCCTTGAACTCTTTTACGCCACATTTTAAAACTAGATAGTTTCATTTCTGAACGCATTAAATTGATTACTTCTTGTTCTTTTAAACCAAATTGAAATTCTATCGCTTCGAAAGTTGTTCTGTCTTCCCAAGCCATTTCTATTATTCTATCAATAGATGTGCCATTTAATTTTTTCATCTAGTATAGTTGATATTGTTTGTCGTTTTCTATTTTAAAGTTTACTAATTTTTCGATAAACTTTTTGTTTTCATTAAACAGTTTGTTGTATTTAAACCTAACAAAGTTGCCTTGTGCATGTATGCTAAATCCACTAGTTCTATATGTGTGAAGTTGGTAATAAGGTATTGCCCAACTAAAAGTTTCTAACCCTTTATTAATATGAACTATAATTCCTTTTTGTCTAAGTTCTATATTACCGTAATTTATATCAGAAACTTTGTTCATGTATTTAGCAAAACCATGACCTACTTTTTCAATTATCATTCTTTTAGAGCCTGTTCCACCCATTTTTAATGATTGAAAAAAACTATAAGGCGCACCTAATAAGTCATCTATGGTTGCTTTAGCGTCATTGTTTTTATGTGTGGTATTAAATATCATTACTCAAATATACGAAAAATATATTTATGTTTAACAATGTATGAAAATGATTAAACAAAATTTAACAAAATATTAAAATTTGTTTTTATCAATAGGTTTAACCTTTAGTAAACAGGCTTTTTTTATTAGAAACGGTGTGTTTTTTTAATATTCTATAACTTTCTTCTTGAACAGTTTTGTCTTTTTTAAGTTTCCATAAAATATCACTTGCATTTTTTCTAGCTGTTTTTATGTCGACAATTGGTTTAGGGTAATGATTACCTAGCTCAAAATTATTAAACTGTTGATCTAAAGGTGTCATTAAATACGGTTCGTGAATAAAAGGTGTAGGAAGTTCTTTTAATTCTGGAACCCATTTTTTTATAAAAGTAGCATCTTCATCATGCTTTAAACTATTTTTTATAGGATTGTAGATTCTTAATAAATTAATACCAGTTTCGCCTGCACTCATTTGTAATTGCGGAAAGTGAATACCTGGTTCAAAATCTAAAAAAAGTTGAGATAAATGTTGCGATGCATGTTGCCAAGGTTGCCATAAAATATGTGTAAAAAACGAAACTAACATCGCTCTCATTCTAAAATTTATGTAACCAGTTTCTTTTAAACATCGCATACAGGCATCTATAATCGGGAAACCTGTAGTTCCATTTTTCCAGGCTTCTTGGTATTTTTTTGAAATACTTTTTTTTAGTTTTAGATATCCTTTATTTATACTTTCGTTTTCCATGCTGTGTTCCATTTCAAACTTTTGAATAAAATGTGCTTGCCATCTTAATCTAGAAATAAATGCGCTAATGTGTTTTTTGTTACTATCTGTGGTATTGTTTACGGCTTCCTGAAATATTTGTCTTATAGATACGTTTCCCCATGCAATATAAGGAGATAGCCTGCTGCAGCTTTCTCTGGCCAATAAGGGTTTAGAAATATTAGACATGTATTTCTCATGTCTAGTTTTAAAAAATGAATCGGCATATCTCCAAGCAAGTTTGGAACCTCCTTTTTGAAACGGAGTTTTTTTATTTGTTTCTAGATTTACCGTTCTAAATAATTTTTCGATTGCTTCAATTTCATCAATATTGATTAATTTATCAGCAGAAATATTATTTTTTATTTGAGAAGCGTACATGTAGTTGTCCCATTTTTCAAACCAATCTTCTCTGTTTAGTAAGCCTCTTAAAACGCCGTTGTTATTGTTTTCTATCCATTCAATTGTATTGTTTCTGCAGTATCTTTTAAATTCTTTGTCTCTATTAAAGGTTAGTAGTAAACCTGTTTCTTGATGTGAAAAAACCGTATTAATTTTATAGGTTGTAGCAAGTTGATTAAAAGCGGTTACAACTTCGGTTTCTACAGTTAAAATTTTAGAATTATATTTTTTTAAACGTTCGTTTAAATCTTCGATAGATTGTTTTATAAAATTCCAGTGACGATTATCGTAATGCTCGTCGCTTATTAAAGATGGTTCTAAAACATATAAAAACAGCGTACGTTTATTAGAATTGAAAGCGTTGTAAATAGCTTCGTTATCTTCTAAGCGTAAATCTCTTTTAAACCAAACAACATTAATTTCTTCTCTATTAATATGCATCTATGTTTTCTATTATATGATTTGCTTTTTCTTTAATTTTTAATCTTTCTTCTGTAGACATTTTGTTTAGTAAACTATACATCATTTTCATTCTAAAATTAGAAGAAAGTTCGGTTTGTTTTTCGTCTAAGAAATTCCAGTATAAAGAGTTAAAAGGGCAAGCATCGTCTTCTAGCTTTTTTGTTTTTTTGTATGTACAAGACTCGCAATAATTACTCATTTTACTAATGTAACTCCCGCTAGAAACATAAGGTTTGGTTGCAATTTTACCGCCATCTGCAAACTGACTCATGCCTCGAGTGTTTGGTAGCTGAACCCACTCGACAGCATCTACATAAATGCCTAAATACCAAGCATCAATTTCATCTGGATTAATTTGCGTTAATAAAGCAAAATTTCCTGTAATCATTAAACGTTGTATGTGGTGCGCGTAGCCGTTATTTAACGAATTTTGAATTGCGTTTTTTAAGCAATTCATTTTTGTTTTTCCTGTCCAAAAAAACTTTGGTAGCTTATTATTATTGTTTAAAAAGTTTTCATTTTTATAGTTTGGCATTAACATCCAATACATGCCTCTCATATATTCTCGCCAACCTAAAATTTGTCTAACAAAACCTTCTACTTGAGAAATATCTATTTGGTCGACATTCTTTCTATAGGTTTCTAAAACCGAATTAATTATTTCTTTTGGCGATATCATTTTTGTATTCATGGCAAAAGAAATTCGGCTATGAAATAAATAAATTTTATCTGTGTGCATTGCATCTTGATAATCGCCAAAGTGCACCAATAAATTTTCACAGAAATACTCTAATTGTTCTAATGCTTGTTTTCTAGAAATTGGATACTCAAAATATTTTGCATTTATTTTACCAATAGTTTCAATTCCTGCTTTTTTAATTTCTGATAAAATATTTTCTAAGTTGTTATCGAAATTTATTTCTGTAGGAATTAAAACATCACCTTTCCATTTTTTACGATTGCTTGCGTCGAAATTCCATTTTCCGCCCTCTGGTTGTTCATTAACAATTAATATTTGATGTTTTTTTCGCATGTAACGATAAAAACTTTCCATTAAAAACTGTTTTTTACCTTTAAAAAATGTTTTTAAATCATCTCTTTCAGTATAAAAGTGTTCTGTAGAAAAAACTTGATTCGGTATATTTAAAGATGATGAGAACTCAGATAATTGTCTGTCTAATCTGAATTCATCTGGCGCTAAATATTCGAATTTTTCAATAGTATATTCTTCGATTAACGTTTTTAAATTCTCAGTTAAATTTTGAGCGTTTTTTTCATCATTTATTTTGTAATAAATTACTCGGTGATCTGCAGTTTCTAATTCTTCTGCAAAATTTCTCATTGCAGCGAAAAAGCCTACAACTTTCTGAATGTGATGAGTAACATAATCTGTTTCTTGTCTCATTTCGAACATGCAATAGATGGTATCTTTACAAGATTTATCAAACCAAGAATGTTTACTGTTTAGTTGATCTCCAAGAATTAGTCTTAATTTCTTCATTTTAAAATAATGTTTTTTCTAACCAAATTTTTCTAAACTTGTAATTTGCATCATAGCGTTCTGCTTGAAGTTGCGTATTAAACTTTCTGTCTCGAGGGTCGTTACCAACGCCAGCAACATACATCCAATTTCCATAATTGCTATGAACGTCATAATCAATTAATAAAGATTCAAAATAAGCAGCGCCAATTCGCCAATCTATTAGAAGTTCTTTAGCTAAATAAGAAGCAACATTTTGTCTACCTCTGTTACTCATCCAACCAGTTTCTTTGAGTTCGATCATATTAGCATTTACAAAATCGTCTTTTGAAGTACCGTTTATCCAATTTTCAATTAGATTTTCATTTGAATTCCAAGTGTAGTTTTTTTCTAAAATTCCACCTATTTTAAAAATTCTATTATCGTATTTTAAAGAGATATATTTAAAATAATCGCGCCAAATTAATTCGAAAACAACCCAATATGTAGATTGATTTGCCCCAAATTCAGCTTCGAATTCTTTAATTTTCCAATAAATTGTTTTTGCTGATAAGCTACCGTTTGCGAGCCATGGAGAAAATTTAGTGCTATAATCTGTGCCAACTAATCCATTTCTAGTTTTTTTATAAAAATTCACTTTTTTGGTTTCAAAAAAGTAATTATTCAATCTATTTAAGGCAGTATCTTCACCGCCAGAAAACTTAAATGCTGATTTCGGGTGGATTTCAAAATTATGAAAACCTAAATCTTTTAAGTGAGGAATACTAGTTTGATTTTCTACTAAATTTTCTTTTGGTAATGGGGTAGGAGTAGTTTCTGATTGAACTTTAACCGATTTTTCTAACTTTTTTCTAAAAGCGGTAAAAACATTCGGAATATTATTAAAATCATTAGAAACGGTTTCTGGATTGTAAAGAAATTGATCGTAATCTTCTATAAAGTGGATCTTGTTAGAGAAACTTTGTTGTATCAATTTGTTAGTTTCAACTTCTTCTTTTGTCCATTCTTTTTGAGAATATATGGTATCAATATTAAACTCTTTACAAATTTTGTTTAAATGGTTTTCTGGGGCATCGTAAAAAGTAATTAGAGTAATATTTAATTTTTGAAGGTTTTTTTGAAGATTTTCTACAGTTTCTATCAAAAATTGGGCTCTAAATTTTTCTGTTTTTTTAAAACCAAAAATGTCTTTTTTAAAATGCTTCGGATTAAAGTAAAATACTGCAATAACTCTTTT
Organism: Polaribacter sp. KT 15; assembly: GCF_900143115.1. NCBI lineage: Bacteria > Pseudomonadati > Bacteroidota > Flavobacteriia > Flavobacteriales > Flavobacteriaceae > Polaribacter > Polaribacter sp. KT 15. The sequence goes on from NZ_LT670850.1 coordinate 2,297,171, forward strand.
ATGGTTTTCTATTGCTTTTTTTAAAGAGACATTGTCGTTAACTCGTAAATTATTACGAAACCAAACTAAACCAGTATTTTCTTTTTTTTGCTGCATTTTTTACTACAATATTTTACATTTTCCCAGTTTTTTTCCCATTTTTTACGCCAGCTGAATGGTCTGTTGCAAACGATGCAAATCTTCTCTGGAAGGTGTTGTTTTTTCAAAATTATTTATTAATATTTTGTATCATTCCATTAAAAACAAACCAGTGAAAAGGCATTACAGAATACCAATACAATCTACCAGCTAAACCATGCGGTCTAAATGTTGCGGTTTGGTAAATGTGCCCATCTTCAATTTTAAATTCTAACCAAGCTTCACCGGGTAAAATCATTTCTGCATACAACAGAAGTTTTCCTTTTTCTTTATCCGCGTAAATAACACGCCAAAAGTCTAATGCATCACCAGCATTTAATTCTGTAGGATGCCTTCTGCCTCGTCTTAAGCCCGCGCCTCCAAAAAGTTGATCTATAAAACCTCTAATTTTCCATAGAAATGTGCCATAATACCAACCAGTTTCTCCACCTATAGCCCAGATTCTGTCAAGCGCTCTTTTCTTATTTTTAACTTTTCTCTTTTTAAAATCTTTAAAACATCCATATTCTGGAACATTTATAAATTCATGTACAAAATTTTTTAATTTACCGCTACTTACGTAAGAATCTTTCCAACTAGAAATAATACTATTTTGTTCTATCTTTTTAAAAGCCAACTTTACAGCTTCTTTATAAGACATTGGTTTAACATTTAACAGATTGTTGATGTTACTTTTTTTACCAATAACTTCTACACCCATCGAGTTTACAAGAGAACTAGCCAATTTATAAGACGTTGAGGTGACAAAATACAACCAATAAGAAGACAGTTTTGGCGTCATAACAGGTACAGTTAAAATGTACCTTTTTAACTTTCTTACTTCTGCAAATTGCAATAACATTTCTTTGTACGTTAAAACTTCTGGGCCAAAAATATCGTGCGATGTGTTAAATAATTCTTTCTTATTTAAAGCTTTGTGTAAAAAAGATAAAACATCTCTAATAGCTAAAGGTTGTGTCTTTGTATTTAGCCATTTAGGCGCAATCATAGCAGGTAATTTTTCTACAATATCTCTAATAATTTCAAAAGAAGAACTACCAGAACCTACAATAATACCTGCTTTAAAAGTTGTTAACGCATACGTATCTGAAGCCAATGCGTTTTCTACATTTTTTCTAGATAATAAGTGCTTCGAAAGGTTTGTGTCGTTTGTAATTCCGCTTAAATAAATTACTTGTTGTAATTTAGATTTTTCTGCAAAGCGTTTAAAGTTGAATGCGCATTTTTCTTCTAAAGTATGAAATTCTTTAGCTGAATTAGACATAGAATGAATTAAATAGTAGGCAATATCTATATCTTTAGGAATTGCCTCTAACGTATGTCCGTTTAAAAAATCGGCTTCAATTAATTCAATATTTTTTTGATTTTTGTAATAATTTTGAGCTCTTTTTTTATCTCGTACAGGGCAAACTATGGTGTGACCGTCGTTAATTAATAACGGTATTAATCTTTTACCAATATAACCCGTTGCACCTGTAACAAGAATTTTCATACGCCTTTATTTTTTTGGTCTTTGGTAACTTAATTGTTTTTTAAATTTTGGTATGGCATAACTGTCTAAACCATTAATAGTAGCAACGTTACCTAGAGATAAATTTACCAAACCGTCTTCTTGTAAAAGAGTGTCTTTTACATAAAGCTCTTCAATTTGTGCTACAATAAGCATAACGTCGTTAGAAGAAACATATACTTCTTCAACAAATTTCATACACATTTGTACAGGAGAGTTTTTTACAAAAGGAGCGCTATGATTTCCTTTGAATTCTTCTTCCAAATCTGTTTTATCAAATTCTGATACATTTTCTGGATACTTGGCAGAGGTATGATGCGCATCCTCTATAATGTCTTCATAAATATGATTTATTGTGAAATATCCGTTATCTTTTATGTTTTTGTACGTATTTCTAGGCACTGTTGTAGGTCTTAAAATAAAACCTAATGTTGGCGGATTAGAACCTAAATGTGTTACAGAACTAAAAACAGCTACATTACTAACACCTTCCTTAGAAATTGAACCTAATAAGTTGGCAGACTTAAAACCAGAACAACTATTTATTAAATTAATTTTATAAATTTTTTCTAGGGATTGTATGTCTTCAAAATTGAAAAATGCCATTATAAATTTTTAAAATTATTTATTTTGATATTGGTCGCTTTTAAATCATGCATTAAATTGTACAAACCAAAAAATGTTCTGTTGATGTATATAAAGTGTTTAGAGCCTCTGTTACCATTCATGTTCTTTAACTCAGTGCTTTTTGCGTATTTTTGTCCTAGATCAGATATCTTTCCAAAGAAATTTTCATCAGAGAAGTCAAAGTTTTCTTCATGAAAAGGTTGTGTAAATAAACTTAACATTTCATGAAACATCGCTCTAAAGAAATCTAGTTCTTCTATAGAATCGTCTTTTCTTAATATTTCTAATTCAAATAATTTTTCTTCAAAATAAAGAGGATTCGAAATATTTTCTTTTTTTGCCAATTCAAAATAAGGAACATAAAAATCATTTGGTATTGTTTTCATACAACCAAAATCAATTACAATTAGTTCATTTTCCGGAGAGATTAAAAAGTTTCCTGGATGTGGATCTGCATGTACTTTTTTTAATTTATGAATTTGAAACATATAAAAGTCCCAAAGTGCTTGTCCAATTTTTGTTGCTGTTTCTGCATCGTTTGTAGAAAATTCTGATAAATGCACACCATTCATCCAATCCATTGTAATAATTCTATCCGAAGATAAATCTGCATAATATTCTGGAAAGTTAAGATTTGGTATGTGTTTACAAGCGGCAACAATTTCTTTACTTTGTGCTACTTCTAAAACGTAATTGGTTTCTTCTACCAATTTGTTTTCTACTTCTTTAAAATATTTATCAGAATCTTTACCTCTAATATTAAACATTTTGATGGCGATTGGTTTTACCAGAGATAAATCTGAAGCAATACTATCTGCAACACCCGGATATTGAATTTTTACAGCTAATTTTTTACCATTTTTTTCTGCTTTGTGCACTTGCCCAATACTAGCTGCGTTTATAGACACAGCATCAAATTTGTCATAAATTTCATTCGGATTTTTACCAAAATAACGTTTAAAAGTCTTTGTAACTAGTGCTGGTGAAAGTGGTGGAACAGAAAATTGTGATAAAGAAAATTTTTCTACATAAGCTTGTGGCAAAATACTTTTTTCCATGCTTAACATTTGCGCTACTTTTAGTGCACTTCCTTTTAATTGTTTTAAGCCATCATAAATATCTTCTGCATTGTTTTCGTTTAACTTTGCTTTTGCTTCTCCTTCTGATTTTGTGATTTTATCACCATAATACTTTAAATAATTAACTCCGATTTTAGCACCTGTAGTAACTAATTTAGAAGCTCTTTGAATTTTTGAAGTAGGTATAGAGTCTATTGTTTTCATAGGTATTAATTAAAGTTAATTTTTTCTTTAAGTATAAATTTCCCAAAATCGATAATGCTTTTTAGTGGTTTTACATCAATTAAATCAAATCTGGCATTAATAGATTTTTCAATAAATATATCCGTCTTTTCAAAAGAAGGAGAGGTGTCGTCTAACCAAAATTTCATGGTTACAATTAACTGCAACCAAGAAGATTCTTGTATAGTTTTACTTTGTATTTTTTCTAGCTTTTCTTGCTTTAGATCAATTTTTTCGATACCAATATTGCTAACAAAAATTTTATAATCTTCACGTAACTGCTTTAGGTATTTTAAACTTTTTAAGTCGTTGTTTTCTTTTAATGCATAAACAACGTAGCTTCTATTTGCGGTTAAGATTTCAAAAAAGGTAAAATAAAAACTTAACAATTTATTTCTAGCGTCGTAAGTAGGGTAGTCTTCACTTTTTGCTAAAATTTTTATGGTGTGGTTAAAAAATTCGCTAAAAATAGATTCTTTAATAGCTTCAAAAGAACCGTAGAATTTATAAAAATCTGCTTCTTCGAAGTTGTTTTCTTTAGCAAAACTAAAAACAGTTTTAGGGTCATGGTTATTTTCTAGTACAAACTCCATGTACCAAGAAATTAAATTGTCTTTTGTGATGTTTTTCTTACGAGCCATAATTGATTAAATTTTATGTAAAGATACGAATGTTTAACGATATTTCAATTTAGTTAAACAATAATATTTTGTTAATACTATTTTTTATAGTTTTGAAAATAGAGTAATACCTAGGTTTATAATTTTTAAGAATTAGTTTGTAGTGTTTTTCCTTTAAAAACATATATTTACAATAGATATTTCTAAACTAAAAGATACGAAATTATTTAACCATAAACTATAAAATTATATTATTAAATGATTATCAATAAATACTTAACTGTTTCTTTAGCAGTGTTTAGTTTTCTTTTTTTTACTGGTTGTAACCAAAAGAAAGAGCAAAATAAAACCTCTATCGATAATTCATTATCCGTAAAAAAAAGGAAGTCTGTTATGCCAAAGGGAATGGTTTGGGTCGACTCAAAAACATTTTTGATGGGCGCTAAAGAAGGTGACCAATTTGCAATGATGAGAGAAAAACCGGCCCACGAAGTATATGTAGACGGATTTTATATTGATAAAAATGAAGTCACAAACCTTCAGTTTAGAAAATTTGTAGAAGCTACGAACTATATTACCACTGCAGAAAAGCCTATTGATTGGGATGAAATTAAAAAGGATTTACCACCAAACACTCCAAAGCCTGCCGATTCTATTTTACAACCAGGAAGTTTAATTTTTAATAAAAACGCAGGTAAAATTGTTTCTATGAATAATTATCAGCAATGGTGGAGTTGGAAAATTGGTGCAAATTGGAAACATCCAGAAGGACCAGGAAGCTCTATAGAAGGTAAAGACAATTATCCTGTTGTGCATGTGAGTTATAGTGATGCATTAGCATATTGTAAATGGGCAAACAGAAGATTGCCAACAGAAGCAGAATGGGAAGCTGCTGCGCAAGGTTTAAATAATGACAATATTTTTGTTTGGGGTAATAATAAGGAGGCTTTAAACAACAACGCTAATACTTGGCAAGGAACTTTTCCTACAGAAAATAACTCGGTAGACGGTTTTGAATACATTTCTCCTGTAAGTTCTTATCCTGCTAATGATATTGGTTTGTATGATATGGCAGGTAATGTTTGGGAAATGACTTCAGACTTGTTTAATGTAAGTTACTATAAATCTTTAAACAAAGGTGAAGTTTTAAACAATCCAAAAGGAGCTGAAAAATCATATTCACCGTCAAATCCTTATCAATTAGAATATGTTATGAAAGGTGGATCATTTTTATGTCACGAATCATACTGCGCAAGTTTTAGAATATCAGCAAGAATGGGAATGGAACCAAGTTCTAGCTCAGATCACATTGGTTTTAGAACAGTAGTTACCAAAGAAATGTTAGAAAAATAAAAAAGCTTAAAAATCTTCTGATTTTTAAGCTTTTTGTCGGGGTGGCAGGATTCGAACCTGCGACCTCCTCGTCCCAAACGAGGCGCGATGACCGGGCTACGCTACACCCCGAAAATGATTTCTCATTTAAGGATTGCAAATATAGAATAATATTTAGAAACTAAAACCTTTTTTATTAAAATATTGATGATTTTTAAAGAATTAAAATTAATTATATTTTCATTATTAAAATTTATAAACATTCGTTCTTATAACTTGTAAAAAGGTATATTTTTACATAACAAAATTCGATACAAATTTATTATGTCAGATACAGTAGAAAAAATAAAATGTTTAATTATAGGTTCTGGTCCTGCGGGTTATACTGCAGCAATTTATGCAGCAAGAGCAGATATGAAACCTGTAATGTATACAGGAATGCAAATGGGCGGACAGTTAACAACAACAACAGAGGTTGATAATTTTCCGGGCTATGCAGATGGTACAGATGGTACTGCAATGATGGAGGATTTGAAAAAACAATCTGAACGATTTGGTACAGAGGTTCGTTTCGGTCTTGTAACTAAAGTAGATTTGAGTGACAAAGTTGGTGGTATTCACAAAGTTATTGTTGATGAAACCAAAGAAATTGAAGCAGAGACAATAATTATCTCTACAGGAGCAACAGCAAAATATTTAGGTTTAGAAAGTGAACAACGTTTGATTGGTGGAGGTGTTTCTGCATGTGCTACTTGCGACGGATTCTTTTATAAAGGACAAGATGTTGTTGTTGTTGGGGCAGGAGATACAGCAGCAGAAGAAGCTACTTATTTAGCCAATATATGTAACAAAGTAACTTTGTTAGTGCGTAAAGATTACATGAGAGCATCAAAAGCAATGCAACATAGAGTAAATAAAACTGCAAATATCGAGGTTTTATTTAATACTGAAATCGATGAGGTTTTAGGAGATAATGTTGTTGAAGGTGTTAGGGCAATAAACAATCAAACTAAAGAAACTCATGATATTTCTGTAACTGGTGTTTTTATTGCAATTGGACACAAGCCAAATTCAGATTTATTTAAAGGTGTTTTAGATATGGATGAAACAGGTTATTTAATTACCAAAGGAAAATCTTCAAAAACAAATTTACCAGGAGTTTTTGCAGCCGGAGATATTCAAGATAAAGAATATAGACAAGCTGTTACTGCAGCAGGTTCTGGTTGTATGGCAGCCTTAGATGCAGAGCGTTATTTAAGTGCTTTAGAATGATAAATTTATTTTTAATGCAATAAAAAAGAGATTACTGTTAAAGTAATCTCTTTTTTTATATGTGAAATAAAATCTTATTTAAACTGTCGCAGAAGCTTTCATAGATTTTCTGTAAGTAAATTTGTTAAAGATATTTCTTCTACCAAAATTATTCATAGATTTTGCATTTATAAATTTTCCAAATAGAACTTTACTAACACCAAAATATTCGTACTTATTACCATCTGTAAAAGTAACTTCTAATAACATACTTTTATGATGCCAATCTGCTACTTGAAATTCTGTAATTGTTTTTTTATAAGCATCTAAGTTAGCAGCTTTAGTTTCTGGAGCAATACTTACCAAGAAGTGATATCCATCGATAATTTGGGTACTCTTAATTTCTGCCTCTTCTTTATCTGCTTCATCTTGAAATTTATCTGGATGCCACTCTTTAACCAATCCTCTATAAGATTTTTTTAATTCTTTTAAATCTATAGGACCTTCAACTTTAAAAAGTTTTTTATATTCTTTAATACGTTTCATTACTTTGTTTTCAAATTGCGTGCAAAAGTATTGATAAAAAAGAGATTAGCTATTTTAAAATTACTTTATTTTAATAATTTTGCAAATACGTAAGAAAAAAAGACGAAAAATAAGATATCGTTTATGCCATAAATAGCATAAAAAATGCCTGCCATTTTATCTTCTTCAAAGATAGGAGTTACATTATTAGATAATCTCCATTGAATCCAGATGATGCTGTAAATTAGTTTTTCAATTGCAAAAACGGCAATTAACCATTTTACTTTGTAATAGTTTTTAGAAACTGATAGATAAGCAAACCCCCAAACTATAATCATTAATAAACCAAAATTAGACATTACTGTAGTGTCGTATTTGTTTATTGTTTCATTTGTAAAAAGTCTAGATAAAATTAAAACTGCGACAATATTTGTACATCCAGCAAGTATAAATCCCTTTTTTATGAAATTATTCATAGGTTAAATTGGTGTCAAAATTTTCGATAGATTTTACAATTAGTTTAACTGCTTCCACGTAAAATTCTGTATTAATGTTTTCGAATGTATCTGTAGCTTTATGGTAATCTTTATGGTCTTCTACACCAAAATAAATAAACGGAATTTTTTCTTTATGAAAAACTCTGTGATCCGAAGAATAGGTCCAATTATCTAATTCTTTATCATCAGGATTGTCATGACCAAAAAGTAAATTAATTGGTGATTTTATATTTTCTAAACTGGTTCTAAGTTTAGGATAATGGTGTAAACCGGCAGCATAAAGTTGTAAAGAATCATTATGGGCAATCATATCCATATTAATATTTAGTACAATTTTATTCTTCTGTTTGTAATTTTTAAGCCAATAATCTGCACCTAAAGAACCAATTTCTTCAGCATCTACTGCTGCAAAAACTAATGTATGTTTTGGTTTGTTTTTTTTAAAATAATCTGCAATTGCAAATAAAGCTGCAGTACCAGAAGCATCATCATCTGCACCATTATAAATTTTACCATTTTTAATGCCTAAATGATCTAAATGACCGGTTATAACAATGGTTTTATCGATGCTTCCAGTAATTTTACCTATTACATTCCCGCCAAATACAGTTGTATCTTTTATTTTAGATGCATCTGAATCTGCATTTTCAACTGGAAACATTCTTTGTCTTCTTTTGCCAGAAAAAGTGTAAGGAAATTTATGAATGTAATTAGACGATTCTTCAGTTTCTAAACCAATTTCTTTAAATTTAGTTGCGATGTACTCTTGCGCTTTATAATTTCCGGGTTTAGAAAAACCTCTACCTTCTAAATCATCACTAGATAAATACTTTATTCCATCAATCAATAGTTTTTTGTTTATTGATTTTTCTTTTTCAGATTGATCACAACTTAGAGTTATTACTGATAAGGCAATTAGAAGAAGGTTGTTTATTTTCATTATTTTATAAGTTTAATTGATAGAATTACAAACCTAAAGCTTTTCTTTCTTCTATGTTTCCTTTTTTGTTTTTACGCCAATAAGGTGAAAGAATTGTTTTAATCTTTGTTGCTGTTGTTGTGTATTTTGTGTTATTTATTGTTGAAACTTCTTCCCAAGATTCTATAGTATAAGGAAAATCTTTTGTCAATTTAATGGCTAGTTTTCTTTTTAATGTTGGATAAAAAATAGAAAAATATAGAAATCCTTTAATTTCTTTTAAAGCAGTTTCTGCATCATAGGCCATAATTCGTTTATGATTTAAAGCCAGATATTCGAAAGACGGAATAATTTTCATGCGACCAATTGCAATGTTTTTAGGGTTTAACCTTAATCGATTCCATAATTCATTTTCTAAAATATCTTTTTTTAATCCTAATTGTCTATCAGAATTATTTTCAAAATATGAATGAAAATCAATTTCAAATTTTTCTCGATTATTTAATTGCATAAATGTGTTTCCGCACCATTCTTGTGATGAAAAAGAAATTTTTATTGTCTCTTTATTGCTATTGATAGGAGAGAAGGTACTTGTCATTAAAGAATAAGGGTATATGCCAGTAACAAATTTTTTTATGCTATTTAATTTTAATACAGGTATTGTAGATTTACTCTTAGCATCTGCTTTTACTTGTTTTTCTGGTAAAAAGTCTTCTGTTACATAAATATTTACCGCAGTACCTTCGTATATTTCGCCGTAACGAGATTGCTTTAATGTATATGATGTTATTTCTGCTTTGCCTTGATACCAATAATCGTTAAAATTTAATTTTTGATTTTGGGCTTGAACTTTATTCTTATCTGAAGTACAAAAAATAAAAAGTATGCTAGTTATTAAAGAGACAGAGATTTTCATGACAAGTTTCATCGGTAATAATTTATCAACTAAGTTACAATTATTACTTGTATAAAAAAAGACCATCCTTTAACAGATGGTCTCTCAAACAAACAACTAAATTCAAAAACCTTGGATAAGTTTAAGAAAATTTTATAAATATTTTAGAAGCAGTATTTATTTTCTGCTTTCACTTTTTCTGCGATTTCGTTACGTAAATCTACAATATCTGGATAGTTTGTATATTTAGTAAAACGCTTTAATCCCATTAACATCATACGCTGCTCATCACCTTCAGCAAAAGAAATAATACTTTCTTTACCTTTTTCTTCGATAATGTCTACTGCGTGATATAAATATAATTTAGACATCGCAATTTGAACAGATTGAGAATCTTCGCCAAAACGTTTCGCGTTTTTCTCTGTTCTTAAAATTGCAGATTCTGCCATATAAATTTCAATTAATATGTCTGAAGCAGCAATTAATAACTGTTGATGAGACTCAATTTCTTGCCCATATTTTTGAAGTGCTGCACCAGCAACCATTAAAAATGTTTTCTTTAATTTGGCAATCATGTGTTTTTCTTCTGAAAATAACTCAGAATAATCTGGAGTTTCAAAAGAAGGAATTCCCATTAAACTATTAGCTACTTCTGTTGCAGGTCCTAATAAATCTACATGACCTTTCATTGCTTTTTTGATAAGCATTCCAACAGAAAGCATTCTGTTAATTTCGTTTGTACCTTCGTAAATTCTAGCAATTCTAGCATCTCTCCAAGCAGATTCCATAGGAGTTTCTTCAGAGAATCCCATTCCACCAAAAATTTGAATACCTTCATCTGCACAACTTTGTACATCTTCTGATACAGCAACTTTTAAGATTGAACATTCTATTGCATATTCTTCTACACCTTTAAGTTCTGCTTCTTGGTGAGTATTACCAGCAGCAACTCTTAATGCGATTCTATCTTCGATGTCTTTAGCTGCTCTATAAGAAGCAGATTCACCAACGTAAGCATTTGTAGACATTTCTGCCAATTTTACCTTAATTGCACCAAAATCTGCAATAGGAGTTTTAAACTGCTTACGTTCTGTTGCGTATTGTGTTGCATACGTAATAACTCTTCTTTGAGAATCTAAACATGCTGCAGCCAATTTAATACGACCAACATTTAAAGCATTCATGGCAATTTTAAAACCTTCACCACGACCTGCTAACATATTTTCTACTGGTACTATTGTATCGTTAAAAAATACTTGACGAGTTGAACTTGCACGAATACCTAATTTGTGTTCTTCTTCACCTAAAGTAATTCCGTTTGCATTTTCTGGATCATATTCTACTATAAAACCAGTAATATTTTTATCATTTTCTATACGAGCAAAAACAATCATTAAACTACAAAAACCTGCGTTCGAAATCCACATTTTTTGTCCGTTAATTTTGTAAGATTTTCCATCTTCCGAAAGTTCTGCTGTAGTTTTTCCTGAGTTTGCATCAGAACCAGCACCCGGTTCTGTTAAACAATAAGCACCAAACCATTCTCCGGTAGCTAATTTAGGTACATATTTTTCTTTCTGTTCTTGTGTACCATATAAAGTAATTGGCATTGTACCAATACCTGTGTGTGCACCAAAAGCTGTACTAAAAGATCCTGTTCCAGATGAAATATAATCACAAGTTAACATTGTAGATACAAATCCCATACCTAAACCACCAAATTCTTCTGGCACTGCAACACCTAAAAATCCTAATTCACCAGCTTTACGCATAACTTCTTCTGTTAATGCATAATCTTTAGCTTCGAAACGAGCTTTATGAGGAATGATTTCTCTATCATTAAATTCCATCACAGCTTCTTTCATCATTTGTTGCTCCTCTGTAAAGTCTTCTGGAGTAAATACGTTTTCGCAGTTAGTTTCTTTTACTAAAAACTGTCCGCCTCTTAATAATTCTGACATTTTCTTGTTTGTTTAATTTGTTATTAACTAAGGAATTCGAATACACCAGCAGCACCTTGCCCTGTTCCAACACACATGGTAACCATTCCGTATTTGTTTTTCATATCTCTTTTACGCATTTCATCGAATAATTGTACCGATAATTTTGCGCCTGTACAACCTAAAGGATGCCCTAAAGCGATTGCACCACCATTTACATTAACAATATCTGGGTTTAAGTTTAGCTCTCGCATTACTGCTAAAGATTGTGAAGCAAAAGCTTCATTTAACTCGATTAACTCGATATCATTTTGCTGTAAACCTGCTTGTTTTAATACCTTTGGTATTGCCGCTACAGGACCAATTCCCATTATTCTAGGTTCTACACCAGCAGCAGCATAATTTACCACTCTTGCAATTGGCTCTAAGTTTAATTCTTTAACCATTTCTTCGCTCATTACCATAGCAAATGCAGCACCGTCACTCATTTGAGATGAATTACCAGCAGTAACACTTCCGCCAGCGGCAAAAACAGGTCTTAATTTATTTAATACTGCGGTAGAGGTTCCTTTTCTTGGTCCTTCATCTTTATTTACAGTATATTTTCTAGTTGCTTTTTTACCATTTGCATCTAAATAAGTTTCTTCAACTTCTATTGGAACAATTTGGTCTTGAAAACGATTTTCTGCTTGTGCTCTTAATGCTTTCATGTGAGAATTGTATGCAAATTCATCTTGATCTTCTCTCGAAACTTTAAATTGATTTGCAACTGCTTCTGCAGTGTTTCCCATTCCCCAATAATAATCTGCATGACCATCTTTAATGGTGTCGTAATTTAATTCTGGTTTAAAACCAGTCATTGGTACAGAACTCATACTTTCTGCTCCACCAGCTATAATACAATCTGCCATACCAGCTTGTATTTTTGCAGCAGCCATTGCAATTGTTTCTAATCCAGAAGAACAAAAACGGTTTACTGTAACTCCTGGTACATCAACAGAATTCAATCCTATTAAAGAGATAAAACGAGCCATATTTAATCCTTGCGAACCTTCTGGCATTGCGTTACCAACAATTACATCATCTATACGTTTTACGTCTAAATTTGGTAATTCTTTCATCATGTGTTGGATTGTTTCTGCACCCAACTCGTCTGCACGTTTAAAGCGAAAAACACCTTTTGGAGCCTTTGCAACTGCAGTTCTATATGCTTTTACTATATATGCTGTTTTCATAAAATTTTAGTTTCTTAAAGGTTTACCAGTTTTTAACATTGCCTGAATTCTTTCTAACGTTTTACGTTCTGTACATAACGATAAAAATGCTTCACGCTCTAAGTCTAATAAATACTGTTCTGTAACCAATGTTGGTTCAGATAAATCTCCACCCGCCATAACATAAGCTAACTTATTGGCTATTTTCATATCGTGTTGTGAAATGTAATTAGAATGTTCCATAGAATCTGTTCCTACTAAAAACATACCTAATGCTTGTTTACCTAACACTTTAACATCTTTTCTTGTTGCAGGTTGCGTGTAACCACTTTCTGCCATTAATTTAGCATGTGCTTTGGCAGTAGCAATTTGTCTGTCTTTGTTTACAACAACTACATCTTTACCTTTTTGAAGTAAGCCTAAATCGAAAGCCTCGTGTGCAGAAGTAGATACTTTAGCCATACCAATTGTTAAAAAGTTTTCTTGTAAAACATTTAATTCTACATCTCCTTTGCTAAATGAATCTGAAGCTCTTAAAGCCATTTCTTTAGAACCACCACCACCAGGAATAACACCAACACCAAACTCTACTAATCCCATATAAGTTTCTGCTGCTGCAACAACTTTATCTGCATGTAAAGAGATTTCACAACCACCACCTAATGCCATTCCATGAGGAGCAGAAATTGTTGGAATTGATGAATAACGCATACGCATCATTGTGTCTTGAAAATATTTAATGGCATAATTTAATTCATCATATTCTTGCTCTACAGCCATCATAAAAATCATACCAATATTTGCTCCAACAGAGAAATTCGACGCTTGGTTACCAACTACTAAACCTTGAAAATCTTTTTCAGCTAAGTCGATACCTTTATTAATTCCTGCTAAAACATCTCCACCAATTGTGTTCATTTTAGACTGGAATTCTATATTTAAAATACCGTCACCTATATCTTCGATAACTACTCCAGAATTTTTAAATACTTGATTTGATTTTCTAATGTTATCTAGAATAATAAATGATTCTTGACCAGGTTTTTTAGTTTGAGCTTTAGAAGCAACATCATAAAAATAAGTTGCACCTTCTTTAACAGAGTAAAAAGATTTAGAACCAGCAGCTAACATTTCTGTTACCCATGCAGCAGGTTCATGTCCTTCAGCTTTCATTAATTCGATACCTTTTTCTACCCCAACTGCATCCCAAATTTCGAAAGGTCCGTTTTCCCAACCAAAACCAGCTTTCATTGCATCGTCAATTTTATACAATTCATCAGAAATTTCTGGAATTCTATTTTGAACGTATGCAAACATTGCTGCAAAGTTTTTTCTGTAAAACTCACCCGCTTTATCTTTACCACCAACTAAGATTTTAAATCTGTCGATTGGTTTATCTATTGTTTTTGTTAATTCTAACGTTGCAAATTTTGCTCTTTTTTTAGAACGATACTCCATCGTATCTAAATCTAGCGTTAAGATTTCTTTTTTACCATCAACAACAGCTTTTTTATAGAAACCTTGTCCGGTTTTACTACCCAACCACTTGTTTTCCATCATTGTATTGATGAAATCAGGAAGTTTGAAAAGCTCATGAGCTTCGTCATTAGGGCAGTTTTCGTAAATTCCATTAGCAACATGAACTAAAGTATCTAAACCAACAACATCTACAGTTCTAAAAGTAGCCGATTTAGGCCTACCAATTACTGGTCCTGTTAACTTGTCTACTTCTTCTACTGTTAAGCCTAATTCTTTAACTTGATGAAATAAAGACTGAATTCCGAAAATACCGATTCTGTTACCAATAAAAGCCGGTGTATCTTTAGCTAAAACCGATGTTTTACCTAAAAATTTCTCACCATACATCATTAAGAAATCTGTAACTTCTTGTTTACAATCTGGTCCAGGAACAACTTCAAAAAGTTTTAAATATCTTGGCGGATTAAAAAAGTGTGTTACTGCAAAATGCTTTTGAAAATCTTCACTTCTTCCTTCGTTCATAAACTTGATAGGAATACCAGAAGTATTAGAAGAAATTATTGTACCCGGAGTTCTGTATTTTTCTAATTTTTCGAAAACTATCTTTTTTATATCTAGTCTTTCTACAACAACTTCCATAATCCAATCTACATCTGCAACCTTTGCAATATCATCTTCTAAATTACCAGTAGTAATTCTGTTTGCAAATTTCTGATTGTATATCGGAGACGGTTTTGATTTTAAAGATGCTGTTAATGCATCATTAACCAATCGGTTTCTAACAACTTTGTCTTCTAATGTTAGTCCTTTTGCTTTTTCTTTATCGGTTAATTCTCTTGGAACAATGTCCAATAAAAGAACTTCTACACCAATATTAGCAAAATGACAAGCAATACCACTTCCCATAATTCCGGAACCAATAATTGCTACTTTTTTAATTCTTCTAGTCATTTGTTTGATTTTTTATACTGCTTTATTGTTGATTTCTTTATAAATTTCTTTATCTGCTATTAATTTATTTATGGTAGAGGTCACATTAAAAAAACCTTCTAAGTCTTTTTCTGTAACATTATTTATTACTGTTTCATTAAACTGAATAACATGTCCTTTAGAAATTTTACGCATTTCTTTACCGTATTCTGTTAATTTAATAATTACGCTTCTACCATCGTCTGGGTTTTTTTCTCTGCAAATAGCACCTTTGTCTTCCATGTTTTTTAAAATTCTAGAAAGGCTTGTTGGTTCCATTCCCATTAACGGTCCTAAAGCTGTAGACGGCGTTCCGTTTTGCTTATCAATATTTAATAAAACAAAAGCTGTAGCCATTGTGCTATTATGTGTTAACGCTTGTTCGTTATACAATTTTGCAACGGCTTGCCATGTTGCTCTTAATTGATGATCTATTGATTTATTTTTATTCATTGGTTCAAATATAATAAAATTTATTATGCGTGCATAGTAAATTTCAAAAAAGTTATGCATGCATAGTAAATTTAACATAAAATTAAACTGTAACGTTTTTAGTTGATGTTACACTAATAGTTATAAAATATGTAATTTTGTTAGGCTTTTTACCTAAAATGAAAATCTGCTTTAATCAATGAAGAATTTATTAGAAATAAATAATGTAGTTAAAAGATACGGAGATTATACTGCGTTAAATAATGTTTCACTCGCAATTCCTAAAGGAAGTGTTTACGGTTTGTTAGGACCAAACGGTGCAGGTAAAACGTCTTTAATTAGAATTATAAACCAAATAACAATGGCAGATAGTGGTTCTGTTATCTTAGATGGAGAAAAACTAGCACCGCATCATACAGCTCATATTGGTTATTTGCCAGAAGAACGTGGTTTGTATAAGTCTATGAAGGTTGGAGAGCAAGCTTTGTATTTGGCACAATTAAAAGGTTTAAGTAAGTCTGAAGCGAAAAAAAGATTAAAGTATTGGTTCGAAAAGTTTGATATTTCTGCTTGGTGGAATAAAAAAATAGAAGAACTTTCTAAAGGAATGGCGCAAAAAGTGCAGTTTATTGTTACTGTAATGCACAATCCTAAATTGTTAATTTTTGATGAACCTTTTTCTGGTTTCGATCCTATTAATGCGCAATTAATTGCTAAAGAGATTTTACAATTAAGAGATGAAGGTGCTACAATAATTTTTTCGACTCATAGAATGGAGTCGGTAGAAGAAATGTGCGATGAAATTGCTTTGATAGATAAATCAAACAAAATTTTAGACGGTAAGTTAGATGATATTAAACGTAAGTTTAGAACAAATACGTTTCAAGTTGGTTTAAATACTCAAAATCCTTCAGAAGTAGAAAGAATTTTAAAAGAACACTTTAAAGTGTATCCATCAGATTTTAAATTATTAAACGATAGTTTAACTTTAAACGTAAAAATACCAACAGGTAAAACGGCAAATGAATTGTTATCATTTTTAACAAGTAGAGGAGAAGTACAACATTTTGTAGAGCTTATTCCGAGCGCAAATGATATTTTTATACAAGCAATAAACAAAAATAATTAAGAAGATGTGTAAGTTAAAGTTAATTATACAAAGAGAGTTTATTGCTAAAGTTCGTAATAAATCATTTATAATTATGACTTTTTTGAGTCCGCTAATTATGGTAGGTATGGGTGCATTAGTCTTTTTTCTGATGCAAAAAAATGATGAAAAAATTAAAAAAATAGTTTATGTAGATAATTCTGAGTTTTTTTCGAAAGCAGATTTTAAAAATACAAAAACGATTCATTATTTAGATTACACAGATTTAGGCGTTGAGGAAACAAAAAAGAAGGTAGAAGAAGGTGATTTTTATGGCGCATTGTTAATTCCTAAACAAGATAGTTTAGAGGTTTTAGCAAAATCAATAGAATTCTACTCTAAAGAATCACCAGGAATGTCTGTTATGAATTCTTTAGAAAATAAAATTGAACAAAAAATTAGAAATATAAAACTAACCGATTTTGGTATCGATTTAGATAAAATAGAAGCATCTAAAATCAATACTGATATTAAAATGTTTAATTTTTCTGGAGAGCAATCATCAAAATTAATTAATGGTTTAAAAATTGGTGTTGGTGCAATTGCAGGTTATTTATTAATGATGTTTGTAATGATTTATGGTACTTCTGTAATGAGAAGTGTTATCGAAGAAAAAACAAGTAGAATTATAGAAATAATTGTGTCATCAGTAAAGCCATTTCAATTAATGTTGGGTAAAATTTTAGGTAATGCATCCGCAGGTTTATTACAATTCTTTATCTGGGGAGTTTTATTATTTGTAATTCTTACGGTTGTTTCTTCAATATTTGGTGTAGATGTTGTAGAAATGCAATCAGCAAGAGTACCAGCAGAACAAATGGATGCAGTTAAGCAAGCAACTGAAGGTGATAAAGGGCAAATGGTTGTTCAAGAAATACTAAAATTGCCAATTTTAAAGCTATTTGTGTTGTTTATATTTTATTTTTTAGGAGGATTTATGTTGTATAGTTCTTTGTTTGCGGCTGTTGGTGCAGCAGTAGATAACGAAACAGACACGCAACAATTTATGTTGCCGATAATGTTACCATTAATTTTAGGAGTTTATGTTGGGTTTGCCACAGTAATGAATGATCCGCATGGTTCTATTGCAGTCTTGTTTTCTCATATTCCATTTACAGCACCAATCGTAATGTTAATGAGAGTTCCTTTTGGGGTTTCGTGGTACGAATTATTAATTTCAATGGCTTTATTATTAGTTACATTTGTATTTATGGTTTGGTTAGCAGCAAAAATTTATAGAGTTGGTATTTTAATGTATGGTAAAAAAGCAACTTATAAAGATTTGTATAAGTGGTTAAAATATAAAGGATAAATGCAAGACAGTTTAGAAAAAGTAAAAGAAGCTATAAAAGAAGAAACAACATCTATTTTAGATTATACTTTTAAATTTAGTGATGAAATTAGTATTACTGTGAAAGGACTAATATTTGTTGCAGTAGCGCTTTTGTTAACCGCTTTCGCCTTAAAACTAGTACGCAGATTTGTAACTAGAAAAATGCCAGAAAATGATAAAGTTAAATTTATTAGCGTTTTTAGTTATATAAGATGGCTAGTTTTTTTGGTTATTTTCTTAGTGGCTATGGATACTTCTGGGGTTAATGTTACGGCTGTTTTTGCTGCTTCTGCAGTATTGTTAATTGGTGTTGGTTTGGCTTTGCAAACTTTGTTTCAAGACATTATTTCTGGTATTTTTATTTTGGTTGATAAATCTGTTCATGTAGGCGATATTATAGAGTTAGATGGTAAAGTTGGTAGGGTTCTAGATATTAGATTAAGAACCACAAGAGCTGTAACTATTGATAATAAAGTATTGGTAATACCTAATCATTTATATTTAACAAAAATATTATTTAATTGGACAGAAAACGGAACAGAGACTAGAGAATCCGTTTCTGTTGGTGTTGCCTACGGTAGTGATGTAGAGCTAGTTAAAAAAATATTGATAGATGTTACAAAAGACCACGATAAAATTTTAAAAATACCAGAACCCAAAGTGCTTTTTGCTGATTTTGGAGATAGTTCTTTAAATTTTAAATTGGTTTTTTCTTTAAATAACAGTTTCGAAACAAGATTTGTACAAAGCGATTTAAGGTTTGCGATAGAAAAAGCATTTAGAGAACATAATATTTCTATTCCTTTTCCACAAAGAGATGTTCACTTATATCAAAATCAATAGAAAATTAAACAAGAAAAAGAATTAAAGGTTTAGATATAATTTTGAGTTAAATTTATTTAAATTACGTTTCAAATAAAAATTTATGAGCAAGATATTAATTATCGAAGACGAAGCAGCAATTAGAAGAGTTTTGAAAAAAATTATTTCTGAAGAAAATGATGCATATAATGTTGAAGAAGCAGAAGATGGTTTGTTGGGTATAGAGATGATAAAAAATAACGATTACGATTTGGTTTTATGCGATATTAAAATGCCTAAAATGGATGGTGTTGAGGTGTTAGAAAAAGCAAAAAAAATAAAACCAGAAATACCAATTGTGATGATTTCTGGTCACGGAGACCTTGATACCGCAGTAAATACAATGCGTTTAGGTGCTTTCGATTATATTTCTAAGCCGCCAGATTTAAACAGGTTGTTAAATACAGTTAGAAATGCTTTGGATAAAAAGGTTTTAATTGTTGAAAACAAAAGACTGAAGAAAAAAGTCAGCAAAAACTATGAAATGATAGGAGAAAGTGATGCGATTTCTCATATTAAAGAAATTATAGAAAAAGTTGCGGCAACAGATGCAAGAGTTTTAATAACTGGGCCAAACGGAACAGGAAAAGAATTGGTAGCACATTGGTTACACGAAAAATCAGATAGAGTTAAAGCGCCAATGATTGAAGTAAATTGTGCAGCAATACCTTCTGAGTTAATAGAAAGTGAATTATTTGGGCATGTAAAAGGATCTTTCACCGGTGCAAATAAAGATAGAGCTGGTAAGTTTGAAGCAGCAAATGGCGGAACCATATTTTTAGATGAGATAGGAGATATGAGCTTGTCTGCGCAAGCAAAAGTGTTAAGAGCTTTACAGGAAAATAAAATTCAGAGAGTTGGTTCTGATAAAGACATCAAAGTAAATGTAAGAATTGTTGCAGCTACTAATAAAAATTTAAAAGAAGAAATTGCACAAGGAAGATTTAGGGAAGATTTGTACCATAGATTGGCTGTAATTTTAATTAAAGTACCTGCTTTAAATGATAGAAGAGAAGATATACCTTTATTAGTAGAGTTTTTTGCTAATAAAATTTCTAAAGAACAAGGTTCAACTAAAAAAGAATTTTCTAAAGATGCTATTGCACTTTTACAAGAATATGATTGGACAGGAAATATAAGGGACTTAGAAATGTTGTAGAAAGATTGTTGATTTTAGGAGAGAAAGAAGTGTCTGCAAACGATATTAAATTGTTTGCAAACAAGTAGATTTTTTATTTTCTAGCAACGTAATAATCGCATCAAAGCTTTTAATTTTTGCATGTTCTAAAGCAGTTTTACCTTCAACATCTTTTAAGTTGAAATCTGCATTTTTGTTAAGTAAAAATTCAACCATTTTTTCTTGATTGTAAATTGTTGCAAAAATTAAAGCTGAATAACCTTGGTTGTTCTGCATGTTAATATTTGCATTGTTTTTAAGTAGCAATTCTGCAATTTCTACATTGCCTTTAAATGCTACACCTAACAAAGCAGTATTTCCTTTCGCATCTTGATGGTTTACATTTGCGTTATGCTTAAGTAAGGTTTCTGCAATTTCTTTTTTATCAAAATAAGTTGCAAAAACTAAAGGACTAAAACCTCTTTTGTCTTTTGAATTCGCTAGGTTAGGAAATTTTCTTAACAAAGTTTCAATCATATTGATATTCATAGATTGAATTGCGTTAAAAAAGGTATTTAAAATATTCATAATTTAAAAGTTTAAAAAAAAGGATAGGTTTTGCAAAACCTATCCTTTTTAGATTTATATAGATTATTTTACATCAAATCTGTCTAAGTTCATCACTTTAGTCCAAGCGGCAATAAAGTCTTTTACAAAACGATCTTGACCGTCGTTTGCACCATAAACTTCAGCAATTGCTCTAAGTTCAGTATTAGATCCAAAAATTAAATCAGCTCTCGTACCTTTATATTTCACTTCTCCGGTATTTCTATTACTTCCTTCAAAATATCTATCGTCTTCAGAAGTTGCTTTCCAAGTATAAGTAAAATCTAAAATATTTTTAAAGAAATCGTTCGTTAAAGTCCCAACATTGTCTGTGAAAACTCCGTAATCAGAACCATCATAATTAGCTCCTAAAACTCTTAATCCACCAACTAAAACAGTTAATTCTGGTACAGAAAGTGTTAATAAATTAGCTTTGTCGATTAATAAATCTTCTGCAGCAATTGCTAAATCTTTTTTAATGTAATTTCTAAAACCATCAGCTAATGGCTCTAAATATCCAAATTGCTCTACATCAGTTTGTTCTTGGTTAGCATCGCCACGACCTTGAATAAAAGCAACAGTTTCATTATAACCAGCATTTTTTAATGCTTTTTCTAGACCAACATTTCCTCCTAAAACAATTAGATCAGCTAAAGAAACTTCACCTTCAAACTTGTTTTTTACATCTTCTAAAGCTTCTAGAACTTTCGCCAATTCTTTTGGATTGTTAACTTCCCAGCTACGTTGAGGTTCTAAAGCAATTCTAGCTCCGTTTGCACCACCTCTATTGTCAGAGCCTCTAAAACTTGATGCAGAAGCCCAAGCTGTAGTTACTAATTGCGATATTGTTAAACCGCTATCAATAATCATAACCTTTAAATTCGCAATATCAGCATCACTTAATGTATAGTTTACTGCAGGAACTGGATCTTGCCATAACAATTCTTCTTGCGGAACTTCTGGACCTAAGTAACGAGAAGTAGGTCCTAAATCACGATGAGTTAATTTGTACCAAGCACGTGCAAATGCATCTTCGAATGCTTTATGATCTGCATGAAATTTTTTAGAAATTTCTAAATATTTAGGATCTACTTTTAATGCAATATCAGCAGTAGTCATCATTAAATCTTGTCTGCCATTTGCGTCACCAGCTTTTGGTGCCATTTTAGCATTTGAAGCCGCGGTTGGTTTCCATTGATGTGCGCCAGCAGGACTTTTTGTTAATTCCCAATCGTAATTTAATAATACATCAAAATAATCTGCATCCCAACGAGTAGGATTTGGAGTCCAAGCACCTTCAATACCACTTGTAATTGTATCATCTAAAACACCGGTACCAAAACTGTTTTTCCAACCTGTACTCATTTCTTCTATTGAAGCACCATGAGGTTCTTTACCAACATATTTATTAGGATCTGCAGCACCGTGTGCTTTTCCAAAAGTATGTCCACCAGCAACTAAAGCAACAGTTTCTTCATCGTTCATTGCCATTCTACCAAAAGTTTCTCTAACATTTTGAGCAGAACCCATCGGATCTGGATTTCCGTTTGGTCCTTCTGGATTTACATAAATCCAACCCATCATAACTGCCGCTAAAGGATCTTCTAATTCGCCATCGTCATATCTTTCCTCATTCGCTCCCCATTCAGTTTCACTTCCCCAATAAATATCTTGCTCAGGTTCCCAAACATCTTCACGACCTCCTGCAAAACCAAAAGTTGGAAATCCCATTGACTCTAAAGCGCAGTTTCCTGCTAAAATCATTAAATCTGCCCAAGATATTTTGTTACCATATTTTTGTTTAATTGGCCATAATAACAACCTTGCTTTATCTAAGTTACCATTATCTGGCCAACTGTTAATTGGTGCAAAACGTTGGTTTCCTGCTCCTGCGCCTCCTCGTCCGTCACCAACTCTATATGTACCAGCACTATGCCACGCCATACGTATCATCAATCCTCCGTAATGTCCATAATCTGCAGGCCACCAATCTTGAGAATCTGTCATAAATTCTTTTAAATCTTTTTTGATGGCATCATAATCTAAACTTTTAAAAGCTTCTGCATAATCAAAATCATCTCCCATTGGGTTCGATTTTCCTGCGTTTTGACGTAAAATATTTAATTTTAATTCGTTTGGCCACCAATCTCGGTTTTTAACACCTTGACCAGATGTTTGTTTTGTAGTTCCGTTTAAAAAAGGGCAATTAGCTGCACTTTCATTTAAATCGAAATTATCTCCGTGTGGTTGACTATTAGCGTGAGGATTGTTTTTCATCTTTTATAATATTTAATTTGACAATGCAAACCTACAGGTTTTTTATGGATAATTATTATCTATAGTTTTTATTTTAAAATAACTAAAAACTATTACAAATGTTTTCTCTTTAAATTTACAAATTTTTAATTAAAATAATTCGAATAATTTTAGTCTATTTTTTTTATTGATTTTGATAAATTTAATTTATAGTATAATAAAAACTTAACATTAAATTCTTACAAATAATCTATACTCATTAATATCTTTGTGGTCTCAAATAACGAATTAATAATTACTTAAAACTTATAAAAAATGGCAACAGCAGTTGGTAAAAAATTTCCAGATTTAAATGTAGACGCAATGAACGAAATGGGAGATACGTTCAAAATTAATGTTTTAGAAGAAGCAAAAAATAAGAACAAGAAAGTATTATTATTTTGGTATCCTAAAGATTTTACATTTGTGTGTCCTACAGAATTACATGCTTTTCAAGAAGCTTTAGCTGAATTTGAAAAAAGAAATACTATTGTAATTGGTGCATCTTGTGATACACCAGAAGTACATTTTGCATGGTTAAATACTTCTAAAGACAATGGTGGTATCGAAGGTGTAACTTACCCAATTTTAGCAGATAGCAACAGAAACTTATCTTCTATTTTAGGTATTTTAGATATTTCTAATGAAACTTTTGACGAAGCTACTCAAACAATACAAGTAGAAGGAGATAATGTAACTTATAGAGCTACTTATTTAATTGATGAGGAAGGTACAGTTTTTCATGAAGGAATAAACCACATGCCAGTTGGTAGAAATGTAAACGAATTTTTACGTTTAATTGATGCTTACGCTCACGTTCAGAAAAACGGAGAAGTTTGTCCAGCAAACTGGGAAGAAGGTAAAGAAGCAATGTCTCCTAACGCAAAAGGAACTGCAGAATATTTAGCTTCTCACTAATAAATAATTGATAATATTCGTGTTTAGAAGTTTTCTAAACACGAATATTTTAAAAAACTACAACTATGTTACAAGAATTAACAGAAGACAATTTACAAGAAATTGTTAATAATAATGATAAGGTAATTGTGCAATATTCTGCTACTTGGTGCGGTAATTGCAGAATAATGAAGCCAAAGTTTAAAAAATTAGCTTCAGAAAATGAAAACGTTGCTTTTGTAATTGCAGATGCAGAAAAATTTCCAGAAAGTAGAAAATTAGCAGATGTTAGTAATTTGCCAACTTTTGCAACTTTTGAAAGTGGAAGTTTTAAAAATCAAGCGCAAACAAATAAGTTTGATGTTTTAAAAGACTTAGCAAGCGAAATTATTTAATTATGAAGTTACCTGTAATTAAACACCTAACAAATTTTATCGAAGAAAACGATCAAGATTATGTTTTAGAAACCATAGAAACTTTAGAGGCTTTAACAGAAGTTCCTTCTTTAAAAGATGAAGAATTAGATGTTATCGGCGAGTTGATTTCTAATATGTACGGAGCTATCGAAGTTGATAAAATGGTTAAAGATGGCGCTCCTAAAAAAGAGGCCTTAAACACTTTTATGAAGCGAGTATTAGGCTCAATAGATAAATAATCTATTTACAAAACAGACCTTAAGTAAAAGCTTGAGGTTTTTTTATGCCTTAAATTTAGAACTTATAAATGTTGCCATTTCTTTAGCCCATATTTTATAAGTTAATTCTGATGGATGAACGCCATCGCTAAAATAAAGACTTGAATTTTTATGAGACAAATTGTTTCTTTTACTCCAGTTTTTTAGCGTGATAACTTCATCATAATAAAAAATATTTTTTTTAGATTTAAGGTAATTCTTCAGTTCAGATCCCAAAATCTCAACTAAATTTCCAATTACAAATTTTATTGTTTTTGTAAATGCCGGAAACTCTTTAATAGGTGGCATGTTTGTAAAGTAAATAGGTGTCTCAGGAAACTTTTTTTGAATAGAATTAATTAAATTTTCGATATCTTTTAACCATTTCTTTGGAGAATTTAAGGTAAAAGCATCATTTCCGCCCATTCCGATAACAATTATATCGACTTTAGTCTCCTCAATTTTAGGTATTATTTTGGTAGTAACTTTCGCTACAGTATATCCGCTTCTTGCATACACACGCCAATGTATATTTTTTTGTAATTTAGTAGAAAGCGTTGTTGCCAAAGCGCCGGTAAATCCGTTTTTATGATAATCTACACCAACACCTGCAATTGTGCTTTCTCCGATAGTAAGAATGTGTAAATCCGAAGAGAAATTATTATTTACAAAACCTATAGTTTCTTTTGCTTCTGGTAATGTTGGTACATTTTTTCTAATATTTTTTCCTTGAAAATATAGCAAAGGTAAGAGGGGTAAAGAAGTAACTACGCCTAAATTATATTTTAAACTATGCTTCATTATTTTTGGCTTCGTTTGCTTTTTTAATAATTGCTTTTAAACGTTCTTTATGTAACTGTTTTTCTAACTTTACTTTGTTAATTTTTCTATTCATTAACTTAGTATGTTTAGCTTTATTAGCAGTGTTTTTTTCTTTTCCTTTCTTGGGCATTTTTCTATGTCAATAAAAAGTTACAAATAAAATAAAGGTTCTATTTTCTCTTTAAATTCTATTATCTTCGTTTTTTACAAAAATAACAAAATAAAATGGGAAGAGGTATAAAAGACTATTTAGTCATAGGTTTAAAAGGAATGGCAATGGGTGCTGCAGATGTTGTACCTGGTGTTTCTGGAGGAACAATTGCATTTATTTCTGGAATTTATGAAGAGCTTTTAGGCTCTATTGCTAATGTGAATTTAGGCTTGTTAAAAACTTTAAAATCAGACGGAATTAAAGCTGCCTGGAAACAAGTAAACGGCTCTTTTCTATTAGCTCTTTTTATCGGAATTTTTATAAGTATAATTTCTTTAGCCAAAACAATAAAGTGGTTGTTAGAAAATGAGCCAGTTTTATTATGGTCTTTTTTCTTCGGATTAGTTTTAGCAAGTATTATTTACATTGGTAAACAAATCACAAAATGGAATTTTATAACCTATACAATTTTAATTGTAGGTGCTTTTGTAGCATATTTTATTACAACGCTTAATCCGTTAGTTACAGAAAGTTCTTCTTTGTTATTTATGTTTTTGGCAGGCGCAATTGCAATTTGTGCAATGATTTTACCAGGTGTTTCTGGTGCGTTTATTTTAGTTTTATTAGGTGCTTATAAACCAATTTTATCTGCCGTAAATGATAGAGATATTAAAACAATAGCGGCAGTTGGTTTGGGTGCAATTGTAGGTTTGCTATCTTTTTCTAAGATTTTAAAATGGATGTTTGCAAATTATAAAAATTACACATTAGCGGTATTAACAGGTTTTATAATTGGTTCTTTAAACAAGATTTGGCCTTGGAAAGAAACAATAACTACACGTATAAATTCTCACGGAATAGAAGTGCCATTAAAACAAGTTAGTATTTCTCCGAATTCTTTTGATGGCGATCCGAAATTATTAATGGCAGTAGTTTTAGCAATAGTTGGTTTTGTGCTTATTTTATTAATGGAAAAATTAGCGGTTAAAAAAGCATAATGCAGGTCGAAAGAACTTTCTTACAAAAGTTGTATCTTTTTTTAAAAGGTTTGGCAATGGGTGCTGCAAATAAAGTGCCTGGTGTTTCTGGAGGAACAGTTTCTTTTGTGTTTGGGTTTTATGAAGAGTTAATTCAGTCTTTTAGAAAAGTAAACATTACAGCGCTTAAATTATTAATTAGCGGTAGGTTTTCGAGTTTTTATACATACGTCAACGGTCAGTTTTTATTACTGATAATGGGTGGAAGTATTTTTAGCTACTTTAGTATTTCATTGGTCTTAGATTATTTTTTAGAGCATTACGAGCTTTATGTTTGGAGCTGGTTTTTCGGAATGATAATCGGTTCTATTTATTATATAGGTAAAGACTTTGGAGAATGGAATCGTAAAAATATTATTTCGTTAATAATTGGTGCAAGTATAGGTTTAGGGATAAGTTTTTTAAAACCAGCAGGAGAAAATGACAATTTATGGTTTGTTTTTTTCTGCGGAATTATTGGTGTTTCTGGTATGACTTTACCCGGACTTTCGGGCTCTTTCATCTTAATTTTAATGGGTAATTACGTTTTACTTTTAGTAGATGCTGTTAACGAATTATTTTTTGTAGTAACCAATTTACTAATAGGTAATTTTGATGTTTTATCTGATCCAGAAAAAATAAGATACTTAAAAATAATATCAGTTTTTACTGCAGGTTCTGCTTTTGGACTGGTTTCTATAAGTCATGTTTTAGGATATGTTTTAAAAAGATATAATGCAATAGTTACAGCTGTTATAATAGGTTTTATAACAGGCTCTTTAGGTATTGTTTGGCCGTTTAAAAAAGCAGTTTATTTAGCTGTTGATAATAAGTATTTACTAGATAATAAAGGAAATAGAATCGTAGAAAACTACACTAGATTTGTGCCAGATTTTTCTTCATCAGAAACATGGTTCGCTATATTTTATATTATTTTAGGTATTGCATTAATTTTAATAATCGATTTTTATGGAAAAACAAAAAAATAAAGTTTTTGGTCTTTTAGGTAAAGATATTTCGTACTCTTTTTCTAGAGGTTATTTTGCTGATAAATTTAAAAAATTAGGTTTGTCTACTTATCATTATAAAAATTTTGATCTTCAAGATATAAAAGAACTGCCAGCAGTTATTAAAAATGAAGAATTTGTAAGTGGTATAAATGTTACAATTCCGTATAAAGAAGAAGTAATTAAATATTTAGACAAGTTAGATAAAACAGCAGAAGAAATAGGGGCAGTTAATACAATTAAATTTACTAAAAGAGGAAATTTAAAAGGTTATAACACAGATGTTGTTGGTTTTGAAAAATCAATTAAGCCTTTTCTTAAAAAGCATCATACTAAAGCTTTAATTTTAGGAACTGGCGGTGCATCAAAAGCAATTGCCTATGCTTTAAAGAAAAATGATATCAAATTTAAATTCGTTTCTAGAAATCCTTCAGGAAAAAAAGAAGTTTCTTACAGTGATTTATCCGAAGAAATAATAAAAGATTTTACGGTAATAATTAATTGTACACCACTTGGTACTTCGCCAAATACTCATTTATGTCCAAATATTCCGTATCAATATTTAACTGAAAAGCACTTGTTATTCGATTTAATTTATAATCCAGAAATATCTAGTTTTTTATCAAAAGGAAAAGAGAAAGGTGCGGCAATTAAAAATGGTTATGAAATGCTAGAATTGCAAGCAGAAGAATCTTGGCGCATCTGGAACGAAAACAAATAGTATATTTTAACCGAACATTTTGTATAACTAGTAAGTTGTACTTATATTTATAAACTATAATAATAGTGTATTATTAAACGAACTTAAACATTGTAGATATGTTAGATAACAATAATGATAACGAGGATAAGAAAGTAGAAGTAGTTAATGAGACTTCTAATCTAGAACAAAAAAATACAGAGGCTTCATCAGCAGAAGATGATGCAATTTTAAAAGCTGTAGAAGAAGTAGAGAATTCTGTAGCAGAAAAGGCAGAAGATTCAGAAGAATCTGTAGTTAAAGAAGAAAAAGATTATACGATTCTTTCTTTAGAAGAACTTGTTAAAGAGTTACAAGATACATTATCTAACAATCCTGTAAATAAAATTAAAAACGAAGTTGAAAGTATTAAAACGGCTTTTAATGCAAAATTTGGAGCATTATTAGCAGATAAGAAGAAAACTTTTTTAGATGAAGGCGGTAACTCTATCGATTTTCAATTTTCGAGTCCTGTAAAAGGAGAGTATAATAGCTTATTGTCTGAATATAAAAAGCAAAGAGATGCACATTATAATGCTTTAGAAAAGCAAATGAATGCTAACTTAGCTAAAAGAGAAGAGGTTATTGAAGGTTTAAAAAATCTTATCGAAAATGCCGACTCTAAAACTATGTATAATGAGTTTAGAGCTTTACAAGATACTTGGCGTTCTATTGGGCCAGTTTCTAAAAATAGATACAACGATACTTGGAAAACATACCATCATCATGTAGAGCGTTTTTATGATTTATTACATTTAAGTAATGATTTTAGAGATTTAGATTTTAAAAATAATTTAGAAGAAAAATTAAAAATAGTAGCTAAGGCAGAAGAATTAGCAAATTCTAATGATGTTAATACAGCTTTTAAAGAGTTGCAAGAGCTTCATAAAATATGGAAAGAAGACATTGGGCCAGTTGCAAAAGAAGTAAGAGAAGAGGTTTGGCAAAAGTTTAGTGCTGCTACTAAAAAAATTCACGATAAGCGTCATGAATACTTTCGTGATATGAAATCGAAATACCAAGAAATTATTAATCAGAAATTATTAGTAATAGAAAGGTTAGATGCTTATGATGCTTCTGGTAATAAAACCCATAAAGATTGGCAAAACAGTATTAACGATATAGAGAAGTTAAGACAAGAGTATTTTAATGCTGGTAAATTACCGTATGCTAAGAGTGAAGAAGTTTGGCAGAAATTTAAAGCTGCTACAAAAAAGTTTAATAGCTCTAAAAATCAATTCTATAAAGAGGAAAAGAAAGAACAACAAGATAATTTAAAGAAAAAATTAGCTTTAATCGAAGTTGCAGAATCTTTAAAAGATAGTGAAGATTGGGCAGTGGCAACAGATACTTTAAAGAAAATTCAGTCTGATTGGAAAAAAATAGGTCATGTACCTAGAAAGTTTTCTGATGATATTTGGAATAAGTTTAAAACAGCTTGTAACACATATTTTGATAGATTTCATAAGCATAAAAATTCTGTTAGTGAAGAGCAACAAGAAGTTGTAAACGCTAAAAAAGAATTTTTAGAGTCTTTAAAAGAAGACAAAGAACATACTAAAGAAAGTGTTTTAGATGCCATACAAGCTTGGAAAGATTTAGGTGCTTTGCCAAGAAATGTAAGACATTTAGAAGGTAAGTTTAACAAGCAAATAGATAAATTATTAGAGAGTTTATCTTTAGATAAAAAAGAAGTTGCTATGTTAAAATTTACAAATGTTGTAGATGGTTTTATGGCTAATAATGACTTTAGAAAATTAGATTCTGAACAATTGTTTGTTAGAAAAAAGATTGATGAAGTAGTAAGAGAAATGCAGCAACTAGAAAATAATTTAGGATTCTTTTCGAATGCGAAAGATGATAATCCTTTAGTAATAAATGTAAAAAATAGAATCGAAGAGTTTAAAGAAGACTTGGCTATCTGGAAAGAAAAATTAAATTACATTAAAAAGCTAGATTACTAGTATAATGTATTCTGTAAAATAAAAAAACTCGAAGCTAAGCTTCGAGTTTTTTTATGATATTAATTTGATGATTAAGAAAATAATTTATCCATTTTCTCTTTCTCTTCGTTTGCTAATGCAGCATCAACTAAGATACGTCCACTATGCTCATCAATTGTAATTTTCTTTCTGTTTGCAATTTCTAATTGCACTTGTGGTGGTATTGTAAAGTAAGAACCTCCAGAAGCACCTCTTTCTATAGCTACAACTGCTAAACCATTTTTTACTTTATTTCTAATTCTTGTGTATGCAGAAAATAAGTGCGCATCTAAAGATTTAGAAAACTCTTCAGATTTTTCACCTAAAAGTTTTTCTTCTTTCTCAGTTTCTTTTAAGATAGCATCTAATTCTGCCTTTTTATGGCTTAAGTGCTTTTCTTGTTTTGCTAACTTTTCTTTAGTAGCGTCGATTACTTCATTTTTCTGAGCAATTTTAGCCTTGTATTCATTAATTCTTTTTTCTGCTAATTGAATTTCTAAATCTTGAAACTCAATTTCTTTAGATAAAGAATCAAACTCTCTGTTATTTCTAACATTTTTTTGCTGCTCTTCATATTTAGACATCAATGCTTTAGAATCTTCTATAGCTTGTTTCTTGTTGTTGATTTCTGTTTCTAAATTAGAAGCATCTTCTGCTAAGTTAGAAATACGCTTATTCAATCCGGCAACTTCATCTTCTAAATCTTCAACTTCTAAAGGCAATTCACCTCTTACGTTTCTAATTTCGTCAATTCTAGAGTCTATTAATTGTAAGTCATACAATGCTCTTAATTTTTGCTCTACTGAAATTTCTTTCTTCTTTGCCATGTTTATATGTAATAAATTGGATTTGTACTTTTTTCTGATAAAACGATTGCAAAATTACTAAATTTTTTCGTAAGATAGTCAACCAAAAGGTTTTTTGTAAACTGTTCGCTCTCATAATGACCAATATCTGCCAATAAAATGCTTTTTTCAGCTTTAAAAAACTCATGATATTTAAAATCTGCGCTTACATAAGCATCTGCACCAGCTCTTTTGGCATTAGAAATAGCAAAACTACCCGATCCGCCTAGTACTGCAACTGTTTTTATTTTTTTATGAATCAATTCAGAATGTCTAACACATGCTGTTTTCATTTTATCCTTTAAATATACTAAAAATTCTTTTTCATCCATAGCGCTTGGTAATTCGCCAATCATTCCCATTCCTATGTTTTGATGTGTATTCTCTAAAGTAATTATTTCATAAGCAACTTCTTCATACGGATGCTTATTTTTTAAAGTATTTAAAAGAGCATATTCATTTTTACTTTCAAAAAGAATACTTATTTGAGTTTCATTTTCAGAATGTCTTTTGCCTTTTTCTCCAAGAACAGGATTTGAGTTTTCATTGCCCATAAAAGTTCCGATACCGTTTACGCTAAAAGAACATTCGCTATAATTACCAATATTTCCTGCGCCGGCATCAAAAAGGTGTTTTTGCAATTCTTTTGCATCTTTAACAGGTACAAAAGTTGTTAGTTTTTTTATAATTCCTTTTTTCGGAATTAATATTTTCTGATTTTCTAATCCTAAAACTTCACACATTTTTGCAGACACTCCGTTATTAGAATTGTCTAAAGCTGTATGAGTTGCATAAATTGCGATATCATTCTTTATCGCTTTTAAAACAACTTTTTCTACGTAAGAATTCCCGTTAAGTTTTTTTAAGCCACCAAAAATTATAGGATGAAAACTAATAATTAAATTACAGTTCTTAGCAATTGCTTCGTCTACAGTTTCTTCTAAAGTGTCTAAGGTAACTAAAACACCGCTTACTTCTGTATTGTAATTGCCAACAAGTAAGCCAACATTATCAAAATCTTCAGCATAATTTAAAGGAGCCAATTCTTCTAAATAATTTGTTACTTCTTTTATCTTCATTTGGTGCTTTTTTCTAAAATCAAAGTTAACATTTTTAATGTATTTTTACCACAATGAAAGTACTTAGATTTTTTCTATTTCCGTTTGCTATTTTATACGATTTTGTAACAAAAATTCGAAATTTATTTTTTGATGTTGGCGTGTTTAAAGAAACAAGTTTTAAAACGCCAATAATTGTTGTTGGTAATTTAAGTGTTGGCGGTACAGGTAAAACTCCGCAGATAGAATATCTTATTAGATTACTGCAAAATCGATACAAAACAGCGGTTTTAAGTCGAGGTTACAAAAGATTAACAAAAGGTTTTGTGTTGGTAAGAGACAATCATAATGCGATTGATGTTGGTGATGAACCGTTGCAATACTTTAAAAAGTTTAAAGCTATTTCGGTTGCTGTTGATGCAAATAGAGTAGCGGGAGTTACAAAATTGATAAACGAACAAAATGCAGAAGTTGTTCTTTTAGACGATGCTTTTCAGCATAGAAAAGTAAAAGGAAGTTTTAATATTTTGCTTACAAAGTTTAACGATTTGTTTGTAGATGATTTTTTGCTGCCTACAGGAAATTTGCGTGAAAGCAAAACAGGTGCAAAGAGAGCAGATGTAATATTGGTTACAAAATGCCCAAACGATTTAGATCAAGCATCAAAAGCGAAAGTTTTAAAAAAACTTAAAAAGTTTGATAAAGAAGTTTTTTTTACTACAATTTCTTACGGAAATAAAATTTTGGGTTCCAAAGAATTTTCTACTACTGATATTGCTAATTATGAAGTTTTACTGATAACCGGAATTGCAAACCCGAAACCTTTTTTAGAATTTTTATCAAACTTAAATGTCAATTTTAAGCATTTAGAGTTTGCAGATCATCATCATTTTAGTGAAAAAGAAATTAATGATATTAAAAATAATTTTGATAGCTTACCAAGTAATAAACTTCTTTTAACTACCGAAAAAGATTACGTGCGATTGCATGATAAATTAAGTGATTTATGTTATTTACCTATTGAAACATTGTTTTTAAATGATTCTAAAAATAAGTTTGATACCTTAATAAACAGTCATTTAAAAGAAAAAGTATAAATTTGGTATTATAATTGATATTTTAAATTAAAACCTTAGAATGAAAAAAATATTTTTATTACCGTTTGTAATATTATTTACAACGATTTTCTTTGCTCAAGAAGATATAGACGATTTACCTCTAGAAGATGTTGTGGAAAGTAAAATAGAACAACCATTGCCAACTGCAAATTGGGAGTCTTCTTATAAAGAGGCTTTAAATAAATCTAAAAAAGAAAAAAAACCTGTTTTAATTTATTTCACAGGTTCAGATTGGTGTGGACCATGTAAAGTTTTAGATAAAAAATTATTTCATTCAGAAAAATTTAAAAATATAGCTGACAAAGAGCTGATATTATATGAAGCTGATAATCCTAGGAATAAAGATTTGGTGGAAGCAAAAAGATTAAAAGAAACATATGATTTAATTCGTAAATATCACGTTAAATCATATCCTACGTTGGTTTTTGTAAATCACAGAGGTAGAATGATCGGTTATAAAAAAGGTTTAATTCTTACCGAATATTATTATCCTTTTATCAATTCTGTGATAGAGAACTACTAACGTATCTTAACTAAATTCTTATGAATTTTGCGATTTTGAATTTATAATGATTTCCTTTTTAAAGAATTTAAATAGTAAACCAAGAGGTCTTTTTATCATTGATGGTTTTGGCGCTTTAGTTTCTGCATTCTTTATAGGTTTTGTATTGGTAAAGTTTCAACCTTTTATAGGTTTATCTAAATCTACTTTATATTTTTTAGCTGTTTTTCCAACAATTTTAATCGTTTATAACGTTTACTGTTATTTTAAAAACCCTATTAAAATTCTAGTTTTTTTGAAGATAATAGCGTTTTTAAATTTATTTTATTGCTTCTTATCAATTGCAATAATTCTTTATAATTACAATTCAATTACAAAGTTAGGTTTGTTCTATTTTGGACTAGAAATAATGGTGTTATTATTGTTAATCCGTTTAGAGTTTTCTGTTGTCCATAAAATAAGTAATTAAAAAACGTATAATAACAAAAAAACCGAAGCATATTGCTTCGGTTTTAATATAGTACTAATACTATTAATTATTTTTGATTTACAACTCTAAAAGTTGTTCTTCTGTTTGCTCTGTGTTCTGCTTCTGTACAAGAAACTCCATCAGCACATCTGTTAGTTAATTTAGATTCACCAAGACCGTTACCAGTTAATTGGCTAGGATTAACACCTTTAGAGATTAAGTAGTTTGTAACTGCTTGTGCTCTTCTTTCAGATAAGTTTTGGTTGTTAGCTTTAGTTCCTCTAGAATCTGTATGAGACTCAATTGCAACAGCTACACCGTCTTTTAAAATAGGTAATAATCTTGCGTCGATAATTCTTTTAGCTGCACTAGTTAAAGTAGCACTTCCTAAATTCCAGTTAATTGGTAATGGAGTGTTGTTTACTAATTCACATTCAACTTCTTTCCAAGTAGTTAAACCACCTTTGTTAACTAAAACTTCTTTAGTTACAGTCTTGTATTTAGCAGCAACAGTTACTTCTTCTTGGTAAGCATCTTTTACTAAAACAATTTTCTTGATAGAACCATAAACAGCAGGTACATCGATAGTTTTAGTTGTAGGACCAGAAACCATTACTTTTTTAGTATATGTTTTTTCGTAACCAGGTACAACAGTTTTAGTTGTAGAAGCATCTGATTTTAATACAGTTTGAGATACAGTAACAAATTTTGCTGGAATTGGCTTATAACACCAGTATCTACAATCGTTAGGGTCACTAGATTCACAATCTGGTGCTTTTTCGCTCATTTCCCAAACAGCAGAAGCAGCTTTAGTTTCAATTACTTGAGAATCTGGACTAAAAGTAGCTTTAACAACTCTTAAGCTGTTTGCATCTTCTTTACCTGTATAAGTTACTGTTTTAGTTTCCCAAACACTTGGTACAACAACTAAACGTTGATCTGCTTCTTTAATTAAAACTCTTTCTGTAACAGTTTTGTATGTTGCAGGATAAGTAACTATCTTCTTGTAAGCAGGTGCTACCTCAATTGTTACATCTTCGTTTTTCCAAACTTCTGGAGTTTTACAACGTACATAACATTTTCCTGGTTCTGGGTTTGTTGGTAAATCTTGACCGAAAGCTACAGCTCCAATCATTAAGAAAAAACCACTAAGTAATACTTTTTTCATTGTAATTGTTTTAATATTAATGTTCTTTAGTTAAGACTCGTAATTTCTATAAAAGTCACAATAAAGGTACAAAATATTAATAAACGTTAAAGAAAAGTTAAAGAAAAGTTAATGAAATTTATGTTAAGGTATTGTTATGTAGACTCTTAATTATTCCGTCTGATAGACCAATTTTTGGTACATAAATTTTTCTTGCACCACTCCATTTCATGGCCGATAAGTAAATTTTGGTTGCAGGAATAATAACATCTGCTCTATCTGGATTTAAACTAAGCTCAGAAATTCTTTCATCATAACTCATGTTTTTTAAGAACTGATACTGAGCGTTTAAGTAAATAAAAGAAATTGGTTTACCTTCTGTTCTGCCAGACATTTTAAATAGTTTGTTGATGTTTCCACCAGAACCTATTAAAGAAATTCTTTTTAAATCTTTTGTGTTTTTCTTAATCCATTTTTCTACGTTGGCAAACATTTCTTTGTTTACAGATTTTTTATTATTTAATAAACGAACTGTCCCCATTTTAAATGATTTAGAATTTATAATTTTTCCTTTAGAAAAAACTGTAAATTCTGTACTTCCACCACCAACATCTACATATAAATAAGAATTATCTCCTTCTATTAACTCATTTAAATCTGTAGAAGAAATAATTGCGGCTTCTTCTTTACCGCCAATAATGTCAATTTTTACTCCGGTTTTGTTGAAAATTTCTTTCACTACAACTTCACCGTTAGAAGCTTCTCTCATGGCAGAGGTAGCACAAGCTTTGTACTTTTCTACACCATGAATATTCATCAGTAATTTAAAAGCCTCCATAGCATTAATCATTCTGCTAATATTTGCATCACTAATAATGCCTTCATTAACAAATACATCTGCACCCAATCGAATTGGAACACGTACCAAAGATGATTTTTTAAACTGAGGTTCTTTGTCATCAGAAATTATTACGTTCGAAATTAATAATCTAATTGCGTTGGAACCAATATCTATAGCTGCGAATTTTTTTATTTCTAACAAAGTACTTTATTTAAGATTTTTAGGAAATTCTACTAAAATTGTTTTACCTCTTCTAATATTTTTCCAGTGTTTTTCTTCAAATTGAATACCTATAACACCGCATGTTGTTACATGTGCAATAGGTCTATTTCCAAATTCATTAACAAAAGTATTTATACCATGATCGTGGCTAAATATAATTGCAGAATTAAAACCGTCGTCTAGTGCATTAACAGTTTTTACTAAATAACCATCGCTAAAACTGTAAAGTTGTCTTTTTATTTGAAGATTTGCATGCGGAAAACCAAAGTTTTCGCAAAAAATTACAGCAGTGTGTAATGCTCTGTTAGCACTACTTGTAATAAAAGCATCAGGTTTTTCAATTTTTTTCGTTAAAAATTTAGACATTAAATGAGCGTCTTTAATACCACGCTTTTTTAAGGGCCTATCAATATCTTCAATACCAGAGTATTCCCAAGAAGATTTTGCGTGTCTTACTATATAAAGTGTTTTCATTTAAATTTTAGTTGGTTATGGTAAATATAAAAATTTATGGAGCTAATCGTTCAATTTTCCAAGAAAAATCTTTTTCTAGACTATATCTTATTCTATCGTGAAGCCTATTTGGTCTACCTTGCCAAAATTCTATAGAGATTGGTTTTACCAAATATCCGCCCCAATGTTTTGGTCTATTTATTTCTTTACCTTCAAATTTCTTCTCAAAAGATTTTAAATTATCTTCTAATGTTTTTCTAGAGTTAACAACACTACTTTGGTTTGATGCCCATGCACCAAGCTTACTGCCGTCTGGTCTCGATTCGAAATAACCATCAGATAAGTTTTCGATTTGTTTTTCTGCAACTCCTTTAATTATAATTTGTTGTTCTAATGCTGGCCAAAAAAACGATAAACAAATGTTATTATTAGCTTCTATTGCTTTCCCTTTTTCTGATGTGTAATTTGTATAAAAAACAAAACCTTCCCAAGTAAATTTCTTTAATAATACAATTCTGTTTTTA
Source organism: Polaribacter sp. KT 15 (assembly GCF_900143115.1). Lineage (NCBI taxonomy): Bacteria > Pseudomonadati > Bacteroidota > Flavobacteriia > Flavobacteriales > Flavobacteriaceae > Polaribacter > Polaribacter sp. KT 15. Next base: position 2,334,645 of record NZ_LT670850.1, read on the forward strand.
GGAAAACCATCTTTACCAATCGTAGAAACATTCATTGCATTGGTTTCTTCTACAGTATTTGATTCATCTGCATTTTTAAACCAAGTTTGAAATAATTCCATTGGATTTTCTGGGCAATTATTTTCTAATAACTCTTCCTTTTCGTAGGATTTTCTGTAATTTGATAAGTCTTTAGACATTTAAAAAAGTTTAATTATGTAAAAATACTGAATAATTTAAGTACAATGTTAAATTAAGAGCTCAATTTATTTAAGTAATTAGCTAAAGAAACTCCATGGCTTACACAACCTTGAATTAAATAACCGTCTGTTGGTGCATCCCAATTTAGCATTTCGCCTATACAAAATTGATTTTTTAAGACGTTTAATTCTCCGTGTTTATTAATAGCGGTTAAACATATGCCACCAACAGAAGAAATGGCTTTGTCTAAAGAGTTTGTAGCCACTATTTCTAAAGGGAATTTTTTAATTTTTTTTGAAAGAATATCAGAGTTTAAATAGTCTTCTTTACTTAAGTTGTTTTTTAATAAATCGATTACCGCACTGTTTAATTTTAATTCTTTTTTTAAGATTTGAGTAGTGTTTTTAGAAAGAGCGTTTTTAATTTTAAAGTTTACTTTTTCCAGATCAAAAATCGGTTTAAAATCAATATAAATTATTGCTTTATTGTTAGCGTTTAATTGGTCTCTAATTTGCGGACTTAAGCCATAAATTCCGTTTCCTTCTAAACCAAATTTTGTAATTACTACTTCACCCTTTTGTTTTTTTGAATCACAATAAATTTCAATATTTTTAAGTGGTTTTCCTTCATTTTTTTTCAAAAAATCTGATTCCCAGATAATTTTAAAAGCACAATTTGAAGCTTCAAACGGTACTGTTTTAATTCCTATGGATTGAAATACATCAAACCAATTTCCATCCGACCCTGTAACCTTCCAACTCGCGCCTCCTAAAGCAAAAACGGTAAAATCAGATTTTATTTGTTTATCATTAATTATGATGTTGTTTTCATTATTCCAAGTCGAAAAACAATGACTGAACTTCAAATGAACTCCTTTGTTTTCTAGGTGTTTTAAAATAGTATTTAGAACTTTTATCGGTTTAATACCTTCTTTTGGATACACTCTTTTGCTACTTCCAATATAAGTTGGAATTCCTATTTTTAATAACCAATCTCTAAAGTTTTGATTTGTAAAATTTGTAATTGATTCTTTTAGAAAATTGGTTGGTGTATATTTTTCTGTAAAATTTTCTAAGGATTCTGAATGTGTTAAATTAAAACCGCCTTTACCAGCAACTAAAAACTTTCTGCCAGCTGTTTTGTTTTTTTCGAAAATAGTAACATCGTATTTTTCTAGATCTAAAAAAGCAGCTAAAAATAAAGCTGATGGTCCGCTACCAATTATCGAAATCGACTTTTTCATGTTATTTTTTCTTAAAAAAGTACAATCCTAAAAAAGTTATAAATCCGTTTAAGATTAATAGAGAAAAATCAAAATCAAAATTAAAATATTCTAAGGATAAATAATTAACCAAATAGGTTAGAAAAGGAGAGGCTAAACAAATAAGTGGCACCATTTTATCTTTTACTTTAATGCTTGTAAAAAGACCAAAGGCATATAAACCTAATAATGGGCCATAAGTATAGTTTGCAAACGTAAATATTTTAGCAATAACACTTGCATCAGCAATAAAATATTTAAAAACTAAAATGGTTGCTATTAAAATTAAAGAAAAAAGTATGTGTATTTTTTTTCTCGTTTTTTCTTGTTTTGCTTTGTCTTTTTCTTTGTCAATTTCTAAAATATCAATGCTAAAAGAAGTTGTTAAAGATGTTAGTGCAGAATCTGCGCTAGAGTATGCCGCGGCAATTAAACCTAAAAGGAAAAAGATCGCAGTTGCTAAACCTAAAGAACCTTTGGTTGCAATTATAGGAAAAAGCTCGTCTTTGTGTGCGTCAATTCCGTTAGATTTTGCATAATCTGTAAGTAAAACACCCAATGCTAAAAAGAAAAAGTTAACGATAACAAGTACAATTGTAAACCAAAACATGTTTTTTTGAGCATCTTTTAGGTTTCTGCAGGTTAAGTTTTTTTGCATCATATCTTGGTCTAAACCTGTCATAACTATAGAGATAAAAGCACCGGCTAAAAATCGTTTCCAGAAATAATTACCTGCATTTACATCTTCAAAAAAGAACGTTTTAGAAAGTTCGTTGTCTGCTACATATGCAAAAAGATTACCAATTTCCATTTCATCAGAAATCGTATAAATACAAACACCAACAGCAATTAACATAAATAAAGTTTGTAAAGTATCTGTCCATACAATTGTTTTTATACCACCTTTAAAAGTGTACAACCATATTAAAAGTATAGTGATTGAAACTGTAACCCAAAACGGAACGCCATAACTATCAAACAACAACAATTGTAAAACATTAGCAACTAAAAAAAGTCTAAAAGCGGCACCAATAGTTCTAGATAACAAGAAAAAACTAGCACCAGTTTTGTATGAGTTTTTACCAAACCGATCTTCTAAATAAGTGTAAATAGAGGTTAGGTTTAACTTGTAATACAATGGTAATAAAACCAAACCAATAACAGCATAACCAACAATATAGCCCAAAACCATTTGAAAATAACTCATGTTTTGACCTTCTACCCAACCCGGAACAGAAATAAATGTAACACCAGAAAGTGATGCGCCTATCATACCAAAAGCGACCAAATACCAAGGTGATGAATTATTTGCTTTAAAAAAGGTTTTATTGTCTGCAGATTTACCTGTGATGTAAGAAATAAGAATTAAAACAGTAAAATATGCAACAATTAATAAGATGATATATTCGGGTTTCATTTTAGTTTTTATTTGATTACGAATATATGTTTTTTAGCAGTCTTTTTTCTTTTTTATTGATTCTTTTCTATTGAAAGAGTTAAATTTGCAGTTATGGATTTTTCTTCGAAATTACTAGAAAATGCGGTGAATGAAGTTTCTAGATTACCAGGAATAGGTAAAAGAACTGCATTGCGTTTAGTGTTACATTTATTAAAGCAACCATCAGAAAACACAAAATATTTATCTGAAGCTCTTTTGCATCTTAGAAATGATGTAAAAACTTGTGAAAAATGCCATAATATTTCTGATACTGTTTTGTGTGATATTTGCCAAAATCCGAAGAGAAACCCAGAGATTGTTTGTGTAGTAGAAGATATTAGAGATGTAATGGCTATTGAAAGTACAGCTCAGTTTAAAGGATTGTACCATGTTTTAGGCGGAAAAATATCTCCTATCGAGGGTATTGGGCCTCAGAATTTACAAATAGAATCTTTAATAAATAAAGTGAGTAGCGGAGAAATTAAAGAATTAATTTTTGCACTAAGTTCTACAATGGAAGGTGATACTACCAACTTTTATATTTTTAAACAGATAGAAAAGTTTGAAATTACAACAAGTACTATTGCACGTGGAATTTCTGTAGGTGATGAATTAGAATATGCAGATGAGGTTACTTTAGGAAGATCTATTTTAAATAGAATTCCGTTCGAGCAAAGTATAAGAGGTTAATTTAATCTTTGTCTAAAACCTCTTTTTCTGCCTTTTCCCAAGATTTTCTCTCTCTAATTTTTTTATAAAGTTTAATTCCTAACATCATTAAAATACCAAAAAGTATAATTCCTATAACTCCCCAAATCCAATTTATTGCACTTTTAACGGTTACTAAAAATACGACTGCAAATAAAATTATAGTTGATATTTCGTTAAATATTCGTAATCTGAAAGCAGAATATTTTACAATATCTTTTTGTAGTTTTTTAAATATTGAATGACAAAAACCATGGTAGAAGTACAAGGCAAGAACAAATGCTAGTTTAACCAACATCCAAGGTTCGGATAAATAAGTAGGATTTTCTATAAGCATCCAAAAAGCAAAAGTACTTGCTAAAATTGCAGAAGGCCATGTGATTATATACCACAACCTTTTGGTCATTAATTTGTACTGAGTTTGCAAAATAGATTTTGCAGGTTCTAATTTATTTTCTGCTTCTGTTTGATAAATAAACAATCTCGGAATATAAAATAAACCTGCAAACCAAGTTACTACAAAAATGATATGTAATGCTTTAACGTAAAGAAAATCCATATAAATTATTTGTTTTTCCAATCATTTATCCAAGAAACCATAACGTCTACCCAATCATCATTGTCGTTCATACAAGGTATGTGTTTGTAATCTGTACCGCCAGCTTCTAAAAATTCTTCTTTACCTTCCATGGCAATTTCTTCTAAAGTTTCTAAACAATCAGCAACAAAAGCAGGTGTAATTACAGCAAGTTTCTTTTTACCAATTGTTGGAAATTTTTCTAATTCGAAATCTGTGTAAGGTTTTAACCAAGGATCTTTTAATAATCGAGATTGAAATGAATTGCTATGATTTGTTTCGTCCAAACCTAATTCTTTAGCAATTGCTTTTGTAGTTTCAAAACATTGATGTCTGTAACAAGTATGATGCGCTACAGAATTTCGTTCGCAACAAGAACCATCTATTTTACAATGACTGTTTGTTGGGTCAGATTTTTTGATGTGACGTTCAGGAATTCCGTGATAAGAAAATAAAACATGATCATAATCGAAACCTTTTAAATGATTTGCAATATTATTGCTCATTGCTTTTATATAATCTGGTTTGTTGTAAAACGGTGGTAAAGTATCTAATTTTACCTGTGGATATTTCTCTGCAATAATTTCTTCTGCTAAAACAACAACAGTTTCGTAAGAAGACATTGCGTAATGCGGATATAAAGGAACCAACATAATTTCTGTTACACCTTTATCAACCAAGTTTTTAATTCCTTTTTCCATAGACATAGAACCATAGCGCATTGCTAACTCTACAGGAATATCTACTTTTTTGGCAACTTTCTTAGTAAACCTTTCAGAAATTACAACTAACGGAGAACCTTCTTTCCACCAGATTTTTTTGTAAGCTGCACCCGATTTTTTTGGTCTAATTTTTAAGATAATTCCTTTAATAAGAATCCAGCGTTTCCAAAAAGGAATATCAATTACACGCTCGTCCATTAAAAATTCTCCTAAATATTTTTTTACATCTTTTGTATCCGTAGAATCTGGTGACCCTAAATTGTTTAATAAAATACCTTTCATTTATATATGCTTCAAAAGTGGTTGTTTATTTATTTTTTTGATATTTGATTGGTAACTTCATATAAAGTTATCGCTAAACTATGTATTACATTCATGCTAGAGTTTCTGCCAAACATTGGTATTGCAACAGTTTTATCTACTAAGTTTATATTTTCGATACCGTTTCTTTCGCTACCCAAAAGTAATACGATTTTTTCGTGATTTTTAAAATTAAAATCTTGAATATCGATACTTTTATCAGTAATTTCTATACCAATAATTGTGTTACCAGCTGCTTTTAATTCAGAAATTAATGTTTCGAAATTTGTGTAAGCTTCGTGTTGTATTTGGTTAAGAGTATTTCTAGCTGTTTTTTTTACGATTCTATTTTCTGTGGTTGGAGAGTTTTCATGAAAATATATTTTCTCTACACCAAAACTTTCAGAAATACGAAAACACATTCCAATATTTTCTGGAGTTCTAATAGCATCACATACAATTGTTATAGGAAATTGTTGTTGCTTGTTCTCGATGTCGTAATGTGTAAGTTGTTCCAAATTATAATTATTTATTTAAACTCATTACATATTTTTTTGGTGTTGTACCAAATTTCTTTTTAAAAGCGGCAATAAAATGACTTGCGGTACTGTAACCAACTTGCGAGCCAACTTCATTTACATTATATTTATTAGATTCTAATAATTTTCTTGCGTGTTCCATTTTATAGTCGAATAAAAAACTATACACTGTATCACCATAAATTTGTTTAAAGCCTTCTTTTAATTTTTTTAAATTCAAACCAATTTCAGTTGCTAGTTCTTGCAAGCTTGGTGGTTCAGACATTCTAGAAATTATAATATCTTTTGCTTTTCTAATTTTAATAACATTTTGTTCGTCAACTAAAAACGGGCAATATTCTGCATCTGTACTTTCTTCTTTTTGAAAATGAAGACTTAGTAACTCATAAATTTTTCCTTTTACGTATAACTGCCTAATAGAGCTGTTTATGTTAGAGTTGATGATTTGTTGCAAAACAATAGAAACCGTTGGTTTGATTTCTGTATCGTCGTAAAATTTTCGATTGCTGTTTTCGTCACTTAAAAAAGGAATATAACCTGATTCTTTAGAGAATAAAGAGTGAAATTTTTCAATAGAAATTAATAAAGAAACCAATGTTGTTTTTGGTTGAATTTCTAAGTTAATAGGTAGTGTTCTTTGCGGATTGTATAAAAGTATAGATCGATTGTCTAAAACATCAAAAGTATAATCGCCAGAATTAAATAAAAATTTAGAATTACCGCGTAAACAGAAGTGCATTTGTATAAATGTACTATCAATATCTCTTTCAAAATTGATTGCATTTTTGCTTTCGTTCTGAAAATGAAGAACATAAAACCCTTTTTCTAGGTTTATTTCATCAAAAGAACTTTCTCCGACATTTTTAAACATAATTTTCTTAAATATTGAAACTCCTTTTATTTAGAATCATTCTATATAAAAAATGTTTAATTACTTGTTAACACTACAAAAATAAGGATTTTTGAATGTTTTTTAATAATAAAAGCATTAAAAAACACAGAACGTTATTAAAAGTTCTTTAAGCGATACTTTTTTTTGATTGCTCTTTTTATTTTTGCATCATCTTTTACAATTTATGAAGGAATTAGGACAAGTACATTTTTACAATATTGGTGTAAGTTATAAAAAGGCAGATGCAGAAATGCGTGGTAAATTTTCTGTATCCAAAGAAAATCAAGCCGCACTTTTAAATGCAGCTAAAGAAAGAGGTATAAAATCTATCTTTATAATTTCTACATGCAATAGAACAGAAATTTTTGGTTTTGCCAATAGACCTTGTCTTCTTATAGAATTGCTTTGTGATTTTTCTGAAGGTACTGTTAAAGAATTTAATGCTATTTGTAATATCAATAAAGATCAAGAGGCAATTAGCCACTTATTTAGAATTGGTACAGGTTTAGAAAGTCAGATTTTAGGAGATTATGAAATTGTTGGTCAATTAAGACAATCTTTTAAATTGGCAAAACAATTAAAAACTACAGATGCTTATATAGAGAGACTTGTAAATTCTGTTTTGCAAGCAAGTAAACGTGTTAAAAACGATACAAAGTTAAGTTCTGGTACAACATCAGTTTCTTATGCTGCAGTGCAATACATTATTAAGAATTTACCAGATTACAATTCTAAAAATATTTTAGTTTTTGGTTTAGGTAAAATGGGAAAACATACTTGTAAAAATTTAGCGGAATATACGCAGAATAAACAGGTTAGTTTAATCAATAGAACCGAAGAAAAAACAGATGCTTTTGTAAAAGAGCATGCTTCTATTCGTAAATCTGTTATCGAAAACTTAACAGAAGAGGTTGCAAATGCAGATGTAATTATTGTGTCTACAGGTGCAGATAAGCCAACAATTACAAAAGAACATATTGTAAACAAAAAAGAAACTTTAATCTTAGATTTATCGATGCCAGAAAATGTGGCAAAAGATGTTTTAGAGGTTAAAGGCGTTTCTTTAGTGAATGTAGATGAGCTTTCTAAGATTACTGATGAAACTTTAGCTGTTCGTCAACAAGAAATTCCGTTTGCAAAAGAAATTATAGAAACTCACAAGGCAGAATTTAATAGTTGGTTAAACCATAGAAGGTTTACGCCCGCGATTGCCGCGTTAAAAGAATCTTTAGAAGTTATTAAGAAAGATGAAATTAATTTTCAGAAAAAGAAAATTATAAATTTTGATGAAAATCAGGCAGAAATCTTAACTTCGAGATTTATACAAAAAATTACTACACAGTTTGTTAAGCATTTAAAAGATGAAGAAACTTCTGTTTCAGAAAGTATAGAAGTTATTCAAAAAGTGTTTCAATCATAATTAAAACTCCATGCAAAAAATAATAAGAATAGGTACTCGCGATAGCCAATTAGCGCTTTGGCAAGCAAACAAAGTACGCAAAGAATTAGAGGGATTAGGTTATGAAGCTGTTTTGGTTCCAATAAAATCTACCGGAGATATTGTTTTAGATAAACCTTTGTACGAATTAGGAATTACAGGAATTTTTACTAAAAATTTAGATATTGCTATGTTAAATGGCGATATTGATATTGCAGTACATTCTTTAAAAGATGTACCTACAGCATTGCCAGAAGGTATTGTGCAAGCCGCAGTTTTAAAGCGTGCAAACTATACAGATATTTTGGTTTTAAAAGATACTGAAGAGTTTTTTGGTCAACCAAACGGAGTAATTGCAACAGGAAGTTTACGCAGAAAAGCACAATGGTTAAATCGTTACCCTACACATTCTGTAGAAGATTTAAGAGGAAATGTAAATACGCGTTTAGAAAAACTTAGAACTAGTGAGACTTGGAACGGAGCTGTTTTTGCAGCTGCTGGTTTAGAGCGATTAGGATTAAGAGATAAAGGTGCAATACCATTAACTTGGATGATTCCTGCACCAGCTCAAGGTGCAATTATGATTGCTGCTTTAGAAAACGATACGTATGTAATAGATGCTTGCGAGCAACTAAATCATCATGAAACTAAGGTTTGTGTTGGTATAGAGCGCGAGTTTTTAAGATTGCTAGAAGGTGGTTGTACAGCGCCAATAGGTGCTTTAGCGTATGTTGATGATAAAACGGGCGAAATTAATTTTAAAGGAATTTTATTAAAAAGAGACGGTTCTAAAAAAATTACAGTAACCAAAACTGCAAAAATTGGAAGTCATAAATTTTTAGCAAAAGATTGCGCCGATTATGTAATAAATAGGGGTGGTAAAGAATTAATGCAAGAAGATGAAGGTAAAGACGATTCGATTGCGAAAGTTTATTCAACTAAAAAATTATCAGAATTACAAAAAGAAAATCTTTCTTCTGCGATAGGTATAGAAGATAGTGATTTTATAAAAATAAGATTTAATAGAATTTCACCAAAAGTAGTTAAACATTCGCATGAAAACGTTGCAATTACTAGTCAAAATGGTGTAGAAGCTATATTAAACTCTTTTACCAAAGAAGAATTAGATTTTAAAAATATCTATTGTGTTGGTAGAAGAACAAAGAAGTTAATAGAAAAAAGGATAGGAAAAGTAACGCACGTTGCTAAAAATGCTTTAAAACTTGCAGAATACATCTCTAAAGAAACAGAGGTAAAAGAAATTACTTATTTCTGTAGTGATGTAAGATTAGATGTTTTTCCTACCTATTTGCAAGCACATGAAATTGTTGTGAACGAAGTAGAAGCTTACAAGACAATGTTAAGTCCAGTTAAAATTTCTGATGAATTTTCTGGGGTTTTGTTTTATAGTCCTTCAGGAATAAACAGTTATTTAGAAGTAAATTCTAAAGACAAAACAGCATTTTGTATTGGAGAAACTACTGCAGTAGAAGCTAGAAAGCATTTCGAAAATGTACAAGTTGCTAATTTGCCAAGTGTAGATAGCGTTTTAGAATTGGTAAATAGCCATTATGCCGGAGAAGAAACTTCTTCAAATTAATTAATGACAAAGAGCATTCAATAATAATTATTTCGTCAGTTTTCTTCGAAATAACTAAAGTCAGTATACATGTTTAGAACTAGAAGATTAAGAAAAACAGAAGGTATTAGAAGATTAGTTAGAGAAACTAAACTCTCTGTAGACGATTTTATTTATCCACTTTTTATAGAAGAAGGAGAAAACATAGAGACAGAAATTGTTTCTATGCCCGGAATCAAGCGTTTTTCTTTAGATAGAATTTCAAAAGAATTAGATGAGGTAGTTTCTTTAAATATACCTGCGGTTCTTTTGTTTGGAATTCCATCAGAAAAAGATGATGAAGGTACAGAAACTTGGAATGATGACGGAATTATGCAAAAAGCAATTCGTTTTATCAAGAAAAATTACCCAAGTTTATATGTAATTACAGATGTTTGTTTTTGTGAATATACTTCTCATGGTCACTGCGGAATTATACATGACAATGATGTGGATAATGATGCAACTTTAGTAAACCTTGCTAAACAAGTAATTTCTCATGCAAAAGCAGGTGTAGATATGGTTGCGCCTTCTGGTATGATGGATGGAACAATAGATATGATTCGTCAGTCTTTAGATAATACCGGTTTTACTAATTTACCAATTATGGGATATTCTGTAAAATATGCGTCAGCTTTTTATGGTCCTTTTAGAGATGCGGCAGATTCTGCACCTACATTTGGTGATAGAAGAACGTATCAAATGGATCCTTCTAACAGAGATGAAGGAATGCGAGAAGCTACTTTTGATGATCAAGAAGGAGCAGATATTTTAATGGTAAAACCCGCACTTTCTTATTTAGATATTATTAGAGATTTAAAAAACAATTTCGATAGACCAATTGCATGTTATAATGTAAGCGGAGAATATGCAATGGTTAAAGCTGCTGCAGAAAAAGGTTGGATTGACGGAGAAAAAGTAATGATGGAAAGTCTACTGTCTATGAAAAGGGCAGGTGCAGATATAATTATTACTTATTTTGCTAAAGAAGCGGCAAGAATATTAAAGACTAACAACTAAAGACTAATAACTGGTAAAGTATGAGCTTTAAAAAATCACAAAAATTATATAAAAAGGGTTTAAAAAACCTTGTAGGTGCAGTAAATTCTCCTGTAAGAGCATTTTCTTCTGTTGGCGGAAATCCGTTGTTTATTAAAAAAGCAAAAGGAACTAGAATTACAGATGTTGATGGTAATGAATATGTAGATTTAGTACTTTCTTACGGACCAATGATATTAGGTCACAGACATAAAAAAGTGCAAAAAGGTGTTGATAAAGCTTTAAAGAACGGTTATTCTTTTGGTGCATCAACAGAGGCAGAAATAAAATTAGCAAAAATTGTTTGTGATGCTTTTCCAGAAATGGACAAAGTTCGTTTTGTAAATTCTGGTACAGAAGCTGTTTTAAGCGGAATTCGTTTAGCAAGAGCATTTACAGGAAAAGATAAAATTATTAAGTTTTCTGGTTGTTATCATGGGCATCAAGATGCATTATTAGTTGCAGCAGGTTCTGGTTTGGCAACGTTAAGTTTACCAGGTTCTAAAGGTGTACCAGAAGGTGCAGTAAAAAACACATTAATAGCAGAATATAATAATTTAGAAAGTGTAAAAAAACACTTTGAAGAGCACGATGATATTGCCGGTGTTATCATAGAGCCAATCGGTGGTAATATGGGAGTTGTAATTCCGCAAAATAATTTCTTAAAAGAATTAAAAGAATTTTTAGAAACAAAAGGAGCGTTGCTAATTGCTGATGAAGTAATGACAGGTTTTCGTTCTAAATTTGGTGGCGCACAAGAATTATTAGGTGTTACAGCAGATATTACATGTTTAGGTAAAGTAATTGGCGGAGGTTTTCCTGTTGGTGCTTATGGTGCAAGAAACGAAATCATGGAAAATGTTGCGCCGTTAGGAGGAATGTATCAAGCAGGTACTTTGTCTGGAAATCCGATAGCTATGGCTGGTGGAATAGCAACTTTAACAGAGTTGAAAAAACAAAATCCGTATGAAAAGTTCGAAGAAGTTGGTGCGATAATAGAAGTGATTTTATTGGAAACAGCTAAGAAATACAATGTAGATTTAACTGTAAATAGATTTGGTTCTATGTTAAATCCGTTCTTTACAAAAACGAAAGTTACAAATTTTGAAGAAGCTCAAACTTCTGATACAGAAAAGTTTGGTGTATTCTTTTGGGAAATGATAAAAAATGGAGTGTTTTTACCTCCAAGTCAATTTGAAGCTTGGTTTTTATCATCAGCATTAAAAGACAAGGATATAAAAATAATAGCAAATGCAACTGACAAGGCTATGTTGGCAGTTTCAAAAATGTAGATATGATAAAAAACGATTTATTTTTAAGAGCATTAAAAGGAGAAACTGTAGATAGACCACCAGTTTGGATGATGCGACAAGCAGGAAGATATTTGCCAGAGTTTATGGAAATTAAACACAAATACGATTTCTTTACACGTTGTCAAACTCCAGAATTAGCATCAGAAATTACTGTACAACCAATCCGTAGATACGGTATGGATGCTGCAATTTTATTTTCTGATATTTTGGTAATTCCACAAGCAATGAACATTCATGTGGAGATGAAACCAAATTTTGGGCCTTATTTGCCAAATCCTATTCGTACTCAAAAAGATTTAGACGCTGTTATTATTCCAGATATTCAAGATTCTTTAGGTTATGTAATGGATGCAATTAAAGCAACTAAAGAAAAGTTGAATGATGAAATTCCGTTAATAGGTTTCGCAGGTTCACCTTGGACAATTCTTTGCTATTGTGTACAAGGTCAAGGTTCTAAAAACTTTGATAAAGCAAAAGAATTATGTTTTACAAACCCAGTTGTAGCACATTCTTTATTACAAAAAATTACAGATACAACTATTGCGTATTTAAAGGCAAAAGTAGAGGCAGGTGTAGACGCTGTTCAAGTATTTGATTCTTGGGGTGGAATGTTATCACCGGTAGATTATCAAGAGTTTTCATGGCAATATATGCAGCAAATAATCGATGCTTTAAAAGATATTACTCCGGTAATTGCATTTGGTAAAGGTTGTTGGTTTGCTTTAAATGAAATGTCTAAATCTGGTGCTTCTGCATTAGGTGTAGATTGGACTTGTTCTGCAAGAAATGCACGATATTTATCTGGCGGAAACATTACTTTACAAGGTAATTTCGATCCAACAAGATTGTTCTCTCCACCATCAGAAATTAAGAAAATGGTTACTCAAATGATTAATGAGTTTGGTAAAGACAAGTATATTGTAAATTTAGGACACGGTATTTTACCAAATATTCCGTTAGATCATGCAAAAGCATTTGTAGATGCGGTTAAAGAATATAAAGCAAATTAAAAAATGCCTCATTTTATTTTAGACTGTTCAGAAAATATTTTAAAGCTTCAAGAACCTAGAAAGGTGCTTGAAGCTGTTTTTGAAACAGCATTTTCTACCGGACTATTTGATAGAGATGATATAAAAGTACGTTTAAATCCGTTTAAACATTCTTTAGTACAAAGTGCTGAAGCAGATTTTATACATGTTTTTGGTAACATTATGGAAGGAAGAACAGAAGAACAAAAATCTGATCTTTCTTATGCTATTGTAGCTACACTAACAACGCTTTTTCCTAATGTGCCTATCATTTCTATGAATATTAGAAATTTTGAACAAGCTACTTATTGTAATAAATCTATGATTTAAATAAGTAATTTGGGCGTTACTTTGTTAAAAAAAAACAAAGTCGCGCTTTCCATTATATCTTTTTGCAGAAAAAGCAAAAAGGATGTCATTTCAATCGCTAACGCAAACCAAGGCTAATGATAAAAAATATACTTTCTGCAATAAAAGCATATTTAGGAGCTGTCAATTTAATTTCAAAATTAAAACTTTGGAAATATTTTATAATTCCTATAATTATTAGCATTGTTACCGCGACCATTATTGGTTTTACAGCTTACGGATTGTCAGATAATGTAGGTCAATTTTTATCAAAAATTTGGATTTGGGATTGGGGAAAACAAGCCTTTACGTCTTTTGCTTCTTTTGTTGGTGGAATTTTTGTGCTGGTAATAGGTTTAATTTTATACAAACATATTGTTTTAGCTTTTTCGGCTCCGTTTATGAGTCCGGTTTCAGAAAAAATAGAAATCCATATCAACGGAAGTTTAAAACATCAACATAGAAAAACAAGTTTTAACGAACAATTAATCAGAGGAATTCGAATTAATATCAGAAATTTATCAAAAGAATTGTTAATTACAATTCCTATTTTATTATTAAAATTTATTCCTGTAGTTAATATTTTTTCGACAATTTTACTGTTTTTAGTACAGTCTTATTATGCAGGCTTTGGTAATATAGATTACACATTAGAGCGTCATTTTAATTATAAAGAAAGCATTTATTTTGTTCGTAAAAACAAAGGTATAGCTATAGGAAACGGAATTGTGTTTATGCTTTGTCTGTTAGTTCCTGTTATAGGAATCATTATTGTTTTGCCATTGTCTGTAACTGCTGCAACTACAAAAACAATTACTATTTTAAATAAAACACATGAAAGATCAGTTTTATAAATACATAGAAAATTTACAAGACACAATTACTTCTAAATTAGAAGAAATTGATGGAGGAACTAAGTTTAAAGAAGACATTTGGGAAAGACCAGAAGGCGGAGGAGGAAGAACACGTGTTATAGAAAATGGAAATGTTTTTGAAAAAGGAGGCGTAAATATATCTGCTGTTCACGGTGATTTGCCAGAGGTTTTAAGAAATCAATTTAAAGTAAAAGAAGGTAATTTTTTTGCTTGTGGATTAAGTTTGGTTTTGCATCCTATAAATCCTTTTGTACCAACGGTTCATGCTAATTGGCGCTATTTTGAAATGTACGATGATGCTGGTAATATAGTAACGCAATGGTTTGGTGGCGGACAAGATTTAACGCCTTATTATTTGTTTGAAGAAGATGCAATACACTTTCATTCTGTTTGCAAAACTGCTTGCGATGCTCATAATTCAGAGTTTTATCCGAAGTTTAAAAAAGTATGTGATGAGTATTTTTGGAATGCTCACAGAAACGAAGCCCGCGGAATTGGTGGTTTGTTTTTTGATTACTTAAAAGAAACAGAAGCATTCTCTATAAAAGATCGATTTGATTTTGTTACTCAAGTAGGAGATAGTTTTCTAGAAAGTTATGTGCCTATTGTAAATAGAAGAAAAGGGGTTGAATTTGATAAAAGTCATAAAGATTGGCAAGAAGTAAGGCGTGGACGTTACGTAGAGTTTAATTTAGTACACGACAGAGGAACTTTATTTGGACTAAAAACAAACGGAAGAATTGAAAGTATTCTAATGAGTTTACCGCCAATTGTTCAATGGAAATATAATCATCAACCAGAAGAAAATTCTAGCGAAGCAAAATTGCTAGACGTTTTAGCTAAACCCAGAAATTGGGTCGAATAAGATTAAGCTTTATTGTAATATATCTTTTAAAGGGTTTTGTTTTTTTGCTAAAAAAACAAAACCTTTTTTTTATAACTAATTTATAAATTGTTAATAACCTTGGCTTTTAGGATGTTTTAGTGAGTTGAATACTGGTTTTTTATTCGTTATTTATTTTTAAAATAGTTTCTCTTTTTCTTAATAATGATGGTTTTTAATATATTGATATTCAGTTGTTAATGTGTTAATTAGTTTTGCAGACTTTTCTCTTCTTCTTGAGATTGTATTTTATTTTTTAGTTATTAACATTTATTTGTCAAACTTATTAACATTTTGTTAATAAGTTTGATACTGCTTTGCTTTTTGTAGAGATGAAAATTTTAACTTTAAAAAAGTAGATTCGCGTTTATAGTGAATTTTACGAGTTATGATAATTCGCACAAAAAAGAAAAAATGAAAAATTTGCTATCCCTTTTATTATTAATAACTTTTCAATTAACTTTTTCTCAAAAAAATAATTATGTTGATAATTATGAAATGAGTCAAGATTTTGGAAAGATTATTCAAGATTTGTCTAACGATTACATTTATTTAAAAGATAAAAAAACCGATTTTAGTTGTGTTAAAGAAAAATACGCTGAAATTGTATCAAAAGTAAAGACAAATCAAGAAAAAATACTTTTTTTTGAATATTTATTAAATGAGTTTTATGACAGTAACTTACAATTAAACGCTAAAACTAAATCTTCTTTTCGTTTACATTCGCCCCTACACATTGTTCTTAAAGAAGATAAGTTTTACGTTCAAAACATTTGGTTTTCACAAATTAAAGATTTTGGAAAAAATATTATTGGGGCAGAAGTTTTAAATTTTAATAGCAAAGAATTTAATAAAGTTATAGATGATTTTCCTGTACAATGCGTTAATAAAAAGATACCAGAAGTAAGAGAGTGGATTGCAAATAAAATTATTTCAGGTAGATTAAATGAGTCTAGGGTTTTAACTTTAAAATTAGTTGATGATAGAAAAATAAGTTTAAACGTAGATAATATTAAAATTAGAGAAGAAAGAAAATTGCTTTATGTTCTTAAAAAAGATGATTTTACTGTTATTAAAATTAATAATTCGCTAAATCACGCAAACTTTATCAGATATTTCGATAATCAGTTAAATGCAAATATAAATGCTAAAGGTTTAATTTTAGATTTAAGAAATACCACAGACGGTAAAAATTCATACGTTGCAAATGCAATTTTAAGCAGGTTTATAGATTCTGAAGTGCCTTTTAGAAAGAATGTTACAAAAGATAAATATGGTAACAATCCTGCTATTATAAAAAGTAGGTTAGAATTTGTTAATCCTAGAGGAATTCAATTTAAACAACCGGTTATTGTTTTGGTAGGAAAATGGACAGGTAGTGTTGGGCAAGATGTAGCCATTGGTTTAGATGGTATAAATAGAGGAAAAATTTTGGGTACTAAAATGATGAAACTGGCCGGAGAAACCAAAGATTATTCTTTTACTAAAGATAAATACGGTTATAGAATTTCTACAGATAAAGTTTATACTGCCAATGGTGTTATAAGAGAAAACTTTATACCCAAATATCACATTTTACAACAAAGTACGTTAAAAGATGATGTTCTTAATAAATCCTATAGTTTGCTAGAAGCTGAGGCTAATGATAGTTTTGCATCAAAAATTAAAAATAAAAGTAATATAGTTGCTAAAAATGATAAGTAATTATTTTATCGATTAGTTCTTCAATTTTTTTAAAAGAATAAAATAACTGCATACATAATTTTTCAATCTACTAATAATTAATATGCGTGATAAAGAGTGAGTTTTTTTACTTTGTCAATAAACGTGTACAATTAAAATGATGATTGAATTAAGTAGATTTATTTATTGTGATATATTTAAAATTTAGGCTAAAAAATAAAAATTATATAAAATTATTGGCTTTATTATTTTAAAATTATGAATAATGTAAATGAGACTTCATTGTAAAATTAATTTTGGACTATTTTTTTTGATGTAAAATGAATGAAATTTAGTACTTTTGCAATCTCTAAAATCAGATAGAAATGGCAAGATTTGAATTGAAATTACCTAAAATGGGGGAAAGTGTTGCAGAAGCAACAATAACTTCTTGGTTAAAAGAAGTAGGAGATACAGTAGAATTAGACGAAGCAGTTGTAGAAATTGCTACGGATAAAGTAGATTCTGAAGTACCTAGTGAAGTTGAAGGAACTTTAATCGAAATTTTATTTCAAAAAGATGACGTAGTTGCTGTAGGTGATGTAATTGCTGTTATAGAAACAGAAGGTGAAGATGCAGGAGAAGTAAAAACAGAAGCAACTAAAGAAGTTTCTGAAGAAAAAACGACCGAAGTAGCTGCTGTTGAGCAAACAATAGAGAAGGCTGCAGAAATTAAGACTACACCAATTTCTAAAAATTCAGAATCTGGTAAATTTTATTCTCCGTTAGTTAGAAATATTGCTCAGAAAGAAAATGTTTCTATGGAAGAATTAGAAAGTATTTCTGGTTCTGGAAAAGATGGGCGAGTTACCAAAGAGGATATTTTATCGTTTTTAGAAAACAGAAACAATTCACCTAAAACAACAAGTAAAGCTGTTCAGCCTGCTAAGAATGTTGAAAAAACTGTTGCAAAAGCAGCACCAGTTTCTGTAAACGGAGAAGATGAGGTGATAGAGATGAGCAGAATGGGTAAATTGATTGCTAAACATATGGTAGATTCTGTACAGACATCTGCACACGTGCAATCTTTTATCGAAATCGATGTTACAAATATTGTAAAATGGAGATCTAAAGTTAAAGATGCCTTCTTTAAACGTGAAGGAGAAAAGTTAACTTTTACGCCGATTTTAATGCATGCTGTAGCTTCTACAATAAAAAAATATCCTTTAATAAATATTGCTTTAAACGGCGATACTATCATCAAAAAGAAAAATATTAATTTAGGTATGGCTGCTGCTTTACCAGATGGTAATTTAATTGTGCCTGTTATTAAAAATGCAGATCAACTAAATTTAGTTGGTATGACAAAGTCGGTAAACGATTTAGCTGTTAGAGCAAGAAATAATCAATTAAAACCAGACGAAATTCAGAGCGGAACTTATACTGTTACTAATGTTGGTAGTTTTGGTTCTGTTATGGGTACTCCAATTATCAATCAGCCACAAGTTGCAATTTTAGCTTTAGGTGCTATTAGAAAAGTACCAGCAGTAATAGAAACTCCAGAAGGTGATTTTATTGGAATAAGACAAAAAATGTTTGTTTCTCATTCTTATGATCACAGAGTTGTAAATGGTGCTTTAGGAGGAATGTTTATTAAAACTTTAAAAGAAACATTAGAAGCTTGGGATGTAAATCAAGATTTTTAAGCTACTTAAATATTTAATTTAAAAAACGTTCGAAATTTTCGAGCGTTTTTTTATTTTAAAATAGTATTTTCGTGACAATATAAAACTAAAATTTAAAAAGATAAAAATGAAAAAATTGTTATTATTATTTGTATTGTCTATTGCTTTTAATTCAGTTGCTCAAGAATCTGTGTTGTTAAGAGCTAATTATAAAAAAGGAGATACTTATTTAGTAAATTTAGACCAGTCTCAAAGTATGGGCGCTCAAGGTGGTGTTGATATGAAAATGACTATGTCTATGGAAGTTACAGAGGCTTCTAATGAAAAAATTACAACTTCATCTAACATTAAGTCTATTAACATGAATATGTTACAAGGTGGTAATGTGATGACTTATGATTCTTCTACAAAAGAAGAAGATTTAGATGAAATGGGTAAGATGATGAGTCAACAGTTTAAGCCAATGATGCAGGCAAAAATTATCTCTACTTTAACATCAAGAGGTGAAATTTTAGAAACAAAAGTTGATCCTTCTAATCCTATGATGGATCAGTTTACAAAACAAGCTAAAGGGGTTACTTATCCTGTAGAAAAAGTATCTGTAGGTTCTTCTTGGGAAGATGAAGTAAACGAACAAGGAATGTCTGTAAAAACTGTTTATAAAGTATCTAAAATCGCTGCAGGCAAGGTTTATATTGATGTTTCTGGAACCGTTTCTGGTATGGGTACTGGAGATGTAAAAGGAAATTTAATTGTAAATGCTGATTCTGGTGTTCAAGAAACTTTAAACTTAATTATGAACATGAATGCAGGCGGAATGGAAATGGAAATTACAACAAAAAGTACTACAACAAAACAATAAGCTTATAAATATTAAATTAAAAGAGCCCTAAGATATATCTTAGGGCTCTTTTTGTGCTATAGCTTTTTGTAAAGCCACCAATTCATATCTCTAGTATATTTAAAACCTAGCTTTTCATATAAAGGTATTGCCGCATTGCCTTTGTTTGTATGCAAAATAGGCAGTTTTTTATCTTTTAAAATATCTTTGGTTGTGTGATAAATTAATTGTTTTGCTAAACCACGTCTTGTAAAATCTGGATGTGTTACAACAGAACTAATTTCTATAAAATCATTAGTTTGCATTCTTTGGCCAGTAATTGCTACTAATTTACCTTCCTTAAAAATTCCGAAAAATTTACCCATTTCAAAACCTCTCTTTTGGTAAAAACCAGGCATCACTAACCATATAAGTTTGTATACTTCTTCTATGTGTTTTTCGGTTAAAGGTGTAATCTCATCAATAAGATCAACTTCTATTAATTGATCTAAAATCATTTGACAACCATTAATTTTTTTCTCTAGTTTAATTTTATCAGTATGAACGGCGGGAGTATCTTTTTCGGAAACGAAGAAAAAAGTATCTGTTATTTTAGAGTATTTGTCTGCTGCATCTAATGTTTTATTTGCTTGAAAAAAAGAACCAAAATTATTTATTTCAGGATTGTAAAATTGAACGCCATCGTATTCTATAAGAAATTTATTGTGTGTTTCTTGTAATGCGTACCAAACAGGGTTTTTTAATCTATCTTCTAGTGTAGTCATAAATGCATCAAAAAATAAAAAAGCCCGCTTAAAAGCGAGCTTTTCAAATTAAAAATTTTTTAAAAACCTAAGCTAACA
The DNA here is from genome assembly GCF_900143115.1 of Polaribacter sp. KT 15. Lineage (NCBI taxonomy): Bacteria > Pseudomonadati > Bacteroidota > Flavobacteriia > Flavobacteriales > Flavobacteriaceae > Polaribacter > Polaribacter sp. KT 15. The sequence goes on from NZ_LT670850.1 coordinate 2,354,833, forward strand.
TTGTAACAGGGTTTTCTATATATGTTTTTAAAGTTTGTAAAAACTGAGCACCAACAGCACCATCAACAGTTCTGTGGTCACAAGTTAACGTTAACTTCATTGTATTACCAACTACTATTTGTCCGTCTTTTACAACTGGTTTTTCAACAATTGCACCAACAGATAAAATTGCAGAGTTTGGTTGGTTAATTATTGATGTAAAATTATCAATACCAAACATACCTAAGTTAGAAACAGTAAAAGTACTTCCTTGCATTTCTGCAGGAGTAATCTTTTTATTTCTTGCTTTACCTGCTAAATCTCTAACACCAGCACCAATTTGAGTTAAACTTAATTGATCTGTGTGCTTGATTACAGGTACAAGTAATCCGTCTGCAACAGCAACTGCAACACCAACATGAATATGATCATGATAAATTGTATTTGCATCAGACCAAGATGTATTTACTTGTGGATGTTTCTTTAATGCCATCGCGCAAGCTTTAACAACCATGTCATTAAAAGATACTTTTGTATCTGGTATTGCATTAATTGTTTTTCTTGAAGCCATTGCATTATCCATGCTTACTTCAATATTTAGACTAAAGTCTGGAGAAGTAAATTTAGAATTACCTAAAGACTTAGCAATTGCTTTTCTCATTTGAGAGTTTTTAACTTCTCTAGAGTTTTCTACACCTTCTGCAACTGTAGTTGCTGCTTGTGTATTAGTTGCAGATGCTTTTTCTTCAGTTTTAGCAGCAGGCGTGTAATTTTCAATATCCTTTTTTATAATTCTACCATTTTCACCAGAACCTTTTACGTCTGCTAAATTGATGCCTTTATCAGAAGCTATTTTTTTAGCCAATGGTGAAGCAAAAATTCTACCACCATTAGAATTTGAAGAATTGTTATTAGTTGTTTCTGTAGATTTAGAATCTTCAGGTTTACTTTCTTCTTTGCTAGTCTCTTTTTTAGCTTCTGGCTTTTTAGTTTCTGCGTCATTTGAACTAGAAACAGCACCTCCGTTTTCTACAATTGCAGAAACATCTGTACCTTCTGGTCCAATAATAGTTAACAAACTATCAACTGGTGCAGTTTCACCTTCTTGCACACCAATGTAAAGAATAGTTCCTTCGTAGAAACATTCAAATTCCATTGTTGCTTTGTCGGTTTCAATTTCTGCAAGCATATCACCCTCTTCAACTGCGTCACCAACGTTTTTTAACCAAGTTGCTACAGTACCATCTGTCATTGTATCACTTAAACGAGGCATAGTAATTACCTGCACTCCTTCAGGAATAGTAACAGAACTACTAGAAGTATTTTCTTCAGATTTTTCTGTTTTTGGTTCTTCGGATTTTTCTTCCTTATTAGATTCAGAAGCACTATCGTTAGAAGAATTTCCATTTAAAATATCAGAAATATCTTCACCTTCTTCACCGATAACAGCTAACAATACATCTACCGGAGAAGTTTCACCTTCCTGAATACCAATATGTAATAATGTTCCTTCATAAAACGACTCAAACTCCATTGTAGCTTTGTCTGTTTCAATTTCGGCTAAAATGTCTCCTTCCTCAATTTTATCTCCAACATTTTTTAACCATTTTGCCACAACACCTTCTTCCATGGTGTCACTTAATCGGGGCATGTTTATTACTGTAGCCATATTTTATTTTATAAAAGGATAATCTTCTTGTTCATAAACCATGTCGAACATTTGCTGAGTTTCTGGATAAGGAGAATCTTCTGCAAATTGTTCACATTCTTTTACTTTAGCCTTCACTTCTTTGTCTATTGCAGCAATTTCTTCTGCAGTAGCATATTCTTTTTCTTTAATTACATCTAAAATTTGAGTAATAGGATCAATTTTTTTGTATTCCTCAACTTCGTCTTTAGTTCTATAATGTTGTGCATCAGACATAGAGTGACCTCTGTATCTGTAAGTTTTCATTTCTAAAAATGTTGGTCCGTCTCCTCGTCTTGCTCTTTGAATAGCTTCATCTACAGCTTCAGCAACTTTAATAGGATTCATTGCATCTACAGGTCCACAAGGCATTTCATAACCTAAACCTAATTTCCAAATATCAGTATGATTTGCTGTTCTTTCTACAGAAGTACCCATTGCGTATCCATTGTTTTCAACAATAAATATTACTGGTAATTTCCATAACATTGCCATGTTAAAAGCTTCGTGTAGAGAACCTTGTCTTGCAGCACCGTCACCAAAACATGTTAAAGTTACAGCGTCGCTACCTTTATATTTATCACCAAATGCGATACCAGCACCTAAAGGAATTTGACCACCAACAATACCATGACCACCGTAAAAACCAAATTCTTTAGAAAAAATATGCATAGAACCTCCCATACCTTTAGAAGTACCAGTTGCTTTACCATATAATTCTGCCATCACTTTTTTAGGATCTTCTCCCATACCAATTGGCTGTACGTGATTTCTGTATGCAGTAATCATTTTATCTTTAGACAAGTCCATTGCGTGTAATGCTCCTGCTAAAATTGCTTCTTGTCCATTATATAAATGCAAGAAACCTCTAACTTTTTGTTGAATGTAAACTGAAGCTAGTTTGTCTTCGAACTTACGCCAAAAAAGCATGTCTTTGTACCAGTCTAAATACGTTTGTTTAGTGATTTTTTTCATTCTAGTGATAAATTGTTTGTTGTGAGATTATTTTATTAAATATTAATAATCGAAATACAAAAATAACTGTTTTAAATAGAATAAAAAAACTTGATTTTATACATTTAACTACAACGATTTCGTTGGGTATTTATTTGTCTTTTGCGATCACTAACGTTGCTTTGGCATCTGTTGCTAAATTCCATTCATTAGAAGAAAGTAAATCACCTGCATCATTATAAACTTTAAAAGCTGCTGTGTTTGGGCCAGAAGTACCTTGATTTAGCGCAACAAAAGAAATCTTATTAATACCAACTTCTAGCGGTATTGTAAAGCTTTGATATCTTTGTTTTAAAGTAATGTTTGTAACTACAGGAATGTTGTTAACCATTATGGTAACCCGGTCACCGTCTGGATATTGAAAATCTCTACAAATTATATTTACACTATTAGAGTTGGTTCTAAAGCTTCCGAGATCTTGATCTATAACAGGATAAATGTATTGCCCGTTAATTTTTTTGAAAGCTTTTAAAAATCGAGCTTCATTAATCCTTTTTTGAGAAATGACGCCTTTATTATTGATTTTATCTTCTTCTTGTTTTTTCTTTAATTTTTTTTGCTCATTATCATACGCTTGTTTAAAACCATTATTGCCTTTTAACTCAATTGATTTAGGTTTTTCTAATGTTTTTGCGTTATTTAAAACTACAGCTTTAATTTTGCCTTTATTGCTAGCTCCATTGCTTTTATCTAATTGAGCAACAGCGTTTGATGTCGATAAAATACAGGTCAATAAAGTAAATAAAATAAGTTTTTTTTTCATGTAGAATAATTTTCTAACCGTATATGTACAAATATAATGCCTAAATAAATTGAACTTGTTTAGTTTTTGTTAAACTTAATTAGTTTACTTCAAAATTAAAATAAGTTTTAGGAAAAGGTTCGTTTCTTATTGTAAAATGCCACCACTCATTTTTGTACGGATTAAAGCCGTTTTTTATCATAATATTACGCAGTAACATTCTATTTTCTTGTTGGTCTTTTGTGATACCAGTATAAGATGGATGTGATTCTGAACCGAAAAAATCATAAATACTACCCATGTCTAATTCTTTTTCTGTCTCTAAATTCACAATTGTTAGATCAACAGAACTTCCTCTAGAATGACCAGAACGAGAGGCGATATAACCTTGCTTAAAAAGCTTAGATTTTCTAACTTTTGGATAATACGTTTGTTTCATTAAAGTATCATCTAAAACTTTAGCCCATTTTACAAAATGATTTACTGCTTTTTGTGGTCTGTAAGCATCAAAGATTTTAAGACCTAAGTTTTTATCTGCTAGTTCTTCTTGAACCTTTTTTAATGCTTTTGCGGTTGTTGTAGTTGTGATGATACAATTACTTCGGTAACCATCAATTGGTTTACCTATAAAGTTATTATTCGAAAAATATCTTAACTCAACTTTTACTGTCGGAATTATATTATCAAGATAAACAAAGCCTTTAGGCAATTCTTGTGCTTTTAAACTTATCGAAAAAAGAAAAACTAACAAAAAAGAAATACTTTTCATAAATAATGTGTTTTTTTAGATTTTAAGAACTGCTATATCTTCCATAAAAATATTGAAAAACTCCATAGCACACAAAACCTAGTGCCATTACAGCCATTAAAATATTACCAAAAGTTAAAGAATTTAGAAAGCGAAACATTTCTTGAGTGCCTTTAATTTTTTCTGGATTATTATTAAAACCTGCAGAAAAAATAAACCAAGAAAAAATGAGAAAAGAAATTCCTCTAGCAAAGATTCCAAATGCTCCAGTTTTTTTTAAAAAATTAAACGAAGCAATGTTTTCATTTTTTTTAATATCCTCTAAATAACTATTAGTTATTACTTTGTAAAATTGATAGATTGCAGATCCTGAGAAAATAATACCAATAAGAATTAAAATTATATTACCGTTTTCTATTTGTAAAATTCTTGAAACTAAAGTTTCTTTAGTAACATCGTTTGATGTTTGATTAAAAATTTTTAAAAATATTGAAATAGCAAAAGACCCATAAAAAAAGGTTCTAAAAAGGTAACTTATAGCAGTAAAATATTTTTTATTTGAATCTTCGTTTTTAAGAACATCGTAAAACTTATATGCTCTCCACAAAGCAAAAGACATTAAGCCTAAACTAACAATTAATAATAGTACTTTACCAAAAATCTGATTTTCTAAAAATGAAATCACACCATTTTTATCAGAAATTTTACCTCCAATATTTAAGGCGGTTAAAAAGGTTAAAATGCCAATAATAATATAAACGAATCCTTTGGTAAGAAAACCAAACTTTCTAAGTTTTAAAATCACAAATAAATATTTTTAGCTAAGTTACTCTTATTCTTTTAACTTATAATTATTTGAATAGTTGAAGTTAAGTTATTTTCTTTCTAAAAAATCTTGATAAGAGTCTTGCGTTAATGCTTTACCTAAAGAATCTAAATTAGCACTTGTTTTACCATATTTGGTAATAGGTTTTTTGCTTACATAATCAAAAAGATAAAAACCATCTTTATTTATTGTGCCAAAACCTTTGTTAAATACATAATGCGCATATTGCTTGTCTGAATTGTTAAATAGGTTTTTACCAAACTTAAATTCAGAATTATTTCCTTTTAATAAATCTAAAAGCGTGTAAGAAAAATCTACTTGACTTGTTATATTGTCAATATTTATTCCTTTTTGATGCAGTGCGCCACCTAACCAAAGCATCGGGATTTGAAATTTTTTCGGTGAAAAGTATTCACCTTCATGTTTAGGAGAACTATGCCCGTGGTCTGCCATAATAACAATTAGTGTTTCTTTATACCAATCTTGTTTTTTTGCAAAATCTATAAATTTACCAATATATTTATCTGTGTAAGCATGAGAACTTCTAAACAAATCATCTTGATTTTTTTTGCCAAATTTGTAAGTGTCGTTTAATTCAAAAGGTTCGTGACTAGTAGATGTTAAGGCAATAGCAAAGAAAGGTTTTTCTTGTTTTTTAGCTAAATCGTTACCAAAACGTTCTAAAAATACGTTATCGAAAGCTCCCCATTTAGAGTTCCAATCTTTCTTATCAAACTCGCTACCATCAACAATTTTATCTATTTCTGCAATTCTTAAATAAGTGTTTAAGTTCCCGAAGTTTAAATCGCCACCATAATAAAAAGACGTATTGTAACCCAAAGCACTCATTTCTTTAGGCAACATTGGTAAACTTCTAGATTTGTTGGGCATTCTCATTATTTTTTTAATTGGTTGCGGATAATAGCCACTTAAAATTGCAGGAATTCCTTTGTCTGTTCTATCTCCATTTCCGTAGAAATTTGTAAACCAAATACCTTCTTTAGATAATCTGTTTAAGTTTTCGGTAACAGTAGGTTCGCCATTTAATGCGCCAACAACTTTAGCGGTTAAACTCTCCCAAATAATTAAAATAACATTAGGTTTTTTTATGTTTAAAATTGAATCTCTATCGCTTTTTAAAAGTTGGTTTTTAGTTTTATTGATGGTGTTTACAGCTACTTCTTCATCAAACTGTTTATAAATATTGATGTTACTGGTTTTATGAGTTACTGTGTTAGAAAAGTTCCAAATAAAATTGATGGCAGCATGATTTGCAAACATTTTTTTAGAAAAGTAAACATTACTTTGATTTACAGGAATCTCTTGTAAACCGCCTCTTAAAGGTATAATTAAAGAAGCTGTAAGTAAAAGAAATAAAGGTATTTGTATTCGGTTTTCGGTATTAAAAGTATTAAAAGTTTTGTTTATTGTTTTCTGAAAAAGTTTAATAAAAGCAAAAGAAATTAAGAACCATAAAATTAATCCAGAAATAATTTGAAAATTAGACGCAGAAGCAATCATTACTTCTGGGGTGTTAAGGTAACTTAAAAAAGTTGTGTCTAAACGAACGCCCCAAGCAGCATAAAGGCTTGCATCAATAATTAAAAATAAAGTTATAATTGTAATAGCCAAATAGGAATACCATTTAATAATATTTCTGATTTGTAAAGGACTTGTTAAAATAGAAATTACGACAAGAAAAAACGGAATAATACTTAAATATGAAGTAAAAGAAGCGTCTAGTCGTAAACCATAACCAAAGGTTTTTAAGATGGTAATGAAATCTAGTTTTGAAGTTTCAGAAAAATAAAAAAGTAAAAAGAATAAACGAGCAAAGACAAAATATGCAATCCAAATTAAAAAATAGGATATTAGAAATGAAAGTCTATATGCAAGGTTTTTCATAATGTTAATCTGTTACTTTTAAGCGAGCCTTTGCGGTAACAGAAACATCAGAATATGTATTGTTTAAGTATTTTAAATAACCTGTTATCGCAATCATTGCAGCGTTGTCTGTAGTAAACTCAAATTTTGGAATGTAAGTTGTCCAACCAAAATGTTTTTCTGCTAATTCTAATCGGGTTCTAATTTCTGAATTTGCAGATACACCACCAGCAATTGCTATGTGTTTTATGTTTGTTTGTTTAACCGCATTTTTTAATTTGGTCATTAGAATTTCTACAATTGTATATTGTATAGAAGCACAGATATCGTTAAGATTTTCTTCAATAAAATTAGGATTTATTCTTTGTTGCTTCTGAATAAAATATAAAATTCCGGTTTTTAAACCACTAAAGCTAAAATCTAAATCGCCTACTTTTGGTTTTGTAAAAGGATATGCTTTCGGGTTTCCTAGTTTCGCATATTTATCTATTAAAGGTCCGCCAGGATAAGGCAATCCTAAAATTTTTGCAGATTTATCAAAAGCTTCTCCAACAGCATCATCAATTGTTTCGCCTAAAACTTCCATTTTAAAATGATCAGAAACTTTTACAATTTGGGTGTGACCACCACTAATTGTTAGGCAAATAAAAGGAAATGGCGGGATTTTACTATCTTCATCTTCTATAAAATGAGCTAAAATATGAGCTTGCATATGATTTACATCAATTAAAGGAATTTGTAAACCAAGAGCCAAAGATTTAGCAAAAGAAGTGCCAACCAAAAGTGAGCCCATTAAACCAGGGCCGCGTGTAAATGCAATTGCAGATAATTTTTCTTTATCAATATTAGCTTGTTCTAGGGCTTGTTGCACAACGGGTACAATGTTTTGTTGATGTGCTCTAGAAGCTAATTCTGGTACAACACCACCATATTTAGAATGTACTTCTTGGTTTGCAACGACATTGCTTAATACTTTACCGTTACAAATTACAGATGCACTTGTATCATCACAAGAAGATTCTATACCTAAAATATAAATGGGTGTTTTCATAAAAAATTAAAAAGCTGTATTAATTGCAAAATTAAGTATAATTTTATGTTGATTTTCCTTTTTTAATAATAGAAATTTAATTCTTTGTTAAATTTGCACGTTCTTTGTAATACGTGGCAATATTTTTGATTACTTTTCTTTAAATATTCTATAAAAACTAAAATACACTATCATTAAAAACTTTAGTAAAAAAATATTAAAATGGTTAGGGTACTTTGTGCTCTTTCTGCTATTAATAAGCATCTTACTTTCTACATCTTTTGTACAAACAAAGTTAGGAGTATATGCAACTAAAAAAATTAATGAAAGTTACAATACAAATTTAAGCATTGGCAAGGTAAATCTTTCTTTTTTAGGAAGTGTGGCTTTTAAAGATGTGCAAATTAGAGATCATCATAAAGATACTTTAATTTTTGTTTCAGCATTAAACACCTCGTTATTAAGTGCTAAAAAAGTTTTAAATAATCAATTGTTATTCGGCGATATTACATTACAAGATGCGCAATATTACATGAAAACTTATAAAGGAGAAACAGAAGATAATATGGCTGTTTTTCTAAACTCATTTAATAGCAATAAGAAAAAAGATTCCTTAGCACCAAAATTTATTTTAAAAGCTGCCAACGTTTACGTGCAAAACTTAGATTTTAAATTAATAAATGAAAACAATAAAAACCCGTTAAGCTTTGCAGCTTATAAGATTGGCGGAAATGTACAAGATTTATCTATTGAAGGAGCCAATGTGTCTATAAATGCTAGAGGATTGCATTTTGAAACGAATCAGGGTTTAGAAATTACCAATTTTACAACAGATTATAAGTTTACTAAAACGGATATGAAGTTTTACGACACACAATTGCAAACGGAAAATTCGAATGTTTTTGGTGATATCGATTTTATTTATAAGCGAGAAGATCTAAAAGAATTTAATGATAAAGTAGATATAAGTGCAAAATTTGATAAAAGCAGTATTAAAATTCAGGATTTAAAAAAGTTTTATAAAGAATTAAACGGAAATGACGTAGTTAGTTTTTCTGGAGATATGAATGGGAAATTAAACGATTTTAAATTAACCAACTTAAATTTATCATCAGAAAAAGGAATTAAGTTAAAAGGAAATTTAGCTTTTAAAAATGTGGTTAATACAGAAAGAGGCTTTGTTTTTAATGGAGATTTAAATAATTTAACTGCAACTTATAACGATCTAAAAAGTATTCTACCTAATTTGTTAGGTAAAAATTTACCTACAGAATTTAACAAGTTAGGTTTATTTAGAATAGCCGGAAATGTAAATGTAACACCAACTAGAATGAGAGCTTCTTTAAAGATGAATTCTCAAATTGGTAGTGTGGTTTCAGATTTAGAAATTGATAATATAGATGAAATTGATACGGCTTCTTATGTTGGTGATATCGAGTTAATCAATTTTAATATTGGTACTTTTTTTAATGATCCTTTGTTTGGTACCGTTTCTTTAATTGGTGATGTTAATGGTAGCGGATTTAAATTAGAAAATATCAATACAAAGTTTATTGGTAATATTTCTGAATTAAACTTTAACCAATATTCGTACAAAAATATTGTGGCAAATGGCCAATATCAAAATAATAAATTCGATGGAGATTTAGTTATTGATGATGCGAATTTTAAAATGAAGTTTAATGGATTGGCAGATTTATCAGCAAAAATTCATAAGTTCGATTTTAAGTCTGATATCGAATATTTAAATCTTAAAGAAACTAATTTATTTGTTAGAGATTCTACGGCAGTTGTAAAAGGAAATATAGAATTAGATATAGAAGGAAATACTTTTGATGATATTCTTGGGAAAGCAGTTTTTAAAAATGTGTTGTATACTAATCAGAAAAAAGAATACACATTTAAAGAATTTGCGGTTACATCATCAATAAAAGATAGTGTTAAAACTATAGATGTTGCATCTAAAGATATTGCGCAAGGTTATATTACAGGTAAGTTTTCGTTTTCTGAGTTGCCAAAAGTTGCGCAAAATGCGTTAGGAAGTATTTATACCAATTACAACCCATATGATGTTGCTCCAAATCAGTTTTTAGATTTTAATTTTACTGTTTACAATCAAATTGTAAATGTTTTTTTTCCTGAAATTTCAATTGACGATAAAACTAAAATAAAAGGAAGAATAATTTCTGATGAAAACTTCTTTAGGCTTACATTTAATTCGCCCAAAATAGATGCTTATGGCACAGAGGTTAAAACAATTTCTTTAAGAACCGATAATAAGAATCCGCTTTATAATACTTCTTTAACTGCAGAGGAAATTAATACAGATTATTATAATATTTCTAAGTTAAACTTATTAAACAGAACAGAGAATGATACGTTGTATTTTAAATCTGTTTTTAAAGGAGGAAAAAAGAAAAATGAAGATTTTAATTTAGATTTCTTTTACACTTTTAATCCAGAAGGAAAATCTGTTTTAGGTTTCGAGAAATCGTCTTTTGTTTTTAAAGAAAATACCTGGAATATTAATCCTGATAAAAAAAATACAGATAAAATAACATTCGATTTAAATACAAACGAATTTAATTTTAGTCAATTTAAATTTGTTTCCGGAGAACAAAAAATAGAATTTACAGGTAATTTAAAAGGTACCGAACAAAAAATACTTTTGGCAGATTTTACCAAAGTTAAATTGCAAAGTTTTTTACCCAAAATAGATAGTTTAGATTTAAAAGGTGTGTTGTCTGGGCATTTAGATTTTGTTCAAAGCGAAGGTAATTATACGCCAGAAGGTTCTTTAACGGTAAAAGATTTTCAAGTAAACGATTTTAAACAAGGTAATTTATTTGTAAATGTTAAAGGAGAAAATTCTTACAAAAAATACCGTGTAGATTTATCCATAGAAAATAAAGACGTTAAAAGTATTGCAGCAACTGGTGCTTTAGATTTTTCTGCACAAAGACCAATAATAGATTTAAATGTTTTTTTAGAAGAATTTAAATTAGATGCATTTAGTCCGTTAGGGCAAGATGTATTATCCTCTTTAAGAGGAACAGCTTCTGGAGATTTTACGTTAAGAGGATTTTTAAGCAATCCGGATATGGAAGGAACTTTACGTCTTAAAAATGCAGGATTAAAATTTCCTTATTTAAATGTAGATTATGATTTTGAAGGCGAATCTGAAATTACTTTATTGCAGCAATCATTTATTCTAGAAGACTTTAAATTATTAGACACAAAAAATAAAACTAGAGGTATTTTAAAAGGAGATATCTCTCATTTTAATTTTAAGCAATGGTTTTTAAGATTAAAAATTGAAAGTGATAATTTAATGGTTTTAGATACCGAAAATGAAGAAGAAGCTTTGTATTATGGTACAGCATATATTGATGGTTCTGCAGATATTTTTGGGTTAACAGATAGACTAACGATAGATGTAAATGCTAAAACAATGCCCGGAACAATTTTTGTAGTTCCGTTAAAAGATGTAGAAACCGTAGATAGTTTTAGCTTAATTCATTTTAAGTCCGATGAAACAGTTGTAAAAGAAAGACAAAACGAAATTGCCTTAGAAGCATTAAAAGGTTTGACTTTAAACATCGATTTAGAAGTAACAAAAGATGCAATTGCACAAGTTGTTATTGATGAGGTTTACGGAAGTCAGTTATCTGGTAAAGGTTCTGGTAATCTTCAAATAGAAATTAACACACGTGGTAAGTTTAATATGTTTGGCGATTATGTAGTAGATAGCGGAGTGTACGATTTTAAGTATGGTGGTTTTGTAAATAAGCCATTTGTAATTCAAAAAGGAGGAACTGTTTCTTGGAACGGGAATCCGGCAAACGCAAATTTAGATGTAACAGCTGTTTATAAGGCAAAAGCAAATCCCGGAGTTTTATTAGAAAACTTTAATTCGAACAGAAATATAGAAGTAGATTTAGTAACAAGAATTACTGGCGGTTTGTTTAATTCGAAGCAAGAATTAGATATTCAGCTTACCAACGTAGACCCAACAATTGCAAACGAATTAGAATTTATATTAAATGATAATAATGTAAACGAAAAAACTACACAGTTTATATCATTATTAGCGTTTGGTAATTTTGTTAATCCTGATAAAGTAAATTTTGATGCCAATGCAACCATTACAAGTACAGCTTCTAGTGCAATAGCAGCAGCTTTTTCTAGTTTATTTAATAGTCCGGATAGTAAATTTCAATTGGGTGTAGATTATCAGCAAGGACAAAGTAATAACGATTTAGATCGATTAAATACAGATAATCAAGTAGATTTGTCTGTTAGTACGCAAGTAAGTGAAAGAGTTATTATAAACGGTAAAGTTGGGGTTCCTATTGGTACTCAAACACAATCTAGTGTTGTTGGTGAAGTTAAAGTAGAGGTTCTGTTAAATAAAGAAGGTAACTTTAGAGGTGTTATTTTTAATAGGCAAAACGAAATTCAATATACAATAGAAGATCAAGGTTATACGCAAGGTGTAGGTTTGTCTTATCAAGTTAATTTTAATACACTTTCTGGGCTTTTAAAAAAGTTAGGTTTTAAGAAAAAAACCAAATTAGAAAAGAGCAAACTACAAAAAAAAGACACCACAAAAACAAAGGTAGTTTTACCTGACAATTTTGAAGGAAATTAATCATCAGTATTAATTTATATAATTTTTAAATTAAAATTTTAACGATTTTAGTTTGATAACTTATAGTTTAAATAGACTTCAAAATTATTTATTATTTTTACTAAAAACATTAAGTTTTAATCATTTTTTAAATTAAGATTCCTTTATAATAAAGGGGAAATAGGCTAAAACGATTTCGTAGATTTATTTATTTAAGTGCTTAAAAAGCAGTAATTTTACAATATAGAATATGAAGAAAATTAAAAAAATAGCAGTCATGACTTCTGGAGGAGATTCTCCAGGAATGAATGCAGCAATAAGATCTGTAGTTAGAGCATGTGCATATTACAGAGTTAGTTGTGTGGGTATATATAGAGGTTATGAAGGACTTATTGAAGGTGACTTTATAGAGCTTACAGCTAGAAGCGTAAATAACATCATTAATAAAGGTGGTACCGTTTTAAAATCTGCAAGATCGCAAGAATTTAGAACTAAAGAAGGAAGAGCAAAAGCTTTTGAACACTTACAAGAAAATGAAATTGAAGCCATGGTTGTAATTGGTGGAGATGGTTCTTTTACCGGAGCTGTAATTTTTAATGAAGAATACAACTTTCCAATTATAGGAATTCCTGGTACTATAGATAACGATATTTTTGGGACATCACATACATTAGGATATGATACCGCTTTAAATACAGCAGTAGAAGCGATTGATAAAATTAGAGATACCGCATCTTCTCATAACAGATTATTCTTTGTAGAGGTAATGGGTAGAGATGCTGGTTTTATAGCTTTAAACGCAGGTGTTGGTGCAGGAGCAGAAGAAATTTTAATTCCAGAAGAAGATCTAGGATTAGATAGAATGTTAGAATCTCTTAAAAAGAGTAGAAGAACAGGTAAATCTTCTAGTATTGTTGTAGTTGCAGAAGGTGATAAATCGGGTAAAAACGTGTACGAATTAGCGCAATATGTAGAAGAAAACTTGCCAGAATATGATGTAAGAGTATCTGTTCTTGGGCATATGCAAAGAGGTGGTTCTCCTTCTTGTTTTGATAGAGTTTTAGCAAGTAGACTAGGTGTTAAGTCTGTAGAATTGTTATTAGACGGACAAACAAACCTTATGGTAGGTTTAAAAGACAACGAAGTAATAAGTACAAGTATTGCAGAAGCAATAAAAGGTGGTCATTCTATAAATCAAGAACTTTTAAGAGTTTCTGATATAATGACAACATAATATTAACTAGTAATTAAAGTAAAAAAAATGATAAAAGTAGGAATTAACGGATTTGGAAGAATTGGAAGATTAGCATTCAGATCTACAGTAAAAAGAGATAATGTACAAGTAGTAGCAATTAATGATTTATTAGATGTAGATTATTTAGCTTACATGTTAAAATACGATTCTGTTCATGGTGCTTTTGATGGTACTGTTGATGTTAAAGATGGTAAGTTAGTTGTTAACGGTAACGAAATTAGAATTACTGCCGAAAGAGATCCTGCAAATTTAAAGTGGAACGAAGTTGATGTAGATTACGTAATAGAATCTACAGGATTTTTCTTAACAGAAGAAACTGCTGGTAAACACTTAGAAGCTGGTGCTAAAAAAGTAGTATTATCTGCACCTTCTAAAGATCATACGCCTATGTTTGTAATGGGTGTTAATAACACAGAATTAAAAGCAGACCAAAAAATATTTTCTAACGCATCTTGTACAACTAACTGTTTAGCGCCAATTACAAAAGTTTTAAACGATAACTTTGGTATTGTAGAAGGTTTAATGACAACTGTACACGCTGCAACAGCAACACAAAAAACTGTTGATGGTCCTTCTATGAAAGACTGGAGAGGTGGACGTTCTGCAATTGGTAACGTAATTCCTTCTTCTACAGGAGCTGCAAAAGCAGTAGGAAAAGTAATTCCAGCAATGAACGGAAAATTAACTGGTATGGCATTTAGAATTCCTACAATGGATGTTTCTGTAGTTGATTTAACTGTTAAATTAGAGAAATCTGCTTCTTATGATGAAATTTGTGCTGCAATGAAAGCTGCATCAGAAAGCGGACCAATGAAAGGTATTTTAGGTTATACTGAAGATATGGTTGTTTCTCAAGATTTCGTTGGAGATACTAGAACTTCTATTTTTGACGCCAAAGCAGGTATTGCTTTAAACGATAACTTTGTAAAAGTTGTTTCTTGGTATGATAATGAAATAGGGTATTCTACTAAAATTGTAGATTTAATTGAATATGCTGCAACTTTGTAGTTTGTAAATTAAGATTAAAAAAAATCCTGATAGAAAATTCTATCAGGATTTTTTTTTGATTTTTCTACTCTTTATTTAACTGCAATCATGCTAATTTCTACATTCACAAATTTAGGCAAGTTTGCAACTTCTACAGTTTCTCTAGCAGGTGCCGTTTCTTCATTAAAATAAGTACCATAAACCGCGTTTATTTCAGAGAAGTTATGCATATCAGAAATAAAAATTGATGATTTAATTACGTTTTCAAAAGTCATTTCTGCAGCTAATAAAACTTGCTTCATATTCTCCATTACTTGTTTTGTTTCATTTGTAATAGAATCTAAAACCAATTCTCCGGTTTCTGGATTAATAGCAATTTGCCCAGAAGTGTATAATGTGTTACCTGTTAAAACAGCTTGATTGTAAGGCCCAATAGGTGCAGGCGCATTTTTAGTTGTAATTATTTTTTTCATCGTAGTAAGTTGTTTAGAAAGTTAAATATAGTATCAATTTCACCATTATAATTATATACCGCACAAAAAAGAATACCAAGCTAATAATTAATGAAAAATAAAATCCAAAAGTTGTTAAACTTAAAAAGGATATTATATTCATTTTAAAAAAGTCTTCTATCCGGCGGTTTATTTTTATCCCATTTTAAATCTGATAATACAGAAGATTTTACACCTATAAAAAATGTGTAAGAAGAGTTGGTTCCAAAAGGAACCCAATTAAAGTTAAAATTCCAGCTATCTAAATCTCTTGTAAAATTAAATCTAGAAAATGTAAATGCACCATTCTTAAAGTCATATCCAGAAGAATATCCTAATTTCCATTTAGGTGATAATTCTACATTTCCGTTAAAAATAACGCTATGAATACCAATATTTCCTCCGTCGATTCCGTTATTTACATAACTTGTAGAATACGCCAAACTTAAAGTCCATGGTATGTCTGCGTGGTATAGTTTTGCTGATTTGTTTTTATCTTCTTCTGTATTATTTACTGCATTGTTAACTTGTCCGAATCTATTTGTCGGATCAATATTTGCACCTATAACATCTGGCGTATTATTTGGGTCTCTGTTGTTGTCTTTTTTGCCTTCTTTATCTTTTTTAAAGTCAGAACTAGAAATAGAGTAATTAGCTGTTAAACTGGCATTAGACAATCTTCCTAAAAAGTTAGAGTTAAATTCATTAATTCTAATTGGCGATCCAGATTCTGAAGCCACTACTTTATAAGGATCTATAGAACCACTAAAGTTTATTGATAATTTGTCTTTTAAAAGCCTGGTACCTGCAGAAAAATTAACATTAGACCAACGCAAACTATCTGCAGCAATATTATAAGAACTACTAAAATTTAAATTATTTAAAATTGATATTTTTTCATCTTCGGCATCACTGTCTGGATCTTTGGGTGCAACTTTAGCTTCTAAAACGTTGTTTAAGGTAATTCCGATTGAATTACTAATTCCGGAAGAAGGAGAGCCATAAATTCCCTGATCAAAAATTGTAAATTCTTCTAAGTCATTAGGATCTGTGCTTGCTTGTACCTTACGGATGTATTGTTCTTCGAAATCGGGTCTGTAAGAATAAGAAATCGACGGTCTAATTGTATGTCTTATAGCTTTTAATCGTCCTCTGTTTATATTAAAAGTACCATAAATATTAGTAGATAAACTTAAACCGGCATTATATTCTCTAAATGTTTTAAATCCGCTAATTGTATCTGTAACAACAGTTTCATTAACAGCATCGTATTTTTTATCAATATAATCGAATTGCCAAGTTTCTGTATAATTTACACTTGGTGAAACCGTAAAATATTTAAATGCTTTAAAATTGGTATTTGTTCCGGTTCTGTGTTGCATACCAGCTCTTGCGGTTTCAAACATTTTAGCCGTTAAAAAATCATCATCTGTAGTATTGATAAGGTATTTACTATCTAAAATATAGTTAAAACCCATTTTTTGAATTGCGTTCTTTTTTACTCCGTTTTTACCTGCAAAAGGATAAATTCTGCTCATGTTTAATGTTAAAGCAGGCAACGTCATGGTAATTTTTTCTGTATTTGTATTTTGTTGATGTTGGGCAGTAACATTTAAATTAAAAGGTGTGCCAACAAATGTTTTGCTATAATTTATAGAAGAATTAAACGTGTTCGTTTGTGTTTGTGCAATATTAAATTGATTTTGAGATTCTCTAAAAAATTTACTACTTCCTAGGTTAACAGAAGCTGTAAATCGAGAATTAGGGCTTGCTTTTGTGTCTTGATTATGCGACCATCTTAAATTAAAATTGTTACTCTTGCTAAAATCATCAAAACCTCTAATACCATTTATATTGTTTTCGAAACTAAAATTAAAAGATCCGTTAAAACGATAACGAACTTTATAGTTAGAGTTTGCTCTAAATCCCCAACTACCGTTAGAATAAGCATCACCCGTAATACCAAGATCTACATAATCATTAATTGCAAAGTAATAACCTCCATTTTGAAATCCGATTCCTCGATCGCTACTTCCAGTATCAAAAGCCGGAATTAAAAAACCAGAAATACTATTTTGTGTGATAGGAAAATAAGCAAAAGGTAAATAAATTGGTGTTGGAATATCTGCAATGTATAATTGACTACCACCAACAATAATCTTTTTACCAGGAATAATTTTAGCTTTATTGGTGCCAATAAAATAATCTAATTTTTCTGAAGTTGTAAACTTTATATCTCTAACATAAATTGTTGAATCGTTTACACGTTTTGTTTTATTACCAAACGTAAACATTTCGCCTTGTTTGGTTTTTAAACCGTAAATTATTGCCTTTTTAGATTTAAAATTATAGATGATAGAATCTTGTTCTGATTCTTCACTACCTTGTTTAAAAATTGGTCTTTGAGTATAACCAGTGCTGTCTATAATCCCTTTTGCAAAAAGAGTGTTTTTAGTATAATCAATTTTTATAATACCTGCTTTTAAATCGATATCTGTATACGTAATATTAGCTTCGTTATATAAGATTACAGATTTGTCTTTGGCATTTTGAATAGTATAATCTTTGGCAACGTGGGTAATAAGATCTTCTATAGTTTCTTTAGGTTTTATAGAATCTGCAGAAACAGAATCTTTTTGTCTGATAGCTAAAGAGTCTTTTTTTACTGAAAAAATACTATCTCTTTTTGTATTCGGAATAGTATCTTTCTTTTTTATTGGAACTACTATTTTTTTAGTAGGTTTAATATCTTGAGAAAAACCTAACTTTGTAAAAAAGAAGCAGCAAAATAAAAGTATATATGATAGGTTTGTTTGCAATGCTTTTAATACTATTTTTGTAAATGAATAAAAATATGGCGTAATATTTGAAACACCAAATTTAAGAATTCAAAATTAGTTAAATTTTATTGATGCAATCCCAACAAAAACACAAAAATATCATCAAAAGTAAAATTCTTTTTCTACTACTCTTTATATTTGTAGGAAACAGCATTGCAATACATGCTCAAAAAGAGTATGTGGTGGTTTTAGATGCTGGCCACGGAGGAAAAGATCCTGGTAATTTAGGTAACGGATACAAAGAGAAAAATATTGCTTTAAAAGTAGCATTAAAAGTAGGTGCTAACTTAAAGAAATACAAAGATGTTAAAGTTATTTTTACTAGAAAGTCTGATGTTTTTATAGACTTATGGAAAAGAGGTGATATCGCAAATCATGCGAAGGCAGATTTATTTGTATCAATACATTGCGATTCGCACACATCAAATGCATACGGAGCAGGAACTTTTGTTTTAGGTTTAAGAGGAAATAAAAAAAACTTAGAAATTGCAAAAAGAGAAAATGCTGCAATTTTATTAGAAGATAATTATCAAAACAGATATGAAGGTTTCGATTCTAATTCTGCAGAATCTGTAATTGGATTGTCTTTATTGCAAGAAGAAAACTTAGATAAAAGTTTAGCAATTGCAAGCCTTATTCAAAATAATTTTACATTCAAATTAAAGAGGAATAATAGAAAGGTTAAGCAAGATAACTTTCAGGTTTTAAGAGAAACGATTATGCCAAGTGTTTTGGTAGAGTTGGGCTTTTTAACAAATAAAAAAGAAGGTAGGTTTTTAAACTCTAGTAGCGGTCAAACAAAAATGGCAAATGAAATTGCAGATGCTATTTATAATTACATCAAAAATCAAAAATTAAATACGGTTTTAGAAGATGTAACTAGTAAAAATTATTTTGATGAAGTAGAATTTAAAGTGCAAGTAGCTTCTGGTAAAAATAAAATTGCTACAAAATCTTATAATTTTAAAGGTTTAAAAAATATAGAGCGCGTTAAAGTAGGTGGTTATTATAAGTATTATTACGGTAACTCAACTTCATATAATTTAGTTGAAAAGGCTTTATCTCTTGCAAAATCAAAAGGTTACAAAAGTGCATTTATTGTTGCGGTTAAAAACGGAGAGAAAATTTCTGTTAAAGAAGCTTTAAAAATGCAGTAAATTAAACAGATTCTAACAAAAATTATCACTAATTTTGTTGTAAAACGTCTATACATGTCTAAAGAATTAAAAACAGGAATAATTGCATTAATCATTATTGTAATATTTGTTTGGGGATTTAATTTCCTAAAAGGACAAAATATATTAGATCCTGGGTCACGTGTTTTTAAAGTAGAATACGCAAAAATTGGTGGACTTTCTAGATCTAGTGCAGTAACAATAAATGGTTTAAAAGTAGGTAAGGTAGATAAGATAGAGTTTGATACAAGTGTAGAAAAAAGAGGACACTTAATTGTTACTTTTATTGTAGACAATGATTTTCAGTTTTCTAAAAAAAGTATTGTAAAAATTTATTCACCAAATCCTTTAAGTGGTTCTAATTTAGCAATTGTGCCCAATTACGAAGGTGAAATGGCTGTTTCTGGAGATATTTTAGAAGGTGAAATGGAAGAAAGTCTTTTTACGTCTATCGGAGAAAGATTAAATCCGTTACAACAAAAAATAGAAAGAGTAATTGTTAGAGCAGATACATTATTTAGTGGTGTTAATAAGATTTTAAATGACAAAACAATTAACGGTATAAATAGTTCTGTTTCTAATTTATCTGGAACCATACAAGATATTAGAAGTACAATACAAGCAGTAAATGCCATGGTTATAGATAATCAAGAGAACTTAAAAGTTACTTTTGAAAACACTAAAAATATTACTGAAAACTTTAGTAAAGTTTCTGATAGTTTAAACACTGTAGACTTTAATAAAATTATTAGAAAAGCAGAAGAAGCAGTTAGTAATTTTAATGCAATGTCTAAAAAAATAAATTCAGGAGATGGTACAATAGGTAAACTAATTAACGACAAAAGAATGTACGATAATTTAGAAGCAGCCACAAAAGAATTAGAAGAATTGCTAAGAGATATTAAACTTAATCCAAAAAGATATATACATTTTTCTATCTTTGGTAAAAGTCCAGAACCTTACGACGAAGAAATAAAACCTAATTTTAACTAATAATTAGCCCCATTTACATGCAGTACTTACCAAATATCCTTTTTGCTATCGCATTAATTGCTGGTATCAGCTTTTTTGTGATGAATATCCGTAAATTATATAGAAATATTAATTTAGGTAAAAAAATAGATAGAACAGACAACAAGCAAGAACGTTGGAAAAATATGATAAAGATTGCTTTAGGGCAATCTAAAATGGTGAAAAGACCAATTTCTGGATTTCTACACATTGTTGTATATGTCGGTTTTATCATTATAAATATAGAAGTTTTAGAAATTATTATTGATGGTCTTTTCGGAACCCATAGAATCTTTTTAGGTTTCTTAGGAGACGCTTTCTACGGATTTTTAATAGGAACATTCGAAATTTTAGCATTCTTAGTATTTTTAGCAGTAATTATTTTCTGGACAAGAAGAAACGTTGCCAATATTAAACGTTTTTTAAGTTCTGAAATGAAAGGTTGGCCAAAAGCAGATGGAAATATGATTCTATATTTCGAAATGGTTTTAATGACACTTTTTATTGTGATGAATGCAACAGATACGAGTTTTCAGCAAGCCGGAATTGGAAACCCAATAAGTCAATTTGTTGCACCATTATTTGATGGTTTTACAGCAGAAACTTTACATCTAATTGAAAGAGCAGCTTGGTGGATACATATTTTAGGAATCTTAGTATTCTTAAATTATTTATACTATTCAAAACACTTACATATTTTATTAGCTTTTCCGAATACATTCTTTGCAAACTTAAATCCGAAAGGACAATTTACAAACTTAGAATCTGTAACTAATGAAGTAAAATTGATGATGGATCCAGATGCAGATCCTTACGCTGCACCTGCCGAAGGAGCAGAAGAAGAGGTTCCAGAAAAGTTTGGAGCATCAGATGTTTTAGATCTTAATAAAGTACAGCTTTTAAACGCTTATACGTGTACAGAATGTGGTCGATGTACTTCTTCTTGTCCTGCTAATTTAACAGGTAAAAAGTTGTCTCCGCGTAAAATTATGATGGATACAAGAGATCGTTTAGAAGAAGTTGGTAGAAATATAGATGCCAACGGTGGTGCTTTTAAAGAAGACGGCAAACAATTATTAAACGATTATATTACTCCAGAAGAATTATGGGCATGTACAAGTTGTAATGCTTGTGTAGAAGAATGTCCTGTAAATATCGATCCGCTTTCTATTATTATGGATATGAGAAGATATTTAGTTATGGAAGAAAGTGCTGCGCCACAAGAATTAAATTCTATGATGACAAACATAGAAAACAACGGTGCGCCTTGGCCATACAACCAACAAGATAGATTAAATTGGGCTAACGAAGAATAGAATTAATTTTTTTGATTTTAATTTTCTTGTATAGAAATTAAAATGAAACACTAAAATCTTAAAAGATGAACGTACCAACAATGGCAGATATGATGGCTCAAGGAAAACAACCAGAAGTGTTGTTTTGGGTTGGAGCAGCAGGAAGTTATGACGATAGAGCTAAAAAAATATCTAGAGCTTTTGTAAAAATTTTACACAAAGCAAATGTAGATTTTGCAGTTTTAGGAACTGAAGAATCTTCTACAGGAGATGCAGCAAAAAGAGCAGGAAACGAGTTTCTTTTTCAAATGCAAGCAATGATGAATATTGAAGTTTTAAACGGATATGAAGTTAAGAAAATTGTTACTTGCGATCCGCATTCATTCAATACACTAAAAAACGAATATCCTAATTTAGGAGGTAAGTATGAGGTACTTCATCATACACAATTCATACAAAACCTTATATCAGAAGGTCGTTTAAATATTGATGAAACTACTTTACAAGGAAAAAAAGTAACTTTTCATGATCCTTGCTATTTAGGTAGAGCAAACGAGGTTTATGAATCTCCAAGAGATTTAATTAGAAGATTAGGTGTTAATTTAACAGAAATGAAACGTAACAAATCTACAGCTTTATGTTGTGGTGCTGGTGGTGCGCAAATGTTTAAAGATGCCGAAAAAGGAGATAAAGAAATTAATATTCTAAGAACAGAAGATGCTTTAGAAACAAAACCAGATATTATAGCAACAGGATGTCCTTACTGTAATACTATGATGACAGATGGTATAAAATTTAAAGAAAAAGAAGCCGAAGTTGTTGTAAAAGATATTGCAGAATTAATTGCTGAAGCGAATAATTTATAAAGATGAAAAAAGTATTTTTTTTATGTTTTACTTTCCTTTTTCTTTTTTGTACTAAAACAGAAAAGAAACAAGAATCTCCTGTTGAAGTAATTCAGCAAATTGATACGGTAGCTCCTGTTTCAGAAGTAGAAGTACAAGAAGATACTTTAGTATTTACTGTACAAATTGCAGCTTTAAAAAATACAAATGAATCTTTAGAAAACTTAGAAGGAGTCTCGCTATACTATGAAAATTCATTAACAAAATATAGATTAGGATCATTTAGTACGTATCAAGAAGCAAAAGAATTTTGCAGAGCTTTAAGAAACAAGTATCAAGATGCTTTTGTACAAGCTTTGTTAAATGATAAGCCTATAGCTATTTCACAAGCATTATAAAATTAATTTAATGACAGATTCTTTTCAAAATACTGAGGTTTTTTCTTTCCCAGAAATAGAAAGTATAGATTTTAAGAAGATAGAAAAGAATTATTTTAAAGTTATATTAATTAACGTTCTTATACTGTTCTTAATCTTATTTATTGGTGCATCTTTTATAGTTTATAAAGATTGGTTAGAATTAGGACAACATTATATATGGATATTTTCTGCGCTTATATTACTTTTAATTGTTACAGTTATTTTCGAAATTTTAGGTTTTGAAAAAAGAAAATATGCAGTAAGAGAAAAAGATATCTCTTACAAAAAAGGACTTTTGTACAAGAGTTTAACTACGGTTCCTTTCAACAGAATTCAGCATGTAGAAATAGATCAAGGGCCAATTTCTCGTTTTTTCGGATTAGCAACTTTAAGTGTTTTTACAGCAGGTGATAGTAGCGACGATTTAAAAATTAAAGGCCTTTTGAAAGAACAATCTTTACAAATTAAAGAATTCATCACTAATAAAATAGATGGATAAAATAAACGATTTTAGCCAATTTAGAAGACAATCTAAAAAAGGAATTATTGTAATTTATCTTAACTTAATTTACAAGTTTTTAAAAGCTTTTTGGATTTTACTTTTTTTATTTATTCAAAAGTTTTCTAAAATTACTCAAGAAACGCTTTTATATATTTATTTAGGCGTTGCAGTTCTATTGATCTTCTTGTTAGTTCGTGCTTATTTAATTTTTAAAAACTTTAAGTTTAAAGTAGAAAACAAACATTTTGTTTTACAAAAAGGAATTATAAAAAAAACAAATACCTCTATTCCTTTTGATAGAATTCAGAATATAAATTTCAAGCAGAATATTATTCAGCAAATTATAAATGTACATGAAGTTAATGTAGAAACTGCAGGGTCTAGTAAAGCAGAAATTTCTATAAAAGCACTTTCTTTTAAAGATGCAAAAGACTTAAAAAATATTGTTACGGTAGTTAGTGATAATGAAAGTTTAAAAGTAGAACAGGTAGAAAAAGAACAAGAGAAACCACTTTTAAAAATAGGTTTCTTATCGTTGTTAAAAGTTAGTCTTACAGAAAATCATTTGCAAAGTTTATTGTTGTTGTTTGCCCTTTTAGTTGGTTTTTTTCAGCAAGTAGACGATTTATTTAAAGGTTTAGGGAAAAAAGAAGAATTAAGTAATTTTATTTCAAACAATGCTTCAGCACTAAAAACAAGTGTGTTTTTAATTGTAGGTTTGTTAGTCTTTTTATCTATTGTTGCTGTTTTAAGTTCTATTGTACGTGTTGTTTTTAAACATTTTAACTTAACTGTTTTTATAAAAAATGATGCATTAGAAGTTTATCAAGGTTTAACTACCAAAAAATCGGTAATTTTAAAGAAAAGTAAAATTCAACACATAACTATTTCTACCAATCCCATTAAAAGAAAGTTAGGAATCTCTTTTATTACTTTTAAACAAGCAATAAGTGGAAAGGTAAATAAAAAGCAAAAAGATAAAATTATAAGAATTGTTGGCTGTAAAGAAAAACAAGTAACCGAGGTTAAAAGCTTGTTGTCTTTTGATAAAGAACTACAAGATATTAGCTTTCAAAATTCTAATATTTACTTAAAATACAGAAATTATATCAGGTCTTTATTTTTCTTTATTCCTTTAAATGTATTGTTCTTTTTTGGAATGGAGGAATACAATGCTTTTTGGATAAATTTAATAATTATTCCTATTTATCTGGTTGCTGTTCATTTTTTTTACAAAAAGAGAATTTTTAAATTTTCTAAGGATGTTCTATTAATTGGTACAGGAATTTTAGAAACTCATAAAACATATTTGCCTTTTTTTAAAGTACAAAATATTAAGATGAAGCAAACCATTTTTCAAGAAAGAAAAAACGTGGCAGATTTGGTTTTTCAAACAGCTTCTGGTAAAGTAAAACTACCATGTGTAGATTTTGATAAAGCATTACATATTTATAATTATACCTTGTTTAAAGTAGAAAGTAGTACAAAATCATGGATGTAAAAAGTTATATAAAAGCAGCACGCTTAAGAACACTTCCTTTATCTATTTCTGGAATTATTATTGGTAGTGCTTTAGGATTTAATGAATTAAATACAGAAGGTTCAGTTTTAAAATCGCCTATTTTTTGGTTGGCTATTTTAACAACAATCGGGTTTCAAGTATTGTCTAATTTTGCAAATGATTATGGCGATGGTGTAAAAGGAAGTGATAAAAACAGAACGGGCGAAGCAAGAATGGTTTCTTCTGGAGCGATTACTCCGAAACAAATGAAAAACGCAATGATTGTTACTGCAATAATTACGCTTTTAATTGCTTTGGCATTAATTTATGTTGCTTTTGGCAGCGAAAATTTCGTGTATTCAATCTTATTTTTTGGTTTAGGAATTGCTTCTATTGTTGCAGCAATAAAATATACAGTTGGTAATTCTGCTTATGGTTACAGCGGATTTGGCGATTTGTTTGTGTTTTTGTTTTTTGGTTTACTTAGTGTAGTTGGTAGTTACTTTCTGTTTACAAAACAACTGAATTTAACTATTTTTTTACCTGCTATTTCTGTTGGTTTGCTAAGTACAGCTGTTCTTAACTTAAACAATTTAAGAGATAGAGAAGAAGATAAAGTAAATAATAAGAATACATTGGTGGTAAAACTGGGGTCTAAAAAAGCTAAGAAATATCATTACTTTTTAATTATTTCTGCACTGGTTTTTGCATTGATATATGTTTTTATAGATTTTACTTCTATTTATCAACTAGTTTTTTTGATGGCATTTTTACCTTTAATTAAAAATATCAATACAGTTTCTAAAAATAAAATACCTTCAGAATTAGATGGAGAATTAAAAAAAGTTGCTTTAGGTACTTTTTTGTTTGCTATATTATTTTCTGTTGGTCAACTTTTTTAAATTATTAAAATGAAAACAATAAAAATTATTTTAATCATTATTTCGGTTTTATTCTTGGCCTTTTTAGCTACAGGTCTTATTGTTAAAGAAACCAAATACAGTGCTAAAGTAGAAATTGATAAGCCTATAACAGAGGTTTTTAATAATTTCTCTAAAATCGATAGCATAAAAAACTGGATACCAGAAGTACAATCTGTAGAGGTTGTAAAAAACAATCCAGGAATTACAGGTAGTATTTATAATGTTGTAGTTATCAATCAAGAACAAGAAATCAATTTAACAGAAAAAATTGTAGCATATGTTCCGAATGAAAAACTAACGTTGTTTTACGACGCAGAAAATATGTTGAAAAAGGATGATTACCTTTTTACAGAAAATAACGGAAAAACAACCATTATGTTAAATGCAAATTGCCAAAGTGATTCTTTTATAATGGCATGCATGTTCCCTTATTTTAAAAGTACTTTTAGAGAACAAGACCAAACGTATCTTAATAATTTTAAAGATTTTATTGAAAATAAATAAGTTTTAAGTTGATAAAAGCAGATTATAAAAAATATATTTTAAATTTTAAAAACCCTAGCGGAACATCGCGTGGAGTTTTAAGAACTAAAGAAACTTGGTTTATTATTCTTAGTAAAGATGGTAAAAAAGGATTCGGTGAAACAGGTTTGTTTAGAGGGTTGAGTATAGATGATGTTGCAGATTATGAAGAAAGACTTAACTGGGTTTGTAAAAATATTCATTTAGGATTAGATGTTTTATTGACCAAATTATCAACTTATCCATCAATTCAATTTGGTTTAGAACAAGCTTTTTTATCCTTAGAAAGTAGTAATGGTTTTAATTTGTTTCCGTCAGAATTTACAAAAGGAAATAAATCGATATCGATTAATGGTTTGGTTTGGATGGGAGATAAAGCCTTTATGAAAACTCAAATAGAAGAGAAACTTAAAACAGGTTTTACTTGTATTAAAATGAAAATTGGTGCGATAGATTTTAAAACCGAATTGAATCTCTTAAAATCTATCAGAAAAGAGTTCTCTTCTAAAGAAATAGAATTAAGAGTTGATGCAAATGGAGCTTTTGGTTCTGATGAAGCTTTAGAAAAGTTAAAACAATTATCAGAATTAGATTTACACTCGATAGAGCAACCAATAAAACAAGGCCAACTAGAAGAAATGGCTAAATTATGTGATGTAACACCTTTACCTATCGCTTTAGATGAAGAGTTAATTGGTGTTTTTTCAACAGAAGAAAAGAAACAAGTTCTAGATATAGTGAATCCGCAGTATATTATTTTAAAACCAAGTTTAATTGGCGGATTTAAGGGAAGTGATACTTGGATTGAATTAGCAGAAAAAAAAGATATAAATTGGTGGATTACATCGGCTTTAGAAAGTAATATTGGTTTAAATGCAATTGCGCAATACACGTTTAGTTTGCAAAATAATTTACCGCAAGGTTTAGGAACTGGTGGTTTGTTTACCAATAATTTCGAAAGCCCGTTAGAGGTTGTCAATGGATCTTTAAGGTATAATAATTCTGTAAATTGGAATTTTAAATTATAAATAATGAATTTTATACAACAAGCATATAAAGGTAAAAATGAATGGTATCATTGGGTTTTTACAATTATTTTAGTTTTCTTAGGATGGCAAATATTAGGTATAATTCCTTTAGCAATGGCTGTTGCGGCACAATCAAAAGATATAAATGAATTTGTAGAATTTGCAGAAAGCAATTTTATGACTTCTGGCTTAGACAAGAATTTACTATTGTTTTTAATGATTTTAACCTTTTTTATAGGGTTGATGTTTTTGTTTATCAGTATTAAATTTATTCATAAAAGAACAATTAAATCATTAATTACAAGTAGAGATAAAGTCGATTGGAAACGTTTTTTCTACGGATTTTTTGTCTGGGGAATTTTAGCAATTGTACTTTCTTATATCGGTATTTTATTAGCTCCAGAAAATTTTACTTGGAATTTTAATCCGAAACCATTTTTTATATTACTGGCAATTTCTTTTTTGTTTCTGCCTTTTCAAACTACTTTAGAAGAGTTGTTGTTTAGAGGTTATTTAATGCAAGGTTTGGGTATTTTAGCAAAAAATAGATGGTTACCATTACTTTTTACCTCGGTTGTTTTTGGTCTTTTACATGGCGCAAATCCAGAAGTTGCTAAACTTGGGCAAATATCTATGGTGTTTTACATTGGTACAGGTTTGTTTTATGGTATTGTAACTTTAATGGATGAAGGCACTGAAATTGCTTTAGGTTTACATGCAATCAACAACATAACTGCTGCTTTTTTTATAACTACAGATTGGACTGTTTTTCAAACAGATGCTTTGTATATTGATACCTCAGAACCATCTGTAACTTGGGAGATGTTTCTACCTGTTTTTGTTTTATATCCTTTAATGCTTTTATTATTTTCAAAAAAATATGGTTGGTCTAATTGGAAAGAAAAGTTGACTGGTCGAATAACAAAACCAGTTAATTTAAAAGAAAATTATAGGGTTTTAGATGAATTATAGTAAGAATTACATTCATAATAGCTTTCAATTAAACGGAAACTCGTTTAGCAATTCTGCAGAGTTATTAAATTATGCGTCTAAAATTTCTAAAGATGTTTTTCTATTTCTAGAAGAATGGTTTTCCGATAGTAATTCAGTAATCATACAAACTTCTGGTTCTACAGGAAAGCCCAAAAACATTGAGCTTCAAAAAGAGAGAATTTTTAATTCTGCTATAGCTACAGGTAATTATTTTAATTTAAAAGCAGAAACAACTGCTTTGTTATGTTTGCCCGCAAGTTATGTAGCTGGTAAGATGATGTTAATTAGAGCACTTACTTTAGGTTGGTCTTTAGACATTGTTACACCAAATTCAAATCCTTTAGAAAATGTTTCTAAAATTTACGATTTTTCTGCGATGGTTCCTTTACAAGTAGAAAATTCTATCAATTATTTAGATAAGATACGTAAACTTATTGTTGGTGGTGGTGTAGTTTCAAACCCTTTATTAGCAAAACTACAAAATGTTTCTACGGATGTTTTTGCTACCTACGGAATGACGGAAACGATAACACATATTGCTGTTAAAAAGTTAAATAATTTTTCGACATTAAAAACCAATTTCAATCAATCAAACTTTTACAAAACCTTGCCAAATGTTACTATTTATGTTGATGAAAGAAACTGTTTGGTAATTAATGCAGTAAAAGTTAGCGAAAAAGTATTATTTACAAATGATGTGGTTCGTTTAATTTCTGATACTCAATTTGAATGGTTAGGTAGATTTGATAACGTAATTAATTCTGGCGGAGTGAAATTACAACCAGAAGTAATAGAAGGTAAGCTAGTTAAAGTACTACAAAAACCTTTTTTTGTGGCAGGAATTTCAGATGATTTATTGGGTAGTAAATTAATTTTGGTTATTGAAGATACTGATGATAATACTTCAGAAAAAAAAGAAGGTATAATCAATAAAATAAAATCTTTAAATCTATTTACTAAATTTGAAATACCAAAAGAAATTTATTTCCTGCCAGAATTTATGTATACAGAATCTAGTAAAATTCAAAGAAATAAAACGTTAAATTTATTAAAACTCTAATCTAAATTTAAAAGATAGTCTCTTAAATTCTCACTTTCTTCTAAGTTTAATTTCTTTTTTATTCTGTAACGAGCAGTTTGCACAGATCTAGGGTCTATCATAAAAATTCTTGCAATTTCTTTTGTTTGCATATGAAGTTTTATAAACATGCAGTGCCTTAGTTCTGTTTCTGTAATATTAGGATGCTTTTCAATTAACTTATCATAAAAATTGTTGTGTAATGCATTAAAATGTTCTGTTAATGTTTTCCAATCTTCATCTCTTTCTAGAACACTATCTATTTGATTGATAATTGTTTTTACTGTTTTTTTATCTTCGGTTTTAAGACCTTTTATGTCAGCTTTTATCTCTTTAAAGTATTGCTTATTATGAAGTAAATTTGTAGTTAACATCATAATTTTTTTATCCCTATTATTGTTTTTATTCTTTAAAGAAGCTATTTTTTTATTTTTCTCTTTATTTGTTTTCTTAAAACTTAATAGGGTAAAATAATAACCAAAAATTCCTAGAATAAAAATTACTATTATTAAGAGTACTATAATTTTAAGGTTATAATTGGTGCTTTCTAAACTCTCTTTTTGAATGACAATTTTATCATGTTCTAATTTAGAATTTAGAATTTCAATTTTATTTGATAATTCATTGTTGGTTCTTTCTTTGTTTTCAAGTACAAAAGACAGAATTTCTGGGTTTTTATGCCCAATTAACTCTAAACTGAAAATACAATCACTAGAATGTTCATAGGCTTGATGTATAGAGATGCTTATTGTATTTTTACCTTTTACAAAAATATTGTTTTCAAAAAAAAATTGATGATATTTCTTTTCTTCTGCACCTTTGATGGTACTGCTAGCTAAAGTAGTTTTTCCAATAGTGATTTTTGGCATGTTATCTCTAAAGAGTTCTTTGCCATTTACATATATAACTGCACCATCATCTCTTCTTAATTTAAATTCGTAAGCAATATAGTCATCATCAATAACTATATTTTTTTTAAAATATTTAGTGATATGTTTTTTTTCTTTATCACCTCCGTAGCTAATTCTAGTAGTTAATTTTTTATCTCCGTAACCTATTGGTGTCAGTCCTTTCTGCCAATTAGTTAGATCTTTTAGATTTGTCCAATCACTTTCTAGGTAACCTTTATCATAATAAAACCAATAATCTTGATTTTTAACAAGTACCTCTTGAGAAAACGCTGTGCTAAATTGTAGTATAAATAAAAGTAAGGTTAAATTTCTGAAAAATCTTAACAGATTCATTTTTAGGTTTTTATTGTTTTGTGTAATGCAAATATAGTAGTTAAATTATAAAATTTTAACAGTTGTAGTAGATAAGTTGGGTTTAAAATTTAACATTCTCATAAAAGAATATTATATTTGTATTAATAGTGAATAAGCTATGTAATAATAAGATTGGGGGATTGAACTTATTGCATATGATATTCAAAAAAAAGTCGTGATTTAATTATCACGACTTTTATTATTTTGTCTCATGCCGAAATTTTAGATTTCCATTGAGTGATAAACATTTTGAACATCATCATCTTCTTCTAATTTTTCAAGTAGCTTTTCTACATCAGCTTGCTGATCTTCTGTTAATTTAGTTGTTGTAGTTGGTATTCTTTCAAAACCAGAAGATAAAATTTCTACATTATTTTCTTCAAAGAAAGATTGTATTGCTCCAAACTGCTCAAAAGGAGCGTAGATAATAACACCTTCTTCATCATCAAAAACTTCTTCAACTTCAAAATCTATCAATTCTAATTCTAATTCTTCCATATCCATCGTAATATCTTCTTTTTTCAAAGTGAAGTTACAGGTATGGTCAAACATAAAAACAACAGAACCAGAAGTACCTAAGTTTCCATCACATTTATTAAATGCTGCTCTAACATTTGCAACAGTTCTATTATTGTTATCTGTTGCCGTTTCTAAAAGAACTGCAATACCGTGTGGAGCATAGCCTTCAAATAAAACTTCTTTATAATTTGCAGTATCTTTATCTGTTGCTTTTTTAATGGCACGTTCTACATTATCTTTTGGCATATTCGCCGCTTTGGCGTTTTGAATAACTGCACGTAAACGAGAATTTGTTTCTGGGTTTGGGCCACCTTCTTTAACAGCCATTACAATGTCTTTACCAATTCTGGTAAATGTTTTTGCCATTGCAGACCAACGTTTCATCTTCCTTGCTTTCCTAAACTCAAATGCTCTACCCATTTCTTTGTTTCTTTAAAATTATAGCTACAAATGTAAAAATTTGAAGTCTGTTTTACAATTATTTTAAACTTCAATTACGATTAAAATATACCTATAAGTAGGTATTGTTTTGGTGAACTTTTTAAGATAGCTTTATGTCTATTCTAAAACACTATCAATTATGAAAAAAATTACTCTTATACTTTTTGTTTTCTGTGGATTAATAATGTCTGCTCAAAACAAATTAACTTCTAGTTTAAGTGAATCTTATAACGGAACTGCTTGGACAAATAATAATAAAAGCATATTTAGTTACGACTCAAACAATAACCTTATTTTAGAAACCGGTTTTTATTGGAATTCAACTTCACAAGATTGGGAAAAAAGTTTTGAAGATTCTTATACTTACAATGCAAATAATAAAGCTTTAGTAAATTCATACCATTCTTATACGACCGGTACAACACAAATTAGCTATCGATATAGAACAAAATACACATATAATAACGACGGTAATGTATCACAAATTTTAGACGAAGATTATGAGAACAATTCTTGGGTTAACGCTTATAAAATAGATCTTACTTATACTAACGGAAAAGTTACAGGTGGTTTAAGTTATGAATGGAATGGAAGTGCTTGGGTTTTTGATGAAGATTCTTCTGAAACTACAGTTAGTTATAATTCTGATGGAACTATTAGTGCTTTTATAAACAAAGCTTGGAATGGTAGTGCTTGGGTAGACGATAGTAGAACTTTATATACTTACGATGCTAATAAAAGAGCTATTTTAGAAGATTCACAAACTTGGGACGGTTCTGTTTGGGCTTCTGATTATAAATTAGAAAATACTTTTGATGCTAACGGTAATATAGTTGTTGAAAAAGAATCATACTTAGAAAATGGAGTTTTTGTAGTAGCTTCTAATGAGGCAATTGCTTTTGACTTAAACGAACAAATGTCTGCATATGCACATCCTTTTAAAGATAAATCTGGTCTCGATTTTCTAGCTAATTCTAATGGTATCGTTAATAAAATACTATCAAGAACAAGTGATAATTATAGAACTACTTATCTTTATAATGGCGCTACAGCAAGCGTAAAAGATGTTTTACTTGCAGATTTTAATACATATCCAAATCCTGTAAAAGATATTTTAACTATTGATAATTCTAATTTTAGAATTAAGAATTTAAACGTGTATAATATTTTAGGAAAAAGAGTTCTTTCTACTACTCAAAATGAATTGGATTTTAAAAACCTAAATAAAGGAGTTTATGTTTTAAAAATAGAAACAGAAAAAGGAAAAATTGGTACTACAAAAATTGTAAAAAAATAAAAATATTAATATTACCACGATTTTTTCTATTGAAAAAATCGTGGCTTTTATTGAATTAATAATTGATACGATTGCTTTGCAATTTCTAATTCTTCGTTTGTAGGTATAATTAATACTTTAACTTTAGATGTTTTAGCTTGTATTTCTCTAATTTCTTTAGATCGAATACTATTTTTATCATGATCTAATTGTATGCTTAGTGCTTCTAAATTGTCGCATACTAATTTTCTCATTAAAGCAGAATTTTCTCCAATACCAGCTGTAAAAATAATAGCGTCTAATCCGTTTAAAGCAGCATTATAAGAGCCTATATATTTTTTTATTCTATAAGCAGCTAGGTTTAAAGCGTTTTCACAATCTTGATTTCCGTTCATAGCTTTTTCAGAAATTTCTCTTAAATCAGAAAAACCTGTAAGCCCTTTCATACCAGAATTTTTGTTTAATAAATTTGACGTTTCCTCTAAAGACAGATTTAATTTTTTCATCAGAAAGAATAGTACAGAATGATCGATGTCTCCAGAGCGAGTTCCCATAATCAATCCATTAGACGGTGCAAAACCCATTGAAGTATCAATACATTTACCATTTTTTATTGCCGCCATACTACAACCATTACCAAGATGAATACTTATAATATTTTTAGAATCTTCTTTTCCTAAATATTCTATTGCTTTCTCTGAAACGTATTTATGACTAGTACCATGAAAACCATATGCTCTAACATGATTTTCTTCTAAAAAAGAATTTTTAATTGCATATTGATACGCTTCTTTTGGCATTGTTTGATGAAAAGCGGTATCAAAAATTGCGATTTGTTTTGCAGAAGTAAAAATAGTTTCTGCAATTTCTATTCCGGTTAAATTTGCAGGATTGTGCAATGGAGCCAGGTCATATAAATCTCGAATACTGTTTTTAACTTCTTGGTTAACAATTGTTGTTTTGTTGAATTTATTACCACCATGAACAACTCGATGACCAACTGCATTAATTTCAGAAACATTATTAATTACACCTATTTTAGAATCTAACAAGGTATTTGCAACTTTATGTAAACCCTCTTTATGATTTAAAATTGGTAAAGTTTCTGTAGTTTTTTGATGATTGTTTTCATGTGTAAAAATAGCATCTTCCATACCAATTCTTTCTACCAAACCAACACATTTAACGGTTTCGTTTGGCATTTCAATAACTTGATATTTTAAAGAAGAAGAACCTGCATTTAAAACTAAAATATTCATAATTAATTTTGATTTGCTTGAATTGCTGTTAATAAAACCGTGTTAAAAATATCATCAATAGTGCAACCTCTACTTAAATCGTTTACAGGTTTATTTAAGCCTTGTAACATTGGGCCAATTGCTAATGCACCAGTTTCTCTTTGTATTGCTTTGTAGGTATTGTTTCCAGTATTTAAATCAGGAAAAATTAAAACAGATGCTTGTCCTGCAACCTCAGAATTAGGCATTTTAGTTCTTGCCACAGACATATCTACCGCTGCATCATACTGTATTGGTCCTTCAATTTTTAATTCAGGATTTTTTGTCTTAACAAGTTCTGTAGCTTTTCTAACTTTTTCGACTTCTTCACCTTTACCAGAGCTACCAGAAGAATAAGAAAGCATTGCTATTTTAGCTTTTATACCAAAAGCTTCTGCAGATTGAGCAGAGGAAATTGCAATTTCAGACAATTGTTCTGCATTTGGATTTGGGTTTACAGCGCAATCTCCCATTACAGAAACTCTATCTGATAAACACATAAAAAATACAGAAGAAACAACAGAAACTCCGGGTTTTGTTTTTATTAATTGCAATGCAGGTTTTATGGTGTGCATTGTTGTGTGTACTGCACCAGAAACCATACCATCTGCTAAACCTTCCATAATCATTAAAGTACCATAATAAGAAACGTCTCTAGTTAAATCTAGTGCAGTAGTTTCTGTCATTCCTTTATGTTTTCTTGATTGATATAAAGTGTTCGCAAAACTTTTATTATGAATTGAATCTTCTGGATTTAAAATATTGATTTCATCTAAATTAATTTGTAATCCTATTTGATCACATTTTAACTGAATAGTATTTCTGTCTCCAAGTAAAGTTAAATCTACAATATTTAACAACTGTAATCGAGCTGCAGCGGCCAAAATACGCTCGTCATCACCTTCGGGTAAAACGATATGTTTTTTTTCTACTCTAGCTTTTTGTAATAAGTTATATTGAAACATGCTAGGTGTTAACTTGTCAGACTTATGTGAAGTTAAAATATTTGTTAAACCCTCTGCATTTACATACTTATCAAAGGTATCTAATGATAAAAGAATCTTTTTATTATGTGTTGCGTATATTTTAGATTTTACACTTCCAATTTTATTAGAAATACCAAAAGTACCACCATCAACAGAAATAATAGGCACAGTAGATTGCACACCTTCTATCAATTTTATAATAGATTCTTCCGGAACTAATGTTCCTGTTAAAATAATTCCTGCAATTTTAGGATAATTCTTAGAAGCATTTGCTTGTAAAGCGCCTAAAATAATATCTGCTCTATCACCTGGTGTTATAACCAAGGCGTTTTCTTTAATTCTTGTTAAATAATTTCTTAGTTGCATTGCGCCAGTACTATAACTGCCAATTGCATTTTCTAAAAATTGCTCACCAAAAAGTACACGACCATTTAAAGCCTTTAAAACTTCTTTTACAGTTGGAAAAGAAAGAAAGTCTATCTTAGGAATAATATCTATTTGTAGTTTTTTAGGGAAACTGTTTGTTAGTTCTGTTCTAATATAATCAACTTCATCAACTTCAATTTTATTAGCAACAATACCAATAACATCTACTTCTTTATTTATGAAAGAATTGTAAGATAATTGCATTGTGTTAATAAAGTCTTTTTTCTTTTTACCATTACCAGAGCCCACAATAAGCGCAGGAATGTTAAGGTTTTTGGCTATCATTAAGTTTACGTCTAGTTCTGTAAAACCTCCATCGCCAGAAAAATCGGTACCTTCTACCAATACATAATCATAATTAGCTTCTAGCTTTTTATATTTTTTTATAACATGATGTATAACTTCATCTTCTTTTCCTTCACTTAAAAGTTCTACAACTTCACTTTGCGTGTAGGCAAAACAATCTTTATAATCTATTTCTAAGTTGAAAAAATTTATGGCTGTATTTGTGTGTTCGTCATAACCATTTTCATCAATTTCATTTATAATCGGTCTAAAGTAACCAACCTTAGCAGATTTGGTTAACATCATTCTTAATAAACCTAAAGAAATTAAAGATTTACCACTATCAGACTCTACAGTAGCAATGTATATAGCTTTACTCATGTTTTTATTGTATTGTTTTGCAAAAATAAGGCATAAAAAAATGACTAATTGTGATATTAGTCATTTATTATTTATTTTGATATAATTGCTAGTTATTAAACCTGTAAAACACCCATATTAAATTGTTTTTCAATAGGAGCATGGTTTGCTGCTTCAATTCCCATAGAAATCCAAGTTCTGGTATCTAACGGATTAATTACCGCATCTGTCCAAATTCTTGCAGCCGCATAATATGGCGAAATTTGTTTGTCGTAACGAGATTTTATCTTGTCAAATAATTCGGCTTCTTTTTCAGGAGTAATTTCTTCACCTCGTTTCTTTAAAGAGGCAGTTTCTATTTGTAACAATACTTTTGCAGCAGAATTACCACTCATAACAGCTAATTCAGCACTAGGCCATGCAGCAATTAATCTTGGATCATAGGCTTTACCGCACATTGCGTAATTACCAGCGCCGTATGAGTTACCAATAACAATGGTAAATTTTGGTACAACAGAATTACTAACAGCATTTACCATTTTTGCTCCATCTTTTATGATTCCGCCATGTTCAGATTTAGAACCTACCATAAAACCTGTTACATCTTGTAAGAAAACCAATGGTATTTTCTTCTGATTACAATTGGCAATAAAACGAGTAGCTTTATCTGCAGAATCATTATAGATTACGCCACCAAATTGCATTTCTCCTTTTTTTGTTTTTACTAATTTACGTTGATTGGCAACAATACCAACTGCCCAACCATCAATTCTAGCATAACCAGTAATTATGGTTTGCCCATAACCTTCTTTATATTGTTCAAATTCAGATTTATCTACCAAACGCTTAATAATTTCTAGCATGTCATATTGCGCATTTCTTTCTCTTGGTAAAATTCCGAAAATATCATCTTCATTTTCTTTTGGCGGAAAAGCTTCTGTTTTACTAAATCCGGCTTTGTCATAATCGCCAATTTTATCAACAATAAATTTTATTTTGTCTAAAGCATCTTTATCGTCTTTGGCTTTATAATCTGTTACACCAGAAATTTCGCAATGTGTGGTAGCACCACCTAAAGTTTCGTTGTCTATAGATTCGCCAATTGCAGCTTTTACCAGATAACTTCCTGCTAAAAATATACTTGCAGTTTTATCAACAATTAAAGCCTCGTCACTCATAATTGGTAAGTAAGCGCCACCAGCAACACAACTGCCCATAACAGCAGAAATTTGTGTAATTCCCATACTGCTCATTATGGCGTTATTTCTAAAAATTCTACCAAAATGTTCTTTGTCTGGAAAAATTTCATCTTGCATTGGTAAATAAACACCAGCAGAATCTACCAAGTAAATAATTGGTAATTTATTTTCGATAGAAATTTCTTGAGCACGTAAATTCTTTTTTCCTGTAATAGGAAACCAAGCACCAGCTTTAACTGTAGCATCGTTAGCAACAACAATACATTGTTTACCTTTAATGTATCCCATTTTTACAACAACACCACCAGAAGGGCAACCGCCATGTTCTTCATACATCTCATCACCTGCAAAAGCTCCTATTTCTATAGATTTAGCATTTTTGTCTAACAAATAATCGATTCTTTCACGAGCAGTCATTTTACCTTTTTCGTGATGTTTATCAATTCTTTTTTGTCCGCCACCTAAATTTACTTTTACTAATCTTTTGCGTAAGTCTGAAGCTAAAAGCTTATTATAATCTTCGTTTTTATTGAAGTTAATATCCATAGGAAATCTTTTCTTAGTTTTTGCTAAATTAATAAATATACTTGTGAAATTCTTCTTAAAACCTCTAGTTTTTAAGTAAATGTTTAATGATTTTTGCTAAATATGTAATTTAATTGCTATTTTCTTAGCAAAGAGAAATTTCCTTTCTTAGAAATGATGGGTTTACTACTATCCACAGGAATTAAATTTACCGAATACCAATAACTGCCAGAAGGAAGTATTTTACCATTACTTTTACCATTCCAGCCGTTGCTATCTAAAGGAATTTCAGCTAAAAGTTTTCCGTATCTATCAAAAATTCTTAAAGAAGTAGCTTTATAAAAAGTATCATTAACACCTTTTATTTGCCACGTATCATTAACTCCATCTTCATTTGGTGTAAAAAATTTTGGATACTCTATTAAAGAAACTAAAAGTTTAGCAGTACCACAACCATTTTTATTTTCGACAACAACATTGTAAATTCCTCCCTTAAGATTAGAAAAAATATTATTTTCTTGAAAAGAACGGATTATGTTGCCATTTTCATCTTCTAAAGCATATTCAAAAGTTTCGTTTATGGTTGGGTTTTTCGGAATATCAATTTCGATACTTAAACCAGAACCAGAATTTGTAGTATCATCTATAACTTTTACAAAGGCTTCATCTAATTGGTCGAAACCAGATTTTTGAACTACAATCGTCTTAGAATTTTCGCAAATTGTATTGTCTTTACTAAACGCAGTTACTGTATATTTTCCTCCTTCAGAAATTTGTATTGATGTTGAATTTCCACCTATTGGTGTTCCATTCTCATTTCTCCAAACGTAATTGTAATCATCTGCAGGATTCTTCACTTCTAAATTATAAGGAATATTTTTAGCGCATATAATTATAGGATCGTTTGGTGCTTCACCTTCGACTTCAAACACAGGAATAGTGTTCGTTTTTAAAAAGAGTTTGCCAATTCCTTCACAATTATTGTTGTTATTATTTTTAATTTTGATAAAAATAGTTTGATTGTAAGCGTAAGCCGGATCTGAGTTGTTTCTATAGTTTGATATATCAGTTATTGGGTTTACAGCTGCGTTTCTGTCGTCTGCATTTTTGTAAAATGATACAGTTATATCAGATTGAATTGCAGTTGGAAATTTGTTTATTATTTCTTGTCTTGCGACGCTAAAATTGAAATTTGTAATTCCGTCTATGTCAGAATTATCAACATTATCATTGCCGTTTATGTCTAAAAAATCATCACAAGATTCAAATGTTTTGTCATAATCTACATCAGTAACATAAGCTGCATTAATTTCTATTTTAGAAATTGTATAACAATCTAATTCAGAAATTGTACGAACCCAAGCTTCGGCATAACCAGCAGTTACCGGGTAATGTTCTTTATCTGTTATTTCTGCTGTACCATTAACAGCGTCTGTTTCTGTTTTGTAATATTTAAAACTATGAGTTGAGTTGTTGCTTATATTTATTTCAGCTTCGGTAAGGTTTACTATAGTGTTTTGGCTCGGATCATCGGCACATTGTAAAATTGTTGCAACCGGATTTAAAATTTCGGGCTTAAGATTAACCGTAATTTTTACAGCATTAGAAGTTACATTACATGCGTTACCGGTTCTCGATAAAATAACTCTAAATTGATGATTATTATAACTTTGTAAAACATTATTAATTTGAAGGTCTTTAGTTTGTGTACCGCTATAAATTGTATTGTTACTTAATGTGGTAAAACTACTACCATTATCTGTAGATATTTGCCATTCATAAGCATCTGCAGTTGCATCGATTGTTAAAATACCGACGGTTTCTTCACATAAAGTAAAATCTTCAAAAGGTGTATTTATAATTATTGGAGCAGAGGTTATGTAGTCTAAATCCGGAGATGTATATCCATCAGAATTATTAATTACTTTACCATTATTATTTACATCAAAAGTTGATGTATCTAGAATTCCGTTATTGTCATTGTCATTAAAACCAGCTTCAAAAACATCAAGACACGCATCATTATCTGCGTCTAATTCAGTAAAATTAAAGATAGAATCTGCATCTGAATCTAAAATTGTATAATTTATAAGTGTACTAGATCCTTCTAAGGAATCCTCTAATCCGTTATTATTAATGTCTGTAAATGTAATTAGAACTCCGTTAGAATTTATGTTTTTATCATGATTGGCTTCAGTAGCATCAAAAATTCCGTCATTATCAGCATCTACATCCAAATAGTTTTTAATTCCGTCATTGTCTGAATCTAAATTGGTTGATATTGAGTTGAAAACATCATCTATACCATCAGAATTTGCATCAGTATTTAATAAGGTTATTTCTTTACCATAAGCATCAAAAAGATCTGGAATTCCATCGTTATCAGAATCAAGATCAAATAGATCTTCTACACCATCATTATCGGAGTCTCTGGAAAAGCATGTAATCGCATAATTACCATTAAAAGTCGAAGCATCTGTATTTGTTGCGGAATGATAAAAATGGATTTCATTGATTTGATTTGCTAAAAATTGAAATGTACTTGCTGCACCAGCAATTGATGTGTTGTATTTAAACTTTATTTCGGAAGCAGAAAATTGAGTAATTCCAGATTCATAAATATTATCATTATTTGTATCTACCAATAATTGATTGTCTGGATTTAAGAGTGTGATATTTTTATTTTCTGGTTTGATTTTTATAATAAAATATTCATCTTCTTTAACTTGATGAGTTGCCGAAATTGTTTGTTTTAAATTGAAATTTATATTTTGAGAAAAACTTAATTTAAATTCATTTACCGCATTTATATCATTTATTAATTTGCTTGTAAAATCGCCATTATTAGTACCTGTAAAAGAATTATTAGTATCGCTTTGCATAAGAAAAGACGTTGTAATTATGTCTTTAACTGTGCCGTCTTCTAAAGTTACGTTAGGCGTATCTAGGTTAGAAAGGTTTATGTTGGCGTTACCAAGAGATTCATCACAATTTAAAATTCCGTCGTTGTCGATGTCTAAATCAATATTATCTATAATTCCGTCATTATCGTAATCATCAGGGCAAATACTTACTAAAATTTCATTAGAAATATATTCGTTGTTAGAACAAGTTATTTTTCCTATTAACCTGTATTTACCAGGTTCTGAAATTAAAGGTTTGTATGACGCGGCGTTACTTTTAAAATCCCAATCATTTATTAGTTCGTTAAAATATTGCCATTCAATTCCACCATCAAAAACAGTTGTATTTGCTGCATTTAAAGTAAGATCGTTTCCTAAGCAATTTCCAAGTGAAGAGATGTTAACATCAAAATTTATTTCTGGATTAGACGGAAAACCTGAATAAAAACTACCAGAAGAAGCGGCGCCATTTTGATTAAAATAAGCACAATAAAGTTCTTCGCTACTTTCTATGGATATATTTCCGGTTAAATCGGAGACTTGATAAGTTACATAATCTGTATTTCCATCAACATTAAATGGGCCGGTAGTGTTAAAATTAGATATTACTTGAGAGTTTATTTTTAAAGTTGCATTTTTATTAGTTACAATTGTTACACCGCCTGCAAAATCTACATCACCAATACTTTCTATATTTGGTATATTATCTACCTTACCTCTGTTTTCGCAATTTAAAGGAGGTACAAAAAATAAACCTTGATTTGCTTCACTGTTATTTGCGCCAACACCTTGGTAAGCAAAAGCAGGTTTAGAAGTTTCTACAAACATATTACCAAACGTATTGTATTCATCTCCTTCTATAAGAGTATAATCTCCTTTATCAAGAGTCGTAAATAGACCTTCACCATTTATTCTTACCTCTGTATTGTCTTCGTGAGCAACAATTAGAACATTTTCCCAGTTATTATTTCCGTCACCTTTTACAAATATATATTCACTGCCAGTTTTACCGGGAATCATTAATTTTTCGATACCAACAATTTGATCAAAACCATAATCTCTTCCGCCACCGCCATGAAAACTTCCATTCGTAGAACCAGAGTTAACAACTATTGGTTTATCAGATTCTATCAGAGCACCGATTAATCCATCTCTATTTATGGTGTTTACAGAACTATTTGCGGCAACAATATAGCTTTCGCCTTCATTTAAATTTATAGTAATTGGTAATGTACCGCTATAATTTTTTATTGAAATTCCGGTTGGTATATCAGAAAAAACAACTTCTGTATTATTTTCTGTAGCCATAACAGATATAAAACTTAGATAGTTATCTTGAGGATTTTGATTCGTAAACATACCGGCTCTAAAGGTTTTTCCTAGAGCAGCATTTCCTTTACTTACCAATGCGCCCGCTTGCGCGCCACCGCCAGCTAAAACTCTTACAGACACGTAAATTGCATCATTGGCCTCTATAATGTAACCTTTATTGTTTGTAATTTGACTAGTTGAGGGTGATGCTACAAATAACTGAGTATTACCTGTGCCAATAGGTATTTCTTTTGGAACTGAATTTGAAACTACGCCTTGTAGAATAGAAGTACTCGGTTGACCAACGGGTATAATCTTATAAGTAACATTTGCGTTACTTGGTGTAGAAATGTATAAATATTGGTTTTCTGGATTTGCGTTGCCAAATTCGGCACTAGTTAATGGCGGAATAAAGTGCTTTTTACTTAATTGCGCATAGCTATTTTCTACAAGAGTAAAACAGATTGAAAATAAAAAGATTATTAAGGTTGTTTTTTTAAACATGTAGAAAAATTATTTGAGTTAAAAATAATAAGAAATTAAGAAATATTTTATAAACTTTTAAAAACTTTATTTTTTTTGTAACAAAAAAGAATTTAAGGCAACATATATGTAAAGTAAATATTCTTTTTTTGAAAAAAAATAACGAAATTGCTACACTTAAAAAAATTGTTCAACTTAAAAAATACAATGCAATATGTCTGATGATTTTGATTTATTAGAAACCAATTCAACACAAAAAACAGAAAAAGTAGATGTAAACTGGGGGAAAGCTATTGATACCATGAAATCGAAACTTTCTCAAGAAGAAGATCCAGAAAAACGTCAAAAGATCTTAAATGCAACCTTAGATGATGTTGTAGATATGGCAAAAGAAGACAGAACTTCTTTACTAGATGCTATTAAAGATTTAACAGATTATCAAGACGAAGTAGGTATTAAGTTCGAAGGCTTTTCGGCATTAAACGAAGCAGAACAAAAAGTAATAGACGATGCCCAAAAAGCATTAGAAAGAGCAAGAGTAGAGTTAGAAGATGCACAAAATAAACCAGATACTTGGTGGAATAATTTGTGGGGAAGAAAATCTAAAATTAAAAAAGAAGAAATGGAATTTGCAGCAGCAGAAAAAGTACGTGCTGGTGCAGACAATAAAGCAAAAGCACTATTTCAGCAACGTATAGAAAGTGCAGATATACAAACACTTTTAGGAGAACTTTCTTTTAAATCTCAAGCAGCGGTTACACGTTTAAAAAACAGAGAAGTAGAAATAAAAGAAGTAGAAGAAAAGCTAAAAACTGCCATTGTAGAAGCTTCTAAAAACCATACCAAAGCTTTAGAAAAAAAGAAAGAGGTAGAAGACAAGCTAGAAGAACAATATGCATTGTTAAAACAAGCAAGACAAGAATTAGATGAAATTGCAGACAAACAATCTACAGCATACTCAGAAGCAATAGGTAAAGTAACAGCAATAGAGCAAAAAGTAGAAGAATTAGAAGGTCTTAAAAATGCTTATACAACACTTGCAGCATCTAAAGATAGTTTTGTGCACAAACACAATTTAACAATTAAAGTTTTAACTTCTTTACGCTCTAAT
This sequence comes from Polaribacter sp. KT 15, assembly GCF_900143115.1. Classification (NCBI taxonomy): domain Bacteria; kingdom Pseudomonadati; phylum Bacteroidota; class Flavobacteriia; order Flavobacteriales; family Flavobacteriaceae; genus Polaribacter; species Polaribacter sp. KT 15. The sequence continues at coordinate 2,398,605 of NZ_LT670850.1, forward strand.
TTACAAACGCATAGAGCAAAATTAAAAAGTGATACCGAAGAAAGATTAAAATATTACGACGGTTATATTGTAGCATTAAAAGCAAGAACAGATCAAGAATTTGCAGCAATTTTAGAGCATTTAGGTGTAAAAACAGATGAACATATTGGTGAAACTTTAGCATCAATGCATTCGGCAAGTGCAAGAGCTCGTCAAGATATGATGGATAATATTCCGGTTCACGAAAAAGTAATGAAAGGTGTTTATAGCACATACGCAGAGGCATTGCATGAAATTAGAGAGAAAGATGTAGACATTCAAAAAAACTTTGCAGATAGATATGGTATCGATATGAAAGAAATTTTCGAAGATTACTACAAAGCAGATGCAAATGCACCAACAGGAGACGATGCAACACCAGCAGAAACTCCAAAACCAACAAGTTCTAACGACGATATGTTGTCTTAAAATAATAAAGGCGTTTCCCCGATGAAAAATCGGGGTCAGGCTTTTCATTATATCTTTTTATCGTACCTCAAAAAAGGATGCCATTACAATCCTTAACGCAGGCTTGTTTGCCAAAACAAATCAATTTATAAGCTTTAAGAATATCAAATTAAAACATGATTACAACACCTTTAGATTCTGCAGTATTAGACTCAAAAGAACAATATGTTTTTTATCATAAAATGGTAGATTTTGTTTTAAAAGAACTTATTGTAAGTGTGCAGCAAGAAAAACTATGCACACAACAAGAGTTGCTAATTTTTAAACAATACTCAGATTTACTTTTATATTCTATAGAAGCTATGCGTATAAAGTATATGTACGACGAAGAAGACAATATGAAAGTAGATTTAACAGATTCTGGTTTCCCTAATTATTTAGAATTTAGATTTTTATACAACGATTTAGAATTAAGAAATGAGTATTTAGATAAATTTACAAGTGTAGACACTTTAAAAGAATCTTTTTTAAATACGCTTTTAGTTAAAAAAGAACCCATTAGAAGGTTAGATTTATTTAAAGCATCCTCTTTAGTCTACTATTCATCCGTAGATAAAAAATATATATTTAACAGATTTGTACAAGGTAAAATTTTAGAAGCACCAAAAGATGCAAATCATCAATACTTAACAAGTTGGAGTTTTTATGATGTTAGCCAAAACAGGCCTTTTATTTGTTATATGTACTTTAATTACAAAGGAAATAATGCTTTAAAGGATCGAGATAAAATCTATCAAACTTTAAAAGAAACAGCAGATAGAGAAATGTCTTTAGATACAATGGCATATAATATCGACAGAAAGTTAGTCGACTTAGAGCCAAAACATATCAAAAGAATAGATTTAGGGCCATTGCATAATGTTTTTGCAAAAGATGAAAATAAAATTACACATGCAATTCTAAGCGCAATTGCAAGAAAAGAAATTCCGTTAGAATCATATGCTTTATCTTTAAAAATCGATGAGGTTTTTTCTGGAGAAACCTTTACAGAAGGCGGGTTTTTCTCAAAACAAACCATGCAAAAATGGAGCGAAGTAATTCAACAAAAATATGTTTTTGCACCGCATAGAATTATTCAGCTTTTACACAATACTGCGCCAGAAGTATTGCACAAACTAGCTAGAAATCTAATAGAATTAGCTAGTTTAAAAATGCAATAGAAATTTAAAAAAACAAATTGCCAACTGTTATAGAATCATAGTAAAATTAGAAAAAGAATGCAGCATAACTCAACATTTCCTATAAAACAAAACGAATTAGATATGCTTCGCGATGAAGCTTCTGGTTATTTAAAAAGTATACAATGGGAACAAAGTAATAGAGCAAAAAATAAAGATAAAGACGCAAAAGACAGCTCTATTTTATTGTATTTATCAAGAGCAAATTCTGGTAGTAATGTAGAAATTACATCAGTTTCTAAAACAATTTTAGGTTTAAAGAAAAGGCTTTTGCCAGATTCTATTGCAATTCCGGTTTATTTAAATCAAACATTATATGCTGTACAAGAAGGTTTAATATTAGGAATTTGGATAAAAGACAGTTATTACGATTCTTCTGGATTATCATCTTTAAACGAAAGAAAAGCGGCATTAGATTCAACAGGTAAAAGAGCCTATGAAAGTAAAATGCAAACTGCAACTGCGTTTCAGTTGTATGCAACTTCGTATAAAATTTTACACGACTTAAAACCACATGCATCTGATGATTTATCTGTAATGAAGCAAAAATTTGCTGGGATTCCAGAAGTGTCATTTTTATCACCATTAAAAGGAATTGCATGTGCTTTATTTTATTTTGATAAATATCTTGGGCACCCAGAAATTGTAAAAACAGATAAAGATGTTATCGATTTTACAGTTGTGTTTTTTGAAGCCTTAATAGATGAAATTCAGTTAAGAAAAAGCACTTTAGAGTACACAGAAACAATTGTAGATAGAACTTATAAATTAGAAAAAACAGATTTTGCCGTTTCTGGTTGGGAGAATGTTTTTTCTGGAACCGCAAAAAGTGTTGAGTTTAATAAAATTAAATTCGAACAAATTGTTGGTAATAAAGATGCAAAGCATTTTGCACGTAGGTTAACAGAAAGAATGTTAAGTTACGATTTTGATGCAAAGAAAAATCCGTTTCAAGAATTGGGTGGTTTTATGCCTGTTTTTATGGGTTACGGAATACCAGGAACAGGTAAAAGTATGTTAATTGCTGCCATTGCAACTCGATTAAAAGAGCATGCAGACAATTTAGATATTCCGTTTTTATTTCATCCAATGCCAGATACTTTAATTAGTACATTTCAAGGTGGTTCTGCAGAAAAAATGGTAGAATGGATGAAACCTATGCAAGACCCAACTAAATTGATTTTTGCACCAATTGATGACGCCGAAAATAACTTGCAAGAAAGAACTGCACAAGGCGTTTCTGCTGGTGTTAAAGAAGTAATTGGTGTTTTCTTACGTTATACAGAAGGTGCTTATGCCGTAAATTATGGGAATTCGTCTATCGGACTTTTTACCAATTTACCAGAAATGTTAGACAAAGCCGTAATTTCTAGAGTACAAGGTAGGTTTAAAATTGATGGTGCAAGAACAGAAAATGACTTTTTAGATCAAGATTATATTTGGTGGAAAAAATTTGAAAAAACAATTCCAGATTTTGTGAATATGCAAAATCCAGAAAATTATCAATATTTAAAAGATCAAGGTCTTACAAAAAATATGGGCGAAATTCTTAGTTCTGTAGAAAAACCATCCGAAGAAAGAGTTTTAGAAGCTTATGACAAAGCTGTGCAAAAGCATAGTACTAATCAGCATTTATTTTTTGCAAGTTTGTATAAAGAAATTCAGCAAATATTTCCATTTTTCTCGTCTAGAGATGTTAGAAACATTCAATCTGCAATTTCTTTGCGTTTAACAGATTTTGATTTGGAAGAAGATTGGTTCGAAAATCCAGAAATTTATTTCAAAAAGAATTACGAAACCAAATTTGGCATGTTGCAAGAATTGATGAAAAGCAATATGAAAGGTTTAGATTTTTCTGAAATTAGAAGACAAGAAGTTGTAAGATATTTAGACAATGTGGCAACGATTGCAGACACCGATTTTAAACGAAAAGTTGATGCTCGTGTGAATCAATTAAACATAGATTTACAAGCAAGAAAATCTTTTGGTAATGAGTAGTTTAAGAGTAAAAAATATAGAAAAAACTGTTTTATCAGACAATTATTACACGCTTTTTAAATTTAATTTTGATTATCAAAAATCTGATGGTAGTTGGGTAAAACCAATGAGAGAAGTTTATGAACGTGGTCATGGTGCAGGAATTTTACTGTATAACACCAAAAAACAGACCGTAATTTTAATCAAACAATTTCGTTTTCCAACGTTTGTACATGATAATGAAGATGGTTTTTTAGTTGAAATTCCGGCAGGATTATTAGATCAAGATAATCCTGAACAATGTATTATACGAGAAACCGAAGAAGAAGTTGGTATTCGATTAAAATCTGTTAAAAAAGTTTACGAAGGGTATTCATCTCCAGGTGTTTTAACAGAGAAAATGCACTTTTTTGTGGCAGAATATTCTGATGATATGAAAGTAAGCGAAGGTGGCGGCATAGCATCAGAAAATGAAGATATAGAAGTTTTAGAAATACCGTTTACAGAAGCTATTGATATGCTAAACAGCGGTAAAATAGAAGATACAAGAACAATTGTATTGCTACAATATGCTCAAATTCATAATTTGTTAAATTAAAATGCAAAAACTAAAAGACGCAAAATTATTTAGAAACGAACTAATTTCTGTTAACGGAAAATTAGTAGAGCGCTACAATAAATGTTTAGAAAAATTAGGTTTTTCTAAAACGGCGTTAACCTCTTTTTCTATTGATGGTTTAGGTTGGAGTCCAGAGATTGCAGAAGAAAAGAAAGAGCAATTTTATTTAAATAATGGAGAGGCAAATACGCACGCAATTATTATTTCGCCTTTGCAAAAAGGTTTACCAATTTACAATCCTTTTCATTCTTTTGACAAAGAATTAATGAAGGTTGTTTTTAAAAAACATGGCGACTTTATTAAAGATATTACTAGAGATTCTGCTATATGCTTAGATTTTGATCAAAAAATAGATGTTTTTTACGAACCTTTAGATGTTTTAAAATATAAAGACATTGTAATAAAATTTCATTTAATAAATAACTTAAATAAAGCTAAAGAGAACCAATTAAAATTAATTCATACTTTTAATTTAGACAATAATTTTATAGACGAAAATATTCATAAACAATTATTAGCTTCTGCTAAAAAATATGGTGATTTACGTGAAAGAAATCTTATTTTAGAAGAAATTAAATACACTACAGATTCTTTTTATACGAAAGCATTTGGCGGAATTTTTGTGTTGAAAGATTTTGTAAAACCAATTTTAATTTTTCAAGAAAAAGAAACATACAACCAAGCGATAAACGATACTGTGCATGATATTTTAATGTATCATATTTCTCATGATGAGTTAATCGATAAGCTTTTAAGTTATGACGTTATAGAGGCAGAACTAGAAGAAGAATTACATCAAAAGAAATACGAAAGAATTAAGAAATATACGCTTTCGAAACATTTGATGTCGCCAACACATTTGGTAAAAGATATTTTACAAAACGACATTCTTTTTAAGAGTTATTTAAATAAAATTGATATTTCTGCGAGAAAAAAAGTAATGGGTTTAGAGTTGTTTTTAGAAAAAAAGAAAACTTCTAAAGCGATTAAAGCAAAAGATTTTTTAGACAAAGATTTACTTGTTTCGTTACACAAACCGCATTCTTCGTTAAAACCAAATCACCAAGATTTAATTTGGTATTTATTGGTAAATATTGCGCCAATAGATGTGTTATTTTTATATTGGTATGACAAAGAACAATTTTATAGCACATTAAAAACATTAGAAAGCTCAACCCAAGATTGGGTAATAGAAACTATTTTAAATAATTTTTAAACAAAACATCTAACACAAATAATATGACACTAGAACTTTTAATATTTATTGCAGCTATTTTATTTGGTATTATTTTATTTTGGAGAGAATCTCAAGGAAATAAGTTGTATCGTTTTTTTAATAAAATGATGAATTCTAAAGAACTACAGATGTCTATTACGAACAAAAAAGGCTTTATCTACCAACAAAACTTCCTTTTAAGACTTGTATATATAAGTACGTTTTTCTTAGTTTTAGTTTTAATTGCACGATTTATAATTCCGATAGATATTACAACTGTTTCGTTATTTACTTCGATGATTTTTGGTACGTTATTAGGAACTTATATTGCTGGGTTTATTTTTAAATCTTCTGCAATTATCGAAGAACAATCAGAAAATTTAGGAGATACTTTTAATGATGTTTTAGAAAAAGGAAAAGATTTTGTGAAAGATTTAAAAACAGAAGAACCTGTTGCTATTAAGAAAGCACAAGAAGAAGTTAAAGATAGTAAAGTAGAAGAAAAAAGTGCCAGAGAAAGATTGAAAGACAAAGGTTTGTTATAGATTTTGTATAAAAACACATAAAATAAAAATTTAAAAAATGATTAAGAATTATTGGAGTAAAGGTCCAAGGCAAAAAAAAATAGTTGTGATTTTAAGTATCATAACTCTTGCTTTGTTGTTTTTTTTAAGAGATGATTATCAGCCAGCATTATTATTTGTTAGAAAGTTTATTTTTATCATATTGTTGTGTTTTACAATCTTATTTTTTAGTCTTAGAACATTTAGAAAATCTGCTAGTACAGGTAAAAGAATTGGTGTTTTAGTTTTTTTAACTGTTTTTTTCGCAGTTGTTTATTATGTAGGTTGGAATTTAAAATTCTACGATTACATGAAAACCTATAATGTTTATAATAGTTTACAAAGAATCGAAATTGTAGAGCTTCCTTTAACACAAAATGAAAGAATTCAGCCTTTAAGAAATATATTTTCGATGGCAAATGAATCTGTAGGAGAAACCAAAGATGTTTCTTTACCACATTTGGTTAGAGTTGATGGTCATAACCAATGGACAATGGCAATTCAGCCAACCGAAAAGTATGTTTGGCAAGGAATTAAAGACAATACAGAAGAGGTTTTTTCTGTTTCGAGTACAACTCCTTTTCCTCGTTTTTCATCAGAAAATAGAATTCCTGTAACTTTTTCAATTGGCGAATCTTTAAAATTTAGTAGAAATACTTACAACGCTGTTGTGCAAAGATTGAATCCGTGGATGCTATTTAATTACGAGCCAAGCGATACTTATTACATGAAAAATGACAAAGGCGCATGGGTACAAGTTGTAAGTTTAATTAAGTGGAAAGGTTTTTTCTTTCCGTATCCTACATTTGGTGGCGTAATGGTTGTAGAAAATGGTGAACATGATTTTAACGATTATCTAGAAAGAATTACAATTGGTAAAGGAATTTTTATTTCGCCAAATGAAATGAAAAATTACGAATACTTAACAAAGCAAAATACGCTGTCAGAAAAAGTATCTCGTTTACAAGCAGAAAGTTTAAAGTTTTTAGGAGGATTTAGAGATCCTTTGCCATGGAATATGAAAACGGCAGTTAAAATTCCGGACTTACCAGACGATCAAAATCAGCAACCATTTGTAACAGATTTCGATTTTTCTGATACAAAAACAGGTGCTTTTAGTGGTTTATATCATTGGTTTGGGCTAGAACCTGTTGGAGACGAAAGAACAAGTTTAACATTTAGTGTTTTTATTCCTGCGGATGGAACCGATAAATTATATTATTACGATCATGCTTCAAAAAAACAAGGTTATGCGGGTGTTTCTGCAATGCCTTTAAAAGTAATAGAATCAAGAAAAGAATATGATTGGTCTGCAAATAAACCAGTAGAATTTAGACCTTATATTAAAAATATTGCGGGTAAAAAGAGAATGTTTTTTCTAAGTACCATTTCGGCGATTAAAAAAGAAAATGCACAGTTTGATGGATCTGCAACGCCCGATTTAGCATTAATTGATAGTGAATATAGAGATGTTATTTGGATTGATGCAAAAAAACCAAGTACATGGAATGAAGAGGTTTATATTCAATTAAACGAAGCTTGGAGAGCTAGTGAAAACGGAAATATTTACTTCGAAAAAGAACAAACAATTTTAGAGAAAAATAAATCTATTTTAGACTCGATAAAGCTAATTTCAAAAAAAGAATTAGATTCTAAAAGAATTAAAGCACTACAAAAGAAGATAGATTCAATAAAAATGAATTAATATTTACAGCTTTCTTGGATTGCATTTTTGCTAAAACTAGCATAAAATTTATTTACCTATTTTTGAATAAATTATTTTATTAAAAAGTAAATTAAATAAATGATAGTACTATCTGCATTAGATTATTTTATAATCGTTCTTTTCTTTTCAGTTATTTTATTAATAGGTTTTATAGTATCAAAAAAATCAGGAAAAAGTTCTTCAGAATTTTTTCTTTCTGGCAGATCTATGCCTTGGTGGTTACTTGGTTTTTCTATGGTTGCAACTACATTTGCTGCAGACACGCCATTATTAGTAACAGATATTGTTAGAGGAGATGGTGTTGCAGGTAATTGGGTTTGGTGGACGTTTTTAATTACAGGTTTGCTAACCGTTTTTGTCTACGCAAAACTTTGGCGAAAATCTGGTGTAACTACAGATTTAGAGTTCTACGAATTAAGATACAGTGGTAAAGCAGCAAGTTTTTTAAGAGGTTTTAGGTCTATTTATTTAGGTGTTATTTTTAATATTTTGGTAATGTCTGTAGTAACATTGGCAGCTATTAAAATTGGCGGAATAATGTTGGGTATTCAACCTTGGGAAGTTGTTTTGTATGCAGGTTCTGTTACAGTAATTTTTTCTGCTTTTGGTGGTTTTAGAGGTGTTGTTTATACCGATTTTTTACTTTTTATAATTGCCATGTTTGGGGCAATAGCAGCAGCTTATTATGCTGTAAATTTACCAGAAGTTGGTGGTTTAGAAAGTTTGTTTCAAAATAAACTCGTGGCAACCAAAACTAATATGTTACCAGATTTTAATGATACAAATACGGTAATTACAATTTTAATTATTCCGTTAGCATTACAATGGTGGAGTTCTTGGTATCCTGGTGCAGAACCAGGAGGTGGAGGTTATATTGCACAAAGAATGTTAGCTGCTAAAGATGAAAATCACGCAATAGGTGCAACGTTTTTTTTCAATTTTGTACATTACGCTTTAAGACCTTGGCCTTGGATTTTAGTAGCCTTGGCGTCTTTGGTAATATATCCGGATATTGCAAGTTTGCAAAGTGCGTTTCCTAATATTCCTGCGGATAAATTAGGGAATGATTTGGCATATCCAGCAATGTTAAACTTTTTGCCAAAAGGAATTTTAGGAATTGTTTTAGCATCTTTAATTGCAGCATATATGAGTACAATTTCTACACATTTAAATTGGGGTTCTTCTTATGTAGTAAATGACTTTTATAAACGTTTTATTAAAAAAGAAGCTACAGAAAAACAATTGGTAAATGTAGGTAGAATAAGTACAATATTAATGATGGTTATAAGCGGTTTACTAGCTTTAACTTTAACAAATGTGAAACAAGTATTTGATATTATTATAATGTTTGGTGCAGGTACTGGTTTAATATTTATTTTGAGATGGTTTTGGTGGAGAATAAATGCTTGGAGCGAAATTTCTGCAATGTTTTCATCAGGAATAATTTCGATACTTTTAAATTTTACGTCTTTAAAAACTATTTTATTCGGTGTAGAAGATGGTCTTTTTCCTAGTTGGTTTCAATTTCCGTTTGTGGTGTTAGTAACAACAATAATTTGGTTGGTAGTTACTTTTCTAACTCCGCCAGAAAAAGATGAAACACTTCAATTATTTTATAAGCATATTCTACCTAGTGGCGCCGGTTGGCGTAAAGTTGTTGCAAAAGCAAATTTGGCAGGAATTAATTTTGATCAAAAAGAAAAAAACTGGAGTTTGCCTAATGCAATATTAGCAATGTTACTCAGTTGCGTGTTAATTTATAGTTGTTTGTTTGCAACGGGTTTTTGGATTTATGGCGATTACAAACAGGCATTAATTTTAACTTCATTAGTTATTATAGCTTCTATTTTTTTAATAAAACTTTTAAAAAAAATAAAAAATACAATCTTGTAAGTTCTTAAATTATTGAAAGGTAAATATTTCCATGTATTTATTTTCCTTGGTAAATAAAATTTTATTTTGTAAATTTGTACTCTAATTGATTCATTAAAGTATGAAAACAGCAAAGATTATATATTTTATTTCTACAGGATTGTTAACATTATTAATGCTTTTTTCTGCAGGAATGTACTTTTTTAATCATGAAGAAGTAGCCAACATGTTTACCAACTTCGGATATCCAACTTATATTATTTATCCGTATGCTATTGCAAAAATTTTAGGTTTAATTGCGATATGGTTTTTTACAAAAAGTGTAATTAAAGAATGGGCATATGCTAGTTTTTTCTTTGCTTTTATTTTAGCCTTTTTTGCCCATGTAATGATTAATGATGGCGAGCAAACGGGTGCAATTGTAGCTATAATTCTTTTAATTACTTCTTACATCACTTCAAAAAAAATAAATCATGACAAACTCTAAAGTTACTTTATCAAATAAAAATTATTTAGCAGAAGCAAAAGCTAGAAATCATTTTTTAACTCTAGATGAACCTGTTGTTGATGGAGGAGATGATAACGGACCAACACCCGTAGAATATTTACTAACTGCAATTGGTGGGTGTGTAGCCATGACTTTAAGAATGTATTCTGAAAGAAAAGGTTGGGATGTAGGTGAGATTGATGTAAAAGTTACTCAGGTAATAGAAAATAATGAGAAATTTTTAACAGAAGAAATCTCTTTTGAAAAAGAAATTACAGATGATCAAAAAAAGAGATTACTAGTAATTGCAGGAAAATGTCCGGTAGCAAAAATGGTTAAAGGAGAAACAAGAATAGATTCAAAAATTATTTAAAAAATAAGCATGAAAAAAATATTAGCATTTGCAGGTAGTACAAGTTCTACATCGATAAATAAACAGTTAGCTACTTTTGCAGCAGAAAATTTAGAAAACTCTACTTTTAATGTGATCGATTTAGCAACTTTTAAAGTGCCTGTTTATAGTGAAGACGAAGAAAAAAATGGTTTTCCAGAAGATATTAAAAGCTTTACAACTAGCTTAGATAGTTATGATGGATTTATAGTTTCTTTAGCAGAGCATAATGGTTCTTACGCCGCTGCTTTTAAAAACATTTTCGATTGGAGTTCTAGAATAAATGTAAAAGTATTTAGAGACAAACCATTATTATTAATGGCAACTTCACCAGGCGGAATGGGCGGTCAATTTGTATTAAGTGCCGGTGAACAAAGATTTTCTAGACACGGTGCTAGTGATATTGTTACCTTTTCTTTACCAAGTTTTTACGAAAATTTTAAAGAAGGTAAAATTACAGGAGAAGATCTTCTAATCGCATTAAAAGAACAAGTAAACACTTTTGAAAAATTAGTTAATGAGCAATAAATTAAACATCGTTTTATACGGTAGACAAGGGCATGCATATACTGTAGCATTTAAAAACTTTTTAAATTCTACAGATGTGCCTTATACATACAAAGATATTTCTAAAGATGTAGAGGCAAGAGAACATAGTAAAGAATTGTACAATGGTGTTGCTAAATTTCCGACTTTATTTGTAGACGATAAAGTGTATTTAACACCAACTACAGAAGAATTTAATAAGATAATGCAAGATTTAAAGTTAAGAGCTTAAACTCTAACTTAAAGTAAAAAAAAGTAGCAGATGGGAGACATTTCGAAAGATATCAATTCTAAGTTTACAAGCAATAAAGTAAAAGCTTTAATAAACATAAAATATACTTCTAACTGGTTAAGCAGTAAAGAAAACGAGTTTTTTAAGCCGCACGGAATCTCGCCGCAACAATACAACATATTAAGAATATTACGAGGTGCAAAGGCTAAAATTAAGGTGCAAATTGTAAAAGATAGAATGATAGAAAGAGCACCAAATGCAACTCGTTTAATGGATAAGTTGTGCGACAAAAACTTAATTGAAAGAGAGCGTTGCGAGCATGACAGAAGAGTAGTTTATGTACAGATTACCCAACAGGGTTTGCATTTATTATCTAATATAGACGATTTTAAAAACGTATCTTTTTTAGATAAACTCTCAGAAGAAGAAGCATTAACATTAAGTAATCTTTTAGATAAAATTAGATAAAAAAATTTGCAAATATATTTTCCTTGGAAAATACATGATAAAGAGCAATAAAGCATGAAAAAATATAAAAGTATTCAAACAGTTGTAGAGAGTCCGTTGGTTAACATGGGCCCTATAAAGCTTCGTCAACCTTTACCATCAAAAGGTTTAGAAAATGTAGATCCTTTTTTATTATTACATCACTATGGTCCTTATGCTATTTCAGAATTCAACAATCCGTTTGATTTAGGTCCGCATCCTCACAGAGGTTTTGAGCCGATAACATTACTTTTTAAAGGCGAACAATTGCACAGAGACTCTTTGGGAAACGAAATGATTGTGAAAGCTGGTGGAGTGCAATGGACAACTGCTGGTCGCGGTATTATTCATGCTGAAGCACCAACCAAAGCGTTTGTTAAAAAAGGTGGCGATTTAGAAGGAATTCAGTTATGGTTAAACTTACCCGCAAAATCTAAAATGATAACTCCAAATTATCAACATTTAGAAAAAGAGCAAATACCACAAATTACATCAAAAGATAAAAAAGTAGCAATTAATGTTGTTGCCGGCAATTTAGAAGAAACTTTTGGTTTAATTCAAACACAAACAGAGGTAAATGTTTATACAGTAAATGCCAAAGAAAATGGCTGTACAGAAATTGAAATTCCTAAAACACATCAATCTTTAATTTACCTGTTAGATGGTGAGATTTTAGTAAATAACTCACATGTGTTATCTAAAGGTAAAAATCAAATGGTAACCTTTAATCAAGACGGTTCTTTAGTTAATTTTTCAGCGAAAAAAGAAAGCAATTTATTAATTCTTTCTGGTGTACCAATTAAAGAAAAAGTAACCCAATACGGACCTTATGTTATGAATACTCAAACAGAAATTTTAGAAGCAATGAGAGATTATCAGCAAGGTAAAATGGGGTATTTGTATTAGGACGTTCCCCGAAAAGGGTCGTGCTTTCCACTATATCTTTTTGCAGAAAAAGCAAAAAGGATGCCGTTGCAATCACTAACGCATCCGCACTTTTAAAAGAAATTATTCAAGTTTATAAATGAAAAAAATAATTCACAAATCAGAAACAAGAGGTTTAGCCAATCACGGTTGGTTAAAATCATATCATACTTTTAGTTTTGCAAACTATCAAAATTTAGAAAGAATGAATTTTGGTGCTTTAAGAGTTTTAAATGATGATATAGTTCAGCCTAAAATGGGCTTTGGTACGCATCCTCATAAAAATATGGAAATAATTTCGATACCAATTTCTGGCTCTTTATCACATAAAGATAGCATGCAAAATAAACGTGCGATAGAAGTCGGAGAGGTACAAGTTATGAGTGCCGGAACTGGTGTAACGCATTCGGAATTTAATGATAGTTCATCCGAAGAAGTTAATTTTCTTCAGCTTTGGATACTTCCAGAATTAGAAAATGTAACACCTTACTATGACCAAAAGTATTTTGAAAAAGAAGGTAGAAAAAATAAATTTCAAACATTAGTTTCACCAAAAGATAAATTAGTTGATGGTTCTTTGCCTATAAATCAGCAAGGATATTTGTCTATGATAGATTTAGATAAAGATTTTAAAACTGAATATTATTTAAAAAACGGAGCTTATTTTTTCTTGATTGACGGCTCGCTAGAAATAGAAGATATTGTTTTAAATAAAAGAGATGCGGTAGGTATTTACGAAACTAATTTAGTTAAAATTAAAGCTAAAGAAGATAGTAAATTATTAATTATAGATGTACCGATGCATTTTTAAAATGTAATAAAAAAACAAAACCCTATTCAATTAAGAATAGGGTTTTTTTATAATTTGAAATCTATTATCCTAAAACAATAGATTTTATGTTTACAAATTCTTTAATACCAAAACCACCGTGTTCTCTACCAAAACCAGAATCTTTTACACCACCAAATGGCATAGAAGGATCTGCGATACCAAAAGTATTTATAAATACCATACCAGTATCAAAATGATTGGTTGCTATTTCTTTGGCTTTTTCGATGTCTTTTGTGAAAATTCCACCACCTAAACCAAACCTACTATCGTTAGCAATTTTGATAGCTTCTTGCTCGTCTTTAACTTTAATTAAAGAAGCAACCGGGCCAAAAAGTTCGTCGCTATAAGCTGGTTGACCAGGTTTTACATTTCCTAAAACAGTAACCGGATAAAAGTAACCTTTACCATTTGGTATTTTACCACCACATAAAATTTCGGCACCATTTTTAACACTTTTTTCAACTTGGTTATGTAAAGTTTCTCTTAAATCTTCTCGTGCAATTGGTCCCATATCTACACCGTCTTCTAAAGGATTACCAACTTTAATGTTTTCCATTGCTTTTACAAATCCCTTTTTAAAGTCTTCGTACACTTTTTCTACAACAATAAACCTTTTTGCAGCAATACAAGTTTCTCCGTTATTATAAATTCTACCTTTTACACATTCTTCTATTGCAGTTTCTAAATCGGCATCTTCTAAGACTAAATAAGCATCGTTACTACCAAGTTCTAAAACAACCTTTTTTAGTTCTGCAGTTGCTTTTTCTCCGATATTTCTACCAGCATCAGAACTACCTGTTAAAGTAACACCTCTAACGTGTTTATTTTTGATGATTGTATCCGACTGGTCATGAGATATTTTTAAAGCCTGAAATAATCCTTTAGGTAAACCTGCATCAACAAACACTTTTTCTAAAAATTGTCCTGTTCCTGTTACGTTAGATGCGTGTTTTAATAAAACTCCGTTACCAGCCATTAAATTAACAATTGCGTATCTAATTACTTGGTAAGATGGGTAGTTCCAAGGTTGAATACCATAAACAATTCCGATAGGAGAATACGCTACCAAACCATCTTTACCATTGCTTAAAATTCTTTTTTCTGTCGCTAAATTTTCTGGACCATTTTTAGCTGTATAACTACAAATACCTGCACATAAATCTATTTCATGCTCACTTTGACTAATAATTTTTCCCATTTCATTAGTCATTAGTTTTGCTAATTCCGTTTTATTTTTAGTCAATTCTTTTCCGATTGCTTCAATAATTTTAGCTCTTTCTTCTACAGGTTTTAATTTCCAATCTAAAAAAGCAGTATTACATGCTTCTATATTATCTTTTAATTCTTTATCAGTTAAATATTTATATTCGTTTAACTTCTCTTCTGTTGCTGGGTTTATTGTTACTATGTGTTCTTTGCTCATAATGAGTATATTTTTTTTTGATTAATAATTATTTTTGTTCACTTGGTAAAATGTGAACATCGTTTACGTTAACTCTTTCTGGTTGCGTTAACGTGTAAAAAATGGCATCAGCAATATCTTCTGCTTCTAAACTTGTCATTTCTTTCATTTGTTTCAATTCTTCTTTAATATCTTCATCTGTAATAGTGCTTAAAAGATCTGTGTTTACAGCACCTGGTTCTATTGAGGTAACATTAATTCCGTATTTAGGCGTAATTTCTTTTCTTAAACCTTCAGAAAACATTTTTACCGCAGATTTGGTAGCACAATAAACAGCACCACCAGGAAAATAATTATAGGCAGCAGTAGAAGATATATTGATAATGTTACCACCTTTATTTTCTATTAAAGTTGGTAAAACAGCTGCAATTCCGTTTAAAACACCTTTAATATTTACATCTACCATTGTTTCCCATTCATCAGTTTTAAATTTTTCGATGTAAGACAAAGGCATTAATCCTGCATTATTAATAATTGCATTTACGGTACCAAATTCTTGGATGGTTTTTTCTACTAATTTCGAAAAATCATCTTTACTAGTAACATCACAAGTTACTACAAGTGCTTTACCATTATTTTTTTCGATTGTTTCTTTTATTTCTTCTAGTTTGTCTTCGCTTCTAGAAGTTAACACTACAGATGCTCCGTTTTTAGCTAGTTTAATTGCAGTTGCTTTACCAATTCCACTAGATGCACCTGTTACTATTATTACTTTATTATTAAGTTTCATATCTTTAAGTTTTACTATTTCTACAAAACTACTTAGAAGGTAAGGTTCATTTTAGTTCATTTAAATTTGTATTTAGCTCTTTTACTTTTTAAGTTGAAAAAATAAACATATCTTGCAAAGTATTATGCATGCATAGTAAATTTAAAAAGACAATTATGAAATATAAGCACATTTTTGAACCCTTAGATTTAGGATTTACAACTTTAAAAAATAGAATTTTAATGGGTTCTATGCACACAGGTTTAGAAGAAGAAAAAAATGGTTTAGAAAGAATAGCTGCTTATTATGCAGAAAGAGCAAAAGGAGGAGTTGGATTAATTGTTACTGGTGGAATTTCGCCAAATATACAAGGTTGGACAGGACCTTTCTCTTCTAGAATGTCAACAAAAAAACATGCCAAACATCATAAAAAGATAACAGAAGCAGTACACAAAGAAGGAGGTAAGATTTGTATGCAAATTTTACACGCTGGTCGTTATGGTTATCATCCTTTTAATGTAGCACCGTCTAAAATTAAATCGCCAATAACACCTTTTACGCCTTTTAAACTAACACAATCTGGTATTAAAAGAACAATTAGAGATTTTGTAAACTCTGCAAAATTATCTAAAGTAGCTGGTTATGATGGTGTAGAAATAATGGGATCAGAAGGTTATTTAATCAATCAGTTTATAGCAAAAAGAACAAATAAAAGAACAGATTCTTGGGGAGGAGATTATGAAAATAGAATGCGTTTACCAATAGAATTGGTTAAACAAACAAGAGAAGCTGTTGGAGAAAATTTTATAATAATTTATAGACTTTCGATGTTAGATTTGGTAGAAAATGGATCTACATGGGAAGAAGTTGTACAGTTAGGTAAAGAAATTGAAAAAGCTGGTGCAACAATTATAAATACAGGTATTGGTTGGCACGAAGCTAGAATTCCTACAATTGCTACTTCAGTACCAAGAGCAGCATTTACTTGGGTAACAAAAAAAATGAAAGAAGAATTATCGATTCCGTTAATTACTTCGAACCGAATTAACATGCCCGAAACTGCAGAAAAAGTACTTGCAGAAGGAGATGCAGATATGATTTCTATGGCAAGACCATTTTTAGCAGATCCGGAATGGGTAAATAAGGCGAAAGCAGAAAAAGATGATGAAATTAATACATGTATTGGTTGTAATCAAGCGTGTTTAGATCATGTTTTTCAACAAAAGGTTGCAAGTTGTTTGGTAAATCCGAGAGCTTGTCACGAAACAGAATTAAATTACTCAAAAGTAGCAGTCGCTAAAAAAATTGTAGTTATAGGTGCAGGTCCTGCAGGTTTAGCTGCAGCAACTGTCGCAGCGCAAAGAGGACACGATGTTACTTTATTTGATTCCGCAAATGAAATTGGTGGCCAATTTAACGTTGCTAAACAAATACCCGGTAAAGAAGAGTTTTACGAAACCTTGCGTTACTTTGGTAAACAAATAGAATTGCATAATGTTACTTTAAAATTAAACACGAAAGTTTCTTTAGAAGATTTAAAGACTTCTAATTATGATGAAATTGTATTAGCAACAGGAATAAAACCTAGAGAACTTAAGATTGAAGGAGCAGACAATAAAAAAGTATTAAGTTATTTAGATGTTTTAAAGTACAAGAAACCTGTAGGAAAAAGAGTGGCAGTTATAGGAGCAGGAGGAATAGGTTTTGATGTGTCTGAATACTTATCGCACGAAGGTGAAGCTACATCACAAAATATTGATGCTTGGTTAAAAGAGTGGGGAATAGATAAAACTTTAGAAGCACGTTCTGGTATAGAAGGTGTTAAGGCAGAATATCATCCTTCGCCAAGAGAAATCTTTATGTTTAAGAGAAGTAAAGGTAAATTTGGTGGTAATTTGGGTAAAACTACTGGTTGGATTCATAGATCTACACTTAAAAAGAAAAAAGTACAATTTATTGGTGAAGTAAATTACACTAAAATAGATGATGTAGGTTTGCATTACACGCAAAATAACGAAAACAAGGTTTTAGAAGTAGATAATATTGTAGTTTGTGCGGGTCAGACTCCGTTTAAAGAATTATATCAACCTTTATTAGATGCCAATAAAAATGTACATGTAATTGGTGGTGCAGATTTTGCATCAGAATTAGATGCCAAAAGAGCCATAAATCAAGGTAGTAGATTAGCCGCAAAATTATAATTCTTTTTATATTTTTGCTATTAAATTAAAAAACATGAAGAAAGCGTTATTATTTTTAGCATTATTTACAGCCTATTTTTCTTTTGCACAACAAGAGATGGAATTCCCTAAATACAATGCAAAAAATTCTGCAAATATATTTTACTATAATTTTGCTGAAGTTCCTCCAAAAATCAAAGTGAAAGATGATGAAACTAAGAATAAAACAATAAAAGTTCTTAGACAGTATAATGATAAAATTAAAAAAATATCTTTCTTAAATTCAGCAAAGCTTCAACAATTAGAACTTACTATAAATTCTCTTGGTAAACAATTGTATTCTAACAGAGATTTGGCAGAGAAAGTTGGTAAACAAGTTAGAGAAACCATAAGACCAATAAGAGATAGTATAGATGTGCATGAAAAAGTGTTAAATGATGCGTTAAAAAGTTTTTTAAATAAAAAACAATTTAAAAAATGGACTAAATACCAAAAGGCACAAAAAAGAGAATTACTTCCAAAAGCACCAAAAAACCAAAATAATAATGGTTCGCAAGGTATGATGGGCAGAAGAAATGGTCCAGGAATGGGAGGCAGAAGATATTAATTACTTCTATTAATACAATTTGTCTTAATTTATACATTTTTAACAAGTTTTAGAAACGAAATAAATTAACGATATTTGCGCCATAAATAACGATTTACAAATTATGGGAATGAATAAGAATACAGTGCTTGCGTGGGCAACATTTATAATGATACTTGTAGGTTTGGGTTTAATTGCATTAGGTGCTTTTAGATATGATGATGTTGCAGGTTATGGTTTTGCCTCTGTTGGTGTAGGTTTTTTTGCGATTGCTTGGGTTTTTAATGCCCTAAAAGGAAGAGTATAGTTTTTAAGTCTACTAAGTTTAGTAGCAAATTTTTCAAAAATAAATTTTATAAAATAATAAAAATGAGCGACGATAAGAAAGTTATCTTTTCTATGAATAAGGTTTCTAAAACCTATCAATCTACAGGAAAGCAAGTTTTAAAAGATATATATTTAAGTTTTTTCTATGGTGCCAAAATTGGTATTCTTGGTTTAAACGGTTCTGGTAAATCTACTTTGTTAAAAATTATTGCAGGTGTAGAAAAAAACTTTCAAGGTGATGTTACTTTTTCGCCAGGTTATAAAGTAGGCTATTTAGAGCAAGAACCACAATTAGATCCAGAAAAAACTGTTTTAGAAGTTGTAAAAGAAGGTGTTGCAGAAACAGTTGCCATTTTAGATGAGTATAACAAAATTAACGACATGTTTGGCTTAGAAGAAGTATATTCTGATGCCGATAAGATGGAAAAGTTAATGGCGCAACAAGCCGAGTTACAAGATAAAATTGATGCAGCCAATGCTTGGGAATTAGATACCAAGTTAGAAATTGCTATGGATGCATTAAGAACACCAGATTCTGATAAGAAAATAGGTGTACTTTCTGGTGGAGAAAAAAGAAGAGTTGCTTTATGTAGACTTTTATTACAAGAACCAGAAATTTTATTATTAGATGAGCCAACAAACCATTTAGATGCAGAATCTGTACATTGGTTAGAGCATCATTTAGCACAATATAAAGGAACCGTAATTGCTGTAACACACGATAGATATTTCTTAGATAATGTTGCCGGTTGGATTTTAGAATTAGATAGAGGAGAAGGAATTCCTTGGAAAGGAAATTACTCTTCTTGGTTAGATCAAAAATCTAATAGAATGGCACAAGAAAGCAAAACAGCTTCTAAACGTCAAAAAACATTAGAACGAGAGTTAGAATGGGTAAAACAAGGTGCTAAAGGTAGACAAACAAAGCAGAAAGCTCGTTTAAAAAATTACGATAAGTTAATGAGTCAAGATCAAAAACAAGTTGATGAAAAACTTGAGATCTTTATACCAAACGGACCAAGATTAGGTACCAATGTTATTGAAGCTACTGGTGTTTCTAAAGCTTTTGATGATAAAATTTTATATGAAAACCTAGAGTTTAACCTTCCGCAAGCAGGTATTGTTGGTATTATTGGGCCAAACGGTGCTGGTAAAACAACTATCTTTAAAATGATTATGGGAGAAGAAAACCCAGATAATGGTAGTTTTAAAGTTGGTGAAACTGCTAAAATTGCATATGTAGATCAAGCACATTCAGATATAAATCCTGATAAAACAATTTGGGAAAACTTTTCTGATGGACAAGATTTAGTAATGATGGGTGGTAAGCAAGTGAATTCTCGTGCTTATTTAAGTCGTTTTAATTTCTCTGGAAGCGAGCAAAACAAAAAAGTTTCTACACTTTCTGGTGGAGAAAGAAACAGATTGCATTTGGCCATGACACTTAAAGAAGAAGGAAATGTTTTACTTTTAGATGAGCCAACAAACGATTTAGATGTAAATACTTTAAGAGCTTTAGAAGAAGGTTTAGAAAACTTTGCTGGTTGTGCGGTTGTAATTAGTCACGATAGATGGTTTTTAGATAGAATTTGTACACATATTTTAGCTTTTGAAGGTAACAGTGAAGTGTATTTCTTTGAAGGTTCTTTCTCTGATTACGAAGAGAATAAGAAGAAGCGTTTAGGTGGAGATTTAATGCCAAAACGTATTAAATACAAAAAGTTAATACGATAATAAGTTATGAAAAAATATATCTTTAAAATAACTGTATTATTGTTATTGGTATCTTTTTATTCTTGTGAAGAAGAAAGTGATTGTGAGACTCGAGAAAGATGTTATAGTGATGGTAACGGAGGGCAAACGTGTATAGATGAGCCTGTACCAGGTACTTGTTTTGATAGTGGTTTTGGTTTTTAGAAACAAAACCTCAACATCATAAATAATATAAATCCAATTAAAAAGTCCCATTTTTTATTAAAAAAAATGGGACTTTTAACTTCTACTTCTCCTATCACAATTCATCAATCATTAAGCATTTTTGAAATCATAAATTGATTTTACAAATGTAAAATAATCTCTGTTTTTGTAAACAGGTATAAACACCTGTTTTTAATTATTTCTTCTTCTAGAAGTTACTTTATTTTCCTTTTTATTTTTAGTTGTTCTTTTTCTTACAACTGGTTTTTTAGTAACTACTTTTTTTGTTCTGGTAACAGTTCTTTTAGAATTGTCTTTTTTAGTTTCAACTTTTCTTCTTGTATCAACTGTATTATTTCTACGAGTTGTTATAGAATTATTTCTATTAGATTTTGTATTTCTATTTGTTCTAGTATTTTCATTTCTATTAGTATTGCTATTTCTAGAATTGTTATTGTTTCTAGTAGTATTTGCCTTTCTGTAAGTTATATGACGTCTATTACTATTTGTCGCTTTTTTAGTAACAGGTTTTCTACGTCTTATAATATTGTTTCTTTTTCCTTTACTATTTTTGTTAGATCTATAGTAATAATATCTACTATCTTCTCTAAACTTAGTAAAGTTTCTTCTAAAGTCTCTTTTAAAGAAATAGGCATCATTATAATTATAAATGCTTCCTATATTTAGATTTATTCTAACTCCGTTATCAAAATAATAGTTGTCTTTTACATCACCGTAAAAAATTGGTTCTCCGAATCTATTATACTTTACAGTAAGGTTACCAACATTGGTAAGTCTGTTTCTATAATACCTCATAAAGACATTACCAACTCTAGATACGTTTCCTCTATAATCATAATTGATAAAAACATTACCTACACGTCTAATTCGTCCTCTAAAATCTCTTTTAATTGTAACGCCTGTAGTTCTTGTTCTAACGCCATTATAATCGTAATATGTGTTGTTATAATTTGTATCAAAATCGAAATCTCCGTTTGTAAAAATAAAAAAATCAATTCCTCTTTCTGTAAAGTTTACAGCTTCATTGTAAGAGTAATTAACCCTAATGTTGTTTGGTAAATAGTTGCCGTTTTTGGCTTCAACAGTAGAAACCATCATGAACAATCCTAATAAAATAAGTACACCTTTTTTCATAATATATGGTTTTAAGGGTTTTGTCTACTCTAATTGCTTTTCGACATCCGCATTTGGTTTAACTATTTTCAAAGAGCGTGCCAAAAAATTATAGATATGATTGTAAAATGGTAGTTTTGTATAAAATAATTTATCTAATTCGTTGTTTTGTAGTTTATTATGAATTTTAAAAAGTCGTAAATATCTTGTAAATTAGAAAAACTTTTTACGACTGTTAACAAAAAATATTTATGATTGAAGCCATCGAGCAGAATTTACAAAGAGGAGTACAATTATTAAAAAATATTTCTGATGATCAATACAGAAATAAGTCCGTAGGACCGTATCACTCAAGTATTGGTTGTCATATGAGACATATTTTAGACGTTTACTCTTGTATTTTTAATGGCTTAGAAGATGGTTATATAGACCTTTCTGTAAGAGAAAGAAATGAGTGTGCAGAGAATGAAACTAGCGTTGGGCTAGAGTATTTTAATACTGTTATAAAAAGATTGAATGAGATTTCTAAAGAAGATTTTAATAAGAGCGTTAAAATTTGTGATAATGTAGGTTTAGGAAATGAAACTGCTAATTATACAGTTGCAGCTGCGTTAATGCAAGCACAAAGTCATACCACACATCATTATGCAAGTATAGGTTATCTTATTTATCAATTAGGTATCGAATTGCCTGTTGCAGATTTTGGTTTTAACCCTAGTACAGTAAAGCGTTAATTTTGTATTTTTAGATAACATTAACATCTATAGCTTGTAAGATGGTATATATGTTGTATAATATAGATAGTTATTAATAAAATAATTAAAATATGTATTTACAGAAAATTAAGAATCATTTATTAACACTTACAATATTATTATCTACTATTGTTTACGGACAAAGCTTACCGATAAGCCATGTTGCAGAAATCGATCCTATTGCTCAAATAGAAGATCCGCAGTTAAAAACAATTTTGGTTAATGAGATTAATTCCAATAAAAAATGGAAACGATTAATTGCAGGTAAGCAAATGTCTATTGGTATTGTAGATCTAAGTGATGCAACAAATTATAGATATGCCGGTATGAATGATAATTTTATGATGTATGCCGCAAGTTTACCTAAAATAGCCATTCTTTTGGCGGCTATGGATGCTATTGAAAATAAAGAATTAGAGTATACTGATGAAATTAAAAAAGATTTACGATTAATGATTAGTAAATCGAATAATCAGGCTTCTACAAGAATGATTGATAGACTTGGTTATAAAAAGATTGAACAGGTACTAAGAGCTCCTAAAAATAAATTATACGATGAAAAAGTTGGTGGAGGTTTATGGGTAGGAAAAAGATATGCAGCTTCTGGTAAAAGAAATCCAGATCCTTTAAAAGGTTTAAGTCATGCAGCAACTACAAGACAAGTTTGTAGCTTTTATTATCAATTAGCTTTAGGTAATTTAATTAGTACAGAACGTTCTACAGAAATGTTAGAAATTATGAAAGACCCAAAGTTGCATCATAAATTTGTAAACACTCTAGATAAAATTGCACCACAAGCAACTATCTATAGAAAATCGGGTTCTTGGAGAAATTACCATTCTGATTCTGCCTTAGTTTGGGGGCCAGAAAGAAAATATATTATTGTTGCCTTAATTGATAACGATTATGGTGAACAAATAATTAGAAACTTAGTAAGACCATTAGAAAAAGTATTAAAAAAAACACGTTCTTTATAGTCTATTAAAAGGCAATTAAATCGTGAAAAAAATTATATCAAAAACATTTGGATTAAGAGATGACGAAATAAGCATCTCTTTTTTTATGTTTTTATATATTTTTATAATAATAACTACCTTATTAATAGTTAAAC
Organism: Polaribacter sp. KT 15; assembly: GCF_900143115.1. NCBI lineage: Bacteria > Pseudomonadati > Bacteroidota > Flavobacteriia > Flavobacteriales > Flavobacteriaceae > Polaribacter > Polaribacter sp. KT 15. The sequence continues at coordinate 2,422,321 of NZ_LT670850.1, forward strand.
CAACTGTAAATGCACTTTTTGTTTCTAAATTAGGTGCAGATAGTTTGCCTTTAGGATATCTTTTAGTGGCAAGTGTTGCAGTTTTAACTTCCTATTTTTACAACAGAGCCATTAGATATTTTTCTTTGGTAAAAGTAACCGTAATCTCATTAATAATATTTAGTATTGCCTTTATAGCTTTAGGTTTAATAATTAAGTTTACAGTTATTAGCAATTGGTTATTGTACTTTTATTATACATTTATTTCTTTGTTTGCTGTAGTTGCTACTTCTCAGTTTTGGTTGTTTGCAAACATGGTTTTTAATGCAAGAGAAGCAAAAAGAAACTTTGGATTTATAGGAGCGGGTGCAATTTCTGGAGGTATATTCGGCGGATATTTAACAAGTATTATTGCAACTAGTTTTGGTAATGAAGTCGCTATTTTTGTGGCGGCTGCTTTAATTTTATTGTGTATTCCCATTTTAAAGAAAGTTTACAATTTAAAAATTAAGTTTCTAAATACGTTTAAAAGAAAACAAGTAATTGCAGATCAAGAAAACTTAGAAAGTTCTTCTTTAAACCTAATTAAAAATTCAAAACACTTAACATATATTGCTTTAATTACAGGAATTGGAGTAGTAGTAGCGAAATTAGTAGATTTTCAATTTAGTGATTTTGCTCAAAAAGCATTACCAGATTCTGATGATTTGGCTGCATTTTTTGGTTTTTGGTTTTCAACATTTAATGTAATTGCATTGGTAATTCAGTTATTTTTAACCAATAAAGTCTTAACAAGATTAGGGGTTTCTACAACCTTGTTAATTTTACCATTAACTATTGCATTTGGTAGTTTATTGTTTTTAACTTTTCCAGAACTATGGGTTTTAATCATCATAAAAGGTATTGATGGTAGCGCGAAACAATCTGTTAATAAAGCTGCAGTAGAATTGTCTATTATGCCAATTCCTATTCAAATTAAAAATCAGGCAAAGTCTTATATCGATGTTGTAATCGATAGTATAGCAACTGGTTTTGCTGGGTTTTTATTAATTTTTCTAATTAAAAGATTAAACTTAGATACAACATACATCACTGTAATTATTCTCTTTTTCACGTTTGTATGGATCTTGTTTATCTACAAACTAAGAGAAGCTTATTTTACGTCTTTTAAAGAGAATATTCAGAAAACGCTTACATTAGAAAATGTAAAAAGTAAAAAGCGTACAAATACAATTGCCGATTTTAAGCAAATTCTTTCTAGCGGAAATGAAGAAGCTATTTTAAATGCTTTAAATCGATTAAAAGATTATAAGCAAACCAATTTTAATCAGGCAATAATTCGACTTTTAGAACATCCTTCAAATAAAATAAAAACAAAAGCGATAGAATATTTAGATGCTTTTGATAGTGTTAATATTCTAGATAAAGTAGAAGTTCTTGTTTATGAAAAAGATGATTTATTGGTGTACATTGCTTTGGATTATATTTTAGCGCATTCGCCAATTTCTGATACGTCATTTTTTAATAAATATTTAAATCATTCTAATGAGTATATCGCAAACGGAGCATTACATTCTTTAGCAAAACAAAGCTATAACAATGCAAAACTAGGCTTAAAATACAATGTTTTAGGTAGGTTAGATGAAAAAGTAGTTGCTTTAAATAATGGTAATTTATCTGATAGACAAGAAGTTTTAGCTGGTTTATTAATGAGTATTGCGTATGCAAGAATGACGAGTAATTATCATTTAATTAGCAAACATTTAAAAAACAGTAATCCTTATATTGCTAAGTTTGCAACTATTTCTGCAGGTATAACTTCGGATGAAATTTTTATTGACGATTTATTAAATCTTTTACTAAAAAAGAAATATCGTAAAAGGGCTGTAAAAGCGCTTAAAAATTACGGACCTAAAATTATTGATTATCTTTTTAAACTCGATAAAAAAGGAATTTTAAAACCCTCTATAAAAAAACATTTACCTAGAATTGTAGAGTCTTTTAAAAATGAAAAATCTGTAAAAATCTTATTGCGTTTACTAAGAAGTCGAAATGCTGTAACAAGGTTATATGCTTCTAATTCTTTGGTTAAAATTTTAAAGAAGAATAAAAACTTATCTGTAAGCAACCGTGTTGTTAAAAATCAAATTTTAAGAGAAAGTAATTATTATAAAAATACATTAGAAATTATTACTTCAATAGAAAATTTAATAAACTTAGAGAGCTCTTTATCCGAAGAAGGAATAACAGAATTAAATGTAGTTAGAAATAATTTAATTTTAGAATTAGAAATACTATTAGATAACAACTTAAAAGCAATATTTAATCTTTTAAGTTTGTTGTATAATGCCGAAGATATAAAAATGACTTATGTAGGGATTCAGAGTGAAATAAAAGAAGCCAAAATTAATTCGTTAGAGTTTTTAGACAATATTTTACAAAGTAAAATTAAAACGATGGTCTTGCCAATTATAGAGTATTATGTAGTTGATGATGCTAATTACAAAGCTACTATTATAAATTTAAACCCAATAAAAGAAAGAAAAGCTCTTAGAAGAATTATTAGAATGGGGAATTTTAAATTAAAAATTCTTGTTATTAAATATGTTCAAATATCTAACTACAAGAATTTAATTTCTGTTTTGCTTCCTTTAAAACAATTTAAAAATGTAGATGTTAAAGCTTTGGCAACTAAAACATATCATCTTTTTATCTCAAATAATAATTAATTATTTTCTTCTTCTTCAGAATCAGTTTTATACTCTTCTTCTTTAATAATTGGTTTTACCGTTGGGTTTGCTTCATCTATAATATCATCAATTTTACTAGCAAGATACATGTGTGCTCCGGCAGAATTTTTGTTTAGAACATTAGACATCAAACAAACAATGTATTTTATTCCGTTAGGATGTTCAACAATAATAACAGAGTTCATATAATTAAAAACGTTACCGGCATAACTTTTACAATCAGGATTTTTTTCTCTGTCGCATTTATAATAACTACCAGATTTAAAATAGACAGCAGCACTATCTAATCGTGGAGATTTTGCGTATCTAATTCTTCTATCCGTTAAGTATAAAAGTCTTTTCATTTCTAAACTAGAAGCTTCATCAACAACATTACCTTGTTCTAATTGTAATAAAAATTTCATTAATCCTTTTGGTGTACCAATACTTCCGCCTTTTCGACCAACATATTTTCCGGCAGGTCTTGTAAACATTCCGCCTAATTTCCATTCATTCTCGGTAATTCCTAATTTTCTTAAAGGTTGATTTACTACTGAATGCGCCAAGTTTGTTAAAGAATCTCTAGGAGTTTCTTTAAAATAGTTTTCTGCTTTTTCAGCATCTAAAAAGAAATAATCTTGACCAAATGCAGCCATTAACATTGCCTCTCTATACATAACACTCGCTGCACCATTATTACTTACAGAAACCATATGATCTAACCATTCATAAAGAGAAAACTCATCACTAGCAATTACACGTCTTTTTGTTAATTTGTCTTTTTCGATATCATAAATTGGTATGGTATGATGATCTCCTGTTCCCCAATATCTAGCAGTAACTTTTATGTTTTTTAAGTAATTAGCTCTGTCATTAAAAGAATCTGGACAAAGTTTTTGCAGTTGATCAAAAACAGCCAATAAAACAGCAATTTTACCTACACTACCTGGTTGATAACCTACATTTTCTCTATGTTCTGCATATTTTAAATTATCAGGATTACTCATGTCTAACGCAGTCATAGAGTAAGCGCCAGAAGGAATAATTCTCTTTAATTTTCTTTCAAAATCTTTATCAGAAATTAATAAATCATTTACACTATCTTTTTTTCTTTTGGTTAAATTTAGTTTTATATCTGCTAATTTTTTATAAGCTCCTGCAGGTATTCTTGTATACCTTACGCTATCTAATTGAAATTTTCTAAGTTGATATAATCTTGCAATTCCTGTGCTTTCATAACCATCAATCGGGTATTTGATAAAACCAAATGATGCAAAAACTAAAACGGCTATTAATAAGTGTTTTCCTTTAATCATTATATTTTTTCTTTTAATTTAATTTCCTTGTTACTGTCAGTTTTTGGTGAAATTGCGTTTAAGTAATCAGAACTTTTTGCCTGTTTATTTTCTACAAATGGTCTTATTTGAAACAACCAAAGTTTATCATCTTTAAAACCAAACTCTACATCGTAAGCATGATTATCGTCATTTTGTTTCCCTATTTTCTCTCTTATTTCTGATGCTAATTCTCTTATTTCGTTAATATTATTGTAATTTAAAATAGGTTTGTTAAAAGTGGTATAACACTTTTTAGTGTTTCCGGTTGCAGGAAGTCTAATATAATCTGGTTGTCTTGCTGGACTTAATAAAAAACTGCTATTATCTGTAATTAATCTTGTTTCTGCAGATTGCCCATCTACAGCTCCACCAGCACCTCTGCTAAAAGCAACCGTTAAATCATTTTCAGCACCTTCATTTATCCCTTTGGTAATCATTACACCAGAATAATCTACATCTACGCTTGGTATGATTAATATTGATGGATACACATTTTCTGGATTTAATAAGTATTTCTGACGCCATTTAAAACTTCTTTCGGAATATGCAGAAGCCCAAACTTGCTTTATTCCATTTATAATTTTCTCTTCCTTTAAAATATTGAACAACGTAAGGTTTAAACCAGCTCCTGTAAATTCTTTTAAATCTTCCATATTAGTATCACTTCTTAAAAAAACAGGAACATTACCTAAATTATCTCCAAAAACTGATGAAAAATTACTTTTTAAATCTTTTATAAAAGAAGCGTCTAAATCTATATTTAAAATAGCTGTATGTAATTCTTTTAAAGATGCTATTACAAATTTTTCGATTTCATCTTCAGTAACATTTTCTTTTTTTAATTGAGTAGCCTTATTAAAAGTTTCATTTAAAAATTGCCAGTAAGTTTTATTTTTTGATGGCATTTCTTTATTCATATGCGATTTAAAAACTCCGAAAGGAATAATAATTCCGTCAACCACTTTATTTGGAAATAGGTTTTTTAATTCACCCAAATTTGCAGCTTTTGGACCGCAAAGAATACCAGAATCAGATGCTTTAACATCTTTCATATTTATAATTTTAGATACCTCTAACCTTAATTTATCGGTTGGTACCGTAATCATATTTTTAGTTCTTTCTTTTTTGTTGAATAATTTTTGCTCTTCATCCGACATGTCGTTTTCTAATTTTAGAATAACATTCCCTTTATTAGAAACAGCGTAAAAAACATTTTTATTCGCATATTTTTCTAATGATTTTAAATTATCACTAGACAAAGCGGCATTTGGTATCCCTAAATTTCTTGCTAATAATTGTACGTGAGAAACTAAGTTTCCTTCAGAAACCGTCATAATACCAGCAACAGGTTTTAAATCTGAAGGTGGTTTTTGAAAAATATAAATATTGTTAGTGTTCACTTCTATATTTTCTGGATTACCATCAACAACAATTAACTTACCAAACGCATAACCAGGATTTAAACCTCTAATTGCACCTTGGTTGCTAATATTCATAACGTTATTGTTAACATTAGAAATATCTGAAGCAAAAGTATTTAGTTTGCTTACCGTTTCCCCTAGATTAAGAGTAACCGAATTTCGAATTCTATCATCAATAAAACCGTAAGCAAAAGATTCAAAATCTGCATATTTATTTACCGTTTCTTGATAATTTGCTTTTACTAAAGATGTACTCCATTCTACAACTCTTCTCGCACTAGTTACCAAAGAATTTAAGTCTTTTAGTGTTATCTTATCATTTAGTAGTGTTGTTGCATATATTGGTTTTATCAAATCGAATTCCCAGGCTTCAACTAAACCTGTAGCGTAAGAAGCGCATGTTAAAGTTTGTGTTTTTAAGATGGTTTCTTCTAAAGTAGCGGGTTGCCACTTTTGAGTTTCGATTAATAAAATTTTTTCTAATTGATTAGTTAAATCTAAAAGTGCCAAACGATCTTTACTATTATTAAATAGCGTAATATTATATCTTAAAAAGTCTAAATTTTCTGTGATTTTAATAACAATATCTTTTGCACTTAAATTAGATTTGTCTTCATTTAAAAAATCATTTAAACTACTTAAAACGTTATTTTTATCCATTATTTTAGAAATTTCGTTAGCAATAGTTTTATAATTTAAAGGAGCATAAAACTCTTGCATTGTTTGTAAAAGTTTGTCAAAAATTTTCTTCTCTTTTGAATCTATTTTAGAAGCATTTTTTTTGATAAAACTTTCAACCAAATAAATATCTGTTTTTTCTGGATTGCCATGAATTTTAATTCTGATATCCATAAATTCTGGTATTTCTTCTGCCAAAACTTTAGATTCGCTACGCATTTTTTGTGCAATATTAGAATCGCCATTGTGCGGTATATCTTTTAAAGCTTGTCTTACCAAATAGTAATTATTGTTAACAAAACTATCGTCTTTTAAAACAGTTTCAAAAAACTGTTTTCCCCAAGCTTCTTCATCCTCAGATTGTACAGAACCTCTGTAGTATTGTCCTTTTTTAAGAACCCAACCATCATCTATACTTGCAAGATATTTACCTAATTGATATTGTTTTAATCTACTATAATTATTTTCTGAATCTAAAAAATCTTGATTGTTTAAGCTAGCTAAGATTTCTCCAAAGAATAAGTGATTTGTTTTTCTTAAATCTAATGCAGATTCTTTAAAAGACGCATGCTGAATACCACCACCAATAGAATCTGGACAAGGATCTTTAGAATCTCTAACAGAACCATCTTTACAATACCATTTTATGCGGTAATAAGGTCCGCGAATATCGTTTTTGTAAGAAGATATTAGTTTTTTTATATCATTATTAGATTTTTGTTGTGCATAATTTGTAGTTCCAAATAATAATGCAAAAGCAAAAGAGAGCAGTAGTTTTGTTTTCATGATTTGTTGTTTGATATAACAAATCTAGACTTTTAAAATGTAATAAAATATTTTAAAAGTTGAATAGAGTAACAAAAAAATTGATTGAGTTAAAAATCGTTTAATTTGCTTTTAAAACAGTCTTTTTGAAAGTGAATTTGATGTTATTTTGTTGAATATAAACTTCTTTACAATTTGTTGGGTGAATAAATTTATAATTTTCTAGGTGATTAAAGTTAGGCTCATTTAATAAAAAGAAGTTTTCAAAATCTTTGTTTCCCTTAGCATCATACCTTGCTATTTTATAAGTTTGATCATCTTTTTTTTCTTCAATTCTAAACCAAGCGCCACTTCCTATTCCGCCTAACCAAGTTCCGTTTTGTAGGTTGAAAACCTCTAAATTTGGTTTTTCTGTTCCTTTTAAATTAGGTTCGCCGTTAAATTTTTTAAAAAAAGAAGCTTTGTATTCTTTTAAAATAGATCTATTTAAATAAGTTTTAATTTCTTGTTTATAGATACAATAAATAGTATTGTTTGTATTGGCTTTAATAACATTGCCTATTGGGCTAGGAGTAAGTAAATTAGATTTTTTTAACTGCTTACCAATCTTTTTATTATTTGTAGAAGCTATAATAGTATCGGTTACAAACCTTGCGCAATTTGTACCGTTTTTTAAAAAAGCACCGTAAGGAATTTCTCTAGCATTAAGTAAACTTTTTATAAAGCTGTGTGCTTTATAAAAGTCTATTTCATCATGAACGCTAGCCACCAATCTGCCATCTCCATGGGTTTTTTCAGGATTATTTTCTATCCAAAGTAAAATTTCTTCTAAGTTTGTTAATTTGTCATTTTTAAACTCAGCATTTATTGTAACTTTTAACTCCGGATCTGTTTCTTCAGATCGAACACGACCATTACCATACGTTGTAATGTATCGGCCAAAATCGAAATATTTTATGGTTTTATTTCCTTTTTCTAATAACAGTAAAGCCGCATGACCAGCTTGTACAGCGTGTTTGCTACCAATGCCAATTTTGGGCCAAAAATTACTTAAAGTTTCCCAATAAGCAGGTCTCACAACCGTATCTGGATACGAAAGAATAATGATTATTCCGTCTGAATGCTGCATTGTTAAGAATTATTAAATATTGCTTTTAATAATATTTGAAACGTTTTAAAAGCAAAGTACAATGTAAAAACTATTAAAATAACTGCAACAACAATTAAGATATACGAAAGATATTCTTGCGAAGTATCTTCAAACTTTTTTAAAGCTTTAAAAGCCATTGTTAAGACAATAGGAGAAACAATAAAAAGTAAAATTAAGATTCCGATATGTTTTAAACCCTTGCCTAATAAGTTTACATCTGTGCTCATTTCGTATAATTTTTTATTGCATTTCTAACATTACCAAATTCTTCTAATAATGCAGCTGCTTTTTGTAAGTCGATATTTAATTCTGATGCTAACATTTTTTGCCCTCTTTCTACCAATTTATTATTAGAAAGTTGCATGTCTACCATTTTATTTCCCTTGACTTTTCCTAACTGAATCATGGTAGTTGTAGATAGCATATTTAAAACTAATTTTTGTGCAGTTCCAGCTTTCATTCTAGAACTTCCGGTTACAAATTCAGAACCTACAACAACTTCTACAGGAAAGTTTGAAACCTTCGCTAACGGACTATTTTTATTACATGTTATACAACCTGTAGCAATATTATTCTCGTTACATTTTTCTAAGGCAGCAATAACATAAGGTGTTGTGCCAGATGCAGCAATACCAACTACAATATCTTTATTTGTGATATTGTATTCTTGTAAATCTTGCCAACCTTGTAATTTAGAATCTTCTGCAAATTCAACTGCTTTTCTAATGGCAACATCTCCGCCAGCTATAATGCCAACCACTAAATCATAAGAAACACCAAAAGTTGGCGGACATTCAGAGGCATCTACAACACCCAATCTACCAGAAGTACCAGCTCCTAAATAAAATAGTCTTCCACCATTTTTTAAACTAGTAACAATATTATTTGTTAAGCTTTCTATTTGAGGTAAAGATTTTTCTACAGCTAATGGTACTGTTTTATCTTCTTTATTGATATTTTTTAATACTTCTTTTACAGACATCTTTTCTAGATGATTGTAATTAGAGTCTTGTTCTGTAGTTTTTATAAATGTCATCATTCAAAAATACAGATTTTTTGTATTCTTGAATGATGATTTAATTGAAGTTTTAGTTTTTTTCTACCAAACTAATTTCAAAAGTATCAGTTTCAGAAATATGAAAATAACCTAAAGGATAATTATCATCATTAGTAGTATTGATAATATTACCTAATAAAGCTGTTGGTGCTGTTTGAAAAGGGCCACCATCATTACCACCTGCTTGACTTGTTAAAATTTCGAAATATGTATAATAACTTTTTGAAATACCAGATAATTTGATGGTAACAGTTGCAGGTAATTCTATTTCATCTTCTTGATAAAAAGAAGAAAAATTATAAACCGCTCCGTTAAAAAATCTGTCATCTAGCGTTAAAAATATATTGTTTGTATAATCTAAAACATAAAAATTTTCGGTATTTCCGTCGTCTTCAAAAGAAACTTTTAATTCAGTTTCATTCCCAGTAAATAAAGTTTCATCACCTTGCTCTACACTAATAAAAGGCGTAGATTTTACTTTAGTGGCTTTTCCTTTAAAAGTTTCATTGTTGTAAATAACCGTTAACTCATATTCTATATTATCTTCTGGTAAAAAATCGGTTATCGGTTCGTAATTTCCTGTAGCATTTATATCAGAAAAATTAATAACAGAATTATCTGATAAATTTGTTAGAAAAACAGTTGCATTTGTAACTGTAGGAATAGTTTCTTCGAAATAATCTGCAGATTCTCTAAGTTTTACAATAGTTTTTGCGGTAACTGGGCTTTCATCAAAATAGACTTCGAAAGATGCGTCTATTATTAATTTAGGACTTATGGTTGGTACATCGACGTCTATAACTTTTTCACAATTAGAAAATAGTAAGACAATTAACGCTAAGTAAAAAAATATCTTTTTCATCTTATTAAAATTTAAAATTGTAAGTTACAGATGGCACTAAACCAAAAATAGATGTTTGTACAGCTTCGTTTCTAAAAGTTTCTTGGTTTTGTGTAAAAGCTAAAGAAGCTGCATTTTGTCTTCCGTAAACATTATAAATACCAAAAACCCATTCTCCTTGCCATTTTCTGTTTTTATTTTTTTCTGGATTTAAAGTTGCAGAAATATCTAAACGATGGTAGTTTGGCAATCTGTCTGAGTTTCGTCTATTATCATCATAAATTGGCACGTTTAAACCTTGATATTCGTATTGCCCAACCGGATAATTTGTTGGTTGACCTGTTTGAAATACAAAATTAGAATTGAATTTCCACTTATCATTTAATTTGAAGCTAGCATTTACAGAAAAATCATGTGTTTTGTCGTATGGTGTGCTGTACCATTCTCCGTTATTAATTCCTGGTTCTTCAGCTGTTCTACCTGCAGTTAATTGTTCTGATTTAGAAAGTGTGTAAGATAGCCATCCTTGAAATTTTCCTTCATTTTTTTTGAACAACATTTCTAATCCGTAAGCTCTAGCTTTACCATTTAAAATAATGGTTTCAATTTCGTTATTCGCAATTAAATTTGCGCCATTTATATAATCGATTCTATTGCTAATATCTTTGTAAAAAGTTTCTGTTTCTAATGTGTATTTTCCTTCATTAAAAGATTTAAAATAACCAACAGCATATTGATTTAATTGCTGAGGTTTTACAAAGGTTCCACTTGGTGTCCAAACATCTAATGGAGTAGGAGAAGAGGTGTTAGAAAGCAGGTGTAGATATTGAACCATTCTATTATAACTCGCTTTTATAGAAGAATTATCATCTAAAATGTAAGACATCGAAACTCTTGGTTCTAAATTGTTAAAACTTGCAAGTACATCGCTTCTTTTATAGTTTTCTACGCCAGTTGCTTCTGCAGATTCATATTTTTTAAATTCAGAATTATATACAACTGCTTGGTCATTTGCATAGGTGTTTAACTCATCTTGCCCTAATCGAGTAAAATTGCTAAATCTAACACCATATTGTAGTCTAAAATTGTCACTAATTTTATGTTCAGCATCAATATAAGCAGCAAATTCATTTGCATATTTGTCAATTAATTTTTCTGCAACAATACCAGAATCTTCTCTATTAGGAATTATTTCTCCGGGATTAAATTTGATGTAGATATTATTAATTCCGTAACTTAATTTTACTTTTTCACTCACATAATGATTAAAGTCGTATTTAAGGTTGAAGTTTGTAATGCCAGAATCCCACTCGAAGCCGACAAAGTCAAGAATCAATCCGTAGAAATAATCAGAATAAATTAAAGATAAGTTAGAAAATAATTTGTCTGTAAATAAATGATTCCAACGTAAGTTTACCACAGTATTACCATAATCGTTTACAAAATTATCACTTAACCCGAAGACATCTTTACCAAAATAAGTAGATAAAAATAAATTGTTTTTGTCGTTAAATCGGTAGTTTATTTTTGTGTTTACATCGTAAAAATAGGCTTTATTGTCATTATCAAAAAGAGGTAAAAAAATATGAGCATAAGAAGATCTACCACCAATTAAAAAAGAACTTTTCTCTTTTTCTAAAGGACCTTCGATAAGTAATCTCGAAGAAACCAAACCAACTCCACCAGTAACTTTAAAATCTTTACTATTTCCTTCTTTCTGATAAATATCTAAAACAGATGAAAGTCTTCCGCCATATTTTGCAGGAATACCACCTTTATATAATCGAACATCTTTAATTACATCAGGATTAAAAACCGAGAAAAAACCAAATAAATGAGACGAATTAAAAACAATTGCTTCGTCTAATAAAATTAAATTTTGATCTGCAGCACCACCTCTAACATTAAATCCAGAAGCTCCTTCACCTGCACTTGTAACACCTGGTAAAAGAATTAGAGATTTAATAATGTCTGCTTCTCCTAAAACAACCGGAATTTGTTTTATGGTAGAAGAAGTTAATTTATTAACACTCATTTGTGGTGTTTTTAAATTAAGTTTTTCAATATTACTTTCAATTACTATTTCATTAAGACTTTCTGTAGCTTCAAGAAGTTTAAAGTTTTTTGTAGTTTTTTCTGATAAATTAATGGTTTCTAAAAGCGTAGCGTAACCTAAGTAACTTAATTGAATTTTGTAGTTTCCTTGTGGAATTGTAATTGAATAAAATCCGTATTCGTTGGTTGTTGTACCAGCGTTTAGTTCAGGGAAATAAATTGAAACTCCAATCAAGGTTTCGTTATTAGTATTGTCATAAACAGTACCGCTAAGTGTAATTTTTTCTTGTCCTAAAATTGACAAACCAATAAAGAGAAAGAAAACAAATAGTTGTTTTTTGCGTAGCATTTTATGTTTTGTTTAATTGCAGTAATAATTAATTAAACAAAAGTACAATTCTTAATTTTAATAGAACGTTAAAAATTTAGAATAAGAATCGTATTTGTGTAAAAAATAAAATCCGGTGTAAAACACCGGATTTTATAATACTAATAATTTTAAAGATTAAATACTTGCTAAAATAGAATTTAGTAAAGTATTTGGTCTCATAGCAGCATCTGCTAAACTATCTGTTGGTTGATAATAACCACCAATATTGTTAGCGCTACCTTGAATTTCATTTAATTCTGATACAATTTTAGCTTCATTTTCTTTTAAATCGTTTGCGATTTTGGTGAACGTAGCTTTTAAGTCTGCATCTTTATCTTGATTAGCCAATCCTTCAGCCCAATACATTGCTAAATAAAAATGACTACCTCTGTTGTCTAATTCGCCAACTTTTCTTGATGGAGATTTATCGTTATCTAAAAATTTATCTGTTGCATCATCTAAAGTTTCTGATAATACAATTGCTTTTGCATTGTTGTTAACAGTACCTAAGTGTTCTAAAGAAACTGCTAATGCTAAAAATTCCCCTAAAGAATCCCAACGTAAATGGTTTTCTTCTATAAATTGTTGTACATGTTTTGGGGCAGAACCTCCGGCACCAGTTTCAAATAATCCACCACCATTCATTAACGGAACTATAGAAAGCATTTTTGCAGATGTACCAACTTCTAGAATAGGAAATAAATCTGTTAAATAATCTCTTAATACGTTACCAGAAACAGAAATTGTGTCTTCTCCTTTTACAATTCTTTCTAAAGTGAATTCTGTAGCTTCTATAGGTGATAAGATTCTAATGTCTAAGTCAGAAGTATCATGATTTGGTAAATATGTATTTACTTTTTTAATAATTTCTGCATCGTGAGCTCTGTTAGCATCTAACCAAAAAACAGCAGGTGTTTTAGAAGCTCTAGCTCTTGTAACTGCTAATTTTACCCAATCTTGAATTGGTAAATCTTTAGTTTGACACATTCTCCAGATATCTCCTTCTTCTACATTGTGCTCTAATAAAGTGTTGTTATCAGCATCTGTAACTACAACTTTACCAGCTGCAGACATTTGAAAAGTTTTATCATGAGAACCATATTCTTCTGCTTTTTGAGCCATTAAACCAACGTTAGGAACTGTACCCATTGTTGTAGGATCGAAAGCACCATTCTTTTTACAGAAATCTATAGTTGCAGCATAAATACCTGCATAAGAACTATCTGGTATTACTGCTTTTGTGTCTTGTAATTCTCCTTTAGAATTCCACATTCTTCCAGATGTTCTAATCATTGCTGGCATAGAAGCGTCAATAATTACATCAGAAGGAACGTGTAAATTAGTAATTCCTTTATCAGAATTTACCATTGCTAAATCTGCATTTTTAGCAAGAATAGCATCGATATCAGCTAAAATTTCTGCTTTCTTTTCTGCAGATACTTCTTCTAAGTTACTTAATAAGTTACCGAAACCATTGTTAACATCAACTCCAATTTCATCAAAAGTAGCAGCATGTTTTTCAAATAATTCTTTAAAATAAGTTCTAACAGCATGACCAAAAATAATTGGGTCAGAAACCTTCATCATAGTCGCTTTCATATGTAAAGAAAGTAAAACGCCTTGTGCTGTAGCATCTGCAAATTCTTTATCTAAGAAAGAAAGCAATGCTTTTTTACTCATTACAGTTGCATCTATAATTTCACCATCAATTAAAGATAAATTTTCTTTTAAGACAGTCTTAGTTCCGTTATCTGCAACGTGTGTAATTGTTACGTTTGTAGCATTATTTATTGTAACAGATTTTTCGTTGTGTGCAAAGTCACCTTCGCTCATTGTAGCTACATGTGTTTTAGAATCTGCACCCCAAGCACCCATAGAATGTGGGTTTTTACGTGCATAATTTTTAATAGCTTTTGGCGCTCTTCTGTCAGAGTTACCTTCTCTTAAAACAGGGTTTACTGCAGATCCTTTTACCTTATTATAAAGAGCTAATACAGCTTTATCTTCATCTGTTGTAACTTCTTCTGGATAATCTGGTAAACTATAGCCTAAATCTTGTAATTCTGATATTGCAGCTTTTAACTGTGGTACAGAAGCACTAATATTAGGTAATTTAATAATATTAGCTTCTGGCTTTTTAGCCAAATTACCTAAATATGCTAAAGCGTCTTCTACTCTGTGTTCTTCTGATAAATAATCAGAAAAGTTAGCAAGAATTCTAGAAGCTAAAGAAATATCTTTTACTTCAATTTCTATATTAGAAGATTTTGTAAATGCTTTTACTATTGGTAAAAAAGAACGTGTTGCTAAAGCAGGAGCTTCATCAGTTTTTGTATATACAATTTTGGCTATTTTGCTCATTTTTAATTGTTTTTTAGAAATTAAACTTTATACGAAATGGATTTCGTAAAAAAAGTGGAACAAATTTATGAATTTAATGTGAAATTCTAATTGTTTAATTGTTATTAATTACCTTGTTTTTGTAGGGGATTGATAATAAAAAGCATGTATTGATGTGAATATGTTTTTATTCGAAAAATTAAACAAAATTTAACTATTTGTTCATCTTTATTGAGGTTAATTTTTGGGTTACAGCCTTTTAATATAGAAGGTTTTAAATTAGTTTAAAACAAAAAAAAGCACTGTAATAAAACAGTGCTTTTTAGTATTTTTATAAATTGAAGAATTATCTTCTTTTTTCTGTAATTCTAGCTTTTTTACCAGTAAGACTTCTAAAGTAAAAGATTCTAGCTCTACGAACTTTACCTCTTTTATTAACTTCAATTTTTTGAATAGAAGGTAAGTTTACAGGAAAGATTCTTTCTACACCTACAGTACCAGACATTTTTCTGATAGTAAAAGTTTCAGAAGCTCCTACACCTCTTCTTTGAATAACTACACCTCTAAAAAACTGAGTACGTACTTTTTCACCTTCTTTAATTTCATAATAAACAGTGATTGTATCACCTGCTGCAAATTCTGCAAATTCTTTTTTTGTTACAAATTCGTCTTGTACAAATTTTACTAAAGATTCCATATCTTTTAATTTAATTGGTTTTGTAAAACAACATTCACGATTTTTTCGTCAGAGGTTAATTTAGCGGTTGCAAAAGTAGTACTTTTTTTTAGTTCTAAAAACTAAATGCGAACTATTTTTAAGGTTGATAGTCAGTACAATAGAAAATCCAGAATTTTCTACTCTCTTTATTGTTTATTTTGATGATAATTGGTTCTAATTCAGTTACCTTTTTAAATTTATTAGTTAATAAACTATCAATTTTACCTATTTTATTTTTGTCTTTAAAACGCTTGTCAGAATCTATAAAAATTGCGTTTTTACCTTTTAAATCATTTAAATTATCGCCTAAATAATCAAAATGTAAAGCTGGTAAACCAATAATGTTTTGGGCGTACACTTTATCATCCATAAAAAAGTTTAGTGCTGCCGAAGTTTTATAGTTATCATTAGAAAAAACAAAAGCGTCTGTATATTGTTCTTTTAATTTTTCTGTTTCTGTTGCTAATTCTTTCCATCCAACCCAAGTGTCATCACTTTTAATAGGAACTAGATAAAAGATAATTTGTAAGCTAACTAACAAATGAAATACAATAGAAAATATAAGCTGAATTTTTAGTAACTTTTTACTGATAAACATTCCTGCAATAATTACTCCGGTGATGTACGATGGCATCATCCAATTTAATTTTACCCAATATATAGGTGTCAATAAAAAGAAACCTAAAAAAGTTGGAATAAAAAAAGCTAATAAAAACAATGTTTTAGCTTGCGGAATTTTAAATTTTGTAACAGCTCTTTTTACATATTTAAAAGTAAAAGTTATAAAAATTAGAAATAAAATAGGCAGCAATAAAAACATTTGATGGCCAATTGCGCCAAAGAAATAGTTCGGTGAAATTTTAAATTCTGTTATAGAGCTTGTTCTTTCTGATGATTGAAAAGCAAACGAAGCGAAATCGTTTTGATAATTCCAATACCAAACAGGAAAAGTAACTGCAACAGAAATTATTAAAGAAAACCACAACCATGGTGATAGTAACAATTTTCTATATTTATTAGAGAAAATTAAAAATGCTAACAAACCAAATTGCAATAAAATCGCAGTGTATTTACTGTTAAATGCAAGTCCCATTGCCAAACCAGCAAAAACCCAATACCATTTTTTACTCTCGAAAATTGCTTTGTAAAGGCTAATTAAACTTAGTGACCAAAATAATAATAAAGGTACATCTGGAGTTGAGTTAAACGATAGAATCGAAATAAATATGGTAGAAGCTAATAATACAAAAGCTCGTTCTAATTTTTGTTTGGGTAAAAAATAAGAAGCTAATTTGTAAAAACTAAGAATAGTTAAAGAGGTAATAAAAAAATCGGCAAATTTTACTACAAAAATAGAGGTGCCAAAAATATCTGTAAATAATCTTAAAATATATCCAATCATCCCTGGATGATCAAAATAAGATAAAGATAAATTTTGTCCGTATAAATAATAATACGCATCTTGAGGCATTAAGCCCATAAATGGTAAAAGTAAAATTCTAAATAATTGAAAACCTAAAACCCAAGAAATTGCTTTGTGTTGCTTTATATAATTTAGTAATGTTTCCAAATAAATAAAATTTAAAATGTTTTTTTACGAATTTTCGTCTAGTAAATCAGGTCTTATTTCTTGTGTTCTTTCATAAGCTTTGTCAGTTCTCCAATCATCAATTTTTGGGAAATTACCAGATAATAAAATTTCAGGAACCTTATTTCCTTCAAAATCTGAAGGTCTAGTATAAACTGGCGGAGATAATAAGTTGTCTTGAAAAGAGTCTGTAAGTGCGGATTGTTCATCACCAATAACTCCCGGAATTAATCGAACCACAGCATCAACTAATACAGCAGCAGCTAATTCGCCTCCAGTTAACACATAATCTCCAATAGAAATTTCTTTTGTTATAAATAAATCTCTAATTCTTTGATCTACACCTTTATAATGTCCTGTTAAGATTAAGATGTTTTCTTTTAAAGAAAGTGTATTTGCAGTACTTTGGTTTAATGTTTTTGCATCCGGAGTCATATAAATTATTTCATCATATTTTCTTTCCGATTGTAGCTTTCTAATACAGTTTGCAATCGGTTCTATCATCATAACCATACCTGCACCACCACCAAATTGTGTGTCGTCTATTTGTTTATAGTTTCCTAAACCGTATTCGCGTAAATCGTGAATTATAATTTCTGCCAATCCTTTTTCTTTAGCGCGTTTAACTATAGAATGATTAAACGGACTTTCTAATAAGGCTGGAGCAACTGAAATAATATCTATTCGCATTTTGCAAATGTAAGTTTTTTAAAGAATTATAAAATAACTTTTTTTAATTGGCTTTTTTTTAAAACTTCTTTCCATTTGTTTGATTCTACAAACTCTTCAATTATTATTTTTTTCTAAAACTTTTCTATGGATTTTATAAAAACAAATAATTTGTTAACTCTAAAAAACTGGAAAAAAGAAAATTGATAATAAAAACACCTATCATCAAAATAGTAGTACTGTTTAGACGATAGATGTTTTTTTAGTTTTTACCATTTATTGGTAAAAAGTTTTGGCAATATTTTAAATATTATTTTCTAGTAATTTCTCCACAACCAATTCTTGCACCTGCTGCGCCAGAAGGTTGAGAGCTAAAATCGTCGGGTCCTTGATGAATTATAATCGCATGACCAACCACATTTTTTAAATCATTTTCGCCGCCAACTGCCCATAAATCTGTTTTTCTTTCAATAGAACCTTTACCAGTTTCATCAACAACTAAATTTCCTATATCACCAATATGAAAAGGATCTTGTAACCATTTTCCATGATTTTTTTCGGTCGGATTCCAGTGTCCGCCAGCAGATTTTCCATCATCCGAAGAACAATCAGCAATTTTATGAATATGAATTGCATGATTTCCTTCAGAAAGTCCTCTTACTTCTGCTGTCATGGTAACCATGCCATCTTGTTCTGTAAAAGTTACAGTTCCAGAAATATCGCTACCACTTTTTGGGCTAATAACAGCAACTGCTTTTTTTGGATTTGAACTACAGGCGCTTAAAATTATAATTGTTAAAAGAAATAATGATGTTTTTTTTAAATACTTCATAAAATATATTTTTTAATTATTTTCTATTCGGATACCAATCTAGCTGCACAACTTCGATAGAATTATCGTTTTTATTTACGATTTCTTTAAATTTAGTAACATCGCTTAAACCTTCTGTACCTCTGTAATGATATGGGTAAATTTGTTTTGGTTTAAAGGCTAAAACAGCATCTGCAGCACTTTCTACCGTCATAGTATAAGGTAAATTCATGCAAATAAATGCTTTGTCAATATTCTTTAGATTGCGCATTTCTGGTATATCTTCTGTGTCTCCAGAAAAGTAAATTCTTTCGTTATTAATGGTTAAAATATAGCCGTTTCCTCTTCCTTTAGAGTGAAATTTTAAAGCTTCTTCTCTTAAATTATACATCGGAATTGCCTCTACATTAAAATTTGTAAAATTTTTAGTTTCACTATTATTAATTACAATAATCTCTTTTGCATTAATGTCTTTAATTTTTTCTGCTACCGCTTTTGGTGCTATTATTTTTGTTGATGATAGGTCTAGAGCTTTTAGTGTTTTTAAATCCATGTGATCACCATGAATATCAGTAATTAAAACATAAGTAGGTTTTTTAAAACCAGAAAAAGCCTCTTGACCTAAAGTTGGGTCTAAATAAATAATTTCGTCTTTAAAAGTTAATACAGCAGTTGCATGCGAAATTGGTGTAATCTTTAAATCAGAAGTATTGGTTGTTTTTTCTGTTGATGTAACTGTTTTTTCACTTTGTTTTTTAGTTTCTTCTTTTTTACAAGATAAAATAGAAAAAGCTACAATTAATAAGTACGTTATTTTAAGTTTCATTATTATGTGTTTTTTTACGATTTAATCAAAGATAAGAACTTTAAATTTCCTTTTCTGTTAAGCTTTTTTTAATTCTGAAACCTTTTTTAATGTTTTGTTAAATATCTTTTAAAAACCTCGATAAAAAAGAGATTTTTTTTATCTTTAAAAATTAATATTTATCAGATGAAAACAGAAAAATATAGAGTTTCTAGTGCTATTAAATTACAAGATTTTAATACAAAAGAAGTTCTAGAAGACGCAGAAAAATCATTAAAAAAATTGCGTAAAAAAATAAGTAAAATGCAAGATGCTATGTATGCCGAAGGTAAATATAGTGTGTTAATTTGCTTACAAGGTATGGACACTTCTGGTAAAGATAGCCTAATTAGAGAGGTTTTTAAAAACGTAAATGCAAGAGGTGTAGAAGTGCATAGTTTTAAAGTGCCTACAGAATTAGAGCTAAAACACGACTTTATGTGGAGGCATTATATAGCTTTGCCAGCAAAAGGTAAAATAGGTGTTTTTAATAGAACACATTATGAAAACGTTTTGGTAACAAGAGTGCATCCAGAATATGTTTTCGGCGAAAACATACCAACCGTAAAAAGTTTAGTCGATTTAGACGATGCTTTTTATCATGATAGAATGGATAGAATTAATGAGTTTGAAAGTCATTTAGCAAAAAACGGAACGATAGTTCTTAAATTCTTTTTAAATCTATCTAAAGAAGAACAAAAAAATAGATTGTTAAGAAGATTGAATATACCAGAAAAGAATTGGAAGTTTTCTGCAGGAGATTTAAAAGAGCGCAAATTGTGGGATAAATATCAGTTTTGTTATGAAGATTTATTAAACAGAACATCAAAAGAAAATGCACCTTGGTTTATAATTCCGGCAGATGATAAACCTTCTGCTAGATATATTTTAGCAGAAATATTAAAAAAAGAATTAGATACATACGATTTTAAAGCACCAGAATTGCCAGCTAAAGATGCCGCAAGAATCGAAGAATTTAAAAATCAATTAAACAACGAATAAATAAGTAGTAAACTAAAATATTGTGTTTTAGTTTTTTGCTTTTAGAAAATATAAAAATGAATTTAAACTTAACAAAACCAATTGTATTTTTCGATTTAGAAACTACAGGAGTTAATATTGCCACAGATAGAATTGTAGAAATTGCAATTTTAAAAGTTTTTCCTAACGGAAATAAAGAAAGTAAAACGTGGTTGGTAAATCCTGAGATTGAAATTCCACAAAGTTCTATAGATGTTCATGGAATAACAAACGAAAAAATTGCAAATGAGCCAACTTTTAAAGAATTGGCAACCGAGGTAAGCGCTATGATTGAAGGTTGTGATTTGGCAGGTTTTAATTCTAATAGATTCGATATACCACTTTTAGCAGAAGAATTAATGCGTGCCGGAATCGATTTTGATATGCAAGATCGAAAAGCAATTGATGTACAAGTTATTTTTCATAAAAAAGAGCAAAGAACATTAAGCGCAGGATATCAGTTTTATTGCGGTAGAGAGTTAGAAGGCGCTCATGGTGCAGAAGCAGATACAAATGCAACGTACGAAATTTTGTTAGCTCAGTTAGATAAATACGACGATATAGAAAATACTGTAGATGCTTTAAGTGAATATTCTACACATGGCGAAAGAGCAGATTTTGCAGGTTTTATTTTGATGAACGATAAAAAGCAAGAGATTTTTTCTTTCGGAAAGTATAAAGGCAGAACGGTAGAAGAAGTTTTTAAAGAAAATCCTGGGTACAATAACTGGATGCAAAATGCAGATTTTCCGTTGTACACAAAAAAGGTTTTAAGACAAATAAAAGAAAGAATGAATCCGCCAAAAAAGAAAATGACGGATGCAGAAAAGTTACAAGCGTTGCAACAAAAGTTTAATTTAAGATAGAATTACTTTTTTTGACGAATAACAATTGTAAAATAAAATAAAAATAATGTTTACAGCATATAACAATTTACCAAATAACTCTCGCGTTTGGATTTACCAAGCAGATAGAGAATTTACAGAAAATGAAATACAGTTTATTTCTGATAAAGCAGAAGAGTTTATAAATCAATGGACACGTCACGGTGATGATTTAAAAGGCTCTTTTACTATTAAATACAATCAGTTTTTAGTATTGGCAGTAGATGAAAGTTTTAATAATGTTTCTGGTTGTTCTATAGATAGTTCTGTGCGTTTTGTACAAGCTTTAGAAAAAGAATTGCAATTGGATTTAATGAATAAAATGAACGTTACTTTTAAAGATAACGAAAATATAAACCTTGTTAAATTATCGGATTTTCAAAGATTTGCAAAAGAGAAGAAAATTACTGCAGATACAATTGTTTTTAACAACATGGTAAATACCAAGGAAGATTTTGAAAATAATTGGGAAATTACTGCAAAAGATAGTTGGCATAAACGCTTTTTGGTATAACTATTGTTTTAGTATAATAAAGCCTCTTGGCAAGAAGTTGCGTTAAGGATAGAGCGGTCTGTTTGAGCTCTTTTTTAGGTGAAAGTTCGAGTGTTTTTTTTGACGAAAGAAGAAAAAATGTATAAAGAACAAACCTAAAAAAAGCGAGTAGCGAAAGCCTGTTAAAACGCCAAAAAAATATCGAAAGAATTAGAATGAAGAAGAATATATTAGCCTTTTTAGCAATTGCTTTTACGATAAGTTTAAGCGCACAAAGATTAGATCCGTTAAGAACTAAAGATTTTGTTGCGCAAGAAATTTGGGTAGATAGCATAATGAATAGTATGTCTATTGATGAAAAAATTGGACAAATTTTTATGGTGCAAGCGTATTCTAATTTAGATGAAAAGCATGAGCGTTTTATAAACAAGATGATTACAAAATATCATGTTGGTAGTTTAATTTTTATGCAAGGTACGCCAGAAAAACAGGCGATTTTAAATAATAGATATCAAGATTCTGCAAAAGTACCTTTGTTAATTGGTTTTGATGGTGAATGGGGTTTAGATATGCGTTTAAAAAACACATATCGATTTCCTTGGAATATGACTTTAGGTGCCATTAGAAACGATTCTTTAATTACAAAATTTGGTAAACATTTAGGGCAACATGCAAAACGAATAGGAATTCATGTAAATTTTGCACCAGTTATTGATGTGAATGTAAATCCAGAAAATCCTATTATTGGAAATAGATCTTTTGGTGAAAGTAAAGAAAATGTAACTGCAAAAGCAATTGCTTTTATTAAAGGTATGCAAAGTGAAGGTGTTTTAGCAAATGGTAAACATTTTCCGGGTCATGGTGACACGGCAGCAGATTCTCATTATACTTTACCAGTTTTAAATTTTGATGCAGCACGTTTAGATTCTATAGAATTGTATCCGTACAAAAAAACATTTGACGTTGGTTTGGCAAGTGTAATGACAGCGCATTTAAATATACCAAGTTTAGAGCCAAATGCAACGTTGCCAACATCACTTTCTAAAAATGTTGTAACAAATTTATTACAAGAAAAATTAGGCTTTCAAGGTTTAATAATTACTGATGGTTTAAACATGAAAGGCGCTACCAATTATGCTACTTCTGCACAAATAGATTTAGCAGCGATACAAGCTGGTAACGATTTATTATTGATTCCGCAAGATGTGCCAGGTTCTGTGGCTTTAATTAAAAAGGCTTTAGAAACAAAAACGTTAACAGAAGAGCGATTAAATTTTTCAGTAAGAAAAATATTAAAATCTAAATATTGGGCAGGTTTACACAACTACAAACCTGTTGTAGTAGAAAATATTGAACAAGATTTAAATAGAGTAGAAGATAAGTTATTACACAGAGAATTGGTAAAAAAATCGATTACTTTATTAAAAAATATAAATGGTAATTTACCAATTAGAGATTTAGAAAAACAAAAAATAGCGTATGTAAAATTGGGTGATGCAGAGAATACAGCTTATGTAGACATGCTAAAAAATTACACAAAAGTAGATGTTGTTGCTGATAAAAATTTAGACGGATTGATAACAAAATTGAAACCGTATAATTATGTAATTATTGGATTTCATAAATCAAACCAGCATCCTTGGAAAAGCTATAAGTTTACGAATAAAGAATTGGTTTGGTTGCAAGAAATTGCAAGAGAAAAATCGGTGGTATTAGATGTTTTTGCGAGTCCGTATAGTTTATTACAAGTCAAAAGTTTTGCTAATATCGAAGGTTTAATTGTTTCGTATCAAAATAGTAAAATTTCTCAAGAAGTATCTGCACAAATATTGTTTGGTGCAATTACAGCAAAAGGTAAATTGCCTGTTTCTATTGGTTCAGAATTTAAAGAAGGTTTTGGGTTATCAAGCACAAATCTTAGTAGATTCGAATATACAATACCAGAAGCAGCAGGAATGTCTTCTATAAAATTGGCAGCTATCGATAAAATGGCCGATACAATTATCAACCAAAAAATGGCACCAGGTTTACAAATATTTGTGGCAAGAAATGGTAAGGTGGTTTTAGAAAAAAGTTATGGTTACCATACACACGATAAAAAAATACCAGTTAAAAATTCTGATATATATGATTTAGCATCGTTAACTAAAATATTAGCATCGTTGCCTTTAATAATGAAAGCAGAAGAAGAACAAAAGATACCTTTATCTGCTAGTTTAAGAGATATTTTACCAAGTTTTTCGAACTCAAATAAAGAAAAAGTTACTGTAAAAGAAGTATTATCTCATTTTGGTAGATTAAAAGCTTGGATTCCGTTTTATAAAGACACGCAAGACAGTATAACTGGTAAGAATTTGGCTACGTTTTATAGCAGTAAAAAGTCGAATAAATTTGATATTAAAGTAGCAGAAAATTTATTTATCAATCATAATTATAAAGATAGCATTTACAAATATATTAAAGAAGCAGACCAAAGAGAACGAGTTGGTTATAAATACAGCGATTTAGGATATTATATTTTTAAAGAAGCCTTAGAATTACAATACGACAAACCTTTAGATAAACTAGTAGATCAAAATTTTTATCAATCTTTGGGTGCAGATAGAACCACATACTTACCATTAAAAAAGTTTCATAGAAATGAAATTGTTCCTACAGAAATAGATACATATTATAGAAATCAATTACTGCAAGGTTATGTGCACGATATGGGCGCAGCAATGTTAGGTGGTGTTGGTGGTCATGCGGGTTTATTTGCCAATGCAAACGATGTTGGTAAAATAATGCAAATGTATTTACAAAAAGGTTTTTATGGCGGTAAACGTTATTTAAAACCAGAAACGATAGATAAATTTAATCATAGATATTTTTCTAAAGAAAAGGTTAGAAGAGGTCTAGGTTTCGATAAACCACAACTTAATCCTAGAGTTAAAGCAACTTGTGGTTGTGTATCCGAAGAGAGTTTTGGGCATTCTGGCTTTACAGGAACCTATACTTGGGCAGATCCAAAAAGCGGATTGGTTTATGTGTTTTTATCAAACAGAGTATATCCAAACATGGATAATCGAGGTTTGATTAGAAGTAATATGAGAACCAAAATTCAGCAAGTAATTCAAGACGCAATTATTAATTAGAAGCTATTTCCTGCTTTCCGCACTCGCTTTTTTTAGTTTGTTCGAATTGCAATTTTTCATTCTTCAAAATTTACAATCGAAACTGCTCTAAAAAAGAGCTCAAACAATTGCTGCAATCAGGGCTAAACTTATAAGCCAACTTTTTACAGATTTAAAAATTTCTTTGTATTGGTGGGCGCTAGTTTTGTGTAAACAAAAACAAGAAATACAGAAAAGGTGAAATAAAATAAAGCCACGTTATTTCCGTAAAATAAACCGATTATCAATGCCTGTAAAGAATAGAATATTGTAAACGTTAAAAGATTAACACTAAATCGAAAAGTATCTATAAACTCAACTTCTTTAATCAATTTAAAAACTTTTTTCCAAATTAAAACAGGAATCAAACTATTTAAAACTATTACATAATAAAGCGGTATCAAATAATTTTTTTTAGGAGATTTTGCTTCTGGAAAACTATTTTTTAGAATCATAGAATTTACTTTATCTACTTCAGTAAAATCTACTTGTGCATTGTTTAGTTTTTGTAAAACGGTTTCATAATTATCATCATCAGGAATATGAACAGTCAGTTTTTGTAATTGTTCGGTAACATTTGCTTTTAAAATATTAATAGCTTTTGCAGGAGTATTACTATTATAAATAGCTCTTGTTTTTATAGGTTTGCCATAATTAATAATAATTTTAGCAGGATAATCTGACGGATGTTGATACGTTAAACCAACCGGAATTACAGTTATATCTAAATCTTCATGCTTTTCTAACGCACCAAAAACAATTCTTGTAAACCCTTTACTTAAAGGTCTAATGGTTCTTTTTTTATCATGACTTCCTTCCGGAAAAATCATTAAAGTTTCTCCTTTATCAAAGATTCTGTGACATTTATCAAAAATTTGCTGATTGTTTGCTAATTGCTTAATACCGTCTCGAATTCTATAAATGGGCATTAAGTATAAAGATTCTAAAATTTTCTTAACTATCGGGTTTTTAAATGTTGCGGCTCTAACCAAGTAATGGTTTCTTCTATTGTGAGTTGTAGTAACGTATAAAGGATCTACCAATCCGTTAGGATGATTTACAGCAAATAATACTGCTCCTTTTTTTGGAATATTTTCTGTGCCTTTAACTATAATCTTCTTACTGTAAAAAAATAAACCAAGTTTTACATAAGTCCATACAAGTGCAAACCAAATTTTTTGAAGCATAAATTATTCGATTAAAGTGTCTTTTTTAGAATTTCTTCCCCAATAAGTAGCCAATAGAATTCCAGAAAACACGTCCCAAATTCCCCAAAAAGCTGCCAAAAGTGCCATTCCGCCTAAACCGTCAAAAAAACCAAAAATTAATAATAAACCCAATCCGCCATTTTGAATTCCGGTTTCCATGGCAATAGTTTTGGTATCTTTTTTATTTAATTTAAAACTTTTAGCAGTGTAAAAACCTAAAAAATAAGCGAATATATTGTGAAAAATTACTAAAAATAAAACGTGATGAATATGGTTTACAAAGATTTCTAAATTCTGAGAAAATGCAATAAATATCAAAGCGATAAATACAAGCATCGATAATGGTTTTAAAACATTTTCTATTTTTTGAGCCATTTCGGAATGGTAATGTTTGATCAACATTCCAAAAAATAAAGGAATTCCTAAAATTAAAGAAACCAGTTTCAATAAATCGATCCAATCTAAAGCAACTGTTTCTAAAATACTGTTTGTAGGTTCGTATAAACTACCCCAAAACTGAAGGTTTAAAGGCGTCATAAAAATACAGATCAATGTAGCAAAAGCTGTTAAACTAACAGACAAGGCAGCATTACCGCCAGCCATTTTGCTAAAAAAATTAGAAACGTTTCCGCCAGGGCAAGCTGCAATCATCATCATTCCGAGAGCAAAACTAGGATACGGTTTTAAAAGTAGTATAATTAAAAAAGTAAAAGCCGGTAATAAAATAAACTGAGATAGTACACCAACAAAAAGTATTTTAGGGTTTTTAAGTAAACGCTTAAAATCATCAATAGAAATACCTAATGCAACACCAAACATTATAATACCAATAGCGATGTTTAAAACCCATAAACCACTAGAATCAAAATTTATTTTGATAGCATCGATATCTATTTGATTGTTCATTTTAAGAATATTTATTGATTAATTTTAGAAAAAAAAACTTAATTACTAAATGCGAACTCAATTATGTTAGCGCCCATTTTTAAAGCTTTTTCTCTTACACTTTGCGGATTGTTGTGTATTATTTGATCTTCCCAACCATCACTCAAATCTGTTTCATAATCGTAAAAAACAAGAAGTCTTCCTTCGAAAAAAATACCAAAACCTTGTGCGGATTTTTTGTCGTGTTCATGAATTTTTGGGATTCCGTTTGGAAATTTAAAGGTCTGATTGTAGATTTTATGTGAGCTTGGTATTTCTTTAAATTCTAATTTTGGAAAAACTTTTTTCATTTCTTTACGAATGAATTTGTCTAAACCATAATTGTCGGATATATGTAAAAAGCCACCAGAAATTAGATAGTTTCTTAAGTTTTCGGCATCATCTTCAGAAAAGAAAATATTACCATGACCCGTCATAAATAGAATGGGAAAATTAAAAATATCTTCGCTACTTACCGCAACAGATTGCGGATTTTTAGAAATTTTGGTGTCAATGTTAGCGTTAGCAAAAGCAACTAAATTAGGAACCGCTGTAGGATTCGAGTACCAATCTCCGCCACCATTATACTTTAAAATAGCAACATCTTGTGCGTAAATTATGCTTAGTAAAAAGGTAAACGTAATTGTTAGAAGTTGCTTCATAAAATATTTAGGAAATTTTAAAGCAATATAAGAAAAAACTTATTGATTGATAAACGAAATAGTATTAACAGCAACTAAAGCTGCAGTTTCTGTTCGTAATCTACTTTCACCTAAAGAAATAGGTGTAAACTTCTTTTCTAATGTTTTTTTTATTTCTTCTATAGAAAAATCTCCTTCGGGTCCAATAAGTATAGTTGTTTTTTCAGCAGGATTTATTACAGATTTTAATAGATTTTTATCTTGCTCTTCACAGTGTGCAATACATATTTTGCCATCAAAATCTTGATTGATAAAATCATTAAATTTTACAGGTTTGTTTAATTTTGGCAACGTAAATTTTAACGATTGTTTCATGGCAGACTGAATAATTTTTTCAAATCGTTCTAATTTTACAACCCTTCTTTCTGAATTAGAACAAATAATTGGTGTAATTTCATCAATACCAATTTCTGTTGCTTTTTCTAAAAACCATTCTATTCTATCGTTATTTTTTGTAGGCGCAATTGCAACATGTAAATAATATTGCCAAGGTTTTTGTTTTTCAGTAAAAGAAGTAACCTTAGCTAAACACTTTTTATCGCTTGCTAAAATAATTTCTACATCAAATAAAAAGCCTTTACCATTTGTTATTTTAAGAATATCTCCTTCTTTTTTTCTTAAAACACGTACAATGTGTTTGCTTTCAATTTTATCGAAAGTAATTTCTTGTGTTTCTGTAGAAATTTCTGAATTATAAAATAATTGCATTTGTTAGATTTTATCAGAATTATTAAACAATACTCTTTTTGTAGGTTCGTCTTCGTTTATGTGTTACAGGATCAAAGTTTTCCCATAACTTTTTAATTGCTTCATTGTCCTCTAACTCTGGCGTTCTAATACAATTGTCTATTCCTAAAGGACCAAATGTTTTTGTGTATTGATCGAAAATAATAGCATGAACACCTTTGTTTTGATACTCTGGATGCACACCAATTAAATAAAAAGTAACATCTTTAGCATGTTTTCTTGCTTTTAAAAGATGAAATATACCAAACGGAAACAGTTTCCCTTTTGCTTTTTGAAGCGCTTCAGAAAAAGAGGGCATTACAATTGCAAAAGCTACAACTTTATTATTCTCATCAACAACAAACTTTATATATTCTGGGTTGATAAAAGAAATGTATTTTTTCTTAAAAAAAGCTATTTGAGCATCAGAAATTGGTACAAAAGAAGAAAGCTTAGAGTACGATTTATCAAAAACATCAAACATTTCATCAACATATGGCATGATGTCTTTTGTCTTTGTAAAGTCTAGTGCTTTTAATTTAAAACGTCTTTTAATAATCTTACTAATTCTATCAAAATAAACTTTGTCTACTTTATCGAATTTAAATTTATTTTCTAAGTATTCTTTTTCTTTTACAAAACCAAGTTCTTCTAAATGATCTTTATAATATGGGTGATTGTACCAAGTAATCATGGTGCCTATATGATCGAAACCCTCAACTAAAACACCAGTTTTATCTAAATTGTTAAAACCAACAGGTCCTTCTATATATTCTAAATTGTTTGCCAAACCAATTTCTTTAACTTTGGCTAAAAGAACTTTTGTTACTTCGATGTCATCAATTACATCAAACCAACCAAAACGCATTTTTTTTATTTGTTGTTTTTCAATTTCAAACCAATTGATAATCGCTACAATTCTACCTACAATTTTACCATCTCTAATCGCCACAAAAAATTGAGCATCAGCATTTTCAAAAACAGGATTTTTCTTTGGGTCGAAATTATCTACTTCATCTTTAATTATTGGTGGTACCCAATATTTATTGTCTTTATATAATGAAAAAGGAAATGTTACAAATTGTTTCATTTCCTTTTTAGTATTTATTTTTTTTAAGGTAATCATTGTAAAAATTAGCGTCTAATTATTATCGTTTTTTTTCTTTTTCTGATCTTCTTTCTTCATCTCTTTTTCTAGTTCTTTAATTTCTCTTTCTAATTTTTCAATTTCTGTTTCTTTCTTTGTAGCTTTCTTTTTTTTCTTTCCGAAGATACCTAAAAAACCACCAGTTTTTTTCTTTGAAGTTGCTTTTCTAGTTCTGGTTGGTCTAGATCTAGTATTTTTATCTTTCTTCTTAAAGATATTTAAAAACCTATTAAAAAAGCTATTTTGTTTTTGGTTGTAGCGAGATATTGGTGTGTCTTTAATTTCTTGACCATTATCATCTAATTCTATAAAAGAATCTCTATGTCTGTTTATTCTATACGAAATTCCTAAACTAGCGTAATAACCTTTAGATTGGCCTTCAAAAAGTAACCTCGCAGAAGTGTTAAATTGTAAATTTGTATCATATAAATAGGCTAAACCCAAGCCTAAGTTGGTATTATTTTGGTATTCTTGAAAAATAGTTTGATTTTCTATAAATGCAGACCATTGGTCGCTAAAATTTTGTGTAGCCGTTATGATGTAAGAAAACTCAGAAAAATCTGAACCAATATTATCATAAAAAACATTGGTAATTACATTAAAATCTTGTGTAAGGTTATGTTGTAAAAGGATTCCAACTTTTGGCGTAATGCTACCCGTTTTATGAATTTCACTTACAAAATCAGTATTCATACCAAGGTAAACGGCAACAGAAGGTATTAATCTTTTTGTATCGAATGCGTGTCTTCTTTTCCAGCTTCTTACTTCTTTAGATTTGTCTTCGTATTCTTGTTGATATACCAAATATTTAGCGCCAACAGTAATTCGGCTAAAACCAGATACGTCGTAACTCGATGTAAAAATATTTTTAAAAGCTACTTTATCTCTTTGATATGTTAATTGTGTATTTAATTCTAGTTTTTCAAAAAGGAAACTGGTTCTAAATAAAAGATCTAAACCTAAAGATTCTGGTCTAGAAAACGTAGGTTCTATACTTGTGTTTCTATAAAAAACATTGCTTTCAAACTGGTAAACTCCTGTTCCAACACTATACGGGCTTTCAGAAAAACCAGGTTTATTAGAGTTTATAACATCTGTATATTGCGCAAAATTAGAAGCAACACAACTAAAAAAAACAACAATAAATAGCTGAAATTTATTTACATTCATAGAAAAAGAATAGGGTTTACATTTTAAATCTAACATGCTTCACAAACATAGAACAAAAAAGCTGTTTTATAAAGGCAAACACTACTTTTTTAGGTTTAAGAAACTTTTATAGATTCATAACGTCTCAATTGTACTCAAATTGTTATTTTTGATATATTTTTAAATTAAATTTATAAATGGGTTTACTTAAAACACTCTTTTTTATTTTCTTATTTTATTATGCGTTTAAATTTTTAGCAAGACTTTTTGCGCCTTTTTTAATGAAAAAAGCAGCAGAAACTATTCAAAAGAAAGCAGAACAGCAATTTGGAGGGCAGCAAAGACAAGCACAAAACCCTTCTGTAAAAGAAGGTGAAACAATTATAGATAAAAAACCAGGAAGCCAAAAAGAAAGTAAAAAGTCTGTTGGTGAGTATGTAGATTTTGAAGAAATCGATTAGACTAAACTCGCTTCAAAATAAATAGCAACCTAAAACAATTTTAAAATTGAAACTTAACAAACTTTTTCCTTATTTAGTAGCAATACTTGTATTTATAATAGCTTCTTTAATTTACTTTCATCCTGTTTTAAAAGGTCAAAAATTAAATCAATCAGATATTACTCAATTTAGAGGAATGGTCAAAGATATTAATGATTATAGAGCAGATAATAACGAAGAACCTTATTGGACAGATGCTTCTTTTAGCGGAATGCCAGCTTATCCTGTAAGTGCTTATTATCCAAACGATATTGTTAGAAGTGTAGATAAATTACTTAGATTTTTACCAAGACCTGCAGATTACACATTTTTGTATTTTTTAAGCTTTTTTGTGTTGATGATGGCGTTAAAAGTTAAATGGAGATTGGCAATTTTAGGTGCTTTATCCTTTGGGTTTTCTACTTATTTAATTATAATATTTGGTGCAGGTCACAATGCAAAGGCCCATGCAATTGCATATATGCCTCTAGTTTTAGCGGGGGTTATTTGGATTTTTAATAGAAAGTTTGTTTTGGGTTTTATTGTTACAGGTTTGGCAATGGCTTTAGAAATTTATGCTAACCATATTCAAATGACCTACTATTTAGGTTTCTGTTTATTAATTCTTGGTTTAGTAGAATTAATTAATGCGATTAAAGAACGTAAGGTGCAATTATTTATAAAACAAGCAGCAGTAATTATTGCAGCTGTAGTTTTAGGAATAGGGGCAAATGCGCCAAGATTAATGGCAATGAAAGAATATTCTGAACACAGTACAAGAGGAAAATCAGAATTAACAATTAATCTAGATGGTTCTACAAAAAAGGCTACAGAAGGTTTAGATAAATCTTACATAACTCAATACAGTTACTCTAAATTAGAAACTTTTAATTTATTTATTCCGCGTTTTATGGGCGGTGGAACTATAGAAGAATTAGGAGAGAATTCTAATTTTTATGAGTTTATTGAAGAAAAAACAGATAAAAAAACAGCCAAAGAATATTCGAAACAAGTTTTAACGTATTGGGGAGATCAACCAATTGTAGAAGCACCTGCGTATATTGGTGTTGTTGTATTTTTTCTGTTTTTCTTAGGATTATTTTTAGTAAAAGGAAGAATAAAAGAATGGTTAGTTGCTGCAACAATCTTTTCTATTATTTTAAGTTGGGGTAGAAATTTTGAGGTGATTACTAACTTTTTTATCGATTATGTACCACTTTACAATAAATTTAGAGCAGTTTCATCAATACAGGTAATTGCAGAATTGTGTGTGCCAATTTTAGGTGTTTTAGGTTTAAAAGAACTGTTTTCTAGTGCTCTAGAAGTAAACGAGAAACAAGCTGCTTTAAAAAAGGCAGTTATCGTATTTGGTGGTTTAATAATAGTAGGTTTTGGTTTTGCTCATATTTTCGGAACTTTTGAAGGCTTAAGAGATGCGCAACAGTATAGTGAAGTTCCTGGGTTTTTAGACGCAGTAATTGCAGACAGAAAAGCAATGTTATTTTCAGATACAGTTAAATCTTTAGTGCTGGTTCTTATTTCTGGTGCTGTTTTATGGTTTACTTTAAAAAAGAAAATCAAAGTACCCTTTGCCATTATAGCAATAACTGTTTTAATTCTTTTCGATTTGTTATCTGTAAATCTTAATTATGTAAATGCAGACGATTTTAAATCATCAAGAAAAATAGAAAAACCATTTGTAGCTTCAAGTGCTGATAAAGCAATTTTAAAAGATACATCTTATTTTAGAGTAGCAAATTTTTCTGTTGATCCTATGAATGATGGAAGTACATCTTACTTTCATAATTCTATTGGTGGTTATCATGCGGCTAAACTTGGTCGTTATCAAGAGCTATTTGATTATCAAATTGCAAAGAATAATATGCAAGTTTTAAACATGCTAAATACCAAGTATTTTATTGTGCCAGATAATAAAGGGAACGTTCAAGCACAACAAAATATCGAAGCAAACGGTAATGTTTGGTTTGTAGAAAAGTTAATTTCTGTAAACAATGCAAATGAAGAAATACAAGCTTTAGATTCTTTAAATACTAAAAATACTGCTGTAATTTTAAAAGAGAATTTTAGTAAATTAAAAGAAAATTTATTTGTTGAAAAAGATTCTACAGCAACAATTAAATTGATTAGTAATGATGTTACGAATTTAAAATATCAATCAAGTTCTACGAAAGCACAATTCGCTGTTTTTTCTGAAATTTATTATAAAGATGGCTGGAATGCTTATTTAGACGGAAAATTAGTGCCGTATTATAACGTAAATTATGTTTTAAGAGGAATGGAGATTCCTGCAGGAAATCATGAAATTACATTTAAATTTGAGCCAAAAGTAATTAAAGAAGGAAAAATATTTTCGTTGATTTCTTACGCATTATTAATTGTTGTTTCTGCCGGATGGTTTTTTTATGACGAGAAGAAGAAACGTAAAGAAGCATGAAAATAGGAATGATTCTAGATGCTTCTTTTCCTCCTGATCCAAGAGTAGAAAATGAAGCTATTTCTTTGGTAAACGATGGGCACGAAGTTTTTTTGTTTTGTCTAAATTATGGTGATCAAAAAACATCAGAGGTAATAAACGGTATAAAAGTAAAACGATTTACTTCTAATAAGTTAGAATATAAACTATCTGCATTGGCTTATACCATTCCGTTATATTCTTTTTTAATGAAAAAGAAAATATCGAAATTTATAACAGAGAATCATATAGAAGCAATTCATATTCATGATATGAGAATAGCAGAAGCTGTTTTTAAATCGAATAAGAAAAATAAACTACCTGTAGTTTTAGATTTGCATGATAATATGCCAGAGGTGATGAAATTGTATCCTCATTTACAGAAATTTCCTGGGAAGTATATTATTTCTCCGAAAAAATGGAAAATCAAAGAAGAAGAGTTTATAGCAAAAGCAGATAAAGTAATTTCTGTATCGCCAGAATTTTTAGAAACTTTAGCACAAAGATTACCAAAACAAAAGGATAAATTGGTACTTGTACCAAATACGATTAGAAAATCTTTCTTTGAAAATTTTACCCTAAAAGAAACTATTTTAGAGAAATATAAAAACAATTTTGTAATTCTTTATTTAGGTGATACGCATCTTAGAAGAGGATTACAAACAGCAATTACTGCTGTAAACGAATTAAAAAAATCTATACCAGAAATCAAGTTGGTTATCGTTGGTAGAAACACTACCGATGCAATTTTAAAGAAACAAGTTAAAGATTTAAATCTACAAAAATTTGTAGATTTTGAAGGTTGGCAAGATGTTTCTCTTTTTCAATCTTATATTTTGGCAAGTGCCGTTTGTATATCGCCTTTGCATAGAAATTTACAGCACGATGTTGCTTATGCAAATAAGATTTTTCAATACATGAGTTTTGCAAAACCTCTTTTGGTTAGTAATGCTATTGCTCAGAAAAAACTAGTAGAAAAATCAAATGCTGGTTTGGTACACGAACAAAAAAATAGCGAAGATTTTGCAGCTAAAATTCAAATTTTATATAAAGATGCTTCGTTAAGAAATAATTTAGGTGAAAACGGTAAGAATTTTATTATAAACGAATTTTGTTGGGAAGAAACGTCTAAAAAGTTACTGAACCTGTATAACAATTTAATCGATTGAAAGTTCTAATAATTACATATTATTGGCCTCCTGCAGGTGGTTCTGGCGTTCAGCGTTGGTTAAAATTTGTAAAATATTTACAGAATTTTGATATTGAACCAATAGTGTATACCGTTGATAATGCAAACTATCCAAAAGAAGATAAAACACTACTTAATGAAGTTCCTAAAAATATTAAGATTTTAAAACAACCAATTTGGGAACCAACAGATTTATTATTTTGGAAAAAAAATAGTAAACAAAAAAAAGGTGTTTCTAATGTTAGTAATGGCGGATTTTTGTCTTTTATTAGAGGAAATTTCTTTATTCCAGATCCTAAAATCTTTTGGGTGAATTCATCGGTTAAATATTTGCAGAAAATTATAGATTCTTCTAAAATTGATGTAATAATTTCCACGGGTCCGCCACATAGTATGCATTTAATTGCGCAAAAATTACATCAAAAGAATGATCTAAAATGGATTGCCGATTTTCGTGATCCGTGGTCAAACTTATATTATAATAAAGACTTTAATCAGTTATCTTTTGCAAAAAATAAAAATATTAAATTAGAAAAATCAGTTTTAAAAAATGCTGATGGTATACTAACTGTTAGTAACACTTTAAAAAAGGAGTTTTTAAAAACAGCAAAAAGAGTAGAGGTTATTACCAATGGTTTTGATGATGAAGTTGTGACTAAAAATATCATAAGATTAGATAAAAAATTTACAATTTCATATATTGGTTTGTTACCCAAACAAAGCAATCCAACAGTATTATTTAAAGTTTTAGAAAAACTTTGTTTACAAGATTCAAGTTTTAAAAACGACTTACAAATTAATTTTATTGGAGATATTGTAAATGATGTAAAGCAAGATATACAACGATTCAATTTATCAGAAAACACTAAGTTCTTAGGGTATTTACCACATCATAAAGCGATCGAGTATCAAAAAAAATCTCAGGTTTTATTATTATTAATTCCGAATGTATTAAATAACGAAGGTATTTTAACAGGAAAGTTATTTGAGTATTTAACAGCTAAAAGACCTATTTTAGCCATCGGACCAGAAAAAGGAGATTTGGCCACAATTTTAGAGGAAACAAACGCCGGTAAGATTGTAAATTTTGATAATGAAATAAAATTATCAGAAGAAATTAAATCGTTGTATAACGATTTTAAAAATAATAAATTGTTGGTTACATCAACCGACATAAAAAAATATCATAGAAAAGAGTTGACGAAAAATCTAGCCTCTATTCTAAAAAACATAACTTCGTAGAATGGGAATTGTATTAAAACAATCATTAAAAAACACTTTTTTTATATACTTAGGTTTTGCCTTTGGTGGTATTAATACTCTTTTTTTGTACACAAGGTTTTTAGAAGACGAGTATTATGGTTTAGTTACGTTTCTATTATCTACATCTAACCTTTTAATGCCATTAATAGCATTAGGAATTCATCATACAATTGTAAAGTTTTTCTCTAGTTATTTCACAAAAGTAGAAAAAGATAAATTTCTATCTTCTGTTGTTTTTTTACCATTATTAATTGCAATACCAATAGCTTATTTTGGTAATATTTTTTATCAAGAAATAGGAGATTATTTATCAAAAAAAAATCCTATTATAAAAGATTATACAATTGTAATTTATTTAATAGCAGTGGCTTGTGCTTATTTCGAGATTTTTTATTCGTGGGCAAAAGTTCAGTTTCAAACTGTTTTTGGTAATATTTTAAAAGAATTATGGAATAGAGTAGTAGTAATGTTGTTACTTTTTGCCGTTTATTTTGAATTTATTAGCAAACCAGAATTTATTTATTACCTAACTGCAGCGTATTTTTTAAGAATGTTTATAATGATGTTTTATGCATTAAAACTTTATGTACCAAAGTTTACATTTGAGAAACCTGCAAATTTTATTGAAGTTTTACGATTTTCTGGGTACATAATTTTAGCGGGAAGTGCTGGTGCAATTATCTTAGATATTGATAAATTTATGATTCCGGGTAAAGAAACATTGGCAATCGCAGCTTATTATTCTGTTGCTGTTTTTATAGGATCTTTTATAGAAGCCCCAAGTAGAGCAATGTTAAATATTTTACAGCCATTAACATCTAAAACATTAAATGAAGATAACCAAAAAGAGGTTGGCTCTTTGTATAAAAAAAGTTCTATCAATTTACTTTTAATTAGCGGATTCTTCTTCGTTTTAATCAATACAAATGTGCAACAATTATTCAATTTATTACCAAAAGAATATGCCGGTGGCGGACTCGTAGTGCTTATGATTTCATTTTTAAAAATGTACAATGGTTTTTTAGGTAATAATGGTGCAATTATTAATAATTCTAAGTTTTATAAAATTACGCTACCTGTTGGTATTGCTATGGCTCTTTCTGTTTACGCTTTAAATAAGTTATTTTATTATGAGTTTGAAATGGGTACAAATGGTTTGGCACTTTCTACCTTAATAGTAATTTTTTGCGCTAATACATTTAAACTATACTTTGTAAAAAAGAAATTCTCTATAACTCCTTTTACCAATAAAACCGCAAAAATGTTGGTAATAATTGCTGTTTTATACTTTGCTTTTAATTTTTGGGATTTTCCGATTGATAATATTTATATATGGGATTTTCCTATTCACCCAATTATTAACATCATTTTGAAAAGTATTTTAATTGTACCGATGTATATATTATTAATTTTCAAATTTAATATTTCTCCGGAATTAGATATTTTACTTGGTAAATATTACAATAAACAGTCTAAGTAATCTGTAAACATATGAAAAAGCAAGGCAATACAAAGGATTCTTGTTTTCTTAAAAAATAGCCCAACAACATAAAAAGCCATTGCCAAAAATCTATGAAGTGGATGAAAATTGATACTACATCTATTTTCTTGAAATATAGGATTTGCCAATAAATGGTCTAAATCTACAAGCATCGAAAGTAAAAAAATAATGTAAACCGTTTTCCATTTTTTTCTAAAGAAAACAAAAGCAAATAAAAACGGAACAATAAAATGTAAGCTGTAATGAACTATAAATTTAATGCTTATCATTAAAATTATTTTTTAGAATACAAACCTTTTCTAATTCTACTTAATTGAACAGGTGTTATATTTAAGTAAGAAGCTATATGATATTGTGGAATTAAGTTCTCTATATTTGGTATTTGTGCTTTTACTTTTAGATATCTTTCTGTAGCATTTAAAACAGATAAATCGTACACTTTAGCTTCTAATTCTAGAAATACTTTCTCAAGAATTTTAGAATATAATTTCCCAATTTCTAGATTTTGCTTAGTTAATTCTATAAAATCATCGTAATTAATAACTTGTAATTTACAATGAGATAAACAATCATAAGAAAACTTAGATTTTTTTCTTAGAATTAAAGCACCTAAAGGCCCAATTGCTCTAACAGGTACAAATAGGTTTCTTATATATTCTTTACCTTTTTCATCTACATAAAAAGATCTAGCAATACCCTCTTCTAGAATATAAATACTTTTTGATATTTCTCCAGCTTTAGATATAGAATCTCCTTTGCGAAGCTCAATATTTGTGGCTAAAGAAAATATAAGATTTTGTGATTCTTCAGAAATTACACAAAATTTATCCAGTATTTTTTTTAAATTATTCATTAATTTGAGGCACTAAATAGCTTAAGTAAATTTACTATTTTAGAGTCTGCAAAGATACAACTAATTTTCTAAAAAACTAATTGCGTTAGGTCCTTCCATAAATAATAAGTCTAAAATTGATAAATTTGGTATAAAACCATGCTTATCATCAAACATTTGTATGTACTTGTTTGTAAGAATGTTGGGTGTAAATTTTGCGTCAGCTAAATTTCTAAAATCAAAATTTTCTTCTGATTCTATGTAAGATTCACTTTTCTCATAATCAATTTCTAGCTGCAATGCATCTGTAATAAAATCGAATGTATCAAAATTTAAATCCTGTAAAAATTTATATTTTTTTTCGAATATCGGAACTAAATCATCAATGTAAAATTCAAAAAAAGGCGAATTCCTATAAGCAGTTTTTAAAGATTTAAAGTGTTGGTCTTGCCAATTTGTAGCACTTTCAATAATAGTATCTTTTGTTTTTTTTCTGCCAGATGTTACAGGATGTTTTACAGGTATATTTAAAAGTTGCTTACCATTTGTATTAAAAATATAACACCTGTTTCTGTAGCTTTGTTTCTGAAAATTGTCTTCTGTTTCAAATACAACAATTTCTGCATTAACAATAGCTCGATATTGTGATATCGGAGAAAAGTATGTTGGTATAAATACAGCCATTTTATTTTTTAGCAGCTTTTTTCTTCCCTTTAAAATAACTGTAGCCAATGTAAATTGCAATTAATGCAAATACTAAATATCTATACGATACAGGCTCACCGTCACCACCAACAGTAGTAAATAACCTGTTCCATCTAATCGATTTAATTTTTTCTCCAAAACTTGCAGCATTTGCATCCCAACTCCACCAAATCATAACAGGTTTACCTAAAACATGATCAAAAGGAACATAACCCCAATAACGAGCATCTAAAGAATTATGTCTATTATCTCCCATTAACCAGTAGTAATCTTGCTTAAATGTGTACGAATCTGCTTTTTCACCATTGATAAAAATATCGTCTCCAACAAAAGACAAGTCGTTATTTTCGTAATTTTTTATAATTTGCTCGTAATAAGGTAAAGACTTTGCATCTAACTTTACGGTAGCACCAGCTTTAGGAATGTAAATTGGTCCGAAGTTATCTTGACTCCAATTATTACTTTCTACATGCGGAAAAATTGCATTATCTGCACCATAATTAATTTTTGTAACAGCAACAGTTTGAGGTTGCTTTCTTAACCTTTCAACTTCATCTTCTGTTAAATTAATGTTTATTTTATTTGCAACAGATTCCATTTTAAGTCTTCTGGCAAAATCAGGATTGATACCTCCAGCAACTTCTGTATATAAAGAGTCAGAGCTTATTTTAGTTAAGTTTCCGTTTTCTTTAATTGCTTTTTGTATTTTAGAATTGTTCCAATATTCCGATAAAATTCTATAAACACCTGTCTTTTCTTTTTTGATTAAAAACTTAGGAAAACTATTTGCGTCTATAGCTGTTTTTGCTTCATACGTATAATAAAATTGTATTTTGGCTCTATACGGAAGTACATTTTTCTTACCATTTATGTATACATAACCATCTCTTAGTTCTAGAGAATCACCAGCAATACCTACTGCTCGTTTTACATAATTTGTTTTTTTATCTACTGGTTTATAGGTGAATTTACCAGAAGTATCTCCCCACATTGTGGCTAATGAATCTGTAGGCCAATTAAAACAAACAATGTCGTTATTTTTAATGTTTTGTAAACCAGGTAACCTTGTGTAAGGAAGCTGAGGTTTTTTTAAATATGAAGCTGTACCAACCAAAGGTAAAGAATCGTGTACCATTGGTGCCGCAATAACTGTTGATGGAACTCTTGCTCCGTAATGAAATTTACTTACAAACAAATAATCTCCAACTAATAAAGATTTTTCTAGTGAAGACGTTGGTATTGTAAATGGTTGCATAAAATACGTATGCACAAGTGTTGCTGCAATAATGGCAAAAGTAATAGAACTTACCCATTCACCTAATTCAGATCTAGGTTTTAGGCTTCTATCTTCATTATAAGTTGCATCTGTAGCGTAATTTATATAGAATATATAAAGACCTAAAGTAATAATTACTAAAAACGAATCAATTTTTTTGAAAAAACCAAAAGAACGAATTGTTTCAATCCATATAACCGGAAACATTAATAAATTTACAATCGGAATAAAAAGTAAAATAACCCACCATTTTGGTCTATTTATTATTTGCATTAATACAATTCCGTTATAAACAGGCACTGCTGCTTCCCAAGCTTTTCTTCCTGCTTTTACATATAATTTCCAAGTTCCTAAAAAATGAATTACTTGTACAACAAGAAAAAAGATAAACCATTGGGTAAAAGTCATAATAATTATATTTTAAAATCCTTATTGATAAAGGATTGTATTTTAATTTTTTTATTAGGCGATAAAAATCAATTTTGTTACAGGTTTTAACTGATGTTTAACACGTCTTTCATGCTAAAAACACCTGTTTTACCAAGAATCCATTCTGCGGCTACTACAGCACCTAAAGCAAAGCCTTGTCTACTGTGTGCAGTGTGCTTAATTTCGATAGAATCTACTTCAGAATTGTACCAAACAGTATGTGTTCCAGGAACTTCTGGTATTCTTTTAGCAACAATAGGTATGTTTTCTTCGGATGTGGTTTTGTCTAATTCCCAATCTTTTTTAGTAGAATTTTCTATAATTCCTTCTGCTAAAGTAATTGCTGTACCACTTGGTGCGTCTAATTTTTTTGTATGATGAATTTCTTCCATAGAAATATTGTAATCTTCTAAATTACTCATCATTTTAGCCAGTTGTTTGTTTAATTCAAAAAAGATATTTACACCTAAACTAAAGTTAGAAGCGTAAATAAAAGCGCCTTTTTTTTCTTCACATAACTTAACGGCATCGTTGTATTTGTCTAACCAACCAGTAGTACCAGAGATTACAGGTATTTTATTTTCGATACAATTAGAAATATTATTAAAAGCAGAGTTAGGTATGCTAAAATCTATAGCCACATCTGCTAAAGTGATATCTATTTCTGTATCGACATCTTTTTTAATGACGATTTCATGCCCTCTAGAAATTGCAATTTTTTCAATTTCCTTACCCATTCTTCCGTAGCCTAATAATGCAATTTTCATTTTTTAAAAAGTATATTTTAGTGTAAAACCAACTTTAGGAGCATCAAATAAAATAGGATCTTGAACAAATGAAGGTTTTAATGATAAATTATCGTCTGTATTAAATTGTATTAAATGTGCATTTACACTAGCTTCTACAATCTGTAATACATAAATAATTACACCCCACATTAAAGATAAATCTCTATTTTCTCTTAATTGTTCTTGCGCTCTTTCTAAGGTTTCTAGAGATACTGTAACTTCTCCTAAGTCGTTTGTAAACTCATCCTGAAAACCAGATTTTCTAAGTTTATAAGCGGTTCTATAGCGTTTATATTCGCTGTTGTTATTTAAATAAAAGTAAGTAGGTGTTGCTATGGCGCCCCAAACTAATGGAGCTTTCCAATATTTTTTATTATAAATTTGACCTAAACCAGGAAAAATAGCAGAATAAAAAGCAGCTTTAGCTGGCGCTAAAGGTTTATAAACACCTTCTTGTATAATAAGATTCTGTTTTGTCTTAACTTTTGTTGAATCTTTTTGCGCAAAAAGATGAAAAGAAAAAAACAAAACAGAAATGGTTATTATAATTTTTTTTGAGATCACTTATTTTAATAAGTTTTTTATTCGGTTAAAATCTTCTTCAGAATGAAATGGTATCGAAATTTTACCTTTTCCGTTTGCACTAACAGAAACATCAACTTTATGACCAAAATATTCGCTAATATCCTTTAGGCTATTTTTTACAAAAGTTGGTACCGTTTTTTTCTTAGGCTTAGCAATAAATCCAGATTTTAAGCTTTTTACTAAATCTTCTGTTTGTCTTACAGAAAGTTTTTCTCTTAAAATTTTTTCATAAATGGCTAATTGATCTTCTGTGTTGTCAACATTAATCATTGCACGACCATGTCCCATAGAGATAAAACCATCTCTCATACCTGTTTGTAATATTGGATCTAATTTTAATAAACGTAAATAGTTAGTTACCGTAGATCTTTTTTTACCAACTCTTGTACTTAATTCTTCTTGTGTTAATTGAATTTCGTCAATTAAACGTTGGTAAGAAAGTGCAACTTCTATTGGATCTAAGTTTTTACGCTGAATATTTTCTACCAATGCCATTTCTAGCATTTCTTGGTCATTTGCTAATCTAATGTAAGCAGGTACCGTTTTATTTCCTATTAACTTAGAAGCTCTGAATCTTCTTTCACCAGAAACTAATTGAAATTTATTACTTTCTAATTTTCTAACAGTAATAGGCTGTATAACACCTAATTCTTTAATAGAACTAGCAAGCTCTCTTAAAGCTTCTTCGTCGAAATATGTTCTTGGTTGATAAGGGTTAACATCAATTTTATCTAATTCTATTTCGATAATACTACCAACTAATTTGTCGGCATTTTTATCTGATGCAGAATTTACATTTGGTGTGTCTTGTTGTAATAAAGCAGATAATCCTCTTCCTAACGCTTGTTTCTTAGTCGCTTTTGCCATCTTACGAATTCTTTTTTAATAATTCTTGAGCTAAATTTAAGTAATTTACAGCTCCTTTACTTGTTGCATCATAAGCAATAATGCTTTCACCATAACTTGGTGCTTCACCTAAACGTGTATTTCTTCTAATAATTGTATCAAAAACCATAGAAGAAAAATGTTTTCTTACTTCATCTACTACTTGATTCGATAACCT
Organism: Polaribacter sp. KT 15; assembly: GCF_900143115.1. Lineage (NCBI taxonomy): Bacteria > Pseudomonadati > Bacteroidota > Flavobacteriia > Flavobacteriales > Flavobacteriaceae > Polaribacter > Polaribacter sp. KT 15. The sequence goes on from NZ_LT670850.1 coordinate 2,465,660, forward strand.
TAAACGAGCATCGAACATTGTTAATAATAAACCTTCTATATCTAAACTTGGGTTGTGTATATTCTGAACACTTTTTACAGTATTTAGTAATTTACCCAAACCTTCTAGTGCGAAATATTCACATTGAATTGGTATAATCACAGAATTTGCAGCAACTAAAGAGTTTAAGGTAATTAACCCTAAAGATGGTGCACAATCTATTAAAATATAGTCATAATCGTCTTTAATTTCTTCTAACGATTTTTTTAACATGTATTCTCTTTCTTGCTTATCTACAAGTTCTATTTCAATAGCTACTAAATCTATATGTGCAGGTATAATATCTACATTTGGCGAATCGGTTTTAATAATCGCATCTTTAGCTGATAAAGTGTGCTCTAAAACATGATATGTTCCGCCTTCTACAGTTTCTACATCTATACCTAAACCAGAAGAAGCATTTGCTTGCGGATCTGCATCTATCAACAAAACTTTTTTCTCTAAAACACCTAAAGAGGCTGCTAAATTTACACTGGTAGTTGTTTTACCAACACCACCTTTTTGATTTGCTATTGCAATAATTTTACCCATGAAAATAAATAGATTTATCTAAATGTAAAATTACATTTTTTTATGATTTTTAGAAGTGAAAGATGTTAACAAATGAATAAAATTTTAAAAAACTGATAATCAGTTAATTAAATTTATTTTTATTTTCTTTTTACACAAATTGATGTAATAAAAAACCGAAGGAATCCTTCGGTTTTTTACCAGAAAACAACTGCTATTTTTTTGGTGTATTTTTTAATATTTCAATTAAAAAGTTCCAGAATTTTTGTGTTGATGATATACTTGCGCGTTCGTCTGGCGAATGTGCGCCTCTAATTGTTGGTCCGAAAGAAACCATATCCATTTCCGGATAATTTTGCCCTAAAATTCCGCATTCTAAACCTGCATGACAAGCAGCAACATTTGCTTTTTCTTGATGTAATTCTTCATATAAATTAGAAACGATATCTAAAATTTCTGAATTTACATTCGGTTGCCATCCAGGATATTCTCCTGAAAAATCAACTGTAAATCCAGACAATTCAAAAGCAGATTTTAAAGAATTTGCTAAATCTAATTTATTAGTTTCTGATGAAGATCTTGTTAAACAACTAATTTTAATATTGCCATCTTTTGCAACAATTTTGGCAATATTATTAGAAGTTTCTACCAAACCTTCAATATCTGGACTCATTCTATAAACTCCGTTTAAAGCTGTGTAAATAGATTTTATAAAACCTTCTTGCACACCCAATTCCATTACCTTTTCAGGTAAGTTTGTGTCAGAGATTTCAATATTTAGATTTGGTTCTAAAGTTGCAAATTCTTTTTTAATATTACTGATTAATAAGTTGCTTTCAAATAAAAAAGCTTCTTTAGAAATTGCATCAACAGTAACCACAGCAAAACTTTCTCTTGGTATAGCATTTCTTAAACTACCACCATTTATTTCTGATATTCTTAAACCATAATTAGTAAATCCGTCAAATAATAAACGGTTCATTATTTTGTTGGCATTACCTAAACCTTTGATAATATCCATACCAGAATGCCCGCCATTTAAACCATTTACAGTGATAGAAAAGGCATTTGAATTTTCTGGAACTTCCTCTTCTTTATACGTTCTTGTTGCGGTAATATCTACGCCACCAGCACAACCCATTCCTATTTCATCATCTTCTTCTGTATCTAAATTTAGTAAAATATCACCTTTTAAAATATTTCCTTCTAAACCCATGGCACCAGTCATTCCGGTTTCTTCATCAATTGTAAAAAGTGCTTCAATATTTGGATGTTCAATTTCTGTAGAAGCCAAAACAGCCATTATTGCTGCAACACCTAGACCATTATCTGCGCCAAGTGTTGTGCCATCTGCTTTTACCCAATCTCCATCAACAATCATTTTAATTCCTTCAGAATCAAAATCGAAATTAGTTGCTGCATTTTTTTGATGCACCATATCTAAATGACTTTGTAAAACCACTGTTTTTCTATCTTCTAAACCTTTGGTAGCTTTTTTATTGATAATTACATTACCAACTTTATCTACAAATGTTTCTAAATTTAGTTTTTTACCAAAATCTACCATAAACTGTATAACACGTTCTTCTTTTTTTGAAGGACGCGGAACAGCGTTAAGGTCTGCAAACATATTCCAAACTTCTTTTGGTGCTAAATTTCTAACTTCTGTGCTCATAAAAATGTTTTAATTTAAAGTGTAAATTTAAGAGATTTCGATAACACTTTCTGTTAGATTTTTCCTAACTTTTAATAAATCTTTCATGTAATCGTCTTCTGCTCTAAAACCAACCGGTAGCACTAAAACAGATTTTAAATTATGTTTTTCCAATCCTAAAATTTCATCGTATTTAGAAGGAATAAAACCTTCCATAGGGCAAGAATCTATATTTAAACTTGCACAAACTGTTAGTAAATTACCTAAAGCAATGTAAGCTTGATTTTTATTTGCAATAGCTAATTCTTCTTGTGTTTTTTTCTGAATTTCTGCCGTTAAAAAATCTTTAAACGGGTTTAAAATTTCATCGGGTGTATTTCTGATTTTTTTTACTAAGTTGAAATATTCTGTAACTTCTTTTGTAGTGTAATTATCTTGTATGCAAATTACAAATAGGTGAGAGGCTTGTACAATTTGCTGTTGATTAAAAGAAAACGGAAGCAGTTGTTCTTGAACTTCTTTATTATTAATTACAATTAATTTTATAGGTTGTAAACCATAAGAAGTAGCTGTTAAATTAAAAGCTTCTTTTAGTGTGTTTACTTGTTCTTCTGTTAGCTTTTTATTAGCATCAAACTTTTTTACTGCATAACGCCATTTTAAATTATCTATAATAGTCATGTTTTAAGCTTATTTTATTTTACAAAAATATGACATTAATCTTGCTTTCTTAAAATTGCTTAATTATATAAATTTATAGAAGTATCAATTTTTTTGTACTTTTAAAATAAAAACTATGAATGAAGATTTTCTTCATTATGTCTGGAAATATAAAATGTTTTCTAGCGTAAAATTGTGCACAGTAAATAACGAAACGCTCTCGATTCTTAAAACAGGTTTGCATAATCAAAATGCAGGACCCGATTTTTTAAATGCACATTTAAAGATTGATGATCAAACTTGGATAGGTAATGTAGAGATTCATTTGAAATCATCAGATTGGTATTTGCATAATCATGAATTAGATAGAAATTATGAAGCTGTAATTTTACATGTTGTTTGGGAAAACGATGCTTTGATTTATATGAAAAATAATAAAGCAATACCCACCTTGGTTCTTAAACCTTTTGTAGATAAAAATCTTTTAGATAATTATAAGAGTTTACTATTGTCTCGAAAAAATTGGATTCCTTGTGAGAAAAACTTATCACAAATAGATTCGTTTACTTTCAATAATTGGAAAGAGCGTTTGTTTTTTGAGCGGTTAGAAAGAAAATCATCAGAAATTAAAATTCTCTTAGAAGTAGAGCAAAATAATTTTGAAGGGGTTTTATTTCAATTATTAGCTAAAAACTTCGGATTAAAAATTAATGGAGATGCGTTTTTGGCTCTAGCAAAATCAATTGATTATTCGATTGTAAAAAAAGTAAGTGCAAATTCTACACAGTTTTCTGCGTTACTTTTTGGACAAGCAGGTTTTTTAGAAGAAGACATTCAGCATAATTATTATTTGCTTTTAAAAGAAGAGTATATTTTTTTAAAACATAAATTCCATCTAAAACCTTTATCAAACAATCAGTTTTCCTTTTTTAGAATGCGTCCTAATAATTTTCCTACCATAAGAATTGCACAGTTAGTTGCATTATTAAACAAAGGGAAAAATTTATTTTCTAAGATTATTGAATCAAATACGCTTGCAGATTTTTATGATTTATTTAAAATTGATATGATTGATTTTTGGCAAACACATTATAATTTTGAATCCGTTTCTAAAAAATCTTCTAAACGACTTACCAAATCATTTATAGATTTATTGATTATCAATACAATAATACCTTTAAAGTTTATGTATCATAAGAGCAGAGGAGAAGTAAATGAAGAAACTTATTTAGAAATTTTAAGGGAAATTAAATCAGAAAAAAATAGTATTATTTCTAAATTTACAGAGTTAAAAGTTTCTTCTGAAAGTGCATTCGACTCTCAAGCTTTATTAGAGCTTAAAAACAACTATTGCGCACTTAAACGATGTTTAGAATGCGCAATAGGTAAAAATGTTTTAAGTAAAAGTTAAATTACTTTGGATCTAAAATGTTGTTAATATTTACAATTAAATCTTTGTAATGATACTTAGATATTTTATTTATAGCTCTTTTACTTGCAGTGTTTAACTGGTATTTTAATGTTGTTAATTCTCCTCTAACAATTGAAGAAATATCTGTACTTGTTGCAGATTTATCACTCATTAACGAACCTAATCTTTTGATAAAAGATTTTTGAAGCTTTCTTCTTTGTAAGTCTACGTTTTTAGTACTTCTAGCTTCAGAAAATATTCCTTTACGTAAATCGCTTATCATGTCTGATGCAGGATAGAAATTATCTTGAATAACTTCTGCTTCAATCATTCTTTCTAAAGTTCTATAATTTAATAATGTTGCTAGATTTCTGTCTTGATAACGACCTAACTTTTCTGTATAGCCTGTTTCATCTATCTTATTAAGAATGTTTTTATCAAGTAACCAATTCTGAGTTTTAAATACGTTATTTAATAACCAATTTAAAGATTCTTTTTGAACGTTTTTAGAAACTGGTACATAAATAGCACCTTGTTGAGATGGTTTTTTGTTGAATTCGTATACTCCACCAATATTACCAGTAACATGACCAACATAACGCCCCCAAACACTTAGTAATTCACCATATAATTCATTTAAATCTTCGTAATTATTTGTTTGATTAGAAGTCCAATTAGGTAAATTTTTAGCAACAATTTTTAAGTTTTTTACTCCGTATGTACTAGATTTAACTTGATCGTTACCAATTCCTTCTGTTTGTGCAGATGGATCAAAACGCTGGCCACCAAATCGATAAATTGGGTCATTTCCTTTTTCTTCAATCCATTTGTCTAAAGTTTTAACTTCTTGTTCTGGTGAAGTAACATTTGGTATTTTTCTGTAACCCCAGTTAATTGCATAATGATCGTAAGGACCAAGTTGTCTAATAAAACGTATGTTTTTATCACCTGGTTGAGCAACATAATTATATCTTGCGTAATCCATAATTGTTGCTGCAATTCCGTTTTTTTGAGTAAAATCACCAGATCTTAAAGAGTCTGTTGGGTATGCATAACTAGCAGCCATGTTGTGTGGTAAACCTAAAGCATGACCAACTTCATGAGCAATTACCATGCGCATCATGTCGCCAATTTCTTCATCTGGTGTGTCTAAAGTTCTCGCAGAAGGATTCGCAGCACCAGTTTCTAGTAAGTATCTGTTTCTGTAAGAACGTAAATGATTGTGGTACCAAATAACATCACTTTCTAAAATTTCACCAGATCTTGGGTCAGAAACACTTGGTCCCGTTGCATTTCGAGTTGTACTTGCCACGTATCTAATAGAAGAATAACGAATATCTTCCATACTAAATTCTGGGTCTTCTTCTTTTGTTGGAGGCATTTTTGCCATAATTGCATTTTTAAAACCAGCAGTTTCAAAAACTTTTTGCCAATCATCTACACCTTGTTTTATATATTTTCTTAGTTTTTCTGGTGTTGCAGGGTCTAAATAATAAACAATCGGTTTAATTGGTTCTACTAATTCTCCTCTATTATAAGCAGCTTCATCTTTTGGTTCTAACCTCCATCTTCTTATGTATCTTTTGCTGTCTGCTTTTAAGGCTTCAGAACTATAATCTACATTACCAATTGTAAAATAACCAACTCTTTTGTCGTAAACTCTCGACATCATTGGTTCTTCTGGTAATAAAATCATCGATTGATTAATTCGCATAGAAATCGTATTTGTATTTCTATTACTTGGCGGTGCATCAGCATCAAATGTAAAATCTTGAATTACCTCTATGTTTTTTGGGTAGCTTTTAATGCTACTGATAAAGCTTCTAGAAGCATCTAACCTTCTAACTTTGTAGTTTTTTCTGTAATATGATGGTAAGCCAGAAATTGCTTTAATATCTGTAGAGAAAAACTTAGTAACGTCTACTAAAACTGCAGTAGAGTCTATGTTTTGAGATTTTACATCAAAAGCATAAATTATTGGTTCTAAATTATTTGCTTTTACAGATTTGTAAATAGGTAAATTATCTTCTGCAATAGCATTGTAAGATTTTACTTTTAATAAGATTTTGTTTTTATATTTTTCCCAAACAATAACTTGTGTGTTAATTTTAGAACCAGCATTTACATAACCACCACCTAAATTAGCAGGAATTTCTTTAATTCTAGTAACTAATAACATTTCTTTACCTAAATAAGAATTAGGAATTTCATAAAGAAATTTATCTTTATTTTCATGTACTTTAAACAAACCATCGTCAGTCTTTGTGCTTTTTTTTACAAAGTCTGAATATTTAGGAGTTTTACTTTTTTTAGGAGCTTTGGTTTCTGTGTTTTTTTCAGTTTTATTTTTCTTCTTTAATTTAATTCGACCACTTTGACTAAATAAATCGGATGTGAAAAGGAGTGAAGTAACTAATGAAAATAAAATTATTTTTTTCATAATAGATTGGTTAATTATTTAATCTACTAAATTATTAAAATTAGCTGAAGCAGATTCTTATATTTCTGTTAAAAAAGAACCTCAAAAAACAGTAGTTTTTTGAGGTTTTCATAAATATGATAAGAAAAATTTTTTTAATACAAACTTTTAAATTTCTTTGGATTCGATTCGTGCATAATATCATAAATCTTTTCAAAAATATCTTCTGCAGAAGGTTTAGAGAAATAATCTCCGTCTGTACCATAAGCAGGTCTATGTGGTTTAGATGCCAATGTAGCTGGTTTGCTATCTAAATATTGATATCCGTTTTGTTTTTCTAAAATTTCTTGCAATATATAAGCAGATGCTCCACCTGGTACATCTTCATCAACTACTAATAATTTGTTAGTTTTAGCAAGACTTTTAACACAATCAGAATTTAAATCAAAAGGTAACAAGCTTTGTGCATCAATAATTTCTATGTTAATACCTACTTGTTGTAATTCGATAGCTGTTTCTTGCACAATTCTTAAAGTAGATCCGTAAGAAACAACTGTAATATCTGTACCTTCTTTAACAGTTTCTATATAACCAATAGGTGTTTTAAATTCTGCTAAATTTATAGGTAATTCTTCTTTTAATCTATAACCGTTTAAACATTCTACCACTAAAGCAGGTTCGTCTCCTTCTAGTAAAGTGTTGTAAAAACCGGCAGCTTTAGTCATGTTTCTAGGAACTAAAACATGCATTCCTCTAACGTTATTAATAATACCACCCATTGGTGAACCTGCGTGCCAAATACCTTCTAATCTATGACCACGAGTTCTAATAATTAAGGGTGCTTTTTGTTTACCAAAACTTCTATAATGTAATGTTGCTAAATCATCACTCATAATTTGTAAAGCATACAATAAGTAATCTAAATATTGTATTTCTGCAATTGGTCTTAAACCACGCATTGCTAATCCAATACCTTGTCCTATAATTGTAGCTTCTCTAATTCCTGTATCAGAAATTCTAATATCGCCGTATTTTTCTTGTAAACCTTCTAATCCTTGATTTACATCACCAATAAAACCAGCGTCTTCACCAAAAATTACAACTTCTGGATGCTTCTTTAAAATTGCATCAAAATTATCTCTCATTACAATTCTTGCATCTACCAAGTTTTGTTTTTGAGCATAAACAGGTTTTTTAGCGCTTACATTTAAAGCACTGTAATTACTTTCGCTATATAAATAAGAAGAATATTTATAAGCTGCTGCCTCAATCGTTTTTTTAATAAAGTTTTGAAGTTCTATTTTCTCAGAAAATTCTTCATCCTTTAAATAACGAAGTGTTTTTCTAGTTGCAATTAAAATATCTTTTCTAATTGGTTCTACTAGTTTTTCTAAATCGTTTTTATATTTTGTAATAAACGCGCTGTTTTTACTTTTTTTAGCAACTCTGTCTAGTAGATTTGCCGCAATTTTTACTTCTGCAATTAATTCATTGTTATAAGCGTTCCATGCATTTCTTTTTGCAGTAGTAACTGTTTTTTTAGCTTCTTTTTCTAGAATGATTAAATCGGCTTCAGAATCTACAAAACGCAAAGTTTCTCCGTTTTCTGTTTCTAATTCAAAATCTAAAATCCATTTTCTCATTTTAGCAATACAGTCGTGCTCTTTTTCCCACTGTAATCTTTCTTTTCCTTTATATCTCTCGTGAGAACCAGATGTAGAGTGCCCTTGAGGTTGTGTTAATTCTTTAACATGAATTAAAACAGGTACATGTTCTTCTCTAGAAATTTTAGCCGCTTTATTGTAAGTGTCTATTAATTTTACATAATCCCAACCATTTACTACAAAGATTTCATAACCATTGGCATCGTTGTCTCTTTGAAAACCTTTTAAGATTTCAGAAATACTTTCTTTTGTAGTTTGATGTTTTGCGTGAACAGAAATTCCGTATTCATCATCCCAAACACTCATAACCATTGGTACTTGTAAAACACCTGCAGCATTAATTGTTTCGAAAAATAAACCTTCACTTGTACTTGCGTTACCTATTGTACCCCAAGCAATTTCATTACCATTTTTAGAAAAGTTGGTTTTGTGTTGTACACTTTTTTCGTTTCTATAGATTTTAGAAGCTTGCGCTAAACCTAATAAACGAGGCATTTGACCTGCAGTAGGAGAAATATCTGAACTAGAGTTGTATTGTTCTGTTAGGTTTTTCCAGCTACCATCTTCATTTAAACTATGTGTGGCAAAATGACCACCCATTTGTCTACCAGCAGACATTGGTTCTATATCGATATCTGTATGAGCATATAAGCCAGCAAAAAACTGTTGTGCAGTTAATTCGCCAATTGCCATCATAAAAGTTTGATCTCTGTAATAACCAGATCTAAAATCTCCTTTTTTAAAGGCTTTTGCTAAGGCTAATTGAGGCACTTCTTTACCGTCACCAAAAATTCCGAATTTAGCTTTACCAGTTAAAACTTCTCTTCGACCAAGTAAACTACATTCTCTACTAATTTTAGCAATTTTATAGTCGTTTAAAACTTCTGCTTTAAAATCTTTAAAAGAAAGTTCTTTTGTATCTTGAGTAAGTGTTTTCTGAGCCATATTTTTCTTGAATTATACTTTTGCAAAAGTAGTCATTTTAGTTGATATTTAAAAATTTCTTATTTATTTAGTAATTTATCAACAAATTAATGTTTTTAGTTTAAAATTTTACGAATAATTAAATTTTATAGATTTATTTTAAAAATCTGTACGAAATAGAAGTAAATGAAGATTATTATAGAATAACCTAAAATTTAATTAAACATTCTTAAGTGCTTAAGTAAAGAAAAATGTGTGTTAAAGTTGTTTTAAAATTAGAGGAAGCTAGAATTGGTTTTTACAAAAATCCTCGTCTAAAGAAATTGTAAATAGAACCTAAATCGCCTGTAAAAGTAAATCTAATTTTTTGAGGATACGCTTCTTGAGAAACCTCCCAACCGTTATTAGAGTATAGCGGTAAATAGATTTCAAAAATATTATGAATAAAGTTTAAACGGATTCCGTTTTCATAACCAAAAAATAAATATTGGTTTTTATTTTTAAGGAAAGCAACATCATTATAAAACTCTACCCATCTCCATAAACCAATGCTAGAGTTTAGAGATAACATATATTGATTTGCAAATCTTGTCGGTAAAACAGACTTAAAACCACCTTCTGTAATAATATATTGTTGGCTAAAAATACCAGAACTTTCTGATCTACCGTAGTAATTTAATTCAAATAAATAGTCGTTAGCTCTATCTAAACCAAAACTAAAATAATCTCCTTCAGATTTATTATGAAGAAATACGCCCGCAAAAACTCTAAAATCTAACTGAGTGTCTGATGTTGTTAGCTTTCTAAACCTATAATCTGCAGAAATCTTAGAGAAATTTTTTGCAACTTCTCCTGTAAAACTATACCTAGTTTCATCAATTATATCAGGATTGATATAATTATAGCTTAAACTAAATACATTGTAATTATCTTGATCTGTTTTTGTTTCTAGCGGAGAAATTTCTTTATTAATATGAACAATTTTTGCTCTTAAATTTTCTGTACTTGCATCTCTTAAAGATTTTCTTTTAAATTGAATATCTACATATGGTATTAAAGAGCTGTAAGATAATTCTGGTGCATATTGTAATGTGTTTCCGGCAATACCATATGCAATTTTATAAATGTTAGTTTCTTCAAAAAACTGATTAAAAGCTACAGAAAAAGAACCGTTTATCATTTTACTTCTGGTTGCATAACCTGGCGAAATTTTAAATTCTAAATTTCTTTTGATAATAGGCTTATTATGTAGTTTTACGCCTAAAATTAATCCGTCGTAAAAATTATATCCAAAACTAGGTTGATAAAAAATCTGATTGTAATTTGGTGCTTTAACATCTTTAATCAAAGAAAATTTTAAAGGTTTGTTAAATAATTTTCTCTTTACGTTGTAATAATTATCTAACGTATTGTATTCCGGATAAATATTTTCGTAGTTTAAAGCAATTTGGTCAAATTTACCTTTCGGAAGGCTAGTGGTAAGTGTGTCAGAAACGTTAGTAAACCATTCTTTATATTTTATTTCTTTATTTTTTATTCCGTATAAAGCAATAGGAGCCGTAATATTTCTCTTATTTTTAATTGTAACTTTTAAGCTGTCATTTGTTTCTTTAACTTTATCGATAGTATAATCTATCTTTTTGTTAGTTTTTATAAAGTCTTTAAAAAACCATGAAATATCTTTTGAAGTATTCTTAGTTAGAATATTTTTAAAGTCAGAATCGTTAGTAACTTTAAGTTTATTTTTTTGATAAAATTCTTTGATACTTTTATTTAAAATAGCTTCACTTAAAAAACCTTTTAAATAGGTAAAACCTAAACCAGCTTTATATTTGCTTACTATTCTTCTGTTAAAGTTCGATAAAGAATCTGCAGGAGTATTTAATGCTTGATCTAAAAATCGTCTGGCAGTAAATTGATATACAAATGGATATTTTTCGTTAAACTGAAGTTTAGAAATATTAAATCTTTTTAAAAACCAAGAGTTAGATGCTTTTCCTAAAAGTTTAATTTCTGGATAAAATTTATTTACATACTCAATCATCAAATAATTTTGCAAGCCATCTATTAACCAATAATCTTTTCTTTCATTAATTAGCAGAGTTTGTTGTAAATATTTTTTTGATAAAACTTTAAATAAGGTTAAATCTTGTTTAAAAACATCAGAAAAAGGTCTAATAAAATTAGGTAATTGCGTCAATCCGTAAATAGGATTTTGTTTACGCATTACTTCATCAATAAAAATTTTATCAGTAGGTAAAACTCCTAAATATGACGTTAAAAAACTTAGCTCTCTATTTAAGATTACTTTTGTGATATTTTCGTTGAAATCTTCCTGTAAAATATCAGTTTGAATTTCATGACTATCTGTATGAAATTTTTTAAAAGTATTTTTTCTTTGGATGTCTAAAATAACATCTTTTTGGTTTTTACCATAAAGGTTGTAAGTAGTAAAAACGCTATCGATATTTGGTTTTTGTTGTTTTAAACTACTTGTTAAGTTAAGGTAATTTGGTAATTTAAACTGAATGTTAAAAGTGGTGTAATCTTCAAATAAATCGTTAAGATTTAAGTTACTCATTAACTGCCATCCATCTTTATAAATTGCAGGTGTTAAATACCAATATCTTAATCTGTATCCGTTATTATATTTACCATAACCTGTAAATTTAGAGTTCGGAATTTTTAAAATATAAGTAACATTAATTCTTGTAGTTTCTTTCGGTTTTAATGGTTTATTAAGAAATAGCTGTAAGATATCTTCTTTGTTTTCTAACTCATTATAAACAATATTATTAAAATTTATTGTAATGTTTTTGATGTCTGAAAAACCTAAATCTTTTTGATTTGCAAAATATAAGTCTTTTCTAAAATCTTGAATAAAACGTTTTGAAAGTGGAGTTTTTCGATCTTTAAATGCGTTACCCCAATTGTGAAGAAATATGTGATTTAATTCTTGATTAGAAGTGTTTGTATAAACAATTTCTTGCTGAATCATTAATTTATCTTCTTCTACATTTAAAGTGGCTTTAATATTAATCGCATTTTGTTGTGCTAAGTTAAAGCCACTATAAAGTAGCATGAAAAATAGTATGTAAACTTGTTTTTTCAATAAAGGTAAACTAATAAATCTTTAATTAATTTTAGAAGTTTGGTTTAAGCTGGTATTTTGCGTAAAATTTATTAAAGTGTTCAACAGCTTCTTCTGCAGTGTCTACCACTCTAAATAGGCTTAAATCTTCTAAACCAATATTTTTTTCAGTAATTAGTGTGTTTTTTATCCAGTCTAATAATCCGCCCCAAAATTTAGAACCAACAAGTACAATTGGAAAACGGCCTATTTTTTTAGTTTGTATAAGTGTAATTGCTTCAAAAAGTTCATCTAAAGTTCCGAATCCACCAGGCATCACTACAAAACCTTGCGAATACTTTACAAACATAACTTTACGCACAAAGAAATAATCGAAGTCTAAACTTTTTCCTGGATCAATCCAAGGATTGTCATGTTGTTCGAAAGGTAATTCGATATTTAGACCAACAGAAAGTCCTTTACCTCTGTTTGCTCCTTTATTACCAGCTTCCATAATACCTGGTCCACCACCAGTAATAACACCAAAACCTGCTTGCGTTAATTGAAAACCAATTTCTTCTGCTAATTTGTAATATGGATGATCTGTTTTTGTTCTTGCAGAACCAAAAATAGAAACACAAGGACCAATTTTACTTAATTTTTCGTATCCTTCTACAAACTCTGCCATGATTTTAAATATAGCCCAAGAATCGTTTGTTTTAATTTCGTTCCAAGTTTTAGTTTGTAGTTTTTCTTTTATTTTTCTATCGTCATTTGTCATTTTAAGTATATTTTATTTATTGTATCATGCTTTTAAAAAAGAAAAGCCTGCTAAATTAGTAATTTTTTTAAGAATTTGGCGGTGTAACTAGTTTTATGTTTTGCAATTTCTTCTGGTGTACCAGTAGTTAAAATTTTACCACCTTTTTTACCGCCTTCCATACCAACATCAATAATGTAATCTGCTAATTTTACAACATCTAAATTATGTTCTATAATTAAAACGGTATTACCTTTATCTGCTAGTTTATTTAAAACTTCCATTAGCACTCTAATGTCTTCAAAATGAAGTCCGGTTGTGGGTTCGTCTAAAATATAAAAAGTATTACCAGTGTCTCTTTTAGACAATTCTGATGCTAGTTTTATTCTCTGTGCTTCTCCACCAGAAAGCGTAGTAGATTGTTGCCCAAGTGTTATGTACCCTAAGCCAACATCTTTAATGGTTTTAAGCTTTCTGTGGATTTTAGGAATTTTGATAAAAAACTCTGTTGCGTCTTCTATAGTCATTTCTAAAACATCAGAAATAGATTTTCCTTTGTATCTAATTTCTAAAGTTTCTCTATTAAAACGTTTTCCTTGGCAAGTTTCACATTCTACTTGTACGTCTGGTAAAAAGTTCATCTCAATAACTTTAACTCCGCCACCTTGGCAAGTTTCGCATCTACCACCTTTAACGTTAAAAGAAAATCGTCCAGGTTTGTAACCTCTAATAGAAGCTTCAGCTGTTTTTGCAAATAAACTTCTAATTTCATCAAAAGTTTTGGTGTACGTTGCTGGGTTAGATCTGGGAGTTCTACCAATAGGAGATTGATCGATATCAATAACTTTATCAATATGTTCTAAACCTTCAATTTTTTTATAAGGCATTGGTTTTTTAACACCTCTGTAAATATGAGCGTTTAAAATTGGGTATAAAGTTTCGTTGATTAAAGTCGATTTTCCACTTCCAGAAACTCCGGTAACACAAATCATTTTACCTAAAGGAAATTCTACAGATACATTTTTTAAATTGTTACCTGTTGCTCCTTTTAACTTGATCTTTTTTCCGTTACCTTCTCTTCTTTTTTTAGGAACTTCAATCTTTTTTCTTCCTGTGATATAATCTGCTGTAAGTGTTTTTTGTTTTTTTAATTGACTAAATGTTCCTGCGGATACAATTTCGCCACCATGTTTTCCTGCTCCTGGACCAATATCAAAAACAAAATCTGCTTTTTCAATCATATCTTGGTCATGTTCTACAACTAACACAGAATTACCAATATCTCTAAGTTTAACTAAAGAATCTATTAATTTTTCATTATCTCTCTGGTGTAAACCAATACTTGGTTCATCTAAAATATATAAAACACCAACAAGCTGAGAACCAATTTGAGTAGCTAATCGAATTCTTTGCGCTTCTCCACCAGATAAAGATTTAGAAGTTCTGTCTAAGGTTAAATAGTCTAAACCAACGTCTAATAAAAACTGAATTCTAGTTCTTATTTCTTTTAAGATTTCAGAGGCTATTTTTAGCTGTTTTTTAGTTAAATCTTTTTCTATGGTTTTAAACCATTTAGCAAGTTCTGTAACATCTAATTGTGCTAAATCGCTAATGTTTTTATTTAAAATTTTAAAATGTAAAGCTTCTTTTTTTAATCTTTTACCATGGCAAGTAGAACATGTAACTTCGTCCATAAAACCTTTTGCCCATCTTTTTATAGAAGTACTTTCTGCGCTCTTGTACTGGTTTTCAATAAATGCGACAATACCTTCAAAATCGATTTTGTAATTTCTTCTTACTCCAACAGTTTTAGATTCTATTTCAAAAGATTCGTTACCACCATTTAAAATAATATCTAATGCTTCTTTAGGAATGTCTTTAATAGCGTCTGTTAGTTTAAATTTATAACGTTCCGCAATATTTTGAATTTGTTTAAAAATCCAACTGTTTTTTTGTTCTCCAAGCGGAGCAATTCCACCATTTTTTATAGAAATTGAATCATCCGGAATCACTTTAGATAGATTAATTTCATTAGTTAATCCTAACCCGTTACAAGAATTACAGGCACCTTTAGGTGAGTTAAAAGAAAAAGTGTTTGGTTCTGGATTTGGGTAAGCAATACCCGTTGTAGGACACATAAGTTCTCTACTAAAATATCTTGGGTTATTATCTTCAACATCAATAACCATCATTATATTGTTACCAGAATATAAGGCTGTTTTTATAGTTTCATCTAAACGTTTCTCTACGGATTTGTTTACGGCTAAACGATCGATTACAACTTCAATATCATGAGTTTTGTATCTGTCTAGCTTCATTCCTTTTTCAATTTCTTGAATTTTACCATCTACACGAACTCTTAAAAAACCTTGTTTAGAAATTTGTTCGAATAATTCTCTATAATGTCCTTTTCTAGATTTAATTAAAGGTGCTAAAACGGCAATTTTTTTGTTATCAAAATCTTTTAAAATAAGATCTTTAATTTGCTCATCAGAATAACTTACCATTTTTTGGCCTGTGTTATATGAGTATGCTTCACCAGCTCTTGCAAAAAGTAATCTTAAAAAATCATAAATTTCTGTAATGGTACCAACAGTAGATCTCGGACTTTTATTTGTTGTTTTTTGTTCGATAGATATTACGGGTGATAAACCATCAATTTTGTCAACATCGGGTCTTTCTAATCCTCCTAAAAATTGTCTGGCATACGCAGAAAAAGTCTCTATATAACGCCTTTGTCCTTCAGCATAAATAGTATCAAAAGCTAAAGAAGATTTTCCGCTACCACTTAAACCAGTTATAACTACTAGTTTTTCGCGAGGAATTTTTACATCAATATTCTTTAAATTATGAGCCCTTGCTCCGTAAACTTCTATATATTCTTGGTCTTTCAAATGTGCCTTATTTTTCAAAAAAAGCAAAGTTAATCATTAGAAATTTAATTTAAGAATCAATCTAAAAACCTTTATAAATGTTTTTTAACTAGTTTTAAGATGTTTAAGAAATAAAAAATCTTCCTTTTAAAAATGTAAAATAGTATCTTGCGATATATTTAATTTGGTAAATAATGATAGACAGTATACGTCATTTTTTTGAAAGAAATGGATTTGGAGTCTTTTCTAGATTGGCAGATAGATTAGGGATGAGAGCATTAAACGTTCGTTTATTCTTTATTTATGCTACATTTTTTACTGCAGGTTTGTCTTTTGGCTTGTATTTAACAATGGCTTTTATTTTAAAATTAAAAGATATGATTTACACCAAAAGAAGCTCGGTTTTTGATTTGTAAAATATGAAGTTTCTAAAATCGAAAATAAATAAAATTGCTTTACTAGTTATGTTAATAATTGGTGTTGGTACAATTGGTTATATGTCGCTTTCTGGCTATAATTTTGTAGATGCACTTTATATGACAGTAATTACTGTAACAACGGTAGGTTTTGGTGAGTTGCAGCCTTTTTCACCTGAAGAAAAAGTATTTACAATTTTTTTAATTTTAACAAGTATTACCATTTTTGGTTATGCGGTTTCTTCGTTTTCAGAATATTTGGTTAGCGGTAAATTATTTCAACATTTTAAACACAGAAAAGTGGAAAAACAAATAAATCATTTAAAAAACCACACTATTGTTTGTGGTTACGGTAGAAATGGTAAGCAAGCAATATTAAAATTAGGAAACTACAATAAAGAATTTGTTGTTGTAGAAAAAGATAAAGAAATGATTTCTTTTTTAGATTCTGAAGGGATTTTAAATATTGAAGGTGATGCAACTTTAGATGAAACATTATTAAAAGCCGGAATCGAAAAAGCCTCTTTTTTGATAACAGCTTTACCTTCGGATGCGAATAATCTATTTGTAGTATTAACTGCAAGTCAATTAAATAATAAGTGCACAATTATTAGTAGAGCATCTAACGAATCTTCGTACAAGAAATTAAAGTTTGCCGGTGCAAATAATGTAATAATGCCAGATAAACTTGGCGGAAATCATATGGCATCTTTGGTTACAACGCCAGATGTTATAGAATTTGTAGATAGATTAACTATAGAAGGTGAAACAACTGCAAACCTAGAAGAAATAGCTGTAAACGATTTGCCATCTAAATTTATAAATAAAACTATTTTAGATTTAGACTTAAGAAAACAAACTGGTTGTACCGTAATAGGATTTAGAAATCCGGATAAAGATTATGTAATCAATCCAGAGGCAAACATCAAATTAGTAGAAAATTCTCAACTAATTGTTTTGGGTAGGCCAGAGCAAATAATTAAACTAAGACAAATCTTTTAAATGGAAAAAGTAATTATTACGGGTAGTAATGGTTTGTTAGGTCAATCTCTACTAAACTTGTTACTCAAAAATAAAGATGTGTATGATGTTTATGGTTTTTCTAAAGGAAATAACAGAAGCGGAAGAAAAGATTTTAAGTACTCGTCAATAGATATCACCAATAAAATTTTATTAACTGATGCTATTCTAAAAATTAAACCAGATTTTATTATAAATACAGCAGCTATGACAAACGTAGATGCTTGTGAAGATGCCAAAGAAACTTGTAACGAGTTAAATGTTTTAGCGGTAGAATCGTTAAAAGATGTTTCAGAAAAACTTAAAATTCATCTAATTCATATTTCTACGGATTTTATTTTTGATGGCAAAAAAGGATACTATAAAGAGTCTGATATTCCGAATCCTTTAAGTTATTATGGCGAGTCAAAATTAAAATCTGAACAAGTTTTATTGAATTCAGAAATAGATTTCACAATCTTAAGAACAATTTTAGTCTACGGAAAAGTTTTTGACATGAGTAGAAGTAATATTGTACTTTGGGTAAAAGAAATGTTAGAAAATAACAAAGAAATTACGATTGTTGATGATCAATATAGAATGCCAACTTATGTAGAAGAATTAGCATTAGCTTGCAAGGTTGTTATTGATAAAAAAGCAAAAGGAATTTTTAATATCTCTTCGGATAAACTGCTTAGTGTTTTTGAAATCGCACAAGAAATTGCAGAGGTTTTTAACTTAAGCAAAGATTTAATAAAACCAATTTCTACCAAAACTTTAAATCAAAAAGCTTTAAGACCTGCAAAAACAGGTTTCGACTTAACTAAAACGAATAAAGAGTTAGGCTTTAAAACAAATTCTTTTAAAGTAGATTTACAAAAGTTTAAAGAAACGTTGTCATAAAGTTACTTTTAACGCTTAAAACTTGTTAAAAGAGCATTTTTTTATGATATTGCGGGTCACTAAATTTAAATTAATCAAATTTCTATTATGAATAAAAAACTTCTTTCGTTGCTAATGTTAGCAACACCCTTTTTTACATTTGCTCAAGAAAAAGGTTTAGATCAACAAATTGATGAAGCATTTGGTAATGCAACAGGATGGTTTGTAGATTTTATTTTTTATCAAATTCCTTTTACAGATACTATTAGTATTTATTGGGTTTTATTCCCGTTAATATTAGGAGCTTTATATTTTACAGTTTATTTTAACTTTATCAATTTTAGAGGTTTCTTTACTTCAATAAATATTGTTAGAGGAAAATATGACGGTTTAGAAGGTAAAGGCGAAAATAAAGCTATTGAAGTTTCAAATAATGTTTCAACAACAGAAGAAGGTGATAATCCTGACACAATTAGAGTAGAGGGTCATGAAGGTGAGGTTTCGCATTTTCAAGCATTAACAGCAGCGCTTTCTGCAACTGTAGGTTTAGGTAATATTGCAGGTGTTGCAATTGCTGTTTCAATTGGTGGTGCAGGTGCAACATTCTGGATGATAGTTGCTGGTTTCTTAGGAATGGCGTCTAAATTTGTAGAATGTACTTTAGGTGTAAAATATAGAGATATCGAAGCAGATGGTACTGTTTACGGAGGGCCAATGTATTACTTAACAAAAGGATTAAAAAATAAAACGCTAGGTAAGATTTTAGCAGCTTTATTTGCAATTTTTGTTATTGGTGGTTCTTTTGGAGGAGGAAACATGTTTCAGGTAAATCAAGCTTTTCAATTAGTTCAAAATATTACAGGTGGTTCAGAGTCTGTTTTAGCAGGTAAAGGTTGGTTGTTCGGTTTGGTTATGGCTATCTTAGTTGGTATTGTAATTATCGGTGGAATCAAGAAAATTGCTAAGGTTACAGATAAAATTGTTCCTTTTATGGTTGCAATTTATGTGGGTGCAGCATTGTTTGTGATTTTTGCAAATTATGATATGATTGGTGATGCTTTCGTGCAAATTTTTGATGGTGCTTTTAGTCCAGAAGGAATTGCTGGTGGTGCAATTGGTGTAATGATTCAAGGTTTTAGAAGGGCAGCATTTTCTAATGAAGCAGGTATTGGTTCTGCTTCTATTGCGCATTCAGCAGTAAAAACTAAATACGCAGCAAGTGAAGGAATGGTTGCTTTATTAGAGCCATTTATTGATACTGTAGTGGTTTGTACAATGACAGCTTTAGTATTAATTATTACAGGTAATGTAACTGCAGAAAATGCATCTTTAAGTGATGCGCAAGCAATTTTATTAACTTCAGGAGCTTTTGAGTCGGCTATTTCTTGGTTTCCATACGTGTTAACAGTTGCAGTAGTTTTATTTGCATTTAGTTCTATGATTTCTTGGTCTTACTATGGTTTTCAAGGTTGGTCTTATTTATTCGGAAGATCAAAAAAGATGGAATACACTTACAAAGTTATTTTCTGTATTTTTGTTATAATAGGTGCGGCAGCTAGTTTAGGTTCTGTAATTGGTTTCTCTGATGCAATGGTGTTTGCAATGATGGTTCCAAACATGATAGGTTTAATTCTTTTAGCGCCTAAGGTTAAAGTAGAATTAAAGAAGTATATGAGTGCTATTAAAACAAACAAAGCATAAAAAGTACAAATGAACATATTCAAATCCCATTTCTGGTATAATAAAAACCAAAGAAATGGGATTTTTTTATTGGTTATAATTATAGCTTTATTCCAAGTTTTAATTTTCTTTTATAAGGACTCAAGTAAAGATCTATCAATAATTGATAATGCTCGAACTTTAGCCTTTTATAAGAAGATAGATAGTTTAAAATTAATTGCTTTAGAATCAAGAAAGCCTAAGTTATATCCTTTTAATCCGAACTATATAACAGATTATAAAGGTGTTCAATTAGGAATGTCTATAAATGAAATAGATAAGTTACTTGCTTATAGAAATCGAAATCAATTTGTGAATTCTAAAGAAGAGTTTCAGAAAGTTACAAATGTTTCAGATTCACTTTTAAATAGAATTGCTCCGTATTTTAAGTTCCCTGATTGGGTTACTAAACAAAAAACAAGTACATCTAATTCTACTATTGTTAAATATACTAAAAATCAGAATAAAACTCTATCGACAGCAGATATTAATAAAGCAACTTTAGAAGATTTTAAAACAATTGATGGTGTTGGAGATAAAATTTCAGCCAGAATTATTAAGTATCGTTCTAAATTACAAGGATTTTCTATGCTTAGTCAACTAGACGAAATATGGGGTGTTAAGCCAGAAGTTTTGGTTAAAATTAAACAAACCTTTAAACTTGTAGAATTACCATATATTCAAAAAGTCAATGTAAATACAGCTTCTTTTAAAGAAATTCTTAAAACTCCGTACGTAGATTATGAATTGTGTAAAAAGATATTTGAGTACAGAGATGAGGTGGCTGAATTGCAAAATATTTCACAATTAAAAAATATCAGTGGTTTTCCGTTAGATTTGTATGACAGAATAGTCTTATATTTGGTAGCTAAATAAACAACTCAAAATTCTTACCAGATGAACAGTATGTACTTTACTGAAGAACACGACGCTTTTCGTGCAAGTTTTAAAGATTTTTTACAGAAGGAAGTAGTTCCTCATATTGATAAATGGGAAAAAACAGGAACCATAGACAGATTTATTTGGAAAAAATTTGGCGAAATGGGATATTTCGGTTTGCGTACACCAGAAGAGTACGGGGGGTTAGATTTAGATTTATTCTACACCGTAATTTTTTTAGAAGAATTGCAAAAGGTTAATTCAGGTGGTTTTGCAGCAGCAATGTGGGCGCATGAATTTTTAGCAATGACACATCTTAATAAGGAAGGTACAGAATTTATCAAACAAAAATATCTTGTACCAAGTGTAGAAGGCGATAAAATTGGTTGTCTTTGTATTACAGAGCCTTTTGGTGGAAGTGATGTTGCGGGTATGAGATCTACAGCTATTAAAAAAGGTGATAAGTATATTCTAAACGGATCTAAAACTTTTATAACTAACGGAGTTTATTCAGATTATTTAATAGTTGCAGCAAAAACAGATCCTTCGGATAAATATAAAGGGATTAGTATTTTTGTTGTCGATAGAGAAGCAAAAGGTATTTCTGCAACGAAATTAGATAAACTTGGTTGGAGAGCTTCAGATACTGGAGAAATTGCTTTTGATAATGTAGAAATTCCTGTTGAAAACTTAATGGGAGAAGAAGGAAAAGGCTTTCCTTATATCATGCAACATTTTGCTTTAGAAAGATTGATAATGGGGGTAAATGCACACGCAAGAGCAGAATTCGCAGTAGATTATGCAATTAATTACATGCAAGAAAGAGTTGCTTTTGGCAAGTCTTTAGATAAATTTCAAGCTTTAAGACATAAAATAGCAGAAATGTCTAGTAAAGTAGATATGTGTAGAGAGTATAATTACTCGATAACTAAAAGATTAGATTTAGGAGCTTATGTTGTTAAAGAAGCAAGTATGTCTAAATTATTATCTACAAAGATAGCAGATGAGGTTATTTATGATGCTTTACAACTTTTAGGAGGCTATGGTTATATGGAAGAATATCCTATGGCAAGGTTGTTAAGAGATAGTAGATTAGGTCCAATAGGAGGAGGAACTTCAGAAATACTAAAAGAGATTATAGCAAAAATGGTAATCGATAATAAAGAATATAAACCAGCTACTTAGTACATTTTTATATTTTATTATTTTTTGACTTTATAATGATTATTTAAAACCTGTTTTAAACTATTGAAAATTAGAGTAAATAGACTATTTAAAATAAATTTAATTTAGTAATTGTTATTTCATAATTTGTAACTACATTTGCAAACCAAAAAATAAACCAAATAGCCATTGTGCTATTCAAAATATAAAGATACTATGAAGGGAGGTGCTAACTTATGTTAATTATACCTATTAAAGAAGGAGAAAATATAGATAGAGCGTTAAAGCGTTATAAAAGAAAATTCGATCGTACTAAGACGATGAAGAACTTACGTAACAGAAAAAACTTTACAAAGCCATCTGTAGCGAAAAGAGCTCAAAGAATAAAAGCTTCTTACGTTCAAAGATTAAGAACACAAGAAGAGGTTGGATAAATCTAACGTATTCTTAAAATAATAAATCTCGTACTAATTTTAGTACGAGATTTTTTTTGCTTTAAAAACACTAAATTTGATTATTAAAAATTAATAATGTTAATCAATTCTTTTTTAGATTATTTATCCTTAGAAAAAAAATATTCTAAGCATACTATAGTTGCATATAAAACAGATTTAACTGCTTTCAATGAATTTTGTTTATCAGAATTTGAATTAGATGATTTGTTAGAGGTGAAATATCCCTTAATTAGAAGTTGGATTGTAAGTTTAGTTAATTCTGATGTATCAAATAATTCTATAAACAGAAAAATTAGTTCATTAAAGTCATTTTATAAATTTTTACAAAAAACAGGTCAGTTAGATAGTAATCCGTTAGCAAAACATAGAGCTTTAAAAATCAAAAAGAAAGTCCAGGTTCCTTTCACTGTAAAAGAAGTGAATGCTGTTATAAGTTCTCTTGAAAATGATAATAGTTTTGAAACTCTACGAAACAAGTTGTTGGTAGAGCTCTTGTACTCTACAGGAATTAGAAGAGCAGAGTTAATCAGCTTAAAATTACAAGATATAAATTCTACAAATAATACTATAAAAGTCTTGGGTAAAAGGAATAAAGAACGTTATGTGCCAATACTTCCCTCTGTGCTAATTTCAATAAAAAAGTATTTACAAGAGAGAAACAAAGAAGGTTTTGTTTCAGAATATTTGTTAATTACTTCAAAAGGAAATAAATTATATGAAACACTTGTTTACAGAATTATAAATTCTTACTTTAGTGAAGTCTCCTCAAAGGTAAAAAAGAGTCCACATATATTAAGGCATTCTTTTGCAACACATCTTTTAAATGAAGGGGCAGACTTAAATTCGGTTAAAGAATTGCTAGGGCATTCATCTTTAGCCTCTACTCAAATCTATGCTAGTAATAGTTTAGAAGCAATAAAAAAAGTGTATAACAATGCTCACCCTAGAAGCAACAAAAAATGATAAGGTATGAAAGTATTCACGCAATCGGTAAATTTTAATGCAGATAGTCAATTAATAACGTTTGTAGAAACTAAGGTTTTAACATTGTCAAAATTTCATGATAAGATAGTTGATGCAGAAGTGTTTTTAAAAGTTCAAAACACAAGTGATAAAGAAAATAAAATAACAGAAATAAAAATTAATATACCTGGTAGCGAGTTGATTGTCAAAAGAGAAACGAAAACTTTTGAAGAAGGTGTTAATGCCGCAGTTGATAATTTAAAGAGGCAATTAAAAAGATCAAAAGAGAAGTTAAGAGATTCTATGATTTCGTAAAACGAAAAAAAAACAAAAAAACTTAAAAAAAAGTTTTGGAAATTGAAAAAACTTTATACATTTGCAAACCGTTAGAAATAGCGTGTTGTTTTTAAACAACGAAAGCCGATGTAGCTCAGCTGGCTAGAGCAGCTGATTTGTAATCAGCAGGTCGTGGGTTCGAGTCCCTCCATTGGCTCAGTAAATTAAATTGCATTTGTAATTTAAAAGTTCATTAAAATAGTAAATTATCGGGGAGATACTCAAGCGGCCAACGAGGACGGACTGTAACTCCGTTGACTATGTCTTCGCAGGTTCGAATCCTGCTCTCCCCACAATTTACAAATTGCGAAAGTAGCTCAGTTGGTAGAGCGTCAGCCTTCCAAGCTGAATGTCGCCGGTTCGAACCCGGTCTTTCGCTCTAAAATATCAACAAGCCGGTGTAGCTCAGTTGGTAGAGCGCATCCTTGGTAGGGATGAGGTCGTGGGTTCAAATCCCATCGCTGGCTCATTTTTTATGTATTATTAGACACTAAATATATTTAAACTAAGAATTAAAATTAATAATTATGGCAAAAGGAACTTTTGACCGTTCGAAACCACACTTAAACATTGGTACTATCGGACACGTAGATCACGGTAAAACAACTTTAACTGCGGCTATTACTAAAGTATTAGCTGATGCAGGATTCTCTGAGGCTAGATCTTTTGATCAGATTGATAATGCTCCGGAAGAAAAAGAAAGAGGTATTACAATTAACACTTCTCACGTAGAGTACCAAACTGAAAAGCGTCACTATGCACACGTAGATTGTCCAGGTCACGCCGATTATGTTAAGAACATGGTAACGGGTGCTGCTCAAATGGATGGTGCTATTTTAGTTGTTGCTGCAACAGATGGACCAATGCCACAGACTAGAGAGCATATCTTATTAGGTCGTCAGGTAGGAATTCCTCGTATCGTTGTTTTCTTAAACAAAGTTGATATGGTTGATGATGAAGAGCTTTTAGAATTAGTTGATATGGAAGTTAGAGAATTATTATCTTTCTATGAATATGATGGAGATAATGGTCCTGTAGTTTCAGGTTCTGCTTTAGGAGCTTTAAATGGTGAGCAAAAATGGGTTGATACTGTTCTTGAATTGATGAAAGAAGTTGATGCTTGGATTGAAGAACCATTAAGAGAGGTGGATAAAGATTTCTTAATGCCTGTTGAAGATGTATTCTCTATTACAGGTCGTGGTACAGTTGCAACTGGTCGTATTGAGACTGGTATTGCAAACACTGGAGATGTTGTAGATATTATCGGTATGGGAGCTGAAAAAATGACTTCTACTATTACTGGTATTGAAATGTTCCGTCAAATCTTAGATAGAGGTGAGGCTGGAGATAATGCAGGTATCTTATTAAGAGGTATTGCTAAAGAAGATATTAAAAGAGGTATGGTAATCTGTAAGCCAGGTTCTGTAACACCACACGCTAAATTTAAAGCAGAAGTTTATGTTTTAAAGAAGGAAGAAGGTGGTCGTCATACTCCATTCCATAACAATTACCGTCCACAATTCTATGTAAGAACTACGGATGTTACAGGTACAATTAACTTACCTGATGGTGTTGAAATGGTAATGCCAGGAGATAACTTAACAATTACTGTAGATTTAATCCAACCAATCGCATTAAACGTTGGTTTACGTTTCGCTATCCGTGAAGGTGGTAGAACTGTAGGTGCAGGTCAGGTAACTGAATTATTAGATTAATATTTTATATATTGATTTATTAAGTATAAATTTAAAAGGGTGTCCCGATTTTATCGGGATGCCTTTATAAATGAAATAATAAACGGGTTTAGCTCAGTTGGTAGAGCACTGGTCTCCAAAACCAGGTGTCGGGAGTTCGAGTCTCTCAATCCGTGCAAAAACATACAATTAGAATGAAGTTTATACAATATATTAAAGATTCTTTTGATGAACTAAGCAATCACATGACTTGGATCTCTAAAGAAGATGCTCAAAAGACAACAGTAACAGTAGCGGTGTTCACTATTTTGTTCGCTTTAGCTGTAGCAGGTATAGACTATGTTTTTCAAACAGGTTTGGATAACTTTTTCACAATGTTTAAATCTAATTAGAGATGGCGACTGATTCAGTAATGAAATGGTATGTTGTTAGAGCCATTGGTGGACAAGAGAATAAGGTAAAAGCTTACATAGAGACAGAAATCTCTAGGGTAGGCTTATCTGATTATGTAAGCCAAGTAATAGTGCCTACAGAGAAAGTTGTACAAGTACGTAATGGTAAGAAAATAAATAGAGAAAGAGTTTATTTTCCTGGTTACATTATGGTAGAAGCTAATTTATCTGGTGAAGTTCCTCACGTTATTAAAGCAATTACAGGTGTAATTGGTTTTTTAGGTGAAACTAAAGGAGGTGAACCTGTACCTATGCGTAAATCTGAAGTGAACAGAATGTTAGGTAAAGTAGATGAATTATCTGTAAGAGATGAGAATGTTGCAATTCCATTTAATATCGGAGAAACAATAAAAGTAGTTGACGGACCATTTAATGGTTTTGATGGTACTATTGAAAAAGTAAACGAAGAAAAGCGTAAGCTTGAGGTAATGGTGAAAATATTCGGAAGAAAAACACCATTAGAATTAAGTTATATGCAAGTAGAAAAGATATAATTGTTACACAAATATATATCGATTTATTTTTTGGCTTCCAACTTAAAATAAATCATTAAACATTTTTAAAATGGCAAAAGAAGTTAGTAAAGTAGTTAAGTTACAAGTAAGGGGAGGCGCAGCGAATCCATCGCCGCCGGTTGGACCCGCTTTAGGTGCTGCTGGTGTTAACATTATGGAGTTCTGTAAACAGTTTAATGCAAGAACGCAAGACAAACAAGGTAAAGTATTACCTGTTGTTATTACTGTTTTCAAAGACAAATCGTTTGATTTTGTTGTAAAAACTCCTCCTGCAGCAGTTCAGTTACTAGAAGCGGCCAAAATTAAAAAGGGTTCAGGTGAACCAAACAGAAAGAAGGTAGCATCAGTTACTTGGGATCAAATTAAAACAATTGCAGAAGACAAGATGGTAGATTTAAATGCCTTTGAAGTTTCTTCAGCAATGCGTATGATTGCAGGTACAGCACGTTCTATGGGATTAACAGTAAAAGGTGATGCACCAGCATAAACTTTATAAAAAGTAGTAAAATGGCAAAATTAACAAAAAAGCAAAAAGAAGCTTACGCAAAAGTAGATAGCTCTAAATCTTATGATTTAGCAGCAGCTTCAGCTCTAGTCAAAGACATTACTAATGTAAAGTTTGATGCATCAGTAGATTTAGCAATTCGTTTAGGAGTAGATCCACGTAAAGCTAATCAAATGGTTCGTGGTGTTGTAACATTACCTCACGGAACAGGAAAAGATGTTAAAGTTTTAGCATTAGTAACTCCAGATAAAGAAGCAGAAGCTACAGCAGCAGGTGCAGATTATGTAGGGTTAGATGAATATCTTCAAAAGATTAAAGGTGGTTGGACAGACGTTGATGTTATCATCACGATGCCAAGTGTAATGGGGAAATTAGGTCCTTTAGGTAGAGTATTAGGTCCAAGAGGATTAATGCCGAACCCAAAGACTGGTACTGTTACTATGGATGTTGCAAAAGCCGTTCAAGATGTTAAAGCTGGTAAAATAGACTTTAAAGTAGACAAAACTGGTATTGTACATGCTGCAATTGGAAAAGTATCTTTTGATGCTAAGAAGATTGAAGAGAATGCAAACGAGTTAATACAAACAATTATTAAATTGAAACCTACAACAGCAAAAGGAACGTATGTAAAAAGCGTTTTCATGTCTAGTACGATGAGTCCTAGTATAGCTGTTGAAGTTAAAACTGTTTAATACGTTAAAACTTATAATTATGACTAGAGAAGAGAAATCACAAGTAATACAAGATTTAACAGCAGTATTAGCAGATACAAACACTTTATATTTAGCAGATATTTCTGGATTAGATGCACAAACAACATCTAATTTAAGAAGAGCTTGTTTTAAAGCAGGAGTTCAGTTATCAGTTGTTAAAAATACATTACTTGCAAAAGCAATGGAAGCTTCAGATAAAGATTTTGGAGACTTACCAACAGTATTAAAAGGAAATACTTCAATGATGATTTCTGAGGCTGCAAATGCACCTGCGAAATTAATCAAAGAATTTAGAAAGAAATCTAAAGATAGACCTTTATTAAAAGGTGCATTTGCAGAAGAATCTATTTATATTGGAGATGATCAATTAGATGCTTTAGTAGATATTAAATCTAGAGAAGAATTAATTGGAGAAATCATTGGATTATTACAGTCTCCTGCTAAGAATGTTGTTTCAGCATTACAGTCAGGTGGACAAACACTTTCAGGTATTATTAAGACATTATCTGAAAAATAATTACGCGCACAAATAAACTATAATAAACAAAATTTTTAAAAACAATTAAAATGGCAGAATTAAAAGATTTCGCAGAGCAATTAGTTAACTTAACAGTAAAAGAAGTTAATGAATTAGCTACTATTTTAAAAGATGAGTATGGTATCGAGCCAGCTGCAGCAGCAGTAGCAGTAGCAGGACCAGCAGCAGGTGGAGCAGAAGCAGCTGATGAGCAAACTGAATTTGATGTTATTTTAACAGCAGCAGGAGGTTCTAAATTAGCAGTTGTTAAATTAGTTAAAGAATTAACTGGTTTAGGATTAAAAGAAGCTAAAGGTATCGTAGATAGCGCACCAGCAGCAGTAAAAGAAGGTGTATCTAAAGATGAGGCTGAAGGTCTTAAAGCATCTTTAGAAGAAGCTGGAGCTGAGGTAGAGCTTAAGTAAGCTATTACTCCCGACGTGTAAACGTAACGGGAAAACAAATTTAGGTTTAGGTACTAGGGACACTTGTCTCTAGACCTAAACCATTTTGTGTATATATTCGTTCTTTATTTTAATTCAGATTTTAATCAAAAAAATATACTCTTTTGGCAACGAAAAACACTACTGAAAGAATCAACTTCGCAACTTCTCAAATGATTAAAGAATATCCAGATTTCTTGGATATTCAGGTAAAATCTTTCCAAGATTTTTTCCAACTTCAAACGAAAGCAGAAGAAAGAGGTGAAGAAGGTTTGTACAAAACCTTCATGGATAACTTTCCAATTACAGATACAAGAAATCAATTCGTATTAGAATTTCTAGACTACTTCGTAGATCCACCAAGATATTCTATTCAAGAATGTATCGAAAGAGGTCTTACGCACAGTGTGCCTTTAAAAGCACGTTTAAAACTTTACTGTACAGATCCAGAACACGAAGATTTCGAAACAATTGTACAAGATGTTTATCTTGGTACAATACCTTATATGACAAACTCTGGTACCTTTGTAATAAATGGTGCAGAGCGTGTGGTAGTTTCTCAGTTACATAGATCACCAGGTGTGTTCTTTGGACAATCTTTCCACGCAAATGGTACAAAATTATATTCTGCAAGAGTTATTCCTTTTAAAGGATCTTGGATAGAATTTGCTACCGATATCAATCAAGTAATGTATGCTTACATTGATAGAAAGAAAAAATTACCAGTAACAACATTATTCAGAGCCATAGGTTTTGAAAGAGATAAAGATATATTAGAAATTTTTGATCTTGCAGAAGAAGTAAAAGTTTCTAAAGCTGGATTAAAAAAAGTATTAGGTCGTAAATTGGCTGCTAGAGTTTTAAAAACTTGGCATGAAGATTTCGTAGATGAAGATACTGGTGAAGTAGTATCTATCGAAAGAAACGAAATTATTTTTGACCGTGATACTATTTTAGATAAAGAACATATAGACGAAATTATAGATGCAGGTGCCAAAACCGTTTTACTTCATAAAGAAGATAACGACATGGCAGATTATGCAATTATACATAATACGTTACAGAAAGATCCTACAAATTCTGAAAAAGAAGCAGTAGAACATATTTATAGACAATTACGTAATGCAGAACCGCCAGATGAGGAAACTGCAAGAGGTATTATTGATAAATTATTCTTTTCTGAACAAAGATATAATTTAGGTGAAGTAGGTCGTTTTAGAATGAACACCAAACTTCAGTTAAATGAGCCTATAGACCAAAAAGTATTAACTAAGTTAGATATTATTACTATAATAAAATATTTAATTGAATTAATCAATTCTAAGGCAGAAGTAGATGATATTGATCACCTATCTAACAGACGTGTAAGAACTGTAGGAGAGCAATTAGCTGGTCAATTTGGTGTTGGTTTAGCTCGTATGGCAAGAACAATTCGTGAGCGTATGAATGTGCGTGATAACGAGGTGTTTACACCAATCGATTTAATAAATGCTAAGACTTTATCATCTGTAATTAATTCTTTCTTTGGTACAAACCAGTTATCTCAATTTATGGATCAAACGAATCCGTTAGCAGAGATTACACATAAGCGTAGATTATCTGCACTTGGGCCAGGTGGTTTATCAAGAGAAAGAGCAGGTTTTGAGGTTCGTGATGTTCACTATACACATTATGGACGTCTATGTCCAATTGAAACACCAGAAGGGCCAAACATTGGTTTAATTTCTTCACTTTCTGTATTTGCAAAAGTGAATAATTTAGGTTTTATCGAAACTCCTTATAGAAAAGTAGATAATGGTGTTGTTGCTAAAGAAGAGCCAACTTATTTAAGTGCCGAAGAAGAAGAAGGTAAGAAAATTGCTCAATCTAATTTAGAACTTAAAGAAGACGGTAGTATTGTTTTAGATAGAGTTATTGCTCGTGAAGAAGGAGATTTCCCGGTTGTTACACCAGATGTAATTGACTATATGGATGTTGCTCCTAATCAAATTGCGTCAATATCTGCATCTTTAATACCATTCTTAGAGCATGATGATGCGAACAGAGCCTTAATGGGATCTAACATGATGCGTCAAGCTGTACCATTGTTAAGACCAGAATCTCCAATTGTTGGTACTGGTTTAGAGCGTAGAGTTGCAAAAGATTCTCGTATTTTAATTAATGCGGAAGGTGCAGGTGAAGTAATTTATGTTGATGCTAATAAAATTACAATTAAGTATGATAGAACAGAAGAAGAAAAACTTGTAAGTTTTGATTCTGATGAAGTTTCTTACAACTTAATTAAGTTTAGAAAAACCAATCAAGGAACTAACATTAACCTAAAACCAATTGTAGAAAGAGGTGATAGAGTTGAAGAAGGACAAGTTCTTTGTGAAGGTTATGCAACTCAAAAAGGAGAATTAGCTTTAGGTAGAAACATGAAAGTAGCCTTTATGCCTTGGAAAGGGTATAACTTTGAGGATGCAATTGTAATTTCAGAAAAAGTTGTTCGAGAAGATATATTTACATCTATTCATATTGATGAATATTCTTTAGATGTTAGAGATACAAAATTAGGTACCGAAGAGTTAACTAATGATATTCCTAACGTTTCTGAAGAAGCTACAAAAGATTTAGATGAAAACGGAATGATTAGAATAGGTGCAGAAGTTAATCCTGGTGATATCTTAATTGGTAAGATTACACCAAAAGGAGAATCTGACCCTACTCCAGAAGAAAAATTATTACGTGCTATTTTTGGTGACAAAGCTGGTGATGTAAAAGATGCATCATTAAAAGCTTCTCCATCACTAAGAGGTGTAGTAATTGATAAAAAATTATTTAGAAGAGCCTTAAAAGATAAAAATAAGAGAATTAGAGATAAAGAAGCTGTAGCTACTTTAGAGCAATCTTTTGTTTCTAAATTTGAAGGTTTAAAAGACGAATTAATCGAGAAATTATTTACTTTAATTAGTGGTAAAACTTCTCAAGGAGTATTTAATGATTTAGGAGAAGAAGTTTTACCAAAAGGTAAAAAATATACTCTTAAAATGTTAAACTCTGTTGATGATTATGTGCATTTAACAGGTTCGTGGACAACAGATAGCGACTTAAATAAATTAGTTGGTGAACTAGTTCATAACTATAAGATTAAAGTAAATGATTTACAAGGATCATTACGTCGTCAAAAGTTTACAATTTCAGTTGGAGATGAATTACCAGCAGGTATTTTAAAATTAGCTAAAGTTTACATTGCTAAGAAACGTAAGCTTAAAGTTGGTGATAAAATGGCAGGACGTCACGGTAACAAAGGTATTGTTGCACGTATAGTTAGAGCAGAAGATATGCCTTTCTTAGAAGACGGAACTCCAGTAGATATCGTATTAAATCCATTAGGTGTACCATCTCGTATGAATATTGGTCAAATTTATGAAACTGTTCTTGGTTGGGCAGGTCAAAAATTAAACACTAAATATGCAACACCTATTTTTGATGGAGCATCTTTAGAGCAAATTAACGGTATTACAGATGAAGCTGGCGTACCAAGATTTGGACATACATATTTATATGATGGAGGAACAGGTAAACGTTTTGATCAACCAGCAACGGTTGGTATTATTTATATGATTAAATTAGGTCATATGATTGAAGATAAAATGCATGCTCGTTCTATAGGACCATACTCATTAATTACACAACAGCCATTAGGAGGTAAAGCTCAGTTTGGTGGTCAACGTTTTGGAGAGATGGAAGTTTGGGCTCTTGAAGCATATGGTGCATCAAGTATCTTAAGAGAAATCTTAACAGTAAAATCTGATGATGTTATGGGTAGAGCTAAAACATACGAAAGTATTGTGAAAGGTGAAACTATGCCAGAACCTGGTTTACCAGAATCATTTAACGTATTAATGCACGAACTTAAAGGTTTAGGTTTAGACGTTAGATTAGAAGAATAACAAAAATTGATGTAAGAAGTAGGTTTTTTAATCTACTTCTTATAATCATTTATTTATAAGTCTCATTGAGGCCATTTTTACAATTTTAATTCGAATCCATCAACATGGCAAGAAAACAAGAGAAGTACACTGTAAAAAAGTTTAATAAAATCTCAATTGGTTTATCATCACCAGAAGCTATTTTAGAAATTTCTAAAGGTGAAGTTTTAAAACCAGAAACAATAAATTACCGTACGCACAAACCAGAAAGAGATGGTTTATTTTGTGAGCGTATTTTTGGTCCTGTAAAGGATTATGAATGTGCTTGTGGAAAGTACAAAAGAATTCGCTACAAAGGTATCGTTTGTGATAGATGTGGTGTAGAAGTAACAGAAAAGAAAGTACGAAGAGATAGAGTAGGACACATTAATTTAGTGGTTCCTGTTGCTCATATCTGGTACTTTAGATCATTACCTAACAAAATGGGGTACCTTTTAGGTTTACCTTCTAAAAAGTTAGATATGATTATTTACTACGAGAGATACGTAGTAATTCAGCCAGGTATTGCTAAAAATGTAGAAGGAGAACCATTACAAAAAATGGATTTCTTAACAGAAGAAGAATACTTAGATATTGCTGATGAATTACCTCAAGATAATCAATATTTAGAAGATTCAGACCCAAACAAGTTTATTGCTAAAATGGGTGCTGAGTGTTTAATTGACTTATTGGCAAGAATCGATTTAGAGCAATTATCTTTCGATTTAAGACATAAAGCAAACACAGAAACTTCTAAACAACGTAAAACAGAAGCATTAAAGCGTTTAAATGTTGTTGAGGCATTTAGAGATTCTCAAAAAAATAGAGAAAATAATCCTGAGTGGATGATTATGAAGGCGGTTCCGGTAATTCCACCAGAATTAAGACCTTTAGTTCCATTAGATGGAGGTCGTTTTGCTACTTCAGATTTAAATGATTTATATAGAAGAGTTATTATTAGAAACAACCGTTTAAAGAGGTTAGTTGAGATAAAAGCTCCTGAAGTTATTTTACGTAATGAAAAACGTATGTTACAAGAATCTGTAGATTCTCTATTTGATAACACACGTAAATCATCTGCAGTAAAAACAGAATCTAACAGACCTTTAAAATCTTTATCAGATTCATTAAAAGGTAAACAAGGACGTTTCCGTCAGAATTTATTAGGAAAGCGTGTTGATTATTCTGCACGTTCTGTAATTGTTGTTGGACCAGAAATGAAATTATCTGAATGTGGATTGCCAAAAGATATGGCAGCAGAACTTTATAAGCCTTTTGTAATTAGAAAATTAATTGAAAGAGGTATTGTTAAGACTGTAAAATCTGCAAAGAAAATTATAGATAGAAAAGAACCAGTTGTTTGGGATATTTTAGAAAATGTAATTAAAGGGCATCCAGTATTATTAAACAGGGCTCCTACGTTACACAGATTAGGTATCCAAGCTTTTCAACCAAAATTAATTGAAGGAAAAGCAATACAATTACATCCATTAGCATGTTCTGCATTTAATGCCGATTTTGATGGAGATCAAATGGCTGTTCACTTACCATTAGGACCAGAAGCTATTTTAGAAGCACAATTATTAATGTTGGCTTCTCATAATATCTTAAACCCTGCAAATGGTGCACCAGTAACTGTACCTTCTCAGGATATGGTTCTTGGTTTATATTATATGACAAAAGAAAGAGTTTCTACTCCAGAAGTGCCTATTAAAGGTGAAGGATTAACTTTTTATTCTCCAGAAGAAGTAACTATTGCTTTTAACGAAGAAAAAGTTGATTTAAATGCTGGTATTAAAGTAAGAACTCAAGATATAGATGAAAATGGAGAACAAGTAACTAGAATTATTAAAACTACTGTTGGTAGGGTTTTATTTAATGAAGTTGTTCCTCCGGCTGCAGGTTATATTAATGAAGTATTAACTAAGAAAAATTTACGTGGAATTATTGGTGGCATTTTAAAAGCTACTAATATTCCTACTACTGGAGAATTCTTAGATAATATTAAAAATATGGGATATAAATTTGCTTTCCAAGGTGGTTTATCATTCTCATTAGGAGATATCATTATTCCTGCAGAAAAGCAAGGAATGATTGATGCAGCAAACAAAGAAGTAGAAGCAATTGTAGGTAACTATAATATGGGTATGTTAACGCAGAAAGAGCGTTACAACCAGGTAATTGATATTTGGGGAAGAACAAATAACGATTTAACTGAGTTATCTATGAAACGTTTACGTGAAGATCAACAAGGTTTCAACTCGGTATACATGATGCTTGATTCTGGGGCAAGGGGTTCTAAAGAGCAGATTCGTCAGTTAACAGGTATGCGTGGATTAATGGCAAAACCTAAAAAATCTACTGCAGGAGGTGGAGAAATTATTGAAAACCCAATTCTTTCTAACTTTAAGGAAGGTTTATCAATTTTAGAATACTTCATTTCTACTCACGGTGCGCGTAAAGGTCTTGCCGATACAGCATTAAAAACAGCCGATGCTGGTTATTTAACACGTAGATTAGTAGATGTTTCTCAAGATGTTATTATCAACGAAGAAGATTGTGGTACATTAAGAGGTTTAGAAGTTGCTCCATTAAAGAAAAATGATGAGATTGTAGAATCTTTATCAGATAGAATTGAAGGACGTATTTCTTTAAATAACGTTTATCATCCAATAACAGAAGACCTAATTTTAGAAGCTAACCAACCTATTACTTATCAATTAGCAAAAGCAGTTGAAGAGTCTGGTGTAGATAGTGTAGAAGTTAGATCTCCGTTATCTTGTGAATCTACAAAAGGTATTTGCGCAAAATGTTATGGTCAAAGTTTATCTACCCTTAACAAAGTACAAATTGGTGAAGCAGTTGGTGTAATTGCAGCGCAATCTATTGGAGAACCAGGTACACAGTTAACGTTACGTACATTCCACGTTGGTGGGGTAGCAGGTAACATTTCTGAAGACAATAAGTTAATAGCTAAATTTGATGGTAATGTAACTATCGAAGATTTAAGAACTGTTGTTGGTAAAGATAGCGAAGGTAATGATGTTGATATTGTAATTTCTAGAACAGCAGAAATTAAAATTATAGATAAGAAAACAGGAATTACTCAAAGTACAAACATTATACCTTATGGATCTATCATCTTTGATAAAGAGAGAAAGACTATTAAGAAAGGTGATGTAATTGTACAATGGGATCCATTTAACGGTGTAATTGTTTCTGAATTTAGTGGACGAGTTAAGTTTGATAACTTAGAACAAGGTATTAATTACTCTGTTGAAGTTGATGAGCAAACTGGTTTCCAAGAAAAGGTAATGATCGATTCTAAGAACAAGAAAATTATTGCTTCATTGATTATTGAAGATGAAGATGGTAATGCTTTACGTTCTTACAGTTTACCAGTAGGAGCACACTTAATGATTGATGATGGACAGATGGTAGAATCTGGACATACCTTAGTTAAAATACCAAGAAAATCAGGTAAAGCAGGCGATATTACAGGAGGTTTACCTCGTGTAACAGAATTGTTTGAAGCACGTAACCCTTCTAATCCATCAGTAGTATCAGAGATAGACGGTGTTGTTTCTTTCGGTAAAATTAAGCGTGGTAATAGAGAAATTATTGTTGAATCTAAAACTGGAGATATTAGTAAGTATTTAGTTAAACTTTCTAACCAAATTTTAGTGCAAGAAAATGACTTTATTAAAGCTGGTATGCCATTATCAGACGGAGCTACAACTCCTTCAGATATATTAAGAATTAAAGGACCATCTGCAGTTCAAGAATACTTAGTAAATGAAATTCAAGAAGTATATCGTTTACAAGGTGTAAAAATTAATGATAAGCATTTCGAAGTAGTTGTACGTCAAATGATGCGTAAAGTTAAGATTATTGATTCTGGAGATACTTTATTTTTAGAGAATCAATTAATTCACAAAATTGACTTTATCAAAGATAATGATGCAATTTACGGAATGAAAGTTGTTGAAAATGCTGGAGATTCTGAAAATTTAAGAGCGGGACAGATTATTTCTGCACGTCAATTAAGAGATGAGAATTCTTTATTAAGAAGAAACGATCAGAACTTAGTTGAAGCTAGAGATGCAAGACCAGCAACAGCAGAACAAGTTTTACAAGGTATTACAAGAGCATCTTTACAGACGAAATCATTTATTTCTGCAGCTTCTTTCCAGGAAACTACAAAAGTATTAAATGAAGCAGCTGTAAGCGGTAAAGTAGATACTTTAGAAGGATTAAAAGAAAATGTAATTGTAGGTAAGAGAATACCAGCAGGTACAGGTATGAGAGCTTATGAAAACATTCTAGTTGGTCCTAAAGACGAAATAGAACAAAGTTTCTAATAGTAGCTTTTATTAGTAATATATTTTAAAAGTTGAATTGTTTACTGTAACTTATTTACATTATTCAATTCAACTTTTTTTTATTGTAAATTAATTGATATATAAACAAGATTATGGAAGAAAATCAAAATAAAGACGGACAATTAAATATAGAATTAGATCAAGAAATTGCTGAAGGCACATATTCTAATTTAGCTATAATTAACCATTCTGTTTCAGAGTTTATAGTAGATTTTATTAATATTATGCCTGGTGTACCAAAGGCCAAAGTAAAGTCTAGAATTATTTTAACTCCGCAACATGCAAAAAGACTTTCTAAAGCTTTGGCAGAAAATGTTAGAAAGTTTGAACAACAAAACGGTGAAATTAAAGATTATGAACAACCACCAATTCCAATGAATTTTGGGCCAACTGGTGAAGCATAAAAAAAGCGAAACTTTTTAAAGTTTCGCTTTTTTATTATATTTTTCTTGTTTTGTTCAATAACCAAAAATCTGCTAATACTAGAGCAGTCATGGCTTCAACAATAGGTACAGCTCTTGGTACAACACAAGGATCATGACGCCCTTTACCAGTT
Source organism: Polaribacter sp. KT 15 (assembly GCF_900143115.1). Lineage (NCBI taxonomy): Bacteria > Pseudomonadati > Bacteroidota > Flavobacteriia > Flavobacteriales > Flavobacteriaceae > Polaribacter > Polaribacter sp. KT 15. Next base: position 2,503,187 of record NZ_LT670850.1, read on the forward strand.
ATTTCTGTTACCTCATATTCAGAGTTTATAGTTTGTTGATTTGTCATTATTGTAGCAACAGGTTTAAAAGCTACTCTAAAGTAAATATCCATTCCGTTACTAATACCTCCTTGAATTCCTCCAGAAAGATTAGATTCAGTAGATCCATCAGCATTAAAAATGTCATTATGCTCAGATCCTTTCATTTTTGCACCACAAAAACCACTTCCAAACTCAAAACCTTTAACAGCATTAATAGATAACATTGCTTTGCCTAATTCTGCATGTAATTTATTAAATATAGGTTCACCTAAGCCAACAGGTATATTTTGTGCAACACATGTAATAGTACCGCCAATAGTATCTCCAGCTTTTCTTATTTCTTGAATTTTAGCAATCATTTTGTCTGCAGAACTTTCATCCGGACATCTTACAATGTTGTTTTCTGTCTTAGAAAAATCTAAATCTTGATAAGGCTTATCAATAAAAATATCGCCTACAGAAGAAGTAAAAGCATTAATTTTCATTGATGCTATTAATTGTTTTGCTAAAGCGCCAGCAACAACCCAATTGGCAGTTTCTCTAGCAGAACTTCTACCACCACCTCTATAATCTCTACCTCCAAATTTTTTATCATACGTGTAATCTGCATGTGAAGGTCTATAAACATTGGTGTTATGATTGTAGTCTTTAGATTTCTGATTGGTATTTCTAATAATAAAACCAATAGAAGTACCTGTAGTTTTTTCTTCAAATATACCAGATAAAAACTCTACCGTATCTGGTTCTTTACGTTGTGTTACAATTTTAGATTGACCAGGTTTACGTCTATTCAATTCATTTTGAATAGCTTCTAAATCAATTTTTAACCCAGCAGGAAAACCATCAATTACACCACCAATAGCGGTTCCGTGAGATTCACCGTAAGTGGTTACTTTTAATAATTTTCCAAAAGAATTAAATGCCATTTTTTTTGTATTTATTTACAAATATAATAAAGTGTTCTCGATGATATTATCTTTTGTAATATTTTAAATGATACCTATAATTTTTATTTCTTGGTGATAATCTGATTATTAGAGTTATAGAGAATTAAAAATATTATTTTCAAATTTTTTTAAAAAAAACTTCATTTTTGTTTTTCAGAATTAAAAAACCTTTCTATATTTGCATCCGCATTCAGGGAATACCTGATGAGACACTTGGAGAAATGGCAGAGTGGTCGAATGCGGCAGTCTTGAAAACTGTTGACTGTAACAGGTCCGGGGGTTCGAATCCCTCTTTCTCCGCCAAGATTTATTCAAAATCGACGAAAGTCCTGTAAACTCAATGTTTATGGGACTTTTTATTTTACCCAAAACATTAAAATATGTATTTAAAACCATTCTGTTGGTGACCTATTAGGTGACCTTTTTTAAACCTTAATTAGGTCACCTAATTGTTTATAACTGTTTATAAATCAGTACAATATATCAATTAAAAGACCTCGAAATTTTGTAAATTAATGTATAATTAAAGGTCACCAGAATGAACAAAACATTTGGATTATTATTCTACTTAAAAAAGGGTAAAGTAGATGCACAGGGCAAATGCCCTATTTACCTACGTATTACCATAGATGGTAAGCGTACAGAGATTAGTACAAAACGTACCATTGAGATTGAGAAATGGAGCGTTGAAGCCAATAAAGCTATTGGAAGAACAGAAGATATACGAGAACTAAATGCCTATTTAGATTCACTTACTACAAAAGTATATCAAAGCCAAAGAGACTTAATTCAAGATAACAAGGAGGTTACAACCGAAACCCTTAAAAACAAGTTTTTAGGTGTTGAGGAAAAACAAATAACACTCATAACCATCTTTAATAATCACAACAAGCAAGTTGAAAAATTAGTTGGTAGAGAGTTTTCAGCAGGAACTTTAGAACGTTATAAAACAGTATGTAAGCATCTGCAAGAGTTTATGCAACATCAATACAATGTAAGTGATATACCTGTAAACAGAATAGACCACAAGTATATTACAGATTTTGAGTTCTATTTAAAAACGGTTAGAAACTGCGGACATAACAGTACAATTAAGTATATCAAGAATTTTAAAAAGATTGTACGTATTGCAATAGCAAACGATTGGATTAAAAAAGACCCATTTCTAAATTATAAAGTCCGTTTAAAAGAAGTGGAACGTCAATTTCTTTCAGAAGAAGAAATACAAACAATGCTCGAAAAAGAGTTACACACTAATAGATTAGAGCAAGTAAGAGACATTTTTATATTCTGTTGTTTTACAGGTTTAGCGTATAGCGACGTTAAGAAACTATCAAAAGATAATTTGGTATTTGGTATTGATGGAGATAAGTGGATAAAGACAAAGCGTACTAAAACAGATACACGTAGTAACATTCCCCTACTTCCGACTGCTTTAGAGATTATAAAGAAATACGAGAACCATCCAGAGGCAGTTACAAAAGATGTATTGCTTCCTGTATTGAGCAATCAAAAGTCTAATGCCTATTTAAAAGAGATAGCAGATTTGTGTGGTATCAATAAAAACTTAACCACCCATTTAGCTCGTCATACGTTTGCAACTACGGTAACATTGTCTAATGGTGTGCCAATGGAATCAGTTAGTAAAATGTTAGGTCATAAATCACTAAAAACAACGCAACACTATGCTAAAATATTGGATAGAAAAGTAAGCGATGATATGGCAATTTTGAAACAAAAATTTGCTGATAAAAGTAATGTTGATGCTTCCAAAAGAATCGCTAATTAACATATATAAACAAAGAACAAAAGTATATGCTTAAACCCTTGATTATTCAAGGGTTTTTCTGTTAAAAGATAGTGCATAAATGTTAATAAGTTTGTTTTATGTAAAGGTCAAAATATCGTAAATTAACACAATATAAATCAGGTGTTTACACCTTTTAATACGTTTTAATAAAAAATGACATTTGAAGTAATTACAAAGGATGATTTAAAGACTCTTAAACAGGAAATCATCACAGAACTGAAGACAATTTTAGGAAGCCAAACAGAGCAAAAAAAGTGGTTAAAATCAGCAGACGTACGTGAGCTATTAAATATTTCAGCAGGCACGTTGCAGAATTTACGAATCAACGGAACATTACCTTATACAAAAATGGGTAAAACTATGTACTATGAATATGATGATGTAATCGGAATTTTAATCCAAAACAAAAGTGCATAATGAGAATATACATACCTGAAAACTTGGATATATTCGAGTTAACGCACAATAATCCGCCAAGTTTTAAACCTTATAAGTTAGACAAGCTATGTTATATCCTGCATTTAATAAATGCTATTCCATTAATGGATAAGAATATTCAGGGCGAAGATTTTGTGCCTATCAACGCAAAAAAATTGCAGGATAAAATACAGAACTATAAAAAGTATCTTAACTATTTAGAAAGCGATTTACAAATTATTGAGTCCGATAATCATTATGTGGTTGGAGAAAAATCAAAAGGATTTCGATTTATTGAGAGATACAGAACACCTGTAAAATCAATGCAAGTTGAAGACTTCACTTTTAGAAACAAATTAAAAGCCCATAAAAATCGTAAAATAGAGTCGGTTAAACATCTTGGCTTTTTAACAAAGTGGTTTAATGATAAACTACGAATTGATTATGATTACATAGATGACTTTTTAGTTCAAGAGCATAATTTAAAAATAAAAGATAAAGCACTTTGGGAGTACGACAGAGTAAGAAAAAAATATAAGCATCCAACAAATCAAATGGTACACGCTCAAATGAGCGCACAAAGGTTAAAATGGCAAGATTATAATTTGATGTTGGATGATAATGTATATCGCTTTCATACCAATTTGACCAATATGCCAAGTCGAATTAGAAATGCTGTTACGTATGATGGCCAAAAATTAATTTCGTTAGATATTAAAAACAGTCAACCCTATTTAAGTACTATTTTGTTGAGTCGTGATTTTTGGATAGTGCAAAAATTTGAGCGAAATAAGAATAACTCATTGTCGATTGCTTTTGATGAACCGCAGAGTCGCTATTTTTCTTATCTTAATAAAATAAATAAGGTTTTCAATGAAATAAAGAGTGATACATTAAATATTTCACATATAAATATTCATAACAATGATTCTTACATTATGTTAGGAGAAATCCCCCAATCCCTTATAAATAATGAGTTTCAAGACTATATTGATTTAGTAGTATCTGGAAAGTTATATGAGTTTTTAGAGGATGCCTTTTTACAGGAATTAGGTATTGAATTAAAAGACCGCAAAGAAGTTAAAGCAGCAGTTTTTCAAGTGTTGTTTACATCCAACCAATTTAAGGGGCAAGCAGAAGCAGCACCCAAAAGGTTATTTGAGCAAAAGTTTAAAGCGGTGTATGATGTATTTGCTAAAATAAAAAGTAAGGACAAATCTTTACTTCCAAGATTATTACAGAGCATAGAGAGTCATTTAATGATTAACATCATAGCAAAGCGTGTTTCAGAAGAATATCCATTAGCACCTATATACACTATTCACGATAGCATATCTACTACTGAAGAATATGTAGAAGTAGTTGAGCAGATTATGATGGAAGAGTTAACCAAGGCTATTGGTCATCCACCAACAATAAAACAAGAGGTATGGTGTAAAAGCAATATGGTAAAGCATCTTGAAACTTTAAAGGAGAAAGCAAAGGTTGTCGCTTAAATAAAATAATTGCACAACCATTGCATCATTAAATTTTTATCTTTGTAATTGTGAAATTTGTAACAATCATATTATCATTAATTATACTATTGCTTTCAGCAAAGCCTTGTTCTGATGGGCAAAATATAGAAGACCAGCAGCATCAAGACGAGATAAGTACAAATCATAATCATCAAGAAGATAGCGACGATTCTTGTCCTGTAACTTGTATTTGTAATTGTTGCGGTATGACAATTACTTACGAACCCATCAAGACATTTGATTTAAAACTTAATATTGAAATCTCAACGGATTTAATTTCTACATATCAACCTATTTACGGGTTTAATTTCCTTTCCAATATTTGGCATCCGCCACAAGTAATCAGCTAAAACAAATCGATTTTAAATCAATTATTTAGTTAATTACAAATACAATTCAATGAATAAATACCTATTGAGCATAAAGCTCATATTAATACTTTGCCTATCGTTACAGGCACAAACATCAGACATACAAATAAAAGTCCTAACAGAAGCTGAAAACGAGCCTTTATTGGGCGCAACGGTTTATTTTGAAGTATTAGAAAAAGGAGCAGTAACCGATTTTGATGGTATTGCAACTTTTACAGAAATACCAGATGGTCAGCATCAAATAATAATTTCCTTTTTAGGCTTTGAAGCATTTGAGACAACAATTCAAATTCCAAGTAATACAGCGTTAGTCTTTAAATTAAAAGAAGGTGGTAATCAATTAGATGCTGTAGTACTGCAATCTTCAAGAAGTACGAGAACCGTTAGAAAAATACCGACACGTATAGAGTTTATAGGTGCAGAGGAATTAGGAGAAAAAGCAATAATGAATCCTACTAATATTTCTATGGTGCTTCGTGAAAGCACAGGAATACAAATGCAACAAACATCATTAAGTAGTGGGAGTACCAATATTCGTATTCAAGGTTTAGATGGTAGGTACACACAGCTTTTAAGAGATGGATTTCCATTATATGGTGGTTTCTCAAGTGGGTTAAGTATTTTACAAATACCACCTTTAGACTTACAACAATTTGAAATTATTAAAGGAAGTTCGTCAACACTTTATGGTGGAGGTGCTATTGCAGGATTAGTAAATATGGTATCTAAAACACCAGATGAAGAACCTGCATTAGATATTATGCTAACTCAAACCCAAGCGTTAGGAAGTACTGCCAATGTATTTTATAGCAAACGAAATGAAAAATTCGGTGTATCACTTTATGGTTCTGGTCATTACCAAAAAGCATACGACCCAGAAGATGATGGCTTTAGTAACCTACCAAAAACAACATCAATTTCATTCAATCCAAAATTATTTTATTATCCATCAGATAAAACAACACTTTGGTTTGGATTAAACGGAACGTACGATCATAGAATTGGTGGAGATATTACCAAAATTGAAAGTGGTGAAGAAGGTATTCATCAATATACAGAAGAAAACAATTCAAAACGATTAAGCAGTCAATTGGTATATCAAACACAATTAGATTCCGTTAGTTCAGTAGAGTTTAAAAATAGTGTCTCTTTTTTCGATAGGAATTTAACCGTTCCGGATTTCAATTTTGATGGCAAACAGACAAATACGTTTACTGAAATCACATATAATACAGCATCAGAAAAAACGGATTGGATAGTTGGAGCTAATCTTTATACCTCAAATTTCGATGAAAATGATAACGCACCACTACAGAGAGACCAAAAAGATGTAACCTTTGGCGCATTTGCAAATAATATTTATGATTTATCAGATAATTGGATATTAGAAACAGGATTAAGAGCAGATTATAATACGGATTTCGGTTTCTTTCCACTTCCAAGAATTTCATTACTTTATAAAAACAATAGTGGATTTTCAAGTAGAATTGGTGGAGGTTTAGGGTATAAGATTCCTGATATTTTTACAGAAGAAGCAGAGTATATCAATTTTGAAAATGTGCTTGCTATAGATAAATCTACAGTAGATGCAGAACGTTCTTATGGTGTTAATTTCGATGTGAATTATCAAACACGATTATCGGATGAGATTGGTTTTTCCATAAACCAATTATTCTATGTGACTGCTATTAATGATGGACTGCTTTTAAATTCTACAGATAACGGTTTATTTCAGTTTGAAAATGCACCAGATGAAATCTTTAGCAAAGGAGCAGAAACCAATATTAAGTTTACTTACAAAGACTTTAGATGGTTTTTAAACTATGCGCTTATTGATATCAAACTAAATTATTTACCTGGCAATCCACAAAAGCCATTAACAGCAAAGCATAACGCAGGTAGTGTTTTAATGTACGAATCTGAAAAATGGCGTATTGGTTATGAAACCTTTTATACAGGAAAACAATTCTTATCCAATGGTACAGAAACTACAGACTTTGTAACTATGGGTTTATTGGTGATGCGTAATTTTAAATTAGGAAGTGTATTTGTGAATTTTGAGAATTTTACAGATAGAAGACAAAGCAGGTTTTCACCTTTAGTTTTACCGCCACACGACAATCCTGTTTTTCCAGAGATTTATGCACCTACAGATGGTTTTATATTTAGTGTAGGTCTTATTATTAAACCATTTGGAAACGAAGACCACGATTAAATATGGAAACAATAGAACAAGTATTAGAGTCAAAAAATATTCGTGTTACAGCAATGCGTATGTTAATTTATAAGTTTCTTGCAGAAAAAGAGATAGCGGTAACATTGAGTGATATTGAAAATGCTTTTGAAAAAGCAGATAGAACTACCTTGTACAGAACTATTAAAACTTTTGAAGAAAAGGATATTGTGCATCAAATAGACGATGGCACAGGGATAACAAAATATGCGTTATGCGAAAAGGGATGTAATTGTGATATAAAAACCGATTTACACTTACATTTCCATTGTAACAATTGCAATGAAACCATTTGCCTAACAGAACATAAAATACCGCAAATTAAAGTACCTGATGGTTTTGTGTCAGAGAATGTAAATTTGGTGGTAAAAGGTATTTGCGATAAGTGTAGTGGCTAATAATTGCACTTCCATTGCACTTACTATTAAAGTACATTTATCCAAAATTAGTGAATATGAAGTTTAATACTAAAATACCTAAACATCTTAAACAGGCGTATAACGAAGAATTAAAACTATACAGTTTCTGTTTAGAAAATAAGCATTTTGGCAATGCTTGGTATCATTTAGAACGCAGTCATATCATAGGGCAATCTTATCCAATAGAACATACCTATTCACATTGGTTAATGCTAAAATTTGGATTTAGACAAAAAGATACTAAAGAAGTAATAGGTCAAATAGTTAGGTTGTTTGTGGGTGGCTGGAAATCATTTATAAATCACGTTCCACTTGGTAATACAGGTGGAGCAAACGTGCCACCATTAAAACGGATGCCTATTCCCAATGACATTGAAAAATTATTAGATATTAAATGAAAAAAAAGAAAGTCAATTTAAGAGATTTAAAACCAAATTCAGAAGAACAACATTCTCACGATGATGGTCACGACCACGGAGATGGAAGTGCATTCAAGACATACATTCCTGCTATTATAAGTTTTGTTATGTTAATGGTAGGTATCGCTGTAGATTATTTTGATGCGATTCCTCAATTTGAAGGATTGATTCGAGTAGTTTGGTACACTTTAGCATATATTCCAGTTGGATTTCCTGTAATTAAAGAAGGATGGAAAAGTCTTATAAAAGGCGATGTTTTTACCGAGTTCTTTTTAATGTCTATTGCCACCATTGGTGCGTTTATCATTGGTGAATATCCTGAAGGTGTGGCAGTAATGCTATTTTATGCAGTAGGAGAATTATTTCAAAACGCAGCAGTTAATAGAGCAAAAGGAAATATTAAAGCCTTATTAGATGTTCGACCAAAAGAAGCCAATGTATTTCGTGATGGTGATTATGTTAGTGTGTCGCCAGAAGCTGTAAATATTGGTGAAAAAATACAAATTCGAGTAGGTGAGAAAATACCGTTAGATGGGATTTTATTATCCGAAAAAGCATCTCTAAACACCGCAGCGTTAACAGGCGAGAGCAAACCAGATTCCATTCAGAAAGAAGCAAAGGTTTACGCAGGTAGTATCAATTTAGAAAGCGTTATTGAAGTTGAGGTAACTAATAAGTTTGAAGACAGTTCTATTGCGAGAATATTAGATTTGGTTCAAAATGCTACAGCTCGTAAGTCTAAAACAGAACTATTTATTAGACAGTTTGCTCGTATCTACACACCAATTGTTGTGTTTTTAGCTATTGGTGTTACTTTTATACCTTACTTTTTTGTAGATGATTATGTGTTTAGAGATTGGTTATACAGAGCATTAATTTTCTTGGTAATATCTTGTCCTTGTGCCTTAGTGATTTCAATTCCATTAGGATATTTCGGTGGATTGGGAGCAGCTTCAAAAAATGGAATATTATTTAAAGGTGCTTCATTTTTAGATGCTATGACCAAAATAAATACTTTGGTAATGGACAAAACAGGAACCGCTACCAAAGGTGTTTTTAAAATCAAAGAAGTAAAAGCAATTGGTTGGAATGAAACCGAATTTATGCAATACTTAATGGCGTTGGAAGAACAATCCACGCATCCAATTGCTAAAGCCATTTTAGAGTACAAAGCTGAAGGAGAAGATTTTGAAGCACAAGACGTTTCTGAAATTGCAGGTAAAGGTTTAAAAGGCGTTGTTAATGGTAAAACAGTTTTAGTAGGAAATAAAGCCTTAATGACTGCGAATAATATAAATGTTCCATCTGAAACGGAATCTATTGTAGAATCGATAGTATTAGTTGCAATCGATAATCAATTTGCAGGTTATGTAGTCATAGCAGATGAATTAAAGGAAGATGCAAAAGAAACTATTACAGCATTACACAAAGTAGGCATTAAAAATATTATGATGCTTTCCGGTGATAAAGATTCCATCACGCAACAAGTCGCTAAAGAGTTGAATATCGAAAATGCTAAAGGTGGTTTACTTCCAGAAGATAAATTAAACGAAGTTGAAATTTTAAAGAAAAATCCTGAAAACAAAATAGCCTTTATAGGTGATGGTATTAACGATGCACCTGTTTTAGCAGCAAGTAACGTTGGTATTGCAATGGGTGGTTTAGGTAGTGATGTAGCTATTGAAACAGCAGACGTTATCATTCAAACCGACCAGCCTTCAAAAGTAGTTAGAGCCATTAAAATAAGTCGTTCTACAAGAAAAATTGTTTGGCAAAATATCATTTTAGCGTTTGGAGTTAAAGTTATTGTCTTGATATTAGGAGCAGGTGGTTTAGCCACAATGTGGGAAGCTGTTTTTGCAGATGTAGGAGTAGCATTATTAGCAATTTTAAATGCAGTTCGATTGCAGAAAATGAAATGGGATTAAGCAGATTAATCAATTAAACTTCTGTTAAACAAAATCAATAGTTGTTAAAATTTCGTAACTTCGCAATCAATATGAAGCAGATTTTCCATAAAATAATGTCTTTAGCAATGACTTTTGTAGTGTTATTCTCTACAATGTCATTTACTGTGAATATGCATTATTGTGGAGATACTTTAGTAGAATCTGCTATCTTTCAAAAAGCCAAAGGTTGCGGAATGGAAATGGAAAAGCCTTCAACCGAAGAATGTTCTATTACCAAGAAAAATTGTTGTGATGATAAACAATTAGCAATTGAAGGTCAAGACGAATTACAATTGCAAGTTGACAAAATCACGTTTGAGCAACAAGTATTCATCGCTTCATTTGTTTATACTTACATTAACCTTTTTGAAGGTTTAGACAGTAATGTATCTACCTACGAAGAATACAAACCACCACTCGTCATAAGGCAACTCTACAAGATTGACGAGACATACTTAATTTGATTTTTAAACAATAGACTCTTTTATCCTATGACTGCAATGTCGTAAGGATAATTTACTGTATTCGGTGTTTTTACAACACTATTGTCTAATTGTTTAAAATCAATCATATGCTAAATAAAAGCATCAAATTTTTAATAGAAAACAAACTCGTTGCAGTTTTACTACTTGTCCTTTTTATTGGATGGGGAACTGTTAATGCACCTTTTAATTGGGATACAGGATTTTTGCCAAGTAACCCTGTAGCAGTAGATGCTATTCCCGATATAGGTGAAAATCAACAAATCGTATTTACCAAGTGGGATGGTCGTTCCCCACAAGATATAGAAGACCAAATAACCTATCCATTAACCACATCATTATTGGGTATTCCTGGAGTGAAAACCATTCGTAGTTCCTCTATGTTTGGGTTTTCAAGCATCTATATCATTTTTGAAGAGGATATAGAATTTTACTGGAGCAGAAGTCGTATTCTCGAAAAACTTAATTCCTTACCAAGTGGTTTATTACCCGAAGGTGTTAATCCAGCGTTAGGTCCAGATGCCACAGGATTAGGACAAATATTTTGGTACACACTTGAAGGTCGTGATGAGAACGGTAATGTAACAGGTGGTTGGGATTTACACGAATTACGTAGTATTCAAGATTACTATGTTAAATATGCCTTGTCCTCTGCAAGCGGTGTTTCTGAAGTTGCATCAATTGGTGGTTATGTTCAAGAGTACCAAGTGGATGTAAACCCAGAACTAATGCGTCAATATAACATTGGGTTACATCATATTGTTAAAGCTGTAAAAGAAAGTAATAAGGATATTGGCGCACAAACCTTGGAAATTAACCAAGCTGAATATTTAGTTCGTGGTTTGGGGTATGTAAAATCCATTGCAGATATTGAAAATGCTGTAGTTGATTCTGAAAATTTCACTTCAATAAAAATTAAAGACATTGGAAAAGTTTCATTAGGTCCAGCAACAAGACGAGGTTTATTGGATAAAGAAGGTGCTGAAGTTGTTGGTGCTGTTGTGGTGGCTCGTTATGGAGCAAACCCAATGGAAGTCATTAATAACGTAAAGGAAAAAATTAATGAATTAAGTGCAGGATTACCTTCAAAAGTTTTGGCAGATGGAAGAACATCACAAGTTACCATAGTGCCTTTTTATGACAGAACAGAATTGATACAAGAAACTTTAGGTACACTCAATGAAGCCTTAACTCTTGAAATATTGATTACCATTTTGGTTATAATCATTATGGTGTTTAATCTTCGAGCTTCTGTCTTGATTTCAGGATTATTACCAGTTGCAGTCTTAATGGTATTTATTGCGATGAAACTCTTTGGCGTCGATGCTAATATTGTCGCATTATCTGGTATTGCAATTGCTATCGGAACAATGGTCGATGTTGGTGTTATACTATCAGAAAATATCATTCGGCATTTAGATGAAGATGATGGAACACAATCCATTAATACAGTAGTTTACAACGCAACAGCCGAAGTTTCTGGTGCAATCGTAACCGCAGTAATGACTACAATTATAAGTTTCATTCCTGTATTTACAATGATTGGCGCTGAAGGTAAATTGTTCAGACCATTAGCATTCACAAAAACCTTTGCATTAACAGCTTCAATAATTGTAGCATTGTTTTTAATTCCACCTTTTGCAGCGTTTTTATTCAGAAAGAAAAGCATAAAAACGCATTTTAAATATGCTTTAAATGGCGTTTTAATAGTATTAGGGATAATAGCAATAATCTATGGTTATTGGTTAGGATTAATATTGATAGCTTTTGGTATCACAGCATTGTTAAGTACTCAAAATAAAATAACAGAAAAACAATCCAACTTAATTAATATCATAATATGTACAACTGCAATAGTATTTCTGTTAGCGGAATATTGGAGACCTTTAGGAGTTGATAAAAGTATCTTCTGGAACCTCATCTTTGTTGGTGTCATTTGCTTTGGCTTATTGGGTGTTTTCTCATTGTTTATCAGGTATTATACTCGAATTTTAAGATGGTGTTTAGATAATAAATTACTATTTCTTTCAATTCCAACTGCAATTGTCATTGCTGGTTTTTTCATTATGAAAAACACAGGTAAAGAATTTATGCCATCATTAAATGAAGGTTCGTTTTTATTGATGCCTACTTCGATGCCACATTCTGGTGTAGAAGAAAATAAGCGTGTTTTACAGCAGTTAGATATGGCAGTTGCAAGTATTCCTGAAATTGAAACAGTAGTCGGAAAAGCAGGTCGTACAGAATCTGCTTTAGACCCAGCACCACTATCAATGTATGAAAATGTTATTCAGTATAAGTCAGAATATATGCTGAATGAAAATCGAGAACGTCAACGTTACAAAGTCAATGATGATGGTTTGTTTGAATTAAAAGATGGTCGTTTTATAACGAACCCAAATAATACTAAAAACACACCTTTCAATACTGTTTCAAGGTCTCAATTAATAAAAGATAATAATGGTGAGTTCTATCGAAATTGGAGACCTGAAATACAATCACCAGATGATATTTGGAATGAAATTGTTAAAGTTACCAAACTACCAGGCGTTACATCTGCACCAAAATTGCAACCTATTGAAACCCGATTAGTAATGCTACAAACTGGTATGCGTGCACCTATGGGAATAAAAGTTAAAGGTCAAGACTTAAAACAAATAGAAGCATTTGGTGTTCAGTTAGAAGATATACTTAAACAAGCTGAAGGTGTTAAAGATGAAGCAGTTTTTGCAGACCGTATAGTAGGTAAACCATATTTGTTAATAGACATTGATAGAGAGAAAATTGCTCGTTATGGTGTAACCATTGAGGAAGTTCAAAATGTTTTAAAAGTGGCTGTTGGTGGTATGGTATTAACACAAACAGTAGAAGGTCGTGAGCGTTATGGTGTTAGAGTTCGTTACCCAAGAGAATTAAGAGCAAATCCAACCGATTTAAAACAAATCTATGTGCCTGTTGAAAAAGGAAGCCCTGTTCCGTTAAGTGAATTGGCGACTATAAAATATGAACAAGGTCCACAAGTAATTAAAAGTGAAGATACTTTTTTAGTTGGCTATGTGTTATTTGATAAAATGGATGGTTTTGCAGAAGTAAATGTGGTTGAAAATGCACAAACCTTAATTCAAGAAAAGATAGATAATGGCGAATTGGTTGTACCAAAAGGCATTAACTATCAATTTACAGGAACGTATGAGAACCAATTACGAGCAGAAAAAACTTTATCGGTTGTTGTACCATTAGCTTTGGCAATTATCTTTTTGATACTGTACTTCCAATTCCGTTCTGTTGGAACATCCTTAATGGTATTTACAGGTATTGCAGTAGCATTTGCTGGTGGTTTCTTAATGATTTGGCTCTATGGTCAAGATTGGTTTTTAAACTTTAATTTCTTTGGAGAGAATCTACGTGAATTATTTCAAATACATCCAATTAATTTAAGTGTAGCAGTTTGGGTTGGTTTCATTGCTCTTTTTGGTATTGCAACAGACGATGGAGTTGTAATGGCAACTTATTTAACACAAACATTTGATAGAAATACACCAGAAAATAAAAAAGAAATCAGAGCATCAGTAGTAGAAGCAGGAGAAAAACGTATTAGACCTTGTTTAATGACAACTGCTACTACCATATTGGCATTATTACCAGTATTAACATCTACAGGAAGAGGTAGTGATATTATGATACCTATGGCAATACCAAGTTTTGGTGGAATGTTAATCGCTTTAATAACACTATTTGTAGTCCCTGTTTTATATAGTTGGAAAGCAGAAGTTAAACTTAAAAGAACAGTATAATGAAACATATAAAATCACACATAAAGTCAGTCATTTTTCTTTGTTTTTTAATCTTTGTTCTCAAAGGAAATGCGCAACAATTAGATGTGCTCATTAATGAAGCATTAGATAACAACCCTGAAATTCAAAAATTTGAATTGCAATACAAAAGGGTTTCAGAAAAAGTAAATGAAGTAAATACGGTTCCTAATACAGAATTTGGAGTTGGTTATTTTGTAAGTGAACCAGAAACTCGAACAGGTGCTCAACGCTTTAAGGTGTCTGCAAAACAAATGTTACCGTGGTTTGGTAATATTTCGGCAAGAGAAAATTACGTTAGTTCGTTAGCAGATGTTAAGTATGAAGATATTGTAATTGCGAAGCGAAAACTAATGTCTTCAGTTTCACAATCTTATTATAGACTATATGCTAATAAAGCAAAACAAAAGGTATTAACAGAGAATATCAATCTGTTAGAAACTTATGAAACAATGGCTTTGACTTCTGTTGAGGTTGGTAAAGCATCAGCGGTTGATGTATTGCGTTTACAAATGCGTCAAAACGAAATGCAACAATTAAAAGACGTATTGCAACAACAATTTTTAGCAGAACAAACTAACTTCAATAATCTATTGAATAGAGGTAATGATGTTACCGTGAATGTGGTAGATAGTTTAATGATACCTTCTGAAGACTTTGATATTACTTTTGAAAAATTAGTATTACATCCTGAATTACTAAAATTTGATAAACTCTATCAATCCATAGAGCAATCAGAATTATTGAATCAAAAAGAAAGCAGTCCAATGATTGGTTTTGGATTAGATTATATCAATGTTGCTGAAAGACCAAATATGGATTTCAGCGATAACGGAAAGGATATTGTAATGCCAATGGTTTCGGTATCTATCCCAATTTTCAATAAGAAATATAAATCCCAAACCAAACAAAATGATTTGCAACAGCAGGAAATTACTGCTCAAAAACAGGAACGTTTAAATGCATTGGAAACGCTTTTAGACAAAGCGAATAACGAACGCATTTCTGCAAGAATAAGTTATGCTACCCAAACCAAAAACCTACAGCAAGCCAAAGATGCAGAAGACATTTTAATCAAAAGCTATGAAACAGGAACGATTGATTTTAATGATGTTTTGGATATTCAAGAGTTGCAGCTAAAGTTTCAAATGAACCAAATAGAATCTGTGAAGACCTACTATGTGCAAAGTACAATCATTAATTATTTAATTCAGTAAAACAATGACACACACATATCACATACACGGAATGACCTGCAACGGTTGTCGCAGTCACGTTGAGGAAACGCTCTCTAAAGTAGGAGGTGTTTCAAAAGCAACAGTCGATTTAGATAAGGCAGAAGCTAACATAGAAATGGAATCACATATTCCCATAGAAACATTTCAAGAAGCCTTAAAAAAGGATGGTGGTACATATAGCATTCATAAACAAGGTGAACACCATCAGCATTCAGAAGCTAAAAAGGAAAAGCAACCTAAAGGTACAGGCACATTTTATTGTCCTATGCATTGCGAAGGCGATAAAATCTATAACAAACCAGGTGATTGTCCTGTTTGCGGAATGGATTTGGTGGAAGAACAAAATCTATCAGCAACTTCAAAGGAACAATGGACGTGTCCGATGCATCCAGAAATTGTCAAAGACGAAGCAGGTTCGTGTCCTATTTGTGGGATGGATTTAGTGCCAATGGAAGCAGATAGTTCAGCAGAAGAAAAAACGTATAAGAAGCTATTAAAGAAATTTTGGATAGCATCTGTATTCACATTACCCATTTTCTTAATTGCTATGAGCGAAATGCTTAATAACAATCCGTTGTACGATATAATGGAACAGAAATATTGGAACTGGATTCAGTTTGCATTATCAATTCCAGTAGTGTTTTATGCCACTTGGATGTTCTTTGAACGTGCCTATAAAAGCATTAAGACTTGGAATCTCAATATGTTTACACTTATTGGGATTGGTGCAGGTGTGGCGTGGTCGTTTAGTGTTTTTGGTATGTTCTTTCCAGACGTATTTCCAAGTCAATTTAAAACAGAATCAGGTACAGTTCACGTCTATTTTGAAGCAGCAACGGTAATTCTAACGTTAGTACTATTAGGTCAGCTGTTAGAAGCTCGTGCGCATAGTAAAACCAATTCGGCAGTAAAAGAATTGTTAAAATTAGCACCTAACAAAGCCATAAAAATAGTAGATGGCGAAGAAGTTGAAGTCAGTATTGACGAGATAGAACTTAATGATATTCTAAAAGTGAAACCAGGCGATAAAATTCCTGTGGATGGTGTGATAACTGAAGGCGAAACAACTATTGACGAATCTATGATTACAGGAGAACCTATTCCTGTAAACAAATCTCAAGAAGATAAAGTAAGTAGCGGAACAATAAATGGCAATCAATCCTTTTTAATGAAAGCTGAAAAGGTAGGTAGTGACACTTTATTATCACAAATCATTCATATGGTGAATGATGCCAGTAGAAGTCGTGCACCTATTCAAAATTTAGCGGATAGAGTTTCGGGTTACTTCGTGCCAGTTGTAGTAATCATTTCGATAATCACATTTATAGTATGGTCTATTTGGGGACCAGAACCAGTTTATGTGTATGCGTTTGTGAATGCAATTGCAGTACTAATCATTGCGTGTCCTTGTGCTTTAGGTTTAGCAACACCAATGTCTGTAATGGTTGGTGTAGGTAAAGGTGCTCAAAATGGTGTATTGATTAAAAATGCTGAAGCTCTTGAAAAAATGGATAAGGTGAATACGCTTATCGTTGATAAAACAGGCACAATTACCGAAGGAAAACCAACAGTTGAAACCGTTGGTGCTTTTAATGAGGCTTTAAGCGAAAAAGAAGTGTTACAATACATCGTTTCATTAAATACCAATAGCGAACATCCTTTAGCAGAAGCAACTGTTAAATATGGCAAAGAACACAACGCAGAAATTTTAAAGTCCGAAGATTTTAGTGCAGTCACAGGAAAAGGTGTTGAAGCGACCATAAAAGATAAAAAAGTAGCATTAGGTAATCCTAAAATGATGGAATATGTGAAAGCAGAAATTGCTTCTAAAATGAAAGACGAAGCGAAATCTTACCAAAAACAAGGCAAAACAGTTTCTTATTTGTCAATAGATGAAACCGTCGTTGGATATGTAGTTATAGGCGATAAGATAAAAGAAACAAGTGCTAAAGCCATTAAAGCACTTCAAGATAAAGGGATTGATGTAATAATGCTTACAGGCGATAATCACGATACCGCACAAGCAGTAGCATCAGAACTAAATCTTGCAGATTTTAAAGCCAGTATGTTACCAGAAGACAAACTCAAAGAAGTAGAGAAATTACAAGAAAACGGAAAAGTAGTTGCTATGGCAGGTGATGGTATTAACGATGCACCAGCATTGGCTAAAAGCGATGTTGGTATTGCTATGGGAACAGGAACAGACGTAGCAATTGAAAGCGCAATGATAACACTCGTAAAAGGCGATTTAAACGGAATTGTAAAAGCAAGAAATTTAAGCGATTCTGTAATGAGAAACATTAAGCAAAACCTATTTTTCGCGCTTATCTATAACACATTAGGTGTGCCTATTGCAGCAGGTGTGTTGTTCCCATTCTTCGGAATATTACTCTCGCCAATGATTGCAGCTTTAGCAATGAGTTTTAGCTCTGTTTCGGTTATTGGTAACGCATTAAGATTAAGAACGATTAAAGTATAACTATAAATCAAATGATTATGGAAAATCCAAAAGAACACTCAAACAAAGGAAACTACAAAACCTTCTTTATAATGCTGGCTTGCTCATTTGTAGCAATGTACATCACAATGTATTTAAACACCTATTCCATAGACCACGTATGGTTTAGTCTAACACGTTTCTATATGACGTGTTTAGGAATTTCAACAATGGCAGTTATAATGTGGTTTTTTATGCGAAAAATGTATAATGATAAAAAGAAGAATATTGCCATACTTGCAGGTAGTTTTATTCTGTTTGTTGGTGCATTAGGATTGGTAAGAACACAAGCACCAATTATTGGTGATGTCCTTTGGATGAAAGCAATGATACCACATCATTCTATCGCTATTTTAACAAGTGAAAGAGCAGATATTCAAGACCCAGAAGTTAAGAAATTAGCAGAAGACATCATAAAAGCACAGCGTAAAGAAATAGAAGAAATGAAAGCAATGATAAAAAGATTAGAAAATGAAAAATAATAAAATTGTCATATACATAGGCTTACTCGTAGTAGGTGTGTTATTGGGGTGGTTGCTTTTTGGTGGCTCATCAAATAAAGAAACAGACCATAATCACAATGCGGTTGCAGAAACCAATCAAATGTGGACGTGTTCTATGCATCCACAGATTATGAAACCAGAACCAGGTGATTGTCCTATTTGTGGTATGGATTTAATTCCTGCGGAAAGCGGAAGCGATGGCTTAATGGCAGACCAGTTCAAACTAACAGAAAATGCGATGGCATTAGCCAATATTCAAACAACCGTTGTGGGTAAAGGCAATGCAGAAGGCAATACCATAAAACTATCTGGTAAAATTGCTGAAAACGAAGAAGCCAATGCAGTACAAGTAAGTTATTTCGCTGGAAGAATTGAGCGTTTGAATGTGAGTTTTACAGGCGAAGAAGTTCGTAAAGGTCAATTATTGGCAACCATTTATTCGCCAGAACTCTATGCAGCACAACAAGAATTAATTACAGCAGCATCTTTAAAAGAATCACAACCTGCTTTATATAAAGCAGTCCGTAATAAACTGAAATTATGGAAGCTCTCTGAAAATCAAATCAATCAGATTGAAGAAACAGGAAAAGTGAAAGAAAACTTTCCTGTTTATGCAACCTTTTCGGGTACTGTTACAGAAAAATTGGTAGAGCAAGGCGATTACATTAAACAAGGTCAACCCTTATTAAAAATTGCTAATCTCAATACGGTTTGGGGAAATTTTGATGTTTATGAAAATCAGATTGAACGCTTTAAAAAAGGACAGGAAGTGATGATAACAACCAATGCTTATCCTAATAAAGAGTTTAAAGGTAAAGTAGATTTCATTGACCCAGTTTTAAACACGAAAACAAGAACAGTAACCTTGCGTGTGGTTCTAAACAACAAGGATGATGTATTTAAACCAGGAATGTTTGTAACCGCAAATATTGAAGGCAGTACAGCTAAAAATGACGAAGTATTAACAATTCCTACATCTTCTGTGTTATGGACAGGTGAACGTTCTGTGGTGTACCTTAAAACAAATCCAGACCAACCTATTTTTGAAATGCGTGAAATTAAATTAGGCAATCAAATTGGTAATGAATATGAAGTTGTAGAAGGTTTATTTGTTGGAAATGAAATAGTGACTAACGGAACATTTACAGTTGATGCAGCTGCACAATTACAAGGCAAAAAATCTATGATGAATAAAGATGGTGGTAAAGTAATGACTGGACACGAAGGACATTTAGGTATGGATAACAATGCATCCAACAAACAAACTGACCACACCAATATGAATGAGCGTTTGGAAGTATCAGAGAAATTTCAACAACAGTTAAATAGTGTTTACAATGAATATATCAATTTAAAAGATGCTTTAGTAAAAGAAGATTCAAAAAGTACTTCAACAAGCGCATCAACTTTACTAAACAATTTAACCAAAGTAAATATGAAATTGTTGTCAGATAATAAGGCGCATAACCATTGGATGTCATTAGAAGGCGAAATAAAATCTTCTGCAACTTCAATTTCTGAAACGTCCGATATAAAATCACAAAGAGACCATTTTAAACATTTATCATCACATCTAATCAATGCTGTACAACTATTTGGTATCAATGAAAAGGTCTATGTAGAATTTTGTCCAATGGCAGATAACAATAATGGTGCTTATTGGTTAAGCAAAGAAGAAAAAGTAATCAATCCATACTTTGGCGAAGCAATGCTAACCTGTGGTGAAGTAAAACAAGTAATAGAATAATAAATCAAGTAATAACAATTAAATTTTAAACAATGAATTTTTCAAAGAAAAATCACGAACACAAAAACAAAAATGTAATCGACGTGAGTAAAAAAGTAATTTTAAGTGTAGCTGTAATAGCAGCATTAGGTTTAACAAGTTGTAAAAACGAAACCAAAAAAGAAACAGAAACCACAACTACTGAAATGTCAAAAGATATGGCAATGACAGACCTGTCTTTTGGTGTAAGAGGAAATTGCGGAATGTGTAAAAACACTATCGAAAAAGCAGCTAACGGTGTTGAAGGTGTTGCAAGTGCTAATTGGGATGTCGATAAAAAGAAGATTGATGTGTCTTTTGATGATACAAAAACCGATGCAATGGCAATCCATAAAGCAATCGCAGCTTCAGGATATGATACCGAAAAAGTAGAAGGTGATGAAGAAGCATATGATGGTTTACCAGGTTGTTGTAAATACGACCACGAAATGATGATGAATCAATCTGGTGAAGAAGAAAGTGATGACCATTCAAATCACGACCATTAAGCAATAATGAAAGAGTCTTTTTCGGAAGGCTCTTTTTTATTCCCCACAACCCAAAACCCAGTTTTTTCGTACCTCAAAATCCTCTGTCTTTTGTGTTGTTCCGCTCACCTAACAAGTTTAGCGTTTTTTTGTCTTTAAGGTAATAGCATATTACAGCTTTGGTTTTCATAAAATCAAACCAAACTGCAATAAGCTATTCTGTTATTATTATATCATAAAACCCTAAACTCACCCAAGCTATGTTACATAATACAAGTTATAGTAGCAAAAATCCTTTCAAAGGTTTGCTAACGCAGTATTCTTATATTTTCGTAGCTATAACTGGTATTATGTAAAATATCCGCTTAACCCACGCTCACATTGGAACACACAACCACATTTGGAACTCTAATGAAACAGAAGTAAGATAAAGTAGGTTAGAATATTAGTTATCTCATTCATCTGCACAAAACCATCGTTAAGTCCAAGTATTCCTTACCTCAAGTCTTTGTTTGTTTCATTTCGTTAACAAATATCAAGAAGCATAGTGCTATAATTAAAAGGTGATTAGATTGTGCTAAACTTGTAAATGAAGTACATAAAAAAATAAAAAAGAAAGCAAATATAGGTAGCTTCCTTCTGCCAACGCTCAATACTGTAAAGGTCAAGCCCTACGGGTTTTGAATAAAACTTTTTTAAGTAGCTATCGTAAAAGGTTTCAAGATTTTAGAGTAAAAAACTTTTACCCAAAAACCTTGACAGCATCATCCACGCTACCTTTAACATTGGCTGTCTTTTTTCTTTTCTTCAAAAAAATTATGGCAAAAGAAAAAGCCCTACAATAAAAATTATAGGACTCTTGCAGCTTCAAAGGTCAGAATGAAACTATGCTACTTCAACGATATTTAAAACGTTATATGCGCCATTTTTAAGCGGATACTGAACACCGTTAATCTCTTGGAAGAACTCTACTAATAAAACGAATATATCGTTTCCTGTACCTGTTGGCACACCTGCTGGAGTTAGTGTTTGCGTTGCAGACGTTGAATCAATCGGAATATTTACAGTAGGACTGTATTCGATTGCGTTATCTGTAGTATCAAAGTCAACTTTTAGAAATGCTGAACTTAAACTTACGTGTGTTGCGCCACTTGGATATGCAATATCATTTGTAGGTGTTAAATTTGGGATAGTAATTTCACCTGTCGCACCATCTACAGTAAACGGAGCGAATAAAACAGCACTTAAAATGGCTCTATTGTTGAAATCCAAGCCTTTTAATGTGGCTTTACCTTCTGGTGTTGCTAATCCTGTAGCTACATTTCTTTGTCCTCTTACAGAGGTTGTATCAAAGTTTTTAATTTGTGTCATTTTTTGAGTAACACGACTTGAAACTCGATTGTCTTTTGCTCTAATCATTAAGTTTCTAACTGATGTTCTCAATAACTTACCAGATGATGCAGAACTTCCAAATTCTGAACCGTTTTCACGAGTACGTTCAAACGCTGGGTCATTTTGAATACGCTCTTTAGAAACACCGCCTTTAGTTTTTACTAAATAACCCTCTTTTGCTTTGTAAAAAGTTAGATTGTCTAACGTTCCTTCTAACTTAATAATACCTTTCAATTTTGCCATAACTAATACATTTTTTGATGATGAATATCAAATATACGAGCTATTGACTGTCAATGTATTAGAGTGCTTCCGTACTGTTTATAAGTTGCCAAAACTTCCGATTTAGTTAGTTTTTTCAATGGGATATTAGTCGTATATTGTATATAAGTGCTTTATAGCTACGGTATAGATAAAGTATAGTTAGAGTATTAATTTTAAATTTAAAGTAAATGAGTAGAATCTGTATTTACCCTAAAGACGTACAGGTAGTAACAGGAAAGAGTGAGCGTTATGGCAGAACAATAATCAAAGCGATTAAAGAACGCCTTAACAAAGAAGCTCATCAGTTAGTTACTATCGATGAATTTTGCGACTTTATGGGCTTTGAAATCAGTAAAGTACAAGGATTAATCAAGTAAATTCCTTATCTTTACTACAAGGTATAAAGGTGACCTATTAGGTGACCCAACAATGGTACAGGACTGAAACAGTAATAAATAAAGGCACTACGAAAGAGGTTCACTTACCTCTTTCTCCGCTTAGAGATTTACATATCTCAATAAAAACCCACAAACATAATGTTTGTGGGTTTTGTGCTTAATAGAATTTATTTTCTAATCCTACATTTAAATTTTTTCCTCAGCGTACATATTCTAATCAAATCTATTTATCAAATAAAAATATTCTTGATGATTAATTAATTATTTTATAAAATTAGTAGAAGTAATAGTGTTTTTTGTACAATGGTATTGTAAGTTATGATTTTATTTATATAATTAAATATTTTTAAAATACTGAAATTCTTTTTTTTACAATTTTTTTTCTTAAAAAAAATATTTTTTATGTGACTTTATAATAGAAATTGTTTCTTAATCATATATAAATAAATAGCAGTTAATTTCTATTAAATAAATATTTAAAGTTTACTTTAATTTAATTTCAGAAGTTATTTTTTTATATATATTTGCGTTCCTCCAATAAAAAATATGCGCAATTTAATATTTAGCGAAATTAAAATTGGAGGAATTGAAACCGACTATTACCTTATTACTAACTAATAAAAAATCTTGTTGTTTAAAGACAGTTAATAAATATATTGTCTTTTAATCAAAGCAGAATACACCTTGTAATTATACAAGGTGTATTCTGCTTTTTGTTTTAAAATAATTAAATTAAATATGAGGAAAAATTACTTATTTACAAAACTGACTTCTTATACCTATAATAAGGTGTCTTTAATTTTTGCACTATTTGCTATTATATTATTTAGCAATAGTTCATATTCACAAACCTGTAACCTAAATGCTGGTAATAGTAAAACTATATGTGTTACAGATGGTTTATTTTTAACTAGTTCTTCTTTTGGTATTGCTCCTGGTGATACAGATCCTAAAGTAGTTAATCCAAGATGGACACAAGTTTCTGGACCAAGTGTAATTTTACAAACACCTAATTCAGCTTCTACGATTGTAGACGGATTAGTAGGTGGAGAAGTTTATGAGTTCAAACTAACAGGAGAATGTTTTGATGGTTCTGGTGATAACTCACAAAATGTAACGATTACTGTTAATGAAAATACTTTGGCAGAGGCTGGAGATAATATTAGCGGTTGTCCTGGTGTTTATTCGCTTTCGGCAAATGCACCTAACACAGCTATTGGTGAGGTTGGTGTGTGGACAATTAATGGAAATGACAATGCTGGTGTAACAATAGCAGATGTTAATTCTCCTACAACTACAATTACATTAAGTGATACAGAAGTTGGTGATACTACATTAAGATGGTCTATTACAAATCCGTCACAAACAAAAACTTGTCCTACAGACGACCTTGTGGTTATTACAAATCTAGGAGGTGACCCAGTTGTAGATGCTGGCCCAGATTTAGAAGCATTTACAAATGTACCAGAATGTTATACGAATTTTCAAAGTGTAACAATGTCTGCATCTGTAGGTGGTTTAGGTAACGGTCAGCAAGGTACTTGGTCTTTTGTTTCGGGTCCTGCTTTACCAAATATTGTAGATTTAAATAACCCCAATACAGTTGTAAGCCAATTAACAGAAGGTTCTTATACTTTAAGGTGGACGGTAAACGGTCCTTGTGCTACAGGAACAGATACAGTTACTATAAATGTGCCTGCGGCAACTCAACAAAATACGAGTTCATATGCTGGTCCAGATCAAGTATATTGTACGCCAGTAACATCTACCGTTTTAGAAGGTAATTTGCCACTTTATGCAGGTGAAACAGGTTTGTGGACTCAAATAGATAGTAACCCTGCTGTTACTTTTAGTGATAATACAAGTAATACAACTACAGTTTCAGGAATGTCTGGTACTGCAGATTATAGATTTAGATGGACAATTACTGCACCAAATTTAGGAAATCCACTTTACGAATGTGATTCTTCTGATGATGTAAGAGTTTTATTCAGAAACGATCCTACAACAATTGATGTTAATGGAGCAACTAATACCATTATACTTCCAACTACTCCAGAGAATCCTATACCTTCTTCACCATATAATAGTGTAGATTTACCTTATGTTTTTTCAGGAGGAACTAGTACAACTGCTGCTTTAGTAAGTGGACCAGGTACAGTAGTGCCAGTCTATACATATTCTTCAGGAAATATAAATGTTTCTGGTTTAGATGACATTGGTACTTACGTAATACGTATTACTAGATTTGCATCAGGAGAAGGTTTAACAGGTTGTGGTTCTGCATCAGAAGATATTACGATTATAGTTTCAGAAGCACCAGGAGCAAATCAAGATATGGCAGCAAATGCTGGTACAGATTCTGTTTTACCCTGTGGTGATGCATCTACTAACTTAGCGGGTAATGATCCTACGGCAACAAAACCAGGTGTAACAAATGTATATACTGGTTATTGGACTCAAATTGATGGGCCAGATGTTGCAGTGTTTACTGATGAAACTTTATATAACACATTAGTTACGATGACGACTTCTGGGGTTTACAACTTTAGATGGCATATTGTTAGTGGTCCTCCTGGGTCAACACCTTCTACAGACGATACACAAGTTACAGTATCTATCACGCCAAATTCTCAAATAATTCCTCCGCCATCTACAAGTAATTTATGTGCTGGTGACTTTATATTAGAAGCAACACCATTAGCAGAAAATGAAGTTGGTGAGTGGGTTCAGGTAGATGCTAATCCAGCAGTTGTTTTTTCTGATAAGAATAATATAAGAACATCGGTAAATTTAGCGCCTAATACTATATACACGATAGAGTGGCAGGTAGCAACTACGGCTGCTATACCATGTACCTATGCAACATCAGTAACATTAGATGTAGATTCAGATGTTGCACCTTCGGCCGCATTTGCAGGAGATGATTTTTGTTTGCCTAGTGGAACTACAAGTGTAACTTTAAATGCAGATGCATCGAGTTTTAATGATACTAATCAGACTATAGGAGAATGGACAATTGTAAGTAAGCCAAATGGCGCACCAGATCCTACTACTACATATGGTATAAAAACTCCAGGTCAAGGTGCTACACCAGATTATTATTATTCACAAACAGATGCAGACCCTAATGCAACTTATACAGGTTTACAAGCAGGTCAATATGTTTTTGAATGGAAAACCACAAACCCTTCTGCATGTACAACAGAATTTACAGATACGGTTTCTATTACTGTCGATCCGGGAGTTATTTATGATGCCGGAACAATTACTGATGTATGTGCTACGAGTCAACCAATATCTGTTACAATGAATGCAGATGATCCTGTTGTACATGGTTTTACAGGTACTTGGATTTTAAAGCAAGGGGATAATTCTTGGTCTGTAGACGATATAAATTCACCTACAGCAACTTTTTCTAATTTAAAACCTGGGTATTCTTATGAATTTGAATGGAATGTAGATAAAGGTCTTTGTACTTATGATAATCCAGATTCAGTAAGTTTTGATGTGTATTTGCAAGCAGAAGATGCTGCTTTAACAGGCGCGTCATCAGATACTACGTGTGGTACTTCTTATGTATCATCTCAAGTAGATAACTCTACTACAGTTTATGGAGGCTTAGGATCGCAAGCAGTAGCAACCCCAGGAAACGGTGGTACTGGAATATGGTCTATAGTTTCAGGACCAAATAATCCTACAATAAACGCCACAAACCCAGATCTTACAGTTTCAGGAATGTCTACAGGTGTTTATGTTTTTAGATGGACAATTTCTTCGGATAATCCATTTTGTCCTCCGAGTGTTCCTTCTGTAGATTTTACGTTAACTGTAAATGAACCAGCAGATGCAGGTGCAGATATAGATTTATGCGACGCAACATCTGTTATCTTACAAGGTAATGAAACGTTATCTAATAATGGTACATGGACTTTTTTAAGCTCTACAGGTTCAGATAGTCCTAATCCTGTTTCAATTGGAAATGGATTAGCCACTGTTGATATTATTCCAGGTAATACATATCAATTTACATATACTACGCCTGGTGTAGCTTGTGGAGATACAGATACTGTAACTGTTACAAACAGTGCACCACCAGAAACACCTAATGCAGGTACAGATCAAGAGGTTTGTTTGGGAGATACGAACATTGCAACCATGAATGCAACTGCGTTAACAAGTCCAAGTGAAGGTGAATGGTCAGTAATAAGTGAACCAGCTCCAGGTGCTGCAAATATACTTGCAGTTAACAATCCAACAACAAATATTGAGCTTTCTACAACAGTAGAAGGTTTGTATATATTTCAATTTAAATCAACCAATCCTGGAAGTAATTGTACTAACGGAATAAGTGATTTTATTCGAGTTAATTCTTATTTAGAACCAAGTGATGCAGTTATTACGCCAATTCCAGATAATTCTTGTCAGTTTTCAACTGTTTTAGAAGCTGCAACACCAATAAACGGTTTAGGAACTTGGGAATTAATTGATAGTAATAGTTTAGATGGTAGTGGTAATCCTTATAATATTGCTGCATATGATCCGCCAGCATCTTATACTCCAGGAGATATTTCAATTGATAGCCCAAACAATCCTACAACAGCTCTTTCTATAGTTAATGAATATACATTAGCTTTAGGTGATTATACTTTTAGATGGAAGGTTGCAAACGGTAGTTGTGCAACTAAAGAAGATATTATAACAATAACTTATAATGGTGTTCCTCCAACAGATCCAGATGCAGGACCTAACCAGTTTTTATGCGCGTCTTCTTCTGTTATAATGAATGGTAATAACATAACTGTTGGTACCGGAGAGTGGTCTCAGGTAGGTACTACACCATCAATAGTAACTTTTGATAATAAATTTAATGAAGATACAGGAGTTACAGGATTAACAAGTGCAGGAGTTTATACTTTTATGTGGACTTCGTCAAATGGTGGATGTTCTTTCTCTGATACAATGGAGGTAACAATTACAGATGATGTAGCAGCAGCAAATGCGGGCCCAGATCAAAATTTATCTCAGTTTGATGCTGTTGTTTTAGCAGCAAACGACCCTTTACC
This sequence comes from Polaribacter sp. KT 15, assembly GCF_900143115.1. Classification (NCBI taxonomy): domain Bacteria; kingdom Pseudomonadati; phylum Bacteroidota; class Flavobacteriia; order Flavobacteriales; family Flavobacteriaceae; genus Polaribacter; species Polaribacter sp. KT 15. Next base: position 2,531,195 of record NZ_LT670850.1, read on the forward strand.
AGGAGAAGGAGTTTGGACATTTGTATCAGGACCAAATACACCAAATATTTTAGATATAAATGACCCTGCTACAAATGTTGCAGGTACAGTACCAGGTACTTACGAATTTACTTGGACAGTAGATAATAATCCATGTGTAAGAACCACAGATAACGTTATTATAACAATATTACCTAGTGTAGATTTAGATTTAGAAAAAACATTAGTAACACCTTTACCAATCAGTGTAGGTGATGTTTTAGATTTTCAGATTGAAGTTACAAACAATAATGCCAATTTTGACGGAACAGGAGTAAGTGTGTTAGACGAACTACCAATAGGTTATTCTATTGTAACAGGTTCTGTAAGTAATGGAGGTATTTATAATTCTGGAGGGAGAAGTATTAATTGGGATGGTTTAACAATTTCAAAAGGTAGTTCTGTTATCTTAACATATAAAGTTACAGTAGAAGCTTCTGGACCTTATATAAATACTGCACAAATTACAAGCTTAGATCAATCAGATCCAGATTCTACACCTAATAATAATGTCTTATCAGAAGACGATCAAAGTTCTGTAACTACAACACCGGGTCCGGTAGTAGATATTGCTTTAGTTAAAACGGTAAATAACGCAGCTCCAAATGTGGGTTCTAACGTTATATTTACGATAACTGTAAATAATAACGGACCAAGTAATGCTACTGGTATTGCTGTTTCAGATGTGTTACCATCTGGTTATACATATGTAAGTTCTAATTCTGCAACAGGTGGCGCAAGTATCGATGATTCGACACCAGCCTCTGGAACAGGAATTGTATGGACTGTTGGGAATTTAGCAAGTGGAGCATCAGAAACTTTAGATATTACGGCTACAGTTAATGCGTCAGGTTCATATAACAATACCGCTTCAATATCAGCAACAAATGAAACAGATTCAGATACTTCTAATAACCAAGATTCTGAAGCAACAGTTCCAGTATCTGTTGCAGATTTAAATTTAACAAAAACGGTAAGTGCACCAGCAAATGGTTCAAGTTATTTAGTTGGCGAAAAAGTTAAATTTACAATTACAGTTAATAATGCAGGACCAAGTATTGCTACAGGAGTTAATGTAGTAGAATATTTACCAACAGGATATTCGTATGATGCCGATAATGGTTCTGGAGCTTATACACCAGCAACTGGTTCTTGGGTTATAGGTACTATATCAGCAGGAGGATCTTCAGTTTTAGAAATTGATGCAATTATTAATGATTCGGGTAATTATAATAATGTAGCAGAAGTAGTTCATTCAGATCAACAAGATCCAGATTCTACACCTGGTAACAACACTATTACAGAAGATGATCAAGCACAAGTTGATATTACACCAACAAAGGTGGCCAATTTATCACTTGTTAAAACAGTAGATGAATCAACTCCTATAGTAGGAGATAATGTAAAGTTTACACTTGCTTTAACAAATGCAGGCCCAAGTGATGCTACATCAGTAGTAGTTAATGATCAATTACCTGTAGGTTATACATTTGTAAGTTATACAGCAACTTCAGGTGCTTATGATTCAGTTACTGGTAATTGGACACTTTCAGGAAGTGTTTTAAACGGAAAAACAGAATATTTAGATATTGTAGCCACGGTAAACGCTGCAACAGGTGCTGCTAATGAATATAAAAATGATGCTGAAGTTACTGCAACAGATCAATTTGATCCAAACTCTACAGAAAATAATGGAGTTGTAACCGAAGACGATTATTCTACTACAAGCACAACACCAACACCCTTAATAGATTTATCATTAACAAAATCTGTAGATAACGTGCAAGCTGTGGCAGGTACAGATGTGGTATTTACAGTAATTGTATCTAATGATGGACCAAGTAACGCAACAGGAGTTGTAGTTACAGATCAATTACCATCAGGATATACTTTAGTAAGTCATACTGGTGGCGCAAGTTACGTGCCAGCTACAGGTGTTTGGACTATAGGAAATTTAGCAAACGGAACAACAGCTACTTTAAATGTTACAGCAACTGTATTAGCTACAGGAAATTATACAAATGTTGCAGAAATTACAAGTGCAACAGAAACAGATGTTGATTCTGCACCAAACAATGATGATTTAACAGAAGATGATCAAGATGAGGTAACAGTATCTAGAGATCCTTTAGTTAACTTGAGTTTAACTAAAGGAGTAGATGTTCCTTCACCTAATGTAGGTAGCAATGTTAAATTTACAATTACAGTAACAAATGTAGGACCAAGTAACGCAACAGGAGTTGTGGTTTCAGATGAATTACCAAGTGGTTATAGTTTTGTAGGAGCAACACCATCTGTTGGATCTTATGATTCAGTATCAGGTTCTTGGACCATTGGAAATTTAGGAATTACAAATGCTACTTTAGAGATTGAAGCAACAGTTTTACCAACAGGAGATTATGACAATGTTGCCGAAATTACAGGAACTACAGAAGTAGATGAAAACTCTACACCTGGTAATAATGATATTTTAGAAGATGATCAAGAAAAGGTAGTTGTTACACCTGTAGAAAGAGCAGATTTATCTGTATCTAAAGTTGTAGATATATCTTCGCCAAATGTTGGCGATAATGTTACGTTTACTATTGATGTAAGCAATGCAGGACCAAGTGATGCTACAAATGTTGTAATTACAGATCAATTACCAACAGGTTACCAGTTTGTAAGTGCAAGTCCAACAGCAGGAATGTATAATAGTACAACAGGGTTATGGACTGTATCAAGACCAATTATAGCAGGTACAACAGAAACAATTCAAATAGTAGCCACAGTTTTAGAAAGTGGAGTTTATAAAAATGATGCAGAAGTAACAAGTAGTGATCAAGCAGATCCAGATTCTACAGTAAATGATGGAACAGGAGATGATTTTTCAACAGTAACACCATCACCATCACCATTAGTAGACCTTGCTTTAATGAAGAGAATAGACAATGCAACACCAGATGTTGGTTCTGATGTTGTCTTTACTATTGAAATTGTTAATAACGGTCCAAGTAATGCTACTGGAGTTGTTTCAAACGATTTATTACCTTCAGGGTATTCTTGGGTAAGTGATGACAGTACAGGAGATTATGTTCCTGCTACAGGTGTTTGGTCAATAGGAAATTTAGCTATTAATGCAAAAGCAACTTTAAATATTACAGCCACTGTTTTAGCAACAGGAGATTATACAAATACAGCCACTGTAACCAGTGCAGAAACTGATGATGACACGACTAATAATACAAATAGTATTTCTAGTACACCAAGACCAATTGCAGATTTAGTAGTAACAAAAGCAGTTGTTAATGCATCACCAAATGTTGGTGAAAATGTAGTGTTTAATTTAACTGTTAAAAATGAAGGTCCAAGTGACGCAACAGGAGTTGTAGTTACAGACAAGTTGCCTTCAGGATATGCTTTTGTATCTTCAACGGAAACAGTGACAACTACTTATAATGATGTTTCTGGAGCTTGGAATGTAGGAAGTTTAGCTAATGGAGTAACAGCTAATTTATCTATTACAGCTAAAGTATTAGGTACAGGAGATTATGATAATGTTGCACAAGTAACAGGGTCAGATCAACATGATTTAGATTCAACACCTAATAATAACAATCCATCAGAAGATGATTATAGTGAAGTGCCAGTTACACCTATAAATAGTGCAAATCTAGTAACAACTAAAGAGGTAGATAATCCAACTCCTAATGAAGGAGATACAATTATTTATAAAATTGTAGTTACAAATAACGGAGGAACAACTGCTGCAACAGGTGTTAATTTAACAGATAATTTACCAGCAGGAGTTACTTATGTAAGTGATGATAGTTCAGGAGCCTATAATTCAGGTTCTGGAATTTGGACAATTGGTGACTTAGCGGTTAACGCAAGTGTAACTTTAAATATTATAGCTACAGTTAATGCTAACACTTCTGGTAACACAATTATAAATACTACTTCGAGAGCATCAGGAGATCAAGTAGACCCTACAAATGTTGGTGATGATTTAACAGAAACAATTATTGTTAATAAGCCACCGGTAGCAACAAATGATAGTGTATCAGGAGTTGTTACAGGAACGCCTGCAGTTTTAACAGATATCTCAGGAAACGATACGTTGAGTGATGGAAGTGCAGTAGACACGACACCAGGAGGAAATGCGACTATTAGTTTAGATCCAACAGATTCAGATGGAGATGGGAATCCATTAACATTGGATGTACCAGGCGAAGGAGTTTGGACGTATGATCCAGCAACGGATGATTTAACATTTGATCCAGATCTAGGCTTTACAGCAGATCCAACCCCAATAGATTATACTTTAACAGAGACAGGCACAGGTTTAACAGATACAGCTACAGTAACTGTAGGTTATGTAGCGCAAGCGCCGGTAGCTGTTTTAGATAGTGATTTAGACAATACACCAAATACAGCAGTAACGTTAAATGTAACATCTAATGATGCAGATTCAGATGCAGCAGCAGGAGGTGTAATTGATCCAATGACTGTTAGTTTAATAACACCAGCAGGAGCAACTAGTGAGGTGATTGATGCCAATGGCGATGTGACTAGTTTTGCAGTACCAGGAGAAGGAACTTGGAGTGTGAATGAGGCTACAGGGTCAATTACTTTTACGCCATTAGCAGGTTTTACAAATGATCCAACAGTTGTTAGTTACAATGTAGAGGACAATGATGGCAATCAGTCTAATAATGTAACAGTAACGGTAGATTATGTACCAGTAGCAGTAAATGATGAGAGTTTAGGCAATACTGTAGCATCAGATGTTACACTAAATGTTTTAGGTAATGATACAGAGGGCGATGCAGTTGTAGCGAACACTTTTGTGTTTGGAAGTACAGCAAACCCATTACCAGCAGGAGCAGTTGTGAGTGGTACACCAGGAGCATCGGATTATCAATTAACAGTAGCAGGTGAAGGAGTTTGGTCTTATGATGGATCAGGTAGTTTAACCTTCGATCCAGAAGCAGGCTTTACAACAGATCCAACAGTGATTGGTTATACGGTAAGTGATGCAGAAGGCAATGCAACTTCAGCAACAGCAACAGTTACTTATGGAGAGTTGCCCCCAGTAGCGAATGACAATACAGATGTAACTTTAAATACGACAACACAACCAAGTGCACCGTTACAGATTTTAACGGATGATTTATTAAGTGATGGCGTAACACCAGCAAGTCCAACGAATACGACTTTAGATTTAGATCCATCTACAGCAGGCGTTCAAGATGTCTTGGTAGTTGCAGGAGAAGGAACTTGGAATTATAATTCAGCAAATGGAGAGATTGTATTTACCCCAGAAACGATATTAGGAGGATTTGCATCTAATTTCACAGCAGATCCAACGCCTATAGTTTATACTTTAACAGAGAATCAAACAGGTTTAACAGATACTGCAACAGTAACGATCGATTATCAAGAAGTTGCCCCAATAGCGAATGATGATATTTCATCATCAAATCCAGCAGGCGCAGTAACATTAGATCCATTAACAGGAGCAGGAGCAGATACCGATTCAGATGGTGTAATTGATCCAACAAGGGTAAGTTTGGTAGTTCCATCAGGAGCCACTACAAATGTTGTAGATGGAAACAATGATGTAACAAGTGTTACAGTACCAGGAGAAGGAACATGGAATGTTGATGAAGTTACGGGATCAATTACTTTTACACCATTAACAGGTTTTACAGATGACCCAACACCTATAGATTATAACATAGCGGATAATGATGGGAATGTAAGTGCTACGCCAGCTACAGTAACGGTAGATTATGTACCAGTAGCAGTAAATGATGAGAGTTTAGGCAATACTGTAGCATCAGATGTTACACTAAATGTTTTAGGTAATGATACAGAAGGCGATGCAGTTGTAGCGAACACTTTTGTGTTTGGAAGTACAGCAAACCCATTATCAGCAGGAGCAGTTGTGAGTGGTACACCAGGAGCATCGGATTATCAATTAACAGTAGCAGGTGAAGGAGTTTGGTCTTATGACGGATCAGGAAGTTTAACCTTCGATCCAGAAGCAGGCTTTACAACAGATCCAACAGTGATTGGTTATACGGTAAGTGATGCAGAAGGCAATGCAACTTCAGCTATAGTAACAGTTACTTATGGAGAGTTACCACCGGTAGCGAATGACAATACAGATGTAACTTTAAATACGACAACACAGCCAAGTGCACCGTTACAGATTTTAACGGATGATTTATTAAGTGATGGCGTAACACCAGCAAGTCCAACGAATACGACTTTAGATTTAGATCCATCTACAGCAGGCGTTCAAGATGTCTTAGTAGTTGCAGGAGAAGGAACTTGGAATTATAATTTAGCAAACGGAGAGATTGTATTTACTCCAGAAACGATATCAGGAGGATTTGCATCTAATTTCACAGCAGATCCAACGCCTATAGTTTATACTTTAACAGAGAATCAAACAGGTTTAACAGATACTGCAACAGTAACGATCGATTATCAAGAAGTTGCCCCAATAGCGAATGATGATATTTCATCATCAAATCCAGCAGGCGCAGTAACATTAGATCCATTAACAGGAGCAGGAGCAGATACCGATTCAGATGGTGTAATTGATCCAACAAGGGTAAGTTTGGTAGTTCCATCAGGAGCCACTACAAATGTTGTAGATGGAAACAATGATGTAACAAGTGTTACAGTACCAGGAGAAGGAACATGGAATGTTGATGAAGTTACGGGATCAATTACTTTTACACCATTAACAGGTTTTACAGATGACCCAACACCTATAGATTATAACATAGCGGATAATGATGGGAATGTAAGTGCTACGCCAGCTACAGTAACGGTAGATTATGTACCAGTAGCAGTAAATGATGAGAGTTTAGGCAATACTGTAGCATCAGATGTTACACTAAATGTTTTAGGTAATGATACAGAAGGCGATGCAGTTGTAGCGAACACTTTTGTGTTTGGAAGTACAGCAAACCCATTATCAGCAGGAGCAGTTGTGAGTGGTACACCAGGAGCATCGGATTATCAATTAACAGTAGCAGGTGAAGGAGTTTGGTCTTATGACGGATCAGGAAGTTTAACCTTCGATCCAGAAGCAGGCTTTACAACAGATCCAACAGTGATTGGTTATACGGTAAGTGATGCAGAAGGCAATGCAACTTCAGCTATAGTAACAGTTACTTATGGAGAGTTACCACCGGTAGCGAATGACAATACAGATGTAACTTTAAATACGACAACACAGCCAAGTGCACCGTTACAGATTTTAACGGATGATTTATTAAGTGATGGCGTAACACCAGCAAGTCCAACGAATACGACTTTAGATTTAGATCCATCTACAGCAGGCGTTCAAGATGTCTTAGTAGTTGCAGGAGAAGGAACTTGGAATTATAATTTAGCAAACGGAGAGATTGTATTTACTCCAGAAACGATATTAGGAGGATTTGCATCTAATTTCACAGCAGATCCAACGCCTATAGTTTATACTTTAACAGAGAATCAAACAGGTTTAACAGATACTGCAACAGTAACGATCGATTATCAAGAGGTTGCCCCAACAGCGAATGATGATAGTTCATTATCGAATACTGTAGGCGCAGTAACATTAGATCCATTAACAGGAGCAGGAGCAGATACTGATTCAGACGGTGTAATTGATCCAACTAGGGTAAGTTTGGTAGTTCCAGCAGGAGCAACGACAGATGATATTGATGGAAACAATGATGTAACAAGTGTTACAGTACCAGGAGAAGGAACATGGAATGTTGATGAAGTTACGGGATCAATTACTTTTACACCATTAACAGGTTTTACAGATGACCCAACACCTATAGATTATAACATAGCGGATAATGATGGGAATGTAAGTGCTACGCCAGCTACAGTAACGGTAGATTATGTACCAGTAGCAGTAAATGATGAGAGTTTAGGCAATACTGTAGCATCAGATGTTACACTAAATGTTTTAGGTAATGATACAGAAGGCGATGCAGTTGTAGCGAACACTTTTGTGTTTGGAAGTACAGCAAACCCATTATCAGCAGGAGCAGTTGTGAGTGGTACACCAGGAGCATCGGATTATCAATTAACAGTAGCAGGTGAAGGAGTTTGGTCTTATGACGGATCAGGAAGTTTAACCTTCGATCCAGAAGCAGGCTTTACAACAGATCCAACAGTGATTGGTTATACGGTAAGTGATGCAGAAGGCAATGCAACTTCAGCTATAGTAACAGTTACTTATGGAGAGTTACCACCGGTAGCGAATGACAATACAGATGTAACTTTAAATACGACAACACAGCCAAGTGCACCGTTACAGATTTTAACGGATGATTTATTAAGTGATGGCGTAACACCAGCAAGTCCAACGAATACGACTTTAGATTTAGATCCATCTACAGCAGGCGTTCAAGATGTCTTAGTAGTTGCAGGAGAAGGAACTTGGAATTATAATTTAGCAAACGGAGAGATTGTATTTACCCCAGAAACGATATCAGGAGGATTTGCATCTAATTTCACAGCAGATCCAACGCCTATAGTTTATACTTTAACAGAGAATCAAACAGGTTTAACAGATACTGCAACAGTAACGATCGATTATCAAGAAGTTGCCCCAATAGCGAATGATGATAGTTCATTATCGAATACCGTAGGCGCAGTAACATTAGATCCATTAACAGGAGCAGGAGCAGATACTGATTCAGACGGTGTAATTGATCCAACTAGGGTAAGTTTGGTAGTTCCAGCAGGAGCAACGACAGATGATATTGATGGAAACAATGATGTAACAAGTGTTACAGTACCAGGAGAAGGAACATGGAATGTTGATGAAGTTACGGGATCAATTACTTTTACACCATTAACAGGTTTTACAGATGACCCAACACCTATAGATTATAACATAGCGGATAATGATGGGAATGTAAGTGCTACGCCAGCTACAGTAACGGTAGATTATGTACCAGTAGCAGTAAATGATGAGAGTTTAGGCAATACTGTAGCATCAGATGTTACACTAAATGTTTTAGGTAATGATACAGAAGGCGATGCAGTTGTAGCGAACACTTTTGTGTTTGGAAGTACAGCAAACCCATTATCAGCAGGAGCAGTTGTGAGTGGTACACCAGGAGCATCGGATTATCAATTAACAGTAGCAGGTGAAGGAGTTTGGTCTTATGACGGATCAGGAAGTTTAACCTTCGATCCAGAAGCAGGCTTTACAACAGATCCAACAGTGATTGGTTATACGGTAAGTGATGCAGAAGGCAATGCAACTTCAGCTATAGTAACAGTTACTTATGGAGAGTTACCACCGGTAGCGAATGACAATACAGATGTAACTTTAAATACGACAACACAGCCAAGTGCACCGTTACAGATTTTAACGGATGATTTATTAAGTGATGGCGTAACACCAGCAAGTCCAACGAATACGACTTTAGATTTAGATCCATCTACAGCAGGCGTTCAAGATGTCTTAGTAGTTGCAGGAGAAGGAACTTGGAATTATAATTTAGCAAACGGAGAGATTGTATTTACTCCAGAAACGATATCAGGAGGATTTGCATCTAATTTCACAGCAGATCCAACGCCTATAGTTTATACTTTAACAGAGAATCAAACAGGTTTAACAGATACTGCAACAGTAACGATCGATTATCAAGAAGTTGCCCCAATAGCGAATGATGATATTTCATCATCAAATCCAGCAGGCGCAGTAACATTAGATCCATTAACAGGAGCAGGAGCAGATACCGATTCAGATGGTGTAATTGATCCAACAAGGGTAAGTTTGGTAGTTCCATCAGGAGCCACTACAAATGTTGTAGATGGAAACAATGATGTAACAAGTGTTACAGTACCAGGAGAAGGAACATGGAATGTTGATGAAGTTACGGGATCAATTACTTTTACACCATTAACAGGTTTTACAGATGACCCAACACCTATAGATTATAACATAGCGGATAATGATGGGAATGTAAGTGCTACGCCAGCTACAGTAACGGTAGATTATGTACCAGTAGCAGTAAATGATGAGAGTTTAGGCAATACTGTAGCATCAGATGTTACACTAAATGTTTTAGGTAATGATACAGAAGGCGATGCAGTTGTAGCGAACACTTTTGTGTTTGGAAGTACAGCAAACCCATTATCAGCAGGAGCAGTTGTGAGTGGTACACCAGGAGCATCGGATTATCAATTAACAGTAGCAGGTGAAGGAGTTTGGTCTTATGACGGATCAGGAAGTTTAACCTTCGATCCAGAAGCAGGCTTTACAACAGATCCAACAGTGATTGGTTATACGGTAAGTGATGCAGAAGGCAATGCAACTTCAGCTATAGTAACAGTTACTTATGGAGAGTTACCACCGGTAGCGAATGACAATACAGATGTAACTTTAAATACGACAACACAGCCAAGTGCACCGTTACAGATTTTAACGGATGATTTATTAAGTGATGGCGTAACACCAGCAAGTCCAACGAATACGACTTTAGATTTAGATCCATCTACAGCAGGCGTTCAAGATGTCTTAGTAGTTGCAGGAGAAGGAACTTGGAATTATAATTTAGCAAACGGAGAGATTGTATTTACTCCAGAAACGATATCAGGAGGATTTGCATCTAATTTCACAGCAGATCCAACGCCTATAGTTTATACTTTAACAGAGAATCAAACAGGTTTAACAGATACTGCAACAGTAACGATCGATTATCAAGAAGTTGCCCCAATAGCGAATGATGATATTTCATCATCAAATCCAGCAGGCGCAGTAACATTAGATCCATTAACAGGAGCAGGAGCAGATACCGATTCAGATGGTGTAATTGATCCAACAAGGGTAAGTTTGGTAGTTCCATCAGGAGCCACTACAAATGTTGTAGATGGAAACAATGATGTAACAAGTGTTACAGTACCAGGAGAAGGAACATGGAATGTTGATGAAGTTACGGGATCAATTACTTTTACACCATTAACAGGTTTTACAGATGACCCAACACCTATAGATTATAACATAGCGGATAATGATGGGAATGTAAGTGCTACGCCAGCTACAGTAACGGTAGATTATGTACCAGTAGCAGTAAATGATGAGAGTTTAGGCAATACTGTAGCATCAGATGTTACACTAAATGTTTTAGGTAATGATACAGAAGGCGATGCAGTTGTAGCGAACACTTTTGTGTTTGGAAGTACAGCAAACCCATTACCAGCAGGAGCAGTTGTGAGTGGTACACCAGGAGCATCGGATTATCAATTAACAGTTGCAGGTGAAGGAGTTTGGTCTTATGACGGATCAGGAAGTTTAACCTTCGATCCAGAAGCAGGCTTTACAACAGATCCAACAGTGATTGGTTATACGGTAAGTGATGCAGAAGGCAATGCAACTTCAGCTATAGTAACAGTTACTTATAATGAAGTATCACCAGTAGCTACAGATGATAGCGTAAATGGTATTGTAACAGGAGTTGATGCAGTATTGTCAGACATTTCAGTTAATGATACGTTGAGTGATGGAAGTCCAGTAGACACAAATCCATCGACAGGGAATGCTACGATAAGTATTGATCCAAATGATACAGACGGAGATGGAAATCCATTGACATTAGATGTACCAGGCGAAGGAGTTTGGAGTTATGATCCAACTACAGATGATTTAACATTTAATCCAGACCCAACATTTACAGCAGATCCAACACCAATAGTTTACACATTAACAGAGACAATTACCGGAGAGAGCACAACAGCAATTGCTAGTGCAGGTTATGTAGCACAAGCGCCGGTAGCAACAAGTGATACTGATTTAAATAATGTGCCAGGAAACTTAGTGACTGTGGATGTAACGTCTAATGATGCCGATTCAGATGCATCAGGAAGTATAGATCCAACAACAGTAAGTTTAATTGTACCAGTTGGTACAGCTACAAATGTTAATAAAGATGCTAATGGAGATGTAATAAGTTTTGTGATTCCAGGAGAAGGAACTTGGTTTGTTGATGCTATATCAGGATCAATAACATTTACTCCGGAAGTTGGTTATACACAAGATCCAACACCAATAGCTTATACAGTAGATGATAATGATGGTAATATTTCTAATCAAGCTACAGTAACGATAGGTTATTCTCCATTAAATATTATAGCAACTAATGATGACTTTACAAATAGTCCGGTTAACGGGATAGAAGGAGAATCATTAGTAGGAAATATTTTAACTAGTGATACTGGTGATGGTTTTGATACTTTAAATGGAGATGCAGCAACTAGAAATAATGTTATTATTTCGATAGTTAATCCGGCAACACCAATAGTTGCAGGAGCATTAGTACCAGTAATTGATGTAGTAACAGGTAATATAACTGTACCAGCAGGAACACCTGCAGATACATATACAATCACATACTCTATATGTGATAAGTTAGAGCCAAATCCACCAGGTAATTGCGACACCGCTGTTGTAACAGTAGTTGTAGAAGCAGCTCCAATTGTTGCAGAAGATGACGTAATAGCAGGCGGAAATGGATTAAACGGTAATTCAAATGTAGGTAACTTATTTGATGATAATACTGATGGTAATGATACGCTAAACGGAGTATCAACAGATGTATCTGATGTTGCAATATCAATAATTGCACCGGCAACACCTAAATTGCCAGGAGCACCTGTACCAAGTGTAGATGTATCAACAGGAGTTATAAGTATTCCTCCAGGAACACCTGCAGGAGATTATGAGATAAATTACTCTATATGTGAGATATTAAATCCTAGTAACTGTGATACAGCAACAATTACCGTAACTGTAGATCCAGCAAAAATAGATGCTATTAATGATGATTTTTCTGCAATACCTATTAATGGATTAGATGGAGCAAATACTGCAAGTGTATTATTAAATGATACATTAAACGGAGTGATAGTTTCACCAGCAGATGTTAATTTAACTGCAGGAGTTGCACCAACAACAACTTCTGGAGGATTGACTATGAATGCAGATGGTACAATTACAGTTGCACCAAATACACCTGCAGGAACTTATGTGTATCCATATACAATTTGTGAAGTTTTAAATCCTACAAATTGCGATACAGCAGAAGCTACAGTTGTAGTAGAAGAGGCTGTTATAGATGCGATTGTAGATGATTATTCATTAAGTCCAGTAAATGGATTAGATGGAGAACCTAATGTAGGAAATGCTTTAGATAACGATACTCTAAATGGTATTCCTGTAGTACTTGCAGATGTAACAATTACTATAAAAACACCAGCAACTCCAATTGCAGGAGCACCGGTTCCTGTAATAGATCCTGCTACGGGTATTGTAAGTGTGCCAGTTGGTACACCAGGCGGAACGTATACTATAGAATACACTATTTGTGAAAACTTAAATCCAAATAATTGTGATACAACAACTGTTATAGTTGTAGTTGATTCACCAGAGATTGTTGCAGTTGATAATATTCCTGTAACGCCTGTAAATGGATTTGAAGGTAAAGTAGCTGTAGTTAATGTTTTTGATAATGATACTTTAAACGGTATTTTAGTAAATCCTGATGAAGTGACATTAAAGTTAATAACTGCAGACCCAAATAATGCATTAACATTAAACGGAGATGGAACTGTAGATGTTGCTCCAGGAACAGCAGCAGGAACATACGAATTAGAATATCAAATATGTGAAGTTTTAAATCCAACAAATTGTGATATAGCTAAAGTAATTGTAGTTGTTGAAGAGGCTATTATTGTGGCAGAAAATGATGATTTCAGTTCGAAGCCAGTAAATAGTTTAGATGGTAGTGCAAACGTAGGAAATGTGTTGGCAAATAATGGAGATGGAGCAGATACTTTAAATGGAAGTTCTGTTGATATTGATGCTGTAAATTTAACGGTAGTTTCACCAGCAACACCATTAACACCAGGTGCTACTGTACCAGTAATAGACCCATCAACAGGTATTGTTAGCGTTCCATCTGGAACTCCAGCAGGTACATATAAAATTGGTTATAGCATTTGTGAGGAATTAAATCCAACAAATTGTGATGATGCAATAGTAACGGTAGTTGTAGGTACAGGGCCAATTGTAGCTAATGATGATATAATTGGTAATGTTGATGGTTATAATGGAGATGATAACGTAGGAAATGTTTTAACCGACAATGGAAGCGGATCTGATACTTTAAACGGAGTGCCAGTTCTAATTGATGAAGTAGTTATTTCTATAGTTACTCCTGCAACACCTTTAGTGTCTGGTGCGCCAGTTCCAACAATAGATCCATCAACAGGAATTATCAGTGTACCTTCAGGAACACCGGGTGGTTCTTATGAAATAGAATATCAGATATGTGAAGTTTTAAATCCAGTAAATTGTACAACAGCAATTGTAACTGTAGATGTAAAAGAAAGTGCAGATTTAACTTTATTAAAAGAAGTTGATGTAGATACGCCAAATGTGGGTGATACTGTAAACTTTACAATTACATTAACCAATAATGGTTTAAATAATGCTACCGGAGTAAATGTAGTAGATCAATTACCAACTGGTTATACTTTTGTTAGTGCAGTTGCTTCTGTAGGAACTTATAGTGAAGTTTCTGGATCATGGAATGTTGGTGCTGTAACAGCATCAGAAAATGAAACCTTAGTTATTACTGCAATGGTAAATGCCACTGGTAATTATTCAAATACAGCAGAAGTAACTTCATCAGATCAAGAAGATCCAACATCAACACCAGGAAATAGTAATCCTACAGAAGATGATTATGATGATGCAACTACAACACCAATAAAAATTACAGATTTAGTAACTACCAAAGTAGTAAGCCGATCTGTAGCAAATGTAGGTGATATAGTTGAGTTTACATTAAACGTTGTAAATAATGGGCCAAGTAATGCTACCGGAGTTAGTTTAATCGAAAACTTACCATCAGGGTTAACTTATATTAGTCATACAGCAACGGGTGGAACTGTAAATTCATTTACTTCTGGAATTTGGTCTATTGGTAATTTACCATTAGGCGGTTCTGCAACAATTACTATTAGAGCTTCGGTTAACAAAGGTGAAGCTGGAAATAATATTAATAATGTAGTAACTGCAGCTTCTGGAAATGAAGTTGACTTAACTACAGTTGGAGACGATTTAGAAGAGTCTATTTATGTAACTAGTGCAGATTTAGCAGTTACTAAAATTGTAGACGATGCTACACCAAATGTTGGTAACACTATTTCTTATGTAATAGAAGTTATTAATAATGGTCCAGATACAGCAACAAATGTAAGTCTGGTTGATAATTTACCTGTAGGTGTAACTTTTGTAAGTTCATCTACAACTAATGGTACTTTTAACAACGGATCTGGAGAATGGTCTATTGGTGATTTAGCTTCTGGTGCTTCTGCAAATTTAACTATTGAAGCGACTGTTAATGAAGGTACAATTGGTAAAACAATAACAAACACAACAAGTTCTGTAGTATCAGATCAAGAAGATCCAGATACTACAAATAATATTGGTGCTGTAAGTATTGTACCTGTCGGAGTAATAGATTTAAGGTTAACTAAAACAATTGTAAATAACATTACTACACCATTGGTTGGCGATAAATTAACTTTCGAAATTAGAGTTTATAATGATGGACCAACAGATGCTACAGGAGTTCAAGTTTCAGAGTTAGTTCCTTCTGGATATAAATATGAAAACTATAGTTCTACAATTGGTACTTATAATCCAACTACAGGTTTATGGAATATTGGTAAAGTAGAAGTTGGTAATACAGCAGTTTTATTAGTAGATGTTACAGTTTTAGAAAGCGGAGTTTACGAAAATTGTGCAGAAATTATAACTGCTAATGAAGATGACAAAGATTCTACACCTGCAAATGGAGTTGCAGCAGAAGACGATTATGATTGTGCATCTGTAACACCAGTAACAGAATTAGACTTATCAATAGTTAAAACTGTTGTTAATGGTAATACATCACCTAAAGTAGGAGAAGTGATAACTTTCGAAATTCAGTTAACTAATAACGGACCTATCAATGGTACAGATGTTACGGTAATTGATAACTTATTACCATTATCATACACATTTGTTAATTACAGTTCTACGGTTGGCGCTTATGATGAGAACACAGGAATCTGGAATGTTGGTAAAATTGCCGCAAATGATATCGAAATATTATTAATAGATGTTATCGTAGAGGCAGAAGGTACTACAGCAAGTTACACAAATTGTGCAACTGTAAATAGTGTTCATCAGCCAGATGTAAACGCAACTAACGATACATCATGTATAACTTTAACACCAGTACAAACTGTAGATTTAGAGTTAACTAAAGATGTTAGCGAAAACAAACCAGTTGCAGGTTCTAATGTAGACTTTACAGTGAATTTAACTAACAATGGTTTAAGTACTGCAAACGGTGTAGAAGTTCTAGACTTATTACCATCTGGTTATACATTTGTAAGTGCAACTACCACAGCAGGTTCTTATAATGAATTAACTGGTCTTTGGACAGTTGATACGGTCTTAAAAGATGAAACTCAAACATTAACTGTAACTGCAACTGTAGAGGCGTTTGGAGATTGGTTAAACATTGCAGAAGTAACTGCAATTAACGAGTTAGATATTGATTCTACACCAAACAACGGAGATCTTTACGAAGATGATATGGCACAAAGAGCAACAGAGCCAGAAGTATTATTAGCAATACCGGAAGGGTTTACACCAGACGGAGATGGTAAAAATGATGTGTTCGAGATAAAACATTTAGAAGTGTTGTATCCTAAGTTTGGAATGGAAATAGTAAATAGATATGGTAATGTGGTTTATACATATAAACACGATGGTAACCCAAGTACATCACCAAAATGGTGGAATGGTTTCTCTACAGGACGTTGGAATTTAAGTTCTGATAGTTTACCTGCAGGTACATACTACTATACTATTTACTTTAATAATGATGATAGAAAACCTCAAACAGGTTGGTTATATTTAAGAAAATAAAAATTGTAAAAACAGAAAATATAGAGAGAAAAGATTCTAAAAACTCTTTTCTCTCTTATAAATCATATTTTAAACTAGGTTTATGAAAAAAATAAAATTACTTTTTAGTATAATATTGCTTACTACAATTAGTACTATTTATGGTCAACAAGATCCGCAGTATACGCAATACATGTACAACATGAATATTTTAAATCCTGCGTACGCCGGTTCTAAAGGAGTAGGTAGTATAGGAATTTTAGGTAGATCACAATGGGTTGGTGTAGAAGGTTCTCCGCAAACATTTACAGTTTCTGCAGATACTCCATTAGGAAATAATCTAGGATTAGGATTTTCTATTATTCATGATGAAATAGGTCCTGTGAAAGAAGATAATATCTATTTTGATGTTTCTTTTACAATTAGAACATCCGAAGAAGGTAGACTTGCTTTTGGTATAAAAGGTGGAGCCACTTTTTTAAATGTTAGAGAATTAAGATTGGGTGAACCCGCGGACCCATTAAATACTCCTGTAAACCAAGCTTCTCCAAATTTCGGAGCAGGTTTATATTATTATTCAGATAAGTTTTATGTAGGTCTTTCTGTGCCAAATTTCTTAGAAACAATTCATTTAGAAAAAGGAAATGGAATTGTAAGTACTGCATCAGAGAAAATGCATTACTTTTTAACTTCTGGTTATGTGTTTGATATTTCAAATAATTTAAAACTTAAACCATCAGCAATGTTAAAGGGGGGTGCAGGTGCACCATTATCTGTAGATATATCTGCAAACTTGCTAGTAGATAATAAATTTGAAATTGGTTTGTCTCATAGATTAGATGATTCTATAAGTGGTATTTTAGGTTTTAATGTTAATCAAGATTTTAGAATTGGTTATGCATACGATCATACAATTACCCGTTTTGGAAACTTTAATTCTGGTAGTCATGAAATAATGTTGTTATTTAATTTTAATAGAAGAAACATTAAGAGTCCTAGATTCTTTTAAAAAAATAAATATGAAAAAAATTACCTTTATACTTTTAGCTTTATTTGTTGGTGTAACTAATGCACAACAATTTAACTATACAATTAAAAGACTAGATGTTAACACTAAATATTCGGATTTTGGTGTTGCATATTATGGTGATAAAGAAGCTGTATTTGCATCTAGTAGAAGTCCTAAATCTGTAAAAACAGGTTTGTGGGCAAATAATAGACAGCCCTTTTTAGAATTATACAAAGGAACTGTTTTAGAAAATGGTGAAATTGAAAATGTAAAACGATTTTCAAAAAAAATAAGTACAAAATATCATGAGTCTAATGTGGCGTTTACAAAAGATTTAAAAACAGTTTATTTTTCAAGAAATAATTATATCAAGAAAAAACTTAGAAATGATTATGAAGGAATGAACTTAATACAAATGTACAGAGCTACAATAGGCGAGAATGGGGAATGGACAAACATAATACCAATGCCGTTTAATGATAATAATTATCAAACTGGGCATCCTGTTTTAAATAAAGACGAAACCAAATTGTACTTTACCTCGGATATGCCAGGATCTATAGGTAGTACAGATATTTTTGTTGTAGATGTTTTTAAAGATGGTACTTATGGGCAACCAGTTAATTTAGGTGAAAGAGTAAATACTGTAGGCAAAGAAATGTTTCCTTACATAGATAATAATGATGTTTTATACTTTTCATCAAACGGTTATAGAGAAGGTAAAGGAGGATTAGATATTTATGCTGTAAAATTATCTGATTCTAACAATAAAATGAAAGCTACAAATTTAGGGTATCCTATTAATTCTAATTACGATGACTTTAGTTTAGTTTTTAGAAATGGTAAAAGAGAAGGTCATTTTTCTTCTAATAGAAAAAGAGGAGCAGGTGATGATGATATTTATTATTTTAAAGAAATAGCACCGGTAAGAGTAGAATGTGATCAAGTTGTAAATGGTGTAGTTAAAGAACGTGTAACAGAAGCATTATTACCAGGAGCAAAAGTAGATTTGTATAATTCTAAAGGAGAAATTATAGACTCTGTTATCGCAGATAGCAATGCAAGGTTTAAATTTAAAGTAGATTGTAAAGAATCTTATAAAGTAGTTGGTAGTAAATTCGATTACACAGAAGATTCAGAGGAGTTTACAACAAATTTAGATGAAGATTTAAATTTAACCTTAGGCTTAAATTTAATTGAAAGTGAATTCGTAAGAGTAAGAGGATTATTAATGGTAGATATAAATCCTATTTATTTTGATTTAGATAAATCTTTTATAAGACCAGACGCAGCAATAGAAATAGAAAAGGTTGTTAGAATTATGAGAAAGTATCCAGAATTAAAAGTTAAGTTAGCATCTCATACAGATAGTCGAGCGCCAGATGCTTACAATTTATCATTATCTAAAAGAAGAGCAAAATCTACTTTAGATTGGTTAATTGGTCGTGGTGTAAAAGCAACAAGAATAGAAGCAGATGGTTACGGCGAAACTCAATTAGTTAATAAATGTGCCAATAATGTAGAGTGTTCAGAGGCAGCTCATCAATTAAATAGAAGAACAGAATTTATTATTTTAAATCCAGAAGCAATTCGTTAAAAATTCAAAATAATTAATAGATTAAAAAGTCTAACTGTAAAAGGTTAGACTTTTTTGTTTGATAAAACCAAGACGTAATATAAATTGTATTTTTACACTATGGATTTGTTTTCTTCAGAAAAAATAAAAAATATTTTGCCATTTGATGGTATCACAAATTATCACGGAGTAGTTTTAAATTTAAACGATTGTCGTTTTTATTATGAAAAGTTGATGAATTCTATAAACTGGAAAAATGATGAAGCTATTATTTTTGGTAAAAAAATAATAACCAAAAGAAAAGTTGCTTGGTATGGCGAATCAGAATTTTCTTATAAATATTCTGGTGTTACAAAAACAGCAAATATTTTTACCAAAGAGTTACTAGAATTAAAATCAATAATAGAAAAAGAAACACAAGAAACATATAATTCTTGTTTATTAAATTTATATCATTCTGGTGAAGAAGGTATGGCATACCATTCCGACGGAGAAAAAATGCTCAAAAAAAACGGAGCAATAGCTTCATTATCTTTAGGTGCTGCAAGAAAATTTTCTTTTAAACATAAAGAAAATAAACAAAGAATAGACATTGTTTTAGAGAACGGAAGTTTATTAGTTATGAAATCTGGTACGCAAACAAACTGGTTACACAGGTTGCCACCAACAAAAAAAGTAAAAACACCTCGAATTAATTTAACTTTTAGAACAATAGAATTGTAATCTTATCTTTACTTTTGCAAAAAAAAATTTTCATTGGAAACTAACAAGCAGCAAACTATAAATCTTAATAAATATATAAGCTCATCTGGTATTTGTTCTAGAAGAGAAGCAGAAAGATTTATAAACGAAGGCAGAGTTACCATTAATGGTAAACCAACACAACTAGGTAACAGAGTTGGTAAAAAAGATGTTGTAAAGTTAGATGGTAGATTAGTTAAACCTAAAAGAACAACACTTTATATCGCTCTAAATAAACCTGTAGGTATAGTTTCTACAACAGATGGTAGAGAAAAAGCAAATATTGTAAAACATATAAATCATCCAGAAAGATTATTTCCTATTGGTCGTTTAGACAAACCATCCGAAGGATTAATATTTTTAACTAACGATGGCGATATTGTAAATAAAATTTTACGCGCAGGTAACAATCACGAAAAAGAGTATTTTGTAACCGTTAACAAATCTGTTACACCAGAGTTTGTAGATAAAATGAGTAACGGAATACCAATTTTAGGCACAGTTACAAAAAAATGTAAAGTAGAAAAAGTAAGCGAAAAAGTCTTTAAAATAATACTAACACAAGGTTTAAATAGACAAATTCGTAGAATGTGCGAGTATTTAGATTACGAAGTTACCAAGTTAAAAAGAACCCGAATTATGAATGTAGAATTGGGTTTTTTACAAACAGGAGATTGGCGAGAGCTTACCCAAGAAGAAATGCAACAAATAAATAAAATGATTGCAACATCATCTAAAACCGAAGAAGCATCAGTTGTAAAAGAAGCGCCAAAAGCTAAAAAAGCAAAAAGAAAAGAAGTACCAACCAAAAATAGTTTTAATAAAAAAAGCGCATCATTTAGAAAATCATCACCAAAAAATAAAAGGAAGAATACAAGTTTTTCATCCAAAAGAAAAAGAAGATAATTTTTTGGGCGTTACTTTGTTCTAAAAGCATTTAGAACTAAAGTCAGGCTTTACGCTACAATCTTTTTTTCGTTCCTCAAAAAAGTATTTCCACTGCAATCCTTAACGCATATTTTGCGAACTAATAGCAAAATAGAATATAAATTTTAATTAAGAAACTTACAATTCTTAAATAATAGTATCTTTGCCGATAATGAAATTTGACTTAAAAATTACCGACCCAAAAAGCAAGGCAAGAGCAGGAGTAATAACTACTGATCACGGAGAAATAGAAACGCCTATTTTTATGCCTGTGGGAACTGTTGGAACCGTAAAAGGAGTTCATCAAACAGAATTAAAAAACGAAATAAATCCTGATATTATATTAGGTAACACATATCATTTATATTTAAGACCTGGTTTAGATATTTTAGAAAAAGCAGGTGGTTTGCACAAGTTTATGAACTGGGATAGAAATATCTTAACAGATTCTGGTGGTTACCAAGTGTATTCTTTGTCTGGTAGAAGAAAAATTAACGAAGAAGGTGTAAAGTTTAAGAGTCATATAGATGGTTCTATGCATCATTTTACACCAGAAAATGTTATGGAAACACAACGAACTATTGGTGCAGATATTATAATGGCTTTTGATGAGTGTACACCGTATCCTTGTGATTATAATTATGCAAAAAGATCGATGCATATGACGCATAGGTGGTTAAACAGATGTATAAATCACTTAGATAAATTACCGTATAAATATGGTTTCGAACAAACTTTTATGCCAATTGTACAAGGTAGTACGTACAAAGATTTAAGAAAACAATCTGCAGAATATATTGCAAATGCAGGTCAACAAGCAAATGCAATTGGTGGTTTATCTGTAGGTGAACCTGCCGAAGAAATGTATGCAATGACAGAAGTTGTAACAGAAATTTTACCAGAAGATAAGCCACGTTATTTAATGGGTGTTGGTACGCCAATTAATATTTTAGAAAATATAGCTTTAGGTATCGATATGTTCGATTGTGTTATGCCTACTAGAAATGCTAGAAATGGTATGTTATTTACTGCTTATGGTTCTATAAATATTAAGAATAAAAAGTGGGAAGACGATTTTTCTCCGATAGATGAAATGGGAATTACTTGGGTAGATACAATGTACTCTAAAGCATATTTACGTCATTTATTTGCTGCAAAAGAAATGTTAGGTAAACAAATTGCTTCTATACATAATTTAGGATTTTATGTTTGGTTAACAAGAGAGGCAAGAAAACATATTTTAGCAGGAGATTTTAGAGAGTGGAAAGATAAAATGGTAAAACAAATGGACAATAGATTGTAAAATTACAAGTTCTTATTAAGAACTTAAATCTAAAAAATTAATTATTTATTCTTTTGAAAATAATAGATTGGTACATATTAAAAAGGTTTTTAGTAACATTTTTGTTTACATTATTAATCTTAATTCCGATAGCGATAGCTATTGATGTTTCTGAGAAAATAGACAATTTTTTAGAACATCCAGATTTAGGATTCAATGAGATTTTAAATGATTACTACTTAAATTTTACAATTTATTATACCAATACTTTTATGCCTTTGGCATTGTTTATTGCTGTAATTTTATTTACTTCAAAATTATCTAATAACACAGAAATTATAGCAATTACAAATGCTAAAGTTTCTTTTACTCGTTTTTTATATCCATATTTTATAGGCGCCACTTTAATCACTATTTTATCGTTGGCTATGAATCATTATGTGGTGCCAACAAGTAGTAAAACAAGAAAAGCTTTCGAAAAAAAATATATCAATAACTCAAAACAAATTAATGAGTTAAAATATGTATCAGATTTTAGTTTACAATTAACAGATAGCACGTATATATTTATAAGAACGTTTAATACAGAAAATAATATAGGTTACGATTTTAACTCAGAAACTTATGATGGGTTAAAATTAAAGTCAAAATTATCTGCAAACAGATTAAAATATAATGTAAAAGATTCAACCTTTACAATTAGTACCTGGAAAAAAAGATTGATTTATAAAGACAGAGATAGTATTTTTTCTGGTAATAAGATAGATACAGTTTTTAGTTTTACACCAAGAGATTTAATCTATAAATCTGCTTTTGCACAAGAAATGCCATCTAACGAATTGATGAAATTTATAGATATTTCTAAAAAAAGAGGTGTTAAAAACCTTAATGCCTATTTAGTTGAACTTTATAAAAGAACTAGTTTACCTGTAGCTTCCTATATTTTAACCATCATTGCAGTTGCTTTGGCTTTTAGAAAAAGAAGAGGTGGTACAGGCGTTAACTTAGCAATAGGAGTTGGTATTATGTTTTTGTATGTGTTTTTTATGAAAGTAGGTGAAGTATTAGGCTCTGTTGCCGGAGTAAATTCTATCACTTATGTATGGATTCCTAATATACTATTTGGTGCAGTTGCTGTTTATTTATACTTAAATGCAAGAAAGTAAATTAAAAAACTATTTATTACTACACCTCATTGTCTTTATTTGGGGGTTTACCGCAATTTTAGGTGCGCTAATAACTATTGATGCAATTCCTTTGGTTTGGTATAGAATGTTATTGGCGGTAATTTTTATTGTAATTTATTTTCTTTGGAAGAAAAAATCATTCAGAGTCAATAAAAAAGGGCTTTTAAAATTTTTATTTACAGGAATTGTAATTGCCTTACATTGGGTGTTTTTTTTCAAAGCTATAAAAGTTTCTAATGTATCTGTTGCACTGGTAACCATGAGTACAGGTGCATTTTTTGCATCATTAATAGAACCTATATTTTTTAGGAGAAAAATAAATACTTTAGAGATTTTTTTAGGATTATTAGTTATAGGTGGGTTGTATATTATATTCAATTTCGAAAGTCAATATAAATTAGGTATTATTTACGCGTTAATTGCCTCTTTTTTAAGTGCGCTATTTGCTGTTTTAAACGGTTTGTACATTAAAAAATACACTGCGGATGTTATATCGTTCTACCAATTATTTTTTGGCGTTGCTTTTATTACTGTATACTTATTAATTACTAACGGATTTTCTATTGCCTTTTTTCAAATTGAAACTTCAGACTGGTTGTACCTTTTAATTTTAAGCAGTATTTGCACCGCTTATGCTTTTATTGCTTCTGTTGAAGTAATGAAATATCTCTCTCCTTATACTGTAATGCTTACAATAAATTTAGAACCTATTTATGCAATTATTTTAGCATTAATAATTTTTGGTGATAAAGAGCAAATGAGTAACACTTTTTATTTAGGAGCTTTTATAGTCTTGTTTGTAGTATTATTAAATGGTATTTTAAAAAATAGAAAGACATTAAAAGATAAGATTCAGCAAAAACTGAAAAAGAAAAAAGTAATTTAATTTAGCCTTAAAAAGTAAATTTTATAGTATGTTTGTTCTTACAAATAACTAAAATCAAATCACTAGAAATGGAATATTTAGAATTTGAAATGCCAATAAAAGAACTTCAAGATCAACTGCAAAAATGTCAGATTATTGGTGAAGAAAGTGAG
Source organism: Polaribacter sp. KT 15 (assembly GCF_900143115.1). Taxonomy (NCBI): domain Bacteria; kingdom Pseudomonadati; phylum Bacteroidota; class Flavobacteriia; order Flavobacteriales; family Flavobacteriaceae; genus Polaribacter; species Polaribacter sp. KT 15. Next base: position 2,555,948 of record NZ_LT670850.1, read on the forward strand.
GTAGATGTAACTGCTACTTGTAAAAAAATTGAAAAGAAACTAGCAGATGCTAGAAAAAATATATACAAAAACTTAACGCCTTGGCAGCGAGTACAATTATCTAGACACCCAAACAGACCTTATACTTTAGATTATATTAAGGCAATTTGTGGTGATACTTTTATGGAACTTCATGGAGATAGAAGTGTAGGTGATGATAAAGCGATGATTGGTGGATTGGGTAAAATAGGAGATCAATCTTTTATGTTTATTGGTCAGCAAAAAGGTTTCAACACAAAAACACGTCAGTATAGAAATTTTGGAATGGCTAATCCAGAAGGATATAGAAAAGCTTTACGTTTAATGCGAATGGCAGAGAAATTTGGTATTCCTGTAGTAACACTTTTAGATACTCCTGGTGCATACCCTGGTTTAGAAGCGGAAGAACGCGGACAAGGGGAAGCTATTGCTAGAAACATTTTTGAAATGACAATTCTTAAAACACCAATTATAACAGTTGTTATTGGTGAAGGAGCTTCTGGTGGGGCTTTAGGAATTGGTGTTGGAGATAGAGTTTATATGATGGAGAACACTTGGTATACGGTAATTTCTCCGGAATCTTGTTCTTCTATCTTGTGGAGAAGTTGGGAGTTTAAAGAACAAGCTGCAGAAGCTTTAAAACTTACCGGTAACGACATGAAGAAAATGAAATTGATAGACGGAATTATCAAAGAGCCAATTGGTGGTGCACATTCTGATAGAGAAGGGGCTTTTGCTGCTGTTCAAAGTCAAATACTAGCTGCTTTTGATGAATTGAAAGATTTATCTGATGAAGATTTAGTCGAAAAAAGAATGGATAAATATGCAAACATGGGTGTTTACAAAGAGTAAATATCTATTTAAATAAAATAAAAAAAGCGAAATTCAAATTTGAATTTCGCTTTTTTTATTTTCTAATATTTTTTAAATACCTAAAGAAGTAAATAATTCTTTTAATCTTGGTTCTGATGGTCTAGGTGCATCAGAATTTACAATTTTACCTTGAGGATCTATTAATATAAATCTAGGAATCGAATTTATCTGATATTCTTGCTGAAAAGATATGTCTTTACCTGCCCAAAGTTGCACACCAGATAACTGTTTTGCTTTTACAAAATCTTTCCATTTCTTTTCTGCTGCTTCCCAAGATCCGCCACTTCTTCTGTATTCATCCGTAGAAATACTTACAAATTCTATATTTTTACCGTGATATTCTTTTTCTAAAGATTTTAGATAAGGAATTTGTTGAATACAAGGTCCGCACCAAGTAGCCCAAACATCTATATAAACAAATTTTCCTTTAAAAGAGTCTAAAGATTTTTTACCGCCTTTGTAATCTGCATAATCAACAAATTTTGGTGAAATAGTTCCTTTAGCCATAGCTTTGTTTTTTTCATAAGCTTGGTTAAAATAAGTAATCATTTGATTGGTTTGACTATCTACCATTTTTACCAATGTAGTATCTATGTCTTTATAAGAGTTTAAAATACTATCGTAATTAGATTTAATTGAAGCTATTTTGTTTTTAAAATCATTTTCATTTAATTCTAATAGTAACGTAGGATTTCCAATTTTTTGACTTTCTGTAATCTGAGCTAAAATAAAATTACTATTATCTGCACCTTGTCCAGAGAACTTAAAACTAGACATAAAATTTTCAGAGTCTCCATTTAACTTAATATCAAATCCGTTTTTTAAATAAATAGGAGCTCTTTTTGCAGGACTAGTACTAAGAGTGTACACTGCAGCGTTTTCTATATTTAAAGTATCTTTAAAAGTACCATCGTTATTAATTGTAATGCTTTTTACGGGGCCTTGTTGACCTGTAATTGTTAAAATAGAATCTTTATTGTTTTCTAACTTTCCAGAAAGCGTTAAATAATCTTTAGAATGTTCTTTAGTACAAGAAGCAAGTGCAAAAACAGCGATGATTATGATGCTAATTTTTTTCATTTATTATAAATATTTATTTGAAACAAATATATAAATTTAATCAGAGGATAGTGTCTTTCGATATTTAACTTTTCTGTTAAAAATATAGAAATTCACAGTGTTTTTGTAGTTTGATGTAAAAAAAAATCTCAAACGTTAGTTTGAGATTTTTTAATTTATGATTCTGTTTCAGATTCTTGTTCTGGTTCTATTTTTCCTTTTTGTATCTTGATATTTAATTTGTTTTCTTTTTCGTCAAGATCCATAGAAATTGTATCTCCTTCATTTAGTTTAGAATTTACAATTTCTTCGGCTAAAGCATCTTCGATATATTTCTGAATAGCTCTTTTAAGCGGTCTAGCACCATACTTCTTATCAAAACCTTTGTCAGCAATATAATCTTTTGCTTTTTCGCTTAATTGTAATGTATAACCTAAATCTGATATTCTACGTAATAATTTATCTAATTCGATATCTATAATCGAGTGTATATCTTCTCTTTCTAGAGCATTAAATACAATTACATCATCTATTCTATTTAAAAACTCTGGTGCAAAAGATTTCTTTAAAGCACCCTCAATTACAGATTTTGCATGTGCATCTGCTTGTTCTTTTTTAGAAGAAGTGCCAAAACCTACTCCGCCACCAAAATCTTTTAATTGTCTAGCACCAATGTTAGAAGTCATAATGATGATTGTATTTCTAAAATCAATTTTTCTTCCTAAACTATCAGTAATATAACCGTCATCTAAAATTTGAAGTAACATGTTAAACACATCTGGATGTGCTTTTTCAATTTCATCTAAAAGAACAACAGAATAAGGTTTTCTTCTAACTTTTTCTGTTAATTGACCACCCTCTTCATAACCAACATATCCCGGAGGTGCACCAATTAAACGAGAAATAGCAAATTTTTCCATGTACTCACTCATGTCAATTCTAATTAAAGAATCATCAGAATCAAATAACTCTTTTGCTAAAACTTTTGCTAATTGCGTTTTACCAACACCAGTTTGTCCTAAGAAAATAAAAGAACCAATTGGTTTGTTAGGATCTTTTAATCCAACTCTATTTCTTTGAATTGCTTTAACAACTTTAGATACAGCAATATCTTGCCCAATTACCTTACCTTTTATAAGTTGAGGTAATTCGTTTAATTTATGTGTTTCTGCTTCTGCAACTCTATTTACAGGTATGCCTGTCATCATAGAAACAACTTCTGCAACATTATCTTCGGTTACAATTTCTCTATTTAATTTTGAGTCATCTTCCCATTGTTTTTGAGCAGAATCTAAAGCAGCCTCTATATTCTTTTCATCATCTCTTAATTTTGCAGCCTCTTCATATTTCTGTCCGTTTACAGCTTTAGTTTTTCTTTCTCTAATAAGCTCTAACTTGGTTTCTAACTCTAAAATTTGTTGCGGAACAACAATATTAGTGATGTGAATTCTAGATCCAGCTTCATCTAAAGCATCAATAGCTTTGTCTGGCAAATATCTATCAGTCATATATCTGTTAGTTAATTTTACACAAGCCTCTAAAGCTTCATCTGTATAATTTACATGATGATGTTCTTCGTACTTCGTTTTTATGTTGTGTAAAATCTGTATTGTTTCTTCTACGGATGTTGGGTCTACAATTACCTTTTGAAAACGACGTTCTAATGCGCCATCTTTTTCGATATTTGTTCTATACTCATCTAAAGTAGTAGCACCAATACATTGTATTTCTCCACGAGCCAATGCTGGCTTTAACATATTAGAGGCGTCTAACGATCCTGTAGCACCACCTGCGCCAACTATTGTATGAATTTCGTCTATAAAAAGAATAATGTCATCATTCTTTTCTAGTTCGTTCATTAGAGCTTTCATACGTTCTTCAAACTGACCACGATATTTTGTGCCCGCAACCAAACTTGCTAAATCTAAAGAAACCAAACGCTTGTCAAATAAAATTCTAGAAACTTTTCTTTCTACAATTCTTAAAGCTAAACCTTCTGCAATGGCAGATTTACCAACACCAGGTTCTCCAATAAGCATTGGGTTGTTTTTCTTTCTTCTACTTAGTATTTGAGAAACTCTTTCAATTTCTTTTTGTCTACCAACAACAGGGTCTAACTTTCCTTTTTCTGCTAAATCTGTTAAATCTCTACCAAAATTATCTAAAACTGGTGTTTTTGATTTTTTAACATTTTTTCCTTTTTGAGGTTGATCAAAAGGATTTTGTTTTTCAGAAGCAAATTCATCATCAGATGGTGTTTCTGCTATCGGATTGTTAGGTAGATCTTCATCATCTACATGCAGTTGTTTATATAAAGCTTTCGCTTCATCGTAATTAACGTGGTATTTCTGAATCAACTTAGTAGTTGGGTCATTTTCGTTTCTTAAAATACATAAAAGTAAATGTGCAGTATCTATAGATTCGCTTTGATATAGCTTTGCTTCTAAAAAAGTTGTTTTTAGAGCTTTTTCTGCTTGTCTAGTTAAATGTAAACTTTGTTTCTCAGAAGTTTCTGCAAAAGTAGGATCAACTGGGTTTAGTTGTTCTAACTTTTTACGCAATAAAATAGTATCTACATCAAATGCAGTTAAAATTTCCATTGCTTTTCCTTCTCCTTTTCTTATTAAACCTAATAACAAATGTTCTGTTCCAATAAATTCATGCCCTAATCTTAGCGCTTCTTGTTTACTGAATGCTATTACATCTCTTACCTTCGGTGAAAAATTATCGTCCATATATTATTGTCTATTGATGTAAATTTAGTCCTTTTTTTTCTTAAAAATTACAAAAAATATGCCAACTCTTAAAAACTGACAGTTTGACTTTAAAAATAATGCAGAAAATAGTTGAAAATCAAGGAAGTAAAAAGCGCTAATAAATTATTAATAAATGTTGATAACTCTGTCGAATTCATAAGTCTTAAATCTTTGTAAATAGTAATAGAAATAGTATCTTGCCTTGTTTTAAAAAAAGGAATAATTATTAATAGAAAATATATATGGCAGACGGAGAAAAGTTAATTCCGATTAACATTGAAGAGCAGATGAAATCTGCATACATCGATTACTCGATGTCAGTTATTGTTTCAAGAGCATTACCAGATGTAAGAGATGGTTTAAAGCCAGTGCATAGAAGGGTTTTGTATGGTATGCATGAACTAGGAATTAAAGCAACAGGGGCTTATAAGAAATCAGCAAGAATTGTTGGGGAAGTATTAGGTAAATATCACCCACACGGTGATACATCTGTATATGATTCTATGGTGAGAATGGCGCAAGATTGGAGTGTGCGTTATATGATGGTAGATGGGCAAGGTAACTTTGGTTCTGTTGATGGAGATTCTCCGGCAGCAATGCGTTATACAGAGGTTAGAATGCAAAAAATATCAGAAGAAATGTTAGCTGATATTGAAAAAGACACTGTAGATCATCAATTAAATTTTGATGATACTTTACAAGAACCTACTGTTTTACCAACGCGAATTCCTAATTTATTAGTAAACGGTGCTTCTGGTATTGCTGTAGGTATGGCAACAAATATGGCGCCACACAACTTAACAGAAGTAATTAACGGTACTGTAGCTTATATTGATAATAGAGATATCGAGATAGACGAGTTAATGCAGCATATTACTGCGCCAGATTTTCCTACAGGTGGTATTATTTATGGTTATGATGGTGTAAGAGATGCTTTTCATACAGGTAGAGGTCGTATAGTAATGCGTGCTAAAGCTGTTATAGAAGAAGTAAAAGGACGTGAATGTATTATTGTTACCGAGATTCCTTATCAAGTTAACAAAGCAGACATGATTAAGAAAACTGCTGATTTAGTAAACGAAAAGAAATTAGAAGGTATTGCTAATATTCGTGACGAATCAGATAGAAATGGTATGCGAATTGTTTATGTCTTAAAACGTGATGCCATTCCTAACATCGTCTTAAATAAATTATTTAAATACACACAGCTTCAAACTTCTTTTAGTGTAAACAATATTGCATTGGTAAAAGGAAGACCAGAGCAATTAAATTTAAAGCAATTAATACATTATTTTGTAGAGCATAGGCATGAAGTAATTGTACGTAGAACAGAGTTTTTACTTAAAAAAGCAGAGGCTAGAGCACATATTTTAGAAGGATTAATAATTGCTTCGGATAATATTGACGAAGTAATAAAAATTATTAGAGCTTCTAGTAATGCAGATCAAGCTAGAGAAAGTTTAATTGAAAGATTTGAATTGACAGAGATTCAAGCCAAGGCAATTGTAGAAATGCGATTACGTCAATTAACAGGTCTAGAACAAGATAAGTTACGTGCAGAGTATGATGAAATCATGTTAACTATTACAGATTTAAAAGATATTCTTGCAAACGAACCAAGACGTTATCAGATAATTAAAGACGAGCTTCTTTTAATAAAAGATAAATATGGTGATGAGCGTAGATCTATCATCGAGTATGCTGGTGGAGATATGAAAATTGAAGACATGATACCAAATACAAAGGTTGTTGTTACAATTTCTAATGCTGGTTATTTAAAAAGAACAAACTTAGAAGAATATAAAGTTCAGAATAGAGGAGGTAGAGGTCAAAAAGGAGCAACTACAAGAAATGAAGATTTCTTAGAACATTTATTTGTAGGTACAAACCACCAATATATGATGTTCTTTACTCAAAAAGGTAAAGTCTTTTGGATGCGTGTTTATGAGATTCCAGAAGGTGGTAAAAACACAAAAGGTAGAGCGATGCAAAACCTTATTAATATCGAACAAGACGATAAGGTTAAAGCGTTCTTAGTTACTCAAGATTTAAAAGACGAAGAGTATATTAATAGTCATTATGTCATAATGGCAACTAAAAAAGGTCAGGTTAAGAAAACATCATTAGAACAATATTCTAGACCAAGAACTAACGGTATTAATGCAATTACTATTAAAGAAGGTGATGAGTTATTGGAGGCTAAATTAACTACGGGAGATAGCCAAGTTATGTTAGCATTAAAATCTGGAAAGTCAATCCGTTTTGAAGAAGCTAAAACTCGTCCGATGGGAAGAACAGCTTCTGGTGTAAGAGGTATTACACTTCAACATGAAAATGATGAAGTAGTAGGTATGGTTGCTGTAAACGATATGGAAAGTAATATACTTGTTGTTTCTGAAAAAGGATATGGAAAGCGTTCTAAATTAGATGACTATAGAGTTACAAATAGAGGAGGTAAAGGTGTTAAAACTTTAAATATTTCTGAAAAAACAGGAGATTTAGTTGCAATTAAAAACGTAGACGATTCTAACGATTTAATGATTATTAATAAATCTGGTTTAACCATAAGAATGGCTGTAGAAGATTTAAGAGTTATGGGACGTGCAACGCAAGGTGTTCGTTTAATTAATATTAAAGATTCTGATAGCATTGCAGCAGTTGCTAAAGTTGCTCATGATGAAGAAGTAGACGAAGAAGAAAATGCCGAAGAAATAAAAAATGGCACGGAAATTGAAAATGATTCAAGTGAAAATCAAGAATAATTATAAATTTAATATCAGTAAAATGAAAAAACAAATATTAGCGTTAACTGTAGGTTTCTTATCAATGGCTTCTTTTGCGCAAAAAAGCGAATTGAAAACAGCTGAAAAAGCAATTAAGAAACAAGATTATACTACAGCTTTGTCAGCTATAGCTCCTTTAGCATCTATGGAAGCAACAATGGAAGCTAAATATAAAGCAAAATATTATTATTTAAATGGTCAAGCATTGGCTGGTAAAAATGATTATAAAGGTGCCGCAGATGCATTTAATACTTTATTTAAATATGAAAAAGAAATTGGTAAGCAGAGATATACAAAAGAAGCGCAACCAATGTTAAATGAATTAATTCAAAAAGCATCTAATTTAGCTATTAAACAATATAATAGTAAAGATTATAAGCAAGCAACAGGTAATTTCTATTTAACATATCTTTTAAGTCCTAAAGACACAAGTTTTTTATATAATGCAGCTATTAGTGCTTCATTATCAAAAGACTATGATGTTTCTTTAAAGCATTACAGAGAGTTAAAAGAAATTGGTTATACAGGTATCACAACTCAATACTTAGCAACAAACAAAGAAACAGGAGCTGTAGAAAACTTAGGAACTAAGACTAATAGAGATACTATGGTTAAGTTAGGTCAATATTCTAACCCTACAGTAAAAGTTTCTGATTCTAAGCAAGCTGAGATTGTTAAAAATATTGGATATATTTTAGTGAATCAAGGTAAGACGGATGAAGCTATTGTAGCTTTACAAGAAGCTAGAAAAGCAAATCCGAAAGATGTTAATTTAATTCTAAACGAAGCGCAATTATATATTAAATTAGAAAAAATGGATAAGTTTGGTGCTTTAATGGAAGAAGCAGTAAAGTTAGACCCAACAAACCCAACGTTATTTTTTAATTTAGGTGTTGTTAATGCTAATCAAAACAAAAGTGAAGAAGCAATTAAATATTATGAAAAAGCAATCGAGTTAAAACCAGATTACGGAGATGCTTACATGAATTTAGCTGTAGCAATATTAAGTGGAGAAAAAGCAATTGTTGATGAAATGAATGAAAATTTATCTAACTTTAAGAAGTACGATGAATTACAAGAAAAGCAAAAAGTATTATACAGAAAAGCATTACCTTATTTAGTAAAAGCAGATAATATTGAAAGATCTGAAGGTACTGTTAAAACTTTATTGAATATCTACGATACTTTAGAAATGACTACTGAAGCAGATGCTTTAAGACCAATTTATAAAAAAATGAGAGGTCAGTAATAGATCTTAAGATTGATGAAAAAAAATCCGAAACTTTAAAGTTTCGGATTTTTTTTATATCATTTTTTTAATAACTCTTAACTTGTGAGTATGCTTTTGTAAATCAGCATTAAAAATACCACTATGATCTAAAGTATCTATGCGAACCTTACCATGAGCATGAATAATGTTATAGTCATTTAAAACAATTCCAACATGAATAATTTCGCCTTCTTCATTATCAAAAAAAGCTAAATCACCAGGTTCGCTTTCTTCTATAAAACTTAATACTTCACCTTGTTTAGCTTGTTCTTTAGCATCTCTAGGTAATTTATATCCAGAAAGTTTGTAAACCATTTGTGTAAAACCAGAACAATCTATCCCAAACGGAGTTTTTCCTCCCCACAAATAAGGACTATTTAGATAGGTAAAAGCAATCTTTAAGATTTCTGGCTTAGATAGTTTTTTATCAAAAACAGTGTTCTCATATTTATAATTATAAGAACCTAATCTTAAGTTTCCAATACTAAATTTAGGTAATTGAGAACCTATTGCAATTGTTGTTAAATCGTTATTTTCTGATGTAACAAAATCTAAAATTTCTCCAGAAAAAGTTAACGTAGCATTCTCTATAGAATTATAAAAGTCTTCTGTAATTTCTAGGTATTGTTTGTTATCTATGTAACCTTCAAAATTATCGAAACTAATACGAATTTTACTCCAGTTTTTAGTTTTTTCAATAATTTGAAAATGTTCACCAAAAAGAATCTGACTAATCATTTCAGATTTGTCAGATTCTTCTGCCCTAACGGGTACAATACTTAAATTACAGATGCCAAATAGCATAAATTGCTTATTATTTATTTAAGATTATAATCTTTCAATTACCATAGCACTGGCACCACCACCACCATTACAAATAGCTGCAGCACCAATTTTTGCATCATTTTGCTTTAAAATAGAAGTCAATGCAATTACAATTCTTGCACCAGAAACACCTAACGGATGTCCTAATGAAACTGCACCACCGTTAACATTTACATTTTTATCAGAAATATTTAAAATTTTCATGTTAGCTAAACCAACAATAGAAAAAGCTTCGTTTAATTCAAAATAGTCCACATCATCAATAGAGATGTTTGCTTTAGCTAATGCTTTTGGTAGCGCTTTTGCAGGTGCAGTTGTAAACCATTTTGGCTCATGTGCAGCATCTGCATAACTTTTTATTTTTGCAAGCGGTGTAATGTTTAGTTCTTTTGCTTTTTCTGCAGACATTAAAACCAATGCAGCTCCACCGTCATTAATAGTAGAAGCATTTGCGGCAGTTACAGTTCCTTCTTTTGTAAAAGCAGGTCTTAAAGCAGGAATTTTTTCCATTTTAACGTTCTTGTATTCTTCATCTTCAGAAAAGATTACAGGTTCTCCACGTCTTTGAGGAATTTCAACAGGCACAATTTCATCAGAAAATTTACCTTCGCTCCATGCTTTTGCAGAACGCTCGTAAGATTGTATTGCAAATGTATCTTGGTCTTCTCTAGAGAAATCATATTCAGTTGCACATTCATCAGCACAAACTCCCATGGCTACTTTGCCATAAGCATCTACCAAACCATCTTTTTGCATTCCGTCTTCCATAGTTATTGGCCCGAATTTAGAACCTTTTCTAGCGTGTTGGTAATGCGGAATAGAACTCATGTTTTCCATACCACCAGCAACAACAACATCTGCATCTCCTAAAGCAATTGTTTGAGCTGCTAACATAATAGATTTCATACCAGAAGCACAAACTTTATTAACAGTTGTACAAGGTACAGATTCTGGTATACCAGCGTAAATGGCTGCTTGTCTTGCAGGTGCTTGTCCTAAACCTGCAGAAACAACATTACCCATAAAAACTTCTTCTACCAATTCTGGCGATAAGTTTATTTTATTTAAAGCGCCTTTAATTGCAACAGCACCTAATTTTGTTGCAGGCACAGAAGATAAACTTCCCATAAAGCTACCAATTGGTGTTCTGGCTACAGATACAATTACTACTTCTTTCATATGATAATTTGAGTTTATTTTAATATAAGATTGTCTGCTAAATTAATCTTTTTTAATCAATTTGTAAAGGTTTGTTTCTCTTGAATTTCTAACCTTAATTTTTTTACTGTAAGTTTGTATTTATAAGAAAATAAGCATGAGCAATTTTGTAAATAAACTTTATCAAAACAACACCATAATTTTTAAGGTAATATTGTTTTTAGTAACCACGATAGCTATTGTGTATTTGTTTCCAAAAGGAGGTCAGTTTAAATATGATTTTAGTAACGGGCAATTATGGAGGTATGATAATTTGTATGCTCCTTTTGATTTTGCAATTCAGAAGTCTGAAGAGGAAATTAAAATAGAAAAAAAGCAAATAGACGCAAATGCTAAATTGTATTTTATTGTTGATAAAACAATAGAGAATCAAGTAAAATCTTCCTTTAAAAATAAAGTAAATAGTTTAAGTACTATTGATACTTTATCAGCAGAAAAAACAAAATTATTAAAGAATTTAGGTTTAAAGGTTATTGATGAAATTTATAAAACAGGCTTTTTAGAAGTAGTTAGCCAAGATAGAGTTTCTAATAAAGATGAACTAGTTGCTCTTAGAAATAAGAATGAAGTAAAAGATGTTCCTTTTAAAAATTTGTACAATTCTAATAAAGTCTTAAAATCGATAACAAATGGTTTAGATACTGATTTAAATGAATCTGTAAGAAGTCAAATTTTCACAATTTTATCAGAAATTATAAAACCAAATGTAACTTATGACGCCATTTATACTGATAAAGTTATTGATAACGAAACTAAAAATATTTCTTACACAAAAGGAAAAGTTTCTGCAGGTGAGTTAATTATTTTAAAAGGTGATTTGGTAGAAGGGAAGAAATTAGCAATTTTAAATTCTCTTAAAAGTGAATCTGAATCTAATGTATGGACAGAATCTAATTATAACTGGATTATTTTTGGATACACCATCCTAGTTGCTTTAGCGTTGTTAATGCTATTACTTTTTTTACAAAGAAATAGAATTGAAATATTTAACAACAACAACAAAGTAACATTTATTTTCTTCAATGTTTTTTCAATGATATTTATACAAACATTGGTAATAAATTATAATTCAGATTATTTATATGTTGTTCCTTTAAGTGTTTTACCTATTATTTTAAAAGCTTTTTTTGATGCAAGGTTGGGTTTATTTACACATGTACTAACTGTACTTTTATTGGGGTATGTTGTACCCAATAGTTTCGAATTTATTTATCTACATATAATTGCCGGTATTGTTACTATTTTAAGTGTATCAGAACTTTATAAAAGAGCAAATTTATTTATTTCGGTTGCACAAATAACAGGAATTTATATGATTACTTACTTTGCTTTTTCAATTATAAAAGAAGGAAATGCATCGCAGATTAATCTAGATTATTTCATGCTTTTTGCCGTAAACGGATTGTTATCTTTTTTAGCAATTATTTTAATTTATATTTATGAAAAAGTTTTTGGTTTGGTTTCTGATGTAACTCTTTTAGAGCTTTCTAATACAAACTCTAAATTATTAAGAGAGTTAAATGAAAAAGCTCCAGGAACTTTTCAGCACTCAATGCAAGTTGCTAATTTAGCAGAAGCTGCAGCAAATGAAATTGGAGCAAACTCGATGTTGGTAAGAACCGGTGCGCTGTATCATGATGTAGGTAAAATGGCAAATCCTATGTATTTCATAGAAAACCAAACTACAGGTGTAAATCCTCATCATGAATTATCACCAAGAGATAGTGCAAAAATAATAACAGATCATGTTATTAAAGGAGTTGAAATAGCAAAGAAATACAATTTACCAGATCGAATTATCGATTTTATAAGAACACACCACGGTACAAGTACTACTTATTATTTCTTAATGAAGGAAAGAGAATTGAATCCGGATAGTGAGGTTGATGTTAAAAAATTTCAATATCAGGGTCCAAATCCGTTTTCAAAAGAAACAGCAATATTAATGATGTGTGATGCGGCAGAAGCAGCTTCTAAAAGCTTAAAAACGCCTACAGCGCAATCTATCAGTGATTTAATTGATAAAATCATTGAAAAACAGATGTCAGACAATCAATTTTTAAATTCAGACATTACTTTTAAAGAAATTGAAATTATAAAAAAAGTGATAAAGAAAAAACTGCTAAACATCTATCACTTAAGGGTTGAGTATCCTGATTAAAAAAAAAGATAAAAAAAAGTAGCAAACAACTTGTAAAATTGTAAATCTAGTATTACATTTGCACTCGCAATTTTAAACAACTGCGGATAAGTTCTAAAACAGGAGAGGTGCCAGAGTGGTAATGGAGCAGATTGCTAATCTGTCGACGGGTAACTGTCGCCAGGGTTCGAGTCCCTGTCTCTCCGCAATTTTTGCTTAATTCTCGGGGTGTAGCGTAGCCCGGTCATCGCGCCTCGTTTGGGACGAGGAGGTCGCAGGTTCGAATCCTGCCACCCCGACACTGTTTTCGTAGAAACATAAAAACTACGGGCTCTTAGCTCAGCTGGATAGAGCACCTCCCTTCTAAGGAGGCGGTCGAAGGTTCGAATCCTTCAGGGCTCACTTAAACCATCACAGAAATGTGATGGTTTTTTGTTTATATAAAGTTTTTATAATCTCAATTTTTCTAATTATTTAGAAATCAATAAATAATATTTTAAGGTAATTTTATTTATTAACAATCTCCTTTTATAATTGATAATTGCTTCTTAAAAAGTATATATTCGCCCTCTAATTTCTTCAAAGAGCTAATCTATATTAAGTAAATGAATAACGTTAAAAACTGGTTGCATTATTATAAAAATAGTTTAATAGATAGCGAGAATTTAGCCGTTGATATTTCTAGAATAAAAAATATTTTTAATCAAAATTATTGCGATTTAGGCGCAGGAACAATCAACCCCAATAACGCGGCTGATATGTTAGATTTTGAAGAAAAAAGAATCAATCGATTAAAAGGAATTACCAATAAAGAGCATGTAAATTGGTACACAATTTTCGATACAGAAATAATTATAGCACCTTTTCAGTTAGATGTAATTTCAGCAGACCAAAATTTTAAGCAAAAATCTATTTATCCTTTTTGGATAACCGCAAGAGTAAATAGAGCAGGTCAATTATCAGCACCAAAAGAAATTTTTCCGCTATTTGTTCGTGATTATTTAGATCCTAAAGCAGATATTGGAAACGATTTTATTTTTTCATCCACAGAAACAATTGCAGAAGCTAGAGAAATAGAAAAGCCAGAAGTTGAAGATGAGGTTTTGTCTTGGGATGTTTATTGGGAATATGTAAATATGATTTTTTCTGAGGTGACTTACAATGCAATTGCGAGTTATCATGCAGAAGGATTTACAACAAACCATAAAGCGACTTATTTTGCAAGAAGTTCTAAGATTTCTGCTGCAAAAAGTATCTTATTTTTATATGAAAACTTATTAAGCGAAACAGAAGAACTGCCCTTAATTTCTAAATTAATAGATCCTAATTTAAAGCAGAAAAGAGAACCAATAACAGATGCTGGTTTTTTAAATTATAATCATTTACATTTAGGTCAAATGTCTAATGAGTTTCCGCTTTCTATAAGTCAGAGAAAAACTTTATTATCATATTTTACCGCAGAAGAAAATGCAATTACTGCTGTAAATGGTCCGCCTGGTACCGGAAAAACAACACTTTTACAAAGTTTGGTTGCTACAGAAGTTGTTAGAGCAGCTATTGAAGGAGATGATGCACCAGTTATTTTGGCATGTTCAACAAATAACCAAGCGGTCACAAATATTATAGATAGTTTTATTAATTCTAAGAGTACTTTAGGTGATTTGGCAGAAAGATGGATTCCTGGTTTTAACGGGTATGCCACTTATTTACCGTCGAATTCTAAAAGTGAAAAAAAACTTAAAGATATAAATTACCTTAAAGGCAATATGTTTGGCAATGAAGGTACTCTATGTGATCTAGAAAATGAAAAGTATTTAGAAGATGCTAAACATTTTTACTTTAGTAAATATACCGAGTACTTTAATGTAGAATTAGATTCGTTAGAAGATGCTTGCCTTCATCTTCAAGAAGAAATAACTATTTTACAAGATAATTTAATTGACGGAGTTCGTATTTCTCAAGATTATTTAAAATCCATAAAAAGTGTAAATAATCTTTTACTTAATGAGAAAGATCATATTCAGAAAAATACGATTCAAATTTCTAATTTACAGAAATGGAGAACGATACTAAATACACTTAAATCTTCTTCGGATGAGCGTAATTTTTTAGAGGAAGTGCAGCAATACTTTGAAGAAGATTCTAAAAATGAAAACTCAGATAAAATTTTTAAAATCGATAAAGAAGTTTTAAATAATTCTGATGCTACATTAATATTCATCAAAAAATGTATTGCAGATATAAATCTAGCTTTATCATCCAACTTAAAATTAAAAAACTGGAAATTTAAAAATAGTATTACCGGTTACCCATTTGTCTCTGAAGAACAAATGTGGGAGTTTGAGTATGAAAAAATGGAAGCTGAGGATAAAAGTCATCGTTTTTTTTATGATGAAATTGATTTAAATATTCGTCACAAAGCTTTTTTATTAGCAACACATTATTGGGAAGCAAGATGGATTTTAGAAACCGAAGATGTTTTACTTAATGAAACAGAAAAAGGAACAGGAGAAAGAGTAGTAGCTGCAAAATGGAAAAGAAGAGCAATGTTAACTCCTTGTTTTGTTGCAACTTTATATATGGCGCCTTCACACTTTTTATTTAGTCAGTTTCAAGGTGAAAACGAGAACGGAAAAGCTATTTTTGAATATTTACCATTGTTTAATTTTCTAGATTTATTAATTATTGATGAAGCCGGACAAGTAACTCCAGAGGTAAGTATTCCTATTTTTTCGTTGGCAAAAAAAGCAATTGTAGTAGGAGATTTAAAACAAATAGAACCGATTTGGTCAATACCTCCAAAAATTGATTCTGGTAATTTGTTAAATCAGCATATTGTCTCTAGTCAAGATGATTATAATTATTTAAAAGAAATTGGTTTTTTGGCATCTAATGGTAGTATCATGAAAATGGCTCAAAATGCATGTGAATATGAAACACCACTAATTACAAAGAAAGAAAACGGATTGTTATTATTAGAACATAGAAGATGTAATGATGAAATTATTGGTTTTTGTAATGAATTAGCTTATGATGGTATTCTTAAACCAATGAAGGGAAAAGCAAGTAAAGATCAAATTTTTCCTTCTATGATGGCATATCATATAGAAGGTTTAAGTGAAAGAAAATTTAGTAGTCGTCATAATAAAAATGAAGTAAAATCTATTATTATGTGGCTAAACAGACATAAAGCTGATATTCAAAAAGCATATAATGTAGAATCCATAGAAAAAGTATTAGGAATTATTACACCTTTTGCTAGCCAAAAAACCGAATTATCTAAAGCGTTGATAGATTCTGGTTTTAAAGTAAACGATATAAAATTAGGTACAGTGCATGCATTGCAAGGTGCAGAGAGAAGTATCGTTTTATTTAGTTCTGTTTACAGTATAGAAGATGAAGGTGTGTTATTTTTTGATAGAGACAATAAACCCAACATGCTTAATGTTGCAGTTTCTCGAGCTAAAGATAGCTTTATATTGTTTGGTGATACAAGAATATTTGATGAATCAAAAGATGTGCCTTCTGGAGTCCTAAAAAAACACCTAAATATAGAGGTGTTGCCAAGTTAAATATAATGCATAAAAATGAGTAACCATTTTTTTATGGTTACTCAAATTACGTTAACAAACGTACTTAAACTTACTTTTGGGGGAGTAATTATCTTCTTGTTACTGTAGCAAATACTTTTAAAGTATCTTTCTTTACAATAACAGCATTATCTAAAGTTAACTTAATTACATGTTCTGGGTTAGATACCTGAAAAATGTAACTATACTGTCTAAATGATGTTATGTGGTAATTTGGAAATTCTTTGGCAACCACAGCTTTATTAGACTCATAATGTTCTATTTCTGTCTTTGCTGGTTGACAACTGGCAAGCATTAAACTTGCAAATAATGTTGTTAAAAAAACTTTTTTCATCTTAAAATAATTTTTATAAAATTGAATAAAAACTATTATTTACAATCAGAAACTAATTTTTAGAGGTTGATACTTTAGTTATTCTGGAACTATAAAATAATAGAACAAAAATACGTGTAAAGTTAGGGTGCTTTAATTTGTATTATAATTTAGATTGATGTAAATTAATACAAAAATCTGAACTTAATTATAAATTTAATGTAGGGAGTTCAATTAATTAAAATTGATAATACAAATATACTAAAACTATTTCATATTCAAAAAGGAGAAATCAAAATTTAATCCAAAATTTAAAAACGGATTGCTCAATTCGCCTCCTTTAGCTTTTACATAACCAACAGCACTTCTTAAGCTTACTTTATTAGTTAGTTGATAATTAACTCCTAAACTTGGTTTTATAATCAATCCTTCGCCTGTGCTAATGTTTCCGCCACCAGCTGCACCTGCTAAAATTTGTGTAAAAATCGTGGTACTTTTATTAAAAAATTTACCAGATTTAAGACCTAATCCAACAATTCCTTCTGCATAAGCACCTGCATTACCAAAGTTAGCAAATGAAGTTTGACCTGCTACATATAAATTTTTAGAAAGATCAAAGTTAACTTGTAAAGATATTTGGTGCATATCTTCTGTATCTAATTCCATACGTTCTGCATCTAAATACCAATCTTGCTTTACAATAAGTTGTATTCCCTTAAATTTACCTTCTTTAAAGTTTTTATAACTTGATTGTGTCCCATTTCTATCTACATAATATTTTAGACCAAATCCGTAAGTAGAAGTTGTAAAAAATTCTGTGTTTGGTGTAAATAAATATCCTTTATTTAATGCTAAGTAAGTATTACCAAATAATTTCTGTTCGATAGAAATATCTGGTGAAATCATAAATCCACCATCAGAATTAACTCCACCGCCACCACCGGCGCCAATTGCAAGTTTGGTTAATATGTTTGTTCTATTTTTATTAAAAGAGAAATTGTAACCAGCTCCTAATAAAACATCCATATAGCCGGCTCTAATTCCGCTATAAGCCCCATCTAGCTTTAAAAAGGCAAACCAATTTTCTGTAATGTAATTTGCAAATTCAAAACCTGCTAATCTAATTGTTTTGCCTTCAATAACTCCTCCTGCATAATTTTTAGCTTTAGTAGCTTTTAAATTATTAAAATGAATTGTTAGAGATGATTTTTTAGTAGGATTATTCCAAGATGAATTTTCTAAATCTTGAATTGAAAATTTTTCATCAATAACATTATAATCAGAATAATTAAAGTTTACCGGGATTTCTACTGCAAAATTTAATTGACTTCCGTTAATTTTTCCATCATCAAAAAAGTTCACATAACTGTAACCAGCATTTAAGTTGAAATGATCAAATTTATAACCTAAATTAAAGTGGGGTAAAATAAAGGCACCTCCACCATCTGCCGCAGCTGCTCCACCGCCACCACCAAAATGAAAACCGGTATCTATAAATAATTTTTCGGTTAAAAATTTCTTGTATCCAGCATTAACGCCAAGTGTAAAAAAACCACCTCTTCTACCAGTTACAGCACCATAAATACCTAAACCTGCGTACAAATCATCATTTAAAAATAAATTATAATGTATTCCTGAAAATCCCATGTTTGGCTCATTAGGAATTTCTAGTTGTGGCATTTCAATAGATAAAAAATCTACTTTTAAAAATCCGTTTTGCACTTTTTTTTCTGGAACTAAATTCGTTTGAGAAGTAAGAATTTGAGTGCAAAAAATGGTAGTTAAAATTAATAAATAGTTTTTCACAAGTGTAATTTTAAAATTTTTATCTTTTTTCAACTGTAATAATAACTGTTTTTGATGTTGGTGTGTTACTTTTTCTAGCCACACTTTTTATTGGTACAAGTACATTTGCTTCTGGAAAGTAAGTTGCTGTACATTGCTTGGGTATATCGTATTTTACAACTAAGAATCCTTTTGCAATTCTTTTTTGATTGTTAAAATGACTCACCAAATCTACTAAATCTAATTGATTTAAATTGTTTTCTTTCATGTCTTCTTCATTCATAAAAACAATTCTTCTTTCGTTTAAAACTCCTCTATATCGATCATTTAAGCCATAGATAGTTGTATTATATTGATCGTGAGTTCTAATTGTCATCATTATAAATTCATTTTTATTTAAATTTAAATCAGATGGTTGATTTAGTGTAAAATTTGCTTTTCCTGTGGCAGTAGGAGAGAAGTTGTTATCTCTAGCGTTGTTGGGTAAATAAAAGCCGCTTTTAATTCTTGCTTTTTCATTATAGTTATCAAAACCAGGAATTGTTGCTTCAATTTTATTTCTGATTAAATCATAATCAGAAGCAAGTTTGGTCCAGTTCACATTCGAATTAACTAAAGTAGCAGTTGCCATACCTGCAACAATTGCAGTTTCACTTAATAAAAAAGGAGAGTGAGGTTTTAAATGACCTTTAGATTGATGCACAACTCCCATAGAATTTTCTACGGTTATAAATTGTTCTCCATTGGTAGTAATATCTTTTTCTGAGCGTCCTAAACACGGCAAAATTAATGCTTGTTTACCGTGAATTAAATGACTTCTATTTAGTTTTGTAGAAATATGAACGGTAAGATTACAGTTTCTTAATGCATCTGCTGTGTATTCTGTATCTGGAGTTGCAGAAACAAAATTACCACCCATTCCAATAAAAACCTTAGCTTTACTGTTATGCATAGCTTCTATAGAGTTTACAACATCATAACCATGTTTTCTGGGTGCTTTAAATGAAAACTCTTTTTCTAAATTATCGATAAACGAATCTGGCATTTTTTCCCAAATACCCATAGTTCTATCTCCTTGAACATTAGAATGACCACGAACGGGGCAAGTTCCGGCACCTTTTTTACCAATACTTCCTTTTAACAGAAGAATATTTACCAATTCTCTAATGTTATCAACCGCGTTTTTATGCTGAGTTAAACCCATTGCCCAACAAATAATGATGTTTTCATTATTAATTATTAGTTCGGTAGCTTTTTCAATTTCTTCTAGGGTTAAACCTGTTTGAGGTAATAATTCTTCAATAGAAAAAGTATCAAGATCATTTAAAAGAGCGTCTAAACCTTCGGTTTTGCTATTTATAAATTCATGATTAAAAACAGAATTAGGCAATGCTACTTCTTTTTCTTTCATTAATTTTAAAATAATTTTAAGTAAGGCAACGTCACCATTTATTTTTACTTGTAAAAATAAATCGGTTAAATCTTGACCAGAACCAACCCATTTTAATGGATTCTGTGGATCTTTATAATTTAGTAAGCCTACTTCTGGTAACGGATTTACAGTAATTATTTTTCCGCCATTATTTTTAGTTTCTCCTAATGCAGTTAACATTCTTGGGTGATTAGTTCCTGGGTTTTGCCCCATAACTATAACTAAATCAGCATGATTAAAATCGTCTAAAGTAACAGATCCTTTACCAATTCCTAACGTTTCTGAAAGTGCACTACCACTAGATTCATGACACATATTAGAACAATCTGGTAAATTATTAGTACCGTAATGTCTAACAAACAATTGATATAAATATGCTGCCTCATTACTTGTTCTTCCAGAGGTGTAAAAAATTGCCTCGTCTGGAGATTGTAAAGCATTTAATTCTTGTCCAATTATAGAAAAAGCGTTTTCCCAAGAAATTTCTTCGTAGTTATCTTTTCCTTCTGGCAAATACATGGGTTGTGTAATTCGTCCGCTTTTTCCAATTTCATAATCAGATAATTTAGAAAGTTCATTAACAGAATGTGTTGCAAAAAATAGCGGCGAAACTTTATCTTTGGTAGCTTCTTCGGCAACAGCCTTTGCACCGTTTTCACAATATTCTGCTAAAAAAGCTCTTTTAGCATCTGGATCTGGCCATGCGCAACCAGGGCAATCAAAACCATCTTTTTGATTTAAATTTTTTAATAAACCAATACCTTTTACAAAACCAGCTTCTTCTGTAACATGTTTTAATGCAGAGGTAATTGCTTTAAAGCCAACCGCAGAATCTGGAATGTCTTTTAACTTAATTCCGGTAAGTTTTTCTGGTGGTTGTGCGTTTGTATTTTTAGACATAAGTTTCGTTATTTTGAATGTATGATGGATTTGCGTAAACTGTCATTTTGTTTTCTCTAGTAAAACCTATTAAGCAGATTCCGAATTCTTTAGCAAAATCTACAGCTAAAGAAGAACAAGCAGAAACGGCAATAATTACAGGTATTTTAGCGATAAATGCTTTCGAAACGATTTCATAAGAAACTCTACCACTTACCAATAAATAATTTGCAGCTTTTAAATTATTATTGATTAATAAATCGCCAACAATTTTATCTACTGCATTGTGCCTACCAATATCTTCTTTAATAGACAATAAATTATTTTTTTTATCAAAAATTGCAGCTGCATGACTACCTCCAGTATCTTTGAAAGTGTTTTGTAAAGCGCTCATTTTAACAAACATTTTATGAATGTTGTTTGCTGAAAGAAGATTTTTATTTGATAATTTTTTTCCAGAAATTTCTAAGTCTTTTAATTCTTGTTTTCCGCAAATTCCGCAAGAAGAAACAGACAATAAAGTACGTTTGTTTAAATAACCTTTTCCTAAGTTTTCTTTGCTGATGTTTACATTTATAATTGCAGGAATATTCTGTGTAGTTTTTATGATTTCGAACTCAAGAGCACTACTTTTTTTATAAATATCTTCAGCGTAAAGTAAACCTCTAATAAGTTCAAAATCGTTATCAGGCGTTCGCATTACAACAGTATATGCATCATTATTAATATTTATCTGTAAAGGTGCTTCTACAACTAAATTATCTTCAGTAGAAGATTGATTTGAGTCTGTAATTTTTAATCCTTGGTAAATAAATGTTTGCATAAGCCGTAAAGTTAACCTTTAAACGTAAAAAAATAAAGAAAATAGTGTAGTTAATTTAAGAGGGAACTAGGTGATTATGCTTTGGAGCAAACAATACAAATTAAGTTGTTTTTATAATCTGTTGTTAAAAAAAGATATGTATTTCCACCATCTTTAATTTTAGTTTCTTTTCTAATTTGCGCTACTGTTTTAGGGAAATTTCTAGTCGTAATATTCGCTTTATTATCTAACAAGATTTTTTTAAACTTCTTCTTATCGTAATTTAAAATATGTTCAATTTTAAAGGTTCGACCCGGAAAATCTATTTTATTTTCTGATGTATATAAATGCGAGTGTTGCTGAAGTTTAAAAACGTTTAACTGATTTGTAATTTGATGGAATCCGCCAGATTTTAGAATCGCAGCATTTGGCTCGTACAAATAGGTAAGTGGTTCAGAATTAATAGAAACAGACTCTTGTTTATAAATAAAACTAAAAGTTTCTGTTTTTTGTTTCCCAATATTTATGGTAATGATTTTGATAGGATTATTATACTCTTTTTCTAAAATGAATAGTAACTCTTTTACTTCGTTATGAACTGCTATTACATGAATTTCTTTGACAAATTTAAGTTCGTTAATAGCACTTGTAATGTCTAAAATTGGTGAATTTTTAATTAAGATTATACTCGATTTAGAAAACAAAAAATCTATGTTTTCTGGCACATTTGGTAAACAATCTTTTAATAAAAAAACTTTTCCTTTTGCATCGTTTCTTCTAGAAGGATCTATATAAATACAATCGAAATTGAGATCAGTATTTTTTAAGAAATCCAATCCGTTTCCAGAAAAAGTTGCAATATTGTTTTTTTCTAATTGCTGATAATTATGATTTACAATTGCAGATAAATCAGTATTAATTTCACAATGTGTAACTGCTTTGAAGTTTTCAGAAAAATAGTAACAATCTACACCAAAACCACCGGTAATATCGATAATAGTATTTCCTTTTACAAGATTTGCCTTGTATTTTCCTGTAATTTCAGAAGAAGTTTGTTCGATACTTAATTTTGCAGGATAATAAATCTTATCCGTAGTAAACCAAGTAGGTAATTTTTGGTCAGATTTTTGTTTTGCTACAATTTGATTTGCCAGTTCTTGTACAGTAATATCTTTAAAAGGGCTTCCTTTTAAAATCAATTTGGTAATATCAGCTTTTAAATGATCTAAAATAAATTGCTGAACTTCTGTACGTAAAATGGCTAAATTCAAAAGAAATTATAAGTCTTTGGTTAATGATTTTACAATTTTATTATCAGATAAAAACTCTTTTAAAATAACCTTTAGAGCAGTATAGCAAGGTACCGCAGTTATCATACCCAGAACTCCAAAAAGTAAGCCTCCAATAATAATTACTAAAAATATTTCTAAAGGATGAGATTTAGTTGTTTTCGAAAAAATTAATGGTTGACTTGCAAAATTGTCTATTAATTGTGCAATTAAATACCCAATCATTACATAAATTGTAGTTGGTAAGATTTCTTCTTGAAAGTTTAAACCAATATTACTTGTCATCGATAAAATAAACATTAAAACAGCACCAATCATTGGGCCAACATAAGGTATTAGGTTTAATAATGCACATAGAAAAGCAATAACAACAGCATTGGTAATACCAAAAATTAATAAAATTAAAGTGTATAAAATAAATAGAATTGTAATTTGAAGTAATAAACCAATAAAATATCTAGAAAGTAAATTATTAATGGTTTCTAAAGATTTAGAAAATCTTGTTTCTGTACCGTTTGGTATAATTGCAAGCACTCCTTTTTTTAATATTTGACTGTCTTTCATAAAAAAGAAAGAAATAAATAATACAGAAAATAAGCCAACACTTAAAGAACCAACAGCGCCTAAAACAGAATTTAAAAGGTTTGGTATTTCTTTAAATTGAGATAAAAAATCTACATTTTTTAATTCGCTTAAAACATCAATACCTTTAGATGCAAAGTACGAAGTTATTTGATTAAAAATTTCTTGAATATTGTTCTGCAATTCATTTACTTCTAATAACGATAGGCTTTTACCTTGTTCTGCAACTAAAGGTATAAACATAACTATTAAGCCCGTTAAGAAACCAAGCATTAATATCATTGTAAAAACAACGGCAAGCGTATTGGGGAATTTTAATTTTCTTCGCAATGTAATTATAAGTGGTCTCGCAATTAAAGAAAGTACACTTGCAATAATAATATATACAATTACAGACTGAATAGCATACAAGAAATAACCAAGTAAAACTATACCAATTATTATAGCTAAAGCTCTTAAAATACCGTTTGCAATTGTTTTAGAAGTCATTAATTATAAGCTTTTACAGTTCCCATACTTAAATTATTACCATTTGCAAAAGTATGATTAGTTGGCAGCATTGTACCACTTTCTGTTGTAATCCAATTTTGCCAAGTTGCTGGTACTTCTACCATTTTCATGCTAGCAACATTCATTTTGTAGCTAATTGGTACATAGTTCTCATCCAATATCCAAAGATAAGAATCTCCGGGTGTTGTTCCGCCAGAAGTATATTTTACTAAAAGCGCATCTTTATTATTTACTTTTTTAATTGTTCTAATGGTACCATCATCAAAAAGTTTGTGAGGTGCAACCAACCAAAAAGAATCGTTATTAAAAATATCCCAAGCACGTTTTACAATTTTCTCATCAGCAATATCTTGCTTAACATTATTGTAATAAACGGTGCTTTTTTCTTTTGCTTGTGGATGCAGGTTTACACGAATTGTGTCCCAAGAAACATCTGCAATATGATTTTCTTTGTCCCATTTAAAATGCCTTCTTCCGCCAAAGCTCCACTCTATAAAACGTGTGTTTTTATAGTTTTCATGTTTAATAGCTTTTAATATTTTGTGCGCCAACTCATCTGCTTTTTTATTGTAAGCTTTTACGTTGTTCATTGGTATTTCTAATCCAAAAATCGAAAGTTTATGTTTAGTAGGTAATTTTATGCCAGATTTTGTGTTTTTCCAATCAGACCAAGTAGCCGATACTCCGCCAAGAGGAATTATAGATGTCCACATTTTATAAGAAATCGGCATATTATTATCATCTAAAATCCATAAATAAGAATCTCCTGGAGTAGAACCGCCGGTTTTGTAAGTAATTAAAAGTGCTTCTTTATCGTTATAATTTACAAGACGTCTTTCTGTACCGCTGTCAAAAACTTTGTAAGGTGCAATTAACCAAAAAGAATCGTTGTTAAAGTAGCTTTCTGCCTGCTTAATTAAGTCGTCATTTTTAGTAAGTTTATCATTAACATAAACTTCAGAATCTGATGGGTTTTTAGTTTTTAAAAGAACTTTATTTTCATCCCAAGAAACTTCAACTAAATTTTCTTGTTTGTGCCAAACATAAAAATGTTCGTTTATAAAATTCCATTCTATAATTTCTGTAGTGTCAAAAGCATCTTTATTTAAGGCTATTAACATTTTAGTTGCCAAAGCATCTGCTTTTTCACCCTTTTCTCCGGTTGGTAATTTTTCGTTATTAGCAAAGTAATAAATACCTAAAAATAGGATTAAAATTAAAAATAGAAAACCTAGGATTTTGAAAAATTTCTTCATGAATATTAGATAAATTAGACTGTAAATTTATCAATTTTAAATAAGTTATGATTTGTTTTCTTTAGAATAATCTAAAATAGATTTTTAATGACAGAAAATTTTTCTAAACTTTTTAGGTAATTCTTTCGAAATAGTAATTTTTTCTTTCGTAAACGGATGTATAAAATCTAAAGTTGCTGCGTGTAGAAACAAACCTTTTCCATTTAGTATTTTATCTTGTAGAAAATACTCTTTATCTCCTAAAATAGGATTTTTTAAAGAAAATAAATGCCTACGTAGTTGGTGTTTTCTCCCTGTTTCTGGGTGTAGTTTTACTAAATTTAAAAAATTGAAACGTTTAGAAATTACGGATTCTAAAACTTTATAATTTGTAAAAGCTTCTTTGTTGTCTATTGGTTTGTCTATGTAGCCTTTAGCGTTCATTTTACCAATTGTTACTGCAAAATATGTTTTTCTGATGTTCTTTTCTTTAAACAATTTACTTAGTTCAATAATAGATAAACTTGTTTTGCCAATTAATAACAATCCACTAGTTGGATAATCTAATCTATGAATTGGTTGCGGTTTAACTGCATCTGCAAGCGTACTCTTAATAAGGTTTTGCGATAAAGCATTTGCAATAGTTACAAATTTGTTACCGCTAACTAAAATACCTGCAGGTTTGTAAATAATAGCTAAATAGTTATCTTCAAACAAAACTTCTAAATCTAATTTTAATCTTTCAAAAGTTGAAGTGTTTTCAGATTCATAAAGATCTATTTTTTCTCCTCCCGAAATATATATTCCAGTTGTAGCTATTTTATCATCAATAAAAATATGACCTTTTTTAATAGCTTTTTTAATTCCTGATTTTGTTGGTATGGCATTAAATATTCCGACGCTGTATTCTTGAAAACGAATCGGTTTCTCTAATTTTTTTACAAAATGGGTTTCTAGTAAATTCAATACATAAAAGTTTTTTATAAAATAATAATTCCCACAAAAGTGGGAATTATTTTAATCATTTTAATTGTCTTTTTGATATCCTTTTGGTCTTTTAGAGCGAATAGGTGCTTTTGGCTCTGGTTTTAAAATAAACTCATTGTCTTTTAATAAACGTAAAGCTTCTGTTACTGCTCTTTCTAATTGAGGATCTTTACCAGACAAAACCTCTTTGGGAGTTTGATGAACTTCAATATCTGGCGCTACACCTTCTGCTTCTACAGCCCAATTACCATCAACATCGTAAAATCCACCTCTTGGTGCAACCATTCTTCCGCCGTCAATAAATTGCGGAGTATCCCAAGTCCCAACCAAACCACCCCAAGTTCTTGTACCAACTAATGGTCCTAGGTTTTTCTCTTTAAACATATATGGTAATAAATCTCCACCAGAACCCGCTCTTTCATTAATAATCATCACTTTTGGTCCCCAAATTCCTGCCATCGGAGTTGTCCATGGTTTTCTACTTTCTGTTTTACTATTAAAATAACCAACAACTTCTCTAGACATAATATCTATCATATAATCTGCTGCAGAACCACCACCATTATTTCTTTCGTCAATTACAACTCCTTTTTTCTCTTGCTGAGAAAAATAATATCTATTAAAAGATGTAAAACCAGGATTACTTGTGTTTGGTACATAAACGTAAGCTAATTTTCCGTTAGATAATTCATCAACTTTTCTACGATTACTTTCTACCCAATCTATATTTCTTAAACCTCTTTCGCTTGCTGTTGGTGTAATTAAAATTGATCTAGCATCTTTTAGAGAAGGTTTGTTATTTACTTTGATATAAATTTCTCTGCCCGCAGTTTGTTCAAGTAATTTATAAGGATTCATATCCGAAGTTAATTCTACACCATTTATAGCAACTAAATAATCACCTTTATTTACATTGATACCAGGTAAACCTAAAGGAGCATAAATATTCGGATTCCAACGTTCGCCTTTATAAATTTTCTTAAATTGATAAAAACCTCGATTCTTTTCTAAATCTGCACCCAATAAACCAACACCAACTCTGTTAATATTTGGGAAATCTCCGCCAGAAACATAAGAATGTCCAATAGCAACTTCACCACTCATGATATCTACAACATAATTTAAATCAGATCTATGTTTTACATCATTTATCCACGGAGAATACCATTTGTATATATCATCCCAAGGAGCTCCATGGACATTATCTACGTAAAGAAAATCTCTCATGTAACGCCATCCTTCTTTAAAAATTTGATGAGCTTCTGCTTTAGGATCTACCTTTATTTTTAAATTGGTATTTAAGTTTTCTTTACCTGCTTTTGCTGCAGTAGCTTTGTTGATGCTCCAGTTACTTCCTTTAGATAATAAAATAGAATTTGCGTTACTTGATGCAGTCATAGTAGAAACACCAGTAGCAAAAGTTGTTGCTTTTTCTTTGGTAACATCATAACTATGTAATGTTAAACCTCTAGAATTAGGGATTGATTCAGCAACAAAAACTTTATTTTTTGGCCCTTTTAATAAACCAACATAATTTCTAGCAGGTAAATTTAAAGCGACAGCTCTATCGAAAATTCCATTTTCATCAATTATAGTTTTCTGAACATTATCTTTTTTGTTTTCTTTCTTTTTAGAATCATCAGGTTTTGATTTTGAAGCTTCTTCTTCATCTGTTTTTGGAAGATTAGGAGCTTTATCCCCAGAATTCAAAACAATTGTGTATAATGTTCTTGTAACACTAGGGTCGAAAGAAGACATGTCTAACCAACCCGTTTGTAAACCGTAATTTGTGCTTGCCAAAGTGTAAATATATTTACCAGAAGCATCCCAAACAGGTGTAATTGCATCTGCAATTTTATCTGTAATTTGAACCGTTTTTTTAGTACTTAATTGATAAGCATAGATCGATTTAAAGCTGTTATCATTTTGTTTTGCATACACAATCCAATCGCTATCAGGAGAGAATTTAGGATTCATGGTTCTATTAGGATGCGCAAAACCATCTGCATCTGCTTTTACAATTTTCTTAGTGTCTAAATTGATAATCCAAATTACAAAATTGGTATCTGTATACGCTATAAATTTTCCATTTGGAGACCAATCTGGTTGAAAGTAAAAAGTAGGGTTTGGTAATTTTATAAACTCTTGATTGTTTCCGTTTTGATCTGCTAATACCAATTCATATTCACCATTTTTATCAGAAAACCAAGCAACTTTATCTCCTTTTGGAGACCAAATAGGAGAACGGTCTGCAACACCAGAAGAGTTGGTTAAATTTCGCCAAGTACCATTTTCTTTTGGTACTGTAAAAATTTCTCCTCGATATTCAAAAATGGCTCTTTTACTTTTTGGCGAAACATTAGGATTGGTTAAGTTTCTGCCAGAAACATTCATCCACCTTGTTCTAGAATAGTTTAAATCTCCTTTAACATTTATTACAATTTGATTGGTTTCTTTAGTTTTTGGATTTAACAAATGTAAAAAACCAGCCTGCTCATAAACAATACCATTTTGGTTGGCATCAATGTTTTTAACGTCAAATTTTTTATGAAATGTAACTTGTGTTTCTTGTTTAGTTTTGATATTGTAAGACCAAATGTTTGCTGTATAATCTCTTTCTGAAATGTAATAAACATCACCATTATACCAAACAGGATTTACATGTCTTTCGCTATCTAATTGTGGAGTTTTTATTAATTCTTTAGTTTTTAAATTTACAATCCAAATTGGCATTGCTTGTCCACCTCTATAATTTCTCCATTCTGCATCCCAACTTGTAATTGGTGTGTAGGCAATGTATTTATTGTCTTCTGATATTTCACCATAAGCAGCTCTCGGAATATCGAAGGCTTCTGGCAAACCACCATCTATAGAAATTGTATAAAACTTACTAGTTTGCGTTGGCCTACTTTCTCTGTTAGATCGAAACAATATTTTTCCGTCGGGCGTCCATCCTTGCACATTATCTGAAGCAGAATGGTATGTTAACCTTTTGGGTTCGCCACCGTTAATAGAAACAACATAAACATCAGTATTACCATCATATTGTGCAGTAAAAGCAACCCATTGTCCGTTTTTAGAAAATTTCGGACTAGATTCATAACCATCATCACTGGTAAGACGAATAGCATTGCCGCCATTTATAGAAACTTTCCATAAATCTGCAGCATGTACAAAAACAACTTGATTGTTACTTAAAGTAGGTTGCCTTAATAATCGTGTGCCTTGCGAAAAACTTGTGTAACTGAGAATTACAAAAAAAAGAAGTGTAATTTTTTTCATGAGAATAAAGTTTGATTGAATCATTAAAGATACAGAAAATCAAACTTAAATAAATCATAAAAAAAACGAACTTACTTCGCAAATAACTGGCTCATGTCTTTAAATGCTTTAAATTCTAAAGCATTTTTTTCTGGATCTTGAAAAAACATTGTTGCTTGTTCACCTACTTCGCTTTTAAAACGGATACAAGGCTCAATAATAAATTTAGTGTTGTGTTTTTTTAATCTTTCTGATAAACTTTGCCAATCTTCCCAAGATAATACGACTCCGAAATGTGGAACGGGAACATCGTGACCATCTACAGGATTAGAAATTCTTTCTGGGTTAAAGCCATCTTTTTGATGAATGACTAACTGGTGTCCGAAGAAATTAAAATCTACCCAATTTTCTGTACTTCGACCTTCTTCACAATTTAAAATTTCTCTATAAAAAGTTCTGCATTTTTCTAAGTTTTGAACAGGAATTGCTAAATGGAATGGTTGAATCATTTTTTTAATTTTGATTAGTTAATGTGTTAAGACCGTATTCGTTTAAATATGTTTCTATGTCTGATATATGGAATGCATACGAATAATTACCTAAGTCATCTAACGCTCTCATTGCATGATTAGAGCATCTGCCGGATTCTAAAATTATCGAATCTTTTTTAATTTTAAAGTCGATATAATCTAAGGTTTTAAAAGGTAACCTGGTTAAACAATCTTTATAAAGCCATATTGATTCATCAATCATTTTTTTGTCTTCGATGGTTGCTTCTTCATTTTCTAAATGAAAAATATAACCTTCTATTTTCTTTCTTTTTTTAACGGATAAAATTTTAATTAAATCGTCTTTTCCTTTTGATGTTAAAATTGTATCCAAAGTTAATTCGTTACCGTTTTGTAGGTTGTAGTTATAAGAGATATTAAACTCTTCGCAATAGGCACCACAACCTTCGGAATAAAAAGTTACAGAATAGAGGTTTTGGTTTAAAGTGTTTATTTTATAGTTTAAGAAAGAAAGTCTAGACATTGGTTTATTTTCCGTAGCCCAAATATTTTCAAAAATACTTTTATACTTATCGTTTAAATTAATATCTAAAAGTTCGTTTGCAATTTCTCTATTAATTTTGTTTGCAATTTCTTCTGATCCGTTTAGAAGTGGAAATTCATAAATAAGAGTCGGATATTTAGGGCTAGACTCTTTAATATTTGTTAAGGAAAATTCATTTTTTTTACAATTTGTAAAAAAAAGAGCCATTATAAAAAGTAATAAAAATTTCTGCATACTTAATTATTTAAAATCCTGCTGCGGCATCATCACCTCGTTTATCTGCACCTGCTTCTAGTTTTCCGTTTGGTAAAACTAAAATAGCGTCAACTCTACCAATTATTAACGAATTTCTTTCTAGAATTTTATAGCCTAAAGTTTCTAATTTAGCCTTTGTTTCTTCATTAAATCCGTTTGGTTCCATTCGAACTACATCTGGCAGCCATTGATGATGAAATCTTGGTTGATCTACAGATTCTTGCATACCCATTTTATACTCTGTTACATTTAAAATATTTTGCAAAACAGAAGTAATTATTGTTGAACCACCAGGAGTACCAACAACCATTTTTAATTTACCATTTTCTTCTACAATAGTTGGTGTCATAGAACTTAGCATTCTTTTTTCTGGTGCAATAGAGTTGGCTTCAGAACCTAATAAACCATATACATTTGGTACACCAGGTTTGCTACTAAAATCATCCATTTCGTTATTTAAAATAAAACCTGCACCCTTTACCACAACTTTAGAACCGTAACCAGTATTTAGCGTTGTAGTTACAGAAACAGCGTTTCCGAATTGATCTACAATAGAATAATGAGTGGTTTCATCGCTTTCATAACCTAGAATTTTACCATGAGAAACTTCTGAAGAAGGTGTAGCCTTATCCCAAGAAAAACTTTTCATTCTATTATTGATATATTTTGCATTTATTAAACTATCTACAGGAACATTTACAAAATCGATATCACCTAAAAAATTAGCTCTGTCTGCATAAGAACGTCTTTCTGCTTCGGTTAAAAGCTGAATGTATTTTGTAGAATTGTGTTCTATTTTTGATAAGTCATAAGGCTCTACAGCTTTTAAAATTTGCGCTAAACAAATACCACCACTTGCAGGCAAAGTCATAGAAGTAATTTTGAAATCTTTGTAATTAAAAGTTATTGGTTTACGCCAAATTGCTTTGTACTTTTCTAAATCTTCAAGAGAGATAATTCCGCCTAATTCTTTTACATAATTCACAAATAAAGATGCAGTTTTACCTTTGTAAAAACCATCTTTACCTAAATCTCGAATACGTTCTAAAGTCTGAGCTAATTCTTCCTGTTTTAAAATGTCGCCTTTTTTCCATTCCTTTTCAAAAACGGTAATATAATTATTAACCTTTTTAAACCTTTCTGTTGCGCTGTTTAAGGATTTTGCTTGCTTTTCTGTTACGGTTATTCCATTTTTTGCTAAATCGATTGCTGGTTGAATTAGGTCTTTAAAAGGAAGGCTTCCGAATTTATTATAAACCTCAAAAACTCCGGCAATTGATCCTGGAACTCCAACAGCAAATGCGCCCAAAGTACTTTTGTTTTTAATAACATTGCCAACAGAATCTAAATACATATCTCGATGCGCTGTAATTGGTGCTTTTTCTCTAAAATCTAACGCACCAGTTGTGCCATCATTATTTCTATAAACCATAAAGCCGCCACCGCCAATATTACCCGCAACAGGATAAACAACTGCTAAAGCCAAATGTGTAGCAATCATAGCGTCGTATGCGTTACCACCTTTCTGTAAAATTGCAGCACCAATTTTAGAAGCTTCTTCTCTTGCAGAAACAACCATTGCTTTTTCTGCAATAAAACCTACAGTTTTATCTTTTTTACAAGCACAAAAAAGTAAGATAAAAACGGCTATAATTAATAAGGATCTTTTTTTCATTAGATTGCTTTAATTTCTTTTAATTTGATATTTGTAAATGCTATTAAATCTTTAAAAAATGCAGTAAAGTCTTCTTGTAATTCATCTTCTAGTACTTCCAAATCTTCAATAGCCAAATTCATTTGAGATATTCCTTTGGTTCTAGTATTCATTCCGTTTAAAACCTTTGCAATACCTGCTTTATTGTTGTAATTGAATAAAATGTCATATTCAATCATATATTTTATGAAGTTTTGAGATTTTACAGGAAGTTCTTCTTTAATTTCATTAAATAATTGATAAATAGACTTTGTGTAGATTTCTAACGGAATTTCAGAATAATCATTCCAGTTTTTTGCTAAGAAATAATCATAAAAAATATCGATTATTACACCGCTATAATGTCTGTATCTTGGGTGTAATCTTCGCTTACTTTTTCTAACAACTTCATGCGCATCTGTAAAAGTGTCTATTTCGCGATGTAAAAATATACCTTGTTGAATTTCTTTAGAAAACTTTTTGTAATTATTACCACGAATATGGTCTGCAATAAAATTACCGATCATAATATTTTTATTGTTTTGAGATAAGTAGAGGTGTGCTAGAAAATTCATTTTTTAAAAGTAAACAAAAAAACCACAACTATTTAGTTGTGGTTTTAATATATTATAAAGTAATTTTTTACTAGCTATTTAGCATTACTGGCATTACCAACATTGTAACTTGTTCACCTTCATCTGTACCATCAATAGGTGTTAAAATACCAGCTCTGTTAGGTAAAGACATTTCAATTAAAACTTCGTTAGAGCTTAAGTTGTTTAACATTTCACTTAAAAAACGAGAGTTAAAACCAATTTGCATATCATCACCTTGATAATCGCAACTTAAACGTTCATCGGCTTTGTTTGCAAAGTCTAAATCTTCTGCAGAAATATTTAATTCTGTTCCTGCCATTTTTAAACGAATTTGGTGTGTAGTTTTACTAGAGAAAATAGAAACACGTCTTACAGAGTTTAAAAAAGAAGCTCTGTCTACAGTTAATTTATTCGGATTTTCTTTAGGAATTACCGCTTCGTAATTAGGATATTTACCATCAATTAGTCTACAAACTAAAACCACGTTATCGAACGTAAATTTAGCGTTTGCATCATTATATTCAATAGTCACATCACTTTCCGATCCTCCTAAAATTCCTTTTAATAAATTTAAAGGTTTTTTTGGCATGATAAACTCTGCTGTTTGATCTGCAGTAACATCTGTTCTAGAATATTTTACCAATTTATGAGCATCAGTAGCAACAAAAGTTAAACTTTGAGAGCTAAACTGAAAGAAAACTCCGCTCATTACAGGTCTTAAATCGTCGTTACCTGCCGCAAAAATTGTTTTAGAAATAGCCGTTCCTAGAATATTTGCAGGAACAACTGTTTTACTTGGCGACGGTAAAGAAACCGCTTTCGGAAACTCATCTCCACCAAAATAAGCCATATCATATTTACCTTGATCAGAACTTATTTCAATTGTATTATCACCTTCTGTTTTAAACGTTAACGGTTGGTTAGGAAAAGTTTTTAAAGTATCTAATAACAAACGAGCAGATACAGCAATAGAACCAGAACTTTCACTTTCTACTTCTACCACAGAACTCATTGTTGTTTCTAAATCTGATGCAGAAACTTTTAGTTCATTTTCAGATAATTCAAATAAAAAGTTATCTAAAATTGGTAAAGTATTGTTACTATTTATAACGCCTCCTAAAACTTGCAATTGTTTTAATAATTGCGAACTAGATACAATAAATTTCATGTAATATGTTTTCTTAATTTGATTTACAAATATATTCTAAATATGTGACTTTAAAAATTATTTTATTAACAGGTTATTAGCATTTTTATTGATGATTTTTGAAACGTTATAATTATGTTAACAAGATTTAATTTGATTTTTAAAAAACTACTTTTGTTACACTGACTAATTTATAAATATGAATAAATTTTTACTTACAAGCGTCGCTTTTTTACTGATTTCAATTGCTGTATTTTCTCAAAAACCACAAAAATTAACATCAAATCAAATTTTTGAAAAGATTGAAAAACTAAATTTCTTAGGAACTGCTTTATATATTGCTGCGCATCCAGATGATGAAAACACACGCTTAATTGCCTATTTAGCTAACAATGTAAAAGCAAGAACAGGTTATTTATCGTTAACTAGAGGTGATGGCGGACAAAATTTAATTGGCCCAGAAATAAGAGAATTGTTAGGTGTAATTAGAACACAAGAATTATTGGCAGCAAGAAATGTAGATGGTGGCGAGCAAATGTTTTCTAGAGCAAACGATTTTGGTTACTCCAAACATCCAGATGAAACATTAGAAATCTGGAATAAAGAATTGGTTTTAAGTGATGTTGTTTGGGCAATTAGAAATTTTAAACCAGATGTAATAATCAATAGATTTAATCACAGAACGCCAGGTACAACACACGGGCATCACACAACTTCTGCAATGTTAAGTGTAGAAGCTTTTGATTTGGCAGGAGATAATTCTGTTTATAAAAATCAACTAAAATATACAGAAACTTGGCAACCAAAGCGTTTGTTTTTTAATACATCTTCTTGGTTTTATAAAAATGAAGCAGATTTTAAAAATGCAACAGAAGGAAAGTTAACATCTTTTGATGTGGGTACTTATTATCCTTTAAAAGGGATGTCTAATAACGAATTAGCATCTTTGGCAAGTAGTCAACATTTGTGTC
The DNA here is from genome assembly GCF_900143115.1 of Polaribacter sp. KT 15. NCBI lineage: Bacteria > Pseudomonadati > Bacteroidota > Flavobacteriia > Flavobacteriales > Flavobacteriaceae > Polaribacter > Polaribacter sp. KT 15. The sequence goes on from NZ_LT670850.1 coordinate 2,591,270, forward strand.
AGGGTTTTGGTAGATTAACTACTAGAGGTTCTCAAAAAGAATATGTAGAATTTTTAAAAGGAGATAAATTAAAGGATAAGAATGATATTTTTTCTGGAATTAACACAACCTGGAACCGTTTAAATAAAGGAGGTGAAATTGGTGAAATTTTATATGAAATTGAAGAAAATTTTGATTTCGTGAATCCAGAAAAACATTTGCCAAAATTAATGAAAGCTTATGGTTTAATAGATAAACTAACAGATAATCATTGGAGAGAAATTAAGAAAAAACAGATAAAAGAAATTATAGAAGCTTGTGCAGGTTTGTATTTAGAAGCTTCTGCAGAAAGTTCTTCTGCAACACCAAATAGTATTATCAATTTAAATTTCGAAGTATTAAATAGAAGTAATTTTTCAATAGAATTAACATCAATTGTTTCTACAATAGATAATAAAAAAGTTAAAAAAGAGATAGATTTAGTAACTAATAAAAAACTTAATTTTAAAGAGACAATTACTTTAAAAACAAATACATATTCAGATCCTTATTGGTTAAGAAAAGACGCAACTTTAGGTATGTATTCTGTAGAGAATCAAAATTTAATTGGTAAGCCAGAAACACCAAGAGAAACAAAAGTATTGTTTAATTTAATGATTGACGGTAATCCAATAACATTTACTAAAAATGTTGTGAGAAGATATGCAGAAAGAGATAAAGGAGAAATTTACGAGCCTTTTGAAATTCTACCTAAAATTACAACAAAACTAAAAGATAAGGTACTTATTTTTTCTGATGATATTGCTAAAGATGTTGTTGTAGAGGTTAGAGCTGGCGCTAATAATGTTAAAGGAAAACTTAGTTTAGAAGTGCCTTTAAATTGGGCAGTTTCACCAAAGTATATTGATTTTGCAATCAAACAAAAAAATGATAAGAATGCATTTACTTTTAAGGTAACACCACCAAAAAACCAAGCAGAAGGTAAATTAAAAGTGATGGCAACTTCTAACGGAAAAGTTTTTGATAAAGAATTGGTAGAAATAAATTACAATCATATACCAAAACAAAGTGTTTTATTAAATTCTGAAGCAAAAATTGTAAGATTAAATATTAAAAAAGTTGGTAATTATATAGGATATATTAAAGGTGCTGGTGATGTTGTGCCAGAAAGTTTAAACCAAATTGGTTACAATGTTGTAATGATAAATCCTTTAGAAATTAATGATAAAAACTTACATAAATATGATGCAATTGTTCTAGGAATTAGAGCTTACAATGTTGTAAAAGAGTTGAAATTTAAGCAAAAGTTTTTATTAGATTATGTAGAAAAAGGTGGTAACATGATTGTACAGTATAACACGAATAGAAATGTTGATGTTGCTGCACCTTTTAAATTAAATTTATCTAGAGATAGAGTTACAGATGAATTTGCTAAAGTTACTGTTTTAGAAAAAGAGCATCCGGTTTTAAATTTTCCAAATAAAATTTCTCAAAACGATTTTAAGGGTTGGGTACAAGAAAGAGGTTTGTATTTTCCGAACTCTTGGAGCAAAGAATTTACACCAGTATTATCTATGCAAGACAAGGGTGAAACAGCAAAAAAAGGAAGTTTGTTAATAGCAAAGTATGGTAAAGGAAATTACATTTATACAGGTTTAAGTTTCTTTAGAGAATTGCCTGCAGGTGTTTCTGGCGCTTATAAATTATTTGCAAATTTATTGTCTGTTGGTAAAAGTAATATAGAAGTAAAAAAGACAATTAAGCAATAAATAAGTTAGCAAAGAAATCTAGCCCTGATTGAGCGGTTTGTTTGAGCTCGTTGAGGTACGAAACAGCGAGTAGCGAAAGCAGGAAATTGCTTCAAAAAAAAATAATAATGAAACAACAAAAATATACCTGGAAAAAAGAATATTCGTTGGTGTTAATTGCCAATGTTATTTACATAATTGCATTTTATTTTATCACTAATTATTTTACAGTTTAGTTTATGGAGATTGAAAGTAAATTACACGCCATAGATTGGATTGTTTTATCTGTAACTCTAATTTCTATTGTTGCTTACGGTACATATGTTACAAGAAAAAATGCAAATGTAACCGACTATATTAAAGGCGGAAATGACACTAAATGGTGGACAATAGGTTTGTCTGTAATGGCAACGCAAGCAAGCGCAATAACTTTTTTATCTACACCAGGGCAAGCTTTTAATAGCGGAATGGGTTTTGTGCAATTTTATTTTGGATTGCCAATTGCCATGATAATTATTTGTTTGGTTTTTATACCAATTTACCATAAACTAAAAGTTTATACAGCATACGAGTTTTTAGAAGGTAGATTCGATTTAAAAACAAGAAGTTTGGCTTCTGTTCTATTTTTAATTCAGCGTGGTTTGGCTGCAGGAATTACCATTTTTGCACCAGCAATTATTTTAAGTGCGGTTTTAGGTTGGAATTTACTAACCTTAAACATTATTATAGGATTTTTAGTGATAATTTACACCGTTTCTGGTGGTACAAAAGCTGTAAATGTTACGCAAAAGCAACAAATGATAATTATTTTTATAGGAATGTTAATTGCATTTTTTATGATAATGAGTCAGCTGCCGGCAAATATTACGTTTACAAATGCATTAGAAATTGCGGGTGCAAGTAATAAAATGCAGGTGCTAGATTTTTCTTCGGATTTAAGCAATCGTTATACAATTTGGACAGGAATTTTAGGTGGAACATTTTTAATGCTTTCTTATTTTGGTACAGATCAAAGTCAAGTACAACGTTATTTGTCGGGTAAATCGGTTAGAGAAAGTCAGTTGGGTTTAATTTTTAACGGCTTATTAAAAGTGCCAATGCAGTTTTTTATCTTATTAATTGGTGTAATGGTTTTTGTTTTTTATCAATTTAATCCATCGCCATTAAATTTTAATCCCAATGTTAATGACGCTGTAACTAATTCTAAGTATCAACAAGAATACAAAGCTTTAGAAAACGAACATATAGCAATAGAAAATACTAAAAAAATAATTTTTGCTGATGGTTTTCAAGCAGATGAAAAAGAGGAAATTCAATCTTTAAATGCGAAAGATTTGGCATTAAAAGCATCATCAAAAGATGTTATTAAAAAGATTAATGATCAAATTGAAACCAACGATAAAGATTATGTATTTATCCATTTTATATTAAATAATTTACCAAGAGGCTTAATTGGGCTTTTATTGGCTGTAATTTTATCTGCTGCAATGTCTTCTACAGCATCAGAATTAAATGCACTTGCAAGTACAACCACCATAGATTTATACAAAAGAAATGTAAGTAAAAATAAGAGCGAAGAACATTATGTAAAAGCATCGAAATGGTTTACACTAGCTTGGGGTTTAATTGCAATATCCGTTGCATGTGTTGCCAATTTATTCGATAATTTAATACAGTTAGTAAATATTATTGGTTCTATTTTCTACGGAAATGTCTTGGGTATTTTCTTATTAGCTTTTTTCTTTAAAAAAGTAAACGGAAATGCAGTTTTTAAGGCTGCTGTAATTACTCAGATTTTAATTTGTTCTATTTATTATTTCGGAATTTACAAATTAGAAGCTGCAGGTTTAGAACCTATTATTAGCTATTTATGGTTAAATTTTATAGGTTGTATTTTGGTGTTGTTCTTTTCTTTGTTTTTTGTTTTTAATGCAATAAACAAAGAAAGTAAAGTAATTTTATTGATTACTTCTTTAGCAATTTTTAAAATTTCTTATGATATTTTAAACGATGTGTCGTTAAGTATTACGCATGTAGTTACGCTAATTGTACTCTTCTTTTTCTTAGGATTTTTTAATATTGATAAAACTGCATTGGATGAAAAATAAAATTATTAAATGGGGAATTATTGGCCCTGGAAAAATAGCAAACAAATTTGCAACAGATTTAGCAAAAGTTGAAGACGCAGAATTAGTAGCTGTGGCATCTAGAAGTCAAGAAAAAGCGAATGAGTTTTCTAAGAAGTTTAATGCTAAAAAAGCATACAATTCTTATTTAGAATTAGCCCAAGACGATGCCATAGACGCTGTTTATATTGCAACGCCGCATAGTTTTCATAAAGAACATGCAATACTTTGTTTACAAAATAAAAAGGCGGTTTTGTGTGAAAAACCTTTTGCAATGAACTTGCAAGAGGTAGAAACTATGATTTCTGTGGCTAAAGAGCATAATGTTTTGCTAATGGAAGGCTTATGGACTAGCTTTTTACCGCACTATAAATATGTTTTAGATATTGTTAAAACTGAAAAATTCGGAAAATTGGATCACTTAGAAGCAGATTTTGGTTTTCATCCGAAGTACAACTTAGAAAGTAGGGTTTTTAAAAAAGAAGTTGGCGGAGGAAGTTTGTTGGATATAGGAATTTACCCTGTATTTGCTGCATTATCTAGTTTGGGTACGCCAGATAATTTTACTGCGGATGCTACTTTTTTTGAGAATGGAGCAGATGCGGAATGCTATATGACTTTTAATTATAAAAATGCAAAGGCATCTTTAAAAAGTACTTTCTTAGAAGAAACACCAACAGAAGCAATTTTTACATTCGACAAAGCCATTGTTAAAATAAACACGCGTTTTCACGAGCCTACAACTGTAAGTGTTTTTGTAGATGATAAAGAAGATGTTATCGATTTTAATTACAATACCATTGGTTTTAATTTCGAGATAGAACACTTTAATCAGCTTTTAAGAGAAGGGAAAAAGCAAAGTGATATTATGACTTTTGATTTTTCTAAAACTTTAATTAAAACCTTAGATGATGTTCGAAATACAATTGGTTTAACTTACAAATCGTAGTAGTTTTTAAAGTGCAAATATCCTTTGGCACAACAATTGACTTTTATAAGTTGAAAAAGCAATGTTTTTATTTTTAAAATATTGATTTTCAGTTAATTATTAATAAGAAATTTGATATTTGTTTTTAGTTAAATAAAAATAAATGTCAGTATGACAGATATATAGAAGATGAGCAAACCAAAAGTAGTTAGAATAGACAATTTGTCGCTTAATAGCATGTTAAATGAAGACTCAGAATTGATTCCTTTAATGACGCCAGAAGATGAAGAAATTATAAATAATGAGAGTGTTCCAGAAATTTTACCAATATTACCTTTAAGAAACACTGTTTTATTTCCAGGAGTTGTAATTCCTATTACAGCAGGTAGAGATAAATCGATTCAGTTAATTAAAGATGCAAATAAAGGTGATAAAGTTATTGGTGTTGTTGCACAACGTAATGAAGATGTAGAAGAACCAGGTTTAAAAGATATTCATACAACAGGTGTTGTTGCACAAATTTTACGCGTTTTAAAAATGCCAGATGGTAATACAACCGTTATTATTCAAGGTAAAAAACGTTTTGAAATTGACACAATAATAGAAGAAAAACCATATTTAAAAGCAACTGTAAAAGAAGCGATTGAAGATAAGGAAGTAGATGATGTAAAGGAATTTAACGCAATAATAGACGGTATTAAAGAGCAAGCATTAGAGGTTATTAAAGAAAACCCAATGTTGCCATCAGAAGCATCTTTTGCAATAAAAAATATCAAATCTAATTCGTTTTTGGTAAACTTTATTTCCTCTAACATGGATTTAACGGTTGCACAAAAACAAGTTATTTTAGAAAAGGACAATCTTAAAGAACGTGCTTTATTAGCTTTAAAAAACCTTAATAAAGAACTTCAGAAATTAAAATTACGTAATGATATTCAATCTAAAACAAGAGAAGATTTAGATCAACAACAAAGAGAATATTATTTACATCAGCAATTAAAAACCATTCAAGAAGAATTAGGTGGCGCTTCTAATGATCAAGAATTAGAAGAAATGCGTAAGCAAGCTAAAACTAAAAAATGGTCTAAAGAAGTTGCAGATACGTTTGAGAAAGAAATCAATCGTTTAAAACGAATGAATCCGCAGGCGGCAGAATATGGCGTTCAAAGAAGTTATTTAGAATTACTGTTAGAATTGCCATGGGGAATTTATTCTGAAGATAAATTCGATTTAAAACATGCAACCAAAGTTTTAGACAGAGATCATTTTGGTTTAGAAAAAGTTAAAGAAAGAATTATAGAGCATTTGGCTGTTTTAAAGTTAAGAGGAGATATGAAGTCTCCAATTATCTGTCTATACGGACCTCCAGGAGTTGGTAAAACTTCTTTAGGAAAATCTATTGCAGAAGCTTTAGGTAGAAAGTATGTTAGAATGTCTTTAGGTGGTTTAAGAGATGAAGCCGAAATTAGAGGTCATAGAAAAACATATATCGGTGCAATGCCAGGTCGTTTGATTCAGAATTTAAAGAAATCAGGAACTTCGAATCCGGTATTTGTTTTAGATGAAATTGATAAGCTAGGGCAAAGTCATCAAGGGGATCCTTCTTCTGCAATGTTAGAAGTATTAGATCCAGAGCAGAATGAATCTTTTTATGATAATTACTTAGAAGTAGGTTATGATTTGTCTAAAATTCTATTTATTGCTACAGCAAATAATATTGGTCAAATTCCGTGGGCTTTAAGAGATAGAATGGAATTGATTAATGTTACAGGTTATACAATAGAAGAAAAAGTAGAAATTGCAAAAAGACATTTACTACCAAAGCAATTAAAAGAGCACGGTTTAACTACTAAAGATTTAAAACTTGGTAAAAAGCAATTAGAACAAATTGTAGAAGGTTATACAAGAGAATCTGGTGTAAGAGGACTAGAGAAAAAAGTTGCTAAAGTGGTACGTTTTGCTGCAAAATCAATTGCTCTAGAAGAAACATATGATATTGCTTTATCATCAGAAAAAATTGAAGAAATTTTAGGTACACCAAGAAATCGCGATAAATTTGAAAACAATGATGTTGCAGGTGTTGTTACAGGTTTGGCTTGGACACAAGTTGGTGGAGATATCTTATTTATAGAATCTATTTTATCTAAAGGAAAAGGAAACCTTTCTATTACTGGTAATTTAGGAAATGTAATGAAAGAGTCTGCTACAATTGCTTTGCAGTATATAAAGTCTAATGCAGAAGAATTTGGAATTAAACCAGAAATTTTAGAAAAATACAATGTACATGTGCACGTACCAGAAGGGGCAACGCCAAAAGACGGGCCAAGTGCAGGTATTACAATGTTAACATCGTTAATTTCTTCTTATACACAACGCAAAGTAAAAAACAAGTTAGCCATGACTGGTGAAATAACTTTAAGAGGAAAAGTGTTGCCTGTTGGCGGAATTAAAGAAAAAATATTAGCAGCTAAAAGGGCTAATATTAAAGAGATAATTTTATGTGAAGACAACAGAAAAGATATCTTAGAAATAAAAGAAAGCTATCTAAAAGGCTTAACATTTCATTATGTTTCTGATATGAAACAAGTAATAGAAATAGCGCTTACAAAACAGAAAGTAAGTAATGCTAAAAAGTTAGTTTAGTAAAAAAAGCCTCTCTATTTTAGAGAGGCTTTTTTTATAATTATCTTCTTGTTATCTATTTGTTTAGGGTTAATAACATGTTAAAAATCTATGATATTTTAGGGTGTTTTTTTATATTTGAGTTATCAGTTTATAAAAAATACAAGCTATGTCATTCTATAATAAAGTAAAATGGGTTTTGGGTATTCTAATGGTTTTTGTGCTAATTGTTGCAACTAATCTAATAGATAGAAATAATTTTTTACGTGTTAAAGATTCTGTGGTTACGATTTATGAAGACAGACTTGTTGTAAATGATTTGATTTTTGAAATGTCTATAGCTATGCAAGAAAAAGAATTGGCAGCAATAAAAGCAGACAAGGATTTTTTCTTATCAGAAAACAATAAAATTAACGAAGATTTACAGAATTTTATTTTAAAGTACGAACAAACAAAATTAACTGCCAAAGAGGTAAAAGTGTTCAATGAATTTAAGCAAAATTTTGAAAAAGTTAAAGTAGCTGAAAGAGATTTTATCGCCTCTAAATTTGATAATGTTAAAGGTCTTGAAAACGAACTTTTAAAAGTTAAAAAGAATTTATACCAATTATCTAAAATTCAATTAAACGAAGGAGGCAGGCAAATGTCTATAAGTAAAAAGGCAATTGATACTGTAGAGTTGTTTACTCAATTAGAAATCTATATTCTAATTTTTTTAGCAATTGTTATTCAAATAATTGTTATTTACCAACCTAAAAAAGAGTGATTTTATTTTTTTTAGAAAATGTTGATTAAAAAACAAGTTTTAATACCTAATCTTTCAATTCTATTTTAGAGTTACTTTGTGCTAATAATTCTAAATAATCTTCCGTTTTAAAAGAATTAGTACTAAATCTAGAAGTTCTATTTCTACCTTCTTTCTGACGAATTATAGATCTTGCATACCGTCTAATTTCGTCTTTACAAGTTAAAATAATACCAGGAACCGGTGTGCTTTTGCCGTTTTCGTCTTTTGCTACCATTGTAAAATAAGAAGAATTACAATGTTTTTTTTCTCCGGTTCTAATGTTTTCAGATTCTACACGTAAACCAACAACCATAGAAGTTCTACCTGTATAATTTACAGATGCTTTAAGTGTAAGTAGCTCACCAACCTCTATAGGATTTAAAAAATCTACTTTATTTACAGATGCAGTTACACAATAATTACTAGAATGTTTAGAAGCACAAGCAAATGCAATTTGATCCATAAGGTTTAGAATATGACCACCATGAATTTTTCCACTAAAATTAGAGTGCGAAGGCAACATTAACTCGGTTATTGTTAATTGCGATTCTTCTATACTTTTAAATTTTTTCATCTTATTATTAATTTTTTCCTCTAAAATGTGGTGAATCTTCTCTTGTGACTTCGGTAATAAAATATTTGGTATCGCCCAACCAAAAGAAAGATGTATAACGTTCTTTGTAAGATAGTTTTACATATTTTCCTTGATGTTTTTGTAAATCTTCAATAACTTTTTTGTTTTTATCTTCAACAGAAAAAGCAAAAATTTGCGCTCCAGAAATTCCTTGACTAATTTCTCCTTCCCAAGTTTTTACAAGAACACCTTTTCTACTAATTTTTATCAGCTCTCCAGATCTTACACCTGTACTATAAGTTACAAAGTAGATAAAAACATAATATAATACAGTAAGTATTATTGCACTAGTTATTAAAACGCCTAAAATTTTTTTCATAAATCAAAAATACAAATCTAAATTTTAGTAATTATTAATTTTTAAAGGATTTTATGATAAACAAGCTTTATATAGTCGTGATTTATAAGAATCAGTTTTTTTTGTAATCTATTTACAGTAAATTTGTGTACTTCAAAAAAAAGCAAAATGAACTACATTTTATTTGATAGTGATGCAAGACAATCATTATTGCCATTTACATATACAAGACCTGTTGCAGACATAAGAATAGGAATTTTAACCATTAGAGAAAAATGGGAAAAACACTTAGGTTTAACTACAACAACAATAACAGAAGAGTATTTAGAAGAAAAATTTCCGATGGTAGAAATGGAAAAAAACATTTTAATTAATGCTTCTTTTTGTCCTACGGAATCGTTAGTAGAAAAAATTAAAAATCTTTCTGAAAACGAAGCAATTTTTAAGGGTGATAATGTAATTGCATTTTACACTACAGATTCGCAAGAAGAGGTAGATTTTGAACAATACACTCAAATAGATTTTGATGAAGATGTAATTCAGGTTAAAAACACTTGGGATATTTTTACCTTTAATGGTGAAGCTATTAAGCAAGATTTTAAATTGCTTACAGAAGGGAAAACTTCTGCGCCAATTCCAGAAGGAGTGCAAGTTTTAAATAAAGAAAATGTTTTTATAGAAGAAGGAGCTAAAGTTGTTTTTGCTACTTTAAATGCCTCTGAAGGGCCAATTTATATTGGTAAAGATGCTTTGGTTATGGAAAGTTCTAATATTAGAGGTCCTTTTGCAATGTGTAATAATGCGGTTGTAAAAATGGGCGCAAAAATTTATAAAGACACTACAATTGGTCCTTTTTCTAAAATAGGAGGTGAGGTTAGTAACTCTGTTATATTTGGATATTCTAGTAAAGGGCACGATGGATATTTAGGAAATTCTGTTTTAGGAGAATGGTGTAATTTAGGTGCAGATACCAACAACTCTAACCTTAAGAATAATTATGCAGAAGTTAAACTTTGGAGCTATGAAACAAATCGTTTTGCGAAAACAGGTTTACAATTCTGCGGATTAATGATGGGAGATCATTCTAAATGCGGAATTAACACAATGTTTAATACAGGAACCGTTATTGGTGTAAGCGCAAATATATTTGGTAGTGGTTTCCCTAGAAATTTTGTACCTTCTTTTAGTTGGGGTGGTGCTGCTGGTTTTACAACATTTCAAATGAAAAAAGTGTATGAAGTAGTAACTGCTGTTATGAAAAGAAGAAGCTTAGTTTTTGATGAAAAAGATCAGAAAATATTAGATCATATTTTTGAAGAAACTAAACAATACAGAAATTATTAAGTATAAAAATAGATTGATAAAAACGCCAAAATGAATTCTCATTTTGGCGTTTTTTATATGTAAAAATAATTATTAATTTCTGTCGACAATGCTACCAGAACCAACAGATTTACTATCAATATGTTTTGGGTTTCCTTTATAGTAAATACTACCAGAACCAACTAATTTTGCTTTAATTTTGTTTTTAACAGTAATTTTTATGCTACCAGAACCTGCAATTGTTGCAGAAAATTCATCTGTGCTTAAATCATAAGCTCTAATACTACCAGAACCTGCAATTGCACACTTTAATTCTTCTGTATTTCCTTTTAAATCAATATTACCAGAACCACCAATATTTGTATTTACATCATCAGAATTTATTTTTAAATTGATATTACCAGAACCACCTAAACTAACATTTAAATTTTTAGATTTTATAACATCGTTACTAGTTACATTACCAGAACCACCTAAGGCAACACTTTCGATATCTGTAAAAGGTATAGTAACAGTTAATCTTTTTGTGGTTCTTATATTGGTGTTTTTTTTGTATTTAATTTTTAAAATTCCGTTGTTAATTTCTGTTTCTATATATGGTATTATATTTTCTTCACCTTCTATGGTGATGTTACCTTCTGTGCCTTTTACTAAAATTACATCGAAAGAGCCACCGGCAGCAATACCTCTATAATCATCAGTACTTCTTTTAACAGTTACAATATTTCCGTTTCCTTTAATTTTTTTATTTGTTCCCCACCAGTTTTGTGCGTTTGCAGAAAATGTTAGTGATAAGAATAAAAGAGCAAAAGCTATTTTTTTAGTCATGATTTTTGGTTTTATAGGTTGATTTGTTTTTTATTTTTCTTCAATTCTAACACTTCCGTATTGAGAATTGATATGTATGCTTGCGTTGGTGTTTGCTTTTCCGTATTTACCCTCGTAATATTTACTTGTAGTTTTAGAGATGCTTTTGTAAAACTCTATTTTATCATCATCTCTTTTAAAACCGCTGTATTGTAAGTCTATATTAAATAAAAAAGATATATTTGGTTCTACAGCAATTTTTATCCCGGTATATTGTCCTGTAATATCAATCTTTTCAAAACCTTTTTTAAGGTTCTTAATTGTTAAAGACCCATAATCTGTATTTACAGAAAGTTGTTTTCTTACGGTTCCGAAACGTAAAGCAACATAATCAGAATTACCATCAATATTTTCTACATCATTAACCGTAATCGAACCATAATCTAAATTAAAATCTACATTTTTAGATTTATCTAATTTAATTGTAGAATAGTCTGCATTTATTTTTAAGTTTTCTGATTTATCGATAGATAGTTTAGAATAATCTGCATTTACTTTACCATTTTGCATGTAAGCAATTGTAGATGATGAACAATAATCTAAATTAATGTCGTTATTTTTTGCTGATAATTCTCCGACAGAAATTTTTCCGTAATCGCAATTAATAACTGCGTTACCAGATAAGTTTCCTAAATAAATACTGCCATAATCGTTATCTAAATCTACAGCATTTGTTTTTGGCATTTTTACAATATAATTTATTTTATAATTGGTGTTTTTACTTTTACCCCACCAAGACCAATTGCTTTTCTTTTCTCCGAATACAGTTTCTGCTTCTACCATAGATTTTGAAGCGTTAAAATCTATTTTTATTGAATTTAATTTAGATTCTACTTCATCTAAATCATCACCTTTTACAGTAATTTTAACTTCAATTTCAACTGAATTTTTATCCCAAGTTGATATGTTTAAATCGCCATATTTATTGTTAATAAGAACTTTAGCGTTTTTGTTTACGGTGTAACTTTTAGATATTTTTTTTGTTCTTTCGTGTTTTTTATCATCAGTATTAGCGAAGGCAACTACTGGTATAAACATTAAAGAAAGTGCTATTTTATATATAAATTTCATTCTGAATATTATTTAAGTTTTTTAATTTATCTATTTGATCTAAAGTTCTTTCTAAAATATCTAGACGTCTTTGGTAGTTTTTAATCATTGCACTTATAACACGCCTTTGTTTACCATTTTTATTAAGATCTTTTATAAAAACTTTGTAATTGTCTTCTAGCTCTTCTAATTCTTCTAACGCATTTTCTATAATAGTTTCTGTGTCTAAATTTCTATTACTTTCTAAAGTTTTAATTTCTTGATTAATAGTAGAGACAAAATAATTTTGAACTTCTTCCATTTTAGGAGAAACATCTGCTAAATCTAATTGTCTTTTTTGATGATTGCTACCCAACCAAAAACCTAATACTAAAACAACAGAAGCAGCAACACTTAACCATTTCCAAGAGTTTTTCTTTTGTTTTGGATAGTTTAATTTTCTTTCAAATCGTTCTAAATGACCAGTGTTTGGTTCATTTAAATCAAAATTATTTTCAGAAAAAAATTGATGTAATTTATCTTCCATATACTTGTGTTTGTAAATTTTCTGCAAGTAAAACCTGCTTTAATTTTTTCTTCGCTCTAGAAACAGTTGTTCTTACATTTTCATTCGTGTATTCTAATATTTGCGAAATTTCTTCATAATCGTAACCTTCTATTAAATGTAAATTTAAAACTACTCTGTAATTCTCTTTTAAATTTTGAAGACAATTAAGCACAGTGCTAGCTTTAAATCCTCTGTAATCTATTGTTTCTTCTTCGACTTCATCATCAGTAACAACTTCCATTTTTACTTCTTGATATCTGTTGTTTTTCTTTAATTGTGTTAAACTTTTATTGATTACTATTCGTTTTAACCAAGCACCAAAAGTAACTTCACCTTTATACATTTTCATTTTTGTAAAAGCAGTTAAAAAAGCCTCTTGCATTAGATCTTCTGCTTCGAATTCATTTTTTAAAATACGATACGCTACATTATACATTGCTTTATAATAGCATTTGTACAATTCTAGCTGCGCATTTTTATCTTGCTTTTGGCAGCGCTCTAATAATTTGGTTATATGTGGTTGATTAGTTTCCAATAAAATGGTTCTATTCTATAGACAAAAAGCTTTTTAAAATGTGACACTTTCTAAGAAATAAAAGTAAACTTTTTTAAAAGAATACAATATTTAATGTTTTAATCGTTGATTTTCAATAATTTGTAATTTAAAAATTAACCAAAAAAAATCTCGAAACAAACGTTCGAGATTTTTTTATAAAGTATGTAAAGCAGTATTACATTGCTCCCCATTCTTTTAAAGAAGCCTTATTCATTTTTATGTAACCTGCATTTTTTGCTATCTCTGCATATTTTAAAGATTGTTTAGCAGCAGCAATTGCACTTTTCTTGTTTCCTGCTTTTGCATGAATTAAAGATTGTTTGCGTAAATACCAGAATTTAGGAGCATTTGCAGACATTGCAACCGCTTTATCAATCCAAGTTTTTGCTTTATTAATGTCTTTACCTGCTTCTAAATAATAAGATGCAGCTGCATACATATCATTTGCAGATGGTCCGCTCATCAATTTTTCTATATTTTTAGAAACCATTGCGTCAGTTGGAGTTTCAAACTTTAAACCAACATACGTGTTTTCCCACATAATACCGATTACTGCAGAATCATTTGTCAAATCATCAAAACTAATTGTAAATGTTTCAATTACCATTGGTATGTTTTGTGCGGCAACTGTTACTTTAGCAGCTACTTTAGTTTCATCCCATTTTGCAGGATTTCCCCAATTTGTTGCATCAGAATATAAAATGATATCCCAATTTTTTTGACCAGGAATTGTGTACAAAGCGTAGGTACCTTTATTTAATTTTTTTCCATTAATCATAAAATCAGTAGAAAACGTAACTTTCGTGTTTTCATTAGCTCCGGTTCTCCATACTTTTCCGTAGTCTTCTAAACCACCAAAAATCTTTCTACCTTTCATACTTGGTCTAGAATACTCAACAGTAACATCTGTTAAGCCAACAGCTTGCTCAATTTTTTGAAAAGGACTTGGTGCTGGAGTTTTTATTTGTGCATTTGAAGAAAAAGCAAAAGCAGCTACAAATAATGATAATATAATTTTTTTCATTTTATAAGTATTATTTAGTTTTTATAGTTTCAAAATTACAATTTCAAAAAAAGCGAAATGTTAATAAAAACTTAAAATAAGATGCTGTTGAAAAGTACATTTCAATCGCTTTTTAGCATATTTTTTTATGCTTTGCTTTTAGTAAAATATTTTTTTCTTAACCAAAAAGAAACACGCACCAATAGAATTAGAGCAGGAACTTCAACTAAAGGACCAATAACGCCTGTAAAAGCTTGACCAGAATTTAAGCCAAAAACTGCGATAGCAACCGCTATTGCTAATTCGAAATTATTACCTGCAGCGGTAAAAGCAACAGCTGTAGTTTTGTCATAATCTGCACCTGTAGCTTTTGTAAAAAAGAAGCCAATAATAAACATTAAACTAAAATAAATAAGTAACGGAATAGCAATTATTAAAACATCCATTGGTATTTGAACGATTAATTCTCCTTTTAAAGAAAACATAACAATAATTGTAAATAATAGCGCAATTAAGGTGATTGGAGAAATTGTTGGAATAAATTTATTGGTATACCATTCTTCTCCTTTTAACTTTACTAAAATTAATCTACTTAAAATTCCTAATAAAAAAGGTATTCCCAAATAAATGGCAACGCTTTCTGCAATTGTACCAATAGAAATGTCAACTATTGCACCTTCAAAACCAAAATAAGGAGGCAATACAGTTATAAATAACCAAGCATAAAAACTATAAGCAAATACTTGAAAAATACTATTTAAGGCAACCAATCCTGCTCCATATTCGCTACTACCTTCGGCAAGATCATTCCAAACTAACACCATTGCAATACATCTTGCCAATCCTATTAGAATTATACCAACCATATATTCTGGATAATCGCTTAAGAATACAATAGCCAAAATAAACATTAACACCGGACCAATTATCCAATTTAAAATTAAAGAAATAGATAGTATTTTAATATTTCTAAATACTTTAGGTAAAAGTGCATAATTTACCTTTGCTAATGGTGGATACATCATTAAAATTAAACCAATAGCAATTGGAATATTAGTAGTGCCACTGCTAAAAGAGTCTATAAAATCTGGAAATGTAGGTATAAAGTATCCTAAACCAACACCTATAGCCATTGCTATAAAAATCCATAAGGTTAAGTTTCTATCTAAAAAACTAAGCTTTTTTTTAGTCATTTTTTAATCGAATTTAAAGTTTGTAAGCGTGTAAATAGTTACTGTTGTTATTATATTTTGTTATATTGCAATATTACGATTAATATTGTAGGTTTTAAACTTATTTTATTTATTTACTAATTAAATTACATTAAGGAAACATTAAAAAGGATTTGTATTTTTGCTGAATAATAAATCTAGAGATAATGAAAAATGTTAGTATTCTTGGGTGTGGTTGGTTAGGGAAACCTTTAGCAGTTTCTTTTTTGGAAGAAGGATATTCTGTAAAAGGATCTACAACATCCGAAGAAAAAATAACAGATTTAGAGGCTTTAGATATAGAGTCTTATATCGTAAATATATCTGAATTCGAAGAGTTTGATACTTTTTTAAATACCGATATTTTAATTATTGCAATTACCTCAAAAGATATTTATGGTTTCGAAAATTTGATATCTCAAATTCAAAATTCTAGCGTTCAAAAAGTGATTTTTATAAGTTCTACTTCTGTTTATGACAGTTTAAATAAGGTGGTTACAGAAGAAGATGCAGTGTTAAATACACCGCTAACAGCTATCGAAAATTTATTTAGAGAAAATACTTTTTTCGAAACAACTATAATTCGTTTTGCTGGTTTATTTGGTGGCGAAAGACATCCTTCAAATTGGTTTAAAAATGGTAAAAAAATTCCGCAGCCAAAAGGTTTTGTAAACATGATTCATAGAGAAGATTGTATAGAAGTTATACATGAAATTGTAGCTCAAAATTGTTGGAATACTACTTTTAATGCTTGCTCTAATCATCATCCTACAAGAAGAGAATTTTATACAATAGCTAAATTAAGTAGAGATTTTGAAACGCCAGAATTTGAAAATAATGATGTTTATAAATGGAAAATTATTTCGTCAGAAAAACTACAAAAAACTTTAGATTATACTTTTATTCACGACGATTTACTATCTATATAAATCTATTTACTGTATTTCCTTTTTCTTAGAAAATTAAATGTAAGGCCAAAGGCAAACAATAAAATTAAAGGTAATATTAGGTTTAAAAATTGCCAAAAAGTTCTTTCTTTATAAGCTTTTTGTTTGTCTAACATTTTAATTTTTAAGTTTTTGTTTCTTAATTTTAACAAACCTGCGTCATCTAATAAGTAATCTACAGCATTTAGTAAGAAATCTTTGTTGCCAAATTGCTGATTCGTCCATTTATCTCTAGCCAAATCGTAAGGTTGTCCTTTCAAAATTTGATTTTTACCAATATCTCCATCAGAAATTACAATCATTTTACTTGGTTTTGATTGTTCTTTTAAGAGCGTTGTTTTAAAAGGTTTTACTCTATTTTTATATGCAGAATTAAAAGAACCTTCTAGTAAAACAGCAAATAACTGATGACCGCCTTTATAATCTGTTTCTATAACTTCATCAGCAATAGATTGCAACTCTATAATTTTAGGAGTTCCTACTTTTTGTGTTAATAAAGAACTAACCAATAAAGGTGTTTTTTTTATGTTGTTTTTAAGAGTGTCTATTTGGTTAGCAAATTGTAATCTAACCGGAGAAACGTTTTTGGTAATTGTGTGATTCGGATTACCGTTAACTAATGGATGGTAAAACCAATCTAGATTTTTAAACTGTGGTTGATTTGCAACTTGCCCTGTAGCAACCGGTATTTTTGCCGAGTATAAATCTTTTATCAAACTTGTGTTTATTCGAATTCCGTAAGAAAACAATAAATTTGTAAGACCTAAATCTCTTGGGTACGCTAGCATTTTACCTGAATTAGCCAAACTATCTTGATCTGCTTGCACATTATCAATCATCCATAAAGTTTTACCTCCGTTGGTAATAAACTGATCTAAAACAAACTTTTCTTTATCTGTAAATTTTACTGTAGGTTTTGCAATTATTGCCAAATCTAAATTAGTTAAATCTTGTAAAGTTTTGTTAGCATTACTTTCTACAGAATCTAAAGTGAATTTTGCTAATCGGTATTTTTTTGCAACCTCACTTAAAAAACTATACTGATAAATATCTTTTAATTCTCCGTTACCAGTAATTATACCTACTTTTTTCTGTGTTTTTAATTGAATAGTATGTATGGCATTTGTAAAACTATATTCTAAATTTTCAATAGCTTTTTGCAATTGTTCTTCTTGTGATGCTACAATGGCATTTGGTAATAATGATACAATGGTAGATTTAGAACCCAAACTAACTTCTGCCCACGGAAAAATAATAGCTTCCGACATTTTACCATCTTCTTCTACCGTTAGTTGACTAGGCATCATGCCTTTTTTTATCAAGGCTTCTCTTTGATTGTCTGGATTTTCGAAATTGATTTTTATTCTTGAATTTTCCGAAGACAATTCTTCTAAATATTGTTGAGTTTCTACTTGTAATCGTTTAAATTCTGATGGAAAATCTCCTTCTAAATAAACCGTTATAAATAAGTTTTTATCAACCTTAGCAATACTGCTTTTAGTGGTTTCTGATAAAGTGTATCTTTTGTCTTTTGTAATATCAAATCTTTTATAAAAAGACTGATTTAGTAGGTTGATGCTTATCAATAAAACAATTACAATCGATATGTTTTTTATAGATTTATTCATTTTCTAAACGGGTTTTTGTAATGAATAAAAAGAAAAATGTAATGCTTAAAAAGTAAATAATATCTCTACTATCTATAACGCCTCTAGATATACTTTTATAGTGCTCATTAATACCTAATTTCTTAATAACATAATTGTTGTCTAAAGAAACTGAAATGGCATCAAAACCATAAAAAAGTAAAAAAGTGATTAAAACACCTAATATAAATGCAACTATTTGGTTTTTTGATATGATAGATGTAAACAGGCCAATTGCAGTATAGGTTGCTGCTAAAAACAACAAACCGATGTAAGAACCAATGGTTGCACCAATATCTAAATTGCCAACAGAACTGCCTAATTGGTACACTGTGTATACATAAGTTAATGTTGGTAAAATAGCTATAATTACTAAAATTAAAGAAGCAGAAAATTTACCTAATACTATTTGCCAATTAGAAATTGGTTTCGTTTTTAGTAATTCTATGGTACCATTGCTAAATTCATCAGCAAAACTTTTCATGGTAATTGCAGTAATTAGAAATAAAAATACCCAAGGAGCTAAATAAAAAAACGGATTTAAATCTGCAAAACCAGCATTTAAAATATTAAAATCGTCTTTAAAAACCCACAAAAATAAGCCGTTAATTAATAAAAAGACGCCGATAACCAAATATGCTATCGGACTCGAAAAAAACGAATTGAATTCTTTTTTTAGTATTGCAATCATTCTATAATTTACTTTCTAATTTAAAGATTCTATTGTAATTAAATGTGCTACATTTTCGTTTTGGTAAAAAAACAAAACCATTTTTTTCTAATAACGCTATCGAAGCAATATTATTTTTATGCGTAAAAGCTTCTATGGTTGTTAATGCTAATTTATCAAATCCAAAGGTAATTACTTTTTGCAAAGCTTCAGTCATAATTCCTTTTTGCTGAAAGTTTGGCTTTAGTTTATAGCCGATTTCTGCGTATGTATCAACTTTAGAAATGTTATGTAACACAATACTGCCTATTACTTGATTTTGAAACTCAATTAACCAAAAGATTCTTTTATGCTGATCATATAAAGAATTACAAGAGTTTATAAATGCAGATGCTTCTTCTAAATTCTGAATTCTTTTTGTACCTACAAACTTATTAATTTCTTCACTAGACCTTAATTCTAAAACAACGGCAATATCTAAATCGGTAGCTTTTCTTAAAATTAATCTTTCGGTTTTTAAAACCGGATGTTCAGTGAAGTTAATAAAGTTCATGATTTATAAGAAAATTCCGAAACCGATAGAAGAATTAAATGAAGAAGCATGATAGGTGTAATCACCATTTGTAGTGTCGTTTTTTGTTTTATTATATTTTAAACTAAACTCTACACTTATTGTATCGTTAATGAAATAAGCAATGCCTGCACCAAATTCATAACCAAAAATGTTTGATTCATCAGTATAATTATAACTATCAAATGCATCGTAATAATTATTTTCGCTTTTGTTTTTACCAAATGAAACCTTTGCTTCTATAAAAGGCTTAAACTCTCCTTTTAAAAAATAATTTTTTAAAAAAGGTGTAAAAACAAAAGAGTTATTTTTGTAAGAATCGGAACCGTTTTCATAGGAGCTTTTAGAATAACTAAGCCCTAATTCAGTACCAATAACAAAATTATCCATAATAAAATATCCAACTTTCGGAGCAATTGAAAAATTAGTAGCTTTTGTATCTCTAGAATTATATCCATCATTTTCCGACCATATTTTTGCAGAACCGAAATTTAAATTACTAGAAGCTCCAATCATAAAACTCCCTTTTTCTGTTTGCGCGTTGATTGAAATTGTAATAAGTGTGATAAATAATAAAGCAATCTTTTTCATATAGTAAATTTAAATTAGTGATACTTTTTTGTCTACACTCCAAGCAGCAGGTTTATCGTTAAAAAAAACTTTTGTTTTTGCCCAAACATCTTTAAAAAGTGCCGAGTTTCTGTAGTTTTCTAAATCTTGTTCTTCGTTCCAATAAGAATATGTAAAAAAGATATCTGGGTTGTTTTTATCTTGATATAATTCTAATAATTGGCAACCTTTAGAACCTCTTATAAATTCTTTTTTTTCTTCAAAAATTGATAAAAAAGTAGGTATGTGTTTCTGATGAAAACTCATCTTTACAATTCTTACAAACATAGTTTAGTTTAAAGTGGTAAATTCTTGTTTTGGCTCGTTAATAAAATTTATGGTAACAGTATCTCGATATGCCAGACCTAATAAAGAGCAGGCGCCACCAACAGTATCTAAATTGCTTCTGTAAATTGCAATTTCTATATAATTTGCAGAGTTAAAAATGGCTAATTTATGACCTTCGTATTGTTGATTACTGTAAGCGCTGTTAGACGCAACTTCGTTATATTTAGAAAACACTTTTGTAAACTTATGTTTTTTAGCATTGATTTCGAAATTTCTTCCTTTACCAATTTCTTGAAACATTTTTTTACTAATATTTGTAATTACATTTCCGTAGTTGTCTATATAAACGATGCCACCAATAATTTGATCTTGTAATTGATTTACTTTTGGCTGTATTTCTATAATTGTTTTATATTCTGATATTTCTCTTCCTATTACTGTTAAATTTCCGCCACGAGCAATAAAGCAAGCAACTTGTACAAAAACTTCTAAAACCGGAAAACTACTTTCTATTCTATCATGAATTGTGATTTCTACAATTTTTGTTGGCTTAAATTCTGCAACGATCATCGAAATAATTCCGTTGTCTGGGCACACAAAATAATGACCATCTAATTCTAACGCAATGTGCTTGTTTTCTTCACTTAATTCAGAATCTACACCAATTACATGCACGGTTCCTTTGGGAAAACTTTTGTAAGAATTCTTTAGAATATACGCAGTTTCTGTAATGTTAAATGGTGAAATTTCATGTGTGATATCAACAATTTTTGCATCTGGAAGTTCAGAGTAAATAGCCCCTTTTACAGCACCTACAAAGTGATCTTTCGTTCCGAAATCTGTGGTTAAAGTAATTAGAGACATTAATTTTTTAGCTGTTAATTAATTGTGTAAAAGTTGTTAACTATTTAACGCAAATCTAATCATTTTAGGAATTTTATTCGCTATTTTTAGTTGAAATAAAATTGATATCAATCTATAAAAAATAAACATTTGAACGAACGCATTATAGAGCTAGAAGAAATAAACCCAAAAGACTTTTTTGGGGCACATAATAGTACCATAGAACAATTAAAAAGGTATTTTCCGAAGATAAAAATCGTCGCAAGAGGATCTAAAATGAAAATTTACGGCGAGTCTGAACTTTTAGACGAGTTTGAAATTCGATTAGACCGATTGATAAAATACTATAACCGCTATAATAAATTAGATGAAAATAGTATCGAGCGTATTTTAACATCTAACGGAAACGAAGAAAAAACAAGTGCTTCTAAAAAAGCAAAAGATGTTTTGGTGCATGGTGTTAGCGGTAGATTAATTAAAGCGCAAACAGAAAACCAGCGTAAAATGGTTTCTTTAATGGCCAAAAATGATATGTTATTTGCTGTTGGTCCTGCAGGAACAGGTAAAACATATACCGCAGTTGCTTTGGCTGTAAAAGCTTTAAAAGAAAAAGAAGTACGTAGAATTATTTTAACAAGACCTGCTGTAGAATCTGGCGAGAATTTAGGTTTTTTACCAGGAGATTTAAAAGAAAAATTAGATCCTTATATGCAACCTTTATATGATGCATTAAGAGATATGATTCCGCATGAAAGGTTAGAATCTCATTTAGAAAAAGGAGTTATTCAAATTGCGCCTTTAGCATTTATGAGAGGTAGAACCTTAGACAATGCTTTTGTAATTTTAGATGAGGCACAAAATACTACTCACAATCAAATGAAAATGTTTTTAACCAGAATGGGTAAAAACGCAAAGTTTATAATTACCGGCGATCCTGGGCAAATAGATTTACCAAGAAAACAAGTTTCTGGTTTAAAAGAATCTTTATTAGCTTTAAAAGATATTGAAGGTATTGCACAAGTTTATTTAGACGATAAAGATGTTGTAAGACACAGATTGGTTAAGAGAATTATTTCTGCTTACAAAAGCATAGAAACAGAATAGATAATGATAAAAATAGAAAAAGATAAACTAGGTTTACAAGACTATTTTTACATTGGATATTTATATTTAATAATCTTAGGAATTGTTAGTGACGCTATTTTTTACGGAATTTTTGGTGTTACCTATCTTAATTACACAACCATTTTAGATGCTTTAATATCTCCTATAAGTTTGCTTGCAAATAACTGGGTTTTATCTCTTGTACTAATTTTTATGTTTGGTTTGTTGTATTTATATTTAACTAGATGGATGCCCAAATTGTATAAATACTTTAGAGTAAAAAAATGGTATCAAAAGATATATAATATAGAAAAATGGGATAAGAGATATGCTAAAATGGGAGACAAAAATAACCTGTTGCCAGCGTTAATGTTTTTGTTTTTTTTACTTTTTGTTTCTATGAGAACCGGTATGGGCATCGGTATGAAACATAAATATCAATCTAAAGAAATTATCCCAAATTATACGCTTGTTTTTAAAGACAACCAACAATTAGATGTTAGAAAAATAGGGCAGAATTCGGCCTATTTTTTCTATTTTATTCCAGGTGAAACAGAAATTACAGCAACACCAATTAGTGATAATTTAAAGCAAATAAAACGTTTAAAAAAGAAGAAAAAATAACTTTTTAAATTACTATTTTTGCACACTTAACAACACAACAACTAAAATGAATACAATTAACGAAACTAATTTTCAGTTTCCGAATCAGAAATCTGTTTACAAAGGAAAAGTAAGAGAAGTTTATAATATAGATAATGAACTTTTGGTAATGATAGCCACAGATAGATTATCTGCATTTGATGTTATTTTACCAAGACAAATTCCGTTTAAAGGTCAGATTTTAAATCAAATTGCAACCAAAATGATGAATGATACCGCAGATATTGTTCCGAATTGGTTACTTGCAAATCCAGATGAAAATGTAGCCGTTGGTCATTTATGTGATCCTTTTAAAGTAGAAATGGTTATAAGAGGTTATGTTTCTGGGCACGCGGCAAGAGAATATAAATTAGGTAAAAGAATGCTTTGTGGTGTAAAAATGCCAGAAGGTTTAAAAGAAAACGATAAATTTCCAGAACCTTTAATTACACCTTCTACAAAGGCAGATAACGGCGAGCATGACGAAGATATTTCTAGAGAAGACATTTTAGCGAAAGGAATTGTTTCTGAAGAAGATTACATCGTCTTAGAAAATTACACAAGAGCTTTATTTAAAAGAGGAACTGAAATTGCGGCAAAAAGAGGCTTAATTTTAGTAGATACTAAATATGAATTTGGTAAAACGAAAGATGGTAAAATTGTTTTAATTGATGAAATTCATACACCAGACTCTTCTCGTTATTTTTATGCTGAAGGATACCAAGAAAGACAAGATAATAACGAACCACAAAAACAATTGTCTAAAGAATTTGTAAGACAATGGTTAATAGAAAACGGTTTTCAAGGTAAAGAAGGACAAGCAATACCAGAAATGAATGATGAAAAAATCATCGAAATTTCTAATAGATATATAGAATTATACGAACAAATTACCGGAGAAGCTTTTACAAAAGCTACTACAGATAATGTTCTAAATAGAATAGAAAATAATGTGTTGAAGTTTTTAGCTTCAAAATAAATCATCTCAAATTAAGTTAGATGTAAAAGCAAACAAAATCACTTGTTTAGGCAAAAATTATGTCAATTCGAGTGATTTCTTTTAGTTAACTTTACATAGAGAACAAACAAACAACAAATGATTATAGAACCAAGAACAAGAGGATTTATATGTTTAACATCTCACCCAACAGGTTGTGAGCAAAACGTAGTCAATCAAATAGAATATATAAAGTCGAAAGGAAAAATAGACGGAGCAAAAAAAGTATTGGTAATTGGTGCCTCTACAGGTTTTGGTTTGGCATCTAGAATAACCAGTGCATTTGGTTCTGATGCAGCAACAATTGGCGTTTTCTTTGATAAACCAGCTACAGAAGGTAGACCAGGTTCACCAGGATATTACAACACAGCAGCATTTGAAAAACATGCACACCAAGCAGGTTTGTATGCAAAAAGTATTAATGGCGATGCATTTTCTAACGAAATAAAAGAAGAAGTTGTAAATCTAATTAAAGAAGATTTAGGGCAAGTAGATTTGGTAATTTACAGTTTAGCATCACCAGTTAGAAAACACCCAAATACTGGTAAAAGATTTAAATCAGTATTAAAACCAATCGGAGAAGTTTTTACAAACAAAACTGTAGATTTTCATACAGGTAAAGTATCAGAAATTTCTATAAATCCGGCAGAAGGTGAAGACGTAGAAAATACCGTAACCGTAATGGGAGGTGAAGATTGGAAAATGTGGATGGATGCTTTAAGTAAAGAAAATTTATTAGCAGAAGGTGCTACAACAGTTGCATATTCTTACATTGGCCCAGAAGTAACAAAGCCAGTATA
This sequence comes from Polaribacter sp. KT 15, assembly GCF_900143115.1. Taxonomy (NCBI): domain Bacteria; kingdom Pseudomonadati; phylum Bacteroidota; class Flavobacteriia; order Flavobacteriales; family Flavobacteriaceae; genus Polaribacter; species Polaribacter sp. KT 15. The sequence continues at coordinate 2,616,066 of NZ_LT670850.1, forward strand.
TAGAAACGGAACAATTGGTGCAGCTAAAGATCATTTAGAAGCAACAGCTTTTACAATTGCAGAAGATTTAAAAGCAATTAACGGTAATGCTTATGTTTCTGTTAACAAAGCATTGGTTACACAAGCAAGTTCTGCAATACCTGTAATACCTTTATATATATCTTTGTTATTTAAAATAATGAAAGAAAACGGAACTCACGAAGGCTGTATCGAACAAATTCAGCGTTTGTATAGCGAACGTTTATTTGGTGGTGATTTAGACTTGGATGAAAAAGGCAGAATTAGAATTGATGATTTAGAAATGAAAGAAGAAGTACAAGCTGCAATTGCAGAACTTTGGAAAGATGCTACATCAGAAAATTTAGCTGAAATTGGAGATTTAAAAGGTTACAGCGACGAGTTTTTTAATTTATTCGGATTTAAAGTAGACGGAGTAGATTACGACGCAGATGTAAATGAAATGGTACAAATACCAAGTATTAAATAAATAATAATTACCAATTTTATTGGTTAAATTTTACAAATAATACCTTACAATTTAATTTTGTGAGGTATTATTTTTTTATCTTGTAGTTAAATTTTTTAAAACTTATGAAAGCAGTTACTATTAAGCAACTTAAAGATGAATTGTCGCATAAATCTGCCTCAGATTTAAAAGATTTATGCCTGCATTTGGCTCGATTTAAAAAAGAAAACAAAGAATTACTTACCTATTTATTATTCGAATCTCATGATGAAGAATCTTTTATAGCAACGATAAAAGAAGAAGTAGATTTACAGTTTAGCGAAATTAATACGAAGAGTTTTTTTTACATAAGAAAAAGTGTTCGAAAAATATTAACATCAATCAAAAAACACATTCGTTATTCTAAGAAAAAAGAAACAGAAGTAGAGTTGTTACTGTATTTTTGTAAAAAATTAAAAGCTTTTAAACCTTCTATAAAAAGAAGTACGCGTTTACAAAGTGTTTTTGATACACAGGTAAGAATGATAAAAAAAGCTTTAGAAAAACTACATGAAGATTTACAATACGATTTTCAATTAGAATTAAACGAATTATTAGAAAATGAGTAGAACAAGACCTGTATTAGAAAACTTAATAACAGATAATATGTCTGAAGCAGAAGTTTTTCAAAATAAAACTTTACGACCTATTATAAAAATGCAACACAATTTGTTAATTGTGTTTTTTAAGAGTTATTTAAAGAAAAGAAAAATTGATTTTTCTGTTTTAACAGCTCAAAAGAAAAGAAGTAGAGTAAAAGCTATTTTTACAAAAGACATCAATTTTAAAAACCTAAATCTAGGTTTAATTATTGGAGATTTTTCGATGGAAGAATATGCGTTTTACGATGAAAATTCATCAGAATTAAATAGAAGAATTTTACAGATAATTGCGCAAAGAATTCAAGATAGCTTAGATGAAATCTAAAAAAAAAAGGTGTTTGTAATTTTACAAACACCTTTTTTTAAATATAAATTTAAAATTATTGCTTCTTTTGAGCTGCTAATAATTTTTTCTGATATTTTCCTTGAACTACATCAACAATTACCAATACCGCTAATACAAAGTAAAAAGTAGTTTTACTCATTGGTACAATTTCGTTACCAAAAAGTTTAATATGTGCTAAATGTCCGCCTTCTGTAACTAACATTATTCCGACAATAAAAAGAATAAATAAACCCAATACTTCGTACATTCTGTTTTTTGCTAAAAAGCTAGAAATTCTATCAGCTAAAAATAACATTAGCAAACCACTAATTACAATAGCAATGGCCATTACAATAAAAGCGGTTGTAGAGTTTTCGATTTCACTAGTTAAACCAATTGCAGCTAAAATAGAATCGAAAGAAAAAACAAGATTCATAATTACAATACTTGTTATAACTGCATTAGCAGATTTAGCTCTTTTAGAATCACCTTCAATATCGTCACCTAAATTGTTAGTACCAATCATGTGCCAAATTTCTTTAATCGCAGTATAGATAATAAAACCACCACCTAATAAAACAATGATGCTGTGACCATTAAATTCAAAATGAACAATATCTTTTATTTCACCAGTTAAAAAAGAAAAAGGTTCTTGAAAAAAATCAATAATAGATACTAAAACAAAAAGCAATACAATTCTTAAAACAATTGCTATTAAGATTCCTGTTTTTCTAACTTTTTTTTGATCTGCTACCGGCGCTTTTTTAGATTCTAAAGAAATATAAAGTAGGTTATCGAAACCAAGAACTGCTTGTAAAAGCACAAGCATAATTAATGTAAAAATTACTTCTAACATAGTTTTTTATTGTTTAATAAGTATGAAGTTCAAATATATTTGGATTGTAGAAAATACACAATTAATATTCGATTTACTTTTAACATTATAGTTTTAGGTAAATAAATGTTTAACTAGAATCCTAATACTTACAAAAGCAATTAAAATAGCAGTTGCCTTTTTAAGTTGCATAGGTTTAAGAATTGTTGCGCTTAATCTGCTTCCTATTTGTCCGCCAATAAAAACCGTAATTAATAAAATAGAAGTTAATTGCCAATCGATATTAAAATCTGGATTAGAATATTGCCCAATTAAACCAGCAATAGAGTTTACTAAAATAAATACACTAGCTGTAGCTGCAATTTTTTTAGGCGTATTCCAATTTGTAAGATGTAAAAGTGGTGCTAAGAAAATGCCTCCGCCAATACCAACCATTCCAGAAATAAAACCGATAAAACCACCAAAGCCTGCATTTTTTAGAAAATTAGACTCTTTAAATTTAGCATCAGAAGAAATTATTTTTTTTGAAATCCACATAGTTATTGCTGCAAAAAGAAGTGTAAAACCCAAAAGAATAAAAAAGAAATTCTGACTTATTTTTAGTTTTCCACCGAGAAATGCAAACGGAATACTTAAGAGAATTAAAGGCACTATTTTTTTCCATTCTATTTGTTTCTGCTGTTGAAATAATAAAACATTACTGGTAACAACAACAATGTTGCAAAGTAAAGCAGTTGCTCTAATTTGTGTAAATGCAATGCTTGTTAAAGCTAAAATTGCTAAATAACTAGAACCGCCACCAAAACCAACAGCTGCATATAATATTGCCACCGAAAAAAACAGAATTATTACAGGTAAGTTTGTTAAAATTAAATCAAATTCCATAAAGCAAATATAATTTTCTATTTTTAGAAAGAATTATACTTAGCAAAACTTATTATGAGTAATTACCACATAAAACATTTAGAAGAATACTATCAAGTATACAGAAAGTCTATTAGAGAGCCAGAAAGTTTTTGGGAAGAAATAGCCGAAGAGCATTTTATTTGGCGAAAAAAATGGGATAAAGTTCTAGAGTGGGATTTCTCGAAACCAGAAATAAAATGGTTTCAAGGTGCTAAATTAAATATTACAGAAAATTGTATTGATAGACATTTGGCAACTCGAGGAGATAAAACTGCCATTTTATTTGAGCCAAATAATCCAGATGAAGCTGCAGAACATATTACTTATAACCAATTGCACAAGAGAGTAAATCAGTTTGCAAATGTGTTAAAAGAGCAAGGTATACAAAAAGGAGATCGAGTTTGTATTTATGTGCCGATGATACCAGAGTTGGCAATTGCAACTTTAGCATGTGCCAGAATTGGCGCAATACATTCTGTAGTTTTCGCAGGTTTTTCTGCAACAGCATTGGCAACAAGAATAAATGATTCTGATTGTAAAATGGTAATTACTGCTGATGGATCTTATAGAGGCTCAAAAACCATAGACTTAAAAGGAATTGTTGATGAAGCTTTAGAAAATTGTACTTGTGTAGAAAGTGTTTTAGTTGCAAAAAGAATTCAATCTAATATATCGATGAAATCTGATAGAGATAAATGGTTACAACCTTTGTTAGATAATGCTTCTGATGTTTGTGAGGCAGAGGTAATGAATGCCGAAGACCCGTTATTTATTTTATACACTTCTGGTTCTACAGGAACGCCAAAAGGAATGGTGCATACTACTGCAGGATATATGGTTTATGCTGCTTATACTTTTAAAAATGCATTTCAATACAGAGAAAATGATGTGTATTGGTGTACCGCAGATATTGGTTGGATTACCGGACATTCTTATATTGTTTATGGTCCGTTAGCAAACGGTGCAACAACTGTTATGTTTGAAGGTGTACCAAGTTATCCAGATTTTGGTAGGTTTTGGCAAATTGTAGAAAAGCATAAGGTAAATCAGTTTTATACAGCGCCAACAGCAATTAGAGCATTGGCAAAACAAGGAACAGAATTGGTAGATAAATATGATTTGTCTTCGTTAAAAGTTTTGGGTTCTGTTGGTGAACCCATAAATGAAGAAGCATGGCATTGGTATAATGATAATGTTGGTAAAAAGAAAAGTCCGATTATAGATTCTTGGTGGCAAACAGAAACTGGCGGAATCATGATTACACCAATTCCGTATGTTACACCTACAAAACCAACCTATGCAACATTACCTTTTATAGGTATTCAGCCAGCTTTAATGGATGAAAACGGACAAGAATTAAAAGGAAATCAAGTAGAAGGAAGGTTGTGTATAAAATTTCCTTGGCCAAGTATTGCGAGAACTATTTGGGGAAATCATCGACGATATAAAGAAACCTATTTTTCTGCTTTCGAAAATAACTATTTTACAGGCGATGGCGCCTTAAGAGACGAAGTTGGTTATTATCGAATAACTGGTAGAGTAGATGATGTTATTATTGTTTCTGGACATAATTTAGGAACTGCACCAATAGAAGATGCTATAAACGAGCATCCGGCAATTGCCGAATCTGCTATTGTTGGTTTTCCGCACGATATTAAAGGAAGTGCTTTATACGGTTATATTACTTTAAAGGATGCCGGAGAATATAGAAATCATGATAATCTTAAAAAAGAAATCAACCAATTAATTGCAGACAGAATTGGACCAATCGCAAAATTAGATAAAATTCAATTTTCAGAAGGATTGCCAAAAACACGTTCAGGAAAAATTATGCGTCGTATTTTACGTAAAATTGCAGCTAATGAAATGGATAACTTAGGCGATACAAGTACATTGTTAAATCCGGAAGTTGTACAAAGTATTATTGATAATAGAATGTAAACTAATTTCTAGTAAGTTTTTTTTTATTATATAGGTGATTTCTGAATTAAAGATTTACAAAATTATAATTTATAGATTGCCTTTATAACAAATGTTCTAGGGAAAACAAAAGTTCTTCTTTCAGAAAATAAATTTGAAAATAAAGTAGAATTTAATTTAGAAATATTGTTGCCAATATTTGTGCCTAATAATTCAAAGCCCCAAGGACTATTTTCTTTTTGATAAAAAAAGGAAGCATTTAATTCGTTAAACGAATTGGTGTTTTTAGTAGCGTTATTTTTATAAAAATTATACAAATATTCAGTTTTAAATTTCCAATTTTCGTACTCATAATCTACAGCAACATCTAAATTAGATAAATTAGAGATAGCACTAAATAAAGAGTTTGTGTTGTCTTTATGTGTTTGAGAATATGAAAAATCTATATTTGGTTTATTATCATAAACAGTTCTAAAACTGGCTCGGGTTAAAAATGAATTATTATTAGACTTAATTTTATTATTGTTTATAAATGTTGCGTAATTGGAATTTGTATATTCTGTTAATACAGTAGCTTTCCAGTATTTATAATTGTAAACAACTCTAAAATTTGTAGTTAAAGATTTGTTGGGAGTATCAATGTTAATAGGATTAATAACATTAAAAATAGTTGAAGTGTTAAAAATATTCTGGACTTGATTATTTCTTATCTTATAATAAATACTTGGGTAAAAACTCCAACCATAGGTTTTGTAATTTCTATAACTTAAACTAACAAAGTGATAAAAAGTTTCTTTTAAATCCGTGTTACCAGTATAGATATTATTGTAATTATTTAAAATATTATTAGAAATTAATTGTCTTGTGCTCGGAAATGTATTTGTAAGGTTGTATTTAAAGATAAGCTTCTTTCTATTAGTAATATCCCAATCTATTTCAATTTTAGGTAGTAGTAAATTAGATTGATAAGAGCTGTTGTTATTAAGGTCTAAACTTGTTCTGTAGTAATTTTGATATTTTAATTCTGCCGTAAAAATAGCATCACCAATTAATTTTTTATATAAAATACTTGTAAAAATAGTAAATTGGTTGTGTTTTAGATTATTAGAGAAATTACTAATAGTTATATTATCTTGTAATAAATTACTCTTAAATTTATTTTGTTCGAAATTATTACCAACATTAAAATAAAGATGATTCACATTATCTAATATCCAAAAGTGCTTTAAAGCCACATTATATTCAAACTTTTCAGTTGAAGATTTTTTTAGAACATTTATACTTTCTTTCTCATTGATAGGAATATTATTTGGGAAAATATTAGTGTTTGTTAACCAATTTGTGGAATCATCAATTTTATTAAAATTAAAATTTACAATTGCTTGTGATGTATGGTAAGTAGAAAACTTTTTTTCTGCTTTTAAATAAGAATTTATTTTATCAGAATTAATTAAATTATTTTCATTAAAGTTTATTACAGAATTAGCTAAATCTCTATTGTTTTCGATGGTTTGGTTTATCGAAGTTGTTTCAAATTTTGTGTAATATTTAATTCTTGTATTTTCTTCTGGTTTATATAAGAATTGTATTTTCCCTAAGAATAAATTCTGATTATTACTTTCATCTTCTCGCAATCTTTCAGTAATATTATCTATTAAATAATTTCTAAAATTCTCTACACGACCATTTGTTTTATCTGATAGTGCAATTAAAAAAGAACTAATACTCAATTTTTCGTTTTTAGCATGTTGCATGTTAAAACCACCAAATTTGTGTTTACTAGCTGTAAAATTTTGATTTCGTAATAATTTTACAACCGGAGATTGAATTACTTCTTTTAAGTTATTCATGTCTAAACCACCATCAAAATTTATATAATCTCTCAAAGTAAAAGATTTTCTATTTGTATTGTTAAAATCTCCAATAAAACTATAATTAGTTTTTGGGCTGTATTTAAAAATTGCAGGGTGTAAAACATATCTGTTTTTAATACCTAAACCTGCCTCTATATCTCCAAACACAAACTTTTTTTTGTCTTCTTTTAAGCTAATGTTCATGGCAATTTCATCAGATTTTTCGAGACCTTTCATAAAAGCATTTTCATGATAATCTTCTATAACATCTATTTTGGCAATTACATCTGCTGGTATGTTGTTTACCGCCAATTTTGTGTCTCCTGTAAAAAACTTTTTATTATCTACTAAAAGTGTCGTTACTTTTTTACCTTTTACAGTAACATTGCCTTTTCTATCTACTTCTACGCCAGGTAATTTTTTTAAAACTTGTTTTAGTTTACGTTCTTTACCATTTGTAAAAGCATCTGTATTATATGTGGTAGTGTCTTTTCTAATTCTTACAGGAATTTTATATTTAATAACAATTTCTTCTAATTTATTGGGGTCTTCCTTTAAAATAAAATTAATAATACTATCTTTTTTAGGAGTGTTTAAAGTTTCTTTTCTAGTTATAAAACCCATAAAACTTATAGAGGTATTATAAGTTGTGTTCTTTGTAAGTGATAAAGTATAATTGCCTAAATTATCACTAACGTTATGGGCTAATTTACCTTTATTGTTAGGGAAAGCTAAAATATTTGCGCCAGTTAATGGTTTGTTATTTTCATCTAAAATTTTACCTTTTATTACTATTTGTGAAGAAATAGCACAAGAAAAGTTTAATATAAAAAATAAAATTAGATGTGGTTTTTTCATGATTTTTTAGTCTATAGTAACTTTTCTAACATCTCTCATTAATCTTATTTTCTCATTTACATCTATATTTTTTCCTTTCTTTAAACTAGGATTTTTTTTTATTTTTTTTGGATTTAAAATGATTTTATCAACTAAATAATGAAAGTTATCTATTTCTAATTTCAAAATTAATCCGGGTAAGCCACCATTACCTATAGGGCCATAAGGCAAGGGTATATCTGTAGTGTACCATGCAATATTAGTAATGTAATTACCAGATCTTGTATTTAATTTTTTATTAACTGCTTTATAGCAAGTGTAACCATCAATAATTTTAATTTCATTAAAGAATTCCCATTCTTTCATTCTAGAGCTATCATTAACAATATATTGTTTACTTAAAATTTCTGTATTATACATAGCATCTTTATTAATACCATTAAATTGATACCAATTTTTGTTGGCACCTGTAGAAATATCAGCAAATTTTGATTTAAATGGGTAAAGAGGTATATTTTTTTCTTTTTTAAAAAAAGATTTTTCTTTATTAAAGTACAAAACATATGAACTTCTATTTACTTCCTCCGTAATTTTTCTAGTCATTTCAGGGTTAGAAGTTTTACGAATTTTTGTTCTTTTTGTTTTGTATGTAATAATTCCGTTTTGACTATGTAGTGCTGTTAAATTTGTTAAAAAAAATAATGTAAAAAAGATGTTTTTTAATTTCATAACGTTAGTCTTTTGTAACTTTTCTTGCTTCTTGCATTAAAAAAACCATTTCTTCTAAGTTTATTTTTTCACCTTCTTTTAAAGTTGGTATTTCAACTTTTTTTGTAGGGTTTAATATAACCTTACTTACCAAATAAGTAACTTTAGTTCCAATTTCTAATTGTAATATTAAACCTGGTAAACCACCATAACCTGCGGGTCCATAAGGTACAGGTATATCAGGTGTATACCAAGCTATATTATTTGACTTAACATTAGTTCTTTTATAAAATATTTCTTTTGTTGCTTTAAAACATATATATCCATCTATAATTTTAGTTTCATTAACAAAAACCCAATTACTCATTTTATCACTATCATCTACGATATAATTAGTGTTTTTAATAAAAGTGTTAAAAAAGTTTTCTTTTTTTAAGTTGTTTAATTGATGTGAATTTTTGTTTGACCTTACTAATACAGAAGCCAATTTAGCTTCTAGTGGATAAATTGGTATATTCTTATCTTTTTGAAAGTAAGATTTTTCTAAATTATAAATTAGTGTGTATTTTGTTCTATTTGCCTCAATAATCATTCTCTTTATCCGTTCACTAACATTAGATTTATTATCAACTACTTTAGTTGTATATTTAATAATTCCTGTTTGAGAAAATATATTTGATACATATAAAACAAATAGCAAAACTGTTATTTTTTTCATCATATTCATTTTTTTTTAAAAAGGGGAAATTGTTTAATTTCCCCATAAATTAATTATAATCCCATGCAATCATTGTATAATGTATCAACGATGAAATCATTAAGAGCTTCATTTGATTCACCATCAACAAAATCTAGAAATTCATCAAGTCCTTCACATGCATATGCAATACAATCATCCTCTGGATCATTATTTTGAATATTTGTATTCGCGTTCATTGTTGTAATACCCGCTATAAATGCAAGTGTTAAAATTACTTTTAAATAATTTGTACTAGATTACAAACCAATATTTGGCGTAAAGTTTAATTTTAAATTGTAATGAAATAAAGCAATTTTTTCTTCTCTTCCACAAAATAATTTTGATAGAAGATATCCAAATGTAAAAAAAAAATGAAACTCACGTTTTTATTTAAGTTAAAGTTTTAATTTATATGTATTTAGGTTTAGAGTAAGTTCTTTCGGTGTAAAACCATTAAGTTTTTTTGTTTATTGTAACTTTGTAAATCTGTCATGCTTTTTCCTTGTGGCATATAAATTGACAACTATTTTTTATGCAACATTTCAAAGAATCAAAAAAAAGTAAAACCAAACCAAAAGTAACCTTAAAACAAGCTTTTAAAACCATTATTTGGCCAAGAAGAAACTTGGTTTTATTAGGTTTGGTATTGATAATAATAAGAAGTCTTTCTGGTTTTGTTTTGCCATTGCAAAGTAAAGTTTTAATGGACGAAGTTGTGCCAAATAAAGAATTTAATCAACTTTATAATTTGGTTTTAATAGTAATTGGCGCAATTTTAGTGCAAGCAATTACTTCATTTTTATTGACAAAAGTATTAAGTATTCAGGCACAATATTTAATATCAGAACTTAGAGCCCAAGTGCAGAAGAAAGTATTGTCTTTACCAATTAGTTTTTTCGATAACACAAAATCTGGCGCTTTAGTATCTAGAATTATGAGTGATGTAGAAGGAGTAAGAAACCTTATTGGTACAGGTTTGGTGCAGTTAATTGGTGGTTCATTTACAGCAATTGTAACACTTGTAATTTTATTAAGAATGAATGTTTGGATGACGCTTTTTACGTTTATTCCGTTATCTATTTTTGGTTTAATTGCTTTAAAATCTTTTAAATATATTCGACCAATATTTAGAGCAAGAGGTAAAATAAATGCAGAAGTAAAAGGTCGATTAACAGAGACTTTAGGAGGCATAAGAGTTATAAAAGCCTTTAATGCAGAACAACAAGAAAGTGAAATTTTTGAAAAAGGAGTGGCAAATATTTACGAAAACGTAAAGAAAAGCATGACGGTTACTGCTTTAATGACAAGTTCTTCAACTTTTTTAATAGGTTTAGCAACCACAGGTGTTATGGGAATTGGTGGATATTATATGATGGAAGGAAGTTTAACTTTTGGAGACTTTATTCAGTTTACATTTCTGTTAGCGTTTATGGTTGCACCAATTGTTCAAATGAGCAATATTGGTAGTCAATTAACCGAAGCATTGGCTGGTTTAGACAGAACAGAAGAGCTAATGAATATGGCTGCGGAAGAAGATAACGAGCATAGAACTATTGTTTTAGATGATGTAAAAGGTGATGTTGTTTTTGAAGATGTTTCGTTTTCTTATGAAGAAGGTAAACAAGTAATAAATAACATTAATTTTAAAGTTCCTGCAGGTTCTGTTACTGCTTTGGTGGGTAGTTCTGGTTCTGGTAAATCTACAATTGCAGGTTTGTCGGCAACATTTTTAAATCCAGCAGCAGGTAAAATCACTATAGATAATAAAGATATGTCTAAGGTTAAATTATCTAGTTTTAGAAAATATTTAGGTGTTGTTTTACAAGATGAATTTTTATTTGAAGGAACCATAAGAGATAATATTTTGTTTCCTAGACCAAACGCTACTAAAGAAGAGTTGCAAAATGCTGTAAAAGCAGCTTATGTAAATGAATTTACAGATCGTTTTGATGATGGTTTAGACACCTTAATTGGTGAAAGAGGTGTGAAATTATCTGGCGGACAAAGACAACGATTGGCAATTGCAAGGGCTATTTTGGCAAATCCTAAAATGATTATTTTAGATGAAGCCACTTCTAGTTTAGATACAGAAAGTGAGGCTTTAATTCAGAAAAGTTTATCAGAATTAGTAAAAGACAGAACCACAATTGTTATTGCACACAGGTTGAGTACTATTAAAAAAGCAGATCAAATTTTGGTGATAGAGGCTGGTGAAATTGCAGAAAGAGGAACGCATGATGAGTTGATTGCTAAAGAAGGTAGATATTTCGATTTGTATACGTATCAATCTAAAATTTAGAAAGTATTAAAAATATATTATGAAAAAATTAGCAGTTGTATTCGTACTTACATTCACAATTGTTTCTTGTAAAAAAGAAGCCAAAAAAGATGTTAAGCAAAAAGAAGTTGTAGAGGTAAAAGAGTCTAAATTTCCTTCGGAATTGCATAAAGTTTTTCAATTTCATGGCGGAATTTCAAATTGGAAATCAAACCATTTATTGTCTTTTAATATAAATGATGAAACGCATACGGTAGCGCTTCAATCTAGAAAAACCGTAATTAATGCACCAAAATATTCTTTGGGTTTTGACGGTAATCAGGTTTGGTTAGATGAAGAAAATGATGGTGATTACAAAGGTAATCCGAAGTTTTATTACAATTTATATTTCTATTTTTATGCAATGCCTTTTGTTTTAGGTGATAACGGAATTGTATATGAAAAAGCAGAAGATTTAGTTTTTGAAAATGTAAAATATCCTGGATTTAAAATTTCTTACAAAGCAAATATTGGTAATTCTTCTAATGATAATTATATTGTATACTACAATCCTGAAACTTATAAAATGGAATGGTTAGCCTACACGGTTACTTTTAATTCTAAGACATCAAGCAATCGTTATAATTTGATAAAATATAAAAAATGGGAAAATGTAAATGGGTTTCTTTTACCAAATGAAATTATTTGGTATGCACAAGACAAAAACGGATTACCAACAAAACCTGTTGGAAATAGTGTAAAATTTACATTACCATTAATTAGTAAAACAAAAATGGCAAATTCATTTTTTGAAAAACCAAAAGGTTAATTATTTCTTGTTTTTAAATTCAATTATTTTATCATAAACCATACAGTAATACGCATGAAATCTTGGTAACAATACGTTTTCAAGGTTTTTTGTGTCCTTTAATACTTTTAAATTGAATAATTTGATGTCATCAACTTCTGCTTCTTGAATTTTTAAAGTTGATAAAGGAGTTTTTAATTCGGCTATAAAAACATGATGATGCTCGTTATCTATAATTCCGTTTAGATGCTTTACTTGATGAATTCTTGTGCCAATTTTAATAAAGTCTTTTTCTTGTAATTTAAGGCCAATTTCTTCAAAAACTTCTCTTTGTGCAGCTACTAAAATAGTTTCTCCTGCGCCTATATGTCCGGCAACAGAAATATCCCATAAACCCGGAAATACTTTTTTTGTCATTGCTCTTTTTTGAAGCAATATTTTGTCATCCGAAGTAAATAACCAGATATGTACAGTGGCATGAAACCAACCGTTTTTATGTGCTTCAGATTTTAAAGCAGTTTTGCCTGTTGATTTTCCTTCTGGTGTTAATATGTCTATGAGTTCGTCCATTTTTAAAAAATTATGAATTACGAATTTGTAATTAAAAATTCGTAATTCATAATTAAAGTATTTTTATTCGAAGTAAGAAAAAGTTTCTCCGTCTTTAATATTTAAAAGTGTTTCGTAAATCATTCTAATTACATTTTCTACATCTTCTCTATGCACCATTTCTACAGTTGTATGCATATATCTTAGTGGTAAAGAAATTAAAGCTGACGCTACACCACCGTTGCTGTAAGCAAAAGCATCTGTATCTGTACCCGTTGCTCTAGAAAGTGCAGAACGCTGAAAAGGGATTTTTTTAGCTTCGGCAGTTTCTGTAATTAAATCTCGTAATTTTTGTTGAACCGCTGGCGCGTAAGCAACAACTGGCCCTTTACCAATTTCTAGTAAACCTGCTTTTTTAGGTTCTATCATTGGTGTAGTTGTATCATGTGTTACATCGGTAACAATTGCAACATTTGGTTTAATGGTTTGTGTAATCATTTCTGCACCACGCAAGCCAATTTCTTCTTGTACAGAGTTTGTAATGTACAATCCAAACGGTAAATCTTTTTTGTTTTCTTTTAATAAACGCGCAACTTCAGCAATCATAAAACCACCCATTCTGTTGTCTAAAGCTCTACAAACAAATTTGTCTCCGTTTAAAATATGAAACTCATCCGGATAAGTAATTACGCAACCAACATGCACACCCAAAGCTTCTACTTCTTCTTTTGTAGCGCAACCTGTATCAATAAAAATATTGTCTGGTTTTGGTGCTTCTTCATTCGATTTGTTTCTTGTATGAATTGCAGGCCACCCAAAAACACCTTTTACAATTCCGTTTTTAGTATGAATATTTACAATTTTACTTGGTGCAATTTGATGGTCTGATCCACCGTTTCTAATTACATAAATTAATCCGTTATCAGAAATATAATTAACATACCACGATATTTCATCTGCATGTCCTTCGATTACAACTTTGTATTTTGCATCCGGATTTATAACACCAACAGCAGAACCATAAGTGTCTGTAATAAATTCATCTACATAAGGTTTTAGATAGTCCATCCAAATTTTTTGACCTTCCCATTCGTAACCAGTAGGAGCCGCATTATTTAAATATTTTTCTAAAAATGTAAGTGAATCTTTATTTAAAATTGATTTTTTAGCCATTATTTATAAATTTATAAAAATTGATTTTTTCTTGATAGATGTAAAAATAATACCATTTTTTAGGATTTCCATTAAAAAAATCACAAAATAGTGTAACAAAAGTGCTTACTTTTACACTAATTACACAACATTAACCAACAAAAAAGTAATATGAAATTAGTTATTAAAAATTTAACCAAAACATATAAAAATGGTGTAAAAGCCATTGATAATTTAAATTTAGAAATTGGCACAGGTATGTTTGGGTTGTTAGGACCAAATGGGGCAGGTAAATCTTCTTTAATGAGAACTATTGCAACATTACAAAGTCCGGATGCTGGTTCGATTACTTTTGGTGATATTAATGTTTTAGAAGACAACATGTCTTTGCGTAAAGTTTTGGGTTATTTACCGCAATCTTTTGGTGTGTATCCTAAAATGTCTGCTGACGAATTGTTAGATTATTTTGCAACTTTAAAAGGAATTGCTAATAAAACAGAAAGAAAAGCAATTGTAAAAGAAGTGTTAGAAATTACCAACTTATACGAAGTAAGGCACAAACATGTTGCAGGTTATTCTGGCGGAATGAAACAGCGTTTTGGTATTGCACAACTGCTTTTAAATAATCCTAAATTAATTATTGTTGATGAGCCAACTGCAGGTTTAGATCCGGCAGAAAGACATCGTTTTTTAAATGTTTTACGTGAAGTTGGTAGCAATTGTACCGTTATTTTTTCTACACATATTGTAGAAGACGTAAAAGAATTGTGTAATGAGATGGCCATTTTAAATGGTGGTAAAATCTTAAAACATAGCACGCCTAAAAAAGCAACAGAAGAATTAGAGAATACTATTTGGACCAAAGTAATCCAAAAAGATGATTTAGAAGAAAACATGAAGTTATACAACGTTTTGTCTAGAAATTTTAATGCTGATGATACGTTAAATATTAGAGTACACGCTTTAGAAAAACCCTCGGATGACTTTGTTAAGGCAACACCACAGCTAGATGATGTGTATTTTATAGCTTTAAAACAAGATGAACCAGTTTTAACCAATTAATAGTTTTTGATGAAGAGTTTTAGTTACAAAACTCAAAAAACAGAATATTTAAAACGAATCGCTTAAAACTATTTTATTATGTTTTCTACAATTTTTAAACAAGAATTAAAATATTGGTTTAACAAGCCAGTTTTTTACATTTATATTTCAATATTTTTAATAATTTCTTTCTTCTTATCAGCAACATCTGCAGGTATTTGGGACGGAATTACAGGAACCATGGGTTCTTCTCGAATTGTAAACTCGCCAATAGGCATTACAGGTTTATTTAATGGGTTTACCACTTTAATTTTCTTTTTATTTCCCTCTATTATTGGTGTTTCAATTTATAGAGATTTTAAAAGTGAAATGCATACCATTTTATATTCGTATCCTTTTACGAAGGCTAATTATTTATTTGCTAAATTTTTTAGCGGAATCGTGGTGGTTTCTGCGATTGTTTTAGTGATAGCTTTAGGTATGATTATTGGTTTTCGATTTCCAGGAACCAATCAAGAAATTGTAGCAAATTTTAATATTGTTACCTATTTAAAAACCTATTTGGTTTATATTTTACCAAATGTTTTATTTTTTGGTGCCGTAGTTTTTGCTGTGGTTACTTTTTCTAGAAATGTAACCGCTGGATTTATTACAGTAATTATTTTAATGTTTGTAGAAGGGGCAATTTCTAGCATTTTATCAGATCCAGAGCAAGCAAGTTTATTAGCGTTGTTAGATCCTTTTGGTTCTTCTGCGTCTTCTTATTATACAAAATATTGGACTGTTTCAGAACAGAATGAATTGCAAATTCCGATAGGAAAACTAGTAATTTATAATCGTTTGATATGGTTATTAGTATCTAGTTTAATCTTTGGATTGGTTTATAAGTATTTTAAGTTTACCCAAAATGCGGTAACATTTTCGTTAAAAAAATCAAAATCAGAAAGAGTAACAAAATCTAACTTTAGTGGAGTTACAAAAATTACTTTGCCTAAAGTAACTTATGATTATTCGTTTTTACAAAACCTAAAAGTGATGTGGAAATTGTCTAACATCGATTTTAAATACATTTTTAAAAGTTTACCATTTATATCAATATTAATTGTAGGGCTTTTAATGCTGTTTGGTACTTTATTTATTTCAAGTGAAATTTTTGGAACAGATACATTGCCTGTAACTTGGCAAATGTTAGGTGGCGGAAATATTTTTAGTCTGTTTGTAATTAATATTTGTACTTTTTTATATGCAGGTATGTTGGTGCAAAGAGCAAGAATTGCAAAAATTAATCATTTGGTAGATAGTACACCTGTACCAAACTGGACGCTTTTGTTTTCTAAGTTTATCGCTATTTTAAAAATGCAATTGGTTTTATTGGCTGTAATTATGGTTTCTGGTATGTTGTTTCAAGCATATCAAGGCTATTACAACTTTGAGATTGGGTTGTATATTCAAGAATTATTTGGTTTAAAATTTTTAAATTATGTGGTTTGGGCATTTTTAGCAATATTTATTCAAACACTATTTAAAAACCAGTATTTAGGTTTGTTGGTATTGCTGATATTAGCAATCGGAATTCCGTTTTTAGATTTAATAGGAATTGAATTGGCAATTTTTAAATATAACGAAGGGCCAGGTTTTAGTTATTCTGATATGAATGGTTATGGATCTGCATTATCTAGATATTTATGGTACAAATTGTATTGGATTTTAGGCGGAACAATTTTATTGATTTTAAGTATTTTATTTTGGGTTAGAGGCATACCAAATTCTTTTTCAGAAAGATTAAACATAGCTGTATCTAGATTTAAGATGCCACAAATAATTAGTTTGGTGATTGTTGCAATTGCTTTTATAAGTTTGGGTGCAACTATTTATACAGCAACAAGATCTAAAGAGAAAAATTCTGCATCTAAGCAAGCAGAATTGAATGCTGTAAAATGGGAAAAATCATATAAAAAATACGAGAATTATAAGCAACCAAGAATTGTTGCTGTAAAAGCAGATGTTGCTATTTTTCCTAAGAAAAGAACCTATAAAGCAAACGCTGTTTTTACAATGATTAATAAAACAGATACTGCAATTGATAGTATTTTCTTAAATCATAATTCGTTAGAAAATACGTTCGAATTTAATAAACCAAATAATTTAGTTTTAGAAGACACGGTTTTTAATTTTGATATTTACAAGTTTGAAAATAAAATTTTACCGGGTGATTCGTTACAACTTACTGTACATGTAAAAAGTAAAGAAAACACTGTTTTTCAAAGAAAATCACCAGTTTTAGCAAACGGAACATTTATCAATAATTTTTCGATGTTTCCTTCTTTAGGATATTCTTCTGGTGGAGAATTGATTGATGATAAAACGAGAAAAAAATACGATTTACCACCAAATAATTTGCGTCCGTTACCAACAGACTCTACAGCATTGGGTAATACCTATATTTCTAAAGATTCTGATTGGATAGATTTTGAAGCAACCGTATCAACATCCGAAGATCAAATAGCGATTGCGCCTGGTTATTTGCAAAAAGAATGGACAGAAGGAAATCGAAAGTATTTTCATTATAAAATGGATAGTAAAATGTTGAATTTCTATGCATTTAATTCAGCGAAATATGAAGTTAAAAAAGAAATTTGGAAAGGAATAGGTTTAGAAATTTATTATCATAAACAACACGATTATAATTTAGACAGAATGCTAAAAGGTATGAAAGCGTCTATTAATTATAACGAGAAAAACTTTAGTCCGTATCAACACAAACAATTAAGAATTATAGAGTTTCCGAGAACACAAGGTACATTTGCACAATCATTTGCAAACACAATTCCGTTTTCAGAAGGATTTGGTTTTATTGCGGCTGTAGATGATACAAATGATGACGGAGTAGATTATCCTTTTGCAGTAACGGCTCATGAAGTAGCGCATCAATGGTGGGCACATCAAGTAATTGGTGCAGATGTTTTAGGCGCAACAATGTTGTCAGAAAGTTTATCGGAATATGTAGCATTAAAAGTTTTAGAACATCAAAATGGTAAGCCAAAAATGCGAACGTTTTTAAAAGAAGCATTAGACGGTTATTTGATTCAGAGAACTTTAGAAACAAAAAGAGAAAAACCATTAATGTACAATGATGGGCAAGGTTATATTCGTTACCAAAAAGGATCTTTAGTATTTTATGCATTAAGCGACTATTTGGGTGAAGAAAAATTAAATAATGCTTTAAAAAAATATGTAGAAAAAGTAAAGTTTCAAGAAGCACCTTATACAACTTCTTTAGAAATGGTAAATTATATTAAAGAGGTAACACCAGATTCTTTAAAATATGTTATTAAAGATATGTTTGAAACAGTTACGTTGTACAAAAATAGAATTGTTGATGCAAAATCTACAGCTTTAGAAAACGGAAAATATAAAGTTGATATAGAATTTGAGGTTTCTAAATACAGAAATGATGAAAAAGGGAAAAAATATTATGGCCAAAAAGTAGGTGATACATTAAGTTATACAAACGAGAAGTTAAGCAAACCTTTGTTGTCTGTTAAATTAGAAGATTATATAGATATCGGTATTTTTACTGAAGAAGAAAAAGACGGCGTAAAAAAAGAAAAGCAATTGTATTTAGAAAAGCATAAGATTACACAAATTCGTAATACAATTTCTATTGTTGTAGATAAAAAGCCTATAGAGGTAGGTGTAGATCCGTACAATAAATTAATTGATACAAAATCTGATGATAATAGGATGAAATTATAACTTCTTCTGGTTAATTTAGAGCACAAAAAAAGCAACTACTTTTAGGTAGTTGCTTTTTTAGATAGGGGTAAATGCTTTTATAATAATAACGTAGATTTTGTTAGGGCAAAAAGAACGTATAAAAATTATTTACCAGTTAGGGGTTAAATATTATTTGATAATGAATTATCAAACAACATTACAATAATAGTAAAAAATATGTTAAAAAAACAAATTAAAAATAAAAAAAATCATTAATTCTTAATTTATTTAAAGCTTTTATAAGTTTTTGATTATGTATTTTATTGTTTAATAGTGTTTTAGGTGTTGTTTTTTGCAATCGATGTAAATGCTGTTTTTTCAGTATTTATAATTTGACAACACTAAAAACAAAATTGATTCTATGTTATTGCAAATAATTAGGTAAATATTACGCTAAAATGATGCATAATTAATCAAGAAACTTAAGATAATAATTACTATTTTTATTTTTTTTCAAATAGATACTAAATGATTTTTAAAGGATTAAAAGAGCGCGTTTTAAAAAAGAAACTAGATAAATTAGTTTCGTTAAAAGAAGAAACGAGTGCGTCATCTTTAAAAAAAATACAATCTGTTGGTATCATTACTTCAGAAGAAATATCAGCTGAGACAGACTTACAAAAAGTTTTTGAAAATACTCTGGGAGTCAAAAATGTGAAAATTTACAGCAAAAGAGATTTTAATAAAAACGATGAAATTTCTTACAAACATTTTACAGAGAAAGACATAAACTGGAGCGGAAATTATTTTCAAACGAACTTTAAAAGCTTTTTAGACGAACCTTTAGACTTGTTAGTTGGTTATTTTAATGAAAATAATATGTATTTAGAAACAGCCGTTTTACAAAGTAAAGCAGATTTTAAAGTAGGGTTTTCTAATGTGAATTCTAAGCTTTATCATTTAGAAATTACATCAGAAATAAAAAATCACAAAACTTTTACAGAAGAAGTTAAAAAATACTTACAGATTTTAAAAAAGCTATAAAATTAAACTTTCTTTTTAAAGTTGTTTATTCTTTCTAATAGAGATTAAAATCGGTAAAATATTAATCTTAAAATTGTAATTTTGTCTATCAAAATATTTATAGAATGCAAAAGTTTATAGGAACAGGAGTAGCTTTGGTTACACCTTTTAATGAAGATTTAAGTGTAGATTTCGATGCACTAATTAAATTAGTTAATTTTAATATAGAAAATGGTACCAATTATTTAGTAATAAACGGTACAACTGCAGAAAGTGCAACTATAAGTAAAGAAGAAAAACTAAAAATTATAGATGTTATTGTAACTGCAAATGCGGGTAGAGTTCCTTTAGTTTTAGGAATTGGTGGTAATAATACTTTAGAGGTTGTTAAAGATATAAAAACAACCAATTTAGAGAATATAGATGGTATTTTATCTGTAGCGCCGTATTACAGTAAGCCAACGCAAGAAGGTTTTTATCAGCATTTTAAAGCAATTTCAGAAGCAACAGAAAAGCCAATTATTTTATATAATGTGCCTGGTAGAACAGCAAAAAACATGGATGCTGAAACGACTATTAGACTTGCAAACGATTTTGAAAACATTGTAGGTATAAAAGAAGCAGGTAATAATATGCAACAATATTTAGAGTTGATAAAAAACAAGCCAAAAGACTTTTTAGTGATTTCTGGTGATGATGATTTGGCATTAAGTATTGCGCTTGCAGGCGGATCTGGTGTGATTTCTGTTATTGGGCAAGCATATCCTAAAGAGTTTTCTACCTTAATAAAAGATGGTTTAGAAGGCAATAACAAAGAAGGTTTTGCAATGCATTTTAGATTAATGTCTATTATTGATTTGATTTTTGAAGAAAATAATCCGGCCGGAATAAAAACAGTTTTACAAGAATTAGGTATTTGTAAAAATGAAGTCCGATTGCCTTTGGTAAAAGCAAGTGCAACACTTCAAGCAAAAATTGCTAATTTTGTAAAAAACTTTTAAGTTTACTAAAAAAGATAAAACATGTTAAAACCAAAAATTCAAGACGCATTAAACAAACAGGTAACGGTAGAGGCACAATCTTCTCAAGTATATTTAGCAATGGCGTCATGGGCAGAAACACAAGGTTTTGAAGGTGTTTCTCAATTTATGTACGCACATTCTGATGAAGAAAGAATGCACATGCTAAAATTGGTAAAGTTTATTAATGAAAGAGGTGGGCATGCAATTATTTCTCCTTTAGCAGCGCCACCAGTTTCTTTTGGTTCATTTAAAGAAATGTTTCAAGAATTATTTAATCACGAAGTAGCAGTATCAGAATCTATAAACGATTTGGTAGATATCTGTTTACAAGAAAAAGATTATGCAACACATAACTTTTTACAGTGGTACGTTTCAGAGCAAATAGAAGAAGAAGCTTTGGCTAGAAATATTTTAGATAAGATTAGTTTAATAGGAGACGATAAAAGTGGTTTTTATTTATTTGATAATGACATCAAACAATTAATCACAGCACCAGAAGAAGAAGTTTAATATTAACAAACTTTTAGTAGCGGTTTATGGCTATTTTTTGTTGTTTTGTAATGAAAATTACATAGCATAAACAACTGTGTAAAAAATCGTTTTATTTATCCATAATTAATCACTAATTTTGCCCGATGCAAAAAATTAAAAATTTAGCGTATTTATTTGTTCTTAGTTTACTACTGTTTTCTTGTGGTGAATATCAAAAAGTATTAAATAAAGGTACATCAGAAGAGCAGTATAAGATGGCTGTAAAGATGTACGAAAGTCAGAAATACAGTAAGGCTTTACGTTTATTCGAAAAAGTAACACCAACCTACAGAGGTAAACCTCAAATGGAGCGTATACAATTTATGGTTGCGCAATCTAATTTTAATGTAAAAAATTACGCGCAAGCAGCATATTATTACGATCGTTTTACAAAAAGTTATCCAAAGAGTTCTAAAAAAGAAGAAGCTGCATTTTTATCTGCATACAGTTATAAATTGGCATCACCAAGGTTTAGTATCGATCCTACAGATACAAATAAAGCATTAGAATCTTTTCAAAGTTTTATAAACACGTATCCAGATTCTGATAAAATTGCAGAAGCAAACAAATATTATTCTGAACTTAGAACTAAGTTAGAAAGAAAGTATTTCGAAATTGCGAAAACTTATTACAGAACGGCAGATTACGATTTAAGAAATTACAAAGCATCTATACAAGCTTTTGATAATTTACTAGAAGACTTTTTAGGAACAAAATTTAAAGAAGAAGCTTTATATTATAGATTAAAAGCGGCGCATGATTTTGTATTAAAAAGTACAGATAGAAGAAAGCCAGAAAGAATTGAAGCTGCAATGAAAGCATATCAGAGATTAAAAAAGAGTTTTCCTGAATCTCAATTTATGGAAGATTCTGATAAAATGGTAGCTACATTAGAAGCAGAAAAAATTAGAGTAGAAGCTTTAATTGCAAAGCAGAAAGAATTACAGAACATACAAAAGAAATAATTATTTAAGATGGATTATAAAGATACAAAAGCACCGTTAAGTACTATTACTTACGATAAAAATGAAATTGAAGCGCCTACAGAAAATATTTATGAGGCAATATCTATCATAGCAAAAAGAGCAAATCAAATTAATTCTGATTTAAAAAGAGAATTAGTAGATAAGTTAGATGAGTTTGCTACATATAACGATTCTTTAGAAGAAGTTTTCGAAAATAAAGAACAAATAGAAGTTTCTAAGTTTTACGAAAGATTACCAAAACCAACAGCAATGGCAGTTGAAGAATGGTTAAACGAAAAAGTATACCATAGAAACCCAGAAGCAGAGTAATGTCTGTTTTAAAAGATAAGAAAGTTCTTTTAGGGATTACTGCAGGTATTGCAGCATATAAAACGGCTAGTTTAGTTCGTTTATTTATAAAATTAGGCGCAGAAGTTAAAGTTATTATGACTCCTGCGTCTAAAGATTTTATAACACCTTTAACACTTTCTACACTTTCTAAAAATCCTGTTCATTCGACTTTTTATTCTAAAGAAGATGAAAATGAATTATGGAATAATCACGTAGATTTAGGTTTGTGGGCAGATTATATGTTAATTGCACCTGCAACAGCAAATACATTGTCTAAAATGACCAATGGTACTTGCGATAACCTTTTACTAGCTACCTATTTATCTGCTAAATGTCCTGTCTATTTTGCACCTGCAATGGATTTGGATATGTACATACATCCGTCTACGAAACAAAGTTTAGATAAATTACAAAGTTTTGGCAATATTTTAATTCCTGCAACTTCTGGCGAATTGGCAAGTGGTTTGGTAGGAGAAGGAAGAATGGCAGAACCAGAAGATATTGTTTCATTTATAGAAAATGATATTTTATCGAATTTACCTTTAAAAGGTAAAAAAGTACTACTAACAGCAGGACCAACTTATGAAGCGATAGATCCTGTGCGTTTTATTGGAAATCATTCTTCTGGTAAAATGGGATTTGCAATAGCAAAAGCTGCTGCAAATTTAGGTGCCGAAGTTTTTTTAATTTCAGGCCCAAGTCATCAAAAAATTTCACACTCTTTAGTAAAACGAATAGACGTTGTTTCTGCAGAAGACATGTACAACGCTGCACATTCTTATTTTGCTGATGTAGATATTGCTATTTTATCTGCAGCAGTTGCTGATTATAAACCAAAAAACATTGCTACTCAGAAAATAAAAAAGAAAGATGCTACGTTAGACATAGAGTTAACACCAACAAAAGACATTTTAGCTTCTTTAGGTGCAATTAAAAAACAGCAATTTTTAGTTGGTTTTGCTTTAGAAACTAATAACGAACTAGAAAATGCAAAAGGCAAATTAAAAAGAAAGAATTTAGATGCAATTGTATTAAATTCTTTACAAGACAAAGGAGCAGGTTTTGCAACAGACACCAATAAAGTTACGGTAATTGATAAAGATTTAAATGAAAAATCATTTCAATTAAAGTCTAAAGTAGAAGTAGCAAAAGATATTATGAATGAAATTGTAGTAAGAATTCTTAAATAAGATTCTAATAGTATTACAAACTGTTGCTTTCTTTTAATAAAAAATCTAAATTTGAGTATGCGCAAAATAACATCACTACTTTTTATATTTTTTACTGTAATTACTTTTACTGCACAAGAATTAAATTGTTTGGTAACCGTTAATTCAGATCAAATTGCGGGTTCTAACAAACAAGTATTTACTACTTTACAGAGAGCTTTAAGCGAGTATATCAATCAAACAAAATGGACAGATAGAACTGTAAAGCCAGAAGAACGTATCGATTGTGCTATGACAATTATTATCACTTCTAGAGATAACAATAATTTTACTGCCACATTGCAAGTACAATCATCTAGACCCGTTTTTAACTCTAGTTATCCATCGCCTGTTTTAAACATTAAAGACAACGAATTCAATTTTAAATACAACGAGTTTGACCCTTTAATTTATAATAAAAATGCTTTTGACAGTAATTTAATTTCTACCATTGTATTTTATGCAAATATAATTATTGGTGTAGATGCAGATACATTTGGCAAGTTTGCTGGTGATAAGGAACTAAAAGAAGCGCAAAATGTAATGCTACAAGCGCAACAAAGCGGTTTATCGTCATGGCAAAATGTTGTTGGTAAACAAAACAGATATTTATTAATAGATAATTTAATATCGCCTAAACTAAAAGCTTACAGAAATATACTTTACAATTATCATAGAAACGGACTTGATAATCTTGTAGGTGCAAAAGCTTCTGCACAACAAAGTATAGAAGATAGTGTAATTGCGTTAGAAAGTATTTACAACAAAACAGTTGGTAATTATTTAATTAGATTGTTTTTTGATGCGAAAGCAGATGAAATTGTAAATCTATATTCAGAAGATACCAAAACAAGAAATAAACAACGTCTTATACAAACTGTTCGAAAAATTTCTACCAATAATAATTCTAAGTGGAGAAAGTTAGATTAGGTTTTTTTGATAGTTGAGAATTACTTAATTTTTCTCTACTAAAATCTACTGATTTTAATTTTATCCTTTGTGTTATAATTAAATTTTCGATGTTTAGTATTCAACAAATTTTCACTAATTTTATCTTTTAAAATCTAGAGAATTTGCTATCACAATTATCCATAAATAACTACGCGTTAATCAATCAATTAAGTATCGATTTTTCTTCGGGTTTGTCTATAATTACAGGAGAAACTGGTGCAGGTAAATCTATTTTATTAGGTGCCTTGGGCTTGGTTTTAGGTAACAGGGCAGATTTGTCATCATTAAAAGACACTACAAAAAAGTGTATTGTAGAAGCTAAAGTTGCTATTTCTAACTATAATTTACAAGATTTTTTCGAAGAAGTAGACTTAGATTACGAAGCAGAAACCATTATTAGAAGAGAAATTTTACCATCTGGTAAATCTAGAGCCTTTATAAACGATACACCTGTAACCTTAACGGTTTTAAACCAATTAAGAGTAAAATTAATTGATGTGCACTCGCAACATCAAACAATGGAATTGTCTGATACTAATTTTCAGTTTTCGATATTAGATGCTTTAGCCAAAAATACACCAAGAATAGCGTCATATAAAAGAGGCTTTTCGCAGTTAAATAAATTAAAAAGAGAACTTTTAAAATTAGAAGAAAAACAGCAAGAAGCAAATAAACAGTACGATTACAATTTGCATTTGTTTAAAGAGTTAGAAGACGCTAAAATTAAAGTTGATGAGCAAGAAGTTTTAGAAGAAAAACTAGAAAAGCTAAACAACATAGAAGAAATTAAAGATAATTTAGCAGAAGCTTTAGAGCTAACAATAAACGAAGAAATAGGCATCCAAAACTTGCTAAATACTTTAGACAATCGTTTGTCTAAAATTGCATCTTTTTCTAAAGAATATCAAGAATTATCAGCAAGAATAACATCCGTAAAAATAGAAATTGATGATGTTGTTTCAGAATTAGAAGACGCAAACGAAAATGTAGATTTTAATCCGAATGAAGCAGAAGAAATCAATGATAGATTACAACTGCTATACAATTTACAGAAAAAACATTTGGTTAATTCTAACAAAGAATTGCTAGCAGTTTTCGAAGAAATATCAGAAAAAGTTGTTGCCGTAGAATCTGCAGACGAGTTTATACAAAAAAAGCAACAAGAAATAGCCTCTGTATCAGAAAAATTAGACAAAGTAGCCGGTTTAATCACAAAAGCAAGAACTGCATCAATACCAAAATTAAACAAACAATTAGAAGTTTTATTGGCAGATTTAGGTATGGAAAACGCCCGTTTTTCAATAAAAATAAAGCCAACCAAAAACTATTTTGCAAACGGAAAAGATAAGTTAGAATTCTTATTCTCTGCAAATAAAGGTGGTAACTTTGGCGAGCTTAAAAAAGTTGCATCTGGTGGTGAGTTGTCTAGAATTATGCTATCTGTTAAAACCATCTTATCAGAAAACACACAATTGCCAACCATTATTTTCGATGAAATCGATACCGGTGTTTCTGGTGAAGTTTCTAATAAAATAGCGGCAATAATGCAACAAATGAGTAAGAATATGCAAGTTATTGCAATTACACATTTACCGCAAATTGCTGCAAAAGGTAACAGCCATTATAAAGTGTATAAAGCAGAAGTTAACGGTGTAACTACCACAAATTTAAAACAATTAACAGCCGAAGAGCGTGTTAAAGAAATTGCAGAAATGTTAAGTGGTAAAGACATTTCAGAATCGGCATTAACACATGCAAAAGAACTACTAAATTAAAAAAAGCATTAAATTTTTATACATATGTACAATTTACTTAAAGGGAAAAAAGGTATTATTTTCGGAGCTTTAAACGAACACTCAATTGCCTGGAAAGTTGCAGAAAGAGCACATGAAGAAGGTGCAGAGTTTGTTTTAACAAACGCGCCAATTGCAATGCGAATGGGGCAGTTAGATGCTTTAGCAGAAAAAACGGGCTCGCAAATTATACCTGCAGATGCTACTTCTATGGACGATCTAGAAAACCTTGTAGAAAAATCTATGGAAATTTTAGGCGGAAAAATAGATTTCGTTTTACACTCAATTGGTATGTCTGTAAACGTAAGAAAAGGTAAACATTACACAGATCCTAAGTACGATTTTACAACAAAAGGATGGGATGTTTCTGCAGTTTCTTTTCATAAAACTATGAATGTATTGTACAACAAAAACGCCATGAACCAATGGGGTAGTATAGTTGCCTTAACCTACATGGCTGCACAAAGAGTTTTTCCAGATTACAACGATATGGCAGACAATAAAGCCTATTTAGAGTCTATTGCACGTAGTTTTGGATATTTCTTTGGTAGAGATCATAAAGTTAGAGTAAACACCATTTCTCAATCGCCAACTCCAACAACTGCAGGTAGCGGTGTTAAAGGTTTCGATGGTTTTATAAAATACGCAGACCAAATGTCGCCGTTAGGTAACGCAACCGCATTAGAATGTGCAGATTATACAATTTCTCTGTTTTCAGACTTAACAAAAAAAGTAACCTTACAAAACTTGTTTCACGATGGCGGATTCTCTAATATGGGCGTAAGCGATGCTGTAATAGAAAAATTCGAGTAATTTTTTTTAGAAGCTATTTCCTGCTTTCGCTACTCGCTTTTTTCGTGCCTCAAAAGAGCTCAAACATGCCGCTCAATCAGGGCTAAACTTGTTTGCTAGCAATTAGAAACAGAAAAAACAAAAAGCATATTTAAAAGCTGAAATTTTTAGAAATAAAAACTTTCAGCTTTTTTAATTTTTCTACATTTACAAAACACATATTTCAAACACATTTTGAAGCTTAATTTTTCTATCATAGTTCCCGTTTACAATCGTCCTAAAGAAATAGACGAATTGCTAGAAAGTCTTACCCAACAAGATTTTTCTAATGATTTTGAAGTTCTAATAATTGAAGACGGTTCTACAGAAAAAAGCGAACAAATTGTAGAAAAATATACCAATATATTAGATTTAAAATATTTTTTTAAAGAGAATAGTGGGGCAGGAGCAAGTAGAAATTTCGGAATGCAAAAAGCAACCGGAAACTATTTTATTATTTTAGATTCTGATGTATTGGTGCCTAAAAGCTATCTAACTGCAGTAAACAAAGCTTTAGAAACCAATTTTACAGATGCTTTTGGCGGACCAGATGCAGCGCATGAAAGTTTTACAGATTTACAAAAAGCCATTAATTACTCGATGACGTCTGTGGTAACAACTGGCGGAATTAGAGGAAAGAAAAAAAGTGTCGGTAAATTTCAGCCCAGAAGTTTTAATCTTGGGCTTTCTAAAAAAGCCTTTCAAAACACACAGGGTTTTTCTAAAATGAAAAACGGCGAAGACATCGATTTAACTTTTAGACTGTGGGAAAATGGTTTTGAAACCCAACTAATAGAAAAAGCCTTTGTATATCATAAACGCAGAAGCACAATTAACCAGTTTTTTAACCAAACCTTTGGTTTTGGTACAGCAAGACCTATTTTAAATAAAAAGTATCCAGAAACAGCCAAAATTACCTATTGGTTTCCTAGTGTTTTTATAATAGGATTAGATCTAAGTATTATTGCGGTGTTTTTTGGTTACCCACAACTATTTTACATTTACTGCTTTTATTTGTGCATACTATTTCTAGATTCTTTGTCTCAAAACAAAAGTATAAAAGTTGCATTTTTAAGTATAGTAACTTCTTTAACCCAATTTTATGGTTACGGTACTGGTTTTTTAAAATCTAAATTTTTTAAAAGGTTTCGCTAATTTAATACGATTATCTTGTCGTTTTAATGACTTATAATCGAAGTTAGCGAAGTTATCTTTTTCAATTTACATAATCAATAGGTAAATGCACTTGTTTTTATTAGTTATTATCAAAATAAGTAATAGCAAAGAACACTAAATTTTAATTTCTGTTATATTTGGTAGAAATTTTAGAATCTTATTCAATGAAACGTAGAAATTTTATAAAAAAAGCATCTGTAACGGGTTTGGGTATTGTAACGGTTTCTTCATCTTTAATTGCATGTAAAGAAACTATACAAGAAGATGCAATTACTAAAAAAGATGAAAAAGCGGTTTTACCTGTTGTTGTAGCAACTTGGCGTTTTCATAATGCCACAAAAGCTGCTTGGGAAGTTTTAAAAAATGGCGGTACTGCAATTGATGCAATAGAACAAGGTTGTAGAGTGGAAGAGGCAGACGTAAATAACACAACGGTAGGAAACGGTGGCACGCCAGATAGAGACGGACATGTAACTTTAGACGCGTGTATTATGAATAAAGATGGTAATTACGGTGCTGTGGTTTGTATGGAAAATATTGCACATCCAATTTCTGTGGCACGTAAAGTAATGGAAGATACGCCGCATGTGTTATTGGCAGGGAAAGGAGCAGAAGAGTTTGCGGTATCTAAAGGTTTTGTTAGAGAAAATTTACTTACAGCTTCAAGAAAAAAAGCTTGGGAGAAATGGAAAGAAAAATCGGAATACAAACCAATTATCAATATTGAAAATCATGATACGATTGGTATGTTAGCAATAGATAAAAATGGTGATATTTCTGGCGGATGCACAACAAGTGGTTTGGCTTATAAAATGGCGGGTAGAGTAGGTGATTCTGCTGTAATTGGTTCTGGTTTGTTTATAGACAATGCCATTGGTGGCGCAACTGCAACGGGTATGGGAGAAGAAGTTTTAAAAACGGTTGGTAGTTTTTTAATTGTAGAGTTAATGCGACAAGGTAGAACGCCACAAGAGGCTTGCGAAGAAGGTGTAAAAAGAATTGTTTCTTCTAATCCTAATTATAAAAACTTTCAGGTTGGTTATGTGGCTTTAAATAAAAAAGGAGAATTTGGTAGTTATTGCATTCATCCTGGGTTTGGAGTAAGTAAATACCAAGAAGACAAACAAACCTATATAGCATCTGGTTCTTATATTCAAAAAAAATAATTGCCGTTCATGTAAATATGAAGATAAAAAAAACCGAAACGTTTAAGTTTCGGTTTTTTATTTTAAAATTATTCTATGAGTAATTTTTTAGAAATTTTCCCTTTTTCTGTAACCAAGTTCACTGTATAAATGGCGGTTGGTAGTTTGTTAATTTTAAGTCTGTTTTCTATACCGTTTTCTAAATTTGAATAGGTATTTACTTTCTGACCTAGTAAATTATATAACTCTACTTTTTTAATGTTTAATAAATCGCTGTTTCTAATTACAATTTCACGATTATCATTATCCATAAATACTTCTAAATTCTTGCTTAAAATAGTATCATTTTCTACAGATAAAGCATTTTTACTAGCAAATGTAATAAAGAATCTATCGGTATATGTACCAACAGGTACGTTTAATTCAGTTGCTGTATCACTTAATAAGTAAGACGTATTTGTTAACTTATCTAATAAATAGATATTGTCTTCAATATTTTCAACTTCATCAATTTGTACAGTAAAACTGTTGTTGGTTCCTATGATTACGCTTAATGGTATTTCCATATCTTTTTCAAGAGAAGGTACACCCGCTATAATTAACTTTCTGTTAGAGTATTCTTGAAAATGCCAATAAAAATCTGTACTGTTTAAATCGTAAATATCACTATCATAACCATTATCATAACCAAAAGTATTGTTTCCTCTAAAAGAGATACCAATCTGTCTATGCGATTTAATTTCATCTGTAACATTGTAGTTAAACCCTAATTTTAATTTAGGTAATAAACTAGTTTCTTGATCTTGTGCAGATTTTTTCTGATTTGATTTAAAGAAGAAAGTTCCGCCAGCAGCATAATTATTATCTCTATAATTTCTTTGTGAATTTTCGAATCTAATTCTACCACCAATAGATGAAGATGAAACGAAGAATCCTTGACCAACACCAATATATCTGTTAGGCGCATGATAAACACCGTCACCTAAACTTGGTAAATTTCCTTTCGTAAATTTTAAATCGTCTATTATTAAATTATAAGGACTGTCTGTTGTAATCGTAAAAGATGTAACATCTTCCCAATCTAAAGTAATTTCTTGTCCTGTAATTCCTGATAATTCTTGTGTAACCGGTGATGCTCCTCCGTTTGGAGTTAAGGTTACTGTTGGATTTGTTAATGGTAGAATTACATTATTAAATAAATAAATAGATTTTAAATCTACTTTCGCGTTAAAATCAAAAGTAATATCATAAGTACTAGTTGTTAAACCAAGATCACCAATAATGTTTCCTAAAGTACCACCAACACCTAAGGTATTAGGTAATAAACCAATGTTTCCAGCAGACTTTGTTACTGTAGTTGTAATTCCGGATACAGTTTGAGTTAAAGTGTTACCACTTAAAATCGCATCTGTCCAATCAAAAACTAATGCAGGTAAGCTACCCACACCGTTGGCTGCAATTCCCATAGAAATATTTCTTTGAGAGTATCCACCTTGATATCCTGTTAAATTATGACCTTCAGAACTTGCAGGATTCGCTTTGTCTTCTCCTGTATGTTCCCAGAAATAAATTGTACCGTCGATTTCGTTGATATTTGTATTGATAAAATCTGTTGCATCTAAAGCACTTGG
Organism: Polaribacter sp. KT 15; assembly: GCF_900143115.1. Classification (NCBI taxonomy): domain Bacteria; kingdom Pseudomonadati; phylum Bacteroidota; class Flavobacteriia; order Flavobacteriales; family Flavobacteriaceae; genus Polaribacter; species Polaribacter sp. KT 15. The sequence goes on from NZ_LT670850.1 coordinate 2,647,447, forward strand.
ATACGGATTCCCTAATAAACTTGTTGTGGCAGGATCAACATCAAAAGTTATAGAACCATCGTTAGGTGTACCAACAAATGTAAAGTTTTGCGGGTTTTGACCTGTACTTTTCATCGTGTAACCTTGTCCTCTTTTTATTGGGCTAGATTCTCTTCTTTGAACATACTCTGCTTGCGTAGTACCATTAAAATAAGAATAGATCCAATAAGGTGCAATTTTAATTGGTGTAACGCCTGCAACACCAGGTGCACCATCATAAATGTTACCGTTTCCAGACCAATCTATTTCTGTAATTGTAGATGCCGCAGAAGTAGGTTCGTTACCATCTTTCATAACTTCTTTAACTCTAAAAGAATCTTGATTTAATTCTCTTACAGGAGAAGACCAATAATGATATCTGTAAATACTTGGCACAACAGCTTGTTGATCTCTGTATAATTTACCGTTACCTTGTACGTTAGAAAAACCAGCATGTGTTTGTATCAATTGACCGTCGCCAATTAATTTCATTTCTCCGTCTAAGATAAAATCTTCATCAAACTCTAAATATCTATTGTCTGATACCATTAGTTTAGAATCATCTTTTATCCAAACACATTCAACTACAACATTTTCTGTTAAAACTGCGTGTGTAAGCGATGTTTGAGAGTCGATAACCATAACTTTGTCACGGTCTGCAGCATTTGTACTTGGTCCGCCAGCAATTAGGCTACTATTTCCACCTGTCCAAGCATTTGCGTCTCCATTCCAGAAAATACCGTTAATCTCTGAATATGTAAAATATTTTACACCATTAAAATCGTACTGTGCAGCATATACATTTTCTGAATTTATAACAGTATCAGTTAACAACACGTAGTTTACATTAGAAGTAAAGTTTGCATCATCTGCTACTTTTAATACTTTAATTGTATTAGGTGTTGTTAATGCAGCGTCTAAAATTGCTTTATTTGCTGTAATTTGAGTAGAACCAACACTTCCTGTTTCAACGATTTTCCAAGTTCTACCAATTGTTTTTTCTGGCGCACAAACTAACTCTGTTTCTGTAATTGAGTTTATGTTACCATTGTTATTACCCCAAACTAAGAAATCTTTGTTTTTAGAAAAACTACCTGAATTTGCTAAGTTGGTTGCTGCAATTGTATTTAAACCAATGGTAATTAATGCATCAGAATTTACAGATTTAGATTGTCTTTGATCTAAAGCCATTGCATCGTCTTTACCAATACCAGCAATATCATTATGAAAATTACTGTTTGCAGTGTAATCCCAAACTTTAGTATTACCATCTGTTAAAACATAATCTCCGTCGGTAACAGAAGTATTATTGGTATTGCTTAAAGTAAAACCATATTTAATTGCTAAATAAGTTTCTACACTTTGTTTTTTTGCATCTGAATGAGCGTCACTGTATAAAATAACTTCTGCAACGCTACCATCTATAACTCTTGTTGTAAAGTTTCTGTCTCTACCAACTGTGTAAGTATATGATCCTTCTGAATCTGGTGAAATGTTTGCAGTGAATATTCTAGAATGCATTTCAAAAGTATCAGGTCTTGGATGCGCTGTTAATTGTGTTTCTAAACCGTTAACATATTGCACACCATCTCTTACTTCTATTGGATTAAAAGTGGTATCAAAAACAAAATCTGTACCATTAGTTGTGTTCCCATTTCCATGTCCTAAACCAGCACCGTCATTGTGTGTAAATGGAGTAGCCCAATCTGTATTAGATTGATCGTTGTATACAATATACATTGTTCTAGGGTTTAAAAGACCAGTGTATGATAAACCATCTCCGTTTGCTTGATTAAAAGTTACTGTTGGATTAAAGTTTAAATTATTAGCAACAATACTTGCGTCTGGTTCTTGACCGGCAGTAGCATCAAAATCTAAACTAGCTGTTTGATCTTCCCAACGCGTAACTGTATTACCTCCGGTTACATTTTTATCAGCTCTTAACCACAAAGTATTTCCTGTAAAGTCTGGTGTTACAGGATCAGAATCTTCATCACGATAATCTACATCATCTGTACTAACATCTGAGTCTTCATCTGGTAAATCTTGCGATGGTGTGTTAATTTCATCATTAACATCATATCTGTCATTTGTATTTGCTCCTTCAAAATTATCATCTAGTCCATCGTTATCAGAATCTGTTCCGCTTACAGTATTATCTGTAAACCCATTTTCTTCAATATCTAATAGTCCGTCACCATCAGAATCGGTATCAAGATAATCAGGAATTGTATCTGGGTTTGTAAGTGATGCATCTGTATTTTCTTGAATAGTTAAATCTACACCAATAATACCTGCACAATCTGCCGCTAAAGCACAATCAGGGTCGTAAGCATCATCTAAACCATCGTTATCAGTATCTGATCCACTCGGAGAAATGTAACCAATTGTTGGTTGTGCTTCTATGTTGTCTGGAATACCGTCGTTATCTGCGTCAATATCTAAGCTGTTTATTATTCCGTCGTTATCTGAATCGCTACCTAAAGCTACTTCTGTTGAAATGTCTTCAGCAGAAAACACTCCTGCAGGTGTATTACTATATCTGGCAGCATCAATTAAACCAGAATAATAACCATTAACACCTGCGCCTGTTGCCCCACCAATTGGACCACCAAGACCACCATCATTCGTATGATTAGGAATTGTTGTGTAGTCTGCAGAAATATCTAAGCTTACTGGGTTACCATCTACATACAAAGTTAAAATACCGTTTACAAAAGTTGCGGCTACGTGATGCCATGCGTTATCAACTGCTATAGAAACAGGGTGTGCTAAATCTCTTTGACTAGTTGCGCCTCCGTTTCGAGTTGATAATGTGATTACACCATTGTTAATCCATAATGTTATACCATTAGTAGCACCACCTTCTTCATAAATAACTCTTTGCCCTGAAACGTCATCTGGTTTTATCCATGCAGAAAAACTTATATGTGTATAAGTACTTTCCATAAAACCGCCATCTTGACTATATCTTAAAACGTCATTAGTTCCATTAAATTCAGCTGAATGTGTTCCCTGAATTGCATCTGTAGAATAATCTGGTTGATTTGTTTCTGGTCTTTCGTTATTGCCATTACCAGAAGCATCGTTAGAATTATTGTCTAATGTCCAATACGCATCTGGATTTGTTGCGAAAGTTGGTGAAATTGAAGCGTCTGCTTGATCCTCTATAATGTCTGGTATACCATCATTATCATCATCAATATCAATGTCATTTGTAATTCCATCTCCGTCTGTATCTACACCAATAATGTCATCTCTATAATCTAAATCTCCTCCAATATTAACATCAGCATCACCGTCTGTAAAATTATCTGTAGGTGTATTATCAAAAGAACCGTTTACATCAACATAATCATCGCCATTATCTAATGTGTTATCTAAACCGTTTTTACCAACTGGGTTGGTAGTTGTACTACCATTGTTAGGTAAAGTAGTTAAACCAGATTCTAAAATATCGTTGATACCATCATCATCTGAGTCTAAATCTAAGTAATCTGGCTCACCTGTTTCGTCTGTATTTACAGGCGTTATACCTGTATCATATGCTAAATCTATACCAAAAAGACTGTAACTACCTGTTGGCGCTATGTAGCCTGAAGTAGTTTGTGCTTCGATGTTATCTGGAATACCGTCGTTATCTGCATCTAAATCTCTAAAATCAAATACAGAATCTCCGTCGCTATCTATTGGAGTACAAAAACCGATATCGCCAATTGCAATATTTTGAGTGGCAGTAATACTACCAGAACCTGCGTTTTCATAAACAATTTGAACTTGTGTTATCCATTCTGATATTGAGTTGATTGTTATATTTGATGAAGCTGTGCTTGTACCTAAGAAAGTATTATTACCTGTAAAAGAGTTAGAGGCACCAGTTGCATAGTCAGCTGCCGTAAGATTGTAGGTTGTACCATCTTGCTTAGTAATGATTATTTTAACTCTATCAATTGCAATTGTATTCACATCTACATTTACATCGTAAATTGTAAAATTGATTCCAAAAACAGGAGCATCAAAATTAATAGTATGTCTAGAAAAAGCAGAAAAAGAGGCTCCTTGATTTAAATTAAAAGAACTATTAGTGGTTGTTGCATTGTTTACTCTAAATTCACTTTCACTAAGTACGTTTGAGGTTCTAGATAATAATATATTTACGTTGTTATTAGATAAATTTGCAGATGTACCTAAAGGATCATCACCAGAAATAAAAGTTGTATCTCCGTTTGTGAATTCATTATTCCAGTTTAATATGCCTCCTGTTGGATCTGAAATTAAACAACTTCCAGGTCCTAGTTCTATAGCGTCTACTATACCATCATTATCATCATCTAAATCTAATTCATCACTAATGCCGTCTCCATCGTAATCATTTGTAAAAGTATCATCTCTATAATCTACATCTCCAGAATTAAATACATCACCATCTTCATCAGGAAAATTATTACTTTGCGAATTGTCAAAAGAACCGTTTACGTCGTTATAATTATCTCCGTTATCATAAGCATTGTCTAAGCCATTTACGCCGTATACACCTGTTAAAGTTAGGCCTGCTTCAAAATTATCTAATTTACCATCGTTATCTGAATCTGTATCCAAATAATCAAAATCGCCATCTGTATCTGTATCTTCTGGAGTTAAACCACCAGAATAAGCAGTATCAACACCATTGGCATCATAAATACCATCTGGAGCGGTATAGCCTAAAGTGCTTTGAGCTTCAATATTATCAGGTATTCCATCATTGTCAGAATCTAAATCTAAACAATTTAGAATTCCATCGCCATCAAAATCATCTGCAGGATCGATATATTCTATTTGGAAATTATTTAAATCGAAGTTAGAAGTTTGTCCGAAAAAAGAACTGTCAATGTAATAATCATTTCCATTTGCGGTTTGTGCACTTGTATAAACAACATTACCATTCACTAAATAACTTACATTTGTACCTGTTTTTCTGATACTTAGTATATTTCCACTTGCTCCGCTTCCGAAATTCCCTATATAATTACCGTTTTCATAGATTTGTAGTGTTTCATTGGTACCTCTTACATAAAAAGAAAAATCTACATCTGGCCAATTATTGGATGAATCTGTACCAGATTCATTAATTCCAATAACAACTCTTCTATCCGTAAAGTCTGTATAGTTACCACTAATGGTAAATTTCATTTCGAAGTCATTATTTACACCATAAGTAGAAAAATCAGGTGAATGCGTACTGTTTACATAATTGGCGGTTCCGTTTGTGAAGTTTAAATTGTTACCATTATAGCTAAATCCAGAACCAGAAACGGTTGTAAAAGATAGGTTTTCTGATACGATAGAGGCAGCATCACAACCCTCTACAGTATCTAAAATTCCGTCATTATCATCATCTAAATCTACACTGTTAGGAATTCCATCTCCATCAGTATCAATAAAAGTACTTGTATTATCTCTCCAATCTATTTCGCCACCTGTAGGATTGTCTGGAAAGTCGTTAAAAGGAGTTTCATCGAAATTACCATTAACGTCTGTATAATTGTCAGAATTCTCATAACTAGAATCTAAACCATTTAAACCAAAATTACCGTGTAAAGATAAATTAGCTTCTGCTCTATCAGATGTTCCGTCATTATCAGAATCTAAATCTAAATAATCTGGAATGGTGTCATTAGAATTATCCGTATTTACAGGAGTAATATCTGTACCACCTTGTGCAGTTTCATAATTATCATCTAAACCATTATTATTTGCATCTGTAAAACCGGCGTTTGGTGCACCACTAGGAGCTATGTATGCGTTTGTAGCCTGCGCTTCAATGTTATCTGGAATACCATCGTTGTCACTATCTAAATCTAAATAGTTTGGTACACCATCATTGTCACTATCTAAAGAACAATTTGTATTTTGTATAATTCCGATGGCATCAACTTCATAATCTACTGTGTTTATAGTACCTTTTGCAAATTTAAGATATCTAAAACTTACGTTTGAAGTTACAATTGTATTTTGAAAAGTAACATTATTAGTACTTTGTGGACGTACGGGGTGTAATACATAAGTGTTGTTGTCAGAAGATTCGCTTAAATCTATATATGCTGTGCCCGTAGTTACATTATTTCTTCTTCTCCAAGTAATTTGATATTGAGTTCCTGCAGGATAGGTTTGTCCGAAATCAAAGTCAAAGGTACTAGTGCCGTTATAAACTTGTCCGAAATTACCGTCTGGTTCTCCAATAATATTATTAGAATTTACAATACTAACTTCAGATTCTATAAATCCATTATCATATTTAGCACATTCGGTTGCATAACCTTCTAATGTATCTATAATACCATCATTATCATTGTCGATATCTACAGAATTAGCAATACCGTCACCATCTGTATCAATAAAACCAGCAACAGATACATCTCTCCAATTTACGTCATTTGGCAATCCTAAATTAGCATTATTGTCTTGATCTGGAAAGTTGTCTACTTGAGTATTATCGAAAGATCCGTTTACGTCTGTATAATTATCTTCATTATCATAAATATTATCTAAACCATTCTCGCCAACGTTGCCGCTTAAAATTAAATTAGCTTCTACAGTATCAGGTACAGTGTCATTATCTGAATCTAAGTCTTTATAATCTGGCTCTCCGTCATTTTCAGAATTTACAGGAATAATTGCAACACCTGCTGTTCCACCAGCAACTACTGGATCATAATTATCGTCTAACCCATCATTGTCAATATCGGTAAATCCGTTTCCAACAGATCCACTTGGGGCAATATATCCATTTGTGGTTTGAGCTTCGATGTTATCGGGAATTCCGTCATTATCGGTATCTAAATCTAAGTGATTAGGAATTCCGTCATTATCAAAATCAAAAATATCAGGAACACCATCTGAGTTTGAATCTATATAACTTGTGTTAGAGCCATCACCAGTACCATCATCTCTAGTATCTAGATAATTTGGCAGTTTATCACCATCTTCATCACCTAAAGGATCATAAGTGGTTGCACCTACTGTTAACTCTTCTGTATCTAGAACACCGTCATTATCATCATCAACATCTACAATATCTGGTACGCCATCATTATCAGTATCTAATTCTTCGATCGCATTTAATTCTATTGCTATTTGTAAACTTTCTAAACCTTGATATGGAAACGGACCTTCGTCTGCATCCGTTCTCGGGTAAAATGAGATATTCATGTTACCAGAATTTGGTTGTGCAATAAAAACAATATTGTTAGTTCCCCATTTATCTCTAGTTATAGATGAAATAGTTTGTCTTCCATTATTATCAATTTCAAAATCAAATTGATCCATATAAGTTCCAGAATAATAAGAATTGGCTGGATCAGTACCATCTGCATTTGATAAAGCTGTAAGTGTGTAAATTTTTAAAATATAAATTTTGTTTGCCACTAACTCTCCCATAGTAGCAGTAACAGATTCTTCTGAACCAGCTAAACCTATACCATCTCCAATATCTCTAATAGATACCCATGTTAAGTCTCCTGTTGGAGGCAGAGGTAGAGGGTTTACCCAAGTAGCATTACCACCTGCACTTCCTTGTCCTCCCGTATTAAATCTATTAGAAATATCTGGTGTACCACCAGTATCTAACCAATTTGTAGGTGTACAGTTACCGCAATTTGAGGTTACTGTACCCGTACCAGGAATTGTTTGTGAATAAGAATTGTTAGTAATTGTTAAAAATGCAATTAACAAAAAAGATAATATAAAGTTATTTCTTTTGTTTTTTAGATTCTGAACTTCCCCAAATTCAAGAATCCTAAGAAAAACATTTGTCATTTATTAAGATTTATTATTTAAAAAACACTAGTGTCAAATGCAAATATAATGTTAAAATTTTAACAATACAACAATCAATTAAAGACTAGGTTTTTAAGTAATAAATACTTGATTTGTTAACTAGGTGTTTACACGTGTTTTCTTTTTTTGGATTAATTTAAGATAGTTTTAATTAAGATGAAATAAATTATTGATAAAATATATATTAAAAATAACTATACTAATATTTATAAAATGTTTAATTTTAAGCAATTGTTATTTAATAAAACCATACATATTTAAAATATGAAAAATTATATATCTACAAGTATTGTTGTTGTTTTTTTGTTGTTTGTTGTGGGGGATTTATGTTCTCAAGAAGTGCCACCAATCGATGTTTTTACAACAGAAGAATATGGTGGTGAAAATCAAAATTGGTCTATTTCACAATCTGATAATAAATATATATATGTAGCAAATAACAAGGGTTTGTTAGAGTATAACGGGGAAGATTGGCAGTTGTACATTACACCAAACGAAACTATAATGCGTTCTGTAAAATGCATTTCTAACAGAATCTATACAGGATTTTTTATGGATTTCGGTTTTTGGGAAAAGGATGAGTTTGGTTTACTTAAATTTTCTTCTTTAGTTGAAACTGAAAAGGTAAAAATGCTAGAAGATGAGCAAATTTGGGAGATAATAGAGTTGGATGGATGGGTGTTGTTTAAGTCTTTGCAAAGAATATATTTATACAGCTTAGAAACTCAGAAAATAAAAATTATAGAAAGTTTTAATGAAATTACTAAGATTGCTAAAGTAAAAGATGTAGTCTATTTTCAAGATTTCGAAAAGGGATTGTTTAGAATTGAAAATGGCGCGTCTCTTTTAGTTTCTGAAAATGAAATATTTAAAAATAACAAATTAACAAATATTTTTCACTTTAATGGAAAGCCTCTTTTTTTAACACAAAATAAAGGGTTTTATTACTTCGAGAATAACAAAGTGCTAAAATGGAAAATTGAAGCAGCTACTAAATTAGATAATAATACTATTTATAGTGCGGAATTATTGGCAAACGAATCTTTTGTTTTAGGTACAATTTCTAATGGATTACTATACTTAAATAAATTTGGTGAAATTGAATATGAACTCAATCAGAATTTAGGCTTAAGCAATAACACAGTATTATCTATTTTTGAAGATTTTGAAAAAAATTTATGGTTAGGATTAGATAACGGAATTAATCTTGTGAATTTTAATTCTCCTTTTAAAACGTTTTCAAATCAAAAAGAGTTTTTGGGTACGATTTATACATCTTTATTACATAAAGGAAATATGTATTTAGGAACAAACCAAGGGTTATTTGTTAAAAAATACAATACAAAGGAATCTTTTGCTTTTGTTAAAGGTACGCAAGGTCAAGTTTGGAACTTAAAATCAATTAAGGGAACTTTATTTTGTGGTCATGATTCAGGAACTTTTATAATTGATGATGAAAAAGCAAAATTAATTTTTGATTCCCAAGGAAGTTGGGATTTTAAATCTTTTGATAAAGACTTTGTTTTACAAGGAAGTTACGACGGTTTATATGTTTTACAGAAAAAAAATGACAATTGGGTTGTAAGAAATAAGATTAGTGGTTTTAAAAACTCTAGTAGATATTTTTTGATATTTGACAACTTTGAAATTTTTGTAAATCATGAATATAAAGGAGTCTTTAAACTAAAGGTTGATGCAGATTTAAGAAGTGTTATAAGTTTAGAAAAAGAAGGGTCTGTTCGCAAAGGCTTACACTCTAGTCTTCTTAAATACAAAGATGAAGCTTTATACGCATCTAAAGAAGGTGTTTTTAAGTATGATTTTACTAATAATGTTTTTAAAATTGATTCTACTTACAGTGAGTTATTGCCAAAAAGGAATTTTATATCTGCAAAATTAATTGCAGATAATACAACTAATAAATTGTGGTCTTTTACAAGTGATGGACTTCGGTATTTAAGTCCTGGAGCTTTAAGTGATAAACCAAATTTAAATATTATTCCAGTTAAAAATACTTTATATAAAGGTGCTTCTGGTTTCGAAAATATTATTCATTTAGAAAATGAAAAATATTTAATAGGTACAATAAACGGATACTTAATAGTAGACTTAAACAAGATAAAGGTTCCTAAGAGTTTTAATATTAATATAACCAATGTTATTAATTACGAAATAGATCAGCCATTTAAAAATGTAAACTTAACCAAAGAAGCTAATTTTAAAACTAAGGAAAATAGCGTGGAGTTTTCTTACAGTGTTCCTAGTTTTAAAAGTGGATCTAGTTTAACATATCAACATAAATTAGAAGGTTACAATAGTAAATGGAGTACTTTTTCTGAATCAAATAAAACACTCTTTGAGAACTTACCACATGGTAATTATACTTTTAAGGTAAGAGCTTTAGCATCTGGTAAAGTTAGTAGTAATGTAGCTAGTTTTAATTTTAATATTGCGAAGCCATGGTTTTTATCTGAATTTGCAATTGTTGTGTATATTTTGATTTTTATTTTGATGGTCTTTATTTGGTATGTTTTATCTAAAAAATATTACAACGATAAACAGCAAAAGCTTTTGTTAAAAGCTCAAAAAGAGTTAGAGCTAAAAGAATTAGAAAGTTCTCAAAAAATTATCAAGCTTAATAACGAAAAATTAAGAAATGATATTGCTAGTAAAAATAGAGAATTGGCAACATCTACAATGAGTATTATTAAGAAAAATGAGTTTTTAAGTAATTTGAAAACAGAACTTCTTAAAGGTAAGGAACAAAACATTACGAAGGTTGTTAAAATTATAGATAAGAACTTAAACAATACAGACGATTGGAAAATGTTTCAAGAAGCATTTAATAATGCAGATCAAAAATTCTTAGATAAGATGAAAGATAGACATCAAAATTTAACCCCTAATGATTTGAGGTTGTGCGCTTACCTTAGATTGAATTTGTCTTCAAAAGAGATTGCTCCTTTGTTAAATATATCACCAAGAAGTGTTGAAGTAAAGAGGTATCGATTGCGTAAAAAGATGGATTTGGATCACGATATCAACTTAACAAATTATATTTTGGATATCTAATACCACATCAAGAGGTGTTAAGACCTATACATAACCACAACATCGGTATTTAACTTAAGTTTTTAAAACTTAATCTTTCTATGTAAAACAAGGGATTATAAAGTGTTTTTAGTTAAAAATTGCTATGTATGTTTTTTGTTCAGGTGTTTTTTATTAATTTAATAATTTATTGATGTTAAATTTATCAAAAAAATAAAACTCTTTATTTATGAGAAAACAAATCACATTTTTACTTCTATTATTTATAGGTTTTTGTGCAACTGCACAAACTGTAAATATAAAAGGTGTTGTTAAAGATGCCGCTACTGGCGATCCGCTACCAGGAGTTAGTGTTATATTAAAAGGTACATCTAAAGGAACTAATACAGATTTCGATGGAAATTACTCTTTAACTAATATAGATAAAGGAGTAATTTTAGTTTTTAGATATTTAGGTTATGCAGAAAAAGAGGTTACTGTTACTTCTAGTAATTTAAATGTATCCTTAACAGTAGAATCTGAATCTTTAGATGAAATTGTTGTAGTTGGTTACGGAGCACAAAGAAAAAAGGAAATTACAGGTGCAGTTGCTGTAGTTTCTAGTGAAGAAATTCAGAATTTAAAGCCAACAAGAATAGAGCAAGCTTTACAAGGGCAAGTTGCTGGTGTTAACATAACATCTTCTTCTGGTGCACCAGGTGCTGCTTTAAATATTCGAATTAGAGGTATTTCTACAAACGGAAACAACAATCCTTTAATCTTGGTAGATGGTAATGTTATAGAAGATTTAAGTGTGATCAATCCTTCTGATATCGAATCTATGAATGTTTTAAAAGATGCTTCGGCTGGTATTTACGGTGTTCGTGGTGCAAATGGTGTTATCATTATTACAACAAAATCTGGTAGAAAAAATACTGAGTTTAAATATAACTTAAACGCATATGCAGGTTTTCAAAGAACTACAAGAAGCATCAGTTTACTTAACGCTACAGAGTATGCTCTTTTAGCGAATGAAGCTTTTGCCGCTAACGCAGAGTCTTTACCTTTTAGTAATATATCCGGTTTGGGTGTTGGTACAGATTGGCAAGACGAAGTTTTTAAAGATGCAGCAATTTCTAGTATAGATTTTAATGCTACTAAAGGTACCGAAAAATCTACCTATTCATTTGGGGGTTCTCATTTAGATCAAGATGGTATTGTAGGTGGTTCTAAAGCGAATTTTAATAGAACCACAGCTAAATTTAATTTTAGTACAGATATTTTAAAGAATTTAAAGTTTACTTCTTCTTCAATTTATACAAATACAAATAGAAGAGGTTTGCCAGAAAATGCTTTGGGATCTGTGTTGTTTAACGCCTTAAATATGCCTTCTAATATTTCTGTTAGAGATGCTAATGGCGATTATTCTTTTGCACCAAATACAGGTGTTGGTATAGAAGTTGTAAATCCTTTAGCACAAACAGAGAATTCTTACAATAGAACTTGGGTAAATAAATTTGCGGGTAGTTATGGTTTAAATTATTCATTTTTAGACGGATTTTCTGCTGAATCTAGAATTCAGTTTAACCATGCATCAGTAAAAACAAAAAGTTATAGTCCAGAGGTTTATTATGGTTCTGGTAAGGTTTTTAATACGGTAAGTGCTCTTGCAGATTTAACAGATGCAAATAATACTTCATCTGTTTTTGAAAGCGAACAAACTTATAAAGATTATACTTTTGATGCTTTGTTAAAATATGAAAAGACATTTAATGATGTTCATGATGTAAAAGTGTTATTAGGTACATCGGTTTTTAGATCTCAAGGAATTAACGAATCTAATTTATTAGGTTTTGGAGCCAATGGTAATACATTAGAAAGTGTTAGTGTTGCAGGTTCAGATACATCGCAAGATAATTTAGCATTAAGTAATCAACCAAGACGTTTTTTTGATAGTAGGTTACTATCTTATTTTGCAAGATTACAGTATAATTATGACGGAAAATATTTAATGTCGGCAGTAATTAGAAGAGATGGATCTTCTAATTTTGGACCTAAAAATAAATTTGGTTATTTCCCTACTGCATCTGTAGGTTGGGTAGCTTCTAAAGAAAAGTTTTTAGAAGATAGTTCTGTATTAAGTTTCTTAAAATTAAGAGCTAGTTATGGTGTAATTGGTAACGATAGAATTTCGAGCTTCGGTTTTGTTTCTACATTATCAGGAGAAGGAGAATATGTTTTTAACAATCAATTACAATTTGGTACTGCACTTGGGGCAATTTCTAATCCAGAAATTAAATGGGAAAAACAAATTCCTTTAGATATTGGTGTAGATTTAGAGCTTTTTAATAAGATAGATATTACTGCAGATTATTTTAACAAAAGAACAGAAGATTTATTACTAAATCCAGAAGTTTCAGGAATCTTAGGAGCTTCTGCACCGGGTTCTGGAAGTCCTATTGTAAATGCAGGAACCGTAGAAAATAAAGGTTTTGAATTCTCAATTGGTTATAAAGAAACTATCTCAGATGATTTTAACTTCGGAATTAAATACAATTTCACAACTTTAGAAAATGAAGTTTTATTTGTAGGTAATGAAAGCGGTGTTTTATTTGGCGGTTCTTTTGGCGTAGGGCAAGATCCTCCTTCTAGAATGGAAGCAGGTATGCCAATTGGTTATTTCTACGGATATCAAACTGACGGAATTTTTCAGACACAAGCAGAAGTAGATGCACACGCAACACAAACAAATGCAAATCCTGGAGATTTAAGGTTTAGAGACATCAACAACGATGGTGAGATTACAAATGAAGATAAAACCTATATCGGAGATCCTATTGCTGATGTAACTATGGGTTTAAATTTCTCTTTTGATTATAAAAATTTCGATTTTAACATGTATGCTTTTGCATCACTTGGAAATGAAATTGTAAGAAACTTCGAAAGAAATTTACCATTAACAAACAGACCAAGATATTATTTAGATAGATGGACAGGTGCTGGAACATCAAATACTTTTCCGAGAGTTACAACAGGAGCAAACAGTAACGTACTTTTTTCTGACTTTTTTGTAGAAGATGGTTCTTTTGTAAGGTTGCAAAACATACAATTAGGATATTCTTTAGATCAGAAAATATTAGAACAAGTAGGTTTAAGCAAATTCCGTTTTTATGTATCAGCTAATAATTTAGTTACGTTAACAAAATATAGAGGTTACGACCCAACAACTTCTAACGGAGCGCCGATTGGTGGCGGAATTGATCAAGGATTTTATCCAACGCCAAAGACTTTTTTAGTAGGATTAAATGTTAATTTTTAAAAAATAGACCATGAAAAAATTACATATAAAATATTTAGCTTTCTTTTTATTCTCTTCAATTTTAATTACGAGTTGTAGTGATGATTTTGTTGATGTAGAATCGACAGCAGAAAACTCAGAAGATTATTTTAATACAGAAGAAGATTATCAAAATGCTCTAATAGGCGCTTATGATATGTTACAATCTTCATATTTAAACGTTTTGCTAGGTGAAATAGCATCAGATAATACATTAGCTGGCGGAGAAAGTGCAACAGATGTAGTTGCTATTCAAGAAATTGATGACATGATTCATACATCCGAAAATCAGCAATTAAGAGATATCTGGGGTTGGATGTTTGCAGGAGTAAACAGAGCGAATTATATATTAGAATTTAAAGACAAAATAGATTTTTCTGGTAAAGAAGAAGTTATTGCACAAGCAAGATTTTTAAGAGCTTATTATTATTTCGAGTTGGTAAAATGGTTTGGTGATGTGCCTTTGGTTGTCGATCAAAGAATTCTTTTTGGAGATCAGTTTAATGTAGATAGAACTCCAAAAGCAGAGGTTTATGCACAAATAGAACAAGATTTAATTTTTGCTGCAAACAATTTACCATACGTTCAGGCAGAAACTGGTAGAGTAACAAAAGGAGCTGCAGAAGCTTTATTGGGTAAAGCATATTTATATCAGAATAAATTTACAGAAGCTGCCGATGTTTTAGATAATTTAATTTTAAACGGACCGCATAGTTTAGTTACAGATGCAGCAACTTTTATGGATTTGTTTGAAAATGATAATGAAAATAGTGTAGAATCTGTGTTTGAGGTTCAATATACAGAAACGCAAGGTGCAGGTTTTGGTTGTTTACAGTGTAGTGAAGGTAATGTTGCTGTTGGTTTTAACGGTGTAAGAGGTTATGAAGGACCAGAGTTTACTTCTGGCTTTAGTTTTAACGTGCCGGTGCAAGATTTAGTAGATGCTTTTGAAGACGGTGACATGCGAAAAGATATAACAATTTTAGATATCAATGCTTGGGCAACTCAAACAGGAGCAGAATTTAATACTGGTTTCGAGCATACTGGTTATTTTAATAAAAAATATTTACCAAGAAAAAGAGGTGCAGATGCACAAGCCGATAGAAATTTAACAAATCCAAATAATTACAGAGCAATTCGTTTTGCAGATGTTTTGTTAATGGCTGCAGAAGCTCATAATAGAAAACCATCGGCAAATGATGCTAAGGCTTTAGAATATTTAAATTTAGTAAGGCAACGTGCTTTTGGAGATATGTTACACAATATTTCAGAAACCGGAGCAAATTTAACAGCTATTATCTTTAATGAAAGAAGATTAGAATTAGCTGGTGAAGGGCATCGATTTTTCGATTTAGTAAGAACGGGAGAAGCAGCAGCTAATATTTCTGGTTTTCAAACGGGTAAAAATGAGCTGTTTCCAATTCCGGCAATAGAAATTCAATTAACAGGTAATCGTTGGTCTCAAAATCAAGGATACAATTAATAGTTAAAAGATGAAAAAAATAAAATATATATATAGATTCTTTATCGTGTTGATCTTGTTTACAGCGTGTAAAGAAAATTTAAACGACCTTTCTTTTGCAGATAATATATCAGCACCAACAAATGTTACAGCTAATTATAATATAAAGCAAGATAATACTGGCGAAGTTACAATTACGCCAAATGCAGAAGGAGCAACTAATTACGATGTTTATTTTGATGCAGATACTACTACGCCTATTAATTTAGAACAAGGCGAAAGTGCATCTAATGTTTATACAGAAGGTACGCACGATGTAAAAATTGTTGCTTATAATTTAAACGGAGATAAAACTGAAGCCATACAACAATTGGTAGTTTCATTTAAAGCACCTCAGAATATAGTTGTAGTTTTAGAAAATGATGCAGCAATATCTAAACAAGTAAATATTACGGTAAATGCAGATTTTGCATCAATGTTCGATTTTTATTCAGGTGAAGTAAATGCAACAGAACCAGTTTCTGGTAATATAGGTGAAACTATTTCTTACCTATATAAAGAAGCAGGTGATTATTCAATTAAAATTGTAGCAAAAGGTGCGGCAATTGCAACTTTAGAATATACAGAAGAATTTACAGTAACAGAAATTTTAGCGCCATTAGAAGCGGCACCAAATCCGAAGAATAGAAAAGCAGAAGACGTTGTTTCGATTTTTAGTGATGCTTATACCGATGTAACATTAAACGAATTACCTACAACTTGGTCTTCTTCTGGTTTCGAAGCAATTACAATAGATAATAACAATGTTTGGAAACTAACAAACTTAGATTTTGTGGGTATGGTTACCAATTACGATAGCGGTATTGATGTATCTTCTATGGAAAAATTACACATAGATTATTGGGTGCCAAATGACGCTACAAATGAGTTGTTGGTTAAAATAGTAAACACAGTAGACGGAGGTGAAGATGAAGAATCTTTAGGTACAACCGTTGGTGGTTCTTGGCAAAGTATAGATTTAGATATTACAGGTTTTGACGGCGGTGATCTGGCAAATAAAAATAAGATTACTCAAATTTTAATTGATTCTGATGGCATTTCGAATGTAGTTTATATAGATAATTTCTATTTCTATAAAGAACCAGATGCTTCAACTACTTTTAATGACGGTTTATTAACAAACGGAGATTTTGAAAACGGAAGTGAAGCTTGGTTAGTTGGTGTTGATGATAATTCTTCTGCACCAGTAGTAACAGATAATGGTAATACATATTATTCTGTAAATGTAACAGCTGCAGGAAACCCTTATGACGTAAACTTAAGTCAGAAAGTAGAAATTATTCAAGGTAATACTTACACATTAACTTTTGATGCTTGGTCAGACGTAAATAGACCAATAATTGCCGGTATTGGTTTAAGTGCTTCACCTTGGTCTAATACTACAGAAACGGTTAACATTACGCCAACAAGATCAACATATTCAATAACACTTATGGTTACAGAGTTTGGGGCAATAGATGCGAGAGTAATTTTTGATATTGGTGCAGCAGTTGGTTTGGTAAATATTGATAACGTATCATTAATAATAGGAAAAGGGAACGTTTTAAATAATTCAGATTTTGAAAACGGAAGCGAATCTTGGTTAATTGGAGTGGATGACAACTCATCTGCACCAGTTGTAACAGATAATGACAATACGTATTATTCTGTTAATGTAACAGCTGCTGGTAATCCTTATGATGTAAACTTAAGTCAGAAGGTAGAAATAGTTCAAGGAAACACATACACATTAACTTTTGATGCTTGGTCTGATGTAAATAGACCAATTATTGCCGGTATTGGTTTAAGTGCAGCACCTTGGTCTAACACAGCAGAAACTGTAAATATTACAACAGAAGTAACAACTTATAGTGTAAGCTTAACAGCAACAGATTTTGGAGCAACAGATGCCAGAGTAATTTTTGATTTAGGTGCAGCTGTAGGGCAAGTAAATATTGATAATGTTTCATTATCTAGTAATTAAATCTAAAAGATAACTTTATAAAAATATAAAAATGAAAACATTAAAATATATACTATTATTTTCATTGACAATAACACTATTTAGTTGTCAAGAAGAAGATCAAGAATTTGGTCAAATAACAGTTCCTAGTAATATTAATATTCAAAATGAAATTATAGGAAAAGATGATACCAATGTTTATGGTGATGGATCTGGAATTGTAAAATTTAAAGCCACTGCAAACAATGCAGTAAGTTATATTTACAATTTTGGTGATGGATCTGATAAAGTGGCTTCTTCTAGCGGAGAAGTAGAGCATAGATTTACAAAAACAGGTGTAAATACATATAATGTAACAATTATTGCATCTGGTAAAGGTGGTGTTTCATCATCTTCTACAGTACTTTTAGAGGTTTTTAGTGCCTTTGATGATATTCAAGCAAGATCTTTTTTATCTGGTGCACCTTTGTCTAAAGATGCTGCTGGTAACGATGTTTTAGAAGTTACAACGCCAGTTTCTAAAACGTGGTATATCGACAATACTGTTGATGGAGCTTTAGGTGTTGGTCCTTCTTTAGCGTTTGATATTCAAATTAATGGCGGACCAAGCCAATACTATTATCCAGCATTTTTTGCAGCAGCTGCAGGTACAACAAACGACTGTTATTCAGACGATGAGTTAACATTTACAATTAATGAAGATGGCTCAATGACGTATGCTTTAGATAATAAAGGAGAAACTTTTTTCAACGGTAATGCAGCACACCAAACAGTTGTTGGTGGTTCTGGCGCAAACGGAGATGAATGTTTTACGTTTGATACTTCATTCGATAGTAATGTTTCATTAGCACCTTCATCAGAAGATTGGTCTCTAGTAGCAGATCCTGCTTTTCAACCAAGAGGTACACAAATGAATTTTTCTAACGGTGGTTTTATGGCATATTATGTTAGTTCTACAAGTTTCGAAATTTTAGAAATTTCAGAAACAGAAATGTATGTTAGAACTTTAGATGGTGTAGATCCTAATTTAGCTTGGTATTTTAAATTTACAACAGTAAAACCAGGTTCTGCAACAACTTCTGCTTTTACAAATTTAGTTTGGGAAGATGATTTTAATACTGATGGAGCGCCAAATGCTGCAAACTGGACTTATGACTTAGGTGCAGGTGGCTGGGGAAATAACGAGCTTCAAACATATACAAACAATGCAGAAAATGTAATTGTAGAAAACGGAAGTTTAAAAATTAAAGCAAAGAAAAATGGTACGGGTTACACTTCTGCTAGATTAAAATCGGAGGGATTACAAGAGTTTACTTACGGAAGATTTGAAATTAGAGCCAAACTACCTGCATCGCAAGGTACTTGGCCTGCAATTTGGATGTTAGGAGCTAACTTTAATTCTGTTGGTTGGCCAAATGCAGGAGAAATGGATATTATGGAACAAAAAGGAAACGACAAAAATACTGTTTTAAGTACCATACATTATCCAGGTAATTTTGCTGGTGGTGGACCATCTATGTCTACGAGTTTACCAACATCTACAACAGAATTTCATGTGTACACGATAGATTGGTCTGAAAATGAAATTAAATTTTCTATAGACAATGTAGCGTATCATACACTAGAGAATGATGCTTCTTTACCTTTTAATGCAGATTTCTTTTTTATAATGAATGTTGCCATGGGAGGTACACTTGGTGGTGATGTAGATCCGGCTTTTACAGAAGATGTAATGGAAGTAGATTACATCAAAGTATTTCAATAAATAAAAAACTTTTATAAGTAGCTTTAAATAAGTTAACAATCGGTATTTAGATCTAAAATAATACATTCTTAAAATTTTGAATGCTAGATTTTTATATCAAAATTTAAAATTAATTAATCAAAAAAAGAAGTAAATGAGCACTGTTTTTAAAGATAAACCAACAGTAACTAATAACGGAAAATTAGTAACTATAGGAAAAGAGTCTTTTTATAAGATTGAAAACACACATACAATGCGTCCTTTTTTTATGACTATTGTGTCAGATTCAAATCATTGGATGTTTGTGTCGAGTAATGGTGGCTTAACTGCTGGTAGAAAAAATGCTCAATATGCTTTATTTCCTTATTATACAGACGATAAAATTACAGCGTTAGCAGAAACAACAGGTTGTAAAACTATTTTTAGAATTAAAGCGCAAGAAAGCACAAAACTCTGGGAACCTTTTTCTGAGAGACAAGCTGGTTTGTATGATATAACAAGAAATATTTATAAAAATTCTTTTGGTAATAAAATTGTTTTTGAAGAAATTAATAACGATTTAGAATTAACTTTTAAGTATGAATGGAATTCTAGTGATAAGTTTGGTTTTGTTAGAAAAGCAACCTTAGTAAATAATGCTAATGCCAATGTAAATGTTGAAACTTTAGATGGTTTTCAAGATATAATTCCGTTTGGTATTGGTTCAGATTTACAAGCAAATGTTAGTAATTTGGCAGATGCTTATAAAAAATGTGAATTAGAAGAAAATGTTGGTTTAGGTATTTATGCTTTAAGCGCAATTATTGTAGATAAAGCAGAACCTAGTGAAGCGTTAAAAGCAAACATTGTATGGTCTTTAGGTATCAACAATCCTACTTATTTATTATCATCATTGCAAATTAATAACTTTAGAAGAGGTATTGCTTTAGAGCAAGAAACAGCTATTAAAGCAGAAAAAGGAGCGTATTTAACTGCTTTTGAGTTCAATTTACCTTCAAATTCAGAAAAAAAATGGTTACAAGTTGCTAATGTAAATCAAACGGTAAGTGATGTTGTAGAAATTTCTGAAATAATAAAATCTAAAACTGCAGTAGAAAATTTATTGCAAGATGATATTGATTTAGGGACAAAAAACTTAATAAAATTAACAGCCTCTGCAGATGGTTTACAGTTAACAGAAGACAATTTAGTAAATACAAGACACTTTTCTAATACGCTTTTTAATATAATGAGAGGTGGAATTTTTGACGATAATTATTCTATCGAAAAAGAAGATTTTATCAATTATTTGCAAAAAGCAAATAAGAATGTGTTTGAAGATAATAAAAGCGATTTAAATAAATTAGCAACAGTTTTTAACTTATCCGAAGTAAAAAACATTGCGAATTCGAGCTCAGATAAAGATTTTAAACGTTTATGTTTAGAGTATTTGCCTTTAAAATTTAGTAGAAGACACGGTGACCCGAGTAGACCATGGAATAAGTTTTCTATCAATACGAAAAACGAGGTTGATGGTTCTAAGGTTTTAGATTACGAAGGAAACTGGCGTGATATTTTTCAGAATTGGGAGGCTTTAGCACATGCTTATCCAGAGTTTATCGAGAGTATGATTCATAAGTTTTTAAATGCAACTACTTTTGATGGTTACAATCCTTATAGAGTTACAAAAGGTGGTTTCGATTGGGAAGTTATCGAAGAGCATGATCCTTGGTCTTATATTGGTTATTGGGGCGATCATCAAATTATTTATTTGCTTAAGTTTTTAGAGTTTATCGAAAAACATTATCCTAATGAATTGACAAAATTATTCACAGAAGATATTTTTGTATATGCCAATGTACCGTACAAAATTAAATCTTACGAAGAAATATTAGAAAACCCGAAAGATACAATTGATTTTGATTATCAATTAAATGCAGAAATTGATAAAAAAAGAAGTAAAATTGGTGCTGATGGAGCGCTTTTAGAAGCTAAAAACAGTCAGATTTATAAAGTTAATTTAATAGAAAAACTATTAGCAACTGTTTTAGCAAAGGTTTCTAATTTTATACCAGAAGCAGGTATTTGGTTGAACACACAACGACCAGAATGGAATGATGCCAACAATGCTTTAGTTGGTAATGGTGTTTCTATGGTTACACTATACTATTTACGCAGATTTTTAAATTTTTACGAGAATATAGTAAATGACTCTTCAATTACAGAAGTAAGTATTTCTTCTGAATTACAGACTTTTTTCAATGAAGTTTTAGCTACTTTAAATAAGCATCAATCTATTTTATCTAGAGAATTTACAGATAAAGAAAGAAAAACAGTATTAGATAGTTTAGGGAAACCTGCAAGTAAATACAGGTTAAACATTTATAAAAACGGATTTTCTACAACTAAAAAAACTATTTCTAAGGAAGATTTATTAGCGTTTATAAACGTTACAAATTCATATTTAGAGCATTCGATTAGAGCAAACAAGCGTAATGATAATATGTTTCATGCTTATAATTTAATGACAATAGAAAATAAAGAAGAGGTTTCTATTTCTTATCTATCAGAAATGTTAGAGGGGCAAGTTGCTGTTTTAAGTTCTGGCTATTTATCACCAATAGAAGCACTAGGCTTACTAGATGGTTTAAAAAATAGTGCACTTTTTAGAGAAGATCAATACAGTTATATTTTATATCCTAATAAAGAATTACCAAGCTTTACAAAGAAAAATAACATCGCTAAAAAGAGTGTAGAAAATTCAGAATTATTATCAGCTTTAGTAAAAGAAAACAACAAAGAAATTATAGAAAAAGATATTTTAGGAAATTATCATTTTAACGGTAATTTTAATAATGCAAATAGCTTAAAAGAAGCTTTAGATAATTTATCAAAAGAAAAATATCAAAAGTTGATAGAGAAAGATTCAGCTAAAGTTTTTGCAATTTTTGAAGATATTTTTGATCATAAATCATTTACAGGTCGCTCAGGAACATTTTTTGGTTACGAAGGTTTAGGTTCAATTTATTGGCACATGGTTTCTAAGTTATTAGTTGCTGTGCAAGAAAACTGCTTATTAGCGGCAAGAAATAATGAAGATGAGGCTATTGTTGGAAGACTTTTAGATCATTACTACGAAATACATGCAGGAATTGGAGTGCACAAATCACCAAAGCTTTATGGTGCCTTTCCTACGGATGCTTATTCTCATACTCCTGCAGGTAAAGGAGCGCAACAACCTGGTATGACTGGGCAAGTAAAGGAAGATATACTAAGTCGATTCGGTGAGTTAGGTGTTTTTGTGAAAGAAGGAAAAATTGTTTTTAATCCTCGTTTATTAAAAACATCAGAATTTTTATCAGCAGAAAAACTATTTAATTATGTAGCAGTTTCTGGTGATGAAAAAACAATTAAAGTTTTAGAAAATCAATTGAGTTTTACGTATTGCCAAGTGCCAATAGTTTATGAGAAATCAGACACTAAAAATGTAACTGTTTTTTATGAAAATGGTGATAAAGATGTTTTTGAAAAATTAGAATTAACTCCAGAAGTTAGTGCAAAATTATTCAAAAGAACCAATGAGGTGGCAAGTATTAAAGTTTCATTTTAATAAACTATAATAAAGATGAAAATGATAAAAAAGATGAATGGTTACCTTTATTTTATATGGATAATTATGCTCTTTTTTATCATTTCATGCAAAGGTAATGAAACTAAAAACAAGGTTGATGTTAGAAATTTATCAGCATCAGAAATTCTAGGAAATAAAGAGTATTTGGCTATTTCGTATGGCGGATATCGACAAAAATCAAGAGATATTCAACCTACAATCAAAGAATTAAAAGATGATTTAAAAATTTTGTCTGCAATGAAAATTAAAGTTCTAAGAACTTATAATGTTCATTTAAAACAAGCAGCAAATTTATTAGAAGCTATTAATCAACTTAAGCAAGAAGAAAGTGGTTTTGAAATGTACGTAATGTTAGGTGCATGGATCGATTGTAAAAATGCTTTTAATAATAATGGTAAAGAACCTAATCACCTTGAAGAAAGTGAAAGGAATGCTATTGAAATAGAAACAGCTGTTACATTGGCAAAAAAATACCCAAAAATTGTAAAAATTATTTCTGTTGGTAATGAGGCAATGGTAAAATGGGCGACAAGTTATTATGTTCAGCCAAAAGTGATACTAAAATGGGTGAATTATCTTCAAAAATTAAAAAAAGAAGGCGAGTTACCAAGTGAACTTTGGGTTACAAGTTCAGATAATTTTGCTTCTTGGGGTGGCGGAGATAAATCTTACCATACAGAAGATTTAACACGACTAATTAAGGCGGTAGATTTTATTTCTATGCACACATATCCAATGCATGATACACATTATAATCCTGTTTTTTGGAAAGTTAATAATGTTAAAGATGCTGATGTTTCTAAGGAAGTAAGAATAGATTCTTTGATGAAAAACGCTACAAAATATGCAGTTAATCAATATGAAAATGTAAAAAAATATGTTGAAAGTCTTGGTGTTCAAAAACCGATTCATATAGGAGAAACTGGTTGGGCAACAACATCTAATGGCTTTTATGGTTCAAAAGGATCTAAAGCAACAGACGAGTATAAGCAAGCATGTTATTATAAAGCGATGAGAGATTGGTCTAATAGCAAAGGAATTACATGTTTTTATTTTGAAGCTTTTGATGAGCAATGGAAAGATGCTAAAAATCCTGAAGGGTCAGAAAATAACTTCGGATTAATTAATAATAAAAGTGAGGCAAAATTTGCGCTTTGGCATTTGGTAGATAAAAATGTATTTAAATCATTAACACGAAATAATTTGCCAATCGTAAAGTCTTACAATGGTAATAAACAGAAATTAATGGAAGAGGTTTTACTTCTTGAATAATATTTAAAATGAAAAATTATATACAGTTATTTTTATTGACCTTTCTTTTTATCTCTTGTAATTCTGAGACAAAAACCGATGTTGTAAGTGTTTCGAAAAATAAAATCTTGGTAAATAATACACCTTATTTTATTAAAGGAATTTGTTACCATCCGGTTCCTATAGGAAGTAATAAAAGAAGTTTTAAAAGTATAGATCAAGATTTAAAATTGATGCAAGAAGCAGGCATAAACACAATAAGGGTTTATGAACCAATTGCAGACGTTACTGTTTTAAATAAATTAGAAAAAGCAGAAATTAAAGTAATTATTGGGTTTGGGTACAAACAAGATGGTATAAACGATTTATATTCTGGCTCTTATTTAGACTACATAGAAAAGTTTAAAAACCACAAAGCAATTTTAATGTGGGAGTTGGGTAATGAATACAATTATCATCCAGAATGGTTTGATGGTGATATTTTAAACTGGTACAATGTTATGGATAAGGCTGCAGTAGCAATTCATAAAATAGATAGTAATCATCCGGTAGCAACAGCGCATGGTGAATTGCCAAATGCAATTGCATATGCTAAAGGAAAAAATATTGATGTTTGGGGAATGAATGTTTATAGATGGGACAATCCTGAAGAAATTTTTACGCAATGGCAACAAATCAGTTCTAAACCAATGTATTTATCAGAAGCAGGCGGTGATAGCTTTATGACTATTGCTAAAGATGGCTTTGAAAAAGGAATTAATGAGAAGGCACAAGCAGCAGCTACTTCAAAAATTCTAAACAAGATTGTTGCGAATAAAGATAAGGGTAACGGTGTAACATTGTTTTCTTTTACAGATGGTTTATGGAAAGCAGGTAATAACAATCAACAAGATATTGGTGGTTGGGCTCCTAATAGTTCTGGGGTGCCATATGATGGCGCGCCCAATGAAGAATTTTGGGGAATAGTAGATATTAACAGAAAGAAAAAAGAGGTTTTTTCTATCGTGAAAAACGTGTATTCATCTTTAGATAAAAAATAAAAATATTATGAAAATAGATCTAAAAAGCGTCTTATTATTTATGTCAATTTTGATGATAGTAAGTTGTGATAAAAAACAAGAAGTTTTAGATGTTGAAATTTATGAAACTTCTGCCAAAGGAAATAAGCTGTCTAAAATAAAGCCTTTTTCTGGAGATGAAAACTCATCAACAATAAAAATTAACGATCAAAAGAAGTTTCAAACCATAACAGGTTTTGGAGGTTCTTTTACAGAGTCTTCTGCGTATTTGTTAAACAAATTGAGCAAAGAAAAAAGAAATGAAATTTTAGAAGCATATTTTGGAGAATCTGGCGCTAAATATTCTCTTACTAGAACGCATATGAATTCATGTGATTTTTCATTATCAAATTATTCTTATACACCAGTTGCAGACGATGTAGAATTAAAACATTTTTCTGTTGCCGAAGACAAAGATGATATTATACCGATGATTAAAGATGCAATGGCAATTTCTAAAGATGGTTTTAAAATAATTGCTTCTCCTTGGTCTGCTGCACCTTGGATGAAAGATAATAATAGTTGGGTTGGTGGTAAATTGTTGCCAAAATATTATGATACATGGGCCTTGTTTTTTTCTAAGTATTTAGACGCTTACAAAAATGAAGGAATAGATATTTGGGGATTTACAGTTGAAAATGAACCGCATGGAAATGGTAATAATTGGGAAAGCATGCATTATTCACCAAAAGAAATGACCGATTTTGTTCAGAATCATTTAGGACCAAAATTAGAAAAAGATGGTAAATCGGAAGTTAAAATTTTAGGATATGATCAAAATAGAGCTGGCTTAAAAGAATGGGTAGATGAAATGTATAAGACAGAAGAAAGTGCGAAGTATTTTGATGGTACAGCAATTCATTGGTATGAAAGTACGTATGAGGTTTTTCCGGAAGCTTTGCAGTACGCACATCAAAAATCACCAGATAAATATTTAATAGAAACAGAAGGTTGTGTAGATTCTGAAGTGCCAAAATGGAGGGATGATTTATGGTATTGGTCTAAAGAAGCAACAGATTGGGGTTGGGATTGGGCTTCTGAAAAGGATAGATATTTACACCCTAAATACGCGCCTGTAAATAGATATGCAAGAGATATTATTGGCTGCTTAAATAATTATGTTGATGGTTGGGTAGATTGGAATATGGTTTTAGATACACAAGGCGGGCCAAATTGGTTTAAGAATTGGTGTGTTGCTCCGGTAATAGTAGATCCAGAGAAAGATGAAGTGTATTTTACACCAATATACTACACTTTAGCTCATTTTAGTAAATATATAAGACCAGAAGCTTCAATAATTGAAGTAACTAACTCTGATAAAGAATTACAAGTAACAGCAGCAAAAAATCCTGATGATTCTATTGCTGTAGTAGTTTTTAACGAAGGCTTAAATCTAAAAAGTTTCACTTTAAATTTTTTAGAGAAATCGGTATCTGTAAAAATTGATTCTCAAGCAATTCAAACAATAATTATTCCTGCAAACTAAAAGAAATATGGAAACAGCTAATTTATCAAAAAAGGAAAAAGTTTCTTTCGGGCAAAAAGTAGCGTTCGGCTTAGGGATGTTGGCAAATCAAATGTTTCCGGCAGTGTTAGGTATTTTTACTGTGGTTTTAGTAGAAAATTTAGGTTTCCCTGGTTGGATGTTAGGTGTTTTATATTTTCTACCTAGAATTTTCGATGCAATTACAGATCCTATTATGGGTTTTATTTCAGATAATACGAAATCGAAATGGGGTAGAAGAAGGCAATATGTTTTAATAGGTGCAATTATAATGGGAGTTTCATTTGCTTTGATGTGGCAAATGTATACATCAAACTCTGTAAACTATAATTTTACGTATTTTTTACTTTGGTCTTTTGTCTTTTATTTAGGATTAACCATTTTTAGTGTTCCTTATGTGGCAATGGGTTATGAAATGAGTGACGATTTTCATGAACGAACAAATATAATGGCAACTGCACAATTAATTGGGCAATGGGCTTGGGTAATTGCACCTTGGTTTTGGGTTTTAATGGCAGACACAACATTGTTTGAATCTGGTGATGTTGCAACAAGATCTTTAGCAATATATGTAGCGATAGCTTGTGCTTTTTTGGCAGCGGTTCCTGCAATATTTATCAAAAGTAAATCAACCTTAAATGAAAACTACTCGTCTTTAACATTAGGCAACATAGGTGGTAGTTTTAATGAAATAATAGAAGGTTTTAAAGCTGCTTTAAAAATTAAACCTTTTAAAAAATTATGCATTGCTACTTTTTTAATATTTAACGCTTTTAATACTATTGCAGGTTTTTCTTACTATATTATTAAATACTACTTATTTGCCGGAAACGAATCTAATTTTGGTCTTTGGCCTACTTTATTTGGAAGTGTTGGTGCAATTGTAACTACTTTTTTAGTAATACCTATTGTTGCTAAAATGTCTAAAAAAATGGGAAAGAAAAAAGCATTTTTAATTTCTCAAGGAATTTCTGTTGTTGGGTATATTTTACTATGGTTTTTATTTATTCCTGGAAAACCTTACATGTTTTTGTTTGCATTGCCATTCTTTTCTTTTGGCATTGGAAGTTTATTTACCTTGATGATGTCTATGACTTCTGATGTTATTGATATCGATGAGTTAAATACAAATAAAAGAAGAGAAGGTATTTTTGGAGCAATTTATTGGTGGATGGTTAAATTTGGATTAGCAATTGCAGGTTTGTTAAGTGGATTAATTCTAACTTTTGTAAATTTTGAATCTGGTGCAGCAATTCAAACTGAAGAATCAATGTTTGGTTTAAGAATTTTCTTCTCAGGATTACCAATCTTAGGAACTTTAGCTGCAATGTATGTAATGAGAAATTATGATGTTACTGAAGAAAAAACCCTTTTAATTAGAGCTGAGTTAGATAAGCGAAACAATAACAAATAGCTAAATAGTTTAGTTTTTAACTAAAACGAGAGCACAACAAGTTTAATTTAAAACCTCTAAGTTATAATTAAGTTTTTTTTCAATTGTCTGAATTATAGTGTGTTGTTTGTGTTTCTTTTCGGTTTTATTTCTTTTTATTGAATCTTCTAACTATACATTACCCATACAAACTGCTTTTGTTTTAAAGTTTGATTATCTTAAGTTTTTTTACTTTTATACTTTTTCCTTTGCTATTCCTTGTTTTATCGTAATTTCATAATATATCAATCATTTTTTTATGATGTATGTTTTTTGTTGTGGTGTTTTTTAAGGATTGTTTAATTATATTGTTTAATATTGATTTATTAACTAAAAAACAATTAACACATGAAAAAAATTACTTTACTTTTACTTTTAATAACTGCTTTTGGGTTTGCTCAAAACTCCGTTACTGTAGACGGTTCTCAAACATGGAATGGTTATGTAAACGCATTTAATACTTCGGATGATAGTTATGCCTTCGGATTTAGTTATGATGTGGCAAATTTAAAAACTACACTTACTTCTACATCTGTTACATTACAACCTAACTTTGCAATTTGGTCAGCAGAAAATACAAATGCATCTTGGTTTGATAATACAACAACGCCAAATAAGTATATAGAAGCAAGTTCTTACGTAGAAAATAACGGATTAGCAGGTTCGGATTTAACTTTTTCTGCAAATTTAGATGCTCATACTATAAACTCAGCGTACAAAGTTGTTGCTTTTATAAAAGCCTTAGATCCAAATAATGGTTATGCAACTGTGGTTAATAAAAACATCGTGCTAACAAACGGAATGAGTTCTTTTTCTGTGTCTGCAACAGGTGCAGAATTGCAATCTGGTTTTATAATTCAGTATGGTTTTTCTGTTACAGGTGCTTTAGGAGATCCTGCAAATGAAACATCATTAGGAAGTGTTGTAGTTACTGAAAATGCAAGCAACGATTCTGGAGATACTACCAATGATGGTGTTACTATTGATGGTTCTAAAACTTACAATGGTTATGTAAATGCATTTAATACTGCAGATGATAGTTACGCTTTTGGATTTTCTTATGATGTAGCAAATTTAAAAACAACGGTAAATGCATCAACAATTACATTACAACCTAATTTTGCTATTTGGGCAGCCGAAAACACAAATGCTTCTTGGTTTGATAATCCTACAACACCAAACAAATATATAGAAGCAAGTTCTTATGTAGAAAATAACGGATTAGCAGATTCGGATTTAACTTTTTCTGCAAATATCGATAGTTATACAATCGATGCAGGTTACACTGTTGTTGCATTTATAAAAGCATTAGATCCTAATAATGGTTATGCTACAGTTGTAAATAAAAGTGTCACTTTAACAAGCAGCATGTCTTCTTTTTCAGTTTCGGCATTAGCTGCAGAATTGCAAGCAGGTTTTATTATTCAATACGGTTTTTCTGTAAAAGGTGCATTAGGTAATCCATCTAACGAAGCTAGTTTGGGTAGTGTTGTTTTAAGTTCTAATGCTGCAGTTGCAAGTGTAGAAAGAAATTCTTTACTAAACATTTCTATGTATCCTAATCCTACAAATAATTACTTAAATATTTCTTCGGATAATATAATTTCTAAAGTTAGTATTTATAATATTTTAGGAAAACAAGTAAAAAATATTCAAATAAATAAAAAATCAAAAAGTATTGATGTTTCGAATTTGAGTAAAGGTGTTTACATGATTAAATATACAGTTGATAATACTGTAGGAAGTTCTAAGTTTATGAAAAATTAGAGTTTAGTTATTTATATTAAAACGTCTAGATACTTAATTGTTTCTAGACGTTTTTGTTTTTATAAATCTTTATTTTAAAAGTTCTTCTAATGTTAAAAGGTCTAAAACGCCGTCTGATAAAAGATTATTTTTAGTTTCAAAACTCTTAATTATATTAAAAGTTTCTTTTTTATAAACGCCATCTAATTCTAGTTTGTATCCTTTTTTGATTAAAATCTTTTGAATTTCAAAAATAATAGGATGTTTGCTTCCAAATTTAATCTGAGGAGTATTCTTAAATAATGTGATTAATTTATTAGTATAAAGATTTTTATTATAGGTTTTTAAATCGATTCCGTTTTTAGTTAAAAATTCAATTTCTTTACTCGTTAATCCTTTCGATTTAAATTCAGAAGATTTAGATAATATATCTTCATAGTATTTTACTGTAGCTAATTTTTTAGCATAAGTATCAACCGCTATTTTTGTTTCGTTATCATCGTCTTCTGGTGTTCTAACATCTATATTGTTTGCAGACCATTGTAACATTACAAAACTATTAAGTTCTTCTACAGCTTCATAATACTTTAAAACAATTTCTTGATTGTAGTATTCTAAATCTAAGGTTTTAGTTGATGTATAATTAACCTCTGGTGAGTTGTATCTTTTGTACTGGTTGTATTTTCCGTAGCCAATTAAAATAACAATAATTAACAACAAAAAAATTATAATTTGTTTCATTAAAATAAAAAGTTGTAGTTAGGTAATGCAAAAGTAATAAAATAGCTATTAAACTGCATTTAAATATACCCAATGATTATTTTCTTTACAAAATGTAGAATATTCTTTAATGGTTTCTAAATTTCCGTTTTCAATAAAAAAGGCAGTAAATTCTATACTATTATTCGTAGAATTATGAATTTGAAGTTTTACCCAATCAACAGATTTAGTCCACTTTTTTAATTCTTTGTATTCTCTATTAGACAATCTTGTTGAACTATGATGGCTTTTATGTAAATAATCTGTATTACCCAACACAAAAGCACTGTATCTAGAACGCATTAATTCTTCTGATGTTTTAACAGAGAATATGTCATCATGAGCTTTCTTACAGCAATTTTTATATAATTTATTTGGGTTACAAGGGCATTTCATACTTAATTTAATATTTCATTTTCTTTAATTCTAAAACATCTTTCTTCACCTAAATAATTTGGGTTACCAAATTCTTCAGACCAAAAACCATCTAAAATATCTTTTGATAAGCATTTATAAACAACTGTTCCTTTGTAAATATCGTTTTCATCACCTTGATATTCAAAATTAATAACTAAGATGTTGTCTTTAAAAAAACCCTCTCCAAATTGTTGCTGACTCTTATTAATTAGCCAAACAGCTTTAAGTTTGTTGTTGTTTAGTAAGCTTAAATTTAAAATACCTTTATAAGTGTTTTCAGTATTATCTTGGTTTTTACCTATTATTTGATATTCACCAATTAAATCTTCTATTTGCATGACTATTATTAAGATTACAAAGGTAAATGTTTCATGATTATAAAAAAAAACCACTCTGTTTGAGTGGTTTTTTAGATTTTATTTTAATTGATTAGAGTTTAACAGAAATACTGCATTGGCTACAAATAGTTTTCCGTTTTCCCAAAAAGATCTAAATAAAGGATTATCTACCATGTAAACAATACTTCCTCTTCCCATCGTTTGTTCACCGAACAGTAAAGATTCAGGTACATTTTTTACAGCTTTACTTCCTGCATAACCAGAAACATTGTTAGAGTTTTTATCAAAATAACCAACATTATATCCTTTTTTTAAGTAACTGTAAGAGGTTCCGCTTAGTTTTAAAGAAAAATATTCTTTATCATATCCAAAAGCTAACGGATGCGAATTGTCTAACGTACTTTTAAAAATACTTCCAGTAATTAAATTAGCAACACTTTTACGTTCTCTATCTTGGTAAGGAACTAAATTATTGTCAGTTTTTATTTCTGCATTCTTTTTTGTTTTTAAAGAGAATCCTTCTTTATTGGCAAAACTATTTAATGCATTTCCTATTGCTACTAATGTTCCGCCAGATCTTACCCATTTTTTTATGTTAGATAAAGTAGAACCACTTAAAATACTATTGTAATAACCACTAGGTAAGATTATTACATCATATTTACTTAGATCTGTATAACCAAAATTACTAGAGTTTATGTTAGTAATTGGGTATTCTAATTGAGTTTCAAAAAAGTGCCAAACTTCACCAAAACTTAAAGAAGAAGTTGCTTTACCAGAAACAACTGCTATTTTTTGCTTGTTAATTGGTTTAATTGCAGATGAACCAAAATCTACACCAGACTGAGAAAAACCAGTTGCAACAGATGTTAATTTACGTTGATGTTTGTCTGCTATTGCTACAATTTTTGAATCAAAATCTGTGTTTCTGTTATCATTTCTAAGTATTATTAAAGTTCCTT
This sequence comes from Polaribacter sp. KT 15, assembly GCF_900143115.1. Taxonomy (NCBI): domain Bacteria; kingdom Pseudomonadati; phylum Bacteroidota; class Flavobacteriia; order Flavobacteriales; family Flavobacteriaceae; genus Polaribacter; species Polaribacter sp. KT 15. The sequence continues at coordinate 2,679,935 of NZ_LT670850.1, forward strand.
TATCGTAAGATGTATTGTTTGCTGAAAAAGATTTTTCTGCAAACCTTGGTACAATATTATTCTTTAATAAATCTGCTAAGAAAGTAGCATCAGCAAGACTATTCCATTTAGAAACGTATGCATAAGCACTTTTATCTTCAGAATTTACAATAGTATTGTTAGTGTTAATAGTTGTAGAGTTTACCTTACTTTTAGATGCAACCGCATTAAAACCGTGAGCATATGGTAAAGACCATGCTGTAATATCATAAGTTAAAGAATCTACTAATTTAGCATTTGGTTCAAACAAAGCTTTTACCATTTTACCTTTTGGCTGATCTGTATGAATAACTAAATCTTTATTGCTAACGTCTAGTTTAGCATCTTTTTGAGTAGTATAACTATATCCTTTTACAGAACCATTTTTAGCACTTTCATATTTTATTTCATGAGTGTCTAATAACTCTTTTAGACGATTCATTTTGTCTGCATTTTCGTTCTTTAAAACATAACTTTTAAAGTTCAAACCAGAATTATTAAAGAATTTTCTGAATTCTGAGTTTAGTTTTTTAGCATTTTTTGAAGAAATCTCTACAGTAGATAAACCTGTAGTTAAATGGTGTGCAGCTCTATCTTTTAACGTTAAAATTTCACCTTCATCTGTATGAATACCTAAACCTGCACGACCATGACCAGCTTGTTCATAGGTCATACCAATTGCGCCCATATATGTTGGGTAAGTATCGCCATAACTTGGGTATAATAAATCGAAACTTTCTTTTGTAAAATATAACCAACCTTCTTTATCGAAATATTTTGCGTGATTTTTACCAATTTGTGTTTGAAAATCTCTTTGCCAATCAGTAATAATTTCATGAAAAGGTTCTGCAGCAGGAGCAAAGTAATACGGATTATTTATTCCTTGCTCATGAAAATCTACATGAATGTGAGGCATCCATTTATTGTAAACTTTAATTCTTTGCTGAGATTCTACTTGTGTTGCCCAAGCCCAATCTCTATTTAGGTCAAATAAATAGTGATTTGGTCTTCCACCTGGCCAAGGTTCTGCATGTTCTTTAGCATTTTGATCTGTATTATAAGGTGTACTTTTTACTTGGTTGTACCAATTTACATATCGATCTCTACCATCAGGATTAATACAAGGATCTAAAATAACAACCGTGTTTTCTAACCAAGCTTTTTTTGCAGTAACCAATTCGTATAACGTTAACATTGCTGTTTCTGTACTAGAAGCTTCGTTACCATGTACATTATAACTAAGCCATACAATGGCAATATCATTTTTAGAATTACCAGAAATTACCCCTGTTTGACTTAGATTATTTTTTCTTATGCTTTCTAAATTCTTAATATTTTCTGCAGAAGAAATGTAACTAACATATAAAGGTCTGTGTTCATTTGTTTCGCCATATTTCTCTAACTTTACATTAGATAAAGTGTTGCTAACATAATTAAAATAGTCTACAACTTTATGATGTCTTGTAAAACGAGCGCCAATTTCGTAACCTAAAAATTCTTTTGGAGATTTAATTTTTTGAGAAAATAGTGTTCCTGTTAATAAAAAAAGAACAACTACAATAGATTTGATTTTCATGTAAGTGTTTGATTAGAAAATCAAAAGTAATAATATATTTTTAAAATTGTTAATTTGCAGAAAATAGAACTTGTTAAAACTTTGTTAGATTGATTTGTAGTGATTTACAAAGCTTAAAATAGTTGTATTTTTATAAAAAATTTAGAAGTCAAAATGAGCAGTAAGATAGACAGAGAATGTTGTTGTATTAAAAACCATGTAGCCTAATGAAAGTTACTCAAATTCCGTTTAAAAAAACAGGTTTTTTCTCTAATACAATGATAGATTATTTAGAGCAAAAAGATACTTTAAAACCGTTTTACAATAATTTTCCAGATATTACAGGGTTTTACAATCAAATAGAAGAAAAAGAAAGATCTTTTAGTTTGCAAACTCGTTTGGTTTTGACAGAAGCGATAAAAAATCAATATTTAAATTTTGATGTTTCAGCGAAAACGGAAGAAAACATTCAACTTTTAAAACTTAAAAATACTTTTACAATTACAACCGGTCATCAATTAAACTTATTTACAGGACCGTTGTATTTTTTATATAAAATTATTTCTGCAATTAATTTAGCAGAAGAATTGTCAGAAAAATTTCCAGAGAAAAATTTTGTGCCAGTTTATTGGATGGCAACAGAAGATCACGATTTTGATGAGATTAACTATTTTAACTTTAAAGGTAAAAAAGTTGTTTGGAATAGAGAAGATGGTGGTGCAGTAGGGCGATTTTCTACTGAAGGTTTAGATAACGTTTTAAATGTTTTTGCAAATCAATTAGGTGGTTCTAAAAATGCTACATATTTGCGAACTCTTTTTTCTGATGGTTATTTAAAGCACAATAATTTAGCAGATGCAACACGATATATCGCAAACGAATTGTTTAAGGAATTTGGATTGGTAATTGTTGATGGAGATGATGAACAATTAAAAGAACTTTTTATTCCTTTTGTTAATGAAGAACTAGAGCATGGTACTTCGTTTAAAGAAGTTTCTAAAAAGATAGAAAAATTAGAAGAAAATTATAAAATTCAAGTAAACCCTAGAGAGATTAATTTATTTTATTTAGGTGATAACTTTAGAGAACGTATCATTTTTGAAGAAGGAGTTTACAAGATAAACAACACGGAAATTACTTTTACTAAATCAGAAATTCTACAGGAAGTAGAAAAAAATCCGAAAGCATTTTCGCCAAATGTAATAATGAGACCTCTTTATCAAGAAGTTATTTTACCAAATATTTGTTATTTAGGTGGTGGAGGCGAAATGGCATATTGGTTTGAGTTAAAACAATATTTTAATAAAGTAAATGTTCCTTTTCCTATTTTATTATTAAGAAATTCTGTGCAAGTTGTCTCAGAGAAGCAACAACGAAAACTAGATAAATTAGATATTTCTATAGAAGAGTTGTTTTTTAATCAACACGAGTTATTATCTAAAAAAGTAATTGAAAACGCAGATTTAGAAGTTGATTTCAACAATAAAATCACTTATTTAGAACAACAATTTGAAGAATTAAAAACGGTTGCAGAAAAAACTGATGTTACTTTTATAAATGCGGTAAAAGCGCAAGAAAAGAAACAAATTAAAGGTTTACAGAATTTACAGAAGAGATTAATCAGAGCAGAAAAAAGAAGGCAAAAAGATTTGGTTGATCGAATTACTTTTCTTCAAAATGAAATTTTACCGAATCAGAGTTTAGAAGAAAGACAGCGTAATTTCTCTGAATATTATTTAGAATATGGTAGTGGTTTTATAAAAGCGCTTAAAAAATCTTTAAAACCATTAGATCTTCAATTTACTGTTTTAGAACTTTAATGTAGAATAAAATTTACAGTTCTAAAAATATGGTTTATAACCATTAATTGTTTTAAAAATATCGATATTTATGAGTAAAGAAAAAGGTTTACATCCAAAAAATAAATTTAATACAGGTTATAATTTTGATGAACTTGTTCTTAATAATTCTAATTTAAAGGAGTTTGTAGCAACAAATAACTACGGAAATTTAAGTATCGATTTTTCGAACCCTAAGGCTGTAAAAGAACTGAATAAAGCACTTTTATTTTCTTATGATAAATTGACTGTTTGGGATTTTCCTGACGAAAATTTATGTCCGCCAATTCCTGGTCGTTTAGATTACATTCATCATTTATCTGATTTGCTTTCATCCGAAGAAAATATTAAAATATTAGATGTAGGAACCGGTGCAACTTGTATTTATCCTATTTTAGGTGTAGCAGAGTATAATTGGACATTTGTAGGTTCTGATATTGATTTAGATTCTTTAGATTATGCGCAAGACATTATTTACGATAATAAATTAGAAGAGAATATCACTTTACGTCAGCAATTTAACGAGCAAAATATTTTAAAAGGAATTATAGAAGAAGAAGATTCTTTTACTGCAACGATGTGTAATCCTCCTTTTTATAAATCTGCAGAAGAAGCACAAGGTGCAAACCGAAGAAAGACTAAGAATTTAGGAAATAATGCAGTTAGAAATTTTTCTGGGAATAATAATGAGCTTTGGTATGTTGGCGGAGAAAAAGCTTTTCTACACAATTATTTATATGAAAGTTCTTTGTTTAAAACCAAAAGCAAATGGTTTACAAGTTTAGTTTCTAAGAAAGAAAATATAGAAAGTTTAGAGAAATCTTCAAAAAAATTAGGTGCAGTACAGTTTAAAGTAATCCCAATGAATCAAGGTAATAAGGTTACTAGAATTGCTTGTTGGCAGTTTTAATTAAAAGTTTTTTTAATTGTATACTAAATCTTTAATATTGTATTTTTTGCAAATGTAGTGTAGTATTGTGTACACTAACATATGTACAAAAACCAAACAGATAAAAGCATATAAAGGTACTCCGAAAAGCTGATAAGGCCAATAATAGGTCCAAACACCTAACTGAATCGTAATAACTTCACCGAAAGCAGGTAATATTAATGCTAAAATTAAAGCAAGTATAATTTTATTTTTTTGACTTTTATTTTTTAGTAACGGAATTAATTTTAATTCTAATTTGTATAAAAAATAGAAGGCATACATCCAAGCAAAAGGTAGCCAAAGCGGTAATTCTCTGCTGACTTCATGGTATTCCCAATAACCGTTTGCAACACCCCAAGTTTCACCTACAATTCCGCCAAAGCAAGTTAAAAGCATTCCTATAAGTAACAACCAATTTTTGTTTTTGGGTTTAATAATATCCTTGTAAACGTTATGTGTAAGTTTTGCAACTAAAATTAAGGCAATTATTAAATCGTATTCTTTTAAATAACCAATAAAAACACCTGCAACTATTAGTTTTAGAATGCCTTTGATAACCTCAATTATAAACTTTTTTTTGTCTGTAATCATTTATATAATAAAATGTAAATGTACAGTATTTGTTAATTTGTATATACTTATTTCAAAAAAAAACCGAAGCTTTTAACTTCGGTTTCAATATATTTTATGATACTGTTCTATAAATTAGGAATAACTAATTCTTGACCAGGATGAATTACATCTGGGCTTTTTAAGATATTAGTATTTGCTTCAAAGATAGCAGTATATTTAGATGACTTACCATAATATTGCTTTGCGATTTTACCAAGAGTATCTCCACTTTTTACAGTATGGTTTGCAAAGATAGAAGTATCTTCTACAGAAATATCTGCCATAATATCTGTCGGGTTTTCACCACCAACTTTTTTTATTTCATCCCAAAGTAAGTTTTTTTCATATTGGTTTTTTGCAGTACCTACAACATGTAGTACGCCGTTTTCTTCTTTTACATCTCCATTTTTAATAGCTAATTCTTCTCCTAGATTTAATACGCTTTGATATTTTGCTCTCATTTTAATTTTTTGATTTTTAATTATAGTCTAAATGTACAAAAAAACCAAAGCTTTTAGCTTTGGTTTTTCGATTAAACTACAAATTTTATAGTTAAATGATAATTATATATCAGTTATAAATTTTAAATAATAATCTTATAAATGAATTACTTCGTCGTAAGCATCTGCAACAGCTTCCATTACAGCTTCACTCATTGTTGGGTGAGGGTGAATTGCTTTTAAAACTTCATGACCAGTAGTTTCTAATTTTCTACCAAGAACAGCTTCTGCAATCATATCAGTAACACCAGCACCAATCATGTGGCAACCTAACCATTCACCATATTTTGCATCAAAAATTACTTTTACAAAACCATCAGGAGTTCCTGCTGCTTTTGCTTTTCCTGATGCTGAAAATGGAAATTTACCAACTTTAAGTTCGTAACCTGCTTCTTTAGCTTTTGCTTCTGTCATACCAACAGATGCAATTTCTGGAGTTGCATATGTACAACCAGGTACGTTACCGTAATCGATAGCTTCTGTATGTAAACCAGCTAATTTTTCAACACAAGTAATTCCTTCTGCAGAAGCAACGTGTGCTAAAGCTTGCCCAGGAACAACGTCACCAATTGCATAATAACCTGGTATGTTAGTTTGGTAAAAATCGTTTACTAAGATTTTATCTCTATCAACAATAATACCTACATCTTCTAAACCAATGTTTTCGATGTTAGATTTAATACCAACTGCAGATAATAAAATATCAGCTTTTAAAGTTTCTTCTCCTTTTTTAGTTTTTACAGTAGCAACAACACCATCACCAGAAGTATCAACAGACTCTACAGAAGAGTTTGTCATAACTTTAATTCCAGATTTTTTAACAGAGCGTTCAAATTGTTTAGAAATATCGATATCTTCTACTGGTACTAAATTTGGCATATATTCTACAATAGTAACTTCTGTTCCCATAGAGTTATAGAAATGAGCAAACTCAACACCAATTGCACCAGAACCTACAACAATCATAGATTTAGGTTGCGATGGCAACGTCATTGCTTGTCTATAACCAATTACTTTTTTACCATCTTGTGGTAAGTTTGGTAATTCTCTAGAACGTGCACCAGTTGCAATAATAATATTGTCTGCACTATATTCTGTTACAGTACCATCTTCTGCAGTAACATCAACTTTTTTACCAGTTTTTATTTTACCAAAACCATTTATAATATCGATTTTGTTTTTCTTCATTAAAAAAGCAACACCTTTGCTCATTCCGTCTGCAACATCACGACTTCTTTTAATAACAGCATCAAAATCTTTATCAATTGCTTCTGCTTTTAAACCATATTCATCAACATGCTTTAAATAATCATAAACTTGTGCAGACTTTAGTAATGCTTTTGTTGGGATACATCCCCAGTTTAAACAAATTCCACCTAAACTTTCTTTTTCTACAATGGCAACTTTAAAGCCTAATTGAGAAGCTCTAATTCCGGTAACATATCCTCCAGGTCCACTTCCAATAATTATGATGTCGTATTTCATTCTTTTAATATTTACTAGTTGTTTGTTTTATTTTGGGCGTTTTAACAGGCTTTACGTTCTATCTTTTTTTATCCTACCTCAAAAAAAGGATGCCACTTCAATCCTTAACGCGTGCTAATTTACTAACTTTTAACTTTATTTTAATTTTAATTATATCCTTAGATATGATTTTACTTGCAATTAGCATTATAATATTTAATTATATCCTCTACTCTAGAATTTTTATTTTCAAAATTATTTATAACACTTTTTTTATCTTTTATCAATTCAATAAAGTTTTTACAATCTGAAGTGTATTTAGATATAATTTTCTTAAACTTTTTACTTTTTGGGTTGTTAGGAAGTTTTTCCATAAAATCAGATTCATTACTGCCTATATAATAAACAGTTCTGCTATTACTCAATCCAAAAGTTATTGATAATCCAGGAGCCATACCCATTCCTGGAAGACTATTGTTTGTAACCTCAAAAGAATATAAATTTAGCTTACCTTCAATTGCTCTTTTAATCAATAAAATTTTATTTGTTTTTTTTGATAACTTATAAATGTATTCTGTACCATCTATAAATTTAAGCATTCTAACTGTTTTATAATCTAAAATCTCTTTTTTATCGTTCTTTGTCTTCTTGAACTTTATTTTATCACTGGATGTGATTTTTATTAAACCTTTTGTCTGAGTGCTATCTCTAAAATAAATTTTTCCCTCTTCATAACTATTAAAGATAGATTGTGAGGTTAAACTCAAAGAAATAAAAAGAAATAATAATACTAATGATTGTTTCATAAATTTAACTTTTTTACATTCTTTCAGGAACCTGAATTCCTAATAAAGAAAATGCCGATTTTATAGTGTCTGCAACTTTTTTAGATAATTGAACTCTGAATGTTTTTTTATCTAAATCTTGTTCTCCTAAAATGTGTACATTTTGATAAAAAGAATTAAATTCTTTCACCAAATCATAGGTGTAATTTGCAATAATTGCTGGCGAATAATTTGCAGCAGCTTGCTGTATTGTTTCAGGATATAATTCTAATTGTTTTAATAATTCTTTTTCTTTTTCGTGTAAATCTACACTTACAGATTTCGAATAATCAAAATTTGCTTTTCTAATTATAGACTGAATTCTAGCATACGTATATTGTATAAAAGGACCGGTATTTCCTTGGAAATCTACAGAAGATTTCGGGTCGAATAAAATTCTCTTTTTAGGATCTACTTTTAAAATAAAATACTTTAAAGCTCCTAAACCAATCGTTTTATACAACTCTTCTTTTTCTTCATCAGAATACCCTTCTAACTTGCCTAGTTCTTCAGAAATAGTTCTAGCAGTATCTGTCATTTCTATCATTAATTCATCAGCATCTACAACAGTTCCTTCTCTAGATTTCATTTTTCCAGAAGGTAAATCTACCATTCCGTAGCTTAAATGATGTAATTGTTTAGCCCAATCGAAACCTAATTTCTTTAAGATTAAGAATAATACTTGAAAATGGTAATCTTGCTCGTTACCAACAGTATAAACCATACCGCCAACATCTGCATAATCTTTTACACGTTGTATGGCTGTACCAATATCTTGAGTCATATAAACTGCAGTTCCGTCAGAACGTAATACAATTTTTTCATCTAAACCATCATCAGTTAAATCGCACCAAACAGAACCGTCTTCTTTTCTATAGAAAACACCTTTTTCTAAACCTTGTGCAACAACATCTTTTCCTAATAAATAGGTATTACTTTCATAATAAAGATTATCAAAGTTAACTCCCATGTTTTTGTAAGTAACGTCAAAACCAGCGTAAACCCAAGCATTCATAGTTTCCCATAAAGCCACTACATCTTTATCACCAGCTTCCCATTTTAAAAGCATTTGTTGTGCTTCTACAAATAAAGGAGCTTCTTTTTTAGCCTCATCTTCAGTTTTACCTTCAGAAATTAATTGAGCTATTTCTTTTTTATATTCTTGGTCAAATTTTACGTAATAATTACCAACCAATTTATCACCTTTTAAACCTGTAGATTCAGGAGTTTCTCCGTTTCCGAATTTTTCCCAAGCTAACATCGATTTACAGATATGAATTCCTCTATCGTTAATAATTTGAGTTTTGTAAACTTTTTTACCAGACGCTTTTATAATTTCTGCAACAGAATATCCTAATAAATTATTACGAACGTGGCCTAAATGAAGAGGTTTGTTTGTGTTCGGAGAAGAATATTCTACCATTATAGCTTTTTCATTAGCCTTTGGTGTTTCAAAACCATAAGAAGTATTCTCTAGAATCGCATTAAAAAAGTTTGTGTAAAAAGAATCGTCTACAACTAAATTTAAAAATCCTTTTACAACATTAAAATTGGTGATTTCGGTAACGTTTTCTACTAAATATGTACCTAAATCTTCTCCTATTTGTACAGGATTTCCTTTTTTGTAACGTAGCAACGGAAAAACAACAACAGTAATGTCTCCTTCAAATTCTTTTCTTGTTGCTTGAAACTCTACAGACGGAATTTCGATATTATATAATGCTAAGAAACCTTCTTTAACTTTAGTTTCTATGGTGTTTTGAATATTCATTTATTAATAAAATTGAAATACAAAATTAAGGATTTTTATTTGTTTTTCTGAGTGATTTTTCCGGAAGAATAATTGTAATTTTGTATCATGGAAAAAATGCTGAAACAACTCCCAAAATTAGCTAAAGAAGCAAAAAAAGAAAACGAAAAATATTTTGCGAGACTTAAGAAACGAACGCCAAAAAGATTAGATTATTTAATGCAAGAATTGCACGATAAAGAGTTTGAAAAAACAGACTGTTTAACTTGTGGTAATTGTTGCAAAACAACTAGCCCAATATTTACTGATGTTGACATAGAACGTATTGCAAAATATCTAAAAATGAAGGTTGCAGCATTTACATCGCAATATTTAGAGAGAGATGAAGACGATTTTATGGTTTTAAAATCTGCGCCTTGTACTTTTTTTGATGAAAGCGATAATACTTGTTTTATTTACAGTGTAAGGCCAAAAGCATGTGCAGAATATCCGCATACAAACCGTAAAAAGTTTATTGGCATAACAGATTTAACCATTGCTAATACAGCAATTTGTCCTGCTACCTATAATATTGTAGAAAACTTAAAAAAGCGTTTGCCTTTAGAAGGTAACAAGAAAATTAAAAGATCTTAAACTCTTTTACTAGTAAAATTTGCATAATTTAATTTCACTATTTTAGTAGAAAATAAATTTATGCAAACTATTTTTTCTTATTTCGAATCGATACCATCTTCTCATCGAAGTTTAATTCTTGTTTCTGGTATTACATTTTTTTGGCTTCTAGAAGGTGCAGTACCTTTATTTAATTTTAATTACAAAAAATGGAAACATGCGTTACCAAACTTGTTTTTTACATTTACAACGATAATTATAAATTTTTCGTTGGCATTTTTATTGCTTAAAACTGCAGATTGGGTAGATGTAAATAATTTCGGACTTATTAATTTGTTGCCAGAAATGCCACTTTGGTTATATGTTACTTTAGGAATATTATTTTTAGATTTTTTTGGCGCTTATTTAGCTCATTTTGTAGAACACAAAGTTGCTGTTTTATGGATGGTTCATTTGGTACATCATTCCGATCATAATGTAGATACAACCACAGCAAATAGGCATCATCCAATAGAAAGTATTATTCGTTTTGCTTTTACTTTATTAGGTGTTTTTGTTATTGGTACGCCAATAGCTATTGTATTTATGTATCAATCGATGTCTTTAATTTTTACTCAATTTACACACGCCAATATTAAAATGTCTTCAAAATTTGATACTTTTTTAAGTTATTTTATAGTTTCTCCTGATATGCATAAAGTACATCATCATTATAAATTGCCATATACAGATTCTAATTATGGAAATATTTTTTCTATTTGGGATAGAATTTTTGGTACTTACATGAAATTTGATAGAGATAAAATTGTGTATGGTGTAGATACTTTTCCTGATGAAGTAAAAAATTCTTCGTTAAAAGAATTGTTAAAGCAGCCTTTTCAAGGATATAGAAAACCAACAAATATTTAATTTTTTGCTGAAAAGCATTATATTTATCCAAAAAAATAAATGCTATGAAAAAAATTATTTTACCATTCACTTTTCTATTATTATTTACAAACAGCTTAAAAGCAGATCAATGGATGACATCTTTTGAAGATGCACAGAAAATTGCTGTAGCTACAAATAAATTTATATTAGTAGATTTTTGGGCTAGTTGGTGTGGCCCTTGTAAAAGAATGGATTCCGAATCTTGGAGTAAGCCAGAAGTGCAAGAATTGATGGAAAATTTTATTCCTTTAAAAATTAACATTGATTTAGAAAGTAGTCTCTCTAGAAAATATGGCGTAAGAGCAATACCTTTTGTTTTTATTATAGACCCAACAGGAGAAATAGTTTTTCAAAAGATGAGTTATATGAGGAAATCAGAAGTAATATCACTTCTGCAAAATTTTTCTTTAAAAACTAATTTAATGCAAAAAAAATATGTTTCTTTTTTGAATAAAAAATCTGGAGATACTGCATTAGAATTGGCAGAAAGTTATTTAGATTTTTCAATTTTTTTAGATAAAAAGGTAAGAAGTAATTTTTTAAAACTTGCAAATGTTTATTTAAAAAAATCTAAAAGCCTTTTTAAAAAAGAAGGTAACAAAAACAAAGAATCTCAAAGATTATATTTGTTAAGTGAGGTGTACAGAAATACTTTAAAAAATAATAACATTAAGGCCATAACCAAAATAAAAAATAAATTTAAAGAAAGTGAAATTGAAGAAAAAAATCGAACCTTTTATAATTTTTTAAATTTTACGTTGTATAATAAAATAGGTGAAAAGGATAAAGCTAAAATTTGGTATGACAAATTAAAAAAAGATAATAATTATAAATTATTATTAATGAAATCAAGGAAAATTTTATCCATCTAAATTATTAAAAGCCATTTCTTAAAATTTATGAAATGGTTTTTTTATTTATAAATTAAATATTTTTCTCGAATCAGTTTAAAATCATTCAAATCTTTTTGCCAAGTATTTTTTATTTCATCAGCAGATAAACCTTTCTCTATTTGTTCTTGTAGTTTTTTTGTGCCCGCTAATTTTGTGAAAAAATTATTAAAAAAATCTTTAGCAGTGTTTTGCTTATAAGCACTAATCAAATAAGACAAATCAAGTTGATTTAAATTCTTAGAATCTCTTAAATCTTTGCCAAAACATAGCTTGTTTTGATGTTTAGGATATTTTGCTCCTTCATTTTCTTTCGGAGTAAAAGAAAAGTTATTCTTCGATAAAAAAGGAGAACCATAAATTTGAAACTGCATAGATGTTCCTCTTCCGGCAGATACATTTGTTCCCTCAAAAAAACATAAACTAGGGTAAAGGTTTATGCTTTTATCGTTTGGTAAATTTGGCGAAGGTTTTATAGGTAAACTATATTGTGTTTGATGATTGTAGTTTAAAACTGGTATTACTTTTAAATCACATGCTATTCCGTTATTTAACCATTTTTCACCATTAATCATTTGTCCGTATTCGCCAATTGTCATTCCGTAAACCACAGGAACGTTATGCATACCAACAAAAGATTTATGGCTTGTTTCTAAAACAGGACCATCAATATAATGAGCATTCGGGTTTGGTCTGTCTAATAACAAAACAGGAATATTGGCCTCTGCACAAGCTTCCATAACATAATGTAACGAAGAAATATACGTGTAAAAACGAGCGCCAACATCTTGTATATCAAAAACAACAATATCTATGTTTTTTAATTGCTCTAGAGTTGGTTTTTTATTTTTACCATAAAGAGATACAATTGGTAAATTTGTTTTGGTATCTAAACCGTCTTTTACAATTTCTCCAGCATCAGCTTTTCCTCTAAAACCGTGTTCTGGTGCAAAAACTTTTTTTACATTTATTGTATTATTGTTGTGAAGATAATCTACTAAATGATGTGTTATTTTTTTAGAACCCATTACATTTGGTGCAACTTCGGCTCTTTGTAAAACGTTTAAAGCAGAAGTTTGATTTGCCACAATGGCTACGTTTTTTCCTTTTAAAATATTTAAATATAAATCGGTTCTTTCTGCACCTGTTTTAATTTCAGAAATAGTTTTGACATGGTTATTCTGATTAACTTTTGTTTTCTGAGCACAAGAAATCAGGTTAAAATTCAGTAAAAGAACTAAGAATAAATATGTACTTTTGAAAGGTTTAAAATCTGTCATCAATTTGAATTACGAGTTATATATAGCCAAACGCATTATTGCAGGTAAAAAGTATAAAAATAGCATTTCATCGCCAATAATAAAAATAGCAATTGCTGCAATTGCGTTAGGTATGATTATTATGCTAATTGCTGTAGCAACAGCCGCAGGTTTACAAATCAAAATTCGCGATAAAATGGCTGGTTTTAAAGGTCATGTTCAAATTGTAAATTATGATAATAACAATTCTGATGTCTCTACAACGCCTATAGATATCGAGCAAGATTTTTATCCGGAGTTTAAAAATATCGATGGCATTAAAAACGTGCAGGTTTATGCTAGTAAAGGCGGTCTTTTAAGAACAGATACAGCTTTTGAAGGTGTTGTTTTTAAAGGAGTTTCTTCGGATTATGATTGGTCTATATTTAACGAGTATTTAGTTGAGGGTAGATTGCCAGATTTTACGTTACCAAGAACAAAAGGTGTGTTATTATCGCAAACAATTGTAAATAGACTTCAATTAAAATTAAATGACACAATTTCTGCGTCATTTTTAAAATCTAGGCAAAATAAGCTTCCATCTAATAGAAAATACCAAGTTGTTGGTATTTACAATTCTGGTTTTATGCAGTTTGATGAAAATATGATGATTGGAGATATTAGAGAAGTTCAAAAATTAAATAAATGGACAGAGAACCAAGTTGGTGGTTTTGAAGTTGTTTTAAATAGTTTTGATGATATAGAAGCAAAAGGAGAAGAAATTTATAGCGAAGTAAGTTTAACGCTTAATGCAAAAACCATTACAGATATTTACCCAACAGTATTCGATTGGATTAAATTATTTGACAATAATGTTTGGTTTATTATTGCAATAATGATACTAATTGCAGGTATAAATATGATTACTGCTTTGCTTGTTTTAATATTAGAACGTGTGCAAATGATTGGTATTTTAAAAGCTTTAGGAAGTAGTAATTCTAGTATAAGAAAGATTTTTTTATACAACGCTTCTTATTTAATTTTAAAGGGTCTTTTCTGGGGAAATATTATAGGTTTATCAATTATTGGTGCTCAACACTTTTTCAAACTAATTACATTAAATCCAGAAACATATTACGTTTCTGTAATGCCTGTACATATAAGTATTGGTGCAATTTTAGCATTAAATATTGGGACATTAATTTTATGTTTTTTAATGTTAATTATCCCATCTTATATTATCACAAAAATTAACCCTTCAAAATCTATTAAGTTCGCTTAATTATTAATTAGAAAACCAATTAAAGTTATTTTCAATAATAATATTTTTGTTCTCTTCGATGTGCAGTTTAAATGCTTTTGCAACAGAGGATAGGTTTTTAGATTTTAACCAAATTAGATTCCAAGTTGTTTCTATTGGTAAATCTTTAATATCCAAAATTTTTAAATCTCCTTTCTGAAGTTCGTTTTTAATACCAATTATAGGCATAATAGAAATTCCTAATCCTGCAATTACCGCTTGTTTAACTGCCTCGTTAGAGGTTAGTTCCATTTTTTTATGTATTTGAATTTTATTTTTTGTTAAATATCTTTCCATTGCTAATCTAGTCGCAGAACCTTGTTCTCTAAAAATAAAGGGAGTTTTATTTAATTCTGTTTTTAATTTTTTTCTATCAAAAATGTAATTTTTATTAGAAACAAAAAATAATTTATTTTTCATTAGAGCAATACGCTCTATATTTAATTTTTTAGGAATTGTAGATACCATTGCAAAATCACATTCGTTATTTTCTAAACTTCTAATTACAGACATTTTATTAGTAACATCCATAGTTAAATCTATCATTTCATTTTTTTTTATAAAGTCTGATAAGAAATAGGGCATCGCATATTTTGCAGTAGAAACAATCGATATTTTTAATTTACCTGCCAATTTACCTTCAAAAAGAGCCGATTTGTAATTAATTGAAGCTACTTGATCTAAAATTTTAATGGCAGTTTCTGCTATTTCTTCTCCAAATTCTGTTATGTATAGCTTTCTACCAACAACTTCAAATAATGGTAAATTAAATTGATCTTGAAAATTTTTAAGCTGAATAGAAACTGCTGGTTGAGTTAAAAAAAGTTGTTCAGATGCTTTTGTTACGCTTTTTACTTCTGCTATTTTCTTAAATATTTCTAATTGATGCAAAGTGTAATTCATAAATTATTTTAATATATAACATAATAAATATAAATAAAAATATATGAAATAAACCTTATTTCTTTGTAAAAAATAAACCATGAGTCAAACAGCAATTAAACCATCAAGACAAATTAAGCCTTATAACAATGATGTTGTAATTCAGGTAACTAAAGCACAATTAACTAAATTTTTACAATTTATAATGATCATTTCTATGGCAACTATTAACATATTAGCATACAAAACAACAAGTCCTTTATTAAAAGATTTAATTATATCACAAGTTATTTTAGTACTTATTTATTTTATAAAAAACTCAAAACTTAACACAATTATCAAGTAAGAAATCATGGAAAATTTAACATTAGAAATGTCAAAGAACACAAACACATTACAAGAGCAACAGTTAAAACTAATTGAAGGTAATTTTACTAAGAGTGAAGCCCTAAAGATTATAAACAATGTTGTTAACGTAAAAATTAACTTTCATAAGTTACAAAGGTTATCAAAAATAGAAGGTAATGTAAATGATAAATGTACTTATGACAATTCTAGAATATCAGAATTAATAGATGATCAAGCAGACATGAAATCATTTTTAAGATCTCTAGAAGTAAATGGTAAAAATATAAAAATTTCGAGCACCATAAATATAACAGTAGAAGAGTAATATTTATTTTAATTTGATTTGAATAGTAGGAAAGAATGGCATTATTAGGCTTTCCTACTTTTTTTATGCTTAAACATTAATTTATGGATTTACATTATTTAGTAGACAATTTAACAAACCCTGCATTATTATTTTTCTTTTTAGGGTTGATAGCTGTTAATTTAAAAAGCGATTTAAAAATACCAGAGAACTCGTCAAAATTTATATCACTTTACTTATTACTTGCTATTGGTTTTAAAGGCGGGCAAGAATTAGCACATAGTATTATTACATCAGAAATAATTTGGTCTTTACTTTTTGGTGTATTATTAGCATTAATAGTTCCGCTTTATACTTATTTTATTTTAAGATTAAAGTTAAGTGTAGAAAATGCAGGAGCCATTGCGGCTGCTTATGGTTCTGTAAGCGCCGTTACTTTTGTAACAACAATATCTTTTTTAGAAATGTCTAACATTCCGTTTGGTGGTCATATGGTTGCAGTTATGGCATTAATGGAAGCGCCTTCTATTATTATTGGGGTTTTACTAATCTCTATTTATAACAAAGAAAATAAGAAAAAAACTTCTTTTAAAAGTGTTATACATCATTCTTTAACAAACGGAAGTGTAATATTAATTATAGGTAGTTTATTTGTAGGGTATTTTACCAATGATGCACAAGCAGCAGGTATTAAGCCATTTACAACCGATATTTTTAAAGGTTTTTTAGCTGTTTTCTTATTAGATATGGGAATTACCAGTGGAGGCAAGTTAAAAGCACTGTTAAAAAAAGGATGGTTTACATTATCTTTTGCCATTGTAATTCCGTTAATAAACGGTTGTTTTGTAGCTATAATGAGTGGTGTTTTTATAGAAGAAATAGGTAATAGGTTGTTAATGTCTATTTTAGCAGCAAGTGCTTCCTATATTGCAGTGCCAGCAGCTATGAAATTAGCAGCACCAAAAGCAAATCCCGGACTTTATATTCCTATGGCTTTAGCAATAACATTTCCTTTTAATATAACAATTGGTATGCCTTTATATCTCTGTATAATAGAAGTTTGTTAGTTTAATCAACCTTAATTTATAATTATATTATAATAGAATCTATTATTTATTTTTTTGTTCGAAAACTTAGTAACGGTTCTAGGTTATCCAAATAAGAATAGGTAATTTATCTTCAATTTAAAATCGTATTTTAAATAATCTTTAAAACTTTTAAAAAAAATGTTAAAAGCTAGTAATGAAAGTCTGATTTTTTAAGGAAACCACAAAAATAAGTATCTTTGTAATCGAAATTTAAGACATGAAATACGCAAAGAATATATTAGAAACTATTGGTAATACACCATTGGTTCAATTAAACAGTGTTACAAAAGAAATAGAAGCTTTAGTTTTAGCAAAAGTAGAAACTTTTAATCCGGGTAATTCTGTTAAAGATAGAATGGCTTTAAAGATGATTGAAGATGCAGAAGCAGATGGCCGTTTAAAACCGGGCGGAACAATTATTGAAGGTACATCTGGTAACACAGGTATGGGATTAGCTTTAGCAGCAATTATAAAAGGGTACAAATGTATTTTTGTAATTTCTGATAAACAATCTAAAGAGAAAATGGATATTTTACGTGCAGTTGGTGCAGAAGTAATTGTTTGTCCAACTAATGTAGAGCCAGAAGATCCAAGATCTTATTATTCGGTTTCTAAACGATTAGGAGCAGAAACACCAAATTCTTGGTATGTAAATCAATACGATAACCCAAGTAATGCAACAGCACATTACGAGCAAACTGGGCCAGAAATTTGGGAACAAACAGCTGGTAAAATAACTCATTTTGTAGTTGGTGTTGGTACCGGAGGTACTATTTCGGGTACAGCTAAATATTTAAAAGAGAAAAATCCAAATATTAAAATTTGGGGAATAGATACTTACGGTTCTGTGTTTAAAAAATATCATGAAACGGGTATTTTTGATGAGAATGAAATTTATCCTTATATCACAGAGGGTATTGGTGAAGATATTTTGCCAAAAAATGTAGACTTTTCATTAATTGATGGTTTTACAAAAGTAACCGATAAAGATGCCGCAGTTTACACAAGAAAAATTGCAAAAGAAGAAGGTATTTTTGTTGGTAACTCTGCAGGTTCTGCAATTAAAGGGATGTTGCAATTAAAAGAACATTTTACTAAAGATGATGTTGTAGTTGTTCTGTTTCACGATCACGGTAGTAGATACGTTGGTAAAATGTTTAATGATGATTGGATGCGCGAAAGAGGTTTTTTAGAAGATGAAATTAAAACAGCAGCAGATTTAATTAAAAATCATTCTGATAAACCTTTAGTTACAGCACAAACAGAAGAATTAGTTTCTCATGCAATCGAAAGAATGCGAGATTTTAAAATTTCTCAAATTCCTGTAAAAGATGTTAATGGTTTTGTTGGATCTATAGATGAATCTGTTTTATTACACAATTTTATTTCAGATAAAGATATTGCAGATAAACCTATTAAAGATATTATGGGTAAATCATATCCTATTGTAGAGAAATCTGCAAAATTAGAAGAGATTTCTAAATTGATAAATAAAGACAATCAAGCTGTATTAGTGGCTTTAGAAAATGGCAACCATCATATAATTACAAAGTATGATATTATAAGTGCTATTTAAAATTATAATATAAAATTACAAAAAGAGCTTTCTATTCAGAAAGCTCTTTTTTTTTGATGATTGTTTAAAAAAGAAATACTTTAAACGGTTTTATTGAATATTTTTAGTTTAAAGTTGATTTTTATTGATGATTAATAAATACAAATAGTTAATTGTAAAAATATTAACACATAGTTTTTTAAAGAATTATATATCTTTAGGCATTAACTAACTTAATTCAAAAAAATGAAAAACCTAAAAATTCTATTTATTCTTACTTTAATAGTTGCTTGTAAAGAGAATAAAAAAGAGGACATTAAAACAGATAATATGTTGTCTAAAGCTAAAGCAATTCACAAAAAAGTAATGACTTTAGATACGCATGTAGATATTAATGTTGCTAATTTTACAGACTCTATCAATTATACTCAAAAATTAAAAAACCAAGTCAACTTGCCAAATATGGAAGAAGGTGGCTTAGATGTTGCATTTTTTATAGTGTACACAGGTCAAGGAGATTTAACGGAAGAAGGCTATGATAAAGCGTATAAAAATGCAATGAGTAAGTTTAACGCAATTCATAAATTAACAAAAGAAATCGCTCCAGAAAGAATTGGTTTGGCTGTAAATTCTAAAGAAGCTAGAGAAATTTATGCATCAGGAAAAAAAGTGGCAATGATTGGTGTAGAAAATGCTTATCCTTTGGGTACAGATGTTTCTAGAGTAAAAGAATTTTACGATTTGGGTGCAAGATATATGAGTCTTTCTCACAATGGACATAGTCAACTGTGTGATTCTAATACCGGAGAAAAAGATAATGTTTGGTTACATAACGGTGTTAGCGATCTAGGAAAAGAAGTTATTAAAGAAATGAACAAATGGGGAATTATGATTGATGTTTCTCATCCTTCAAAAAAATCTATGCAAGATATGATTACTTTGTCTAAAGCGCCAATAATCGCCTCTCATTCTTCTGCAAGAGCATTATGTAATCATAGTAGAAATTTAGATGATGAACAATTACAATGGATGAAAGAGAACGGAGGAGTTGTACAAACTGTTGCTTTTAGTTCTTATGTAAATACAGAAAAAGATAAAGTTTATAAAGAAGAATTAAATAAAGTAATAAAAGAATTAGCTGCAGCACAAGGAGAAGAAATGATGACTTGGGCAGAAGCAAGAAAGTTAAGTCCAGAAAAAAGAGATGCTTTTATTGCTACTTACAGAAAATTATCTGCAGAAGCGAAAGAGAAAATGAAGTCTTCTGATGTTTCACCAGTTAATGTATCAGATTTTGTAGATCATATAGACTATTTAATAAGTAAAATAGGAATTGATCACGTTGGTATCAGTTCAGATTTTGACGGTGGAGGAGGAGTAGATGGTTGGAATGATGCGTCGGAAACTTTAAATGTAACTTTAGAGTTGGTAAAAAGAGGTTATACAGAACCGCAAATTGCACAATTATGGAACGGGAATTTATTAAGAGTTTTAGATGAGGTTGAAAAAGTAGCAAAAGAAATTCAATCTAAAGAAACAATATAATTACTTATATTATTAAAATTAAAAAACCATCTCTATTAAGAGATGGTTTTTTTTAACTAACTAATTCAAATAATTTACACAATGAAAACAGTTTACTACGTTGCTTTCATTTTTATAATTGCAACTACTGTGCCAAACTTTAAATTAGTGTTGAAAAATGTTAATAAAATATGATTTTTATATTTTCAGCAATAAAAAAACGATTCTTTTTAGAGAATCGTTTTGGTTTTTCGTTTATTATTGTGATATAAATAATTTTTCGTTTAAAACTCAACTAAATTAATTAGCGTGTTTATGTGCTTTGTAAGAAGATCTTACTAATGCACCACTTTCTACAAACATAAAGCCCATTTCTAAACCTAAAGTTTCATACTTTTTAAACTGTTCTGGCGTAATAAATTCTTTAACAGGTAAATGTTTTTTTGTTGGTTGTAAATACTGTCCAATCGTAATGATGTCACAATTTACTTCACGTAAATCTTTCATTGTTTGTATTACTTCTTCTTCAGTTTCACCTAAACCAAGCATTAAACCTGTTTTAGTTCTCATTCCGTTTTCTTTTAAATACTTTAAAACACCTAAACTTCGATCATATTTAGCCTGAATTCTAACTTCTCTAGTTAACCTTCTAACCGTTTCCATATTGTGAGATACAACTTCTGGTGCAACCTCTATAATTCGATCTATTTGTTTTGTATTTCCTTGAAAATCTGGAATTAAAGTTTCTAAAGTAGTTTTAGGATTTGCTCTTCTAATTGCATCTACAGTTTCTGCCCAAATAATAGAACCTCCATCTTTCAAATCATCTCTATCTACAGATGTAATTACTGCATGTTTGATGCTCATTATTTTTATAGAGCGAGCAACTTTTTCTGGTTCATCCCATTCTACTGTTTCTGGTCTTCCTGTTTTTACACCACAAAATCCGCAAGATCGTGTACAAATATTACCTAAAATCATAAAAGTTGCAGTTCCTTCTCCCCAACATTCTCCCATGTTTGGGCAGCTACCACTCGTACAAATTGTGTTTAATTTATATTTATCTACTAAACCTCTAAGTTCTGTGTATTTTTTACCAACAGGCAACTTTACTCGAAGCCATTTTGGTTTTTTTGGTCTTTCTGGTACTATTACAGATTCTATTGCCATTTCTATTGAATTTGAAATGCAAATTTACGAAGAAAAGATTTAAATACTTGTTAAAAACCAAATAGTAAAATTTAGTATTTAGTATTCTTTTTTGAAGTAAATCTAACAATATAAGAAAGAATTAAAATTGCAATTAGTGCAATAAATAATTTAAATTTTAAAGGAACTTTTTTTTCTATATACTGATTAATGTCAGTCTTTTGATTAAATTCAATGGAATTAAAAAACTTAGACTTATTAAAGTTATTTAAGCCATTTGCATCTCTATAGATAAAAATATATAAATTGTTATTTAAGAAATACAGAATTATTTCTTGATAGTTAATATTTTTCTTATCAGAAAAACTTAATTTATATCCTTCTATGTTTTCATGAATTAATTTACTTTCTATTATTTCATTTGAACTAATTAATAAGTTTAAAACCTCTGCTAAATCCATATAAAAGGAATTTAATTCTTTCTTAGATGTAGGTAATTTTAAGTCTAATGAGTTATCCAAATAAAATTTCTGGGCTATAAAATTTGATTCATTAATTGTAGAGTACATTTGATATATTTTGTTTGATTCAATAATTGTATCAAACTCATAAACAGCATCTGGCATTTCAACCGATATAATTGAATCTAAATCATAAAAACCCCAATTTGTTACTTGAGAGTTTAAACATTGAAAATTGAAAAGTAAAAAAAGTAAAATCTTGAACTTCATTAAATACTTGTTAAAAACCAAATAGTAAAACCTATTAAAAAAGCAAAACCAATAAAACTTAAAATCTTTAAAATTAAACCTGGTCTGTGTTCTTTAGGTGTGTGGTTACTAGTTATTAATTTATAGTTTAAAATAGCATAAAAAGGAGCTGTTAAAAATGAAAGTATGGTAGCAATTTTAACTAATAAACCCATATTATCCATAAAAAAATGTAAAATCAAAAATGTACCTATAAATAAGAAGAGAATCCAAAACCAATAACCAAATTTAAACGATTTATTAAATAAAAGTTTAGATGTTCTATCCATTGCTCTTGGTGATGCATCTAAAGTTGTTATGGTTGTACTAAACATTGTTGTAAAAGCTGCTATAGCTATAAAAATGTAAGAAAAATCGCCGAGGTTTTTTGTGTATAATTCAATTAATTGAGTTGCAAATACACCTCCTTTATCAGAGAAAGTTGTCCCGGATTTATACATAACCATAGCTCCTAAAAGTACAAAACAAATTCCTAAAAATAGCGCACTGATATAGCCAACATTAAAATCGAAAACAGCATCTATTTTCTTAGTTTTTATTAAAGAAGTTTCATCTTTTTCAACAGACCAAATCGAATGCCAAATAGATACGTCTAAAGGTGCAGGCATCCATCCTAAAAAAGCAATTAAAAAGGTAAGTTCTACAGCGCCAGAAGGTATAATTTGTGTTACATCAAAAGCTTCTTTTGTGTTATAAAGAGCTACACAAACTGCAATAATTGTACTAAAAGTAAGAATTACTATAATGTATTTCATCACATTATCGAGTAATTTATACTTTCCAATAAGTAAGAAAATGATACTTAAAAACATTAAAAAAGTAGACCATAAAACCAAATTATCTGTAAAACCAAATAATTGAGAAGCTAAACCAGCGGTAACAATAGTTACTGCAGCTTGTATGGTAAACATGGTTGTAAAGTTTATAATATAATAAGCAACTAAAATACCTTTCCCTAATTTTTTATAACCATCTAAAAGTGTTTCTCCGGTTGCAGCAGCATATCTTGGTCCGAATTGAAAGAATGGATATTTAAAAATATGTACTAAAAAAAGTGCCCAAATTAAGCCAAATCCAAATTCTGCACCAGCTCTTGTAGATTGCACTAAATGCGAAACGCCAATTGCAGCTCCTGCAAATAGTAAACCTGGTCCTAAAGATTGTAAAAAAGATCTTTTCACTTAAGATTTCTTAATAATTTCAGCTAAAAGTTTTTTTGCACGCAAAAGTTTAACTTTTACGTTATTCATTGGTTCGTTAATTTGTATAGAAATTTCTCTATAACTTAATTCTTGAAAATAACGTAATTGTATAACTTCTTGGTATTTAGGTTTTAATTGTTTTATGTCTCGTAAAAGATTTGCTAAATTTTGTTCTCGAATGATTTTATCTTCTGGCGTTGGGTTTTCATCAACAACCAAATAAACTTTATCTTCTTGTTCTTTAGAAGTTTCTGTAATTATAGAACTATTTTTTTTACGAAGTAAATCGATGTGTATGTTTTTAGAAATAGTAATTAACCAAGTTTTAAAAACATAAGTTTCATCAAAAGACTTTATTTTATCAAAAGCTTTAGAAAACGTTTGTATTGCAATATCCTCTGCATCGTTTTCGCTCTTTGTTCTTTTTAATAAAAAATTAAAAACATCAGACCAATATAGGTTCAGTAGAAAGCTAAAAGCAGATTGATCTCCGTTTTTAGCTTTTAAAATATTTGCTTCTAATTTTTTAATATCTATTTCCAATGATTTGGTTTTGATAACAAGTTAGCTATAAATATACTAAATTGAAAGAATAATAAACCAATTTCTAAAAAAGGAAGAAAATAAATTAATTGTGGTTCATCTAATTTTTTTGCTGATAAACCAATTACTAAAAATTGAACAAAGTAATAGGAAAGCAATATTGATAAAATAAGAATCCAATTAGGAAATAAAATAAATAACAAGGTTGCTGTTGCAAATAAAAATACTTTAGATATATAAAAAAGGCCTAATAAAAATTGATGTTTTTTCTTATAATAATTTGCAGTAGAAATATGTCTTCTTTTTTGTTGAAACCATTTTTTAAAATTTGTTGGAGCCAAAGATTCTGTAAAACTATCTTTAGTTGTACAAATTTTTGTATTTTCTTTATTTGCTGCATCTTGAATAAATAAGTCGTCATCACCAGAATTAATATGCATGTGTTTTATAAAGCCCTTTACATTAAAAAACTCAGATTTTGCATACGCTAAATTTCTACCAACTGCCATGTAAGGCATTTTTAATTTGGCATAACTAAAATATTGTATTGCTGTTAAAAGTGTCTCGAAACGAACAAATAAGTTTACGAGAGATTTTTCTTTTTTGTACTTACCATATCCAATTATAATAGTTTTTGTTTCACTAAAATTTTTAGACATTTCTGTTATCCAGTTTTTAGAAACCGGTTTACAATCTGCATCAATAAATAATAAATGCTCGTAATTGGCCGCTTTAATACCAAGGGTTAAAGCATATTTTTTGTTTCCCCAAAAAGCTTCAATATTTTCGACTTCTATACATTTAATTCTATCATCTTTTTTTTGAAAATCTTCCATTATTTCTGATGTAGCATCAGAAGATGCATCATTAATAAGTACAACCTCAAAATTAGAATATGTTTGTTCTAAAATTGATGGTAGAAATTTTTTAAGGTTTTTTGCTTCGTTTTTAGCACAAATTATAACAGAAACAGGGGTTTCTTTAAAAGTATTTGTTTGTTCTTTATCTTTAAAAAGAAAAGAAGTAAAAAATAAATAATATACAATTTGAAGTACTGCAAAAACTACAAAACTGTAGAATAGTACAGATATAATCATTTAAAGAATTAAATTAGTTATGTTGAGGCTCTGCACAATCTGCATATTGTTCTGGCGTTTTTCCGCAAAAGCCACAAGATTCACCAGATTTGTTTAACATTGGGTTTTGGCTTGCACAAGTACCTGCAAATTTACCGTCTTTTTTTGCCCAAATTTTAATTGCAATTCCTGCAACACCAAGTCCTAATAAAGCTAAAGTAATAAGTAATAGTTTCATAAATAATATTTCTAATGCAAAGATACGTATTCTAATTGTTACCTAAAAAATCACTTATACTTATTTTGTATCGTGACTTTTTAAATTTTAAAGGGTCAAATATTTGTAACAAACTAAAACTATATAATGGATACAATTACAAATTCTTTACAAAATTTTTTTAACACAATTTCTTCTGGATTAGGAAATTGGGGTTTACAGTTAATTGGTGCAATAGCAGCTTTAATAATTGGACTATGGATTATTAGGATAATTATGAAAGGTGTCTCTAAAGCATTTGAAAAAACAAGTTTAGACGAAACTTTACAGCCATTTCTATTAACAACTATTGGTTTTTTATTAAAATTATTATTAATTATTTCTATTGCAGGTATAGTAGGTTTACCAATGGCATCTTTTGCAGCGTTATTGGCAGGAGTTGGTTTAGCTATAGGTGCAGCATTTAATGGTTCTTTGGGACATATTGCATCTGGTGTAATGCTACTTATTTTTAAACCGTTTAAGGTTGGTGATTTAATTAAAACAAACGGTGCTTTTGGTTTTGTAAAAGAAATTTCTGTTTTTGTAACAGTTATAGAAACTTTTCAGAATGAAACAGAAATTATACCAAACTCTGCTATAACATCTAACAAAATAACTAATTTAACTAAAATTGGTAATTTACGTATCGATATGCCTTTTGCTATTAGATATGATGCTGATATTTCGAAAGCTAAAGAGATTGTTTTAGATATTTTAAATAAAGATAAAAACGTTTTACAAGAAGGTGCAAACAAACCAAGAGTTGCGGTAAATAATTTAGGACAAAATAGTGTTGAGTTATTAGCGTTGCCTTATGTTAATTGTGAAAATTATTGGGATGTTTATTGGGATACTAGACAGGCTGTAGTAGAAGCTTTAGGTAAAGCAGGTTTCGAAGCACCATTACCACAGAGAATAGTTACAATGACAAAATAAAAGATCTTTAGAGATTAAATAAAAAAGACTGCTTTGTAAAGCAGTCTTTTTTTGTATGTTTACTTATTAGAAATTAAAAACTATTGACCGAAGAAAAATTAATAGCAGCATTAAAATCTGGAAATCAGAAAGTTTTTAGTCAAGTTATAGATGATTATCAACAGAAAGTTTTTGGTACCTGTATCTCCTTTATTCCAAATAAAGAAGACGCAGAAGATGTTGCGCAAGAAGTTTTCTTAGAAGTTTTTAAATCTATCGCCAAATTTAAAGGTGATTCTAAATTATCTACTTGGATTTTTAAAATAGCTACAAATAAGTGTTTAGAATTTATCAGAAAAAAGAATGCTAAAAAACGTTTTGCTTTTATGCAAACCATTCTTGGTAATGAAGTGCCATTAGATAAAACTAGCTATTTTACAGAATTTAACCACCCGGGTGTTTTATTAGAAAATAAAGAGAAATCAGTAACTATATACAAAGCTATAAATACCTTGCCAGAAGCGCAAAGAGTTGTTTTTACATTAGCTAAAATTGATGATAAAAGTTATCAAGAAATTGTAGAGATTACAGGTAAAAGTTTATCGTCTGTTGAGTCTTTAATGTTTAGGGCAAAAAAGAGTTTGCAAGAAAAATTAACAAAATTTTATAAAAATGATATTTAGGCGCAAGTTTTTACAAAAGTTTGCATCTAAATAGGTACATGTTTATTTTAATAAAGTGTTAAAAATGAAAAATAAAGAAATAGATAAAAAAGTTGAAGATACTTTTATGGCTATAGAAACCATAGAAAAAGTAAAAGTAAGTCCTTATTTTAAACATAAAGTTCTTCAAAAAATAAATGAAGAAAAAGAAGAAAAAGAAAAGGTTTTCTCTTGGTTAACTCCGCAATTTCAATTGGCTGCTGTTTTGGTAATTCTGTTTTTAAATGCAGTAACTATTTTTTACGCTTTTAATTCATCAGAAAAAACGACAAATTACTCTGTAGAAACATTTTCTCAAGAGTATTCTTTAGAATCTACAAGTAATTCTTATTTAAATTAATAAAAGATGAAATCAAAATTACTTCCTATTATATTACTGCTGTTGGTAGTTTTAAACGGCGTACTTATTTTTATGCTAATCAATAAACCGCACATTAAAGAAAACGAAAGACGTGGTAGAGATTTTCTAATAGAAGAATTAAATTTTACCAAAGATCAAGAAAAAGAATTTTTGGTTTTAGATACGTCTCATAGAGAAACGATGAGAAGTTTAGATGAACAGGTAAAAAATAATAAAAATAAACTATTCAATTCTTTTGAAACATTAGAACAAGAAGTAGAATTAATAGCTAAAGAAATAGGCTCTTTAGAAGGTAAAAAAGAGTTAGAAGTATTTTCTTTTTTTAATAAGGTTCGTGATTTGTGTTCACAAGAACAGAAAGATAAATTAGAAAAGATTGTTAGAAAAGCTATACATGGCAATAATAAAATGCCACTACCAAGAGACGGTAGAATGCCACCTCAAAATAGAGGAAACCGACCACCACCAAGATAATTTTTGTTTTTAATTATATTCAAAAAGCCTTATTTCTAAATTAGAAATAAGGCTTTTTGTTAAAATAAAGTTAACGCGCACAAGTTTTTTTTAATACCTGCATCTAAATATTCAAAACAAGTAAAAACTTATAAAAATGAAGAATTTAGAAAACAAAATAGTAACATCTTTAGCAGTAATAGTTTTAACAACATCTATAACTTATGCCCAAGAGGAAGAAAGAAGAGAAAAACCAAAAGGGCCGCCATCAATAGCTAAAATTTTAAAAGATTTAGATGCTAATGAAGATGGTAAAATTTCTTTAAAGGAAGCTAAAGGTCCGTTGAAAAAAGATTTTAAGAAAATCGATACTAATGAAGATGGTTTTCTATCTAAAAAGGAGTTAAAAAATGCACCAAAACCAGAAAGAAGAGAAAGACCAAGAAATTAATAAAATATGTACAAAAGAAAATAAAAAAAATAAAATTTGATTTGAGTTTGGTTAGTTGATTAAAGGCTTCGTAAGCAATTACGAGGCTTTTTTCTAAAAAAAGTATAAACTTAAGCACAAGTTTTCTTAATTAATTGCATCTAAAATATATATAACTTTTAAAATACATTAATATGAGATTTAAAATCGTAAAAAAAATAGCTCTTTTAGCAGTAATTATATCCTACAGTTTTGCATGTAGTTCTTCAGAAGGTACTACATCAGTAGAAGAAATTGAAGAAGTTGAAGTAACGCTTCATAGTGCATTTGCAGAGTTTGATACAACAGAAACAGATATTTATTTACAAGGTTCTAACGTTGTAATCGAAACCACGGGTTTACCAAATCATAAAACACCATATTGGAGTGAAAATCATCCATTATATGTAGCACCAACTGTAACTAGTACAGATAAAATGACACCAACCAGAATTGATACATCTGGGCGAGATAATTCTGCTTCTTTAACCGTTCCAGCAAATCCTAGTAAAGCGAACTCAACATCTAATACCCAATTAGGCGCTATTGGTATTGCAATTAGCGGTGCTTTTTTATACAATGATCAAGAAGGCAATGGACCTTTAGATTCTGCAGCAGGAAGTTTAGATTACTCAGGTGCACACATTGGCCCTTCAGATTATCATTATCATTTAGAACCTTTGGCTTTTTCTGATGACGACGATAAATTAAATGGTATTATTTCTGATGGTTTTTTTATTTATGGTAGAAAGTGCAACTCTACAGGAACATATCCAACAGATTTAGATAGTTCTGGCGGACATGTAAGTACTACGCAACATACAGATATTGCAGAATATCATTATCATATTATCAATGAGTTGTATGCAAGTACAGGTAGGTACATACTTTTTGCAGGACCATATCAAGGAACCCCAAATGCAGTTAACTAAAATATTACTTATCGTTATTCTAGCTCTTAGTAGCTGTAATAAAACTTCTGTTATAACAACACCTAAAAAAGAAATTAAAAATTTTCTAGTTGATAAAAATGAATTAGAATTAATCAAAGAAAAAGGGCAGTGGTTTTATATGGATAAACCTTTTAATGGATTTGCTGTAAAATATTATAGTAATTCATCATTATCTGAAAAAATAGGTTACTATAACGGAAAAAAAGAAGGTTTGGCTTATAAGTTTTTTAAAGATGGTACCGTAAAAACTAAATCATTTTATAATGAAAATGTTTTAGAAGGAACAAAAATAAAGTACTATTCTTCGGGTAAAATTTTTTCTGAATCTAAGTATCTAAATGGTAAAAAACATGGGATAGAACAAGTTTGGTTTGAAAATGGTCAATTATCAAAAAAAAAGAACTTAAAAAATGGTAAAGAGAATGGTTTACAACAAGCTTGGTTAAAAAATGGAAAGATATATGTTAACTACGAAGCTAAAAATGGTAGAGCATTTGGTTTGCAAAGAGCTAATTTATGCTATCAATTATCTAACGAAAAAATTATAGAAAATGTTAAAAAGAATTTTTTTATTAATTGGTTTTATCATTATGATAAGCTGTAAAAGTAACAATAAAGAAAAAATGTCTAGTAGGGTAGATGTATTGCCTTTTTATAATGAAGCATCTTTTACTCCTAAATGGTTATCATCTTTAGATACAGATTTAGATGATTTTCATAGCATTCCAGATTTTAATTTTATCAATCAAGATGGTCGTGTAGTTAATCAGAATACATTTAAAAATAAAATCTATGTGGCAGATTTTTTCTTTACAACTTGTCCTGGTATTTGTCCTAAAATGACGGCAAATATGAGTGAAGTTGCAGATAAATTTAAAAACGATACCACTGTATTATTTTTATCTCATTCTGTTACGCCTTCAATAGATTCGGTTGCACAATTAAAAAAATACGCATTAGACAAAAATATTGGTAAAAATTGGCATTTAGTAACTGGTAATAAAAAAGAAATTTACGATTTAGGAAGGCAAGCCTATTTTGTAGAAGAAAATTTAGGTGAACCTAAAGGATTAGACGATTTTTTACATACAGAAAACTTTGTCTTAATTGATAAAAACAAACACATTAGAGGTATTTATAACGGTTTAAATAAAAATTCTGTTATGCAGTTGATTGAAGATATAAAAACCTTAAAGAAAGAAAAATAAAGATTATAAATAGTCAAAAAATACATACAAGTTATTAATTTGAAAGTAAATATAAATAGAATGAAAAAATTTAAGAAAAATAGTATTTGGGCATTTGGTGTATTAATAGTCTTAATTTATTCGTGCTACAGTTGTAACAAAGAAGAAAATAAAATAATAGAAGAAGAGACAAACAATGCAATAAGCGTAAATTCAGACTTTTTTTTAACTGACGGAAATAATGTAACAATAACAACGGTAGATTGTACTTTGTCTGATGGAACAGTTACAAAATGTTATGAAATTGTATCTAAAAATACTCCAACCGATCATGAAATGGGACCTTGGTGTCCAGATAATATTGCTGATGGTGCAGATAAAGGTGGTATTTGGTTAGAAAATGGAGAAGTTTATGACGTAGATGGTACTTTTATTAAAAATATGGCAACTTTTTATAATGATAGTAAATGGAAAATGTATGATGCTAATGGAGATATTTATACAACAGAAACAGAAGATGATTGTGCAAATGCAGCAAACCCAAATGTAGGAGTAGAATACGAAAATTTTTGTGTAGAATGTTTACCTTCTTATGTTACAGACTTATCTCAAACATATACAATTCCTGTAACGCCAGTAAAATTATCTAGTGAAGTTAATTTTGGCGGACCAGGACCAGGAAGTAACGGTCCTTCGCAAAGAGGTATCGCTTTTAACGGTGTTGTATTTGATGCACCAGCACCAACTGATGCAATTTTAGGAGCTTATACGTTGGCGCCATTTGATGATGCAGGAGGCCATATTAACTTAAATGCAGGTTATCATTACCATGCAGCTACAGGTGTGTCTAAAGAAATTGTACAAACAGATGGTCATGCACCAATGATTGGTTATGCAATAGATGGACATGGATTATATGCACAGTTGGATGAAGATGGAA
Organism: Polaribacter sp. KT 15; assembly: GCF_900143115.1. Lineage (NCBI taxonomy): Bacteria > Pseudomonadati > Bacteroidota > Flavobacteriia > Flavobacteriales > Flavobacteriaceae > Polaribacter > Polaribacter sp. KT 15. The sequence continues at coordinate 2,711,097 of NZ_LT670850.1, forward strand.
ATGAACCAACAGATTTAGATAGTTGTAGAGGGCATTCAGATGAAACAAGAGGATATCATTATCATGTTGCAGCTCCTGGAACAAATAGTTTTATAGATTGTTTAAAAGGAGCGTACGCTTTATAAAATTATAAGATGATTAGATATTTCACTATTTTAAGTTTTTTTTTATTTTCAAATTTGATAAAAGCACATCAAGTAGATTTATCTACAGTTGTTTTGGTTGAAAAAGAAAATAACACTTGGATTCTTCAGGTAAGAGCACCTTTAACAGCTTTTCAGCAAGAAATAAAAATACATTATGCTAAGACACCATATAAGAGTCCAGAAGAATTTAGAGAAATGGTTTTAGCGCATTTGCGTAAAAATATTTCATTAGTTTTTAATGGTAATCAATCTTTGTTATTAAAAAAAGGATTTGTAAAATTAGGACACGAAACAAATGTTGTTTTTGAAGTTGATACAATTCCCGAAGAAATAAAAGATTTAGTAGTAAAAAACACCTCTTTTCAAAATATTTATAAAAGTAAGAGTGCATTGGTTATTTTGAAAGAAGGTTTTAGTAAAAAGAAATTTGTTATTAATTCTGATAATAATTATAGTTTAGAATTAAAAACTGAAGGAAATCAACTTATTGAAAAATCAATAAATAAAAATAAAACAGAAGTAAAATTAAATGCTTTTTTTATTTTGTTCTTTGTTTTTGTAATTGTTTCAATTGTACTTTATAAAAAGCAAAAAAGGGAATTAATATTAGGTTAAACGCGGGAATGTTTAAAACTAAAAAGTCTCATAATTAAAACAATGAGGCTTTTTTTATGCAATAACATTCACTTCAATTTCCAATGAAATTCCGAAGTTTTTAAATACTTTTTCTTGAATTTTTTGAGCTAATAAATAAATTTCTTTACCAGAAGCATTACCGTAATTTACTAAAACTAATGCTTGTTTTTCATGTATACCAGCATCTCCAAAACGTTTTCCTTTAAAACCACTTTGTTCTACTAACCAACCTGCAGGAACTTTAATTTCTGTATCGGAAACTGGGTAATTAGGTATGTTTGGGTTTTCTTTTTGAAGTTCTAAGAATTGATCTTTAGAAATTACAGGGTTCTTAAAAAAGCTACCACTGTTACCAATTTCTTTAGGATCTGGTAATTTAGATTTTCTTATGGCAATTACTGCATTAGAAACATCTTGTAGACTTGGTGAAACTATATTTTTTGCTTCAAGTTCAGTTTCAATTGCTCCATAAGAAGTATTTAAAGTATGCTTGTTTTTTGTAAGCTTAAAGCTAACTGCTATAATAATGTACTTACCTTTTTCTTCGTTTTTAAATATTGAGTTTCTGTAGCCAAAATCACAAACTTCGTTAGAAAAACTAACTAGTTTTCCTGTTTCAATTTCTAAGGCTTCAACTTTAGTAATTACATCTTTAACTTCAACTCCGTATGCACCAATATTCTGAATTGGGCATGTGCCAACATTTCCAGGGATTAAAGATAAATTTTCTATACCACCAAAATCATTATTAATAGTCCATAAGACAAATTCGTGCCAATTTTCTCCTGCATTAACAGTTAAATAAACATTGTTTTCATCTTCTCTATCAATAGAAATACCTTTAAAAGCTATATGAACAACTAGTTTTTCAATATCTTTAGTAAGTAACATATTGCTACCACCAGAAATTAAAAAAATATCTTTTTCTTGCTTTAAAATTTGTTGCAATAAATAAACAGAATCTACAGATATAAAGCGTTTGGCATTTACAGAAATGCCAAACGTATTATATTTTTTTAAGGATATGTTTTGTTGAATATTCAACTAGTTTTGGTATTGTTTTAATGCTTCTGCTAAAATTTCTACAGATCTTTTTAAATCTTTTTCATTTAATACATAAGCAATTCTTACTTGATTTTTTCCTTCGCCAGCAGTAGAATAAAAGCCGCTTGCTGGTGCCACCATAACTGTTTCGTTATTATGATTAAAGCTTTCAAGAATCCATTGCGCAAAATGATCAGAATCTTTTACGGGTAATTCTGCAACACAATAAAAAGCTCCTTTTGGGTTCGCAACTTTTACACCATCAATTTTTTGCAATTCAGAAATTAAAATATTTCTTCTAGAAACATATTCTTCTTTCACATCATCAAAATAAGACTGTGGCGTATCTAATGCAGCTTCACTTGCAATTAATGCATATGTTGGCGGGCTTAATCTTGCTTGTGCAAATTTTACCGCAGTTTTTATAAATTCTTCATTTTTTGATACAATACAACCAATTCTTGCACCACACATACTATATCTTTTAGATACAGAATCTATTACAATTGCATTATTTTCTAACCCATCGATAGAAAGTACAGATGTGTGATTTAAACCATCGTAAGTAAATTCTCTATAAACTTCATCAGCAATTAAAAATAAATCGTGTTTTAAAACAATTTCTTTTAATTTTTTAATTTCTTCTTCAGAATATAAATAACCGGTTGGGTTACCTGGGTTACATATTAATATAGCTTTGGTTTTAGCTGTAATTAATTTCTCGAAATCTTCTATTTTTGGTAGTGCAAAATTGTCATCTATACTAGAAATAACGGGTACAACACTTACGCCAGAAGCTGTAGAAAAACCATTGTAGTTTGCGTAAAATGGTTCTGGAATAATAATTTCGTCTCCTGGATCTGTAATACTTCCAATTGTAAATAATAATGCTTCTGAACCACCTGTTGTAACTACTATATTGCTTGAGTTAACTGGTATCTTATTCTTTACATAATAGTTTGCTAACTTATTTCTGTATTCTTCAGAACCTTCAGATCTTGCATAAGAAAGTGTTTCTATAGTATTGTTTTTAACAGCATCTAAAGCTACTTGAGGTGTTTTAATATCTGGTTGACCTATATTTAAATGAAAAACCTTAACTCCTCTTTTCTTAGCATCTTCTGCATATGGTACCAATTTTCTAATTGGCGATTCTGGCATTTGTATTCCTTTATTAGATATTGAAGGCATAATATATTGTTGTAATTTTTATCAATGCAAATTTGCAAAATATATTTTATATTAAGAATTATATTATTGAAAGTTTAAGGCTAATTTTTAGTTAAAAAAAGAATAATCAGCAAAAAAAATGTTGTATTTTTATAAATACCTAAACTAAAATAACTTGAATAATAATTCGCTTTTAATAATTCTTATTTTATTTTTTTTGAGTTTTACTTGTCATTCTCAAAACGGATTTCGGTTTAAAAATACGTCTCAAAAAAAACAACGTCTTTCTTTTGAATTAATAAATAATTTGGTTGTAATTCCGGTGTATATCAATAACAAGAAAATGAGTTTTATTCTTGATACTGGAGTAAATAAAACCATAATTTTTAATCTTTCAGAAAATGATAGTATTGGTCTGCTAAATCCAGAAAAAGTATCTTTAAGAGGGTTGGGTGACGGAGAATCTGTAGAAGCTATTATTTCTAGAAATAATAAATTACAAGTTAAAAATGCGATTGGTAATAATGAATCTGTTTATGTTATTTTAAAAGATTTTTTTGATTTATCTAGTAAAATGGGAACTACAATACACGGTATAATAGGCTATAATTTATTAAAAGATTTTGTAGTGAGAATAAATTACAAAACTAAAAAAATAGACTTTTATAATCCAGACTCGTTTAAATATAAACGATGTAAAAAGTGCGAAGTTTTGCCCATACAATTTTATAGAAAAAAACCATTTGTTGAGGTTGATGTGCAATTAGATACAGTTAACAATGTTCAAACTCCTGTTAAAATGTTGGTAGATTCTGGAGGAAGCGATGCAATATGGCTTTTCGAAAACTCTAAAGCCGAAATAAAAACACCTTTAAAATACTTTAATGATTTGTTAGGTGAAGGTTTAAGCGGGTCTATTTATGGTAACAGAAGTAGAATACCAAAACTAATAATTGGTAAATATGAAATTAAAAGCCCTACGGTATCTTTTCTAGATTCTCTTTCTACACAAAATGCAAGTATGTTAAAAGAAAGAAATGGCAGTATTGGTGGTAATATTTTAAAGAGGTTTATGGTTTGGATAGATTACCCAAAGAAAAAAATTACGCTTAGAAAAAACGCTTCTTTTAAAAGTGATTTTAATTATAATATGAGTGGTTTAGATATTGTTTATAATGGTAAGCAGTTAGTTAAAGAAGAAATTATTAAACCTGTTTCAGACTCTTTTAATAACGATATTCAAACAAATAATACAATTTCTTTTGTAGCCAATTACACGTATAAATTTAAGCCTTCTTATATTATTAAAAATGTTGTAAAAAACTCGCCAGCAGATAGGGCAGGTTTGCAACCAGGTGATATTCTTTCTAGTATTAATAGAAAACCCGTTCACTCATATAAACTAAATGAAATTGTAAGTAAAATGCAAGAAAGAGCTAATAAAAAAATTACAATTACAGTTCTAAGATACGGTTCTAAAAAAACATTTCAATTTCGATTAGAAAAAAGAATCTAACTACCAGAAAGCATGCTTTTCTTTTTTTCTAAGAACTCTTTTTTATCTACAAAACCTCTAATTTTTAAAGTTTTTCTAGCAGTTTTTGCATTAGAGAAAATTGTAATTTGTTTAGAAAAACCACCAACTCTTTTTGTATCATAAGAAACTTTAATTTCTCCTTTTTCACCCGGCATAATTGGTTTTTCTGGTTTTTTAGGCACAGTGCAACCACAAGAAGATTGTATGTTCTTAATAATTAAGGGTGCATCGCCAATATTAGTAAATACAAAAACTCGCTCTCCGTTAGCTCCTTTACTAACTTTACCATAGTTAATAGACTCTGTTTCAAACTTAAATTCTTGTGAGTTTATAGAAAAAGAGACAAATAAAAATAAGATAAAGGTTGTTAAAAGTTTCATATTTAATATTTTAAAGTGTAAAATTAAGCTTTATAATTTGTTTTAAAAAATCAACTACTAATTTTCTCTACAAAATAGATAATTGTATTTTTGTGAATTATATATCAAAAAGGATACCAAAGTATGACAATTCCATCTAAATACGATGCAAAACAAGTAGAAGATAAATGGTACGATTACTGGATGAAAAATAATTATTTTCATTCAACGCCAGATGAAAGAGAGCCTTACACAATCGTGATTCCGCCACCAAACGTAACCGGAGTATTACATATGGGGCACATGCTAAATAATACAATACAAGATGTTTTAATTAGACGTGCACGTTTATTAGGTAAAAATGCTTGTTGGGTACCTGGTACAGATCATGCATCTATTGCAACAGAAGCAAAAGTTGTTGCTAAATTAAAAGAGCAAGGAATTAAAAAAAGCGATTTAACTCGTGAAGAATTCTTACAACATGCTTTTGATTGGAAAGATGAATATGGAGGAATTATTTTAGAACAATTAAAGAAGTTAGGTGCTTCTTGTGATTGGGAAAGAACTGCGTTTACAATGGATCCAGAGATGTCTGAATCTGTGATTAAAGTTTTTGTTGATTTATACAACAAAGGTTTAATTTACAGAGGTTACAGAATGGTAAACTGGGATCCGGAAGCCAAAACAACACTTTCTGATGAAGAAGTAATACACGAAGAAAGACAAGGGAATTTGTATTATTTAGAATACAAAATAGAAGGTTCTGATGACACTTTAACAATTGCAACAACAAGACCAGAAACTATTTTTGGTGATACTGCAATTTGTATCAACCCAAATGACGAGCGTTTTACACACTTAAAAGGTAAAAAAGCAATTGTGCCGCTATGCGGAAGAATTATTCCGATTATAGAAGATGAATATGTAGATTTAGAATTTGGTACAGGTTGTTTAAAAGTTACGCCTGCACACGATGAAAATGATAAGAATTTAGGTGATAAACACAATCTAGAAGTAATCGATATTTTTAATGATGATGCTTCTTTAAATTCCTTCGGATTACATTACCAAGGAAAAGATAGATTTGTCGTTCGTAAAGAAATTGCTCAAGAATTATCAGAAAAAGGAATTTTAGTAAAAACTGAAGTTCATACAAACAAAGTTGGTACATCAGAAAGAACAAAAGCGGTTATTGAACCTAGATTGTCTGACCAATGGTTTTTAAAGATGGAAGAATTGGCTAAACCTGCAATTAAGGCAGTTTTAGGTGATGATACTGATATCAACTTATATCCTAAGAAATTCGAAAACACGTATCGTCATTGGATGGAAAATGTGCGCGATTGGAATATTTCTCGTCAACTTTGGTGGGGACAACAAATTCCTGCTTTTTTCTACGGAGATGGAAAAGAAGATTTTGTTGTTGCAGAAAATATTGAAGATGCTTTAGTTTTAGCAAAAGAAAAAACAGGAAATGCTTCTTTGTCTGCGTCCGATTTAAAACAAGATGAAGATGCTTTAGATACTTGGTTCTCTTCTTGGTTGTGGCCAATGTCTGTTTTTGACGGAATTAGAAATCCAGAGAACGAAGAAATTAAATATTATTACCCAACAAACGATTTAGTTACTGGTCCGGATATTTTATTTTTCTGGGTGGCAAGAATGATTGTTGCAGGTTATGAATATAAAGATCAAAAACCTTTTAATAACGTATATTTAACAGGGTTAGTTAGAGATAAACAAAGACGTAAAATGTCTAAATCTTTAGGTAATTCACCAGATGCACTTAAATTAATTGATGATTATGGCGCAGACGGAGTAAGAGTTGGACTTTTATTAAGTTCTGCAGCAGGTAACGATTTAATGTTTGATGAAGATTTATGTCAGCAAGGAAAAGGGTTTGCAAATAAAATTTGGAATGCTTTCCGTTTGATAAAAGGTTGGGAAGTAGATGCAAGTTTACATCAACCAGAAACTTCTAAAATTGGTTTAAAATGGTATGAAGCTAAGTTTCAAAAAACATTGGCAGAAATAGAAGATCATTTTTCTAAATATCGTTTGTCTGATGCTTTAATGGCAATTTACAAGCTAATTAATGATGATTTTTCTTCATGGTTATTAGAAATTGTAAAACCTGCATATCAGAAACCAATAGACAAAACTACGTTTGATGCAATTATAGAAGTTTTAGAAAATAACTTAAAAGTATTGCATCCGTTTATGCCATTTTTAACAGAAGAAATTTGGCAACATATTACAGAAAGATCATCAGAAGAAGCATTGGTTATTGCTAAATATCCTACAATTAAAGAGTTTGATACGCAAATAATTACCAATTTCGATTTTGCTACAGATGTAGTTTCAGGAATTAGAACTATTAGAAAAGATAAGAACATTTCATTTAAAGATGCGGTTGAATTATTTGTAATTGATAATGATAAAAGTTCTAAAGATTTTGATGCTGTTATTCAGAAATTAACAAATACATCAGTAATAAACTATGTTTCAGAAAAAGTAGATGGCGCTTCATTTAGAGTAAAATCAAATGAATATTTTGTGCCAATTTCTATAGAAAATATAGATGTAGAAGCCGAAATTAAAAAGTTAGAAACAGAATTAAAAAGAGCAGAAGGTTTCTTGTTTGGTATTAACAAAAAGCTTTCTAACGAACGTTTTGTGGCAAATGCACCAGAACAAGTAATTGCTTTAGAACGTAAAAAAGAAGCAGATACTATTGCTAAAATAGAAACTATAAAGAGTAGTTTAAGTTCGCTTAAATAAATACTTACATACATTTTAATTTTTCTAAAAAACCATAATATTAAGTTATTATGGTTTTTTTAACATTTTAAGTTAAAAAGTTATAAAATACAGTTAGGGTTATACTAATTCGAAAAAATGTAGGTTTTAAAAGATAACTATTAATAAAACTTAAAATTATGAAAAAACTTATTATTCCCTTTGTAGCATTGTCTTTATTGGCAACATCATGTGTGTCTAAAAAGAAATATGCTGCTTTAGAAAGTCAATATATAGACACTAAAGGAAATCTTCAAAAAACTACTTTAGAAAAAGAAGCTTTAGAAGGTAAATTTGCTAAAATTGAAAAAAGAGTAGCTAATTATAACGATAAAATTAACTCTTTAAAAAGTGACAACGTTACTTTGAAAAATGAAAATGACATCAAATTAGATATGGTTGGTAATACAGCCGTAATATCTAATAAGACTAGAGAAAGAATGAGAGAAACGCTAGCAAAAGTAGATGCAGCAGATTTAGCAGAGGCTAAGACTCTAAAAGATTCTTTAAACCTAGCGATATCTTATAATTTAAAGAATAAGATGAATACTTCTGATCTTAATAATTCTGATGATATAAATATAGATATCGACCAAACAGTTGTAATGATTTCTGTTTCTGATAAATTGTTATTTAATACGGCAAGTTATAGAGTAAAAAAAGGAGCTTATAGTTTAGTAGAAAAGTTGGCTAATGTTATAAATTCTGAACCAAGTATGGATGTGATGATAGAAGGTCATACAGACTCAAGAACTATCAACAATGCTTCTGTGCAAGATAATTGGGATTTGAGTGTTAAAAGATCTACGTCAATTGTAAGATTATTAGAAAATAAATACAATGTAGATGGTAGCAGATTAATTGCATCTGGTAGAGGTTCTACAATGCCTTTAGTAGAAAATAATACACGAGAAAATAGAGCGAAAAATAGAAGAACTAGAATTGTAATTCTACCAAATTTAGATAAGTTTTTTGCACTAATTGCTACAGATGAAGCATTAGCAGAATAAAAATTTAAAATAATATATTCCAAAAAAAAACTCCCAATTGGGAGTTTTTTTTATTTGTTTAAATTCTCTTTGTCGTGGTTTTTATAAAACTGCATTATAATAAAAGAACCTATGAATGAAGATGCCATACCTTCTATTAATAAAGTAATTACTACTTCTGGCAACGTTAAATTACCACCAATTAAAAAAGAGTTGTTCATTACAGTTAGAAAATCAGGATTTATAAATTGTACATAAATTACAACACCAATAATAGAAAGAATTACTGCAATAACAGAAGTTCTAATACCAATACCTAAATTTGTAGTGTATTTAGTTTCATTGTTTTTGTATACACTTTCTTTAATGGCTAAGTATATACCAAATAATACAAATGCTAAATTTAAAAATCTTAAATATGGGTTTTCTTCTAAGCCAACTAATTTACACAGTAGAAAAAATCCACCAATTAAAAATGTAATTAGCAATGCGTTTTTAATAATAATTTTATCTGTTGTCATCTTATCTTGTTTTTATATTCATAATTTCTTCTGAAACTCTCACCGAATTTTTATAATATATTAAGAGACATTACAATGGTTTTCTACCAGAAATAATATTATAAAGAATTACAATAACTGCAATTACTAATAATGTGTGTATTAAACTGCTAGTTGCAATTCCTGGCACAATACCTAAAACACCTAATGCCCAAATAATAATAAAAACTACGGCTACAAGCCACAAAATACTTCTCATGATAATTAATTTTTTTGTTCATTCAAAATTATAAAAATTGTACAGTGTAGTTTAACGCTATCCATTTAAATATTATCTTTGATGCATACAAAAAGCTATTCATGAAAGTAATTGCAATGATTCCTGCACGCTATAGTGCTTCTCGATTTCCGGGTAAATTAATGAAAGATTTAGGTGGTAAAACCGTGATTTTAAGAACATACGAAGCTGCTTTAAATACAAATTTATTTGACGAGGTTTATGTAGTCACAGATTCAGATATAATTAAAGAAAACATTTCTAATGCTAACGGTAACGTAATTATGAGTAAAAAAGAGCACGAATGTGGCTCTGACAGAATTGCAGAAGCTGTAGAGTTTTTAGACGCAGATATTGTAATTAATGTGCAAGGAGACGAACCATTTATAGATAAAGTTTCTTTATCTAAGTTAGTAGAGGTTTTTAAAAATGATGCAAAAAAAGAAATAGATTTAGCTTCTTTAAAAGTACAGATTACTAATAAAGAAGATATAGAAAACCCTAATAATGTAAAAGTTATTACAGATGTAAATAACTTAGCAATTTATTTTTCTAGAAGTGTTATTCCGTTTCATAGAGATAAAGAAGTAGATGTAAAATATTACAAACATAAAGGTGTTTATGCATTTAGAAAACAAGCTTTATTAGATTTTTATAAAACCCCAATGACACCTTTAGAAGCTTCAGAAAAAATTGAAGCAATTCGATACCAAGAAATTGGTAAAAAAATAAAAATGTTAGAAACTTCTGTAGAGGCGGTTGGTATAGATACACCAGAAGATTTAGAAAAAGCCAAAAAATACTTAAACTTATAATATGTTTAAAAATATAAAAGTAATCGCATTTGATGCTGATGATACTCTGTGGGTAAACGAAACTTATTTTAGAGAAGCAGAAGAAACTTTTGCTGAATTAATATCTAAATACGAAACTAAAAATAAAATAGATCAAGAGCTTTTTAAAACAGAGATTAAAAATCTTGAAATTTATGGTTACGGCATAAAAGGCTTTGTTTTATCGATGGTAGAATGTGCATTAGAATTATCTAATTACAAGTTGCCACAAAAAACAATCGAAAAAATACTAGATATTGGTAAAGAAATGTTGGCACAACCTATAGAATTATTAGACGGAGTAGAAGAGGTGTTAAGTAATTTACAAGGCAAGTATAAGTTGATAGTTGCTACAAAAGGTGATTTATTAGATCAAGAAAAAAAATTAGAAAAATCGAATCTGCTAAAATATTTTCATCATATTGAAGTAATGAGCGATAAGAAAGAAAAAGATTATTTAAAATTGATGAAACATCTAGAAGTAGAACCATCAGAATTGTTAATGATTGGTAATTCTTTAAAGTCTGATGTTTTGCCTTTAGTTGCTATAGGTGCATCTGCAATTCATATTCCTTTTCATACAACTTGGGCGCATGAAGAAGTTACATCCGAAGAAAAAAACGATGCAAGCTATAAAACAATTTCTAAAATTACAGACATACAAAATTTTTTATGAAGTATTTAGATATAGATTCTTGGAACAGAAAACAGCATTTTCAACATTTTATAAGTTTAGAAGATCCTTTTTTTTCGGTTACAGTAAATGTTGATGTTACAAATACCTTAAAATTGTCTAAAGAAAAAAAAGCTTCTTTTTTTGCAATGTATTTGCACGCATGTTTAGTTGCGTTAAATTCTATTGAAAATTTTAAATATAGAATTCAAGAAGATAAAATTGCTATTCATGATGTAATTAATGCATCTGCAACAATAGCTAGAGAAGATCATACATTTGGTTTTTCTTATATTTATTTTGATGAAATTTTTAAAAATTTTAACGATAACTTTCTTAAGGAAAAGGAAAGAATTTTAAATTCAGAAGAATTGTTTCCTCCGGTAAATTCTGATGATTGTATCTATTGTTCTGCATTGCCGTGGTTTTCTTTTACAAGTCAAAAAGAACCTGTATCTGGCGTTAAGAATGATAGTATACCTAAACTAGCATTTGGTAAAACATTTACAGAAAATAATCAAATAAAAATGCCTGTTGCTATTTCTGTAAATCATGCTCTGGTAGATGGTTATCATATTGGTTTATTTTTTGAAGAATTTCAGAGTCAATTAGATAAAAACAATTAACTTTGCATCTTTAAAATAAATAAATTATGGCAAGCATAAAAAACTTAAAAAAAGATATTAACTATACTTTAGGAGATATTATTGGATACGCTTCTGAAAAAGTTGATCTTAAAGGAGAGAATAAAGAAGTAGAGGCAGTTATAGATGAAACTATAAACACTTTTGACGATTTAATTGGAAAAATTAACGCAAAAGGTGTAGAAAACAAAAAAGCACATTACAAGCAAGTAAGTGCAGAGTTAGAAACAAGAGCCAACGATTTAATCGCTAAAATTAATAAGATTTAATCTTAATTTTTTTAGATATTTTTTAACAACCATCAACATTTCTGTTGATGGTTTTTTTATTAAATTTGGTTAGTTATACTAAAAATGAATTATTAACGTTAAAACTTTAAATATTATTAAATTATGGCTAGAGCAATGTTTGAATATACGAAAACGGTTTTAAAAAAAGTTAGCTTTAATTCAGATCTTTTTTGCAAAGAATTACAAAAAAGTTTAGATAGACTATTGCCGTACGAAATTAACGAACTTGTAATTTGGTTAAGAGGTTTTACAGCAAATAAACCAGAACTTTTAATATGTATGAATTTACTTAAGAAATAAAAAAAAGAGGCTTTAAAGCCTCTTTTTAATTTATATAAAGTTTTTATTATTCTTTTTTACTTCTTCCTTTACCATATTTTCTCATTAACTTTCTAGCGAATTCTCTTTCAGAAATATGGAGTTTCATTATTTTTCTATAAGATAAAAACTTAGAAACTTTAGTGTTAAAATCTTCTTTTTCTGAAGCCATTTCGTTTTCTAACTCTAGTCTTAATAAAACTAGTTTTTTTGCATCAGATTCTTCTAATTTGCTTAAATCGCCTGCTTCTTTAATTTTTTTCTTGTATTCTATACGTCCTTTATTTCTAAGAAAATCGATCTTTTCTTCGTGTTTGTTGTATAAAGGCCAAAATTTTTCTGCCTCGCTAGAAGTAAGCTGTAATTCTTCTGTTAAATAAGCTGTTTTTAAAGCTTTAATTTTTTTTCTACTTTCTTTAGTATGTTGTGCTATACTGCTAAAAGAAGTAAGTATTATTGTTAAAAGTAAGATGTATTTTTTCATTATTAATAGTTTTCGTTTAATAAAGATGTGTTTTCAGAATCTATAATGTAATCTTCTATATCTGTATTGTTTAGACTTGCAAAAGCAAAGTCATTTTCGTTATTTACTTCATTATTAATTAAGGCTGCAAAATCTTCATCAGAAATATCACTAGCATTTTCAATTACCCAGTTTTCTATATCTGCTTCAGCTAAAGTGTCAAAATTTATTTCATCAGTTTTAAAATTATTATAAAAATTGATGCTTAAAAATAAAACAACAGAAGCGGCGGCTGCAATTGGTATAAACCTAATTATTTTATCTTTTAAAGAGATTACTTTACCTTTTTTAGAAACAATTACTTTGTTTATTATTGAATCTTCTACTTTGTCAAAATAATTATCTGGTATAGAAAAACCATTTTCTTTCGGAAATTTTTCTTCTTTAAGAAAGGCAGAGAATTTATCTTCTGCATTCTCAAAATAATTTTTGGGAGCAGATAAACCAGTATTTTTTTTAATTACCGATTTTAAAAAGTCTTCGCTATGTTTAATTTTGTTTTCCATAATTACTCTTTAGACACAATTATTTACAAAAGGTTTAATCTGTTTGATTTTTTATATAGCTTTCTATTTTTTTAACTGCATGAAAATAAGAAGATTTAAGAGCTCCTACAGAAGTTTCTAAAATTTCTGACATTTCGTTATACTTAATTTCATCAAAATATTTCATGTTAAATACAAGTTGCTGCTTTTGTGGTAGCGTAGCAATTGCTCTTTGAAGTATAATCTGAATTTCATCACCAGAAAAATACACATCACTTTCTAAACTAGATGCTAATTGTTCGTGCATTTCAGAAATATCTACATTTCTGTCTTTTGCACGTTTATTAATAAATGTAATAGATTCGTTTGTGGCAATTCTGTACATCCAAGAAAACAACTTGCTTTCTTGGTTAAACTTATCGATGTTTTTGTAAACCTTTATAAATGTGTTTTGTAAAACGTCGTCTGCATCATCATGAGAAACTACAATTTTACGTATATGCCAATACAAGCGCTCTTTGTAGAGTCTTATTAACTCTCTAAAAGCAGCTTCTCTAGTGGCAACATTTTTAAGTTGTTCTATTAAAACAATTTCGTCTTTCAATTGGGTTGTTTTTTAGTAAGACAAAATTTTATACAAAAGGTTTAATCTAGATTATTTATCTATTCTAGATCTAGAGTAACCAAACAATCTTTTTTGCTTAATTATTTCTGGAATACCTTCTGGTAACATTTCTTCCCAACCTTTTTTACCGTCTAAAATCATTTTTAAAACTGTACGAGAAAAAATATCTAAAATTTCTTTATCAAAGTCATCAATATCTACAACTTTACCATTGTGCTTAAAGAATTTAAATAATTCTTTCATTCTAGGGTGCACTTTTAAGTTCTCGCTGGTAATGTATTCTCCTGATGCTTGATCGTGATAAGGATACATGTAAACTTTTAAATCTCTATAGAAAAGTTTACCAAATGCTTCTAAAATTCCACCACTTAAATTTCTGTAGTACTTTTCATCAAAAATTTGAATTAAGTTTTGAACACCCATAGTTAACCCCATTCTTTCTTTGGTAAATTCACTAAAGTATTCTACCAATTTAAAGTATTGCTGAAAACTAGTAATCATTACATTTTGTCCGAGTGAACAAAGTAGTTCTGCTCTGTCTAAAAAGTCTCTTTCGTTAATTTTACCTTCAGCACTTAAATTACTTAATGTAATTTCGAAAATAACTTGTGTTTTACTTTCTTCAACTTTATTTTCTTCGAAGAAAAGTTTTTTCGACTTCTCAAACATATCCATATTTACCTTAGTAACTGGTCTAAAGCTACCTCTTAAGGCCAAAATATTCTTTTTGTATAATACTTGTGCTGGTAATAAGTTGTTTCCGTCTGGGCCAAACATTACCGCATTTGTCATTCCGTTTTTAAGTAATTGTAAACTCATTAAACGGTTATCAACATACATAAAACGTGGTCCAGAGAAATTAATCATATCAATTTCTAATTGATCGTTACTTAAATTATGGTAAAAAGATTTTACCAATTCTTTCGGATTATCATTTAAGTAAAAAGCACCGTAAATTAAGTTTACACCTAAAATACCTAAAGTTTCTTGCTGTAAACGAGCGTCTGTTTCTTTAAAACGTAGGTGTAAAATAATTTCGTTGTATCCCTCTAAAGGATCTAACTGAAAACGGATTCCGACCCAACCATGACCTTTAAATTTCTTTGCAAAATCTATAGTTGTTACTGTATTTGCATAACTAAAAAATAATTTATCAGGATGTTTAGATCTACTTAATCGATCTTCCATTAAATCGATTTCATGACGTAACATTTTCTTTAAACGAGGTTGAGTAACATAACGTTTATCTTCTTCGATACCATAAATAGCATCAGAAAAATCTTTATCATATGCACTCATTGCCTTTGCAATTGTACCAGAAGCAGCACCAGATCTAAAAAAATTACGCGCTGTTTCTTGTCCGGCTCCAATTTCGGCAAAAGTACCGTAAATATCAGAGTTTAAGTTAATTCTAAGCGCTTTGCTTTTAGTTGTTGGTACACTACTTATTTCTTGATCTCCTTTTAAAGAAATTGCCATAAATTCGTTTTTAATTATCGCAACAAATGTACTAAATAAGTGTGTAATCAGTAAATTTTTATCTTATTTTTGTTTCAATGAAAACTGATAAAAAACTGTTAAATATTACTTTTTTAGGTACAGGTACATCACAAGGTATACCAATGATAGCAAGTAACGATCCTGTTTGTTTGTCTAAAGATTTTAAAGATAAGCGCTTACGATCTTCTGTGTTAATTTCTTCGGATGAAGCGTCTTATGTTATCGATTGTGGTCCAGATTTTAGACAACAAATGCTTAGAGAGAATGTGCAATTGGTAGAAGGCGTTTTATTTACCCACGAACATGCAGATCATACAGCAGGTTTAGATGATTTAAGACCTTATTGTTATAAAATAGGAGAGATGCCCATTTATTTAAATGAGAGAACGTTAGAAAGTTTAGAACAACGTTTTCAATATATATTTTCTAAAGAAAACAGATATCCTGGTGCACCAAGTGTGCAACCAACTATTGTTGATAATCAAAGTTTTAAATTAGGTAATTTAAACGTAACACCAATACAAGTTTTGCATGGTAATTTGCCTATTTTAGGATACAAAATAGAAAATATTGCTTATTTAACAGATGTAAAAACTATTGAAACATCAGAAATTGATAAACTAAAAAACTTAGATGTTTTAATAGTAAATGCTTTACGATTAGAGGCGCATCCTACACATTTTAACTTAGAAGAAGCCTTAGATTTTGTGGCAAAAATTAAGCCTAAAAAAACTTATTTTACGCATATTAGTCACAAATTAGGTTTTCATGAAGAAGTTTCTAAAAACTTACCGCCAAATGTTTATTTGGCTTATGATGGTTTAAAAATAACAAGTTAGATTTTAAATAATTATATTTTAACGTATATTTGTTATTATATGTAATAAAAGCAAAAAAATTGCTTTATTTAATAAGCCAAATAAATCAACGCAATTAATAATATAGATGGAAAACAAGTCAGAGAATAGCAAAGCAACTAAAGCTAATCAAGTAGAAGATAGTAGAATTGCAGCAGTAAGAGACTTAATTTTTGGTGAAAATATTCAGCAATACAATTCTGAGTTTGAAGATGTTTTTAACAGAATTAAAGCATTACGAGACGAAACTCAAAAAAACTTAGGAGAATCTGTAGCAAATTTAGAAAATAAATTAGCAGACTTAGAAAGTCTTATGGATCATAAATTTCAAGATTTAAACGAAGATTTAGATAAGAAATTGGCAGATTTAGATGATGAAAAAGCAGATAGAAAAAAATTAGGAAAAGCTTTAGAAAAAATTGCATTGATGTTGCAAGAATAGATGAAAAAGGAAACTGTAGATAACAAAAAAGACAATCGTTTTGAGTTGCTCAGAGAACTTTTATTAGAAGAAGATAGAGATAAGTTTTCTGATCTAAGTAATAGAATTTTAGAGAAAGAAAGATTATCTGAAAAGGTTACGCCTTTAGTAGATGAGAAAATTGAAGATCTTCGTAAAAATTTTCCAGCTTATTTTGGAAGCACAATTACAGAAACAATAAAAGTACAAATTAGAGACTCGCAAGATGAGGTTGTAGAAGCTCTATACCCAATAATGGGTAAACTTATTAAGAAAGCAATTGTTAGTGAAATAACAAAGTTGTCTGACAGTATCAATAAAACCATCACAGAAAAATTTTCGATTACAGAAATCTTAAAAAGGTTTTTTAAAGGAAAAAAGAGTGATGCAGAGGATGTACTACAAGAAGTTTTTGAGCCAATAATAGAAGAAGTTTTTATCATAGAAAAAGACTCTGGTTTATTATCGGGAAATTTTACAAGAGGTAATATTGCAGATAAAGATATGGTTTCTGGTATGTTAACAGCTATTAAATCATTTGCAGAAGAAGCGTTTTCTAAAGAAGATCAAAATTTAGAAGATATACGATTCGATAACTTTCAGCTTACCATAAAAAACTTCAAAACGATATACATAGCAATTGCAACTTCAGGAGTAATTAACAATGAATTTAGAGAAAACTTGTCTGATAACGTAAATAATTTAGCAGAAATTATCTTAAGAGATCGCGATTATTTATCAGATGAAGTTAAACTGAATGTCTTAATAGAAAGACATTTAATAGATTAATAATAATGATAGCTAAAAAAGTTTTATTAGTTGGTAATTTTGGCGTTGGTAAAACATCTTTAATTAGAAGATTTGTTTTAAATCAATTCTCAGAAGACTATATAAGTACTATTGGTGTTAGGGTTAGCTCTAAAATTGTATCCTACGAAAATCAAGAAATTAAACTTTTAATTTGGGACGTTGCAGGAACAAGTGAAGATGAAAAAATACCCAAAGCTTATTTTTTAGGAGCAAAAGCAGCCATGTATGTTTTTGATTTAAGCAGAGAAGAAACGTATTTAAAATTAGATGAATACGTTGGTAACGTAAAAGAATTATCTGGTTTAAAAGAAATAACCCTTGTGGGTAACAAAAAAGATTTACTTACAGAAGATGAGTTGTTAGCTGTTAAAAATAAAGTTTCTTTAGATATAGATCTAATTACAAGTGCTAAGGAAAATGAAAACGTAGAGAATGCATTTTTAAAGTTAGCAGCAAATTCATTAAAATAAAATTCACTTGATACCAGCAAAAATAGAAGATGTTTTTATACAAATCACCACCAATATTTCTGGTGTGATTTTAAATATCGATGCTGGTAAATTTGCTATCTCAGAATTTCGTTTAAATGAAAGTATTTTTGATGTCTGTCCTTTTTTAGAAGGAACATTAGACGCTTTAGAAGAAAATACTTCGTTTCTGTTAGAGGGAATGGTTGTAAACGTAGATGATCAAGAATTTAATGTTGATTTAGAGTTGTTTAATACAAGCAAGGTTGTAACAGTTTTAATTCACAACAGAACAAATGTTTATAAATACGTCGATCAATTAAATCAAAATCGAAACGATATTTTCTTTGTGAAAAGAGAACTGGCAGAAAAAAATATTGAGTTAGATCGATTAAGAAAAATTGCAGATAAAGCAAACGAAGAAAAGTCTCGATTTTTAGCAATGATGAGTCATGAAATCAGAAATCCTTTAAATGTTATTTTAGGATATTCTGAAATGATTTCTAATGAAAGTTTAAATGATAATGTTATAGAATATGCCAATCTTTTATCTTTATCTGGTAAAAATCTTAAAGTAATTGTAAACGATATTTTAGATTTATCTAGAATAGAAGCCGGAAAATTAGATTTGGTAAATTCCGAACTAAATGTTCATGAAATTGCTAAAAATGCTATTGATAATTATAGATTCCAGAATAAAAATAACAATATTACTTTAGTTTTAGAGGTTGATGAAAATATACCTAAAGTTTTAATTGGTGACGATGTTCGAGTGAATCAAATCTTATCTAATTTATTATCAAACGCTTTAAAATTTACTGAAAAAGGAGTTATATCTTTAAAGTTAAATATAGATTCAGAAGAAGAAAATCAGGTTCTTTTAAACTTTTTAATTGAAGATTCTGGTAGAGGAATGACGGCAGAACAAGCCTCTAAAATTTTTAATGAATATCAGCAAAATAATAAAGATGATAATCGAGTGTACGGTGGCGCTGGTCTTGGTTTGTCTATTGTTAAGAAGTTACTTTTGGCAATGAACGGAGAAATCTCTGTGAAAAGTAAACTGAATTCTGGAACTTTATTTAAAGTAAAAATTCCTTTTTCAAAACCGCAACAAAATCAGCAATCTCAAAATCCAGAGAAATTTACCGGCATAAATTTAGTAGGCAAAAGAATATTAGTAGCAGATGATGATGTGTTAAATCAATCAATTGTTTCTCATATTTTAAAATCTGAAAACGTAGTTTTAACTCTAGTAAAAGATGGTTTTGAAGCTTTACAATTGTTAAAAAATAACATTTTTGATATCGTTCTTTTAGATATTCATATGCCAAATATTACAGGCGAACAGTTAGTTCAAATGTCTAATGAATTTGCAAGTGATAACTCTAAAATTCCTTTTTTAGCATTAACAGCAAACACTACAGAAGAAGATGTTTTGCGATATAAAAGTATTGGTTTTAAAGATGTAATTGGCAAGCCTTACACTGCAAAACAGCTTAAAGAGCAAGTTTATAAAGCTTTAATTTAAATTTAATACCAGCGTTTTTTCTTCTTTTTAGAAGCTTCAGATTTTCTACCTTTTTTATTTTTACTGATGGTATTAGGTTGTTTTTTTGTGTGCTTTGGTTTGTTGATTACATACGGATGATCCGTAACCACTTTAATAGGTCTTTCGATTAGGTTTTCTATTAATTTTATATACCCATTTTCATCAGGCGAACAAAATGAAAATGCTATTCCAGATTTACCCGCTCTACCGGTTCTACCTATTCGATGTACATAAGTTTCTGGTACATTTGGCATATCAAAATTAATAATACAGTCAACATTTGTAATATCAATACCTCTAGAAGCAACATCTGTGGCAATTAAAATGTGTGCCTTTTTATTTTTAAAATCTTCAATAGCTTTGTTTCTAGTTGCCTGCGTTTTATCTCCATGAATACTAGCAACTTTATATTCGTTTTTTAAAAGTGAATTTTCTAGTTTATCAACTCCAAATTTTGTACGCCTAAAAATAATAATTCTTCCATTAATTGTGTTTCTCAACAAGTTTAAACAGAGATCTGTTTTGTTTTTCTTTGGAAGATAATATAATAATTGTCCAATGTTTTTTGCAGTAGTTTCTTCTGAATGTATTTCTACTTTAACTGCATTTTTTAAGGTAGCATTAGCTAATTCAACTATTTTTTCTGGCATAGTTGCAGAAAATAATAGTGTTTGTTTTTTTCTAGGACAAAGGCTTTCGATTTTTTTAATATCGTTTATAAACCCCATATCTAACATTAAATCTGCTTCGTCTAAAACAAAAATTTCTACATTACTTAAATCTATATTTCCTTGCATTTGCAAGTCTATTAATCTACCAGGAGTTCCAATTAATATATCTACACCAGAAGCTAGTTTTTCTTTTTGAGGCTCTAAAGAAACGCCACCATATACAGCCGTTACAGTGCTATTTGTGTATTTACCAAAACTTTCAAAATTTTCTAAAATTTGAATCGCTAACTCTCTTGTCGGAGTTAGAATAACAGATTTTATTTTCTTTTTTTCAGTTTCTAAATTCTCTGTGTCTTTTGTTATAAGTTCTAAAATCGGTAGAGCAAAAGCAGCTGTTTTACCTGTACCTGTATTTGCAGAAACGATTACATTTTTTTTATCTAAAATTAACGGAATTGCTTTTTCTTGAACCAAGGTTGCAGTGTGAAACCTTTCTTCTGAAACAGCTTTTAAAATTGAATTATTTAATGAAAACTTAGAAAATTGCATGTAATATTTTTGTGCAAAGGTAGTTTAAAAGAAAATATATTTTTATGATTTTACTTTAATACTATATTTAAATATTTTAAATATGCATTTCTAATTCTTGTATTAATTTAGAATGAACAGAAAAAATAAAAAACCTTGGCCTACAAAAGCAGCTATGACTCAAGTTTATGATAAATATCTTTGGGGAAAAGGAGATAGCTTGTTTTATTCTGGTGAAGGTTCTCATTTAGAATATATTGTAAAACCATACGTTCAAAATGTTCGTTTTTTTCTTAAATCATTTAAATCGCCTATTTCTGTGTGCGATTTAGGTTGTGGAGATTTTAATATTGGTAAACATTTTGTAGAATTTACTTCAAACTATATTGCTGTAGATATAGTAGAAGATTTAATCAATTATAATAAAGAAAACTTTAGTTTAAAAAACTTAAGTTTTCTTACTTTGGATATTGCTAAAGATGATTTACCTAATGCAGATTGTGCAATTATTAGGCAAGTATTACAGCATTTGTCTAATAAAGAAGTAGAGGATATTGTTCAAAAATTAAATAGTTATAAATATATAATTTTAACTGAGCATTTACCCTTAGGTGATTTTGAACCCAATAAAGATATTATTTCTGGTCAAGGAATTCGATTGAAAAAAAAGAGCGGAATTAATTTATTAGCACCACCTTTTAATTTGAAGGTGCAATCAGAAAAAGAATTAGTATCTGTTACTCTTAAAGATAATAAAGGAATTTTAGTTACAACGTTATATCAACTTTTTTAAACATCATTATTTATTTCAATCCAATAACCATCAGGATCTTGAAAATAAATTTGTTTAATGCCATCTTTTCTTAAATAATCTTTTGTAGGTGTATCTTTCCAATCAGAATATTCAATATTTAAATCGTTTAAATGTGAAATAAATGCATCAAATTGTGCCGTAGACAAAGCAAAATGAACTGCTTTATTAGTTTTTACTTCTAAATTTGGTCTAGGAATTAAATGTAATTGCCTGCCTTCATTTAAAGAAAGCCATCTTGTTTTAGAGTTTGAAGCAGTGTTTTCAATTTCTTTTAAACCTAATGCTTTTTGATAAAAATCTATAGATGTTGTAACATCTTTTATAGAAATAGCAATGTGATTAAAGGTGAAATTATGCATAAAAGTTTTGTTTTAAAAATAAGATTATAAGCGTTCTTCAATCCACTTTTTAAAACTAAAAAAGTTTTGAGGCGCAACGCCATGACCAACATTGTATTCTGAATAATCATTTTTAAAACCTAAATTATCTAAAAAAGGTTTCGATTTTCTAGCCCATTCTACGGGTAAAACTTGGTCAACAGAACCGTGCGAGCAATAATAATCCGTTTTAATTTCAGATGAAATACTTTCTGGTAATAATTCAGTATTTATATACCCACTTAAAGCAACAACATGTTGAACTTTATTAGGGAAAAAGAAACTTAAAGAGTAGCTTAATATAGCACCTTGGCTAAAACCTAATAAAAATGTTTTATCTGTATTAGTATTGTATTTTAGTTTAATCTCATCGATAAAAACGGCAATCTTATCAATAGATTCTTTGGCTTCTTTTAAATCAGAAAATTTACCATTTTTATCATCAAAATTAATAGAATACCAAGCGTAACCACCAAATCCCATAGACAAAGGTGCTTGTGCGCTTACAATTAATAAATTATCTGGTAACTCATTGGCAAAAGAAAATAAATCTTGCTCGTTACTGCCATAACCATGCAGTAAAATTAAAAGAGAAGGTTTTTCTATGTTAGTTTTTGGTTCTCTAACAACGTAATGTAAATTACTCATTTGGTAAATTTTTTAAATATTTTGAAACCATTCTTGAAACTTCTCGCCTATAAAAGGAACAAGTTTTTCTTCTCCTTTAATAGCGCCAATTAAAGAAATTATCCAAAAAACAAAAAGGATAAAGCCAAGTATTGCGCCAGCAGTAGCCCCAATAAATTCATAAACAACCCATCCATTAAAAGCTTGAATTAAGTTTAAACCTAAACTTTGTCTAATGTAAAAACTTGTAAAAAAGTTTTTATTGTTATTATTTACAAAGAAAGCAATTAACAATCCTATAATCCATAAATGGCTAATAATTGCCATTGTTTTTCCTTCTTTTACAGTATGATTTTTCATTATTTGTTTAAAATTAGTTGGTTGTTAGAAAAGATTCCGTAAACTTTTCCTGTTAGATTTTTATTTAAAAAAGCACTGTTTTTTGATGTTGATAAAATTGCGTCTTTAGTAAATACGTTTTTCTCTTCCGGATTAAAAAATGAGATATCGGCTGTTTCTCCTACGGCAATAGAAGTTGGTTTAATTCCGAAAATTTCTCTTGGTTTTGAAGTGATGTTTTCAATAAAATCTGTTATGTTTAAAACAGAATTTAAAGCGCCAAATAAACTCTCTAAACCAATTGTGCCATCTTTAGCTTCGCTAAATTCTACTTTTTTATGTTCAATATCAATTGGGTTGTGATCTGAGGTAATAATATCAATAACTCCAGATTTTACACCTTTTTGCAAAGCTTTACAATCTTGATTAGTTCTTAACGGTGGATTTGTTTTAAAATTACTATCAAAACCATGTAATTCGTCATCAGAAAGTGTTAAGTGATGTGCAGAAACACTACATGTAACCTCTAAACCTTTCTTTTTAGCTTCTTTTATCAATTGTAAAGATTTCTCTGTTGAAATTGTAGGGATATGAAGTTTACCGCCAGTATATTCTAATAAAAATAAATCTCTAGCAATTTGTAACTCTTCTGCTAATGCTGGTATTCCTTTCAATCCTAACTTAGTACTGTTTATGCCTTCATTTGCAATACCTTCTCCTGCGATAGCTAAATTTTTAGGAAAACTTAATACCAAGCCATCAAAATTTTGAGCATATAATAATGATACTTTCATTAAGTTATCATTAGCAATTGGTTTTTTATAATCACCAAAGGCAATAGCACCAGATTGTTGCATATCGAATAATTCAGCCATTTCAATTCCTTTACTCTTTGCAGTTAAAGCCGCAATAGGATATAAATTGGTCGCAGAACCGTTTGCTTTATTTATTAAAAACTCTACGGAAGATTTGGTATCTATAACCGGATTTGAGTTGGCGTTTACCGCAACTGCTGTAAAGCCGCTTTTCGCAGCAACCTTTAAGCCGTTTTCTATGGTTTCTCTTTCTTCGAATCCCGGTTCTCCAAAAGAAACACTTGTATCGAACCATCCGCAAGAAATATGCAAATTATCTTTATTTACTAGGGTGTAATCGTCATTAGAGTCAATAGTGTCTTCTATTTTTTTGATAACTCCGTTTTCGATTAAAATATCTTTTTTTTGGTTATGAAAAGAACTCGAAGCGTCTATAATTGTTGCCGATTTTATAAGCGTAATCATGGTTTATAGAATTTTAGAATAAAAATTTCTAATAACAAAGATACAATTGCCAAGGCTAAAAACCATTTCCAAAGCCACTGAACTTCGTTATTTTTATTAATTTCTGTAAAAACATCTTTTATAGAATTATAAGTACTGATGTTTTTTAATGCTTTTAAATCATTAAGATTTAAAAATTGTAAAGAACTTTCTTCTTTAGGATTGTTAAAAGCAAGTTCTTTAAGTATAGAATCTTGTTTTTTTATTTGATAAAAACCAGCTTCTTGTGGTTGTTCTGTTGTATTGATGACAACTTTGTTTTGATAAGCTCGTTGTAAAGGAATAAAAGAGGCTTTTTTGCTTGTAATTGATAGAATCTCATCTTTACTTGCTTTTACTTTTACTTCAATTTTGTTTTCTTCATTTAAATTGTAAGCTAATTTTGGATACGAAAAACTAGCTTTTGCAATGTTGTAAAATACAGGAACAACTAACGGTGAATTTATAAAGTTACTGCTGTTTTTATCGAGCGAACTTGATACAAAATAGATGTTTTTATTTATAAATTTAGAAATAAATGGTGTGTTATTTTCGAATGAAATTATCGAAGAAATATTTCCAGTAATAGGGTAGTGGTTGTTTACTGAAGGATATTGAAAATTTGAAATATTTTTTGAAAAAACATTTTCAAATATTGGATGCTTAAAATTAATTGAAGTTATTTTAAGGGTGTCTTTTTTGATGTTTTTAATCGAGCCAATTTTTAAATTTTTAAGAAATAAATTATAAGAAGAAATGTTTGTTTTTTGGTTCGGAATAATTACTAAATTTCCTCCGTTTTTTAGAAAATCTTCTAAACTGTTTTTTAAGATTTCTGGTATTTCTTTTAACTCGTTTAAGATAATTAATTGCTGATTTTTTAACGCGTTATAATTTACATTTTGTAATGATTTTTCAAAGAAATTAAATTCATTTTCAGTGTAAATTTTTTGTAAAAAATTAGCGCTGTTTCCTATCGAAAGAATATTGGTTTTTTCGTTATTGTTTAGTGTGAAATAATAAGTGTTGTCAAAACCAAAAGTATCGCTATAAGTAAGGGTTGTTTTTCCGGAAAAATCTAAAGATTTTTTTACTGTAAAAGTAATCGTTTTCTTTGAGTTTTCTTTAATAGGGAAGGTTTGCTTACTAACTAAAATGTCTTTGTTGAAAAGTGCAATTGGTACATTGTTTTGTTTGGTGCCAATGTTATTGATAACAACATTTACTGTAAAGTTGTTGTTGTTTTTATTGCTGATAAAAACACTGTCTATAGATATATTATTTTTTTTGCTAGATTGTAGCTGAATTAGCGATAATTCTTGTGTTACATTTGTAAACTCGTTTTTATAAGTATTCTGAAAATCAGAAATTAATATATTTTTATTTAAAGTGTTTGTTTTATTTTTATTATTTAGGTTTAATTTTAATAAAACACTCTCTAAATCTAAATTTTTTGTAGTTTTCTCTACTTTTAAAAGTGCATTTTTTAATTCGTTACTGCTAATGTTTTCGTGAAAATTAGAATTTGTTAATAAACTGTAAGAGCTTTTTAAGCTAGAGTTTTTAATAATTTCTTGTGCTGCAACTTTTAATAAATCTCCTTTCTCTCCTTTAGTATTTGTACTTAAAGAATTGTCTAAGTAAATAAAATTATGCTGTTTTTTATCAATATTTTTGTTGCTGAAATAAGGCTGTGAAAAAGCAAAAACTATCGCGGTAAATAAAAGCATTCTTGTAGCTAATATCAGCCATTTTTTTATGCGAGAACTCTTACGTGTTTGTTGCTGAATTTTTTGAAGAAAAGCAACGTTGGAAAATGGTATTTTAACGAATTTTTGTAACTGAAAAAGATGTACAATTATTGGTATAATTAGTAGTGCTAAAAAATATAAAATTTCTGGATTTTTAAATTGCATCTATACAGTAAATATTCATTTTTAAAAATATAAATTTATTACAAAAATTATGATAAAAAAACTCTTGTTAATTACTAATTAAAACTTTTCGAAAACGCCTAAACCAAACAACGCAAAATCATATTTTACAGGATCTAATTTATCTAACTTTCTTAAATTTTTATCTAATTCTGCAACCGCTTTCCAATCGTTTTGTTTTCTTAAAAGTAGCTTTAATTTTCTTGCAACATTGCCAGAATGTACATCTAAAGGGCAAGATAAATTAGCAGGATTATGGGTTGGCCAAAGTCCGAAATCTACACCTGTTTTATCGTTTCTAACCATCCATCTTAAAAACATATTAATACGTTTTGCTGCAGAATTTTTTAAGGGATCAGAAATATGTTTTAAGGTTCTATTTTGATGTTCGATTTCAAAAAAAACTTTTTTAAATTGATGAATAGAATTTTGATATGTATTCGAATTGTCATCAATATTTAAAATGTTTTCTAAACCACCGTGATTAATATAAATGTTTTGTAAAGATTTTACAAATTGTGTTAAATCGATATGATTAAATGTTCTGTGAACAAAATTTTCTAACACTTTTAAATCTTTACTTGTATGATTTAAAATAAAGTCGTGTGGCGCATTATCTAACATTTCCATCATTTTATTCGCATTTCGAATAATCATGGTTCTATTTCCCCAAGAAATAATTGCGGTTAAAAAACCTGCAATTTCAATATCTTCTTTTTTGCTAAATAAGTGAGGTATTTGTATTGGGTCTGTCTCAATAAAATTAGGATTGTTGTATAGAACAACCTTTTCGTCTAAAAATTCTTTTAATACTTTTTTATTCATGTTATTCGAATCCAAATCCTATAATCATTAGAATACTGTTATAGCAACCGTGTAATAACATAGACCAAATTAAGCCAAATTTAACTCGGATAAATCCAAAATATGCCCCCAATATAATTTGTGGTAAAACTAGTAAAGGAGCCGCAATTAATACATTGGTTGTAATATCAAAATTACTTAAATGTACCAAACCGAATAAAACGGCAAAAACATAAAAACCAATTTTAAAAGAAGTTGGTTTTTTAAAAGATGTTATGGGTGCTCTAAATATTAATTCTTCTATTACAGGTGCTATAATTCCGCCAGTTAATAAAATTTGAAATAAGCTTAAGTTTTTAAACATTTCATCAATCTTATGATTGTCCATGTTTACAAATCCTATTTCATCTAAAATTACAAAAATTGGCGATATTACTAAACCTGTAGCAATACTAATAACTAATAAATGTAAAAATATCTTAAATCGATATTTTGTATCGGTATTTAAATCTTTCTCTAAAACAGGGTTTTTAATGTAGTCGATTAAATTTAAAAAAGTTTCTTTCATATTATGGTTTACTACATTAGTGTTTCGATAAAGTTAAATGTTACAAAATTAAATGATTTTACCGTCTTTCATTGTTAATTTTCTGTCTGCCATTTCTGCTAAATCTTCGTTATGCGTTATCAAAACAAACGTTTGGCCGTATTCGTCTCTTAATTTAAAGAATAATTCGTGCAAATTTTTTGCAGATTCACTGTCGAGATTTCCACTTGGTTCATCAGCCAAAATTACTGATGGATTGTTAATTAAAGCTCTTGCTACGGCTACTCTTTGTTGTTCTCCGCCAGAAAGTTCGCTAGGTTTATGGTTTATTCTATGGTCTAAGCCTAAAAAAGATAATATTTCTAGAGCTTTAGTTTCGGTTTCTTTTTTAGATTTATTTGCTATAAATGCAGGAATACATACGTTTTCTAAGGCTGTAAATTCTGGTAAAAGTTGGTGAAATTGAAAAATAAAACCAATATGATTGTTTCTAAATGAAGATAGATCTTTATCAGATAATTTTTTTAAGGAAATATTATTTATTGATAATTCGAAATCTTGCTCTTTTAAAGGTTTGTCTAAAGTACCTAAAATTTGTAGTAAAGTGGTTTTACCAGCTCCAGAAGGACCAACAATTGCAACAATTTCTCCTTTTTTTACATGTAAATCGACTCCTTTTAAAACTTCAACATCATCATAATACTTATGAATATTTTTTCCAATTATCATATTTCTTCAAATTTAAAACGAATGTATAAAAAAGAAATCAGAAACACTTATGGGCGTTTCTGATTTCAAATTCAAATCTTAAATAATATTGTAACTAATTAGCTAAAAATATTTTTTATACGATTGTAGTCGATAAAATATACAAACCTTACAGATAAAGTGTGTTGTTGTGGTTGATCGAATAAATTATCTAAGTTTTTGAAGAATTTTAAGCCAGAATTATTATTCGAATCAAAGATAGAATTTCTGTAAAATACTATTAGTTGACTTCCTGGTGCAAATTGCCAGAAGTAGTTTAAATCTAAATTCCAACTGTTAAAATTTAAATCGTTTGTAGTATAATTGTTGTTTTCAGCCAAACTTCCATCGCTATTTAAATTGTAAAAACTATTGTATGCAACATCACTCCAATAATGTCTAAAACTTAAAGATAAAGAAGAATTTGTGCTAAAACTATATTTACCAGAAATAGTATTTGTATAGCTTTTTCGATCTCTTTGCCCAAATACAATGTTGTTATTTACTTCGTCTACATAACCTTGGTCGTTTTTAGTTTTATTATAATTTAATCGATATTGTAGCGAAAATTGATTTGTAAAACGGTAACGCGGACTAATACTTACGCCGTAAGATTGCTGCGGATGATTTGTGAAATTTGTAAAATACCCGTTAGCATTAAGTTCTAATTTTTTCTGAGAATTTGTAGAAATCCAACCATTTACATTCATTCTTTCTGGTCTTTGAAAGAAAATACCGCTTGTTGTACCTTGTCTTGGCTCAAAATAATCTCGATTTTTAGAACCGTAGTTTAAATTACCACCAAACGTAAAACGTTTTTTAGTTTGTGCACTTGCGTTAAAGCCAGCTTCGTAACCGGTGTAAGCGCCAGAAAAATGCTGAAAATTAACCTGATTATAAAAGTTAAAACTATAATTGTTAAATTTTTTGGTTGGTTGTAAAGTTCTCCAACCTGCGCTACCATAAATAGCTTGCTGGTCATTAGAAAACAAAATACCTAAATCATTTGGATTAAAATCTTTGTTTTCAAAATTATAACCAATTTCCCAGTTCCAATGCCCGGAATTGTATCCAAAGCTATTATCAAAAGTATAACCGGTATTAGGGTTGTTTATATCATCAGAAATATTACTCATTTTAAAAGATCCATCTGCATTGTATTTGCTGTCTTTGGTTTCTATGTGCCAATCTAAAGCGGTAACGTTTGCATCTCTAAACCGACCATCTCTAGTAACATTTGTGTTAATTAAAGTAACCGTAGAGTTTTGGTTAAATTGTTGGTCTAGAACCATGATGTTGTAATTCGAAAACGGATTTGTAGTTTCTTTTCTGGTGGTTACAGTATTTGTTGTGGTTCCGCCAGACATTTGCTCTGTGGTTGTTTTTATTGTTGCTTCTGTAGTTTCTGTAATCGCATTAAAAAAACCAATACCAAGTCCACTTTTAGTTCGTCCAGAAATTTTAATTGCATTTAACATGGTAACTTTACCAGGATAATCTATTATTTCTTCGTTAATTCGTCTTCCATTTGCATCAAAATTTTCTTCTTTTATTAAGTTTGATGCTACATTAAATTGATCTATTGGTCTACCACCAACTCTTCTAGAGTAAAATAAATTTCCTTTATTAAAAAGTTCTGTTCCTTCTGTAAAAAATTGTCTTTGTTCTGTAAATTGTTGTTCGAATGGACCTAAATTTAATTCAACATTATCGAAACCAACCTGACTAAAATCTGGAATTAAGGTTGCATCTAAAGTAAAATTGTCTGTTAAACCATATTTTAGGTCCATACCAACACTGTAATCATACTCTGTTTCTCCATCAAAACTAATTGAAGTTGCAGAAGCGTATGGATACAAATTTAATCTAGTTGGGGGAGTAATATTTTTAAAACCTTCTATTAAACCATCATATTGAGTCCATCTTCCAACAGAATTATCAATATGTGTCCAAGTATGTTGTTCGTTTAATTTTTCTAATCTTCTATGAAAATTAAAACCCCAAGATTGTACAGGCCTATTTGCAAATCTTATGGCTCTATATGGTAGTTTAATTTCTACATTCCAGCCTTTGTCTGTTATTTTTGTAGCGCTTTCCCAAACAGCACTCCAGTTAAAATCTTCATTACCGTTAGAAACTTTTGCATCTCCTTGATTACCGGTAACTTGAACTATAAATTCAAATGGATTTTGGCCGTCGTCATTAGGGTTTATAGTAACTAAGAAAAAATCTGCTTGACTAAAATTATCTCTAACAGCAAACTCTTGCGGAATATTTTCTGGATCTGGATCTAATAATTTTGCAGAAATATAAACCGCATCATCATCATAAGCTACTTTTACAAATGTTTGGTATTCAGAAGAAACTAATTTACCATTGTCTGGTCTAAAAATTACAAAATCTGATAATATTTCGGCATTTTGCCAAGCTTCATCATTCAATAACCCGTCTATTTTTGGAGCTTTTGTAACTCTTTGTGTAGTAACTGTCTTTCTGTTTTTGTTGTTTTGAGCTTGTGAAATTAAGACAGAAAACAGTACTAATTTAACTAATAAAATTCTTTTAAACATTTGATTTTGGTTGATTTACGTTTAAATACAAAGCGAAAGTATCTAACCTTTAGAGACTCGGTTCATAAAATTGTGTTAATTATAGTAAAGACTTTACTTTTTTAGAAGTGTTACAAATAAGAGGTGTTAAAAAAATCTTAAAGAAATATATAGATATTTTTTATTTAAAAGATTGCAGTTATAACCAATGAATTTGTATTTTTGTTTCTGTTAAAAACATTCACAAAATGAACTTACACGAATATCAAGGTAAAGAAATATTAAATAGTTTTGGAGTTAGAATTCAAAGAGGAATTGTTGCAAACACTCCAGCAGAAGCAGTAGCAGCTGCCAAAAAACTAACTGAAGACACAGGTACAGGTTGGCACGTAATTAAAGCACAAGTTCACGCAGGTGGTCGTGGTAAAGGTGGTGGTGTTAAGTTGGCAAAAAACTTAGACGAAGTTAAAAGTATTTCTGATGATATTTTAGGAATGATGTTAATTACGCCTCAAACGTCTGCAGAAGGTAAATTAGTTAACCAAGTTTTGGTTGCAGAAGACGTATATTATCCAGGTGATGAAGAGCCGGATGAATATTATATGTCTGTTTTATTAAACAGAGCAACAGGTAAAAACATGATTATGTATTCTACAGAAGGTGGAATGGATATAGAAACTGTTGCAGAAGAAACTCCGCACTTAATTTTTACAGAAGAAGTAG
Organism: Polaribacter sp. KT 15; assembly: GCF_900143115.1. NCBI lineage: Bacteria > Pseudomonadati > Bacteroidota > Flavobacteriia > Flavobacteriales > Flavobacteriaceae > Polaribacter > Polaribacter sp. KT 15. The sequence goes on from NZ_LT670850.1 coordinate 2,742,549, forward strand.
ATCCATTATTAGGATTAATGCCTTTTCAAGCACGTAAAGTTGCTTTTAATTTAGGATTATCTGGTGTTGCATTTAAAGAAATGACAAAATTTGTTACAGCTTTATATACTGCTTACATCAAATCAGATTCTTCTATGTTTGAAATCAATCCTGTATTAAAAACATCTGATTCTAAAATTATGGCAGTAGATGCTAAAGTTTCTTTAGATGAAAATGCATTATATAGACATAAAGATTATGCAGCAATGCGTGATTTAAGAGAAGAAAATCCAATAGAAGTAGAAGCAAAAGCTGCTGGTTTAAATTATGTAGATTTAGACGGAAACGTTGGTTGTATGGTAAACGGAGCTGGTTTAGCAATGGGAACTATGGATTTAATTAAAGAATCTGGAGGTGAGCCTGCAAACTTTTTAGATGTTGGTGGTACTGCAGATGCTGCAAGAGTAGAAACTGCATTTGGTATCATCTTAAAAGATGAAAACGTAAAAGCAATTTTAGTAAATATTTTTGGTGGTATTGTACGTTGTGACAGAGTAGCACAAGGTGTTGTTGATGCTTACAAAAATATGGGAGATAAAATTACTGTGCCAATTATTTGTAGATTACAAGGTACAAATGCTAAAGAAGCAAAAGAATTAATTGACAATTCTGGTATGGAAATTATTTCTGCAACAGAATTTCAAGAAGCAGCTGATAAGGTTCAAGAAGTTTTAGAAGCTTAATTCTTAAAAAAAAATATATTTAGTTAAAACGTCTCAATTTTATTGAGACGTTTTTTTTTAGAGTAAATTATAAAATTCATAAATAGATTACTTCAATACTTTTATTAAAAATGATTAAATTAATAAAAAGTTATTTAAAGTGTTGATAAGTAGCTGTTTATGCGTTTTTTTTAATTCAAAAGATTACAAAAAAAATATATTTCATGTTAGTGCAGGATAGTTTGGTACTAGATGTAGATTATTTTCATCTTTTAACTAACCAAATTAATATAATATGAAAAATTCTAACATTAAAGTTAAAGCGCTAGCTTTAGCATTATCATTGGGAGTATTTACTTCTTGTGAGCAAGAGAATGAAAACATCTTCTTAGATGAAGAAAATTTAAAATTAGAAGAAGTTAATGAAGTAGACTTTCAAGCTCGTCAAGGTAGAGATTGTCAGACTAATGATTTAAATTTTGTTATACCGAATGTCTACTCAGATAAAAATGCTGGTATAAGTAAATTTGTTGATGATAGAAGTTGTTCCTATGATTATGGCCAATCGGGAAACTTTGGAGTTTATCAATTAAATAGCGGAAATAGAAATGGAAGTTTACAAACTAGGATAGAGCGAACTACAGGAACTATAGGTTATTCTAACGGAGCGTCTTTAACTGTTAGTGGTACAGTAAAAATCCTTAACTCAGGTATTAAGAATATGTCGAGCTCTCCTTATGCTCCTTCTGATATGAGAGATGAAAATGGAACTTATATTGCGCAGGTAAAAGGAAAACATACAGGTGGCGGTGGATCACCTGATCCAGCCATCATGTTATTTATTGCTAAACCAGCTAGATACAACAGAGGGTCTATTAATAATGGTGGTGCAGTTTGGCTTGATTCAAGTGGTTATCCTGGGATGTATCATATTTATGCTGAACTTATAAACAAAAGAGGAGGTTCTGGACCAAATGGGAGGAGATTAATATATATTACTAGTGTTTATAGAAATAGTGAATTTAGTTTTAATGTTACTTCTAGATTTACTTCCAATAATAATCATTATATAGATTATAATATTAATGGTTCTTCTAATTCTCATAAAATATCTAGACAAACTGTTAATGGTTATCCTTCAAATCCATTAGATACAAAAATAAGAATGGGTGCTTACAGATGTAAAGGAGGATATGCTGATATTAGATGGAAAAATAATTTATGGACTAACAAACCTAAAAATAGATAGTAACGAAAATATTTAATTATATTTGTTTACATCATAATATAAATTATTTTTACAATAACAACCACTCGCTCGAGTGGTTGTTTTGTTTTGTGTTTTTTTCTTTTAAATAGAGAAAAATGTTTTTAAACATATTTTTTTGAGTCTGAAATTTTACTCATTTTAAAATTAGGGTTACTTTATATGCTGCAAGAGCAGAAACTACATTCAGTATCTAACGTTGTGACAGAGAAGAACAGGTTATTGTTGATGCTTACAAAAATATGGAGATAAAATTACTTTTTCAATTATTTGTAGATTACAAGGTACAAATGCTAAAGAAGTAAAAGAATTAATTGACAATTCTGGTATGGAAATTATTTCTGCGACAGAATTTCAAGAAGCAGCTGATAAGGTCTAAGAAGTTTTAGAAGCTTAATTTTTAAAAAATATATTTAGTTAAAACGTCTCAATTTTATTGAGACGTTTTTTTTATTTCATATTTTAAATTGTATTTTTAAACTATGACATTTAAAATAAGATTTTTTGCTATTACAATGTTGCTGGTTTTTGCACAAACAGCAACATTACAAGCCAATGATTTATTTTTGAGGCATTCTAATTCTATAAGAGTTTTTCAGGATAATACAGTATTAATTAAAAAAATTAAAGCTAAAATTAATGCTTTAAGCAAAAGAAGAGATAAGCTAAAAAAACTAAAAAAGTGGTCTAATTCTCAAGAGAAAAAATATAATTTACAACTAAGTAAGCTTAATAAAAGTTTAAATAAGTTTGGAGAAGAATCTGAAATAACTTTAAATGTAGAGCAAATTGTTTCTAAGCTTCAAAAACAATTGAAGTATTTAAATAATGCAAGAGTTAATAGCGTTGCTAAAAATAAATTCACGCAAAAAGACGATTCTATTTATAAACTTAAAGCTGGCAAATTAATTGATAGTATTTTAAGGTTAAGAAGAAGTGTTGAGTAAAAAAACAAACAACATTTATTCCGGTTTTATAAAACTAAACAATAGTTACTACTGTTTAGTTTTATAAATAGATTTTTTGGGTATTAGAATAATGAATAACCTAAAATAAAGGATAATGTTTTGTATTCTGTACTTCTAGCAGTATAATTAGATAGTAAATCTCTATTAGATTGATATCTTAATTCCATGATATATTTATCTTTAAATTTATAACCAAAGCCTAATCCATAATTTAAATTGCTTTTTATTTCAAGAGGTGTATTAATTGTAGAATTATCTTGTCTTTTAGAAGTAATAGTTGATCCAGAACTATTATCAAAAATGATTGAAGCATTAACGTAAATCTTAGAATTTTCATTCAAGAAAAAATAATGTCTTAAACTAACAGGTAATTCAACAGAACTATAATCTACATTTGTTATTATTTTGCCGCCAGAAACACTATTAGAATCATTTGATACTTCATTTTCAAAACTTTGATATGTTGGCTCAATTGCTATTGCCCATTTATTTTTATTAAATGGTAGAATAAATTCTACTTCAAGTCCGAAACCAAATCCTAGTTTACCTCCAAAATCTACGTCATTATTTGAATTATTTGATGAAAATTTTGTAATCAAAGAAGAATAATTGACTCTTGGTCTGATATTTAAATTAAATAAATCTCTCTTAACTTTTTCGTTATAATTAATAGCAGGACTACTATTATTACAGTTATTGTATTCAATAAAATAGTCTATTAATTCTTTTTGTTCATACTTTAACTTTTCAATTTTATTCAATTTAAAACTTGAGCACTTAAGGTCTTTCCAAATTTGTTGTTTAAATCTATTATTTTCAGCTAGTCTACTTCCTACTTTATAGGTCTTATAAATTAGTAGTTCAATTTTTGAGTTATTTTTACTATAAAAATATCTTTTTAAATTTTTATTTAGATATTGGTATAATGTAGTTTCGCCTTCTACTAATACTTTTAAAAATAGTGTTTCCTTTTCTAGAATTGCTCTTTTATTCTTACTTAAGTTTTCAAGATTGTCACTAGATTTATCAATATCCACGGTACTTTTAACATATTTCGAAATGTTATTTATACTAAATTCTTTTATTGATTCTATTGTTAAGTTTTGAACTTCGCTATTTTCAGAAGTTTTGAAAACTATTTCGGTCGGATTGTTTCTCCAGTCTAAATTTTTAATTAAACCATTAATTTTTTGGTTATCATTATTTATGTAATATCCTTTCTCGAAAGTTATCTGAGAATAAGCACTAAAACTGATGATTGATAATAAAATAATTAAAACTTTTCCTTTCATTTTTATTTTTTTGGTAAACATAATAATTTTTTAAATACTTTCTTTCAAAGCTTTTATTTCATCACGTAATTTAGCAGCAACAATAAAATCTAAATTTTTAGCTGCCGCTTCCATTTCTTTTCTTTTATCTCGAATTCTTTTCTCTATTTCTTCTTTAGGTAGATACTGTAAATCTTGCTCTGCTGCAACTTGTTTTGCGTTGTCATAATGATAACTTGATACTGCAGATTTTGACAAAGTATCGTCTATTTTTTTATTTATTTGAGTAGGTGTAATGTTGTTTTTAGTATTGTATGCTATTTGTTTTTCTCTTCTTCTATTGGTTTCATCAATAGTTTTTTGCATACTTTTAGTGACTTTATCAGCATACATTATAGCCAAACCATTTACATTTCTTGCAGCTCTACCAACGGTTTGTGTTAACGATTTTACATTTCTTAAAAATCCTTCTTTATCTGCATCTAAAATAGCAACTAAAGAAACTTCTGGTAAATCTAATCCTTCTCTTAATAAGTTTACGCCAATAAGAACGTCAAATAACCCTTTACGAAGGTCTTGCATTATTTCAACACGTTCTAGAGTATCAACATCAGAATGAATATATCGACACCTAATACTAACTCTAGTTAGGTATTTTGTTAATTCTTCTGCCATTCTTTTGGTAAGAGTAGTAACCAAAGTACGTTCATCTTTTTCAACTCTTATTTGAATTTCTTCGATTAAATCATCAATTTGATTTAAACTTGGTCTTACTTCTATTGGTGGATCTAATAACCCGGTTGGCCTTATAATTTGTTCAACAAAAACTCCTTCTGTTTTTTGCAGTTCGTAATCTGCAGGTGTTGCAGATACAAATATTGTTTGATTTTGAATGGCTTCAAATTCTTCAAACTTTAAAGGTCTATTGTCCATCGCGGCAGGTAATCTAAATCCGTATTCAACTAAATTTTCTTTTCTACTTCTATCTCCGCCATACATTGCGTGAGTTTGCGGCACGGTAACATGGCTTTCATCAATCACCATTAAATAATCATTCGGAAAATAGTCTAAAAGACAGAAAGGTCTTGTTCCAGGTTCTCTACCATCTAAATATCTTGAGTAATTTTCGATACCAGAACAATATCCTAATTCTCGAATCATTTCTAAATCGAATTCTGTTCTTTCTTTTATTCGTTTAGCTTCTAGGTGTTTACCGATTTCATTGAAAAAATCTACCTGTTTCATCATGTCTTCTTGAATCTGATGAATTGCATTTTGTAAAACATCCGGAGAAGTAACAAATAAGTTTGCAGGATAAATACTTAATTCTTCAAAAGAGTTTATGACTGAATTGCTTTCTAAATCGAAAAGTTCTATTTCTTCAATTTCATCACCAAAAAAATGAATTCTATATCCGTTATCGCCGTAAGAAGGGTATATAGTTACAACGTCTCCTTTAACTTTAAATGTACCGCTTTTTATTTCGTGTTCTGTTCTAGAATATAAACTTTGTACTAATTGATGTAAAAATTTTGTTCTAGAAATTTGTTGACCTACTTGAATAGGAATAACATTCTTTTTAAATTCAGTTGGATTACCAATACCATATAAGCAAGATACAGAGGCAACTACCAAAACATCTCTTCTGCCAGAAAGTAGGGAAGAAGTGGTGCTTAATCTTAACCGTTCGATATCTTCATTTATAGATAAATCTTTTTCTATATAAGTTCCGGTTACCGGAATATATGCTTCTGGTTGATAATAATCATAGTAAGAAACAAAATACTCTACTGCATTGTCTGGAAAAAATTGTTTAAACTCAGAGTATAATTGTGCTGCTAAAGTTTTGTTATGAGCCAAAACCAAAGTAGGTTTTTTAACCTCTTTTACAACATTTGCAACTGTAAATGTTTTACCAGAACCTGTTACACCTAATAGCGTTTGAAATTTCTCGCCAGCATTAACACTTTCTGATAATTCTTTTATTGCTTGTGGTTGATCTCCGGTAGGAGAAAAGTTTGAAACTAATTTAAAATCCATGTTGTAAAAATACGGATACTAAATGAGAATTTATTTTCTTAATAACGAAAAGTGACCAGTTTGTTTTCTAATATTTCCGTTTACATCTTTTAGAACTGCGTTGTACCAATAATCATTTGTTGGTAAAAGCTTACCATTGTAAGTTCCGTTCCAACCATTTTCTGTTTTTAAGTCTATAATTTTAAGAACTTTACCAAATCTATCAAATATTTGTAAATCAACATCAGTATAGAAATTATTATCGATTCCAGAAATGCTCCAAGTATCATTAACGCCATCTCCATTTGGTGTAAAATGTCTCTGAAAATAAATAAATGAAATTTCATTTGTGTTTACAATTCCGCATTCATTTCTATCTCTAATGTAAATTTTATTAAGACCTGTTGGTACATTTGTAAAAGTATACGATAAATTAGTATCACCTTTTTTAAATTCGGTTAAAGAGTTGTTATTTAAGGCGTATTCATAATCGCCTAAACCTTCTACATTTATAGTAATACTATTGTTAAATCCTTTATCTTGATTATCAATGTATTTTATTGAAATGTTTTCTGCGATGCTAGATTCTAGAACAGAAAATGTTTTATAACCAGTAGTTTCTATATCATCTTCATTTCCAGGTTCGTTTTCATAAAACCTATTAATTATTACTTTGTAATCGCCACCTTTATTGATGGTTAAAGACGAATTTGTTTCATTAGGAATTTCTACAGAGTTTAAATACCATTTGTAACTATCTATAGAGTTACCAGTTTCTGAAACAATACTTTTAGTTTCTAAAACGGGAGAATTGTTTGGGAAATTTAAACATATAATATTGGGGTTAATTACATTTAATGGTTCTGGAAGCTTGTTAACAAACAGGCTAAATTCTGCAATACCTTCACAAGTATTTCCTTTAGAAATTCTTAAATAAATTCTTGTGTTATTTCCGTACCTGTTTACAGTGTAAGGTGCCGTTATTTCGTTAGTTTCTTTTGCTGCATCTTCTGAAGTTAAATAGTATTTAAATTGATATTCGCTTCTATTAAAAACACCAGATGAATTAGAAATTACCTTATCGATTTTCTCATCTAAATTAAAAGCGGCATCGTTAGAGCCTTCGCTATAATTTGTTAAATCTGTAGATGCGTTTATTTCTGCTTTGTAAATGTTTTTAAGTTGATTAAAGCCAGAAGTTGTTGGTGTAACTTTTAACTCTATTTGACCAAATACAGAACAACCAGTTGTATTATTAGTAACTTTTACTTTTAAAACATGTGAGCTTGTTATTGCAGCTTCTTTATTAACGTAGCCAACTTTATTACTTATTGGTGTATCATCTAATTCAAAAAACTCAACAGAAACATCAGTAGCGTTATTTGATAATTCGATTTCTTTTGTTTCTAAATTGAAAAAAGTTTTTCCGTCTAAAGAATTAGTGTCATAATCACATTGACTGTAAATTATTGAGTTGTTTATTGTAGGAATTGATTGAAATTCTACTTCTACAGAACTATTGTATGTTTTGTCATTACCACAACTATCTGTAGATTTAATTTCTAAATTATATTTTCCAGAGCCTAAATTAGTATTTGTAATTTCTAAACTTCTAGTGGTTACTAAAATTGATGGGTCTCCTTCTTTTGTCCATAGATACTTGTATGTGCCTAAAGAAACTTCTTCTAGTTCTGGCTCTAATTTTAAACTTTGATCAGCACAAACATTCTGTTTACTATTGCTTAAAACAATAGTAGGGTCGTTTACATCTACAATATCAACAGGTTTAAAAAAAGATTGTATAAAAGGAGGTAAGCCTTGGGTAGCTCTACCTGTGCCTAAGTCGACAGCTTCATTAATATAAATAACATCACTAGCATCGGCATCTGGATTTTCGATAACACCAAGAAAACGGGTTCCTGGTATAGAATTATAAATTTTTCCGTTAGGACCTAATTGTAAACCACTTCTGTAACCCGTTTGAGAGCTAATTAACACCTTAGTATCAGCTACATCTGTTTTTGTTAAGTCAAATTGGTAAATGTTGTTTTGTGAATTAAATGTAGATACATATAACTTATTAGATTGTTTAGAAAATTCTACTCCATAAGGAGCTCCTTCAGTATTCGGTTCTGTTAGTCTTTTTATATTTCTGCTTACTACCCCTGTATTAATATCAAAATCTAAAAGTACCAAGCTACCACCTCCAAATGAACCAAATCCTTCATTGTAATCTGCCATTGCAATTTTAGAGCCATCTGGAGATACTTTTAAGTAACCTCTTTTATCAGTTAAATTGTAAAAAACGCGACTAATTACAGGATTATTAATATTGACACCTGCACTCGTAATTTCATACGCAAAAAAATGATTTTCTACTACAGATAAAGCCCAGATAGAACCGCAGCTTCCTTGAACTGCAGTAACTTTTTCTGACCAAGAATAAGATAAGTCTTCACCAGTATAAGGGTTTGTATCTAAACTTACGGGGCCAGACGTAACTTCGCCTAAACCACCGTTTAAAGACAAGTCTATGGTGTAAAAGTTAAAACCAGGATTAACAGGGTATGATGTGTTACCAACAAAATTAGTACCAACTGTAAAAAGATAATAAATGTTTTTATTCGTTGGGTTTGGCACAAATAAAGCAGATTGCGTACTCGAAGGGTTTCCTTCTAAAGAAGTAGCTAGTCTACCATCAGAAAAAGTCATTATTTCATGATTCGAGTTGTAGAGAGTTATTCCGTCTGAATAAAATAATAAATCACCGTCTGAATTAGAAATTGATGAACATCCTTCATCTGTACTTAATTTACCATTGTTGAGAGCTTTTGGTTCTCCGCTACTAAAATCTAAACCTGCATTTTCTCCAAAATACCAAAAATTAGCTTCTTTTTGTGCGTAAAAGTTAAGAGCAAAAATTAATATAAAAAATGTAAATAAATTCCTCATTTGATGTAATTACTATGAATTCATCAAATATATTTAAAATGTACTACAAATCTCTCTTTTTTAACAGTGTAAAAGATAAATAAATAAAAATGAAAGTCCATACAGAAGCGATTACAACTGCAGAAAAATCAACAGTGTAACTTTTTGTAAAAGTTTCTCCTATTTGGTTTGCTACAGACCTAACAGCACCTAATCTAGTAAAAGGTTCTTTTATTAAATTTGCCATAGATTCGAAAGGTAAAAACTGCATTACGCTATCTACTTTTTCGCTTGTGTTTTCAGAATCTTTAAAAGTCCAGAATAAATATCCTTTAAACATGCTTTCTACAAATAACCAAACAACCATTGCTCCAACTGCAAATGCAGATCTTTTTACTAAAATTCCGAAGAATAAACCCATAGAAAAGAAGGCTACTAACTTGATAAAAAAGGCAAATAAATATTGTAAATCAGAAGTTATAATTGCCAATTCATTATAATCAGAATAAATTAAACCTAATACTAAAGAGACAAAGAATACGAATACAGTTGAAACAAAAGCAAAAACAATTACTGTATAAAATTTAGATAGTATAAATTCTTTTTTACTTAAACCATCAATTAAGTTTTGTTTTAAAGTTTTGTAACTGTACTCATTTGCCATCATAGACACAATAACTAAGAGTAAAAAGAACTTTAAAATTGCAGCAATGTAGGTGTTAAAATGCCAAATGTATGGGAAATTAAAAATTCCTATTTCTGCCAAATGAAATTTTATCGGACCAATATCAAACTTAATTGCAGCAATTAATGCAATGCAAGTTAAAAGGCCAAAATAGATAAGTGAAAGTACTTTACTAGCTTTATTATGTTTTAATTTATGAAACTCTATAGTTAATAATCTTAACATGATGTTTGGTGTTTTTTGAAAGTTGAAGAATGTTTTAAAACGCTGCTAAAACAATGAATTAGTTGTTGTTTGTTAAATCTAAAAATTGCTGTTCTAAACTTGGCTTACGTTTCACTAAATGACTTAAAGTTATTCCTTTTTCGAATAGAAAAGTATTTAATGTTGTTGCAGAAATAGCATCGTTTAAAGTAGCGATAATAGTTTCGTGCTCTTTTGTTACCTTATTTATAGAAGGATGATTTTCTAATTCTAAAAGTAATTTTGCTTCATCATCTTCAACTTTTAATTCAAATAAACCGTTAGAAGCGGTCATTTCATCAACTCTACCGCTGTAAAGTTTTACTCCTTTTCTTATTACAACAACATGCGAGCAAACTTTTTCTACTTCGTCAAGTAAGTGCGATGCTAATAAAATTGTTGTACCTGTACTAGCAATTTTATTGATTATTTGTCTAATTTCATGAATTCCTTGTGGATCTAAACCATTTGTTGGTTCGTCTAAAATTAAAATTTCTGGATCATTTAGCAAAGCAGATGCAATTGCTAAACGTTGTTTCATACCTAAAGAAAATGTTTTAAACTTGCTATTTCTTCTCTCGAAAAGATTTACAGTTTTAAGTTTTTCGTCTATTTTATCTGTTGAAATTCCTTTGATAGTACAAATCAATTTTAAGTTTTGTACAGCCGTCATGTAAGGGTAAAAATTAGGTCTCTCTATAATTGCACCAACTTTTTTTAAGGCTTCGTGTGTAGATAGTTTTCCGTCGAACCAAGAAAATTCTCCAGAAGTTCTATTAACTACATTTAAAATGATTCCTAAAGTGGTAGATTTTCCACTTCCGTTGGGACCTAAGATTCCGTATACATTTCCTTTTTTAATATCAAAAGAAAGATTGTTTACTGCATGTACGGTTCCGTATTTTTTATCGAGGTTTTTTAAAGATAAGATAGTTTCCAAAAAGTTGAATTTAGTCGGTTATGATAGTAAGACGACTAATTTACAATTTTGTTACTTAAAAAAAAGGTATTTATTTAAATTGCTTATTTTAAGTGATTTGAGATTTTTTTGAATAATAGGATATTAATATTCGTTGAAATCAAAATCATCAAAAGGATCAAAATCATCTTCATCTTCATCAAATTCTGAATCTAATTTTTCTGCCACAAATTCTTTTTCTGGTGCTTCTTTTGGTATTTCTCCTACCGATAATATAGTTTGTGGTAAATCTTGTTTTTCATCCGAAGAAATATCTACAACATCAACATAAAAAGTCCACATATTTAAAAAGTCGTAAACATAAATAAGCTTGTCATTAACATTAGGTAATGTTTCTTTTAAAACACATGTTTGCATCGAAATACCTTCACCGGCTTCTGCCATGTTAAATAACGGAATTTCTTCTCCTTGATTCCATTCGTCATCCGTTCTATAAAAAGACGCCATTTCTTGTCCTTCAAAACCAAAAGATTTTGCAATTGTAAAATGTAAATCTTCTAAATTAAAAGAATTACTTACAATTATTGTTCTTAAAATGTCTTCTTTAGTGTCTAAAATTACGCGTATTTTGTACATAGAATGGTTTAACTTTTCAGTTGCAAAAATACAATTTTTTATACGTATTTTTACATAATTAATAATAGATTATGGATAAAACAAGTATTTTAAAATCATTTAACGAGCGTTCTAAAAACACGTTAATGGAAACTCTTGATATTGAATATGTTGCTGTTGGAGACGATTTTTTAACAGCCAAAATGCCAGTAAACTCTAATGTACATCAACCTTATGGGCAGCTTCATGGTGGGGCAACTGCAGCGTTAGCAGAAAGTGTTGGTAGTGCAGCTTCTAACTTTTTTATTGATAATAAAACTCAGTTTATTAACGGAATTCAATTGTCTATAAATCATATAAAAAGTAAAAGAGAAGGTCTGGTTTATGCAACAGCTAAAAATATTCACAAAGGTAAAACGACACATCTTTGGGAAGTAAAAATTGTTGATGAAAACGATGCTTTAATTTCTGTTGCTAAAATGACAAACATAGTTCTAGATATTCGTAAAAAATAATTTCAATTTGAATAATTTACTCGATACAATTGCTAAACATTTTTCTAATAATTTGCCTTTTGTTGCATACAGAAAACCGAACAAAAGTTTTGTTACTGCTTTTTTGCTAAAAGATAATAGTTTAGAATTTACATCAGAATTTACAGAAAGTGGTTTTGTTTTTGCGCCTTATAAAAAAGAAGAAAAGGCAATTTTATTTTCTGATAAAAAAGCTTTAATTATTTCTGAAAACATAGATACTCAAGAAAAAACTTTAAGAGACGGTATAGCAACTAGTTTAGTTGATTCTGATAGGGACAAACACATAAATATTGTAGATAAAGCTGTAGAAACTATAAAAACTAGTAATTTACAAAAGGTTGTTATTTCTAGAGAAGAACTTGTGAAATTAAATCCTGTAAACATTTTAGAGATTTACAAAACATTGCTATCAACCTACAAAAATGCATTTGTTTATGTTTGGTTTCATCCAGAAATTGGTTTGTGGTTTGGTGCTACACCAGAAACGTTATTAAACTTAAAAGGCACTAATTTTAAAACAATGTCTTTAGCAGGCACTCAAGTAAATACCAACAAAAAAGACATAATTTGGAAGTCTAAAGAATTAGAAGAGCAGCAATTGGTAACTAATTTTATAGAAACACAATTACAACCAATTTCTAATAATTTAATTATTGATAAAACAGAAACAATTAACGCTGGAAGTCTTTTGCATTTAAGAACTAAAGTATCTGGAATTCTAAGCGAAAAATCTAATTTAAAAGAATTGATTAGAGCTTTACATCCAACACCTGCGGTTTGTGGCTTACCTCGAAATTTAGCTAGTAATTTTATAGATTCTAATGAAGGTTATAATAGAACATTTTATACAGGTTTTTTAGGAGAGTTAAACTTTAATGTTTCTAAAACAGCAATTCGAGAAACAGCTTTATTTGTTAACTTAAGATGCATGAAAATTAAAGAAAATACAGCTTATATTTATGTTGGTGGCGGAATTACAAAAGATAGTATCGCAGAAAAAGAGTGGGAGGAAACAGTTTCGAAATCTAAAACCATGAAACGTGTCTTAAACTAAAAATATAAATATAAAAAAACCGCAAATAGTAAATTTGCGGTTTTTTAATTTTTGTGTAAAATTTGAATTTGAATTTGAATTGAAATTGTATATAATGTAATAAGAGATTAATTACTCTTTATTTATTATCTATTTCTTTTGAGTTGTTAAATTTAAGCAAATTTTTTGAATAAACTTATATATCATCGAAAGAAATGTCTGTAAAACTTTCTGTAGAAGCAGTTTCTTCTGTAGTAGTTTTAGGCTCTTCTTTCTTAAAATCTTTCTGATGACGCTCACTAATTACTTCATCTCCTTTTTCATTTATAATATAATCCGTTGCTTTTTTTAGCATTTCATGAAAATCTGTAAAATCTTCTTTATATAAATAAATTTTATGCTTTTGGTAATGAAAAGTTCCGTCATCGTGAGTAAACTTTTTACTTTCTGTTACCGTTAAATAATAATCGTCTGCTTTTGTTGCTCTTACATCAAAAAAATACGTTCTTCTTCCTGCTCTTAATACCTGTGAAAAAATTTCTTCCTGTTCAACTCTCTCTGCCATGTTCTTTTAAATAGTAGTTATGTAGTTTATTATTAGTAACAAATCTAATAAAATATTTTACTTAGCAATGTTAAAGATTAATTTTCTTTTTCTAAAAGTTGTTGTTCGTATAAATCTTTATAATAGCCTTTTTCTGTTATTAATTGATTATGAGTACCTTGTTGACTGATTTTACCATCGTCTAATACAATTATTTTATCAGCATTTTTAGCAGAAGAAACTCTATGACTAATAATAAAAGTGGTTTTGTTTTTAGAAACTCTTTTTAAATTTGTTAGTATTTTTTCTTCAGTTTCTGTGTCTACTGCAGACAAACAATCATCAAAAATTAAAATTTTAGGATTCTTAATAATTGCTCTTGCAATAGAAACTCTTTGTTTTTGTCCTCCGGATAATGTTACACCTCTTTCTCCTAAAACAGTATCATACTTGTTCGGGAAATCGATAATATTTTTATGAACATCCGCATCTTTTGCAGCTTGTATAATTTGTTCTTCTGTTGCATCTTCTTTTCCGAATTTAATATTGTTACCAATACTTTCAGAAAACAAAAACGGATCTTGTGGCACAAAACCAATTTGATTTCTAACATCATTTAGGTTTGCTTGTTCAATTGGTTTATTATCAATTAAAATTAAACCTTCTTTTGTGTCGTATAATCTTGCAATAAGCTCTATAATTGTAGATTTTCCAGAACCGGTTTTACCTAAAATAGCGATTGTTTCACCAGGTTCTGCGATAAAATTAATATTTTTTAATGCCGTAATATTTGTGTCTTCATAGGTAAAGGTTACGTCTTTAAATTCTACTTTACCGTTTAAAACTGTTGGTTTTGTGTTATTATTCTCAATATCTGGCACTTGTTCTAAAAACTCGTTAATTCGAACTTGCGATGCTTCTGCTTGTTGTATCATAGAAGTTACCCAACCTATTACTGCAACAGGCCAAGTTAAAATATTTACATAAAGCATAAATTCTATAATTGTACCAATTTGAATTTCATCATTTATATATTGTTGCCCACCAATGTAAATAACAATAATATTGCTTAAACCAATAAGAAGTACCATTAACGGAAAAAAAAGTGCATTTGCTTGTTGTAAATGAATGTTTTTCTCTTTGCTTTTATCGGCAATTTCATCAAAATCTTTAATAATAGATTTTTCTATTCCGTAAGATTTCACGACACCAATTCCAGAGAAAAACTCTTGATTAAAAGTGGTTAATTTTGATAAATATTCTTGTACGATACTACTTCTTTTGTGAATTACTTTACTTAAAACGAAAATAGAAATAGATAAAACAGGAAAAGGTATTAATGTATACATGGTTAGTTTTACATCGATATTTATCATTTGAGTAAAACCAACAACCAGCAAAACAATCATATTCATGCTATACATTACTGCAGGACCAACGTACATTCTTACTTTAGAAACATCTTCAGAAATTCTATTCATTAAATCTCCTGTTCTATTTTTTTTGTAAAAATTTAAAGATAAGCGTTGGTATTGTTGATAGATTTCGTTTTTTAAATCGAACTCTATTAATCTAGAAGTTACAATAATGGTTTGTCTCATTAAAAAAGTAAAAAAACCAGCTAAAATTGCTACACCAATAATTATCAATACATTAATTAAAAGTTGATGTTTTACAAGTTCGATATCGGTAATTGTTCCGTTTTGATAATCTTCCACAATATTTAAAGAATCACCAACAATTTGCGGAACCTTAAGTGCAAGTAATTTAGATAAAATGGTAATTAAAATACCAATTAATAAACGCCATTTATACTTTATAAAGTACTTATTTATATATTTTAGAGCTTTCAATTTTTAATTTGAAGTTTTAGAGATAAAAATACTACTTATTACAATTGTATTTATTTAATTAATGTTAAAAGAAATACAAATAAGAAGTACTTTTTAATGAAGTACGAAGATACATTTTTATAAATAATTTACTGCTTTTTTTGCCTTTGGAATCTTGATATAATAAATTGAAAAAAGAAATTAAAATAGATGTGTATTTAGAAGTAAAATAATATTATTTTTGTGGCTCGTTAAAAACCAAAACCATCGTGTTTTATTTCATAAAAGTTCTTTAGAAAAAATGATTAACAGAAGACATATTCGAGTTAAAGTAATGCAATCTGTATACGCAATGTTGCAGTCTCATAATGATGACATTATTAGAGAAGAAAAATTCTTAAAACACAGTGTTTTAAAAATGTTTGATTTATATGTGTTAAACATGCAGCTATTAGTAGAAGTACAAAAATTAGCTGCAAAGAAAATTGCACTTTCTAAAAAGAAAATTCTTGCTACAGAAGCAGATTTAAAACCAAACACAAAATTTATTGATAATAAGGTAATTAATATTATTGCCGAAAGTGTAAGTGTAGAAGGATATTTAGAATTAAATAACCTAAAACATTGGGAAGACAACGATGAGTATGTAAAGATTATTTTCGAAGAACTTCAAAACAGCGATTTATATAAAAAATATATTGCTACAGAAGAAGATTCTTTTAAAATAGACAAAGCTTTTGTTATCGATTTCTTTAAAGAAATTATTGCACCAAATGAGAAGTTAGCAGAGTTTTACGAAGATGAAATGATTTCTTGGGTTGATGATATTCCTTTTGTAAATACTTGGGTTGTTAAAACTTTGAGTAAACAAAAAGCAAACGGATTATTTGTTTTAGGTTCTTTATATAAAGATAAAGATGACGAAGAGTTTGTGTCTAAGCTTTTTAGAAAAACAGTTTTAAAACAAGCAGAGTATAAGCAAATTATAGAGGATAAGACACCTAATTGGGAGTCTGATAGAATTGCAGAAATAGATATGATTCTTTTACAAATGTCTATTGCAGAGTTTTTTAACTTTCCGTCGATACCAACTAGAGTTTCAATTAACGAGTACATAGAAATTTCTAAAGACTATTCTACAACTAAAAGTAGTTATTTTATAAACGGAGTTTTAGATAAGATTTCTAAAGAGTTTATAGCAAATAACAAAATTGTTAAAATAGGTAGAGGACTTATTTAAAATATGTAAACACAAAATATTTTATTAATTTTACAAAAAATAGATTTACAATGAAAAAAATATCATTCTTATTCGCACTTTTAATAGCATCAACTTTTATGGTTTCTTGCGATAGCGGAAATGCAACAACAAAAATTAACAAAGCTAACTTAGATAATGCAAAATCTAGAGATGCAGAAATTAAAAAAGGAGTAGCTACAATTTCTTTAGACAAAAAAGAGTACGATTTTGGTACTGTAAACGAAGGAGATATTGTAGAAACTGTATTTAAAGTAACAAACTCTGGTAAAACAGATTTAGTTATTACAAACGCAACTGGTTCTTGTGGTTGTACGGTTCCTGTGTGGCCAAAAGCACCAATTAAGCCAGGAGAAACTGGTGAAGTTGCTGTTAAGTTTAACACAAATGGTAAACCAAACAGACAAATGAAAACTGTAACTTTAACTACAAACACAGAATCTGGTAGAGAAGTTTTAACATTAAGAGGTTCTGTTACACCTAAAGCTAAATAATTATAATGTTTAATTCAATTTTATTACAATTAGATTCTGGTAGTTTGGCTAGTATGTTACCATTTGCTGCAATGATTTTAGTCTTATATTTTTTTATGATAAGACCACAAATGAATCGTCAGAAAAAAGAAAAAGCTTTTCAAGCAGAAATTAAAACTGGTACAAAAGTGATTACTTCTAGTGGTATACACGGTAAAATTACAGATGTAAATAATACAGATAATACAATAACTATAGAAACAGGAGCAGGAAAAATTAAATTCGAACGTTCTGCAATTTCTATGGAATTAAGTAAAAAATACGCAGCACCTGCTAAAAAGTAATTTTGCTTAACAAATAATTTAAAGTGAGTATTGTCTAATTTAGATAATACTCACTTTTTTGTTTGTACGCTTTTGTGTAGATTGCAGTAACAAAAAATTTCTATTGAAAACAACAAAGAAAATACCCAAAACATTTATTAGTTTCCTTTTAGTTTCTTTACTAATTTGGCTTTTAATTACATTTTCTAAAGAGTACAATACATCTATTATTTTTCCGGTAGATTATAGTAATATTTCTCAAAATAAATTACTTCAAGCTACACCAACCAAAGAGTTAGAAGTTTTAGTAAAAGCAAATGGTTTTAAGATTCTTAGAACTAGGTTTAACGCAAAAATAATTGTTATTGATGCTAGCTCATTGATTAAAAAACAAGGCACCAAACATTTTTTACTTTTAAATAAGCAGCAAAAAAATATAGCGAAACAATTACCTTCTGGTATTGAATTGCAAGAAATTGTAAAAGACACAGTGTTTTTAGATGTTGGTAGTTTAGTTTCAAAGAAAATAGCCGTAAAACCCAATTTAAAATTAAATTTTCATGTTGGATATGATCTTTCTGAAGAAGTTAAAATTACGCCAGATAGTATTACTGTTTCTGGTCCAGAAATGCTGTTGTCAAAATTGAACAATGTAGAACTTGAACCTTTAGTTTTGCGAGACTTAAAAGTTGATTTTACCAAACAACTATCAATAAAACCCAAAGGAAATTACAAAAATTTAAAATTTAAAACCAATAAAATTACTGTTTCGGGAAAAGTAGAAAAATTTACCGAAGGGTCTTTAAATATTGAATATAAAATTATAAATGTACCAGAAGGAGTTGTAATAAATACGCTTTCTAAAGAAGTAGAATTTACATATGTTGTTGGTCTTTCTAGTTTTAATAAAATTAATAAAAATGTAATTAAAATAGAATGTGACTATAGCGAAACAACTGCAAGTAATTTAGGATATCTAATTCCTAAATTAGTGCATAAACCATCAGTAATTAAAGGTTACAAGATAACACCAAATAAAATAGATTTTTTAATTCAGAAATAAGATGATAATTGGCTTAACAGGAGGTATAGGAAGTGGAAAATCTACAGTGGCTAAAATGTTTAATGAGTTTTCTACAGTTGCAATATATATAGCAGACATAGAAGCAAAACAGTTAATGAACACATCAAAAGTTATCAAAGAAAATCTTATTAAATCTTTTGGTGAAGATGTGTTTAAAAATGCAGTTTTAAATAGAGAATTTTTAGCAAATATTGTATTTAAAGATAAAGAAAAGTTAAAGGTTCTAAACAATATTGTGCATCCAGAAGTTAAAAATCATTTTAAAAAATTTGTAGCAAATAACTCTGATAAAGATTACATTGTGTATGAAAGTGCAATTTTATTTGAAAATAATACTCAAAATCAATTCGATTTTATAATTACTGTTTATACTGATTTAGAAGAAAGAATCAATAGAATTATAAAAAGAGATAATACTACTAAAAAAGAAGTATTAAACAGAATAAATAGTCAATGGAAAGACAATAAAAAAATGCTTTTATCTAACTATGTTATTGATAATTATAGTGTTAAAAATACCAAGATTTTGGTTGAACAGATTCATAATATTTTAACAAAAAAGCAATGCTCAATTTAAGGAACCCCATCAGTTCTGTTAAATAAGTCTTAAAGTTCTAATAAAACAGTTAATTTAGGTTAAAATCGATAACTACAATTTTTGAAAGTAGTAAATTTGATTTATGCGTAAAAAAATGTTTATTCTTATTGTTGTTTTAATGAGTATTTCCTTGATAGGAATTATTGCTGTACAACTCTATTGGATTAACAATGCGCTAGAAAGTAAACAAGCACAATTTAAAAATGATGTGCAAAAATCTTTGGGTGCAGCAACCGAGAGAATTAACGAAAAAGAAATTTCTACTTTTCAGAAAAAAATTAACGAAATAATTTCTAAAGAAGGATTGGCTGGTACAGCCGAATTGAAGCAACATTTAATTCAGCAAATAGATACATCAACAAATACTAAAATTACAGTTGGTGGTACTTTTTTAGAAGAAAATTTTAAGTTAACATCAGATTTTTTAAATCACGATTCTATTATTTATAAGAGAGTTACAGGTAGAACAGATTTTTCTAAATTATCCTTAATTAAAAGTCCAGATGAATTATTTCCGAAGTTAGACGAACAAAGGTTTTCTTTTACAAGAAGATACACAGAGTTTGATAGATTACAGACTATAGAAATTCTAAATTTTGTTAATAATAGAAAATTAATTCACCAACGTTTAAGTAACAAAGATTTAAATGCAATTATAAAAGAAGAACTTGTTAAAAGAAACATTGTACTAGATTTTAAATATGGTGTTTATGGTTCTGATGGTTTGGCAACAAAATTAAAATCTGGTTATTACACAATTGATACAAAAGATAGTTTTAAATATCCGTTGTTTTTTGATCCTTTAGGAAACACAACTTATAATTTACATGTTACTTTTCCTGATAAAAATGATCATATTTTAGCAGGAATTTCTAATATCTTATTGCTGTCGTTGTTTTTTATATTCATTATAATTATTGCTTTTTCAAGTTCATTATATCAACTAATTCGTCAGAAAAAAATATCAGAAATAAAAACTGATTTTATCAATAATATGACGCATGAGTTTAAAACGCCAATAGCAACAATAAATTTGGCATTAGATTCGATAAAAAATCCTAAGATTTTGGGTGACGATTCTAAGGTTTTGCGATATGTGCAAATGATACGTGATGAAAATAAAAGAATGCATTCTCAAGTAGAAAATGTATTAAGAATATCTAGATTAGAAAAAAATCAGATAGATTTAAGTAAGGAAACAATAGACTTACACGACATTATAGAAGACGCAATTACACATGTTAGCTTGTTAATAGAAGATAGAAAAGGTAAAGTTTCTACTCATTTTAAAGCAATTGTATCAGAATTACCTGGAAACCAATTTCATTTAACCAACGTGGTTGTAAACATGTTAGAAAATGCAATTAAATATTCTGAAGGCGCACCAATTATAGATGTTTATACCGAAAGTACAAGTAAGTTTTTTGTGTTTAAAATAAAAGATTCTGGTATTGGGATGAGTAAAAACGTTCAGAAACAGGTTTTTACAAAGTTTTATAGAGAACAAAAAGGAAACATACACGATGTTAAAGGCCATGGTTTAGGTTTGGCTTATGTAAAAGAAATTGTAGAAAAACACCACGGAACAGTTTTTGTGGAAAGTGAGAAAGGAAAAGGTAGCATATTTACAGTAAAATTACCTTTAATTTAAAATAAAGAAATAATAATGGGAAGTAAAAAGATTTTATTAGTTGAAGATGATCCAAATTTTGGAACAGTTCTAAAAGATTATTTAGCATTAAACGATTATAACGTTACACATGCAAAAGATGGAATAGAAGGTTTAATTATGTTTAAAAACAGCGATTACGATTTATGTATTTTAGATGTAATGATGCCTCGTAAAGATGGTTTTTCTTTAGCACAAGATATTCGAGTAACAAATAAAGAAGTGCCAATTATTTTCTTAACTGCAAAAACGCTTAAAGAAGACGTTTTAAAAGGTTATGCAGTTGGTGCAGATGATTATTTAAATAAACCTTTCGATTCAGAAGTTTTATTACACAAAATTAAAGCTATTCTGCAAAGAAAAGAAACAGATAATTCTACAGAAAACGAACAGTTTGAGTTTACAATTGGAAATTTCTTTTTCAATTCTAAATTACGTCATTTATCTATTGGTAAAGATGGAGAGCCTGTAAAATTATCGCCAAAAGAAAGTAAATTGTTGCGTATGTTAGCGCTTCATAAAAACGATTTAATGCCTAGAGAGTTAGCATTAACTAAAATATGGAGAGACGATAATTATTTTACTTCCAGAAGTATGGATGTTTACATTGCTAAACTAAGAAAGTACTTAAAATTAGACGAAAAAGTAGAAATTTTAAATATTCACGGAGAAGGATTTAGATTAGTAGATAAATCTTAATTTCTAAAATTCTTCCCAAATAAAATAACTCAGTTTGTATTTCAAGCTGAGTTTTTTGTATTTTTATATTATGGCAGAATTTATAAGAATCTATAACGAAAATCCAAATCCAAAAGAAATTGCAAAGGTTGTAAAAGTTTTACAAGCTGGTGGTTTGGTTATTTATCCTACAGATACGGTTTATGGTTTGGGTTGTGATATCACAAAACCAAAAGCTTTAGAAAAAATTGCTCAAATAAAAGGAATCAAGTTAGAAAAAGCCAATTGGTCTTTTATTTGTAACGATTTAAGCCACCTTTCTGATTACGTTAAACAAATAGATTCAGCTACTTTTAAAATACTTAAAAGAGCTTTGCCGGGTCCTTATACTTTTATTTTACCAGGCAGTAAAAACTTACCAAAAGTCTTTAAAAAGAAAAAAACGGTTGGTATTAGAATTCCAGATAATTCGATAATTAGAACCTTAGTGCAAGAACTTGGCAACCCAATTGTATCTACATCTATTAGAGATGATGATGATGTGTTAGAGTATACCACAGATCCGGAGTTAATTTTTGAAAAATGGCAAAATTTAGTTGATGTTGTTATTGATGGCGGTTATGGTGGTAATGAAGCATCTACCGTAATCGATTTGACAGAAGAGCCAGAAGTAATTAGAGAAGGAAAAGGAAGTTTAGATATTCTTTAATTCTTATTTTAAGTTTTCAAATCTTTTTCTACCTAAAATAAAATATTGCCAAACAACACTTGTATGTAAATTGTATTGTTGTTTCTTTTGTAACAACTTTCTCTTCTTTAAATATTTATAAAAATTTTTATAGAAACTAAAATGTGCTTTTACAACAGCAAAAGTATGTACGGGTCTTAATTCGATTAGAAACTTTAATCCTGCAATTCCGTCTAAAATTAATCTAGAAAAAATTACAAATAAAAACCACTTTTTAGGCACGTTTTTTACAACATTTAGTAAACTATTTCTAAAGTTTAAAAATGTTTTATGCGGATTCGTTTCTTGTAAAGTTGCTCCGCCAACATGATAAACAGTAGACGCGCCAACATATTTTACTTTATAACCAATATTTTGAGTTCGCCAACATAAATCTATTTCTTCTTGATGTGCAAAATAATCTTCATCAAAACCACCAAGTTTGTGATAAACATTTGCTCTAATAAACAAACAAGCGCCAGAAGCCCAAAAAATTTCTGAAGTATCATCAAATTGATTTTGGTCTGTTTCTAGAGAATTAAAAATTCTTCCTCTACAATAAGGGTATCCGTATAAATCTATAAAACCGCCAGCAGCACCAGCATACTCAAATTTAGTTTTATTTTTAAAATCTAATAATTTAGGTTGAATAATAGCTGTTTTATCATCATTATTAAAAACATCTAATACCGGTTTTAACCAATTTTTAGTTACTTCAACATCAGAATTTAATAAACAATAAATATCTGCATCAATAGCTTGTAAAGAATCGTTATAACCTTTTGCATAACCGCCATTAGTTGGGTTTTCAATAATTTTTACCGACGGATAATTCTCTTTGATATAAGAAATAGAACTATCTGTAGAAGCATTATCGGCTACATAAACTTCTGCTTCATTTAAGCTAAAATTAACTACCGATGGTAAAAACTGTTCTAATAGTTTTTGACCATTCCAATTTAATATGACGATTGCTGTTTTCAAGGGTGCAAATTTACGTTATAAATCTTATTTAAAACTATTAGAAAATGGTTAATTCTAATAAGATAATAACTAAATATAATCTGGTATGTCTTTTAAGAAAATATAAGTTTCATTTTCAAAGTCCATTTTACAATAAAAATGTTGCAAACCGTTGGTAACAATTAAATAATTTGCTTTTAATTTTAAGTTATATCTCGCAATTTGATCAAAAGTAGCTTGTGTAATTTTAATAGATGGCGCTTTACATTCCACAATAATATCTGGTTCACCTTTTGCATTAAAAATTAAAATATCTGTCCTTTTTTTTCTATTGTTTATCGTTAATTGTTTTTCTACAGCAATAAGAGATTTTGGATATTTTTTTTCTTCTAAAAGATATAAAACAAAATGTTGTCTTACCCATTCTTCTGGTGTTAGTACCAAGAATTTTTTTCTTAAAATATCAAAAATAAGCATGTTATTTTCGTTACTTTTGATACGGAAATTGTAGTTAGGTAGGTTTAGTTTTTGCATCGGTCAAAAGTAATTAAAAAACAGTTATGATACATTTATTAGTTGGTAATACTGGCGCAGGTAAATCTACATACGCAAGTAATTTAAAAAAAGAAACTTCTGGTATTATTTTTACTTTGGATAAATGGAATAAAGTTTTATTTTTTCCGGATAAGAAAGATATAAATGGTTTAGATTGGTTTTTAGAAAGAATTGACAGAGCAGAAATTATAATAGAAGATTTGATATTACAGTTAGAAAATAGTGGTGTAGATAGTATTTTAGATGTAGGACTTTCTAAGTTTTTGCACAGAGAAAAATATAGAAAATTCGCCAACGATAATTCTATTAATCTTCAACTTCATTTTTTAGATGTTTCAAAAGAAATTAGAAAAGAAAGAGTATTAAAAAGAAACTTAAATAAAGGGTTTACTTTTGAATTTGAAGTTAGTGAGGCTAATTTTGAATTTATGGAAAACTGGTTTGAAACGCCAACAGAAGAGGAATTACAAAATGCAATAATTATAAAAGAATAAATGAACGAAGTTAAAGCCATTGTATCAGATATTAAAAGCGGTACTATAAAACCCATTTATTTTTTAATGGGAGAAGAACCATATTATATTGATAAGATTTCTGATTATATTGAAGAACATGTATTAGATGAAGCAGAAAAAGGTTTTAATCAGCAAGTAATGTATGGTAGAGATGCAAGTATAGAAGATATTGTTTCTGCGGCTAAACGTTACCCAATGATGGCAGAAAGACAGGTTTTAATAGTTAAAGAAGCACAAGACTTAAGTAGAAATATAGAAAAGTTAGTTTCTTATGCCGAAAATCCGCAACCAACAACAGTTTTAGTTTTAAATTATAAATATAAAAAGTTAGATAAACGTAAAAAATTACACAAAACGATTGCCAAAACAGGTGTTATTTTCGAGAGTAAAAAATTATATGAAAATCAAGTTTCAGATTGGATTCGTAGAGTTTTAAGCGGTAAAAAATACCAAATTGAACCAAAAGCAGCTTTAATGTTAGTTGAGTTTTTAGGTACTGATTTAAGTAAAATTTCTAATGAATTAGAAAAATTAATGCTTGTACTACCAGAGGCAACAATTATTAACGATAAGCATATCGAAGAAAATATAGGTATTTCTAAAGACTTTAATAATTTTGAGTTAAGGAAAGCAGTAGGAGAGAAGAATATTGTAAAAGCAAATCGAATTATTAATTATTTTGCAGAAAATCCAAAAAGTAATCCTTTAATAATGACTATATCTTTATTAAACGGTTTTTTTACGCAACTACTTTCTTTTCATGGTTTAAAAGATAAATCAAAAAACTCTGTGGCAAAAGCAATCGGCGTTAATCCGTATTTTGTAGATGAGTATTTTTTGGCAGCTAGAAATTATCCAATGCGAAAAGTAGCACAGGTTATTGCTATGTTAAGAGAAGCAGATGTTAAAAGTAAAGGAGTAGGAGCAAATCAAACAAGTCATGATATTTTAAAAGAATTGTTATTTAAAATTTTACATTAAAATATAAATTAAAATGAAAAATATTTTTGAAAAAGAGATTAGTAATCAGGTTATTGCTAGAATTGATAAATTAACAACATCTAGCCAACCACATTGGGGTAAAATGTCTGTTTCACAAATGTTGGCACATTGCAATGTTACTTATGAAATGGTGTATACTGATAAACATCCTAAGCCAAATGCTTTTATGAAGTTTATGCTGAAATTATTTGTTAAAAATGCAGTTGTTTCTGCTAAACCTTATAGTAAAAACGGAAAAACAGCACCTCAATTTATAATTGTTGAAGAAAAGGATTTTCAGCTAGAGAAAACAAGATTGATAAATTACATCAATCAAACCCAAGAATTGGGCGCTAAACATTTTGAGGGTAAAGAATCTCATTCTTTTGGTGCATTAACTTCACAAGAATGGAATAATTCCTTTTACAAACATTTAGATCATCATTTAACTCAATTCGGAGTTTAAAAAGTAAAATAAAAAAACCGAGCTAATGCTCGGTTTTCTTTTTTTAAGGTCTATATATTTTTTCGTATAAATCTTTGTAAATATCTTTAATTATAGCTCTTTTCATTTTCATTGTAGGTGTTAAATGACCGCCATCAATAGACCAAACATCTTTAGTAAGTTCAAAACGTTTAATACGTTCCCATTTACCAAATTGTTCGTTACATTTATCTACTTCTCTTTGAATTCTATTAATCACTATTTCAGAACTGATAATTTCTTCATTCGTTTTTCCAATTGATAAACCTTTTTTATCAATCCAATCTTTAATAAATTCAAAATTTGGTTGAATAATTGCTGCAGGCATTTTCTCACCTTCACCAATAACCATTATTTGTTCTATAAATAAAGATTGTTTTAATTCTCCTTCTAATAATGGTGGTACTACATATTTACCACCAGAGGTTTTAAACATTTCTTTAGTTCTTCCGGTAATTTTTAAGAAACCTTCTTTATCAAATTCACCTTTATCACCTGTATGAAAATAACCATCTTTTAAAACTTCAGAAGTTTTTTTAGGGTCTTTATAATAACCCAACATTACATTTGGTCCTTTTACTAAAATCTCTCCGTTTTCAGCAATTTTTACTTCAACCTTGCTAATCGTTTTACCAACAGTACCTATTTTAAAACCTTTGTTTTTTTGGTCGTTTACAGAAATTACAGGAGAAGTTTCCGTTAACCCGTAACCTTCCATAATTGGCATACCTGCAGCAGCAAAAACTCTAGTTAATCTTGGTTGTAATGCTGCACTACCAGAAACCATAATCTTTAAATTTCCGCCCAAAGCTTCTTGCCACTTAGAAAATATTAGTTTTCTAGCTAAACTTAGTTGTTTTTCGTACCACCAGCCATTTGCGCCATTAGGCTCGAACTTTAGCCCTAAGTTAACAGCCCAAAAGAAAAGTCCTTTTTTAATTCCAGAAAGAGCTTCTCCTTTTAAAATAATTTTATCGTAAATTTTCTCGTACAAACGAGGCACCGCAGTCATTACGTTTGGTTTAATTTCTTGAGCGTTTTCAGATAATTTTTCTATTGATTCTGCAAAATAAATAGATACACCACAATATTGGTATAGATACAAAATCATTCTTTCAAAAATATGACAAACAGGTAAAAAGCTTAATCCTAAATCTTTACCATCGTCTAAAGGAACACGCTCTTTAGCGGCCAAAACATTAGAAACAATATTGTCATGAGAAAGCATTACACCTTTAGGTCTACCTGTTGTACCAGAAGTATAAATAAGTGTTGCTAAATCTGTTGGTTTTACAGCTTTTTTTCTTTGTTCAACTTCATCTTGATTTGCAGTATCTTTTCCTAATTCTAAAACATCTTTCCAAGATTTTTCTGAAGCAATATCATCAAAAGTATAAACACCTTTTAACTTTGTATTTCCTTTGATTTGGTTAAGCTTTTCTAAAACTTCTTCATCAGAAACAAAGCAATAAATAGCTTCAGAATGATTTAAAACATATTCATAATCTTCTTTACTAATTGTTGGGTAAATTGGTACATTTTGTGCACCAGTTTGTAAAACACCAATATCACAAATATTCCATTCTGTTCTATTGTTTGATGATATAACTGCAATTTTATCGTTAGGTTGAACACCTAATTTTAATAATCCTCTACTTAATTGGTTTGCTTTTTCTACATATTCTTTGGTCGAAGTACTTACCCATTTATCATTCAATTTAGTTGATAACGATTTATTTAAATTATACGTTTCTAATTGATAATAAGGGATGTCAAATAACCTGGTAATTTCTATCGGCATAAGTTCTATTTTGTAAAATGCAAATTAGGGAAATTACTGCTATTTAGCAAATACTTATTTTAAGAGATTATAAATTATTAAATCTTTATTTTTAGTCTATTATTATTTTTGATAATATAGAATTAATGCATTTTTTTTGACAATTAAGGTTTAAATTATTACTGCATTTAACTGCTTAATTTTTAAAAGTTTGCGTTTTAATAAAATAAAAAATTCTTAAAATATATGATTTATTCTAAAATTGTAAAACCTAGCTTTTTGATTAAAAAGCTAGGTTTAATTGGTTTTGGTCAGCCCCTAATCTAACCGTTTTTCCATTATGCTGCAATTTACAAAGATTTAAAAAACTGCATATACGTATAAATACCTATTTATTATTTATTAAATATTTATTGAAGTTTTTACCGTTTATTTTGGTGTATTTAGAGTCGATTTCATAATTAACATCCATCCCTGTAATGTCAAAATCACCAGAAACATTCATGTATTTTATATTAAGATCTTCCTTAAATTGAGTGTTGTTAAATGAAACTCCGTTTTTAAATTGTGTATATTTAAATGTAGCCGTATCCTTAAATATTGCATTTGCAAAACTTACATTTTTACTAAATTTAGCATACTTAAATGTTGCAACTTCATTAAACTTGGTTTTATAAAAGTTGCTTTTTTGAAGGAATTTAGCATATTTAAAAGTGTTATCATCATTAAAAGTTGAGTATGAAAAATCTGAATCTTTGTCAAAATGAGAATATTTAAACATAGCTTTTCTAGTAAATTCACAGTTTTTAAAAATTACTTCTTCTTCAAAACTTGCTGTAAAAGTATAACCAGATTCTTCTGTAGGTATGTAAGCCAAAACATCATTATTAAAAGTACAGTTTTTAAAAGAAATTTTTACGCTAATTAGTTTTTCGATTTCGTTTGTATTACTGTTGTTATTAGAGCTCCAGTTAAACCAACTGCTTTTTTTCTTTTTCGGTACATTTTTTAAAGCATCATCCATAAATGTTAAATCTAAAACTCCTATGATTGTTGCATTTTCGATTGAGATATTTTTGCCATTTTTTATATCATTTAAAATAGTTGATGCCTCTATTTTCTTTTGAGAAAAAATAGAATTGTTTATACAAATCGTTAAGATTAATAGAGTAATTATTTTTTTCATGTTATAAAGTTTTAGTGTTTTATATAATGACTTTGTAAAACCTGATTTGTGACACTTTCTTTTTTAAAAATTAAAAGACCGAGAATACATCTCGGTCTTTTGCCTAAAACTAAAATACTAAAATAAATTTTACATCATTATATATAAATATCAGCCCCCCAATATCCATTGATGAAAATCTAATATAAATATACAAAGAGTAACTGTGGATTTAATGTAAATAATCGTACTTGGTATTTCTAAAAATCTCTTTTATTAATAAGAATTCGTCTTTAAAATAGTCTTTTAAAGATTTTGACGTAAACGATTTAAAATCTTTGGCAAAGTGAGATTCATCGTAATAATCATACATATAAATTAGGTCTTTCAGGTCAATTTTTTTTCCTTCATATTCTTTCATTAATTTCTTAAATCTATGAATTCTAATATATTTAGAAGGTGTTAAGCCTACTGTTTTTTTAAAATTGGTTTCTAAAGTCTTTTGGCCAAAGGGTAAGTCTTCTAAAATTTCATTGACAGAAATCATTCCTTCTTTAAGATGAATTTTTTTTACAAGTTCATCTATAATTAAAGTATTTTTATTTTCTGTTAAAGGCAAGGTTAGAATATAATCTTCTAGTTTATCGAATACTTGGTGATATTCATCTTTTCCTTTTAAAAAAATGTTTTCAAGTTCTGAAGTTATAACTTGGTTTATTTTATGAAAGCACTTGTATTTATTAGTTATTGATGAAGCATCGATATTGGTTAATTTGTGTAAAGATGTGGCTTTAAAATTCATACCGCAAACAATACCTTCTTTGTATAAATTAAATTTATAAGATTTGCTAAATTGCCCATAAACACTAAGCTTATGTAAATCTGTAACTTCTTTTGCAAGAGATATTCTTTGACCTTTACTATAAAAATAGGCTAAACCAGAAAAGTTTAAAGGCGGAATTATAGCTTCTAACGGTACGTCTTTTTTTTGATAATCAATTAAAAAAAACTCCTCGATTAAATGAGAAGTTTTTGTAACATCAAAATAAGTTAGCTTCATAGAATTTTATTTATAATTTTAAAAATAAAAAAAAAATCCTATAAAGCTATTTTTAATTTATTTTTTATTGATTATCCAGTCTTTTGCATTTACAAAAGCTTGTAGCCAAGGTGTAACTTCATCTTTTCTATCCGTAGGATAATTTGCCCAATTCCATTGAAAAGTAGAGCGTTCTATATGTGGCATTGTTACTAAGTGTCTACCAGTTTTATCACACATCATAGCTGTATTAAAATCAGAACCATTTGGGTTATTTGGGTAACCTTCGTAACCATATTTAGCAACAATATGATAATTATTTTCAGTTTCTGGTAAGCTAAATTTACCTTCACCATGAGAAATCCAAACCCCTAACTCTGTACCTGCTAAAGATGATAACATTACAGAATTGTTTTCTTGAACTTTTACTGATGTAAATGAACTTTCGTGTTTTTTAGAATCGTTGTGCACTAATTTTCCATGAACTTTATGTTCTGGATTAATCAAGTCTAATTCCATCCATAATTGTGCACCATTACAAATACCAACAGATAAAGTGTCTTCTCGTTTAAAGAAGTTTTTTAAAGCTGTATTTGCTTTTTCGTTATATTTAAAAGCACCTGCCCAACCTTTTGCAGATCCTAAAACATCAGAATTAGAAAAACCACCAACAGCACCAATAAATTGAATGTCTTCAAGAGTTTCACGACCAGAAATTAAATCTGTCATGTGTACATCTTTTACATCAAAACCAGCTAAATACATAGCATTTGCCATTTCACGTTCTGAGTTAGATCCTTTTTCTCTAATAATTGCAGCTTTTGGTTTCTCAGATTCAATTTTAGGTAATTTTCCTGTAAAGTTTTCTGGAAATTTATATGTTAAAGGCTGTTTTTTGTAATTATCAAATCTATCTTGCGCTAAATTATTAGCTGTTTGTTTTTGATCTAATAAGAAAGAAGTTTTGTACCAAACATCTCTAAGTTCTGCAACATCAAAAGAAAATGTATCTGTATTATTTTTAATGTTTACAGTACCAGAGTTATTTGCAGTACCAATTTTAAATACCGCAATACCTTTATCTTCTAATTCTTTTTCTACTGAAACATCTGCTTGAAATACAATTCCGGCATTTTCAGAGAATAATACTTTTATAGAATCTTCTTCGTTTAAATCAGAAATATCAAAGTCTGCACCTAAATTTACATCAGCAAAACACATTTCTAATAAAGTTGTTATAAATCCGCCAGAAGCAATATCGTGTCCTGCCTTAATTTTATCAGCTTTAATTAAATTCTGAATTGCATTAAATGTCTTTTTTACATAAGAAGAATTTGTAACATCTGGTGTTTCGTTACCAATAGCATTTAAAGCTTGGTTAAAAGAGCTTCCACCTAATTTATATTCGTCTTGAGAAATATTAATGTAATATATATTTCCACCATCAACTTGTAAAACAGGCTCTACAACTTTAGAAATTGCATTACAGTTTCCGGCAGCAGAAATAATAACAGTTCCCGGAGAAATTACATCCCCATCAGGATATTTTTGTTTCATTGATAAAGAATCTTTACCAGTTGGCACGTTGATACCTAAATCTACAGAAAACTCAGAAACAGCTTTAACTGCTTTATATAAACGAGCATCTTCGCCTTCGTTTTTACAAGGCCACATCCAATTTGCAGATAAAGAAATTGAACTTAAATTATCTTTTAAAGGTGCCCAAATAATATTTGTTAATGATTCTGTTATTGCATTTCTACTTCCTGCCTCTGGATTAATTAATGCAGAAATAGGCGCGTGCCCAATAGAAGTTGCTACACCTTCTTTACCGTTATAATCTAAAGCCATTACACCAACGTTGTTTAACGGTATTTGTAACGGACCAACACATTGTTGTTTGGCAACTTTACCTCCAACACATCTATCTACTTTATTTGTTAACCAATCTTTACAAGCAACAGCTTCTAGTTGTAAAACTTGCTCTAAATAGATTTTTAAATTCTTAGTTTTATAACGAGGGTTTTTATATTTTCTGATGACAGTTTTATCTGTCATTATTGTTTTTGGCGAAGAACCAAACATATCTTCTAAAGCTAAATCCATTGGTTTTTCGCCAGTAGTTTTAGATTCGAAAGTAAAACGATTATTACCAGTAACTTCACCAACAGTATACATTGGCGAGCGTTCTCTTTCTGCTATTTTTTGAAGTGTTTCTGTATGTTTTTTAGCAATTACCAATCCCATTCTTTCTTGAGATTCGTTACCAATAATTTCTTTTGCCGATAAAGTAGGATCACCAACAGGTAATTTATCTAAATCGATTTTACCACCAGTATCTTCTACCAATTCTGATAAACAATTTAAATGTCCGCCAGCACCATGATCGTGAATTGAAACAATAAAGTTTTCATCACTTTCTACCATACCTCTAACTGCATTAGCAGCACGTTTTTGCATTTCTGGGTTAGATCTTTGTACAGCATTTAATTCAATTCCTGATGCAAATTCTCCGGTATCTGCAGACGAAACTGCAGCACCACCCATACCTATTCTGTAGTTTTCACCACCAAGAATTACAATTTTATCACCATCTTTTGGTGTATCTTTTAAAGCTTGTTCTGCTTTACCATAACCAATTCCGCCAGCTTGCATAATTACTTTATCGAAACCTAATCTTCTTGCTTCAGCATCACTAGAAGCTGCATTTTCTTTATGCTCGAAAGTTAAAACAGAACCTGTAATTAATGGTTGCCCAAATTTATTTCCAAAATCCGAAGCTCCGTTAGAAGCTTTTATTAAAATATCCATCGGAGTTTGGTATAGCCAATCTCTGGCTTCAAATTTTTGCTCCCAAGGTCTTTTTTCTTCCAATCGCGAGTAAGAAGTCATATAAACTGCTGTTCCTGCTAAAGGTAAAGAACCTTTACCACCGGCAAGTCTATCTCTAATTTCTCCTCCAGAACCAGTAGCAGCACCGTTAAAAGGCTCTACAGTTGTTGGGAAATTATGTGTTTCTGCTTTTAATGAAATTACAGAATCAAAATCTTGTGTTTGATAAAAATCGGGTTTATCTGCTGTTTTAGGAGCAAACTGTTCAACTTTTGGTCCTTTTATAAAAGCTACATTGTCTTTGTATGCAGAAACAATGTCATTAGGGTTTTGCTTTGATGTTTCTTTAATCAATTTAAAAAGAGAAGTTGGCATTTCTTCTCCATCAATAACAAAAGTTCCGTTAAAAATTTTATGACGACAGTGTTCTGAGTTTACTTGAGAAAACCCAAATACTTCAGAATCTGTTAATTTTCTATCTATTTTTTTTGCCACACTTTCAAGGTATTCAACCTCTTCTTCGCTTAAAGACAAACCTTCTTGATTGTTATAAGCAGCAATATCATCAATTTCTATAATTGCTTCTGGTTGAATATCAATAGCAAATGAGTCTTGATGTAAGCTCTTAAATTTTTCTGAAATCATAGGGTCAAAATCAGAAAAATCTTCTGAAACAGCTGTAAATTCTTCAATTCTAATGATATCAGAAATACCCATGTTTTGAGTGATTTCTACTGCATTTGTACTCCAAGGTGTAATCATTGCAGCTCTAGGGCCAACAAAAAAAGCATCTATTGATGCCTCATTTATTTTTGGTTGATCGGCAAAAAGCCAAGTCAATTTTGCAATTGTTTCTGTTGTTAATTCTTTTGTTGTTTGAACAGCGAATACTTTACTGTTTTTGTTTCCAAAGAAATGAATCATTATTGTGTTGTGTTAGCGTTTGTTGTAAATGACAAATTTACTTTTTTTCAACTTAATTTTAACTATTTATTTACGCGAAATTATATAGTTTTTCAATAGGTTTTTAACAAAAAAAAAGACGACTAAAAATAGTCGTCTTTTAAATTTTACTAAGTAATTACTTATTGTTTGATAAACTTTTTAGTAATCGATTGGTTTTGCGTATTTAATTTTAATAAATACATCCCTTTAGATAGTTTAGAAACATTTATAGAACTGTTTACGTTTTCTATTGTTTCTGATTGTACTAATTTACCTAAAACATTATAAATATTTATAGTTGCTTTTTCGTTGATATTAAAAAATAACTTGTTTCCTGTAACAGGGTTTGGATACATTTTGAAACCGTTTAAAGTCTCTGAATTTGTACTTAGAGTTACAGTGTGACTTCCAATTCCGTTAAATGTGTTTTCAGGAAAAGCAGTCCATTCACCTGTTTTGTCAAAAGTAGTGTTAGGTGCAGTAATATCTCCGTTTCTTCTTAGTGTTACGTTAATGGCAAATTGTGCACCATTTCCAAAAACACCAATCATATCAATTAATACATCGTCTTTAAATAAAGCAACTGCGTCATCACCATTAAAGTTTACTGGTTGACCATAGTTTGTGTCAAAGTTATTTGGTTGCACTAAATCTACTTGACCATTAGGATTAGATGCAGAATATGGTTGTAATTCTGGAGCAGAGTTATCTCCGTTACCAACAACAAAAACATCCCCAGGTACAATACTTTTTACAGATCCTTTATCTAAAGCTAAAGGTGTAGTCCAAACACCAGATCCATTTCTTTCTAACTTTAAAACATATCCATCAAGATCTACTGTACTACCTGTTAAGTTCACAATTTCAATTGCTTTGTTAGTACCTCCATCTCCTTCAACATATTCAGAAATAAATAATTCTGTTGCAGTACCACCAGAAGAACCGTCTGTGGTTGTTGCACTAACTGCTGCAGATTTTGCAGACATATTATTGTCTTTGTCTTTAGCTAATACAGATACACTGTAAGTAGTAGATGTTGCTAAATTTATGATTGTATAATTTGTGTCTGTTGTATTTGCGTGAAAAGTATCATCTAAATAAACGTCATAACTTGCAACGGCATTATTATCTGTAGATGCAGACCAATTTA
This sequence comes from Polaribacter sp. KT 15, assembly GCF_900143115.1. NCBI lineage: Bacteria > Pseudomonadati > Bacteroidota > Flavobacteriia > Flavobacteriales > Flavobacteriaceae > Polaribacter > Polaribacter sp. KT 15. Next base: position 2,777,332 of record NZ_LT670850.1, read on the forward strand.
CCATAAAAGAGCTGTCTGTAACATTTGTAACTGTAACATTACTAGGTACAGTTGGAGCTGTTGTGTCTGATAATGTTTGTCCTGTAACTACGTCACTTGCTTCAGAACTATTAATTTGATCTTTAGCAATAACTTTAAAGCTATATGATGTACCTGCTTCTAAACCTGTAATAGAAGTATTAGTTGTTGTAGTTTGTTTTGTTAAAACATTATTAACATAAACATTATAACCTGTAACACCAACATCATCTGTAGAAGCTGTCCAGTTTAAATCGATTGATGTTAAAGTTATATTACTTAAAGTTACATTTGTAGGCTTAGTAGGTGCTTGTGTATCGCTACTAGTGTATATACCCCAAGTATCTTGTGCTGAATCTCCGCCCCAAATTCTAGTTGCTAAATATGGATTATCTATAAAAGGGTTTCTATTTCCTTGCGCATAAGTATTCGAAGTATTCTCATGAAATGTGTTACGAGCTTTTTCAAAGTCTGAAACAGGGTCTTCTGCATTCCATTTTAAGAATAAATCAATCATGTCATCTGGCGTAAATTGATTACTACCAACACCTACAGCAGTAGGTAAACATTGATCTCCGTAACGAAGATACATGTACATAATAATTCTAGCAACATCACCTTTCCATTCATCACCAGGATACCAACCTCTTGTATTTGCACCTTCGGGACCATTGTAAGTTATGCTAGAACGTGAAGAATTACCAGTACCTAAAGCAAATTTATAATTATTTCTTTCTGAATTTCTGTTTTTATCTGCAGGTCTTAAGTTGTGTGCATCTGTACCAGGACCAGGATTATTTGTAACCAAACTTGGGTTTGCCAAAGATTTAGAAAAAACATGTTCTCTGTTCCAAACAAAGCTATCACCATTTCCTCTATCTTGTAAAGAATTATCTCTGGTTCTGTCGTTTGTAATATCTTGGTCGGTACCATTTTCCCAACCATAAATTAAAACAACTCTAGATGCATCTACATCTTTGTCTGTAACCTTAGAAGCTTCCCAAACACCAGGAGTGTAACTTAATAAGTTTGTGTGTGTACTAATAATTTTTGTTGCTAAAGCATCTTTTAAATCTGTACCAGATAATTGTAAATTAACATCACTATAATAAGCTTCTTGACAGAAAGAAATTAAAGAGGTTAAAGTAAGAATACTAAAAAGTAATTTTTTCATCATATGTATTTATTAAAAATTAAAAAATAGATATTTCTTTTTCTGCAATTAAACCTTAATACTAGCAATATATTAAGCTTGTTTTTTTTCTAAAAGCGCCATATAAAATCCGTCGAAACCAGAAATATGAGCTAATACTTTTTTATCTTTTACAAAAGTAAAGTCTTTTCCTGCTTCTGATGTTAAGAAATTATTAACTTGATCTTGATTTTCTGAAGGAAGTATAGAACATGTAGCATACACCATTTTTCCGCCTGGTTTAACCATTTTAGAATATTGTTGTAAAACGTCTTGTTGAACTTTTTTAATATTGTCTATAAATTCTGGTTGTAATTTCCATTTAGAATCTGGGTTTCTTCTAATAACACCTAATCCAGAACATGGTGCATCTATTAAAACTCTATCTGCTTTACCGTATAATTTTTTTATAGGTTTTGTAGAGTCGATAACTCTTAAATCTATATTGTGGGCCTTATTTCTTTTAGCTCTTACTTTTAGTTTACGTAGTTTGCTTTCATAAATATCCATAGCAATAACTTGCCCTTTGTTTTCCATTAAAGCAGATAAATGTAAAGTTTTACCACCAGCACCTGCACAAGTATCTACTACTTTCATACCAGGTTTAACATCTAAATAAGCAGCAACCAACTGAGAAGAAGCATCTTGAACTTCAAAAAAACCATTGTGAAAAGCTTCTGTTTTAAACACATTTGCTCTTTCTGGTAATACCAATGCATCTGGATGATTTGGTACAAATTCTGTAATTACGTTTTCTGCTCGTAACTTTTTTTGAAGTAATTCTTTAGAAATGTTTAAAGTATTAGTTCTTAAAATAACTTTTGCTTGCTCGTTTAAAGCGGCAATTTCTTTGGTCCAAACTTCATTTCCTAATTCTTTTTCACATAATTCATCCATCCAATCTGGTATAGATTCTCTAAATTTTCTAGTTTTAGAAAGTTCTGCAAAGCGACCTTTAATTCTTCTTTCTGGTACATCACCAATTTGGTTCCAGTCTGGTAAAGCAATTCCTCTTAGAATACACCAAACAGAAAAGAGTCTCCAAATATTATCTCTATCATAAGGTACTTTTACTTCGGCAATTTCTGCATAAAGTCTATTCCATCTAACAATGTCGTAAATTGTTTCCGCAACAAATTTACGGTCTCTTGCGCCCCAACGTTTGTCTCTTTTTAAGGCTTTTTCTACAGCTTTATCAGCATAAACACCTTCGTTAAATATATCTCTAATACTGTCTATTACAGCAAAAGTTAAATTTCTATGTAATCTCATTTTATAATTTTGTACAAGGGACAAAGTTACAAATATCTATTACTAGATTCTAGTTTTAACATTAATATTATTTTAAATTAAAATACACATAATAAATAAGTTTTGGTTTATTGTTTAATTTGTATTATATTTAATCACAGTTTATTACGTTTTTATAATTCAAAAAATGAAAACGTAAAAACAAAGTATTTTTAGAAATGAATTGTCATTTTTACAAATAGCAAATTTTGTTTAATTCTTAATCCTCCATATAGATGAAAAGCACAGCACGTAACATTTTAACAAATTGTAGTTATAGTTTGTTGAATTCTTCGATTTTAAATTTAGAAAACGAAAATATCGTTATAAATGAGTTTTCGAAAACTTTACAAGAGTTTCCTTCCTAAATTTTATTTAGTACTTCAATAGTTTTTTAGAACCAAATATTAGCTTTTTTGAGGCTTGTATATGATCATCTTATTGTTTCCCCAACAATAAAATGAATTCCCTGTTACTTTAAATTATTCTAATTAATTTTAAAACTCTCGACATGAAAAAAGAGATTATTAAAATTTTGATGATATTTTTTTTAGTTTTAAAAACTACGATTCTTTTTTCTTTTTCAGAAAAATCTATTTTACTAAGTAAAGATTTAACTTCTTTAAAAATATCTACCAACAAAATAAACCCTGCAGTAAACGATATTAGTTTATTGCCTAAAAATACGATTGTACCTTTAATAAATGATATTACAAATTTCACATCATTAACCGTTACAGGCACTGAGTTTTGCCCAATCATTGGAAGTTGTATAGATGATTGGACAGGAAACGGAGCAAATGTAATTGATGGCGATACCGATAATTTTTCTAGAGCATCAATTTTATTAGGTGGTGATGCTGAGGTTTTATCAATTACATATCCTACAGAAGATATTCCTGCAGGTTCATATGCTGGTTTTAGAATTAGAAATGCTTCACTATTAAGTTTGTTAGGTAATAATACTGCTATTAGAACAAGAGATGTAAATGGAGATATTGTAGATACTTATAATTTAGAAGGCAGTTTAATATCGGCATTAGATTTTAGTAATGCTACTAATGTAGGTTTTGTAACTACGGGTAATTTTAGAACAATAGAAATTGTATTTGGCGGAGATTTGCTTAAAACAGGTAGTTTAGATGTTTTCTATCCATTTATAAAACTCTATCAAGAAAATGCAACTTCTTTAACTTGTAATGATGTAAATACAATTACAAATCCACAATTTCCAGTAGAAGTTGTAGATGTGGGTGTAACAGGTGTTAATGTGTCTTTATTAGGTGATGTTATTCAAAATTCAGAATTTTTAATTGATTCAGATTTAACAAATCATGCAACTTTAAATGCAGGTTTAGTTGGGGTAGGTGTTCTAGCAACTTCATATATTTCAATAGCAAAACAAGCAGATTTTTCAACAGGTGTTGTTACTCCTTTCTCATCAAATACCTATGCTGGTTTTAACATAACTTCGGCTAATTTATTAACCGTAGATGTAATTGGTAACATCACTATTTCTACATATTTAGATGATGTTTTTCAAGAAGATAATTCTAATTACAATGCTTTGGTAAATGTACCATTATTAAGTTCAGACACTCAAAATGTAGGTTTTGTTACAACAAAGCCTTATGATGAAATTAGAATAACCGTTTCACAACCAATTGGTGTAAATTTAGGTGAAATTCAAGTGAATTATCCTGTTGTAAAAAAATATTGTGTTAGCAATCCTTTTAACTGTAATGAGCAAGTTTCTTGGGTTAATTCAAATCATCCGGTAGAAATCTCTACTGTAAATAGCAATGGTTTGGTTGCTGCTGGCGGAACCGTAGATAATATCGACAATATTATAAATTCAGATACTACAGATTATGCCGAAATAGATTTAAGCGTTGGTGTAATTTCTAGTCTAGAAATTGGTGTTTATGATGTTTTGCAAGAATATTCAGGGCCTCAATTTGTAGGTTTCGAAATTGAAACAGCAACTTTATTAGATGTAAATCTTTTAAATAACATTTCATTATCTACCTACTTAAATGGGGTTGCAACTGGCGATAGTGTTAGCGGCGCTAATATACTTTTAAGTGCACCACTTTTAGTGGGATTAAATAAGCAAACAATTGGTATGGTTACTTCTAATATTTTTGATGAAGTTAGGTTAGAGTTTAATACAACGGTAGGTGTAAATTTAGGTGTTTTTAGAATTTATAATTCTACGATAAAAAAATTGTGTACTAAAGAATTAGCCTGTAGCGAAACCTATTACTTAAATTCGCCAGAATTTTCTACTTATGTAGATTATGCAAAATCTGGCGTTTCTGGTTTAGTTTGTGTTAGTTGTAATGTTTCTAATACAGACGCGGTATTATCTGCTTCAAATTCAGATTTTGCATCAATAAATATTACAGCAGGTGTTGCTGCAACTGGTAGTTTGACAGTTAGAGACGCTACAAATGCTTATCCAGCAAATTCTACTGCAGGTTTTGTAGTAAAATCAAATTCTTCAATTGTAGAAGTTTCTTTGTTTGATAGTATAACTATAGAAACTTTAGACCAAAATGGTAATGTACTAGAATCTGCTTCTGGTTCAGACTTAATTGATTTAACTGTTTTAATTAATCTTTTAGGAGGAACACCTAATGGAATTTATAATTTAGGTTTTGAAACCACACAGAAATATTACGGAATTCAAATTACTGTTGCAAAATTGGTAGACGTAAATACAAATTTAGATCTAACAGATAATAATGATTTAGATATTTACGGTGCCTTTGTAGACACGCGAGGCGCAACAGGTGCTGGTTTTGAGTTTTGTTTAGACACAGATAAAGATACAGTGCTTGATGTTAATGATTTAGATGATGATAATGATGGTATTATTGATGCTGAAGAAAACGGAGGTATCAATCCTATTTTAGATTCAGACGGAGACACAATTTTAGATTACAAAGATTCTGATACTCCTGGTTTTGTAGATTCTAATTCAGACGGAGTAGATGATAGATTTGATTTAGATTTAGACGGAATTATAGATCAACATGATACAGATGCCGATGGCGATGGATGTCCGGATGCTATAGAAGGTGCAGGGAATTTTATTTTTGATGATTTGGTAAATAATAACTTTGGAATAATTGCAGAAACATCTGTAGGAACAAGTTTAGGTTTGCCCTTGTTAAATGGTGTTTTGGCTTCTCAAAGTATAACACCAGCAGTTCGAGATAATTTAGATAATTCCTCTTGTTTTATAGATTTATCTATTGTTAAAACTGTAGAAAATCCTGTTGTTAAACTTGGCGAGACCGTAATTTTTAATATTACGATTACAAATAACGGAGGTTTAATTGCGAATAATGTTGTTGTAAAAGATGTTTTACCAGAAGGATTGACGTATAATGAAAGTTCTTCTTCTATTCCAAATAATACATTATACAATCCAGAAACTGGTTTATGGAGTTTTGGAACAGTTCAAATAAAACAAGGCGAGTCGTTTACCTTAAAATTAGCATCTAACATTATAGAAAAAGGTGTTTTAAAGATAAATAAAACAGAAGTTTTTACATTTAACAATGCACAAAATGAGTTCGATTCCATAGCAAATTCTGATGATTAAATAATACGAAAAATTCTATATTAGTTTTAAAGGATAATCTGTATTTTCGTTACTCCTAAAAATTAATTTTGAATTTAGATTATCCAATAACATATATTAAAGGTGTAAGTGTACAAAGAGCTGCTCTTTTGTATACAGAATTGGGTATTAAAACATGTAATGATTTACTTAATTTTTATCCTTTTAGATACATAGATAAAACTACTTTTTACGCAATAAAAGATTTACAACCAAGTACAGCAGAAGTTCAAATTGTTGGTAAGATTACAAGAGTAAAATCTGTGGCTCAAAAAAGAGGAAGTAGGTTAGTGGCAACATTTCAAGACGCTACTGGCACCATGGAACTAGTTTGGTTTAAAGGGCAAAAATGGATTAAAGATGCTTTAAAAATTAACGAGCCATACGTGGTTTACGGTAAATTAAACCATTACAATGGTAATTTTAGTATTCCGCATCCAGATTTAGAATTGGTTAAAGATTATAAAAAAAAGTTGCAAAGCAAAATGCAACCTGTTTATCATTCCACAGAAAAATTAGTGAATTCTGGTGTTTCTAATAAAATGATTCGAGGTTATGTGCAAAATCTAATTCAACAGGCGTTTGATATTATTACAGAGAGTTTATCTAAAGATATTTTAGAAGAATACAAGTTAATGCCCAAAAGAGAGGCACTTTTAAATGCTCATTTTCCTAAAAATCAAGAAAGTTTAGCCAAAGCACAAAGCAGATTAAAGTTTGAAGAATTATTTTTTATTCAATTACAATTAGTAAGAAAAAAGTTAATTAATAAAACAAAAATTAAAGGTTTTGTATTTGAAAATGTAGGACCAATTTTTAATAATTTTTATTCAGAAAAACTTCCTTTTGATTTAACAAATGCACAAAAAAGAGTTTTAAAAGAAATTAGAAAAGATGTTGCCTCTGCAGCGCACATGAACAGGCTTTTACAAGGCGATGTTGGTTCTGGTAAAACAATTGTTGCAATTTTATCGATGCTTTTAGCTATCGATAATGGCTATCAAGCAACCATTATGGCGCCAACAGAAATTTTAGCAAATCAACATTTTACAGCTGTATCAGAATTATTAGAAGGCTTAAATGTAAAGGTAGATATATTAACAGGTTCTGTAAAAACAAAAAAAAGAAGAGAAATTCATCAAAATTTAGAAGATGGCACTTTACATATTTTAGTAGGTACACATGCTTTGTTAGAAGATAAAGTTATTTTTAAAAACCTAGGAATTGCAATTATTGATGAGCAACACAGATTCGGAGTTAAGCAAAGAGCTAAATTATGGGCAAAAAATACATTGCCACCTCATATTTTGGTAATGACGGCTACACCAATTCCTAGAACTTTAGCAATGTCTGTTTATGGTGATTTAGACATATCTGTAATTGATGAGTTGCCTCCTGGCAGAAAAGAAGTTAAAACTGTACACAGGTTTGATAGCAATAGATTGTCTGTTTTTAAATTTATGAAAGATGAAATAGATAAAGGCAGGCAGGTTTATTTAGTGTATCCGTTAATAGAAGAATCCGAAGCTATGGATTATAAAGATTTAATGGATGGTTATGAAAGTGTTGCAAGAGAATTTCCATCACCAAAATACCAAATAAGTATTGTACATGGTAAAATGAAACCTGCTGATAAAGAATTTGAAATGCAACGCTTTGTAAAAGGCGAAACACAAATCATGGTAGCCACAACTGTTATAGAGGTTGGGGTTAATGTGCCTAATGCAAGTGTTATGATTATCGAAAGTTCCGAAAGATTTGGGCTTTCACAATTACATCAACTAAGAGGAAGAGTAGGTAGAGGTGCAGATCAAAGTTATTGTATTTTACTATCTAGTTATAAATTATCTGAAGAAGCTAAAACACGTCTTAAAACAATGGTAGATACTACCGATGGATTTAAAATTGCTGAAGTAGATTTAAAATTAAGAGGTCCGGGTAATATTATGGGAACGCAACAAAGTGGTGTTTTAAATCTTAAAATAGCAGATGTAGTTAAAGATTCTAAAATTTTGGTTGCCGCTAGAAATACAGCTATTTCTGTTTTACAAGATGATAGTAATTTATCGAAAGAAGAAAACTTACCAATAAAACAAGCATATATAAAAATGACCAAATCATCTAAGATTTGGTCAAATATAAGTTAAACTTTTAGTTTATTTTTTATGGAGTAGAAGCTACTACAGCACCTAAAGCATATAATTGCTCTAAAGTAGGAGACTCGCTACCACCTTCATTTTCTAAAGTAATACCAAACGCTTCAGATTCATTTGCATTTTCAATAGTAAAAATCTTATTAGCATCTGCTGTAAAAGTGTCGATTGTACCTAAACTTGTAGGTGTTAAAGGACTCATTTTTAAGGACCAAACTTGGTAAACTTTACCTTTTGGTGGTTCTGGTAATCCTTTAGCATCTAAATAAATACTTTTCGTTTTCTTGTCCCAATAAACTTTAGCGTAAGAATCCGGAGAAACTTTTTGTCCGTCTAGTGGTACTGATATAATTTCTTTATCTCTAAAAACTGTAATTAGTTTTTCTGCTTCTGCTAAACTATTAGAAGCTTTCTCTATTTGTTCTTCAAGTTGTACTTTTTCTGATGCAACTTGTTCTTGTAATTTATTATTTTTAGAAATAGACCAAATTAATGTACTTCCTAAAAGTACTGCAGCTGCCCAACCAGTAAACTGAGTCCAGTTAGTTTTGCGTTCTGCAATTTTAATTACTTTTGTATCGTTAATGTTTATGCCCTTTAAAATATCTGTAAATAAATAAGTTGAATCTTTTTTTGCAGCAGCAGTTAATTTTACAATAGCATTTTCTATTGAGGTAACTTCGGCCAAAAGTTCTGGGCTTTTTTTAACTGCATTGTGCACTTCTTCATTCTCTTTTTCAGAGAGAGAGCCTGCTACATACAGTTCTAAAATTCCTGATTCTATGTATTTTTGTATATCCATTATTAAACGCCTACCATTGTTCTTAATTCTGCAATACAATTTCTATTGCGTGTTTTTATTGTACCAAGTGGTATGTCTAATTCTTCTGATGCTTCTTTTTGTGTGTAGCCTTTAAAGAATAACAATTCTATTACAGATTTACATTTATCGCCAAGGTTTTTTACAAACTCTTTAATACCTATTGCATCTGTAGAATTATTTAGATTATCACTTGTTTCTAATATATCTACGAAAAAATCTGAGTTAAGGTTTTGTTTCGACTGCTTAAACTTCTTAGAACGAGTGTAATCTATAGCTGCATTTCTTGCTATATTTAAAATCCAAGTAAAAAATCTACCTTTTTTAGAGGAGTAAGAATCAGATTTGTTCCAAGCTTTGATAAAAACATCTTGTGTTATTTCTTGGGCAACATCGTCATTTTTTACGATAGTATTAACAACACCAGAAATACTATTACAATACATATTGTAAAGTTTTTCGTAGGCTTTTACATCCTTTTGTTGAAAATCTATAACTAGTTTATCTAAATTCATAATTTCTATTAACTGCTAATCTATTAAATATAATTGAGAATTTAACAAATATTAACATTTTAAAAATAGCTGTTTACTATTTTTAAAATCAATTTTACAGTTTAACTGTTTGTTGATCAGTAGTTTTTGTTTTTAATCGTCTAAAACTGTTAAACTTTATTTTTTTCTAATAGAATAAAAGAGTTTTCGGCAATAATTATTTGTTTAAAATATTCTTTTAAAGCGAAATATTCTTCACTTGTATATGTTTTTCTATTGATACTAAAGCTAACATATAAATTTATTGTATTATCTTTTTGTTGTGACTTTATAATAAATGTACCTCCTTTATTAGGCAATGCAATTGCTTTATTTTTCGGTAATTTAGATACTTTATATTCTTTTGGAATTGTTAAACTTAATGAAAAAGTACTTTTAAAAGGGTGTGCGAAATCTACAGGATAATTTCTTTCTTTTAATTTAAAAGGATTTACATTTATTCTTTCAAAAATAAAAGGGTTAATTCTAGCCGTGTTTCCTAAATCTTCATTCATAAAGATTTTGACTTTAAAAACTTCTGTAATAGGTTTCTCTATTAAATCTTTAGAAACAACTTTATAGTCTTCTACTTCTAGATCAACATGTTTAGATTCTACTTCATCTAAATATGAATCTTTTGATAAACTTGCTAGTTTTTTTCTTTGTTTTTGTGCGTAATATCCTGTTTTTCTTATAAATAAATTTCCAGTAAATACACCTTCTGCATTTAAAGTAAGTTTAATATTTATATTTTTATTTGAATTTATAGTTGGCTCTAAATAAGTCCAGTTTCCTTCTTTTTCATAATTTATAACCCTTGCTTCTCCGTTTAAAGTTCTTATCGGAACCAAGCCAAAGGGTAAAAATTTATCAGTAGCATCTAAATAATAATCTTTACCATCTATATTTACTTTAACGATTACGTAGTTATAGTCATAAATAACAGGATGCAGTTTTGTAGGGATACCATTATTTCTTGTTGATAAGACAACTAAATTTGCGTTTATGTTTGCAGCCGTTAAACTATTAAAAAGTGATACGTTTATTTCGCCAACATTGCCAGATTTTTCATTAAAAGCTGTTTTTACTTTTGCGTCTTCATTGGTCCAATTTTTATCATTCCATGTATAATGATTTTGAATAAACTTGTAAATTTCTTTTGCTTTTTTAAGTTCATTTTCTATCGAGAATAAATTTTCTGGTAAATTTTTTCTAAAAAAACTCTTCTTTGAAGTTTGATTGTTAAAAAATTGAGCTTTTAATTTTTTGTCTGCTTTTTTCCAAGTAGTTGTGTAGCTTGTTTTATCACCTCTCACATCTGTGTATGAGATTAAATCGAAAGTAATTCTTGCCAAATAATTTTTCTTACTTAGCATATATTCTTCTTTTTTAAAGGCCGGTACGTTATTCATACCATAAGAATATATAATACATGCTCCTTCGCCAACGCCATCTATATAAACACATTTCTTTTTTATAGATGGATTATCTTTGTCTAAATTTAAATAGCCAATTAATCGAACATGGTATTTATAATTACCCAAAACAGCTGCGTCAAATTCACTTTTAATTTTCGGTATTTCAGACTGGAAAGTCCAATCGTCTAAACCTAAATATGGCGATAAAACACTGTATTTATATTCGATAACACTACCTTCTTTAATTTTAGAAAGTGTAAATTTTTTAGTTTTCCAGCTTTCACTATTTTCAACTGTAAAAACATCTTTATCCATAAGATTATTTTTTACAATTCTAGAATCATCATTGATATTGTAAGTAATTGCTTTTAAATCAACTAATCTTTCTTTTTTATATAGATCGATGCTAATATTTGCTAAATCAAAGGCAGATTTATTAAAGATTTTAATTCTGTAATAATAATCTGTTCTAGTATTATAATCGTTATTTGGATCTAGATAAACATTGGCATGTTCATATAGTACTACAGCAGCTGCAGTAGAATCTTTGTCATAAATAGACATTTTTAATTCTTCGAGCGTAGTTTTACCTAGTTTAGTAGATTTTTTTGCTTGTGCAATGTTAATAGATGTGTGTGTAAGTAATAGTAGTAGTAAAATTTTAATCTTTTTCATTTGAAAGTCTAACAATTTTTTTAACAGAGCTTGTATTTAAGTAGTTTTTAACAATAGTTTTTGCAAGGTTTTTATCTTCTATTGGTGTTAATACAGATTTTAAAATATCTAAACGATTTTCTTGATAAGCTAAATTTGTGTATCCGTAACCAAATACCTCTTTGTTTTCTACAAGTATAACAGCGTGCTCTTCGACTTCTCTTCCTTTTTCATAAATTAAAAAATCTTCGTTGTTAAACTCGCGTAAGTTTGGTTTTCTTTTTTTTCTGAAGTTAAATTTTGGTGAAAGTATATCTAATTCTATATAATATTTAAGTCTAGTAAATAAATCGTTGCCAGTTTTTTCGAAAGAAATTGCAGCAGCTCTATCTTGAATTTTTACTGCTCTACGTGTTTGTTTTAAAAACAATTTATTTACTTCTGCTTTTACATTTTTGCCACGACCTAAAAAAATCACTTTACCTTTTGCATCATGAATGTAAAATAAACCTTGTTCTTTTGGTACAGAATCGATAAGTTTCTGTAACCTTTCTTTTTCAACTCTTTTGTCGTGGTATTTTACAGAATTTTGAATAATAGATTTGTCGATGTCTTTCTCTAACAGAAGTTTAAAAAGTTGCACGGTCGCCAATGCATCACCAGAAGCTCTATGTCTATCTGTCATTGGTATACCTAAGGCTTTTGTTAATTTACCTAAGCTATAAGAAGGTTGATCTAATATTAGTTTCTGACTTAACTCTACAGTACAAAGTGTATTTCTATTAAAATCATAACCCAATCGATCAAACTCGGTGCTTAAAATTCTATAATCAAAAGCAGCATTATGCGCAACTAAAGTACAATCTGTAGTAATTTCTATAATTCTTTTAGCAACCTCATAAAATTTAGGTGCATTTTGTAGCATTTTGTTGTTTATACCGGTAAGTTTTACAACAAATTTTTGGATTTCTTTTTCAGGATTAACAAGACTAATAAATTGATCTACAACCGAGTGTCCGTCAAATTTATAAATAGCAATTTCTGTAATGCCTTCTTCATTAAATTTACCTCCTGTTGTTTCAATGTCTAGTATAACGTACAAATTCTATATCTTTTTAAGCAATTAATTAGTTATAGTTTCTATTACCAAAGATAGAACTTCCTACTCTAATCATAGTACTACCACAATCGATAGCTAAGTTATAATCGCCACTCATTCCCATAGAAAGAGTTTCTAACTTGCAATTGTCTTTAATTGTAGCAGTTTTATGTTTGTTAAAAAAGGCTTTTAATGATAAAAACTCTTCTTCTAGTTGTTTCTTGTTATCTGTAAATGTAGCCATTCCCATGAAACCTACAATTTTAATGTTTTTTAAATCTTGTAATTCTTCAGAAATTAATATTTTTTCAATTTCATCAAAAGATAAACCAAATTTAGTTTCTTCCTTTGCTATTTTGGCTTGTAATAGACAATTAATTACTCTGTTATTTTTTTTGGCTTGCTTATCTATTTCTTTAAGTGTCTTAAATTTATCTACACCATGAATTAAATCTACAAAACTAGCCATATACTTAACTTTATTGCTTTGCAAATGGCCAATCATGTGCCATTTAATGTCTTTTGGTAAAACCTCGAATTTGTTTACCATTTCTTGAATTTTATTTTCACCAAAAATACGCTGACCAGCATCATATGCTTCCTGCAAATCTTCTACGGGCTTTGTTTTAGAAACAGCAACTAAAGTTACAGAACTTGGTAAACTTTCTTTTATTTGATTTAGATTTTCTGTAATCATTTTAAAATTCGTAAATAGTTAATGCACTTCTTAATTTTGGTTCTATATAGGTAGTTTTTGGTGGCATCAACAAACCAGCATCTACTATTTCTTTTAATTCTGATATGGTTGTTGGTAACATGCCAAAAGAAACTTTAAATTCGCCAGAATCTACTTTTGTTTTCAATTCTAAACTATCAGATTTATCTTGTGAATATACTATTTTAGAATCGTTTCTGATGTCTTCTATACCTAAAATTGGTTTTAAAACCGTTGTATATAATATTTGGGCATCTAATCTACTTAAAGAATCTGTAAAATTATATAAAGATTTGCGCAAGTATAAAGCATAAAACTCTCCATTAAGATACATGCTAAAATGGTGTTTCTCTTTTGGTTTGTACAACTCTTGTTTTCTGTTTTCTATTCTAAAAATAGTGTCTAATTCTATTAAAAATTCATGCGGAGTAAGGCCATTTAAGTCTTTGATAAATCGATTAAACTCGTAAATACTTAATTGACTTTCTGGTAACAAATAACTCATAAAAAAGTTATAAGCTTCTTTACCCGTATGATTTGGGTTTTCTTTTGCTAGTCGATCTGCCAACAAACAAGAAGATGTTGATCTATGATGACCATCGGCAATATATAACGTATCAACCTCTTTAAAACCTTGTTCTATCTTTGCAACATCTTTCTTATCATTAACAACCCACAAAAGATGAGAAGTTTTATCTGTTGATGAAAACTCGTATTCTGCTCTTTCTTTTGTGTATTTTTTTATTATTGATGATATATCATCATTGTCTGGATATGTTAAAAGCACTGGTTCTGCATTAAAACCAGTGTTTTTTAAATAATTTTCAAACAACAGTTCTCTTTCTTTTAAAGTGCCTTCGTGTTTTTTTATAACATCGTTATGATAATCTTCTACAGAAGTTGCAGAGATTATTCCGCAGAAAGAATTTGTTGCAGTAATTTTTTGATAAATGTAAAAACCAGGTAATTCATCTTGAAAGAAAATTTCGTCTTCTTTAAATTCTAAATATCTGTTATGTACCAATTTAAAGCGTAACTCTCCTGTAATATCTTGTTTGTGATATTTATAACCAGGATTTATAACGTGTAAAAATGTATACGGATTAAAAGCTAATTTAGAATTTAGCATTTCTGGTGTATAAACTTCATAAGATTTAGAAGAAACCAAAGCTGCTTTATCTCTTTTAGCTCTTACCGCTTTAAAAGGTTTAACAATTGCCATATTTTATCTTAAAAGTGCAATAATTTGAGATGCTAATTCTGCACCAATTCTTTCTTGTGCGTCTATACTTTCTGAACCAATGTTTGGTGATAAAGAAATCTCTGGATTCATTAATAATTGTACCGCAGGTGTTGGCTCTGTTTCAAAAACATCTAAACCAGCAAATTGTACTTTACCACTTTCTATAGCTTTTACTAAATCTACTTCGTGTAAAATACCACCTTTTGCAGTATTGATAATTCCTACACCATCTTTCATTTTTTCAATTTCTACACCACTAATAATGTATTTTTCTTGTGCTGGTGCATGTAAAGTAATAAAATCAGATGCTTCTAGAACATCATCTTTATCTATGGTTTCTATATTAATAGTAACTTTTTGACCGTTAAAAAAATCTATAGAAATTGGTGCTCCTGTAATTCTATCATCCGAAGCAATTACATTCATACCCAAAGCTAATGCAATTTTAGCAACAGCTTGTCCTGTTTTTTCAAAACCGATAATACCTAATGTTTTTCCGCGCAACTCTAAACCGCTTGCATAAGCTTTCTTTAAATCTTTAAAGCGAGTATCGCCTTCTAAAGGCATTTCTCTGTTAGAAGAGTGTAAAAATCTTGCCATTCCGAATAAATGAGCAAAAACCAATTCTGCTACAGCATTTGCCGTTGCGTTAGGTGTATTTATAACGTGTAACCCATTGTCTTCTGCAAATTCTACATCTACATTATCTGTATTTACACCACTAATACCAATCAATTTAATACTTGGGCAAGCTTCTATTAACTCTTGTCTTACTTGCGTATTATTTTTAACCAATATTGCATCAATATTATTATCGTTTATAAAGTTTTCTAATTGATTTTGTGCAACTTTAGTAGTTAATACTTCAAAACCTCCTTTTTCTAAAGCGTCTATTCCGCTGTTAGAAATACCGTCATTTGCTAATATTTTCATTCTTTTATTTCAGTCTGTTCAAATTTGTAATTAAATAAGAACGGTTTGTATTTTTATTTTTGATTTCTCTCAAACTCTTGCATTACATCTACCAAAACCTGTACACTATATAAAGGTAATGCGTTGTACATGCTTGCTCTATAACCACCAACACTTCTGTGTCCGTGTAAGCCATTTATACCAGCTTCTTTCCACATTTTATCAAAAGATTCTTTTAAAGAATCGTCTGTAATGTTAAAAGTTGCATTCATAATACTTCTATCTTCTTTAGCTACAATTCCTTCGAAAAACGGATTTCTATCAATTTCTGAATACAATAAATCGGCTTTTTTAGCATTTACTTTTTCGATAAATGGAATTCCGCCTAAATCTTTAAGCCATTGCAAAGTTAACATAGAAACATAAACAGCAAAAACAGAAGGTGTATTAAACATGCTGTCTTTATCTATATGTACTTGATAATTTAACATAGAAGGAATGTGTCTTTCTACTTTTCCTAAAATTTCTTCTTTAATAACAACTAAAGTTGCACCTGCTGGACCCATGTTTTTTTGAGCACCTGCATAAATTAAATCGAACTTTTCGAAATCTAATTGCCTAGAAAAAATATCTGAGCTCATATCACAAACTAAAGGAACATTTGTTTTTGGAAAAGTTTTCATTTGTGTACCAGCAACAGTATTATTACTTGTGCAATGAAAATAATCTATATCTTTTGGGATACTATATTCTTTAGGAATGTAAGAAAAACCTTTATCTTTAGAAGAACCAACTTCTATTAACTCGCCAAAAGCTTTTGCTTCTGTTATAGCTTTGTTAGACCAAGTACCCGTATTTAAATACGCAGCTTTTTTGTTTAATAAATTATAAGCAACCATTAAAAACTCTAAACTTGCACCACCTTGTAAAAACAAAGCTTTGTAGCCTTTATTTTCTAAACCTAATAATTCTAGAGCTAAAGATCTCGCTTTTTCTATAACGTTTACAAAAGATTCGCTTCTGTGAGAAATTTCGATTAAAGATAAATTATCATCATTAAAATTTAAAATTGCTTCAGATGCTTTTTTAAGAACTTCATCTGGTAAAATACAAGGTCCTGCGCTAAAATTATGCTTTTTCATTTTTATAGTTGGTTGTGTTGTTGTTTTATATTTTAGATAAGAATTCTAATGTGTTAATTCCGTCTGCATAATCCCATAATTTAGGATTCTGAGTTTCGCCAAAAGCAATTTCATTTTCTATAAAATTATTGGCAACAATACATTGAATTTTTTCTTTATCTTGATGTAGTTTAATTTTTAAATCTATTTCGTTGTCATAATATTCGTAAAATATTGTGGCAATAGGAGATGCGTAGCTTTCATCTTCTTTAATCATTAAAAAACCATTTTCTAATAAATCAAACTCACTCATTAAATAGACAGCTTTGTTATAATCGTAATTATTGGCATATTTTGCATTGCCTATAATGTCCTTTTTAGCATACATTCCTGTAAAAAAAGCATCAAAATTATAATTTTTTGGCACATAAAGTTTAGAAACACTTCTACAACCTAAACCAAAATATTGAAAAACATCATTAGATAATTTCGTAAAATCTTCTTCAGTTTCATTACCTGTTAAAACCGCCACAGAATTTCTACTTTTTCTGATGATATTTGGTTTGTTTTTAAAGTAATATTCAAAGTAACGAGCCGTGTTATCGCTACCAGTAGCAATTACTGCGTCAAAATTTTCTAATTTCTGCTCTGTAAAAGAGATGTTTCCTTTAAAACTAGAATTTACATATTCTAAATACTTGGCTAAAAAAGGTAGCAAATGTTTATCATTAGAAGATTGTTTAACCAAAACTGCATTTCCTGATATTAATACTGATAAAAAATCATGAAAACCAACCAAAGGAATATTACCTGCCATTACGATTGCCACAGTTTTAGCAGCAGCATCGTTTATCGAATTTTTAGAAACCCATTCTTCTAAGTTGTTTTTTGTTAGTGCATTAGACCAACTTTCTAAAGAGAATAAAATATTATCTTTAGTAAACCAAGAATTATTTTCTTGAGCTAATTTTATTTGATGCTTAAATCCATCAAAAAAAAGATCGTTAAATTCTACACTTTCTTTTTTTGCTATTTTTTCTTGAGAAAACTGACTTAAAAATGCTCCTAATTTTACAAAAGCAGTAATTCTATTTTGAATACTATCCATTTATTTTGGTTGTAACTATTTTTGGCGTTATTTTTGCAATTGCAAAGGTACAAAACAGAAAAGAAAATTATGGCAATTATAATAACAGATGAATGTATAAATTGTGGTGCTTGTGAACCAGAATGTCCTAACACAGCAATTTATGAAGGCGCAGACGATTGGAAATATTCTGACGGAACAGATTTATCGGGAAGGGCAGTGTTACCAAACGGTAAAACAATAAATGCAGATGAAGATCAAGAACCAATTTCTGATGAAGTTTACTATATTGTAGCAGATAAATGTACAGAATGTAAAGGTTTTCATGAAGAGCCACAATGTGCAGCTGTTTGTCCTGTAGATTGTTGTGTGCCAGATGATGATAATGTAGAAACTGAAGAAGAATTGTTAGCAAAACAAAAGTTTTTACACAACGATTAATCTTTTTTAAAGCATAAAATTTAAAATCCTGAGTTTTTTACTCAGGATTTTTTTATGAATTCTTTTCTAAATAATTTATTATTAGTTGTCTGTTTTTCCATGACGATGCGTTGTGTTTTTCATCAGAAATATAAGTAGATTTTTTTTTGAAATCTTCTTTTGTGTAAGGTATTAGATTTTTATTAAGTGTTTTTGTCGGCTCGTTTAATAAAACTTCTGTTACATCATTTAGATTAACTTCTACTTTAATATTGAATTTTATTTTTTCTCTATTTTTTGAGTTTTCAATAAATTTTATAGGTCTATTTATGTACGCATAGTTTTTTATTTCCTGTTTTAGATAAGAAGCGTAAACGCTACCATCGTTGTCTTTTTCATAAAATAGAGTAGTGGCGTCCTCGTTTTCTGAATACTTAATACCTAAAAGCCATTTTAAATTTACATGTTCGCCTCGTTTTCCTTTTGCGTACTTATAAATTATTTTTTGTATGCTAAAATTAACAGGATTAATATATATTTTTCCGGAATATTTTGCTTTAGATTTTTTAGGTTTATACGATATAACGTACATTTTGTTACCATTTGTAATTTCACTTTTTTCTAAAGATTGACTGTAAAACTTGCTATTTAAAAAGTTGTTTTCGTCATTATTTAAAAAAAAAGAACCTTTATTTTCTATAGTTCTTTTGTTATTTGTTATTCTAAAATTGCCAAAAGAATTGTCGTTTTTTAAAGAATCGGTTTTTTTAGAAACCTCTTTAAAAGACAAAGAGTCTTCAACTTTAAACAATCCTGTTTTTACTTTATATGTTTTATTTTTATCTAAATGTGTTAAAACAATATTCTGAATTTTATTTTGAAGATTATTTAAGGTTATGCCATTAAACAATTCTTTTTTTCGATATCCTTCGACATTATCAACCTTAATAATAGAAACTTTTTTATTAGTCTTTTTTGGTTTTATACTTTGTGTATTAATCTTAGCATAAAATTCCTTAGAAAACTCGGGACTTATATTTTTTAAATTTTTAGAAAAATTTTCAAAGTCTTTTTGTGCCAATTTTCTATTTTGTTTATTAAGTAGAGAGCTAGATTCTAAATCTAATTCTAGTTTGTTAAAATCTATTTTTTGATTTTCGTAAACATATATATCTTGTTTATTACTAAAAGTAATATAATTTTTACGCATACTGTCTAAAGTTTTCTGTATTAAACTTTCTAAGGATATTTTATCAAATTTTAGCTCTATCTCTGCTAATTGATTTATATTTTCTAATAAGTAGACTTTGTATTTTTGGTTGATTAAATCATTAATAGTCAATGTTACTGATTGATAACCCAAAGAAGAGAAAGTGATTTTTGTAGCATTTTTAAGTTGTAAATTATAATTGCCAAATTTATCGCTTACTGTACCTGTTTTATTGTTTGTTACAATGGCAACACGATCAATTGGTTTATTAGAAGTTTTCGAAAATACGTAACCAGAAATTTTTTGGGCGTTTAAAGAGAAATTAACAATTAAAATTGTTAAAAATAGATGTAATTTTATTTTCATAGGATGCTTTTATTTCTAAAAGTATCATTTTTTATTATTGTAAAATAAAACCTTAAAAAGTTTAACAAAGTATTATATTTGCACTCTCAAAAATTTATGAAAGATTAACAAAAATTAGGTTAAATCTTTCTTTTATTAAATTTATTACACATGAAAGCCGGAATTGTAGGATTACCAAACGTAGGAAAATCAACCTTATTTAATTGTTTATCTAATGCAAAAGCGCAAAGTGCCAACTTTCCTTTTTGTACAATCGAACCTAATTTAGGTGTAGTAAATGTGCCAGATAAAAGAATAGAAAAGTTAGAAGAACTTGTGAATCCAGAGCGAGTTTTACCAGCTACAGTAGAAATAGTAGATATTGCAGGTTTGGTAAAAGGAGCAAGTAAAGGAGAGGGTTTAGGAAATCAATTCTTAGCAAATATTAGAGAAACAGATGCAATTTTACACGTTTTGCGTTGTTTTGATAATGATAATATTATTCATGTAGATAATTCTATTGATCCTGTTAGAGATAAAGAAACAATCGATATCGAATTACAGTTAAAAGATTTAGAAACTGTTCAAAAAAGACTAGAAAGAGTAAAAAGAACTGCTAAAACTGGTAATAAAGAAGCGCAAGCAGAATTGATAGTTTTATTAAAAATTGAAGAAACATTATTACAAGGTACTTCTGTTAGAGCTTTAGATTTTTCTGAAAAAGAAATAGAATTTGTACAATCTTTGCAGTTTATTACAGCAAAACCAGTGTTATATGTTTGTAATGTAGATGAAGGTTCTGCAGTTTCTGGTAACGAATATGTAGAAAAAGTAAAAGAAGCTGTAAAAGAAGAAGATGCAGAAGTAATTGTATTAGCTGTTGGTACAGAAGCAGATATAACAGAATTAGACGATTACGAAGAAAGACAAATGTTTTTAGCTGATATTGGTTTAGAAGAAGCTGGTGTTTCTAGGTTAGTTCGTTCTGCGTATAAATTATTAAACTTACAAACTTACTTTACGGCAGGTGTTAAAGAAGTTAGAGCTTGGACAATACCTATTGGTTCTACTGCACCACAAGCAGCAGGAGTAATTCACACAGATTTTGAGAAAGGCTTTATTAGAGCAGAAACAATTTCTTACGAAGATTATGTTACTTTTGGTAGCGAAGCTAAAGTGAAAGAAGCGGGTAAAATGAGAGTAGAAGGTAAAGATTATATTGTAAAAGATGGTGATGTAATGCACTTTAGATTTAACGTATAATTACTTTTTAAATAAAGTTATTAAAAATCCCAATAAGAAATTATTGGGATTTTTTTATCAAGTTTTTCAACCAATCATTGGGTATCATATCTATTGTTAAGTTTATGCGTTCTTCATTACAATTATTAGTAATTTGATGAGGCTTTGTTAAATCTAAATACCAACATTCGCCCGGTTTCATATTTATAGGTGTTTTGTTTAAACTAAAAACCATTTTATCATTATTTAAAATAGGTATTGTAATTCTAATTACAGATTTTTCTACCGTTAGACCTAAAGTTGGGTCTGTGTGTTCTTTTACTTCAGAATATGGTGCAAGCCTTAATAATCTAACCAAAGTTACTGTTGTGTTTTTTTGAAATTTTTCAACAATACTTTTTAGATATACTGATTTTTCTAAAGAGTTTGTATTTAGCCATTTTGTCCAAGAACCATCAGCATAATCTTTTGCAGGTGGCGGAAAAGGTAAAGACGAATCTACTATATGAGCTGGACCTCGTAATTGGATTACATTATAATAAACAAAATCTTCATGGCATAAAATTTTTGTTTCTTGCGTTAGTTTTTCAGTATCAAAATTAAAAGGCAGTTGTACTCTGTCATTATTAATAACCATAAAAAGAATATAGAATTTATTTATTGCACTAAATTAGTTAATAGAATAAAGTTAAAAGCTAGTATAAATACCTGTTTTTGTTTGAAGCAGTTCAATATACATACTCAACCGTTTCGTACTTATTATATTGGTTTTATATCTAAAAAAGTAATTCTTAATAAGAGTTATTCTTAAAATATTAAGACGGGTGATTTTTTTTTGAAAAAAAGCTGTTTTTTAAAAACCAGACCCTATGGTTTATCGTATATGTTAAGAATACTAACAGTTGTAAATGGTTAATTAATAGCTTGATATATTTTTTTATTAACATAGTTTTATCAAAAAATTAACATAAAAACTATTAAGTTAAATTACATTTACAAGCTTAAATTTTCTTATAAAAATATGTACAACATTTTTAATAAGACGATATTGTTTGGGGGAATAATACGTTTTAAAAAAATTATTTTAATTACAATTGCATTTATATCTATAACTACTTACTCACAATCAACCTCGGTTGATACAGACGGAGATGGTGTTTTAAATTCACAAGACTTAGACGATGATAACGACGGTATTTTAGATTATATCGAAGATGCTCAATGCGCTGTTTTTTATGAAGATTTTGGCACAGGTACGTATCCTGGTAGCGAGTTGCCTGCAGGTTATACAACATATAATTATAGAGGTGATATTACCGCTTTCTCAGGTTTTCCAAATGCATTAAATGATGGTGATTATGCCATTGCAAACTTAATAAATCAACCAGAAGGTAGTTGGCAAGAAAATATTAGCGATCATACAACTGGTAGCGGTTTTATGATGGTTGTAAATGCTAACTTTACAATTGGCGACTTTTACACTAGAACCGTTACGGTTTCAAAAAATGCTACGTATAATTTTTCTGCATGGTTAATTAATGCAAATAGTATAAATAACGAGCAGTATTGTACAAATAATGAAGGTGGTTTAATTTTAGCAAATGTAAAATACGAAATTAGAGATTTAGATAATTCTGGTAAGGTAATTGCATCTTTTGATACAGGAGATATTCCTAGAACAGGCAAATGGAATAATTATAATTTCGAATTTAATTCTGGTAATGCAACTAATTTAGAAATTGTTTTAATTAATAATCAAGTTGGTGGTTGTGGTAACGATTTAGCTTTAGATGATATCTCTTTAACATTAACTTCTTTGCCAAACGGAACAACCCCATGTGATTTTGATGGTGATGGAATACCAAATAGCAGAGATTTAGATTCTGATAATGATGGAATTTTTGATATTTTAGAAGCGAGTGGTATAGATGCGAATAACGACGGTCTTGTTGATAATAATTCAGATTTAGACAACGATGGTTTGTTTGATGTTTATGATGAATCTTGTATAGAAGAAAGCAGTACAACAACTGGTTTTGCAAACGGTGTTACCGCATCGCAACACTTTATTAATACAAATAATGCCATCGGAAATCCAGGAAATACTTTTGCATCAGGTCCAAATAGTTGGCCAGGAGGTAATCCGTTTTTTATGGTACTAAGTTTTCCAGAAACCTTAACCAAAGGCACAGAAGTAACAATTTATCTAGCACAAACAGCTTCAGATAATAATAATGAAGTTAGGTTTAGAGAATCAGATGCTGCGGGTGTTACACCATCAAACTCTAATTATCAAAATAATTTTTTAAACGGAAGTGCACGGGTAGGTTACAAATATATAATTAATGCAAATACAAATCACATTAAAGTACAAACGTTTGCTTACAATATGGTTGTGTATGGTGCTAAGTATTCTAAAACAACTAATTCTACTCTAGATTGTTCAGGGGCTAGACTTGTTCCTACAGAAACTACAATTGGTGTGCCAAATTATTTAAATAGAGATTCAGACGGTGATGGTTGCCCAGATACTTTAGAGGCTGGTTTTACAGATCATGATAAAGACGGCATTGTTGATGGAGGTGTTATTAATTCTAACGGAACAGTTTCCGGAAGTGATGGTTATTCAGGTACAAATTCAGCAGTAACAAATGCAAATGTTAGTAATGCTTGTCCTCCTTTAGATTCAGACGGAGACGGTATTCCCGACAATGTAGATTTAGATGATGATAACGATGGTATTTTAGATGTTGTCGAGTGTAGTTTATCTGCAGAACCTTTATCAACAACTACTAGTCTTAATGTTAACGGTAGTTTTAATCAAAACTATATAGATAATAACAATTCCGGTACTCCTTATGTAGGTAATGTAAACAGAGCAAGATTTACACCTAGTCCTTGGGTAAATGTAAATACGTCCGATTTGTCAACAGATCAACAAATCTCATTTACACTTAATTATCAACAAAGATCAGATTTAACAATTTCAAACGGAAGATCTACAGATTTTCAATCTTCACCATCAGGTGGTTCTTTTATGGGCTTTAGAAGTTCAGAAGGTATATATACTCCACTTCATATAGTAGATCCAAACGAAGAATACACAATAAAACTAGATTATACAGAATATCCAGAAACCAATGGATTCGAGAGGCAAGCTTCCTCAGTAAATATTGTATTAAGATTAAATGGTAATTCTTCAACCTCAGGAACTTTAATAAGTAATATTAATAATCTTACCACTACGGGTGGTACAGCAGGTACTTGGGAAGAAAGAACTTACACTTTTATACCGAGTAATTTAGGTATTACAACCCCAGGTAATTATAATTTATTTGTAGGTTCAAATAATTCGGCATCAAATTATTGGGCATTTGTAGACGGTATCTCTGTTAATGCTGTTTCTTATTTATCTTGTGCAGATACAGATGGAGACGGTATCCCAAATAGCTTAGATTTAGATTCAGATAACGACGGAATTCCGGATATTGTTGAGGCAGGTGGAGTAGATACAGATGGTAATGGAAAAATTGATAATATAAACATTGACGGTACTTTAATTAATGATACTAATAATAACGGACTGGATGATTTATATGATGTTGATAACGGAGGTAATTTAATACCTAATCTAGATGCTGACGGAGATGGAATTCCAAATAGACAAGATTTAGATTCAGATAATGATGGTATTGCAGATATTGTAGAAGCCGGAGGAACAGATACAAACGGAGACGGTAAAGCAGATAATTTTGTTGATATTGATAATGATGGTTTTAATGATTTAGTTGATGGCGATGTTGGTCAAGACGGTGTTTCAGAAAATACGAGTAATGCTTTAATAACAACGGGTACAGACACAAATAACGATGGAAAACCCAATTCTTACACTAAAGGCGATACAGATGGAGATGGTATAAACGATTACTTAGACTTAGATTCAGATAACGATGGTATTGCTGATGTTATTGAAGCTGGTGGAGACGATACAGATAGAGACGGAAAAGCAGATAGTTTTGTAGATACAGATAATGATGGTTTTAATGATGTTGTAGACGGTGACCCTACAAATACTTTAGCAAACGGTAATGATGCTAACGGAACAAATACTGCAAATGCATTAATTGTTACAGGTACTGATGCTAATAATGATGGCAAGCCAGAGACGTACCCAAATGGAGATTCAGATAATGACGGAAAACCAAATTATGTAGATATAGACGCAGATAACGACGGTATTACTGATAATTTAGAGGCACAAACCACTAGTGGTTACATTGCACCTACAGGGCCAGGTATCATAGCAGATTTAAACAAAAATGGTGTAGATGATGTTTATGAAAATGGAGCTATTATTGGTTTAGATCCAACAAATACAGATACTTTAGACAAACCAGATTATTTAGATACAGATTCAGATAACGATGGTATTTCAGATATTGCAGAGAATGGCAATACTAATAATATTTTATCTGGTATAGATACTGATAATGATGGTTTAGACGATAATTTTGATAATATTAATGATTCTGCAATAACAGGAGCTACAGTAAATAACGGTATAAATTCACCAAATGCAAGCAACCTTGGTGATGAGGATGGAGATATTAATGCTGATGGAGATGTAGATTATAGAGATATTAAAGACACAGATAACGATGGTATTCCAGATTCAGTTGACTTAGATGACGATAATGACGGAATATTAGACACAGATGAAGGTTGTGAAAATCTAATTACCAACGGTAATTTTGAAAACCAAGACTTTTCTGATGCAAGTATATTTCCAGGAGGTTTTACAGCAGCAGCAGGTACATTTATAGGTACAACTTATAATACTAACACATTAGAAGGTTGGAATTACACCCAAAATTTAGATGGATGGGTCGGTGGACAAAGCCCTTCTTGGGGACCAAGTGTAGTCTTTGCCGATGCTTACCAAGGAACACAATATGTAGATGTTGTAGGTAATAATGATGTAACTTCGGGTGTAAGTAATATACTTTCTCAAACAATTACTACTACGGTTGGTAAAACCTACACACTTTCTTTCTTTTGGGGTGAAGATGTTGGCCATGGAACAGGACAAGACGTTACTCTTGATGTTAAAGTTTTAGATGCATCAAATACTAGTATAATAAATCAGACTTTAGTTGCTACAGCAGAAGGAAATGTAGGCGGAATTATTGGCCCAAAAAAGTGGTATGTTTTTTCTCAAAAGTTTGTTGCTACAACTACTCAAACAACATTACAATTTCAAGCGACAACTCCTTCTAACGGATCACTTGGGGCAGGAGCTGCTTTAGATTTTGTAAGTATTTCTTCATGTATAGACTCAGATAATGATGGTATTCCAAATAGCTTAGACTTAGATTCTGATAATGATGGTATTCCGGATTTAGTTGAAGCAGGAGGAGAAGATGTCGACGGAAATGGAACGATAGATGACGTAAACTCTAATGGAACATTAGTAAATGATTTAGATAATGATGGTTTAGACGATCGTTATGATTCAGATAGTGGCGCAAATAACGTCACTATATCAAATCCTGATACCGACGGAGATGGAATTAAAGATTACATAGATTTAGATTCCGATAACGATGGTATTGCTGATATTATTGAAGCTGGCGGAACTGATACTAATAGCGATGGAAAAGCAGATGATTTTGTTGATTCTGATAATGACGGATTTAATGATCTTGTAGATGGCGATGTTGGTCAAGATGGTATATCAGAAAACACTGCAAATGCTTTAATAATTACCGGGCAAGATACCGATAATGATGGTAAACCAAACTCTTATGTTTCAGGAGATGCAGATAATGACGGTAAACTAAATTTTGTTGATATTGATGCAGATAATGACGGTATTCCAGATAACGTAGAAGGACAACCTTCAACAGGATATATTGCTCCAAGTGGAGTTGGAACATCTGTTACTGATGTTAATAATAATGGTGTAGACGATAATTATGAAAACGGTGCTATTATAGGTTTAATTCCAGAAAATACAGATGGCTTAGACGTTCCAGATTATTTAGATACAGATACAGATAATGATGGTGTTTTAGACGTCAATGAAAACGGTGATGGAGATACTTTCTCAGCAACAGATACAGACGGTGATGGATTAGTTGATGTTTTTGATGATAACGATGATTCAGCGATAAATGGCTCAACAGTAAACGACGGTTTAAGTCCATCTGCAAGTACAATAACTAATGAAAGTTCATTAGAAGATGCATTTAATGATTCTGATGGAGATTTTAATCCTGGAAATGGTGATCTTGACTACAGAGATGCTCCAATAGATGATTTAATGATTACACAAGTATATCAGTTTGATACTGAGCGTTGGATAGAAATTACCAATATCAGTAATTCAAATACTATTGCAGCCAACCTAGTAAATGTGCAGCTATATTTAAATAAAACAGGAGATCAAACAGGGGTAACACCAGATGCTACATTAACAGTTAGTTCTGCAATTTTACCAGGTCAATCTGTTTTAATTACAAATTCAGAAAACAATATTTCTAATACAACAGCGGCAGCACCAACTGCAAAAGCAATTATTATACAAGATAATGCATTAACAAATATTGAAGGAGGGGACGATACCATTACAGTATCAAAAACTGGCGATGACAGCTCATGGTCAAACCGAATTGATGTTGTTTCAAAATTAACTAACAAAACATCGTATGTAAGAATAGATGAAACGCTACAACCTAATGTAAATTATACAGAAAGCGAATGGGTTGTTTTTATAGATGATGCGTTAGATCCTTATAATTTCTTAATTGATTCAGCTGAGAGACATCCGCATGATCCGTTAATTTCGGAGATTGAAAGTTCGAACTCAGATGCAAATACCTTGTTAGGATTGCATAGAATAGAGAAAACAATAAGAACTGGTGGTAACTGGAATAATGGTTATCCTGATAGATCTAGATATGTTTCTGTTAATGAAAATTACGAACATCAAAATGAAAGATTGAGTGCGCGTAAATTAGAGGTATTAGGTTCTAATATTCTAGCAATAGATAATCAATTGTTAGTGGTAACCAATAATTTAAATATTACCACAAATGCAGAGATTCGATTGGTTGGAAAAAGTCAGTTTGTTCAAACGCATACAGGAGTTGCCGATATTACAGGTAACGGAAAAATGTATGTCGAACAAAACTCTGAACTTGCAAATATTTATAGATACAATTATATGAGTTCTCCTGTAAGAACAGTCGATTTACAAACGTATTCTATAGAATCAGTTTTAAAAGACGGTACAAACCCGGTTAGTTTTGCAGGTGTTGTTGGTCAAGGAGCATCAAACATTGCTAGAGATATTAATTTTGTTGGCGGTTATGATGGTAGTACAGGTACACCAATTAATATTGCAGATTACTGGATTTATACTTTTGCTAGTACAAGAGGACAAAGATCTAATTATGAACACAAGTATAAATCAGGAACAATAGCGCCAACAGATGGTTATATTTTTAAAGGACCAGAAGTAGCACAAAACTATACTTTTGTTGGTAATCCTAACGATGGAGAATTAACTACAGCAGTTGGAGGAAGTGACTCTTATTTAATAGGAAACCCATTTCCGTCTGCTATGAATGCTTTAAAATTCATTAAAGACAATATCAATTCTATCGATGGTAGTTTATATTTCTGGGATCATGTAGGCGAAGAAAACACTAGTTCTGAAACTAGCGGACATAATTACCAAGGTTATGTTGGTGGTTACGCTACAATTAACCTTTCTATGGCTGTAGGAGGTTTAGATAAACCTGCTGTTGGTTCTTTTAGCATTACCTTGCAAGCTGAAGAATCTTTATTAAATGGGACCATTTTTGAAATAGTAGAAAAAAGCATCGTTAGATTAAATACAAGTTCTAGTTATTTAGAATTTAATAGAATTACAAGAGCTACAGACGAAATAAATATTAATTACAAATCTGCTACAGTTAAGACTTTAATTTTCCTTAAAGATAATGTAGAAGTTGGTACTTATGATTTACCTGCAACATCGGGTTATGAAACATTTACTATTAACGATTGTGTTATTGTTGGTTCTACTATCAGATTTGAGTCTTTAGATTCAAACACAATTGATATTGATTTTATAGAAATGAATGACGATGATGGAGATGTTTCATGTGCACCCTCAAGTGGTACAGATAGTAGTTTATTTAAAACTCCTGGAACTTATATTCCTATCGGTCAAGGATTCTTTATAGGAGGTGATTCTGACGGTGGACCAATCGTGTTTAACAACAGTCAAAGACAATATGTTACAGAAGATAGTGGGAATGCTGTATTCTTTAAAACTGAAAGAAAAAAGGTTGTTGAACAAGATAATGGCGACTTTAATACATTGCCTTTATTAAAAATAGGAATGGACTTTGTTAGCCAAGATAGAGAGCCATTACACAGACAAATTGGTGTATCTTTTAGCCCGAACAATACTTTTGAATTTGAAAAAGGTTTTGATAGTCCTATTAACGATTTAGGTGCAACGGATGTTTATTGGAAGTTTGAAAATAGTGACAACAAATATGTTATTGCAGGAATTCAAAGTGTTTCAAATTCTTTAGAGATTCCTTTTGAAATAATAATGGATTATAAAGGTGCTGTTATTTTAAATTTAGATGATATCAAAAAGGTAAACAACACTATTTTTGTAAAAGATAAATTGAATAACAAAACATATGACATTACAAATAACGAAGTTGTTTTACAATTAGATAAAGGAGAGCATTTAAATAGATTCTCGATAGTATTTAGTCAAGATACTGTATTAAGTGTTGATGATGCAAATCTAGAGAATCCAATAAATGATTTAATAACTACTTTCTTAGACAAAACTACTAACGAGTTAGTAATTGATAATAAAAACAATTTAAACATCGAAAACGCAGTATTATTTAATCTTTTAGGTCAGAAAACAAACAGTTGGAACATTGATTCTTCTGATAGTGAAAACAGACTTAAAGTTAAGAATATAGCTAACGGAGTATATATTGTAAACATTAAAACTGAAAAAGGTGTTATCAGTAAAAAGGTTTTGTATAACAAATAACAATACAATACTTACTTATAGAAAATAAAAAATCTCATTATCTAATTATAGATAATGAGATTTTCAAATTATAGGCAATAGATATTTATTTCTTAGTATAATTCTCTGGAATAGAAAAACTATCTCTAAAACCTTCAACAAATTTTATGTTTGTAATTTTAGCATTTCCAATTTTATCTGTTAAACCATCTTTAGAATTCCATCCGTAGAAATCCCAATTTGTGGCAATAGAAATACCTTCTATTTCTGTATAATCTCTATATTTTATAGCATGAGGATCTGCTTCTGCAGCTTCTTTAGTTTTACCAGCAGTTACAATATATGCAACGTGTTCTAGTAAATCAGTTTCGTTATTTTTATAAACAACGTACCAATCATCCGGTGCATCACCTGTATTTGCTTCAAAACTTAGTTTAGCCGTTTTTAAGTTATTGGTAGCTTCTTGTGTTTTATGATTAAAATTCCACTTTGTACCGTTGTCGTTTAATTTATAAGGAAATAGGAAAAAATAATTCCAAGTATACGCATGAAAACGCAGTCCAGGATTTGATTTTAATCCATCAGAAACAAAAATATCTTGTTTGTTAACATAGATTTCATCACCATTTTTATATGCTATTTTAGCAATATCAGAAGAAGTAGAAACTGTAATGTTAGCGTTTAAAATTTCATTTCCTCCAAAATTTATAACAGCATCGTATTGTATAGCTTCTTTTGTTAAGAAAATATCTTTTTTGTGTGCAGTTTCTATAACTTCAGCAAAATTTTTAGAAACAGTTTCTTTTTTAACTATTTCTGTTGTTTTTTCGGTTTTAGGTTGTTGTTTGCAACCCGTAATAATTGCAGCACCAATAATGGCTGTAAAAAGTGATTTTTTCATGTTAGTTTAATTGAAAATTTATTTTAAAAATGATTAATCGTTTTTATGCTAGAAGCCTTACAAAATTTTAAGACTAATTTCCTTTAATTCTCATCCAAAGATCAGACATTAGGTTTTTAACATCATTTTTATCTTTCTTTATTTCTATAAAATTTACGTTCTCATTTTCATCAACATTAATTTTATACTTAAAAACAAAATTTTCTGCATTTTTACGCATGCTTAGGGTTCCGAATCTTAAATCATTAAAATATAAATCAGAATTTTGCTTGTTAATAGTGTACCAACCTTTAGAAATTGAAATCATTCGTTTTACTTTTTCATTATTCTTTAAATTTCCTAATAAGTAATGATTCTTGGGATAATGGGAAAATTCGATTGGGTTTTTATCAAAAAAAGATGAATGCCCAATTAAAAAAGAATTTTTAGTTTCTACGTTTGCAGACCATAATATAGTATTTAAGGGCGCAGGTTTGGTTGCAATTTTAGAATAGATAATGTTTTGATTATTTAGCTCTTTGGTGAATTTTTTGTAAGAAAGACCTTTTAAAATTAAGGTAATGGCTAAATAAGAACTACTTATTATCAACCCTAAATTATTGTAAGTTTTTCTCTTTTTAGAAGTTCTATTTTGAAACATTGCTAAAAGCACTAAAATGATAAAAGGTATCGTATATAACGGGTCTACAACAAAAACATTTTTAAAGGCTAATCTTATATCTAAAGGCCAAAATAGTTGTGTGCCCCAAGTTGTTTGTGCATCTAAAATAGGATGTGTTATAAAGGCCCAAAAAAAGAGCAAAGTCCAATCTTTAAAGTTTTTATATTTCTCGAATTTTAAAACTACAAGAGCAAAAATTGGAGCAAATATTACAGAGAACAAAATAGAATGAGTAAAACCTCTATGGATTTCTAAAGCAGTTACGGTATCTGTAAAAAAGCTAGAAATTACGTCTAAATCTGGTATTGTGCCTGCAATAGCACCATACAACATTGCTTTATTGCCAATTTTTTTGCCTAATACGGCCTCACCAACAGCAGCGCCTAAGACTATTTGAGTTAAAGAATCCATAGGTTTAGAGTTTTAATTAGTAATAACTTTTTCTAAATTTTTTTTCGACGGAAAAGTCAATTAAGTTCATAAAGTTTTCATGCACACCAAGTGTTATGTCTAATTTTAATTCTTCAATAAACTTTAAAATTAAGGTAGATTTAAACTGCAAATCTGGTACAGAAACATATTTTTCAAAAAGATTACCAATACTTTTGTAGTAAAGCTGTTCAAAACTATTAAGGTTTTCTGGCTTTTCAGAAACGTATTCGTAAGTATTTATTTTAAAAGATTCTAAAACGTTACCTACATAATTTTTGTGCAGAATTTGTTTAGGGTTTACTATGTTTAGTTCTTTTATAGTCGGATTTAAAAAAGCATATAAAATTGCTTTAGAAACAAAATCTACAGGAACGATGTTTAAACCGCTTTCTTTATCAATCCAAATTCTAAAATTATTTTTAGATTTTTTAGCGTATTTGTCTAAAAAGATTGCCCAAGAATAAAATACATCAAATTTAGGAGTTTCAAAAAAAGGTGCATCTAATAATCTACCGCAAATAATACTTGGTCTTAATATTTGTGCGCCTATATTCTTTAATTTGCAGGTTTCTTTTACATAAAATTCACTTTCATATTTAGATTTCTCATACGGATTTCTAAAATTTGTGACGTTATAATTATCAATAGAGTCGTTAACTTTTTTATCTTGAATACCAAATGAATATGCAGTACTTATGTATAAAAATCGTTTTACATTTTTAGGTAGTTCTTCTAAAAGATTTTTAGTTACTAAATAATTTTGAGCATGAACAATTTGTTTAGAATCTGTTGTGTGTAATAAACTTGTAGAGCCTGCGCAATGTATAACAGTATCGAAATTATATTTGTTTAAAACCGTTTGATCTATAGATTCTAAATCATGAGAAATAACGGTGATTTTTTCTAAACAATCTTCTATTGTAAAATTATTCAAAAACTCAGGACGAGATTTATCTTTAAGAATTGCTAAAAGTCTTTCTTCTGCAGTTTTTTCGTGAGCTCGAATTACTACATAAAGATGATTAACTGTTTTATCTACAATAGCTTTGTGTAACCATTCGAATATAATGTGACTACCAACAATTCCTGTACCGCCAGTTAATAAACAATTCATATAATTTTTTTTTTAGTAATTAAAAAGTGAAATTAGTTCTTTAAACTAAAAAACCTCACAAATATGTGAGGTTTTTCTAAAATATTTATCCTTTATAAAAAGGTAGTTTTACAATTGTGGCTGGTATTATTTTTTTTCGAATTTGAATATTAATTCGAGTACCACTTTTTGCAATATTTGTGGGTACATATCCTAAACCAATACCTTTATTTAAGCTAGGGCTCATGGTACCAGAAGTTACGTTACCAATTACGTTACCTTCAACATCAACAATATCATAACCTTGTCTTGGTATACCTCTTTCATTTAATTCAAAAGCAACTAATTTTTTTGTTGGTTTTTCTGCTTTTTGTCTTGCCAAAGCTTCAGAGTTTACAAAATCTTTAGAAAACTTTGTAATCCAACCTAAACCTGCTTCTATTGGCGAAGTACTATCATCTATATCATTACCGTATAAACAATAACCCATTTCTGTTCTTAAAGTATCTCTTGCAGCTAAACCAATTGGTTTTATACCAAATTCTGCACCAGCTAAGAAAACTCTATTCCAAATTTGTTCTACTTCTTCATTTTTGCAATAGATTTCAAAACCACCAGAACCAGTATAACCCGTAGCAGAAATAATTACATTTTCGATACCGGCAAAATCACCAATTTTAAATTTATAAAATGGTATTTCAGATAAATCTAAAGAAGATAAAGATTGCATTGCTTCAACAGCCTTTGGACCTTGAATTGCTAGTAAAGAATAATCTTCTGATAAGTCTCTTAAATCTGCATTAAATTCTTTGTTGTAAGAAGAAATCCAGTTCCAGTCTTTTTCTATGTTAGATGCATTTACCACTAAAAGATATTCATTTTCTTTAATTCTGTAACAAATTAAATCATCTACAATACCGTTTTCTGTATTCGGTAAACAGCTATATTGTGCATCACCAATTTCTAATTTAGAAGCATCATTAGAGGTTACTTTTTGTATAAGTGCCAAAGCATTTTCACCAGAAACTAAAAACTCACCCATATGGCTCACGTCAAAAACACCAACAGATTCTCTTACCGTTAAATGTTCTGCAGTAACGCCTTCATATTGAACCGGCATATTGTAACCAGCAAAAGGTACCATTTTAGCGCCTAATTTTTCGTGAACTGAATGTAAAGCAATATTTTTCATGTATAGATTTCTTAAATTTAGCGCTAAATTATTGAAAAATTCGCAATTATCAATCACTAATATTTTGTTAATATTTTTAACTAAAAAATAAATAATGTTACATTTGGGTAGACAACTTATAAATCAGCTACAATGCAGCCATTCAAATTTATTTTAATTGCTTTTTTAGCAATTACATGCAACGGATTTTCACAAACACCATCAGATTTTTTATCCAAAGATTTTCATAAAAGTAAAAGAGATGCTTTACGAGCAAAAATGCCAAAAAATTCTGTAGCTGTAGTATTTGCAAACCCTTTAAGAAACAGGGCTAATGATGTTGATTATGTTTTTCATCAAGATCCTAACTTTTATTACTTAACAGGTTATAGAGAGCCAAACGGAGTTTTAGTTTTGTTTTCTGAAAATCAAACTGATGAAAACGGATTAGTTTATAACGAAGTTTTATATGTTCAGAAAAAAAATAAAAGAGCAGAACAATGGAATGGCAAAAGGTTAGGAGTCGAAGGAGCAATAAAGGAATTAGGTTTTAAAGTAGCAAAAAATGGCGAAGATTTTATAAATGATAAACTAGATTTTAAAAAATTTGATAGAGTTTTTATCGAAAAATTTAATGACGATTATAGAAATTCTGCTAGAGAAAAAGCAGAGGTGTATGATTTAGTATTGTCTTTTAAAGAAAAAGCAGATTTTAATCCAAAAAACTTTTTATCACCATTAAAAAAGCAGATTTACGAAATGGTAAAATCTACGCCAATAGAAAACAGTGCAAATGTTGCGCAGATAATTGGTAGAGCCGTTGCTTATGATGCATCTTTAAAAAATGATGAGGATTTAATGAAGTTTAAAGAAGCTACAGATGTTAATTTAAAGAAAGATTTACAGCAAAAGATAGCCTTAAAATTAAATGCTAAAACAAATATTGATGTAACCTTTTTATCTAGAAATTTGGCAACTTTAAGAGAGGTTAAAACAAAAGAAGAATTGGTTTTATTAACTAAAGCAGTAAGAATCTCTGCAATTGGGCAAGTAGAAGTAATGAAAGCCATGAAACCTCATATGTCTGAAACAGAATTACAAGGTATACACGAGTTTGTTTATAAAAAATATGGTGCAGAATATGAAGGATATCCTTCTATTGTTGGTGCAGGAAATAACGGTTGTATATTACATTATATAGAAAATAATAAAACAAAAGTTGGCAACGATTTAGTTTTAATGGATTTAGGCGCAGAGTATCGAGGTTATACGGCAGATGTAACCCGTACAATTCCGGCAAACGGTAAATTTACAGAAGAACAAAAAGCCATTTACGAAATAGTTTACAAGGCACAAGAAGCAGGTATTGCGGCTTATAAGATAGGAGAAAGTATGGCGAAACCAAATCTAATTTCTAAGAAAATTGTAGACGAAGGTTTGTTTAAATTGGGCATTATAAAATCTATTGATGAAAAACATCCATATTATCCTCACGGAACGTCACATCATATTGGTTTAGACGTGCACGATCCAGGAAATTATGGTAATTTTGAAGAAAATATGGTGGTTACTATGGAACCAGGAATATACATTCCCGAAGGAAGTAACTGCGATAAAAAATGGTGGGGAATTGGTATTAGAATAGAAGATGATATTTTGATAACTAAAAATGGGCCTAAAAATCTTTCTGCCGAAGCACCAAGAACCGTAGAAGAAATCGAAAAAATGATGGCTAAAAAGTCTATTTTAGACGATTTTGTTTTACCAGATTTAGATAAATAAATGAGCAAAACAGCAATCATATTAGGCGCAACAGGTTTAACCGGTAATTTACTTTTGCAAAAGTTAATTGCAGATGCTTCTTATACAAAAATCAAACTTTTTTCTAGAAGTGCTGTAAATATATCATCAAGTAAAATTGAAGAGCATTTAATAGATATGTTTGCTTTAGAAGCGCAAAAAACACTTTTTACAGCAGATCAAGTGTTTTGTTGTATTGGCACAACAGCGGCAAAAACAAAAGACAAAGAAAAGTACAAATCTATAGATTATGGCATACCTGTTACTGCCGCAAAATTAGCCAAAGCAAACAATATTGCTACTTTTGTAGTGATGTCTTCTATGGGCGCAGACGCAAAAAGTTCTGTATTTTACAACAGAATTAAAGGCGAAATGGAAAGAGATATTTTAGCTCAAAAAATAAAAAACACACATATTTTAAGACCTTCTTTAATTGGAGGTAAAAGAGACGAGTTTCGTCTAGGAGAAAGTATCGGTAAAGGAATTATGAAACTCTTAAATCCGTTGTTTATCGGGCCTTTAAAAAAGTTCAAAATGATTCATCCAGATAAAATTGCAACCTGTATGAAAACGATCGCAAACACTTCTAATAACGAATCAATTATAAATTCAGACTTAATTTTAACGATAGCAAATTCTAATAATAATGAGTAAAGAACAACCAAACAACCCAATGCACGGTATAAAATTGGCAACAATTTTAGAACAATTGTTTAAAGAATATGGTTGGGAAGAATTAGGAGATCGATTAAATATAAATGCTTTTAGAAATAACCCAACCTATAAATCTTCATTAAAATTTTTAAGAACAACACCTTGGGCTAGAGAAAAAGTAGAAAAGTTTTACGAAAGAAATATGTTATAATTTTTTTTGAAGCTTTTTCCTGCTTTTCGCACTCGCTTTTTTTCAGAAAAAGAAAAAAGAGCTCAAACAAATGCTACAATCAGGGCTAGAATTATTTATAAACTTTAATCATTTAAGTAATTGAATTAAATATCTGCAAACGATATTTTACTTCACTTAGAAATAATACTAAGAACCAATTCTTTAGTTAAAGCTTGCCCATTGGCTATTTTTTTTATGTTTTCGAATGTAAAAACAAAATCACAACCAGATTTGTAATTAGAACATCCGTAAGCCGTTTTTCCTTTTAAAACTGTTCCTTTTTTACATTTTGGGCAGCTAATTGTATCCGAAGAATTTGAGGCAACTTTTTTAACAGTTTGTTGTTTAGGTTCTAGTTTTAAAGAAAAATTTTCATCAAACCTTATTAAACCTTCAACTTTATTATCATTTAAAATAAAACCTTTTAAGTTGGTTGTACAACCTTTATCAATTAATCGAATAGTTTGATTTTCAGAAACTTTTTTACCATAAATTTCAAAAGGTATTTTTAAGTTGCAACCAGCTTTGTATTCAGAACAACCATAAGCAGAAGTTCCTTTCAAAAGTTTTCCTTTTTTACATTTTGGGCAGGTTTTACCCGCAACTTCTTTTTTCGATTTAGCTTTTGGTTTCGAAGCTTCTGTTTGCTTTACTAGATTTGTGTTTGCAGAAGAAATTCTTTTTTTAGATTTATTAGAACGGACTTCGTACACCAACTCATCAACCATTTTTTTCATATTATTGATAAACGTTCCTGCGTTAAAATCGCCTCGTTCAATTTCTTTCAAACGTTTTTCCCAAAGTCCTGTTAACTCAGCAGATTTTAATAACTCATTGTCAATAATATTAATTAAATCGATACCGGTTTGTGTTGGTAATACCAGTTTTTTCTTACGCTCAATATATTTTCTTCGAAATAAAGTTTCTATAATACTTGCTCTAGTAGAAGGTCTACCAATTCCGTTTTCTTTCATTAATTCACGCATTTCGTCATCATCAACTTGCTTTCCTGCAGTTTCCATGGCGCGTAATAAACTTGCTTCTGTGTAATTTCTTGGTGGTTTTGTCTCTTTTTCTAAAAAAGAAGGTTCATGAGTTCCTTTTTCTCCTTTTACAAAAGAAGGCAACGTCATTTTCTCATTCATTTCTTTTTTAACCTTACTTTCTTTAGTTTCAAAAACAACACGCCAACCTTTATTTAAAATTTCTTTTCCGGTTGTTTTAAAAGGAACTTCTGCAGCCTTACCAATTACAGATGTATTAGAAACATCAGAATCTGGATAAAATACTGCAATAAATCTTCTTGTAATAATATCGTAAACCTGTTGTTGGTTGTATTGCAAATTACCTTGAATTCCTGTAGGAATTATTGCATGGTGATCTGTAACTTTTTTATCATCAAAAACACGCTTTGTTTTTTTAATTTTCTGACCTAAAAGTGGTTGTGTTAATTCGCTATAATTGGTTAATTTAGATAAAATACCGTGTATTTTTGGATACAAATCATTTGGTAAAAAAGTAGTATCTACTCTTGGGTAGGTTACTACTTTCATTTCATATAATTTCTGTACGATTTTTAAAGTTTCGTCTGCAGAAAAACCGAACTTGTTATTACAATATACTTGCAAACCTGTTAAATCGAATAATTTTGGCGCATATTCTTTTCCTTTCTTCTTCGTTACAGAAACAATTTCAAAATCTGATTCTGCAACTTTATTTGCTAAAATTACACCATCTTCTTTCTTTAAAAACCGTCCATCTTCATAATTAAACAGCGTATTTCTGTAGGTGGTTTGCAGTTCCCAGTAAGGTTGTGGTTTAAAGTTTTGTATTTCGAAATAACGGTTTACCAACATGGCTAGGGTAGGAGTTTGCACTCTACCAACTGACAAAACTTGTTTAAAGCCTCCAAATTTTACTGTATATAAACGAGTTGCATTTAAACCCAATAACCAATCTCCGATAGCACGAGAATAGCCTGCGTAATATAAATTATCGTAATCTTCTGCTGGTTTTAAATTTTTAAATCCGTCTTTTATAGCTTCTTCTGTAAGAGAAGAGATCCATAAACGTTCTACTTTACCTTTATAATTACATTGGTTAATTACCCAACGTTGTATCAGTTCTCCTTCTGTACCGGCATCCCCACAATTTATAATAACATCTGCTTTTTCGAATAAAGATTTTACGATGTTAAATTGTTTTTTAATTCCGGAATCTCCGGTAACTTTTGTGTCGAAACGATCTGGTAACATAGGTAAGTTGTTCAAATCCCAACTTTTCCAGTGTGGTTTGTAATCTTTAGGCTCTAAAAGTGTACACAAATGCCCGAAAGTGTATGTTACTGCATAACCGTTGCCTTCATAAAAACCATCACGTTTTGTGTTGGCTCCTAGAATGTTGGCAATTTCTCTTGCTACAGATGGTTTTTCGGCGATACAGACTTTCATTAATTGTTTTTGTGTGGTCGAAAGTAGTAAATAATTATATATTTAATTAAGCTCTTTTTACGATTGTTAATAAATTTGAAGTTTTATATAATTTAAACTTTACATACCTATTAACTAAACTTTATTTCAGCTTAGACAGTTCTTTTTTAAGATCTTCCCAAGTAGATTTTTTCTTTTTATTAGAATTAATAACTTCTTGTTGTATTTCATTCTTTTGAGAATCCGTTAAGTCATCCCATAACGCTGTTTTTTCTTTTTTGCTCATATTTTAAGAATAAAAATGTTATTTAATTAAAGCTAATTGAATTCGTTTTCTCACAACATCAACCTCTAAAACTTTTGCAATAATTTGTTGTTGCAAACTTACAATAGTATTTACATCTTTTACAAAAGTATCCGATAGATTAGAAACATGAATTAGACCACTTTCTTTAATACCAACGTCTACAAAACAACCAAAATTGGTAATGTTATTTACAATGCCGGGTAATAATTGTCCGATTCTTAAATCTGAAATTGTTTTAATAGTTGCATCAAAAGAGAAAACTTTGGCCTTTTCTCTTGGGTCTAAACCAGGTTTTTCTAATTCTTTTACAATATCTGTTAAAGTTGGCAAACCAATGGTTTCTGTAATATAGTTTTTTAGATTTATTTGCTTTATCAAATCAGATTTTCCAATAAGATCTGCAACTTTTAGCATATTGTCTTTGGCAATTTTATCTACTAAAGCATAACTTTCTGGATGTACAGCAGAATCATCTAACGGATTTTTACCATTCTTAATTCTTAAAAAACCTGCCGCTTGCTCAAAAGCTTTCCCTCCTAAACGAGGTACTTTTTTTATACCGTTTCTAGAAGAAAAAGAACCATTTTTATTTCTGTAATTTACAATGTTTTCAGCTAGTTTTGGTCCGATTCCAGATACATAACTTAATAAAGATTCGCTTGCCGTATTAATATTTACTCCGATGGTGTTTACACAACTTTCTACAGTTGCATCTAAAGATTTCTTTAATTTAGTTTGATCGACATCGTGTTGGTATTGGCCAACACCAATCGATTTAGCATCAATTTTAACCAATTCTGCCAACGGATCTTGCAAACGCCTACCTATAGAAACAGATCCACGAACGGTTACATCGTAATTAGGAAATTCGTCTCTTGCAATTTTTGATGCTGAATAAATAGAAGCACCAGCTTCACTAACAACAAAAATATCAACAGTATTTTTAAATTGAATTTTCTTTATCAATTGTTCAGTTTCACGAGAAGCAGTACCGTTACCAATAGCAATAGCATCAATTTTATATGCTTCTGCTAACGAACTAATTTTTTGAATGGCTTCAATTTTTTTATTTTGAGGTTCATGCGGAAAAACGGTTTCGTTATGCATTAATTCTCCTAATTCATTTAAGCATACTATTTTACATCCAGATCTAAAACCCGGGTCGATGGCTAACACTCTTTTTTCACCTAAAGGTGCTCCTAAAAGTAATTGTTTTAGGTTTTTAGAAAACACTAAAATAGCATCATTATCTGCCTTTTCTTTTGCTAGTGAAAGTCTTTCGTTAGATAAAGAAGGATATAGTAATCGTTTGAAGGCATCTTTAATAGCGGATTCTATTTGTTCTGAACATTCATTTTGCGTTCTAATAATTCTATTTTCAATTCTTTGCAATAATCTTTCGTTATCAACTTCAATTTTAATTCTGATAAACCCCTCATTTTCGGCTCTTAAAATTGCTAAAAATCTGTGAGAAGGAATTTTATTTAAAGACTCATTCCAATCAAAATAATCTTTAAATTTTTGTGCTTTTTCATCGTCTTTTTTAGACTTTATTACTTTGGATGAAATTGTAGCAAAACGTTCTAATTCTCTTCTTATATTATTTCTGATGTCTGCACGTTCATTAATCCATTCTGCAATAATATAACGAGCGCCTTCTAAAGCTGCTTCAAGAGTTTCAACATCATTTTTAATGTATTTAGAAGCCGTATATTCTAAATCATTTACACGCTGACTCATTATCATTTTTGCCAACGGTTCTAAACCTTGTAATCTCGCAGTTTCTGCTTTTGTTTTTCGCTTTTTCTTAAAAGGTAAATACAAATCTTCCAAAGAAATTAAATCTGTAGAATTATTTACTTTCTCGGTTAATGCTGGTGTTAAGACAGCTTGTTCTTCTAGCGCCTTTAAAATACTTTTTTTACGTTTTTCTAGAGTTTCGAAAGCTTCTTTAAATTTTACAATTTCGCCTATTTCTACTTCATCTAAATTGCCGGTCATTTCCTTTCTATATCTACTGATAAAAGGAATTGTAGCATCTTCATTTAATAAAGAAATTGTATTCTCTACAGATTTAGAAGGAAATTGTGTTTGTTGTGTTATATATTGAAGTAACTGCATTTTTAAATTGAGTTTAAGCGAAAAAAAACCTCATAAAAATAAATTTTATGAGGATGTAAATATAGTTTTATTTTGTGTTTTAAGTAATTACTTTTTCAAAAGCTAATCTTTTTGCATTATAATTGGTGTATATAATTCCGCAGTATTTGTAACCTAACTTTTTTAATAAAGATTGCATGCCAAGGTTATCTTCGTGTGTATCAATTTTTAAACTTCTAACTTTTTTTTCTAATAATTGTAAATGAAACTCATGAAACATAAAAGTGGCTAGCCCAAATTTTCTAAATTCTTTTTTTATTGCCATTCTATGAATTACACCGTATTTTTCATTTTCAGAAACCATCCACTCACCATCAATAACGTCCTTATAAGTTGGTTCTTTTCTTAAAGTGAACATAGAAGTTGCCATAATTTGATTTTCATCATTAACAACCACATAACTTTCATTATTTTTGATATCGTTTTCAACTTGTGCTGCATTTGGATATCCGTTTTGCCATTGATCTATTTTTTGTGATTTTAAATACGCTTTTGCATCATCAATAATAATAGCAATTTCTGGGATGTCTTCAATTTTAGAAAGTCTAATCTTCATCAATATTTACTTAAATCATTTTAAAATCTAATAGCAATTCTCCGTTTACAGAACACTGTAAATGATCTCCTTTAAAGATTTCTCCTTTACCTAAAGCGGGTGTGCCAGTAAAAATTAAATCGCCCGGTTGTAAGGTCATATATTTAGAAATAAACACAATAATATCAGCAAAATCATTTATCATATATGCTGTATTGCTCTTTTGTTTTTCTACTCCGTTAATCTTTAAGTCGAAGTCTATATCATCTAAATTGTAATTAGAAACAGGTTTAAAACTAGAAATAGGAGCAGCACCATCAAAACCTTTAGCAAATTCCCAAGGATGTTTTGTTTCTCTTGCGTTTTTTAGGATATCCGTAGCTGTATAATCGATACCAACAGCAATTTCAGAAATGTAAGTGTTGGCATTTTCTTTAGAGATATTTTTACCTTCTTTACCAATTTTTACAACCAATTCTACTTCGTAAATTAACTCGTTTGTAATTTCACTCGGGTAAGCTACATCACGATTTATAGCTAAACTAGATTCTGGTTTCGAAAAGATGAATTTTTTACCTTTTTTCTTTTCTTCAATGTCTTTTAAATCGGTAACATAGTTACTACCTATTCCTAATATTTTCATTGTGGTTATTGTTTGTTTATGGATTAGTAAATATAAAAAAATCCACCAAAAACAATTGCTTTGGTGGATTTTTAATGGTTTATATTTTTGTTAAGCTTCTACTTTTTCTTTTTTAGAAGCCTTTGTTTTAGAGAAATCTATAGTTTCTTGATTGTTTAAAATGTCTTTAATTGTTTGTCTTTTTCTGATAAGATAATCTTGCCCTTTATGCACCATAACTTCTGCAGGTAAATAGCGAGAATTGTAATTAGAAGCCATAGAAAAGCAATAAGCACCAGCGTTATGGAAACATAAAATATCTTCTTCAGAAATTTCTGCAATTCTTCTATTAGATGCAAAAGTATCTGTTTCGCAAATATAACCTACCACAGAATAATAACGATCTCTACCTGTAGGATTCGAAATATTTGTAATATGATGATAAGAATCGTACATCATTGGTCTAACTAAGTGGTTAAAACCAGAATCTACGTGTGCAAATACAGTAGAAGTTGTTTGTTTTACAACGTTAACTTTTGCTAAAAATACACCAGCTTCTGAAACCAAAAATTTACCAGGTTCGAACATTAAAGTAATATCTTTACCGTATTCTGTACAAAACTCATTAAATCTTTCAGATAATTGTAAACCTAATTGCTCGATGTCTGTAGAAATATCTCCTTCTTTATAAGGTACTTTAAATCCGCTGCCAAAATCGATAAAATCTATATTTTCGAATTGTCTTGCAACATCAAATAAAATATCCGAAGCACGTAAAAAAGTATCGATATCTAAAATATCAGAACCTGTGTGCATGTGAATTCCGTTAATGTTCATTCCTGTATTTTCTACAACACGTTTAATGTGTGGTACTTGGTGTATTGAAATTCCGAATTTAGAATCGATATGACCAACAGAGATTTTAGAATTTCCACCGGCCATTATGTGTGGATTTATACGAACACAAACCGGAATATTTGGATGTTTTTGACCAAATTGCTCTAAAATAGAAAGATTATCAATATTAATTTGAACACCTAATTTGGCTACTTCTTCAATTTCAGATAAAGAAACTCCGTTTGGTGTGTAAATAATATCTTTAGGATCTATACCTGTAGCTAAACATAACTGAACTTCTTGAAAAGAAACAGTATCTAACCCAGAACCTAAGTTTTTGAAAAACTGTAAAATATTAATGTTAGATAGTGCTTTTACAGCATAATTTAACTTTAAGTTTTTTACGCTGCTAAAAGCATTTGTTAATCTGTTGTATTGAGATTCTATTTTGTCTGTATCGTAAACATATAAAGGACTTCCGTATTTATTT
This sequence comes from Polaribacter sp. KT 15, assembly GCF_900143115.1. NCBI lineage: Bacteria > Pseudomonadati > Bacteroidota > Flavobacteriia > Flavobacteriales > Flavobacteriaceae > Polaribacter > Polaribacter sp. KT 15. The sequence continues at coordinate 2,821,832 of NZ_LT670850.1, forward strand.
GCCAACGCTGTTAATTGTGTACTTTCCAATTTTAAATAATTTTAGAGTGTCAAAAGTAAATAAATTGTTTAATAAATTACGTTTTGTTTAAAAATACAACAAATTGTTTTTTATTGTGATTTTTACCCTTATTTTTAGGTTTTAGTTCGTTAAAATGATGTTGATAACTAATTGCTAAAAATGTTTATTTTTTAGTGCTTAAAACTTATTTTTACGATACGCCAAACCAATAGTAGCAAGAGATTATATGAGTCAAGAAACAAAATATACAGAAGATAATATTAGATCTTTAGACTGGAAAGAGCATATAAGAATGCGTCCTGGAATGTACATTGGTAAGTTAGGTGACGGTTCTTCTGCAGATGATGGTATTTATATTCTTGTAAAAGAAGTGTTAGACAACTCTATTGACGAGTATGTAATGGGTGCCGGAAAAACCATTGAAATTTCTATTCACGGTAGTAAAGTTACTGTTAGAGATTACGGTAGAGGTATTCCTTTAGGTAAAGTAGTCGATGTAGTTTCTAAAATGAATACGGGTGGTAAATACGATTCAAAAGCTTTTAAGAAATCTGTAGGTTTAAATGGTGTTGGTACAAAAGCTGTAAATGCACTTTCTTCTTATTTTAGAGTAGAATCTTCTAGAGAAGGAAAATCTGCTTCTGCAGAATTTTCTCAAGGTAATCTAGAAAATGAAGAGTTTTTAGAAGAGTCTTCGCGTAGAAAAGGTACTAAAGTTTCATTTGTACCCGATGAAACGATCTTTAAAAACTACAAGTTCAGAAATGAATATGTAGCTAAAATGTTAAAGAACTATGTATATCTAAATCCTGGTTTAACCATTATTTTTAATGGAGAAAAATTCTTTTCTAAAAACGGATTGAAAGATTTATTAGAAGACAACAATAATAAAGAGGACATGTTGTATCCAATAATTCATTTAAAAGGAGATGATATAGAGGTTGCAATTACACATAGTAAAACACAATATTCAGAAGAATATCACTCTTTTGTAAACGGGCAACATACAACACAAGGTGGTACACATCAAGCAGCATTTAGAGAAGCAGTTGTAAAAACTATTAGAGACTTCTACGGAAAAAGTTTTGAAGCTTCTGATATTAGAAAATCTATTATTTCTGCGATTGCCATAAAAGTTATGGAACCTGTTTTTGAAAGTCAGACAAAAACCAAATTAGGTTCTACAGATATGGGAGGCGATTTACCAACCGTTAGAACTTATATTAATGATTTTCTAAAAACCAAGTTAGATAATTTTTTACACAAAAATGCCGATGTAGCAGAAACACTGCAGAAAAAGATAATTCAGGCAGAAAAAGAGCGTAAAGAATTATCTGGTATTCGAAAATTAGCAAAAGATAGAGCTAAAAAGGCAAGTTTACATAATAAAAAATTAAGAGATTGTAGAATACATTTAGGTGATGTTAAAAAAGAAAACTATCTAGAAACAACACTGTTTATTACAGAGGGAGATTCTGCATCGGGTTCTATCACAAAATCTAGAAATGTAAATACTCAAGCCGTATTTAGTCTAAAAGGAAAACCTTTAAACTCTTACGGATTAAGTAAAAAGATTGTGTACGAAAATGAAGAATTTAATCTGTTACAAGCAGCTTTAAATATAGAAGATGGTTTAGAAGATTTACGTTATAATAATATTGTAATTGCTACCGATGCCGATGTAGATGGCATGCATATTCGTTTATTATTGATCACTTTTTTCTTGCAGTTTTTTCCTGAATTGATAAAAGAAGGGCATTTGTTCATTTTAGAAACTCCGTTATTTAGAGTAAGAAACAAAAAACAAACTTTTTATTGTTATTCTGATGAAGAAAAACGAGAGGCAATTGAAAAATTAAGAGGAAAACCAGAAATAACTCGATTTAAAGGTTTGGGTGAGATTTCGCCAAACGAATTTGTACATTTTATTGGTGATGATATTCGATTAGACCCTGTGATGTTAGATAAAGAAATGTCTATAGAACAAATGTTGCAGTTTTATATGGGTAAAAATACACCAGACAGACAAAAATTTATTATCGAGAATTTAAAAGTAGAATTAGATTACGTAGAAGACGAAGCATAGATGAAAAAAGTAAAGACAGTTTTTAATATATTTTCAATAATTTTTCTAATCATTTTAATTTTCTGGATAACACAGGTTAATTATAATGATTTATCTTACAAAGAAAACGCTTCTGCCTATTTAGGAATTTTATCATCAGCTATGATGTCTTTAGCGTTGCAGTTGATTATTAGAGGAATAAAAGAAAAGAAATAAGGAATTTATTAGATGTTATTTTTTTTAAAAAACTGATATTTAGTAAACATATATTTTTTTGCGTTAAGGATTGAAGTGGCATCCTTTTTAGTTGTCAGTTCGAGTAAATTTGTGAAGAATGAGCAAATTTTTATCGAGAACAAAACAAAAAAGATATAACGTAAAGCCTGTTAAAACGCTCAAAGAATAAATAAATAAATAAACTCTTAAACGAATAAACGTTTTTTACATGAGTGAAGAAATAAACGAAAACGAACACGAAGAAGAATTAACAAATGAAGGAGAACAATTAGATTCGCCTCAAGAAGAAACCATAACTAAGGTTACAGGAATGTACAAAGAATGGTTTCTTGATTATGCTTCGTATGTAATTTTAGAAAGAGCCGTACCTTCTTTAGAAGACGGTTTAAAACCAGTGCAACGTAGAATTATGCATTCTATGAAAGATTTAGACGATGGACGTTACAATAAAGTAGCAAATATTGTTGGTCATACAATGCAGTATCATCCGCATGGAGACGCAAGTATTGCAGATGCGATGGTGCAAATTGGTCAGAAAGAATTACTAATCGATATGCAAGGTAACTGGGGTAATATTTTAACCGGAGACCGTGCAGCAGCTTCTCGTTATATAGAGGCTCGTTTATCTAAATTTGCGTTAGACGTTGTGTTTAATCCGAAGACAACAGAATGGAAGTTGTCTTATGATGGACGAAGAAAAGAACCGATAGATTTACCTGTAAAATTTCCGTTATTACTAGCCCAAGGAGCAGAAGGAATTGCTGTAGGATTATCAACAAAAGTTTTACCACATAATTTTATTGAGTTAATAGACGCTTCTATAAAATATTTAAAAGGAAGAAGTTTTAAAATTGTACCCGATTTTTTAACGGGCGGAATTGCCGATTTTACCAATTACAACGATGGTAAACGTGGTGGAAAAGTACGTGTAAGAGCAAAAATTTCTCAGTTAGATAAAAAGACTTTGGTAATTACAGAAATACCTTTTTCTACAACTACAACATCTTTAATTGATAGTATTTTAAAAGCCAATGATAAAGGTAAAATTAAGATAAAGAAGATAGAAGATAATACAGCTGCAGAAGTAGAAATTTTAGTGCATTTACCACCCAACGTATCGCCAGATAAATCTATAGATGCGTTGTATGCTTTTACAAATTGTGAAACCTCTATTTCTCCGTTAGCTTGTACAATTCAAGATAATAAACCTGTATTTGCAGGTGTATCAGAAATGTTAAAACACTCTACAGATTTAACGGTAGAATTACTTAAAAAAGAATTAGAAATTCAGTTAAACGAATTAGAAGAGCAGTGGCATTTTTCATCTTTAGAAAGAATTTTTATTGAAAATAGAATTTATAGAGATATAGAAGAAGAAGAAACTTGGGACGGTGTAATAAAAGCAATTGATAAAGGTTTACAACCACACATAAAACATTTAAAAAGAGCAATTACTGTAGAAGATATTACACGTTTAACAGAAATTCGTATTAAGAAAATATCAAAATTCGATATTGACAAGGCGAAGCAATTTATAGAAAGTTTAGAAGAAAAGATTGCAGAGGTAAAAGGGCATTTAGATAATTTAATTGAGTTTGCAGTTGCTTACTTTAAGCGTTTAAAAGATACTTACGGTAAAGGAAAAGAACGAAAAACAGAGATTAGAATATTTGATGATATTGTGGCCTCTAAAGTTGCAATGAATAATGCCAAACTTTATGTAAATAGAGCAGAAGGTTTTATTGGGACTTCATTAAAAAGAGACGAATTTGTTACAGATTGTTCTGATATAGATGATATTATTATCTTTAGAAAAGATGGTAAAATGATGGTAACAAAAGTAGATTCTAAAACCTTTGTTGGTAAAGATGTTATACACGTAGCTGTCTTTAAAAAGAAAGATAAAAGAACTGTTTATAATTTTATGTACAGAGATGGTGCAAGAGGACCATCATACATGAAACGTTTTAACGTAACTTCTGTTACAAGAGATAAAGAGTACGATTTAACAAACGGAAATAAAGGTTCTATTGTGCATTATTTTACCGCAAATCCTAACGGAGAAGCAGAAGTTGTAACTGTTAATTTGCGTTCCGTTGGAAGTGTTAAGAAATTAAAATGGGATATAGATTTTGCAGATTTAGCAGTAAAAGGTAGATCTGTAAGAGGAAATAGAATTACAAAGTATTCAATTAAATCTATTGATTTTAAATCGGAAGGAGTTTCTACACTAAAACCACGAAAAATTTGGTTTGATGATACAGTGCAACGTTTAAATGTAGACGAAAGAGGCGAGCTTTTAGGTGAGTTTAGAGCAGAAGATAAATTGCTAATTATAACACAATCTGGTAAAGCAAAAGCTGTAAAGCCAGATTTAACAATGCATTTTGAAGACGATATGATCGTTTTAGAAAAATGGCAACCTAAAAAACCAATTTCTGCTATTTATTTTGATGGTGAAAAAGAACGTTACTATGTAAAACGATTTTTAATTGAATCAGTTGACAAGGAAGAGGTTTTTATTTCAGAACATACAAAGTCTCAACTAGAAATTGTAGCAACAGATTACAGACCTGTAGCAGAAATTCAGTTTTCTAAAAGGAGTTTAGATAATGAAGAGGTTAATTTTGAAGAGTTTATAGCTGTAAAAGGAATTAAAGCGCAAGGAAACCAGTTAACTACAGATAAGATTAAAAATGTAAATCTTTTAGAATCTTTACCATATGAAGTAGAAGAGGAAGAGGTTGAAAGCAGCGGTTCAGATCAAGAAAATGAAGAGGTAGTAGATGACAAATTACCAATTGATGTACCAATACCTGAAACAAAAAAGCCAATTTTAGAGGAACTTTCTGCAGAAGAAAAAGCAAAAATAGCTTTGCAAAAATCGATAGCGAAGAAAAAGGCAGAAGAAAAGAAGAGAGATGATGAAAATCAAACAAAATTATTTTAATAAGGCAATATCTTAATATTAAGTTAAAAAAAATGAAATATTAACTATATAATGTTAAGATAAATTTAAAATTGTACCTTAGGTAATGTAAGAGATTTCAATCAATTCCTTTTTAGGTTTTTCTGTAGAAAATAATTTCTTTTACATTCAATCTTTAAAGATTTAGAAAAGTAGCCATGAAAAATAAGCTTATATTAGTATTTATCTTTTTTACTTTTACCGCCCTTTCTCAGTCAGAAATATACTATTATAAAGATTTTGAAGCCAATTTAGAAGTTTTAGATATAGAAGATAAAACTTTTAATTTGTTAGAGTATAATATTTTAGAAAAACAATCAGACGCTGTTTATTGGTTTAAAATACCAGCATCTAATTCTAAAGAAGATTATATTTTTAGAATAAAAAATTACAGAGCCAACAACTCTACAGCATATCAAAATAGAAGGCCATTAGAAAAAATAAAAAATTCTAGATTTACTTCATATAAAATACAAAGAGATTATCCTGTTTTTATAAAAGTTAGTTCAGAGTATAGTGCATATTATCCGGTCGAGTTAAAATTAGAAGAAGATTATCATTTTGATGAAAGTGTCCAAATTTTAATTAACAGTTTTTATTATGGTGCTGCTTTTTTAATTATTGTTTTTAGTATTGTTTATTATTTTTTCTTTAAAGATAACTCTTTTATTCATCACTGTTTTTTACTAATGAGTTTAGTATTTGCCTTTTTGGCATCAGATGGTATTTTTAACTTTTTTAATTTTAACAATACTATTATTGATAATTTAATTTTATTCAATTATTTTTTTCTTGGTTTTTTCTCTTTTAAGTTTGCTCATAACTTTTTATTAGTGGATAATTATTATCCTGGGTTAAAAAAATATTCACATATTATAATAGTCAATATATTTTTGTTTGTAGTACTATTCTATTTCTTTAAAAAATCAGAATTGTTTGTTATTTTAAATATATTAACTTTTCTTTTGTTTTTAACCTATTGGGTTGTAAGTGTACTTTTAATTAATAAGAGCGGGCATATTAAATTATTTACAATTGCATTTGTTATTATATTATTTAATGGAATTAATTTTACAGTTCTAAAGAATTTCGGAATTTCATTTTTTGACAATGCTCCTTTCAATATGAAAATTGGAGGCCTTGTACAAGTTGTTACTTTATCTTTTGCAGTTGTATATAGAGAAAAGACATTAAGAAAAAGAAACTCTTACATGAAGAATGAAATAATTAATTTTAATAAAGAGATAGATTTATTAACGAGTAATATAGATAAAGAATCTAAAATTAAAGATATAGAGAATTTAAGTATTAGAGAAAGAGAGGTTTTCGATTTAATTGTAATTGGTAAGTCTAATAAAGAAATTGCTTTACAGGTAAATGTATCTATTAATACGGTAAAGTTTCATGTAAAAAATATTTACGGAAAACTAAATATAAAAAGTAGGAAAGAAGTGCTAACAATTGATAAAAACCAGTAAAAACAAAGGTTTACATCGATTTACTACCCGTTTACTACCCGTCGACTACCCATAAAACACCCTTGTTTTTTTAAATAATGACTAACTTTTTGTCTAAATTTGAATTATAAGAAAAGCATTCCCCCAGTCTTTATTAATAAAGTCTTTAATTTTAAATTAGAGGCTTTATTTTTTTATGGCATTTCCTCAAAAAAAGCTAATTTATAATTTGGTAGCAATTCTGGATTACAGATTTTTATAAGATCCTTTAAAACCAAATCTGGTCTTGTACCTGCAAGTTCATAATAAATTACACCACCTGTTTTTCCTTTTTTTATTGTTGGAGTAAAAATTTTACTTTGCTTAAAAGCGTTAAACTTCGCATAAAGTTTATTACTTTTTAAAAGTTGATCTTTCGAAGTAAAATATCCTGGAGCTATCCAATAATCTGCACTTTGACCTTTATTAAAAACACTCTCGAAACTCAAAGACAAACTACCTTTGCCTTTTGTGTCTTGCCACAAGTAGTTTAAATTTGCATCTTTCAAAAATTGTGCAACGTAACTTTCTCCTGCTGGTAAATTCCAAATATCTTTACTCATAATTGCACCAGACAAAACAGTAGGTTTACTTTTTGCTGATAAAGCAATTTTTTTTGCATTTAAATAATTTTTTTCGATGCTATTAAAAATACTGTCAGCCTCTTTTTCTTTATCAAATAAAACACCAAAAAATTTAATCCATTCTGCTCTTCCTAACGGATTTTCTTCTAGCCAATCACCATTGTAAATAACATTTATACCTGCTTTTTTTATGGTTGTTAGGCTTTTATCAGCACTAGAAACACTATAACCAACTACTAGTTCTGGTTGAAGATTAAGGAGAATTTCTGTATTTAAAGAACTTTCTTTTCCAATCTCTATAATTTTATTTTCTTCAATTAATTTTCTTGTTTTTTTTGAAGAAACATATTTTGAATAAGGAAAGCCTACAATAGATGTTTCTTCATTTAGTAACTCAACCATTGGTATATGAGTTGTAGAGGTAACTACAACTTTTTGAATTGGTGTAGAGATTATAGTTTCATTTGTGCTTATCGCTTTTTTGTTTTGCTTGTTTCTTATAATGTATTTAAAAACGTTGTTAGAGTTTTGATATGCTGTTTTAATAATTAATTTTTTTGATCCATTTTCATTAATAATGTCAAAACCTTTAGCGTATTTAATATTACTTTTTAGGTTATAATTTTTATCAATTTCTTTGTTGTTTTTTTGACATGATACAATTATAAATAGAAGAGTGACAAGTAATATTTTTGAGAAATTATTATTCATGAAAATTAATTTTAAGACAAGATTACAAAAATGTTTTCTAATATCAATTTATAGTCTACATTTGTGCCGATTTTGGTTTTGATGTAAAAATTGGTTTGCATCAAATTAAAAGGGAATCTAGTTAAAATCTAGAACTGTTCCCGCAACTGTAAGCTACTAAGCTTGTAACTATTCTTTTACCACTGACATTTTTTTGTTGGGAAGGTTTGTTACAAGACGCAAGTCAGGAAACCTGCCATTATCACGAGTTAAAAAACTTTCGGGATAAAAGTTTATGTACTAATCTATTTTCGTACACAAAATTTACCTGATTTATTGTAAATCAAATTTATTAGAAATGAAAAAACAATTTATTATTGTTGGTGCGTTGGCATGTAGTTTTGTCAGCACAAATCTTTTTGCTCAAAAACAAAAAGAAAATGTAGAAACTTTAAAAGAAGTTGTAGTAACTGCAACTAAATTTAAGTTGAAAAAAGAAAATACTGGTAAGGTAATTCATAAAATTACCCAAGAAATGTTGCTTCAGAATTCAGGAAAAACTGTTGTAGAAATTTTAAATAACCTAGCTGGTATTGATGTAAAGGGAGTAAATACAAATCCATCAGAACCTAGAAGTATTAATATTAGAGGTGGTAGAGCTAGACAAGTTTTAGTTTTAATTGACGGAGTACCAGTTACAGATCAATCAGCAATTAATCAAGAATTTGATTTACGTTTATTAGCGGTTAATCAAATAGAAAGTATCGAGGTTTTAAAAGGTGCATCATCTACATTATATGGTTCTGGTGCTGCAACGGCGGTAATTAGTATTACCTTAAAAAAGGCTTCTATAGACAAGATTTCTGGTTCTTTTGAAACAAGTTTAGGTACTAATAATACTGCAAATTCTTCTAATGGAAGTTTGTCTGATAGAAACCAAAACCTAAATGTTAACGGTACTTTAGGTAAAATTAATTTTTTAGGATCTTTTAGTTTAACAGGAGTTAACGGCATTTCATCAGCAAAAAGTAATACAAATACTGCTTTTGAAACCGATGCATTTTATTCTAAAAACGCTTTGGTAAAGTTAGGTTATAAAGTAAATGAGAAATTAACTTTAGAGACTTTTTTAAATTATGATGAATTTGATTATGATTTTGATGCTGGTGCTTTTGCTGATAGTGAAGTTAATACTGGTAGTCAAGAGCAGTTTAGAGTGGGTTTTAAGCCAACATATACTTATAATAAAGGACAACTTTATTTATTAGCTTCTGCAAATGTGGTAGAAAGAGATTTAAGCCAGTTTAATTCTTTTGCGGGTGTTTTACAAGATTATGAATTTGTAGGTAGAAGTGTAAATGTAGATTTAGTAAATAGATATGAGTTTACAGAGCAATTACAATTAATTACAGGTTTAAATTATCAAATTCATAGTAACAATACAATTACTCCTTTTGGTAAGATAGAAAAAGGATTGGCTAATTTTAATACGGTAGATCCTTATGCGAGTTTAGTTTATATTTCTGATTTTGGTGTAAGCGTAAATGTTGGTGGTCGTTTAAATATGCATAATGTTTATGGCAACCATTTTGTTTACGATGCAAACTTAGCTTACGCACTTTTAAATAAAAATAATACAGCTTTAAAACTATTTTCTTCTTACAGCACTGCTTTTATAGCACCAAGTTTGTATCAATTATACGATGGTTTTTCTGGTAATATTGATTTAAACCCAGAATCTAACAAAACGTTTGAAGCTGGTTTTGATTTAAACTTTAAAGATTGGTTGCAATTAGAAACAGTTTACTTTAATAGAAAAGAAACGGATGCTATTATTTATGATGCTTCTACATTTAAATATGGTAATGGTTCTTCTGATGCAAACGGATTTGAAGTAAGTGCTGAAGTAGTACCAACTTCATTTTTAGCAATAAATGCATCATTTACGTATACGGATAGAGATGTAACCGAAGATTTTAATGATTACATTCCAGAAAATAAGTTGGTTGCTGGTTTAGATATTACTCCGTTTGAAAATGCATTTTTTAACTTTACTTACAGAAATGTAGGTGAAAGAACAATATTTGATAGATATGGTTCTTTTGGTACAGCAGGTCAAGATGTTGTATTAGAAAACTACCAAGTATTAGATTTTATGACGAATTATAAAGTTTTAGGAGATACAGTTACATTTTTTGCGGCAGTTACAAATCTTTTAAATGAAGATTATGATGATGTATTTGGATATGCTACCAGAGGAAGAAATTATAAACTAGGAGTTCGATTACAATTCTAAGAGAAAGGTTTCAAAAAAAGAAAAAGTAAAAACTCCGTTTGTTACGTATGTAATCAACGGAGTTTTTTTTACAATAAAATTTTAACTTCTTTCTTGATAAATTCGATAGCAGTTTCTGTTGGAGGAGTAGTAGTACTATAGTCTGTAAGAATAATTTCTCGAAGTTCGTTTGCAGATTGGGCTTGTTCTGCAACTTGTTTATATTTGTTTATTACAGCATTTTTTGCAGCGTAAACAGCTGTCCAGGTTTCATTTTGCACATAAATTTGTTGCACTAAATTATGGTCAAATTCTTGCTCTATATTTGCTGTCAATAATTGTAAATAATCTTCTGTGTTTGTAGATATTGGCGGAATTCTCATAAGCATTTTCACAGGGTTTATTCTATCGCAAAACAGCATTAAACGTTCGTAAGCTTGTAATTTAATAGGTAATGACTCCTTTTTTTGTTGCGCTAAAAGTTCGAATTTTTTTTCAGAAATTCTATTTGCAATAAAGCCATTAAACATATAATAAGCAACAAAACCTGTAACTACTGCAGGCAATATATAAGCAACGCTTTCTATAAATTTATCTTCCATTAATTATGTTGTGTTTAGTAAGTACGAATATAAGATTCCTATTATAATAGCAAGTCCAAAACTTAACAAAGTACCAATTAAAATATATTCGGTTAATTTTCTGTCTTTAGAAGAGGTTAGGTCACCAAATCTAAAAACAGATTTAGCTGCTACTAAAAAACCAATAGCTTCCCAATGATTTGTTACAATAAAAGTAAAAACAAAAAGACGTTCTAAAATACCAATATATCTACCAGCTTTTGCCAAAGAATCATCATTATTTGTTTTTGATTCTGGATTCCATTGTGTTATAAAAACTTTAATAATGATACCAGATACACTTGTGACTAACAGTAACGCAACTATTAATAGTAAATTTTGTTGTGTAAATATATTTGCTAATTCTATATGTAAACCTTGGTAGATAGAAGTTGTGATTAGTAATACAATTATATGCAGTAATTGGTCTATAAAAAACCAATTTCTTTTAGTTTTATCATTCTGAAAATATAGTTTTATAACATCAATTAAAAAATGTGTTGTTACAATTACTAGAATACCAAGCCAATATATATTCAATTTAAATTCAAGAAGAATTAATAGTAAAATTGCGTGTATGCCAATATGTAGATATAACTTAGAAGACTTTAATTTATTTTCTTCTTTGTTTTTTACCCATTTGTTAGATTGCAAAACAAAATCACCTAAAATATGAGCCAATAAAAGTTTTAAAAATAAAAGCATATTATTTGTTTATTTTTTGTGCTATTAAAATCTTAAAAAGGTTGTTTAGTTTTAACACAGGCTCTAAACCAGCTCTTTTTTGTCTTTCACTAACCCTGCCTTGTGTAATATTAAGCATTTTTGCAATTTCTTTTTGAGTTATTTCAGGGTTTTCTAAAACGATTTTAAATACTTCAGCAGAATTTACAGACCAAGAATCTATAGTTAATAATGCCAAATCAAAAGCAATATTAAAGGTTTTATCTATTTCTTGCCATGGTGTTTTTATCGCTAAACTTTGTTTATTTAAATAGTTATCAAAAGCAAAACCAGAGTTTATAAAAGCTTCTCCGTTTGCTTCTGTAATCTTATCAGCATTGTATTCCTTTTTACCAATTCCTATACCAATTCTAACATCTATATTCGCTATACTTTTTAGTGCCGATTTTATTTTTAAAGCAACTAAAAAGGCTTCTTCGGGTTTTTTAACTTCTACTTGAAAACTGTCACCTCTATAGATTTGCCAGTATTTTGGTGATTCGCCAAAATGGGCTAAAATTTCTTTTAGAGATTTTAGCCAATCGATATTGGTTGTTTTTCTAGAGTTGATAATGTCTCCGGTTAAAATACTAGTCATATATTTGCAAATAAATTTAAGTAAATATACTAAAATTTAATAGTAATAAATTAATTTTATCTGTTTTAAAGCAGATATTATTTTTTATCTGCTTATTTGCAGATATTTTGTTTTATCTGTTTCATGTTATTAAAGTTGATAAAACTTAATTGTTTGCTAAAATTATAAAAAATTAGAAATTATAAATGTGGAATAATTTGTGAATAAATAATAGTGTTCATTTCATAAAATCACAATTAGTTTCGTTAATTTTAACGATTAAATACTTCAAAAAAATATCTCTTGAATAATTACTTAGAATCTTTAAATGAGCCGCAAAGGCAAGCTGTTATACAAAAGGATGGACCAATGATAATTATTGCTGGTGCCGGTTCTGGTAAAACACGTGTATTAACCTATAGAATTGCTCATTTAATGAAGCAGGGTGTAGATTCTTTTAATATTTTGTCTTTAACCTTTACCAATAAAGCTGCAAAAGAAATGAAAGCTAGAATTGCTTCTGTGGTAGGACAAAGTGAGGCAAAAAACCTTTGGATGGGAACTTTTCACTCCGTTTTTGCAAGAATTTTACGTTCCGAAGCAGATAAACTTGGTTTTCCAACTAACTTTACAATTTACGATACACAAGATTCTGTTAGGTTAATAAGTGCCATTATTAAAGAAATGGGCTTAGACAAAGAGCGTTATAAGGCGAAACAGATTTTAGGAAGAATCTCTTCATTTAAAAACAGTTTAATAACCGTTAGAGCATATTTTAATAATTCTGATTTGCAAGAAGCAGACATGCATGCAAGCAGACCAAAAGTAGGTGATATTTATAAAGCATATGTAGATAGATGCTTTAAAGCTGGCGCAATGGATTTTGATGATTTGTTGTTAAGAACCAATGAGTTGTTAGCGCGTTTTCCAGAAGTTTTAGCAAAATACCAAGACAGATTTCGATACATAATGGTAGATGAGTATCAAGATACAAACCATTCTCAATACATTATTGTTCGTGCTTTGGCAGATAAATTTGGTAATATTTGTGTGGTAGGAGACGACTCGCAAAGTATTTATAGTTTTAGGGGAGCAAATATTCAGAATATTTTAAATTTTCAAAAAGATTATCCAGAAGTTAAAACATTTAAATTAGAGCAAAATTATCGTTCTACAAGCAATATTGTAAATGCAGCAAATTCTGTAATCGAAAAAAATAAAACAAAGTTAGATAAAGAAGTTTGGACCTCTAACGACGCCGGAGACGCAATTAATGTAATGCGCACAATATCCGACGGAGAAGAAGGTAGGTTTGTTGCTCAATCTATTTGGGAAAACCAAATGAATCATCAACTTAAACCTAGCGATTTTTGCGTTTTATATAGAACAAACTCACAATCTAGAGCAATAGAAGACGCCTTACGTAAAAAAAATATTGATTATAAAATTTATGGAGGAATCTCTTTTTACCAAAGAAAAGAGATTAAAGATATTTTATCTTATTTACGTATTTTAATCAATCCTAATGATGAAGAAGCTTTAAAAAGAATTATCAATTATCCTGCAAGAGGTATTGGTGCAACAACAATAGACAAACTAACAATCGCAGCAAATCATTACAAAAAATCTATTTTCGATATTATAAAATATATAGATAAAATAGATCTTAAAATAAATTCTGGAACCAAGAATAAGCTTCAGAATTTTATGAACATGATGCTACGTTTTCAAATAGAAGCTAAAACTAAAAATGCTTTCGAAATTGCAGAAACTGTTGTAAAACAGACGCAATTAATTAAAGATTTAGAAAAAGACGGTACACCAGAAGCTGTAAGTAAAGTAGAAAATGTACAAGAACTTTTAAACGGAATTAAAGATTTTATTACTGATAAAATTGAAGAAGGACAAGATGCATCTTTAACTACTTTTTTAGAGGATGTTGCGTTGGCTACAGATTTTGATTCAGAAAAAAATGATGACAAACCAACCGTTTCTTTAATGACAATTCACCAATCTAAAGGATTGGAATATTTGTATGTTTATGTTGTAGGATTAGAAGAAAATTTATTTCCGTCTGCAATGAGCATGAATACCAGAAGCGAGTTAGAAGAAGAGCGCAGGTTGTTTTATGTAGCATTAACTAGAGCAGAAAAAGTAGCGTACTTAACGTATGCTCAAACTCGATACAGATGGGGAAAGTTAGTAGATGCAGAACCAAGTAGGTTTTTAGAAGAAATAGACGATCAATATTTAAATTACATAACACCAAAAAGTCCGAGTCCGGCAGTAAATAACTTTTTAGATAAAAGTATTTTTGATGATGCGCCAAAAGGAATTCGTTTTCAGAAACCAATTCAAAGAAAAAAAATGGAGCGAGATTTGGCGAAGAAAAAAGAAATAGCAATACCCAAAAACTTAAAAAAAGTTTCAAATGTTTCTCCTAAAATGAATCTTTTTGATGGAGAAATATCAAAAGGAAATATTGTAGAACACAATAGATTTGGTAAAGGAACAGTTATAGGTATAGAAGGTAAAGGACCCGATAAAAAAGCAGAAATTCAGTTTGCTACTGCAGGTAAAAAGAAATTACTATTACAATTTGCTAAATTAAAAGTGATTGGGTAAATAACTAAAAATAAATTGCTATTTTGCAACTTTAAAAAACTACAAAATATAACTTGTCAGTTCTAGTGTTTTCTTTTGATAAAATGATAAAGGAAAATGTATCGAGAACACTTCTCAAAAAAATATAAATGACATTCGATTTAGAGTACAATTCAGGAAGACCGTTAATGATTATACCAGAATACGGCAGACATATACAGAAATTAGTAGACCATTGTGTTGCTTTAGAAACTAAAGAAGAAAGAGACAAAATGGCCAAAGCAATTGTAGATGTAATGGGTAATTTACAACCTCATTTGCGCGATGTGCCAGATTTTAAGCACAAACTTTGGGATCAATTGTATATTATGGCTGATTTTAAATTAGATGTAGAATCTCCTTATCCGCAGCCTTCTAAAGAAGAACTTAGAGAGAAGCCAGAAGGTTTGGCATATCCAAAATCAGCATCTAGATACCGATATTATGGTAATAACATACAAACCATGATAGATGTTGCTTTAAGTTGGGAAGAAGGAGAAAAAAAGGAGGCATTAGTTTATACAATTGCCAATCACATGAAAAAGTGTTATCTAAACTGGAACAAAGATACGGTAGACGATAAAGTTATTTTTAAACATTTATTCGATTTATCAGACGGTAAAATAGATCTAAGAGAAACAACAGAACCACTTTCTGAAAGTAAAAACTTACTTAGAAAAAGAAACTCTCAAGGTCAGAATAATTCGAAGAGTAATTACAAGAAGCAACACAATAATCAACATAAAAATAGAAAAAGATAAACGTTTATGGCATCATTTAAAATTGAAGGCGGACATAAATTAAACGGAACAATTACACCTCAAGGAGCAAAGAATGAAGTTTTACAAATACTTTGTGCTGTTTTATTAACTCCGGATAGAGTAGTAGTAAATAACGTTCCTGATATTATTGATGTAAATAAACTAATTTTTATTTTAGGCGAATTAGGTGTAAAAGTAGAGAAGTTAGGTAGTAATGCTTATGCTTTTCAAGCTGATGATATTAATTTAGAGTATTTAGAATCGGCAGACTTTAAAAGAGACGGAAGTTCTTTAAGAGGTTCTATTATGATTGTTGGACCGTTATTAGCTAGATTTGGTAAAGGTTATATTCCTAGACCTGGTGGCGATAAAATTGGTAGAAGAAGATTAGATACACATTTTGAAGGTTTTATTAGATTAGGCGCAAAATTTAGATATAATAAAGAAGAATACTTTTACGGAGTAGAAGCCGATGAACTTCAAGGAACAGAAATGTTGTTAGACGAAGCTTCTGTAACTGGTACAGCAAATATCTTGATGGCTGCAGTATTAGCAAAAGGAGAAACTAAAATTTACAACGCTGCTTGTGAACCTTATATTCAACAATTATCTAAAATGTTGAATGCGATGGGCGCAAAAATATCAGGGGTTGGTTCTAACTTGTTAGTAATTGAAGGTGTAGAGTCTTTAGGAGGTTGTGAGCATACGGTTTTACCAGATATGATAGAAATTGGTTCTTGGATTGGTGTTGCGGTTATGACAAGATCAGAATTAACAATTAAAAATGTTAGCTGGAAAGATTTAGGACAAATACCTAGTGTTTTTAGAAAATTAGGAATCACTCTAGAGAAAAAAGGAGACGATATTTATATTCCAGAACAAGAATCATACGAAATCCAGAATTATATAGATGGTTCTGTATTAACAGTTGCAGATGCACCTTGGCCTGGTTTTACGCCAGATTTACTAAGTATTGTTTTAGTTATTGCAACACAAGCAAAAGGAACTGTTTTAATACATCAAAAGATGTTCGAAAGTCGTTTGTTTTTTGTAGATAAATTGATAGACATGGGCGCAAAAGTTATTTTATGTGATCCGCATA
Organism: Polaribacter sp. KT 15; assembly: GCF_900143115.1. Classification (NCBI taxonomy): domain Bacteria; kingdom Pseudomonadati; phylum Bacteroidota; class Flavobacteriia; order Flavobacteriales; family Flavobacteriaceae; genus Polaribacter; species Polaribacter sp. KT 15. The sequence goes on from NZ_LT670850.1 coordinate 2,838,594, forward strand.
GAGCAACAGTAATTGGGCACAATTTCGAGAGTCAATTAAAAGCAACAAAAATGACTTCGCCAGATATTAGAGCAGGTATTTCTTTATTAATTGCAGCACTTTCTGCAAAAGGAACATCAATAATTAATAACATCGAACAAATAGATCGAGGTTATGAAAATATAGAAGCTAGACTAAAATCTATTGGAGCGAAAATTGAAAGAATAGAAGATTAATTTTAAGTATATAAAATGAAAATAGTGTCAGTTTGACACTATTTTTTTTGTTGGCAACATTTTTGCCATTAAGTAATAGACAATTAAATGATTACAAAGAAATGAGTAAGAAAGAAAATATAAAGGAAGAAGAACTTAAAAACGAGCAAAGTACTTCTCAAGTTGAAGAAAATCAAGAGATTGAAGCAGATGTTGCTAAAGAAGAGCCTACAGCAGAAGAGTTAATTCAAGCTGAAAAAGATAAGTTTTTACGCTTATTTGCAGAGTTTGAAAACTACAAAAAAAGAACATCAAGAGAAAGAATAGAGTTATTTAAAACTGCAGGACAAGAATTAATGACATCTTTACTGCCAATTATTGATGATTTTGAGCGAGCACTGACACATATTGAAGAAGATAAAGAAGCAGAAGAATTAAGAAAAGGTGTATTGTTAATTTATCAAAAATTCTACAATACTTTAGAGCAAAAAGGTTTATCAAAAGTAGAAACAAAAGCTGGCGATACTTTTGATGCTGAAATTCATGAAGCAATTACTCAAATACCTGCACCATCAGAAGATTTAAAAGGTAAAGTAATTGATTGTGTAGAAAAAGGATACAAATTAGGAGATAAAATTATTCGATACCCAAAAGTGGTAATCGGACAGTAAATAATTACAATTAACAATGCACAATTACCATTGATCATTGATTACTGTTAATTGATAATTGAAATAAAAATGGCAAAACAAGATTTTTACGAAATTTTAGGTATTTCTAAATCTGCAACTCAGGCAGAAATTAAGAAGGCTTATAGAAAAATGGCTATAAAATATCATCCAGATAAAAACCCTGATGATAAAACCGCAGAAGAAAACTTTAAAAAAGCAGCAGAAGCTTATGAAGTTTTAAGTGACGAAAACAAAAAAGCAAGATACGATCAATACGGTCATGCTGCTTTTGATGGTCCTCAAGGCGGAGGCGGTTTTGGTGGCGGTGGTATGAATATGGATGACATATTTAGCCAATTCGGAGACATCTTTGGCGGTGGCGGTTTCGGCGGCGGCTTTGGTGGTGGTTTCGGCGGTGGCGGTGGTCAACGTCAAGCTAGAGTTAAAGGAAGTAACATGAGAATTCGTGTAAAACTAACTTTAGAAGAAATTGCAAAAGGAGTAGAGAAAAAAGTAAAAGTAAAACGTAAAGTTCAAGCAGACGGTGTTAAGTATAAAACTTGTACAACTTGTAATGGTTCTGGGCAACAAATGCGTGTTACAAACACAATATTAGGTAGAATGCAAACTGCAACTACTTGTGGTACTTGTTCTGGTGCAGGAGAAATTATTAGTAGCAAACCAAACGGAGCAGATGCGCAAGGTTTAATTGTTGCAGAAGAAACAGTTTCTATAAATATACCAGCTGGTGTAACAGAAGGAGTTCAATTAAAAGTAGGAGGTAAAGGTAACGAGGCTCCTGGTAAAAATTCTATCGCTGGAGATTTATTAGTTTTAATTGAAGAAATACAACATGATTCTTTAAAAAGAGAAGGAACAAATATTCATTACGATTTGTATGTAAACTTTTCTGAAGCAGTTTTAGGTACTAGTAAAGAGGTAGAAACTGTAACTGGTAAAGTAAAAATTAAAATTGATGCAGGTACACAATCTGGAAAAATTTTAAGATTAAAAGGAAAAGGTTTACCAAGTATCGAAAGATACGGCACAGGAGATTTTTTAATCCATATTAATGTTTGGACACCGCAAGAATTAAACAAAGAACAAAAGCAGTTTTTCGATAAAATGATGAACGATGACAACTTTGTTCCTGCGCCAAATAAATCTGATAAATCATTTTTTGAGAAAGTTAAAGATATGTTTTCGTAGACATATGTTAAAAAAATCAGTAAAAAAATGAATATTAAATAAAAAGGATACTTTTTTTACTAGATTTAATATATATTTGCAGTGTTGTTGGTTCGCCAACAACACTTTTTCTTTTTCATAGCAATTTTTCCCACTCAATTTATTGAGTGGGTTTTTTTTATCAAATAGAAATCGTACAATACAATTTAAAGCAGGCTTATCTTATCGTCTTAATTTAATTAAGAAGGAAAGTCCGGACACCAAAGAGTATCATAGCGGATAACATCCGTCCAGCGTAAGTTGAGGACAAGTGCAACAGAAAGCAAGTACAGTTCGGCTGTAGTGAAACCAGGTAAACTCTATGAGGTGCAATGTCATGTATATTAGAACTTGAGAGCTACTCGCTCGATTCTAAAGGGTAGACAGATTGATTCTAAGAGTAATTTTAGAACTAGATAAATGATAAGAGCCTTATTTATAAGGAACAGAATTCGGCTTATTAGCCTGCTTTTTTTTATTTGATTACGATATCCTTAATAAAAAATAGATTATCTTCTTTTTTATTGAATAATATTCAGCTATTTAGAAATTTGCCTTTTTTTATTTATTAATTATTGCAATCGGTTATTTATCTTTTAAAATTAATATAAAAAATGTAAGTTTGCGAGAATAAATTTTAAAGAGTTTAAAACTTAATTTTTTAAAATTTTTAACAAAAGACTTACAGTAATAAAAGATTTCTTTCATGAGTATTTATAAAGATTACCTAAAACAGATTGAAGAACGAAAAACGAAAGGACTTCATCCACAACCAATTGATGGTGCAGATTTATTAAGCGCAATTATTGAGCAAATTAAAGATACAGAAAATGAGTATAGAGAACAATCTCTAAACTTTTTTATCTATAACGTTTTACCGGGTACAACAAGTGCAGCCGTTGTAAAAGCTAAGTTTTTAAAAGAGATTATTTTAGGTGAATCTATCGTTCCAGAAATTTCTACAGATTTCGCTTTCGAGCAATTATCGCACATGAAAGGTGGACCATCGGTTAAAGTATTACTTGATTTAGCTTTAGGTGCTGATGAAGTAATAGCGAGTAAAGCTGCAAAAGTTTTAAAAACTCAAGTATTTTTATATGAAGCAGACACAGATCGTTTAGAAGAAGCTTTTAATAACGGAAGTTCTATCTCTAAAGATATTATTGAAAGTTATGCCCAAGCAGAATTCTTTACAAAGCTGCCAGAAATAGAAGAAGAAATTGAGGTAGTTACTTACATAGCTGGTGTAGGTGATATATCTACAGATTTATTATCTCCGGGAGGTGATGCACATTCACGTTCTGACCGTGAGTTACATGGGCAATGTATGTTTGAGCATAACAAAGACATGCAAAATGAATTATTAGCTTTAAAGGAACAGCATCCTGATAAACGTGTAATGTTAATTGCAGAAAAAGGAACTATGGGAGTTGGATCTTCTAGAATGTCTGGTGTAAATAACGTTGCATTATGGACAGGTATTCCTTCAAGTCCTTATGTACCTTTTATAAACATTGCACCAGTAATTGCTGGTACAAATGGTATTGCTCCGATTTTTTTAACAACGGTTGGCGTAACAGGAGGTATCGGTTTAGATCTTAAAAATTGGGTAATTCAAAAAGATGAAAAAGGTAATACTATTGTAGATGAAGATGGAGAACCAGTTTTAAAACAAATGTATTCTGTAGAAACAGGTACTGTTTTAACGATTAATACAAAAGAAAAAAAATTATACCACGGTAAAACAGAATTAAAAGATATTTCTGCAGCCTTTACTCCGCAAAAGATGGAGTTTATGAAAGCAGGTGGTTCTTACGCTGTTGTTTTCGGTAAAAAATTACAAACATTTGCTTGTAAAACTTTAGGAATTGAAGTGCCACAAGTATATGCACCTTCAAAAGAAGTATCTATAGAAGGTCAAGGTTTAACAGCTGTTGAGAAAATATTTAATAAAAATGCAGTAGGTACATCAGGAGCTACATTACACGCAGGTTCTTATGTTCGTGCAGAAGTAAACATTGTAGGTTCGCAAGATACTACAGGTTTAATGACGTCTCAAGAATTAGAAATGATGGCTGCAACAGTTATCTCTCCAATTGTTGACGGTGCTTACCAATCTGGTTGTCATACAGCATCAGTTTGGGATGATAAATCTAAAGCTAACATTCCAAGATTAATGAGCTTTATGAACGATTTTGGTTTAATTACTGGTCGTGATCCTAAAGGGAAATATTTCCCAATGACGGATGTTATTCATAAAGTATTGAACGATATTACTGTTGGTGATTGGGACATCATTATTGGTGGAGATTCGCACACACGTATGTCTAAAGGTGTTGCTTTTGGAGCAGATTCAGGTACTGTAGCTTTAGCATTGGCAACAGGTGAGGCATCAATGCCAATTCCAGAGTCAGTTAAAGTAACCTTTAAAGGACAAATGAAATCTTATATGGATTTCCGTGATGTTGTGCACGCAACACAGCAACAAATGTTAAAACAATTTGGAGGTGAAAATGTTTTTCAAGGTCGTGTAATCGAGGTTCATATTGGTACTTTAACGGCAGATGAAGCATTTACATTTACAGATTGGACAGCAGAAATGAAAGCTAAAGCATCTATCTGTATTTCAGAAGATGATACTTTAATAGAGTCATTAGAAATTGCTAAAGGTCGTATTCAGATTATGATTGATAAAGGAATGGATAATGATAAGCAAGTGTTGAAAGGTCTTGTAGAAAAAGCAGAAACTAGAATCACTGAGCTTAAAACAGGTATTAAGCCTTCTTTAAGACCAGATGCAGATGCTGTTTATCATGCAGAAGTTATTATTGATTTGGATGAAATTGCAGAACCAATGATAGCAGATCCAGATGTAAATAATGACGATGTTTCAAAACGTTACACACACGATAACATCAGACCATTATCATATTACGGAGGAACTAAAAAAGTAGATTTAGGTTTCGTAGGATCATGTATGGTTCATAAAGGAGACATGAAAATTTTAGCTCAAATGCTTAAAAATGTCGAAGCTCAAAATGGGAAAGTAGAATTTAAAGCACCTTTGGTTGTAGCACCACCAACATATAATATTGTTGATGAGCTTAAAGAAGAAGGAGATTGGGAAGTATTACAAAAATACTCAGGATTTGAATTTGACGATAGCGCACCAAAAGGATTAGCACGTACAAAGTACGAAAACCTGCTATACCTAGAGCGTCCAGGTTGTAACTTATGTATGGGTAACCAAGAAAAAGCAGAACCAGGAGATACTGTAATGGCAACATCTACACGTTTGTTTCAAGGAAGAGTTGTAAAAGATTCTGGAGAGAAAAAAGGAGAGTCTTTATTATCATCTACACCTGTAGTTGTTTTATCAACAATTTTAGGAAGAACACCAACTATGGCAGAATATGAAGCTGCTGTTGACGGTATTGTTTTAACTAAATTTAAGCCTTCACAAAAACAATTAGTTAGATAATTAAAAATTTATATAAATAGAAAATCCTGAGTTTTTAAACTCAGGATTTTTTTGTTTATATCTAAAATGAGTATCAAATTTTTCTATTTAGGTATAAGTTTTAAATCTTTATTAATAAATAAATCATTTATCAAATAATTATAAATTTTGTACCTTGTGAATTAGTAAAACTTATAACAAAAACCTTTAAATTATTTATAATTCTTATGGCATTTGATATTGATATGATTAAAAAAGTGTATTCAACCGTTGTTGAACGTGTTGATGCTGCTCGTGAACTTACAGGAAAACCACTAACCTTGGCAGAAAAGATTTTATATTCTCACTTATGGGATAGTAATTCTGATAAGGCGTTTGTAAGAGGAAAAGACTATGTAGATTTTGCTCCAGATAGAATTGCTTTGCAAGATGCAACAGCACAAATGGCATTGTTACAATTTATGCAAGCTGGTAAATCTAAAGTAGCAGTACCAACCACTACCCATTGCGATCACTTAATTCAAGCCAAAAATGGCGCAAGTTCAGATTTGCAAAATGCATTAAATACAAGTAATGAAGTATTTAATTTTTTAGAATCTGTTTCTAATAAATATGGTTTAGGTTTTTGGAAACCAGGTGCAGGAATTATACACCAAGTAGTTTTAGAAAATTATGCATTTCCAGGAGGAATGATGATTGGTACGGATTCTCACACAGTTAACGCTGGAGGATTAGGTATGGTTGCCATTGGAGTTGGTGGTGCAGATGCAGTAGATGTTATGGCAGGTATGCCTTGGGAGTTAAAGTTTCCGAAATTAATTGGTGTAAAATTAACAGGTAAATTATCTGGTTGGACAGCGCCAAAAGATGTTATTTTAAAAGTTGCTGGTATTGTTTCTGCTAAAGGAGGTACTGGTGCTATTGTAGAATATTTTGGAGAAGGTGCTACTTCTATGTCTTGTACAGGTAAAGGTACAATTTGTAACATGGGCGCAGAAATAGGAGCTACAACTTCTACGTTTGGTTATGATGAATCTATGGAACGTTATTTACGTGCTACAGACAGAGGTGATGTAGCTGATGCTGCAAATGAAGTTAAAGATTATTTAACAGGAGATAAAGAAGTATATGCGAATCCAGAGCAATATTTCGATCAAGTAATAGAAATTAATTTATCAGAACTAAGTCCGTTATTAAATGGTCCTTTTACTCCAGATTTATCTACAAAAGCTGGTGCTGATATGACAGAAGCAGCTAATGCTAACGATTGGCCTTTAAAAGTAGAATGGGGATTGATTGGGTCTTGTACAAATTCTTCTTACGAAGATTTATCAAGAGCTTCTTCAATAGCCCAACAAGCTATAGACAAAGGGTTAAAAACGAAAGCAGATTTTGGAATAAATCCTGGCTCTGAAAAAGTTAGATATACTGCAGATAGAGATGGTATTTTAGGAATCTTTGAAAAATTAGATGCTAAGATTTTTACAAATGCTTGTGGACCTTGTATAGGGCAATGGGCACGTTATGAAGATCCAAAAAATGCTCCTAAAAACTCAATAATTCATTCCTTTAATAGAAACTTTGCAAAACGTGCAGATGGTAACCCTAATACGCATGCATTTGTTGCTTCACCAGAAATGGTTGCAGCTGTAACTATTGCTGGTCGTTTAGATTTTAATCCTATTACAGATAAATTAATTAACGAAAACGGAGAAGAAGTAATGTTAGATGAACCTACAGGATGGGAATTGCCTCCAAAAGGTTTTGAAGTTAAAGATGATGGTTATCTAGCGCCTGAAGAAGATGGAAGTCACGTTAAAATTGCTGTAAATGAAGATTCTGAAAGATTACAATTATTAGAGCCATTCACGCCAATTGGAAATGATATTTCTGGGGCAAAATTATTAATTAAAGCTTTCGGAAAATGTACAACAGACCATATTTCTATGGCAGGACCTTGGTTACGTTTTAGAGGTCATCTAGACAATATTTCTAACAACTGTTTAATTGGTGCAGTAAATGCGTTTGGTAAGAAAACAAATTTTGTAAAAAATCAAATTACAGGAGAATTTGGTGGAGTGCCAGATACTGCGAGAGCATATAAGGCAGCAGGAATAAAAACAGTGGTTGTAGGAGATCATAACTATGGTGAAGGTTCTTCTAGAGAGCATGCAGCAATGGAACCTAGACATTTGGGTGTAGTTGCTGTAATTGTAAAATCTTTTGCAAGAATTCACGAAACAAACCTTAAAAAACAAGGAATGTTAGGTTTAACCTTTGCAAACGAAGCAGATTATGATTTAATTCAAGAAGATGATACATTTAATTTCTTAGATTTAAATGAGTTTGCACCAGACAAACCTTTAACTATAGAATTAGTACATGCAGATGGATCTAAAGATACTATTATTGTAAACCATACTTATAACCAAAGTCAAATAGATTGGTATAATGAAGGTTCTGCATTAAACTTAATAAAAAAAGAAAATGCTTAATATTTAAGTCAATTTAATGTAAAACTCTCGATGAATTTCGAGAGTTTTTTTTACTTTTATTTTATGAAATTAAATCCTTTTGAATCTTTTTTAAAGAATATATCAGAAACGCCTTTATTAGCTATAGATAAAAAAATACATCTATCTAGTTATGTGCCAATAAACATTTCTAATACAAATAAAGACTTATTAAGTTTTGATGTTTCTTCTTCTAATGATTGGGAAAATTATATTGAAGCTTTTTTAAAAAAAGAAAATAAGCATGTAGCTTATGGTGGTTATTTAGAAAAAAGAAATTTATATGACAGAAGTGCGTATTTTAAAAATTTAAGTGAAGAAGATAAAAGAAATATACACCTAGGTATTGATTTGTGGTGTAAAGAAAAAACCAAAGTATTGGCCGTTTTAAAGGGAAAAGTACATAGTTTTAATTTTAATAAAAATCACGGTGATTACGGACCAACAATTATTTTAGAACATAAAATCGCAGATTATAACTTTTATACTTTATATGGACATTTATCTGAAAATTCGATTCAAAATTTAAAAGTTGGTGATAAATTTAATGAAGGAGAAGTAATTGCAGAATTAGGAAATGCTACAGTAAACGGAGATTATGCACCACATTTACATTTTCAAATTATAAAAAATTTACAAGGTAATAAAGGTGATTATCCAGGTGTTTCCTCTAGTAAAGATTTAGATTTTTATAAAGAGAACTGCCCAAACCCTAACTTATTATTAAAAATTAAGGATTAATTCATACTTTTTGTAAGTATATAAGCTGTTTTAAGACTTTTATAATAATTGTCTAAAACACTACCCTTATGAAAAATATATGGTTTTTTGATCACGTTAATTTGTTTCATCTTTTATGTCCACATAAATTTAAAGACTACAAAAAATGCCACAGTTTTGATACTTATCAAAAAAGTGATTATATCTATTTTACAGAAGATGCAGCAAATAAAGTTTTTCTTATTGAAAAAGGAAAAGTTAAAATAGGTTATTACACAGAAGCTGGTGAAGAAATTATCAATGCAATTTTAACAAAAGGAGAGCTATTTGGTGAAAAGGCTATTTTGGGAGAAGAAAAAAGAAATGAATTTGCGCAATCTATAGATATGAAAACGTCTATTTGCCCAATAAGTGTAGAAACAATGCATGATTTAATGCGTGATAATAAAACATTTAGTTTAAAAATTTATAAATTCTTAGGACTTAGATTTAAAAAGTTAGAGAGAAGATTACAATTAATTTTATTTAAGGATACCAGAACTCGTTTTTTAGAATTTACAAAAGAACTTTGTGAAGAATATGGCTACGATTGCGAATCTACCGGAGATAAAATAATAGTTCATCCGTATACCCAAAAAGACATTGCATCTTTAATTGGTACATCTAGATCTAATTTAAATGTTTTAATGAATGAACTTAAAGAAGAAAATATTATAAACTTTAATAGAAAAGAACTTAGAATTTTACAAAAAACTGCTTAAGTGTTCGCTAGCTAACATTTAAATATTTCTTTAGCTTTTAACTTTGTCATCAACATTAACAATAAACATTTAATAAGATGAAAAAAGTTTTAAACTTAGCAATTATTTTTGCTTTAACAACACTATTTGTTGCATGTAGCGACAATGAAAATGAACCAACCACAGGTAATTTAACTGTAAATTTATCAGGATTAGAAGAATTAGGTGCAGATTTTGTATATGAAGGTTGGTTAATTGTAAACGGATCTCCGGTTAGTACAGGTACATTTACTAGTGTTAATTTTCCGCAGAGTTACACTGTAAACCTTGCAGATTTGCAAGACGCTACTAAGTTTGTGCTATCTATTGAGCCAGCAGTAGATTCTGACCCAGCACCTGCAGCAACTAAAATTTTAGCTGGTGATTTTTCTGGAAATTCAGCAAGTGTAAATTCAGATAATATTGTAGTTGATGCTTCTGGAGATTTAAAAACTTTAGGAGAATCTTACGGAAAATATATTTTAGCTACTCCAACAGATGACGATGATACAAATGAAGCAAGCGGAGTTTGGTTTTTAGACAATTCAGATGCTCCAACAGTTACAGCTGGTTTAGGTTTACCTGCTTTAACAGATGGATGGAAATATGAAGGTTGGGTAGTAATAAATGGCACACCTGTTAGTACCGGAACATTTTTAACGGGTTCAGGAGCCGATGATAACGCTGCAACATCTCCTTTTAAAGGAACTTTAAATAATGGTCCTGGATATCCTGGAGAAGATTATGTAATGGGTTCTGCAGCTGGTGTAGATTTTCCTACAGATTTAAAAGGAGCAACGATTGTAATATCGATAGAGCCAAGTCCAGACAATAGTACGGCTCCATTTACATTAAAACCATTAGCGCATTTAGTACCAAGTACCGCAAAAGACCATACAGTTTTAACAATGGGAGCAGGCCCTGTTGTAAATTTATCTGGAACAGTAACTAGATAACTGAAAAAATATATCTACTATTTAATTTTGTTAATGGTTGATTATTAAGAGCAATTCAATTTTTTTGAGTTGCTCTTTCAGTTTTTATCAAAAAAAATGCTCAAGTAAAAATAAATTTTAAATGAGCACCAACTAACCAACCAAGTTGTATTATTTTATTTCGAATTTTAAAGGCATCAAATAAATTTCACCTTTTTTAATTCCTTTTAAATTAACTTTCTTGTAATTAAATTTACTTTTTAAGTAGGTGTTTAATTCTGATACTTTAGAATCTACAGACAGAACAACTATTTCGTTCTTATTATTAATTATAAAAGATACTTCTGCAGAGGTAGTTTGTTTTAAAACAACAGGAATCTTATTTCCTAAATAAGAAGACATTTCTGTTCTTAAGTTAGAATTTTCTTTGGTCTTTTTTAATACTGGGTCTGTTGCAGTGGCTGTAAATACTGTTGATAAACTAATTGCTAATACTGCGATAATTGTTTTAAAATTTTTCATAATAAGTGTGTTTGAGATTAATGTTATACTGTAAAGACTACACTAACCTAAAAAGGTTTCACACAAAGTACTAGTTTATGATTTTATTAACGCTATTTAACTGAATTTAAGAAAATTAAGAGTTTTCTTGTAGTTTTTAAAAGTTGAAATAACTAAATTTCTTAAATAAATATTTTGTAATAAGTTATTTCGAGTTATTGTTTAAACTATCTAAAATTATGTTGCAACCTAAAATAATTTCTTCATCAGAAATATTTAAAGGAGGAGTAACACGAAGTGCACAATTTTCAAAAAGTAAAAAGAAAAGAATAAGACCTTTATCTAAACAATCAAAAACTACTTTAGCTGTAATATCAGGATTTTCTAAAATTACAGCAAGCATTAAACCTTTTCCTCTAATTTCTTTTATAGCTGGATGTTTTAAATGCTTTCTAATTAAATCTTCTTTACGTAAACTTTCTTCAAGTAAATTTTCATTTAAAATCTCTGTCACTGTGGAACAACCCGCAGCTGCTATAACAGGGTTTCCTGCAAAAGTAGAAATATGACCAAGTTTTGGATTTTCTTTTAAAAGCTCCATATTTTTAAAATCAGCAATAAAAGCACCTATTGGCATTCCGCCACCCAAACCTTTACCCGTGATAATAATATCTGGAATTATATTGTAGTTTTCGAAGCCCCAAAAGGTTCCTGTTCTACCTATTCCTGTTTGTATTTCATCTAAAATTAAAAGTGCACCTACTTTTTCACATTTCGATTTTACTTTAGTTAAATAATTGTTTGTTGGTGCAATAAAACCAGCGCCACCTTGTATTGTTTCTAAAATTACAGCAGCTGTTTTGGTTGTAATTTTGTCTAAATCTTGCTCATTATTAAATTCAATAAATTTAGAACCAGGAATTAAAGGTCTAAAAGCCTGAATTTGTTCTTCGACTCCAGAAATACTCATTGCGCCCATAGTATTGCCATGATAAGACTTTTTTGCGGCTATAATTTCAGATCTATTAGTAACTCTCTTTGCTAATTTTAAAGCACCTTCTGTAGCTTCTGTACCAGAATTTGTAAGATAAACTGAATTTAATTTTTCCGGAGAATTTTTTACCAAGATTTTACATAAGTCTACCTGCGGTTTTTGTACAAACTCACCATAAACCATAACATGCGAATAAGCATCTAATTGACTTTTAATAGCATTTGTAACCTTCGGATGATTGTGGCCTAAGCTATTTGCAGAAACGCCAGCAACAAAATCTAAATATTTTTTTTGATCTGTATCAAAAATATAACTTCCTTTTGCATGTGATATTTCTAAAGCAAATGGGTGAGGAGACGTTTGCGCTTGATATTTAAAGAAATCTTCTTTCATTTACTTATTTTTAGAAGTACTTTCTCTAGTGTTATTTTTTGGATCGTTCATAATTAAAGGTTTTATAAAATCTTTATCACTTTTTACAGGTAACTTTTGATTTTTATCATCTTTAAAAATATCTTCTTTTGTTTTTGGTTGCTCGCTTTCTCGCCAAATAAATCCTTGTAATTTTTTATCTTCTGATGGAAATAGGGAAGGAGGATATGTTTTTCCTTCTGATTTTTTTAAATATTTAATTGTAGCAATTTGTCCGTTTTCTAGGGTAAACTCAATATTACTAGAAATTTCTTTGGTAATTGTTTCTATAACACCGGTTTCTTCGTTTCTGTTATAATATACAGATTCGGCATTTCCTTTTACCAACAATAATTTAAGTTTATTTTCTTTGAATTTACCAAACATATTTCTTCCTTTTATTTGGTTATATTCATCTATAGAAAGAGAATCTTTAGAAACTATAAAAGCATTATTTAAAACCTTTAAAGAATCTAATTTTTCAGTTTCTACATTAGATATTAAGTGAATAGTGTCACCTGTTATTTGGTTGCCATCAGACCATAACACAGGGTTTCTAAACATTTTTGTAACACCTGTTTTTTGATCTGTATGTATAGAATCGCATTTACCTTGCAGATCCGATTTGAAAATTTTGACATCATGATAAGTTCTTACAATTCTTTTTTCTGGAGCACCAGTTATCAAAAGCGTATCACCATGAATAAATGTAGAATCTTTGTCTACAATAGAAATTGCCACAGCTTTTTCAATGATAAAAAGTGAATCTTTTTCTTCAAAAATTTCGGCATAATTACCACGAGTAACAAAGTTTTTAACAGTATCTATTACCTGAATATTGTTTGTAGCAGAGGCAAAACCTTGTTTTTTATCATAATACAAACTATCGCCTTCTACAGTTCTTTCTTTCAAAAAAAGTTTTGCATTTTTTACAAAATAAGAAATATCAGTTTTTGTATTGTAAAAACCTCTTTCACAATAAATTTTATTTTCGTTTTGAGTATTTGTAATTGTTGAAGGACCATATAAATAGGTTAAACCCGAGTTTGTATAATAATCTAAATGGTTAGATTCTAGGTTGTGCTCTGGGTTTACAACGGTAACTCTTGTAGTTGCTGTAAACTTTTTAGTTTCTAAATAATAGTTTCCGTTTTTACTATTTAAGGTATTTGTTTGGTCTTTTATAGTAGCATAACTTCGGTAATATAATTTCTGATTTAATCTATCAAACTGCAAAGTATCTGTAGTTAAAGTCATTTCCGGATCTTTTAAAACTACATTTCCCCAAGACAAAGCTTGTTTAGAATTAGCATCATAATCTAGATAATCACTAGTTTGCGTAATCGTATCACCTTGTTTAATAGTTACATTTTCTAATGCTTTAAAAAAGTTTTCTTTTTGATAAAACAAAGCTTGTTTACATGTAAGAATCGCGCCTTCATGCGTCATTTTTACATTACCAATTAATACGGTTGCTCCAGGATATTTGCTTTCATCTACATATTGTTGTTCTGCAGAATAAATCATTTTTTTTGATTGTGAGAATCCTAAAAAACTAATTAAAAGAAAAGTAAATAATAGTATTTTTTTCAAAAGTTACTGTTTTAGGCAAAAATACTGAAAAGATAGTAGTTGATTACTAAAGAAAAGTGAAAATAATTAAGGCATTTAAACAGATTTAAAAATCAAAAAAGCATCTTTTAAATGAATAAAAGATGCTTAAATTATATAGTTTTAGAAAATAACTATCTCATAATAGTTTGTTTTCTGTCTGGACCAACAGAAACAATCTTAACAGGTACACCGGTTTCTTTTTCAATAAAAGCAACATAATCCATTAAGTTTTTTGGCAACTGATCTGCAGAAGTCATTTTTGTTAAATCTTCATCCCAACCTTTAAATTCAGAATAATTTACAGAAACATTTTCTGGTTCGATGTTATATGGTAAGTGAGAAATTTCTTCACCTTTATAATTGTAAGATGTACAAACTTTTAAAGTATCAAAACCAGAAAGAACATCTCCTTTCATCATCATTAATTGTGTAACACCGTTTACATCTACAGCATATTTTAAAGCAACTAAATCTAACCAGCCACATCTTCTTGGTCTACCAGTTGTAGCACCAAATTCATGACCAACTCTAGCCATTTCTTCACCATCTTTATCAAAAAGTTCTGTAGGGAAAGGTCCTGAACCAACACGAGTAGTGTACGCTTTAAAAATTCCGAAAACTTCACCAATTCTATTTGGTGCAACACCTAAACCTGTACAAGCACCAGCGGCAGTTGTGTTAGATGATGTTACAAAAGGATATGTGCCAAAATCGATATCTAATAAAGATCCTTGAGCACCTTCTGCTAAAATTGTCTTTTTATCTTTAATAGCTTGGTTTAAAAACTCTTCGCTATCAATAAAAGCTAATGTTTTTAATTTATCGATTCCTTTGATAAATTCTGCTTCTAATTCTTTTAAATCATATTCTATCTGAACATCAAAGAATTCTAACATTTTGATATGCTTTTCTGTTAAAGCATCGTATTTTTCTTTCCAGTTGTCTAATTCTAAATCACCAACACGCATTCCGTTTCTACCAGTCTTGTCCATATAAGTTGGGCCAATTCCTTTTAAAGTAGAACCAATTTTAGCTTTACCTTTAGATGTTTCTGATGCAGCATCTAACAATCTATGTGTTGGTAAAATTAAGTGTGCTTTTCTAGAAATTAATAATTTAGAAGTATAATCTATGTTATGTTTATCTAAATTTTCTAGTTCTTTTTTAAAAATTACAGGATCTATTACAACACCATTACCAACTACATTTAATGCAGTTTTATGAAAAATTCCTGAAGGAATTGTATGTAAAACGTGTTTGTGTCCATCAAAAATTAAAGTGTGTCCTGCGTTTGGGCCTCCTTGAAAACGAGCAATAATATCATAGTTTGTTGTTAAAACATCTACGATTTTTCCTTTTCCTTCATCTCCCCATTGCAGTCCTAGTAATAAATCTACAGCCATTAGTTGTGTAATTTGTTGTTTGTGTTGTGTATTGTTGTTAATTAAGATTTTTTCTTTTTTGTACCGTAAAAGTAAAGTGAGTGATTTTGAATATCAATATCAAAAATATCTTCTATGGTTTTTTTGATAATTTGAATTCTTGGGTCACAAAATTCTTTTACATCACCTGTATCTGTAAAAATAACATGATCGTGATTTTTGTCGAAATAACTTTTTTCATAACGGGCCATAGATTGCCCATCGAATTGGTGTTTTCTTACCAAACCGCAACTTAACAGAATTTCTATAGTGTTGTAAAGTGTGGCTCTACTAACTCTATAGTTCTTGTTTTTCATCTTAATATAGAGAGATTCTATATCAAAATGTTCGTCGGCGTCATATATTTCTTGAAGAATAGCGTAGCGTTCAGGTGTTTTTCTGTGCTTGTTTTCTTCTAAATATGCTGTAAATACTTTTTTTACTACTTCTTGATTTTCAAGAGAATTACTCATTATCTTAAAATTTTACGAAAAAGCAAAAATACAGTTATTTCTGAATAAATAACTTCTTTTTTGAAGAGTATATTTATAAACTATTAACACGGTCTACTTTTTTAACACCTTCTACCTTCTGAATGCTGTTAATTAGTTTGTTTAATTGTCCGCTATTCTTAACACTTAAACTAATTTTACCATCAAAAATACCTTCATTACCTGCAATGTTTATACTGTTAATAAAAACACCCATATTGCTAGAAATAATTTTTGTTAAATCATTTATAATACCTCTATTATCTACACCGCTAATGTGTAAAATAACCTTAAAGTCTTGTTTTGTAGAATCTATCCATTTGGCAAGCATAATTCTGTAGGCATAATTAGATTGCAAAGAAATTGCATTAGGACAATTCTTTTTATGCACTTTTATACCTTCGTTAATTGTTAAAAAGCCAAAAACATTATCACCAGGAATAGGGTTACAACATTTAGAAAGTTTATAATCTAATTTTTCTTCTTCTTTACCAAACACTAAAGCATCGTATTTGCTTGTAACTTCTTCTGTGTCTACAGTTTCTTTATTGTTAGATGGAGACCTTCTTAACTTTGTTTTGAAAAAGTTTAAAATAGTACTGTTTCTCTGCGCAACATATGCCTTTAAGCTAGTATTATCTATAGCACCATTACCAACTCTAAAAAACAAATCGAAACTAGTTCTAATCTTAAAAAAGTTTACAAGTTCGTTTATTGTTTTTTCATTGAATGGTATTTTTAAATGTCTTAATTTTCTTGTTAAAATTGCTTTACCTTCTTCTGCAATTTTCTTTTCTTCTTCTTTTAAAGCCGCTCTAATTTTTGTTTTTGCTCTTGCAGTAATTACAAAATCTAACCATCTAGCATTTGGTTTGTTATTAGAAGAAGTAATTACTTCTATTTGATCGCCACTTTTTAATTTATGACTTAAAGGAACCAATTTACCATTTACTTTTGCGCCTCTACATTTTAAACCAACATCTGTATGTATTGTAAACGCAAAGTCTAAAGCAGACGCATCTTTTGGCAACGATTTTAATTCTCCTTTTGGTGTAAAAACGTATATCTCTTTTGCATATAAATTCAGTTTAAACTCTTCTACAAAATCTACCGCATTTAAACTTTGGTTTTCTAAGGATTCTTTTAGTCTATTTAACCAAGTTTCTAAACCACTTTCGTTAGAATTACCTTGTTTGTATTTAAAGTGTGCAGCATAACCTTTTTCTGCAATTTCATTCATTCTGCTAGAACGAATTTGCACTTCTACCCATTGTGCATCTGGCCCAACTACAGTGATGTGTAAAGCCTCATAACCTGTAGATTTTGGCTGAGAAATCCAATCCCTTAGCCTTGTTGGGTTTGGTTTAAAATAATCTGTAACAATTGTGTAAATTTTCCAAGCATCAAATTTATCATCATCGGAAGTAGGTTTATAAATAATGCGAATTGCATATTTGTCATAAACTTCTTCAAAAGTTACATTTTGCTTTCTCATTTTTCTACGGATAGAATAAATGGATTTAAACCTACCTTTTATTTCATACGTAAAGTTCTCTTTGTCTAGACCTTTTTTTAACGTTTCGGCAAATGTTTCTAAGTATTTTTGTTGCTCTTCTTTACTTTCTTTAATTTTAGTAACAATATCTGTGTAAACTTCTGGTTCGGTATATTTTAAACCTAAATCTTCTAGTTCTGTTTTAATATTGTATAATCCTAATCTGTGTGCTAGTGGCGCATAAATATATAAGGTTTCAGAGGCTATTTTTACCTGTTTGTGTGCAGGCATTGCATCCATAGTTTGCATATTGTGCAATCTGTCGGCAATTTTTATTAAAATAACTCGAACATCATCATTTAAAGTTAAGAGCATTTTTCTAAAATTTTCTGCTTGTATAGAAGCATCTTGCTCTTTGTTTAATCGAGAAATTTTAGTTAAACCGTTTACAATTCTGGCAATTGTTTCTCCGAACAATTGCTCCATATCATCTAAAGTATAGTCAGTATCTTCTACAACATCGTGTAATAGGGCAGCTGCAATAGAAGTTGCACCCAAACCAATTTCCATAGCAACAATTTTAGCTACAGCAATAGGATGAAATATATAAGGCTCTCCTGTTTTTCTTCGTTGTTCCGAATGGGCATCTACTGCAATCTCAAAAGCTTTTCTAATCAACTTCTTATCATCTGCAGATAAAATTTCATAAGTACCTTTTAATAGATCTTTATATCTATTTGCAATTTCCTTATTTTCTTCTTCTATAGTTGCTGTGTACTGCATATATTACTTTATAGATAATGAATTATTCTAAAGTGAATTTAAGAATAAGAATTTTAACAAACAAGCATTTCGTTTTCTAAATTAACAGCAGTATTATTTATTATTTTTGAAAAATGAAAAATCTATTACTCGTAACCTTACTAACATTATTTAGTTTTAATTTTTATGCGCAAGAAAATAATAAGAAGCATTTGATTTTCGAAATCCAAAAAAGGAAAATTAATATTGATATAGACGCAGCTCTTTTTGAAAATTTTGCAACAAATATGTACGGATCTAAAAATAAAGATGCCGTAGTTATAGCTTTGTATTTACCGAATTCTTATGAAGATCAAAAGCTAAAAATAGCTAGTACACAAAACGATAAAGTTTGGGCAGAAAAAAGTGCATATGGTAAAAAAGTATATACTACGAATTACGAAATTAGTAAATCTGATAAACGTTATGTAAAATCAGAATATATTATTAGTATGCAAGATAGTTTATGTATATCGTTAACCACAATGTTGCCTTTAAATGCATTAAAAACAGATAAAGAAATGATTAAGGATATAGTAAAATCGGTATTAAAGAAAAACTAACTTTTATTATTTAAATTTAAAACCCTTTCTAATAGAGTAGGATGCGAGTAATGCATAAAAACGTAGGCAGGATGTGGCGTTAAATTATTTAAACTATTTTTAGAAAGTTTTTTAAGAGAGCTTATTAATGGTTTTGCTGCATAGGTTTTTTTTGCGAAATCATCTGCTTGATATTCAAATTTTCTAGAAATAAAATTCATTATTAAATTAGTTATTTCTGTTATGGGTGAATATAAAATTCCGAAAGCAATTAGACCAATATGAAAACTTGGTTTTGTAACACTTAAGGCTTCAGAAAATATCGGATAATTAATAAATAACGATAATGAATAAAGTGTAAATCCTGTTATTAAAATTGACGTAACAAGATTAAAAATGATATGTTTTTTCTTGTAATGCCCAACTTCGTGTGCTAAAACGGCAACAATTTCATCTGTTTCTAAATCATTTATTAGTGTGTCAAAAAGTGTAATTCTTTTTTGAGAACCAAAACCAGAAAAATACGCATTTGCTTTTGTAGAACGTTTAGAGCCATCAATAACAAAAATATTATCGAGTTTAAAGCCAACTTTTTCTGCGTATTTTTCGATAGCAGTTTTTAATTCTCCGTTTTCTAACGGAGTTTGTTTGTTAAAAATTGGCACAATTAATTTTGCATAAAACATATTCATAAACAAAGAAAAGACAGAAACTAAGAGCCAAGTATACAGCCAAAAATTTTCTTTTGTTTGCTGATAAAACCAAATAATTATCGATAAAATAAGTCCGCCAATAATAATTGTCATTAGCCAACTTTTTATTTTATCTAACCAAAAAGTTTTTTTAGAAGATTTATTAAAACCAAATTTTTCTTCGATAACAAATGTTTGATAGTAAGAAAATGGCGTAGTTAAAATATCAGAACCCAACATAATTACACCAAAGAAAATTAGAGCTACAAGAATGTTATTATCCGTAAAACTACGGGCAAAATTATCTACATAGCTAAATCCTTCCAAAATAAAAAAAAGTAAGGTTAAAGTAAATGAAAATGTACTTGTAAGATTAGAGAATATTGCATTTGTCTTTTTATAAGCTTGAGATTTTTTATAGGCAGTTTCTTCGTAAACATCTGCTAATTCAATCGGAATTGTATCATCAAAACATTTTGCGTTTAAGTAATCTAAAATTTTATCGATAACAAAACTAATAATTAGAATCGCAATTAATATGTAAAACAAAGTTGTAGGTTGCATTGTTAATTGATGAGTTTATTTAAAATTTCTTTGTCTTTTTGCTTCAAATAAAACAATTGCAGCTGCTACAGAAACATTCATAGAATCTATTTTTCCTTGCATTGGTATGTTTATATTTTGTGTTGCTTTTTCTCTAAAAACTTCGGTTAAACCTGTAGCTTCTGTACCCACAACAATCGCAGCTCCTTCTGTATAATTTTCTTTATAATATTCATTAGAATTCTGTAAAGTAGTTGCAAATATTTTAATGTTATGCTCTAGTAAAAAAGCAATAATTTCTTCGGATGAACCTACAGCAATTTGATTTGTAAATACACAACCAACACTAGAACGAATAATGTTAGAATTGTACATGTCGCTTTTAGGATTTGCGATAAAAACGGCATCTGCATTTGCGGCATCTGCAGTTCTTAAAATAGCACCAATATTTCCAGGTTTTTCTACACCTTCTGCTACTAAAATTAACGGATTACTAGAAGAGAATTTAATAACGTCTAAAGAAAAGTTTTTAGATTTTGTAACCGCAATGATGCCTTCTGTACTATCTCTGTAAGCTAATTTTTGATAAACTTCTGTAGAGATTTTAATACGGTGAATGTTTTCGTTAAATAGATGTAAGATTTCTTTTTCTGTAATTATATCTTCTACAAACAAAACAGTGTCAAAATTATAATTAGCAGCAATTGCTAAAGAAATTTCTCTTTTACCTTCTATAATAAATAATCCTTTTTTTTTGCGTTTTCTAGACTTTTCTTGAAGTTTTAAAAGGTCTTTAACGTATGTGTTTTGTATGCTTGTAATTTCTTTCATCAATACAAATATACCTATTTATAGGTATTGTAGTAATAAAGATTTTATACAATATTTGTGATGTAATAAAACAATTACTTTAAATTGTTAGACAGATTGTTTTAAGATCCGATTGCTAAGAAAAAGGAGAATTTAAGTATGTTTTATTACTGTTAACTGTTTTTGATTAAAAAGGCTCGCAAATTGCGAGCCTTTTTTTATTTGTAGAAAATTTTTATTTGGTTTTGTACTTGTTAGAATAACGTTTCCAAAGTTTAGTTTGGTGCGTTTCTAAACTTATATCTCTACCTTGTATAAATGCTTTTGATAAAATGTTTCCTCTCATTTCCAATGCATCACCTTCAGAAATAAATAAAGTAGCATCTTTACCAACTTCTAAAGAACCAGCAAAAGAATCGATTCCTAGAATTTTAGCTGTATTTAATGTAATCAATTGTACAGCCTCTTCTTTAGTTAAACCATGTGCTGCAAAAGTACCTGCATAAAATGGTATGTTTCTAGTATTCATACGTTCCATTTGTCCTTCCATACCAACGCTTACAATAATACCTTTATCTAAAAGTGTTTTTGCAACAGTGTATGTAGAATCGTAAGAATCATCTTCATTACCTGGGTTTCTATGTGGTCTTTGTAAAATTACAGACACATTATTTTTTACTAACAAATCGGCTACTTTATCTGCATGCTCTGCATTTACGATTGTAATGTTATTAATACCTAAATTTTTAGCAATGGTAACTGCATCTGTAATTTCTTTTTGTCCGTCTACGTGAATAAAAAGCTTTTTAGAACCGTTAAATAAACCTTCTGTAGCCTGGTATGGTAAATGAGTTTTAGCTTTTTTACCAGCTAAATAGATTTTAGCATTTTTAAAATAAGATTTTATTTCATCTACTTTACCAGCATATCTAGAATCTGGTTTTAAAGCAGGATCTTCGCCTAACCACCATCTACCAGTTGTAAAACTAGAAGGCCAGTTCATGTGAATTCCGTCGTCTGTTTTAATAGAAGCGTCTTCCCAATTCCAAGCATCCAATTGTACAATAGAAGAAGTTCCAGAAATTGTACCGCCTCTTGGCGTAATTTGTGCCATTAAAACTCCGTTAGGTCTCATAGACTCTACAATTTTACTTTCTGCATTGTAGGCTATTAAACTTCTAATATGCGGATTCATTCTACCAATTTCTCTTTGGTCATCACTGGCTTTTACAGCATCAATTTCAACCAAACCTAAAGTTGCGTTTGCAGCAATAAAACCTGGGTAAATATGTTTTCCGGTTGCGTTTATGATAGTTCCTTGTCTAGCTATTTTCATTTTAGCGCTACCAACAAAAGTAATTTTACCATTGTTAAACATTACTAACGAATTTTCAATAACTTTTCCGTTACCAATATGAGCCGTTGCACCTTCAATTGAAAAAGCTTTTGTTTGCTTATCTGCGGGTGTTTGTTGTGCGATACTATTTCCTATAACAAAGAAGAATAGTAAACTATATATAATTTTTTTCATGTTTTCTAGTTTTAAATTTCTTCTAAAGTATCACAATGAAAATCTCTATCTGCTCTTTTCATTGGTACTTTTGTCTTACCACCATTCATTTTTTCGTTAAGCATCATATTAATTAATCTGCTTTTTTCTTCTTTTATAGCAGCTCTTTTTTTGATGTCTTCTTTTCTATCAAAGAAAATTCTACCATCTACAATTGTTTTTTCTGCTTTTGCATAAATAGACATTGGGTGATGGCTCCATAAAACAACATCAGCATCTTTACCTTCTTTAATACTTCCAACTCTATCATCTATATGTAATAATTTAGCAGGATTAATAGTTACGGTTTTCCAAGCTTCTAATTCAGACATTCCACCATACTTCATTGTTTTTGCAGCTTCTTGGTTTAAACGTCTAGACATTTCTCTATCATCAGAATTAATTGCTACAGTTACACCAGCATTATGCATAATTGCCGCATTGTATGGTATAGCATCATTAACTTCGTACTTGTAAGCCCACCAATCAGAAAAAGTAGAACCACCTACACCATGAGCTGCCATTTTATCAGCTACTTTATATCCTTCTAAAATATGTGTAAATGTGTTTACTTTAAAGTTGAATTTTTCTGCAACCTTCATTAACATATTAATTTCTGATTGAACATAAGAATGACAAGAAATAAAACGTTCTCCGTTTAAGATTTCGACTAATGTTTCCATTTCGTCATCTTTTCTGTATGGTTTACCAGTTTTCTTTAAAGCTTCATATTCTCTTGCTCTTGTAAAATAATCTGTAAACATTTGTTCTACACCCATTCTTGTTTGAGGAAAACGAGTTCCGTTAGGACTTCTAGATTGTTTTACATTTTCACCTAAAGCAAATTTTATAAATTTAGGCGAGTTGTCATAAATCATATTTTCTGCATTTTCTCCCCATTTCAATTTAATAATTGCCGAACGACCACCAATTGGGTTTGCAGAACCATGTAATATTTGAGAAGATGTTGTACCTCCAGAAAGGTTTCTGTAAATATTAATATCGTTAGGATCTATAACATCTTCCATAGTAACTTCTGCAGAAGAATTTTGTGCCCATTCATTTACAGCAGATGCAGCAATATGAGAATGTTCATCTACAATACCTGCAGTTAAATGTTTACCAGTACCATCAATTTCTGTAGCTCTTCTTGCTTTTAAATTTTTACCAATTTTTGCAATTTTACCATTTTCTAATAATACATCTGTATTTTCTAAAATACCAGCATCTTCACTTGTCCAAACAGTAACATTTTTAATTAAAATCGTTTTTGTTTCTGGTAAAGAATAATTTCCGAAACCAAGGTTTGGATAACTTACCGGAAGCACAACAACAGGTTGCTCTTTCGATTTTTTACTTTTCTTTTTACTATCTTTTTTTACTTTTTTACTAGCAGACCAAGCTGTTTCGTTACCTAAAGTATCAAAAGCAGTACCTTGCATTACGTTAGCTGGGTTTATAATTTTACCCATCATTCTTGTATAGCCGCTATCTTCATTTAAAGTAATAGAAATCCAATTATCTTTAAATGAAAATTTAGATTTAATCTTTTTGTCACCTAATTTAATAGCTGCGGTTTGTTTTGCTCCTTTACCAGAAATGGTTAAATCGTAACTTTTATTGTTAACAGAAAGCATATAGTTCCCTGTTATATCTTTAATAGAGATATCGTTTATTACATTTTTATCTCCTTGAATCCAGTTTTCATAAATGGTTGTTTTAGCATCAAAAATATCACCAGAAGTAATAATAAAGTTTGCATAACTACCTTGATTTAAATTACCAATATTGTTATTACCAATGATAGTTGCAGGAATTGTAGTTAAAGAAGCTAATGCTTTTTTAGAATCAAAACCGTATTTAATTGCTTTTTGTAAGTTCTTATGAAAAGATTTTACAGATTTTAAAGAACGCGTTGTTAAAGCAAAATTTACTCCGTTTTCTGATAATACTTTTAAATTAGAAGGTTCTTGATTCCATTTACGCATATCTCTTAAAGAAATTTGTTGCGCTAATAAAGGATTAGAAACGTCATATGCATTGCTAAAATTAATAGGAATTATAAAATTGGCATTTGTATTTTTAATATCTGCTATTCTTTCAAATTCGTCTCCAGAACCTACAATTGTATATTGAATACCAAACTCATCACCAACTTTGTCTGCTCTTAAAGCATCTAGTAAATTGCTAGTTTCGAAAATTTGCACTAAATTTTTATTGCTGTTTAAAGCTTCTAAAGCCAAATCTTTATTTTTCATGTTACCATTAGCGTACCAATTAGCATCATTATAAGTTTGTCTTAACAAAGCCATTGCACCCATTCTAGAGCCAGGATATGCTTGTCTAGAAGTTACACTTTTATTAAAAGATAAATATTGAGCAGATTTAGTGTCTAAAATTCTGTAAGCATCAGAAGAATTAGGATTTAAAGCAATTAATAAACCGTTTCCACGAATAATTCCATCATTCATATGTGTATTTACTACACCAAAACCAGCGTTAATTAAATCTTTGGCTTTTTTAGAATCGAAAGAAAAATCTTTAATAGGATTCACATCTGGTCTAATATGATCGTTCCAATAATAACCTTCTCTAGAAGCAGCATATTGCGTTCCTCTAGAATTACCAGATGCTCTATTTGGCTTTTTAATACCAAAATCTGAATATAAATCAATAAAAGAAGGATAAATTGTTTTGCCAGATAAATCTACAATTTTTGCACCTTTTGGTACATTAATAGATCTACCAACATTGGTAACTTTACCATTCTCTATTAATAAAGTTCCTTTTTTAATCACCTTTTCTGGTGTCACATAAATAGTAGCATTGGTAAATGCAACTAATGTGTTGTCTGTAATTTTTACTCCTGCGTCTGTTGGAAAATAATCTTGCGCTTGCATAGAAAAAGCCAACATACACGAGAATAATAAGAGTAATTTTCTCATGAGTTTGAAATAGTTATTTGAATTAATTGCCCTAAATTTAATTAGTTGCATTTTGTTAACTGTTAAATGTGGTTAATTTAACATAAATTTAAGAAAATGAAATTTACTCAATATCATCAAAATAGGTGATTAATAAATCGACAACATAATTGTAAGATTCAATTCCGTTTGTTTGATTATTTGCTTTTAAATAAGAGTTATAGCCTTTTTTTATAATAGGTTCAAACGGGTTTTTGTATTCTTGCCAAAAGTGATAGCTCGCATTAAAATCTTTCGAAATTCCAGGGTTAACCGTTTTCCAAAGTTCCTTGTATTGTTTAAAATCTCTTTTTCTAATTTCTGATATGCAATAACTAAAAGCCATTCTGTAGCTGGCATATTTAAAGTACAAATCGTCATTATAATTTGCCGCTAAAAAACCAATAAAATTCGCTTCATTTTCGGCTGCGAAACCAATTTGATGCGCCATTTCATGACAAATAGTTGTTGGGTATCCTGTTTTCGGAATTCTATTATTTACTTGCGCTTCACCTGTTAACGGATTCAAATAACCAGATGTGCCGTTGTAGGTTTGTATCAAACTCATTAAAGAACTTTTTACAGATTTATATTGATATTTTAATTGCGGAAAATCGGTTTCTAAGTTCTTGTACCCATTAATAGCCATTTTATACATTTCTTTTTGACTATACGGATTTTTAACTTTTAAAGAATCGTTATTTGTTAGCTCAAATTGATATTTATTTAACTTATTAATAATTAATGTTGTGGTAGAAATTAATTGTGCAGTTGTATATTTATTTTGATGATAATTTAAGTTTTTAGCCAAAGGTTCTCTGTAATAATTTAATCCCCAGAAAAGATAAAAACAAAAGTAAATTATTGCTATAATTGCAGTAAAATGAATCATTTTCGGAATAAAATTTTTAAATCGAGTTTTAATTAATCGAAATAAAAAACGAAGGAAAATAAAAAGTAAAAAAGCAATTAAAAGATCGCCAACAGAAAAAGGAATCCAACCTAAAATTATTCTTAAAAATTTAGAAATGTAAGGGTAAATTCCGTTAGAATAATAATGCTCTATAAACGCATTATTCTTTGCCGAAAGCTGCACTAAAAGAATCATTATTGGCAAAGAAAAGGCTAAAAATAAATGTTTTTTATTAAAATTCATATGTGTAAAAATAAGAATTCAAAATAGAAGTTGACTGGTTATTAACAAGATAATAACAATTTAGTTTACAATATTTGTCAACAAATAAATGTTATATATTACAAACATCTAACAAAGTAAAAAAGTACATTTGCAATCATGGAAAAAACGAGTGCAATCGCAGGAAAAAAGATAGACAAGAGTAAAATTATTAGTCTAGAAAAAGGGAAAATCCCGCCACAGGCAGTAGAATTAGAAGAAGCTGTTCTTGGTGCAATGATGATTGATAAAAAAGGAATTGACGATGTAATTGATATTTTAA
Organism: Polaribacter sp. KT 15; assembly: GCF_900143115.1. Lineage (NCBI taxonomy): Bacteria > Pseudomonadati > Bacteroidota > Flavobacteriia > Flavobacteriales > Flavobacteriaceae > Polaribacter > Polaribacter sp. KT 15. Next base: position 2,865,377 of record NZ_LT670850.1, read on the forward strand.
GTGCAGAAGCATTTTACGATCAAAAGCATCAAGAAGTATACGCTGCTATTTACGAATTGTTTCAAAACTCAGAACCAATCGACTTATTAACAGTATCTAACTTGCTTAGAAAGAATTCTAAACTAGATTTTGTTGGCGGAGATTTGTATTTAATTCGTTTAACACAAAAAGTAGCTTCTTCTGCGCATATCGAGTTCCATGCTCGTATTATTCTTCAAAAATACATCCAAAGAAAATTAATTTCTATATCAAGTGAAATTATAGAAAATGCTTATGATGAAGGTACAGATGTTTTTGACCTTTTAGATGATGCCGAAGGTAAGTTATTTGAAGTAACACAAGGAAATTTAAAAAAGAGTTCAGAAGATGCAGGATCGCTTGTTAAGCAAGCATTAAAAAAGATTCAAGAAATTGGTAACCAAGAAGGAATGTCTGGTTTGGCTACAGGTTTTACAAAATTAGACGCGTTAACTTCTGGTTGGCAACCATCAGATTTAGTTATTATTGCTGCAAGACCCGGTATGGGAAAAACAGCATTTGTAATTTCGATGGCTAAAAATATGGCAATAGATTTTAATCATGGTGTTGCTATTTTTTCTTTAGAGATGTCTTCTGTGCAGTTAATTACACGTATGATTTCTTCGGAAACAGGATTGACTTCAGAAAAATTAAGAAAAGGAAATCTAGAGCCACACGAGTGGGAACAGTTAAATGTAAAAGTAAAACGTTTGTCTGATGCCCCAATATTTATTGATGATACACCATCGTTATCTATTTTCGATTTAAGAGCAAAAGCAAGACGTTTGGTGTCGCAACACAACGTTAGAATCTTAGTAATTGATTATTTACAATTGATGACTGCAGGAGGAAAAGCAGGCGGAAATAGAGAACAAGAAATCTCTATGATTTCGAGAAACTTAAAAGCTTTGGCAAAAGAACTTTCTGTACCGGTTATTGCACTTTCTCAATTATCTCGTGCGGTAGAAACTCGTGGAGGAAGTAAAAGACCTTTATTATCAGATTTACGTGAATCTGGTGCAATTGAACAAGATGCCGATATTGTAAGTTTTATTTTCCGTCCAGAATACTACGGAATGACAGAATGGGATGACGATGACCATTCACCGTGTGAAGGACAAGGAGAATTTATTGTAGCAAAACACAGAAATGGTGGTTTAGATAATATTCGTTTAAAATTTACAGGTCATTTAGCAAAATTCTCAGATTTAGAAGAAGGATTTAGTTCAGAATTTCAATCTTCTATGAATGCAGATTTCCCAGAAGATCCATTTGCCGGAGAAGGAGGCGTAGATCCAAAAGATGCTTTTGGTGATGATGATGTTCCTTTTTAAGTATTAAAGTATTTATAAATTTATAGAAATACACAATTGCTTCTAAAGTAATTGTGTATTTTAGTTTTTAATATGAAGAAACTTCTAACAATATTTATATTTCTATTCGTTTCCAACTCAATTTGGGCATCATTTATATATGTTCCTATGAGTGATGATAATCAAAAAAATCACTTAAAAGCATACGGAATTGTTTATTATTCTTTAGAAGCAGGTTTAAAATCTAAATGGCTTTTAAATTATGATGGCGGCGCATTTTTAATTGAAAATAATAAGATTGTAGAAAATGAATGTAAAATTAGAGGTGTTTCTTATCAAGTAATTTCAGATGCTAAATCACAATTAATTTTACAGAAAATTGCTGCACCTTCTTCAAATCAAGATGCTGTTACCTTAGAAAAAGCGCCCAAAATAGCGGTATATTCTCCTAAAGACAAAATGCCTTGGGACGATGCTGTAACCATGGTTTTAACCTATGCAGAAATTCCTTTTGATGTAATTTATGACAAAGAAGTTTTAGACGATAAGTTGTTGTTGTACGAATGGTTGCATTTGCATCACGAAGATTTTACAGGGCAATATGGCCGATTTTATGGTTCTTTTAGAACGACGCCATGGTATATAGAAGGAAAGCAAAGAGCAGAAAAACTAGCAACCGAATTAGGTTTTAATAAGGTTTCTGAAGAAAAATTAGCTGTAGCAAAGAAAATTAGAGATTATGTAGTTGGTGGCGGATTTATGTTTGCAATGTGTTCTGCTACCGATAGCTTTGATATTGCTTTGTCTGCAGACGGAATTGATATTGCAGAAGCAATGTTTGATGGAGATGCGTCTACACCAAATTATCAATCGAAAATAAATTATAACAAAACCTTTGCATTTAAAAATTTCGATTTAATTAAAAATCCAACAACTTACGAGTTTTCTTCTATTGATATGACAAGAAAACGTAAAATACCTAAAACTTCAGATTATTTTTCTTTGGTAGAGTTTTCTGCAAAATGGGATCCTGTGCCAACGATGTTAACACAAAACCATACAGTTTTAGTAAAAGGATTTATGGGACAAACTACTTCTTTTGATAGAAATACAATTAAAAGTAATGTATTAGTTTTAGGAGAAAATAAAGTGAATAGAGAAGCAAGATATATTCACGGAACAAAAGGTAAAGGGATGTTTACTTTCTACGGCGGACATGATCCTGAAGATTATACCCATAGAGTAGGAGACCCTAAAACCGAATTAGATTTACACCCAACTTCACCTGGTTACCGATTAATTTTAAACAATGTTTTATTTCCGGCAGCCAAGAAGAAAAAGCAAAAAACATAATTATCTTTTTTTTTCTAGTTGTTTGATATAAAAAGAAGGATTCAATTCAGTTTCTTTAAAGAAGGCTTTCGAAAATGTTTCTGCATTTTTAAAACCGACCTCCTTCGCAATTGCATCAATACTAAATTTACGAATGGTAGCATCTTTTTCTAATAAATCTAAGGCATAATCAATTCTCAATTTTCGTAAGTACGTAGAAAAATTACAACCTTTTTTCTGATTGATAACTTTAGAAAGATAATTAGAATTTGTTTCTAATTCTTTAGCAAGTATACTCAGGGTAAGCTTATTATTTGTAAAGTTTTCTGGCTGTTTTTCAAAAGAATCTAACTTAGCAAGCAATTCTGTAATAATAGTTTCGGGTAAGGTTTTCTGAACACTCGTACTAGAGTTTACTGAATAGTCAACTTCTTTTTTATTCTTTAATTTGAGCGTAAGGTTATCAAATTTTTGTTCTTGTTTTTTTCGTTTTCTAAATTGATACAAGAATAATATAAATGATAGAATTAAAACTATCGCAATATAAATTCGTGATTTCTTGTAAAAAGAAACTTCGTTGTTTAATTCTGAAATAATTTTTTGTTTCTCAGCAATTAATTTTGGTCTGTCGTATTCTTCTGTAAATGTTTTAGAGAGGTTTTTTCCAACAGACGCTTGAATACTATCAACAAAAATTTGTTTTTCAATATATTTAAGCTGGTTTTTTAAATCTCCTTTATCCTTATAATGATGAGAAATATAGTTAAAACTATTTTTAACCTTTTTAGAAGGTATTTTAGTTGTAATATATAATGAGTCTACTAAAAAATGATATTTTAAAGCATTTTTCTCATTGTTCAGTTTTTCATAAGATTTCGCAATGTAACTATAACAAAGAGATAAATTCCTATAGTTTTCATCAATTATTAAGTAGGGAATTGACTTTTTAATATTTAAAATAGTTTTTTTGTAAGCACCATTTTCAAAAAAACATCTTCCTTTTAGGTAATAGCAATAACCTTTTAAGAAATTGTCATTTTTTTCATAAGCAAACTCTATTGCTTTATTTATAAAAATATTACTAGAATCAATTTTTTTTAACTTAGCGTATAATATGGATATATTCATTAATACAGCACTATGTTTATTATCAGAAACTTTACTTTTATTCTTTATGTAGTATTGATTACACTCTAATAAAATTTTAAGAGACTCTAAATTTTTTTGATCAAAGTTTTTAAGTGTACTTATTCTAATTTTAAGAAGATAATTTAAACTATCATTTTTATTTTTTTTTAAATTAGATGATGCTAAAATATAATTTTTTAAAGAGACATTGAACAATTCATTATTAAAGAATAAATTTCCTTTTTTTAAAAATGCATAAGTGGGATACATTTTATTTGGATTCAATTTAGTTTTACTAATTAAAGAGTCTAAATAATTTATATAAATAGAATCATTTTTATAAACTTCACTTAAATAATACTTCCCGTCAATAGCGTTTACAGTATCTTTTTCCTTGAGCGCTTTATTAAAATAAAAATGGGCAAACTTTTTAGCTTTTAAGGAATCTGTAAATTTATATTCATAATATTTATCACTTAATTCATCAAACGTGTAGTTTTCAATATTTTTAGAATTCTGGGCAATTGTATTAAAACTGCCAAGAAACAAAAGGAATGAAGTTATGTGTAAAACTATTTTCAAAGGATTGCTTTTTCTTTTTTCAATGCGAAAATACATTTTTATTTATTTTCGTAAACAAGTGCTTTAGTTTTAAGTTTATTTTAAAAACACTACTTCTTCTTTTTTAGTTGTTTGATATAAAAAGAAGGATTTAGTTCAGTTTCTTTAAAGAAAGCTTTCGAAAATGTTTCTGCATTTTTAAAACCGACCTCCTTCGCAATTGCATCGATACTAAATTTACGAATGGTAGTATCTTTTTCTAATAAATCTAGGGCATAATCAATTCTCAATTTTCGTAAATAAGTAGAAAAATTACAACCTTTTTTCTGATTGATAACTTTAGAAAGATAATTAGAATTTGTTTCTAATTCTTTAGCAAGTATACTCAGAGTAAGCTTATTATTTGTAAAGTTTTCTGGCTGTTGTTGAAAAGAATCTAACTTAGCAAGCAATTCTGTAATAATATTTTCAGGTAAGGTTTTCTGAGTATTTGTATTAGAGTTTACTGAATTTTCAACTACTTTTTTATTTTTTAATTTGATTGTAAGGTTATCAAATTTTTGTTCTTGTTTTTTTCGTTTTCTAAATTGATATAGAAATAATATAAATGATAGAATTAAAACTATCGCTATATAAATTCGTGATTTCTTGTAAAAAGAAACCTCGTTGTTTAATTCTGATATGATTTTTTGTTTTTCAGCAATTAATTTGGGCCTGTCGTATTCTTCTGTAAATGTTTTAGAGAGGTTTTTACTTCTTATATTTAATATACTATCGACCTTCAGGTATTTATTAATGTATTTGAGTTGATTTTTTAAGTCTTGTTTATTTTTGTAATGATTAGAAAGATAATTATAACTATTTTTAACTTTATTAGAAGGTATTTTCGTTTTATTATATATAGAATCTATTAAAAAATAATATTTTAAAGCTTCATTTTTATTATTTAATTTGGTATGAGATTTTGCAATTAAATTGTACACCTTAAACAAAATTCTATAATTTTCATCTTCTACGATATAGGGTATCGATTTTTTTAAGTTTTCTATTGTTCCTTCATAGTTTTGTTCTCTAAAATTAATAGTACCCCTTCCATAAAAGCAATATCCAATAAATATATTCTCATTTGTTTTTTTCGCGTATTTATTTGCTTTTTCATTAAAAATTTTAGCTGAATCAATATTTTCTAAATTCAAATAAACTTTTGATGTGTTAATTAGAAGTGAAAAATAATTACTAGGTTCAATTTTTAGTTTATTTTTTTCATAATACCTTAAACACTCTAAATAAAGTTTTTTTGTTCTAATAAACTTTTTATTATCATAATTTAAAGCAGCAATATTTTTTTTTATGATGAATTCTAGGCTATCGTTACCGTGAATCTCAACCTCTTTAAGAGCAGAGATCCAGTTTTCTAATGATAAGTTTTTATTCTCTTTATGAAAATAAAATAAGCCTTTTTCTAAATAAGCATAAGTAGGATACATTTTATTTGGATTCACTTTAGTTTTACTAATTAAAGAATCTAAATAATTTATATATATAGAATCGTTTTTATAAACTTCGCTTAAATAATACTTCCCGTCAATAGCCTTAACTGTATCTTTTTCCTTAACCGCTTTATTAAAATAAAAATTGGCAAACTTTTTAGCCTTTATAGAGTCTGTAAATTTATATTCGTAATATTTATCACTTAGTTCATCAAACGTATAATTTTCAAATTTTTTAGAATTCTGGGCAATTGTATTAAAATTGCCAAGAAACAAAAGGAATGATGTTATGTGTAAAACTATTTTCAAAGGAGTGCTTTTTCTTTTTTCAATGCGAAAATACATTTTTATTTATTTTCGTAAACCAGTGCTTAAGTTTTAAGTCTATTTTAAAAACACTACTTCTTTTTTTTTAGTTGTTTGATATAAAAAGAAGGATTCAATTCAGTTTCTTTAAAGAAAGCTTTCGAAAATGTTTCTGCATTTTTAAAACCGACTTCTTTCGCAATTGCATGGACACTAAACCTACGAATAGTAGCATCTTTTTCTAATAAATCTAGGGCATAATCAATTCTCAATTTTCGTAAGTACGTTGAAAAATTACAACCTTTTTTCTGATTGATAACTTTAGAAAGATAATTAGAATTTGTTTCTAATTCTTTAGCAAGTATGCTTAGGGTAAGCTTATTATTTGTAAAGTTTTCTGGCTGCTGTTCAAAAGAATCTAACTTAGCAAGCAATTCTGTAATAATATTTTTAGGTAAGGTTTTCTGAGTATTTGTATTAGAGTTTACTGAATTTTCAACTACTTTTTTATTTTTTAATTTGAGCGTAAGGTTATCAAATTTTTGTTCTTGTTTTTTTCGTTTTCTAAATTGATACAGAAACAATATAAATGATAGAATTAAAATTATCGCAATATAAATTCGTGACTTCTTATAAAAAGAAACCTCGTTGTTTAATTTTGAAATAATTTTTTGTTTTTCAGCAATTAATTTGGGCCTGTCGTATTCTTCTGTAAATGTTTTTGAAAGTTTTTTGCTTCTCAAATTTAAAATACTATCGACTTTTAGGTATTTAGTTATGTAATTAAGTTGGCTTTTTAGGTCTTTTTTTTCTTTGTAACGATTAGCTATATATTTATAACTATCTTTTAATGATTTATGAATTATTTTAGTTTTATCAAAAACCGAATCAATTAAAAAAAAATACTTTAAAGCTTCATTTTTATTATTTAATTTGGAATATGCTTTTGCAATTAAATTGTAATTATTTAATAATATTCTATAATTTTCATCTTCAATAATGTGAGGTGTTGCTTTTTTAGATATTTTGATTGCTTCTTCATAATTTTCAAATGAATATTCTATTTCGGATAGTTTATATAAACAATAACCTATAAGTATACTATCTTTAATTTTATATGAAAATTTAAGTGCTTTGTCAATGTAAATTTTACTCGAATCAATTTTATTTAGTTTAGAATATATATTAGATAAATTATAAAATAAAGAGAAATAATTATTAGGATCAATTTTTTTTCTGTTAATGTCGTAATAATTCAAACATTCTAAATAAAGGTCTTTAGTTTCATTATATTTTTTAGAAACTCCTTTTAAAACTCCAATTCTCTGTTTTGTTATATAGTAGAGGCTATCGTTTTTATTTGATTTAGAGTATTTTACGGATAGTATGTAATTGTTTAATGCTAGATTGAAGATTTCTTTATCAAAAAATAAATTACCTTTTTCATAATATGCAAAAGCAGGAAATATTTTGTTAGGATTTAATTTAGTTAAATTTATTAGAGAGTCTATATAATTAATAAAAATTGAATCTTTATTGTAAACTTCTCTTAAATAATATTTACCATAAATAGCCTTAACTGTATCTTTTTCCTTAACTGCTTTTTTCAAATAAAGATCAACAAACTTTTTAGCCTTTATAGAGTCTGTAAATTTATACTTATAGTATTTTTCAGATAATTCATCAAACGTATAATTTTCAGTTTTTTTAGAATGCTGGCAAATTGTGTTAAAGCTAACAACAAATAATAGAAGTGATACGAACTTAGAAATGTGCAATTTTAATTTTTTTTAGCAAAAATACTTAATTTATCACATAATTTTAAAGAAATTTTATTCAGTTAGCTATCAGATAATTAAAGTTCCCATTTGTACCTAGTATGTCGTAATTCATGAATTCCGACTAGCTTCATTAGAATTTCCTTTCAAAAAAAAATACATTTACACCGAAGAGTAATTGAAGAAGGGTTTATTATCGAACTTAGATAATTAAAAGGGAAAATTTACGTGAAAAAGAAATATTCGAACCCTTCTTTTACTTTCGCTTTTAAGTTGTCTATTGTATTAAAAAAAATTACTTTTGCTAAAACAAAAACAACAGAATGCCAACAACACAACAATTACAAGATTTTACACAACAGGTTCGTAGAGATATATTGAGAATGGTGCACAAAGTAAATTCTGGTCACCCAGGAGGTTCTTTAGGATGTGCAGAGTTTATTACTTGTTTATATCAAGAAGTAATGGATTATTCTACAGATTTTAAAATGGACGGTGAAAATGAAGATTTATTCTTTTTATCTAACGGTCATATTTCACCTGTATTTTACAGTGTTTTGGCTCATAGTGGTTTCTTTCCTGTAGAAGAGTTAAATACTTTTAGATTACTAGATTCTAGATTACAAGGGCATCCAACAACACACGAAGGTTTACCTGGTGTGCGTATTGCATCTGGTTCTTTAGGGCAAGGTTTATCTGTAGGTATTGGTGCTGCAGAAGCAAAAAAACTAAACAACGATTCTAAAATTGTATATACTTTACACGGTGATGGTGAATTGCAAGAAGGTCAGAACTGGGAGGCAATTATGTATGCATCAGCAAAAAAAGTAGACAATTTAATAGCAACTATAGATTTAAACGGAAAGCAGATTGATGGTGCTACAGACGATGTTTTAAACATGGGAAGTATTAGAGCTAAATTTGAAGCTTTTGGTTGGGATGTGTTAGATGTTAAAGAAGGTAATGATATCGAAGCAATTTTAGCAGGATTAGCAGAAGCAAAAGCTTTAACCGGTAAAGGAAAACCAGTTTGTATATTGTTACATACAGAAATGGGGAACGGTGTAGACTTTATGATGCATACTCATGCTTGGCATGGTAAAGCACCAAGTGACGAGCAATTGGAAACTGCATTAGCTCAAAATCCAGCAACTTTAGGAGATTACTAGTCATTTACTATTACTATAAATCACAAAAAGAGTTTTTCATGCATTTGAAAAACTCTTTTATATTTTTATTTAGAATAATAGTGTAAGATTAAAAGTATCTTTACAACTAAGAATTTAATTTTTTAACCTTTTTAGAAATTACATGAAAATAGGTATTGTTTGTTATCCAACCTTCGGAGGAAGTGGAGTAGTAGCTACAGAATTAGGTATGGCATTGGCTAATAAAGGACATGAAGTTCATTTTATAACATATAATCAACCAGTTCGTTTAGATTTTTTATCTCACAATCTACATTTTCACCAAGTTGTTATCGAAGAATATCCTCTTTTCGAATATCAACCCTATGAGTTGGCGTTGTCAAGTAAAATGGTAGAAGTCGTAAGAAAACACGATTTAGAAGTTTTACATGTACATTATGCAATTCCGCATGCTTACGCTGCATATATGGCAAAACAAATGCTAAAAGAAAAAGGTTTAGATGTGCGTGTAGTTACTACCTTACATGGTACAGATATCACTTTGGTTGGTAGTCATCCAACCTATAAAACAGCCGTAGAATTCAGTATTAATAATTCTGATGTAGTTACTTCTGTTTCTAACAATTTAAAAGATACTACCAATAAGTTATTCAATATTACAAAAGACATAAAAGTAATTTACAACTTTATTGATGTAGAAAAGTACGACAATGCACATAAAGAAGAATGTAAAAGAATTGCTTTGGCACAACCAAACGAAAGAATCTTTACGCATGTTAGTAATTTTAGACCTGTAAAAAGGGTAGAAGATGTAATAAAGGTTTTTGCCGCAGTAAGAAAGGAGATTCCTTCTAAATTATTGATGATTGGTGAAGGGCCAGAAAGAGCAAAAGCAGAAAAATTAGTAAAAGATTTAAAAATTACTGATGATGTCTTCTTTTTAGGAAACAGCACAGAAGTTGCTAAAATTTTATGTTATACAGATGTGTTTTTATTACCATCACAAACAGAAAGTTTTGGTTTGGCAGCATTAGAAGCAATGGCAGCAGGTACAGCTGTTATTTCTACCAATACAGGCGGATTGCCAGAAGTAAACATTCATGGCCAAACAGGATACTTAAGTAATTTAGGAGATGTTGAAGACATGGCTAAAAATGCCATTTCAATTGTTAAAGACGATGCAACTTTAGAGCAGTTTAAACTAAATGCAAAAGCACATACCAAACAATTTTCTTTAGATAGTATTTTACCTGTGTACGAAGAAATATACAAATCTTGTTATAAAAAGTAACACTTAAACTTTATAAAAAAAGCTCAAACAATATGTTTGAGCTTTTTTATATCTAAAAATGTAGAAAACTTATTTTCCAAAAAGACCACCTAACATTCCTCCAAGGCCACCTTTACTCTTATTTCCTCCTAAAACCATTCCTGCAACATCATCAATTACACTTCCGTCACCATCAGCATCTAAAATTTTCTCTAAAAAGCTTTGATCGTTGTTCGCAGAACTACCACCTAGCAAACCACCTAAAAGACCTGTTAAATCTCCAGAATTGCTAATGTTTTGTTCTTGCTTTTGTTTACCTAAAACACCCATTAAAATTGGTGCAGCAACTTTTAAGATATTTCCTACAGAACCAGCATCTAAACCAGATTTCTGACTAATTACTTGTTCTACACCTTGTTGTTTGCTACCTAAAATATGTCCTAAAATACCAGCACCATCTTGTTTCACAGATTCATCAACACCACCTTCAAATAAACCACCTAAGTTGTTTAAAATACTACCATCATGTTTACCTGTTAAAGCTCCCATTAAACCAGCTGCACCTTCAGGAGAAGAAGCGTTTCTTTCCATTGCTTTCATTAAAACGGGTAAAGCCATTGTTAATGCACTACCTGTTTTACTTGTATCGTTACCTGTAGAACCTGCTACACCAGAAACAATTTGTTTTCCTAAATCACTGTTTAATAAGTCTAATATACCTGACATTTTTATGTTTTTAATAATTAATATGAATGTTTTCTAAAAATATGACACAATATACAAATAAAGTCACTTAAATTTTTAATTATTTTTTTATCTTTCACCACTGAAATAATTTTAAACAAATAGATGAAGAAACTAGCATTACACTGGAAGATTTTAATAGGAATGGTTGTAGGTATCCTTTTTGGATTGTTAATGACAACAGTAGACGGTGGTTCTACTTTTGTTGCTAATTGGATTAATCCTTTTGGAAGCATTTTTGTAAAATTATTAAAGTTAATTGCGGTTCCTTTAATTATAGCTTCTTTGGTGAAGGGTATTTCAGATTTAAAAGATATTTCTAAGTTTAAAAATATTGGTTTAAAAACAATCGGAATCTATATTTTTACAACAGTTATAGCGATTACCATTGGTTTATTATTGGTTAATGTTGTAAAGCCAGGTGATGGTATATCAGAAGAAACTATTACAAAATTAACAGAAACATATGCCAATAGTGGTGGTGTGCAAGCAAAAATTGCAGAAGCTTCAAAACAAAAAAGTAGCGGGCCTTTACAGTTTTTAGTTGACATGGTGCCAGATAATGCAATGAAAGCTATGAGTAACAACAAATCGATGTTACAAGTAATTTTCTTCACAATATTTTTAGGAATTTCGATGCTTTTAATAGGTGAAAAAAGATCGAAGCCTTTAAAAGATTTTTTCGATTCTTTGAATGAAGTTGTTTTAAAGATGGTCGATTTAATTATGTTATTTGCGCCAATTGCAGTATTTGCTTTATTGTCTAATGTAGTGGTGTCTTCTAATGATCCAGATTTATTAATTGCACTTTTAAAGTATGCCGCAACCGTTGTTGGTGGTTTATTTTTATTGGTTGTTTTTTACATGATTTTGGTAAAAGTGTTTACAAAAAAGAATCCTTTTTGGTTCTTAAAACAATTAAGTCCGGCGCAATTATTGGCGTTTTCTACAAGTTCTAGTGCAGCTACTTTACCTGTAACTATGGAGCGTGTAGAAGAGCATATTGGTGTAGATAAAGAAGTATCTAGTTTTGTTTTACCGGTTGGTGCTACCATTAATATGGATGGAACCTCTTTATATCAAGCAGTTGCAGCAGTTTTTATTGCACAAGCGCTTGGATTCGATTTAACGTTTGTAGATCAATTAACGATTATAATTACAGCTTTATTAGCTTCTATTGGTTCTGCTGCAGTTCCTGGTGCAGGTATGGTAATGTTGGTAATTGTATTAGAATCGGTTAATTTTCCAGCAGATAAATTAGCCATTGGTTTGGCATTAATTTTTGCGGTAGATAGGCCTTTAGATATGTGTAGAACCGTAATAAATGTCACCGGAGATGCAACTGTTGCCTCTTTAGTAGCCAAATCTGTTGGTAAATTACACGACAATCCAACACCAAAAAACTGGGACGATCATTACGACGAAGTAAAATAATACGTCTACAAAATGTCTTTAAAAATAACCAAACCGTTAGTAACTGTAGATTGGTTGTACAAGCATATAAACGATACAAATCTTGTCGTTTTAGACTGTACAATCCCTAAAGTGACGGATGTTGCTACAACAGGCATTGCAAAGAAATGTATTAAAGGTGCCCTGTTTTTTGATTTAAAAAAGACTTTTTCAGATCAAAATGCAACGTTACCAAATACAGTTTTAACGGCAGAAGTATTTGAAAAGAAAGCTCAAGAATTAGGTATAAATAACAATTCTGTAATAATTTGTTATGATGATTTAGGCATTTATAGTGCGCCAAGAGTTTGGTGGATGTTTCAGCTAATGGGTTTTCAAAACATAGCGGTTTTAGATGGTGGTTTGCCAGAATGGAATGCTAACAACTATCCAACTGTTGCTAACTATTCTATTAAAAGTGATAAAGGGAACTTTACAGTCGATTTTAAGCCAAATAAACTCAAAAATACAGCAGCTGTTTATAAAGCAATGTCTAACGACACCAGTGTTATTATAGACGCTCGTTCAGAAGAAAGATTTTTAGGAACAGCGCCAGAACCTAGACCAGAATTATCTAGTGGACATATTCCTAATTCTATAAATATTCCATTCAAATTTGTGTTAGAAAACAGAAAAATGAAATCTTTTGATGATTTATTTAAAATTTTTACTAAATTTGAAAACGAAAATGAAATCATATTTACCTGTGGATCAGGGATAACGGCTTCAATTTTAGCCTTAGCAGCAGCAGTTTTAGAAATTAAAAATACAGCTGTTTACGATGGTTCTTGGACGGAATGGGCCAGTAATGGTAATTTACCAATTGTAAAAGAAGTATGAATTTAGATTGGACTAAAAAAGACTTTGAAGCCTACGTATTATTATATGCAGCTCATTGTAACCATGTAGAAGATATTGCAGAGCAAGATTATATCCGAACCAAAGTAGATGAAGTAACTTTTCATAGAATGCATACAGAGGTTGTTGTAGATTCTGATGAAGAAAATTTAGATAAAATACAATCTTTTGTTTCAGATAATGAATTTACTCAATTTGAAAAAGAAGAATTATTAAAGAATATAAAACAAGTGTTTTTTGCAGATGGAACTGTAGACGAACATGAAAAAAAAGGTTTTAGCATTTTAAAGAAAATAATTAGCTAAAATTTATAAATAAACGCATTACTGACCCTGCACGTACGAAATTTTTTTCTATGGATTAGTCGAAATGGGGGTTTTTACTAAATTATAAGTAGGGTCGTAATGAAGTTTTTTATCAATCAATCAACGGCTTTAATCTTTTTAAAGCCGTTGTTTGTTTTTAATAAAGGCACATACTGCGTTACACAATTTTTACTGTACTTACTCCGCTACTTTTTTTGGTAATTTGAATTTGTGTAGGTATGCGCTCTTTTAAGTTTTCTACATGAGAAATAATACCAATTGTTTTCCCTTGAGATTGTAAAGTTTCTAATGTAGCAATTACCGTCTCTAAAGTATTGCCATCTAAAGTACCAAAACCTTCATCTATAAAAAGAGAATCTATTTTTACATTTTTGCTTGCCAAATCAGACAACCCCAATGCCAATGCCAAACTAATAATAAACTTTTCACCTCCACTACAAGTGTCTACCAATCTTGCTCTATCTGTTTGATAATGGTCTATTAAATTAAAGTTCAGTTCTTCTTTGGGCTTGTAAGTGTCTTCTAGTTTTAAAGAATAACGTTTGTTCAAATTATACAAATGCACATTTGCTAAATCTAACAATTGTTTTAATGTTAAACGTTGTACATACACATTAAAGGCATCTTTTGAGTTACCAATAATTTTAAACAACTCGCGCCAAACGTTGCAAATTTCGGATTGAGCATCTATTTTTTTATAAACCTCTTTATTTCTGTTTTTAATTTCTAAATCTTTTCTAAAAGTTTCTTCAATTTTACCTTTTTTAGTTAAAAGAGCATCTTTTTTGGCTTTTTCAGTGGCTAATAACTCTTTGCTTTCTTGCTCGGTAGTTGTACAGTTTTTCGTTGCCTTTAAAGCGTTAAATTCCTTTAAATTATTTTCTTTTAAGGTTTTAATCTTCACTAAATTTTCTTGTATTCTTTCTTTTAACTTTTTATAATTTACACTTTGCTCGTCAGATAAAAGAGCCATTTCTATAGCTGTACGGGTTAAAAATTCACTAAGTTCAACTTCTTTATTAAAGTTGCTTTCTAGTTTAATTTTGGCATCTTTTAGCTTTTCTAAATCAATTGTTGTGTTGGCTAAAGACGTTTCTTGTTTGGTTTTTAAATTTTGTAAATTCTGCAGTGCTTCTTTACCAATTCGTTCTTCTTTCGATTGTTTTTCAATAAGTGATTGTAATGTTTTTCTTTTAGAATCTACAGAGGTTTCTATTGGTAATATGGCTACTCTTTGTACTAGAATTTTATTCGCAATGGCATCTTTTTCTTTAAAGGTTTTTCGCAAGGTATCCATATCTTGATGTTTTACCTTTAAAGTACTATCTATAGCTTCTATTTTAGCGGATAATACCTTTTGTTCAGATATAAACGAGGCTATTTCTTTTTCTTTGGCATCAAAAGTTAAGATGCTGTTTTCTGTATCTTTTAGAAATTGATTTATAGCAGCAATAGCAGGCATTTCTATAGCATATTTGGCTAAAGAAATTTTTAAGCGTTCTTCTATTTCTTTGCTAAGTTTTGTATGGGTAATAACTTTTTCGTTATGCGCTGAAATCGATTTTTTAGCATGTTTCATTTGTTCTTCTAAAGCAACAATTTGTGTGTGCAATGCACTATAGGTTTGCTGTTGCAGTTGCATTGCTTTGCTAAGTCTGTCTTTTTCGTTTTGAGTTTCTTGGGCTTTTTGTATATTTTCTTGATGCACTTTTAATTTCTGCGCCAGCAATTGAATTTCATCATCAATTTTTTCTGAATCAGCCAATGCAGTAGCAACAGGTATTTTGTCTGCTTTTGCAGTTAATGCAGTTATTTCTTCTTTTTTATTTTTTAATTGAAGCGTTGTATTTTCTATTCGGGTAGTTATGCTAGTTTTTTGTAGTAAAAGTTGATTTTGCTTTGCGTTCAGTTTTGCCAAATCTTCCTTTCGTTTCGTTAACGTGGCGGTTGCTTCGCTAATTTGAATTGCGGGTGAGTTTTCTGCAAACGGATGTTCTGTAGCGCCACACAAACCGCAAGGTTCTCCTGGTTTTAAATTAGCTCTATCTGCTTTGTATTTGGCAACACTGCGCTCTAATTCTAAAATTTTAGTAGCATCTGTTACCAACGCTTCTTGTGTTTTTAGGTCCTTTTCTAAGGCACTAAGGTTGCTTTGTACTTCCTTTTCTTCTGTAGTTAATTTGTTTACGTCTAAAACCGTATGGGCTACCTGTTTTTGTAAAAGGATGTATTGTTCTGAAAGGCTTTTTAATTCTTTCCAGTTCTCTGCTGCTTTTGCATCAATGGTTTGCAGCTGTAAAATGTCTTGTAGTGTGTTTTTTTCTGAGTCTTTGTTTAAAAGACTTATTTTATTTTCTAGCTCTTTTTTGGCATTGATTTCTTTGTCAAAAAGTAGTTTTTTGTTTTTTAATGATTCTTCGGATACGTCAGTTTCTTTGTTAACTCTAATGATAGCCTCGTCACTTTCGGTGATTGCCGTATGGTGAGTTTTTAACTCCGAAAAATCTTCTCGCCAGTTGGTGAGTTCTTTAGCTACCGAGGTTAAAAAAGAATTCTTTTCGATGTAATTCGTTGCGTTCTTAATTTTAGCCTCAATAGTATTTAATTGCTCTTTTAATCGATTTCTTTCTTCAGTAGCTTGTTTTATTTGCGCGTCTAAAACCTTTTCATCTTCTAGAATTTTCAGTTTAGCTTGCTTTTCGGTTTTAAGCGTAGCATCTAATTTGGTAATTTCTTCAAACTTTGGCAACCAAGCATTAAAGTTTTGTTCTTCTTTTTTTAAGGCCAAGGTATCTGCGGTTACCTGTTTTTCTAGTTGCAGTATTTTAGGATGTAAATCCTTTAATTCTTTATCTAAATTGCCTTTTGCTTTTTCTTTTTCTAGAATAGCAGTATCTAGCTCTTTTAATTCTTTTATCTTTTCTTTAAAAGGCAATGCTTTTTCGTGCAAAGCATAGGCGTCTAATTTCGGTTTTTGTTCTTTAACGTATTTTTCAATAGCATCGGCATTTTTTTCATTCTCTTCCTTTGCTTTTGTCAATTTCGAAAATTCTGTATACCAGTCTACAACGGTTTGCGATGTTTTAATAACATTTGCAGCTGTTAGAATCGCGGAATCAATCCCTTTACTGTCTTCTAATAATTCCTTTTTTTGTTCTTCACTTAAAATATCATCCGCATTAATTTTTGCCTGAATTTCTTTTAAGGTATTTTCTTCTTTGGCCTTTCGTTCTAAGATTCCTTGTCCAATTTTTTTATAAATCTGTTCGCCGGTAATTTGCTCTAAAAGCTTTCCTTTTTCTGGTCCTTTGGCAGTTAAAAATGCAGCAAACTCACCTTGGGCAAGCATTACAGATCGTAAAAATTGGTTGTAGTCTAATTGAGAAACTCTTAGCACTTCTGCTAATAATTGTCTTTTTTGAGTTGCTAAAATAGCACCTGTCGTTAAGTTTTTTAAGCTTACTTCTTCTTTGGCATTTTTGTAACGTTTTCCATTTTTGTCAGCAATTTTGATACCCCAAAAAGCCTCAAAAGAAGCCGTTTTGTTTGTAAACACAATTCTACTATACGCGTTTGTTGCTCCATGGCTTACCACATCTAAAAGTGTCCCTTTTGTACCGTTAAATCTAGGTACGTTATGGTACAAGGCAATGGTAATTGCATCTAAAATAGTGGTTTTACCTGCACCTGTAGCGCCTGTAATGGCATACAAACCAACATCTCTAAATTGTTCACTTTCAAAATCGATACAAATAGGTGTATCAGATTTTAAGGAATTGATATTCTGTAATTCAATTTTTAAAATTTTCATATCTAGATGCTTTTACTGTTTTTTTACAGATTGTAAAATCTCATTAAACGCATCCCAAATGGCTGGTTTTTGCTCTAAATCATAGGCCATTTCTTTGCATTTTAGCTTAAAAACTTCTGTAGGCACCAATTCTTTTATAGATTTTGTATTTTCTAATAACTCTTCAATCCCTTTTACAGTGCGTTCTCTTTGCAAGCCAATTTTTAAGATTTCAAAAGCGTGCTGTTCTGCTGCTCGTTTTAAATCTTCTGTATTTACCGTATGGTCTTCTTTTAAAACGATTTCTACCCAAGGCGTTAAATTGTAATCGTTGGTAGTAAGCTCTGTAAAAGTTTCGATGCAAGTTGCTACCGTACCTGTAATTTTATAAAATTCGCGAAATCTTGGTACAATGGCTTCTTCAATATTACAGATTGTATTATCCTCTACAGTTAATACAATAACTTTTTTCTCATAACTCACTTCGCTAAAACTTAACACTGTTGGCGATCCCGAATATCGAACCTTTTCGTTGCCTCCAATTATTTGCGGTCTGTGCAAATGCCCTAAAGCCACATAATCAAAATAGCTATTAAAATCTTCTGCACCAATATGGCCTAAAGTACCTACATAAATATTTTGCTCACTATCAGAAACAGAGCCGCCGGTAGCAAACAAATGTCCCATGGCAATTACAGGTGCATTCTTAGTGTTGATAGCTTTTGCAGCTGCGGCAGCTGCATCGTAATGATGTATTAATGCCGTTTTGTATTTGTCTATCAACTCGTCAAAAGTTTCACCGGCAACGGCGCGTCTAATATCACCGTCTCTCAAATAAGGTACGGCAGCAACAATTACTTGTTGGTTGTTTACATCAATGGTAAAAATTTCGTCTTTAATGTCTTCTGTAGCTTTGCCAATTACTTTGATAGACAAGGTATCTAAAATAGGTTTTGGTGCATTTAAAGTACCTGGCGAATCATGATTACCACCCGTAATAATAACCGATTTACATGTAGTTGCTTTTAAGTTCATTAAAAAGCGGTAATACATTTCTAAACTTTGGTTAGATGGCGAACCCGAATCAAAAATATCACCAGAAACCAATAAAACATCTATTTTGTTTAAAATGATGTAGTTTTCTAACCATTCTAAAAATAGTGTTTGTTCTTCAAATTGAGATTGTTCGTGCAGTCTATGTCCCAAATGCCAATCGGCAGTATGCAATATTTTCATCGGTTACAATTTTAAGAAGTGTGTCTTTTTCTAAAAACAAAGTTAACAACAATTAGTCTAAAGCACCATGACTTTTTGCAGTTGCCACCCAATGGCTTGCAATTTCTTGGGTATTTGCACCCAAACCTCTTGCCAATTGCAAGGCTACGCCAATTAATAGAATGGCGGCATCGCTAATTTTAGCCAATGTATCTAAGCCATCAAAGTTATCTTGAATCTTAGCCATTAATAGCTCGTTGTGTGCTGTGGCAAAGTCAATTGGATTGTCTATGGTCTTATCTATAGCCGGTAACATTAAAGCATCTAACCAATCTGTACCAATGCGTTGGGTTAAGTCTTCTGGCGATGCAGTACCCATTGCTTGCCACATTTGCAGTGTTTTGGTGTCTCCGGATGCAGACAAACCTGTTTCTAACAACAACTGAAAAGCAACATCTGCAATATTTTGCATCATTTCTAAATACGCATCTTGGGCATTTTCAAAAGGTGTGGCTCCTTGTCCTTTTAAATAATTACCCACCGTTAATTTGGGTAAATTTAAAACCTCGGCACAGTCTGTTAAACACGGAAATTCTGTGCCCTCGAACATATAATGTGCTTTGTTAAACTGTATTTGACGCCCTAAAGGATACAAACGACAAGCCAACGGTCTGCCATTATGCACACTGCAACCTTTGGTATCTATGTATTGGCTGCAAGCACTTTGCCCTTTGCTATCTTTTTTTCCGTTAAAGGTTAAACGAACGCCACCAAAATCTGTATACAAATTTCGAAACGTTTTTGGAGATACTTTTTTCTCGATGCTAAATTGAAACAACTCCCACGGATTTAACATTACGGCTTTACCATAACAACATGTGCCGGCTCTAGAGCAGGTAAGGGGTAAAATACTTTCTGATGTTAGTTTTGTGGTTTGCATTGTTGTAGTCTATAAAACGGTAAATATATTGTTTATATTCTTTCAATAATTGATTCAGTCCATTCAAGTTCTATTATTTTTTCAATTAACAAGTCAATTTTTTTGTCGATCTTATCTGGTGTTTTACATATTTTTTCTGAAAAATATCTAGCAGTTAATGGTTTACTGTTGTTATTGTATAATTTTTTTGCTTCTGCTTTTATCTCTTCATAATTTTCAATGTTCTTATGAAACTCCTCTTCAAAATCTTTTTCCCAAATTGAATAATTTGAATTAATATTTGTTTGAGGGAAAAAGAATGAATCTTTTGTTGTTTGGTGACCAAGCATTTGGAGTATAGCTTTATTCCTGTTAGATTTACTAATAGCGTCTTTTCGAACGTCACCTTTTAAATCTTCAACTGGCTTACTTGGTTTATCACCATCAAAAATTACGTAGCAAGGAATTCTGAACTCGTTAAATAATAAGAGTAAATATGGAATAGTATCAACTGAACCTGCGTTTATTAGTGAAATTCTATTTGTATCAATGTCAAACCCTTTTGAACGGAAATAATTTGGTAAAGAATATTTTTCAGTTTCCCCTTCAATCAGAACTATTTTTTTTGCAAAAAAACCTTCGTTTTTAGTCTCATCAATAAGATGATGAAATCTATGCCTAATGCTTAATTCATCAACTTCTTTTCCGTATAAATTTTTATAATGATTTATAATTTGTTGAACACCTAGTTCGTGTGAAACTGTTTTAGGATTTTCTTCAGAAGATTTTCTAAAAAGCCTTATTTGGTCAAAATTGTCAACGGATATAAATAAACTGTCGTGTGTTGTATAAATTACTTGGTCACTACCCTCAGAGATTTCTTTTAAAAGATTGTAAGTTGCTCTTTTTAGTGGTGGATGCAAGTAAATTTCAGGTTCTTCTAAACCGATTATTATATTACTTTCACTGGTGTTTTTACCAAAATCGAAAGTATTGTAAGTCCTTAACAATGAAAATAATGCTAGTCTTTGAATTCCATGCCCTTTCTCTGTAAGTTCTGAGTCATATCCATCATTAGCAAAAACTTTAGGCTGAGGAAATACAACGTCTTGAATTTCAGGTGAACCGAATTTTAATTCTAGTGAACAACCAATATCAAAACCTATATTATCATTTAGAGCTTTATTTATTATTTGAATTTTTGATTCTCCTTTTTCGGTTGTGTCGATTTTTTCGATTAATTCTTTTACTAAAGCATCAGTCTTTGTTTTGAATTCTTGTTTAATTTCTGTCGAAACAGAACTTGAAAGCCAGTTAATTAATTCACCTAAGGCACTTGTTTTTGTAACTTTTAAATCTTCGGATAAATTTTTAATTGCTGGTATGTAAAAGAATTTTGGAAGATTAGCTTTTAGCTTACTTTTCCATCCCAAAACTTTCTCATCTCCAGTTATTTGTTCTTTAGGTATTGCATCATAATGCTCTTCATTTAATTGAATTAATTTATCCCGAAACTCTCCTTGTGTTGGTTCTTCTTCACTATCAAAAAGTGTTTTGAAATCAAAATCTCCAATTTTTAAATCACTTATCCACCACTTTTTTAAATTAGCTTTTGTTGGATTTTTGTCTGCAATAGTCCATAGATATTCTTTAGTTGGAATTTGTTTTGTTCCGTGTTTCGATTCTATAAAGTCAATATCTTCAATTGAAGCATCTTTCAGTTCGACTCCGTCTTCTTTTGAAATCGCCTCTATATACTGAGTTATTGTCAAGTCATTTTGTTTGTCTAAGTGTGTCTTAAATGTTGTTAATTCATCTAAATTTAAGTTTTTGAATTTTACCCTTATAATTATTGGTTTAGAATAGTTGTTATGATGATAACTTTTCGTAGATACTTTTGTTTTTGTGAAATTAAAAAAAAGATCTAAGGCTTCTAGAACATTTGATTTTCCCACACTATTTTCTCCTATTAGAGCAGTTAAGTCATTTAAAGTAAGTTCTATTTTTTCAAGTCCGAATGTTTTAAAATTCTGTATACTAATATTCTCAATTTTCATTTAAAGGTTATTTTCGTTCTTTTTCAATTTGTTGCAATTCAAGTCAATCATAATCTCTTTTTCAATGATTTATAATCAACGCTAGCGAATTTCGTGTATTTATACGTAAAAGCCAATAGTAAATACATATTTGTTTCTAAGTAAACTATTTATGCGTGGTAAGGTTATACTATTTGCACTAGGGTGTATTTGTGCATCCCTCAGTAGGTATTTGTGCATAGCTCAGTAGGTTTTGTTGCTTTGCTACTAAGGTAGTTTAAAGAAGTACTAGTATTCTTGTATAACTATTGTACTATTTATTTAAAAATATACTAGTATATTTTTAAAATTATTGTAGAATAATTTGTAGATTTAAAATTGGTAGGTAAATAGAAGATAATTAACAAGATACAAAAAATAAATTACAAATGGCGTTACGTTACAGAATTTCTAAAAGAAATAATAGCATTGGTAAAAATACCGCGAATTATATTTTACAAGCCGTAAATACAGGTACGGTAGATTTAGATACTTTAAGCGAAAGTATTAGCAACGAGTGTACTTTACACAGTGTAGATGTAAAAGCTGTTTTAATGGCATTGGGTAAAAAGCTAGATTATCATTTAAGCGAAGGTAAAATTGTAGATCTTGGTGATGTAGGTAAGTTTAAAATGGGCTTTAGCGGTGTTGCGGCGGCTACACCAGAAGCACTAAGTGTAAAACGAAACATTAAAAAATTTCATATCAATTACCAACCGGCTCTTAAAATGAAAAGAAAATTAAAAGGCGGGTTAACTGTGTATAAAGAAAGTAGTAGGGTGTAAGGGTTTTAAACTTTACAATACATTTTCTGTTACTTTGGTTTCTAAGTTGTCGAAATCGTACAAGTTATGGTCTAATAAATGTGACGGAAATACGTTTTGCAAAGCATTCATCATAATCGAATTTCTATTCGGAAATTCTTGTTCCCAATCTGCAATCATTTGTTTTACTTTTTTACGCTGTAAGTTTTCTTGCGATCCGCATAAATTACAAGGTATAATCGGGAATTCTTGATACGCTGCATAGGTTTCGATATCGCTTTCTTTGCAAAAAGCCAAAGGTCTTAACACCACTAAATCGCCAGCATCGTTTTTAAACTTTGGTGGCATGGTTTCCATTTTTCCGGCAAAGAAAAAGTTTAAGAAAAAGGTTTCTATAATATCATTTCTGTGATGGCCCAAAGCCAATTTATTGCAACCTAAATCTTTGGCAGCCTCGTACAAAGTACCTCTTCGTAATCGAGAACACAAACTGCAAGTAGTTTTGCCTTCGGGTGTTTTATCCATTACCACTTTGTAGGTATTCTTTTCTATAATTTTATAAGGTACTTTTAAATTGCTTAAATAAGTTGGCAACACCTCTTCTGGAAAACCGGGTTGTTTTTGGTCTAAGTTAACGGCAACAATTTCAAAAGAAATAGGCGCTACTTTCTGGAAATACAATAACATATCTAACATGGCATAACTATCTTTTCCGCCAGAAAGACACACCATTATTTTGTCTCCTTCTGCAATCATAGAAAATTGCTTGATAGCCTCTGCAACCGAACGCTGCAATTTTTTTATTATCTGTTTCTTAGTATCCATTTTGCAAAAATAGTAGTTTGTAAAAGAAGGGTAAAATGAAATTTAAAATTAATCGTATAAATTTTATTACCGTCTTTTGTACTTGTATGGATGACAAGTTTGTCTATTCTTTTCTGTAGACTGACAAACTTACTTACAATGTGAAGTCTTTACAAAGCCATTGATAGCCTCAAATTTTAAATTGAAAACTCTCATTTTGCTATTTTGCTAGAACTTTTAGTAGAAAGAACTGCTTTGGCTTGGTTTTGGTGGCTTTGTAAGTGTAAATTAAAAAAGTTTGTAAAGTGCAAGAGTTGTAGTTTATCAAACTTATAAATGAAATACAAAGTAGTATGATGCAAGTAAAAGAGAACAACACTGTAAAAGTACATTACACAGGGAAATTAACAGACGGACAAATTTTTGATACTTCGGAAGGAAAAGAGCCTATTGAATTTACTTTAGGACAAGGACGTTTGATTCCTGGTTTTGAAAAAGGGTTGTTAAACATGAAGCTGAACGAGAAGAAAACATTAAACATTGCCAAAGAAGATGCGTATGGCGAAGTAAATGAACAATTGATACAAGAGGTTGCTAAAAAAGACTTACCACAAGACATGGAGCCACAAGTAGGTATGGGCTTGGTATCTAAAGCACCAGATGGTAGCGAAATGAATTTAATGGTGGTAGAGGTAAAAGAAGAGGCTATTGTTATTGATGGAAATCATCCGTTAGCGGGTAGAGATTTGGTATTTGATATTGAAGTGGTAGCAATTACAGAAACGGCTACAGAAGCATAAGCTTTAAGCGATTTTATAAAAAAAGCCTTTGCATTTGCAAAGGCTTTTTTATTTAGAACACTGTTTGTACAGCATTTTGTATTTGAAGATCTGCCATGTCTACAATAGCACGATTGCCTTGTGGTTTTAAAATAGAAAGTTCTGTACAAGCAATTACAACAATGTGTTTGGCTGCATAGTTTTTTAAAATTTTTTGATATGCTTTCACTTGTTTTTTTGTTTCTGTGTAGCTATAAATTGCTTTTCTAGCGGTATCAATTAATTCCATTTCTTCATCCGTAGGCAATACTACGGCAATGCTGTTTTCTTTAAAAAACGAATTTAAATACGCTGCTTGCATGCTATGTAAAGAGCCAACTAAAAGGATTTTAGAAACTTGATGTTGCTTAATCTTTTCTAGTGTTAACGGCAATGGATGCACAATAGCATCATGGGTATCAATACGATCTATTGTTTCGTGTAATGTAATATTAGGTACTATAATTTTATGAGGTTGTACGCCTTTTATCGCTTGTAAATCTTTTTTTACAATAGCATCTAAGGCTTTTGATGTATTTGGCAATAACGGATTGATGTTATTAAAATTAGTGTTGTACAACCACAAAGGGCAAGTACTATACCCGCCTTTTTTTAAATTGTATTGTTTGTTTAATTCTTGTAAATAATAGGCAGTTGCTCTGCTGCCCAAACCGTATAGTGCTAATTTCATAGCAAATTATTTTAGTTTCTAGTTAGTATGTAATCCGCAAAATAGGCATTGGTATCCATAATTTTAGTATCTAGCGTAAAGCTAGTGTTTGCAATGATTTGTTGTATCAAAGCATCGTTGTACTTTCTAGATATTTCTGTATGAATTTTTTCGCCCTCTTTAAAGTGAAAAGTGGTGTTTAATTGCTGTACCGTTACCTCTTGATCGCGGGTGCTTATAATAAAACTTTTGGCAATACCTTCTGCCTCGTTATATTCTGGTTGATGTTTAAATTGCGATGTATTAAAATCTGCGTTTAATTCTGTATTGATGCGGTCTAACAAATTTAAATTGAATTTTGCCGTGATACCTTGTGCATCATTATACGCAGGCAACACAATTTCTTTTGATTTTATCAAATCTGCACCTAACAATAGTTTGTCGCCTTTTTGCAAATTTGCGCCTAAATTATAAATGAATTCTGTAGCAATTTCATCATCCATATTCCCAATATTAGAACCTAAAAACAACATCACTTTAGGGTTGTTGTTTTCCTTTAAAGAATGAAGTACGTTAAAATAATCTCCTTGTTGGGTTTTTACAGAAATATTTGGCAATTCTTTGGCTAAATTGTTTTTTAATTGCGCCAAAGCATTTGCAGAAATATCTATTGGCATATAATCGAAACGATAATTTTGTGCGTCTAAAACCTTTAAAAGTTCTTTGGTTTTTGTGCCATCGCCAGCGCCCAATTCTATCAACTCGAAATGAGTATCTTTATGAATACCAAAAGCATCTATTAACTGTTGGGTTTTATTTTTAAAAATATCAAACTCGCTTCTTGTTAAATAATATTCGGGCAGATTCATAATCTGTACAAAAAGCGCATCGCCAATTTTGTTATAAAAATATTTTGAAGGCAACGTTTTAGGTGTTGCTGTTAATCCTTGTTTTATTTCTTCTTTAAAAGTTTCTATCATCTTATTTTACTAATCGAATTCCTGTAAATTGCCATCTATCTGTTGCACTAAAAAAATTACGGTACGTGTGCCTGCTATGGTTTGCAGAGGTTGCTGTAGATGCACCCCTTAACACCATTTTGTTGCTCATAAATTTACCATTATACTCGCCAACGGCACCGTTTGCAGTAACAAAACCAGGGTAGGGCAAATACGCACTATTTGTCCATTCCCAACGCAAACCCCAGTTTAATTTTTTAGCAGCAATTTCCCATTCAAATTCTGTTGGTAATCGTTTGTTTTTAAAAGTTGCAAATGCATTGGCTTCAAAATAACTAATATGGCACAACACCGCATCTAAGTCTATTTTTTGTAAACCTGCTAAAGTGTAATAATGCCATTGGTTATTTATTTTATGCCAATACATAGGCGCATTTATTTTTTGGTCTTGTATCCAAGACCAACCTTCATCTAACCAAAGGTTAAAATCTGTATAACCGCCAGCCTCTATAAACTCTATAAAATCTCTATTAGTTACTAGGTAATTGTCTATTTCAAAATCTGCTACATATACTTTATGCACGCCGAGTTCATTATCATAACAAAACCCTTTTTCTTGATGCCCAATAGTATACACACCTGCGGCAATTTTAATACTTGTATGCGCTGTGTTTTTATGGGCAACCAAATTGTATGTATCTGCAAAGGTTGGTAGTAAAGGGTTGTGCCCCAACATATATTTTACATCAGTAACCAATAATTCTTGATGTTGTTGCTCGTGTTGCAAACCTAAAACAATTAAATCGATAATTTTTTGATCTGTAATGCGATCTATTACTGCTAGCATTTTAGCATCTACATGTTTTCTGTATTCGAAAATAGTATTTGTGCTAGGTCTAGACATGTTGCCTCTGTTGTTTTGCAAAACTCTGCTACCAACATTGTTGTAATAACTATTAAATAAGTAGTTAAAATTAGCATCAAACTCTAGGTAGTTTTTATCTATTTCTTTTAAGATAAAGGTTTCGAAAAACCAAGTAGTATGTGCCAAATGCCATTTTGCAGGACTCGCAAATTTTGCCACTTGTATGGCAAAATCTTCTATTTCTAAATGATTGCAAAAGGCTATCGTAGCAGTTCTAATTTTTTTATAATTTTCTTTTAGCTGCATTAATTATAATGGGGTCTTTGTTTAATTGTTTTGTGAAATTTACTAAAATTATAGTGCATTGCTACCTACTTAGTACATAAGTTAAAAGAAACATTACATTAAATTCACATGAATTGCTATTCTAATTTTTAGAAAGCTTTCTAAACAATCCGTAATTATTTTTTAACTGATTCGTATGCTGTTCTTTAGTGTAAAAATTAGTACATCGTATTATTGTTGGCAGATGTTTTAGGTACTTGCTGTATGCTATCCCAATGCTCAACAATTTTACCGTCATCTGTAAATCTAAAGAAATCCATAGTAACATATTGGTCATTTCTTGGCCAAATTTGATGTGTGTGTAGTGCCACCAAATCGCCTTCTGCAATTGTTCTTACAAACTGAATAGACTTGTCTTGATACTCTTTGTGCATTCTAGTAAAATAATCGATAAATGCTTGCGGGCCATCTGCTACCAAAGGGTTGTGCTGAATATAGGTATCACCAACATACAAGGCTACAGCCTTTTCTGGATTGCCTTCGTAAGCCATTTTATAAAATGCAATGGCATTTTTTTTATTGTTTTCGAGATTCATGAGCTTGGTTTTAAAAGTTTTTATTTAAAAAAAACTAAGAATCTCTAAGATACAAAAAAAGTACAGTTTGTAAACACTGTACCTTATACTGTGCTATTTGCAAGTAGTTATAGTAATGATTTTAAATCTTTAAAATCTTTAATAACCGCATCGGCATTTTCTAATGTTTGTCCTTCGGATAAAATATTGGCATACCCAAAAACAAAGATATTGGCATCATTAGCAGCTTTAACACCATTGTCAGAATCTTCAATAACCACACAATTTTCTTTGGGTGTATTTCCTAAAACAGCTGCTTTGTTAAAAATTTCTGGGTTTGGTTTCGATTCCTTTAAATCTGCGCCACTAATTTTAGCCGCAAAATATTGATGTAAATTAAAACGATCAAAAACACGGTTGATGTTAATCATGGCAGAAGAAGAGGCGAGTACCAATTTGATGTTTTTCTGGTAGAGGTATTTTATTAAATCTTCTACACCAGCAACCAAATGCAAGTGCGGGTCGTTTTCGAAAAAGTCAACGTATCGCCTGCGTTTATCTAAAACCAAATCTTCTGGATTTTCATTTAGCTGAAAGTGTTTTACTAATTTCTGAAAAGCGTTTATTGTAGAAGATCCCGTAAAAGATTTATACAAAGCATCAGAAACGGTAAGGTTTAAAGAATTAAAAGTTTCGTAATAGGCTTTTTTATGAATCTCTTCAGAATCTATAATTACACCATCCATATCAAAAATAACACACTTTATTTGTGAAGGTAATTTCATTTTATTTCCAATTAGAAATTATTAAGTAAGAATACATCATTAAAAACAATAAGTTTATTAGAAAAGACACAAATATTTGATTTTTTTGAGGCTTCTTCCTTTCTGTAATTAAAAATATCATTCCGATAATAGACAATAATAAAATAATAGCTGCTATTAAACCTACTATTGTAGAAGAAACATAAGTATTTGTCTCATTCATATAAATTGATAGAACAATTATTACTATTGTTAAAACAAATGAGATTACCCCACATTTTAAGGCGTTAATCAATTTCATAACTAATCTAAAAATTTTGCTTTTAACTCTTTGGTGGGTATCATGCATTGCTCTTTTTTGCCAAACCATTTGTAACGGTTTTTAGCAACAAACTCGTACACATGATTTCTAAAACTCTCTGGAAATAAGTAAAATATGCGTGTTAAATGCCATAAACCGCCAAAAGACTGCATAATTTTTAAAGCTGCTGTTGCTTTTACATCATAAGAAACGCCAGGTTCATATAAAATAATTGAGTCTAGTTTACGCGTATCAATGCCTAAATAGTTTATAATTTCTGTACCCTTTTTAGATTGAAGCGCAGTAAAAAGAAACTCGTTTTTTTTATCGTATTTAATCGTTTTTGTAACCGCATTATTGCATAAATTACAAACACCATCAAATAAAATTATCTTCTTGTCTTTAGGTATATCAAGCATTTAAAAAGGTTCTCATAAATTTATAACAAAGATACTTTAAGTTTTTTAAAATTTCTTGTAACATAATTTATTTTAAGACGTCTTATGTGTGTATTTGAAATGTGAACTCTTGCTTTTAACAAAAAATTAGTAAGTGTACTCATTGGTAATCAATACTTTTATACAAAACAACCACCAAATGATTAAAATAGAAGGACTACATAAATCTTACCCTATTGGTAAAGATTCTCTACACGTTTTAAAAGGAATCGATTTACATATTAAAGAAGGCGAATTTGTTTCTATTATGGGATCTTCTGGTTCTGGAAAATCTACCTTACTAAATATTGTTGGTTTATTAGATGTGCATGACGAAGGTACTTACCACCTAAATGGGCAGTTGATAAAAAACATGAACGAGAAAAAAGCCGCAATTTTACGTAATAAATTCTTAGGCTTTATTTTTCAATCGTTTAATTTAATATCATATAAAACAGCTGTAGAAAACGTTGCTTTGCCATTATATTATAAAGGTATGGCAAGAAAAGAGCGTTTGCAAATAGCATTAGATTATTTAGAAAAAGTTGGTTTAAAAGATTGGGCAAATCATTTACCAAACGAATTGTCTGGTGGACAAAAACAACGTGTTGCCATTGCAAGAGCTTTGGTTACCAAACCTAAAGTTGTTTTAGCCGATGAGCCAACAGGAGCCTTAGATTCTACCACAACAGATTCTGTAATGGATTTGTTAAAGGATATTAATGATGAAGGAATGACGGTTTTTGTAATTACACACGAAGAAGAGGTGGCAGAACAAACCAAAAGAGTGGTACGTTTAAAAGACGGTTTAATTATTAGTGATGAAATTACTTCTGTAGGAAAAGCTAAAGCCGTTTAATATGTTTGATTTAGATCGTTGGAGAGAAATTTTTCAGAGTATAAATAAAAACAGATTGCGTTCTGTAATGTCTGGTTTTACTGTAGCTTTTGCAATTTTACTATTTACTTTATTGTTTGGTATTGTTAGCGGATTAAGCAATTCTTTTAAAGGTGCTTTTGCAGATGATGCACAAAATGCCATGTTTGTTAGAGTCTGGAAAACGTCTAAACCCTACAAAGGTTTGCAAACAGGTAGAACCGTTCAATTAAAAAATAAAGACTACGATTATATTTCTGAAGAGTACGGAGACAAGATTCAGTACAAATCTTCTAGAATTTATAAAAACTTTACCATCAAGTATAAAAGTGAGGCAAGTAATTACAGTGTAATGGCTGTAAACCCAGACCATCAATATTTAGAAAAAACAATTATAGACGAGGGTAGGTATTTAAACGAAAGAGATTTAAAAGAAAAATCGAAAGTAATTGTAATTGGTAGGTTGCTTAAAAAAGATTTATTTGGCGAAAGACCTGCGTTAAGAAAAAGAGTAAATGTAAACGGAAGTTCGTATTTAGTAATTGGTATTTTTTCTGATGAAGGCGGAGATAACGAAGAAAGAAAAGCATTTATACCATTAACTACTGCACAAATGATGTATGGTAATAACGATTACATTAGTCAGATTGCTCTAGGTTACGATCCTAATTTAAGTTTAGATGCAGCTGTTGCTTTTGGAAATCGAATGGAACGCGACTTGAGAAAAAAGATGGATATTCATCCAGACGACCAAAGTGCGCTTTCTGTTAGAAATATGGCAGAAGCTAACAAAGGTATTGGCCAATTTATGGGCGTTTTATATGCCATTGTAATTTTAATTGGTTCTGGTACTTTAGTGGCAGGTATTATTGGTATTTCTAATATTATGATTTTTGTAATCAAAGAAAGAACAAAAGAATTTGGTATTAGAAAAGCACTAGGAGCCAAACCTGCGTCTATTGTTGGTATGGTTGTACAAGAATCTGTATTAATTACCACGCTTGCAGGTTATCTAGGACTTACTTTAGGTACGTACATATTAAGTTTAATTGGCGACACTTTAGAAGAAGATTATTTTATAAAAGACCCAAGTGTAAGCCCAGGTATTGTAATAGGTGCAACGATAGTTTTAGTTCTATCTGGATTAATAGCGGCGTATGTGCCTGCAAAAAAGGCCGCAAATATTAAACCAATAGAAGCATTAAGAGCAGATTAATTATGAAATTTTTATTCGATTCAGATACTTGGCAAGAAATTTACGGAAGCATCCGTAAAAATAGAATTAGAACAGCAATTACTATAATTGGAGTTTTATGGGGTATTTTCTTATTAGTAGTTTTGTTAGGAGCTGCTAGAGGAGTAGAAAATGGCTTTAACAAACTGTTTGGTAATTTTGCTACCAATAGTGTTTTTGTTTGGACACAAGCTACAGATACACCTTTTAAAGGTTTTCAAGAAGGAAGAAGGTTTTCTTTAACAATGAATGATATTGAGGTTTTAAAAACTGAATATAGTGATGAGATTAAATTATTAGCACCAAGAAATCAAACTAGTAATTTAATAGTAAAAGATTTTAAATCTGGTAATTTTCAGGTAAGCGGAGATTATCCTGTTTTAGATCAAATTCAGAAAAAACAATTGTTATATGGTCGTTTTTTAAATGAGAATGATATTTTATCAACCGCAAAAGTTACTGTCATATCAGAAGATATGTACAAGCAATTATTTGATAAAGATGAAATGCCTATTGGCCAATATGTAAAAATAAATAGTATTAATTATTTGGTTATTGGTGTTTACAAACCCTCTAATACAATAAATTTTGATGGAGATTGTGCATACATACCGTTTACAACTTTTAGAAAAGTATACAATACTGCCGATAAAGTAGATTGGATGATGATTACTGCTAATGAAGGTACAAACATCGAACAAATGGAAAGTGATATACTGTTAACTTTAAAAGGTTTGCACAAAGTACATCCAGAAGACGAAAGAGCATTTGGTAGTGTAAACTTAGGTAAAGAAATAGCTAAGGTTACCAATTTTATAACTGGTCTGCAGTTTTTAACTTGGTTTGTAGGTATTGCAACGTTAATAGCAGGTGTATTTGCTATTGGTAATATCTTATTAATTACAGTAAAAGAACGTACCAAAGAAATAGGGATACGTAGAGCCTTAGGTGCAACACCAAAGAGTATACGTCAGCAAATTATATTAGAGTCTGTTTTTTTAACAACAACAGCAGGTATGTTAGGTATTATTTTAGGAAGTTTTGTGCTGTTTTTGATAGATTCAGCAGCAAGTAGTAATGAAGATATTCCGTTGATAAACCCAACAGTAAACATCCCCATAATTTTAATTGCCTTTGCCACATTAATTTTTCTAGGAACATTAATAGGATTAATTCCGGCACATATGGCAACAGTAGTAAAACCAATAGAAGCATTAAGAGAAGAATAAAATCAATTAACAACAAATCATGAGTAAAAGATCTAAAATTATTTTAATAATTATCGCAGTATGTTTTATTGCAGCACTTGTTTGGTTCGGTAAAAAGAACAAGAAAAGTATTGTAGCATATGAAACGGAAACACCTTTTAGAACCACAATTGTTAAAAAAACTGTGGCTACAGGTAAAGTAACACCTTTAGAAGAAATTGAGATTAAACCTCAAATAACAGGAATTATTGATAAAATAATGTTGTTAGAAGGCTCTAAAGTAAAAAAAGGAGATTTAATTGCAACTGTAAGAGTTGTACCTAACGAGCAATCTTTAATTAGTGCAAGAGGTAGAGTAGACAATGCAAAGTTACGTGTTAACAATGCCGCAATTTCTTACAAAAGAACTAAAAATTTATTTGATAAAGGCGTAATTGCTAGAGCAGAGTATGAAGGTGTAGAGCTTACATACAACCAAGCAAAACAAGATTTAAAAAATGCTCAGAACGATTATTTAATTATTAAAAGAGGTTCTGCAGGTTCTGGTGGTGCAGCAAATACTAATATTATTGCACAAATGTCTGGTACAATCTTAGAGATTCCTGTGAAAGAAGGAGACCAAGTTATTCAGTCTAACAACTTTAACGCAGGTACAACAATTGCGTCTATTGCAGATATGAGTAAAATGATTTTTGAAGGAAAAGTAGACGAATCTGAAGTAGGAAAATTAGTAAAGAATTCAGATATAGAAGTTTCTATTGGAGCTATTGAAGGAAAGAAATTTCCGGCGAAATTAAACTTTATTGCACCAAAAGGAACAGAAGAAGGTGGTGCTGTGCAATTTAAGATTAAAGCAGATGTTTCTTTAGATGATAACTTTTTTATTAGAGCAGGGTATAGTGCAAATGCAGATATCGTTTTAGTAAAAAAAGATAGTGTTTTATCTATAAAAGAAGGTTTGTTAAAGTTTGATAAAAAAACTGAAGAGCCTTATGTAGAGGTTAAAACAGGTGAAGATACTTACGAAAAAAGAACCCTAAAATTAGGAACATCAGACGGTGTGAATGTTGAGGTATTGGAAGGTGTTACAAAAGATGATGAAATTAAAATTTGGAACAAAGCATCTAAAAGCGATACACCTAAAAACTAAGGTTTAGCAATTCGTTTAAATATAAATAAGGATACATGTAAAAGCATGTATCCTTTTTTTATTTGTAATAGTTCGAGGTTTTAGCATTAAAAACATTTATGATGGCTATAATAATTGTTGTTGCCAATAATTTTAAAATAGTAAAATTCTTAACGAAACCTAATGAGCTCTTTTGATAACAATTTAATAATAAACAACATAATATATGTAATCAAAATACCATAGCTTTGTAGTGGTACTTATCGAGAAATAGGCTATTTCTTATTCATACAATAATGTATAAAACAAACAAATGAAAAATAATTTTATAAAATTAATTACTTTATTAACAGTTGCAGTAATATATACAAGTTGTTCAACCACAGAAGAGGTAGATATAGATACGACGGCACCACAAGTTTTAATAGAAAGCCCTAGTGTTAATCAAACTTATGTAGGGTATTGGGGTGGTGCATGGCCAGAAGCTGATAAAGTAATTATAAAAGCCTTAGGTGTCGATGATACAAAAATTGAATCAATAAAACTGACAGTTTTAAATGAGAGCAGAACTATCGTCTTTGAAAAAACAGTTAATAGTGTTACAAATACACAAACAGAACTTGTAATTTATGCAAGCTATACACCAACAGAAATAGGAACTTACAGTTTGGTATTTACTGCGATTGATTTAAATGGTAATATTGAAAATTCTGTATCTCGAAATTTTACAGTCAAATAGCACCTATTTTATAGGAAGTATAAATAATAACTTTTAAGTAATAGTTAGTAGTGCTAAAAGTTTTTTTATTTTAAGAATTTGAGATTTAGTTTAAACAAGCTCTTAAACTTCTAAGCATAATTTAGTAAAAAAAGCTATTCAGTATACTGTAATAGTGCTGTAATTAGTCCAAATTATCAATTAATCTTATAATAAAAGCAATTCGTTATTTAGTTTTCAATTCGTTTTCGATTTCCCTTTCTATAGCTATAGAAGGTTCGGTAATATTCGAATTAATTATTTTTCCATCTTTTCCAATAAGAATATATCTCGGAATGGATTTAATGTTATAATTATTTCCAAACTTAGTTCGCATACCATTTTCTATAAATAGATTTCTACCAAATTGTTTATGTTCTTTTGCTAGAAAAGATAACCATCCGTCTTTTGAAGTATCTACAGAAACAAGTAAAATTTCAACATCGTTGTTGTCTTTATATTTTTCGGCGAGTTTTAGAACTTTAGGTCTATGCTTGATACAAGGTCCGCACCAAGTAGCCCAAGTATCAATAAAAATAACCTTTCCTAATACGCTATCTAAATTAAACTGATTTCCAAGTGAATCTTCTGCTTGAAATAAATATGCCATTTCGCCCTTTTGTGAGGCATAAAAAGAAGAGGAAGGCTGTTCTATTAAACTGTAATAAATATTGTTTTTTTCAGAATTTAAAGTTTGAGTTAAAACCTCTGTATTGAATAATTTTTCGTGTTTTTCCCAATAAGAAGGCACTTCTATCAATGATTTAATATAGTTTGCTTTTAAAAAATCCGCTACATCTTTATTATTTGTTTTCTCTTCAATAAATCTCAAAAAATCGGTGATGCTTTCTATTGATTTATTTTCCCTTAAATATTCAACTTCGTATTTATAAAGATAAATATCGGGAAGAGATTTTAATAATTGGTTTGGACTATCTATATTCTTAATAAAGTTAAAATATCTATCATTAGGCTTTAACTGCTTTACAACTCTACCTAGCCAAAACAAAAATGAATATATGCGTGCATTATTTTGAAAGTAAAGTATCTCTAGGCTTTTAGAACTGATTTTGTTTTTAAATTTATTGATTTCATTTTCTCTTTTTACTCTGAATTTTTCAAACATAACAGGGATAGTATCTGTATTTTGAGTTGTAAATAAGAAAGAACTATTTTCTTGAATGTATTTTGTATTGCTTTTCCATAGATAATTAATTAAAGAATCACTTAAATTATTGGTTGTTAATGTAGCATCGTTTAGTATAGAAATATCTAAATTTTTGTGCTGCTCTAATATTGTTAAATATTCGATGTTCTTCTTTTTGTTATGTATGCTTGCAACTGTAGGATACTCTAATGCTATATTTTTAACTTTATTATTTTCGTAAATTTTTGCAATTGGTTTTTTCGTAATCAATTCTGAAACATAGAGTGTATCTAATTTAGTTGCTGAACTTAGACTCATTGTAAAACCAGCACTTTTTTCTTTGCATTGATAGCATAGACCTAAAATTGTAATTAATATTAGGGGTTTTAATTTCATTTAGTCGGTTTTAGTAATTTGTTACACGTTGTATATTTATTTTGTTGTGTGTTTTAGATACTTATTTTATAAATGTAAAGTAACACTAACTTTCTAGAATAGGTAAGGACTGCTTTTGTATCTTATTATTTCTAAAATTGATGAATCAACTCTAAAACTCTCTTTCTAGTAGCTTCTGACTTTTCATTATATAGTAATAACTTTACATCATTCGGAATAAAACCAATTTCTTCAATTAATTTATTGTTATGTTTCCTGATATTTTCGATTTTTAATTTACGCTGCAGAATCCACTTATTTTGTTCAATTTCGATAAGATGTTTTTTAGCCTTTTTAGTTGTTAATAGATCACTGTAAACTATTTGCATTAAACTATCTAATCGAATAGAATATTCACGTTCAGTTTTAAGCATAAATTTCCCTGAATCTAGTTTTACTTGATAACTTTTATCTATTTTTTTTAAAATGATGTCATATTCATTTACTTCTTTAGAACAACAACTCAACACAATTAATGCTAGTAATGTCAAAAGTTTTTTCATTTGTATAGAGTTCGTAGACGTTAATTTAAAAATTTAGGTGCTTGGTGCTGTTTCGTAATTGCAAGCAAGGTCTAAATGTTGTTAATCTAGTTTTTTAACTAGCCAATAAAGTACTTTAAACCTTTAGAAATTAAGCGTTAAGTTAGTAATTAATTATTAGGATAAGTAGTTCTAATTGGTTTTTTCGTATTTCAACTCAGGGCCATCACAAGCATTCCAAGTGTTAATAAAAATGGTTTCAGACTCAAGTTTCATAGTTTCTTTACTATTCGAATTACATGATCCAATAATAGCACTTTCAGAATCAAAGTTTAATTCTACTAAAGTTTCGTTCGAATTATTAATAAAATTATAAGTTCCAGAAACTTCGATTGTAGTTCCATCTTTATCTCTTGATTTTAAAAATGTTCCGTCAGCGTTTAATAAATAGGTTTCTTGCCAGTCCATTTCAGTACCAGAAGTTTCTGAATTTGGTATGCTACCGGTCATTTGTATTAGAGTCCAATTACCGACTAATATATTTTCAGTGTCATTTTCAGCATTTTTAGAACATGAGAATAAGGTACCGATTATCATTAATAATAAAATCTTTTTTTTCATGAATTTAAAGTTTTAGTGTTTCTATATTTATTAGATGCGCAAACTATAGAAATGTTGCGTATAATTACTTTCAATATTTAAGTAATTTGTTTTGATTCCTTAATTTTTTATACACGATGTATACATACGTTATTTTTTTATACATCTTATTCCTGCACCAATTTGAATTGCATTATTAGCATAAAGTATCGTCGTTTTATCAAAAAGGTTAATAGTAGCTCTAGTGCCATTTTGTGTGTTAACAGTGTTTGTAGCCCAAGTACAGATTCCGCCACCCAATGTTGGACCACCAAAAGCATTTATATATCCATTTGGTAACCCCTTAAAACCAATAGCATCTGTTCCGTTTCCTGACAAGTTTAACCATCCTGTTGTCGTTTTAAGCGCTTTACCTTCCGTTCCTAATTGTCCGTTGTTTGAGAGATGGCGTTCTAATTCTATAAAATCTGCAACCGTAGGAATTCTCCATCCTTTAGGTGCTAATTTCCCAGATTCTATTGCAAAATGATTATACATTGCTCCGTAATAATCAAACGGTAATTCTTCATCAAATTGTCTGTTTAAATCAAAGGTATCTGCCCATTGATAATAATCTATTTGTGTATTTCCATTATGCCAATCATTCCCGAATTCATATTTATTGATTGGTGAGCCATCATTATAAGTTGTGGTCTTTAAGTTTTCAAGCATCCAAACTTGATTTCCAATAGTAATAGTGTTATAAATATTACCATCTATATCCGTAACCGTTAAGTCAGATAATTGATTGGTGTTGATGCTATCTTTAGAACATCCAAATATTAATAAAAATAAAAAGATAAAGTTAAGGCGGATAAGTGATTTCATTTTTTTATTATTTAATAACTTCATTTAATAGATTTTAAATGAAGGTTTATAAACTTACTTTTTAATCTTTGCTAATTGTTTGTATACAAATTATTAGGTAATACAGTGTATTTATGATAAAAATAACGATTTAATTAACAGTAACATACCTATGATATAAATTTTGAGTGTTTATGTAAAATATAAGATGATGTATTTAAGTGTTTTGAGAGATTTTATGGTTCTTAAAAATAAAAAATCCAGAGAATAATTTCTCTGGATTTTCTTATAATTTAAATAGTACTTGTTTATAAAGTACAAACAATAGAAGTTTTAGTTCTTTTGTTTCTTTTTAAAGTCTTCAAATTTATTACCTTCTTTTTTAGGCCAGCTGTTGTTAGAAGTATCAACATCAGCAGTTTCAAAATCAGGATCTACTACTATACTTGTAATTTCTTTTGTAGAAGAAAATACTCTTCTTGCAGTTGTATCGCTACGCATCCAAATTTGTGCAGGAAAAGTTTCTCTTTTTGTAGTACCATCTGCATACGTTAATTCAACGATAATTGGCATTACTAAACCACCTGGCTTTTCAAATTCTACAGAGTAAATATACGCAGGTACTTCTTTACCATTTGCATATTTATTCATTGCATTTGCATTTGCATCTTCTTTTTTGTCTGTAATATACACTAAGTCACCTAAGTTGTCAAAATACTGCTTGTATTGTTCTTTTAGCTTAGTTACTCTTTCACTTGGCTTATCTGTTAAATATAAAGGCTTAACAGCTTTAATACCGATATCTGTAACATCTGTAGTGTAAAACCATCCTCTAAAGAACCAATCTAAATCCATACCAGATGCATCTTGCATAGTTCTAAAGAAATCTTCTGGAGTTGGGTGTTTAAACATCCATCTTTGAGAATAAGTTCTAAATGCATGGTCAAACAATTCTGGACCCATAATTGTTTTTCTTAAGATATATAAACCAGCAGCTGGCTTAGAATATGCATTAGGACCAAATTGCTTTACATAATCTCCTTGAGACATAATAGGAGAGATGTTTGCTTGGTCTCCGCCCATATAACGTGTAATGTTTTTAGCAGGATTAGAAGCAAATAATTCTGGGTCATATACATCTTCAGCTAAAATTTCTACGAAAGAGTTTAAACCTTCATCCATCCAAGTCCATTGTCTTTCATCAGAATTTACAATCATTGGAAAAAAGTTGTGACCAACTTCATGAATAATTACTCCTAACATTCCTTTTTTAGTTCTGTCAGAGTATGTTCCGTCTTCATTTGGTCTACCAAAGTTAAAACAGATCATTGGGTACTCCATACCTTGTCTTTCTGAGTGTACAGAAACAGCTTTTGGGTAAGGGTAATCGAAAGTTAATTTAGAATACTCAATTAAAGTTGTTGCAACAGCTCTAGTAGAGTGCTCTTCCCATAACGGGTTTCCTTCTTTTGGATATAAAGAAGTAGCCATAACAGTTTTACCGTTAATGTTAACTGCCATTGCATCCCAAATATATTTTCTTGACGTAGCAAAAGCAAAGTCACGAACTTTGTTTGCTTTAAATTTCCAAGTTTTTGTACCTGTAGCACGTCCTTTTTCGTTTTTCTCTGCTTCTTTTTGAGTTACAATTAGAACTGGCTTGTCAAAACTTTTTCTAGCTTTTTCAAAACGCTTACGTTGTGTTTTTGATAAAACATCTTTTTCATTTTGTAAAGAACCTGTAGCTTCTACAATATGGTCTGCTGGTACTGTTAAGTTTACTTCGTAATCTCCAAATTCTAAAGCAAATTCAGAACGACCCCAGAATTGCATGTTTTGCCATCCTTCTACGTTATTGTAAACTGCTAATCTTGGAAAAAACTGAGCAATTGTATAATTTTTGTTTCCATCAGGAAAAGATTCTAAACCAGAACGACCACCATCTTTGTTGATATCGTTGATTAAGTAATTCCATTCAATTCTAAATTCGAAAGTTTTACCAGGTGCTAATGCTTGTGGTAAATTAATTCGCATCATTGTTCTGTTAATTGTATGAGACAATGGCTTACCATTACTTTCTACTTTTGTAATATTATATCCAAAACCTTTCTTTTCGCCCATGTAAGAGCTCATAAAGTTGTCTGGAGTAACAAAGGCAGCAGCACTGTTAGATTTTGCTAACGGTGTTTTAGAATCATCTGCACGCATGTTTTGGTCTAACTGTACCCATAAATATTCTAAATGGTCTTTAGAATTATTGTGGTAAGTAATGTTTTCGTCACCATAGATTTTATTTGCATTTTCGTCTAAACGAATATCCATTATATAATCTACTTTTTGTTGCGAGTACTGATGTCCTGGAGCACCAGATGCAGTATGTTGATCGTTTGGAGTCGCGAAAACATCTTTCATTTGTCTGAATTTGTTTTCGTCTGTGTGCCCTTGCTGAGTTTTCTTTTTTTCTGTTGTTTTCTGTTGTGCTATTGTTGCAAAACTAACAAAGAAAAGAGAAAACATTAGTAAAGAAAGTTTTTTCATTTTGTTTGAATTGAATTAATTATGTCGCCTAAATTAAGCATATAAGTGCAGTTCTGTTAAATATTGTTAAAATTTTAACAAACCTTTATAAAAAAAAGCGGTGTAAATATTAATTTACACCGCTTATAGTAATTGAATAGCTAAAAATTAGTTCTTCATTTTCTTTTTAAACTTACTAAATTGATCTTTCTTTTCTCTAGGAAAGCTGTTGTTAGATACATCTACATCTGCAGTTTCTAAATCTGGATCGATTACAATCTTAGTAATTTGCTTATCTGAATGTATTGCTTTTGTTACTTGCTTGTCATTGTATCTCCAAATTTGTGCAGGATACGTTTTCTTTTCTTTAGTACCATCTGCATAAGTTAATTCTACTATAATTGGCATTACTAAACCACCTGGTTTGTTATAAGTAACTTCATAGAAATACTTTGGTTTAGCAGATTTTGGTTTTTTAATTGTTAAACCAGCACTTTTATCTTCAACAAAATTAACACTTTCGTTGTTAGATTCTTCTGCATAAAACTTTTTAACACCTTCGATACCGATGTCTGTAACATCTGTTGTGTAAAACCATCCTCTCCAGAACCAATCTAAATCTACACCAGATGCATCTTCCATTGTTCTAAAGAAATCTGCAGGCGTTGGGTGCTTAAATTTCCATCTTTTTGCATAGGTTTTAAAAGCATGGTCAAATAATTCTTTACCCATAATTGTTTCTCTTAAAATCCATAAAGCAGTTGCTGGTTTACCATAAGCATTGTTACCAAAACTGTACACATTATCTCCTTTAGACATAATTGGCGCAATTCTAGATTGATCTCCGGCCATATAACGAACTATGTTTTTAGGATAACCTCTTGTAATAGGAAAGTCTTTATCGTAGTCTAATTCTGCAAGCATTTCCATGTAAGAATTTAAACCTTCGTCCATCCAAGTCCATTGTCTTTCATCAGAATTAACAATCATAGGAAAAAAGTTGTGTCCAACTTCGTGAATAGTAACTTTAATCATTCTATACTTTACTCTATCAGAATAAGTTCCATCAGGGTTTGGTCTTCCAGGATTGAAACAAATTTGCGGATACTCCATACCCATTTGTCCGTCTACAGAAATAGCTTTGTGATAAGGATAATCAAAAGTATATCTAGAATACGTTTTTAAAGTTTGTGCAACTGCTCTAGTAGAATGGTCGCCATATAACGGATTTGCTTCTTTAGAATATAAAGATTCTGCCATTACGGTTTTGCCATTAATATTTACAGCCATTGCATCAAAAATAAATTTTCTTGAAGTTGCAAATGCGTAATCTCTTACGTTTTCTGCATAAAATTGCCAAGTCTTTGTTTTTTTAGACTTCTTTTTTTCAATTTTTTCTGCTTCTTCTTGTGTTCTAATAACTACAGGATTGTCAAAAGTTTTTCTAGCTTTTTCAATTCTTTTTAATTCTTTTTTAGAGAATACATCTTCTGGGTTTTTTAAAACACCAGTTGCCCCTAACATATGGTCGTCTGGCGTAGTAATGTTTACTGTAAAATCTCCAAATTCTAAAGCAAATTCACTTCTTCCCCAAAATTGGTCGTTTTGCCATCCTTCTACATTGTCATATACACACATTCTTGGGTAAAACTGTGCAATCACATAATTATTATTACCGTTTTCTTTAAAATGCTCGTAACCAGATCTACCACCATCTGTTCTGTGGTTGTTGATGTTGTACCACCATTTTATTTTAAACTGAAACTTTTCTCCAGAAGCCAATGGTTGCGCTAAATTGATACGCATCATTGTTTGGTTAATCGTATAAGATAAATTGCTATTATCTATATTTTTAACGTGTTCAATTTTAAAACCACCATCAAAAGGTGCATCGATATAAGATTTATTAAATCTTGCTGTTGAAGTTTTACCTGGAATTCTACTTGATTGAATATCTGGAGTTTTAGAATCTGCAGCACGCATATTTTGATCTAATTGCACCCATAAATATTGCAACGTGTCATCAGAATTGTTATGATATGTAATTGTTTCTTCACCATAAATTCTTGCGTTTTCATCATCTAAAACAATATCCATATTGTAATCTACTTTTTGCTGCGTATATTTTATTCCTGGTGCACCAGAAGCAGTTCTTTGTAAATTAGGAGTTGGTAAAATTTCTTTTAACTGTCTAAATTTGTTTTGATTTGTATGGCCTTCTTTTGTTACAGATTCTTGTGCAAAAGTTGCGCCAATTACAAATACAAAAGAAAGGATTAGTAGCCCTATTTTTCTCATAATTTGAAATTTGAATTGATTAATAATAGTTAATATGTTAGTATTTCTGTGTAATTATCTTTTTCTAATAAAACGCTTTTATTTTTTTTACCAACTTTAGATTTTATTAAGTTTTGTTGTTCTGGAAAGTGTTTCATTAGTATTTTGTTGCTAATTTCTATAGAAGAAACAGCGTTTACATCTTCTATTTCTAAATAGAAAAAAACCAAATCGCCTTCGTATTCTTTGCCAATATAATTAAAGTTTTTAGCGTTGTTATTAATTTTAAAATGCAATTTATCTTTTAAATAGTTTTCAAAATAAATATCGTTATTTTTT
Organism: Polaribacter sp. KT 15; assembly: GCF_900143115.1. Classification (NCBI taxonomy): domain Bacteria; kingdom Pseudomonadati; phylum Bacteroidota; class Flavobacteriia; order Flavobacteriales; family Flavobacteriaceae; genus Polaribacter; species Polaribacter sp. KT 15. Next base: position 2,908,190 of record NZ_LT670850.1, read on the forward strand.
AGTTCTTTTTTGGTGGTAAGCTGCAAATCGATATTGTTGTCTTTATTTAGAGCAGTTTCAATATCATCCATAAAAACATTTATAATTACCTGTACAGATTTACCTTCTTCGTTGTATTTTATTTGAGTTAAGCTTAAATAATATTTGTGTACAGAAAAAGAACTTAGGGTTATTACGAATAGTAATAAAATATATTTTTTTAATTTCATATAGTTTTAAAAAACAATTACTGAGCCAAATTACTCTTTTTTTATAATTAATAAGTAAGATTTACTTTCTGATTGTAAAATTTTAATGAGTTCTAAGATCTTTTTTTCTTTGTGTAAATCTTCTATCCCTAAAGGATTGCAATATTCAAGAAAATGAAAATAGCGATCGATTGGAATTTTTAATTCATCAAAAAAGAATTTATCACCTAACTCTGATAATATTTTATACGGAAAAGCTTTTTGTCTCGCTAACTTTTTTCGCAATGCCCACAAACGTTCAGAATCTTTAAAAGGCATGCTAAAACCAGCACCCGCGCCGGCAAATCTTGCAGTTGGGTCTGTGGTAACCAAATCGGGTTTCATTTTATCTATAAGGTCATCTGGTGCTACGATAGACATATCGATATCAGAAAAATCTAAAATACTTTTTAGTGCTTTTTCTTTTTTATCTATTGGAACAGATTTAGAATCGGCCTCTAAACTGCCAAGTAAATTATGTCTTTTAAGCTCGAATGTATCTAAAACTACTGTATTGTAAGCTAATTTAACAGCCATTTTTTTTGTGCTAATAATTTGCTCTGTAATAGTAATTATTTTGGTAATGTGTTGTATCGACGAAACTCTTAAAGAATCTCCTTGTTTTACAAAAAGGCTAAAAGTACCATCATCTGCAGAAAAAGTACCTTGATTTGTTTTAAGATTGATAATATTGGCATTTTTTACAAACTTTAAAGAATCGGTAACTTTTCCGTTGATTATTGTTCTTCTATCTTGAGCAAAATTGAAGAAACTACTAAAGCATAAAAAGAGGAAAAGTATTTTTTTTGCCATTTAATAAAGTTGGTTGTTTACAAATTACGGAATTACATTGATTAAAATTACTGTTTATTTTTATAAACTTCTGTTAAAAGATACTATTGTTTGGTGAAATTAACGCGCTCTTTTTTTAATATTTCTATTAATTTTAGCACATTATTATTTTTATAAACTGTTATAATGTTTTTGTTTAAGCAATAATTTATAAAAAGAATATGTTGTTCTTTTTTAATATTTAAATCATTTTTAAAAAAATCTTCACCCAATAGGTTGTAAATTTTCTTAACTATTTTATCTTCTTCATCTAGTACATCACTAAAATTTTTCTTTTTAGAATTACCAGCAGCAAAAGAGAAACCAACGCCTTCAAAAGTATTTGGTAATCTTACCTTAGTTGGTTTTATTAAATGAGCTTCACCCAAACCTATTTTCATATTTGCAATTTCTTTTAAATCTAAATTTTTAATACCTATCAATAAATCGGCAACGGCTTTTTCTTTATAATTCTTTTTAGGTGTTTGTTTAATATCTGCTGCTAGAAAACCTGTTAAATTGGTTCTTTTGTATACAATTTCATCTAAATTATACATCGCTTCTTTTACTTCGATCAAATTTTCTTTTTCTATAAAATGATAGGCTTTTACAATCATTTTTTTTGTTTGATAACCTATAGAACTCAATTGTAAAGTGTCGTTAACTTTAGCTTTTATTTGAAATTTTCCGTTCTCTAGAGAAAATGTTCCTGCTTTAGTATTTAAATTGATAATGTGTACATCTTTTACTGCGGCAGTAGAATCAATAGTTTTGCCTTTAAATATAGAAGCTTGTTTTTGTGAGTAAATTGATAGAGGAATTAAAATAAAAATGTAAAGTAATTTTTTAGGCATGTGGTTGATTTTCTACAAAGTAAGTAGAAACCAGTCTTAAAAATCTATTAAAGCAATTGTAAAAGCATGTTAAAATTAATCCTTTTTTAGAGTCACTTTAATATCAGATGCCTCTTTTAAAGGAAAAGATTTACTTTGCTTTAAAAGTATTGCCATTACTTTTAAATTTTCTTTTTTATTAAAATGATAAATAATATTTTGCTGAATACAATAATTTAAAAAAGGGTTAATTTGTTCTTCTTTAATCTGCAAATCTGTTATAAAAAAATCATCAGAAAAATACTTTCTAATTTTAGACAATCTGCTATCTTCTAATTGAATTTTCTTTAAAAGCTTAGCACTTCGATTATTGCCATTTAAAGCATTTATTAAATTATCTAAATTTACAACGCCACCACTACTAAATTTAAAAATAGCTTTGTCTTCTTTTGCAACAGTATTGGCATATGGTAAATTTAATGTTGCTGCATTTATTACCGGACCTTTATACACAAAAATATCTTTGTCTTGTTCGAAAATACTACGTGGTTTTTCTAAAGTAAATTCTTCTAAACTAACAATTTGCTGTGTTAAATTGATATCTATTTTTAAACTCTTTAAATCCTTTTTTGTGATGTTAATTACGCTATTTTTTAAATTGATATGAGAAAAAGATAAGCTATCACCTAATTTTACAGGAATAATAAATTCGCCTAAATCATTAGAGATAGTACCAATATTGGTATTTAAATTTATAATATGTACATCTTTAATTGGTAAGCTATCTAAGCTTACAATTCCGGCAATTTCTAATCGATTACTTTGTGTATAAGTTTTACTGATAAAAGTAATAAGAAGAATGAAAAGGATACAATTTCTCATGCTACAAAGAAAATTAGTAATCGTCTTAAAATTGTATTAATGCAATTGTAAATTTTTGTTAAACCTAAATTCTAGTACAATTTTATTATTTTTGATGTATGAAAAACATGATTATAGCAAGTACTTCTACAGTTTTTGGAAGTACATATTTAGAATATTTATTACCAACATTAAAAACGCATTTTAAAAATGTAAAAACCATAGTTTTTATACCTTTCGCAAGACCAGGCGGAATCACGTATGACGCCTATACTGCAATAGTAAATAAAGCATTTGCTACCATTAATATTGCCGTAAAAGGGTTGCATGAGTTCGAAAATAAAAAAGAAGCTTTACAAAATGCTGAAGGAATTTTTACAGGAGGTGGAAATACGTTTGAGCTGGTAAATCAAATTTACAAACATGATATTTTACAAACTTTAAAAGCGGTATTAGAAAACGGAACGCCTTATTTAGGTACAAGTGCCGGTAGTAATATATGTGGTGTTAACATGAAAAACACCAATGATATGCCAATTGTGTATCCGCCAAGTTTTAAAACTTTAAGTTGTATTCCTTTTAACATAAACGCACATTATTTAGATCCAGAAGAAGGTTCTACACACATGGGCGAAACAAGAGAAACAAGAATAAAAGAGTTTCATGTTTTTAATGATACGCCTGTTTTAGGGTTAAGAGAAGGTAGTTGGTTAGCAGTTAAAAATGATGAAATTACTTTAAAAGGTACACATACAGCAAGGTTATTTACTAAAGATAATGCTGCAATAGAATTGGAAAGTGGAGTAGAAGTAGTTGTTTAAAAATTAGATAGCATCAAACATAAAAAAACTCCCATGAATTGGGAGTTTTTTTATTTCTATAGTTTTCTTTTAAAATAAAAAGATTTTCTTTTAGAATTGCTGGGTTTACTTTTATTAAAGAATTTCAAAATCATTAAAATAATAATTAATAAAGATATCCAAAGCATAGATTAATAGGTTACATAATCTACAATTTCTAAACCATAACCAATCATACCAACTCTTTTTGTTTGTTGCGAATTGGTAATTAATTTTAATTTACTAATATTTAGATCATGTAAAATCTGTGCACCAATTCCGAAATCTTTATTATCTAATTTAATGTCTGGTGCTTTTATTTCGCCATGCTCTTGATTTTCTTTTAATATTTTTAATCTAGTTAACAAGTTTTGCGATTGATTTTGTTGATTCACAAAAAGGATTGCACCTTTTCCTTCATCATTAATCACTTGAAACATTTGGTCTAATTTCTTATCTGCATTATTAGTTAAGGTACCTAAAATATCGTTATTAACTAAGGTAGAATTTACTCTAGTTAAAACACCTTCTTCTTTAGACCAAGAACCCTTTGTTAATGCAATATGAATTTGATTATTAGTTGTTTGCTCATAAGCTCTTAATCTAAATTCACCAAAACGCGTTATAATATCAAAATCTTCTTTCTTTTCGATTAAAGAATCGTGCTCCATTCTGTAAGCAACTAAATCTTCGATAGAAACAATTTTGATGTCAAACTTTTTGGCAACTTCTAAAAGTTGTGGCAAACGTGCCATTGTACCATCTTCGTTCATGATTTCTACAATAACACCTGCAGGTTCTAAACCGGCTAAACGTGCAAAATCTATTGCCGCTTCTGTGTGCCCGGTTCTTCTTAAAACACCACCTTCTTTTGCTCTTAACGGAAAAATATGTCCGGGTCTTGCTAAATCGAAAGGTTTCGTTTCTTTATCTACCAACGCTTGCATTGTTAAAGCTCTATCAGATGCAGAAATACCTGTAGTAACTCCTTTTCCTCTTAAATCTACAGAAACTGTAAAAGCTGTTTCCATTGGGTCTGTGTTATTATTCACCATCATTCCCAATTCTAACTCTTTACATCTTTTTTCTGTTAAAGGAGCACAGATTAACCCACGACCATGAGTAGCCATAAAATTAATCATTTCTGGAGTTGCTTTTTCTGCGGCTGCTAAAAAATCACCTTCATTTTCTCGGTTTTCGTCATCTACAACTATAATAACTTTACCGTTTCTTACATCTTCTATTGCTGCTGCAATACTATCTAGTTGTGTGTTATTTTTATTTGATATTGAAGTCATATTTATTTTAGTTGTCTTTTTTAGACTTAAATTTTAAAAAGAAATTTTTAATAGGTTGTGTAATTGCATCTACATTAAACAAGCCTTTATCTTTGGTTGCTCTTCTGGTTAATAAGATACCAAAAGGAACCATTATCATTGCAGAAACCCAAGAACCTAATAAAGAAGATATAGAACTTTCTTCTGCTAAATTTTTACCAAAGGTGTTACCAAAGAAATATAATACATAAATAGAAATTGCTAAAATCATGGGTAAACCAAAACCACCTTTTCTAATAATAGAACCTAATGGTGCACCGATAAAAAATAAAATTAAGCAAGAGAAAGATAATGCAATTCTGCCGTAATATTCAGAATCAAAAAAGTTAAGAGTTTTTCTTTTCCTTTTTATAGTCGTCATATTATTTTTCACATTGGTTAAGGCACTATTCATTTTGGTTTTTGCACCATTTAAAATACCTATTTTATCTTTAAGTGAAAAGTTGTTTAATATTTTTGTTGAATCTAAGTATTTAATTTTTAGTGTATCGGAATATTTATAAAGTTCTTTAGATTTAGAAATTGTAGCAATACTTTTGGCTCTTAACGAAAGAATTGTGTTGTAAGAATCTTTAATAACAGGTATGGTGTCTTGTAATTGGTTTAATTTTAGCATTTTAAAGCTATTTTTAAACCTTTGTTCATCCAATTGTCCATCACCAACTAAATCAGAAATATCAATATTGAATTCATATTCTTTAAATGTTGCTTGAGAAGCAGGCATTTTTGCTTTTTTGTCTGGTGATCTTTGAGACTTGGTATGGTCTTCATAATAATAACCGTCGTACAATATAAAAGTCATGTATCTAGAACCTTCTTCAGAAATAATTTTACCTCTTTCTGCAGTAATTACTTTTTGATTGCCTTGTCTAGAACTTAAATCATAAATTAAAACTTTTTTTAAGAGATTTTTTTCTTCACCATATTTTTCTTCAAACTTAATTTGATAATTTGGTAAATCGCTATTAAAACTTCCCGGAACTAATGCTAGTGCGGGTTTTTTCTTTTTTATATTGTAATATAAATTTTGTTGTTTTAAAATAGCATAAGGAAAAATATTATTCAAAAATAAGAAGTTAACACCACTTAATATTAGTGTTAAAAATACAAGAGGTCTAACCAATCTTTGCAAAGAAATTCCTGCTGATTTAGCGGCGGCAAATTCGTAGTTTTCACCTAAACTACCCAAAGCCATAATCGAAGAAAGTAAAACTGCTATTGGCAATGCCTGTGGCACAATACTTAATGATGTATAGTATAAAAACTTTAAAATAAACACAACACTAATACCTTTACCTGCAATGTTTTCGAAGGTTTGCCATAATAATTGCATTACTAAAACAAACAATACAATTAAAAATGTTGCAGCAAAAGGTTTTAGAAAGGTTTTTAAGATGTATTTATCTAAAATTTTCATTGTAGCAAAAGTAGTTTCTTAAATATAAATATGCTACTAATTTTGTATTAATCGATAAAATTAGTCTATTGTGTAGTTTTTACTTAAAAACTTTGCTTTGTTAAAAGAAAAGAAGTTTTTAGATAATTCTTCGTTTTTTCTAAATTTTGTGATTGTAAAAGTTGTTTTAGAAGTATTTGCTCCTGTTTGAATAAGCTTGTAAATGTGCTTTGTTTTAGCATCGATACCCAACTCTACTTTTACAATTTCTGAAGCACTATCTATAGGATTTAAAGTAACAAATTGTATTTTTCTACCTTTAATATTTTGTAATTTACCCCATTGTAAATTGTATCCTTCTTTATAAAAAGTTAATAGTTTAGAAGGATAAATAAAGCCGTCGTCTCCACTTAAATCGCTATCAGAAATCAAAATTTCTTTTTCTTCATGATTAATTACATATAATTTTTTACCATCATATATAAACTGATTGCCTAAATAATTTAAGCTATATTTTTCTCCTTGTAAATTAATTTCACCTCTAATTGGTGGTTCATCTCCTTCTTTAATTCCGGCATCTTCATTACTTAACGTTTGGCTAAAACCAATGTACATATTTTTATATGCGCCCATTTTAGTAGAAACTTCGTCTAATAAAGATTTTGCTTTTGCATCGTTTTGAGCAAATGTAATAGTTGTAATAAAAAGACTTAAAAATAAGATTCCTAATTTCTTCATAATTTAATAATTGTAAACTCTTCTATGAGATTATACTTTTTTTTCGTTTTCTAATAATTGATCTAGTGCTACAAAATCTGGTACTAAAACTTGTCTGGCCTTACTACCTTCAAAACCACCTACAATTCCTGCCGCTTCTAATTGATCTATTAATCTACCAGCTCTATTGTAACCAAGTTTTAACTTTCTTTGTAGTAGAGAGGCAGAACCTTGTTGTGCTGTAACAATAATTTCTGCGGCATCTCTAAACAGTTTATCTCTGTCTGCAATGTCTATATCAACAGTTGTGCCACTTTCATCATCAACATATTCTGGCAGTAAAAATGCTTCTGAATACGCTTTTTGAGAACCAATAAAATCGGTGATTTTTTCTACTTCTGGTGTGTCTACAAAAGCACATTGTATTCTATTGATATCATTACCAGCGGTGTATAATAAATCTCCTCTACCAATTAATTGATCTGCACCACCAGCATCTAAAATTGTTCTAGAATCTATTTTTGATGTTACTCTAAAAGCAATTCTTGCAGGGAAATTGGCTTTTATAATACCTGTAATTACGTTTACAGAAGGTCTTTGTGTTGCAACAATTAAATGAATACCAATAGCTCTAGCAAGTTGTGCTAAACGCGCAATTGGTGTTTCTACTTCTTTACCAGCAGTCATAATTAAATCTGCAAATTCATCAATAACTAAAACAATATAGGGTAAAAATTGATGTCCGTCGTTAGGATTTAGTTTTCGAGCTTTAAATTTAGCATTGTACTCTTTAATATTTCTAACCATTGCAGCTTTTAGCAAATCGTAACGGTTATCCATTTCGATACATAAAGAATTTAAAGTATGTACAACTTTTGTCGTATCAGTAATAATAGCTTCTTCAACATCTGGTAATTTTGCTAAGTAATGTCTTTCAATTTTATTAAAAAGCGTTAATTCTACCTTTTTAGGATCAACTAGAATAAATTTTACTTCTGCCGGATGTTTTTTATAAAGTAAGGAAGTTAAAACAGCATTTAAACCTACAGATTTACCTTGACCTGTTGCACCCGCCATTAATAAGTGTGGCATCTTTGCAAGATCGACTACAAATGTTTCATTAGAAATGGTTTTACCTAAGGCAACTGGCAATTCCATTGGCGATTCTTGAAATTTCTTTGATGAAATTACAGAATGCATAGAAACTATTGTAGATTTTTTATTTGGTACTTCGATACCAATTGTACCTTTTCCAGGAATTGGGGCAATAATACGAATACCCAATGCAGATAAAGAAAGTGCAATGTCGTCTTCTAAATTTTTAATTTTAGAAATTCTAATTCCAGCTTCTGGTACAATTTCGTATAAGGTAATTGTTGGTCCTACAGTAGCTTTAATTTCTGCAATACCAATTTTATAATTTTTTAGAGTTTCTACAATTCGGTCTTTGTTAGCTTCTAATTCTTCCGGATCTATAGATATTGTTTCGTTGTATTGTTTTAATAAATTAAAAGTAGGAAACTTAAAATTAGCAAGTTCTAAGGTTGGGTCAAATTCACCAAAATCTTTTACTAATTTATCAGATAAATTCTGAGTCGAAGATTCTTCTTCTCTACCAATTGCAACATCGATGCCTACGTCGTTTAAATCTTCTACAGTTTCTTCAACATTTGCTTCTGGTTCATGCGCAACAGTTAAAGTTAACTCTTCTTTTTTTGTTTCAACATCAGAATGTTTAGAAATTGTTGGTTTTAAATCGATTACAGATTTTTCGAAATTAGACTTTTCTTTATCTTCGGATGATTCTTCGACCGTTTTCTTTACAACTTCATTTGTTTTTTCCTTTTCAATAGTCTTTTCATCTTCTATTGCATTAGAAATGTTTTCTTGAACAATTAAAGATTCTTCTTGTTCTTTAGCCGCTCTTTTTTGTTTTAACTTTTCAATAAAAAGGTCAAAAGTAACCTTGTATCGAACTACAATATAGGCAGCAAATAGAAAGATTAATGCAATAGCCAAACCAGTTTTACCAATAAAATCTTGTAAATATTGGTTGATTTCAAAACCAACGATACCAGATAATAGTGCAAACTTTACATGTAGAAAACCAAGTGAAATCGATATTAAAACCATCGCAACTAAGCTCCAGTTCCAAGCAAGAATAATTTTAGAAAGTTTTCTTTTAAACAATACATCTAAACCCATTAAAAATAACTGAATTGCGATTATAAAAGAAGCAATTCCGAAGCCTTTGTATATAAAAAAGTGACTTAAATTTGCGCCAATTTTACCTAATAAATTACTGCTTTTAACGGCTCTATTTGTTAATTGATCTAATGTGCTTTGGTCTTCTTGCCAATTAAAAAAGAATGATATAAAAGCAATGCATAAAAAAACAGAAAACGATATTAAAAAAAAACCAAAAATTGTTTGTGCCTGTTTTGTTTTTAAAAAAGCAAAAATAGGAGGTTTATTTTCTAATGTTTTCGTGTTTTTTTTTACGCTAGGTTTTCTTTTAGCCATTAAGTAAATGAATTATTATAAGTGAGTTATGCTAAAATAGTAAAATGATTTTTGGAATATAAATGAACCCAGAGATAATTAAAGATATTATAGCTGCAAAAGTAGGTGCTCCAGCAGCAATATCTTTTATAAATCCGATTTTAACATGAAAATCTGGATGAATAAAGTCTGCAATTTTTTCTACAGCGGTATTTAAAGATTCGGCAACTAAAACCATTCCTATTACCATAAATTGAAACATCCATTCTATATTAGAGATGTTAAAATAAAAGCCTAAAATAGTTGCAATTATTGCGATTGCAATTTGCGCCTTGATACTATCTTCTGTTGTAATAAGCAACCAAGTACCTCTAAAAGCAAATTTTAAACTGCGTAATCTACCTTTAACAAAGCCGTCGTTTGGGTTTTTCATTAAATTATATTGCTTTTAATGCAGCTTCATAATTTGGTTCATCTGCTATTTCAGAAACTTGTTCAGTATAAATAACTTTACCTTCTTCATCTAAAATTACAACTGCTCTAGAGTGTAAGTTAGCTAAAGGTCCGTTAGCAATATCAAGTTCATAATCTTTACCAAAACTTCCATTTGCAAAGTCAGATAACATAACAACATTATCAATACCTTCTGCACCACAAAAGCGAGCTTGCGCAAATGGTAAATCTTTAGAAATACATAAAACAACAGTGTTTTCTAATTCTGATGCTTTTTTATTGAATTCTCTTACAGAAGTAGCACAAGTACCAGTATCTATAGAAGGAAAAATATTAAGAACTACTTTTTTACCTTTAAAATCTTCTAACGTTTTTTCTGATAAATCTACTGTTTTTAAAGAAAAATTAGAAGCTTTAGAACCAATTTTTGGTAAATTTCCTATTGTATTTATTGCGTTTCCTTTTAAAGATATATCTGCCATTATTTGTTTTTTTAATTAGAAATCAAAAGTAATAATAATTAAATTATTCGAGTAATTATATAGATGGAAACCTAAGAAATATTTGTTTTGGGATTTTTTTAACAAAACCAAAAGTAAATGAATATCGTAAGTGCTTTTGAGAACAAAAAATTAATAACTCAATTTACAAATTATGAAAAAATTAAATTTTATCAAAGCCTCAGTATTTATTTTTGCAATGTTTTTAGGTCAATCTTTTATGGCACAAAAAACGAAAATGGTTGGTGGTGCAGCAATGTATCCTTCTAAAAACATCGTAGAAAATGCTGTTAATTCTAAAGACCATACAACATTAGTTGCGGCAGTTAAAGCTGCAGATTTAGTTAGTGTTTTATCTAGCGATGGTCCGTTTACAGTTTTTGCGCCAACAAACAAAGCTTTTGGTATGTTGCCAAAAGGAACTGTAGATGCTTTGTTAATGGCAGAAAACAAAATGAAATTACAGTCTGTTTTAAAATATCATGTTGTTGCTGGTAACTGGAGTGCAACAGAAATTATAAACCTTATTAAAAAAAGAAATGGTAAAGCTGTAATTAAAACAGTAAGTGGTGCAGAAATTACTGCTTGGATGAAAGGAAAAGATGTTTATATTTCTGATGAAAATGGAGGAAAAGCAAAAGTTACAATTGCAGATGTAAATCAATCTAACGGAGTAATACATGTGATTGATGCCGTATTATTGCCTAAAGCCAAAATGTAATTAAAAATAATTCTTAAATAAAAAAGCTACCTTTTTATGGTAGCTTTTTTTTGTGTATAACTTCTGTTCGCACATATATATAATTTATGAACTAATTGTACTTTTGTTGTCCGAAAAACAAAGAAAGTTGAATCTATCTCAATACACTTCAGAATTTAATTACAACCTAAAATTAGCAGCACCAGTTATGTTAGGTATGCTTGGGCATACATTTGTTAGTTTTATAGACAACATTATGGTTGGTCAATTAGGTACTGCAGAGTTAGCTGCGGTTTCTTTGGGTAATAGTTTTATGTTTATTGCAATGTCTATTGGTATTGGTTTTTCTACAGCCATAACACCATTAATTGCAGAAGCAGATTCTTCTAACAACTTAAAACAAGCAAGATCTACCTATAAACATGGTTTGTTTTTATGCACTACTTTAGGTATTTTATTGTTTTTATTAGTCTATTTTTCTAAGCCACTTATGTATTTAATGAAACAGCCCGAAGAAGTTGTAGCATTGGCAATACCGTATTTAGATTTGGTAGCTTTTTCACTAATTCCGTTAATAATTTTTCAGGCAATTAAACAATTTAGTGATGGTATGTCGATGACAAGATATCCTATGTACGCTACTTTATTAGCAAATATTGTAAATGTGCTTTTAAACTATCTACTAATATTTGGTAAGTTTGGTTTTCCAGAAATGGGAATTGTTGGTGCAGCCTATGGTACTTTAGCTTCAAGAATAATAATGGTTATCTATTTATGGGTTCTTTTACGTTTTAAAGAAAGATCTAAAAGAATTGTAAAAAATATTCAGTTTTTTGTTTTAGATTTTTTAATGATTAAAAAGATTATAAACTTAGGTTCTTTAAGTGCAATGCAAATGTTTTTTGAAGTAGCAATTTTTACTGCTGCCATTTGGTTAAGTGGTTTGTTGGGTAAAAATCCGCAAGCAGCAAACCAAATAGCATTAAACTTATCTTCTATGACATTTATGGTTGCCATGGGTTTAAGTGTGGCTTCTATGATTAGAGTTGGTAATCAAAAAGGATTACAAAATTACAGAGAGTTGCGCAGAATAGCTTTCTCTATATTTTTATTAGGAGTTTTGCTAGCCACATTCTTTGCGCTATTATTCTTTATTTTTCATAAAAGTTTACCAAATTTATATGTAGATTTAAGCGATACAGCAAATTATGTAGATAATAAAGAAGTACTATCTATTGCAGCAAATTTATTATTGGCGGCAGCATTTTTTCAAATATCAGATAGTATACAAGTTGTTGTTTTAGGAGCTTTAAGAGGATTACAAGATGTGAAAATTCCTACGTTGTTAACCTTTATATCTTATTGGGTTGTTGGTTTTCCGGTTTCTTATTATTTAGGGCAAGAAAGCATGTACGGCAGTTTTGGTATTTGGTTAGGTTTGTTGGCAGGTTTAACAACAGCATCTGTTTTACTATTTATAAGGTTTAATTCCTTAACTTTAAAGTTGATTAAAGAGAAAGACGAAAAAATAATTGTTGCTTAAATTTAAAGTAACATTGATACATAAGTTTTAAAATATTAAAAAATAAATAATGGATTTACCAAAGTTTTTACTTGCAGATAATAGCAACGCACCAGAAGATATTTTTGTGTTGCACACAGAATTCCCACGTTTTATAATTAATTTAAAAGATGATGAAATTGAGTGGTTTGAAGATTTAACAGGAGAAAATGAAGAAGATATTGCTACAGAATTAGCAGATTTAATGGATAAAGCAGGTATGTTTTATGATGAAGAAATGAAGCAGTACGAGTAATAGTATATTCTGATTATAAAAAAAGCCTCATAATGAATAATTATGAGGCTTTTTATTTATCTATTTCTTATTGTTTAGTTGGTTTAGGAACTGTAATTCCTAATTTTTTAATGACTAAATCTGTAATATCAAATTTAGGATCTAAGTATGCAAATTGATTTCCGGTAGTTGTAAGAATTTGAGTATAACCATTTGCTTTAGAAACTTCTGCAATAACATTAGAAAGTTTTTTATAAAGCGGACGCATTAATTCGTCTCTTTTTAAGCCCATTAATGTGTTACCATTTTTTTGATATTGGTTGATGTCTTGTTCTAAAGAAGCCAATTCTTTTTGAACTGTCTTTTTCTCTAAATCGCCCATTTCTTTTTCTTTGGCTTGATAATCTTTTAATCTCGCTCTAAAATCTTCGACTTTCACAGTAAAAGAAGAATCTAGTTTCGCACCATATTTTTGAGCCATTTTTAAGATAACTTTATTTTCTGGCATAAGGCTAATAATGTAATCGCTATCGATAGATCCAACTTTGGTTTGAGCAAAAGAAATTGTGCTTATAAAAGCGATAAACAATAATGTGATTTTTAATTTCATAATTTAATTTTAGGATAACAAATGTATAAAAGATTATTAATTTAAATAAGCCTCTAAATTTTTAAGATCTTCGGTGTTTTTAATATTTATTTTGGCATCTGTAATTAACAGTTCTATTTCAGAAGAAAGAATTGTTTTGTACGATGTAATATTCGTTTTGTTTTTTGTTCTTAATAAAGAGATAAGTAATTTCTTAACTATAATTATGTCATGCGAGCAATAGGTTCTTAAAGGCGCCATAATATTATAAATTAAATCTTTAAAATTTAACGTATTTATTATTAAAGCATCTGTGTTTTCTTTTTGTTTAATTTCAAAATTGGTAAGTTGTGCTCTAAGCGCCAATAATTCAGATAAATAATCTATTGCATTTATAGCTGTTCCAGGATCATTTATTCCTGGTGACATTGATTTTACTGCTACTTCTGTAATTTGTTTGAAAGCTAAAAGATAATTGTTATCAATTAACTCTCCTTTAGAAAATTCAAAATTATTGTATATTTTTTCTAAAATTTCTTCACTTAATTTGATATTCGATTTAAACAATACATCACCTTCACTGCAATAAGAGCCTTGGTTTGATAAAATTTCTAATTCAAATTTATGTTTGCAAGCCATATCAACTAAAATATCTGTAGACACAGTTTTAAAATAACCCGACTTTTTCGTCTTGTGTTCAATCCAGTTTTTTGTGTCGGATTTATCTTTGACTTCTTTTTCAATTTCGATTAACTTTTTTAAGCTTTTTTCTGCTTTTCTATAAATTTTAAGTAAAATATTGTTAATCTGAATTTCTTGTGAAATTGAATGGATAAAATATATAAAAGCGCCAAGAGAATTTATCATGAAAACGATAGAAAGTACCACAGAAAAACCTGGTAATTGATAATCTTTACCATTTGGTTCTATAAAAACTAAAATTAAAATACAGTAAATAATGGTAAATAAATAGCAGCCTAAAACAATTTGATGTCTTCTGTTAGAAATTAGACCAGGTAATAATCTAGGAGAAAAATTACTAGACGCTTGGTTAAGTAAAATCATAACCATAGAAAAGCTAAAAACCATTATTGATGTTAATCCTGCAATAAAAGTAGAAAGAATAGTTCTTGCAGTTTCTTCGTCATTAACTACTAATTCTGGTAATATTTCTTGAAAATAATCAGAAATTCCTAGATTTTCTAAAAACATCATTAAATAAGCAAAAAAAACTCCGCCCAAAGCAATAATAGAAGGGTAGAAGGCAATTTTGTTTTTTAAATTGTAAACCTTACTTAATAATGTAAAAATTTTATCTTTCATTTAAAGTTTCGAATCAATTTCTTTTTGAATACTATTAATGTCTGTTAAATAATCAAACCACAAGGTATCAGTATCTTTTTTAAACCAAGTTAGTTGTCTTTTTGCAAATCTTCTGGTGTTTTTCTTTATTTCTGATATTGCAAAATCTTTAGTAAAGTTGCCTTCAAAATAATTAAAAAGTTCTCTGTAACCAACAGTTTGTAGCGCGTTTAAATGTTTAAACTGAAAAAGTTTTTCGGCTTCTTCAATTAAGCCATTTTTTATCATCAAATCTACTCTTAAATTAATTCTATTATAAATTAATTCTCTTTCTGCATTTAAACCTACTTTAATGCTATTAAAATTCCTGGTTTTTTTAGGTTTATTTTTAAAAGTAGAATAAGGCGTTCCTGTACCAATACAAATTTCTAAAGCCCTCATTATTCTATGCGGATTTTCAATTTCGATAGTATTATAAGTAGCAATATCTAACTCTTTTAATTGTTGTTGTAAAACTTCGATTCCTTCAGACTCTAATTGTTGTGTTAGCTTTTTTCTAATATTAGCATCTACTTCCGGAAAATAATCCAATCCTTTTAAAACAGCATCTACATACAAACCACTACCGCCAACCATTATCTGTATTGGGTTTTCTTGAAATAAATTGTCTAAAGTTTGTAAAGCATCTCTTTCGAACTCACCAACATTATAAGTGTCAAAAATGCTTCTATCTTGAATAAAATAATGTTTTGCTGCGGCTAATTCTTTTGGTTCTGGTACTGCTGTACCAATAGTCATTTCTTTATAAAACTGTCTAGAATCACAAGAAATAATGCTCGCATTATATGCTTTGGCAAGTTTAATACTTAAAGCAGTTTTACCAATTGCGGTAGGACCAACAATTGTTATTAAAGTGTTTTTGTATTTGTTCATTTAATTTAAAATGCTACCGCAATTGTAACAGAATGTTGCGTTTTTTTTATGTTTTTCTTTTAAACACGTTGGGCAAGATTGTGTATTTGTGTCTATATCTTCATCTGCTTTTGTCATTTCAGAACTAACAATTCCGGTTGGAATTGCAATAATAGAATACCCTAAAATCATAATTACACTTGCAATTAATTGGCCTAATGGTGTTTGCGGTGCAATATCACCAAAACCAACTGTAGTTAACGTTACAATTGCCCAATAAATACTTTTAGGAATATTTGTAAAACCATTTTCGGCACCTTCTATCATATACATAACTGTACCTAAAATTACACAAACTATTAAAACGAAAAATAAAAACACAGCAATTTTTGCTCTACTAGATTTTAATGCTAATAATAATTTGTTTGAAGCGCCAATATATCTTGCTAATTTTAAAATTCTAAAAACTCTTAACAATCTTAAAGCTCTTAAAGCCACTAAACTTTGCGAGCCTATTAATATAAATGATAAATATTTAGGAATGGTAGAAAGTAAATCAATAACACCATAAAAGCTAAAGACGTATTTAAATGGTTTTCTTATCGATATAATTCTAATAATATATTCAATTGTAAAGAAAATTGTAATAATCCATTCGCCAATGTTTAAAAAATCATGATATTCATTATCAAAACTCTCTACACTTTCTAGCATTACCAATAAAATACTGGCAATTATGGCAATAAGTAATGCAACGTCAAAAAGCTTTCCTTGTTTGGTGTCTGCTTCATAAATAATTTCATGAAGTTTTTCTTTCCAAGAAGATTTTTTTTCGTTTTTATTCAAAATAATTATAATTTTCTAATACAATACTACGATTATTTACCATGTTTAAAAAATTTTTACAACTATTTTTAGCAGTGTTTATAAGGGATTAGAAAAAAATATGAAAAAAAGTTACATTTTAAAAAACCGTATATCTAATAACCTCGTAAGTAGTGTGAGATTCAATTAAATATTAACTATAAAACTCACACAATGAAAAAAAGTAAAATTTTAATAGGAACCGTAATTGTTGCAATTATTGGTTTAATAACAGTAGCGGCAGATCATATTGATGCACCTGCAGCTCAAGGAACATCTGCAGATATTACAGATTTTTATGCTTTCGAAGGAGAAAACACAGATAATTTAGTATTTGTAGCAAATGTTCAAGGTCTTTTAAGTCCCTCTGCCACATCAACAACATCTTTTGATGAAAATGTTTTGATAGAGTTTAATATTGATACAGATCGTGACGCTGTAGAAGATTTGGTAATTCAAGCAATTCCTAGAGATGGTAAAATGTATTTCTTTGGGCCAGTAGCACCTTCTTCTACAGGATTAACAAGTGATATTGCTACAATGTCTTCTGTAAAAGGAGAAGTAGATATTACGGCGTATGGTTCATCAGCAATTATTGCAGAAAATAGTGCAGGAATGAAAATGTTTGCAGGACCAAGAGATGATCCTTTCTTTATGGATTTTGCTAGATATAATGAAGTTGTTGGCGGAACTGCTCCTGGTTTTAATAACCCGGGTTCTGATACTTTTGCAGGTTCAAATGTACTTTCTATCGTTGTAGAAGTTCCTAAAAGTATGGTTGGTACTTCTGGTACAATTAATACTTGGGTAGAAGCTAAAGTAAAACAATAATTAACAAAATTTAAAAACAAAATATCATGAAATTTAATTTTATAAAATATACAGCAGCTTTATTAATGTCTTCTATAGTATTCATTAGCTGTAATAATAACGACGATGATGTGGTTGCAGTTGTAGCAACAGATTTTTCTGGAACTTTTATGCAAAAAGACCAAATGGGAAGACCAGCAGTAAATACTGTTTTTGTTTCTTCGGATAATAAAGATGAATTTAATAACACAATTCCGTCAGAACAAAATGCAAAGTTTCAATCTATGTTTGAGGCTAATTTAAAAGGATTAAGTCCTGCGTATGCAAATGAAGGAGATACAAATGCTTTAGGTTTAGATGCTGCAGCTTTTACTGGTTTATTAGCAACAGATGTTTTAAATGTTTCTTTAGACGGTACAACTACTTTTTACGACGGAGAAAACGTTTTAACAGGTAGAGCTTTAGCAGATGATGTAATTACTGTTGAATTATTATTGATTTTTGGTGGAGAAGATTTTATGGAAAATCCAACTTTATCAAATGATAATGTAGATGCAAATGACAAAGACTTTTTAACAAGTTTTCCATATTTAGCTTCTCCTTGGTAGTAGAAGCTTTTAGAAATGACACATGTTTAAGGGAGCATGTGTCATTTTATTAAAAAGTTAACTCTCTAATATCTCTATGTATTTTCCCTAATAATACATCAGATATTTTTAATCAACATAAAATACAAACAATGAAATATATCCAACTAATTTTATTATTTGTAACTTTTTCAATCGCAACGAGTTGCAGTAATTCAACAGACAAACAAATAACAAATACTAAAGATTATAATGCCTATTTAAAACCTACAGAAAATAACTCTTTAGAAAACATACAATCAGATTCTAATTTTTGGTCTCAAAAGTTAGAAAAGACTCCGAATCAATTTCCTTATTACGCAAAATTAGCATCAGCAAACAATGCAATGTTTAAGTTAACAGGAGAAATTGAATCTTTAAAAAGTGCAGAAAAAAACTTAACCATTGCCAATGAAAAAACATTTTATAATAACGCAGGTTATTTAAGAGGTTTGGCAAGAAACTATATTTCTCAGCACAGGTTTAACGAGGCGTTGCTTTTATTAAAAAAAGCAGAAAAAAACGGAGAAAAACTTCAACAAACTCAGTTTATGTTAATAGATGTTAACCTAGAATTAGGCAATCTTAAAGAAACTGAAAAATACTTATCTAAAGTTAAAAACTTTAAGAGTTTCGATTATTTAATAAGACTTTCTAAATACAACGATCATATTGGTAATTTAGATAAAGCAATAGCATATTTAGAAGCATCTTTAGAAATAGCAAAATCTTCAAATAACAAAACTTTAATTCAGTGGAATTATACAAACCTAGCAGATTATTATGGTCATGCAGGTAGAATAAAAGACTCTTATAATGCTTATTTAAAAGCTTTAGAACTAAACCCTAAAGATAGTTACGCTAAAAAAGGAATTGCATGGATTGTGTATTCTTACGAGCGAAACCCTAAAGAAGCTTTAAGAATTTTAGAAACAGTAACTCAAGAAAACAAATCCCCAGATTACCACTTATTAAAAGCAGAAATTTTAGATTTTATGGAAAACTCAGTAGAAAAAAAACAACAAATCGAAAAGTACATTACTCAAGTATCAGACTCTAATTACGGAGTTATGTATCATAAATACGACGTTTTATTATACGCAGATAACAAAGATTTAAAATCGAAAGCTTTAAACATAGCCGCTCAAGAAGTAAGAGATAGACCAACAGCACAATCTTATGATTTATTAGCGTGGTCTTATTTTAAAAACGGACAAATAGAAAGGGCTTTAGAAATTACAGAAAAATTTGTTTTAAATAAAACTTACGAACCAGAAGCGTTATTACATGCCGCATATATTTTAAAAGCAAATGGTAAAATGCAAGAAGCCATTATGTTAAAAGAAGAATTGGTAGAAAGTATCTACGAATTGGGACCTTTAGCTGAAAAAGATATTTTAAATATATAAGTTTGCAAAAAATATAAAAATGAGAAATTTACTATTCGCATTTATTTTTCTTGCAACTTGTTTACAAACAAAGGCACAAGAATTAAAGGGTAAAATTATAGATACTTATAATAATCCTGTAGAAAATGCATATGTGTTTAATGTTAGCTCTAATGCGCATACACATTCAGATTTAAACGGAAATTTTAAAGTATTAAATACCAATATTGGTGACACAATTCAAATAGGTATTTTAGGATTTCAGAAACAAGAAGTTGTATTAACAGCAGAAAATTTTAATGATTTTAAAGTTGTTTTAAAAACTAAGGTATTTCAATTAGAAGAGTTGGTTTTAAGAAAAGAAATTAATGCTTTACAAACGATATCTAAAATAGATTTAGAAGTTAATCCTGTTAACAATTCACAAGAAATTTTAAGAAAAGTACCAGGTTTAATTATTGGGCAACATGCCGGTGGCGGAAAAGCAGAACAAATATTTTTACGTGGTTTTGATATTGATCATGGTACAGATGTTACACTTTCTGTAGATGGTATGCCAATAAACATGGTTTCGCACGCACATGGTCAAGGTTATAGTGATTTACACTTTGTAATACCAGAAACAATTCAAAAAATTGATTTTGGTAAAGGACCTTATTATGCAAAACAAGGCGACTTTAATACGGCTGGTTATGTTAACTTTTCTACAAAAAAAAGCATACAAAACAGCATGATTTCTATGGAAGTTGGGCAGTTTAACTCACAACGTTTTTTAGGTATGTTCGACCTTTTAGAAGGTAATAAAAAAGATGATGCTTATGTTGCTGTAGAATATATTGCTACAGACGGTCCGTTCGAATCTCCTCAGAATTTTAACAGATTAAATTTATTTGGTAAATACAATACCTTTTTAAACGGTAAAGACAGAGTTAGTGTAACAGCCTCTCACTTTACAAGTACTTGGGATGCATCAGGTCAAATACCAGAAAGAGAAGTAAATAATGGTAATATTACTCGTTTTGGTGCAATAGACGATACAGAAGGAGGTACAACATCTAGAACAAATTTTAATGTTGAGTTAAATAAAACCTTGTCAGAAGAAAGTATTTTAAAATCGAATGTGTTTTATTCTAAATACAATTTCGAACTATTTTCTAATTTTACGTTCTTTTTAGAAGATCCTGTTAACGGAGATCAAATTAGACAATTTGAAAACAGAGATATTTTTGGTGCTAATGCACAAATAATTTCAAATAAATTATTTGGTGACGTTGAAGCTAAATTTACAAAAGGTGCAGGTTTACGCTATGATATTATAAATGATATAGAATTGTCTCACACAAAAAATAGACAAGAAATTATCGATAGAATTCAATTAGGAGATGTAAGACAAACAAATATGTATGCATTTTTTAATTCAGAATTTGAAATAGGAAAATTTAAAATATCACCAGCAGTTCGATTAGATTATTTTAAATTTATTTACAACGATGCTTTGCAAACGAACTACAATACGTTAACAAAAAACAAAGCTATTGTAACACCAAAATTAAATTTCTTGTATTCTCAAAACGATAACTTACAATGGTTTTTAAAATCTGGAATTGGATTTCATAGTAATGATACAAGAGTTGTTTTACAGCAAAATGCAGATAAAGTTTTACCAAAAGCATATGGTTTAGATTTTGGTAATATCTGGAAACCAACAAAAAATATGGTCGTTAATACGGCGGTTTGGTATTTATTATCCGAAGAAGAATTTGTTTATGTGGGTGATGCTGGTATTGTAGAACCTTCTGGAGAATCTGAGCGTTATGGTTTAGATTTAGGTGTAAGATATCAATTTACAGATTGGTTATATTTTAATACAGATGTAACATTTACAAAAGCTAGAAGTTTAGAAAACATATCAGGAGAAGATTACATTCCTTTAGCACCAGATTTTACCGCAGTAGGTGGATTGTCTGTTAATAATTTAGGTAATTTTTCTGGAGGATTTCAATATAGATATATAGATGATAGACCAGCAACAGAAGATAATTCTATTGTTGCAGAAGGTTATTTTGTTGCAGATTTTAATGTAAATTATAAAATGAAAGACGTAACATTAGGTTTGGCAATCGAAAATATTTTTGATGTAGCTTGGAACGAAACTCAGTTTGCTACAGAATCTAGATTACAAAACGAACAAAACCCTGTAGAAGAAATTCATTTTACACCAGGTACACCATTTTTTGCAAAAGCAAGTATTACTTATACTTTCTAAAAAATGATGTTAAGATTTTGACCATGTTTGTTTTGGTTGATTTTAGTTGGATAGATGCCTGTTACTTTTTTAGTAGCAGGCATTTTTAATTGTAAGATATTAGTCAATTCTTTTTGCTTGTGTTGTAAACGATAATCCTTGTTGTCCCATTGTAGAAGTCATAATACCTTCAAAAAGTGGTTCAGAACTATTTTTAGGTAATTTCCATTCAAACAAAAAATTAGAACCTGTGCCACCAGTTATATCAATTTCATCAATAATAATTTCGGTAGTTTCCATTGGCGCCAAATAAATAGGATAATCAAAGTAAGTTCTTATTGTTTTACCGTGCGTGTCGTAATATTTAGCACTTAAAATATAAATAGAATCTTTGTCGCTTGTATTTCTTAAACTAACCATTGCCGTTAAGTTATGCTTTTTGTGCTCAGACAAACTGTAGATTTGAGAATAAATAGAAAGGTAAGATTTTCCATATTCTAGAGAATCTTTAGTCGAGATGTTAATTGCTCTCTTTGTCCAGTTTTCTGGATTTATAGAACTCAGTTCTTTTTTTTGAGTACAACTAGTTATCAATAAAATTAACGTAAAAAAAATGTAGTATTTGGTCATAATGATAAGCTTTATAGATTCAATAATTTTTTTGCAGCATTAAAAGGCGTTGTAATACCGTTTTCTAAATTATTAATCTCGTTTTGTAAGGCATTTTTAACTTGTGGATTATTATAAAAATTTGCTTTTAATTGCTGATCGATAGTAGATAACAACCAATATTTATTTTGTTCGTTTCGTTTTTGTGTAAAATACTTGTTTTCTTTTGTTAAAGAAATGTATTCTAAAATCATTTGATTAATTTTATCAATACCTTTGTTATGAAGTGCGCTAGCAGTTAATACTTTTGGTTGCCATTTACTTTCTTTTAAAGGATATAAATGCAAAGCTCTATTAAATTCAACTTTTGCAATTTTTGTATTTCTTTCATTTTCTCCATCGGCTTTATTAATAACAATTGCATCTGCCATTTCAATAATTCCTCTTTTTATACCTTGCAATTCATCTCCAGCACCGGCTAATTTTAATAATAAAAAGAAATCTACCATAGAATGCACAACGGTTTCCGATTGCCCAACACCAACGGTTTCTATAATAATAGTATCATAACCGGCAGCTTCACATAAAATAATGCTTTCTCTTGTTTTTTGAGCAACACCACCTAAAGACGTACCTGAAGGCGAAGGCCTAATAAAAGCATTTTTATCTGTTACAAGCTGTTCCATTCTTGTTTTATCGCCTAAAATAGAACCTTTATTTACAGAGCTACTTGGGTCTACTGCCAAAACAGCAACTTTATTACCTTTAGAAGTTAAATATTTACCGTAAGCCTCTATAAATGTACTTTTACCAACACCTGGAACACCAGTAATACCAATTCTTACAGATTTATTTGCGTGTGGTAAACATTTTTCTAAAATTTGGTTTGCCTTTTCTTGATGTTTCGAATTAGCACTTTCTACTAACGTGATTGCTTTACTTAAAAAAGTGATATTTCCTTCCAAAATTTTAGCAACAAACTCATTAACAGAGTTTTGTTTTACTCTATTTAGTTTAATTTTTTCCGCAGAAGATCTACAAGTAGTTTCTGGTTGTGAAACACCATCTTTTTCGTATAAAGCAGAAGAGTTTTTGTTCATTTTAAGAGTAAACTTTAAAGTAAAAATAAGTTATTTATTAAATAATAGGAAGAATAATTGGACCTAAATATTTCATCCAAAGGAAGAAACTACAATAAAATCCTAAAAGACCAAATGTAATTGCTTGTATACGTTCTTTAAATGTAAATATTCTAATAAGTATATATATTCCAATTAACAAAAAAAATACTGTAATTGGCAATGTTCTTATGATTTGAGAACTACTATAACTATGAAAATTGATTATTATGGATTGTATATTATTTAATGAAGTTAAAATACTAAAACACGAAATAACAATCCAAATCCAATCTAATAGCAAAATTGAAGTATTTTTTTTGGTTCCTCTATAAAGTAATAAGAACGCTAAAAGTGATGGAATAAATTGTATCCAATATATTCCATCTTTTTGAAACCAATTAAAATTAAGACTTGTTTTTCTAAAAAGAGCTATTTTATCACATCCAATAAAAATTCCTTTATAATTATAAGTAAAGTTTTCGGTTGTAATTCCGTTTCGAAAAACAACATCAAAAAGAAACATAATTCCATTTTGTAATTGAGTTTTTAATGGAAAGAATAATAAAAACAAACAAAAAATGTAGACATTCTCTTGCTGTTTTAAGACACTAATAACCTTCTTTTTCATTAAGTTAAATCACTTTTATGTAAATTTAAAGATAATTAATTACAAATTTTGCAACACTTCAAAAAATGTATCGTCTTTAGAGTAAGAAAGAAGTAATGACATCAACCAAACAATTACATCAACCTATAATTAATAAATGCAAAAACAATTGCGCAAAGTCGCAAATGCAATTGTATAATTTATATTGCAACGCTATGTTTATGGTTGCAAATAGATATGTTAAAGATAGGTTTTTGGCAGAAGATGTAATGCAAGATGCTTTTATTAAGGCTTTTAAAAATATTAAAAATTACAAAAATGAAGTTGCTTTTGGTGCTTGGTTAAAAAGAATTGTAATCAATCAAAGTATCGATTTATTAAAGAAAAATAAATTAGAATTAATAGCCATAAATAACGATGTTATTACAAAAGTAGAAGAAGAAGATTGGCAAGTAGAAAACACAATTTCCGTAGATGAAATTGTAACGAATATAAACTCGTTAAAAGAAAAATACAGACTGGTTTTAACTTTGTACTTGCTAGAAGGTTACGATCATCAAGAAATTTCTGAAATATTAAATATTACAGAAAACACGTCTAGAACACAATTGTTAAGAGGTAAAAAAGTATTAAAAGAAAAACTAAAAAACACGATGTATGCCGCAAGATATTAGAGATTCTGTAAAGAAATACAAAGAAGAAAAGGTTGATTTATCAGCAAATCACGTAAATAAATTTGAAGCTTTATTAGAAAAAGAATTGCATGGTAAAAAGAAAACTAAAATTAATTATAAATGGTTAAGTATTGCTGCAACTGTAGCTTTATTAGTTAGTATTTGTGTGCAGTTTTATCCTTCAAAATCTATTAACGAAACAAAAAAAATAACTAAAGAAATAAGTTTAGGAAGTATATCGCCAGAATTTGAAACCATAGAAAAATACTATAAAAGTAGTATTAGTTTAGAAATTAGTCAATTAGAATTAACAGAAGAGAATAAAGAGGTTATAGATGATTATTTATCTAAAATATCAGAATTAACAAAAGAATATAAATTATTAACCCAAGAGCTCAATACAAAAGGGGTTAATGATGTTACCATAAATGCATTAATAAGTAATTTAAAATTACGATTACAGCTGTTACAACGCTTGAAAAAGCAATTACAACAACTTAAAAATTTAAATAAAACACAAAATGAAAATCAAATTATATAATACATTCAGTTTTTTAGTTGCATTTCTATTACTCGGTACTATTTATGCGCAAAAATTCGACAAAAAATATACAGAATCTTTTACCGTAAATAAAGATGTACAATTAGATATTAATGCATCTAATTCTACAATAAACGTAACTACTTGGAATAAAAATGAAGTTTCTGTAATTGCAACGATAGAAGTAGAAGGAATTTCTAAGGAAAAAGCAGAAGAGTACTTTAAAAAATGGAATTTTGAAGCACTCGGAAACAAGAAAAAAGTAAGTGTTGTTTCGAATTCTGGCAAATCTTTAGGCTTAAATAATATTGTCTTTTTTGAAAATATGGATATAAACATTCCTGATATTAATATTGCTGATATCAAAATTCCAGAAATTGAAGATATTGAAATTCCAGAAATGGACTTCGATTTTGACTTTGACTTTGATTCTTTAGAAGATATTGAAAAAAGAATGATAAGAGAAAATAAATACTCTTTCGAATATCATAATGATAACGAACACATCATTATTAAGTCTAAAAAAGAATGGGAAGAATTCAAAAAAACAAAACGATTTAAAGAAATTGAAGAAGAACTTAACAATTCTGGCAAAAGAATTAGAGCTGAATTAAGAAATTCTAAAAATCATTTAAAAAACATCGATAAGCAAAAGTTAAAAGAAGCTTTAAATGAGGCTAAACTCCAAATCAAAAATATTGATAAAGAGCAGATTAAACAAGGTTTGTTAAAAGCACAAGAAAGTTTAAAAAACATGAAATTTAATTTCAATTTTAATGCTGATGAGAAAGAAGTAAATGGTAAAAATGTAAAAATTAAAAAAACGATAGAAATAAGAGTACCCAAAGCTGCTACTTTTAAATTAAATACTCGTCATTGTAAAGTAAATTTACCTAACTCTGTTGCTTCTGGTAGCTTAAAATATGGAACTTTCAATGCAAATAACTTAATAGGAGGTAAGCTAAATATAGATTCATCACCAGTTAACATAAACAGTTTAAACGCTTGTACTTTATTTTTAAACAATGTAACCGATGCAAAAATAGCATCGGTTACAAATACTAATATTTTTAATAATTTTTCGAAATTAGAAATCGATAAAATCAATAAAAAAGTCGCAGTAACAGATAAATTTGGCGAAATTACTATTAAAGGTTTTGATGCAAATTTCGAAGAGTTTGTTTTAGATTTAAGTAACTCAGAAGCAATCTTAAACTTTGGTAACGTGCACTCTAAATATAAATATCAAGTAAATAAGGTTAATTTGAAAAACGAAAGAGTAAAATATTTTAAAAATGATGCAACAACTAATAACTTGTTAAAAGTAAATGGGCAATTTAGTGCTATTACAATCAAGTAAAATTAGAAACACATAATTAAGTAAACTTCACTCAAATTCCATTTCTCTATTCTTAATAAAGTGCCTATCTTTATCCGCTGTAATTAGTCACTTTTTTTAATGGAACTCTACAAAGAAAATCAATTGAAAGTATACAATTCTCTTACTAAAAAGAAAGAGGATTTTAAATCGATAACAGAAGGATACGTAGGCATGTATGTCTGCGGACCAACCGTATATAGCAACGCCCATTTAGGTAACGTAAGAACCTTTATGTTTTTTGATGTTGTGTATAGATATTTATTACACTTAGGTTATAAAGTACGTTATGTACGTAACATAACAGATGCTGGTCATTTAGAAAATGATGCAGATGAAGGTGAAGATAAAATTGCTGTAAAAGCACGTTTAGAACAAATAGAACCTATGGAAGTTGTACAGCGTTATACTGTAGATTTTCATGATGTTTTAAAAAATTACAACTTTTTACCACCAAGTATAGAGCCAACTGCAACAGGGCATATTGTAGAGCAAATAGAAATGATTAAAGAAATCATAGAAAAAGGATTTGCGTATGAGGTAAATGGTTCTGTGTATTTTGATGTACACGAATACAATAAAAAAGAAAATTACGGAATTTTATCTGGTAGAAAAGTAGAAGATCTATTAAATAATACAAGAACTTTAGACGGACAATCAGACAAAAAAAATCCGCAAGATTTTGCACTTTGGAAAAAAGCTGATGAAAAACATATTATGCGTTGGCCTTCTCCTTGGTCAGATGGTTTTCCTGGTTGGCATTTAGAGTGTTCTGTGATGAGTACAAAGTATTTAGGAGAAAATTTTGACATTCACGGTGGCGGAATGGATTTAAAATTCCCACATCACGAATGTGAAATTGCACAATCTCAAACATGTAGTGGTGTAACTCCTGTTAATTATTGGATGCACACAAATATGCTTTTATTAAATAGCCAAAGAATGTCTAAATCTACGGGTAATTTTATTCTTCCGAATGAAATTTTATCAGGAGAGAACGATATTTTACCAAAAGCATTTTCTGCAAGTGTTGTTCGTTTTTTTAACATGCAAGCAAATTACAGAAGTATTTTAGATTTTTCTGGTGAAGCTTTAGAAGCTTCGGAAAAAGGACACGCTAAATTAATGGAGGCCGTTACTTTTTTAGATAAAATAGAAGCTAAAAAAACATCTACTTTTAATGTTGATTCTTGGAAAAAAGATTGCTACGCAGCCATGAATGATGATTTTAATACACCAATTTTAATTTCACATTTATTTGAAGCTGTAAAAGTGATCAATCAAATTAAAGAAAATAAAGCAAGTTTAACTGCGGATGATTTAGCAACATTTACAGCAACTATAAATGCATTTGTTTTTGATGTTTTAGGATTGATGAATGAAAATTCACAAGATAGTTCAGAAAAAATAAATGGTGTTGTAGAGTTGCTTATAAAATTAAGAAAAGAAGCAAGAGAAAATAAAGATTGGGCATTATCAGACCAAATTAGAGATGAATTAATTGCATTAGGAATTCAATTAAAAGACGGTAAGGATGGTACAACTTTTAGTTTAAATTAATTTTTTTAGATTTTGGTCTATAAAATTAAAGTGCTTTTTAAAATTTAATATTGAAAAAAATCCTTTCATATCCATTTATTCTTTTAGTCCGTTTTTATCAAACGGCTATTTCTCCATTTACACCAGCAACATGTAGATATAGTCCAACGTGTTCTCATTATACAATAGAAGCGTTGCAAAAACATGGTTTGTTTTCTGGTGGTTGGTTAGCCTTAAAAAGAATATTTAGTTGCCATCCTTGGGGCGGTAGTGGTTATGATCCTGTGCCAGAAAAGAAAGAATAACAATTAATTTATTTAAAACAGCGATTGCTTTATTACTTTCGCACTTAGAAAAAATAAAAATATGAGTTTTTTAGCAATAGAATGGAATCCGTCTATAGGAATAGATTTAGGTTTTTTTACAGTTCGTTGGTATAGTTTAATGTTTGTAGCAGCATTTTTACTAGGCTTGCGTTTTATGAAAAAAATATATATCGAAGACAAAATTCCTGTAGAAAAAATGGATCCATTGTTTATGTATGTTTTTCTATCGATGTTAATAGGAATGCGTTTAGGAGACGTTTTCTTTTACAGTTGGGATTATTATCAGCATAATTTATTAGAAATATTTTTACCATTTAAAAAATCTGCAGAAGGGTGGAAGTTTACAGGTTTTACAGGTTTTGCTAGTCATGGTGCTGCCATTGGTATTCCAATTGCGATGTATTTTTATGCAAAAAAACATTTACAAAAACCTTGGTTGTTTATTTTAGATAGATTGGCAATAATGGTTGCTTTAGCAGGATTTTTTATTCGTTTTGGTAACTTTTTTAATTCAGAGATTTATGGAAAAGAAACAGGAAGTAATTTTGGTGTAATTTTTAAAGCAGCAGGAGAAACTACACCAAGACATCCTACGCAATTATACGAAGCTTTTAGTTATTTGGCTCTATTTTTTGTGATGTGGTATTTGTACTGGAAAACTGATAAAAAACAACAAACAGGATTTTTATTTGGTTTGTTTATGGTTGTTTTATGGTCTTTAAGATTTATAATAGAATTTTTAAAAGAACCACAAGTTCAACAAAGAGGAGAAGAATGGATATTTAGTCCTTTAAATACAGGACAAGTTTTAAGTATACCTTTGGTTTTAATAGGTGTTTGGCTAATGTTTAGGAAATCTAAAACTAAAGCTTAATTATTTTTATGGAGAAATTAAAAAAACGTTGGAATATAGAAAGTAACTGGTCTGTAGTTGCTATTTTTATTGTTTTTGCAATAAACGGTTCTTTTGCCGCTTGGGTTGCAAAACCAATTACTGCTTTTTTAGGATTAGACAGAGAAACAATATCAGGTTTTATATACTGGCCATTAAGAATATTACTTATTTTTCCGGTTTACCAATTAACGTTACCAATAGTTGGTTGGATTTTTGGGCAATTTAAATTCTTTTGGGCTTTCGAAAAAAAGTTTTTAAGTAGATTGGGTTTAGGATTTTTATTTAAAAAAGAAGATTAATTTTCTATTAATTCTTCATTTTTTCTCTTATTTATGATGTAGCTATAAACCCACATAATGGTAAAAGTTGGTATTATATCTAAAGGTAAAATCTCTTCTAAAAAAGAAACTATACCGGCAACTTTACCTTCTTTACCTTTGTACATCTTAGTCATTATATAACCAGATATTGGCGCCCAAAGAAAATCTAAAAAAGGTACTGGTATTAAGCCAAAAGCATCTAATGCAATACTTGCTATTAATTTTTTGTATTTATTATTCATATTTAATATCTATTCAAAATTCTTGCCAAAAAATAATTATTATATTTAAAAGGCATTAGTTTAATTCTAAAATACATTTTAAAGTGAAATTTAATCAATTTAAATCAAATATAAACTCTTTTAAAACAAGCAAATTAGGTGGTTTAGATGCTCAGTTTAAATTAGCGCCAGAACTTAGATTAAGATATGATGCAGATAAAATAAAAGCGAGTAATCCAAAGAAAGCTGCAGTTTTGGCATTATTTTACCCTAATGAAAATAATGAAACTACATTTATTTTAACAGAAAGAGCTAGTTATAAAGGCACACATTCTGCACAAATAAGTTTTCCTGGTGGAAAAATTGATGTTTCTGATAAAAATTTAGAAGCTACAGCAATAAGAGAAGCAAATGAAGAGATTGGTATAAAAACAGCATCGGTAGAAATTATAAGAGAACTTACAGATGTTTACATTCCGCCAAGTAATTTTTTAGCAACACCATTTATAGGTTATCTATCTAAAAGACCAAAATTTATTACAAATTACGAAGTAGAAACTACCATAGAGGTTTTATTAGAAGATTTATTAAATGATACATCGCTAACAACGGTCAATTTAAGCACCTCATACATGAAAAATACAGATGTACCTTGCTTTAAACTAAATGGTTATGTTGTTTGGGGTGCAACAGCAATGATGTTATCAGAAATTAAAGAACTTTTAAAACAATAAGGTTTGTAAATTGTTTTGTAAATTTGCAGTTAACCAAGTATTAAAAATTAATCTATAATGCCTTTATTTAAAAGAAATCCTTTTGGTCATATTTTGTTTTTAAAAAAAATGATTATTAGAATTTTTGGTGTAATTTCTCATGGAAGATATCGTAAGTTTAATAATTTACAAATTGAAGGATCTGAAATATTAAGAAATTTACCAGATAGAAATGTTTTATTTATTTCGAACCATCAAACGTATTTTGCAGATGTTGCTGCAATGTTTCATGTTTTTAATGCAGCCTTAAAAGGTAGAGATGATTCGATTAAAAATGTAGGTTACATTTGGAATCCGAAGTTAAATATTTACTTTGTTGCTGCCGGAGAAACTATGAAATCTGGTATTTTACCTAAATTATTTGCTTATGCTGGTTCTGTTTCTATTGATAGAACATGGCGAAGTGCTGGTAAAAATGTAAACAGGCAAGTTAAAAACTCTGATATTTCTAATATTCAAAAAGCCATTAAAGATGGTTGGGTTATAACATTTCCGCAAGGAACAACAACTCCTTTTAAACCAATTAGAAGAGGAACAGCACACATTATTAAAACTTGTAAACCAGTTGTTGTACCTATTGTTATTGATGGTTTTAGACGTTCTTTTGATAAAAAAGGCTTGTCTATAAAAAAGCGAAATGTTTTACAATCTATGGTTATTAAAGAGCCTTTAGATATTGATTATGATAACGAAACGGTTGCAGAAATTGTAACTAAAATTGAATATGCGATCGAACAACATCCTTCATTTTTAAAAGTTTTAACTGTAGAGCAGATAGAGCAATTAACAAAGGAAGAAGAAGAGTTAAATAAGCAAAGAGAGTTTTGGTCTTAAAAATTAAGGCCTTCTTTTTCTTTTCACTTCAAATAAAGTGTATTCAAAACCGATAAAGAAACTATATCGATATTTTAAATCATCGTATAAATATTCTAAATCTGTTCTCTGAGTTATTTGATTTAATACGCTTAATCTAAATCTGTCTCCTAAAAAGTATTCAAATTGCAAACCTGCAGATAAACTAAATAAATTTTTACCTGTTCGGTTGATAATACCAGCGCCAATACTTGGGGTTACATGAAAATTGTAATCATCTAAAACTTCCATAAAAGAAAATCCGCCAAAAGCGCCAAATCGAGTATAAATATCATCTAAAAGAGCTTGCTCAAACTCTAAACCGTACATAAAATATCCGTATTTTTTGTCTTGGGTTTCGTGTTTTAATCTAAAGTTATAATTTAAAGTTCCCGCTCGGTTACCAAGTTCATCACCCCAAATAAGAAGTTTCATATCTTGATGTAAAGAAAGATTTACAGAATTTTGTGCTTTTAATATTGAGCAACTAGCTATAGATATAGCTAAAAATAAGATGGGGGTTATCTTTTTCAGAATCATATTTTTACTTTATTATGCACATAAAGGTACTATTTTTTTTGATTTGGTTTAAAAAATTATTTCATTTTTAAAACTTTTTTAATTTGTTCTAATTCCTCATTATCAAAAATGATGTTTTCTAAAGCTTTTAAACTATCAGAAATTTGAGAAGTTTTACTTGCTCCAATCAATACAGATGTAATTCTTTCATCTTTTAAAATCCAAGAAATAGCCATTTGAGCCAAATTTTGGTTTCTATTTATTGCAATTTCATTTAATGCTTTAATCTTTGATAAATTTTCTAAAACCATATCTGTTTTTAAATATCTACCATCTTTTATAGCTCTAGAATCTTTTGGTAAACCATTAATATATTTATCAGTTAACATACCTTGTGCTAACGGAGAAAAACAAATGGCACCAACTTTAGATTCTTCTAATAAATTTAATAAACCATCTTCTACCCAACGGTCAAACAGACTATAACGTGGTTGATGTATTAAACAAGGTGTACCTAACTCTTTTAAAATTTCAAATGCTTTTTTTGCCTCTTTTGGTTTGTAATTAGATAAACCAACATACAAAGCTTTACCTTGTTTAACCATTAAATCTAAGGCGCCCATTGTTTCTTCTAAAGGCGTATTGTAATCTGGTCTGTGATGATAAAATATATCAACATAATCAAGATTTAACCGTTGTAAACTTTGGTCTAAACTAGAAATTAAATATTTCTTTGAACCATTATTCCCGTAAGGTCCTTCCCACATATCGTAACCTGCTTTAGATGAAATAATCATTTCATCTCTATAGTTTTTAAAATCTTTTTTAAGGATTTTTCCAAAAGTAGTTTCTGCAGAACCGTATGGTGGACCATAATTATTAGCCAAATCAAAATGAGTAATTCCGTGGTCAAAGGCACATTTAATTAAATTTCTAGCATTTTTAAAATCGTCATTTTCTCCGAAATTATGCCATAAACCTAAAGAAATTTCCGGTAGTAATAATCCGCTATTTCCAGTTCTTCTATAATTCATTTTGTCATACCTTTCTTTAGAAGGAGCATACTTTTGTTTTTTACTCATTTTGTATAGATTTTCTAAATCCCAAAGCTGCAATTAAGCCTATAATAGGGATTATGGTAAATGTTAAAAATAAATTTTCATATTCGTTAATTGTCGGATTTTCACCCAACATATAACCGTTAAAAAGAGACATAAAAATATCTGGTGTAAAACCAACTACAGATATAATACCAACTAAAGTACCTGTAAACTGTATAGGCGTGTTGGTTTCTTCTATGATTGCAAAATATAAACCTCTTAGTGCATAAGTACCAAAAGCCATTAAAATAAAACTTGTAAAAGAAAATGCAATTATTTGGTTTTTAAAAACACCAGAACCTAATAGTAAAGAGCAGAAAATTAATAGTATAAAGCTAGGGATTAAAATTTTTGAAGGTATTAGTTTATCAGCAACATACCCAATCGAAATTGCTGATAATGGTCTTATATACTGAATAAAAACAGCAAAATATGTAGCTTCTTGCAAACTGAAATTCCACACATCTTTTGCATAAGTGCCATAAACTCCTGTAAGCTTATAAGCACAATATGCACAAAAAATAATTAATGAATGATAAATTATTTTTTTCTGTTTTAGTAAAGAGAAAGCTTTTTTAAAATTGAATTTAGCTTCTGTATTTAAATTTTTAACATCATCTTTTGGTAAGAATTTCCAAACTAAAAAGGCAATTAAAAAAACAATACAGGTTATTGCTCCAATTATGTATTGTAAAGTTTCTATTTTAGTTTCTTGGCTAATTTCAAGGGCATTTTTAGGAAAAAAGGATGTAAGAATACTTGCGCCAAACAAAGCGATGGAAGCTGCAAAAAAGCCTCTACCACCATCCAATAAACCAAATGATAATCCTTGATTTTTCTTATTTCCCCATTGTCTAGTTGCTTTTATAAGCGATGCCCAAAATAATAATATTGTAGAAACTCCCCAAAATGCATATAATATTTTCAAGCTATTTATAGACGGAATCATAGTCATCCAAAATCCACCAAAAGCAGTTAAAATTAAAGATAACGTAAGTAGTTTTCTTGCTTGCCATTTGTCTGCTAGAAAGCCACCAATAAAATAAGAAATAACAGCTGTTAAGCCATATAATGCTTGGGCTTCACCAATTTGAGCATCAGAAATTACAAATACATCTCTAATAATTGGTTTAAAAACACGCATTAAGATAAACGGAAGTAAAAAAATAGCTTCGCCTGCAATAATTAGCGTAAGCATAGAAGCTATTTTATTTTTGTTTTGCATTTTACTAAGATAATGCTTCTTTTAGAATAGTTATTGGGTGTTTGGCAATTCGTTTTGTACCGTCGTAAATTTGATGTCTGCAACTTGTACCTGCAGCGGCAATTTCTGTTTCTTTAGGTGTATTTCTAATTTTAGGAAATAAAGTATCTTCACCTACTTGCATAGAAATTTGGTAATGTTCTTTTTCATAACCAAAAGAACCTGCCATACCACAACAACCAGAGTTTATAATTGTTACGTTATAATTTTTAGGAATATTTAAAATTTGAAAACTTGCGTGTGTACCAGATAAAGCTTTCTGATGACAATGCCCATGAACCTTTAAAGTTTTAGTTTTATTAGTAAATACATTAGTATCAAACTTTTTGTTTTCTAATTCTTTTGCAAGAAATTCTTCAAAAGTAAACACATTTTTTGCAATTTTTTCTGCGGATTTTTTGTCATCTGCTAATCGAATATATTCATCTCTAAAAGTTAAAATAGCAGAAGGTTCTATTCCTATTAAAGGAGTTTTCTCTGTAATAATATCTTTAAAAGTAGTTACATTAAAATTACAAACAGCTTTAGCTTGTTTTAAAAATCCTTTAGAAATATAGCTTCTTCCAGATTCTTCATGGTTTACAATTTTTAAATTATAGCCAAGTTTATCTAATAAGGAATAAGCATCTTTACCAATTTCTACATCATAAAAGTTAGTAAATTCATCACAAAATAAATAAACTGTTTTTTTATATTTTGTAATTGGTTGTTTTTTATACCATTTTTTTAAAGTTGATTTTGCTAATTTAGGTACTGTTCTTTCTTTAGCAACACCCATGGCAGCTTTAGCAAACGGTGTACTTAAAATAGCATTTGTTAAACTAGGTACAATGCTACCCAACTTATTGTATTTTACATTTTCTGCAAATAATTTACTTCTAAAAGAATAACCATTTGTTTCTTGATATTGATATAAAAATTCTGCTTTCATAGTAGCAATATCAACATTACTTGGGCATTCTGAAGCACAAGCTTTACAGCTTAAACACAAGTCAAATACTTCTTTTAACTCTTTATGATTGAATTTATTTGCTTCATTAGAATTTGTTAGAAATTCACGTAAAGTATTTGCTCTTGCACGTGTGGTATCTTTTTCGTCTTTTGTTGCTCTATAACTAGGGCACATTGTTCCGCCAGCTTCTACGGGTTTTCTACAATCGCCAGAACCATTACATTTTTCTGCTAATTTTAAAATCCCTTCACTATCAGAAAAATCTTGAATTGTTTTAATTTCTGGCTCATCACGATCAATTTCATAACGCAAATTCTCATCCATGGAAAAAGCATCTGTAATTTTACCTTTGTTAAAAATGTTATCGGGATCAAAAGCTTTTTTTATTCTTCTTAGCAATTGATAATTTTTTTCACCAATCATTAACGGAATAAATTCTGCACGTACAATACCATCCCCATGTTCGCCGCTAAACGAACCTTTGTATTTCTTAACCAATTCTGCAGTTTCAGTAGTTATTTTTCTAAATAAAACAACATCTGCTTTCTTTTTTAAATTTAATATTGGTCTTAAATGCAATTCACCAGCGCCAGCATGTGCATAATACACTGCATTTTGCTTGTATTTAGACATTATTTGGGTAAATTCTTCAATATAATTTGGTAAATCTTCTAAGGCAACCGCTGTATCTTCTATACATGCAACTGCTTTCATATCGCCAATCATATTACCTAAAGCACCTAAACCTGCTTTTCTTAAATAATGAACTTTTGCAATGTCTTTACCGTAAACTTTGGGGTGATGATAACCTAAATTATTTTTTTCTAAATCTTTAATTAAATTATCAGCTAAAACCTCTGCTTTATCTAAAGAATTTGCAGAAACTTCTAACATTAAAACAGCTTCTGGATCACCTTTTAAAAAGAATCGATTTTTTGCCAAATCTCTATTGTTTTTAGTACAATCTAATATGGTTTTATCCATAAGTTCACAATTGTATAAATTATGATTCATTGCAGTTACAGTAGCAATTAGGCTTTCGTTTATACTTTTAAAATGCGTACAAACCATTATACTTTCAGTAGGTGGTAAATCGTCTAATTGAAGTGTAATCGAGGTAGAAAAAGCTAATGTGCCTTCGCTACCACTTAGAAATTTAGCAATATTAATTGTAGATTCAGTTCCGCCAAATAAATTTGAAGATAAAAACTCATCAACTGCATAACCAGTGTTTCTTCTATGAATTGTTTCTTTCGGAAATTCTTTTTTTATTTCTTTCTGATTTTCAATTTGAGATAACTCAGAGTAAATTGCTCTATAAATTTTACCTTCTTGCGTATTTTCTTTTATTTTTTCAAGAAACTCATCAGAAGTAATTTCATTAAAAGTAGCAGAACTTCCATCACTTAAAATGGCTTTAATTTCTAAAACTTTGTCTCTAGTTACACCATATTTTATAGAAGTGCTTCCTGATGAATTGTTACCAACCATTCCGCCAATCATGCATCGATTAGAGGTAGAAGTATTTGGTCCAAAAAACAATCCGAATTCTTTTAAATAAACATTTAAAGAATCTCTAACAACACCAGGTTGAAGTGTAACAGTTTTATTTACTGCATCAAAAGAAATAATTTTTGTAAAATGTTTAGAAACGTCAACTACAATACCATCACCAACACATTGGCCTGCAAGAGATGTACCTGCTGTTCTTGGTATTAAAGTGGTGTTGTTTTTTTTTGCAAATTCAATTAATGTTTTTAAATCTTTATCATTTTTAGGAAAAGCAACCGCCAAAGGTATTTTTCGATAAACAGATGCATCTGTAGCATACAACGTTTTATGTAAGTTGTCGAATAAGACGTCTCCAGAAAGTGAATTATGAAGTTGTTTTAAAACAGTATTTTGAATCATTTTCTTTTTTAAATAGGTGTTGTTAAAACAAATATCTGAATAAAATAATGATAATTACAGAATAGGGAAGTGGTTTGTATATTTTTATTGATTTTACAAAAAAGGCTCAAAATTATTACTGAATTGAAATTTATATTAATTTTTTATGCCTAATTCTAGTATTTTAAATTTTGAAGCTTCTATTTTTTAGCTTTTTCTACAAGTTCAATTTTATTTAAAGTTGTTTTTGTAGTGAATACGCCATAATTAATAGTAACATTTTTCTTGTCAATTTTATCAATAGTTCCTACAGAATTAGAGTCTATAATTCTAACACGATCATTAATTTTATAATTGTAAGAAGCCTTTTCTTTTGCAACTTTAATTTCTTCTATTTTTTTCTCTTTTCTAACTTCAACAACCTTTTTTAATACTTCTTTTTCTACCTTTTTTATAACCTCTTGCATTTGTTTTTCTACAACTTTTGCTTTTTGTTTTTGAGATTTGGTTTTAGGCTTTATTGGGTTTTTCTTTGCGTACTTAACTTTTTCGTCTGCAACCCATTTATTAAAACTAGTGTTTAATTCTTTTTTATTATTATTTTGAAAGTATTTGTTTAGAAACTCGTTAATTTTTCTACCAAGAGAAAGCATTCTTTGGTTATTATCATATAACTCTTGAAAACCAGCTAGTTTAGACTGAATTTTATCTTCTTTTTCTTGTAAACTATCCAAATGTTCTTGTCCTTTAGACTTTTGTTTTTCAAGATTATCAGAAGTTCTTTGCAATCTACTACGTTCTTTTTGCAGTTTAGAAATTGTTTTATCTAATCTAACTTTTTCTGTTTCGACTCTTTTTTTAGCTTTATTAATTAAGCTAAAAGGAATTCCGTTTTTTTGTGCAACTTCAAAAGTAAAAGAACTACCTGCTTGTCCTACAAATAGTTTGTATAACGGTTCTAAAGTTCTCTCGTTAAACTGCATATTTGCATTGATAACATTGTCTAATTCGTTTGCTAAAACTTTTAAATTAGAATAATGTGTTGTTATAATACCGAATGCTTTTTTATTATAAAACTCTTCTAAGAAAATTTCTGCTAAAGCACCACCTAACTCTGGATCAGAACCAGTACCAAATTCATCAATTAAAAACAAGGTGTTTTCATTACATTTTCTTAAAAAATAGCGCATATTTTTTAAGCGATAACTATAAGTACTTAATTGATTTTCTATGGATTGATTATCTCCAATATCAGTTAAAATTGTATCAAAAATATAGGTTTGACTTCTTTCATCAACCGGAATTAATAAACCGCTTTGCAACATTAATTGTAGCAAACCTATTGTTTTTAGAGTGATACTTTTTCCACCTGCATTTGGTCCAGAAATTACTATAATTTGCTGTTTTTCATTTAATTCTATAGACTGCGAAATGGTTTCTAAGTTTTGCGCATTATTTTTTTTCCATAAAATAGGATGATAAGCGTTTTTAAAATAAACTCTTTTTTCTTTCGTAATTTTAGGCAACACAGCATTCATTTCTCTAGAATACTTCGCTTTTGCACCAACAGCATCTGTATGAACTAAAAAATCTAAATATTCTTCTAGAAGTGGCGTAAAAGGACGAATTGTTTCTGCTAAAGCACGTAATATTTTAATTACTTCTTGCTTTTCTTCGTACACTAAATTTTGATATTCTCTACTATATGCTAAAGTTGCTTGTGGCGCTATATAAACGATATTACCAGATTTAGAAGCGCCCAATAAACTACCAGCAACTTTTCTTCTGTGCATTGCAGAAACAGCCAATACTCGCTGATTATCTACAATTGTTTCTTTAATATCATCTAAATAACCTGCGGAAATTGCTTTTGATAAAGCACTAGAAAAACTTGCACCAATTTTACCTCTAATGTTATTAATGTCTCTTCTAATTTGTTTTAATGCGGCAGAAGCATTGTTTTTTACTTCACCAGAAATATCAATAATTTTTTTTATTTCATCATCTACATAGGTTGTAAATTCTATTTTTTGAGAAACTTCAAAAAATGTTGGGAACTGAACTTTAAATTTTTTAAAAAATTTAATCAATTCATTTACAGTTAAAGAAGTCGTTGCAATTTTTAAAAAAGCTTCTGTTTCTATAAAACTGTTTTCTATTGCCAAACGTTTTACATTTTCTGTAACATTATCAAAACCATGATTTGGCACTCTGTTTTCACTCTCAAAAGAAGATAAATATTCGTTTACCAAATGCAATTCTCTAAACAATTGCTTTCTACTTTCTATAGGTGTTGTATTAAAAACTTTTTCTTTACCTAGACCACTAATACAATGTTCTGAAACATGCTGTAAAACAGTCGTAAATTCTAAATCTTGTAATGTTTTTTCTGAAATATTTGTTCTCAACAAAAGTGTTTTTATTTATCTAACAAATTTATAAATTCTTTTGGTAGGTTTTATAAAATGACGTTCTTTTTTACAGTTCTATTAAATATGAAAACCTTTTTGTAATTAGTTGTTTTTTAAGAACTAATATTTTTAAATTTTAATAGATAAAAAAGTTTCAATTAAAACTCAATTATACTGTTAAGAGCTTATACTAATGGTAGTAGTATAAGCTCTTTTAACAATTTTAAAATAAGTTTTTGAAACAATAACTTCTGATGTTTTTATGTGTTTTTTTAAAGTTTAATTATTTTTTTTATTCCACTTCCTTTATCGGTATTTATTTTAATGAAATATATACCTGCTGGCAAGTTAGAAATATTGATTCTTTGTTTTTTAAGATTGTTTTTTAATACTTTACCTTGAATGTTATAAATGCTAAATTCGTTTATTTTAATATTATTGTTAACTTTTAGTGAAAGTATATCTTCAACAGGATTTGGATAGATAATTATATTTTTATCAATAAAATTAGAATCTAAACCTGCCGTTGAAGAAATTGTAAAAACACCTTCTGTAAAGTTTTCTTGATAGTTGTTACTTATAAATAAAGATCCTTTTTGTATTGCATATGTGCCAATAGTTTCTCCAGGAATTCTAGTCATGTTTCCAGTAAAAACATCGCCATTTATTAAACTACCATTGATAATTTGATACGTTAAATCTGGATCTACACTTCCTAAAGATTTTGTTATATTATCTGCTAAAATGCTAATTGGTCTTTTTGTAATATTTAAAGTTCCGTTTATAAAATTTAAAGAATAGTTGTTGTCGGAACCCTCTGTTAAAATTATGCTATAAGATCCAATATTAGAACTTTGTGATGCTACAGAAGAAATTTTTGGTTCTTCATCTAACATAGTCGCATTCTCTCCATTTATAAAACCTGAATACTGGTATGTAAAAGTAGGGTTTGCATCTCCGTAATTTCTTGAGTAGTCATCTGCTGTAACGTTTAAATTAGCTTTGCTAATTGTTAAAGTAATATCTTTAAAACCTGCTTTATAAATGTTGTCTGCCGCAATATTAGCTCTAATGGTTACTAAGGCTGCGTCTCCAATATTTATTATGTTATTATTTGTACCACTTAAAGAGGTTCCATTTGCGTTTCCTTCTATTGTATAGCTAATCTCCCCAGAAGAATCTGATGTAGCGTTTAATTGAAAATCTGTATCTCCATAAGTTTTGTAAATGTCCGAAAATGTTATAGTTGGTGCTAAAAGAGCGTTGGTTGTAAAGGTTTCTAAATTACCATAATTAATTCCTGCAGAATTAATTGCGTAAGATTTAAATGAATATTGCGTATTTGTATCTAAGTTCGTTATAGTTTTACCGAAAGTTCCAATTCCAGTTCCGTCACTTATTTTTACAACATCGTTTCCATTAATTTCTGGATTGCTATTTTCTGCACTTATTGCGTAAACAATTCCTCTATCAGTAACCAAGGCACCACCATTGTTAGAAATATTACCTGATAAATTTACACTACTTTGAGTAATGTTAGTTGCTGCTGTTGTTGTTAATGTTGCAATTCTAGTTAATTGAGTTGAAGCTGTGTTCGTTATTATAGGAGCATTATAATCAAAATAAATGTACGAGGTATTTTCTGCAATATCATTTATACTAAAACTACTTTTAGGTTTTATTTTGAAGAAAATCCAGCCATGACTTTCTGGTTCGTTAGATAAACTATCTGCTAAGTGAATGTTTTCAAAAATAAATTCTACCTTATTACCTTCTTTTATAGATGTTCTGTAATCATGACTTGCGGAAACAGGTGTAAAGGTAGACCAATCTAAATCTGCATCTAATTCATTTTTAACTACAATGTTAATAGCGGATGCAGTACCTGTATTTTGAAAACGAACTCTGTAATTTAAAAAATTAGGGACTTCTATAGCGTCTATATAGTTTCCTTCAAAGCAAATAATATCATTAGGATCATAAGAATTTACTACAGTTTCTGTAAACGAACTTGTATTGTCTGTTGGGTTAACATCTGTATCTGTACTACTAATATTACTGGTATAAGTT
Source organism: Polaribacter sp. KT 15 (assembly GCF_900143115.1). NCBI lineage: Bacteria > Pseudomonadati > Bacteroidota > Flavobacteriia > Flavobacteriales > Flavobacteriaceae > Polaribacter > Polaribacter sp. KT 15. The sequence continues at coordinate 2,949,980 of NZ_LT670850.1, forward strand.
ATTAAGTCACCTCCATTTACAGGGTTTATAGTCGCAACAGGAGTATTTATATTGAAATTGACATCAATAAATTTCTTTTCAAATGGAAGTAGATTGTTGTAATTCCAACTTAAAATTGTATTTGTTTGAGAATCAGGAGCAATACTAGCATTTAAAAAGTTTAGTTGATTATCTGGAAATTCTAAATCTACAGAACCTGATAAAGTACTAGAACCTATATTTTCATAAAAAACTCTTACAGAAGTGTCAAAACCAGGTCTTGCTTCAGATGTAGGTATTACCGTTATTTTAACATCATTTACAACTTGATTTGCTGTAATACAAAAATCAATTACTTCGGTATTACCAGAACCTGTAAATGTTTTTGATTGAGTTGTTGGAGTAACGGAAAAAAAGCTAGGTAAATTTAATAAAATTTCAACTGTATTTGTTGCCTCTTGTGTGTAAAGTATGTATTCTCCGTTAGAATTTGTAAACGCTACATTGGCAGAATTAGTGCTAGTATTTGTTAATTTGGTGTTTATAGATTTAGTATCTAATGCATCACAACCATTGTTATTAAAATCAAAAGAAACTGTACCTGTAATGGTATTAGAATTTGTTGGAATAAAAGAGCATATATCAGAATAAAATGATGATCCATTTTTATTTGTAAAAGTTGAATTTGCATAAGCTAAATTATCTACACATATTAATTTTAAATTAGGATTATTTAAAACGTTAAACCTGTTGTTGGTTATTGCAGAATTATTTCCGTTCTTAATATTTAAACTAGTTAATTGGTTATTGTTAGCGTATAATGTGTGTAAACTTGTTTGTCTAGATAAATCTAAGCTTGTAATTTGGTTACTACCACAGGCCAATGTTTTTAATAGCGTATTATTTGTTAGGTCTAAATTTGTTAATTGTGTGGTCGAACAATTTAATGTTTCTAAAGCAGCATTTTGCAATAAATTTAAATTTATTAGTGGGTTATTTCTAGAATCTAAATGAGTTAATCCTGTGTTGTTAGTTATATCTAAATTAGATATTTGGTTAACAAAACATTTTAATGTTGTAAGAGTATTTGTGTTTGGTAATATTAAAGAGTTAATTGAATTATTATCGCAAATTAAACTGGTTAAAGAAGTGTAAGAAGAAGCATCTAAAGAGGTAATTTGATTTCTTTGGCAGTTTATAGATGTTACTGTATTGGTAATTGGTAAAGTAAAAGCAGTAATTAAGTTATTATTACAGGTTACATTAATTAAATTTGTTTGCGCAGAAAGATCTAAGGTTGTTAATCGATTTCTACTAATGTCTAAGTTAGTTAAAGTGTTTGTAGTAGGCAGTATTAAAGAATTAATTTGGTTATAATTACTAGTTAAAACACTTAAGGATGTTTGAGATGATACATCTAATGTTACTAAATCGTTTGTATGACATATTAAAGTTTCTAAACTACCAGAACTCGGAAAAATTAAATTACTTATTCCGGGGTAATAATTAATAGTAACATTCGGATTTTGATTATTAGAACAATCTAAATATGTTAAATTAGTTAATGCAGAAACGTCTAAACTTGTTAATTCATTATTACTACAGATCAAAGAAGTTAAATTTGTAAAGGCTTCTATACCTGTAAAATCACTAATTCCAAATGATATAATTCCACCACCACCAACACAGTTTGGATCATTTGGATCCGGACAAAATCCTCCCATATCTTCAACACTTTGAAAGTAAGAGATATTTAAAGAGGTTACAGCTTGGGCCTCTGATAATGAAATTTGGTAATCGTTATTTGTATCTATAGTAGGTGTGTAATTTAGTAATGCCTGTTTAAATTCGTTATCTGGAATATTTACATTCTGACTTTGTGAATAATTAGATATTAATAAAGTAATAATTGCAAAAAATAGTAATTTTGATTTCATAGCTTTTGTTTTATTTAAACAAATATTACTTATTTTATAATTTTAATTATGAGGGTTTTACCTGTTTTATTTTTGGGATATAACTGGAATTTCAGTTTAAAATAATTAGTTATATAAATTTAATGTTTTCATAAAGTATATTAATTTTGAAATCTTAGAAAGTGTATCATTAACTTAATTAAATTTCGAATGCAACTAAAAATAGCCGATAGCTGGAAAAATATTTTACAAAATGAATTTGATAAAACTTATTTTAAAGAGTTGCTCAATTTTGTAGATGAAGAATATAAAAATCATCAATGTTTTCCTAAAAAAGAAGATATTTTTGCTGCTTTCGATTATTGTTCTTTCGATGATTTAAAGGTTGTTATTATTGGTCAAGATCCATATCACGACGAAAATCAAGCAAATGGTTTGTGCTTTTCTGTACAAGATAATATGAAACATCCGCCTTCGTTAAAAAATATTTTTAAAGAGATTTCTACAGATTTAAATCAAGAAATTCCAGAAAGTGGAAACTTAGAAAAATGGGCAAAACAAGGCGTTTTATTATTAAATGCAACACTAACAGTTAGAGCGCACGAAGCCGGAAGTCATCAGAAAAAAGGATGGGAAACCTTTACAGATGCTGTAATTAAACAAATTTCTAATGAAAAAGAAAATGTAGTTTTTTTACTTTGGGGTAAATTTGCTGAAAGTAAATCTAAATTAATAGATATAAAAAAACATACAATTCTTACTGCGCCACATCCTTCTCCTTTAGGCGCATGGAGAGGTTGGTTTGGTTCTAAACATTTTTCTAAAACTAATAAAATTCTTCAAAAATTACAGAAAACTACGATAAAATGGTAGGTAAAGAAGAAGATTTATAATATGGCAATAATAAAGCTTCTAAAAGGTCTTCTGTAGTGTCTGAATAATTTACTTCGATAATATTTTCAGAACGAATCCATTTTGCAATTTTAGGCACCTGTTTTTTACTAAGTTTTTTTATTGTATGAACACCCATTTCTTTAAGTGCAAGTGCGTTGCATTGTTGTTCATATTGATTTTTCATAGGTATAACCATTAACCTTTTCTTTAAAAATAAGGCTTCAGAAGGTGTTTCGAATCCCGCACCACACAAGACACCACTAGAACTTGCCATACTTTTTATAAAATCAAATTCGTTAACAGGAAAAATAGTAATATTTTTCTCGAAGATTAATTTCGTAGTATCCTTAGAAAAAATATGCCATTTTACAATCGGAATTTTAGAAAGTATTTTTGCTATTTTATCATGATGATAAGAAGGTAAATAGACCGTAAAATGGCCTTTGTTTTTTACTGTTTTGTGTCTTATTTTTTTTCTGATAATTGGCAAAAATGTTGCTGAACTATAACTGTTAAAATGAAAGCCAAATCTTACTTTAGAAGGTGCATAATATTTTAAAATTAGCTTTTCAATTTTAAATTTACCTATTTTTGGTGAGGCTGAGTCTAAAACCGCATTTTGATGACTTAAAGAAATGATATTTACATTATTTAACCGAGCAGCCCAAGCAGAAACTGGTTCAAAATCATTTATAATTAGGTCGTAATCTTTTACAGGTAAGTTTTTTATTTCTTTATAAAATCGATATAAATTCATTTTTTTATAACTCGCTATAAAGTCTATTCCGCCGTTTTTACCAAAAGTAAAGTTTAAACCTTTTAAATTGTATTTTACATCAAAACCCAACGGAATATTATTTTCGTTACCACTTAATAATATATCTAAATCTCCTTTTTGTTGTAAAATTGGTATAATTTCTTTTGCTCTCGTTAAATGTCCGTTTCCTGTACCTTGTATAGCGTATAATATCTTCATAAATTATTTTACCGGTTTTTTTATGTCAAATTCTTTTAAAAATTCATTAAAAATAAAGTTTTGAGAATCTTGTTTTTTTAAAGCTTTTAACTCTTTTTTAGATAGCTTTACTGTATTGTTTTTTACAATTTCATCTTTATTATATTCGTATAAAGTCCATTGCTTTTTCTTATATTCTAATGCAGTTAAATTTTCTATCCAATCGCCAGAGTTTAAGTAAGTTGTTTTTCCTTTAGCGTTCGCAATTTCTCTTATTTCTGGTTGATGAATATGACCACAAACTACATAATCGTAGTTGTTATCAATTGCAATATCAGAAGCGGTTTCTTCAAAATGATTGATAAATTTTACAGCACTTTTTACACTGTTTTTAATTTTTTTTGATAAGGATAGTTTTCCGTAACCAAATAATTTACTAATCCAATTTATAAAGGTGTTAATCAAAATAAGTAAATCATAGCCTTTACCGCCTAATTTTGCCAGCCATTTCGAATGCTTCATGGTTACATCAAAAACATCACCATGAAAAATCCATGTTTTTTTATTATCAATATTTAAAACAAGTTTGTTCAAAATTTTAAAATTCCCCAATTGAAAACCTTTAAATTTTCTAAGCATTTCGTCATGATTCCCGGTAATGTAATACACTTCTGTACCCCTAGAAAGTAGCCCAGTAATGTGTTTAATTACATTCATGTGAGATTTAGGAAAATAACGTTTGTTAAATTGCCATATATCTATAATGTCTCCGTTAAGTATTAAAACTTTAGGATCTATAGATTTTAAATAGTTTAATAATTCTGCCGCTTTACAGCCGTAAGTGCCTAAATGCACATCAGAAATTACAGCATAGTCTAACTTACGTTTTTTGTTTTTTTTCATCTTAAAAAGGTAAATGTTTAGAAGTTATTCTTTGGTTACATAAAGTATTTAGAAGATACTTATAGTTATGTAAGGTTAAATAAAATGTACACAAACGCATTCTGTATATAGTTTATCAAACTTACAGACACTATGTTTTGTTATGGTAAATTAATGATAAAAAAAAAGTAAGTTAATTCTTATTAAAAAGTTTATAAATTGTAAGCTAAGTGTTAAGTCTAATGCTTTTACTATTAGGTGATTATTTTAATTTTGATGTGAATATTTTTCTAATAACATCTAATTCTTTTTTATATTTTAAGTCTGTTCTTAATGCAAAATATAAGGTGTTTTCTGTCTTAATTTTACCTTTCCAAACTAAATTTATTTCCTTTTTTAAAATTTGTTCTTCACATAAAAAATCAGGAACTAATGCAAGTCCATTACCATTTTTTAAACATCTAATTATAGAAGTAATATTTGGTAAAATATAATTGGGTTTAAAACTTGGCTTTTTATTAAAGTTTTCAAACCAAAAGCGTCTAAAATGCTCCATTTCGTTTGACGAACTGTACCATAAATTTTTAAGCAATTCTTCTTCTAGTTTTTTAAAATTTTTAGAATTGATATGGCTTGTTATTACTGAAGTATCTGTTTTGTTTCCTGCAATTAAGACAATTCTTTCTTTAGAAAAAGGAATATATTCTACCAATGATTTTTTTTCAACTTGTTTTTTAGGAGTAATTACTATATCTAAAATACCATTATTTAAATCTTTTATTAAATCTGTATGCGCACCAAACCTAGCAACCAAATCAAAGTTTAATTTTTTAATTTCGGGTTCTAGAATCAATTGAAACATTTCAGAACACATTCCTATGTTTAAAGACGGATTTTTTTCTTGAGTTGTTTTTTTAAAATGTTGCTCTGCTATTTCTAATTTTGTTAGCGATTCTATAATATATTCATATAAGAACTTTCCATCTTCGGTAGGAATCATCTTTCTAGAAGTACGTTCAAACAGTTTTTTACCAACATAGGCTTCTAGAGCATTTAAATGTACACTGACACCGGGTTGAGAAGCGTAAAGTGCAACAGAAGCTTTGGTTAAAGTTCCGTTTTCATATATTTCTTTAAAAGTTCTGTACCATTCTAAATTTACCATAATCATTATAATATTAATACAAAGGTATAATTTGTATTATTTTTACAATAGTAAATGTAGTTTTAATTTTGCTTTGGATAAAATTATAAACATGAAAAATATATTTATTATAAATGGAAGTCATCCATTTGCACATTCTGGAGGAAGATTTAATGAAACACTTTTTAAAACTACAATTTCACATTTTGATACACTAGAAGGGTTTGATGTTAAATTTACTCAAGTTGGTGAAAATTATGATGTTAAAAATGAAGTTGAAAAATTTAAGTGGGCAGATATAGTGATATATCATACACCAATTTGGTGGTTTCAAATTCCGTTTGGTTTTAAACAATATATTGATGAAGTTTTTACAGAAGGACATCAAAATGGAATTTATGCAAGTGATGGTAGAAGTAGAAAAAATCCTGATATAAACTACGGAACAGGTGGTTTAATGCATGGTAAACAATACATCCTTACAACTAGTTGGAATGCTCCTAAAACTGCATTTACACTTGAAAACGAATTTTTTAATCAGAAGAATGTAGATGAGGGCCCAATGTTTGGCTTTCATAAAATGAATGCTTTTACAGGTATGAAGTTGTTAGCTACTCATCACTTTCATGATATGGAAAAAAATGCTGATGTTCCTTTAGAATTAGAGAATTATAGTGTTTTTCTTAGAGATTTAATAGCTAAACTTTAGTACTATTATATTCATAGTAGTGTTAAATTGAAACAAAAAATCCGCTGTAAAAAGCGGATTCATTGAATTTGGAATTAAGAAACAAATAAATTATAAAATATTTATCTGTTTTAATGTCGTTTGGTTTGTTGTTATAGTATCTGCCAAACCACAAGGTTTAGAAGTACTTCTACAAGAAGAAAAACACATAAGACTTACTATACAAATTGCAACAAATACTACTTTTTTCATCTTTTAAAAATTTTAATATTTAAATGTACATATTTTTTACGAACTCAGTTGAGTTTTTCTTCTCTTCTATAACGTTAAAACTTACCATTTTATTTTGAATTCTTGTAATTAAATTTTTGGTAATTGGTTTCCCGTCATTCCATTCAGTTATTTTTAACCATTTCTGAATGTCTTCTAGCTTTTGCTCGTATCTTTTTGCTAAAATTTTATCGATATCTTCTATTTCCTTAAAATTAGCAGTTTGGGCATTTATAATGTCTAAAACCTTTTTTACTTCGCTTGCATTGTTTTCTAAAACTTCATTTCTAACAGCAACAACAAAACATGGCCAAGGTGTTGGGCAATTATCGACTCTTCTAAAAGTGCCGTTATCTACCAATGGTTTTGTTGTAAAATGTTCCCACATAAAGTAGTCTGCTTCACCATTTGTTAGTGCATCAATACCACCTTGCAAATTTCCTATAACTTTAAATTTAAGTTTTTCAACATTCCAACCTTGATTAAAAGCATTTACAATTGCCATTAAATGAGAACCAGAACCATACCTACTAATTGCAATTGTTGCATGTTCTAAATCTTCAATTTTTTTGAATTTAGAATCTTTAGCCACATGAATTCCCCAAATTAACGGAGTTTCTACAAATGTCTGCACAATTTTAGATGGATTACCAGCAGCAATATCTTTAATAATTCCTTCTGTTAAAACAATTGCAATATCAACTTCACCTGCACGCAATGCTTTGCACATGGCACCAGTTCCGCCAGGAAAATCTTGCCATCTAAGATTGATGTTTTCTTTTGTGTATTCTTTGTTTTTAAGTGTTAAATACCAAGGATAATTAAAGTGTTCTGGTACACCACCAACTTTTAAATTCGTCATTTATTCAGCTAATTTGTTAAGCGAATATTCTATTAAATTTTCTACAACTTTTTTGTAATCTTCACTAAATGTTCCGTTTGCTCTATTTGCAATAATTGCATTCATAGAAACGGCATTATGGCCTAACAATTTAGACAAACCGTAAATAGCCGAAGTTTCCATTTCTAAATTTGTAATTCTATTACCATTAAAGTTAAAAGAATCTATTTTACTATTGATTTTTTCATCTTGTAAAGCCAAACGTAAAACTCTACCTTGTGGTCCGTAGAAACCACCAGCAGTAGCAGTAATTCCTTTAAAAATTTTATCCGAAGATAATTTTTCTTCTAAAGAACTACTATTTTTAACTAATAACGGATTCGATTTCTTTGTACTCCAATTAGTATGTTCTACAAAAGCATTTTCAATTTCTGGATTAGAAATTTCATCAATTTGATAGGAGTGAAGCATTCCGTTTAAGTCTAAGCCGAAAGAACTCATTAAAAACGAATCTACCGGTATGTCTTTTTGTAAAGAACCAGAAGTACCAATTCTAACAATATTTAAAGCTGTTAATTGGTCTTTAGGTTTTCTTGTTTTTAAATCGATATTTACCAACGCATCTAATTCATTTAATACAATATCTATATTGTCTGGGCCAATACCTGTAGAAATTACAGATATTCTTTTGCCTTTATAAACACCTGTTGTTGTTTTAAATTCTCTTTTTTGAGTTGTAAATTCAATTGAATCAAATCTATCTGTAATTTTATCTACTCTGTCTTGATCGCCAACAAAAATTATATCGTTAGCTATATTTTCTGGTTTTAAATTCAAATGATATATGCTACCATCTGCATTTAAAATTAATTCCGATTGTTGTATACTCATACTAATTTGTTATTTGTAATAGTTTTTCTGATGCATTGCTGTACAAAAAGCTATATTTTTTAGAACCGCCAAGGTACGAATTATCAGAACGTAATTCTCTGTAATAATTCGTTTCATTTACTAGCAGTTCTTTTCCTCTTTTAGAGAGTTTTGTTGGGTTTATAGAATCAAACGCATTGTTAAGGTTATTGATAGCTGTTTCATATTGAATATCGCCAAACCCAAAAACTTGTTGCAATTCTAATAATTTTGTAATGAATTGTTTTTTTGTTGAAAAAGTGTAATTATTGGCCGTTTCTAAAATAAAATTTTCGGTATTATTTAAACCATTTTCTACAGACGGAAACCTTTTTAAATGAACTTTTAAAGCATCAACTAAATATTTAAAGGCTTTATTTGGTTTAAAATTATTTACAGTTTCTAAGCGTAATGGACTATTAGAACAGTATAATTGCCAAATATAATCTGCATATTCAATATCATTTTGATCTAATTCAATTTTATTTTTATAGTGTTTTAAAATTTGATTTTCAGACAAATCTGTAAGCGAAAACATTTTATCAGAACCTTTAATTTTACCGCTACAAACTAAAAATATAGTATATCCTTTTCTATGTTTTTTTAACCAAGAAAGTACAGCTAACATATTAATTTGACAAAATAAATCATGCTCAAACCATAAAACAATTTCTTTACTATTTTTTGTATTACAAAGACTTCTGTATTCTTTTAAAGTTAAATTGATAAACATTTCTTTAGAAACATTATAGCTATTTTTAAAGAATTGAAATCTTGTATTCCAAAATTTTTCGCTACCAACATCTGTTAACGTTTTACCTTCACATAACATTTCTCTCCAAGTTATAATTTTACCTTTTACTTGAAGTTTTTTAAGATAGTTTGTTGTACAATCTCCGTTAGTTATATGTAAAGTTTTGTTTAACATTTAATCACCCACCAACTCTTTTTACCTTAAAGCCTTTGTCTTTAAGCATTGTCATAATTTTGTCTCTATAATCTCCTTGTATAATAATTTTATCATCTTTAAAACTTCCGCCAACAGATAATTTTGTTTTTATCTCTTTTGCTAAGATTTTAAAATCTGAAGTTGCGCCATTATAACCTTCTAAAATTGTAATTGGCTTCCCTTTTCTTTTTTCGTATTTACAAATTATAGGATCGTCTTGTAACCAAACATTCGATTTTTCTTTTTTTGGTTCTTCTGATTCTTTATGCTCTGGAAAAAGGTTTTTTAATTGATCTTTTAAATCCATTTAAATAATTTGATATTAATTTTTTAAAACACAAAAGCGTAATTTAATTTTAAATTACGCTTTTGATTTAAAGATTATTTTTTTAACCCTAATTCTCTTAAACGTTGATCTAAAAACTCTCCGGCAGTAATATCTTCGAATTGTTTAGGATTGTTTTCATCAACACAATTTTCTAAAACATCTAATTTCATTTCTGATATTGGATGCATAAAAAACGGAATGGAATATCTTGAAGTTCCCCACATTTCTTTTGGCGGATTTGTAACTCTATGAATTGTAGACTTTAGTTTATTGTTACTGTGTCTAGATAACATATCACCAACATTAATCATTAATTCGTCTGGTTCTGCCATAGCATCAATCCAATCGCCATTATGATTTTGTACTTGTAAACCTTTACCTTGTGCACCCATTAATAATGTTATTAAATTAATGTCTCCGTGCGCAGCAGCTCTTTCCGCTCCTTTTGGTTCTGTTTCTATTGGTGGATAATGAATAGGTCTTAAAATACTGTTTCCGTTTTTAATAAAATTATCAAAATACGTTTCTTCTAAACCTAAATGCAATGCTAAAGAACGCAAAACATATTTTGCAGTTTTTTCTAACATTTTATAAGTTTCTTTACCAACTTCGTTAAACTTTGGTAATTCTTCTACAAGAACATTTTCTGGATATTCTTTAGCTCTTTCAGGATCATCTTCTACATATTGACCAAAATGCCAAAATTCTTTTAAATCTCCTTCTTTTTTTCCTTTAGCAGATTCTTTTCCAAAAGAAACATAACCTCTTTGGCCTCCAATGCCAGGAATTTCATATTTTTCTTTAGTTGCAACAGGTAGTTCGAAAAAGTTTTTAATTTCTTCGTACAAATCACTTACTAATTTATCATCTAAAAAATGACCTTTTAACGCCACAAAACCTATGTTCTCATAAGCGTGACCAATTTCGTCTATAAATTTTTGCTTTCTATTTTTATCATCAGATAAAAAATCGGCTAAGTTTACACTTGGTATTTTATTCATCTTTGTAGTTTTTTTATTAAAAACAGCCTATAAAGTTACTAAAAAATCAGTAATTGATAAAGTGTTCTTATTTTTTTGAAAAAGGGATTAAGTAACTTAAGGTATAATTAAAACCAAAACCTGTATTACTTTCGAAAATTCTGTTAAAACCAGGAGAAAATAAGGCTTTAACTCCATCGGGATCTTTAACGCTCATCATTACTTTATAAGAAACACTAAAGCCGATGTAAAAATTGGTAAAAGTTTCTGCTTTGATACCCAACATAAGTTCAGACCAATGTGCGTTTAAACCAGTACTTGTTACAGCATTTGTGTTTAATTCTGCAGGAAAGTAATTACCGTTTTCAGCATCAGAAACATTGGGTGTATAATTGTTAAGCGTTTGCTCAAATAAGCTAAAACCATATCTGTAACCTACAAAAATTTCGTTATTCATGTCTAACCAATTTTTGTAAGCATTGTAATTAAATCCTAAACGGATATAACTTCCTTTTGAAGTTGTGTTTAAATAATCTTCATTTGAAGTTTCTTCTTCGAAACCAGCTTCTGCAGCTAAATAAAAATTCTTTTTTAATCTGTAATCTCCAACTATTTCAAAACCGCTGTAAGCACCATCAATAGTGCCTTTTATTGGTTTGCTAATATCTACACCTAAACGTAGTCCGTAATTGGTCTTATAAACAATAGAATCTGAAACTTTGTCTAAATTATCATTCTCTTTTTGTTCTTGAGAATAACCATTTATAAAACTAAAAACAAAACAAAGATTAATGAAATATCTGAACATGCGCTGTAGTTTGGTCATTTAAATTCGTAATTGTTGCTGGTGTAAAATCGGTTATCCAAGTATTATTTTCTGATGAAAAAGAAACGTTGTTAAAAATAACTTTAAAACCACAAGATCTAGAAACAAATTCTTGTTCTGTATTATATTTAATGGTAAAAGTTGCAATTTCATTTGCAGCTTTAGAACCGTTTGTTGCATTTTTTTTAAGCGAATAAACTGTTTCTTCTGTTAAAGAGTTTAACGGTATTGCAATACTATCTTGTGTAACGCTTGTATACTGTGCAATCGTATCTTTTGTGCCCGACCAAATAGATAATCTTTGCACATTTTTAGATGTTTCTCTATTGGTTTCATCATAAAAAGTTATGATTAACTTTGGTGTTACCGGGTTTTGTAAACAAAAGTCGTCTTTTTCGCATGCCGAGAAAATAGCGATTGTAAGCAATAAGAAAGGAATCAGTTTTTTTATCATTTAGATAAATTTTTTAATTTATTTCAACAGATTAATCTTCTTCTTCAACTTCTACAATTTTATTAATTGCTGTCGCTAATTTAAAATCTAATTCTGTAACGCCATCTGCATCATGTGTTGTTAATGTAATATCTAAGGTATTGTAAACATTTGTCCATTCTGGATGATGATTTAACGCCTCACATTCAAAAGCAATTCTATTCATTGCAGACATACAATCTTTAAAATTATCAAATTCAAAGTCTGTATGCAAAGCATTGTCATAATACTCCCAATCTACTAATTTTTCTAATTTGTTAGAAATTTCGAATTCTGTTAATTTTTTCATTTTTTTAAAATTTAAATTAATTCCTTTAAATATAAACTTTGTGAATTTAAAGTGAATTAAAAAGATGTTAAAACAAGTTTATTATTTTTCAAATAAAACAACAGTTTCTATATGACTTGTATGCGGAAATTGATCTACCAAACTAATTTTTTTAATAGCATAACCCGCTTCTCTTAATAACTCTGTGTCTCTTGCTTGTGTTGCCGGATTACAAGAAACATACACCATTCTATCTGCATTTAGATTGATGATTTTTTTAAGCGTTTTCGGTGCAATACCAGCTCTTGCAGGATCTAAAATAATCGTTTTAATTTTATTTTGATATTCTGGATGCGCAATTAAAAATTTACCAACATCAGCTGCATAAAATTGTAAACCTTCAATATTATTTCTTTTGGCGTTTTTCTTTGCGTCTTCTATAGCAGAAGCAACAATATCTACACCAACAATTTTTGCGTTTTCGCTTTTAGAAGCAACAATTTGACCTATTGTACCTGTACCACAAAATAAATCCATTACAACAGTGTTGTCTACTTTGTCTTTATCTTCTAAAACGTACTCTACAACTTTAGAGTATAATTTTTCTGCACATTTTGGGTTGGTTTGAAAAAAGCTTTTCATGCTAATCTCGAAATTTAACCCTAATAATTCTTCTACAATTTTATCTTTACCATACACAAGGTCTAATTTACCTGCGGTTGCTATTGTTCTATCGCCAGTTTCGTCGTTAATTGTATGTAATAAACCTGCTAAACGATCTCCGAAAATATCTTTTAAAAAGTTTGCAAATTTATCTAAATCAAAATTTTCTAATTCTGGTGAAGTTGTAACTAAATTACACAATAACTCGTCTGTTTTAAAAGATTTTCTTACTACAAAATATCTAAAAAAACCAGTTTTTCTAGGACCATGCCAAGGTTCTAAACCTGTTGCTTTACAATATTCTCTAATGTTTTTTAGGTTGTCTTCTAATTGTTTGTCAAATAAGCCAGAATCTTTTTCTAGATTATCACCCATCCACCAAACACCACGTCTTTTGAAACCTAGTGTAAACTCGTCTTTGTCTGTTTTATTAATTCTATCGTATCCAATTGCAGAAAAACCATATTCCATTTTATTTCTGTAATGAAATACGTTTGGCGATTTTACAAATTCGTCGAATAAATCTTCTATATTTTCTACTTTACCAATTCTTTTAAATAGAGAAAGTGTACTTTCTTGTTTGTATTTATGCTGTAAATCTATTGGTAATTGAATGTAAGGTGCACCAGGAATGTCTTGATACGGAACTGCAACTTCATCTTCTGATGGTTGTAAAACGTCTACTAATTTTGCTTCTGCGTATTTTTTACTAGACTTACTTATTTGCGCTTTTACCAACTGACCAGGTAATGTATTTGGAACAAAAATTACGAAACTACCTTCTTCGGAATGGATTCTTGCAATACCTTTTCCGCCAAAAGCATAATCTTCAATTTTTAATTCTAAAACCTGATTTTTTTTTACAAACTTGTTTCGTTCTCTACGTGGCATTTTAAAATATTTTGGTCTGCAAAATTAGTAAAAGATATTGATTAGTGTACTTGTTATTGCTACGAATTCTTTTAATTAATTATAAATAACAAAACTTTGCAGGTTTGCAATACGCGTTAGCGATTGAAACGGTATCCTTTTTGTTTTTCACAAAAAGATTTAGTGGAAAGCGCGACCTTTAGGTAACGCCCAAAAATTTTGTATTTAAAAGGTTTATTTTATTACTTTTGTGAAACTTCGGGGATGATTTCTTTCCCACGCTGAATTTCTGATAATTTTTCAGAAGGATAAAGGTAGAATAGGAATGGTTATTTTATAAACTTAAAACAATAAAAATGGCTGTTTTAGACAAACTTACGTCGCAAGAAGCGATAGAATTAGAGAACAAACATGGTGCGCATAATTATCATCCACTTCCGGTAGTATTAAGTAGAGGAGAAGGTGTTTATGTTTGGGATGTTGAAGGTAAAAAATATTACGATTTTTTATCTGCATATTCTGCAGTTAACCAAGGGCATTGTCATCCAAAAATTGTAGATGCAATGACAAATCAGGCAAAAACATTAAGCTTAACTTCTAGAGCTTTTTATAATGATATGCTTGGTAGATACGAAAAATTTGCAACAGAGTATTTTGGTTTTGATAAACTTTTACCAATGAATACTGGTGCAGAAGCTGTAGAAACGGCTTTAAAGATTGCTAGAAAATGGGCGTATGAAGTAAAAGGAATCGATGAAAATAAAGCAGAAATAATAGTTTGTGAAAACAATTTTCATGGTAGAACAACTACAATTATTTCTTTTTCTAATGACCCGGTTGCTAGAAAAAACTTTGGTCCGTATACAAAAGGTTTTCATAAAATAGAATATGATAATTTACAGCAATTGCAAGAGACTCTAGAAAGTAGTAATAATATTGCCGCTTTTTTAGTTGAGCCAATTCAAGGTGAAGCTGGTGTGTATGTGCCTTCTGAAGGTTATTTAGCAGCTGCAAAAAAAATGTGTGCAGATCATAATGTATTATTTATTGCAGACGAAGTACAAACTGGTATTGCTAGAACAGGTAGATTATTAGCTACTTGTGGTAACTGTTCTTGTCCAGAAAAAAATTGTTCTGGTACACCAGAAGTTAAGCCAGATGTTTTAATTTTAGGTAAAGCTTTAAGTGGTGGCGCTTATCCGGTTTCTGCAGTTTTGGCAAATGATAGTGTAATGAGTGTTATTAGACCAGGAAATCATGGTTCTACTTTTGGCGGAAATCCTATTGCGGCAGCTGTTGCAATGGCAGCATTAGAGGTTGTTACTGATGAGAAATTGGCAATTAACGCAGATAAATTAGGAAAGATTTTTAGAGCAGAATTAACAGAGTTTTGTAAAAATAATCATTTAGTAGAGTCTGTGAGAGGAAAAGGGTTGTTAAATGCTATTTTAATTAACGATTCTGAAGATAGTTCTACAGCTTGGGATATTTGTATTAAATTAAGAGATAATGGTTTGTTAGCAAAACCAACACACGGTAATATTATTCGTTTTGCACCACCTTTAGTGATGACAGAAGAAGAATTAATGGATTGTATTTCTATTATTAAGAAAACAATTTCTGAGTTTTAAAGAACTTACTTTATCAATATATAATAAGCCACAAATTTACTTTTGTGGCTTTCTTTTTATAAATTTATTATTTTTGATGCTTTTCTAACTTAAAACAAACTTTAGTATGCAAAATGCAATTACCGAATTAGAGCAATTAACTTTAACAAATTCTGCTAGAAAGTTTCTAAAAGAAACAGCGAGTTGGTGTAAATTTTTATCTATTCTAGGTTTTATTTTAATTGGTTTAATGATTTTTGGAAGTTTTTTTATTGGTTCTATGTACAATAACTTTCCTGCAGCACAACCTGCACCTGTAGATATGGGCTTAATTATAACAATAACTTATATTGTTTTTGCTTTAATTTACATTTTACCAGTTTATTATTTATACAACTTTTCAGTAAAAATGAAAAAAGCCTTAATTTCTAAAGATGATGCTGTTTTGGCAAAGGCATTCGAGATGTTAAAGTCGCATTATAAATTTATTGGTGTTTTAACCATTATTATAATATCTATATATTTCTTAGGAATTATAGTAGGTGTTCTGGGCATGACAAGTGCTTTCTAGTCTAAAAAAAAACCGGAAATCAATAGCTTCCGGTTTTTTTTATTAATTGTTTTTGGTAGTATCTTTTTTCTTATTAAAAAGACCGCCTAAAACATTTTTAATTTTATCTTTTGTTTTATCTGTAGTTGATGTTGAATCTTTCTTATCTGATCCAGATAATAAATCTTTCAATTTATCTTTACCTTGATTGATCAGACTTTGCTTTTGTTTTTCTACCAAGCTTTTTACTAAATTTTCTGTTGCACTTTTAATGTTTGATGAAAAATTAGGACTCGAAAAACTACCCGTTAAAGTCGCATTTACAGGAATACTTTTAACTTCTGCCGCGTCTTTAGGTGTTAGTTTTGCAATTGCATTTGTTACCGAAGAACCTAGATATTTTACTGGCACATCAAAAGTAATATTGTAATTCATAGAATTGTCAAATCCATGAGAACCACCAACATTAATTGCAACATCTTTGTATTTAAGATCGAATGGTTTTACGCTAACTTCACCGTCATTAAACGTAAATAAAGCGCTTACATCGTTTAAATTTAATTTACTTACATCTAAAAAATCTACTTTAGAACCTAATAAACTTAATACTTTAGAATTACTAGCTTTTAGTTTAGTGTTTAATAATTGGCCTAGTAAATCACCTGAAATAGATTTTAATTGAGGCGTCATATCTTCACCTAGATTACCAGATACTTTAATTTTAGAATTAATTTTACCTTCTACAGATTTTGCAATAGGTGCAATAGCTTTTAACATTTCTAATTTGCTAAAAGAATCGGCAATATTTAATTCGTTTAAGTTTAAATCCATATTAAATTTAGAAGTTGTTCCTTTCGTAGAAACTTCTCCATCAAAACCAATATTTCCTCCAAAAACACTAGTTTTTAAGTTTTTTAAATTAACGGTTTCATCTTTAATTAAAATTTTACCAGAAACTTTTTCTAAATTAATGTTGTCGTATACAACGGTGTTTGCGTTTGCATTTAAAGTAATGTCTAAAAAAGCAGGTATTTTTAATTTGCTGGTTGTGTTTGTTGTGGTATTCTCATCAGATTTTGTTAGAAAATCATCAACTTTAAAGTTTGTTGAGTTTAGATTGAAATTTCCTTTTAACTTTTGATCTTTAAATAAAAATCCATAAAAATTTTCTAAATTCCCTTTAATTGACAAATCAGAACTTCCTGTTTTTGCATCAAATTCTTCTAGTGAAATTGTATTTGTATTAAAATTTACAGCAGTTTTATCGATAATAAAAGGATTTGCAACATCTTCACCAGAATATTTAAAGTTAGAAACAGATACGTTTCCTTTGTTTCTAATGTTTTGGTAATTGCCTTTATCGATAGAATTCATATCAAAATTAGTTGTAACATCCGCAGTTAAAATTCCTTCTAATTCATTTTCTAAAGCTACCGGATAAACTTTACTGATATTATCTAAATTAATTGTTCCTTTAGCTTTTAGATTTATTGTTGCGTTATCTGTAATGTTGGCAACTTTACCTGTTGCATTAAATACATCTTTATCAATTTTAAAAGAAGTATTATTAATTGCAATGTAAGTGTCTTTAGCTAAACCTGTTTTATTAATAATATTGGCATCTAAATATATGTTATCTACAGATTTTGGTAAATCAGCATATTTAAACATTGCATTTTTAGATACAAATGAGATGTCTAAAGTCGGAATTGTAGTTTCTGATAGTGTACCTTTAACAATACCTTTTAAATCAAAATTACCTTCAGTTTTAATAGTGTTTAAATTACCAGCATATTGTTTTGGCATTAAAGATAAAAGGTTTTTAAAAGAAGATGTTGGTGTTTTAAAAGTGATATCATACAATTGATTCTCTTCTATTAATTGTATAAAACCGTTAAATTCTAAAGGTAATTGATTAATGTAACCTGTGTTTTCTTTAAATGAATATTTTAAATTCTTTAAGTCGATTCCTAAAACAGCGTTAAGATTTATATTTACATCATTTAAATAATTTATATTATCCATATCTAAAGAAACTTTAGCAGTAGTTTCTGTATCTAAATCTAGAATGTCTTGGGCAAAATTACCTTTACCAGTATGATAAATACTATCTACAGCTAATTTTATTTTGGTAGTTTCATCAAAATAGCTAAAATCTACATTTTGTAATTCATATTCTTTTATTGCTAAAGAAAGAGAACTGTCACTGCTATTTGCACTGTTATCAGATTTTTTAGCGATATCATAATTACCAATATTATCTTTGTTAAGTATAATGTTTACGGCGGCATTATTTGCAGAAATACTATTAATTTCTAAAGTTTCTGATGAGCTTTTAAAAAGTTCTGTAATTTTTAAATTTAAATTAAGTTCTTTTGCATTAAACAAAGTATCACCTAAAAAAGGAGCTTTATTTGTAACATTGATGTCGTTTACTTTTAAACTGGCTAAAGGAAAGTTTCTTAAAAGGCTTAAATCTGTCTCCTTAAAAGTTACAGTTGCATTTACGTTATTGTTAATGGTATTAGAAACCATTTGTACAATTTTATCTTTAAATAAAAACGGAACAGATATTAAGGCAATTAATAAAACTAGTATTGTAATTGCTGCCCATTTTAATATTTTTTTACCAAGAGAAGTTTGGTTTTTATCTTTCATCATAATAAGTATTATTATAAATTAATACACACAAAAATACCTCTTTTAAAAGAGGTATTTTAGTTTATATACTGTTAAAAGTAACTCAATTGAGTTAATTTTTTATTAATGATGGTGCATTGTTATTTAAACATATCCATACCAGGTATGTTTGGCATGTTTGTTTTTGCAGCAGCCGCCATTTCGTCTTCGTTAATTTTAGAAGCTTTGGCAATTGCTTTATTTAAAGTTAAAATTAAGTAATCTTCTAATTCTTCGGCATCAGAAAGTAAAGAAGGATCTATCGTAATTGCTTTAATTTCTCTATTTGCAGTAAGTGTTACTTGAATTTTTTTGTCTGCCGTTACTTCATCAATCAAAACAGAGTTTAATCTTGTTTTTGTTTTTTCTACTTCTTGTTGCGCTTCCTTTAGCTTATTCATCATTCCAGAAATATCTCCAAACATCTTTTATTAATTTAAAATTAGATTACAAATTTACGAATTCATTATAGAAAAATGTAGGCTAAAATTGAGAAAATATTTACGGTAAACTCACTTTAATAATCTTATTTTTGCAATTGCTTTAAAAAATGAAGTAATGAAAAATATAGATACAAAAGCACCAATTGCAGATAAAGAATTAGCAATTTTAGAAAAGCATGGCGATGTTAGAGAAGATAATTATTTTTGGATGCGTTTGTCTGACGCTCAAAAACTATCTGAAGTTAGAGATGAGCATACAACCAAAGTTATAAATTATTTAGAGGAAGAAAACACTTATCACGATAAAGTTACAGCGTCTTCAAGAAATTTCGAAGAGAATTTATTTGAAGAAATGAAAGGCAGAATTAAAGAGGATGATTCTTCTGTGCCATACAAGAGCAATGGTTATTTTTATATAACGCGTTTCGAAAAAGGAATGCAATATCCTATTTTTAGTAGAAAAAAAGACAACTTAGATGCAGAAGAGCAGGTTATGTTTAATGTAAATGAGATGGCTAAAGATTTTGATTATTTTCAATTAGGAGGCTTAAATATATCTACAAATAATAAATTAGTGGTTTTTGCTACAGATACTGTAAGTAGAAGACAGTATTTTTTAAGGATAAAAAACTTAGAAACCGGTAAAATTTATAAAGATATCATAGAAAATACTACAGGAGCCTCTGTTTGGGCTAACGATAATAAAACTATTTTCTACACTAAAAAGAATCCGCATACATTAAGAAGCGAAAAAATTTATAGACATATTTTAGGTACACCAACTTCTGAAGACGTAGAAGTTTATCACGAAAAAGACGAAACTTTTAATGCGTATGTTACAAAATCTAAATCAGACAAGTATATAATCATAGGTTCTAGTAGTACAGTATCTACAGAAGCACAATTTTTAGATGCAGATAATCCTACTGGTTCGTTTACAATGTTGCAGTCAAGAGAAAGAGATTTAGAATATAGTGTTTCTCACTTCGAAGATCATTTTTATTTATTAACTAATAAAGACGATGCTACTAATTTTAAGTTGATGAAAACGCCTGTAACCAATACAGCAAAAGAAAATTGGGTTGATGTAATTCCGCATAGAGAAGATACATTATTAGAAGATTTCTCTATTTTTAAAGAATATTTAGTTCTAGAAGAACGCACAAACGGCTTAAATAAAATTAGAATTAAACGTTGGGATAATGTAGAAGATTATTATTTACCTTTTACAGAAGAAACCTATTCTGTGGGTGTTTATGCAAATCCAGATTTTGATACAGATGTGATACGTTATTCTTATAATTCGATGACAACTCCTGCTTCTATTATCGATTTTAACATGAAAGATAAATCGAAAGAAGTTAAAAAGGAGCAAGAAATCTTAGGAGGTAAGTTCAATAAAGAAAATTATAAAAGCGAACGCGTTTGGGTTACTGCCAGAGATGGTAAAAAAGTAGCAGTTTCTTTAGTATATCATAAAGACACAGTTTTAAACGAAAATACGCCATTGTTACAATATGCCTACGGATCTTATGGTTATACAATTTCAGACGGATTTTCATCAACTAGATTAAGTTTATTAGATAGAGGTTTTGTCTATGCATTGGCGCATATTAGAGGAAGCGAATACTTAGGTAGAAACTGGTATGAAGATGGTAAAATGTTAAACAAAAAAAATACGTTTACAGATTTTATAGATTGTTCTAAGTTTTTAATTGAAAATAATTACACTTCTGCAGCGCATTTATATGCAATGGGTGGTTCTGCTGGCGGATTGTTAATGGGAGCAATTGTTAATATGAATCCTGAATTATATAACGGTATTATAGCTGCAGTTCCTTTTGTAGATGTTATTTCTACAATGATAGATGAATCGATTCCGTTAACTACCGGAGAATATGATGAGTGGGGAAATCCTAACGACAAAGAATATTACGATTATATAAAATCATATTCACCATACGATCAAGTAAAACCGCAAGATTATCCAAATATTTTAGTAACTACAGGTTTTCACGATTCTCAGGTCCAATATTGGGAACCTGCAAAATGGGTTGCAAAATTAAGAGATTTAAAAACTGATGATAATATATTGTTGCTAAGAACAAATATGGAAGCAGGACACGGTGGTGCATCTGGTAGATTTAATGCATTAAAAGAAACCGCTAAAGATTATTCGTTTTTATTAGCATTAGAAGGTAAAATTGATGCGAAATAATTAAATTTTAATTCAATTTTGTAATTCAAAACGAAAATGTACTTTTGCAGACGGTAAAAAGACAATCAAACATCATTATTTATCAGTAATGATGTTTTATTTATGCATGTAGAATGGTAAAGAATAGCGCAATTAATAATAGTATTTTAGAATTAGTAGGAGAAACACCATTAATTAAACTTCGTAATATCACAAAGAATTTTAAAGGTAATTTTTTTGCTAAAGTAGAAGCTTTTAATCCTGGTCACTCATCAAAAGACAGAATTGCTTTACATATTATTAATGATGCAGAAAAAAAAGGTATTCTTAAAAAAGGAGCTACAATTGTAGAAACAACCTCGGGTAATACCGGTTTTAGTTTAGCAATGATAAGTATTGTTAAAGGATACAAATGTATTTTAGCTGTTAGCGATAAATCTTCTCAAGATAAAATTGATTTGTTAAAAACAATGGGAGCAGAAGTGTATGTTTGTCCTGCAAATGTTGCTGCAGATGATCCTAGGTCTTATTACGAAGTTGCTAAAACAATTCATAAAAAAACAAAGAATTCTGTTTACATCAATCAATATTTTAACGAGTTAAATATTGAAGCACATTATAGATCTACCGGACCCGAAATTTGGAAACAAACAGAAGGTAAAATTACACATCTTGTTGCAGCAAGCGGAACAGGAGGAACTATTTCTGGAACAGGTAAGTATCTAAAAGAACAAAATCCTGATATAAAAATTCTTGGTGTAGATGCCATTGGTTCTGTTTTAAAGAAATTTCATGAAACAGGTGAATTCGATGTAAATGAGATCAAACCTTACAAAATAGAAGGTTTAGGAAAAACGTTAATTCCTACAGCAACAGATTTTGATGTGATTGATGTTTATGAAAAAGTTTCAGACAAAGATGCTGCATTTGCCGCAAGAGATATTGTTAAACAAGAAGGTTTGTTTTGTGGTTACACAAGTGGCGCTGTAATGCAGGCTACTAAACAATATCATGCTATGAACTTTTTTGACAAAGGCAGCTTTGTTGTAGTAATTTTTCCTGATCACGGTTCTAGATATTTAAATAAAATTTACAACGATTCTTGGATGAAAAATCAAGGGTTTTTAGATTAATTTTTTTCTTTTTCTTCTCTTTTTAGCTTAATTGTATAAACTGTTAAAATTTGTTAACTTTGCAAACTTCAAAAAACAGAAGACAAAATGACGACAGATTTATTTGATAGAATTGTAAAAGATAAAGGCCCTTTAGGTAAATGGGCAGATAAAGCAGAAGGATATTATGTTTTTCCAAAGCTAGAAGGACCAATTTCTAATAGAATGTCTTTCAATGGAAAAAAAGTAGTTACTTGGAGTATTAATGATTACTTAGGTTTAGCAAATCATCCAGAAATACTAAAAGTTGACGGAGAAGCAGCATTAGAACATGGTATGGCTTACCCAATGGGTGCTAGAATGATGTCTGGTCACACGCCTTTACACGAACAATTAGAAAGAGAATGTGCAGAGTTTGTTGATAAAGAAAAAGCATATTTATTAAATTTTGGTTACCAAGGTATTATGTCTGCAATAGACGCGTTGGTTACTAAAAACGATATCATTGTTTATGATATGGACACGCACGCTTGTATTATCGATGGTGTACGTTTACATTCTGGTAAACGATTTGTATATCGTCATAACGATATGGAAAGTTTCGAGAAAAACATTAAACGTGCCTCTAAAATGGCAGAAAAAACTGGAGGAGGAATTCTTGTAATTTCTGAAGGTGTTTTCGGAATGAGAGGAGAGCAAGGTCGTTTAAAAGAAATAGTTGCATTTAAAAAAGAATATAATTTTAGACTTTTAGTTGATGATGCACATGGTTTTGGTACATTAGGTAAAGACGGTAGAGGTACAGGTTTTGAACAAGGAGTACAAGATGATATCGATGTTTACTTTGCAACCTTTGCAAAATCTATGGCAGGTATTGGTGCATTCTTAGCAGGTGATGCAGATGTAATTCAATATTTACAATATAATTTAAGATCTCAAATGTTTGCAAAATCTTTACCAATGGCAATGGTAAAAGGTGCTCTAAAACGTTTAGATATGATTAGAACAATGCCAGAGTTAAAAACTAAATTGTGGGAAAACACAAATGCGTTACAATCTGGTTTAAGAAATGCTGGTTTCGATTTAGGTACAACACAAACATGTATTACTCCGGTATTCTTAAAAGGAGACATTCCTGAAGCAATGGCTATGGTAAATGATTTAAGAGAAAATCACGGAATTTTCTGTTCTATTGTTGTATATCCTGTGATACCAAAAGGATTAATTATTTTAAGATTAATACCTACTACAACACATACACAAGAAGATATAGACGAAACAATTACTGCTTTTTCTGCAATTAGAGAAAAATTAGAAAACGGTACTTACAAGAAAATAGCAGCTCAAATTGCTTAATTCTTGTACATATACAATATTAAAAACAGCACAAATAAGTGCTGTTTTTTTTTGTTTTAAATTTCAACAAAAAATTAAATTTTGATAAATATTCAACTTTAATCAAAATTTTACAGATATAGTTTGTTTAATTGAAAATAAATTTAGAATATTTGCATATATAAAAAAAGAACATGAATTTTATTCAATCACATCATCATCATTTTTACAATTGCAATCAAGCGATATAAAAGTGTATTGAATAAAATCAAGATATTTATAAACCCGTTTGAGCAAATCAAGCGGGTTTTTTCATTTTAAAACCGTATTTGTTCAAACATCAAATAAAACAAAATGAGTAATTTAAGAATTGCAGTACAAAAATCAGGAAGGTTAAACGAAGATTCAATGAGAATCTTAAAAGACATCGGTATTTCTATCGATAATGGTAAAGATCAATTAAAAGCAGCAGCTAGAGATTTTCCGGTAGAGGTATTTTATTTAAGAAATGGCGATATTCCTCAATACTTAAAAGATGGTGTTGTAGACGCAGCTATTATTGGTGAAAATGTATTAATAGAAAAAGGAAGCGATATCGAATTTGTAGAACGTTTAGGTTTTTCTAAATGTAAAGTTTCTATTGCTGTGCCAAAAGACTCTAATGCAAACTCTTTAAAAGATTTAGCAGGTAAAAGAATAGCAACATCATATCCAGAAACAGTAAAAAAGTTTCTAAAAGAACAAAACATCGATGCACAATTGCACCAAATTAATGGTTCTGTAGAAATTGCACCTAATATTGGTTTAGCAGACGGAATTTGTGATATTGTTTCTAGTGGAAGTACGTTGTTTAAAAACGGTTTAAAAGAAATAGAAGTTCTTTTAAAATCTGAAGCAGTTTTAGCTGTATCACCAAAAATTTCTGAAGAAAGAAAAGCAATTTTAAATAAAATTCAATTTAGAATTCAGTCTGTTTTAAAAGGTAGAAACTCTAAATATGTATTGTTAAATGCACCAAATGATAAATTAGAAGATATTTTAAATTTATTACCAGGCATGAGAAGTCCTACTGTTTTACCTTTAGCAGAAAAAGGTTGGAGTTCTGTACACACAGTTATCAATAAAAATGAATTTTGGGAAATTATAGATGAACTTAAGGCAAATGGTGCAGAAGGAATTCTAGTTTGTCCAATCGAAAAAATGGTACTTTAAACTCGTTTCAGTATTTAAAAGAGAAATAAAAATGTTTTTTTGGGCGTTTTAACGGGCTTTTCGCACTCGCTTTTTTTCAGAAAAAGAAAAAAGAGCTCAAACAATTGCTGCAATCCCTAACGCTAGAGCACATTTATAAGAGATAGTAAATTATGAAAATCATTAATAATCCATCAAAAAAAGATTGGAATAAAATTTTAGAGAGACCAACAAAAACCGTTGATGATATCGAAGGTGTTGTAAATGAAGTTTTTTTAGATGTACAAAAAAACGGAGATGCAGCTGTTAATAAATACACAACTAAGTTTGATGGTGTTTCTTTAGATAATACATTGGTTTCTTCAAGTGAAATAGAAGAAGCACTAGCATTAGTTTCTTCAGAATTAAAAGAAGCAATACAATTAGCAAAGACGAATATTACAAATTTTCATAAAGCTCAAAAAACGAATAAAGTTTCTGTAGAAACAGCAAACGGAGTTTCTTGTTGGCAAGAAAAAAGAGCCATTCAAAAAGTTGGTTTATATATTCCCGGAGGTACAGCACCTTTATTTTCTACCGTATTAATGCTTGCAATTCCAGCACAAATTGCGGGTTGTAAAGAAATTGTATTGTGTTCTCCGCCAAATAAAGAAGGTAAAATAAATCCGGCAATTTTATTTGCAGCCAATTTATGTGGTGTTACTAAAATTATTAAAGTTGGCGGAATTCAAGCAATTGCGGGTTTAACTTTTGGTACAGAAACTATTCCGCAAGTTTATAAAATTTTCGGACCAGGAAACCAATTTGTTACTGTGGCCAAACAACTTTCTACAAAGTTTGGGGTTGCCATAGATATGCCAGCAGGACCAAGTGAATTATTAGTAGTAGCAGATGATGCTGCTAATGCAAGTTATGTAGCATCAGATTTATTAAGTCAAGCAGAACATGGTGTAGATAGTCAGGTTATTTTAGTTTCTACATCAGAAAAATTAATAGCAGAAGTTTCAAAAGAAGTAGAGCGTCAACTTGATAAATTACCAAGAAAAGAAATTGCGGCTAAAGCAATTGCAAACTCAAAATCTATTTTTGTAGAAAATGATAAAATTGCTTTAGAATTAATTAATGAATACGGGCCAGAACATTTTATAGTTTGTACAAGTGATAACGATTTTTATGTTGATAATATAGAAAATGCAGGTTCTGTTTTTATAGGAAACTATACACCAGAAAGTGCTGGTGATTATGCATCTGGTACAAACCATACGTTACCAACAAATGGTTTTTCTAAATCGTATTCTGGTGTAAATTTAGATAGTTTTACAAAAAGTATTACTTTTCAGAAAATTTCTAAAGAAGGTATAAAAACTATTGGTAATGCAATAGAATTAATGGCAGAAGCAGAAGGTTTGCAAGCGCATAAAAATGCAGTTTCTATTCGTTTAAAAGATTTGTAAAATAAATAATGTTGCTCTTTTTTAGAGTTATTTTGGTATGAAAACAAGTAAAATTATTAGTGATTTAGTTAGAGATAACATCAAAGGAATAAAACCATACTCTTCGGCAAGAGATGAGTATAAAGATGTTGCTACAACAGAAATGATTTTTTTAGACGCAAATGAAAATCCTTTCGAAAATGGTGTAAATCGATATCCAGATCCTCAGCAAAACTCTGTAAAAGATTTATTAGCCACAATTAAAAATGTTTCAAAAGAAAATATTTTGTTGGGTAACGGAAGTGATGAGGTTTTAGATCTAATTTTTAGAGCATTTTGCGAACCAAATAAAGACAATATTATAACATTACCGCCAACTTACGGTATGTATAATGTACTGGCAAATATCAATGCAATAGAAAACAGAGAAGTTTTATTAGATGACAATTTTCAACCAAAAGTTTCACAAATTTTAAAAACTGCAGATAATAATAGTAAAATTTTATTTTTATGTTCGCCAAACAATCCAACAGGTAATAGTTTTACAGTGCCAGCGGTTAAAGAATTATTGATAAAGTTTAAAGGTTTAGTAGTTTTAGATGAAGCTTACATAGATTTTTCTGAAGAAGAAAGTTGGTTGCAAAGCTTGCAAAAATATCCTAATTTAATAGTAACTCAAACACTTTCTAAAGCATACGGTTTAGCAGGAATACGTTTAGGTATTTGTTATGCATCAACAGAAATCATCAATATTTTAAATACCATTAAACCACCATATAACGTAAACGAATTAACGCAACAAAGAGCAATAAGCCGTTTGCAAAAAATGGATGAAATTGATAATGAAATTTCTCAATTAAAAAGTGAAAGAGATCGCTTAAAAAAGGAACTAGAATGTTGTGTAGATTTTATTGAAAAGGTATATCCTTCTGATGGAAATTTTTTATTGATAAAAGTAGATAATGCCACAAAACGATACAATCAATTAATAGAATTAGGTGTAGTTATTAGAAATAGAACAACACAACCACTTTGCGAAAACTGTTTAAGAATAAGTGTTGGTGTTTGCGAAGAAAATCAAAAATTATTAAGAGCTTTAAAATCTCTTGTATAAAGTAATTCTTAGTTTTAGAATTCGATAAAATTTATTAAAATGAGTAAAAAAGTACTATTTATAGACAGAGACGGAACTTTAGTTTTAGAACCGCCAGTAGATTACCAATTAGATAGTTTAGAAAAGTTAGAATATTATCCTAAGGTTTTTAGATACATGGCAAGAATTGCCGAAGAATTAGATTTTGAGTTGGTTATGGTAACCAATCAAGATGGTTTGGGTACAGATTCTTTTCCAGAAGATACCTTTTGGCCTGCACAAAACAAGGTGATTTCTGCTTTCGAAAAAGAAGGTGTTGTTTTTTCTGAAGTTTGCATAGACAAAACCTTTCCGCATGAAAATGCAGAAACAAGAAAACCAAGAACAGGTTTGTTGACTAAATATTTTTCTGAGGATTATGATTTAGAAAATTCTTTTGTTTTAGGTGATAGAATCACAGATATGGAATTAGCAAAAAATCTTGGTGCTAAAGGAATCTTTTTATCAGAAAACCCAGAATTAGGAGCAGATGAAATTGAAACTTCAAAACAAGAAATTCTTGATTGTATTGCTCTAACTTCTACAGATTGGAAAGAGATTTATGAGTTTTTAAAATTAGAGGATAGAGTATCTGAAATTACTAGAAATACAAACGAAACTAAAATTTATATCAAGTTAAATTTAGACGGTTCTGGTAAAAATGATATTGATACAGGCGTTAAGTTTTTCGATCATATGTTAGATCAAATTGGTCGTCATGGCGCAATGGATTTAACAGTTAAAGTTGATGGCGATTTAGAAGTAGACGAGCATCATACTATAGAAGATACAATGATTGCTTTAGGTGAATTATTTCATAAGGCGCTTGGTAATAAATTAGGCATAGAACGCTACGGTTTCTGTTTACCAATGGATGATTGTTTAGCGCAAGCTGCTGTAGATTTTGGAGGAAGACCTTGGTTGGTTTGGGAAGCAAATTTTAAACGAGAAATGATTGGAGACATGCCAACAGAAATGTTTTTACATTTATTTAAATCGTTTACAGATGGTGCAAAATGTAACTTAAATATAAAGGCAGAAGGTGATAACGAGCATCATAAAATAGAAGGAATTTTTAAAGCTTTTGCAAAAGCAATGAAAATGGCTGTAAAAAGAGATGCAAACAAAATGTTTTTACCATCTACAAAAGGAGTGTTATAAAATTGCCTTAAGCTGTTAGTCGTTTGCTAATAGCCAAAAGTTAAAAGTAAAAAAATGAAAGTAGTAATTATAGATTACGGAGCGGGAAATATTAAAAGTATTCAGTTTGCTTTTAAACGATTAAGTTTAGATGCTGTTTTATCTAATAATATTGATGAAATAAAAGCTGCTGATAAAGTTATTTTTCCTGGAGTAGGAGAAGCAAGTTCAGCAATGAAAATGCTAAAAGAAAGCGGTTTAGATAAAGTTATACCTACTTTAAAACAACCTGTTTTGGGTATTTGTTTAGGTATGCAATTAATGTGTAATTCATCCGAAGAAGGCAACACAAAAGGTTTAGGTATTTTTGATGTTGATGTTAAAAAGTTTTCTAAAGCTGTAAAAGTCCCGCAAATGGGATGGAATGTAATTTATAATCTAAATTCAGAATTATTTACAGGAATTAAAGAAAAAGAGTTTATGTATTTGGTACATAGTTTTTATGCAGAAAACTGTAAAGAAGCAATAGCAACTACAGATTACGAATTAGAATACGCATCAGCTTTACAAAAAGATAATTTTTACGGAGTACAGTTTCATCCAGAGAAGTCATCAAAAGCAGGTGAACAAATTTTAAAAAACTTTCTAAATTTATAAAATTATGCCTTTTGCTATTTGCATTTAGCAGTCCGCTAAAAGTCAAAAGTTAAAAGCCAAAAGCTAAAAGCTAAAAGAATGAGAATAATACCAGCCATAGATATTATAGACGGAAAATGTGTTCGTTTAACAAAGGGAGATTACGATACAAAGAAAATTTATAATGAAAATCCGTTAGAAGTTGCTAAAGAATTTGAAGATGCAGGTATCGAATATTTACATGTTGTAGATTTAGATGGCGCAAAAGCTAGCGAGATTATTAATTATAATGTGTTAGAACAAATTGCTTCTAAAACAAATTTAAAAATTGATTTTGGTGGTGGTTTAAAATCTGACAAAGATTTAGAAATTGCTTTTAATTCTGGCGCAAATCAAATAACAGGTGGAAGTATTGCTGTAAAAAATAAAGAAATTTTTGAAAGTTGGATTGCTAAATACGGATCAGAAAAAATTATTTTAGGTGCCGATTTTTATCCTGATAATTCAGGAGGTAAAATAGCAACCAATGGTTGGCAAGAAGAAAGTTCTTTAGAATTAATACCGTTTATTGCTGATTATCAAAAAAAAGGAATTCAGTATGTAATTTGTACAGATATTTCTAAAGACGGTATGTTGCAAGGACCAAGTTTTGAAATGTATCAGCAAATATTAACCGAAGTACAACCTTTAAAATTAATTGCATCTGGCGGAATTTCATCTTTTGATGAAATTCCAAAATTAGCAGAAAATGGTTGCGAAGGAGTAATTATAGGGAAAGCAATTTATGAGAATAAAATCAGTTTAAAACAATTAGAAAACTATATAATAAAAAAATAGTGATTTGCTTTTAGCAGTTTGCTATTTGCAAAGAGCCAAAAGCCAAGAACCAAAAGCTATAAATAATGTTAACAAAAAGAATAGTGCCTTGTTTAGATATTAAAAACGGAAGAACTGTAAAAGGTGTAAATTTCGTTAATTTAATAGATGCAGGAGATCCGGTGGTTTTAGCAAAACAATATGCAGAATTAGGTGCAGACGAATTGGTTTTTTTAGATATTGCTGCAACGTTAGAAAATAGAGGAACCACTTTAGATATGGTTTTAAAAGTAGCCGAACAAGTAAACATTCCGTTTACAGTTGGTGGCGGAATTTCTTCTGTAGAGCATGTAGATAAATTATTACAATGTGGCGCAGATAAAGTTTCTATAAATTCTTCTGCAGTAAAAAGACCCGATTTAATTAACGAATTAGCAGATAAATTTGGCAGCCAATGTGTTGTTGTTGCTATTGATGCGAAACAAATTAATGGCGAATGGTTTGTGCACTTGGCAGGCGGAACAATACCAACAGATATCAAACTATTTGATTGGGCAAAAGAAGTAGAAAAACGTGGTGCTGGAGAAATATTATTTACCTCTATGGACCATGATGGCACAAAAGCAGGTTTTGCAAATGAAGCATTGGCTTATTTATCAGAAACACTAAACATACCAATTATTGCTTCTGGTGGCGCTGGTTCTATCGAGCATTTTGCAGATACTTTTACTAAAGGAAAATCTGATGCAGCACTTGCAGCAAGTGTTTTTCATTTTGGTGAAATACCAATTTTAGAATTAAAAGATGCTTTAAAAAAACAAAATATACCAGTAAGAATTTAAGTTCTAAATTTTACCAATATGAAAGATTTAGAGTTTATAAAATATCAAGATCAATATCAAAAAGAGTTTAAAAGTATAAATTTACATTGGTTAAAGAAATTTGATCTTTATGAAAAAGCAGATGATCTGTTATTAGATAATCCTAGTTTATTTATAAAGAATGGTGCACATATATTTTTAGCTAGAATAAATAATGAAATTGTTGGAACTATATGTTTAAATCCTTTAAATAAAAACAGTAGCGAAATTTTAAAATTTGCTGTTATTGATGGTTATAAAGGTTTAGGAATAGGTTATAAATTAATGCAAATTTGTATTGATTTATGTAAACAAAATAATGTTGAAACAATTGTTTTAGAATCTAGTACAAAATTAGAAAAAGCCTTAAGTTTATATGAAAAATTAGGCTTTAAGCATGTAGAAATTAAGGATACACATTTTGTAACTGCGGATATAAAAATGGAATTAAAATTAAGATAATGAATATAGATTTCAATAAAAATAATGATGGATTAGTGCCAGCTATTATTCAGGATGCAACAACAAAAAATGTTTTGATGTTGGGATATATGAATGAAGAGGCGTTTAACAAAACAAAAGAAACAAAGTTAGTCACTTTCTTTTCTAGAACTAAAAATCGTTTGTGGACTAAAGGTGAAGAGAGCGGGAATACTTTAAATCTAGTTGATATAAAGCTAGATTGCGATAATGATACACTTCTTATTCAAGTAAACCCAAATGGACCAACTTGCCATACAGGAACAGATACTTGTTGGAAAGAAGAAAATACACCAAATTATGGTTTCTTTTCTACTTTAGAAGATGTAATTACAGAAAGAGTTGCAAATAAAGACACAAAGAAATCTTATGTTGCCAGTTTGTTTTCTAAAGGAATTAATAAAGTTGCCCAAAAAGTAGGTGAGGAGGCAGTAGAAACTGTTATTGAAGCAATGGATAACAATGACGACTTGTTTTTGTATGAATCTGCAGATTTAATGTTTCATTATTTAATGTTGTTACAAGCCAAAGGATTTACCTTGAAAGATATCGAAGCAGAGTTGATAAAAAGGCAGAAATAAACTTTGTTAATTAGCGGTAAAAACAATTGTTTTTCCATAATTATTAGGCGCATCACCTGTAGCAAAAATCATTTTTGTTTCTGATAATTCTTTTAACTGTAATATAAATAAACGGGTTTTAAAATTATTCTCTAAACTTTCTCCACGAGAAACGTTTAGAAATATTTTGCCCGTTTCTTCGTAAAAATTTAAAGTGAATGTAGCGTATTGTTCTGTTGGATTTTGATAGAAACAAGATGTGTTGCCTAATGTGGCTTCAACTTGCTCTTTATTATGATAAAAAGTAAAAGTATCATCTACATAACAATCATTAAACTGACTTAATACATCATTTGCAAAATTTAAATAAAATTGATTTACTGTCCAGGTTTTAGAAGAATCATCATTTATTTTTTTTAAATCTGCTACTGTATATTTAAAATCTATTTCGTTGTTCTCTTTACTGCAATTAAACAATAATAATGTGGTGAAAATAGAAAGGAATACATAGATTTTTTTCATGATTGTTGATTTTAAATAGCTTTTAACCAACTATTATGCCAAGAGCATGTATTTACATTTTATATGCAAAAAAGTTAATTATTTATCAAGTTTAAAGTAACAAAATAAATATTCTGTTTAGTCATTTTTGCTTTTAACCAAGCGTAAAAACTCATTAAGAAAATATCTTCATTATTTCTATTTATCCAATTAAATGATTTTTCTACTCTATTGTAGAATTCAATAGTCGTAGCTATTTCTGGTTTTTTATAATAGATTTCAATCAATTTTAAATAAGAGATTACTCTTTCTTGGTTTATTTCAGATAAATGTTTAAAATAATTTCTTTTAAAACTTATAAGTCTAGAATCTACCAAATCAATATTTCCTAAATCAATATGAAGTAAAATTTCTATAAGATTTTTTTTAATGGTCCAGACAATTCCTGCTTTGTCTATATACCAATTGTCAGTATGATAAAAAGTAGCCAACAAATTTTTAGCTTTTTCTAAAGACTCGTTTTGATAATAATAAACAATAAGTGAAAGTAAAATGTCTAATTGAGAAACAAGATCTACGTTTTTCTTTGTAAGATAAGGTTCTAAAAGCTCTATAGCTTTTTCTTGTTGATTATGATAGTTGTAATTTAAACTCAATAATAAATGATAATTTGGAGCAAAATCAGAATAATATTTTTGCTTTTTTTCATTCATATAAAAATACATTAACGCTAAATACTTCTTAGATTCTGTAAATTTTTTGCTTCTAAAAAGAACATTTGCAATAAGGTATAACACTTCTATATGATAGTAAAGTTGTTTGTCTTTAGATGTATGATGCTTAATAATAGCATAAGTGTCTACCAGAAATTTTTCAATATTCCAGTAATCAAATTTTTGCGCTGAAGAAATGCTAGTAATTTGAATTATTTGATATAAAGATTTGAATGATAAGGAATCTGAAATGATAATATTTTGCTCTTTCAAAACATTTTCAATCAGTGTTTTGATATCTTCTTTTGATTTTTTTTGTTGATATTCGGCTAATGAAATTCTAATTTTAGCACAGGCAATATTAATATTGTCTTCTATAATTAACTGTTTTTGATTGTCATTAAAAGTGGAAATAAGATTATTAAAATTTAAAGTTTTATTTAAATGAGCATATTCAATTTTAGTGTGATAAATCTCGTTTAAAATTGTATAAAGTTGATGTTCATTAGCAATATTTTCAGTTTTGTCTAAAATTTGATATCCAATTTTAATTTGTCCTTTTTTAAGAAAATTTCTTGCAGAAAGAATGTATTTAATCAATTGTATGTCAATTGAATTTTCTTCTCTCATACTTAGATTTGCTGTAAAATCAATCAAAGACTTAAATAACCTTTTTCTTAAAGCATGTAATGCTACTTTATTTTGTTTGCCATATAATTTCTGAGAAATCTCTGTAGAAGAAAAGTTGTCTGACAATAAAAGACGAACTAACTGAATGTTTTTTGCATCTTTCCTTTTGTTCTTTTTTTCTAAGTATAAAATAAACTCTTGCTGATTTTCTTTCGTGAAAGTTTCTAATATTTCTTTTAAATTTATCATTATATCGTCAGTAAAATATATGTAAATATAATTTATTATTGTTTTACTTGTGTTATTGGTTATTTTTAATCGTCAGTAATTAGTTGAAATTAAATTCTAAGAACTTCAAAACTGTCGCAAATTTGTATCATAATTATTAAACTAAATATTATGAATTATCAAACAACAGTTTCATCAAAAGAAGAGACTAAGAACAAAAGAACAAAGAACAAATTAAAAAATGAATTGAACCAAAAACCAACAGCGGCTTATGTAGGTGCAACTTGGGGAGTTGTAATTATTGGATTACTTTCTTATTGTATTGGGCTCTGGAATGCAACAATGGAATTGAATGAAAAAGGATATTATTTTGCTATTCTTTTAATGGGGATTTATGCCGTAATTTCTCTACAAAAAGCAGTAAGAGATAAAGCTGAAGACATAAAAGTCAGTGAAATTTATTATGGAATTAGTTGGGTTATTGTAATTGCATCGTTATTATTATTAATAGTTGGATTGAGAAATGCAGATTTGCTTTTAAGTGAAAAAGGATTCTACGCCATATCATACTTATTAAGTTTATTTGGTGCAATTACTGTTCAAAAAAATACTAGAGATCTTGATTTTATCAAAACTAAAACTGAAGAAGAAAATAGTTAGTTTGATAATGGTTTGTACACCAAAACCTCATAAGTTTAAGCTTATGAGGTTTAAAAAATAAACGCTCACAAAATATTGTGAGCGTTTTCTAATTAAAAGTAAAAATAGAAAGTTTAATACTCATTCATTAGAATTACTTTAAGGTTAGGATAGTTTTTTTTAAACTCTTTTTCTAAACCAATTACATGTGCTGCACCAACAATAATAATATTTTTTGTTTTTTTAGAAACTAAAATTTGTTCAGCAATGTTTTTAGCCATTCTCATATTTCTTTCGTCAAAATATTTCCTTCCTTCTTTACAGCCTTCAGTGTCTTTAATCACATAAGAAAATGAAGCCATATCATGCAATTGTTGCAATGATTTTCTTTTATTTGTATGTTTGCCCAATTTTCTAAAAACAGCAGGTAAAATAGCGCTATTATAACTTTTTTTATACAATTTAGAATTTGCTGTGTTATTGCCATTTTTAGCACCTTCTTTACTACACTTATTCCAAGCTAAATGGTATTCTTTATTGGTTTGTTGATCATCCATATTAATCACTTTTTTATGATTCATAGCTAATGCTAATTTATATGTCAAATCTCCGTCTTCATGTCTTGTTGGGTTTTTAGATCCATTTACACCATATTTTTTTAAATAGGTGTATAATTCATAGTTTCCATTATCTCTTTTGTAAATAAATGATTTAATAAGGTAATCTAAATCATCATCACTCATACTTGAAAAATCTTTTCGAATAGTAGCGTTAAATTTTCCGTCGTTATAATTAAAAGTCTTTTGTAAAGAATCTGATAATTTGTAAAATTTTTGATATCCTTTAGACCAACCTTTTTTTAAATATTCCCAAGAAATAGAATCATTGGCCATTGGCGATTCTACATAGATTGCTTCTGGTTTGTATTTTTTTGCAAATCGTAACATAGGTTTGTAGCTGTTTTTTACAATTTTAGGTACTGTGTGCATTGTACCAATAATTAAAATTTCTTGTTGATTTTCTTGACTTGATAAATTAGAAATTGATAAAATAAATACGATAAGAAATGTAATTTGAGTTTTCATAATGAGGTTTTAATTGATTAAACTTTCTGATACAAAACTAGAAACTAATCAATAATAAACTCAATATTTATAAGTGTTTGGGGCGAAATACAGCTATTCTGTGGTAGAATTTAAAATGCTTTTTACATTATTTTGATACGTTTTAGAAACGGGTACTTCTATGTGGTGAAATAAGAGAATAAATAGTTTGCTTTTTTCTGTTTTCCATTGTAAAAAGTGATAAGGATTTATCAAATAAGAACGATGAGTTCTTAATAATTCTGGAAACTCATTTGCAATCACAGAAAGTTTATTTCTAATTAAAGTCTTCTTTAAAATAGAACCGTTTAAGTAAAAAACTTCTATATAATTGTCTGATGATTGTATACAAATTACATCATTAAAAAGTAAACGCAAACCTTCGTAATTACCTTCGCCTTTTATTTCAATTTTTTTTGCTTCAGTTTTTTTATTTTTATATTTTCCAAAAGCAAATCTTCCAAAAATAACAATTGGTAAAATTGTTAAAAAAGCAGGTATTAAAATTGCTTTTAAATGATAACCCAAGGTATATGGGTATGGTTCTCCGGGTACTACTGCATATAAATAAAATAACCTTGCAGCTATAATACTTATTATAACATAAATTAATAGAAAAAATATTTCTGAGATAACATACCAATTTTCTTTATACTTTTTAAATAAAATCTCTTGTATTGGTATAAATACCAAATAACAAGTTCCTACCAACAATCCATATAAAGACATGTAAAGTGGCATTTCATTATCTTTAAATTGATTAACGTCAAAAGGTTCTGTATAAAACAAGAATATAAACACCCAAATAGCCAAACCAAAAGCAACAATACAATGGTTTTTTATTGATGGATCAAAAGGATATTTTCTATACAATAGTTTTTTCACTAATTAGTTTTTTTTTGTAAATCTTAACTAAGATAGCTTCTAATATAAAAATAAATAAGAATAACAACCTAGCAAACATTGGAAGTAAAAAAGCAAAAATACCCGCCAAAACCCAAATAATAAATGCAATTAAAGCTCGGTATTTAAAATATTTGGCTAAAACGGGGGTTATGCCAGTTAAACCTTTTTCTTTTTTAGGAATGTAAATGTTAAGCAAATAATTAAAAAAGCCAATTGCAGATAAGTTAAAGCAGTAAAAAGCAAATGGGCCTTTTAACATAAAGCCTCTAACATAAAACGCAGTTGAAAAAGGGAGAAGAACTATAAAAAATAAAAGGAAAATATTGTATCGTAATACCTTTTTATTTATTGTAGAAACATATTTCATAATTCTCATATGTGCTACCCAATATAAAGCTATCACAATAAAACTAACTATTAGACCAATAATACTTGGAATTCTATTTTGTAGAATTTGTAAAGTATCTGCTGCTTTTAACTCTTTATAAGTTGGTGCTACAATGTCTAAGACTAAAAGAGTAATTGCAATAGAAAAGACAGCATCACTAAAACTTATTACACGTTGTTTATCAAAAATTTCTCCTTTCATTTATTCAAATAAATATATAAAATTAAATATACTATTTCTAAAATTTCTTAAAAATAGGTTTAAAATATATTTATAAGAAGATAAAACTTATATTTTATTTATCAGTATAAGAACTGACGAAAATTTATGCATTGTTTATTTTTAATAGTAGTATTTTAGCTTTTAAATTTAAATAGATGTTTTTAAAAAATTCTAAAATATTAATAGTTCTCGCTTTTTTTACAATTTACGTTGTTTGGGGGTCTACATATTTGTTTAATAAAATTGCTGTAACTGCTTTACCAGCTTTTTTTATGGCATCTGTAAGGTTTTTAATTTCTGCAGTTTTAATACTTATAATTTCTAAAATTATGAAGTTAAACTTAAAAATCTCTAAAAAGCAATTAATTAACTGTGCTGTTTCTGGATTCTTTTTTTTAGTTTATGGTAACGGCGTTTTTGTTTGGGCTTTAAAATATGTAGACAGTGGTTTTGCTGCATTATTGGCTGCTACACAACCATTGTTTGTGCTAATTTTATTAAGATTGATCGATAGAAAACCAATGCAAAGACAATCGATTATTGGTGTTGGTTTAGGTATTGTAGGTATGTATCTTTTGGTTAGTCAGAAATCAATTACAACTTCAGAAGGTAGTTTGTTAGGGATCTTTATGATTCTTACATGTGTGTTAAGTTGGGCTTATGGTGGTGTTTTTGTTTCTAAAGCAGATTTACCCAAAAACTTTTTTGTAACAACAGGATACCAAATGCTATTTGCAGGATTGTTATTATTATTGATGAGTTTTTCTTTTAATGAAACAATGTCTTCTCCTTTAAATTGGGCAATAGAAGTTCAGTTTTCTTTAATTATGCTGATAATTTTTGGAAGTATTATTGCTTTTACAGCTTTTAATTATTTACTAAAAGTAGTTTCTACAGAAAAAGTAGCAACTTCTGCATACGTGAATCCTATTGTGGCTTTAGTTTTAGGTTGGTATTTTTTAGATGAAGAATTAACTATTCAATCTATAATTGCATCTGTAGTTTTGTTATCTGGAGTTTACTTTATCACTTCAAGAAAAAGAAAAGTGAAAAATGTTACAGGTACTTCTAAAACCTAAATAAAAGCATCGATAAAATTCCTAAAAACATAATAATTTTTAGTAATTTACTAATAATACTATAGTTTTTTTTAGTTCTTGCAAACCAAATTTTATTTAATAAATAGAGTAGTGGTAGGCAAATTAAAAATAAAATATACCAAAAAAATAATGATTCGTTTTTTATCGATTGTAAGATAATCAGTATAAAAACTAACATTATAGAACTGATAAAAAAAGCAATTCTTGCAGATCTTTTTCTTCCTATAAGAATTGGCAATGTTTTAGCTTTTATTTTTAAATCTCCGTTTACATCTTCAATATCTTTTATAATCTCTCTAATTAATGTTATTGTAAAAGAAAAGAATAAATAAATAGCAATTATTAAATCAGAAGAAATTTTTGAATTAGTTTCTAAACTTGTGCCATTAAATTCGAATTCAGAAACTAAAAAAATTACTAGAGCACATAAGAAACTTACAATAAGATTACCAATTAAAGCGATTTTTTTAAAACTTTTAGAATAGCAAAACAGGATGATCGCAGTTACAATAAAATATAATGAGTTTAAAGGTGTATTTGTTGCGATGGAAACAATAATACCAAGAGCTAAACCAAAGATGTTAAGTAAAATATAAAAAGACCAAGCTTTTTTAATCGAAAAGTTTTTATCTAAGAATAATTTTGATGGCTTGTTTATTTTATCAGTTTCAATATCAAAAATATCATTAATAATATATCCGCTTGCGGTAATTAAAAGTACAGCGGTCGTTAAAATAATAAAATTGAAATGCGATAATAATGTATTTGAAGAGTGAGATTCTAATAATGCGTATTTAGTCAAAACCATTGTTAATAAAACCATTAAGAGGTTTTTATAACGAATTAGTTTTAAAAAAACAGGCATTTTAGTTGAAGTTCTTTTTAATTCTAGCTAAATCTCTTTTATTATCTCTGTCTTTTAGCGTATTTCTTTTGTCGTGAATTTGTTTTCCTTTGGCTAAGGCAATTTCTAGTTTTGCAAATCCTCTATCATTAATAAATAATCTTAAAGGTACAATTGTGTTTCCTTTTGCTTCAACATCTTTTTTTAAACTTCGTAATTCTCGTTTGTTTAATAACAATCTACGTTCGCTTTTTGGCTTATGATTAAAATGATGCCCAAACATGTATTCTTGTATGTACATATTTACAATAAACAATTCTCCGCGATCATTAAACTCGCAAAAACTCTCTGTAATTCTTGCTTGACTTAGTCGTATAGATTTAATTTCTGTTCCGGTTAATTGAATTCCGGCCACAAATTTATCTAGAATTTCAAATTCGAATCTCGCTTTTTTATTCTGTATGTTTATTTTTTTCTGTACAGCCATAGACTGATTTTATGTTTAAAAATTTTTAACAAAGATACATTTTTACATTCGGGAAAGAAACGTAATTTTGAATTCTATTCTAGAACTAATATTCTTATAAAATGAAAAAAATAGTATTACTTTTTTTACTGATTGCAATTTCTTGTAAACCTGCTAAGAAAGAGTTGAATGCACAAGAAATTATAGATAAAACAATGGTTTCTTCTGGTGCAGATAAAATTAAAAACTCTAAAATTGGGTTTAAATTTAGAGATGTTGATTACGCTGCGGTTCGTAAAAATGGAAATTTTGAGTTATTTCGATTTACAAATAATTCTGATCATAAAACTGTAGAAGATGTACTTTCTAATAATGGATTCAAGCGTTTTGTTGATGGTAAATTAGTTAAAACAAACGATTCTATAGCAAATGTTATTGCTAATGCGGTAAACTCTGTACATTATTTTTCTGTTTTACCATTTGGTTTAAATGACAAAGCTGTTCATAAGAAATTGTTGGCATCATCAAAAGTTAAGGGTAAAGATTATCATAAAATTGAAGTTACTTTTTCTAAAGATGGAGGAGGAGAAGACTTTGAAGATGTATTTATTTATTGGATTGGTAAAGAAGATTTTTTAATTGATTATTTGGCGTATTCTTACCACACAAACGGTGGTGGAAAACGTTTTAGAGCTTTAAAAGAAGAGTCAATAAAAAACGGAATTCGTTTTGTCGATTTCGAAAATTACAAACCGTTGTATAAAGAAATTTCTCTTATTGATATTGATAAAGCTTTTGAAAAAAATGAGCTTAAAAAAGTATCAGAAATTATTTTAGAAAATATTGAAGTTAAATTACTTAAGTAGCTTTAAAAAAGAAAAAGACTTGTAGTTTGATAGATATCTAATTACAAGTCTTTTCTAGTGTTAGAAAATATTATGCTAATCAATTTTTTCAATTTTACTAGTTTTATCATCACCTGAAATAGTAACAATTAATAAACTGGCATTGTCATTATCGCTCATGTTTTCATACATCTTTTTACCCAATATTTTATTTGCAAATACAGGTGTTGTGTTGCTATGACCAACAATTAACACTGTTTTACCTTTGGTATTTGCTTTAAATACAGAGTCGTACATTTTACCAGGATTGTAACTTGTAATATTTAAATTTTTACTATCAGCTGTAGGTTTTGCAGTTTGTTGTGTTCTATTGTAACTTGTAGAATACACGGCATCTAAATCGATATTTTTAAAATATTCTGCCCATTTTTTAGCTCTTTTTAAACCATTTTCATTTAAATCTGGATTTTTATTTCCACTATCTGTTCTGTCTTTTTCTGCATGACGAATTAAATAGTAAGTTGTTGTTTCTTGAGAGTTACAAGAAACTAATAAACTAAAAATTAAGCTAAATACTAGAATATATTTTTTCATGATAATTTGTTTTGATGTACGAATATAAATAAAAAAAAAGCGATACTTATTAAAGTACCGCTTTCTACTAACTAACTAATTAACCTAACTAAACTATAACTCTTCTACCAAATCTGATTGATTTCTAAACACTAATTTGTCATCAAAAGAATCTAAAAGAATAATACTATCTGTTGTGATTTTTCCTGATAGAATTTCTTTAGAAAGTTGGTTTAAAACTTCTTTTTGAATAACTCTTTTTACAGGTCTTGCACCAAATTCTGGTTGATATCCTTTTTTAGCCAAATAACTTATAGCTTCATCTGTAGCGTCTAAAGTTATTTCTTGTTTCCCAATCATTTTCTTTAAACTTTCAATTTGAAGTTTTACAATCTCAAAAATGTCAGACTGTTTAAGTGGTGTAAACATAATTACATCATCAATTCTGTTTAAAAATTCTGGTCTAACAGATTGTTTTAAAAGGCCTAAAACTTCAATTTTAGCCAATTCTGTAACAGCTTCTAAATCTGCTTTAGGGTCGCTAAATTTTTCTTGAATAATATGACTTCCCATATTAGATGTCATAATAATTATGGTGTTTTTAAAATCTGCAACACGTCCTTTATTGTCAGTTAACCTACCTTCGTCTAAAACTTGTAATAAAATATTAAAAGTATCTGGATGCGCCTTTTCTATTTCATCTAAAAGCACCACAGAATAAGGTCTTCTTCTAACTGCTTCTGTAAGTTGCCCACCTTCATCATAACCTACATAACCAGGAGGCGCACCAACCAATCTACTAACAGAATGTTTTTCTTGATATTCACTCATATCAATACGAGTCATGGCATTTTCATCATCAAAAAGATATTCTGCCAATGCTTTTGCTAATTCTGTTTTACCAACACCTGTAGTACCTAAAAATAAAAAGCTACCAATTGGTTTGTTTGGGTTTTGCAAACCTGCTCTAGATCTTCTAACGGCATCAGAAACTGCAACAATTGCTTCTTCTTGACCCACAACTCTTTTGTGCAGTTGTTGTTCTAGTTTTAATAATTTTTCTCTTTCAGATTGAATCATTTTTGTAACCGGAACACCTGTCCATTTTGCAACAACTTCTGCAATATCATCTAAAGTAACTTCTTCTTTAATCAAAGAACTTTCAGTTTGATTTTCTTGCAATGTTTTTTGTAAAAGCTCTAAATTTTCTTGAGCTTGTTTAATTTTACCATAACGCAACTCTGCAACTAAGCCATAATTACCTTCACGTTCTGCTTTTTCCGCCTCTAGTTTAAAGTTTTCTATTTCTAATTTTGCATTCTGAATATTATCGACTACCTCTTTTTCTGATTTCCATTTTGCATTAATTTCATTACGTTCTTCTTTTAGATTTGCCAAATCAGAACGTAAAGATTTTAATTTAACTTCATCTTTTTCTCGTTTAATGGCTTCGATTTCAATTTCTAACTGCATTACTTTTCTATCTAAAACATCTAATTCTTCTGGTTTAGAATTGATTTCCATACGCAATTTAGATGCAGCTTCATCCATTAAATCTATGGCTTTATCAGGTAAAAACCTATTGGTAATATATCTTTGAGATAATTCTACAGCACCAATAATGGCTTCATCTTTAATACGAACTTTATGGTGAGTTTCGTACTTTTCTTTAATTCCGCGTAAAATAGAAATAGCACTTTCTGTGTCTGGTTCATCAACTTGAACTTTTTGAAAACGTCTTTCTAATGCTTTATCTTTTTCAAAGTATTTTTGATATTCATCTAACGTAGTTGCACCAATTGCACGCAGTTCTCCACGAGCCAAAGCAGGTTTTAAAATATTAGCAGCATCCATAGCACCTTGTCCGCCACCTGCGCCAACTAATGTATGAATCTCATCTATAAAAAGTACAATATCTCCATCAGAAGTTGTAACTTCTTTGATAACTGCTTTTAAGCGTTCTTCAAACTCACCTTTATATTTTGCACCAGCAATTAATGCGCCCATGTCCAAAGAAAAAATTAATTTATCTTTTAGATTTTCTGGTACATCACCATCTACAATTCTATGTGCTAAACCTTCTGCAATAGCCGTTTTACCAGTTCCTGGTTCTCCAACTAAAATTGGGTTGTTTTTTGTTCTACGAGATAAAATTTGTAGTAAACGTCTAATTTCTTCGTCTCGACCAATTACCGGATCTAGTTTGCCATCTTGCGCTAATTGATTTAAGTTTTTAGCAAATTTATTTAAAGAGTTATACGTTTCTTCTTGTGATTGAGAAGTAACTCTTTCTCCTTTTCTTAACTCGTCAATAGCAGCTTTTAAATCTTTTTCACTCACACCTTGGTCTTTTAAAACTTGCGCAATATTACTTTTCGATTTAAAGATTGCTAAAATTAAATGCTCAATAGAAACATAATCATCTTTCATGTTTTTAGCAATAATTGATGCTTCGTTTAAACTTTTACCAGCTTCTCTAGAAAGCATTAATTCTGCACCAGAAACTTTAGGCAAGCTTTCTAATTGTTTATCTATTACTTGCTCTAAAATTGCTGTATTTATATTTAATTTCTTTAATAGAAAAGGCAAAACATTTTCGTCTACTTGTGTTAATGCTTTAAATATGTGTTCATTTTCTATTTGATTATGACCAAAACCTTGCGCAATTTGCTGCGCCATTTGAATGGTCTCTTGCGATTTTGTTGTATAGTTATTAAAATTCATTTTCTATTCTTTTGTTTTTTTGATAAGATTAGAGCAATTTTAATACCATTAGATTATTTAACTTTAAATAGGTCAAAATGTCTGTAAATCACTTGTTTTAACTGACTTTTTGACTGATGAAAGTTTCTTATATTTGTATCGACAAAGTAAAAAAAACAAGTAAATGGGTATATTTAACAACGTATTTGGAGGAAATAGTGATAAAAAATCAAAACCAGAAAAAAAGTCATATTTAAACTGGATTCCTTTAAATAGTATAGATCAATTAGAAATTATAGAGAAAGAATCTGAAACAGAGGCTGTTTTAATTTTTAAACATTCTACTAGATGCGGAATTAGTAGTATGGTAATAAAACAGTTTGAAAACCTTTTTTTAGAAGAACATCAAAATTTAAAAGTTTATTATTTAGATTTATTAAATTATAGAAATATTTCTGATGAAGTAGGGTATAAGTTTCAAATTATGCACCAATCACCACAACTAATTGTGGTAAAAAATGGTGTTTCTGTGCATAACGCATCGCATTATGATATCACTCAAA
This sequence comes from Polaribacter sp. KT 15, assembly GCF_900143115.1. NCBI lineage: Bacteria > Pseudomonadati > Bacteroidota > Flavobacteriia > Flavobacteriales > Flavobacteriaceae > Polaribacter > Polaribacter sp. KT 15. The sequence goes on from NZ_LT670850.1 coordinate 2,994,433, forward strand.
CAAACTTATCAAGATTTATATAGCTTAAATTTGGGAAAAACCTATTTTAAGTCTTACTTTTGTAGCTTAAAATTTTTAAACTTTTGGCAGAAACAAACACTTCACAAGTAAAGGTAGGAAAAGAATTATACGGATATCAAAAAGATGCGCTTCAAGAGATTTTTAATCGTTTTGAAACTGCACCAAAAGATTATCATTTATTATATCAATTACCTACAGGAGGTGGTAAAACTGTTATTTTTTCTGAAATTGTTCGACGTTACATAGAAAAATTTCAGAAGAAAGTATTAGTTTTAACACACAGAATAGAATTAAGCAAGCAAACATCTAAAATGCTTAATGAGTTTGGTGTGCACAATAAAATTATTAATTCTACAGCCAAATTAGACGATCAAAACGATTTTAATTGTTTTGTTGCCATGGTAGAAACGCTAAAGAATAGACTTACAGATGATAAGTTAGATATTTCTGATATCGGTTTGGTTATTGTAGATGAGGCACATTATAACTCTTTTACTAAAATATTTAAGTTTTTTAATGATTCTTTTATTTTAGGTGTAACAGCTACTCCTTTAAGTTCTAACATTAAATTACCAATGTACGAGAACTACCAAGAGCTTTTTGTAGGAGAACCAATTCATCATTTAATAGAAAGTGGTTATTTAGCACAAGCAAATATGTATTCTTACAATGTAGGTTTAACTTCTTTAGAAGTTGGTGCTAACGGAGATTATACAGTAAAATCTTCTGAAGATTTGTATATGAATACAGACATGCTTACTAAACTAGTAAGCGCTTACGAAGAAACAGCTAAAGGTAAAAAAACGCTTATTTTTAATAATGGTATTAATACTTCGATACAAGTATTTCATGCATTTAAAAAAGCTGGGTACCCAATTGCCCATTTAGATAATACAAATACTAAAAAAGAAAGAGAGCTTATTTTAAAGTGGTTTCATAAAACACCAAACGCTATTATTACTTCTGTAAGTATTTTAACTACAGGTTTTGATGAGCCAAGTATAGAAGCCATTATTTTAAATAGAGCAACAAAATCGCTTACTTTATATTACCAAATGATTGGTCGTGGTTCTCGTATTTTAGGAGACAAGAAAACTTTTGAAGTTATCGATTTAGGTAACAACTTTCATAGATTTGGACCTTGGGGTGCAGATTTAGATTGGCAAAAAATGTTTAGAGCACCAGATTATTATTTAGATTCTATACTTTCTGATGAAGAAATCGAAAGTACTTTTAAATATGAACTACCTGCAGATATTAAAAAAGAATTTGCAAAATCTACAGATACTTATTTCGATATGAAAAAAGTATATATAGATACAATTAAAGCAGGTGAATCTTCAAAGCGAGTATTAGAAAAATCGATAGTGCATCATGCAAAAATGTGTATCGAAAATAGTGAAGATGTTTTTGATGCTTTAATTTTAGCAAAAATGATAGGCGAAGAAATTGATGATAGAATTAATAGATATGCTAAATGTATTTCTAAAAGTACACACAATTTTGTTACTTGGTTAAAAGACGATTATCGAAAGAAATTAAATGCATATTTACGTGCAAATTTCGACGAAGATTTCGAAAAAATTCATGGGCATCCGCCAATTGAAGAATAAATATAAAAAGCTCTGTTAATTCAGAGTTTTTTTTTGTTTTAGACTTTTTTAAAGTAATTAAAAAACACTTTTTACATTAAATATTATTTTTTTTGATAATAATAAGTCGAACAACCTTAGTGTTTAAAGGAAGAAATACTGCATATTAAATAAAAGTAAATTTTTTTTCACTTTTGTTTTTTGTATTGAAAAATAATATACATTTGATTAACTTATTTAAGTAAAATGTTTAGTTTTTCTTATTTCGGAAATAATTTTCTAACGGAGAATGAAAATTATATCGCATTTTGGAAATGCAACGAAAAAATTAAGGTATCTCCATTTTCAATTCTTCAAGAATTGCAGCTTTTTTCTAAGTTGCATGTAGTTTACTTGCAAATATTACAGTGATAAACCCTTTTTTAAAAGGTTATAATATCTATTCTAAAACTTAAAAATGTTTTAGTTCAGACAGGTTTATCGTACAATTAATTTAAAAATAAAAGTGAACACAAAATATAAAGATTTAATCGAACAAACGTTCGATTTTCCTCAAGAAGAATTTAAAACTGAAAACAATAAATTATTCTGGCACGGAATAAATTTAATGGAATTAACTGCCAAATATGGTGCACCGTTAAAGTTTACCTACTTGCCAAAAATATCAGAAAACATCAATAAAGCAAAAGAATGGTTTGAAAATAGTATGCAAAAGCATAACTATAAAGCAAACTATTTTTATAGTTATTGTACCAAAAGTTCTCATTTTAAGCATGTTTTAAATGAAGCTTTAAAAAATGATATTCATATAGAAACTTCATCTGCTTTTGATATCGATATTGTAAAAAAATTAAAAGCAGAAGGTAAAATTAAAGACAACACATTTGTAATATGTAATGGATTTAAAAGGGATCAATACATTAAAAATATTGGTGATTTAATTAATTCTGATCATAAAAATGTGATTCCTATTATTGATAATTTTGAGGAGTTACCGTTGTTGCAAAAAGAAACAGAAAAACCTTTTAAGGTTGGTATTAGAATTGCATCCGAAGAAGAACCAAAATTCGAATTTTACACATCTAGATTAGGTATTGGCTATAAAAATATTGTTTCTTTTTATGAAAGAGAAATTGCTAATAATACACAAGTAGATTTAAAAATGCTACATTTTTTTATCAATACAGGCATAAAAGACAATGCTTATTATTGGAACGAGTTGATGAAGTGTTTAAACGTTTATATCAACCTTAAAAAAGTTTGTCCGTCTTTAGATAGTTTAAATATTGGTGGTGGTTTTCCTATTAAAAACTCTTTGGGTTTTGAATATGATTATCAATATATGATTGATGAAATTATCAATCAAATTAAATTGGCTTGCGAAGAAGCAGATGTAGATGTACCAAACATTTTTACAGAATTTGGAAGCTTTACTGTTGGCGAATCTGGTGCTGCTATTTATGAAATTTTATATCAGAAAAAACAAAACGATAGAGAAAGATGGAACATGATAAACTCGTCTTTTATTACAACGTTACCAGATTCTTGGGCAATTAATAAACGCTTTATTATGCTGCCAATTAATAAGTGGAACAAGCAGTACGAAAGAGTTTTGTTGGGCGGTTTAACTTGCGACAGTGATGATTATTACAATTCTGAACAACATATAAACGGAATTTATTTACCTGTTTATGAGAAGAATAATCCGTTATACATTGGTTTTTTCAACACCGGTGCATATCAAGAATCTATAGGTGGTTTTGGTGGTTTGCAACATTGTTTAATTCCGCACCCAAAACACTTATTAATCGATAGAGATGAAAACGGAGAATTAACTTTTAACGTTTTTAAAGAACAACAAAAAAGCAACGAATTATTATCAATATTAGGTTATTAAAAAGAAAATAATCAATTAGATTTTAAATTTAATTATTAATTGATTATACAATTACAAGTATCTCAAATAAAATGAACACAAATAAAACATACGCAGGAATTCCGCAGGAGTTCGGAAACCTGTCAACTTCAAAAATAGTAATTATCCCTGTTCCTTATGATGGCACAAGTACATGGCAAAAAGGTGCAGACAAAGGTCCGGAAGCATTTTTAAATGCATCAGAAAACATGGAGCTGTATGATATAGAAACAGATACAGAGGTTTACAAAGAAGGCGTTTATTTAGCTGATGCTATTACTGAAAATTCATCTCCAGAAGCCATGGTAGAAGAAGTACATCAAATAACAAAAAAATATATCAATAGAAATAAATTTGTAACCGTTTTTGGTGGAGAACATTCTATTTCTATAGGAACAATTAGAGCTTTTAACGAGTGTTTTAGCGATTTAACAGTACTGCATATTGATGCACATGCAGATTTAAGAAAAGAGTATGAAGGTTCTTCTTGTAACCATGCTTGTGCTGTCTATGAGGCAAATCAAAATACAAATTTGGTACAAGTTGGTATTAGAAGTATGGATATTTCTGAAAAAAGAAATATGAATTTAGATAAGGTATTCTTTGCACACGATATGGCTGTAAATGAAGATTGGATGGAAGATGTTATCGACCAATTAGGTAAAAATGTTTTTATTACGTTTGATTTGGATGCTTTAGATCCGTCGATTATGCCATCTACAGGAACACCAGAACCAGGTGGATTGTTTTATTATGAAACGTTAGAATTTTTAAAAACAGTGTTCGAGCAAAAAAATGTTGTTGGTTTTGATATGGTTGAACTTTGCCCAAATGAAAATGAAAAATCATCTGATTTTTTAGCAGCAAAATTATTTTACAAAATGTTAAGTTATAAGTTTTCATCAAATGAAGATTCTTATGATATAGGAGAAGATCTTACAAAAGAAAATGTGTTTAAAAAAGTGGCAAAATTTAAAAATGATGAAGATGAATACTAATCAAAAACCAATATCAGAATTTATAGAAAAGTATTTTCTTCACTTTAATGCAGCGGCTTTAGTAGATGCTGCAAAAAGTTACGAAACGCAACTTAATAAAGGAAACAAAATGTTGGTTTCTTTAGCTGGTGCCATGAGTACGGCAGAATTGGGTAAAATTTTTGCAGAAATGATTCGTCAAGATAAAGTTCATATTATCTCTTGCACGGGCGCAAATTTAGAAGAAGATGTTATGAATTTGGTTGCACATTCTCACTATAAACGTGTACCGAATTATAGAGATTTAACACCGCAAGACGAATGGGATTTATTAGAAAAAGGCTTAAATAGAGTTACAGATACTTGTATACCAGAAGAAGAAGCTTTTAGAAGAATTCAAGAGCATATTGTAAAAATTTGGAAAGATGCAGAGGCAAACGGAGAACGTTATTTACCGCATGAATATATGTACAAGTTGTTACTTTCTGGTGTTCTAGAAGAGCATTATGAAATAGATTTAAAAGATTCTTGGATGTATGCGGCGGCAGAAAAAAACTTGCCAATTGTTGTGCCTGGTTGGGAAGATTCTACAATGGGTAACATTTTTGCATCTTATGTTTTAAAAGGAGAATTACAAGCTTCTACAGTAAAATCAGGAATAGAGTATATGACCTTTTTAGCCGATTGGTATACAGAGAATTCTAAAAACGGAATTGGTTTTTTTCAAATAGGAGGTGGAATTGCTGGTGATTTTCCTATTTGTGTTGTACCAATGTTGTATCAAGATATGGAAAGAACTGATACACCATTTTGGAGTTATTTTTGTCAAATTTCTGATTCTACAACAAGTTATGGATCCTATTCTGGAGCAGTTCCTAATGAAAAAATCACTTGGGGAAAATTAGATATAGATACACCTAAGTTTATTATAGAAAGTGATGCAACTATTGTTGCGCCTTTAATATTTGCTTATTTACTAGAAATGTAACACTTAAATTTTGCTTTTAAGCCAATAGAAAAACTATATTTATGAAAAGAGTAATTGTAGATTATGCAAAACTAACAACAGATATTTTAGATTTGTTGATAGAAAAATATCCTGATGGATATGATTATTCGGATATTTTATCTTTTAAAAATGCAAAAGGAGAGTATATAAAAGCTGTTGAAGTTAGGACAGAGGAAACCATTTATTTGGTGAAGATTAGTACTAAATTAGAGCAAACAATGGAAGATTATGCAGAAGATGAAGATTCTTTTGATGACGAATTTCAATTTAATGATTTAGATTCTTAATAAGTAAAAAAGCTCCGAAATTTTCGGAGCTTTTTATTTGTTATCTAATTATTTCTTCTTTTTCAATTCAAAAATATCTTTTCTTCTGTCTTTTAAGTTTCTAACAGAACCAAATTTGTTTAAATCTTTTAATAAATCTAAATCAACATCAGCAATTAAAATCATCTCTGTGTTTGTAGTTGCTTCTGCTTTAATTCCGTTAGCCGGAAAAGAAAAATCACAAGGCGTAAAAACCATAGATTGGGCATATTGTATATCCATATTATTTACTTTTGGTAAGTTACCAACACTACCAGCAATGGCTACATAACATTCATTTTCTATAGCTCTAGCCTGCGCACAATGTCTAACTCTAGAGTAACCATTTTGTGTGTCGGTTAAAAAAGGAATAAATAGAATATCCATACCTTCATCTGCAAGTAATCTACTTAATTCTGGAAACTCAGAATCGTAACAAATTAAAATACCTATTTTACCACAATCGGTATCAAAAGTTTTTAATTCATTACCACCTTGCATTCCCCAAACCTTTGCCTCATCTGGTGTAACATGTAGTTTTTCGTAACGGTCTGTTGTACCATCTCTTTTACATAGATAACCTACATTATACAATAAGCCATTTTTAATTTCTGGCATACTACCGGTAATGATATTGATGTTGTATGTTATAGCTAATTCAGAGAATTTTTGAACAATTTCTGGCGTATATTTGGCCAATTCTCTTATGGCTTGCGATTCTGGTAAATGATTATTAGCAGCCATTAACGGTGCATTAAAAAACTCTGGAAAGAGTGCAAAATCCGATCGGTATGCAGAAACGGCATCTACAAAATATTCTGCTTGTTGCATTAATTCTTCCAAATCTTTATACAAGCGCATTTGCCATTGTATTAATCCTAATCGAACCACTTTTTTATTACTAGCTGCTCTTTTAGATTTTTTTTGATAATAAATGTTATCCCATTCTAGTAATACAGCAAACTCACCAGAATTTTCATCACCTTCTAAATATCCCTTTAAAATTTTTGAAGGATGAAAATCATTAGAAATTTGAAAATTTAAAACTGGATCATGAATTTCTTTTCTTTTTACTTTTTCTATGTATTCTTTTGGTGATAATTTATTTGAAAACTTGTGATAATTAGGAATTCTACCGCCAAAAGCGATGCCTCTTAAGTTTAGTTTTTCTGTTAATTCTTTTCTGTAATCATACAACCTTCTACCTAATCGTAAACCTCTATATTCAGATTTAATAAAAACATCAATGCCGTATAAAACATCACCGTTTGTATTATGCGTATTAAAAGTAAATGCGCCTGTTATTTCTTTATACGTATGTTGGTCATCAAAACTATCGTAATCTAAAATTATCGAAAGAGCACAACCGGCTAATTCTCCGTTAATTTTTATCACTACTTGTCCTTCTGGAAATTTATCAATTAAAGCCTTAATTTGGTCTTCTTTCCAATAAGAATCTGGCATACTTGCATATGCTTCAATCATTGCTTCTTTTAACTGTTTGTAGTCATTTAATGTTAAATAATGAAGCTCAATATTCTCTATGTTTTGTATCATTTTTAATGCAATGGTTTTTTAAAATAGACCATTTTCTTAAAACAAAATTAGATAAAAAAAGAATTGATTTAACAAATTGTTAAAAATTTATTTTACTGTTTTTTAGTGAGTTAATTGGTTTTCTAAAATAGTTTTTTTGTACTTATTTGTAGCTTTTTTTAAACTTTCTGATAGTGATTTTAACCAAACCATATGATTAGAAATTAAATAGGCTTCTTGCAGTGCATGCAATGTTTTTTGGTCTATTTCGGTATTGCCTTTTTTAATGCTTTCATCTCTTAAATTAGATAATTTTTGATACGCATTTAAAAGTTTGTTTTCTGCTTTTTCTACAATTTCTTCTGCTACTTTAGCATTGCTAGTTTTTGCTTGTAAATTGGTACAAGCTAGTTGTAAAGAGTTGCTAATTTTATCAATTAAAATATCAAATTCTTTAGAAGCTGGTGTCGTTTTATGATTGATTATAAAGTTACCAATAGAAGCAATTGCAGAAACCATAGTTTGGTTAATGGTTACAATTTCATACACCAATTCAAATTCTTTTTGTTTTGATTTAGGGTCTTGAGTTAATCTTTGAAAAGAAGCATTTAAATTACTTATTGCTAAAAACACTTCTTTTCTAGCTAAATTATAATGTAATTTATTGATATTTGGGTTTTTATATAGTTCTTGCGTTGCTAGAAGATAATTTTTATTCATTTTAAGCGCATTTACTAAAATTTGTTTCTGATTATCTATTTCCCAAGTAGGAAGTATTAAATAATTAGTTACAATGGCAATTATAGCTCCGATAATAGTATCTAAAACCCTGTACTGAATTACTTCATATGCATCAGGATTCATTAAAGAGTATACAAATACAATACTTATTGTTACCAAAGCTGCTGCAGATTTATAATTTTGTTGCAACAATGAAACAGCAAAAATTAATGAAGAAAAAGCTAAGATGCTATAAACTACAATATTTTGAGTTATAGAAACAATACTTAAAGCAATTGCAGCACCAATTAAAGTTCCTATAATTCGATCTTTGGTTCTTAAACGTGTTAAACCGTAACTTGGTCGCATGATTACGATTATGGTTAATAAAATCCAATAGGTATTTTGTATTTCTAAAAAATATCCGAAGAGATAACCAAAAACCAAGGCAAATGTTAATCTTACAGAGTGTCTAAATATGGTAGATTTTAAGCTTAAATTCTGCAATAACACATTAAAACGATATTCTTGTAATGTTAAAAACTGATTTGAACTTTCTCTTTTTAAAGAAATTTTAGATGCATCATGTACATTGGCCATTACACGTCTAATTACTCTTATTTCTTCTAATAATTGCTCTTGATAATCGTATAAGTTTTGCAACACCAAAGCACCTTCTCTTGCTTCTGGAAGTTGAACACTTTCTACATATTGATTAATAGATTCTTTTGTTTTTGAAAGAGCTTTTAATAAAACATCTTTATTAGGTATTTTTTCGTTCTGAATTAATAATTCAGATAAAACAATAAGATGGTTTCCCATAATTTTGTTTAGTTTTTTAGATGCTTTTAAAAATGATTTTCGTTCGCCAAAAATAGAATCAATCATTTTATAATCTAAATGCTTGGCTTCAATTAATTCGAAAATTTTTATTGATGAAACAAAAATCAGTAATTGTTTTTCTTCGTATCTAGATCTACCAGAGCGTTTTCTTGCCGTAAGTAATGCTTCTCTTAAAGTTTCGTGTTTTTCATTAATTTGATTCTGAAGAACAAAAGTTTTTTTAAGTAACTCGTCTCTTTTTGTTTTTTTAGTTAAAAGTTTTGCTCTTAATTTTAAATAATCGCCAATTAGTAACAAAGAGTCAGATAATAATTGATTTTGATCTTTTTTAGGAGCTAGTTTTTGAAAAACATAAGAAACCACTAAATACCATAATCCGCCAAGAGTCATTAAACCAAGGTGTACCAATATTTCTTGAGTAGTTTGTTTCTGAATGGCAAAAGCAATAATCATTGCTAATAAACCAGAAAAAGAAACCAACGAAGCTCTAAATCCATAAACAGATAATAAAGAAACTATAAACGAAATAATTGTAATTACTAAAATTAAAAGCACTAAAAAAGGTTTGGCAAACAATATTGCAGCCGTAATAACCATTGATAATAGAATACTTATTAAAATAGCATTTACTTTTCTTTTGATACTTCCAGGTATATCACTTGGTGAATTTAAAAAAGTACCAACTGCAATTGCAGGTGCGTATTCAAAATATCCTAAAAAGTAGAGTAGGGCAAATGGTATTGCAATTGCAACACCAATTCTAATGCCTCTATTAAAATCAGAACTTTTTAAGAATAACTCTAAATGTTTTAATTTCTCTTTCAAGATTTGTAGTTGATTGTTAAGTTTATAAGATAGTAAAATCTTCTAACTAAGTGTTTTTATTTTGATCATAAAAAAACAAACCTCATTTTTTAACTAAAAATGAGGTTTTGTTTCTAAAATATAAATGCTATTTATTTAGCGGGTAAAACTTTACCAATACATTCTCCAAAACCAATTCTTATGGTATCATTTTTACAATGTGCACGCATGATAACAGTATCGTTATCGTTTATAAACTTACGTGTAGTTCCGTCTTTTAAAGTAATTGGGTTTTGTCCACGCCAAGTTAACTCTAACATAGAACCAAAACTATCTTTGGTTGGTCCAGAAATTGTACCAGAACCCATCATGTCACCAGCTTCTACAGGACAACCATTAACGGTATGATGTGCTAATTGCTGTGCCATCGTCCAGTACATATATTTAAAATTAGAGTTTGCAACAATTGTTTCTTCACCATTTTCTGGCTGAATACCAACTTGCAAATTAATATCGTAACTACCTTTTCCTTCTTGCTTTAAATAAGGTAAAGGCTCATGCACTTGCTTCGGATTTTCTGTTCTAAAAGGCTCTAATGCATCTAAAGTAACAATCCAAGGTGAAATTGTAGAAGCAAAATTCTTTCCTAAGAAAGGGCCTAATGGCACATATTCCCAAGCTTGAATATCTCTTGCAGACCAATCGTTAAATTGCACCAAACCAAAAATATACTCTTCTGCTTCTTCGATAGGAATTCTATCTCCAAGTACATTTGCATCCGTAGTAATAAATGCCATTTCTAATTCAAAATCTAATAATTTAGATGGTCCAAAACCAGGAGTTTTACTTCCTTCAGCAGGTTTTGTTTGTCCTAACGGTCTTCTAATTGGTGTGCCAGAAGGTATTATAGAAGAACTTCTACCATGGTAACCAATTGGTATATGTAACCAGTTTGGTAATAATGCATTTTCTGGATCTCTAAACAAAGAACCAACGTTTGTAGCGTGCTCTTTACTTGCATAAAAATCTGTATAATCGCCTACAGAAACGGGTAAAAGCATTTCAACCTCATCCATTCTAAAGATAATTTTGTCTTTATGGTTTGCGTTGTCTCTTAAATTGCCATTTGTTACGTCAAAAATTTCTGCAATTCTATTTCTAACCAAACGCCAAGTTTTTCTACCATCTGCAATAAAATCATTTAAATTATCTTGTAAGAAAATATCATCTGTTAATGGTATTCCTTCAAAATAACCTAATTGGTGTAAAGCGCCTAGATCAATAGCAAAATCGCCAATTCTACTTCCTATTGTAATAATATCATCTCTTGTAATAAAAACCCCAAACGGTATATTTTGTATCGGAAAATCTGAATCTTCTTCTACCTTTAACCATGATTTTCTATTCGGATTATTTGCTGTTATGATCATCTTATAAAAATCTTTATTTTGTTCAAATTTATGCAATTTTTTCTCATCTTTAAAATGAAATTTAACGAATAACTTATTTTTAACAATGCTTTTTTTTGAATTGTATAAATCTTAATAAGTTCTTTAAAAATATACGAAAAAGTTATTTAATAGGATTTTGTTTTTTGTTACATTTGATACTTATTCAAAACAATTACAATGCAATTAGACAATCAAATTTTTGACCTTATTCAGGAAGAAAAAGAAAGACAATTAAATGGTTTGGAATTAATCGCTTCAGAAAACTTTGTAAGCGACCAAGTTATGCAAGCTCAAGGTTCTATTTTAACGAATAAATACGCTGAAGGATATCCTGGTAAAAGGTATTATGGAGGTTGTGAAATAGTTGATATTGTAGAGCAAATAGCAATAGATAGAGCTAAAGAATTATTTGGTGCAGAGTACGTCAACGTACAGCCACATTCTGGTTCACAGGCTAACACAGCCGTTTTTGCAGCTTGTTTAAAACCTGGTGATACGATTTTAGGTTTCGATTTATCGCACGGTGGACATTTAACTCATGGTTCTTCTGTAAATTTTTCTGGTAAATTATACAACCCAACATTTTACGGTGTAGATGAAGAAACAGGAATTTTAAATTATGATAAAATTCAAGATATTGCAAATAAAGAACAACCAAAACTTATTATAGCTGGTGCTTCTGCATATTCTAGAGACATCGATTTTAAACGTTTTAGAGAAATTGCAGATAGTGTTGGTGCACTTTTATTAGCAGATATTTCTCATCCTGCAGGTTTAATTGCAAAAGGAATTTTAAATGATCCTTTGCCTCATTGTCATATTGTTACTACAACTACTCATAAAACATTACGTGGCCCAAGAGGTGGTATGATTATGATTGGTAAAGATTTTGAAAATCCTTTCGGAGAAACACTTAAAAGTGGTAAACCTAAAAAAATGTCGACATTATTAAATTCGGCAGTTTTTCCTGGTAACCAAGGTGGGCCGTTAGAACACGTTATTGCTGCAAAAGCAGTAGCTTTTGGAGAAGCATTAACAGATGAGTTTTTAGAATATCAAATTCAAGTAAAAGAAAATGCAGCAGCAATGGCAAAAGAATTTGTAGCAAAAGGTTATAAAATTATTTCTGGTGGTACAGATAACCATTGTATGCTAATAGATTTACGTAATAAAAATATTTCTGGTAAAGATGCAGAAATTGCTTTAGGTAAAGCAGATATTACGGTTAATAAAAATATGGTTCCTTTTGATGATAAGTCTCCTTTTGTAACTTCTGGTATTAGAGTTGGTACGCCAGCGATTACAACAAGAGGTTTAAAAGTAGAAGATATGAAAGCTGTTGTAGACTTTATTGATGAAGCGATTAATAATGCAGATAACGAAGAGGCTTTACATGAAATAGGTGAACGTGTTTCTGATATGATGAGCGCAAGAAGACTATTTGTAATGTAATTTTCTATAAAAATTATAAAAAAAGCATCAAGAATAATTTCTTGATGCTTTTTTTATGCTAAATACTTAAGAGTTGTTTTTACCAGCTTTTAACTTCTTTTTCTATTTTTTCTCGGGTTTCACCGTATTTTTCTTGAATTTGTCCAACAAGTTTATCAAATTTACCATCAGTTTCGGTAGATTTATCGTTGGTAATATTACCAAACTCTTCTTTAAATTCACCTTTTATTTGTTTCCACTTACCTTCGTTTGTATCCGTATTCATATTATTTAGTTTTATGTACTATTTCTAGTACTGGTTAATAATAGTACAAATTTAAAGCCTTTATATATAGAATGTTAGTGGTATCAATCGAAAGAATAACTCATATGAAATATTACTTGCTTTTTTCTGAGTTTTGAATTTTATCAGCAACTTTGTCTTTATCTTTAGTAACACTATGAACTTGATCTTTTAATTTATCTTTATCTTCTCCTTTTAATCTATTTTTATCGCTATCAGTATCTTTATAGCCTTTTTTTACAGTTCCTTTTAAGGGATGTAAACCTCTTTCATGAACATCTCCAGAGTTTCCTTTTGTTACATTTTCGGCACTTGGTCTTTCTTTATTTGACATAATATTTTTCTTTAAGTTATAATACACCAAAATTAATTTTAATTGTACGGTTGTATTAACTAATAAGGATTAAATAATGACTCAAAAGAAATAAAATCAGTTTTCTTTAGAACGTTCTAATAAGTTTTCTGGAATAGATTTTTTAGCTTTAGCTCCCATTTCTTTTAATTTCTGAACGCTTTTAATAAGGTTTCCTCTACCATCAACCAATTTATTCATGGCATTAGAATATTCTTTTTTACTGTCATCGATTTTTTTACCAATTCCAATTAAATCATTTAAAAGACCCTCAAATTTATCATATAAAGCACCCGCTTGTCTTGCTATTTCGAGTGCATTTCTTTGTTGCTTTTCATTGTTCCACATCGTATCTATGGTACGTAATGTAGCTAATAGGGTAGAAGGTGTAACAATAACAATATTTTTATCGAAAGCTTTGTTATATAGATGCGTGTCTTCATTTAAAGCAATTGCAAAAGCAGGTTCTATCGGAATAAAAAGCAATACAAAATCAGGAGATGCTATCTTATATATGTCTTCGTATTTTTTATCACTTAATTGTGTAATGTGTCTTTTTAAAGAATTTACATGCTCTTTTAAGAAAGTTTGTCTTAAACTTTCGTCTTCTTCATTTACATATTGTTCATAAGCCACTAAAGAAACCTTAGAGTCGATAATCATTTTTTTATTGTTCGGCAGATGAATAACTACATCGGGCAAAACCCTTTTGCCATCGTCATTTGTAAAACTTTGCTGAACAAAGTATTCTCGGTCTTTTTCTAAGCCAGATTTTTCTAAAACTCGTTCTAAGACGAGCTCACCCCAATTTCCTTGAACTTTATTATCGCCTTTTAGAGCTTTTGTTAAATTAATGGTTTCTTTACTCATTTGTAGGTTTAACTCTTTTAAACCAAGTATTTGCTGACGTAAAGCAGCATGATAATCGATACTTTCTTTATGAGTTTTTTCAACCTTATCTTCAAATCCTTTTATTTTTTCTTGTAAAGGATTTAATATATTTTGAATATTTTCTTTGTTCTGAACAGTAAATTTGTTCGATTTTTCATCTAAAATTTTATTCGCTAAATTTTCAAATTCTTTCGTGAACTTTTGTTGTAAATTTTCTACTTCGGTTTTGTTTTCCTTTAATTTAAGCTGAAGATTTTCAATTTCAAATTCTTGTTTTGATGTTATGGTAAGAAGTTTTTCTTTTTCTTGTTGATTATTTTTTAATTCTTGCTGATTTTCTATGAAGTTATTTTCTAAAGTTTCTTTAGACTGAGATAACCTAATAGATCTCTCTTCTAACGTGGCATTTGCTTTTTCTAAAATCGATTTTTCTTTCTCAAAATTAATTTTTGAAATTAATTTACCAATTAAAAAGCCAAATATTAAAAAAACTACAGCAATTATTAAGTATATGATTATTTCTGTCATCATGTCGAATTAAGTCCTTAAATTTATCAATTATAAAAAGAACACAAAACCTTTACTTTAGGTTTTTGTAAACAATTAACTTATCACGACAATTTGAAAGCAATATCTAAGTTTATTTTACATACTATTTTGGGTTGGAAGATTGAAAATGGTTTTCCGAAAGAGCCAAAGAAATATATTGTTATTGCCGCACCACATACTAGTTGGGTAGATTTTCCTATTGCAATTTTAACAAGAATGAGCGAAGGTATAATGGTTCATTTTATAGGAAAAAGTACTCTATTTAAATGGCCGTTTGGTTATTTTTTTAGAATTCTAGGAGGCACACCTGTAGATAGATCTAAAAGTAATAATATGGTAGATGCTGTTATTAAACTTTTTAATTCTAAAGAAGAATTTAGGTTAGGAATTTCGCCAGAAGGAACTCGAAAAAAGGTAGAAAAATGGAAAACAGGATTCTATTATATTGCAAAAGGAGCTAATGTACCTATTGTTATGGCAACGTTAGATTTTGAAAATAAGACAGTTAAAATATCCGAACCTTATTACCCAACAGACAGTTTAGAGAAGGATTTTGATAATTTTAAGAGTTTTTTTAAGAATATTAAGGGGAAAAACCCTGAATTATTTTAAAGAATGTAGTTTTAATAAATAAAATTCACTAAGTTTGTAATAGTAAATCGTTTTTAATAGAGATTAGGGGCTCTATTATTAAAAATTTACTTTATAGCATATGCTATGATGTAAGTCTTCAGTTCGCTGAAGACTTTTTTTTATGAATTTTTTTCTACAACTTTTTTTGCAATACCAATAATTACTTCTGTAGCTTTTACCATAGATTCTACAGGAACATATTCATATCTTCCGTGAAAATTATGTCCGCCAGCAAAAATATTAGGACATGGCAATCCTTTATACGATAATTGAGAACCATCTGTACCACCTCTTATTGGTTTAATTATAGGTGTAATTTCTAAGTCTTTCATTACTTCTTCAACCAAATCTACAATATGCATAACGGGTACAATTTTTTCTCGCATATTAAAATACTGATTTTCTATAGAAACTTCAATTAACTCTTGACCCAATCTTTCATTAAAATCGAATGCTATTTTTTGCATCAAATATTTTCTTTTTTCAAATAAATCTAAGTCATGATCTCTAATAATGTATTCTAAAACTGTTTTTTCTACATTACCATGCATGTCGTGCAAATGAAAAAAACCTTCGTAACTAGATGTTTTTTCTGGAACTTCTTCTTGCGGAATAGCTGCCATAAAATCATTTGCAATTTTAAGAGAGTTTATCATTTTGCCTTTTGCATAACCAGGATGAACAATTTTACCTGTAACAGTTACTTTTGCACTAGCTGCATTAAAGTTTTCATATTCTAATTCTCCTATTTGACTTCCATCCATAGTGTAAGCCCATTCTGCATCAAATTTATTTACATCAAATTTATGTGCACCTTTACCAACTTCTTCATCGGGTGTAAAACAAATTCTAATTTTACCATGCTTAATTTCTGGATGTTTAATTAGATATTCCATAGCGGTTACAATTTCTGTTACACCAGCTTTGTCATCTGCACCCAACAAAGTTGTACCGTCTGTAGTAATTAAAGTTTGCCCTTTATATTGTAGTAAATCTTCGAAATAATTTGGAGATAATATGATGTTTTTTTCTTCGTTTAATAGAATATCATTTCCTTGGTAATTTTCTACTATTTGTGGTTTTACGTTTTTACCAGTAAAATCCGGACTTGTATCAATATGCGCAACAAAGCCAATTGTAGGTACTCGATGGTCTATATTGCTAGGCAACGTTGCCATGATGTAGCAATTTTCATCTAAATCTACATCTTGCATTCCAATTTCTTTCAATTCATCAACTAAAATCTTTGCTAAATCCCATTGTTTTTCTGTACTAGGAAAAGCTGGGTTATTTGGATCTGATTCTGTATCTATAGTTACATACTTAATAAACCTATCTGTAATATGTTTTTTATCAATCATTTACTGTTCAATTTTAATTTTATCTATTAAAGTTAAAGCCTTACAAATTCTTTTTTGCACTAAAGAATCGCCATAAACTTCTGCTTTTATAGCTAAAGAACTACTTTTATTTAAAGGTACAAATACTTGTAAAGATTTGTATTTAAAATTCTGTTTTTTACCAATAGAAACAACATAATAACTTTTTCTATTTAAAAAAGTTATTTCTTTCTGTTCTTTTTGAATTAGTTTATTAGTTAAGTTTTCGTGTTCTATTTTTAGCTTAAAGATATCATCTATTTCTATAGCGTTATTGATGAAGTTTACGTCTAAAAGCAAACTTTTGGTAAGTTGCTTTGTTGTATCTGCTGTATAAATAGAAGATTGATAATTGTCTGTAAAATTGCTTGTTTTCCAATTATTAGGCAAACTTATTTTAAAGCTGTTTTTAGCATCTGAAATTTCTTTTAAATTCTTAAAATAAATCTCATTACAACTAAGGTTTTGTTTTAGGTCTGATGACTTATTGCAATTAAAAAGTAGGAGTAAAGCTCCTAAAATAAGGGCGTATTTAAAAAGAAATTTACAATTCAAGTTTTCCTATTTTATTTGCACCACCTAACCAAGCAGTATTTTTATTTATAAATTGAATGGTATAATAACTATCATTAGAAACTTTGTTCCATGTTAATCCACCATCTTTAGAGTAAGAAATACCAGTTTTACCTACAGCAAAAACTTCTTTTCCGTTGGTGTTAGGTACAAACTGTACGCAACTTTTATAATTAGGATTTTCTGCATCTGCAATTAAAGTCCAAGTTTTACCACCATCTGCAGTAATTGCTTTATTAGCCTTATTTTCTAATGGTTTCGAGTAATCGCCACCAATTGCAATTCCGTTATTTTTATTATAAAAATCGATAGAATATATTCCCTGTGGTCCATTACCTTGTATTATTGGGGTTTCAAATAGTTGCCATGTTTTTCCGAAGTTATTAGACTTTAAAATTCTAGATTTTTTACCACCCGAGGCAATATAAACGGTACTGCCAATTGTTTTAATATTGGTGTTACTTGCAGCAAAAAAAGCTTCACCTTCGGCTATTTCAGGTAAATTTTCGCACGGAATTTTATGCCAGTTTTCTCCACCATCATCAGTAACTAAAATAGAAGCACAGTTCTCTGTAGGATCACCAACGGCAATACCATGCTTATTATCATCAAAAAATGCAATTGCATCATAAAAAACTTTGGCATCTTCTTCTGTATATTGTAAAGTAGCTTCCATATCAGAAATTTTATAAAGCAATGCAGGATTTGCAATAGATAATGCAAAGTAATCTGAGCCATTAAATGCTAAACTTCTAAAATTAGGAATTATAGAGTCTTTATATTTTATATTTAAAATAGACCAAGTTTTACCGTTATCTACAGTTGTTCCTATAGTTCCGTTAGAGCCAGCATAAACAACTGTTGTCGAATCTATTACTTGAATTGCTCTTATGCTAGTAGTATCAATGTTATATGCTTCAATAGAAATTGTACTAATATTTCTTGGCTGATATTCTTGTTTACAAGAGATTAAAAAAAGGAAAATTAAAATAATACCGAATATTCTTCTCATTTTTGATATTTTTATACGACTAAAGTAATCAAATCATAATTGATAATGAAAAAAGCATTGGTAATTTCTGGCGGAGGAAGTAAAGGAGCATTTGCAGGAGGTGTTGCGCAGTACTTAATGAAACATGAAAACAAAAAATACGATTTGTTTTTAGGAACCTCTACAGGAAGTTTAATGGTATCTCATTTGGCTATGGATATGTTAGATGAACTTAAAGAGTTGTATACCAATGTTAATCAAGAAACTATTTTTAGTAACAATCCTTTTAAAATTAGAAAAGTTGCTGGTGAAAAAGTGATAAGCATTAACCACTTAAATACATTTTGGAATTTTTTAAATGGTAGAAAAACTTTTGGAGAAAGTAAAAATTTAAGATCTCTAATTAAAAAAAATGTTACCAAAGAAATGTATGTTAAAATTAGAGCGGCAAATAAAGAAGTTGTTGTTACTGTTTCTAATTTAACGGCAAATCAAATTGAGTATAAATCGATTAACGATTGTAGTTATGAAGATTTTTGTGATTGGATTTGGGGGTCTTGCAACTATGTTCCGTTTATGAGTTTATTAGAAAAAGATCACTGTCAATATGCCGATGGTGGTTTTGGTTCTTTAATACCAATTAGAGAAGCTATTTTAAGAGGAGCTACAGAAATTGATGCAATTATTTTAGAAACAGAAGTTACTCAAATTAATAGGTTGCCTGCAAAGAATCCGTTTTCTTTATTATTTGATGTAATGGATTTTATGTTGGTACATGTAGAAAGGCATAATATTACTATTGGTAAATTAGCGGCGTCAAATAAAGATATCAAACTAAACTTATATTATACACCAACAGTTTTAACCACCAACTCTTTGGTTTTTGATAAAAAACTAATGAAAAAATGGTGGAAATCTGGATTTAATTATGCTAAATCTAAAGAAGAAGAGAAGATGAGCGAATTTAGACCAGATATTCTTACCGATCAAGAAATGGAAGATTCTGCAGAAGAGGCTGAAAATTTAAATATCTAGTAAAAAAAAATCCAGCAATTAAGCTGGATTTTTTAATTTGTTATTTTAATTCGGAATACATATTATTCTTTGCCGGTGTAGCCAATTTAGAATTAAATATTTCTTCTGTTTTAATAAAGTCTTTTGTTTTTGCTGATGATTTTGCGCCAGTAGAAATATATTCTAGAGTTCTATCTAATAATGGATCTGATCTTTCACCTAAAACACCTAAGTTACCAATATCTTCACCTAAATTAATACCTGTAAAATTTGTTCCAGGTACAATTCCGTTCGGGTAGTTTTTACCATCTTTATTTGTAATTTCTAAAACTAATGGCTGCATTGCATATGTATGCTCTGTATTTAAATTGTCTCCACTTCTAAATAAATTATCAGAATCGTACAAAGTAATAGAACCTACTTGTTTACCTACAGTTGTTGTACCAACAATTTTAACATCGATGTATGCATCTAAAGCATTTATAACTAATTCTGATGCAGATGCAGAACTACCAGAAACTATAAAATAAACTCTAGATAAGTTTAAACTGTTTATAGCTTCATCAACAACAATATTATCATTAGCATCTGTTTTGGTAATTCTTGTTGGAAAATTATTAATAAAATTATCAGGTGAAAAAGCATCTAAAACTTTATCATTCCAAACCTCTTTAGAATAAACTTCTCCTGTAAATTGACCAGTTACCATACTTCCTAAATATCCAGCAGTACTTGTAGAACCACCACCATTATATCTTAAATCGATAATTAAATCGTTTACTGCTTCTGCTTTAAAATTACTAAAAGCAGCATTTAAATCTTGGTCGTACGAACTTGCAAATTGATTGTACATTAAATAACCAATTTTTTGAGTTCCATCTGTAATCACTTTAGAAACTGCAATTGGATTTTCTTGAACTTCTGTTTTGTCTAAAATTATTGTGTTGTTATTGTTTATCGGGTTTCCGTTATTATAATCTGCTAAACCTAAAGAGAAAGATGTATCATTACTAAATAGTAGTTCTCTAAAATTACTATCAGTTAATTGTATACCATTAATTGAATTAAAATACATACCTCTAGTTAGTCCAGAACTAGAAGCACTAGAATTAGGAATTACATATCTAATATAGCCGAAAATATTTGTGCTGCTATTTGTATATCGTACAAGTCCAAACTCCATACCCGTACTTAAATTAATACCCTGAAAAGAATTTTCTAAAGCTACATAATCATCAACAATCCAAGAAAAACGATCTACAACTCCGGGTTGACTTAATAAACTATTAAAAGTAGCTTCTGGAGTATCATATTTTCTAAAATAAGTATATAACTCTTCTAAGTTATTAAATCTATTATCGGCTAAATCTGGAACATCTTTTTGCCATAAATAATATAGGTTTAACCCTTTGTATATAAAATGATTAATTTCATCTGATGTTGAAACTTCAAAATCTTCATTAATACCTGTATCTTCTTTACTACAAGAAATATTTATTAATAATGTAAAAAGTAATAGTGTGCTTAAATATTTTTTCATTTTAATTTGTATTAGGTAAATCTTGTTTTATAAATACGCCATTATCAAATTCTCTTTGGATATCAATTGAATTAAATAAATGTGTAAAATTATTAGGATTACACACAACATTTGTACCAAGATTTCCTGTTGAGATATATTCTAATACTTTATCTAAAATAGGTTCTGACCTTTCGCCAACAAAACCTAGATTTAAAATATCTTCATTTGGACAAGTTGCAATTGTTGGTGTAAAACCCTCGTTATAGGTTTGGTCGTCTTTATTGTAAAAACTTAACACAACAGGTTGTAAAGCTACTGTATGTGTATCGTTTTTTAGTTCGATATCGTAGTCTTGAGAATTATATAAAGTTATAGAACCTGTATTGTTTCCATTAGTAGCTGTACCTACAATATTTACGTTTATATAAGGTTTTAGGCTATTTATTAATAGTTCTATTGCAGAAGAAGCGCTAAAAGAATCACCATTTAAAATTATGTAAACTTCTGTTAGGTTTAAACTATTAAAATCTGTTGAAGAATTAAGTTTAGCAGGAAATTTAGTTAATAATGAATCTGGTTGATTTTCTAAAAACCAAGGTTGTGCTTTCGAGTTCCATTCTTCTTTTATAAAAACTTCATCTGTAAATTGCCCGGTAATCATAGTTGCCAAATTGGTAATATTTTTAGCGAAACTACCACCAGTAATATTGTATCTTAAATCTAAAACCAATTCGTTAATATTTTGATTTTTAAAATTTAAGAAAGTGTTGTTTAAATTGTTAATTGACGATTTAGATAAATTGTTATTGTACATTAAATAACCAATATTGTCTGAACCTATATTAAAGGTTTTTTCTAAAAATGTAGTTTCGTAATCGTAATTTTCTTTATCTAAAACAACCGTTTTTGCGTTTGGTGTAACAGTTGTTCCGTCAAAATCTACCATATTTAAAGTATAAGATGTATCACCACTTATTAATAAATCAAAGTAATTATCTTCTGTTAATAAGATGTTATTTACAGCGTTAAAAAACTCACCTCTTTGTAAATCTTTTGAAGCTGCATTCGAATTAGGTAAAATATGTGTTACATAACCAATAACAGTATTTGTAGTAGTGTTAGGTTGCGCGATAATGCCAAATTCCATTCCGTTTACAAAAGCAGACCTTGGTATATCTAAATCTAAATTTGTATAATCTTCAATAAGCATAGACTTTTCATCAGTACTTAATAATAAACTAGAAAAAAGTGTATTATAATCTGCAAAACCAGTTAAATAAGCATTTAGTTGTTGGTCTGAGTTAAAACGTCTGTCAGATAAATCAGCAATTTCATCTTGATGCAAATAATATGCGTTTAAACCTTTCCAAACAAAATCGTGCACAACTAAATTATTGGGTATTTGGTACTCTTTAGAACAATTGATAAGTAATAGTGTAATTGAGCCTAAATAAAAGAGTTTTAAGAGGTTTTTCATTTATAAAAAATAAGAATTGTTTTAATAATCTAACGCAATATAAATAGAAATAGTATTATTTTTAAATTCTTGTGTAACAAAATATATTGTTACTCGTCGTAATGATGTAAACCCGATAATAAAATAAGTTTAATTAACAGGTTTACCATTAATCAACCAAACAAAAATGAACCAATCAGACTTTTTAAAAGTTGTTTTACCTTTTAAGGATAAGGTCTTTAGATTAGCCAAAAGATTATTGGTGTCTACAGAAGAAGCAGAGGATGCTACACAAGAGCTTATTTTTAAGTTGTGGCGTAGTAAAGATAAAATAGCTGGTTATAAAAATGTAGAAGCATTTGCAATGACAATGACAAAAAATTATTGTTATGATAGACTAAAATCTAAGCAAGCAAGTAATTTAACATTAGTACACAGTAATTATAAAGAGAAAGAAACGTCTTTAGATAAAAAACTAGAACATCAAGACAGTGTAAACCAAGTGCACCAATTGATAGAAAAGTTGCCAGAACAGCAAAAGATTATTATTCAGTTAAGAGATATTGAACAATATGATTTTGATGAAATATGTAAAATGGTAGATATGAAGCCAACCGCAGTAAGAGTGGCATTATCTAGAGCAAGAAAAACTATTAGAGAACAATTAATTAAAAAACACAACTATGGAGTTAGCTAACATAGAAAAATTAATAGAAAAGTACGAAAACGCAGAAACTACTTTGCAAGAAGAGGCAACCTTAAGAAACTATTTTAAAGAAGGTGATGTACCACAACATTTGCAAGAGTATGCTTATATGTTTACCTACTTTTCTGTATCGAAAGATGAAACGTATACAAAAACCATTAAGTTAGAAACTAAAAAATCTAAAAAGAAAAACTTTAAATGGTTGTCTGTAGCAGCATCTGTAGTCTTATTATTTAGTGTATTTGTTGGTAAACAACAATACAGCGAATACCAAGAAAGAAAAGAAGCAGAAAAAATTTATGCAGAAGTAAGTAAAGGATTAAAATTATTGTCTAAAAACTTAAAAAAAGGAGAACAAGCAGTTGCAACTTTACATACTTATGATAACTCAGTAAAAAAGATTTTAAGATAAACCAAGTAAATATTAGTAAAACCAAGTAAAACAAGAAAAGATGAAAAAAATATTATTATTAATCGCATTTATAGTAACACCTTTGTTAAGCAATGCGCAGTCTTTATATGATTCTTTAGAAGATATAAAAGAAGTAGATATGGTAGTTGTTACCAAAGATGCATTTGAAATTTTATCGAAATTTAATTCAGAAAAATTTAAAGATAGCGATGAGATGAAAGTGTTTCAAATGATACAAGAATTAAAAGAATTCAAAATGTTTTCTACAGAAGACAAGGCCATTGCAAACAAAATGGAAAGCATGGTAAATGCGTCTATTAAAAAACAAAACTTAACACAGTTAATGAGAATCAAAGAAGACGATTCTAGAGTTAAGATTTATGTAAAAGCATCTAAAAACAAAGACTTTGTTAATGAAGTTTTAATGTTTATTAAAGGTATCGATAAAAAGACAAATGGCATGTCTGAAGCAGTTATTGTCTCTTTAACAGGTAACATAGATATTAATAAAATGTCTGATCTAGCAGATACTTTTGCAAACAAATAATATAAAACATGTACAATCTAGTTTTTTTAAAATTAGATTGTACTTTTTAAAACTTAATCAATGAAAAAATTAACAACCATACTTTCTTTACTTTTTGTACTAGTTTTTGCAAGCTCATGTAAAAACGATAAATCATTACAAAGTTATTTAGTAGACACAAGCGGTAAAGAAGATTTTTATACGGGCGATTTACCAGTAAGTTCTTTACTAACTGCAAATTCAGATGTTTCTGATGATGTAAAAGAAACCATGAAAAGTATCAAGAAAATTAATGTAGCTTTTTTACCTAAAACTGCAGATAATTCTGTTGCTTACGAAACTGAAAAAGGAAAATTAAAAAAGATATTTACCAACAACGATACTTATAAGAACCTGATGTCTATGAAGACAAAAGGAATGAATGTAAAAGTCTACTATTCTGGTGATACAAATTCCATAGACGAAGTTATCGCTTTTGGATACGGTAAAGAAGCCGGAGTAGGAGTCGCAAGATTATTAGGAGAAAATATGAATCCTTCTAAGATAATCGATATGCTAAATAGCGTAAATGTAGACGGAGACAGTACTTCTTTAAAACAGTTTTCTAAGATGTTCAACAAATAGTTAGCATTTTAAACTTACAAAAAACCTCAATTTCGAAAGAAGTTGAGGTTTTTTTAGTTATTTTTAGAAAAAATTCTAATGAAATTAAGATTACTATATGTAGCATTTTTAATGCTACTAACTTCCTGCGTGAGTATTAAAAAACACAACGAACAAATTTCTAAACTACATTCGGTAAAAGATTTAAGAAAGGATATTGATGAATTGTATTCTGAACTTAAAAAATACCATCCAAGATTATATCAGTATAGAACTAAAGAAGTTTTAGATTATAAGTTTGATAGTTTAAAAAAATCACAGAATAAACCTTTAAATAGTAGGGATTTCTATAAAAAAGTAGTGGTAGTTATTTCTCAAATGGGGCACGGACATACTGCTATTAGTCCGCCTGCAAAAATAAGAACCAAAAAGGAGAGAAAACTTGATTTAAAAATGAAAAACGAGTTTAATGAGTTAAAGTTTGAAACATTAAATTCTAAATTATTTATAAGTGACGGGGCAGAATCTGATAGTTTACTAATAGGAGCAAAAGTTCTTAAAATAAATGATGAGGACATTTCTGATATTTATGTAAATTATAGAAAAACCTTTTCTTCAGATGGCTTCAATACCACATTTTACGATAAAGTAATTGGTAAACACTTTAAAGAATTATATTTAAAAAATAATGGTAGACAAGATAGTATTCAATTAATTTTAAGTTTAAAAGATTCTTTATTTAATAGAACTTTTAAAAGAGTTCTAAGAAAAAAAACGAATAGCAACGATAAGCAAAAAGATTCACTAAAAATTAAACCTAATACAAAAGAAAAAAATAAAATTTCATGGAAAGAAAAACGAAAGTATAATAAAATTCATGGCTATAATTATCGAGACAAAACTTATAATAGAAATTTAGAATTTATCGGAAAAGATAGTACAATTGCATACATGAAAATTAGAAGTTTCACAAAAGGAAATTTCAAAAAGTTTTATGAGCAATCCTTTGCAAAAATAGCTAAGAATAAAACACAAAATTTAATTTTAGATTTACGTTTTAATGGAGGTGGTAAAGCAAAAGAAATTAAAAATTTATATTCTTATTTAACAGATAAAGAATTCCAGTTTTATACGCGAAGTGAAGTAAAAACTAGAATGCCGTTATTAAAAGTAATTTATAGTAACAGCACATCTGGATTTACTAAAGTAATTTTTGGTGCAGTTTCACCTTTTATTGCTATGCATAGAATGTTTAGTGTCGAAAAAGAAAACGGTCAATTATATTTTAATTATGGTACAAAAAAAGAGAAACCTAATCCTTTGAATTTTAAAGGTAAAATATATGTTTTAATTAATGGATATTCATATTCTGCTGCAGCATTATTAGCAACATATTTGCATGGTAGCAAACGAGCGTTTTTTGTGGGTGAAGAAACAGGTGGTTCTTATAACGGCACTGTTGCTGGTTTTATGAGGCAGCATAGATTATCTAATACCAAAGTAGCAGTCAGATACGGAGTTTTACATATTGCAACTCCTTACAAAGAAAACCCTGATGGTTATGGTGTTAAACCAGATGTAGAAATTATACCAACAATAAAAAATAGATTAAATAAAACAGATCCAGAATTGGATTGGATTTTAAATGAGATCGAAAAATAATTAGTAAAATAATCAACAATGAAATTTAGTTTCTTATAAAATTATAAGTTGTAATTTTTATTGAATTTTTGTACCAAATACAACTCATTTTTTATATAATTTTAGGTTTTTTGGTACGTTTTTTGAATTTAACTGCTCATTAACAAGTTCTATCTTCATATTTAGTATTTTTGAAGTTTAGAAGAATATATTATTTATGAAGATTAAAATCTGGATTCTACTTGCATTCCTATCAATAAGCACCATAAGTTTCTCACAAAATAATGCCATTTATAGAGCAGAAAGAGAAAAAACGCACAACTTAATTCATACCAAACTAAAAGTTAATTTTAATTTTGATAAAAAAGAATTAAATGGTGAAGCTTGGGTTACTGCAAAACCTCATTTCTATGCTACAAACCTTTTTACGTTAGATGCAAAAGCAATGTTGTTTGATGAAGTTTCTTTAAACGGAACAAAATTAAATTACGATTATGATGATGCTCAAATTGTAATAAAACTTCCAAAAAAGTATACAAAAGAAGAAAAATTTACGGTCTATTTAAAATATACTGCAAGGCCAGAAAAAGTTAAAGACAAAGGTAGTGCGGCAATTACTGGTGCAAAAGGTTTGTATTTTATAAATGCTGATGGTGCAGATAAAAATAAGCCAACACAAATCTGGACACAAGGAGAAACAGAGGGAAGCAGTTGTTGGTTTCCAACAATAGATGCGCCCAATCAAAAAACTACACAAGAAATTTACATTACAGTTCCTAACAAATATGTTACTTTATCTAATGGATCACTTGTAAATCAAACGAATAATGGCAATTTAAGAACTGATTACTGGAAAATGGATCAAAAACATGCACCTTATTTATTTTTTATGGGTGTTGGCGAGTTCGAGATAGTAAAAGATTCTTATAAAAATATTCCGGTAAACTACTATTTAGAAAAAGAATATGCACAATATGCAAAAGATATCTTTGGTAATACACCAGAAATGATACAATTCTTTTCAGAAAAATTGGGCGTTGCTTATCCTTGGAATAAATATAGCCAAATAGTTGTTAGAGATTATGTCTCTGGTGCTATGGAAAATACTACAGCGGTTGTTCATGGTGAACAAGCATACCAAACACCCGGACAATTAATCGACGAAAATATTCATGAAAACACTATAGCACACGAACTTTTTCATCATTGGTTTGGCGATTTAGTAACCACAGAGAGTTGGGCTAATTTAACACTTAACGAGTCTTTTGCGAATTATAGCGAATATTTATGGCAAGAATATAAATACGGAGAAGAGGCAGCAGAAATGTACATGCATTCTAATGTTAGTTCATATTTAGAAGGTCAAGAATCTGATAAGGATTTGGTACGTTTTAATTATTTAGATAAAGAAGATATGTTCGATTTAGTTAGCTATAACAAAGGTGGCGCTATTTTGCATATGCTAAGAAACTATTTAGGAGACAAAGCTTTTTTCGAAAGCTTAAAAACGTATTTAAATGACTATAAATATAAGGCAGCAGAGGCACATCAATTGCGTTTAATTTTCGAGAAAGTAACTGGTAAAGATTTAAACTGGTTCTTTAATCAATGGTATTTTGGTGCAAATCATCCAAAAATAGATGTTTCTTATGATTATAATAAGTTAAGAAAAACTGTAACAGTAAACATTTTACAACTGCAACCAGAAAATTTTCAATTTCCTTTAACATTAGATATTTTTGAAGGTACTAAGCGTAGAAGAGAAACTGTTTTTGTAGAAAATAACGATGCTTCATTTACGTTTCCGTTCGAAACTATGCCAGATTTAATTCAGATAAATTCTGATGGTGTATTGTTGGCAGAGATTAATGAAAATAAAGTTTTAAGTGATTATATTTTTCAGTTAAAAAATGCAACACATTTTATGCATCGAAGAGAAGCGCTTTTAGAAGTTGTAAAAAAACAAGACGATAAAGTTGCGTTTAACGCTGTTGTATCAGCTTTAGATGATTCTTCATATAAAATTAGAGTACTGGCTTTAGAAAATATCGATTTAATTAATAAATTTTCTAAGAAAGATGCCATTAGAAAAATTATGCAATTGGCTAATAATGATGCTAAAACATTGGTTAAAGCAGCTGCTATAGAAACTTTAGGGAAATTAACAGACCCAGAATTAAAATCTATTTTCACAAAAGGTTTGCAAAGTAAATCGTATGCAGTTTTAGGAAAATCTTTAGTTGCTATGTATTATATAGATAAAGATTTGGCTTTAAAAAAATCTAAAGAATTACCAGACGATGTTCGTAAAATATTGGCAACACCGTTAACACAAATATTTATTGAGTCTAAAGACGAAACAGAATTACCATTTATTGCTAAAAGTGTTGTTTCTGGTATGTTTTTATCTGGACAAGGACCAACAAAAGTGATGTATGAAAAAGCTTTTAAAATGATTTCTAAAAGTAATAATATGTTGGCAATTCAGAATTTAGTAGAAGATATGGTAACCAAAGGAAATCAATATAAAAAGTTTAGCTTCGATAAAGTAGTAATCAACTTAATGAGAACAATAATACAAGAACAAGAAAAATCTACAAACACCAATAAAGATAGAAATATTGCGATTGTAAAAGAAGCAATGACGGGTCTCTTGTAATTTTTTTTATTAAAAAAATACTAGAATGCTTTATATTATTGCAATCTCTTTATTATTGATACTTTTAATATTTACTATTCGAAGTAATAAAAAAAGAGCGATTAAAAATATCGAAAAAATTTCTGTACCCAATCATTGGCACAGTGTTTTAAAGAATAACGTTTTATTTTATCAAAAACTTACAGAAAAAGAGCAACAACTTTTTCGAGAAAAAATGGCACGCTTTTTATCATCCGTTCATATTAGGGCTATTAAATTTGAAATAGAAGAGTTAGATACGTTATTAGTTGCTGCCAGTGCTGTAATTCCTGTATTTAGATTTCCTTCTTGGCAGTATACAAACTTAACAACGGTTTTAATTTATCCAGATTATTTTGATGATGATTTACAGTTTGACTCTAAGGCAGCACACAGAAATATTGGTGGTTTAGTGGGTACAGGAAGGTTTGAAAATCAAATGATTTTATCAAGAAAAGCACTGCATCATGGTTTTCATAATAAAACAGATAAAGGAAACACAGCTATTCACGAGTTTATTCATCTTCTCGATAAATCGGATGGTGTTATTGATGGTATTCCAGAAGTTTTACTAGACAAACAATACACGATTCCTTATTTACAGTTAATTCATAAAAAAATCGAAGAAATTAATAATGATGATTCTGATATTAGAAATTACGGAGGAACATCTGAAATTGAATTTTTAGCTGTGTCCGGAGAGTATTTCTTTGAAAGACCTAAACTAATGAAAAGAAAACATCCAGATTTATATAAGATGTTAGCGTCTTGTTTTATTAAATAATTTTTAGAAGTTTAAAAAGAGCAAAAAAGGTAGATTTAAGAACGCAAATTATTCTTGTTCGTAAATAATACTTCTTTGAGTTTCTTTCTTATAACTATTTTTAGGTGAAATAACCTTACTAGCTTCCGGAAGATAATTTTTACTTTTTGGGTTTAATAAATAATCAAGTTGATACCCAATCATTTTTTTAAAAGGAACTAGAAAATTAGAAGTATCGCAATTTTCTATTTCTGCTTTTTTAAGTAGATTTAAAACCGTGTAAACAGACTCTATCGTACTAAGACAAAGCGATTCTGGCTGTTGTTTGATAATAAATTTAGATTTTATTTTGTTGTCGAAACTTATTCTATTTAATTCCTGTAAGTTTTTACTTAGCTTCAGCATTTTTCTTGCACAAGGCCAAGTACCATCAAGAATAAAAATATGAGGTTTTTTATCTAAAAAACGTTCTATTTCTGGTTTTTTTCTAGTAGATAAATTAAAACTTTCTTTACCTGGGTATAATAAGAAAGAAGAATTTTCTTTATTATCAATTATATTATTAATTCGTTTGTTTTTGGTAAAGTCTACACCAACAACTATTTCAGCATTTTTTAACTGAAGATTTGTCATAACTCCCGTTCCGTTTTTCTCTTTTTTATATTCTTTCGGATGCATTAAAATAATAAAACGAGTTTTTGTATCAAAAGAACGGATGTGTTTACAAATACAAGTACTATTTGGTCTCATACATTTGTAACATTGTATTCTGTAATTATAACTTTCTTCTTGCAAAATAAATTTTTGTTTAGATGCTTTTAATTTGTGAATATTAAAAATTTAGTTTGCAAAACTACTACTTTTTAAATCAGAAATATATCAGGGAAAAAAAGATCATCATCTGTAAAATTTTTCTCTTTTCCAATTTTAAAAATACTACAATAAGTAAATAAGTATCTGCGATGAAACAGAATAATTTAGTTACTCAAAAGTTAATTTCATTTCTATTTCTGGAGCCAAATGATATGTAAAAACAGCTTTTTGCTTAGTAAATGGTTTTTCTAGGTGATAAGCGTAAGGTGTTGTTAAAGTAGAATCGTATCTTTTTAACCAATAGTCTTTATAAATATGAACATTTGTATCAATTACCAAAGTATTATAGTGTTCTGTTTTCTTAGAAATAGCAACTTTTAAAGGATTGGAATTATCTGAAATTGTATTATTTAGTATGCTATTTCTAACATCAAAAATAACATCTAAAAGTTCTTCTTCTTTATCAGGTTCATCAGTATTAATTAAAGAAGAGGTGAGCAGCACATTTTCTGGAATCAAAATTACGTCTTTCTTAAATTGAGGTAATAAATTCATTAAAATGGGTACATAACATTCTCTATATAAAACAGCATCTAAAGTTTCGCTTATTAAAATGTCATAACATACACTTTTAGGTACTTTTATAGTTGTGGCGTCTGCAGTATAAATTGTACTTATGTATGGCAATAAATTAAAAGCACTAATTATTTTTTTTGTTGACTTTATTGATGCAACATTAATATCAAGCAAAGAAAACTCAATTTCACTTGGTTTAAAAAGAGTACATATCAATGTGAAAAAAGGTGCGTAAGGCCCGCAACCGGCATAAAATATTTTTATCTTTTTTTTAGGCTTTTTGTCTTGTATTTCTTTTATAGCAGTATATATCGCTTGTAAAAAAAGAGTTGTTCTTTTGTAATCTAATAAACATAAAGCAGCATAATTTAAACCCAAGGCTTTTCCTTTTGATGTGGGTATTGCTACTAAATTTTCAATTGAAAAATCAGAACCTGTAATAGCAGTTGTTTCTTGTAATTTAAGATGAATTTTATTTAAACTAATTTTAGCATTTTCCTTAGTAATTTCAGCATCTAACAGTTTTGTGGTTTCTGTTTTAATTTCAATAAAGTTAGGGTTACTATTCAAAATTAAATTGTTTTTAAGTTATAAAACGAATGTAAGTTTTTAGTTGGCACAGAATTCACGTATAAATACCTGTTTTTGTAAGAAAATGAATCTTAAGAAAAAGCATTAAAAATTTAAAGAGTAATTATAATTGAGGTAGTATCTTTGCATTTTAATAAATTAGATGTCTACTAACGCACTTTTAATTACTCCGCCATTTACGCAGTTAAATACTGCTTATCCTGCTACGGCATATATTAAAGGATTTTTAGATGCTAAAGGTGTTAAAACAAAGCAGCTAGATTTAAGTATCGAGTTATTTACAAGTGTATTTACTAAAGAATTTATAGATGCTATTTTTAAACAAGCAGAAATGCTTGGTAATACTGCGTTGCCGTTGGTTTGGCAACAAAGAGAAGCATATATAGATAAAGTAGATACTGTAATGAATTATTTGCGTGTACAAGAAGTTACTGCAGCTTATCAAATTGTGCACAAAGATTTTTTACCGCACGGGCACAGGCGTATAAAACTAAACAAAGATTTATCTACAGAGTTTGGTAAACTTGGTATTTTAGACAAAGCAAAACACATTGCCACTTTATTTGTAGAAGAATTGGGCGATTTTATAAATACCAATGTAGACGAGTTTTTTTCTTTTACACGTTATGCAGAACAAATTGGTAGAGCAGCATCTAGTTTTAATACTTTAGAAGAATGTTTGCAATATGAAACCACTTTAATAGAAGACGAAATGTTGTATTTGTTAGAAGAACAATTACAACAAGATGCTTATAATTTGGTTTGTTTTACAATTCCGTTTCCTGGTAATTTGTTTTCTGCATTAAGATGTGCGCAATTTATCAAAGAAAAATATCCAACAATTAAGGTTGCTTTTGGCGGAGGTTATTGCAATACAGAGCTTAGACGATTAACAGACACGCGTATTTTTAATTATGTAGATTTTATAACTTTAGATGATGGTGAAGGGCCGTTATTAAGAATTACAGAATATTTAGAAAATAAAATAGGAGAGGAGTCTTTAGAAAGAACATTTATTTGCAGAGAAAATAAAGTTGTTTATGCAGATAAATCTCCGAATACAATTTTTCATCATAAAAATTTACCAGCACCAAGTTATGTTGGTTTGCCAACAGCAAAATACTTGTCTTTTTTAGATGTTATGAATCCGATGCACAGAATGTGGTCTGATGGTAAATGGAATAAGTTAACTATTTCTCATGGTTGTTATTGGAAACAATGCTCGTTTTGTGACGTTACTTTAGATTATATCGGCAATTATCAAAACACTACTGCAGACGATTTGGTAAATAAAATCGAAAAGATAATTGCAGAAACAGGTATAACTGGTTTTCATTTTGTAGACGAAGCAGCGCCACCAAAAATGTTAAGAGCGTTGGCCAATAAATTACTAGAACGTAAAGTATTTATTACTTGGTGGACAAATATTAGATTCGAAAAAACTTTTACGCCAGAACTGTGTGCACTTTTATCTAAATCTGGTTGTATTGCAGTAACTGGTGGTTTAGAAGTTGCATCCGATAGGTTGTTAGCAAAAATGAAAAAAGGAGTAGATATTGGGCAAGTAGCAAGAGTTACCAAAGCATTTTCCGACCAAAATATAATGGTTCATGCTTATTTAATGTTTGGTTTTCCTACAGAAACAGCGCAAGAAACTATCGATTCTTTAGAAGTTGTACGTCAGTTGTTTTATAACAATTGTATTCAATCTGCTTTTTGGCATCAATTTGCTTGCACAAGTCATAGTCCGGTAGGTAAAAATCCAGAGGAATTTAAAATTAAAATTACAGGACCAAAGTTTGAAGGTTTTGCAGAAAACGATTTATTTCACGAAGACCCAACAGGGGCAGAGCATCATCTTTATAGCGAAGGATTAAATATTGCATTAAATAATTATTTGAATCATAAAGGTTTTGAAATTCCGTTGTATAATTATTTCAATTTTAAAGTACCAGAGGTTACTGTTAAAAATAATTTAATCGCTAGTCATTTATAGATTTTTTTAGAAGCTATTTCCTGCTTTTCGCACTCGCTTTTTTTAGTATGTTCACTTTATAAATTTGCTCATACTTCACAAATTTTCGCGAACAAACTAAAAAAGAGCTCAAACAAATGCTACAATCAGGGCTAAACTTGTTTACTACTTAAGTTAAGAATCAAAAAATAGTTTTTATTTGTAAACGTAAATATGCTAACATGATTTAGCAAAAAAAATATTAGTTAACCATAATGTATATAACTGTTGTAAGTTGTCTTTGATAAAGAGGCAACATCAATTCAATAATTATTTAAGTATAATTATGAGCTATTGTAAGTTACATTACAAATTTCTTAAAAATATCATTTAAAGAATCTTCTGGTTGTTCACACAAACCAGGGTGTGTTTTAGAGCTTTGTATAATTGTACTTCTGCAAGCAGCAAGCCATCTAAATCTATCTGCAATTTCAAATTCACCAATTTTACCTCCGGCTTTATTGCCCTCACAAATTTGCACCCAAGCTGCTAAATAATTATTTAAAAAATTAAGATCTAATTCTGGGGCAAGTGCTTTTAACTTGTCTGGGTTTATATGGTATTTAATTCCTAAAAACTTTTTTCTTTTAGAAAATAGAATTACACCCACGTTAAAAAATTCTTCGCGTTCTACTTTTGGCACAACACGTATAATTGCATATTCAAATGTAAATCTATCTTGCATCTTCTGCTTCTTTTACTAATGAATCTAACATTTTTAATTTTGCATTTAAAAAAGTAATATATGCATTTCTCATTTTGTTAGGTTTTAAAACTTCACCTTCATTCTCCAACCAATCTTCCGGAATTTTAGAAACGATTTCATTTATAATAGATTCGTTTATTTCTTTTTTAATTTCTAGTGCAGCTTCTTTTAGTTTTGTTGCTTTCGCTAAAAGTACATGGTCTTTTATTAACGGAAACGTTCTTGTTAAATGATTTTCCCAAGTACTCCAATTATGGTGAAAGTAAAAACTAGCGCCATTGTCAATTACCCAAAGTTCATTATTCCAATGCAGCAAGTTTGTATTTTTTGTTGTTCTATCGATATTACTAATCAAGCTATCTAACAATACAACTTTAGATGCCGTAAAAGCATCAACTTTAGAAACCAAAGGATCGTAAGTAATTGCGCTCGATAAAAAATGAAGTCCTAAATTTAAACCCACACTAAATTTCAATAAATCTTGTATTTCTTCATCGGGTTCTGTTTTTGCAAAAGAATCATCCAAATTCATAAATACTAGTTCGGGTACTTTCAGGTTTAAAGCTCTCGCAAGTTCGCCACCAATAAATTCAGAAATTAAAGCTTTGGTTCCTTGGCCGGCTCCTCTAAATTTTAAGACATACAAAAAACCATCATCTGCTTTTACAATTGCAGGCAAAGAACCACCTTCTCTTAAAGGTTGTAAATACTGAACCACATTTACCGTTCTTATATCAATTTTATTCATAAATACTAAAATATACTATTTAAACAAGTTTGTTGTAAAAATTAGGTTTTTGTTGAAAACGAAAAGTAAACGTAAAATTATTTTTGATATTCTTCAAAAGTACCATCATCATAAAAAACTACAATTCGTTGAATATTTTTTCCGCTGTTATTTTTTTCTGAAGAAAATAAAGTAGGAGAAGAAGGGGTGTGCTGTTTTATTTTCTGAACTGCATTTTTAGGAAAAACACCTTCGTCTTTTAAAAGCCAATTAATATCTACGTCGTTAAATTCTGATGTTACTTTTAATATAAAATCTAAACTTGGTTTGTTTCTTCCAGATAAAATATGAGAGATACTAGAACGTTGCACACCAACTTTATCTGCAAACGTAGATGCCGAAAGTTGATGATGTTCCATTACTTTTTTCAGTTTACTTGTAAAATTGGCTGTGTTTATCATTGTAACAACTTGTTGTTTTACAAATGTAAAATATATTATTGTAACCACAAAGGTAAATTTATATCTAGTTTTATTGCGTGTTTAAATATGTGAAGTAAAACTTTAGTTAAGTCTTGTAAAATGCTAAAATATAGTAATTTAAATTTTTAATATAAGAAATTATTATATTGATGTTTAATCAAATAGCTTTGAGAATTAGAAAATAGAAATCCTGTTTACAAAAGTAACTTTGTAAACAAAATTACAGGTTTACATTTGTAACAATTGGGTGATTTACATTTGTAACATTTTAGTTTGATTACAAATGTGATTGCTTTATTTTTACAAAGATTTTACAACCGATTATTATGAGATTGTTAGCAGTAGATTTTTTGAAGACCATTTTTAAAGAACAAAAAGAAACTTCTATTTCTGGAAAATGGATTCGTTTTAAAGACATAGAAAGTTTGTTTCAGAAATATGAGTCTAAATTTCTTGTGCAAGAAATAGGTACATCAGAAAAAGGAATGCCTATTTATAAACTTAAAATAGGTACTGGTAAGAAAAAAATATTGTTGTGGTCGCAAATGCACGGAAATGAAAGTACGGGTACAAAAGCATTATTCGATCTATTTAATTGCTTTTTAAATAATAATAAAAAGCAATTACAAACGATTTTAGATGCATGTACATTGGTTTTTATACCTATGTTAAATCCAGACGGAGCAGAAGTATATACAAGAGTAAATGGTAATAATATAGATCTTAATAGAGATGCTGTAGATCGAATTGCAAAAGAAAGCAAGTTATTAAGAAGTCTTTTAGAAGATTTTAATCCGCAGTTTTGTTTTAATTTACACGACCAAAGAACTATTTTTAATGTAGAAAACACTAAAAACCCTGCTACAATATCTTTCTTAGCGCCATCAGAAGAAGTGACAAGGGTGTTAACTAAAGGTAGAAAACAGACAATGAATGTGATTGCAGCTATGAATGCTGTTTTGCAAAAAATGATTCCGAATTATATAGGTAGATACACTGATGAGTTTTACCCAACTGCTACCGGAGATAATTTTCAAAAGTTAGGTTACAACACTATCTTAATAGAATCTGGGCACTATCCTGATGATTATGTAAGAGAGGTGTCTAGAGAATATACTTTTTATGCTATTTTACAGGGTTTGTATCATATTGCAATTACCGAAGATTTTAGTGAGTATAAAGACTACTTTACTATCCCAAACAACGCAAAAGATTTTTATGATATAATTCATCGATATTCAGGCGAAAAGGAGGATATTGCCTACCAATATAAAGATCAAATTGTTGATGGTGAGTTAGTTTCGACATTGGTTAAAGTAGAAGAAAGTAGCTTAAAAGGCAAAATTGGTCACCACGAAATCGTTTTCGAAAGCTAAAAACATTAGATATTTCTCATTTTTTTCATTGTTCTCTTAAATTAAATTTATAAATTTGCGATTATAATTGAATAATATATAAATTATGAAAAAATTCATTTTAGACGAAATAGACCATCAAATCTTAGACATTTTAATAGAGAATGCTAGAACACCATTTACAGATATTGCAAAACAATTATTAGTGTCTGCAGGAACCATTCACGTTCGTGTAAAAAAGATGGAGGATGAAGGTATTATTCAAGGTTCTACTTTAACACTTAACTACGAAAAAATGGGCTATTCTTTTATAGCACATGTTGGTGTATATCTAGAAAAAACGTCTATGACACAGAGTGTTATAGAAAACTTAAGAAACATACCTAACGTTACTGTTGCATATGTAACAGCAGGTAAATATAATATTTTCTGTAAAGTTAGAGCAAAAGGAACAAATGATGCAAAAGACATTATATATCAAATAGACGATGTTCCTGGAGTTAATAGAACAGAAACTATGATTGCTTTAGAAGAAAGTATAAATGATAAAAAGAGAATGATGCACGCAATTTTTAAAGAATTGTAGTAGTATTTTACTAATAAATAATTAGAAATCCTTATCATTAAAATGATAAGGATTTTTTTGTGGATTCTACTTTTGATTGTTTATGTTTGTTAACGTTATGAAATATACAACGTATGGCAAGTAAAATTAAATTTATCGCAAATTCTATAGCAAAAGAACAACTTTTACATTTATATAAAGAAATGTTGTTACCTAGATTAATAGAAGAAAAAATGTTAATTCTTTTGCGTCAAGGTAAAATATCTAAATGGTTTTCTGGCATTGGGCAAGAGGCCATTGCAGTTGGTGTAACGGCTGCTTTGTATGATGATGAGTACATTTTACCAATGCACAGAAATTTAGGAGTGTTTACAACACGTAAAATTCCTTTACACAGACTTTTTTCGCAATGGCAAGGTAAATTAAATGGTTTTACTAAAGGTAGAGATAGAAGTTTTCATTTTGGGACACAAGAATTTCATATTGTTGGTATGATATCGCATCTTGGGCCACAATTAGGCGTTGCAGATGGTATTGCATTAGCAAATAAAATAAAGCAAAATGGCAAAGTTTGTGCAGTTTTTACAGGAGAAGGTGGTACAAGTGAAGGAGATTTTCATGAGGCCTTAAATGTTGCTTCTGTATGGGATTTACCCGTATTATTTTGTGTAGAAAATAATGGATATGGTTTGTCTACGCCTACATCAGAACAATTTAAATGCAATCATATTGCCGATAAAGGCATTGGTTATGGCATGGAGAGTTATGTAATTGATGGGAATAATATTTTAGAGGTGTATGCAAAAGTATCTGAAATAGCCGAAAGTATTCGAAAAAAACCAAGACCAGTATTGTTAGAGTTTAAAACCTTTAGAATGCGTGGGCACGAAGAAGCGAGTGGAACAAAGTACGTACCAAAAAATTTATTAGATACTTGGGCAGATAAAGATCCTTTAGAAAATTTTAAAGAATTTTTATTAGAAGAAGGTGTTCTTACAGAAACATTAGATGCATCTTTTCGTACTGAAATTACATCAGAAATAAATACAAACTTAGATATAGCATATAATGAGGAAGAAATTATACCAAATTTAGAAGAGGAGTTAAAAGACGTTTATAAAGATTATAGTTACAAAGAAATAGTTCCGTCTCTCGATAAGAAAAAAATAAGATTTGTTGATGCCATCTCAGAAGGATTGGAGCAAGCAATGGAAAAAAATGATAATTTGATTATCATGGGGCAAGATGTTGCAGCTTATGGCGGTGTTTTTAAAATTACTGATGGATTTTTAGATAAATTTGGCAAAGAACGTGTAAGAAATACTCCAATTTGCGAGTCTGCAATTGTTTCTGCTGCTTATGGTTTGTCTGTTAACGGATTTAAAGCTGTTATGGAAATGCAATTTGCAGATTTTGTGTCATCAGGGTTTAATCCTATTGTAAATTTACTTGCAAAATCGCATTATCGCTGGCAACAAAAAGCAGACATTGTAGTAAGAATGCCTTGCGGTGCAGGTGTTAATGCAGGGCCTTTTCATAGTCAAACAAACGAAGCTTGGTTTACCAAAACTCCTGGTTTAATAGTTGTTTATCCGGCTTTTCCATCAGATGCAAAAGGGTTGTTAGCTTCGGTAATAGAGAATCCAAACCCTGTAATGTTTTTTGAGCATAAAGCTTTGTACCGTTCTGTTTATCAAGAGGTATCTACAAATAGTTATACAACAGAAATTGGTAAAGCAGCTTTTGTAAAAGAAGGTGATGCATTAACAATTATTAGTTATGGTGCTGCAATACATTGGGTTTTAGAGTCTTTAGAAAAGCAAAACATAGAAAATATAGATGTAATTGATTTAAGAACGTTACAACCTTTAGATGTTGCAACAATATATAGTTCTGTAAAAAAGACAGGTAAAGCAATTATTGTACAAGAAGATTCTATGTTTGGTGGTTTGGCTAGTGATATTTCTGCATTAATAAGCGAAAACTGTTTCGAATATTTAGACGCACCGGTGGCTAGAATTGCAAGCTTAGAAACTCCTATACCTTTTCAAGCGGAATTAGAAAATCAGTATTTAGGAAAAAGTCGATTAGATAAAGCCATAGAAGTGCTTTTAAATTATTAAAAATTAGTATTTTTAGAGTTAAAAATTAGTATTCATGATTAACAAACAAGTTATACTTAAAAATAGACCAAAAGGTTATCCAGATGAAAATACTTGGCAATTAGAAAGTAATGAAATTACTGAGTTACAAGACGGAGAAATTTTAATAGAACATCATTATATATCATTAGACCCAGCAATGCGCGGTTGGATGAATGATTCAAAATCATACATTCCGCCAGTAGCATTAGATCACGTTATGCGTGCAGGTGCTATTGGTAAAGTTATCAAAACAAATAACAATCCAAAATTTGAAGTGGGAGATTGTGTAACAAGTTGGGGTGGCGTACAACAATATTCTATTACAAACGGAGATGGTTGGTTTAAAGTAGATGAAAGTTTGGCCTCAATGCCAATGTATTTGGGTACTTTAGGTATGCCAGGAATGACAGCGTACTTTGGTATTTTAGAAGTAGGAAAAGTTAAACAAGGAGATATCGTTTTGGTATCTGGTGCTGCAGGAGCTGTAGGTGCCATTGTTGGGCAAATAGCTAAAATAAAAGGCTGTACAGTAATTGGTATTGCTGGTGGAAAAGAAAAATGCGACTACATTGTAAATGAGTTAGGTTTTGATGATGCTATAGACTACAAAAACGAGAATATTTATTCTGCCTTAAAAAAGAAATGTCCTAAAGGTATCGATGTCTTTTTTGATAACGTAGGTGGTGTAATACTAGATGCAGCGTTAAGCAAATTAAGAATGCATGCAAAAGTAATTATATGTGGAGCAATTTCTCAATACAACAACAAAAGCAAAGTGCAAGGCCCTAGTAACTATCTATCATTGTTAGTAACACGTTCTACAATGCAAGGTCTTATGGTAATGGATTATACTAAAGATTTTGGTAAAGCTGTAAAAGAAATGAGTGGCTGGTTACAAGAAGGAAAACTAAAATCGAAAGAAGATATTTACAACGGAATTGAAAATTTTCAAGAAACCTATAATAGACTTTTTACGGGTAATAAAAACGGAAAATTAGTTTTAAAAGTAAAAGAGTAGTGGAGCAAGAGCATTTTTTTCAATGCCCATATTGTTGGGAAGAAGTATCGATGATTTTAGATGCAAGCGTACATCAGCAAACCTATATAGAAGATTGTGAGGTTTGCTGTAATCCTATAGAAGTTACACCAACTTTTGAGGCAGGAGAATTAATAGCCTTTAATGCACAAAGTATCGAACAATAATTTTTAGAAGCTATTTCCTGCTTTCGCTACTCGCTTTTTTTCGCTTCGCTAGATTGTTTTTATAAAAATATCTTTTTATAAAAACAATCTAAAAAGAGCTCAAACAAACCGCTCTATCAGGGCTAAGAAATTCTGGAAACAACAGTTCTATACCGATTTTAAGTGCTTAATTTGTTAATGGATTTTTCCAAGAAAATTCTTTAAAAGCATGCTGCCAATCTTCCGGAAACTTTGCTTTTAAACTTAAGAATTCCTCAGAAAAAGGATGATTAAATTCTAATTTACCAGCGTGTAAAAACATTTTGCACCAACCAAAGTTGTTTTCAAACATTACATTGTGGTTTTTATCGCCATATTTTGGGTCGCCAATCAACGGATTGCTAATTTTATTGGTATGAATTCTTAATTGATGCATTCTACCTGTTTTAGGTTTCATTTCAATTAGACTATAACGAGAAGAATCGTAAGGTTTTACAGGGATTT
The DNA here is from genome assembly GCF_900143115.1 of Polaribacter sp. KT 15. NCBI lineage: Bacteria > Pseudomonadati > Bacteroidota > Flavobacteriia > Flavobacteriales > Flavobacteriaceae > Polaribacter > Polaribacter sp. KT 15. Next base: position 3,035,688 of record NZ_LT670850.1, read on the forward strand.
CTAGCGTTACCTTTTCTAAAGTTTTTAAAACTGTTAATGCATCTTTGTGTACATTAGCATCACGTCCTTTTACTGGCGAATCTATTATTTTTTCTTCTGGAGCAAATCCTCTAACCAAACCGTAATATGTTTTTTCAATTTGATTATTAGTAAACAATTCTTGAAACTTAGAAACGTATTGTTTTTCTTTTGCTAATAAAATAATACCAGATGTTTTTCTGTCTAAACGATGTATTGGGTACGTTTTTATTCCTTTCAATGCTTCAACTAATTGTAAAAGAGAAGCTTCATCAGCAACGTTTCTAGAGTGATGCGCATGATGAACTACAACATTGTTAGGTTTACTAACGCATAAGATATAATCATCTTCAAAAATAATGTGTACACTCATTTCTATTATTTAGATTTCAAAAATACCATTTAATTTGTGATATCTTTAAATGAATTTAAATTCCTTTTTTGTAAATTTAGATACCTAATAATCAATAAAATATTTAATTATGAGAATAGTATTGGTGAGTTTATTAGTTTTTTGCTTTGGTTGTTCTAGTTTAAAAAGTACCGCTACACAAGCAGAAATTGATAATTTAAAAGAAACCGTAGCTAGTAAAAATATAGAAGCAATTTTTGATTGGGCGCAGCCAATGGGGTTAAATAATAATGTAAGAGGATTAGAAAATTTATTACCGCCAGGTAGCTCTACAAATAATATTAATTTATCTGGAAATGCTAATTTTTTTAGAATTAAAAGTGATAGTGTTCATGTAGATTTGCCTTTTTACGGTCAGCAGCAATTGTCTAGAGGTTACAACGCAGATGCAGGAATTAAATTTGAAGGCAAGCCAAAGGTTGTTAAAAAAACTTTTGATGCTAAAAAAGGAGCTTATATTTTAAAGTATACTTTAAATGCAAAAGACGAAGGTTACAATGCTACGTTAACTTTATACCCAAACAGCAATTGTAGTTTGAATGTAAATAGCAGTCATAGATCAACAATTTATTATAATGGAAATTGGAAAGTATTAACCGAAAACATTGACAACTAAGTTTTTAACTTGCTTTCTTATTAGCAATATTCAAATACTGAATTAAGCAAAGAGCAATTAATCCGCAGATAAAGAAACCTATAAATAATGGTAATGCAGTTTTGTCTAAAAATCCACCAATATATGTAGCAATAGGAACTGCCATTATGGTAGAGAAAAAACCATTAATTGCTGCACCAATACCAGCAATATGACCAATAGGTTCCATGGCCAAAGCACGCGTATTTCCGAATAAAAAGCCAATTGCAAAAAATTGTATAGCAAAAAATGTTATCAACACATAAATACTTGGGTTGCTTTCACCATAAAATATCGATATGTAGATAATTGGAATAAGTGTAAATAATACTGTAAAAATTTTAACCAATTTAAACATTCCTAATCTCACAACTAAAGTTCCGTTTAAGAATGTTGCAATACCAATGCTAATTGCCAAACCTGCAAAAATAAACGGAAATTCTTCTTTTAAATGATATTGTTTTTCGAATATTTGCTGACTTGCACTTAAATACACCATAAAAGAGCCAGTTATAAAACCAGAGAATAAAGTAAAAATTACAGCGTTTTTATGTTTTATAAATTCTTTTGTTCCCGAAATAAATAAAGATAATTTAAATTTTTTTCTATTTGCTACTTTTAGTGTTTCTGGTTGCCTTTTCCAAAGCCAAAGCATTACAAACAAACCAAACACTAACTGGCTGTAGAAAATAGATTTCCAGCCATAAGAATCTAACATTATTTTACCAATAGCAGGTGCAACAACAGGAACTAGAATAAAAATGACCACAACAAAAGACATTACTTTAGCCATATAATTACCGCTAAAACGATCTCTAACCATTGCAATACTTATAGTTCTGGGTGCAGAAAGACCAATACCTTGTAGAATTCTACCAAATATCATCATTTCTAAATTTTTAGAAAAAATACACACCAAACTTGCAAAAGCAAACACAATAAAACCTACATAAATTACAGGTTTTCTACCAAAGCTATCTGATAACGGACCTGAAATTAACTGTCCAAAACCTAAACCTAGAAAAATCATGGTAATTAATAACTGATTATTCTGAGAATCTGTCACATTAATAGACAGACCAATATCTGTTATTGCAGGTAATAAAGCGTCTATAGCTAATGCCACTAAAGACATTAAAGAAGCCATTACAATAATAAATTCTATTTCAGATTTTTGTCTAATTTCCATTCGGCAAAAGTAGTTTATTCACTTTTATAATTCTGTAAATATTCGTTTTTTACATAAAAAAAAGGACTACAAAATTGCAGTCCTTTTTATTATGTATAAATTAAAGAAATTATTCATTTCCAATAAAATCTATTTCATTGCTGTTTCCTAAACCTTTTGGGTTTGATCCCCATTTATTTTCACCATTTTCACTATCAGTACAAGCTAATAAATACAAGTTGTAAAAAGGAATCAATAAAAACCAACCACTTTTACCAGCATCGTGCATTCTTCTAACTCCTACAGCTAAATAGGGTAAAAATACTGCAATAGAATATATGGTTTCAATAAGCGATGTTTCGGGAGAAACCAATGAACCATGCATTATAAACTTAAGCGAAAATGATATTATTGAATTTATCAATACAAACATCCAATATTCTTTTCTTCTTGCTCTTCCTTTAAAATCTGCATACTGCTTTAAAACTTTTAAATACCAATTCATTTTTCTTATTTTTAAGTAAATTTATTCTTTTCCTATAAAATCTATTTCTCTGTTATTGTTTATTCCTTTCGGATTTTCTCCATATTGATTCACTTTATTTTCGCCTTCCATACAAGTTAATATCAAAAACCAAAAACCACCAATGTACGGTATAAGGTTGATAAAAAACCATGCGCCACTTTTACCTAAATCGTGCATTCTTCTTGAGCTTACAGCTAAAGAAGGTATAATGGTAGCTAATGTATAAATTAATAGAAGTATTAAAAATAGATATGAAGTGTTTTCGGTTTCAAACTCTTGGCTATAATCAAAAAGATTTTCGTTAGAATATATAAAAAGAAACAATAATAGCCCTGTAAACAAATAATGAAATAAAAAGAACATCCAATATTCTTTTCTTCTAGCTCTGCCAGAAAATTTAAAATAATCTTTTAATACTTTTAAATACCAATCCATAGTTTTTTGTTTTTATTCTTTTCCTATATTTTCTAATTCTGATGCATCTATTTTCTTCGGGTTCATTCCGTATTTATTTTGTCCTTCCCAGCTATTTTCTAAAAACAAAATTAAGAGCCAAATTGGCCCAATTAACGGAATAAAGCGAACAAACCAATAAGTACCAGATTTGTTAACATCATGTAATCTTCTAACTGCACAAGCTAAATGTGGTGTAATTATAAATAGACCATAAATACCTATTAATAAAAAACCTTCGTTAGTTGAAGTAAATGTATTTATAAACTCTGCAAGAAACCCAAGTATTGTAAATATAATTAGATTGCAAAGAAGAAAAATCCAATATTCTTTTCTTCTAGCACGACCAGAAAAATTTGCATAGTTTTTTATGCAGTACTTATAATAATTCATTGCTTTTTTTTGACGAAAATAGTTTTTTTAGAACAATCCTCTAGATTTTAATTCAAGATATTTATTAATAACATCTCCTGTTAAATTTTCTGGTGCAGTTAAAACAGATTGAATTCCGTATTTTTTCAACTCATTTACAATTCTAACCTTTTCATACATAAACTTTTCTGCAATAATACTGTCGTAAACATCTTGTATATTGTCTGTATCTGTATTAATTAGAGCTTGCAATTCGGTGTTTTTAAAAAATATAATTAATACCAAATGATTTTTTGCTAAAGCACGTAAATAGGGTAGTTGCCTGTTTAAACCATCCATAGTTTCGAAGTTTGTATAGATAATTAACAAACTTCTGTGCGTAATTTTTCTTTTTATAACTGCGTATAGCGTACTAAAATCAGATTCAGAAAAATCAGTTTTAAGGTTGTATAGAGATTCAGAAATCAAATTCATTTGAGAATTCCTTTTTTCAGCAACAATCCAATCTTCTAATTTTTTAGAAAAAGATAACATTCCGGCTTTGTCTTGTTTTCTTAAAACGATATTGCTAATTGCAAGTGTAGCATTTATAGCGTAATCTAATAAAGAAAGCTGATTGAATTGCATTTGCATTGCACGACCTTTATCGATTATAGCATAAACAGGTTGCGACTTTTCTTCTACATACTGATTGACCATCAGTTGATTACTTTTTGCTGTTGCTTTCCAGTTTAAAGTTCTAATGTCGTCTCCAGAAACATATTCTTTAATTTGTTCAAACTCTAAAGAATGCCCAATTCTTCTCACTTTTTTTGTGCCGTAAGATACTGTGCTGTTGGTAAAAGCTTTAAAATCGAATTCTTTTAGTTTTAAAAATGAAGGATAACATTTTAAGATTTTCTCCTCTCCTAAAACATATTTTCTAGTTACTAATTGTAGTGGAGTATTCGTATAAATGTTTGTTTTTCCGAAGTTGTAAACTCCTCTTTGATTAGGTTTTAAATCATAAAAAAGGGATTTATTATCACCAGTAGCAATGTTTAAATTGAAATTGGCATCTCTTTTTTGAAACTGATAGGGTAACTCTTCAATAATATTTAAATGCGCTTTAAAACCATAAGTATTTGTAAAGTTCAAACGAATAGTATTCACATCTCCGTTAGATAATCTTTCGGGTAAATTTCTTGAAAATTCGATACCATTTTTTAATTTATACAAAAGAATTACATCAATTAACGAAATTGTTAAAAGTATAAAAAGTAGCACTTTAGAAATTTCGAAAAATACGGGTATAAAAAAGCCAACAACAAAAAGTGCTGCAATTGTACCTAATAAATAGAAAAATCTATTGTTTAAAAAGAGTGAATTGTAAAAGTTTTTCAAGGTTTGGTTTTCTCTTTAAATTATCTTGGTATTTCTACAGCTTCTATAATTTGCTCTATAATTTGCTTGCTTCCTAAACCTTCCATTTCTCTTTCTGGTGTTACAATAACTCTGTGTTGTAAAACAGGTATTGTCGCTTTTTTAACATCTTCTGGTGTTACAAAATCTCTACCACTTATGGCTGCAAATGCTTTAGATGCATTTAAGATAGCAATACTTGCTCTTGGTGAAGCGCCCAAGTATAAAAAAGAATTAGATCTTGTGTTTACAACAATATTAGCAATGTATTTTAATAAATTTTCTTCTATTGCTATTTGATTTACCAAATTTCTAAATTCTTTAATTTTAGAGGCAGAAATTACAGTTTCTATTTTACTAGATTTTGTGGTATTATTTAAGGCTTGTTCTTTTAATATGATTTCAAATTCTTCTTCTGCATTTGGATATGCTACATTTATTTTGAATAAAAAACGATCTAATTGCGCTTCGGGTAATCTATAAGTACCTTCTTGTTCTATAGGATTTTGCGTAGCTAAAACCATAAAAGGTTCTTCCATTTTATAGGTTTTACCATCAATAGTTACCTGTTTTTCTTCCATCACTTCAAATAAAGCAGCTTGGGTTTTTGCAGGTGCACGATTAATTTCATCAATAAGAATCATGTTCGAAAAAATAGGCCCTTTTTTAAACTCAAATTCAGAGGTCTGTAGATTGTAAACCGAAGTTCCTAAAATATCCGAAGGCATTAAATCTGGCGTAAATTGAATTCTACTAAAATCTGCAGCAATAGTTTTAGATAACAGTTTTGCAGTAATTGTTTTGGCAACACCAGGCACACCTTCAATTAAAACGTGGCCATCAGATAATAAGGCAACAATTAACAGTTCTAACATGTCTTTTTGCCCAACAATTACCTTTTGCAATTGTTCTTTAATTTTAAAAACATTTTCTTGTAATTCACTTACATCTAATCGATTTTTAAACTCGATATTATTCGTTTCTTCTGATGAATTTGGTTGTGCTGTATTTAAAGATTCCATAGTTATTTTTTAAAGAAATTTTCTATCATTTTATGCAATACAATTAATTGTTCTTTAGAACATTCTGTCTTTTTATTTAAAGTAATAAATGTATGTATTAAGTATTTTGTTTTCTGCAGTTCGTTACCAGATTTTGCTGCTAGTTTTTTAATAAAATCAGCATTTAAAATTGTTGTGTCAATTAAGTATTTCGAACGAATCTTTTCTAAGAAAAATGTAATTTTTTTATCAACTAAATTCTTATGATCTTCTTCGCTTAAATACAAGTTAGAAATTGTTTGGGTAAAAGCAACAGTGGTATTTTCTAAAGGTTTTAGAACAGGTATAGCTCTTTGTTTTCTGCGCGCATTAAAGAGCATAAAAAATAGTAAGCCAATTATTGATACATATAAAAACCAAGTAAGCGTTGGGTGTTTTAAGAAATAATTAAAAATGGATGGTTTATCATCTGGATTCTGTGAAAATTCACTCGATTTAATATGCTCGTCCCATAAAACTTTATTGTTTGGTAAATAGGAGAGTAGGTTGGCCACGTAATCTGTTTTACCTTCTAATAAATAGTAATTTGTAAATACAATAGGGTTTGTGTGTAAATAAAAAGCACCTTTACCATGATAGATTTTTACAAAATTAGGTACTTCTTCGCCATCTATCTTTGTTGTACCTAAAACCATCGTTTTACCTTCGTTGTATTGTAAAAAATAATTTCTTTTAATATTTCTTGAATATAAATATGGTTTTTTACCAAAATCAGGATGTTTTAGGTAAAATTCTCCGTTTAAATTTTTTAAATTTTGATTTCCAAAAGTGTTTTTATCTAAATTATTGATGCTAAACTCTAAAGCTTCTTTAAAATCAGCATTGTAATAATGTAAAGATATAAATGCAGCATTTCCTTTAGACACAAACTCTAACAAAGATTTAGTACCTTCTTTAGTTTGTTTAAAAGCACTATTTTTTATTAAAACATAATTTTGTTTACTGATTGTATCGCCATCAAAAGAAAAAATAGTTGTGTCGTAAAAATTTTCTTTAAGAATCGTAACATCTGTATCTGGAAATAAGTTAGAAGCTTCTTTTGAGATTATATAATTTCCAAACGGACTTTTTTCTTTTTCTCTGTAATTTTCATTCCAATTGGTTTTTGTACAACCTGTAATAAAAACCAAGGTAACAATTAAAAAAAATCTAAATATGTTTTTAAAGTACATCATTTAAGAAATGTTTTTTATAAATGATTCATATTTAGTTTGTAATATAGAAAACTCATCTTTAGACACGCCAAAATCGCCATACCAAACGTAGCTATATACATAAGTTAAATAAGAAAATTGATTTCTAATTGTACCTTTTTTAAGTTCAAATTTGTACTCTGAATTCGTTTTGTCTTTATGGTAATTAATTAGTTTTTTGGTAGCAAGTGCTTTTAATGTTTTTAAAAAATAATAACGAATAGCTAATTTATAATTTTCTGTTTGTATTGCTTTTTCTAAAAGTGCATTTAGATCTAATTCATTAATATCATCTTCTTCATAAATTAGTTTTTCTGCTGTTTTTTTAGGATTTTTCTTAAAATTGAAAAAACCAATTCTAGAACCAAGAGCCACTTTTAAGATGATAAAAATTACAATTCCTCCTAATAAAAATGGAAAAATTACTTTTAAAAAAGAGGCAATACTTGTTAAAAAACTTAAATCGGTATTAGATCTTTTCTTTTCTTTTTCTTCTGTGTAAATAAAATCTTTACCTGAGTATTTTGTGTGTAAACTATCAGAAAAAGTTCTTAAGGTACTGTATTCAATACTTTTAATGTATTTGGTTGTGTCTTTGTACTTTACAATACTATCAAGCTTTTCTTCTTGCGCTTTGGCAATTGAACTTATAAAAATCATCAATAATAAAATAACTTTTTTCATTATCTTAATTGATGTTTTCTAGCCACTTTAAAAGGCAAAATTAAATAGTAATAACTAATGGTTGCTAAGCAAAAAAGAATGATTGCAAAGCAGAAAAAAGTTGGCATAATATTAGAATATCTTGTAACGTAACCTTCTAAAAAAGCAGCCATAATTGTAAATGGTATGGTACTTAAAAAGATGTAAAAAGCATTTCTTACGCCTTTTTTAAAAGATTCTAATCTTTTTAATGTTCCTGGAAACAAAATGCTTGCACCAATAATATAACCTGTTGCAGCTTCGATAATCATTCCGAAGATTTCATAAGTACCATGAATCCAGATTCCTTTAATACTATCAAAAAAACTATTTTGTTGGTAAAAGAATGCCTGAAATACGGCAACCATTATTCCGTTCATCACAACATAATAACCCGTTCCAATTCCTAGAAACAATCCAGAAAGAAACATATTTAGGCCAACTCTTTGGTTGTTATTATAAATACCAATAAAAGTACCCCAATTACTACCGCCTTTGTAAATCGCCATAGCATCACCACTTTCTATATTTTCTAGTGTTTGATCTATATATTCGTCACTTAAAACTTGTCTAGCAAAACTATCATCATTAAAAGTAGAAAGTAAACCGATAAAAAAGCACACAAAGAAAAAAGCAAATGATAAATAAAAGAATTTTCTGTATTGATAGGAGAGAAGTGGCACCTTGTCAAAAAAGAAATATAAAAATATATTGTGATCTCTTCTTTTAGAATGATAAACTTTGTCGAAACTGCTTTTAGCTAATTTGTTTAAGTACGAAGTAACCTTACTTTTTGGGTAATACGTTTGGGCATATACCAAATCATTCATGATTTTTATATGCAAGTTGGCAATGTCATCTGGACTTTTTTTCGTTTTATTTGAAATAACTTGTTCAAATTCGAGCCATTTTTCTTTATTTTGCTTTATAAAAGCGACCTCTCTCATTAAGAGCGAATTTAACCATTGCATGAAAACACTCCAAATAAAAACCGCACAAAATATAAATATAAATTTTACGGTAGCCAACGTTGGTCAAAGGTTATTAGCGTTTTTATTTGACAATATTCTTAAGTTTGCTTACATCTATTTTGTGTATTATGTATTTGATTTTCAAGCGGTAGAAGAAACATTTTCTGGTGATACTTGGACGGTACAAGCGGTCGGAATTTTAGTCTTAATTCCGGTTACTTTTTACACATTATATTCAGAAATTTTAATGGATGGACAAACATTAGGAAAGAAGCTTTTACATGTTAAAGTAATAAATGTAGATGGATTTAAACCTTCGGTTTCTGATTATACAATGCGTTGGTTTTTACGAATAGTAGATTTTAATTTATTTATACTTTTAGCGGTATATATACAATCTATTACCATTGATGATTCTGATTTTCTTTTAGGATTGACATTTGTTGTAGGGAAGTTAGTAGGATTATTACTGATATTATTTACACCCAATAATCAACGATTTGGAGATATCATTGCGAATACCGTTGTTATTTATTTAAAGGATGAAGTAAAGTTTTCTGAAACCATTTTAGAAGAATTAGCTGATAAATACGTACCAACATATCCGAACGTGATTAAATTGTCTGATAATGATGCACGAATAATTAAAAATACATTTAAGACTGCTATTAAATTTAATGATTATAAAACTTTAATAAAATTACGTACTAAGATTATAGAAGTTACCCAGATTAAATCTATTCATAAAAGTGATAGAGAGTTTATATCTGTTGTTTTAAAAGATTATAATTTTTACACTCAGAACATGTAATTATTATATTTGATAGAAATAGAAGTATGGTTTGAAATATTCTATTTAACATAATATAAATTATATAACAAATATATAGTGATTTTTGTATAGCCGTTTTTCAGGCTATTTATACATAATTGTAGATATGACTTCTTTAGAATCATATCGTCAACAATTATGTTAAAAGAAATTACGGATATTTAACTTCTAGATTTATTTGATAGCAATTTTTAGAAAACATTAGGTATAGAAAATATTGAAACTCTAAATTCTTTAATTAAAGATTTTAAACAAACACATTAAATCTTTAAATCTTTAAATCTTTTGGAAAAAAAATATTTAAATCCTGAAGGAAAAGTTATTTATTCTGGGTCAGCTTATTGTTATAATAACGAAATGAAAAAAGCACTAAAACTTGTAAAAAATCAAAAAGATGACATTCAAATTAATTTGAATACTATTTATCTATAAGTTTTATAACCGCCAACATCGTCTATAACTAATTGCTTATTTCTACTCGATCTGCATAAAATCTCTCGGACTTTATTCGTAAGTAATTATTTACTAAGTTAATTACTTCAAATACAAAACATATACAACCATATTGCTTGTAATAAGAACTTTAACCAAAAAGTATCCAACATCTGAAAATATGTATAAGGAATTAAGACCACTACTACCCGACCTTTGTATTAAAATTTTAACCTTAAAAAATAGATAAAATGAATACAAATCAATTTGGTAAAAAAGGTTGGACACCAGAAAGGATTGAAGAATTATATGGTAAAACATACGTTATAACAGGAACTACAAGCGGAACAGGATTTGAAGCAGCGAAAATATTACTATCAAAAGGTGCAAGAGTGGTTATGCTTAATAGAAATCCTAAAAAAGCAGAAAACACTATTGCAATGTTGAAACAAGAAATGGGAAATAATATTGATGTAATAAACATTCAAATGGATTTGTCTAAGCAAGTTTCTGTAAAAAAAGCAGCAACAGAAGTATTAAAAACAGTTTCTCAAATAGATGCGCTTATTTGTAATGCAGCAATTGCCCAAGTACCAAAACAAACCCTTACAGTAGACGGTTGGGAAAGCCAGATGGGAACGAATTATTTCGGAAATTGGACATTACAAGCTTTATTGTTTCCTCTTATTGAAAAATCTAAAGGACGTATTGTAACCGTTGGAAGTATGGGGTACGATATGGGCATTAAAACCATAAAATTTGAGGACTTAAATTGGGATAAAGACTATACGCCTAACAATGCTTACAGTCAAAGTAAATTGGCTCAAATAATGTCAATGTACGAATTACAAGATAGATTAAAAGCAGCAGGAAAAACAGAAGTTAAAGCCTATGCGTGTCATCCTGGTTCTTCGAGAACCAACTTGATAAACACAAGTGGTAGTTTTATGATGAAATTCATCTTTAATTTGATGAAATTATCTCCATTAACACAGTCAGCAGAAAAAGGGGCTTATCCGCAATTAATGTGTGCAACAGAACCAAATTTAGACCAAAGCGGTTTTTATGGACCAACAGGAAGAAGCAATTGGGTAGGACCAGTTGGCGCTCACAAAATAGAAACGCACGCTAAAGATAAATTAGTGGCAAAGCGTCTATGGAAAATTTCTGAAAAAGAGACAGGTGTAAAATGGAATATTTAAATTTGTAGTATGCAACATTTTAAAACATTATCATCGTATTTAGATTATTTGGAATTACCAAGACCAGAACACCCTATGTTGAGCGTTTTTAACTCTAAAGAAGATGGGCATCTGCCTTGTCCAAGACAAAGTTCGCCACCAATTACAAACGATTGTTATTCCATAAGTTTTAAAAAATATGTAGAAGGGAATTTAAACTACGGCAGAACTAAATATGATTTCACAAATGGTGCTTTGATTTTCATTGCACCAAGACAAGTCTTGCAATGGGATAGCAGCGTAGTTTTTGAACAAAAAGGGTTTTCGATAAACTTTCACGAAGATTTTTTGAAAGGCACAGAATTGGCAGAACAAATTAAAAAATATGGTTTCTTCTCGTATTCTGTAAATGAAGCTTTACACCTTTCGCCTAAAGAAGAAAAACAGATAGAATCTATTGTTAAAAATATTGAAATTGAGTATCAAAATAACCAAGATGCTTTTAGCAAACAAATAATCATTTCGCAATTAGACACGTTATTAAAATATGCCAATCGTTTCTATGAAAGGCAATTTTTAAATAGAAAAGAAATATCCAATAATTTGTTAGAGCAATTCAATAGGCATTTAACTGTATATTTAGAGTCTGGACAATTACAAGAAAAAGGAATTCCAAGTATTGAGCAAATTGCAGATAAAATGTCCTTTTCACAACGTTATTTAAGTGACACTTTAAAAAAAGAAACAGGTAAAACTACAACCGAACATTTACACTTACACTTAATAGACAAGGCTAAAAATATACTTTTACAACCCAATAAAAGTATTTCAGAGGTGGCTTACGAATTAGGATTTGAATATCCGCCTTATTTTTCGAGACTATTTAAAAAGAAAGAAGGCATAAGTCCTACAGAATACAGAGAAAAATACAAACTAAATTAAAATGGAACTATTAAAATTAGCAACAGAATGGGCAAAATCCGAAGTATTTTCAACACGTTTTTTTATCTTATTTTCTATTGGGTTTTTATTTGCAAGTGTTGGATTTTGGCAATTAGGAAAAACAGATTTGGCAAAAGCCTATATCATTCCAACATTAGTGGCAGGTATATTACTTTTAATAATTGGTAGCGGTCTTAATTACACGAACATTCAAAGAGTTAAACAATTTGAAAAACATTATAATGAAGACGCTTTTGCTTTTTATCAATCTGAAATTGAACGTTCAGAAAGTACCTTAAAGGAATATACAGTTGTATTTAAAGTAATTCCAATATTAATTATCATAGCCGCATTAATAATGCTGTTTGTAAACACACCTACCTCGAGAGCAATTTGTATTACAGCTATTGCAATGTTAATAGTCATTTTATTAGTTGACGGAACTGCGCACTCAAGAATAGAAAACTACTATAAAGAATTGAAACTAGTGGATATTCAAAATGAAATAAAAAAATAACTATATACAACCTTTGATTAAGCCAAATTTATCAATTTTTTATACAAGGTGTTGGCAAACGTTATTTATTTATAAAACATATTTATGAATATCAACCTTTTTGTAAAGTAGTCATTGATTTCAACATTATTTTTAAATATATAATTAGACATCCAAAAAGGATGAATTGGGGCACCTGTCATTTTAATATTTTTTAAATAATATTTGACGAATTTTGATTTATTTGGGATTTCTTCCAAAGCTTTTAGATAAATGCTATTCAAATTAATTTGAACGTCATCTTTTTGATTTTCTACAAGTTTTAGTGCTTTTTTTATTTCGTTACTATAAAAATAAGCAGACCCAGAATAAATAACTTTTCCTTTTGGATTCAAACATTTGTATTTTGTTATGTATTGTGACTTATCCATTCTACTTTTTTTCCCAGCTCCAGCTGAAAGTTCTCTTTCTTTAACCCAAGTAGAATCAGGTACACAATAAATATGCATTTTTAATTTACTTTCTGGAAATATTTCATTTTCCAAAATAGAATAGTTATACTTTAAAATATCCTTTAAAAATGTCTTGTAAGCATTTTCGGTTTTTAGGTTTGGGTATTCATTTTTTAATGTTTTTGTTTCAAAATCTTCAATCAGAGAATTCAGAGTTTCAACATTTTCTTTTCCTAATGCTTTTTCAAATTCAATTTGTTGAGAGTAAATAGAAAGGGAAATCACTGTAAATAAAATAAATATTATTTTTTTCATTTTCGTAGCTTTTATGTTATTTACTTATTAGAAGTTCAAAATAATAATTTGTTACATTTTATTGTTTTTTTTATGTTTACCAACACCGTATAAAATTAATTGTTAGTTCTAGCCTACTTGCATAAATCCTTGCAGATTTTCTATCTATGATTAATTTGTTAACTTTAGTGCTTAAACTATGCAACTGTTTTTAGACAACAACCTTGGGCATAATTAAAAAAAGAACGACAAAATGGATAATAAGGAAATAATAAATAAATTTTATACTTCTTTTTCTAATGGTAATGTGAAAGGAATGTTAGAATGTTATCATAAAGATATTGTATTTCAAGATGCAGTATTCGGAAAACTAGAAGGACAAAGAGCATTTAAAATGTGGGAAATGCTACTTTCTCAAAAGAAAGAAAACACTATTATTACTTTTAATAATGTTGAAGCAACTGCAGAAAAAGGAAAAGCGAATTGGGTCGTAAAATATGAGTATGGAGCGAAAAAAAGAAAAGTAATCAATAAAGTTCAAGCAAATTTTAAATTCAAAGATTCTAAAATCATTGAACATATAGACGATTTTAATTTATGGAAATGGACACAACAAGCAATTGGGCCTGCTGGATATTTGATGGGATGGACAACTTACATGAAAAATAAAATTCAGAAAACTACGAAGACAAAACTAGACCGTTTTATAAATAAATAATAACGTTACCCAACAGTGCCTATATTTTATCACTAGTTCTCCCCTACTAACAATTATCATCACATACAAACAGGTAACTTTCCATATACATAAACGTTATTGCCACAAATTTAAAAGAAGAACCTAACATCAACAGAACTTTAATAAAGTATGAAGTAGAATTAAATTCTTAAGACTTTAGCATTCTTTATTTGATAATATTGCTAAAGTAGATAACTGTTTCAATTTGATAACTACATGATATTCAGTTTAAATAATAAAAAAGGTTATGTTGTACAAGTAAAAAAAAATTAAATGCAATATATTTGGTATTATATAGTGAGTTGTAACCAATTAAAAAATTGAAACTATGAGAAAATATATTGGATATTTATTCCTACTAATTTTTGTGTCTTTAGTAGTATTCAGAATTTATTCGAATATTATAATTAAACAGCAATTAACAGGTCATTTGAAAAGAGCCGCAGATGCAAATAGTATTGAACTTGCTCTGAATGAATTGAAAACTGCTTTAGAATATATTGAAGAAAATAAATTAACTAGTGGTTATACTTCAATTATTTATAAAACTCCAGATGAAGATTTAAGCTTTTGGTATAGCAATTTAAAAGCAAGCAAATTAGAGCTTGAAAAGACCAAAAACTCTACCTCATTGGAAAAAACAAACGTACTTTTAAAATTGAGAGAAACATTATTGGATGAAGGAGAAAAAGGAAGTAGAATAACTTATCCTAAAGGTATTTCAATATTCCCAAATAATAGGTTAATTACAATATTGTTTATTATCTCATTAATATTTATCCCTATTTTCTTTGTGCAATTAATAAAGTGGGAGAAAGAGGAAAAACGCAAAAAGAAAGAAAAGAAAAAAAAGAAAAAATTGAAAACTGAATAATAAAAAACTGTTGCCAACACCTTATAAACTTTATTGCTATTTTTAGCTCATTTGGGAAATTCCTTCGGAATTTCGCCGTTCGTGTTTTATTTAGTAAATTCATTGCTTAAACCACGCAACAAAGCTTATACAAACACGTTGTAGCCAATTATCGGATAATAATTATATAAAAAAATTATAAATGAGAAAAATCCTACTTTTTAATTTAATGCTATTTATTTTTAACGCAGCATTAGGACAAGTAAATTTTGAAGACAAAGTCAATATTTACGATTATGATTCTTTAAGCGTTAATATAATTTACGATGATTTCGATCTTGACGGTGATTTAGACTTAATAAAACATAGTGCTGGTAATTCAAGGAATGTTTTGCTTCAGAAGAATGAATATGGTGATTTTAATGCTAATCCATCAAAATTTATTGCTTCTAGAATAAACCCAATTATATCTTTAGACTTAAATAATGACGGTTTTCCAGATTTAATAACTTACCAACAATTTAATACTATAGGTGTGCTATATAATTTACAAAATGACACTTTTAGTGAAGAGGAAACTGTTCAAAGTTTTAATGGTTCTTACACAATTCACCCTATAAAATTTGATTACAATAATGATGGTTTCATGGATTTAATTGTTATAGATAAAAACGAAGATGCTTATGTATTAAAAAATAACCAAATAGGTGGATTAGAGCCTGCAGAATTTTTAATTTCTGTAGGTAGTTTTAATCATATTTATAAAATTGATGATTTTGATAATGATGGTGATTTTGATTTTTATGTATATGACTACAATTCTCTTATAATATACCTGAATAATGATGGTGTTTTCACTGAATTGAAAGGATTACAAACAGTATCTAGATTAGAATCGTTTGGAATATTAGACTTAGACAAAAACGGGTTTAAAGACGTTTTATATTGGAAAGATGATGCTATTTGGGCAAAATATTATGATTTTGATGAAGAGGAAGAAGAATTTATCGTAGTTAAAAATGAATTATCTGTTGATAACATACCTTACAATACAAATTCAACAAAAGATGACTCTGTTTATATTATAAATAACGGAAGTGATAATTATGATATATATATTGCTTTAGAAACAGTTAAACATGAATGCAATATATACAAGATAAACTTAGAAAATGGAAAGTTTAGTAATCCCGAAGTAATTTTACAAAATTTTGAAATTAATACATTTACTTTAGGACAGTATAATTTTTTAGACCTTAACAACAACAACAAACTAGATTTTACCTTTACTTCAAACTTTAATGAAAACAAAATGATTTTTATTAATAATGATATAAATAACGCTGTTGATAAATCCATATGTATACAACAACTTGTTAGGCCAAACGACTTTTCTGTTATCGACATGAATGGAGATGGGATAAAAGATATTTGCGTAGGCACTCAAAATGGGTTAGGTTTTTTTGAGAAAAAAACTGGCGGTGAATTAAGTGGTATGAGAAATTTAATAGGTGTAATATCTAATCCTAACGCTTCTACTTATACTATAAATCATATTACTGATATCAATAATGATGGGTTAGGTGATGTTGTTGATTTTATGGGTTTTGGAGATTATGCAAAAATTTATAAAAACTTAGGAAACGATAATTTTGAATTTATTCAATCAATTTCTATTACTAATAGTTTTACAACAGATATATCTTTTGTTGATATTGATAGTGATGGATTTAAGGATTTACTTTTCTCAAGTATAAATGGAGAAAGTGGTAACATATATAATTGGTCAAAAAACAACAATGGAAATAATTTTGAAGACCTAAAACCATTATCCATTAATAATGAAGACAATCTTTCATCTATTTCATTAGCATTCGGTGATTTCAATAATGATAATCAAATTGATATTTTAGATTTAAGCTATTATTATAAAAATAATCAATGGTATACAGAAGTAAGTATATTAGAGAATCGTAATGGTGATTTTTTTGCAAATAGTGTTTCTTTATTTAGTGGCAGTAATTATGGTAGAGGTCATATAAAGATTAATGATTTTGATCAAGATGGTGATTTAGATTTTTTTGTGTATAACATTAACCAAAACCCATACTTCGATACTGAATTTTTATTTTTTAAAAATGATGGTAATAACAACTTTGAATCAATTGTTATTGAGGATTTAAATATTGAAGACATAGAATTTTATGATAATGATGGGGATGGTATTCTTGAAATATATGCTTGGAATTATTCGACATATAAAAACAATATTTTTTATTATACTACAACTGATTATTTAAATTTCACTAAAATTGAAATTGATTCTTATTCAGCTGATTATAACTCTTCAGATCCATATACAAGAGGAGATTTACTTTTATATGACTATAATGATGATGAGAAAAAAGATTTGTTTATAAACAATTTTTCTTCATTTGAAGGATTAATATCCTCATATAAAAACATTTCAACAACTTTAAGTGTTGAAAATGTTAAAAATGATAATAATCTAAATCAATTAAAAATATATCCTAATCCTTTTGTAAACTCCATTAGTTGGAATAATCAAGAAAACAGAATCTATGATATAGAGTTATTTTCTATAAGCGGTAGGTCAATTCTTAAAAAAACAACATCGGAAAACAACTTAGACTTATCTTTTTTAACCAATGGTATTTATCTTTTTTCTCTTAAAAATAAAATCTCCAATCAAAAATCTGTTTATAAAATAATTAAAGAGTAAATCCGAAAAGTATCGGAGATAAAAAACTGTATCCAACAATCGGTATAATTCATTGCCAATTATAGTCTACTTTCGAAAGTCCTTATAGGTTTTCTTTGTCCGTAATTATTTACTAAATTAGTTGCTTAAAACACTTAACAAACCATACACAACAACGTTACCACTCATTGCAGAGCAAGTTTTTAATTCAAAATTGTGGATTTAATAATAAATAAAGAAAAATAATAAAAATAGCATTCAAATTCAAAAAAGATGAATATCACACGATTAACCAAATATCATTTTATGCTAACATTAATTTCAATTTTATTTATTAGTTGTATCGAAGAAGATATATGCACAAAAAGAGTTAATATTCCTATTTGGAATGAAAAAGAAGAAATATTTGAAGATAATTATCAAGATTTTCCTTGTGATTATAATGGCATTCAAAATTAGAATAAGTTAATATCTGAAAAAACAGCGAAATGCTAACACCTTATAAAATTAATTGCTAGTATAAGTCAACTTACGACAATCATCTTGGATTTTCTTTGTTCTTGTTTTATTTACTAAATTAGTTGCTTAAACCACGCAACAAAGCATACACAAATACGTTCTCCCCTACTTATAATTAATGCTACATACAAACAGGTAACTTATATATATATAAACGTTATTACCACAAATTTAAAAGAAGAACCTAACTTCAACAGAACTTTAATAAACTATTAAGGAGAAATAACTTTCTTAAAACTTTTGCATTTTTTAGTTGATGATATTGTCAAAGTAGATTGCTGTTTCTGTTTGATAACTGCATGGTATTTAGTTTAATTAATAAAAAAGTTCTGTTATACAAGTAAATAAAATCAAAATGCAATATATTTGATTTTACATAACGAGTTGGCAACAAGCAAAAAAACAAATAAAAAATATGAAAAGACAAATTTACCTTCTACTTATTTTAGTATTAACAATTAGTTGTAGTTCTGATAATGAAATACCACTGGATAATAATAACGATGATGAGACTGTTGATTTAGTTTTAAATATTACAAATTTTACAGCAAAAATTAATTCACCATTACAGACAAGAGATTACTCTTATCATAATCAAGGATATGATGGTATTTTTGAAAAGCCAGATAGCATAAAGGTATTTAATGGCAATATTAATATAAGTTATGGAAATAATTCAGTTGAACTGAACAATACTGACATTCAACTCGTTTGGAGAAGTAGTATAGATGGAATTTTATTTCAAGGAAACCCTAATGATAACTTCGGAAGTGAAATTGAAAAGACATTAACTAATGGAATTCATACAATATTTTTAGAAGCCTCACTACCAAACCAAAATTTAACTGTGAAAGATTCCATAATATTATCTAACAGCATAAAACTTAATGCAGTAAATACAGGTAAATCTGTGAGACTAAATTGGACAAAATATGAAGGCAATGACTTTGTATCTTACAAGGTTTATACTGAAGACTTTTCCCCGATAACAGAAATTAACGACATTAATACATTAGAATATGATGTTACAAGCTTTTCTTCTCTTGTAGAGGATAAAAAATATCAAATTATCGTTGAAACAAGTGGTAATTACAATCATGTTATAGGTAGTAATATTAAAAGCATGCATCCAGGCGTTTTTATTGACTTTCCATATTATATAAGCAAAATTATAAAAGACCCTTCA
This sequence comes from Polaribacter sp. KT 15, assembly GCF_900143115.1. Classification (NCBI taxonomy): domain Bacteria; kingdom Pseudomonadati; phylum Bacteroidota; class Flavobacteriia; order Flavobacteriales; family Flavobacteriaceae; genus Polaribacter; species Polaribacter sp. KT 15. The sequence continues at coordinate 3,055,247 of NZ_LT670850.1, forward strand.
AGAGAAAGGCTCTATGCTTTGGTTGGGAATAAAAACTATGAGTCTGATGTGTATGGTTTGTTAGTAATTGATATTAATAATCAAACATTTAAAATCAATTCTCATATATTGCAAGATGATATTTTTGCTGATTTAGATATGTCTCCAGATGGTCAATATCTTTTTCTATGTCAAGAACGAGTTGACAAATTAACAAAACTTAATTTGAACACGTTAGAAGCTACAACTTTTGCAACAAATACAAATGGGTGGGGAATTCATAAAATAGAAGTCGGTAATGATAATGTACTTTACTGTCATAGAGACCCACCTACTTCAGGTACAACTGGTTTCTGGTTGTATAATGGAAATAATGGTAACTTATTAGCAAGTCAGACAGGATTTACAAGCCATGGGGATATTGAATTCAATACTTCTAATAACAAATTATATGGAGCACAAAGTAATGGTGATCATACAATTTATAGATTTTCAAATTCTAATAATAAATTAAATTTAGATAATATAAATCAACCGTATTCTTATAGAGCATACCCATTTGTATTTTTAGCTCCCGATAATCAAAAACTATTCTGGGAAAATTTTGAATTAGATTTAGACTTAAATGTTCTCAGAACTTTTAATACAGATATTAAAGCATGTAGTCCAAATAATAGCTATCTCGCAGATTTTGATAAAATATATAACTATTCAGATTTAAATGTTGCTTGTGAATTTAATGGATTACCACAAGGAAATGACATGTTTAATTCTATAATATTTTCAGATGATAAAACCCTTATTTATTCTCAAGCTAATCAATCTAATGTAAGGTATTCTTCTGACCCATATTGGAGAGCTCAAACATATATTTTCAAATTTGAGATTGAATAAAGCCAGTTGCCATCAAAGTATATAAAAAATAGCGGTTTAATCGCTTAATAGAAAGAATATAAATAAATTAAAGATCTGTTATAACCTGAAAAATTAGTGAGTAAAATCCGCTACTTTTCATATACAAAACCGTTGCCCACAATTAACACCCGTCCTGAAATAAGGCTACATAATTTTAAACATTATGTATAGAAATGACAAAGTAATTAGACGTTACAGTGAACCTTTTAAATTAAAAATTTTAGCCGAACTTACAATCGGAAAACACACAAAGAGCGAACTTTGTAAACTCTACTCTATTGCACCTACAACCGTTAATGAGTGGATTAAAAAGTACAATCGTAAAGACTTAATGAACACCAGAGTAAAAGTGGAGACTAAAGACGAAATATCCAGAATTAAAGCTCTTCAAAAAGAGGTTGAGCAACTAAAAAAACTACTACTTAAAAAAGATCTCGATGCTATGGTAGAAGAATCCTATTTAGAAGTAGCTGCTGAAGATTTAGGTTATAAATCTATTGCTGAACTAAAAAAAAAGTTAAGTATAAAGCCTTAATAAAAGCTAAAGAGAAATCTAAGAAATTTGCGTCTTTAACGACTATAACTCATTGTTTTGGACTTAAACGTGATGCGTATTATAAATACAAATCTAGAGCTGATAAACGTTTAATATTAGAACAACAGATTATAAATATTGTTAGAAAAAGACGCAAATCTCTTCCTAGAGAAGGTGTGCGTAAACTTACTAAATCTTTAGATGTAGATTTTAATAAAGTAAATATTAAAGTTGGTAGAGATACTTTATTTAATGTCCTTAGAAAACACCAAATGCTAACACTTAGAAGGAAAACTAGTGCCAGAACAACAAACTCATATCATCGATTTTATAAATATAATAATATTATAAAAGACTTAAAAATTACAAAATCTAATCAGGTTTGGGTAAGTGATATAACTTACATAAGAACCGTAAAAGGATTTTGTTACTTAGCTTTAATAACAGATATGCACTCTCGAAAAATTGTTGGTTACGACCTTAGTGATAGCTTGGAACTTAAAGGATGTGTGAGAGCGCTAAATAAGGCGATTTATAAAGCTAAAAACATTAATGGGCTTATTCATCATTCAGACAGAGGGATACAATATTGCAGTAATGTATATACTCAAATATTAAAAAGAAAGAAAATAGACATCAGTATGACTGAAGAAAATCATTGTTATGAAAACGCAATGGCTGAACGTGTAAATGGTATTTTAAAAGATGAATTTTATCTAGACCAAACCTTTGATAATGTGGCACACGCAAAGAGAGCTACAAAAAATGCAATTAATTTATACAACGAGATAAGATTACACTTATCTTTAGACTATAAAACACCAAATATGGTATATAAATTATCAGCTTAATTCAATTTTAACCTGTAGCCATATTTCAGGACAAGACATTAACCCATAAAAAAGAAAAATTATGAAAACAAAAAGAATTTTAATTGGAACTATAGTATTATCAATACTTGTATTTATTGCATTTACGCAAATTCAATCAAGTAAAAAAAGTGACAAAATTGCTATTACAAATTTTGAATTCAAAGCAGAAAATAAAGAGGAATTAAAAAAACTTAATTGGGATGCTATTAAAGAAATGTTTAAGGAAAATGATTCTGAACAAGAAATTTCTCTTGCAATAATTCTTTCAAAAAAAGCTGAAAGTAATGATATTTTGAAATATGAATTTACTGGGAAAACAAAGGATTTTGACATTCTTACTGAACGAATAAAAAATCAATTAAGAAACTTGAATTAAAAAACTAAAGCTAACACCATATAAAATTTATTGCTCGTTTTAGCCAAATAGAAAGTCCTCGCGGACTTTCTATTTGGTTTGTATGTATTAAATTAGTTGGTTATACCACGCAACAAAGCATATATAAATACGTTCTTCCCTACTTACATTTATCGCTACATACAAACAGGTAACTTTTCATATGCATAAACGTTATTACCACAAATTTAAAAGAAGAACCTAACCTCAACAGAACTTTAATAAACTATTGAGTAGAAATAACTCTCTTAAGACTTTAGCATTATTTAGTTGATGATATTGCCAAAGAAAAAAGCTGTTTCTAATTGATAACTAAATGATATTCAGTTTTAATAATAAAAAAGGTTTTGTTGCACAAGTAAATAAAATCTAAATGCAATATTTTTGATTTATAACGAGTTGTAAAACATTTGACAAACTTCTAACTTAAAAACTAATTGAATTATTTTGTATTTAAATTAACTTTAATTAAATACTACTTTAATATTTTAGATAACAAAATACTATAAGCTTGACCTAAACAATCAATTTCATATTATGGAAAAAAAATATTTAATACTTGTAATGTTACTCTCCTTATTCATTGTTAATGGGCAAAATAATAAAACTGTAAAATGGATTAATGAAAATGCAATAGAGATTGAAAATGCAAATCCTGATTCTGAACTAACAATTTTTAAAAATAATACACCTAATAAATTTGCAAATGCTAAAATTTTTGGATTCGGAGAAGCTTCTCATAATACAAAAGAATTTTTTGATATAAAAGCAAAATTTTTTAAATATCTAGTGAAAAATCAAGGTGTCAGAATTTTTATAATGGAAGATGAATATCAAGCTGAATCTGGAATAAATGAATGGATAAGTGGCGGAAATGGAAATATTAAAACAATAGCCAAAAACTTTAATATGTATTTTTGGAATACTAAAGAAATAGTGAATCTTTTACAATGGATGAGAAACTATAATTTAGATAAACCAAAAGAAAACCAAATTCGATTTTATGGAATGGATATTGAATTAGGCAAAAAAATTAATCTTACAATACGAGAATTTATCAATAAAAATAAAATTATTGTTGAGGAGGATCTTTTGAAAATTGCAGATAGTTGTTCTAATAAGATGATAGATTATACTAAATTTAATAATTGGTGGCAATATCAAATTCCAAAATTAATTAAATTAAAAAAGGAAATACTAAATTCAGAAATAAAGGATAAAGAATACAAATCTGTAATAAGAAGCCTAAACTATTTAATAGCATATACTGAATATGCATCAAAAGTTAAAAGCAAATTTCCTGAAAGCACAGAATTTAGAGATTTAAAAATGTTTGAAAATGTAAAATGGATAGTAGAAAATGAATCCAAAAATGGTAAAGCTTTTATTTGGGCACATAATGAACACATTAATAAAAAAGAAATGTGGTCTACTGGAAGTAGTATAATAAATTTAGGTCGTCATTTGAAAGATTATTACAAAGATGAATATTATAGTGTAGGTTTTGACTTTGGAATTGGAAAAATAAATGGTTTTGTTGTCGACAAAAAAAAAGGAAATCATTGGAAAACTTACGATATAATAAAACCGTTTAAAAAAACATATGCTAAAACTCTAATGTCTATTAATAAAGATATTTGTTTTGTTGATTTGCAAAAAGCAATTGAAAATGGTTCCTCAAACTTTTTTAGTAAAAAAAACAAACATATATTAATAGGCGCTGGCGGATATAAACCTAAACCGCTTCACAAGATTATGATTAGTAAAATTTACACAGAAACATATGATGGTTTAATTTTTGTTAAAGAAATATCGAAACCTGAATATAATTGGGAGAAATAAATAACGTTTTAAAACACCGTATATATTTTATTGCTAGTTCTCCCCTACTTACAATAATATTCTCATACAAACAGGTAACTTTTTATATACATAAACATTATTGTCAACAATTTAAAAGAAGAACCCAAAATCATTAGAACTTTAATAAACTATTAAGTAAAAACAATTTTCTTAAGATTTCAGCATTCTTTATTTGATAATATTGCCAAAGTAGATAACTGTTTCTATTTGATAACTACATGATATTCAGTTTAAATAATAAAAAAAGGTTATGTTGTACAAGTAAATAAAATCAAAATGCAATATATTTGATTTTATATAACGAGTTATATTTAATTTTGAAAACGGAATTTATAAAAACATACAAACCTAGAGAGGGATATGGATTTGAATGGATCTTTAATACAGATAAGTCAACCACTATTGTTATAAGTAATAAATTTAAATCACCAACATTTATTGACAAATATGTAAATGGAAAAATTATAGATTCAATTTGTTTAAATAAATACAAAGATTTCAAATATGCGTCTAGTTTTAATGGTTATGGAGTAATTAATTCATCAGATTTTTTTGGTCTAATATTTAAAACAGATAAAATTATATTATGGAGTAACCACAACTTTGGGAAATATTCCTTAGTGAAAGTTAAAGATTCCCTCACATTAGATATTAATAATTATCATAAAGTAAGCTTATCATGTTACAATGAATATAGCAATAAATTTATAGTTGCTTTAGAAGATTTATACTACAAAAATGATGCTCCAAGATATGTAAGTAGTTTAAAAATCAATAAAAAAAGTTTTTTAAGAAAAACATCAGCTAATTTTGAAAAAACTTTATTTGAGCTACCAAAAGATAAATACCCCAAAGTTAGGATTAATGATGACTGGCCAAATCATGATTGGTTAAACATTAGAGATATTTTCACGAATGAACATTTCTTATTTATATATTCGACTGGTGGAGCAAAAACCAGAACTAAAAGTGGTAGTGCTTGGGATTATAGTATAATATCAAAATATGATTTTAAAAAAAACTGGATTTGTAATTTTGAAATCGCAAAAGGTCAAGGAAACCATAGTTCAGATAAGAAATATTTTATATTACGACCTCAAGAAAAAAAGAACAGATTATATTTTTATAGTACAATAGACTTTACAAAAAAGTTTGAACTATCTCTGACCTCCAAACAAAATTTAGGTCAACAAAAAAATTCAGGTATTTTAAAATTTGATTTAATTGGTGAGAATTTTATCATATACAGTAACGATTACTTAAATATTTGCAAACTAAAAAACTAAGTATAACACGGTACAAAATTAATTGCTAGCTTTTAGCTTATTTACGAAAATCCTCATGGATTTTCTTTGTCAGTAATTATTTAGTAACTTTATTGCTAAACAAACGCAACTAAATCTTGTACAAACACGTTCTCCCCTACTTATAAGTATCCACACATACAAACAGGTAACTTTCCATACACATAAACGTTATTACCACAAATTTAAAAGAAGAACCTAACGTCAACAGAACTTTAATAGACTATTAAGTAGAAATAACTTCTTAAGATTTCAGCATTATTTAGTTAATGATATAGCCAAAATAGATTACTGTTTCTACTTGATAACTACATGATATTTAGTTTAAGTAATAAAAAAGTGCTGTTATACAAGTAAATAAAATCTAAATGCAATATATTTGATTTTATATAACGAGTTGTGCATAATATTGAGAACTAACTTAAAAACTAACGACTGAATTGAAACGCAAAGAAATATTTTGGCTTATTGGAACAGCAATTTTTGTGCTGATTATAAATTTTTCTCTATTTGGTGTTGACGGATTCAAATCTGAATCTGTAACTGACATAAATGTTCACGACACTTATTTTGTAATTGCGAATATTCATTTTATTCTGCCATTATCCATTCTGATTTTTTTTAGCGTTTATCTTATACGAATGTTAAAACAGAATTTTAAAAACTTAACTGCTAATATGATTTTTGTTATTAGTGGAGTATTGAGTATTTGGATCCTTACTGGAATGATTTCATTTGTCAATTCTTATATCGGAGTAACAGAGACTACAGAATATAATCTTACTGTAACTAACAAAATATTTGACAATGTTTCAACAGTTCTATATTCATTACAAATAATAATAGTTGGATTGATAGTATACAGCGGATTTAAAACTGGACGAAATTATAAGTTGACTGAATAAAAACACCATGCCAACACCGTATAACCAAAATTGCTAGTATAAGCTTACTTGCGAAAGTCCTCTCGGATTTTCTATTCAGTTTGTATTTAATAAATTAGTTGCTTAAACACCTAACAAGGGATACATAAACTCGTTCTCCCCTGCTTATAAGTATCCACACATACAAACAGGTAACTTTTCATATACATAAAGGTTATTACCACAAATTTAAAAGAAGAACCTAATTTCAACAGAACTTTAATATACTATTAAGTAGAAATAACTTTCTTAAGACTTCAGAATTCTTTAGTGTATGATATTGCTTAAGAAAATTACTGTTTCTATTTGATAACTACATGGTTTTAGTTTAAGTAATAAAAAAGTGCTGTTATACAAGTAAATAAAATCTAAATGCAATATATTTGATTTTATATAACGAGTTGTGCGTCATTACAAAATGAGAGTAAATAAAGAAGAAATAATAAATCGAATTAGTGAAACATATTCAAAATTGTCTTTTAAATGTCAACAGAAATTATCAAATAATTCTAAATTTTTAGTTCTACCAAAAGGCGAAATACTTGTCAGAGAAGGACAATATTCTGATAAAACATTTTTCATTTTTAATGGTTGCGCAAGAGCGTACTATTTAAAAGATGGAAAAGACATTTCTGATTGGTTTGCTTTCGATAACGATTTTATTAGTTCTATAAATAGTTTTTTTCTCAATATCCCAAGCCCACATTTTATAGAACTGCTGGAGGATTCCATAATATTAGAAATATCGAAAATAGATGTAGAAAAACTATCTGATGAGCACACTGATTTTGAACGTTTAAGTAAAATTGTTGTGACAAAAACAATGTTACGACAACAGGAAAGAATTTCATCTATGCAATTTCATTCAGCAGAACAGAAATATGATAATATTTTATCCATTCGACCTGATATTACTCAAAGAATTCCATTAACACATATAGCTTCATATATTGGAATTACGCTTGAAACATTAAGTAGAATCCGAAATTTTAAAAACCGAATTTGATATAAATCAAATGACAGCTTAATTTTTAAGTTGATTTTTGTAAAAAAAAAAATGAAACGTATACATTATTTCTCAGGAGTCCTAATTTCCTTTTTCGTGGGAGTACATTTGTTTAATCATTTATATAGTATTTTGGGAGCAGATGCTCATTTTGAAATGATGAATGACTTAAGAGTTGTTTATAGAAACATAATCGCAGAAACCATATTACTTTTTGCTGTTATAATACAGGTTTTTTCGGGAATCAAATTATTCTTTAAAAAACGAAAAAATGTTACTGATTTCTTTGAAAAATTACAAATTTGGACTGGACTTTATCTTGCGATTTTCTTTTTTATTCATTTAAGTGCAGTTTTATCTGGAAGACTAATTTTGAATTTAGACACTAATTTTTATTTTGGAGTTGCCGGACTAAATACATTTCCCTTGAACTTATTTTTTATACCATATTATGGACTTGCTATAATCTCATTTTTTGGGCATATTTCTGCTATTCACTCAAAAAAAATGAAAAATAAAATAATTGGAATTGAGCCGAATATACAATCCTACATTATTCTGATTATTGGAATAATACTGACTTTAGTAATATTCTACGGACTGACAAACGAATTTAATGGAGTTGAAATACCGAAAGAATACGATATAATGACTGGAAAATAAAAACGAACGCACAACAATGTATAAAAATAATAAGGGTTTTAATGCTTAATCAAAGACTAGTGCATATTAACAAAGTCCGCCAAATTTACAATTTGACGGTTAAAATTAAAATAGCGGTAAAATTGTAAATTTGGCTAAGTGCTAAACCGAAAAGTAAGTGCGTTTTAATCCCTTACTATTCTCATACTAAACGTTGTGCATAATATTGAGCAACTAACTTAAAAACTAACGACTGAATTGAAACGCAAAGAAATATTATGGCTTATTGGAACAGCAATTTTTGTGCTGATTATAAATTTTTCTCTATTTGGTGTTGACGGATTCAAATCTGAATCTGTAACTGACATAAATGTTCACGACACTTATTTTGTAATTGCGAATATTCATTTTATTTTTCCATTATCCATTCTGATTTTTTTTAGCGTTTATCTTATACGAATGTTAAAACAGAATTTTAAAAACTTAACTGCTAATATGATTTTTGTTATTAGTGGAGTATTGAGTATTTGGATTCTTACTGGAATGATTTCATTTGTCAATTCTTATATCGGAGTAACAGAGACTACAGAATATAATCTTACTGTAACTAACAAAATATTTGACAATGTTTCAACAGTTCTATATTCATTACAAATAATAATAGTTGGATTGATAGTATACAGCGGATTTAAAACTGGACGATATTATAAGTTGATTGAATAAAAACACCATGCCAACACCGTATAACCAAAATTGCTAGTATAAGCCCACTTACGAAAGTCCTCGCGGACTTTCTATCTGTGATTTATTTGCTAACTTTAGTGCTTAAAGACGCAACGAAATCATACACAAAACCGTTGTAGCTAATATGGTAAAAATGACTTCAGATGAAATATTCGAAAAACTATTAGAAGGAATTTATTCTATTGATATAGGTCGATTTGATTACAACTATATTCCCTTAAAATCAGATTTCACTAAAGCTATAACAAATTCAATAGTCAATAGCTGTAAGGCTTTAAATTTAAAATATAAACTTGAATTTGAATTTGTATTCAATGATGACGTAAAAGAGGAATTTAAAAAAAGAGGGAATTTTGGATACACAGATATTGTTATATATAATAAAGAAGGAAAAGATATCGCAATAGAAATTGATAGTTCATTTAAAAAATGGAGTTTTAAAAAATTAGACCTTTTACGTGAACAAGAATTTGATTCTTATTGGTTTGTATGGAAGAGAAAAACACCTGGAAGAAATATTAAATGGGCAGATCCTCTTGAAATTGGATTTGACAGACAAACAGTAAAAATTTGTACTTATACATTTATTGCAGATGAAGAAAAACTAGCTACAACAACGTGTATAAAACATAGCTGGTAAGTCTTATATCGAAAGTTTTATGCATATTTATAAAGGTAGCTAAATTTTTAAATTTGGTATTTAAAAACAAAATAGAAAAATTCGGCTCTGTGTTTAACCGGAAAATTAGTGTCTATTTATACGCAACTAAATCTTGTACAAACACGTTCTTCCCTACTTAAAATTATCTTCTCATACAAACAAGTAACTTTTATATACATAAACGTTATTACCAGAAATTAAAAAGAATAACCTAACATCAACAGAACCTTAATAAACTATTAAATATAAATAGCTTTCTTAAGACTTTAGCATTATTTAGTTGATAATATTGCCAAAGAAAAATGCTGTTTCTATTTGATAACTGCATGGTATTTAGTTTAAGTAATAAAAAAGTGCTGTTATACAAGTAAATAAAATCTAAATGCAATATATTTGATTTTATATAACGAGTTGTGCATAATATTGAGCAACTAACTTAAAAACTAACGACTGAATTGAAACGCAAAGAAATATTTTGGCTTATTGGAACAGCAATTTTTGTGCTGATTATAAATTTTTCTCTATTTGGTGTTGACGGATTCAAATCTGAATCTGTAACTGACATAAATGTTCACGACACTTATTTTGTAATTGCGAATATTCATTTTATTCTGCCATTATCCATTCTGATTTTTTTTAGCTTTTATCTTATACGAATGTTAAAACAGAATTTTAAAAACTTAACTGCTAATATGATTTTTGTAATTAGTGGAGTATTGAGTATTTGGATCCTTACTGGAATGATTTCAATTGTCAATTCTTATATCGGAGTAACAGAGACTACAGAATATAATCTTCCTGTAACTAACAAAATATTTGACAATGTTTCAACAGTTCTATATTCATTACAAATAATAATAGTTGGATTGATAGTATACAGCGGATTTAAAACTGGACGAAATTATAAGTTGATTGAATAAAAACACCATGCCAACACCGTATAACCAAAATTGCTAGTATAAGCCTACTTGCGAAAGTCCTCGCGGACTTTCTATTTGGTTTGTATGTACTAAATTAGTCTCTATTTATACGTAACAAAGCATACGCAAACACGTTCTCCCCTACTTAAAATTATCTTCACATACAAACAGGTAACTTTTCATATACATAAAAATTATTACCACAAATTTAAAAGAAGAACCTAACATCATCAGAACTTTAATAAACTATTAAGGAGAAATAATTTTCTTAAAACTTTTGCATTATTTAGTTAATGTTATTACCAAAGAAAAATGCTATTTCTATTTGATAACTGCATGGTATTTAGTTTAAGTAATAAAAAGTGCTGTTATACAAGTAAATAACATCTAAATGCAATATATTTGATGTTATATAACGAGTTAGCAAAAATTAAAAAACCAAGTGAAAGAACAGTTCAATGAAATAATTAAATCCGAAGAATTGAAGGATATTACTTTTGATTTGGTTGAACAAGTTTTAGATAACCAAATCACTAATGAAGTTGTCCAAGAAGTTCCAATTCTAAAATCTCTAGTTGCTGTTAGGAAAATTTATAATTCTTATACAGATAGAATTTTCATTAAAAAAGCAATGAATGTTTTACTAGAACTTGGAGAAATAAACTGGAAAGAACGTGTTGAATTGACATCTGAATTGGATGATGAAAACGGAACAGGTTCAGAAAAGATTCTTATGGCAATTGATAGACTAGAAACAATTAAAAAATGCAAAGTCTATGGTCGTTTATGTAAACTAAAGGCTCTAGGGAAAATCAAATATTCGGAAGATTTTTTAAGAATGACTAAACTAATTCAAGATGCATATTTAGATGATTTAATATTAGTTACGGATTTTGAGAAAGGGAAAAAACAGCAAATTCACGAAGGAGATTATTATCCGATAATTAGTTTAGGTCTAATTTACCAAGAACCTTCTGAACAAAAACCAATTGAAAAAAATCATCAGTACAATGAATATGACCCTGAATTTAAAGGTGGAGAAATTGAATTCAACTATCTTCTTTCTGATTTGGGAGCAACTTTGCTTGAACATTATTATGACTTGTTTCCAGAAGATAAAAAGTAAAAACTTTTGCTAACACCGTATATAATTTATTGCTAGCTTATTGCCTACTTGCGAAAGTCCTCGCGGACTTTCTTGGTCGGTAATCATTTACTAAATTAGTTGCTTAAACCACGCAACAAAGCATACACAAATACGTTCTCCCCTACTTACATTTATCACTAGATACAAACAGGTAACTTTTCATATACAAAAACTTTATTACCACAAATTTAAAAGAAGAACCTAACATAAGCACAACTTTAATAGACTATTAAGTAGAAATAACTTTCTTAAGACTTTTGCATTATTTAGTTAATGTTATTGCCAAACTAGATAACTGTTTCTATTTGATAACTTCATGATATTTAGTTTAAGTAATAAAAAAGTGCTGTTATACAAGTAAATAAAATCTAAATGCAATATATTTGATTTTATATAACGAGTTAGCAGCAAATTCAAAACATGGACATAGATACATTAAAAAATATAGCTACAATTGCAGCCCCTTTCACTAAAGCCATTTTAGATACATATCTAGTACCAAAATTCAAAGAACTTGGCAAAAAATGGAATAAAGACCAACTTTTAATTGATCATTATTTTGAAAGTAAATTTCAAGATTACCTTAATGAGTCGTTTGAGAAAAATGCAGTATTAAATACTATTGCTTACAAAAAGAGAAAAGTTTTGCTAAATGATGTATATCTGCCATTAAATTTAATTTGTGAACAAAACAGAGAGGAAATTAAAATCGAAAATTTTGATAATCAACTATTTGAAGAAACCAATAAAATTTTAATAACAGACACAGCAGGAATGGGTAAATCCACTTTGGTAAAAAAAATGCTCATTTCCTGCATTGAACAAAATCAAGGTGTTCCTTTATTAATAGAACTCAGGCGTTTATCAAAGAGCAAAGGTATAATCGATGAAATCATTGAACAATTTAACTCTATTAATGAAAAAATTGACAAGCAATTTATTTTAGATTTAATTAAAAGAGGCGATTTTATTTTTTTCCTAGACGGTTTTGATGAAATTTCATTATCAGAAAGAGCATTTGTTACTACTGATATTGAAAAGTTTGTTTCAAAAGCCAGAGCGAACAAATTTATACTTACATCTCGACCTGAAGACGCATTATCTTCATTTGGAGAATTTAAAAAGTTTAAAATAAAAGCCCTAAACTCTAATGAAGCTTTTGACTTATTAAAAAAATATGATAATCATGGAGTAGTATCAAAATTACTTATCTCTAAATTAGAAGAAAAAGAAGTTTTTCAAAATATTGAGGAATATTTAACAACACCTTTATTAGTGTCTTTGCTTTATACTGCATTTGAGCACAAGCAAAAAATTCCTTTTAAAAAACACGTATTTTACAGACAAGTATATGATGCTCTATTTGAAACTCATGACCTTTCGAAAGGAAACTCTTTCGAAAGAGATAAATATTGCAAATTAGGTTCTGATGATTTTCATCGAGTTTTAAGGATTTTTGGTTATTTATGTTTAAAATCTGGAAATAAAATAGAGTTTACTCGTGATGAGTTAACTACTACCATTCAAAAAGCAATAGACTATTGTGGAGATTTAGATATCAAACCTTCTGACTTTATTAAAGATTTACTGAGTACAGTTCCTATATTTAATAAAGATGGAATATATTTTAAGTGGTCTCATAAATCATTACAAGAATATTTCACAGCTCAGTTTATTTATCTCGACTCAAAAGAAAAGCAAAATGATATGCTTACTCATATTTCTTTTCATCCAAATAATAAATCTTATTTTAATGTACTTGACTTGTATAAAAGTATTGACCCAGTAGGTTTTGAAAGTATAGTCACTTACAAACTTTTAAACGATTTTTTAGATTTTACAAAAAACACCTACAAAAATTTCTCAGGAAATGAAAAATTAGCCAGACAACAATTTTGTTTCAATAATGATATATATCTAATTAATGCTCAGCCGAATACAAAAGTTGACGTGGCTGAGTTTGTTTTTAACTTAATGCGCAAACAATTCAATAATAAATATGTGCCAATGAGTATTATGTTAGCAGATGACACAAACATATCCAACATAAAAACACCAGTAGTAGATAAGCCATACAAATCTCTCATTCAATTTTTCTACAAACAAAGGGCTGATTTTGTATACAGAAATAATGAAGATTTTAAAAAATTATCTGTTAATTTTAAATTACCCAAAAATAAATTACATAAAGTTACAGACCGAAAGAACTCTATCTTGAATAAAGGTGAAAACTTTAAGAAAACTAACGACATTATCAGGTTTTATTCGAGTAGACCTAACAACATTTTCATTGATAAAACAAAAGCAGAATACATAATCAATATTATTAATTCTAAAAAAGAAAAAAAATCAAATGATGACTTGTTGGACTTTTAAAATCTGCTGCTAACAACGTATATAAAAAATAGAGCCTTAATCGCTTAACCTAAAGAAAATGAATAAATTAAAGGTCAGTTATAATCGAAAAAGTTAGTTCATGGAAATCAGCTACTTTTCATATACAAGACCATTAATTCCGAAAAAACTAAAAAATAATATGAAACAGATTTTTATTGGAAAATTAGCATTTACAAGAAAAGCAATTTTAATAATAGTTTAGGGTTCTTTTTAACTGGAGTACTTTTAGGCAGTGTTATCTTTTCAAGTATAAAATCAAATTCAAGTTTCAATAGTATTTCTTTCTTTTTTTTAAATATTCCGATTTGGGCTTTGTTAATTTCTAAAATCAATAAAGAAATTACAGAAAATTAAAAAGCACCTGTATTAACAATTCCTAATAGTATCTAATAATAACAGGGCTTGCCTAATAAAAACGTTTCGACATACCTTTAAATTTGTTTTTATAAAATCTTCTAATCAAGAGTTTTAAAGCTTAAAATACGAACTATACCCGGCATTTTTAAACCAATTGTTAGCAGCCTGATACCAGTTTGCTAGTAGATTTCTCCGTAAAAAGTCCATTTTTTAAAAATACCCCCTACCCGCACCCGAACAAACCCCGAAGCAAACTCGAATAAATCACTATAAAATTTGCGTAGCTGTGTCAGTACGTATCAAGATGTGTCATAACGTGTCTTAATTGGTCAATTTTGGTCATAAAGTTTCAAAAGCGTTTACAAAACGTCAGTTTGTGTCAATACGTATCAGCAGGTGTCAAGTACTTGTTTTCGTGCACTTTAGTCTGTATGTTTGGTTTCTATTAATCATAAAAAAAAAGAAGTATGGCAACATTTGAAAAAGGCATCTTAGGCGGATTTTCTGGAAAAGTAGGTAACGTAGTAGGCTCTAGATGGAGGGGTAAAAATGTAATGCGTAGTTTACCACAACGTGGTAATTATACAGCAACAGAAAAACAAACAGAACAACGTCAAAAATTTAAAACTGTAATTGGGTTTTTAAGTCCGATTGTAGAAATTTTAAATAGTTATTTTGGCAGTGCACAAGGCGATAAATCGAGAGCCAATTTGGCAACCTCTTATCATCTTAAAAACGCAGTAATAAATACACCACAAGGTGCCGTAATGGATTATCCAAAAGTGTTGATAAGTAAAGGCGATTTAAGAGGAATTGATGGCGGTGCAGTGGCAGCTGCAGCAAACCAAACCCTAAACTTTAGTTGGCAAGACAATAGCGGCCAAGGCAAAGCAACCGCTACCGATACTTTAATGGTAGTGGTATATGCACCCGATCTAAATTTGTTTTATACCAACACAACTGTAGCAGATAGAAGTGCTACCACAGCCAGTGTAACATTACCCAATTTTATGGCAACTTTTAATGTAGAAATTTGGGCCTCTTTTAGCAAACCATCCACCAACTTTGCTGCGATAAGCACGTATATGGGGGCAGTTACGGTGCTGTAACATCCTGTAGGTTACAACATAAAACATGTGTATAAGGTGTTTGCACACAACGAGTAACTAGTTGTGTACAAACACTTTTTTGTGTTCTCAAAAATCAGGTGTTTTTTATAAACAACCTACAAATTATGTATAAAATCTATTTACATTTTTACATTGCCCAATGCCTTGTTAATAAACAATTTATTTAACAAATGTTTTGGATACATAGGACTATGACCTAATTTAAAACTAGGTATGTTGTGCTGTTTGCGTAAACGGTACATGGTGCTACGGCTAACATTTAAATGCGCCATGGCTTGCTCTGTAGTTAGCCATACTTCATTTTCTAACAAATGTGCATCATACGCTAAATGCTTGTTTTGTACAGCGGGTTGTTGTTTTTTTTCTTTTTTCATAAGTACTTTTTCTTAGTAACCTACTCTTTTGACATAGAGTACGTTAGCCTAAATATACTTAATTTTTTTTAAGTCTTGTTTTATAGGTATAAATACGGGGTATGTAAAAGGCTAAAAAATGTTTATATTGATTATAGGCGCAATGCAAGTACAAGACCAAATAAAACGTTGTTTTTTTAAAGCAATAATTTGTAAGACAATTCAATGTACGCACATGATGCTTTACTTCTATATCGTCACGTAAAAACTGTTTTACTAAAATTGTAACATAATTTTTTTAAAAAACTGTTGTCACAACTATTACTTTTAAGCAAAGCAAAAGGTACATAACGCAGCACATTATGATACAACTATATGGTTTGATATTTAAAATGGTTTTATAAAGCGAATCGATTTTCGCAAAATAGTATGTACTATAAATACATATATTAATTTTTATAAGTTTTCAGTGCATTTTTAGTTTCAAGTGGTCTGTCAGTAGCAAAAATATCAATCCCAAGGTTTGTCCATTTTCTATAGAGATGATTGCCTTTTGCAGCAGCACTCTTATCTAAGTTTCCTAAAGTACCCAGCATACATTGTACTCCTTTTGAGTGCAATTGGTTATACAATTTGGTGTTTGAAAGCCTTGTTCCTGTAAAAGCAACCATATTGGCCCAAGGAATACCAGAATTGGCCGCTTTATTAAACTCCTCTATATTTCTAATGCTAACAGATAACATCACATTCGGATTCAAGTTATATAACTTTTGAGCCGTTTTTAAAGAATAAGTAATAATAACAGATTGGTTTAAAGCATTGTTTTTTTCTATAAATTGTAGCACTTCTGCTGGGTCTACACTTCGCTTAATATCTACAGTAAGTATAGCATTTTCTTTTTTTGCCCAATCTAATACTTCCTTAAATAAAGGGATTTTAAAATCAACAATGGTTTTAAAATCATCTTTAAGTTGTAATTGTTCCATTGCCGCCCAATTGTTTTGATCTACCCTACCAAACCCCGTTGATGTGCGTTCTAGCGAATTATCATGCATCAATAATAATACACCATCTTTACTTTTAGCTACATCAATTTCAAATAAGGCATTTGGGATATGTTTTTTAATGTATTGCATCGTCTCTAAACAATTTTCAGGATAACCAGGATAACCTTTTCCTCCGCGATGTGCACTAATTAATATCTCCTTATCTTTTGCATATTTAAAATGTGTTTGTAACGTATTTTCTAGCTTGTTTTTTTCTTTACAACCAATAAAAAGAAATGCAATTAGTAAAATAGAAGTTATTAGTTTTTTCATCTTATAAAAATTTTGAGAGGCTTACCATGTAAGTGTCGTAAAGCTTTTATTAAAAGCCACTTATTACATGTATGCTTTTAAGTATTGCTATGAGTCAAATATACTATTTTGGTTCTATCTTAATTGAACGGATTATTAAATTTAAATTAATTCTTGTCTAAAAAAATGAGATCATATTGGTAATGAATTTTTAGTTAAAATATAAATTGCTATTTCTGAATCTAAAATTAAAAAACATAGCCTTTGCTACATAAAAGTTTACATGTAATAAACTTTACAGTTGTTAAAAAAGTCTTGGTAAAGTAGTTGAATACTCAAAAAAACATATCGAGATTGCTAAAATCTTAGCGTACTATCAAAACATAGATTGTTTAGTGATAGCAAACTATTATGATAAATTATATTGATTTTTGGGGTGTTTTGAAGTGAAAAACAAGTTGTGGGGAGAGCAGGATTCGAACCTGCGAAGACATAGTCAACGGAGTTACAGTCCGTCCTCGTTGGCCGCTTGAGTATCTCCCCTTTTTGTGCTATTTTAATACGATATACAGCTAATTTTAAAGTAGCCATTATTGTAAAAAAACAACCTTGTTTTCTTAAGGTGTGCGAATATACAAAGTTTTTATAAACGACCTAAAATTTTTATAATTTTTTCAACTTAATTTTTCATTTATAAATAAGTAAAGCAGTTTAAGAATTTTTTAAACTAAAATTGTGGTGCCATTCGCAGATTTATTTTTGTTTTCGTCAAAATAAAAATCAATACGACCCAAATTGATACCATAAGCACCAACCTGATTTACCAATATATTTTTATCGTCTAAGTTTTTTACCAGTGTTGGTTTCGGTAAAAAGGTATGTGTATGTCCGCCAATAATTAAATCGATGTCTTTGGTTGCTTTCGCAAGGTTTAGATCAGAAATTTTATTCGGATTATTTTTATAATAATACCCTAAATGAGATAAACAGATAATTAAATCGCAGTTTTCTTCATTTTTAAGCTTTTTAGTAATATCCTGAGAAATTTCTACCGGATCTAAATACCCTGTTTCTTTATACATTTTTTTGCCTACCAATCCTTCAAGCTCAATACCTAAACCAAAGATTCCTATTTTAATACCATCTTTTACAATAATTTTATAAGGTTTTACGTGCGTATCTAAAACGGTATTTTTAAAATCGTAATTCGCAGAAACAAAATCGAATTTAGCATTGGGCAATTGTTTGTATAAACCCTCTATAGAATTGTCAAAATCATGATTACCAATGGTTGCAACATCATATTTTAACATGCTCATTAGCTTAAACTCAAGCTCGCCACCAAAATAATTAAAATACGGTGTTCCTTGAAAAATATCACCAGCATCTAACAATAACGTGTTTTTGTTTTCATTTCTAATTTGTTCTATCAATGTAGCTCTTCTTGCCACTCCACCTCTATTTGGGTTTCTGCTATGATCTGCATCAAAAGGTTCTATATGACTATGTGTATCGTTGGTATGTAAAATAGTAATATGACGCTTATGGTTCGTAGCTAGTGTTGGTAAAACCAAACCATCTACCATAGATAAAGCTGCAGCGCCACCTAATTGTTTTATAAAATTTCTTCTTTTCATAATTATAAAGTTACACGGTTATCTATTGCGGCTTTTATGGTATCTGTTTGTTGAAAGTAATGGATGATGGCATCTCTAACCTTATAATCTAACTTTGTAAGTTTTATAGGATTTTTAAAGAAGTTCATGCTATCGCCACCACCTTGTAAATAGTCTGATGTTAAGACATGATAGGTTTTGTTTTTATCAAAATTTTGTCCTTTAATTTTTAATTGATAACCATCTTTACGGATGTTTAATGCAACTTCTTTAGACAAAGGATGTGCACTTTTAGAAGCTATAAAATAGCTTACCAACGCTTCTATTTTAGCACCAGATAGTTGCACAACAACCAACTCATTTTCAAAAGGCATTAAATTAAAAGCGTCTTCTTGTGTTACATCTCCCATAGAAATATTTGCACGCAAACCACCACTGTTAAACATAGAAAAATCGATTGCTGCGTTTGTTTTATCTTTAAACATCGCATTTGCCATTTCAAAACACATATCTGCCATTAAATTCCCTAAATTGCTTTGTCTGTTTTCGCTTTTTTTGGTAAAATTATAAGGCGCATAACTTAATACTTTTTCCATTTCACCAATCATTTTTCTAGTATAAGGTGCAATGATACTATCAATTTTTGCTGATGATTCTAGGGTACTATCAATCGCAATATTTTTTGCAGTAATTTTAGTAAGGTGTACTTCTGTCTTTTTACAAGCTGTAAATAAAAGAAATAGACATAAAAAATGGATAAATTTCATGTAAGTAGTGTTGGTTATTTTAAAAATCTAAAATTATACTTTTTAATCAATATGTAGAATACAATTATCAAAATGTTTATGTTAAAAAAAAAGAATACTTCACTTTAACATACACAACAAACAAATTGAACACTTTAAATTGCTAATAGTATGTAAATGTGAAGTTTGATGCACTTAGGCTTTAGAAAGTTAAATTATTTAAAAAGTAAACAAAATCTTTATTGTATTTTGCAATCTTAACAAACATTTTACAATTGAAGTTAGTAAGCTTTCTTTTTATATTTTTAAGTACGTTTATAAATCTTTACGGTTTTCAAAAAGTAAATAAGAACATTGATGTTGCTAAGGATTCTAGCAGTTTAAAATCAAATGATAAGATTGTTTTAGATACCGATTGGAACTTTTATTGGAATCAACTTTTAACACCAGAAAGTGTTAAATCTGCTACAGTTTACAAGCAGGTTTCTCTACAAAATTGGACAAATTTTACCTTAAACAACCAAAAAAGTTTACCTTCTTTGGGTTTTGCAACCTATACAAAAACGGTGACCATACCTAGTGATCTAGTTGCATCGTCATTATACATTCCTAAAATTTACGCTGCTTCAAAACTTTGGATTAACGGAGAATTTATTTCAGAGATAGGTGTTGTGGGTACCAATAGAAAAGAAACCTTACATCGAAGATTTTCGCAAATTATTCCTTTAAATACAAACGAGTCTACTTTCGAAATCGTTTTGCAAGTTGCTAACTTTTATCACTCTAAAGGTGGTATTACAGAACCTTTAGTTATTGCACCCACAAAACAATTATTTGATAAGAAAACGAAACGTATTGTTGCCGATATGATTTTTATTGGTTGCCTTGGTTTTATTGGAGTCTTTTTCTTGTTTTTTTACCTTTGGTATTGGAACAAAGACCAAGCGGTGTTGCATTTTGCAATAATGTGTATTGCTTTGTCTTATATGGCTTTAAGTGATCGTTATGCGCCATTTACACACCTTTTTGAAAATGCTAACTGGCTATTATTAACCAGAATAGAATACGTTGCTTTATTTTTAGGCGGTTCTGCAGCAAGTTTGTTTTTTAATGATATTTTTAAAAAATTTAGGCATGCTATTTACACTAAAATTATAAAAATTAGCTTTTGGACGCTTACAAGTTTAGCAGTCATTTTACCGGCACCCTACTTTACATATCTCTTAATGCCATTTTTAGTTTTGATGCTTTTAAATCTAACGTATGTAGCGTTTATAATTATTAAAGTCATTTTTATAAAAAAATCTGAATCGATACTACTTTTAATAAGCATGTTGTTAGGATCTGCAATTTTTATCATTCATATATTTTTCTTTATTGATGAAAATGATTTTGCCATAATTTTTGTAAACTTTGGTTATGTTGTTGCTTTTTTATTATTGTCTATGCTTTTAATGAATCGCTTTTCGATTTCTTTTAAACAGTTAGAAATTTCTAAAGAATTGGCTCTCAAACAAAAAAAGGAAATTTCTTTGCAATCAGAAAAATTATCGCAAGCCAACCTAAAGTTAGAAGAAAATTTACTGCTTCTAGAAAATTACAATACAGAGTTAGACGATTTTAATCATATTGTTTCTCACGATTTAAAATCTCCGTTAGTTTCGGTGTACTCTTTGGCTTCTTTTATAGAAGAAGATTTAAAAGACAATTTAGATGTTAATACAAAGTATCATTTAAAACTTTTAAAAGATGTTGTTTCTAAAATGGAATCTTTAATCAATGGTTTATTAGCATATTCTAAAGCAGCTAAAGGCAATAAAGTAAAAGCCTATTTTAGCATACATCAACTATTAAACAAGGTATCTAGTGTTGTAGATAATCAGCATAAAAGTAGCATCCTTTTACCTGAAAAAGATGTAGATATTTATGCAAATGAAACAGAACTAAGTCATGTTTTTCAAAATTTAATTAGCAACGCAATTAAGCACAACGACAAAGAAAAGGCAATTATAAAGATTGATGTTAAAGAAATAGCAGAAGGGTATTTGTTTAGTGTTACTGATAATGGACCCGGAATTGAAGAAAAATACCACGATAAAATCTTTAAAATCTTTAGTCAATTAAAAATTAATGAAGATGTAGAAAGTACAGGAATTGGTTTGGCTATTGTTAAAAAAATTATTACTCAGAATAAAGGAGAAATTACCATAGATTCTGATAAAGGGAAAGGTTTAACCATCAGTTTTACTTGGAAAATATAAAATACAAAAACCATCGATAACTAAGGTATTTAATAGATAGCAAACATGAATTAAATTGTATATTTGCCCTTACTTTATATAACTGTATTCTAAATAGTATTTTAAATGGAAAAGCCTTTTAAAAAATTACACAATCACTTAAAAGAAAAATTAACTTCTTTCGAAATTTCTGTACCAACAGAATTTCAAAAAGTAGCAATTCCTGCTATTAAAAGTGGCGCAAATTTATATTGTACAGCTTCAGAAAACAGTGGTAAATCAACAACATTAATACTTACAACATTACATAAATTAAAGTGTGAAGAAAAAGGTGATGCACCAAGAGCTATTGTTTTAGTAGAAGACAACGAAAAAGCACAAGAACTGTACAATGCTTTTTTATTATATACAAGACATACAAGCTTAAGAGTTTATTTTGGTGATGAAAAAGAACATATAGACCTTTTAAAATCTGAAATTTTTGAAGGAATAGACATTCTTATTTCAACACCTAAAATTGTAAATAAATTATTATTACTAGAAGGATTAAACACAACACAAGTAAAAATTTTAAGTGTTGATGATGCTTCTTTTTTATCTCAAAAATCTCCATACACAGATATAATTTCTATTACACAAAGCATTCATAAATGTCAGTTTGTAATTTATGCTGAAAAATTAGATGCTACATTAAAACGTTTTGAAGCTAATTTTATGGAGTATTCTAAAAAAATATCTGTTTAAACCAATTGTTTGCTCATTTTGGTTAAGGCCACATCGGGTGCTGATAAAGTTCCCCAAGTAGTTTCCATTTGCTTAATTTTATCGTGCGCGCCAGCTTGTTTTAAAATACTTAACACAGCGTTGTATGCAGAATCTAAAGCACCAACAATCCAACCATGGTGAACAGAACAACATTCTCCTGCAAAATGTAAAGAACCATTAAATTCTGGCGTTAGCAAGGTTGGATATAAACTTTTAAATTGGCCTGGTTTAAAAAGTGCAAAGGCACCACCATTGGCATGATTATCCCAAAACCAAGTTTTGGTAGTTTCTTCTGGTTTATAACCTGCAAAATGTTCGTAAATATCTACTTCTGGATATAAATACTGAATTCCTTTTAAACATTCGTTTACTCTTTCTTCATCAGAAAGCGCACCTATTCTTTCGGCATCTTGTGCCCAACAGTAAATTTGTAAAACACCACCTTCTGCATCATAGCCATAAGAAGGGTATACAATTTGTCTGTTCGATTTGTCTGACACTGCAACACCTAAACCTTTATCTTGTCTTTCACCTAAAGTTGCCCAAAATTGTTTTTTAAATGTAATAAAAGCTTTAAAAGACGGCATATAATTACATTCTCTAATAGCTCTTGCTTTTGAAAAAGATAAATTATCAAAGAAATTTTCTTTTAAATCTCCGTTTAAATACGCTCCGTTTGGCAATGTTGTAATTACATACGGATACTGTTTTTCTCTTGTTTCACCATGATTTCTAATGGTCATTTTAACTCCGCCATGACCTTTGTATAAGTTTTCATCATAATTAATATGAGTAACTCTGTGTTCTAAATGCACACGTTCTTTCTTTTTAGATTTTGAACCTTGTACTGGTGCAGAAGCATCTGCAGCCGGAACTGTTTTTGGTGGTGCTGCGGCTATTGTTAAATTATCTGGAGAGTACCCAACTTTACCATTTAAACCAGGTTTCATACCTATTAATTCTTGAGCTCTTTGTCCGTCTTCTGGTAAAATACCTTTCTCTAAATTTAAAACAGTTTTACAAGCATCAGGAAAATGTTGCATTCCTTTATCCATCGTAATCATATAAATATTTTGATCTGTGGCATCGTACGAGTTTTTGCTACCATCCCAATCATAACTTGCCAAAATAATTTCTACAAAAGATACAGTATACATGCCCGTACCAACATTTAAGGTTTCTAGATAACTGGCAATATTGTAAGGTAAATGGGCTGTTTTTTCTCCCATTGCAGGATTGTAGTATTCACCTAAATCGCCAAGTGTAAATACATTAGTAAGGTACGCCCACATAGAAAAATTGTCAAACTTCATCAATTTCTTAAATCCTTTTGAAAAAGATTGATTTATTGCCGTGATAAAAGGTTCATTCACTTTATCTAAAATTTTATTAATTGGTAAAAAAGATTCTGAACCTAACGTTGTTTTAGTTACCCAAACCATTGGGATATCTCCGCCTTTATCTACACCAAAATTTAAAGCATTTAGATTAGAATCTTCTGCTAAAATTGGTTTTTTCATGTTGTTATAGCGCAATCTTTGTACCGGTGAATTGTAATAGAATTTTCTCCAAATTAACAAAGTATCTTCTAAATCGTTTCTTTTTAGAACTGCATTTACAGACAAAGCAAGTTGTTGTACAGGTAGCATATCATTAGAAAACTGTGGAATTCTCATACCACCTACTTCACCATACAATCCTGCTTTGTTTGTATCTTTTACATCATACTTTGTAGAATACCAAGTATCTATTCTACCACCTACTCTTTCTGAGCTTTCAAATATTTCAAACTCTATATTTAAAGACTGCAGTATCAATCCGGAATATAAACCTGCAAAACCGCCACCAATAATTCCGACTATTGGTTTGTCTGCTTTTTCAGAATTTATGTGTTCGTTAAAATGATTTGCTTTGGGTCTACTTCTATGTTCTTCTACTGTACTTTGATAATCTTTACCATAGTTTTCTATCAAAAATTCTGAAAAAGCATTTCTAACAGAATTTTCTCTTTTGTTATCAATATCAATAGATTTTGCATTGGGTCTAAAAGGTAAATAGCTCATAATTATAAATTAAAGTTTTAGTTATACAAACTTATTTATTATCCAATTTTTGCTTTAGCGTATAAATACCCGTTTATAAAATCGGTTATTAGGGTTTAGTTATCAGTTTATTAAGTATTATGTTAAGTTTTGTTAAAAAAAAGAATGAACATTCATTTTTTTACTATATTTGCATCGTAATTAGAAAACAATGGTAAAACTTCAGAAAAGCATAGACAAAAGAAACGCGTTGATAAAAGCCACTATAGAGTTGGTTAACAACAACGGTTTTCATGCAACACCTATGAGTAAAATAGCTAAAATGGCTAAGGTTTCTCCTGCAACGATCTACTTATATTTCGAGAATAAACAAGACTTGGTAAATAAAACGTACATAGAAGTGAAAGCAAAATATACAGATTACGCTTTCGAAAATTATAGTGCAGATATGGCTGTAGAAGAAGGATTTAAATTGATATGGCATAGAATTGCAGAGTTTAAATTGAAAGAATGTGAAAATGCAATGTTTTTAGCACAATGCGACAACACACCAATGATTGATGAGCCAAGTAGAATTGAAGGTATTAAACATTTACAGCCCCTACTCGACTTATGGACTAAAGGAAAAGAACAAAATATAATCAAACCCATGTCAGATTATTTATTGTATGCGTATGCAATAAATCCGTTATCGTTTTTAATGATTTCTCAAAAAAGAGGTTCGTTCACTTTAAATGAAACGCATTTAGATGACGCCTACGAATCTGCATGGAACAGTATAAAAGTGATCAAATAAACAAATAGATATAAATTAAAATAACATGGAATTATTAGATAAATTAAATTGGAGATACGCCGCTAAAGCAATGAACGGTGAAAAAGTATCTGAAGATAAAATAGAGCGAATTTTAGAAGCTTCTAGATTAGCAGCAACATCAAGTGGTTTACAGCCTTTTGAAATTATTGTTGTAAAAAATCAAGAAATTAAAGAAAAAATTAAACCAATTGCTTGGAATCAATCTGTAATTACAGACTGTTCTCACCTTTTAGTTTTTGCTGCTTGGGACACGTATACAGAAGAAAGAATTAACTATATGTTCGATTTAACCAATGAAATTCGTGGTTTTAAAAACGAAGGATGGGAAAATTACAGACAAATGTTGTTAAGTTCTTATCCGCAAAAAGATGCAGACGAAAACTTTAATCATGCTGCAAAACAAGCATACATTGCTTTTGCACACGCAATTATTGCTGCTGCTTATGAAGGCGTAGACGCAACACCTTTAGAAGGTTTTGACCCTGCTACAGTAGATGAAATTTTAAACTTAAATGAAAAAGGTCTAAAAAGTGCAGTTTTATTGCCTTTAGGTTATAGAAAAGAAGATGAAGATTGGTTGGTGAACTTAGTTAAAGTTAGAAAGCCAATGAAAGATTTAGTAACTGTTATAGAGTAGTAATTTATCATTACGAAGTATCAACCCAAAAAAAAGAAAAATGAATAATTTCGATTTTAAAAATCCTACCAAAATTATTTTTGGTAAAGACACAATAAAAAATATCAAAGAAGAAATTCCTGCGGATGCAAAAGTATTATTGCTTTACGGAGGTGGAAGTATTAAGAAAAACGGAATCTATGAGCAAGTAAAAACTGCTTTAGCTGATGTTGATGTTACTGAGTTTGGAGGTATTCCTGCAAATCCGGAATATGCAAAGCTAATGGATGCCTTAACAGTTATTAAAGATGAAAATATTACATATTTATTAGCTGTTGGTGGTGGTTCTGTAATAGATGGAACAAAATTTTTATCTGCTGCAGCAGTTTATGATGGCCAAACACCTTGGGATATTTTAACTAAAAATATTAGAACAGAAAAAGGAATGCCTTTTGGTACTGTTTTAACTTTACCAGCAACGGGTTCTGAAATGAATTCTGGAGCTGTAATTACTAGAGAAGAAACTAAAGAAAAATTAGCCATGGGTGGTCCTGGTTTATTTCCTGTTTTTTCAATATTAGATCCTCAAGTAATAACGTCTATTCCTAAACGTCAATTAGTTAATGGTTTAACAGATGCATTTACGCATGTTTTAGAACAATATATGACGTACCCTGTTGGTGCATTATTGCAAGATAGATTTGCAGAAAGTATTTTACAGACACTAATAGAAATTGCTCCTAAGGTATTAGAAGATCCTACAGATTACAAAGCAGCTTCTAATTTTATGTGGAGTTGTACAATGGCCTTAAATGGTTTAATTCAAAAAGGTGTGCCAACAGATTGGGCAGTTCATGCAATTGGTCATGAGCTTACAGCTTTATTTGGTATAGATCATGCACGTACATTAGCAGTTATTGCACCAAGCCATTACAAGTTTAACTTTGAAGATAAAAAAGAAAAGTTAGCACAATATGCAGAAAGAATTTGGGGAATTACCGAAGGTAGTACAGATGATAAAGCATATGAAGCGATTACTAAAACAGAAGCATTTTTTAATAATTTAGGTATCGATACAAAACTATCTGATTATACAAAAGAGTATGAAGGTACTGCAGAAAAAATTGCGCAACGTTTTACAGATCGTGGTTGGACAGGTTTAGGAGAACATCAAACATTATCTCCAGAAAGAGTTGAAAAAATTGTAAAAATGGCTTATTAATATGAAATTACTAAAAACTATTGCCATCGCGTTAACTATTGTTACGGCATCAAGTTGTAAAGATAAAATATCAAAAAAAACTTCAGAAAATGATTCTGAAACATCAATAAAAACTAAAATAAATAAAAATATGAACGTATTATTTGTACTTACATCTCACGACAAATTAGGAGATACAGGAAAAAAAACAGGATTTTGGGTAGAAGAATTTGCAAACCCATATTATACATTATTAGATAAAGGTGCTAACATTACAATTGCAACACCAAACGGAGGAGCTGCACCAATAGATCCAAGTAGTGATGCACCAGATGCTGCTACAGAAGACACTGATAGATTTAACAAAGATGAAGAAGCAAAAGCTAAAATAGCGAATACTAAAAAGTTGTCTGATATGAATGCAGATGATTTTGATGCAGTATTTTATCCTGGTGGTCACGGACCATTATGGGATTTAGCAAATGATGCAACTTCAATTGCTTTGATAGAGAAGTTTAATTCTCAAGAAAAACCTGTAGCATTTGTATGCCACGCTCCTGCTGCTTTAAAAAGTGTAAAAGGAACAGACGGAGAACCACTTGTTAAAGGTAAAAAAGTAACAGGTTTTACAAATACTGAAGAAGATGCTGTAGGATTAACTTCTGTGGTACCATTTTTAGTTGAAGATATGCTAAGTGCAAATGGCGGAATCTATTCTAAAAAAGAAGATTGGGCTGCTTATGCAATTCAAGACGGTAATTTAATTACAGGTCAAAATCCAGCTTCTTCTGAGTTAGTAGCAGAAAAATTATTAGAAAGTTTAAAATAATTTAAACTGAAATAAATTATAAAGGTTGCCGTTTAACGGCAACCTTTTTTTATGCAATTATTTTCAATAAAATAGTTCAAAAAACTATCTTCGCGCCATGTGGATGTATTTAGGTTTATTGGCTGCACTTTTCTTAGGATTACATAATTTATGTAAAAAACATGCAGTACAAGGTAATGAGGTTTTTCCGGTATTATTTGGTACAATAGCTTCTGGTTTTTTAGTGCTTTTGCCTTTTTATTTTATGTCAATCTTTTACCCAGATTACACAAAAGAAATTGGTTTTTACATCACTTCAATTCCGTTAAAAACTCATGGATTTATTTTTATAAAATCGATGATTATGGCCGCTTCATGGGTATTGGCATATCAAGCATTAAAATTTTTACCAATAACAATTGTTGCACCTATTAGATCTGCAGGACCTTTTTTTACTTTTATTGGTGCTATTATAATTTATAATGAACAACCTACTTTTTTACAATGGATTGGCTTTTTTTTAATTATATTTTCTGTAATTCTTTATTCTAGAGTTGGTAAAAAAGAAGGAATTATTTTTAAAAAGAACAAATGGATATTTGCTATTATTGGTGCTACTTTTTTAGGCGCTTCGAGTGGTTTGTATGACAAGTTTTTAATTCAGAGTTTGTTATTGAATCCGCAGACATTGCAATTCTGGTTTTGTTTTTACACTGTATTCATTTTGTTGATAATTTTAGCGATAACTTGGTTTCCGTATTCCGAAAAAAGAAAGGCGTTTAAATTTAGATACACTATTATTGGTGTTGGTATATTATTACAAGCTGCAGATTATTTTTATTTTAAAGCCTTACAAGATCCAGAAGCTTTGATAATGCTTTTATCAGCAATTAAAAGAAGTCAGTTAATTATTGCGGTAGTTATTGGAGGTATTTTATTCAAAGAAAAAAATAAACGTAAAAAACTAGTGCCTTTAGCGGGAATTATGATTGGTGTTTTCTTGATATTATATGCCGCAGGATTTTAAAAATTTATACTTCCTACTCCATTAGGATTAATACTAAGAAGCTTATCTTTGCATCTAATTTTAAGTATTAAAAAAAGTGGATCAAATAAAAGAATATATCAATCAAATTGCAGACATTTCTGATAAAGATTGGAACTTCTTTACCTCTAAATTACAGCGAAGAGTAATTCCGAAGAAAACCACTTTTTTAAAAATCAACGAAATAGAAAATCATATTTCTTTTATAGAATCTGGTGTTGTTAGGTTATTTATTCCCAAAGAAAATCCAGAAAAAGAAATTACATTTGGTTTTAGTTTTAAAAATCAGTTTGTAAGTGCTTATGATTCTTTTTTAACACAAAGGCCTTCTTTATATCAATTGCAAACGCTTACAAAAACTACTATTTTAAGCATTACGTATAAAGATTTACAAGAGGTTTATAAAACTACACAAATTGGTAATTTAATTGGTAGGTTAACAGCAGAAAGACTTTTTTTAATAAAATCTAAAAGAGAACAAAATTTGCTAAACCTAACAGCCGAAGAACGTTATTTGCAGCTTTTTAAAGAAAGACCAGAGTTGTTAAAAGTAATACCATTAAAATATATTAGTTCTTACATTGGTGTAACAGCGCAAGCCCTAAGTAGAATAAGAAAAAGAGTATAATTTTTTATTGATTTGGGTTCATTGTTTTGCTTTTGATATCAATTTATCTTTGCAAAAAAACATTAATGATTATAGTTTTATTTGTAGTAATTCTTTGGTACGGAGGCTTATTTTTTCAATCTTTCTTTTTACATCGATACGCTGCACATCAGGTTTTTACAATGTCTAAAACCATGGAGCGTGTTACGTTTGTTTTAACTTGGTTTTTTCAAGGTTCTAGTTATTTAAGCGCTTATGGTTATGGTATAATGCATCGAATGCATCATGCATATACAGACACAGAAAAAGATCCGCACTCACCATCTTACGATTCTAATTTATTTGCAATGATGTGGAAAACTAAAACGATTTATCAGCAAATTAATCAACAAAAAATACCAGTAGATAGTAAGTTTACCAAGAACGTACCACAATGGAAAAGCTTTGATAGCTTTGCAAGTTCTCGTTTTTCTAGATTACTTTGGATTGCTTTTTACATCTTATTTTTTGCTTATTTTACAACTGCATTATGGCAATGGTTTTTATTACCAATTGCACTTTTAATGGCACCAATTCACGGAGTTATTATCAATTGGTTTGGTCATATTTATGGGTATGTAAATTATAAAATGACAAATACGAGTAAAAATCTATTTCCTTTTGATTTTTTAATGATGGGAGAAGGATATCATAACAATCATCATAAACATGCTAGTAGTGCAAATTTTGGTGTAAAGTGGCACGAAATTGATGTAACATATCAAATTATTAAAGTATTAGATTTTGTAGGATTTATAAAGTTAAAACCTATTTCAATCCAAAAATAACACTTCTTTATAATATTAATAAAAGTTGTAATTCTTTAAAGAATTACAACTTTTTAGTTTAAAAATTTTAAAATCTGTTAAACAATCCTTAATATTTAGGTGTAAAAGGCACTAAAGAATGCATTATATATAGAAAACTATATATTTAAACATAATTATTTAAATTAACCAAACTTAACTATTATGTTTAATAAAAAACGAGCATCTCTCTTTTTGATAGGGATGACTATTTGTTTTACTACGTTACAAATTTCGGCACAATCCGATTATAGTAATTACAGTAAACTTACTCAAAAAATCAAATCACTTCAAAAATCGAATGCTGCCAATGCTAAATTAGAAGCATTAACCACTACAATTGGTGGGCATAAGATTTGGGTATTAACATTATCTAAAGGCAATGCAGAAAATAAACCAGCAATTGCAATTGTTAGTGGTGTAGATGGTTCTCATATTTTAGGACCAGAAATGGCTGTTAATATTGCAGATAACATTTTAAAAAATCATGCAAATGTTTTAGAAAAAACTACTTTTTACATTTTTCCGAACATGAGTCCGAATGCTACAGAAAACTATTTTTCGTCTTTAAAACATTATAAAAATGGTAATGCTAAAAAGACAGATGATGATAGAGATGGTGCTGTAAATGAAGATTCTTTTGATGATTTAAATAATGATGGTTTGATAACCATGATGCGTGTAGAAGATATTACAGGCGATTATACAACATTAAAAGAAGATGACAGAGTTCTTGTAAAAGCAGATATTAATAAAGGCGAAAAAGGAACTTATAAATTGTTAAGTGAAGGAATTGATAATGATAAAGATGGTGCTTTTAATGAAGATGGTAAAGGCGGAATTTTATTCAATAAAAATTTTAGCTATAATTATCAATATTTTACGCCTGGTGCCGGAGAACATCCTGTTTCTGAAAAAGAAAATAGAGATTTACTTTCTTTTTTATACGATCGATGGAATATTTTTGCCATTGTAACATTAGGGCCAGAAAACAATTTATCTACACCTTTAAAATATAGTGCTTCTGGTGCCAAAAAACGAGTTGTAACTAGTGTTTTAAAACTAGACGCAGCTTTAAATAAATTTTTATCAGATAAGTATAACAAAATTATTAAAGCTAAAAATGCTCCTAGTTCTAAAGGCAAAGGTGGTGATTTTTTCCAATGGTCTTACTTTCATTTTGGTAAACTAGCATTGTCAACTCCGGGTTGGTGGGTGCCTCAAGTAAAAGATTCTGCTAAAAAAGCATCAAAAAATAAAGTAGTAAATTACTTAAGATGGGCAGAAAAAGAAAATATTAAAAATGCATTTGTAGATTGGACAACGGTTTCTCATCCAGACTTTCCTAATAAAAAAGTAGAAGTTGGTGGTATTGCTCCTTATAAAATGATAAATCCGCCATATAAATTAGTGGCAGATATTAGTAAAAAGCATACAGATTTTATTATAGAATTGGCAAAAATGCAACCTAATATTACACTTCAAAATTTAACATCAGAAGCTGTAGGAAACGGAATTACAAGAATTTCTGTAGACGTGCACAATAGCGGTTTATTACCAACACATACAGAAATGGGTAAAAGATCTAGGTGGTTAAGAAAAATTAAAGTCGCCTTAGGTTTAAAAAAGAATCAAGAAATTATTAGCGGAAAAGAAATTACATTATTAAATAGTATAGATGGTGACAGTTCTGTACAATTTTCTTGGTTAATAAAAGGTAATGGTAGTGTAACGTTAGAAGCAGGAACATCACATACAGGCTTAGATTCTGCAACAATAAAATTGAAATAAATAAAAATTAGAAAAGATGAAATTCAATAGAAATATATTAAAATCATTGTTGCTATTATTTTTATTTCCATTAGCAATTGGTGCACAAAATAGTTCAGAAGTTTTTAGAGCTGCGGGTTCACCTCACAATCCAAAAGTTCAAATTTCTTTTAATAGATATTATACATCAGAAGGTTTAGCTGCATTAAGTAAAAAAATTGCTGATGCGCATCCTAATTTAGTAAAAAGGCAATCAATTGGTAAATCTGCTTTAGGTAAAGATATTTGGATGTTAGCAATTACCAACTATAAAAAAGGAAAAGCAGATAGAAAACCTGGTTTTTATTTAGACGGAAACATTCATTCAAATGAAATTCAAGGAGGAGAAATAAGTATTTACACTGCTTGGTATTTAACAGAAAATTTTAATGATAACGAGTACATAACAAATATGTTAAATGATCGTATATTTTACATTGTACCAACTATAAATCCTGATGCAAGAAACGACTTTATGAAAGAAGCAAATACCGGGAGTAGTCCAAGATCTGGTATGATTCCTTTGGATGATGATAGAGACGGTAAGTTTGATGAAGATGGTTATGATGATATTGATGGTGATGGTTCTATTACTAGAATGAGAAGAAAAAGTGATGATGGTAATTATATTGTAGATCCTTTAGATCCTAGAAAAATGATTGCAATTGGGCCAGATGATGTAGTTACAACTCAGCGATATGAATACCTTGGTAATGAAGGAATTGATAATGATGGTGACGGAAGAATAAATGAAGATACACATGGTTATTACGATCCAAATAGAGATTGGGGTTGGAAATGGCAACCAGATTATATTCAGCGTGGTGCTTACAAGCATCCTTTTTCGTTACCAGAAACAAGAGCCGTTGCAGATTTTGTTTTAGCGCATCCTAATATTGCAGGTGCACAAAGTTTTCATAACTCTGGCGGAATGATTTTAAGAGGTCCTGGCGCACAAGAAGATTTAGCAACTTATAACAGACAAGACATCAGAATTTATGATGCAATTGGTAAAAAAGGAGAAAAAATGTTACCTGGTTATCGTTATTTAACTGTGTATAAAGACTTATACTCGGTATTTGGTGGCGAATTAGATTGGTTTTATGGTAGTCGAGGAATTTACACTTTTACAAATGAGATTTTTACTTCTTTTGCGTACTATAAAAAACGAGGAAGAGATAGAAATCAAACTTATGATTTTGATAAAGAGTTATTAATGGGAGATGCTTTTACACCATGGAAAGAATACGATCATCCTACTTATGGTAAAATAGAAGTTGGTGGCTTTAAAAAGAATTTTGGTAGAGCAACACCTGGTTTTATGTTAGAAGAAGAAGCACATAGAAATATGGCATTTACATTTTACCATGCACAACATATGCCTAATTTATCAATTTCTAATATATCTGAAAATAAAATTAGTGGTGGTTTAAAAGAAATTACAGCTACAATTAAAAATGATAGATTAATGCCAACGCATGCTAGTCAAGATTTAAAATATAATATTACAAGACCAGATTATATATCAATTTCTGGTGTAAAAGTAATTGCAGGTATGTTGGTTTCTAACGCAGATTTTAACGTCAATAAAGAACAAAAGGTAAATCCGGCTAAATTAAGAGTAAGAAATATACCTGGTAACGGTGTTGTTAAAGTACGATGGATTGTAAAAGGAAATTCTAAATTTACAATTACGGTAGACAGTGCAAAAGGAGGTTTACTAAGTAAATCAAATAAGTAAAGTTTATTTTTTTAAACTTAAAAAGCCCATCTTTTAAGATGGGCTTTTTTATGTTTAATGTCTAAAAAAATGTTTTACCAATCAATAGGAAAATAATCTTTTAAGAACTTACCGCACCAATGCTTTCCTGTATTTATTCCGTCAATTAACGGATCCATAACTCTTGCAGCACCATCAACAATGTCTAGTGGTGGTTGAAAATCGTGAATTTCTGTTTTCTTTTTTGATAATTCTGCCGGATCTTCATCTGTAACCCAACCCGTATCTACAGCGTTCATATAAATACCAGATTTAGCAAATGTAGATGCAGAAGTGTGCGTTAACATATTTAATGCAGCTTTTGCCATATTTGTATGTGGGTGTCTATCTTCCTTTTTAAATCGATGAAACTTCCCTTCCATTGCCGTTACATTAATTATATGTTTTTTACCCGTATTTTCTTTCATCATTAAAGATGATAATCGGTTGCATAAAACAAAAGGAGCTACAGCATTTACCAACTGAACTTCTACCATTTCAGTTGTTTCAATTTCACCCAATCTTAAACGCCAACTATTGGTTTTTCTTAAATCTACTTGTTGTAAATCTGCATCTAATTTTCCTTCAGGAAAAACTTCTGCTGCTTGTAAAGAATTATCGAAACTATATGGTATTTGAGATAATTCTGCAGAATTACGCAAACCAATTCCTGGTTCTGGACCATGCCATGTTACGGGTAAAACGTTATTTTTACTCGTTTTGTTTGTAGAAACACTTAAACTAGACAATTCATCTAAACAAGCTTCATGATCTTTTAGCAGCGTTTGTGCTAATTTAGGTAATTGATCTACGGGCTTTTTTTCATTTTCCATTAAATGGTAATAAAAACCAGAAGGTCTTCTTACGGTTTGAGCCGCGTTGTTAATTAATATATCTAAACGATCGTATTTCTGTTCTATATAGTTACAAAAGATTTCTACACTCGGTATATGTCTTAAATCTAAGCCATGAATATGTAAACGATGGCTCCAATCTTTATAATCTTCTTCTTTAGAAAAACGGATTGCAGAATCTGCAGGAAATCTAGTAGTTGCAACAACTGTTGCACCAGATCTTAATAACATTAAGGTTATATGATATCCAATTTTTAAACGAGAACCTGTAATTACAGCAACTTGGTCTTTTAAATCTGTAGTTTGAAAACGTTTAGCATAGTTTAAATCGCCACATTCTGTACACATTGTGTCGTAAAAGTGATGCAATTTAGTATACACTGTTTTACATACGTAACAGTTTCTTGGTGACTCTAATTCTGGTGTGTCTTTTTCTATTTGACCTGCACCTAATAATTTAGGAGCAACAAATAAAGCAGCTTCTCTAGCAGACCTAATTCCGGTAGATTTTCTAGCATGTTTATCACTTTCAATTTTTTTACGTTTTGCAGCTTTTTTTGCATCTTTTCGTCTTCGCTGAAACTCGTCTCTATTCGGTCTAGACAATTCACCAGCAACCTTAAAAAGAGCAATTCTTTGTGCTTCTGGTAATTCGAAAAGTTGATTTGTATCTTTTAATAAATTCTGAATAGTTTCTATACAAACAGCAACTTCTTTATTCTCTTTGATTTCTTCGCTCATAAAATACTAAAACTATTATTTCCTTTTATTTTTTGTGGTTTCTGATGAAGTATTTTTTGTGCTAGCTAAATAGTTTGCTAAAATTTTATCTACCAATTCATCTTTAGTTAAATGGTGAAAAATGGTTTTAATTTGAGCTTTAAAATCTTCATCTACAGAACGGTTAGGTTTTGTTTTAAAAATTTTATTTGCCCAAACTAAAGCATTATTTTCTTCAATACTTTTGGCATCTGCTTTTTTAAAAGTTTCGAACCTAATGTCTAATTCTCTTTCAAAATCTG
Source organism: Polaribacter sp. KT 15 (assembly GCF_900143115.1). Taxonomy (NCBI): domain Bacteria; kingdom Pseudomonadati; phylum Bacteroidota; class Flavobacteriia; order Flavobacteriales; family Flavobacteriaceae; genus Polaribacter; species Polaribacter sp. KT 15. The sequence continues at coordinate 3,091,479 of NZ_LT670850.1, forward strand.
TAATATCTTGTTCTTCTTCCTTTTGAATGATGGATAACGATAATCCGCTGGCTCCTGCCCTAGCCGTTCTTCCACTTCTGTGAACATAAGCATCATAAGTATCTGGTAAATGATAATTTACAACATACGCTAAATCTTTAACATCGATACCTCTGGCAGCCAAATCTGTAGCAACTAATGTATCAATATGTCCTTCTCTAAATTGATCCATTATTCGATCTCTAATTCCTTGAGTTAAACTACCGTGTAACGCACCAGAAGAAAATTTATTTATCGCTAATTTTTTGGCTAATTTATTTACTGCAGCTTTAGTTTTACAAAAAATTATACCTCTTTTGCCCGATTTAGAATTTAAAAAATGAAGTAAAACCTCTAATTTTTCTATCGGTTCTACAACTACATATTTATGATTAATTCCTTGATGCCCCATTGTAGCCATATTCGCTTCAATTTGAACAACATTTTTAGACATGTAGTTATTTACCATTTGTCTAATAGAACCTGGCATTGTAGCTGTAAAAAGGAAAGTTCTTCTTTTTTTAGGAATTTCTTTAATAATATGGTCTAAACCCTCTTTTAAAGCGCTAACCATTTCATCTGCTTCATCTAGAATAAAGTAAGAAATATTTTTTATGTTTATTGCTTCTCTTTTTACAAGGTCTGCAAGTCTACCAGGAGTTGCAACAACAATTTGAGTTGGTTTTTTTAAACGTTCTATCTGTGGTTTTATGGGTATTCCGCCACAAATAGTAGCAATAGAAATTGAAGGGCAAAATTTAGCATAAGCTTCTAAATTAGAAGCAATTTGTTGGCCTAACTCTCTTGTAGGTGCTAAAATTACAGCTTGTATATTCGAATTATCTGTATCAATTAATTGTAATAATGGCAAGCCAAAAGCAGCTGTTTTACCAGTACCTGTTTTAGCCAAAGCAACTATGTCTTCACTATTATTTAAAGCAATAGGAATCACTTTTTCTTGAATTTCTGTAGGCTTAGAGATTTCTAAATCTATTAAACCTTTTTGTAATTCATTATTAATTCCTAATTCGGAAAACTGTTTTAACATAAAAAAATATTTTATGCAAATGTACTACTGTTTTTAGTTTATATAATTGCCGTAGTTAGGTTTCTTTATTTTTAATTCTGACGGATAAAATGAAACTTAAAATTCAAAAAAAATTAGACTTCGTAAATTCTAACTTTTTTCTTCTTTAAACGAGAATTGTTTAATTTATCAACTAAATCCGCAGTTAAACTTGCAGGCACAGCAACAAATGCACAATCTTGTTTTAATTCTATAACACCAAGTTGATCTTTAGTTAGTTTACCTTGCTTTATAAATAAACCGGCAATATCACCTTTAGAAATTTTGTCTTTTCTTCCACCAGAAATAAATAGTGTTTCCCAAAAAACAGCTTTTCTTTCAGCTTGTTTAGATATGTTTGCTACTTCAACATTTTTAATAAAATCGGGTACTCTTTCATCTTTCCATTTTAAAACATAAGCAGTTCCTTTAGCAGAAACTCTAGCCGTTCTTCCATTTCTGTGTGTAAATTCTTCTACGGCACTTGGTAATTCATAATGAATGATAAATTTCATTTCTGGCACATCAATTCCTCTTGCAGCCAAATCTGTGGCTATTAATAATTGATTGGTACCATTTCTAAATTTAATTAAAGATCTTTCTCTATCTTTTTGCTCCATTCCCCCACTAAAGCAACCATGCTTAATATTTTTACTTTCTAAAAAATTACTTATAGTGTTGATACTATCTTTTAGATTGCAAAAAATGATTCCTTGCTGATTGCCTAAATGATTCAATAAATGTAAAAGTGTGTTTTGCTTATTTTTAGCGGGCGATACAACTGTTTTTATTTGAAGTTTAGAAGTTGTGGCTTTAAGATAATTTACCGTATTTGGTTTATCCATTCTTACAAAATCTGGAATTTCAACACCTTGTGTTGCAGAAGTTAAGATTCTTTTATTTAAAGCCGTTAATTGATTGATAACACCTCTCATTTCATATTCGAAACCTACTTCTAAAGATTTATCAAATTCATCTAAAACCAAAGTTTTAATATATGATTTTGAAAAACGTTCATTTGCAAAATGATCTGATATTCTACCAGGAGTTCCTATTAAGATTGCTGGTAAATGCTTTAATTCTATTTTATCTTTAGACATGGGTCTTCCGCCGTAAACTGCATTTACTTTATATCCAGATCCCATAGAACGAATAACTTGTTCTATTTGTATGGCCAATTCTCTAGACGGAACTAATACTAACGCCTGAATTTCTTCTATCTCTGGATCTAAAAAATCTAATAAGGGTAAAGCAAAAGCTAATGTTTTACCAGTTCCTGTAGGAGATAATAAAATTGTATTTGTATTTTTTTTGATTGTAGCAATAGCTTCCTCTTGCATCGGATTTAACTGACTAATATTCAGTTTTTGTAAAATTTCCTTTTGATCTTTAATATGATTTGCCATTACTGCAGTTTTGTAGAATTAAATAGGCTACAAAGATAGTTAGACTTCTTGCTTAAAGTGTATAATTCTGTAAATAATCTTATTTACCTATTAGAAGTTTATTTTATAAAATAAGTATCTGCATATACTTTGGTAAAATGTGCACCAAAAAAAAGAATTAAACTAGAGTAAGATACCCAAAGCATAATTAAGATAATAGAACCTGCCGCACCGTAGGTTGAGCCTGGTTCCATTTCATTAAAATACCACGCCATTAAAAATTTTCCAATTACAAAAAGGATAGCGGTTACTGCAGCACCAATTTTTACAGCTCTCCATTTTACAGTAATGCTTGGTAAGTATTTAAACATTGCTGCAAAAAGTACATAAATAAAAATAACAGACATTAAAAAATCTATAATATAAATATGTTCGAATAAACTTTCTGGTAAGAATTTTTCGATTCTTTTATTAAAAGTGCTAATTAAAGCTGTTAACACAAAGCTTATCAGTAATAAAAAACCTATTATTAAAATGAAACCAAAGCTTTTTATTCTGCTAAAAATCATTTTTATAAAACCGTTTTCTTGTTTGTTTTCTGGGGTTTTCCAGATCTTATCGAATGCAGCTTGTAGTTGGTAAAAAACACCTGTTGCACCATAAAATAATGTTCCAAAACCAATAATTGTTGTAAAAATAGAAACACTTTCATCTCCTCTATCTAGCATCATCAATCTAATAGACTCGGCGGTTTGCACACCAACTGCTTTGGTTATTTCATCTAACAATTCTCCTTGTACTATTTCTTTTCCCCATACATTACCAACTAAATTTAAAATTATAACTAGTAATGCAGGTAAAGATAAAATAGCATAATAAGCAACAATGGCACTAAGCTCAAAAGGTTCACTATTAAGCCAATTTGTGCCTGTTTTTTTTAATAAACTCGGTAAATCTTTAATAAGTCTTTTTAAATGCACGTTATTATAATTTGGTGTAATATAAAAACTTCCAATATCATTTTATAGATATTGGAAGTTTAAATGTATTTAATCTTCTCCTCTAGCAGGGTATCCTTCTTTCAAAATATAATCTATTCCGCCTAAAACATCTTTTAAATTAGGTCGTCCAAAAGGCATCGATTGTATAGACTGCCAATACATTTTATGCTCTTTATCAATTAAAAATAAACCTGGTTCAATAAATTGTTTTGGTTCTTTATCACTAATTCCGTTAGAAATAAACAACCCCCATTTTCTGGCTTCTTCAATAGAAAAGTCATATCCAATAGGTAAGTTTTCTATTTCCCATTCTTTGTAAGTCTCTTTTGCAACTTCTTCTGAGTTGGCGCTAATTGCAATTAAGTTTACGCCTCTTTCTTTAAAATCTGCTATCTTTTTCTCTACTTGTTCTAATTGTTTTTTACATACCGGACAGTGTTTTCCTCTGTAAACAAATATCAAAGTAAAATTTTCTGGTTTTTGGTCTTTTAAATTCCATTTTGTGTCGTTAACTAAGTTAATAGTTAAATCGGGTACTACTTGTCTTGGTTTAATCATTTTTTTATCTTTTAATTTCACTTACATCTACCGTAGCTTTTTCATAATCTGTATATCCTTTTTTACCAGTTGTGTAAAAAGTATCGTTATCCCAATCTGCTAAATCTACATCTTGTTCAAAACGCTCTACTAAATCTGGATTCGAAATAAATAGTTTACCAAAAGCTACTAAATCGGCATAACCATCTTCTATAATTTTATTTCCAGACGCTTCATCAAAACCGGCATTAATCATTAAAGTTCCGTTATAAATAGGTCTAAAATGTTTTGCTATGTTTGTAACTGCATGTGGCACATCAGAAACATCTGTAAAAGGTTCTGATAAATGCACGTAGGCTAAATTATAATCGTTTAATTCTGATAAAAGGTATTCGAAAGTCGGAATCGAATTCTCTGTAACTTTCATTCCGAAAATCCCGTTTAAAGACGGATTAAATCTTACACCTATTTTACTTTCTGGAACAACTTCTTTAACAGCGTCTAAAACTTCAAAGAAAAATCGAGTTCTATTTTCTACATTACCACCGTATTCATCTGTTCTAATGTTAGATTCTTCGTTAAAAAATTGATGAAATAAATAACCATTAGAAGAATGTATTTCTACACCATCAAAACCAGCAGTCATTGCATTTTTGGCTGCATTTTTAAAATCTAAAACTGTTTGATTAATGTCTTCTAAAGACATTTCTTTTGGTGTTACTGTATCTTTTTCTCCTTCTGGTGTATATACTTGCACATTTGCATTAACCGCAGAAGGAGCTAATGGTAATGCTCCGTTATGAAAATCTGGATGAGAAATTCTACCAACATGCCATAACTGAATAAATATTTTACCGCCTTCTTTGTGTACTTCTTCAGTAACTTTTTTCCAACCTTCTGTCTGCGCTTCGCTATAAATTCCAGGAGTATTAATATAACCAACAGCTTGCTTAGAAACTTGTGATCCTTCTGTAATTATTAAACCTGCGGATGCTCTTTGTTTATAATACAAACCTTGTAAATCTTTGGTAGCAACATTTTGGTCGTTGTCTGCTCTACTTCTAGTCATAGGCGCCATTACAACTCTGTTGTTTAAAGGTAGATCTGTAATATTATTAAAGTTTTGTAATAAATATGATTTTTTCATAATTCTATTTTTTTTTATTGAAATTCTAAATGACTTTTTAATAAGTTGCCATTTTACCTTTCTTTTTTGTTAATTGTTTGTCTAGTTCTTTTATAGATTCTGATATAGAATTCATAAAATTACTGTTTGTAGCCTCTGCAAATAACCTTGGCCCTGGCACACTTAAACGAATGTTACATATCATTCCGGTTTCATCAGAGCTTGTGTTTTCTGTTTTAAAAAACACATCTGCTCTAACAATCATATTAAATTTTTTGTATAAATGCTCTAATTTTTCTTTTGTAAACTCTTCTAATCTCTCGCTAGCTTCTACATCGTGGTATTCAAAATTTATAGTCATAATCTCTTACATTTTTTAATTTATAATTAAATTTTCTGATGTAAAATTAAGAATACTTACAGCGAAAAAGTTGTCTTTAAGATTCTAATTTGAACTCATATCAAAAAACGATTTTCGTATAACTAAAATGTATAAATAATATTAAATTTGTTTTAAATTAAGCACATGATTCAACAAAAATTATCAAAATACAATGTTATACTGGCTTCTGGTTCACCAAGAAGACAGCAGTTTTTTAAAGACTTAGAAATAGAATTTTCAATAGAACTAAAGCCAGTTAACGAGGTTTATCCGAAGGAATTAGTAGCAGAAGAAATTACCGATTATTTAGCAGATTTAAAGTCGAAAGCTTTTAAAAACTTAAACGATAACGATTTATTGGTTACATCAGATACTATTGTTTGGCTAGAAAACAAAGCACTGGGTAAGCCAAAAGACGACGATGAAGCATTTAAAATGTTAAGCAATTTGTCTGGAAAAGAGCATAAAGTGATAACATCTGTTTCTTTAAAAACCAATAGTTTTCAGAAGATATTTAATGATGTTACTAAAGTTACTTTTAAAAATTTAACTTCGGATGAAATAAAATATTATATCAAAAATTATAAACCATTTGACAAAGCTGGTAGTTATGGCATACAAGAATGGATTGGTTTTATTGGTATAGAAAAAATAGAAGGAAGCTATTTTAACGTAGTTGGTTTGCCAGTACAAAAACTTTATAGTGAGTTAATGAAGCTATAATTTTAAGATTGATTTTAGTCTTTTTATAGTTTTAAGAGAATTATGTTAAAAAGAACGAATTCTAATCTTCGTTTTCTTTTCCTAAAGACAAATAAAAGTTTATTTTTACCAAAATTTACAACACAACAATTTTTACAACTTAATAATGAAAAAATACACGTACACAGAAAAAAAAGATACACGTTCAGGTTTTGGTGACGGATTAACAGAGCTAGGAAGAACAAACCCAAATGTGGTTGCTTTATGTGCAGATTTAATTGGTTCTTTAAAAATGGATCAATTTATAAAAGAGAACCCAGAAAGGTTTTTTCAAATAGGTATTGCAGAAGCAAATATGATTGGTATTGCTGCTGGTTTAACTATTGGAGGTAAAATACCATTTACAGGTACATTTGCAAACTTTTCTACAGGTAGAGTTTATGATCAAATTCGTCAATCTGTTGCATATTCTGGTAAAAATGTAAAAATTTGTGCATCTCATGCAGGTGTTACTTTAGGTGAAGATGGTGCTACACACCAAATTTTAGAAGATATTGGTTTGATGAAAATGTTGCCAGGTATGACAGTTATAAATACTTGTGACTACAATCAAACAAAAGCTGCAACAATTGCAATTGCAGATTTTGATGGGCCAGTTTATTTACGTTTTGGTAGACCAAAAGTGCCTGTATTTATGCCAACAGATCAAAAATTTGAAATTGGTAAAGGAGTTCAATTAACAGAAGGTACAGATGTAACAATTGTTGCAACAGGACATTTAGTGTGGGAATCTCTGCAAGCAGCAGAACAATTAGAAGCTCAAGGTATCTCTGCAGAAGTTATAAATATTCATACAATTAAGCCTTTAGATGAAGATATTATTTTAAAATCTGTTGCTAAAACTGGTTGTATTGTTACAGCAGAAGAACATAATAAATTAGGTGGTTTAGGTGAAAGTGTTTCTAGAACTTTAGCTTTAAACGCTCCTACTCCGCAAGAATTTGTTGCTACAGATGATACTTTCGGAGAATCTGGAACACCAGAACAATTAATGGCAAAATATGGTTTAGACGCAACTGCAGTTGTAAAAGCTGTTAAAAAAGTAATTTCTAGAAAATAAATTCGTTTAACATTAACAAACTATAAATCTAAAAAACATGAAAAAAGTAATTTTAATGATTTGTTTGGCTTTTGCATTTAGTCAAACTTCTAATGCTCAAATCGATTTCGGTTTAAAAGGAGGTATAAACTACAATAACAACGGTGATGCAACTTTTTCTTCTACAGGAAGTGATGTTATTAAAGGAGGAGAATCTAGATCGGGTTATCATGCAGGTTTATGGTTTCGTGGTAAATTACCTTTAATAGGTTTGTATATTAGACCAGAATTGGTTTTTACACAAGTAAAAAATGAGTATACAGATCAAAACGATGCAACTTCAGAATATGAATATAAAAAATTAGACGTTCCTGTTTTATTAGGTAAGAAATTTTTAGGTGTTGCCAATGTTTTTATTGGTCCTTCATTTCAGTATATAATAGAAGATGATTTTAGCTTTTCTGGATTAACTACAGATGAGTTTGACAAGTTTTCTGTTGGGTTACAAATGGGTGCTGGTATCGAATTAGGAAGAATAGGTATAGATGTACGTTGGGAAAGAGGTTTATCTAAAACTGAAGCAAATTTTGCTAACGTAACTGTAGATAACAGAACAGATCAAATTATTTTTGGTTTATCTTTAAAGCTATAGTAACATTTATAAAATATTAAAAAAGTCCTTGTATTTACAAGGACTTTTTTTTGGTTCTAAACTATTCTGAAAATAGTTTTATTGTTGTTTTTAGAGCTTTAAAGAGTTTCATAAATTTATAATTATACTTACCTATTCTACTTTAAAATTATTTATAACTTTTAAAATTTAGTTTTATGTACAAAAAAAGCTCTTGAAGAATTCAAGAGCTTTTTTAAATATTGTAAAAATTCTAATTATACATTAGGATTTAAATAATCTGGTAAACCAGGATTACTATTATCACTAAAGTCGTTTGTTGGATCACCATCTCCGTCTGCATCTTCATCAATAGAAGGTATTCCGTCATTATCATGATCAGTATCTTCTACGATATCTAATAACTCAATGTAAAACATTAAGTTTGTGTCTACTAAACTACTTGTATAATTGTTAGTGTCTATTGAAGAATAAGCCAAACCAGAAGGAATAAATAAAATTCCTTTACCTGTATTTAAATATGTAATTGGTCCGTTAAGTGTTCCGCCATTACTATCTTTTTTTAATTCTCCTCCTAAAAAATTTGTAAAACCATATTTCCATCCATCAATAACGGCATTTAAAGTTAACCATGCTCCAGTGTCATTTCTATCAAAATTAGAAGTTAACAATTCTGTATTTGCAAAAGCTTGACCAGAATATTTTACATATATAGAATCCATTACTGTTGGGTTTCCTTTTACTGGTGAAGGTTGACCTTGTTCTATTGTGTAAACATATAAAGTATGCTCGATATCATTTTCTGTAACTTTATAAGATTTTAATTTATCTGTATCTTCAAATAATGAAGTTTTACCACTTACTAATGTTTTTACAGAATCTAAATCAGTGTCGTAATAATTGTTCTTTAAAAATTTTACAATAGAATCGTTATCTTTTATTGCTAATTCTTCATAATTAATGTCTGCAAACGGATTAAAAAAACCGTTATTATCATCATCACAAGAATACATTACTACCACTCCTAATAAAAGAAGAAAGAAAATATTTTTTATTTTATTCATTTAACTTAAAAATTTAAGCGTGCAATTTACCATTTTTATACCTTTGTAAAAAGACAAAAATTATATTTTAACTTATTTTATGAGAATTGATAAATATTTGTGGTGTATTCGAGTTTTTAAAACAAGAAGTATTGCTACAACAGCATGTAAAAAAGGGCAAGTTAAGATAGATGGTAAAAGTATAAAACCATCTAAAGAAGTTTTTGGTAACGAATTAATTGTAGTTCGTAAAAATCAGATAAATTATCAAATAAAAGTTTTAAATTTACCAGAAAGTAGAGTTGGCGCAAAATTGGTAGATCAATATAGAAAAGATGTGACACCAAAAGAAGAGTTCGAAAAAACAGAACTTTTAAAATATGCAAAAGATTACTATAGGAAAAAAGGAATTGGTAGACCAACCAAAAAAGATAGAAGAGATATAGATAATTATCAAGATTATACAACAGAAGAGTAATGATTGCAGAAAATAATATTATTTTAGATAACACTCAAATAAATCAGAAAATTAGAAGAATTGCATATCAAATTTATGAAAGCAATAGTTCTGAAAGTGAAGTTGTAGTTGCTGGAATTATAGGTAATGGTTTCGTTTTTTCAAAAAAAATAGCAACTATTTTAGAAGAAATTTCTTCATTAAAAGTGATACTTTGTGAAGTCAATATCAATAAAAAACAACCTTTACTACCTGTTTCAACTTCCATTTCTGTAGAAGATTACAAGAATAAACCTCTTATTTTAGTTGATGATGTTTTAAATTCTGGTACTACTTTAATTTATGGTATTAAACATTTTTTAGAAGTTCCTCTAAAAAGATTTAAAACAGCAGTTTTGGTAAATAGAAATCATAAAAAATATCCAGTAAAAGCAGATTTTAAAGGAATTTCGTTATCAACTTCTATTAAAGAACATGTTCAGGTAGAGTTTAATAACGATGGTGCTTTAGCGTATTTAGTTTAATAATTTTTCAATTTCTGTAACAACTTCTTTACTTGTTAAGTTATCTGAGCTAATAGTTGTATTTGCTTGCTCATAGAAAAAACGTCTTTCAAAAAGATGTTTAGCAACATATTCAGATAATTTGTCATCATTTAATTCTGATACAAGAGGTCTTGTGTTTTTTTCATTCTTTAGACGATCTACCAAAGTTTTTATGCTTGCTTTTATGTAAATAGATGTAGCTGTACTCGCTTTAATCAAATCCATATTACCGGCATAACAAGGTGTTCCTCCTCCTAAAGAAAGTATAAAATCTTCTTCAGAATCTAAAATTTCTTTTAAATATTTGTTTTCTTTTATCCTAAAATAGATTTCTCCTTTATTTTTAAAGATTTCTGAAATTGTCATTTTTTCTCTGTTAGAGATGTAATCATCCAAATCTATAAAATTAGTATTCAGCTTTTTAGAAGCTTCTCTACCGATTGTTGATTTTCCAGAAGCCATGTATCCTAACAGTATAATTTTCATTATTTTTATTTTTTTACAAATATCGATAAAAAAAAATCATTTTTATGCTAATAAATCCAATGATTGATAGTATATTTGCAACCGATTTAAGAAAAAGACCTGGTAGCTCAGTTGGTAGAGCATCTCCCTTTTAAGGAGAGGGTCCTGGGTTCGAGCCCCAGCCCGGTCACAAAAAAGTTAAGCGAAAGCTTAACTTTTTTATTTTATATTAATTTGCGCACGTGGCGAAATTGGTAGACGCGCAACCTTGAGGGGGTTGTTTTCGTAAGAAAGTGGAAGTTCGAATCTTCTCGTGCGCACAAATTGACTTAAAATAACTTCTTTCACAAATAATTAACCAAAGTATAACGGATTATCATTAATTTTGTTTTTATGCAAAAACTGATTATAATCTTGTGCTTTTTAGCCTCTTTAAGCACATTCTCTCAAGCAGATACTTTACGTACTAAAGTTTTAAAAGGGCAAATTATACACGCCGAAAATAAAAAATTTTTAAGTGCGGCCCATGTTTTGAATCTAAATACAGTTAGTGGAACTATTACTGATGATAAAGGTTTTTTCGAATTACCAACAAAAGTTAATGATACTATTTTGGTTTCTTACTTAGGGTTTACTTCAATAAAATTAAAAGTTACAAACGATTTACTTAAAGGAAACGAGTTAGAAATAGCGCTTTATGAAAAACCAGAAAATGTAAAAGAAGTTGTAATTCGTTCTACTAAATTAATAGGTGTTTTAGAAATTGATGTAAAACAAGTGCCTAAAGATAGATTTACAAGAATACATATTAATGGTCTACAACAAACTTATGAGGTTGGTAAACCACAAGCCAAAAACTTCTCATCTCCTGTTGCAGCCTTGTTTCAACCGGTAGATTTCTTGTATAATTTATTCGGAAAAAAACCAAAACAACTTCGAAAGCTTCAGAAACTAAAAAAAGAAGACGACTTGCGTAAAATGCTTGCTGGTAAGTTTGATAGAGAAGTTATGATGGAATATTTAGACATGGATAGACAAGAATTGTCTGAGTTATTAACCGATTGTAATTATTCTGAATATTTCATTAAAAAAGCATCAGATTTACAAATGATTGAAGCAGTATTAGATTGTTATGAAAATTATAAAGCCTTAAAAAAGGGGAAAATAGAGCGTAACAAAATTCCGGATAAAAAGAATTAGTCTTAAATGAAAAAGGCCAGAAACCAACGATTTCTGACCTTAATCAACTATTAAAAACTAATTACAAACTAAACTTTTTAGGGCTTAGTTATTTTTAAATTCTATTTTGATAATTAAATTTATAGTTACCCGAAAACTTTAAACCTAATCTATATTATTAAGACGCCATATTTTATTATTTGTTACATTTTAAATTCTCTTTAACAGTATTTTAATAGAAAGAAGAAATATATAAGCAAAAAAAAATCCAGCATTAAGCTGGATTTTTTTTATTCAAAATGTTTAGAAATATTTTCTTATTGATTGCCTAATATAATTGGCATTCCAGATTTTCCTGCACCAATTAATACAACCTTACTGTTACTAGATTTAGATAACTCTAAAGTTGCTTCAATTCCTTTTTCTTGAAGAATTTTATCAGTTAAAGAAGCACTTAAAATCTTATTTGCAACAGCTTTACCTTCTGCATCAATTTTTTGTCTTTCTGCCTCTTTTTTAGCTTTTGCTAACCTAAATTCATATTCTAATGATTCTTGTTCTTGTTTTAATTTAGTTTCAATTGCCGTTCTAATAGTTGTTGGTAATTTTACATCTTCAACTAAAACTCTTTTTACAATTAAATATTGATCTTTTAAAACGTTTTTAACTTCGTCTAAAATTTCTTGTTCTATTACATCTCTTTTACTAGAATATAATTGTTCTGGTGTATATCTACCAACAACGCTTCTAGCAGCAGCATTAATTGCTGGATCTAGTAATTCTCTTTCGTAATCTTCTCCTTTAGTTTTAATTAAATTACCAAGATTAGAAAATTCTGGTTCATACCAAATAGTACCGTTTACTTTAACTTCCAATCCATTTACAGAAAGTACATTCATTTCATCAGAAATAGATTGTTGACGTACTTTTCTTACAATCATTTTATTCCAAGGAGCCACAATATGAAACCCTTCTCCATACGTTTTTTCAGTATTAATACCATCTCCTAAAGTTTCAAAAATCACACCACCTTCACCAGGTCCGATAGTAACTGTAGATTTTGAGAATAAAATTAATGCAGCAACTGCAAGAATTACGAAGAATACTCCACCTTTTGGAAACTTTATATCCATTTGATTATTTGCCATTTGTTATATTGATTAAATTTAAAGTCAAATTTACGATATAACTTTAGGAATCACAATCTATAAGGTAGAATTAAATTTTACCAAAATATTTTCTAATAAACCATTCTGATGTAAATAAAATGACAACTAACAAAAGAATCCATTTCCAATTGACCAAATTTTGTTCTTTTACAATAGATTTTTGTATTGTGAAATAAGAAGAATCATTTAACAAGTCTTTAATTAACTGTTGATGGTTGTTTTTATGATATAGCTTCCCTCCTGTTTTATTAGCTAGCTTTTCTAATTTTTTTACGTTAGCGCTTGTAAATTGCTCCTCAACCTCATAATCAGTTATTTTAAAACTACCATATTTATTGATTTTTTGTCCTAATACAGAAACTTTGTAGGTGTAATCGCCAGATTCAAGATCTTCAAAAGAAACCTGATAAGAGTTATTGATTAAAGAGAAAGGTAACTTTGTGTTTTTCTTAGTTTCTTTGTTGGTTATTATAATTTCTAAAGAGGCTCTAGCGTCAAATTTGTAATTTTTATCTGTATAAAATGCTGTTATATTTACTAATGAATTTGCAGGATATAAGTTTTCTGAATTTACATCTAATCGTGCTCTTTTCTTTTGAGAAGATAAATACTGAACAATGTTACCTATAAATTGATCGAATTCTGTAAACGAATTATTTAGTAGATAATTAGATGCTCTCCATTTCCATAAACCTTCTCCAAAAATTACTCCAATTTTTTGGTTATTCTCTTCTAAAAATGAAATTAGTGGTTGCTCTGTATTTAATCCGTTGATATTTTGAAATAATAAATTTTGATAATCTTTAGAAAAAGTAATTTCTCCAAACTTATCAACCAATGGTGGCATTTCATTAAAACCAATATCTTTTTGTAAAAAAGTTAAAAAAGAATTATTTAAAATTGGTGCATAATTTTCAGTTTGATTAATTACTTTTTTAGAAAAACCAAATTGTTGTCTGTTGATAAAATTCCAGTCAGAATTGATACCATTAATCAATAAAAAATTTAGATTATTAGCTTTTATGTTTGAAATAATAGATTTAAATTGATTATTTAAATTGTATAATATAATTAATTGAAAATCATTTAATTCAATATTTTTGTTAATGTTGTATTCGAGTGTTGCGCTTCTTTGTTTGTTACTTTCAATTGCTTTTTTTAATACTCCAATATCTGGATGTTTTATAGAGGATAAAATTAGTACTTTAGATTGCTCGTCTATAACTTCAACAGAAAAGTTTTTTCTATTATTTCGAGTATTTTTTTCGTTTTCAATTTTATCTAAAGTTGCAGTGTAATAATTGATACCTTCTTTTAAAGAAGTTAAATTTGTTGTAATTATTTTTGAATTATCATTTTTGTTGAATTTTACTTTCTTTGAAAATACAGTTTTACCATTGTTATAAATTTTAAATATTGAGTTTACATTCTCTAAACCATCATAGTTTAAAATTACTTCTACAGGAAATTTATTTTTTATGTAACTATATTTATTTACATTAATCTGACTAATTTTTAAGTCTTTATACTTAGTTGTATCCCCAAATACTACCGAGTAAATTTTTTGTTTAGAATTTATAAACTCGTAATCATTACCAATTGTTTGGTTTCCATCAGATAATAGAATTATTGGCGCATTTTCCTTTTTATTTAATTGATTTAATGCTTTTAAAGATTTGTTTATGTTGGTTTCATTTCCTTTAAAATCTACAGAGTCGGATACTTTTAATGTTTTATCAAATAGAAATGTTTCAATATTAAATTTACTTTGTAGTTTTTCATTGGTTTTTAACTTGCTAAGTACGTTTTCTAATTTATTTTCATCTTTAAAAAAACGCAATGATTTAGAATTATCTACTAAAATTGATAGTTTCGGCTTTTCATTTTTGTAAAATTTAGTATTAATTTTAGGATTTATAAATAATACGAGTAAAATAAAAATTGAAATACTTTTTAGTGAAAAAAGAAGAATATTTACTTTGTGCTTGCTTTTATTCTTGTAAAAATATTGAAAATATGAAATAACAATACTTACTAATAAAGCTAAAATGATGTAAAATATGGTTGTTGCTTGCAATTAAAACTATTTTAGTGAAAGATATAAATAACTATTTTAAAAAAGAAAACCTGTAACGTTAAAATTGTTACAGGTTTTATTTATTTTATACAATGTAGTTTATGTTAGCATTCCACCATCTACAGACAATGTTTGTCCGGTAATATAAGTACTCATATCAGAAGCTAAAAATACACATGCGTTTGCAATATCTATTGGTTGCCCTCCTCTTTTTAAAGGAATACCGTCTCGCCAAGATTGTACAGTTGCTTCATCTAATTTTGCAGTCATTTCTGTTTCTATAAATCCTGGTGCAATAACGTTACTTCTAATGTTTCTAGAACCCAATTCTAAGGCTACAGATTTAGAAAAACCTACAATACCAGCTTTAGAAGCAGCATAATTTGCTTGACCTGCATTACCTTTTAAACCAACAACAGAACTCATGTTTATTATAGAACCAGATCTTTGTTTCATCATTGGTCTTATGACAGCTTTTGTTAAATTAAAAACAGATTTTAAATTAACTTCAATTACTTTGTCAAAATCATCTTCAGAAATACGCATTAACAAGTTATCTTTTGTTATACCTGCGTTGTTTACTAAAATATCAATAGCACCAAATTCTTTATGAACTTCTTTTGCTAATTCTTGTGCCGCATCAAAATTTGCAGCATTTGATTGGTAACCTTTGGCAGATACGCCGAAAGATTTTAATTCTTCTTCTAAAGCATTTGCTGCATCAACAGAAGCACTATAAGTAAATGCTACATTTGCACCTTGCTTTGCAAATTCTACTGCAATACCTCTACCAATTCCTCTTGTAGCTCCTGTTATTATTGCTGATTTATTTTCTAATAATTTCATAATTTTCAATTTATCATTTTAAACTTATCGCTATCAAAGTTTCTCAACTATAAAAAAGAAATTCCCGTAAAAACGGGAATTTATATATTGATTAATTTTAAAACTAGTTTAAAACTTTTGCAACCATTTCTCCTATTTTAGCAGGCGAACTCACTACGTGAACTCCATTTTCAGCTAAAATTTTCATTTTTGCTTGTGCAGTATCATCAGCACCACCAACAATTGCACCTGCGTGCCCCATTGTTCTTCCTGCTGGTGCAGTTTGTCCTGCTATAAAACCAACAACTGGTTTTCTATTTCCATCAGCCTTAATCCATTGTGCAGCTTCTGCTTCTAAATTACCTCCAATTTCACCAATCATTACAATTGCTTCAGTTTCATCATCATTCATTAATAACTCAACAGCTTCTTTAGTAGTGGTTCCAATAATTGGGTCACCACCAATACCGATTGCTGTAGTTATACCAAAACCTTGTTTTACAACTTGGTCTGCAGCTTCATAAGTTAATGTACCAGATTTAGATACAATACCTACTTTACCTTTTTTAAAGATAAAACCTGGCATAATACCAACTTTAGCTTCATCTGGTGTAATTACACCCGGACAGTTAGGACCAACTAATGTACAGTCTTTATTGTCTATATAAGCTTTTACTTTTACCATGTCTGCTGTAGGAATTCCTTCTGTAATACAAATAATTACTTTAATTCCTGCATCAGCAGATTCCATAATTGCATCAGCAGCAAAAGCTGGTGGTACAAAAATAATAGAGGTATCAGCTCCTACTTTTTCTACAGATTCTACAACTGTGTTAAATACTGGTTTTCCTAAGTGTTCTTGACCTCCTTTACCTGGAGTTACACCTCCAACAACATTGGTTCCATAATCAATCATTTGACCAGCGTGAAAAGTACCTTCACTACCTGTAAAACCTTGAACAATAATTTTTGAATTTTTATTTACTAAAACACTCATTGGTTTGCTATTTAATTTTTGTTACGCAAAAATAACTTTTTGAAACTTTAAAAAAAAGAAAATTAAGAATTCTTTCTATCTTTTAAAAATCGTTTAATTTCTGCTAATTCTTTTAATTTTTCTCTTGATTCGGATATTGGTGTACCAAAATAACTTTTTCCGCCAGCTACAGATTTCGTAACCCCAGTTTGTCCTAGTATTACAGCACCTTTGCCTATTGTTATACCGCTATTTGTACCAACTTGCCCCCAAATAGTTACTTCATCTTCAATTACTACACAACCTGCAATACCTGTTTGTGATGCGATTAAACACTTTTTACCAATTACAGTATCGTGGCCAACATGTACTTGATTATCTATTTTTGTGCCCTCGCCTATTGTTGTATTACCTGTAACACCTTTGTCTATTGTACAAGAGGCTCCTAAATCTACATTGTCTTTTAAAATAACTTTTCCTCCAGAAATTAACTTATCATATCCTTCTGGTCTGTTCTTGTAATAAAATGCATCTGCACCTAAAACTGTATTTGCGTGAATAGTAACATTATTACCAATAACTGAATTATCATAAATAGTTACATTTGGGTGAATTACACAATTCTTACCAATTTTAACATTGTTTCCGATAAATACATTTGGTTGAATAACTGTATTTTCTCCTATTGTTGCGCTTTCAGAAATACTAACTTTAGAAGCTATAAATGGATTAAAATTTTTAGTTATTTTATTAAAATCTCTAAAAGGATCATCAGAAATTAGTAAAGATTTCCCTTCTGGACAAGCAACTTCTTTATTAATTAAAATAGTAGTTGCAGCAGAATTTAATGCTTTGTCGTAATACTTTGGATGATCAACAAAAACGATATCTCCTTGTTCTACAACATGAATTTCATTGATACCTAAGATTTTAAAGTTTTGATCTCCAACAAATTTTGCATCAATTAATGATGCAATTTGTTGGAGTGTTTGAGATTCTTTAAATTTCAAGGCTATTCTTTAATTCGTTCCTGGTAAGTTCCTTTTGTAGTTTCTACCTTAATTTTATCTCCTTCATTAATAAATAAAGGTACATTTACTATTGCACCACTTTCTACTGTTGCAGGTTTTGTTGCGTTTGTAGCAGTATTACCTTTAACACCAGGTTCTGTATGCGTAACTTCTAAAATAACACTTGCTGGCATATCTACAGATAATGGCATGTCATCTTCAGAATTAATAATAATTGTTACAATTTCACCTTCTTTCATTAAATCTGGACTATCTAAAGCAGATTTTTGAAGTTGAATTTGAGTGTAATCTTGCTCATTCATAAAATGATAAGTATCACCTTCATTATATAAGTACTGAAATTTGTGAGTTTCTACACGAACATCATCAATTTTTCTTCCTGCAGGAAAAGTATTATCTACAACCTTACCATTGGTTACACTTTTTAATTTTGTTCTTACAAAAGCAGGACCTTTACCTGGTTTTACGTGTAAAAATTCAACAATTTTGTAAATGTCGTTGTTATACTTTATACATAATCCGTTTCTAATATCTGATGTTGTTGCCATTATTTCGTTTTTATTTTATAATTTTTTTATTATTAATATCAATTGTAAACTTTTTAGTTAGAATTGAAGTATCCTTTCATGATTCCTCTATGAGAATCTTTTATAAATTGAATTATTTCATCTCTTTCTGGCGTTGCTTCCATTTCTGCCTCAATTATATCTATAGCCTGTGTATAATTATAATTTTTTTGAAATAAGATTCTATAAATATTCTGAATTTCTCTAATTTTTTCGGTAGTGTAACCTCTTCTTCTTAAACCAACTGAATTGATTCCTACATAAGATAAAGGCTCTCTAGCTGCTTTTACATAAGGCGGTACATCTTTTCTTACTAAAGAACCACCGGTTACAAATGCATGATTTCCTACGGATGCAAATTGATGTACAGCAACCATTCCTGCTAAAACTACGTTATCTCCAATAGTTACGTGACCTGCAAGTGTTGAATTATTAGAAAAGATACAGTTGTTACCCACAAAAGAATCATGAGCAATATGACAATATGCCATTATTAAACAGTTATCTCCAATTTTAGTTTTCATTCTATCGGATGTTCCTCTGTTAATCGTCACACATTCTCTAATTGTTACATTGTCTCCTATTTCTACGGTTGTTTCTTCATCATCGAATTTTAAATCCTGAGGAATTGCAGAAATTACAGCTCCTGGAAAAATTCTACAGTTTTTACCGATAATAGCACCTTCCATAATAGTTACGTTAGAACCAATCCATGTACCAGAACCAATTGTAACGTTATTATGTATTGTTGTAAATGGTTCTATTACTACATTTCTAGCAATTTTTGCCTGTGGATGTACGTATGCTAAAGGTTGATTCATATTACTTAATTTTAGAAATTTGTGCCATTAATTCTGCTTCTGCAACTAATTTTCCGTTTGCATAAGCATATGCTTGCATATGACAAATTCCTCTTCTTATAGGTGTAATTAATTCACATTTAAAAATCACAGTATCTCCTGGTAAAACTTTTTGTTTAAACTTCACCTTATCCATTTTCATAAAATACGTTAAGTAATTTTCTGGATCTGGTACAGTATTTAAAACTAAAACTCCACCACATTGCGCCATTGCTTCTACTTGTAAAACACCTGGCATTACTGGTGCTCCTGGAAAATGTCCAACAAAGAAATTTTCGTTCATTGTAACATTTTTCATACCAACAACATGCGTGTCTGTTAGTTCTAAAATTCTATCAATTAACAAAAATGGTGGTCTGTGAGGCAAAATATCCATTATTTGATGAATATCTAATAACGGTGGTAAGTTTAAATCAAAAGAAGGAACATTGTTTCTTTTTTCAGCTTTTATAATTTTAGCCAATTTTTTAGCAAATAAAGTATTAATTAAATGACCGGGTTTATTCGCGATAACTTTACCTTTAATTCTTGTACCAACTAAAGCTAAATCACCAATAACATCTAATAATTTATGTCTAGCTGCTTCATTTGCCCAGTGTAGTGTTAAATTATCTAAAATTCCGTTAGATTTAACAGCAATGTCTTCTTTATTAAATGCCTTTTTTAATTTTTGCATTGTACTTTCAGACAATTCTTTATCTACATATACAATTGCATTGTTAAGGTCGCCACCTTTAATTAAATCATTTTCAAGTAACATTTCAATTTCGTGTAAGAAACTAAAAGTTCTTGCATCTGCAATTTCTTCTTTAAAGTCTGCAATTTTATCTAAAGTAGCATTTTGAGTTCCTAGAATTTTAGTGCCAAAATCTACCATTGTAGTTACTTGGTACTCATCCGAAGGCATTAAAATAATTTCGCTTCCTGTAACTTCATCCTTGTAAGAAATAATTTCTTTTACAACATACTCTTCTATATCTACATCTTGTTCTTGTACACCTGCTTTTTCTAAAGCTTCTATAAAGAATTTTGATGAACCATCCATAATTGGCGGCTCAGAAGCATCAATCTCTATTAATAAGTTGTCTATATCTAAACCAACTGCAGCAGCTAAAACGTGTTCTGAAGTTTGTATTTGAACACCGTTTTTTTCTAAATTAGTTCCTCTTTGAGTGTTTACAACATATTCTGCTTTAGCAGCAATTATAGGTGCACCTTCTAAGTCTACTCTTTTAAAAGCAAAACCATGATTTGTTGGTGCAGGTTTCATTGTCATTGTAACCGTATTACCTGTGTGTAAACCTACACCAGATAAACTAATTTCTTTCTGTATTGTTTTTTGTTTCTTACTCATTATTTTTTTGTTTGAGTCTTCAATTCTTCTTCTAATTGATTGATGTTTGCTACTATTTTTGGTAAATTTTTAAAATGAACATAACTTTTATTATAATCATTAAACTTAAATGCTGGTGTTCCATTTACAAAAGCGTTGTCTTTTAAACTTTTGGTTACACCTGCTTGTGCTAACACTTTTACATTATTACCAATTTTAATATGACCTGCAACACCTACTTGTCCTCCAATCATACAAGATTCGCCTATTTTGGTAGAACCTGCAATACCTGTTTGCGAGGCAATTACTGTGTTTTTACCAATTTCTACGTTGTGTGCAATTTGTATTTGATTGTCTAATTTAACTCCTTTTCTAATAATTGTAGATCCTAAGGTTGCTCTATCTATTGTTGTAGCAGCACCAATATCTACGTTATCTTCAATAATTACGTTACCAATTTGAGGTATTGCATTGTATTCTCCATTTTCATCTGGAGCAAAACCAAAACCATCTGCAGCGATTATTGCTCCAGAATGAATTTTACAATTATTACCTATAATTGTATCTGAGTATATTTTAACTCCAGCAAATATTGTTGAATTATTTCCTATAACTGTATTGTCTCCAATATAAGTATTCGGATAAATTTTAACATTGTTACCAATTTTAACATTTTCACCAATGTATGCAAACGCTCCTATATATTCATGTTCTCCAATAGATGAAGATTCTGAAATAAAATGAGGTTGTTCTCTACCCGATTTATTATTTTTTACCTCGTTGTAAAACTCTAATAATTTAGAAAATGATTTATATGCATCATCTACCTTAATTAAGGTAGTGGTAATATCTTTTTCTGGAATAAAACTTTTATTAACTATTGCTATAGAAGCATTTGTAGTATATATATATGAATTATATTTAGGGTTTGATAAAAAAGTTAAAGAACCTTTTTCACCTTCTTCTATCTTAGATAATTTAGAAACTTCTTCATCAGGATTACCAACGATATCACCTTCTAATATATCTGCTATTTGTTGTGCTTTAAATTTCATCAAACGCAAAAATATAAAAATTATACCGTTTACTCTAATCTAAGGTTATTTTGGATAACAAATAAAGTGTTTTATTACCGGTAAAGTTAAAGCTTGTAGGTTTAATTGATCTGAAGCTTTTGCAATATCTTTAAGTTTTCCTTTTTTATTTAAAATATATATTGGTGTTTTTAAATTATAAGCTTGATTGCTTATTTCTTGATGAAAAACAAAATAATTTACTTCATCTAATTCAATGCCTAGTTTTTTAATGGCTTTTTCTTTTTTCTTTTGAATGTAAGACTCATTAAAAATTCCTTGTTGAATTTCCACTCTCAATAACTTTCTATCAACAATCATTTTAGCTAAAAGTGATAAAACTTTATCATCATGATTTACCCATTCTTTAATAGCAGATAATACATCATAATCATCTAATTTAGAAAACATTTCTAAGGTTTCTAAAGTGAAGTTTTCTGATGATATTGGATTGTATAAGAAGTATTTTAAAGAAGAACTAGCGTATAATTCTACTCCTTTTTCTGCCAATTCTTTGGCTCTTTTTAAAATATTAACCAAAATATTTTCGGCAACTAAACCTGTTTTATGTAAATAAACTTGCCAATACATTAATCTTCTGGCAATTAAGAATTTTTCTACAGAATAAATACCTTTATGCTCTATAACTAATTCATCATTTTTAACATTCATCATGGCAATTAACCTGTCGGATGAAATATTTCCTTCTGTAACACCAGTATAAAAACTGTCTCTTTTTAGGTAATCTAATCTATCAATATCTAATTGACTAGAAATTAATTGACATAAAAATTTACGTGAATTTTTACCTTCAAAAATTTCGATTGCTAAAGATAATTTTCCTTTAAATTCTTTATTTAATTTCTTCATAAACTTTAAAGAAATTTCTTCGTGGCTTATTTCGCTCACAATACTGTGCTCTAAAGCATGAGAAAAGGCTCCGTGACCAATATCGTGTAACAAAATTGCAATACAAAGCGCCGTTTCTTCATCCTTAGAAATTTCTACCTGTTTAAAGCGAAGAACTCTTATTGCTTTTTGCATTAAATGCATACAGCCAACAGCATGATGAAAACGTGTGTGATTTGCACCTGGATATACCAAGTTAGAAAATCCCATTTGTGTTATTCTTCTTAATCTCTGAAAATAAGGATGTTCTATTATATCAAAAATTAATGAATTAGGAATTTGTATAAATCCGTAAATAGGATCGTTTAATATTTTAAGTTTATTCGGTTTTTTTTTCTTCAAAAGGACTAAAATTATCTATCTAACAATGCAAAATACAATATTTCTGATGAGATAATTACGAAAAAAACCATAAATTTTATTGATGAAATTATTATTTGTCAAATTATTATAAAATTGGCAATATTTTATCATTAAACATGCATAATAAAAGTAACATTTACTTAAATTTATCGTTAAAGAATAAAACGAAATACATGAGCATACAAATTCTATGGGTAGATGATGAAATTGAGTTATTAAAACCACATATTTTATTTTTAGAGCGTAAAGAATATAGAGTTACAACTTGCACAAATGGTGCAGATGCTATTAATTTAGTTGAAGAAGAAAATTTTGACATCGTTTTTTTAGATGAAAATATGCCAGGTTTAACAGGCTTAGAAACTCTTGCCGAAATTAAACAGAAAAAAGCCAATTTACCTGTGGTTATGATTACCAAAAGTGAAGAGGAATATATCATGGAAGAGGCCATTGGGTCTAAAATTGCAGATTATTTAATTAAACCGGTAAATCCGAGTCAGATATTATTAAGTTTAAAGAAAAACTTAGATCATTCTAGATTAATTAGCGAAAAAACAACATCTAATTATCAGCAAGAGTTTAGAAAAATATCTATGGATTTAGCCATGGTGAATTCTTACGAAGACTGGATTGAATTGTATAAAAAATTAATTCATTGGGAATTAGAGTTAGAAAACATAAGCGATCCTGGAATGCTTGGTATTTTAGAAAGTCAGAAACAAGAAGCAAATTCACAGTTTTTTAAATTCATCAAAAAAAATTACGAAGATTTTTTAACAGGAAATGATAAGCCAACTTTTTCGCACACGTTGTTTAAAGATTATGTTGTGCCAGAACTTAGAAAAGAACAAAGTGTACTTTGGGTTGTGATTGATAATTTACGTTACGATCAATACAGAATTCTAGAGCCCTTAATTAACAATCATTATAAGAAAGACGAAGAATATACGTATTTTTCTATTTTACCTACAGCAACTCAATACGCTAGAAATGCGATTTTTTCTGGTTTAATGCCTTCAGAAATGGAGAAAAGGCATCCAGAATTTTGGAAAAACGATACTGATGAAGGTGGTATGAATTTATTTGAAAATGAATTTTTATCAGCTCAGATCAAACGTTTGAGTTTAAATATTAAACACGAATATTATAAAATTTCAACTTTAAAAAGTGGTAAAGAGTTAGCTGATAATTATAACGGTACAAAACAAAATGACTTAACTGCCGTGGTTTATAATTTTGTTGATATTTTATCGCATTCTAAAACAGAAATGGAAGTTATTAAAGAATTGGCTGGTGATGATAAAGCTTACAGGTCTCTAACCTTAAGTTGGTTTAAAAACTCTCCACTATTCGAAATTATACAAAAAGCACAAGCTTTAGGACAAAAATTAATAATTACAACAGATCATGGTACTATAAATTGTAAACATCCAACAAAGGTTGTGGGCGATAAAAATATAAGTTCTAACTTAAGGTACAAAACTGGTAGAAGTTTAACCTATGAAGATAAAGACGTGTATGCTGTAAGAAACCCAAAAGACATTTTTTTACCTACGGTTGCAATGAATGCTCCGTTTATTTTTGCAAAAGAAGATTTGTTTTTTGCTTATCCAAATAACTTTAATCACTTTGTAAAATATTTTAAAAATACATACCAACACGGTGGTGTTTCTTTAGAAGAAGTTATTATTCCTTGTGCGGTTTATAGCCCTAAGTAATATAAAATTAAATAATAGAATTAAAATAAACTGATAGACTTTAAAAACCTATCAGTTTTATTATTTTTGTGATATGAATAAAGATTATTCCTTAGATAATTTACCTGAAATTGCGACAGAATTAATAAAAGTTGCAGCTCATAAAACTTTATTGTTTTATGGTGAAATGGGTGCAGGAAAAACAACACTTATTAAACAAATTTGTAAAGTTTTATCTGTAGAAGACAATATCTCCTCTCCTACTTTTTCGTTGGTAAATGAATACCAAACTTCTTCCGGAGAGAAAGTTTTTCACTTTGATTTTTATAGAATTACAGATGAAGAAGAGGCGCTAGATATGGGTATTGAAGATTACTTATATAATAATACATGGTGTCTTATTGAATGGCCACAGAATGTCGAAAATTTATTACCTTTAGATGCTGTTGAAATTCATTTATCAATTTTAGAAAATGGGCAACGCAACATTCAACTAAAATAACCAACTATGAGTTCATTTTCTCCGTTTAGTAAAGAAGAATTAATTCCTCAAGAAGAAAAATTAGAAATTAAAAAACAAAAAGGAGAACTTTTTATAGGTTTGCCAAAAGAAGCTTATCTAAGTGAAAAAAGAGTTTGTTTAACTCCTGATGCAGTTGGAGCATTAACAGCAAACGGTCATCGAATTGTTATTGAAACGGGTGCTGGCGATGGAGCAAATTTTACAGATAAAGAGTATTCTGATGCTGGTGCTAAAATTTCTTACAACGTAGAAGAAGCTTTTAAATGCAATATTATTTTAAAAGTTGCACCGCCAACAGAAAATGAAATAGCTTACATTAATCCGCAAGCTATTTTAATTTCTTCACTTCAATTAAAAACGCAATCAAAAAAATATTTTGAATGCTTAGCAAAAAAGAAAATTACAGCTATTGCTTTCGATTATATAAAGGATGAGCATGATTCTTATCCTATTGTAAAATCGTTAAGCGAAATTGCTGGTACTGCTTCTATTTTAATTGCTGGCGAATTAATGAGCGGCGTTAATAAAGGTAACGGTTTATTATTTGGTAATATTGGTGGTGTACCGCCAACTAGTGTTGTTATTTTTGGTGCAGGAACTGTAGGTGAATACGCGGCAAGAACTGCTATTGGTTTAGGTGCAAGAGTTAAAGTATTTGATAACTCGATTAGTAAATTAAGAAAATTACAAGATTGTTTAAACTCTCCTATTTATACATCGACTTTACAACCAAAATCTGTTTCTAAGGCTTTAATGCGATGCGATGTTGCAATTGGTGCTATTCGAGGTAAAAGCAGATCGCCAATTTGTGCCACAGAAGATATGGTAGAAAAAATGAAAGAAGGTGCCGTTGTTGTAGATGTAAGTATCGATCGAGGTGGTTGTTTTGAAACTTCGAATGTTACAACGCATCAAACACCAACATTTGTAAGACATGGCGTTATACATTATTGTGTACCAAACATTCCTGCAAGATATGCAAGAACAGCATCTGTATCTATTAGTAATATCTTTACGCCTTATTTATTAAATATTGCAGAAGAAGGAGGTTTTGAAAATACAGCTAGGTTTGATAAAAGCTTAAGAAATGGTATGTATTTTTACCACGGAATTTTAACAAACAAAACAGTTGCAGATTGGTTCGATTTACCTTTTAGAGATATTAATCTTTTAATAATGTAACGTTTTTATTGATGTTTTATTCTATTAAAATAAAGTACTTCAATTTGAATAAATACATACAAAAAAACTAAATTTGCATTTCTAAAATTTTACCATGTTAGCAAAAAGAATTTTTTATTATTTAGTTGGATTAACTTTAGGTTCTATTGGTGTATATTTTTTCTGGCAAAAGAAAAATGCTAGTTTCGATTATGGTATGGATGCCAGAACATTAAAAACAATCAGAATAAAAAAGCGTCTTTTTTCTGATGAAGCTAAAAATGCGATGCTAAAATTTGATATTGACACACTTAAAATATCTACAATTTTAGAAAATGGTGACGTAGATTTTGGTAAAGGAAAACCCAGACAAAAACCATGTGCAGAATATTTTGTTACTGGTAAAAAAGAGTTAGAGAAAGTAAGTTTATTAGTAAAAAGATGTGATTCTACTTCAACTATACAAAAGGTTATAGTTAATTAAATTTATTTTTTATATTTATCATACAAGCCTATTCCGTTTAGAATTAATGGTTTTATTTTATCTAATCTATTTTGTTTAGTTGTTTCCTTTTTTGCTGATAAAATATATTCACAAAACTCTCTTTTCTTTGCTATATTAAAACTATTAAATTTTTCGGCTAGTATTTTATCGCATGATAATGCAGAAGACAATATGGTTGGTACTGCTAAAGGTTTTGTATTTCTTTTTGGCTTAATCTCTTTACCAGCTTCTGAATTTGCAATTGCTTCTAAAAAATAAGTTTTAATGATTTCTGGTTGAATTTCATTTGAATTATAAAACCTCATTTGGCGCATTGCTTTTGTTTTATCTTCTTGTGCATTTATAAGTAAATTAGCTTCATCTTTTAAAAATACGCCATTATGAAACCAAATTCCGCAATAGTTTTTAAAAGCAGCAAAACCTAAAATATTTTTACCCTTATAAATATAGGCCGGAATTCCCCACTTTATATCTTCATCCAAAGGAAGTTTTAAAAGAATTGCTCTTATAGTTTCTAATTCTTTTTTCCAGTTTGATTTACCATTTATATAAGAAGTAACATTTGCACGCATTATTTAACATTTAAGTTATAATGTTCTTCAATTTTATCTACATTTTTTATAGTTTTCTTTACCCAATCGAAATAGATAATATTTTTCTCTTCTTCACTCAATTTCCAATCTAAATTAGAATTTCTAAGTTTTGTAGTTACATCTTGTAAAATAATTGCCGCAGCTACAGATATATTTAGACTTTCTGTAAAACCAACCATAGGTATTTTTAAAAAACCATCAGCAGTATCCATAACATAATCAGAAACACCTTCTGCCTCTACTCCGAAAACAAATGCAGATTTTTTTGTAATGTCAAAATCATGCAATAGACAAGAATCGTTGTGTGGAGTTGTAGCAATAATTTGATAACCTTGTTCTTTTAAACCGTTTAAACAAGTTTTTGTGTTATCGCCATCGTTTCTATATCTATATTGATTTAACCATTTTTGAGAACCTTTAGCAACATGTCTAGAAACACTATTATTATATTTATTCTCTATGGTATGAACATCTTGAATTCCAAAAATATCACAAGTTCTTACAACTGCACTTGCATTGTGAGGTTGATAAATATCTTCTAAAACAACAGTAAAATGGCGAGTTCTTTCTTCAAGAATTTTTTTAAATAGTAATTTTCTTTTTTCTGTTAAAAAAGTTTCGAAATATTGTAATAATTTATCATCAATCATAATTACAAACTTAAAATTATTATTTTTAGGTTTCAATAACTATTACTAAAAATAATAAAAATCTATACTATTGAAAAATTTGGTTGTATTAACTGGTGCAGGCATTTCTGCAGAAAGTGGCATTAAAACATTTAGAGATGCTGATGGTTTATGGGAAGGTCATAACATAATGGAAGTTGCTTCACTTAAAGGATTTAATGAAAACCCTGAATTAGTTTTAGAATTTTACAACAAAAGAAGAAAGCAATTATTAGAAGTTTTACCGAATAAAGCACACTTTAATTTAGTTGAATTAGAACAATATTTTAATGTAAATATTGTAACACAAAACGTAGATGATTTACATGAAAGAGCTGGTAGTTCTGATGTTTTACATCTTCATGGCGAATTGTTAAAAGTAAGAAGCACTTTAAACGAAAATGATGTTATTGAATGGAAAAAAGATTTAAATCTGGGCGATTTATGTTCTAAAAAAAGCCAGTTAAGGCCTCATATTGTTTGGTTCGGAGAAATGGTACCAATGTTAGAAACTGCAATTAAAATTGTAGAAAAAGCAGATGTTTTAGTAATTATTGGTACTTCTATGCAAGTTTATCCTGCGGCTAGTTTGATAGATTTTGTAAAATCAAATACGCCAATATATTTTATAGATCCTAAACCTTCTGTATCAAACAAAAACGTTAAAAAATTAGAAATTATTGAAGATGTTGCAAGTTCTGGAACCGATAAATTATTAAAACTATTAAAAGAAATTAGATAATTTCTGGAACACTAGCTTTATAAATTTCTACATGTTTAGATGTTTCAATTTTATAATCTGTATTTGCATTTATCAAAATACATTCTCCTTTCTCTAAATTTAGGCTAAAAGAATTATCTTTTATTGTAGCACTTCCTTCTAAAGCGATTAAAATTTCTATTGAATTAGAAGTTTTATGATAAGTAATAGAATCATCCAAAGAAATTTTACTTAATTCGAAATCAATTGCCTTTGTTTTAAATACTGTTTCACCGTTTTGAGCATTGAAATTTCCTTTTAATATTTCTGGAATGGTTTCTTCAAATTTTGTATTTTTAATAAGTTCATCAACATCGATATGTTTAGATGTTAAACCTGCTCTTAAAACATTGTCTGAATTCGCCATTAATTCAATGTTTTTTCCTTCTAAATATGCATGTGGTACACCTGCATCTTGAAAAACAGCTTCACCTTTAGAAACATTTAAAATATTGAAAAAGTAAATAGAAAAAATACCCTTATCAATATCTTTATTAGTTTTACCGTAAATTGATTTAGCAGCCCAATAAGCAGGAGATGCTTTATCTAATTCATTATTTACATATTTTGGTAGAATTCTATCAACTAAAGGTTGTAAAATATTATTTACTTCGCTTTGAGAGTAATTCATTACTAATTTATACAAACCAGCAAAACCTTTATCTAAGAAAATTTCCTTTAAAAAGTTTAATTCTTTAGTTTGCTCTAAATTTTTTATAAGTTTATTTCTTTCTAAAAATCCGTGTAATAACCAAAAATCACTAAGCGCTACCATTATTTCTGGTTTATGATTTTTGTCTTTATAATTTCTATTTTTAGCGGTTAATGGTATTCCTTTACTTTCTTCTAAATTAAAACCATTAATGGCTGCTTCTATTGAAGGGTGAACTTGAATAGAAAGCATATTGTTAACATCTAAGACTTTAAAAAGAAATGGTAATTTTCCGAATTTAGAGGATACATCTTTACCTAAACTAACAGTTAAATTTTCCGCTATAAATTTATTCAGTAAGATATTTTCATTTTCTGTGATAACTTCTGATGGAGCTTTTATATGAGCGCCCATCCAATATTCTGCATAAGTAGTATTTTCTTTGATATTTTCTGAAACTAAATTAGGAATGTAACTAGTACCACCCCAATCATAATTTTGAACTTTACCTTTTAATTTGAAAATTTTTCTCATTTTTAATATCGAATATTTACTGTTATTCGTAGTTTACAACTTGTTGTAAATCATATAGTTTTCTAAACAAAACTCTTTGATCAGTTTCTTTTTTCAGAAAATCTTTTATATTTAATTTTGAAATTTTTTTAAAGATTTTTTGCTTTAAAAAAGAAATATTTTTTGAATATAAAATTAAACCTAATTCTTCATTATTAGATAAAAATCTAGCACCAGCTTTTATAGCAAGCATTTCTTTTTTTTGCTTTTTTAAATCTAATATAGAAATATCACAATCAGATTGTTCTTTAAACTTATAAAGCAAATCTAATATATTTTGCACATTTCCGTTCTTAACAAGGCAAATTTTTACTTTTTTATTAAAACAAGGTTTTTTTAAAACCTCTTTATCAATTTTTGATGTTTCATCAAAAACGATAACTAAACCATTTCTCATAATTAATTAAATTTTAATTTTTTATGAGAAAGTCCCTACTCTTTCTCTACTTAATTTGTACTATTTATTTTCTATAATGCCATTTTATTTGCGCTAATTGCCCAACAATTTTAACAGAGTCTTTCATCGAAAGTTTAGAACCATCTGCATGAATCCATCTTTTTAAAGGTTGTTCACAAAGAATTTCTTTCGCTTTATCTAATCCAAAGTGTAATGTTATTCTTCTAAAAATTTCTACATCAAAAATCCATTGAGTAACAAACTTTTCACCAAAAGAGATGTCTATTACATCTTTATGAAATATTTTGGCACCACATTGTGTGTCTTTAAAGTCCATTTTCAGAATATTTCTAATTATATAGTTAATAGTTAAACTAATAATCTTTCTTGCAGATTCTTTTGTAATGTTTGCACCCATTCTACTAATTCTAGATCCGCTAACAATTTTGTAATTCGAGTTTTCTATAGTTTTAACCAAATCATCAAAATCTGATAAATCAGTAGACAAATCAGCGTCTAAAAAACCAATATAATCTAAATCTTCTTGTTTGGCCATATGTAACATACCTTGCCTTACAGCTTCTGCTTTACCTCCGTTTTTTTCACAATCGTAAACTGTTATAAAGTCTTCTCTACCTTTTCTAAGTTCATTTAAAACTTCTAGCGTTTTATCTGTACTACCATCATTTACAAAACATAAATGATACCCAGAATGCTTTTTTATATAGTCTGTAAATTCGGTACTAAAAAGTCTTTTTTCTTCATTATAACAAGGAATTACAACACCTACGCATCTTTCTTGAATAATTGTATTTTTAAAAGTCTTTTTAGGTCCTTTATTCTCTGGCACACCTATTAAATTCTTAGCTCTTAAACAAACTTCAGTTAAACTCAATGGCTTCTTCATATAATCGTTTGCACCAAGTTCAAAACCTTCTGTAATCATTTCATCATCTGTGTTACCAGAAAGAATCATTATTGGTGTTTTAGGCTTTTTAGAATTTCTAATGTGTTTTACAATTTCTAAACCAGATATTGTAGGCATATTTATATCTACAATTACTAAATCTGGTTGAAAAGAATTAAATAATTCGATTCCTTTACGACCATCAGTTTCTGTAATTATTTCATATCCTATTTCTTTAAGTCTGTTTTCTAAAGGAATTAGAACTAATTTCTGATCATCAATAGCAAGTATTTTCATAGTTGAGTTTATTTTGTAAAAACGATTACACAAATGTACTTTTGTTTTCTTTTGTTTTTTTTTTATTGATACTAAAGGTAAATATCTTTAGATGAATGGTTTGTTAGTAAAGTTAAATAAAAAAAAACTAACCTTAAAAATTTTTATATTTACATTATTATAAGTTATAAATAGTTAATGAAAGAGAAGTCTAATAAATATTTAATTACAGCAATATTACTTGCCATTGTTTTTCATGGCTCTTCTATATTTTTTACACTAGAAACAACTTATGATGCATTAATTCATTTGTTTTTTGCAGATCATTATGCAAATGGATGGTTTGAACCATGGAACTACAAATGGTATACAGGCTTTACGGTACAAAGTTATCCGCCATTAGTCCATCAAACAATTGGTGCTTTATCTTTAATTGGTGGTTTAAAGTTTGGGTTATTTACAGTTGCAATAATTGCAATCATTTTATTTGTAACGGGTTCTTATAGGTATTCCTTATTAATTACTTCTAATAGAACTGTTGCAGGTTACGCATCTGTTTTGGCTGTTTTTTCTTCTTCTTTTGTAGAAACACTGCATATTTTTGGCCAATTACCAAGTATAGTTGGTGTTTCGATATTAATGCATGCGTTGCCAGAAATTTATTTATGGTTAAAAACGGGTAAATATAAATTCTTTTTTACATCACTTTCATTAATTTCTGTAACGGTAACGTCACATCATGTTACTCCTATTTTTGGAATGCTATTTTTTATTTTTCCGTTGATTGGAACTGTAATTATGGATGTTGCTCGAGAAGAAGTAGATTCTTATAAAGAAGTTAAATTTTCGTTATTTATAAAAACGTTTTTTAAGCAGTTAAAAAAGAATATGGCTTTTGGGCTATCTGCATTATTTTTAATTGTTTTCTGTATTTTTCCATATTGGTTAAACTCGAAGAAGAATCCTATTACCCAAGTTCCTATTCCGCATGGTTCTAGAGATAGTTTTATAGAAGTTACATCTTCTGGTTTGGTGTTTTTTACAATTCCGTGGGGATTGTTATTATTTATTTTACCTTATATTTTTTATAGATATTATAGTAAAAGATACCTGTTTTTTGGTTTATCTTTTACAATGTTGGTAATTTTAGGTACTGGTGGAACAACACCAATACCTAAGATGATTTTAGGTGAAACTGCCTTTAATATTTTAACGTTAGATAGATTTACACTTTGGGGTTCTATAATGTCTATTCCCATTTTTGGAGAATTTATATATCGATTTGTAGAAGGAGATTTAAAAGAATTAATACAGCGAAAATTCGGTGCTGTTTACCATCGTTTAATTGGTGGTATTTTAGCATCTATGTATGTTGCTATTGTAATTTTCACAATGAGTTTAGGATATTTTAGACCTTCTCAACCCCAGAAAATTAAAATGCTACCAATTGTAAATTTTTTGAGCCAAGATTCTCATGACCATTGGCGCTATTTAACTTTAGGATTTGGCGATCAAATGGCTTGGTTAGCAGCACAAACAAATGCAATGAGTGTAGACGGAAATTATCATTCTGCAAGACGACTACCAGAGCTAACTACAAGACCAATAGAACGTTTAGAAAATTCAAAATTTAAAGGTGTTGCTGGTATTGGATCTTTGCAACAATTTTTAACAACACCAGAAAAATACAATTTAAAGTATATTTTTTCTAATGATAAATTTTACGATCCGGTTTTATTTTTCTGCGGATGGCAACGTTTATCTCAATTAGAAAACGGAATTATGGTTTGGGAAAAGTTAAATGTACCGCCAGTTTCATCAATTTTACCTAAAGAAGATGTGCCTGCTTGGGTAAAAATAATTTGGGGTACAATTCCGTTTTTAACAGTTCTAATTGCATTTATGTTTAATGTGCAGTCTTTATTTGTAAATAGTTTAAAAACAAGAGTAAAACCAAAACCAGCATATTTTAAATTTCAAAATAACTACACCAAATTTTCTAGTTTGGTATTAAAATCTTTACATATTTGGGCTGTTATTATGATTATTGTTATTTCATATGCATGTTACATGTTTTACATTAAAAATGATACCCAAAGGTCTCCAGAAAATGTTGTAAAAGCATATTACGATGCAATAGATTTTAAAGAATTAAATAAAAGTTATGGTTATATAGATCCGGAAGGAGATATGTCTAGAGCGCAATATCTTTTAGAAATTTCTGTAACAGATGGTCTGTTAAGTTCATATGCAAAATTAGACGCAATTACTGCCGATGTTATAAAAGAAACAGACAGTTTAGCCACTTTAAAGGTAGAAACAAAATGGATAACTCCATTAGAAAAATTATCAAAATTAGAATATAGAACAGCTGTTAAGAGAAAAGGAAAATGGTATATAAAAGCAACAAAAAAATCGATAGATTTACCACCAGATCAACTATATTCTAAAAATGTAACAGGTTATTTTAATCAAGGAAGAAGAAGAATAACAACAGAACAAACACATCATGAAGATGTTTTAAAACAACCTGTTTTAGAGATAGTTTCTGCAAAATTAATTAAGTTTAATAAGCGTTATTCTATAATTGGTGAAGTACAAAATATAGACAACGTACCTTCGGATGTGGTTTTAAAAGGAACACTTTATAACGACGATAATAAAGAGCTTGCAACTTATAATGCAAAACATATTTTAAAGCATAAATTGATGCCAAAAGAAATAAGTGCTTTCAGAATAAATTTTGAAGGAATTGCGTGGTCAAAAACAAAAGATTCTATTCCTAAAACATTTAATCCTGATGAATTTACACCAATAGAATTGAGTGAACAACCAACCAAATTTAATTTACAAGCAGCTGGTAATACGTCAAATTCAGATTTGTTTAAAGATATTGTACTAAGTGATGTCGAAATTTCTCAAAATAATATTAGCGGAACTTTATTTAATAGCGGAATTCAAGAAATTACAATTCCGCAATTAATAATTACTTTTTATAATGAAGATAAAGAGATGATTTGGGTTGATAATCTATTTTTAAAAGAAGGAATACGTCAAGAAAGAAAACTGCCTTTTAATTATCAAATACCAGAAAATCCTACAATAAAGACCATTAGCGACGATATGAGTTTTTGTTTTGTAAATGGTTTGCCAAATGAAGATATTGCTTTTAAAATAATACCTAAAAGAATTGAAAATCATACATTTGGAAAACTACAAAAAGTAGAACATTCTTTGTTTAGTTATGTAAGAATAGAATTGAATATGTATATCGGTAATCCTAAATAATGCAGAAAAAACAACATTTAATATTACTAATTATTTATTTTTTAACTCTTTGCGTAAATGCACAAGAAACAAATTCTGTAGGTAAAGTTTCTCTACTTACAACGCAAAAAGAGTTTCGTGTTTCTGATGAGATTTTTTTAGATTTTGGTGTAAAAGATTCATTAAATTTTAACCTTTATTGCTCTAATAGTTATGGTTCTTCGATGATTTATCCTGATAAAAATGATGGTAAAGTGACATTTAGAATCCCTAAATTTTTATCAAAAAAAAGAGGACTTTTAACATGGAAAACGATAGGTTTAGAAACTAATATTTCTGGTAGTTTATTTGTAAATTCTTTGCAACAGCCCAAAACCATAGAAACGTATTTAGGCCCACCAAGTATAGATGCTGGTGCAATAGATTACACAATGTTAGTTGTAATACCTACAGATAGTTTAGACAATCCTATAAAAGATAATAGTAAAGTTGATGTAAAAAATCAGTTCTTAAAATCAGAAAGGAGTGCTCCAATTTTTACAGATAAATTAATAGGTTACAAAAATATTTATTCTCCTTTAAAAAGTGGTAGAATGATTATTTCATCAGAATCTTACGGTTTAAATTCAAAAGAATTTGATGTAAATATTATGCCTGCAATTGCTACCAATTTTAAAATCTATGCAAAAAGGAATCATGAATATGCAGACGGAAATCAAATAACAACCTTTTATACATCAGTAATTAAAGACCGTCTTAATAATGTAATTATAGATGGAAGTTTTATAGAGTTTTACATTACAAATAAAAAAGGAAACATTTTAAAAACTACTGGTACAACAATAAATGGTGTAGCACATGCAAAAATTATTCATCCAGATTTTGAAGAAAATTGGAGCGTAAAAGCATATTCTATCGGTATTTCCGAAAGCAACGTTATAAATCTTAAGTTTAAGAAAGTAATAGATAATTATACTGTAGACTTTAATAATAACAATAGAACTATAAAAATTGGTCCTTTAGAGAGTTTTATGGGGCAAATTATACCAGACGGTTTAATTGTAAAACTGTTTATTTTTAAGGATAAAAAATTGATAGAAACTATATTTAGAGAATCTAAAGCTGGTTTTGCAGAATTTAATTTAAATCCGAATATTTTTGAGGACGGAATTTATGATTTCAAAACAAAAACTGCTGGTATAGAAAAAGAATTTAACGGTTTAAAAGTATGGTAAAAACTAATAGAAAAATAATTAGAGGCGTTTTAATGCTTACATATGTAATTATTATTGGTGTACTATTATTTTTAGTAAGTTCTTTATACAGCTTCTTAAATACCGGTGCAGACAGAAGTAAAATGTTGCATACAGAGGTTAAGAAAATAGATCAATATTTACCAAAAGTTACTTGGAAAGATGACGGAAATGAAGGTAGAAAAATTAGCGATCAGAAAGTAAAATCTGTAGAAAACGATTATTTAGATGCCTGGTATGTAAAACACATTGCATACAAAACAAACACAAGAGTTGGTATAGAAGATTATTTTACAGAAAGTGCAAGAACTAATATTTATAGCATTTTAGATTACAATAAGAAAAATAATATTACGGTAGAATCTACAACATTAAAGCATAATTTAGATATCGAATTTTTTAGTGAAGATGGGCAGTTATTGGTTTTAACAGATACAGATGCGTTAGAATATAAAAAAGTTTTTAAAGACAACGTGCTTATTTTAGAAACTACTGAGGTTAATACGTATAGATATATTTTATTACTAGAAGATGGTTTTTGGCGAATTAGACATATGGTTAAAGAAAACTCTAAACCATATCAACCAGAAATTACCACAGCAACATTGGCTTATAATGATATAAAAGGAATTAACTATTATCCGCAAGCAACACCTTGGGATATGTTTGGTGAAGATTATGATATTTCTATTATTGATAATGATTTTAAAATTATAGAAGATGCTGGTTTAAATACAATAAGAATTTTTGTTCAATATGAAGATTTTGGTAAAGCAAACGTAGATTACAACAAGATTTTAAAATTAAAAGAAGTATTGGATGTTGCTAAAAAGAATAATTTAAAAGTAGTTGTTACTTTGTTTGATTTTTATGGTAATTATGATGTGCTAGATTGGACTTTAAATCATAGACATGCTGAAAAAATTGTATCTGCAATTAAAGATCACGAAGCTTTATTAGCTTGGGATATAAAAAATGAACCAAACTTAGATTTTGATTCAAGAGGAAAAGAAAATGTTGTTGGTTGGTTAAATTTTATGATAGATTTAATTAAAGATATAGACAAAGTTCACCCTGTAACAGTTGGTTGGTCTAACACAGAAAGTGCTACAATATTAAAAGATAAACTAGATATTATTTCGTTTCACTATTACGAAGATAAAGAGAAGTTTGAAAGTGATTTCTTAACTTTAAAGCTTAATATACCTAACAAGCCAATTGTTTTGCAAGAATTTGGATTGTCTTCTTATAGCGGAATTTGGAGACCTTTTGCTAGCTCTGAAGAAAAACAAGCAAACTATTATGCAGAAATGCAAAAAGTCCTGACAAAGAATAATATTTCTTTTATGTCATGGACTTTATATGATTTTGATAATGTACCTAAAGAAGTTTTAGGACGCTTACCTTGGCGAACAAATCCGCAGAAAAAATTTGGTTTTATAAATAGTTTAGGAGAAAAGAAACTTTCGTTTAAACATATTACTAACTAAAATTATTTCTTTGATTCTATAATTTTCTCAAATTCTTCTAAGTAAATGTCTGTAATTCTTTCCATAGGAAATGCTGTTGCAGCTTTGTAGTTTGTTTCTCCTAATTCTTTTCTATACTCATCATCAGTTACAATTGCTTTAATAGCCTTTGCTAAACTTGGCACGCTTTCTGGTTCAAAAAACTCTCCTCTGTAACCTTCGTCAATGATCAAGGTTGCTAAATCACCTAAATTTGGCATTACCACTGCTCTACCATAACTTCCGGCTTGATGTAAAACACCAGAACTACCTGTTGTAGATGTATACGGAAAAACAACTACTGCACTTTCTGTAAATAAAGGTGCTACTTCTACTTCTTCTACATAACCAGTAAAAGTAAGTTGTGGTACATTTTGGTATTTCTTTTTAACACTATCTAAATAACCTGGTACATTTGGATTGTCTGTACCTGCAATAACAATTTCTAAATCTAAACCTGTTTGACTTCTTACAATTTCAACTGCCTCTATCATAGATTCTACTTTTTTGTAAGTTCCAAATTTACCAAAAGTCATTATTTTCATTGGTCCTTCAGGTAAATCTTGTGATGGATTTTCCGGAATTTCAAAAGTTCCGTGAGGAATCATTTTAACCGAATCTTTCTTATACTTATTTTTTAACGTTACTACATATTTATCCATAGTAACAGCCACTAAATCTGCTTTTAAGATTAATCTTGTTAACGATGTACCAATAAAATTATAAACTTTTTGAGCAATTTTATTAGAAGTAAAACCTGCACTTTCTAAATCTACTTGTTCTAAAATATTATGCAGTAAAACAATAGTAGGTATATTTTTTATTTTACAAACCCATGGTAAAGTTAGGCCAAGTGCAGCAGCAACTTTTTTATCGCCAAACTTCATAAACTGTAAATTATACAAAATTGCATCTGGTTTTGTTTGGTTTATAGCTTTTGTTACATTTAAAACATTTGTATAGCTATTAAATTTCCAACATTCTTTTACAGTTATTTTACAACCATCTTCTTCAAAGTCTAAATCCTTTTCATCATTAGTAACATCTGTTAAAAGAATTAATTCTGTAATTTTTTCTTTAAGTCTAAAGCTTTTTATCAAATGATATGCATATTCATTTAAAGTTACTTTACTTGGCGGATAAGCGGTTACAATTGCTAATTTCATATTCTTTCTTTTTAATAGTACAAATTTCTTTATTTTTTCTTTTAGTTTTTAACTAACTACGTTGAAATACAGTTATCTATAGATAATTGTAAAATTCGCTTAGATATTATTCTTTTGTGATCTCTTCAATTTTTTTTGACTTAACAGAATCTTTAAAAAAGAAAAAGCTTAACTGTACAAATAATAACAAAATCATTGCTATAATTTGTACATGAACAACCTGCTCTAAAGAATCATGAAAAAGTACAACCAAAACTATTTGTAACATTCCGAAAATACCAGATAAAACTACAGGTACATACTTGTCTAAAGATAAATAATAATATGCAAAGATGTTAGAAATCGCGAAAATACCAGTAGCAGATGCATATTTCCATAATAGATTAGAAATTGATAGGTATTCGCTTCCAAATAATATTTTTATAATTTCATCAGGAAAGAAAAAGCAACTTAAAACAATTGTTGCAGCAATTACAGCAATATAAGCTACATATTTTAAAAGTATTGGTAACGTATCTTTTCCTTCTTTTTTTAATTGTACAACAGTCGGTAAAAGTAACATTACAAACATCCATGCAATAAAGTATACTACTCTACCTATTAAAGCTAAAGAAGCATATAAACCAGCTTCATAAGATTCAAAATAATGTTTTACTAGTAAAATATCACTATTGTTTATAATAATCTGTGTAAGCTCATAAAATGCTGTAATGATAAAAAAGTTTTTTACTAATTTTTTATTGGCAGTATCTAAAACAAACTTTTTAGATAAAGAAAAATTGCTGGTTCTAAAAGGCAAAAGTCCGAAAATGAAAGAGAAAAATATACCAATTGCAATTATCAGAGAGGAATCAATATCTAATAAATATAATAAAGTAAAAGTTAACAACAGTCTACTAATCATTTCTGATTGATACGTAATAGACAATGACTTAAGTTCTTGTTTTCCTTGGAAAATACCTCTATTTACGCTCATTAAAAAATAAAAAGGAACGCCAATTCCGAAAATAACAAACATTGTAGAAGATGTAGTTCTAAAAAAGCTTTGTAATTGTAATGAAAAAACTACTATTAAAATTGCCAAAAAAATACCAGTAAGTAGCGCATTCTTATATATTTTAGAAATAAAACCGCTAAATACAGAATCTTCGAAAAGTACAGAGAACTTTGCCGTTACCAACTGAAAAGTCATGGCAACAAAAGATAGTACTAATAGAAAAGTGATTAAAATAGCTGCATCAGCAAATTTTTCTGGACCTAAAACTCTTCCTAAAACCAAGTTATATAAGTAATTACCACCATTTACTAGTAGTACACTTAACATAAACAATTGTTCTGGTTTTATACCTTTTTTAACAAATCTAATTAATGCTTGCATAGTTTGGGTTTCTTTTAAGCGATTTTCATTTCTTGAAAATAGTCATAAATTTCTTTACAACCATAGCCTTCTACAGAAAATAACATATTGTTTATATGAGACTTATCTAAAAAATTATAAATTGTTAGTAATCCTAATTTATCAATTTCTTTAATATTATTAATGTTAATAATTATTTGCTTAGATCTAATTTTATCAAAAAAAGAAATAAAATAAGGAACCGTTTCAGAATTAATTTTTCCTTTTAAATAAAATTTATTGTCTTTTTTTGAAATTTCTAATGGCATTATCTTTATTTTTATGTTAATAATGCTGTAAATATCTTTTAGTTCTATTAAAATGAGTAGATTTAATCGTTCAATTACAATTTTATGCCGTTTAAAAGAATATTCTTATTCTTTAAATTACAATCAAAATAAGTTAGATATGAAATATATTTTTACGACACTTTTTTGTGTATTCTTTTTTAGTTTAAATACTTTATGTCA
Source organism: Polaribacter sp. KT 15 (assembly GCF_900143115.1). Classification (NCBI taxonomy): domain Bacteria; kingdom Pseudomonadati; phylum Bacteroidota; class Flavobacteriia; order Flavobacteriales; family Flavobacteriaceae; genus Polaribacter; species Polaribacter sp. KT 15. Next base: position 3,132,069 of record NZ_LT670850.1, read on the forward strand.
AGACATGAAAGAAGGTTTTACCTATTTAGAAACCGGAAAATATAAAAAAGCAGAAGTTTTTTTTAATGAAGTTTTAAAAGATTATCCAACAAATAAAACTGCTAGATTATGTTATGGTCGTGCTGTAGGTTTAAATGGAAAATCAGCTAAAGCAGTTAGAATTTTTACCGATTTATTAAAAGATTATCCTGCCGATTTTGAAGTGAAATTAAATTATGCAGAATCATTATTATGGAGTAAAAATTATAAAGATGCAAAGATATATTATGAAAAATTATTGCAAGAAAATGATAAAAGTTTTGCTGCTTTATTAGGTTATGCAAATACACTGTCTAATTTAAAAGAATATGAAAATGCTCTTATTAATGTTGATAAAGCCTTGGCAGTTTCTCCTGGAAATAACAATGCATTAGTTTCAAAAAAGTATATGAGACTAGGCTTATCGAGTGCTAAAGTAAAAACCCAAGAATATAAAAAAGCAGAAGCTTTGTTAAAAGAAAATCTAGTTACTTTTAAAAATGACAAAGAAACTTTATTAAATCTAGCAAACTTATATTTAATTTCTAACCAAACAGATAAAGCGAAAGAAACTTATGAAATTATTGGAGAAAATCCTGAAGATTTATTAACTTCTTTAAACGGTATTGCGTTATCGTATCATTTAGCGGAAGATGATAAAACTGCGTTAAAAATTAGTGAGAAATCGTTAAATAGCATCAAAGAGAATACATCAAAAACATTAAAAAATCAGACAGTAGAAAGATATATTCAGGCATTAATTTGGAATAAAAAATATTCTGCAGCAGAAAATGAAATTCAAAAATTATTAGAAAATAATTCTACTCCAGAAAATTGGATATTATCACTTAGAGCAACTTTAAATATTTATAAAAGTGATTTTAAGAAAAGTATAGCCGATTATAATTCAATTTTACAAAAAGATAGCGCTTCTTTTGATGGAAACTTAGGAAAAGCAAATGCTTTAAAAGCTTCTGGATATTACAAAAAGGCTTATAAAAGTGCAGAAAACACTCTTACTTTTTATGACGATCAAAAAGATGCAAAAAACTTTATAAAGCAATTAGATTTAAGCTTTACGCCACATTTAGAAACAAAATATTCATATTCTTATGATAACGGAAACAACAAAGCCAATGCATTTGATTTTAAAACGGAAATTCCTTTTTCTACAAAATTCAAAATACTTGCAAATTACAATTACAGAACAACAAAAAATAATGTAACTGCAGTAGAAGCAACAACTAATAATGTGTTGTTTGGTGCATCTTATCAACTTTTAAATAATTTAACTTTAAAAGCTAATTTTGGTGCTACAAAATCAGAATCAGCACAAGAAAGTTACACACAATTATTAACAGATATTTCTTTAAATATAAAGCCTTTTAAACTACAAAACTTAGAGATCGGCTACAAAAGAGATATTCAGAATTTTAACGCTGCTTTATTAAATGATCAAATTGTACAAAATAATATTATTGCAAATTATAGTTTAAATACCAATTTTAATTTAGGTTGGTTTACTCAATATTATTACACTTGGCAGAGTGACGAAAATTCTAGAAATTTATTATTTACTTCTTTATATTATAATATTTTTTCAAAACCATCAGTAAAAGCAGGTGTAAATTATCAAAATATATCGTTTAAAGAAAAAAGAGGTAACTATTTTAGTCCAAGTAAATTTAATGCCGTAGAATTATTTATAAACTTGATAAAAGATGAAACCGCAGCAAAGAATAAGGAATGGTTTTATGGTCTAACGGCAGCAACTGGTTTGCAGTATATTGAAGATGATGATAGTTTAAGTACTTATAGAATCGACGCAAAATTAGGATACAAGTTTTCTGACCGCGCTTTGATAAATATTTATGGTTTACAAAGTAATATTGCTTCTGCAGTAGCAACAGCAGGTTCTACAGGGTTTACTTACACAGAATTTGGTTTAAGATTTAAATGGATTTTTCTAAAAAAACCGATTTATAAAAAGTAAAGGCAAAAGAACTAACTTTCACCTTTACTATTTCCCCACTATATGTTTTTAATTTCAGTTTATTAAAAATGTACCCGAAAAGGTTTTACCATTTTCGTCCTTTAATAAATATTTATATTGACCATTTTTTAAATTTGGCGCTTTATAAGTTGCTCGCAATAAAGTACTATCTGTATCTATTTTTTTAGTATCTACTACTCTACCTAAAGAATCATACACTTGTAAAATTATATATGAAGAACTAGAAGATAATACCATGGTTGTATTGCTAGAAAACGGATTAGGATAATTAAATGGTTTTGCGTTTGAGTTTTTTAACTGTTCTTCTTTATTTAAAACTGTAGTCGAAGTGAAAGACAAGTCATTAACTTCTATATCAAAAGGCACAAAGTTTGTATAATCTCCTATAACAGAAAAAACAATTGTTTTAATATTAGTAACTACAGCAGAATTACCATTGGCATCTTTAAAATCAGAAAAAGGAATACTAAAATTTCTTAATTCTGATGTTGCTGGTATCGAGTATCTTAATCTATTATCCCAAGTTCTATCATCTTCTTGCATTATTACAATTTCTACAGGTTTATTATTTATTGATGCAAAATTTACAAAACTATAGTTTTTTACGTCTAAAGTTTGATCTCCTGGTAAAAGATGTCTAAATAGATTTATGTTTCCTTTAACTTCTCCGGTTACAGATGCATTTCTATCAACTCTATGAGCTTTTTCTGAATTGCCTTTATTTTTAACGTTTATTTTAAAGTTATTGATAGTTGCATATTCATTCAAATAATCCAATCCCCAAGGACCATCGGCTAAATATAAAGCGTCTTTTTGAACAGAATTGTTAGTTTGCAAAGTAAAACCGATGTCAAATAAAATACCTGTTTCAATTTGTAATATTTCAGTGTAAGCACCAGATAAAGCAATAGTTTTAGATGTTTTTTTATGCTTGTAAATTTCTGTAGCAGCTATATTACTATCTAGAATAACAGCAGTTTCATTTGTTTTATTAATAATATTTAATTTTAATAGTCCGTTTGCATAAGAACCAGACTTCACAAATACATTGGGAATTATATCTTTGTTTTTTAAACTTTTTAAACCGTTTAGTTGGGTTTGTTTATCAATAATAAAATTAGCAATAAACTCTACTTGTAAATAAGAACTTCCCCATATTTGAAAATTCTGATAGTTTCCTGTAGGATATTGATCCCTATTCCAAAAACTAAATAATTCGTTTTCATTAGTATTTTCTCTTATAGAAAAATTCAAACTATATTCAATTTTTCCGTTAGCTCTTTTTATTTTAGAACAAATAATTTGATGCCCTCTTGTTTCCAAAATAGTAATATCTTCTAACGAATCATTATAAAATCTATCGTATGTTACTTTTGAATGATCATATATATTCGCTTTTGTTTTTGATGCTAATACAGAAGAAACCTTTTTATTATTTTTATAATAGTCTACAATAAATATTTCATTTGCGTTTGTAGAAGTTAATAAATCTGACGGCTGAGAAATATTTGTAGTTTCCGAATTAAAAACACCAGTTTTCGGTAAATAATTAACTACGGAAGTGGTATTTTTATCTAAAGATCCTTCATTAGAAATAAAATTGTCTAAACTAATTTTATTCTGTGCATTTACCGAGGTAATTGCCGTAGAAATTAATATTAGTAACAATTTTTTCATGATATAATTTTATACCACAAAAATAGTAATAAAGGTAAATTTGATGTGTTTTATTCGCTATGTACAACTAAACTATAGACAAATATCAGGTTAGTTTAGATAAAAGATTACAGTAAATCTAACCTTTTCATTAATTCGGGTCTTTTAGACCTGCTAACAGGTACCACATCTTTTTTAATTAAAACACTATTATCTTCAATGTCTATAATCTTTTTAATATTGATTATGTAAGATCTATGAATTTTAAGGAATAAAGAATCTGGTAATTTTTCTTCTATTTTCTTTAATGTAGAATGTACAGTATAATCTTTATTTTCAGTTTTAATTTTAATGTAATCTCCCTTTGCTTCTATTAAATAAATACTAGGTAAATCTATTTTAATTAATCTTCTATCAATATTTACATAAAAATCATTATCAATCTCATTATTAGAAGATTTTGGTTTGTTTTTTGACGTAGTTAATGAAGTAGTTAAAACCTTTTTATTAGCTTTATCTATCGATTTTTTAAAACGTTCTAACTCTAATGGTTTTAGTAAATAATCTATAATAAAATCATATTCAAAAGCTTCGATAGCAAATTGAGGATCTGAAGTTGTAAGTATTATTTTGGGAGGATTTTTAATGCTTTTGATAAAATCTAAACCATTAAAATCAGGCATATGAATATCTAAGAATATTAAATCTACAGCATTTTCATTTAAATATTTGATTGCTTGTAAGGCATTCGGAAAATCTTCTAGAACATTTAATTCTTTAACTTCATTGCATAAAGTTTTTAAAATGGTTCTAGCCATTTTTTCATCATCAATAATAATACAATTCATAAAAATTATAGAGTTTCTATATATTCAGAAATTGCTACAAGTATTTTTTCGAAGTCTTCTTGACCATTAAAATTTAATTCTCGAAGATTGTGTTCGAATTTATTAGCAATTTCGTAACTTTTCTCAAGTCCCAAAATACTAATTTTATGTTTAACTCGGTGCACATTTTCTTCAATTTTTTTGAACTCACCTATTTTTACACTTTCATAGTAGTCTTTTTGCTCTTCAGGAAACTCAGTTTTAATTACATCTATAAGCTCTTTCTTAATAGATTCATCTCCTCTTGCTAGTTGATTTATATAGTCTAAATTCGGTTTTTCCATATTTATTTCTTTAATGTAAAATAAAATGTAGTTTCTTTATCTTCAATAGATTCTATCCATATTTTACCGTTGTAAATATCTATAATTTTTTTTACAATTGGTAATCCTAATCCTGTAGAGTTGTTTTCATGATCTAATTTTTGAAATGTCTCAAAAACTTTATCAAAATAACGTTCTTTAATACCAAGTCCGTTATCTTTTACATGAAAATTAAAATAATTTTCATTTTCTTCAAAGCCAATTTTTATAATTTTTTCTTCTTTATCGTTATATTTTATTGCATTATCTAACAAATTATAGAATAATTTTTCTAATCTAAATTTGTCACCGTAAACTGTAGGTAAATTATTAGGAACGGTTATTTTAATTGAATCAGATATTTTTAGTTTACCAATCAACTTTTTTAGAATTTCATTTAAATCAACTTTATAAAATGCTCCTTCCATTCTTCTAATGGTAGAGTATTCTAAAATACCACGTACTAAATTATCCATTTTTAATACGTTTTCTCTTATAATTTTTAAATTTTCTATTCCGTATGGTTCTAATGCTTCTTTATAATCTTCTTGTAACCAAGTGGCCATTGTCTCTATACTTTGTAATGGAGATTTTAAATCATGCGATACCATTTGAGCATAATCATTCAACTCTTGATTTTGTAACTCTAAATCTTTTAATAGTGCGTCTTTTTGATTATTAATTCGTATAATTTCTTTAGTTTGATTATCAATAAAATCTACAAGCGTTAAAGAGTCTGTTGTTTCCTCTGGTCTATCTCCCAATAAATTATAAGATTGTAATTGATCTATTACACCTTCTAATTTATTGATAACTTTTTTTTGAGAATTAGTTTCTTCTTTTAATTTACTATTAACATCAAATAGTTCTTCTGAGCTAATTCTTGTAGCTCTTTGTAACATAACAAACTGCTCTTCGGATGTTTTGTATGATTTATTTATAGCATCTAAAAATGCATTTAAATCTTCACTTTCATGAAGTTCTTTAGGTAAGTATTTTCTGATTTGTCTTTTTAAAAGAGAGTTCATTATTCGCTAATTAAAGTAATAGTCATTGTTTGATTGTGCAATTGACAATTACTTTCACCAATAAAAGGAGCAATTTCTCCGTATGAATATAATCCGGTTACAGTAGTGGTTTCACCTACAATTTCTATAACTTCTTCAACCTCTTCTTCTACTCTTTGATCTAATACTAATTTTCTACCAATACAACTTACTAGAATAGCTAATTCTGGCTTGTTTTTTCTAACTTCAGAAGCACTGATAGCGGCTTTTTCTGCAGCATTTACAATATTATCTACATTGGTCATCATTAATTGAACTTTTGAATTTTCAATAATGTCACCTGCTAAAATCATTGAATTATCATCTTCATTAATATTAATAATAGTTCTTACGATAGAATTTTTTTCTTTTTCAGACTTAACATTTAAAGGATATAACAAGGCTGCACTTGGCAATTCTTTAGATTTATCACCCAAGTATTTTTTATAAAGATCTAGTGCTGGTAAATTATCTAACTCGTATAAAATATTTCCTTTAGATTTTGTTACTATTCTTTCAGGGCCAAAAGGTGTCCAACCACCATTAATAGAAAATGAAACTTCTAATGATTCGCCATATAAACCAATGGCTACTAATTCACCCTGTTTAGGGTTCTCATTATAAGAAGATACTGTTTTTTCAAACCTTGCATCATCACCACACAAAGCACCAGTAATTAAAAGATTATCATCTGTAGCGGCGTTCATACCAGTAGTAAATTGACTTCCATTTAAAAAACTACCTTCAGAAACAACAAAAATATACTTTAAATTCTCTGTGTTAAACTTACTAATTAAATCTTTACCAGCTTTAAAACTGTCGTAATGATCATCAATTTTGTTTTCATTTACATTGGCTGTTTTTATTTCAAAAGTACTTTTTTCAAATTCTATAGCTGTAATTGTAATTGTTTCTTCATCGATTGCATCAGAAGAAATATCACCACAAGAAGAACCAAATACAATATGTCCATCAGTAAACATTTCTTTAATTTCTTGGTAAATATTTTCATCTTCTAATAAAAATCTATTTCCAAAAACAAGCACTAATGGTTCTTTTAACTTAATGTTTTCTGTTAAAAATTTCCAATCAGAATTTTTAGTTTTTTTTAATTGTACTGTTTTCATTTTAGTTCTTTTTTAGCGTGAAGAAAAAAGTTGTACCTACATTTGGTTCACTTTCTAACCAAATGTCACCTTCGTGTAGGTCAATTATTTTTTTTACGATTGATAAACCTATTCCTGTAGAATCTTTCCTTTTATTTAAAGAGTGAAATACTTGAAAGATTTTTTCATGATATTTTTTCTCAATACCAATACCATTATCTTTTATAGAAAACTGGTGAAAAGTATTTTTATCTTGATATTCAATTTCAACTAAACCAACTTCTTTATCACAAAATTTTATTGCGTTACTTATAAAGTTTTGAAATAATTGTTGAAACTTCGTTTCGTCTCCTTTTACAATTGGTAATTTATTTATAATATTAATAGAAATATTTTCTGGTACAAATAATACCTTTATAAGATTATTAACAGTTGTATTTAAATTTACTTTGGATAATGAATTTGTGTTAGAGCCAGCACTAGAATATTCTAATACATTAGAAATTAAAGTTTCCATGGTTTCTAACGTATTGTCAATTAGATTAAAATTTTCTTGAGTTATTTCATCAAATTTACCTTCATTATCTGCTTTAATCCAAGAAACCAGAGCATCTATACTTCTTAAAGGAGATTTTAAATCATGAGAAACAATATGTGCATACTCATGCAGTTCTTCATTTCTTTTTTCTAATTCTTTAAGAATTTTTTCCTTTTGAATTTGTAGTTTTTTAAACTCTGTAATGTCTAAATTTATACCGATAGAACCTACAACTTCTCCTGATAAATTATAATTAGGAGCACCACTTACTAACCAATGTCTAACCTCACCAGATTTTGTTTTAACTTTTAGGTCATATGAGTCTGATTCTCCTTTATGTCTTTTCTTTCTTTGTTCTTTTAGCTTTTCTGTATCTAAATCAGTTAAAGGAAAATAAATATTACCTTTTTGTCCTATTAATTCTTCTTTTGAATAACCAGACATATCTACAAAACTTTGATTTACCATCAAAATTTCATTATCTGTGTTTAACTCTATTAAACCTAGATTCATGTTAGCAATTATATTACTATACTTTGCTTTTTGAGCTTCTAAGCTTAAACTATAATTTTTCTCTAAAGTTATATCTCTAAATGTCCATAGAAAACCATTTACATTTCCAGAAACGGTTATTGGCATATAATTTCTTTCTAAAACCGTACCATCTTTAAGCTCTAGATGATCACCAAAAACTGCTACTTTATTATTAACAATTTCTGTGATTCTATTTTCAAATTCGTCTGGTTTTTTAAAAAGTGTTTTTATTTCTTCTAAAGCCCAATTACTATCTTTGCCATATAAATCTTCTGGATTTTCTTCAATTCTAAATAACTGACAAAATTTATTATTAGTTAAAACAATTTTTCTATGTTCATCTTCTAAAATTATACCACTATTTAAATTTAAAACTAAAGCAGATAATCTGTTTTTAGATTCTAATAACTTTTCATCGGCAGCTTTTTGTTCTGTAATATCTCTTACAATACCTTGTGCGGCAATAGGGTGTTTATCTTTGTTATAAATTAAACTAGCGTTTATGTGAACCCATTTTACTTCTTTAGACTTTGTGCAAATTCGAGATTCATAGTTTTTAAAGTGTCCATCTGTTATTAAATCAAAAAAAGAAGAAATGGCATATCCCATGTCTTCTTTGTATACTAAATCTTTAACATTTAAATTTTCGTTTTCAATATCATAACCAAAAACATCAATGGCTGCTTCATTAAATTTTATAACTTTTCCGCTTAAATCCATTACAACAAAAGCATCTACTAAGTTTTCAAAAACACCTTCTAATTGAGAAGATTTTTCATCTAACAAAATTTCTAACTTGTTGTTAGTGTCTTTTAATTTATCCGACACAAAATATAAGTCTCTAGATTTGTCTTCTAGAATTTTTTCGGCAGCTTTTCTGGCAGCTTTTTCCCTTTTAAGTGCTCTTTCTAATATGTCAATTTTTTCTTGGCTCATTAATTTTTATTAATAAGAAATTTAACTTCCGTACCATCTTCTTTTATTTTTTCTAAAACAATATTTGCTGTAGAATTAAAGTGTTCGAAAGTTTTATTCATCAATCCAAGACCAAAATGATGCATAGCTCTACTAGATTTATAGATTAAGACTAAAGAATCTTCAGTTTTTTCTTCTACTATAAAAGTAGGGAGCTCTGCATCTGGGTAAATTTTTCTAACTTCTATATGAATATGATCTTCTATTGAAGAAATCATCTCGATTGGATCTTTGTAGGTTGCCAATAAACCAGGGTAACTATTTTCTATAACACTAAAAAAGTGTTCTGCATAAACTAATAATAAATTATCTATAGAGATATTTGTGTTTTCACTTAAGTGTTTTAGTAGTTGTAACATTTCAGAAAAACTATATGTACCTATGGATGTATAAACTCCTTCGGATTCTAATGTTGATTTAGAAATAATTTTATCAACCATTTCTATACCAAATTTTTCTTCAACTAAATCTAAGAATTCAGTAAAAACAATACCTTTCATAACTAATATTTTTTTAATTCATTAATGCTCCAATAATTTAATACAGTTTCTATTTTTTTAACGTAATCGTTATATTTTAAAGGTTTTAGCATGTATCCAGAAACCCCTATACTATAACATTCTTCTAAATCTTTTTGATTATCTGAAGTCGTTAAAATTACTGTAGGAATATGTTTAATTTCATCATTACCTTTTAGAATTGTAAGAAATTCTATTCCACTTAATTTTGGCATGTTTAAATCTAATAAAATTAAATCAGGAAATTGACTTTTATCTTCTAAAATTTCCAATGCCTCTTCTCCATTTTTTGCTACTGTAATATTATGCGTCAATTCTAATAATGAAATGGTTCTTTTCATTTTCATTATTTCTATTAAATTATCTTCTATTAACAGTACATTAATTTGCTTACCCATGATTAATTAATCTTATGTTTTAAACAAAAATAATCTAATAAAGAGTTGTTTATATGTATTGTAGCTTAAACAATTTTATCTGTAGATAAGATACAAATAAGTATAGATGAATGGTAATATATTTTTATTAAGCGATAATTTGCTCAAAATAATTGAAAATTTCGCCTTTTGATATGGTTGCTCCTTTTTCAATTAAATCAAATATTTCGCTATTTCTCTCTGTATTGTATGCTTTATCTCCAGTGAAAATATCTACAGAATTGTCTAAAGGATTTTTCATTAACCACTCAAAACCTTCTTGCTCTAGTAAATTAATGTCCCAATTTATTTTTATGGCAATTCTTTTAATTTGTTTTTCATCACATTTAAAAAGGTTTACAGCTGTTTTGGAATAATGTTCTACAAACTTCGTTTTTGTTAAAACATCATCCCATACAATATCAGAAAAAACATTCATTTCTTCTTCTGCAATTTTTGGTTTTTCTTCCTTAATTTGATTCCATTCTTTAACATCTATACTTTGCGAAGCTAAAAATCTAGCAAATTCTTCATGTAAACTTTCAAACTGTTCTTTGGTAAGCTGTCTATATTTCATAATATTATATATAAAAAAAACCGCCCATAATTGGGCGGTTCAAATATCTTAATTCTTAATTGATTTAGAAAATATAACGTAAACCAATTTGAGCTTGCCATCTTGATAATAATGAAGATGAGTAACCAAAAGTTGTTTGTTGATTTTCATCAAAAGTATAAACTGGGTCACCAGCATTATCAAAACTAACACCAATTGGTTGTACACTGTTTGGTTGCTGAATTAAACCCCATTTAGAATTTAATAGGTTACCAAAGTTTAAAATATCTAAACTAAACTGAACAGTATTTGTTTTACCATTACCAACGTTTATGTTTAAATCTTGTAATAATTTGATATCCCATTTTCCTCTCCAAGGTGCTAAGGCTCCGTATCTTTCTGCATATTCTCCTCTTCTACCGTTTAAGTAATCATCTTGCTGAATATAGTTTTCGAAAGCAGTTGCTTGTCCTGCTCCAGAAAATTGCATTTGTGTAACTTCACTAGTTGTTGGAATGTAAATTAAATCGTTTCCGGCTGCACCGTCTCCGTTAATATCTCCACCATATGTGTAGTTAAATCTTCCACCTTGTGCATATTCAAAAAATGCAGATAAAGTAGTAGACCATTTGTCATTTCCGTAAGTCCACTTTTTACTAGCGACACCAACTATACGATGTGTATCACCATATTTAGAATAACTTAACTGCTCGTCATTTACATTATTTAATGCTGGATTAAATGCAAATGCATCACCTGTAATTTCTGCTTCGATAGAGTTTACATCTTTAGCATTTAAATAATTATAAGCAATAGTTGTATACAAACCATTATCAAAAGTTTTTTGAGCTTTAAAAGAAGCATTCCAGATTCTACCTTTGTTTGAATTTGTTAAAGTATATGCGTTTGCATTTCCTAAGAAAGATGTTGCATGATCTCCTGCTAAATAAACAGGTCTATTATCTACACCACTTAAAGTACCAGAAGGTGTTTTTAATCCCCAATTTTGCACATGAACACCGTTAATGTCTTTCGTGTAAGAAACATCTGTGGTTAAAACTACTCCGTTTTCTAAACGTTTATCAATACCAATATTTGTTCTCCAAACTTGTGGAAATTTAAAATCTGGATCTACAACTTGATAAAAGAATACATCAGAACCACTTACTTGGTTTCCAATCCATACAAACGGTAAACGTCCTGTAAATAATCCTGTTCCACCTCTAATTTGTAAACTAGAATCTCCTTTAGCATCCCAGTTAAAACCAACTCTTGGCGAAATTAACCATTGGTTAGACGGCATTTCTGTAGAATCAAATACGTAAGGATTTCCTGTCTCTGGATCTGTATATTCTATTCCTGGAACAAACCATTCTGAATTTTCTGTATCTATAAATTTTTGAGCTAATTCTGATGTATTAAAGAATAAAGGTTTATCAAATCTTATACCGTATGTAAGTTTAAAATTGTTATTAACTTCCCATTCATCTTGAACATAAAAAGCTAATTGACCAAAATTCATTTCAGCTAAATTCCATCCACCATCTACTCCTTCACCTAAATTATTTTTAGTATTAAAAGTAGTCTGAGCATTTGCTAATGCATTCGCGTAATTATTTGCATCAAAATTATTAATATCAACATTTCCAAAAACATCAAAACCATAACCTTTTAAGTTAAACGAGTTTTTAAACATAAATTTTTCGAAAGAGAAACCAACTGTATAAGTATGATCCCCTTGAAAAAAGTTCATATTATTTGTTAATTGAAATACTTTTTGATCTAATCTATTGTTAATTGAAAAAGGTTCATGACCAGCTATAATATATGGTGACCCATTTTTATAGATATTAATTACTGGTGCTGGAGCAGAAAAAGGATCTCTTGAATCTTCAAAATGAGAATATCCTAATTGTAACTTATTTGTAGTATTCTCTGTTAAATTAGAATTCAATTCAAATTGAAAAGAATTTAATTTATTATTAATTCTATATCCTGAGTTTTGAAATTGTAAAGTGTTAAAATCTGGTCCACGTCTGTTAATTGCAGTTGGATGCGCAGGTTTATCTTTAGATGCATTTAAGAAATTATAAATAAAAGCAACTCTATTGTTTTCATTCACATTCCAATCTAATTTAAAAATACCTTTTGTAGATTCTGTGTCGTGTGTAAAACCTTCGTAACTACCAGTATCATAACCAATACCTGCAAGAGCATTTTTAACATTGATTAAATCTTGCTCTAAAACTCTAGATTCATTTATTAAACCAGAACCTCTATTTGGTAACCAATTTTGTCCTAAATCTACACGTTCATCTTTTTCAAAATTTGCAAAAAAGAATAATTTATTTTTTACTATTGGTCCACCAATACTAACTCCGTATTGATTTTGAGTTAATTCTGGCACAAAAATATCTTGACCATTAACTTTACTACCCGTTAAATCTTCATTTCTATAAAAACCATAAACAGTACCTGTAAATTCGTTTGTACCACTTTTAGTTACTGCATTTACAGAAGCCCCTGTAAAACCAGATAATGTTACATCGTAAGGCGCTGTTGATACAGAAACCTGATCAATTGCATCTAAAGAAATTGGTTGTGCACCTGTTTGTCCTCCTGGAGTTGGCGCATCTAATCCGAATGGATTGTTAAAAATTGCTCCGTCTAAAGAGAAGTTATTAAACTGATCATTTCTACCACCAAAAGAATTTCCACTAGCTGAAGGCTCTAAACGTGTAAAATCTGCAGTAGATCTAGAAATTGTAGGTAATGTTTTTAATTGCATAGCAGAAACACTTGTTTGTGCACCCGTTCTATCGCTATTAAAAGTTTTGTTTTTTGATGAAGAAATTACTATTTCATCTAATGATTGCCCTTCTTCTGCTAACTTACCATCGATGTTAGTAGTTTTTCCAAGTAGTAAAAATACGTCATTAACTTCTTGAGTTTTAAATCCTAAATAACTAAATGTTATTTTGTAAGGACCACCTACTCTTAAATTTAATACAGTATACCTACCATTGTCTTGAGCGGTTGTACCAGTTAAAGTTCCTGTTGGTACATGTAGTACCGAAATGGATGCACCAAATAATGGTTCTCCTGTAACATCTGTTACAATTCCTTTAATCTTTGATGAAGTAACCTGAGCGTTTACGCTAATTACTGCAAATAAAAATAAAGAAAGCACTAAAATAAATTTTTGCTTCATTTTGTATAATTTGAGTTTACATCTCAAAAATAAAACAAATAAAAAGCATCTACTTGTAAAGTAGATGCTTTTTTTTAACAATATGTTAACATTTTAGTTACTCTGCTACTACTTCAAAAGTAATATCAGCAACAACTGCTCTGTGTAATCTTACAGCAGCTTCGTATTTTCCTAATCTTTTAACATTACCACCAGTAACTTTGATAAACTTCTTATCAATATCTGTACCAGCTTTAGCTAATGCTGCAGCTAAATCTATGTTGTTTACAGAACCAAATAATTTGTCTCCAGATCCAACTTTAGATGCAATCTTAATTTCATATCCTTTAATTGTTTCTGCAATTGCATTTGCATCTTCAACTAATTTAGCTTCTTTAAAAGCTCTTTGTTTTAAATTCTCTGCTAAAACTTTCTTTGCAGATGAAGTAGCTAAAACTGCTTGTCCTGTAGGGATTAAAAAGTTTCTACCGTAACCGTTTTTCACAGATACAACATCATCTTTAAATCCTAAATTTTCTACGTCTTGTCTTAATATCAATTCCATGTCTCTACTTCTTTATTATTTTAACAAATCTCCAACGTAAGGCATTAACGCTAAATGACGCGCTCTTTTTATTGCTTGTGCAACTTTACGTTGATACTTTAATGAAGTTCCTGTTAAACGTCTTGGTAAAATTTTACCTTGTTCGTTTACTAAATACATTAAGAAATCTGCATCTTTATAATCGATATACTTGATACCTTTCTTTTTAAATCTACAGTATTTTGCTTCTTTTTTTGTATCTATATCTAATGGCGTTAAATATCTAACGTCAGCAGATTTACCACCTTTTGCTTGTTGTTCTATTGATGCCATTTCTTATTTTTTACTAGATTTAACACGTTCAGTTCTAACTTTTGCCCAAGCTGCAGCATGTTTGTCTAATTTAACAGAAAGGTAACGCATAACGCTATCATCTCTTCTAAATTCTAACTCAAATGCAGCAATTTCTTCTCCAGCTACTTTGTACTCGAATAAGTGATAAAAACCACTTTTCTTTTTTTGGATTGGATACGCTAATTTTTTTAAGCCCCAATCTTCTTTAGAAATCATTTCGGCACCTCTAGAAACCAAATAGTCATTAAACTTTTGTACTGTTTCCTTTATCTGAGTATCAGATAAAACGGGATTCAAAATGAAAACAGTTTCGTAATGATTCATAAATTAAATATTTATTGTTTATTTTTAAGGGTGCAAATATAGTAACTTTTTAATTATTAGCACTAATAATATTGAAATGTTTATTTACCAGCTTTTTTTAAGATAATTTTAAAGATTAAAAGCTTCGTTTATTTCTTTATAAACAACGTCTCCTTTTACAATACTTAATCCTTTAGATAAGTTTTGATCTTCTTCGCATGCTTTTTCCCAACCTTTATTGGCTAGGTTTAGAACAAATGGTAAAGTTACGTTTGTTAATGCCATTGTAGATGTATAAGGCACAGCACCTGGCATATTTGCAACACAGTAATGTACAACATCATCAATAATATATGTAGGATCTTCATGTGTTGTAGCTTTTGTAGTTTCAAAACAACCACCTTGATCTACAGCAACGTCTACAATAACGGTACCTGGTCTCATTTCTTTTAGCATATCTTTGGTAATTAATTTAGGCGCTTTACCTCCTTTAACTAAAACACCACCAACAATTAAATCATGCGTTTTAATTAATTGTCTAATACTATATTCACTAGAAAAAGCGGTAGTAACATGATTAGGTAATACATCATTTACGTAACGTAGTCTTTTCATGTTGATATCCATAATGGTTACATGAGCACCTAATCCTGCAGCCATTTTGGCAGCTTGCACACCAACAACTCCTGCACCTAAAATTAAAACTTTTCCAGGTTTTACTCCCGGAACTCCTCCTAATAAAATACCACGTCCTTTAATTGGTTTTTCTAAATATTTAGCACCTTGTTGTATTGCCATTCTTCCGGCAACTTCAGACATTGGTGTTAAAAGTGGTAATGTACCGTCATTATCTTCTACAGTTTCATAAGCTATACAAATCGCTTTGCTTTTGATCATAGCAAGTGTTAAGGGTTCGCTAGATGCAAAATGAAAATAAGTAAATACTATTTGGTCTTCTTTAATTAAAGGATATTCTGATGCAATTGGTTCTTTTACCTTTACAATCATTTCACTTTTACTGTAAACTTCTTCTATGGTTTTTAGAACTGTAGCGCCAACTTCTAGATAATCTTTATCAAAAAAACCACTTCCTTCTCCTGCTGTAGATTGCACAAAAACTGAATGATTTCTTTTTGTAAGTTCAAAAACACCTGCAGGTGTCATACCTACTCTACTTTCGTTGTTCTTAATTTCTTTAGGAATTCCAACTATCATTTTGCTTAATTTAGATATTTTAAGCGAGTAAATTTAGTTTGATTTTTTTTGATATTTGAAACAAAATTTGATATTGTATAATTTTTATGAGATTACTAATTAAGGCTCTTAATAATTAAATTTTAATAATTAATCTTTAATAATTCTCTAAATCAATAAAAAAGTCAGCTCAAATGAGCTGACTTTTTTATTATCAATTATAATTTTTATGATTTCTTAGTTTAAATCTAAACGAAGTCCCATAGAAATATTTCTTGTTTCAGTGTCTTTAAATAAAGGATTTAAATCGTATTTTAAATACAAACTTGTAGATTTATAACCAACATAAGCACTTAATCCGTAGTTTACTGTATTCATGTTATAATTGTTAAACTGAATTTCTTGCACTTTAACATTTCTATCATCTTCATATTCTAAGTATTGTCTGGTGCCTAATTTAACACCAACAAAACCACCTAAACCTGCTCTTAAACCTCTGTTTGTTCTATCGTAAACAAAACCATCTTTATACTTTTTGTTTTTAGAAAAATCCCATTCGAAATGCATAGGAATATTCATTTGAACATGTCGTAGCCTACTTTCGATTAAATTATTAGGAAATACTACAATATCTGTTCTATCTCCGTTTTTAATATGAGATTGATTGTTATCTAACCTTAAGTTATTCCAAAGAAAAGAAAGACCATATTTAAAGTATACTTGCGAAGCTTCTTTTGTTAATCTTGTTTTCCATGTAAAACCAATTTCATAAAAATGAGATTGCCAAAATTTATATTCAGAATCGCTTAAAGAACTAAATTTATGATCTTCTAACACATTGTTTACACCTAAAGCAAATACAAATTGGCTTGTTGTTCTTCTATTATTTTTTCCGTCTCTTCGCCATCTTCTCTCTTTTCTTTCTTTATCTAGATCATTCTCGTCATTAAAATCTTTGGTGTTTATTGAAAAACGAAAAGTTTTGTTACCTACTTTAAAAGTGTTTACATCTTCTTCATTTAAATCACTATCGTCTGCACTAATAATTTTTCCATTTGTTTTTTCTTGAACAAGTACCTGTAATAATTGTTCTTGTTTACTAACTTGTTCTTCTATTTGTTTAGCATGATACTTAGCAACATCTTTCTTTAAATTATCTGCTGTTTCTTTTATAATTTCTCCTTTTTCTAATCTTTTATCAATTGCAATTACTTTTGCTTTTAAAGAATCTTTTTGATTTTTTGTAATTTCTTCTATCTTTTTTGATATTTTTCTTACTTCTTTTTCAAAAGTTCTTTTTTCTTGACCAAATGCTGTTATCGACAACATTAAGAGGAATATGATTGTAATTTTTTTCATTATAAATTGTTTTATCAGGTTTGTTTTTTGTTATTTAATTGTTTCGGCTTGCAATTGCAGTAGCAATGTTAGATATTTTTTTCTTTAAAGATTTTAAGAAATTATTTTCAAAAACATCATCATTAATACTTCGCTCTACTTCTGCTAATATAGTTTCTGGATTCACTTTTAAATCAGATTTTATGAGCTCAGATTTAATCGCTTTTAAAAGTTCTTCTTCACTAATATTATTATTTGCGTAATACGCTTCTACTTTTTTACTTTTTGTAGATACAGATTTCAACAAATCATCTGCATTTACGGTAATACTAAATTTATCTTTGTTTAAATCAAAACTAGGGTTTACTTCATTTTTTGCAACTACATTAGTTGTTGTTCTTGTTGTTTTATCTACTAATAATTTCTCTAACTTTTTGTTTTTATTATTAGATTGAGCAACTTTAGTACTTTTACTTGTAATAACACGTTTGTTATTATCAATCTTTTTGGTTTTTTCTTCTATTGACTGTTCGGTTTTTACAATTGCTTTTTCTACAGGAACTTCATTAAAATGTTCTTCTATATTTTTAATAATATTTACAGTATCTAGAGCTTCTTCAACGATAATTGTATCGTTTTTAATGATGATGTCTTCATCAGAAAAAATAAAAAATCCTATCGAAATTATTACGATAATACTTGCAGCATAACCTATATAAAAAAACCAACCTTTCTTTTTTTGCTTTGGTTCTTCATCTAATTTTGTAGATAAACGTTCCCAAGCCGAAACCGATGGTTCTAAAGTTCTATTTGCAAACTTTTCTTTTACGCTATTGTCTAACTTATTTGTTTTCATGAATTACTTTATTCATTTTTTTATAATTTTCTTGCAATAATTTACGTGCTTTAAATAATTGCGATTTTGATGTGTTTTCTGAAATATCTAATTTTTTTGCAATTTCAGAGTGTTTATATCCTTCGATAGCAAATAAATTAAATACCATTTTATAACCTTCTGGTAATTTGTCTATTAATTTCTGAATATCTTCTACCGAAGTATTTTCTAAACTTTCTGTTGCTGCATCGTTAAACACAAAATCTTCATCAGATACATCTACAAGGTTCTTTTTTCTAAGATAAGAGATGCACGTATTCACCATTATTCTTCGAATCCAACCTTCAAAACTACCTTCGTGTTTAAATTTATATAAGTTGGTAAAAACTTTTAAAAAACCTTGCAACATTAAGTCTTCTGCATGATGCATATCTTTTACGTATTGCCTACAAACACCCAACATTTTAGGAGAATGTTGCTCGAACAATTGTTTTTGCGCTTCTCTGTTGTTATCAATCGCTTTTTTAATTAACGATTTTTGTTTGTTATGCAATGTTATAATTTTCAAGCCTCTTTTTTCTGTTTTAACTGCCTTACAAATATATAGACTACAAATCTTTTAAAATGGTTGCCTAAAAAAATATAATTATTTAATTATATTAGCTAAAGTTATCAAAATCAGTAGTAAAATATGAGTAATTCTAGAAGAAAATTTATTAAAAACAGTGTTTTATTAGGTGCAAGTATCCCTTTAATAAGTAGTGGTTTGCTCGCTTGTAGTTCTGCTGATAAAAATAAATTATCAATATTAATTCTAGGCGGAACAAGTTTTTTAGGTCCACATCAAATTAAATATGCTTTAGAAAGAGGTCACAAAGTTTCTATCTTTACAAGAGGAAAAACAAAACCAAACGTAAATAAAGAAGTTTTTGATAAAGTTGAACATTTAATTGGTGATAGAGAGAATAATTTATCTGCTTTAGAAAACAAAAAGTGGGATATTGTTATTGATAATTCTGGTAAAAAAGCTAAATGGACTCAAAAAACAGCTCAATTATTAAAAGATAATTGTGGTGTTTATGTGTATACATCATCTACAGGAGTTTATTTCCCTTATAAAACTGCAGATATTAAAGAAGAGCAAAAAGTTCTTTTAAAAGAACCCGAAGTTATTGAAGACGAAATGCTAAAAATGGAATATTGGTATGGAGTTATGAAAGCTAATTCTGAACAAGAAACAATAAAAGTTTTTGGTAAAGAGCGTTCTATAATTGTAAGACCAACTTATATGTTTGGTCCTGGTGATAAAACAGATAGATTTATGCATTGGCCTGTTCGATTGGCAAAAGGTGGTGAAATTTTAGTTCCTGGTAAAACAGATGATCCTGTACAATATATTGATGTGAGAGATGTTGCAGAGTTTACAATTCGTTTAGCCGAACAAAAATCTGCAGGAACTTACAATGTTGTTGGTCCTTCTGATAAAGAAACCATGCTAGATTTTGTTACCAAAACTCAGCATACTTTTAATGCGGAATCTACAATAGTACAAATTGATGATTATGATTTTCTTAAAAAACATAACGTATTATCTTTAGTGCCATGGATTCCTGTTGATGAATACAATTATGGTTCTGCAAGAGTTAGTAATACTTTAGCTATAAAAAATGGTTTGACATTTAGAGACACAAAAACATCTATAAAAGAAACGCACAATTGGTGGTATTCTGATAATTTAACGGATGAAAGACGTGCAAAATTTGAGCAAAAAGAAGATTCTGTTTTAGTTAAAGAAAAAGAAATTATTGCTGATTGGAAAAATATATCAAAATTATAATTTCAAAGAAATCTTACTCTTTTCTAATTCTTTATCAAACAATTCTTTGGTGATTTCTGTTTTATAAAAAGGCACCATTTGTTTTAATTTTTCTTTTCCTTCGGATGAATTCATCAATTCTGGAAATGCTTTTTCGATAACTTCTAACATGATAGAAGTTGCTGTTGATGCTCCTGGTGAAGCACCTAACAAACACGTAATACTTCCATCTTTACTAGAAATTACTTCTGTGCCAAATTGTAATTTTCCGCCTTCAAATTCATCCTTTTTAATAATTTGAACCCTCTGACCTGCTTTTACAACTTCCCAATCTTCATCTTTGGCATCTTTTACAAACTTTCGTAAAGAATCCATTCTGTCTTCTTTACTCATTAAAACTTGCTCTATTAAATATTGAGTTAATGGTAAATTGTGCCAAAAAGCACCAAACATAGAAGGAATATTATCAAACTGAATAGACTTAAACAAATCTAAATGAGAACCTTCTTTTAAAAACTTCGGACTAAAACCAGCAAAAGGACCAAACATTAATTGACGTTTTCCATCAATAAAACGCGTATCTAAATGTGGTGTAGACATTGGTGGATCTCCAATTCCTGCTTTAGAATATACTTTTGCATTGTGTTGCTTAATAATTTCTTCATTTTTACAAACCAACCATTCTCCACTTACAGGAAAACCTCCATAACCTTCCTTCTCGTCAATTTCTACTTTTTGTAGTAATAATAAACTGCCGCCTCCTGCTCCAATAAAAACATGTTCTGCTTCTAATTGATGTATTTTTTTTGTTTTTAAATTCTTTATTTCTACAGTCCAATCTAAATCTGTATCAGGATCAATATCTAATACTTCCATATTACAATGCACTGGTGTATCAAATTCTTTTTCTAAAATTGAAAATAGTTTCTCTGTTAAAACTCCGTAATTCATTTCTGTTCCTCTATCAATTCTTGAGGCTGCCATTACTTCACTTTCATCTCTATTTTCTGTAATTAAAGGAAACCATTCCTTCATCTTTTCTTTTTCCCTTGTAAATTCAATAGAATCGAACATAAAATGTTCTTTAAAAGCTTTGAATCTTTTTTCTAAATAATCTGCATTATCCTTACCTAAAACCCAACTATGATGTTTAACTGAAGCAATAAATTCTTCTGGATTTTCTAAGAAACCTTCTTTAGTTAAAAAAGACCAAAATTGTTTTGAAGTTTCGTATTGCGAACAAATATCGATGGCCTTTTTTATAGAGATTGATCCGTCTTTATTTTCTGGACAATAATTTAATTCACACAAAGCAGAATGACCAGTACCTGCATTATTCCATGCAGCAGAACTTTCTTGAGCAACTTTGTCTAACCTTTCTAAAATTAAAATTTCTTTCGTAGGATCTAAAAGTTTAGTAATTAAAGCCAAAGTAGCACTCATAATTCCGCCACCAACACATATTAAATCGTATTCTTTTTTTAATTTCATAAAGTATTTTTTTTAGAATTTACATATTTTAAATTACTAATAAGCATCAACATCTATAATAAACCGAATAGGTCTAAAATCTTTTACAGCTTCAAAGGTATTTCTAATTTTTGTAATCTGATTTTTAGTATTTACCAAACTTTGTTTCGGCGGAATCTTTATTACAATATTTTTAATGTATTGATTTCTTATTCTTGAAACTGCCGGTGCCGTTGGTCCTAAAACATTTTCGCCAAATGAAGTGTACAATGCTTTAAAAAGCCAGTTAACACCAGAATCTACTTTGTTATAATCTTTATGTTTTAGCGTAATTTTTATAAGTCTGTAATACGGCGGATATTTATATTGCCAACGTTCTTGTAATTGTTCTTTATACATTTCTGTATAACTTGTAGTAGAAACTTGTTGTAATATTTGGTGATAAGGATTGTAAGTTTGAATAGCTACATTTCCTTGTTTTTTACTTCTACCTGCTCTACCAGAAACTTGCACCATCATATCGTAAGCACGCTCATGTGCTCTAAAGTCTGGGAAATTTAACATAGTATCTGCATTTAAAATTCCTACTAAAGAAACGTTTTCAAAATCTAACCCTTTAGAAAGCATTTGTGTACCAACTAATATATCTATTTCTTTTGCTTCAAAAGCGCCTATTATTTTTTGATAACCGTATTTACCACGTGTTGTGTCTAAATCCATTCTACCAATTTTATAGTCTGGAAATAGTTCTTTCAATTCTATTTCAATTTGTTCTGTACCAAAACCTTTTGTGTCTAAAGTGTTACTACCGCAAGCACCACAACTATTTGGCATTGCTCTTTGGTAATTACAATAATGACATCTTAACTCGTGTTTGAATTTATGATATGTTAAAGTAACATCGCAATTTGGACATTCTGGTGAAACACCACAAGTTTTACATTCTACAACTGGCGAATAACCTCTTCTATTTTGAAATAAAATAACTTGTTCTTTCTCTTCTAAAGCTTCTTTTATTAATAAAAGCATTCTATCAGAAAAGTGCCCAGTCATTTCTTTTTTCTTATGCTTTGTCTTAACGTCTATAAGCTCTATTTTTGGCAATTGCACATTACCATGGCGTCTATTTAAAGAAACAAAACCATATTTATTTTGAGTAGCATTAAAATAAGATTCTAAAGATGGTGTTGCAGAACCTAAGAGTATTTTAGCCTTATGTAGTTTAGCTAAAACAATAGCTGCATCTCTTGCATTGTATCTTGGTGAAGGCTCGAATTGTTTATAAGAAGTTTCGTGTTCTTCATCTACTACAATCAATCCTAAATTAGAAAAAGGTAAAAAAACAGAGGATCTAGCACCTAAAACGATTCTTGCTTTAGGCTTATTATTTAAAACATTATTCCATACTTCTACTCTTTCGTTTATAGAATATTTAGAATGAAATACAGAAATTTGTTCGCCAAAATAAAATTGCAAACGCGTTATAATTTGTGTTGTCAATGCAATTTCTGGTAATAAAAATAAAACCTGTTTGCCTTGATCTAAAACTTCTTGAATTAGCTTTGTATAAACTTCTGTTTTACCAGAACTTGTAACACCATGTAAAAGTGTAACATCTTTAACTTTAAAAGTTTCTTTTATTTCTAAAAGTGCTTTCGATTGGAACTCATTTAATACTTTTAAATCGTTTGTATCTCCTTTAAACTGAACTCTATCAGTTTGAATGTGATAAAACTCAAAGATATTTTTATCTACTAAAGATTTTAATATTGATGAAGAAACATTTGCAGACGTTTCTAAATCTTTAGATTTTATAGGTTTTTTTGATGTCGCTAATTGAAAGAAGGTTAAAACAGCTTCTCGTTGTTTTTTTGCTCTAGATAAATCTTCTAATAATTTGTTTAGAGCAGTATCTGAATTATATGCAGAGTTTAATCGTACATATTTTACTAATTTTGGTTTGTATTGCTCGTAAATTTCTTCTTTAACATAAATTGCAGATTTTTTTATTAAAGAATTTACAATTGGCATTACCTTCTTTTTACCAAGAATAGCAACTACTTGATGTATTGTTAATTGAGATTGATGATGGAGCGCTTCGAAAATTAAAAACTCATCATCTGCTAAAATAGTATCGTCTGTAAAAGCCTCGTTTTTAAAAAGTATTGTTTCACTTTCTAATAAAAAAGCCGATGGTAACGATGCTCTATATACATCGCCCAAAGAGCATATGTAATAATTAGCAATCCACTGCCAATGTTGCAATTGTAACTCATTTACAATTGGTGTTTCATCTAATATCTGATGAATTTCTTTAGCTTCATATAATGTTGGTGCATTGTTATGAATATTAAATACCAAACCTGTATACATTTTGGATTTACCAAAAGATACCGCTACTCGTATACCTTTTTGTAAAAAATTGGCTTCATCTTCTGTAACCAAATAAGTAAATGTCTTCTGAATAGGAATTGGTAAAATAACGTCTATAAAATGCATAGAATCTAGAATTCGCTAATTATAATTTAATTATTACTATAGCATCAAAACTAATAAAAAATAGAACTAAAATAAGAAAGCAATTCCTTTTTTTAATTCTAAATTTTACTGTTTAATATGTTTAGCCCTGATTGTAGCGTTTGTTTGAGCTCTTTTTGAGTTACGAAAAAAAGCGAGTGCGAAAAGCAGGAAATAGCTTCTAAAAATTAATCTTCAGAAGTGTCTTCTTGTTTACGTTCTTTAAATTTACGGGTTCCTTCGTACAATTCGTATTTCACAAATTTACAATCTAAATCTCCGTTTTTAAGAGCAATTCTCTTAGAGGTTCTTAAACCTACACATTTTAGAGCATCTGTATCTGATGTGATTAACCAAGCCGTAGAACCAGGATAATTGTGTTTTAAAGTGTCACCAATTTTTTTGTAAAACTCTTCTGTATCGATGTTTAATCTTTCGCCATATGGCGGATTGAATAGAATTGTTGTGTTACCAAAAACTTCTTTTGTTGAATTAAAAAAGTTCACATGATGTACACCTATAAACTCATCTAAATTTGCACTTTCTATATTTGCTTTTGCTTTTTGAACTGCAGATGGCGCTTTATCGAAGCCCATTATTTTAAAGTGAGAACTTCTTATTTTCTTTAACAATGCATCTTGAATGGTAAAGTACAAATCTTCATCATAATCTTTCCAATGCTCAAAAGCAAAGAGTTTTCTGTTAATATTTGCAGGAATATTATTGGCAATCATTGCTGCTTCTATTAAAATTGTACCAGAACCACACATTGGATCAATAAAGTTTTCATCACCTGTATAACCAGATAATAACACCATTCCGGCTGCTAAAACTTCATTAATTGGTGCAATGTTAGTAGCGGTTCTATAACCTCTTTTATGTAAAGAATCTCCGGATGAATCTAAAGAAACCGTTAACCAATCTTTCTGAATGTGAACGTGTACTTTAACATCTGGGTATTTTAAATCTACATTTGGTCTTTTGTGATATTTATGACGAAAATAATCTGCAATTGCATCTTTAGATTTTAAAGAGATATAATGAGAGTTCGATGTAAAATTTTTAGAATTTACTACAGCACCAATTGCAAAAGTACCATCGGCATCTAAATAGTTTTCCCATTTTATTTTTTGAATAGCTTCATATAAATCTTCTTCATCATAAATTTTACAAGTTTTTATTGGCTTTAAAATTCTAACAGCCGTTCTTAGAGCGATATTAGCTTTGTACATAAAACCTGTATCTCCTCTAAAAGAAACACTTCTTACTGCTTCTTTAACATCTTGTGCTCCTAATTTTTTAAGTTCGTCTGCCAACACACCTTCTAAACCAAAAAGTGTTGTTGCTGTCATTTTAAAATCTCTATTCATACTTGTAAAATTGTATGCAAAAATACATTTAATTGTTAGAATGATGTTATTAGAATACGGAAGTTTTAAATTAATAATTAAATTATACAATAGACTATTAAGCTTTTAATATTAATTTAAAATACTTTGTTAAAATTTCATTTTACAGAATGTAAGTTTTAGTTACTTTTACAGACTCAAAGCACTTATGAAAACAAAAGATTGGTTTACAGATTGGTTTAATACAAAGTATTACCACATTCTTTACAAGGATAGAAATAACTCTGAAGCACAACTATTTATTAAAAATATTACTACTTATTTAAACATTGATAAGAAAAGTACTGTTTTAGATATGCCCTGTGGTAAAGGAAGGCATTCTGTATATTTAAATTCTTTAGGTTATAATGTAACCGGAGCAGATTTATCTGAAAACAGTATTAAGTACGCAAAAAAGTTCGAAAATGATACGTTAAGTTTTAAAGTACACGATATGCGTGTTAATTTAGACGATACATATAACGCTATTTTTAATCTTTTTACAAGTTTTGGCTATTTTGATGATGATAAACAAGACATTTTAATTCTAAAAAACATTAAAAGTGCGTTAACTAAAAATGGCCTTTTTGTTTTTGATTTTTTAAACGCAAATAAAGTGAAAGCCAATTTAGTTACACAGGAAACTAAAACAGTAGAAGGTATTACTTTTGATATTAAAAGAGAAATCGTTAACGGGTTTATCTTAAAACATATTTCTTTTGTTGCTGATGGTAAAAATCACGCATATACAGAAAGAGTAAAATTTTTAGATTTAGAAAAAATGACTTCTTATCTAGACGCTGTTGGTTTTACAATTATTGAAGCTTTTGGTGATTATAATTTAAATAATTTTGATGCTAATAATTCTAATAGATTAATTATTGTAGCTAAATGATAAATATCTTATTAATATCTTCTGTTTTAATTGGTTCTTTATTAGTTTTTGTAATAAAACCAAGTACCAATATAGTTCGATTATTGTTAGCTTTTAGTGGTTCTTACTTGCTTTCTGTAACTATATTACATTTGTTGCCAGAGGTTTATGAAACGACTACTGATCCTAAAAAAATTGGAATTATTATTCTTTTTGGTATAATTTTACAATCGATTTTAGAATCTTTTTCTAAAGGAGCAGAACATGGTCATATTCACATTCATACAGACGGCAAAAAGTTTCCCACCTTATTATTTTTAAGTTTATGTTTACATGCATTTTCCGAAGGTTTGCCTATAAATCATTCTGATGATAATTTGTTATGGGCAATTGTAGTGCATAAAGTACCAATTGCCATTGTACTTACTACCTTTTTAGTAAATACAAAGTACAGTAAAAAAACTATTTTTGGGTTTCTTTTTTTCTTCGGATTAATGAGTCCGTTAGGAGTTTTAATAGGAAATAAAATAGGTTTTTTCACAGATTATTATGCGGAAATTATCGCTTTAATAATCGGAATTTTCTTACACATTTCAACTATTATTCTATTTGAAAGTTCGGAAAATCATAAATTTAATATACAAAAGTTTACAGCAATTCTTTTAGGAATCTTACTTACTATTTTTACGCTATAAAAAAAGCCTATTTCAAAGAAATTGATTCTTAAAAATAGACTTTAAAATACTGTAATAAAGTTGATTAATTACCTACTTCATTTATAAATTTTATACGCATTAAACGTAATTCATCCTCATCATAGTCACCATCAAATTCATCTAAAGCTTCTTGTATTTTATCAGTTTCTGCTTCCATGAAATAATCATAAATTTCTTCTTGTTGGTCTTCATCTAGAACATCATCCAAAGCATAATTAATATCTAGCTTTGTACCAGAAAAAATAATTGCTTCCATTTCTTTGATTAGTTCTGTCATTTCTAAACCTTTCGATTTCGAAATATCTTCTAAAGGAAGTTTTCTATCTGTATTCTGAATGATATATAACTTTATTCCAGAATTTGTACCCGTACTTTTTACAATTAGATCGTCTGGTCTTAAAATTTCATTTTCTGTAACATAATTAGAAATTAATGCTACAAATTCTTTACCAAATTTTCTTGCTTTACCTTCTCCTACTCCATGAACTGTAGAAAGTTCTTCTAAATTAATAGGATATTTTAGAGCCATATCATCTAATGAGGGATCTTGAAAAACAGCAAACGGAGGAACACCTTGTTTATTAGCTACTTTTTTACGTAAATCTTTTAGGAGTTTAACCAATGTAGCATCTGTTGCAGCACCAGCAGACTTAGCATTTGTAATTATTGTATTGTCATTTTCTTCAGAATATGAATGATCTTCTGTCATCATAAAAGAAACTGGTTTTTCTAAAAAACTTTCTCCCTCTTTGGTTAATTTTACAACTCCGTATTGTTCTATTTCTTTTTTGATAAAGTTTACAACTAAAACTTGTCTAACCAAAGCCATCCAATAAGCTGCTTTTTTCTCTTTACCAATTCCAAAAAATGGTTGTAAATGTGTTTTATGAGAAGTTAATAATGCATTTTCTTTACCTATTAAAGTATTTACAACTTCTTTAGATTTATATTTTTGCATTGTATTTTTAACAACTGATAACAGTTTAATTACATCTTCTTTTGCTTCGTGTTTTTTCTTCGGATTTCTAGAATTATCATCCATATCGGCTCCTTCACCGTTTATTTCATCAAAATCTTCACCAAAATAATGCAATAAATATTTACGCCTATTCATAGAAGTTTCGGCATAACCTACAACTTCTTGTAACAAAGCATGACCAATTTCTTGTTCTGCTACTGGTTTACTAGACATAAATTTTTCTAACTTTTCTATGTCTTTATAAGAATAAAAAGCCAAACAATAACCTTCGCCATCATCTCTACCTGCTCTACCAGTTTCTTGGTAATAGCTTTCTAAACTTTTAGGAATATCGTGGTGTATAACAAATCGAACATCTGGCTTGTCAATTCCCATTCCAAAAGCTATGGTAGCAACCACAATATCACAATCTTCCATCAAAAACATATCTTGATGTTTTGCTCTTGTTTTTGCATCTAAACCAGCATGATAAGGAACAGCGTTTAAACCATTAACTTGTAATATTTGAGCTACTTCTTCTACCTTTTTTCTACTTAAACAATATATAATACCAGATTTACCAATTCTTTGTTTTACAAAACGAATGATATCTTTTTCTACTTCTTTGGTTTTAGGCCTAACCTCGTAAAACAAGTTTGGTCTATTAAAAGAAGCTTTAAATCTATTGGCATCTGTAATACCCAAAGTTTTTAAAATGTCTTCTTGTACTTTTTCTGTAGCTGTAGCAGTTAAACAAATAACAGGCACATTATCTATAGCTTTAATTATATGTTTTAAATTTCTGTATTCAGGTCTAAAATCGTGTCCCCATTCAGAAATACAATGCGCTTCATCAATTGCTACAAAAGAAATTTTTTGAGTTCTTAAGAATAAAACATACTCTTCTTTAATTAAAGATTCTGGTGCTACGTATAAAAGTTTTGTAACTCCGTTAGAAATATCTTCTTTAACTTTTGCAATTTCTGTTTTGTTAAGAGAAGAATTTAATACATGGGCAACACCATTATTTTCTGAAATACCTCTAATGGCATCTACTTGATTTTTCATTAAAGCAATTAACGGAGAAACCACAATTGCTGTACCTTCTTGCATTAATGCAGGTAGTTGATAACATAGAGATTTACCACCTCCTGTTGGCATAATAACAAATGTATTATTACCATTTACAATACTATTAACAACTTGCTCTTGTAAGCCTTTAAATTTATTGAATCCAAAGAACTTTTTTAGAGGGCTATGTAAATCCATTTATAAAATATTCGTTTAACGTTAAAAACAAAATACAAACCTTTATATATAGTTTGATGAAACTATTTTTTGTAGTAAATTTGCCTGTTTCTTATATCTAAAGATATAACTTTTTTTTGTTTTAATAAAATACAAAACTATTGAAAAAAATTAATCCGATACTACAAACCGCAAAAGAAACTATCTTATTGGAAAGTAGTGCAATTGCGAATTTAGCAAATTTATTAGATGATAACTTCGAAAATGCCGTTAATTTTATATTAAATGCAAACGGAAGGGTCATAATTACAGGAATTGGCAAAAGCGCAAATATTGCAAACAAAATTGTAGCAACTTTTAACTCTACAGGTACGCCTGCAATATTTATGCATGCAGCAGATGCAATTCATGGAGATTTAGGAAACGTACAAGAAAATGATGTAGTTATTTGTTTGTCTAAAAGTGGTAATACTCCAGAAATTAAAGTATTGGTTCCGTTAATTAAAAATTATGGTAATAAAATTATTGCCATAACAGGTAACGTTGATTCATTTTTAGGTAAAAATGCCGATTTCCCTCTAAATACTTTTGTAGAAAAAGAAGCTTGTACAAATAATTTAGCACCAACAACTAGCACAACAGCACAATTAGTGATGGGAGATGCATTAGCTATGTGCTTGCAAGATTTAAGAGGTTTTTCTAGCAAAGATTTTGCTAAATATCATCCAGGAGGTGCTTTGGGTAAACGTTTATACCTAAGAGTTTCTGACTTAATTGCAAATAACCAAGTTCCTAGAGTAAATAGCACAGATTCTATTGCAAAAGTTATTGTAGAAATATCAGAAAAAAGATTAGGTGTTACAGCTGTTTTAGAAAACGAAACGTTGGTAGGTATTATTACTGATGGCGATATTAGAAGAATGCTAAGCAAAACAACAGACATAAACCACTTTACGGCAAAAGACATTATGGGTAAAAACCCAAAAACTGTTTTAGAAAATGCAATGGCTATCGAGGCTTTAGATAAGTTAGAAAACAATAGTATTACTCAAATTTTAGTAATAAACGATAAAAATGAATATGTTGGTGTTGTACATTTACATGATTTAATTAAAGAAGGAATTTTCTAATGGCAGAAGAACAAAAAGAAATGTCTTTTCTAGGACATTTAGAAGAATTAAGATGGCATTTGGTAAGAAGTGCATCAGCAATATTTATTATCGGAATTTTATTATTCATTTTTCAGAAAGAAGTCTACGAATACTTTTTACTAGCGCATAGAAAACCAGATTTTATAACCTATCAGGTTTTTTGTGACTTTTTTAATTTCTTAGGATTAGATAGCACTTTTTGTAACGTAAAATTTAATGATAATTTAATCAGTTTAAAACCAACACAACAATTAATGAATGCTATTTGGTCTTCATTAATTTTAGGAATAATACTTGCATTTCCTTATTTATTATGGGAATTATGGCGTTTTATTGCACCAGGATTAACAGAAAGAGAAATTAAAAATTCTAGAGGTTTTATTTTTATAGCTTCATTTTTATTTTTCTGCGGAATCGCATTTAGCTTTTATGTAATTGCGCCTATTTCAATTCATTTTTTGTACAATTATCAAATTACAGATTTAATTCAGAATAATTTTACGATGGATTCTCATATTGGTCTGGTAACTAATATGTTGTTAGGAATTTCAATTTTATTCGAATTACCTGTTCTAATTTATTTTTTAACTAAAATAGGATTGGTAACTCCAGAATTTTTAAAAAAATACAGAAAACATGCGTTAGTAGTTGTACTAATATTAGCAGCTATTATTACGCCTCCAGATATTGCTAGTCAAGTTATTGTAGCAATTCCGATACTTATCTTATATGAAATAAGTATCAAAGTTTCAAAAATGGTGATCAAAAAACAATTAAAAGATGCACAAAAAAGTCCAAGAATTTAACGACTACCGTTCTAAAATGAACAAGAAAATTTTAGATTCTGATAATAAAGTAATTAAAAGAATTTTTAATTTAGATACAAATGCTTTTAAAGAAGGGCATTTACCAGTAAAAACAAAAGAACTATTAGGTTTAGTTGCCTCTGCAGTTTTAAGATGTGATGATTGTATTCAATATCATTTAGAATCGGCTAAAGAAAACGGAGTAACGACAGAAGAAATGATGGAAACAATGTCTATTGCCAACTTAGTTGGTGGTACAATTGTAATACCTCATTTAAGAAAAGCAGTAGAATATTGGGAAATGTTAGATGAAAAAGAGTAACTGTTTAAGATACCTTTAAGAATAACAAAGTAGTTTTTTACTACTTTTAACAAACCCAAAAACTACATATTTAAAATATGATTTTAAGAGCAGATAACATTCAGAAAATCTACGGAAGTAGAAAAGTTGTAAAAGGTATTTCTTTAGAAGTACAACAAGGAGAAATTATAGGTTTATTAGGACCAAACGGTGCTGGTAAAACTACTTCTTTTTACATGATTGTTGGTATGATTAAACCCAATGCTGGTAAAATATTTTTAAATGATGAAGAAATAACCCAAGATGCCATGTACAAACGTGCGCAAAAAGGGATTGGATATTTAGCACAAGAAGCTTCTGTTTTTAGAAAACTTTCTGTAGAAGACAACATTATGTCTGTTTTACAATTTACAGGTCGTTCTAAAAAAGAACAAAAGATAAAATTAGAATCTTTAATAGAAGAATTTAATATTGGTCATGTTCGCAAAAACAGAGGTGATTTATTATCTGGTGGAGAAAGAAGAAGAACAGAAATTGCTCGATGTTTAGCTTCAGACCCAAACTTTATTCTTTTAGATGAACCTTTTGCAGGTGTAGATCCTATTGCTGTAGAAGATATACAAAGTATTGTAGCGCATTTAAAAGATAGAAATATTGGTATTTTAATTACAGATCATGATGTACAAGCAACTTTAGCTATTACAGATAAGACTTATTTAATGTATAACGGAAGTATTCTTAAAGAAGGTACACCAGAAGAACTTGCTGCTGATGAAATGGTAAGAAAAGTATATTTAGGTAAAGATTTTGAGCTTAAAAAACGTAAAGTATTTTAAGACAAACCTTATTCTATTAAAAAAAGCATCAATTTAAAATTGATGCTTTTTTTATTTACGCTTTTTTAGAATTTGATATGAGCGATAATAAAACGTAAATTGTTATTATTAAAGGAATCGATAAATATTGTAAACTGATAATCATTATAATTGATATCAACAAAAATAAATATTTAACGATATTATTTTTGATTGCATAATTTTTAAATTTCAAAGAAAATAAAGGTAGTTCTGCATTCATTAAATAGGTTAATAAAAGTGTAATCGTTATTAAGAAGTAATTATTTCTAATAAGATCATTTACAAATTCTAGATCAGAATATTCTAAAATTAATGGTAATGAAATTACAAATAAACTCATTGCAGGTGTTGGTAATCCTATAAAAGATTCAGATTGTCTTGTATCAATATTAAATTTTGCTAATCTGTAGCATGCGCCTAAAGTTAGTATTAAACCAATTAAAGAAACTACATTTAAATGCATACCTTTAAAAGAAGAAGTTTCTGTAAAATGATTAAAGAAAGATACACCTTTTTCTCCTGAAATCAACTTAAACATTATAATTCCTGGCACAACACCACTAGTTACCATATCTGCTAGTGAATCTAGTTGTTTTCCTAATTCTCCAGAAACGTTTAATAAACGAGCAGCAAAACCATCAAAAAAATCAAAAAAGATACCTAAAACTACGAACAAACCTGCAAATACAAAGTTGTTATTAACAGCTAAAATGGTTGCAATTGTTCCGCAAAATAAATTACCTAATGTTAGTAAGTTAGGAATGTGTTTTTTCATTATAAAATTTGATTAGAGGGCTAAAATAATAAATCCTAATTTGGTAATTTTCTAAAATTATCAATATTTTATGTATTTTTAAAAATTATCATACAAATCATTAAGAATGCCAATATTAAAATCGGACTTCTCTCCTACTTTACCTTTTAAAAACGGACATTTTAATACAATTTATCGTCCTTTATTTTCTAAGGAAACATGTACTTATTCTCGAAAAAGAATTTCTACTTGGGATAATGATTTTATCGATTTAGATTTTTCTAAAGTTGGTTCTAAAAATTTGGTATTGTTAATTCATGGTTTAGAAGGAAGTTCTCAATCAAAATATATTATTTCTTCTGTAAATCATTTAAATAGTAAAGGTTTAGATACTGTTTCGTTAAATTTAAGAAGTTGTAGTGGTGAAGATAATTTACTTTTAGACACTTATCATAGCGGTAAAACCGAAGATGTAGATTATGTAATTAAGCACATTAATACCAACTATAATTACGATTCAATAGTAATTATAGGTTTTAGTTTGGGCGGAAATTTGACTTTAAAGTATTTAGGAGAATATCAAGAAAAACTATCTAACATTGTTAAAGGAGGAATTGCTGTTTCTGTACCAATTGATATTACTTCTGCAGAAAAAGAATTAGACAAATTTAAAAATAGATTATATGTAGAAGTATTTTTTAAGACTTTAAAAAGTAAAATTTTAGATAAAGCGAATAAATTTCCAGAGTTTCAATTAGATAAAGAACGCTTAAAAAAAGCAACAAAGTTTAAACATTTAGAATATTTATATACGGTACCTGTTTTTGGCTTTAAAAATCCAGAAGATTATTGGGAAAAAGCGAGCTCTAAACCTTATTTGTCTAAAATAGATAGACCAACTTTACTTTTAAATGCTAAAGATGATACTTTTTTGTCTGCAGAATGTTACCCAAGAAAAGAAGCGATTAAATCGCGTAATTTTTATTTAGAAATTCCAGAATTTGGTGGTCATTGTGGTTTTATGAGTTCCTTTAAAACAGAAGAAAATAATTGGCTTGAAACCAAAATAGCTTCTTTTATCGAAGAAAAAATTCAAATATAACTTTATGAAACAATATCTTACTAAAACTAATGTTATTTTAATAGGATTTAAGATATTTGTTACAGAAAAATCATGTCATTTGAAATATAGAATTTTACTTTTTTTCTTATTCTTAACAGTATTAGTAAACGCGCAGGCATTTAGAAATTACTCTAATGAATTTTTAAATATTGGTGTAGATGCTGCTGCTTTAGGTAAAAGTAAAGCTGTTGTAGCTACTACAAATAACGTAAATGCAACTTACTGGAATCCTGCGGGTTTAGTTGGTATCGAAGATTATCAAGGTTCCTTAATGTATGCCTCTTATTTTGCAGGAATTGCAAATTACAACCATGCGGCTTTTGCAATGCCTATAGATAAAGAAAGTGCTCTAGGAATTTCTGTTATTCGATTTGGTGTAGATGATATTTTAAATACAACACAGTTAATTGATAGCGACGGAAACATAGATTTTAACAGAATTAGTTTATTTTCTGCGGCAGACTATGCGTTTAATCTAGCTTATGCTAGAAACTTAATTTTTAAAGATGTTAAATTAGGAGTTAATGCAAAAATTGTAAGAAGAACAATTGGCGATTTTGCTTCTTCTTGGGGATTTGGTTTTGATATTGGTCTTCAATTTGAAAGAAATAATTGGAAATTTGGTTTAATGGCTAGAGATATAACTACAACTTTTAATAGTTGGGCTATAAATGAAGAAGAATTTGAAAAAATTAGAGATGCAATTCCTGGTCAAAATCAAGAATTACCACAAAGTACAGAAATTACAAAACCAAAACTACAACTAGGTGTTGCTAGAGATTTTAAAATTGGCCGATTTTTTAATTTACAAACAGAAATAGATTTAAATGTGCGTTTTGCTAGAACAAATGATATCTTCTCTTCGGATGCAGGAAGTATAGATCCGGCAATCGGGTTGCAATTAGATTATGAAAATATTGTTTATTTAAGAGCTGGTGTTGGTAATTTTCAATATCAAACAGAATTTGATGGCTCTAAATCTTTAAACACTCAACCTAATTTTGGTGTTGGATTTAATTATAAAGGAATTCAAGTTGATTATGCTTTAACTAATATTGGTAGTGTCGGAAACGCTTTGTATTCTAATATTTTTTCTATTACCATAGATTATAATTTACTTAGACCTTAATATATTATGATAAAAAAACTATGTATAGTTCTTCCTATCTTTTTATTATTATTTAAAATTAATCATGCTCAGAAATTATCTACTTTCTCAGAAATATCTATTGTTACAGCAGGTCCTGGTAAAGAGTTATATGAGAAATTTGGTCATTCTGCAATTAGAATTAAAGACCCATCTTTAAATTTAGATGTTATTTATAACTATGGGATATTTGATTTTGATAAACCTAATTTTCTATTAAATTTTGCTCACGGTAAAATGTACTACCTATTGGCTAAATATGATTTTGTCTATTTTTTTAATAGTTACATGAAAGATAAGCGTTGGTTAAAGCAACAGGTTTTAAATTTAAATACATTAGAAAAACAGCAAGTCTTTTTATATTTAGAAAAAAATGCTCTAAAAGAAAATGCAACGTATTTATACGATCCTTTTTTTAATAATTGTGCATCTAAACTTAAAGATATTTCTCTTGAAGTTTTAAAAGATAATTTAATTTTAGAAAGTAATGAGATAGAAAATAATAAAACATTAAGACAATTAATGAACAACGAAATTACTTGGAATACTTGGGGTAATTTTGGAATTAATTTAATTGCTGGTACTATTTTAGATAAAGAAAGAAATCAAATAGCCTACACCTATTTACCTGATTATTTATACAAAACATCTAAGAATGCAAAAATTAAAAGAAACGGAAGAATTGTAGACTTTGTTAAGCGCGAAGATGTTTTATTAAATTATAAAGAAATTCAAAATAATAACTTTATTGTAAGTCCGATTTTTATTTTTTCTGCTCTTTTAATTATTGTTTTATTTATAACTGTTAAGAATATTAAAAATAATAAAAGATCAAAAGTTTTAGATTTTTTAATCTTCTTTATAACCGGTTTAATTGGTTTAATTTTAACCTATCTATGGTTATTTTCTTCTCACACAACTGCTCCAAATAATTTTAATGTATTATGGGCATTTATCCCTAATATTATTATTGCATTTTTATTATTAAGAAAATCGGTAAAACTTTGGGTGAAAAATTATTTAAAAGTGACTATAGCTTTATTGAATATAGTTCCGTTATTATGGATAATAGGTTTACAGAGCTTTCCTGTAACTTTAATTCCGATTTTAATATTATTAAATATTAGATATTTCTATTTACTAAAAAACTTATTGACCTCTGTAAAATAAGATTGTTGTAATGGTTTTAATTAAGATTTTAAAATCAAGAAAAGCACTTCTTTCTTTTATATAATACAAATCGTATCTAAGTTTTATTTCTTGTTCTTTAATTGTATTTGCATACGGATAATTAACCTGAGCCCAACCTGTTAAGCCTGGTCTAACAATATTTCTTATAGAGTAAAACGGAATTTTATTTTCTAAATCGTTTACAAATTCGGGTCTTTCTGGTCTAGGACCAATAATTCCCATATCTCCCTTTAAGATGTTGTAAAATTGAGGAACTTCATCTAACCTTGTATGTCTTAAAAATTTACCGAATGTTGTAATTCTTGTATCATTTTTTTGAGCCCAAACTGCACCATTGTTCTCTGCATTTGTAACCATAGACCTAAGTTTATAAATCTTAAAAATCTTACCATTTTGTCCTACTCTATCTTGAGAATAAAAAAGAGGACCACGATTAGCAAAAATATTTCCTATTAGAATTATAGGAAAAACAACTAAAAAAGCAATCAAACCAATTAAAGCAATAAAAACATCTGTTACTCTTAAGCCAAATAAATAAAACCTGTTAGTATTGTTTTTACTAAAATTAATATGCTTATAAAAATTAAGTTCTAAATATTCTTTAGGAATTCTTAAGTTTATTTCTTCATAAAAAGACTCGTAGCTTGCAATATTATATCCTTTTTGAAAAAGAAAAATCAACTCTTTATTTAAAGATTCTAGAACTTCATTAGATAAACCATCTTTAGAAACTACAATCTCATTTATACTATTATCGGTAAAAAATTCTGAAAGTTTTTCAGTTTCAACATTTCTAAAACCATTAACATTATCGATTTCTTCATCAGAAAAATAGGCTCTAAGGTTATGAAAATTATCTTTTTGAATTTTTTCTAACATCCCTTTTATCTTATCAGATTTCCCAATAAAAATGACAGTTTTAAAATACTTTGGAGAAAATATTAATTGAATGTATAAAAATCTCCAAACAACAATTGGTATTGCTAGAATTAAAAAAAGATAGACAATTTGAAGTCTATTATTAGGTAAAATAGGCGATAAAAATGGTGTGAAAACGTAGAATATTGTTGTGGCAAAAGCAGTAACAACGATACTTCTAAGTACTAAATATCTATTGTTAGAAATGTTTAAATTAAATAATTGAAAAATTTCTCCAAAAATTAAATAATATGAAATAAGTAAGAATGCCCAAACTAATAAACTATTACTATAAAAGTTAAAATAGCTAAAATTTAATATTTCAAAAGAAAAATACAAGCTAGTAATTATAACTATTGTATCTATTACTCTAAGCAAAATTTTACGCTCAGATATATTAAAATATTTTTTTTGATTCATTAAAATAGTTTATTCAAAACATTGCACGAAAGATAAAAAAATGATTTAACATATGACATTTTTTCAATATTTTTAAATAGATTGAAGTTCCACTTAAGCATTTCAAACTTATTATTAGAAATAGACTGGTTTCTTAATCTATAATGTGCTAAAATTTCTGGAATACCAAAGGCGTGTTCTTCAATTTTTAAAATTTTTAACCACAGTGCATAATCTTGCCTTTTTCTAACATTTGGCATGTAAATTTTACCCAATTTATCTACATTATAAATTACTGTTAAACACCCAATTCTATTAGAATAAAGCATGTTTTTATAATTTAGAGTTGGTCTACAAATAAAGTTTTTAATTGGTTTTTCTGATGTTTCGTTTATAGTGCTGTAAGAGGTGTATGTGAAATTATAATTGTTTTGAATCATAAAATCTACTTGAAGCTCTAATTTGTTAGGCAACCAAATATCATCACTATCTAAAAAAGCTATAAATTCACCGTTTGCTATATCTATTGCAGTATTTCTTGCTATTGCTGTTCCAGAGTTTTTAGCTAATTTATGTAGTATAATCCTGCTATCTTTCGCGATAAAACTTTCAATGATTTTATTACTGCCATCCGTAGAACAATCATCAACTATAATCATTTCCCAATTTTTATAGGTTTGATTTAAAACACTATTTATGGTTTTTGATATAAAAGCTGATGAATTATAACTAGGTGTTATTATAGAAACTAAATTATTCATTTATGGTAGAAATAAAGTTTTTTAATTTACCGTTAGATTTTTTTAACTCTGAATCCGTATTAATTTCGAAATCGATATCATCTTTAAAATGTTGCTTAATTTCTTTACACAGCTTTTGCTGAAGTTCTGCTTCGATTTGATTCTGAATTAAAAACACCAATTTACCTTTTTCCTCTTGTAAAACTTGATAGTTTAAATTTATATTTTCTTTTTTTGAAATATTTTTAAAAATATAATACAAATATAAACTAGGATATATATTTTCTTTCCCGTAAATATTTTCTCCTACTCTACCTGTTATTTCTTTAATAATTAGGTGTTTCTTTCCACAAGTACAATTCTCATTTCTTGGTGCCAAAGAAATATAATCGCCTAACTTATATCTAATAATAGGAAATGATTTTAATTGTAGATTCGTTACTAAAATCTCGTTGTTAACTTCTTCAACGTAAACACCTTCCATATTTATGTGAATATTTCCTTTATTACATTCAAAACCTATAATTCCAGCTTCTGTAGCACCATATTCACTAACCATTTTCAATCCAAAAGCTTTTTTTATTTCTTCTTGATATGAATCAAAGATTTTTTCTGATGTACCTTTAACTAATTTTAAATTTTTAGGTTTTTCTAAATTTAGTTTATTGATTAATACAGCAGTTTGATAAATCATTGAAGAATAACCTTGAATGTAAGTTGCATTTTTTGTTTTCTTAATGAAACTCTTTAGATATTTGTCTTCAAAACTAAAGATTCTAAATCTATTTTGGAGTTTGTCTAAAAGCTTATTTTTTATTTTAGAAATTAACGAGAAATTAAATCCCCAGAAATACCCATTTTTATCCCAAGGATTTACATCATGCCAAGAATAACCTCGTTGAATTGCTGCTCTATTAAACGAATCTGCTTCTTCGTTTCTATAAAATTTTAAAGATTGACCAGAAGTACCTGACGTTGTTGCCAAAAATTGTTTACGAAAGTTTAAATTGGTATGAATTTCATTAACATTTTCAATTAACTCCTCTTTAGTCAAAACCGGAATTAACTTTAAATCATCAAGCGATTTAATTTCTTGAGTATTGACTTTAGCATATTTATCTCTATAAAAAGTAGAATTTTCAATTGCTAACTTTGTAATTTCTCTAATTTTTTTAAACTGATATTCTTCTAATTGTTCTAAAGACCAATTCTCGGTAGTTTTTAAAAACTGATAGTTTTTTCTAAGAGATGGATTCCTAAAAGTTTGTCCTAAAAGGTAAATAAACTTGTGTATCATCTATTTTAGTATTTCTAACCACTTTTTTCTTACTGAATTCCAGCTAAAACTTTCTACTTTTTTTCTAGCATTTATTGCTAGTTTCTGATGCTTTCCTTCAACAATTAAATTGATGGCATTCGCCATTGCTTTAACATCGTTTTTATCAACTAACAAACCACTAATGTTTTCTTCTATTAAATATGGAAGTCCACCAACGTTGGTAGAAACAATTGGCAAACCCAAAGCCATAGCTTCGATAACACTAACGGGCATATTATCAAAATTAGAAGTATTTATGAATATATCAAAATCTTTAGATTTTTCATGCCATTCTTCCTTAGCCAAGAAACCTGTAATTTCAATTTTATCAATTAAATTATATTGGCTCGCAAGTTTTAAAAAATTTTGATGTGAATTATCTTTTATTGGACCAATCATGCACAATGTTGCTTCTGGTAAAGATTTCAAAACCTCTTTTAATACATTTAAAGCCATTACTGGATTATAAATTTCATGAAAAGCTCTTACAAAGAGTAACTTAGGTTTTATATTGATTCTTTTTAAAAACGGATATTTATCAATTTGAATAATATTTGGTATTTCATCAACTACATAATTATAATTTTCAAATTCCTTTTTTAGATACATGGAAGGAGAAACATTCTTATAAGCATTATTAAAAATTAAACTAGATAAAAATTTATTTTTTTTAAGTCTATTTGGTAAATTTCCTCCATGTAAAACAGTAATGTATTTTAATTTAAAAATTTTACAAATTTGAGAACATATTAAAGCATAATAAAAGTTTGTTGTACTGTAAGTATCGATAATAACAAAATCTAATTTAAAACTTAGTTTTAATAAATTAACACACATATCTAAAAGCCTAAAAAACTTATTTTGTTTATTAGAGGTAATAATTATATCATAATCCTCATTTACAAGAGAATTACTTAATAGTTTTAAAGTAGTTTCATTTTTAGTATTGTTATTACCTATGTAGAGAATTTTAATACTCATTTTCGGCAATCATTAGATTCTTGTCTTCTGTGTTTTCTAATTCATCAATATTTGTGATATTTAACAAACTTAAAGCGTAAACGAATCCAGGAAGAGCAATTCTCATAGCAGAATGATTTATCGTTAAAAACCAAATCAAATAAAATGCAATTATAAATGCTTTTTGATAAGAATTCCCTTTTAGGAAGTTAAATAACGGAATTGTAATTAGTGCTATTAATAAAATAAAACCTATGTAACCATGTTCTTCTAACAAACGACCTACTTCATTATGTGATGCTGCAGTAATTGCTTCTCCTTTTTTTAGCCTTTCATACTTACCATTCCCAACACCGATACCTAAAGGATTCTCTAAAAAATTACCCATTTGAATTTTCAAAATATCTACTCTACCCGTCGTAATATCTTTCTGAACTCCAATTGCATTTTTTCCTGTATAACGATTATTTAACATTCCGTTTGTAATGTCTAATGTATATATCCAAATAGACAATATAAAAACCAATGCTAGCATTAGGTATCTAAAAAACTTTGTAAATGATATTTTTTTGTACATCAAGAAAAATATAACAAAAAAAGAAATCGAAATTATAGCTGTTAAAATTCCACCTCGTGAGAAAGTTAATAAACCACGATAAGAAAAATAAATTAAAAAAATGGCATCAATATATATAAAACCAGTTAGTCGTTTATTTGATAGTATATAAACTGTTAAAATAAACATACCTAGACCAATTGCAGTTGCAACTTGATTTGGTCCAAATCCACCTGAAGTTTGAAAGTTTGCTTCTCCACCAAATACTATTTCACTTAAATCTGGTGTCCTAAAATAAAGG
This sequence comes from Polaribacter sp. KT 15, assembly GCF_900143115.1. NCBI lineage: Bacteria > Pseudomonadati > Bacteroidota > Flavobacteriia > Flavobacteriales > Flavobacteriaceae > Polaribacter > Polaribacter sp. KT 15. The sequence goes on from NZ_LT670850.1 coordinate 3,173,902, forward strand.
AAAATTATCATAGAAAACAATGGTAAAAGCATGAAATATAGAATATCTAATAATTTTTTAGCAGAAACATTTCTTTGATAACAGTAGATAGCGGAGATACCTAAAACAATAGGGCCGCTTAAATTAAATATAACATTTTTCCTTATTGATTCTCCTTCAGGTACTTTAGTAAAAACAATTCCTAATAATAAGAGTAAGATATAAAAGACATATTGTACAGAAAAACTTTGTTTAAATCGTCCTATAAACATTCCTAAAACAAGAAATAATATAACTACATATTTCCCTGTTTCATAGAAGATAAAACCACCTATCATTCTTGTATAAACTTCTGCACCTACAATATAAGCGGCAAATAATAAAGCTTCTTCATTTTCATTCTTAGAGTTAAAAATGAAGTAAAGTGGAGTTAATACAATTATAATTCCAAATAATTTTGGAAAAAAACTAAATGTACCAAAATATCCAAAAGCCAGATGAATTAATATGAATACAAGTTTATTTCGAAGAATTAATTTTATCAAAATTAAGAATTATAAATTTTAATTATTTTTTTTAAAAAAGGGCCTACAGAATAGTTTTTCTTAATATTGATTTCATTATTTTGTCCAAACTTAATTCGATCAGTTTTTGATTTTATTAACAATTCTAATTTATCAACTAGTTGATTCATATTATTGCTTTCAATTAAATAACCCGTTTTTTTATCAATAACAATATCTGAACATTGACCAACATTTGTACAAACTACAGGTAACTTAGCTAAACCATATTCTAAAAGAGCTAAAGGTAAACCTTCTGAACTAGATGATAAAACCCCAATATCTGATTGGAATAAAATATTTTGGATATCCATTTTAGCATCATAAACAAAAATATGCTTTTCTAAATTCAATTCTTTAATTAATGCTAAGTTTTTTTGTGTATATAAATCATTCCCAAGTCTTCCTACTAAATGTAAAGTCCAATCAGGGTTAACTTTACTTATTTTTGCAAAAGCCTCTATTAAAAATTGATGGTTTTTTTGATTTCGAAAAGCTGCCAAATGAATTATTCTCTTTCCATTTTCACCATTCAATTTTGTTTTTTCTTTTACTAAATTAAAGCTTGCAAAATTATTTACAAAAAAAACATTTTTACAGTATAATTTTTTTTCCGACCAGTCTTTCAACTTTACATTCACTGATATTATAGAATGAGTAAAAAATGAAAAAAGTTTTAGAAATATGCTTGGTCTATACTTCAAGTTTTCGCTTTTGCCATAGTGATCATGCCATATTATTTTTAATTTAGGATTCATTACTTTTATACAAAAAGCCATAAATATGGAAGTAGCATGAGCATGTAAAACAGAAATATTATTCGTTTCTATATATTTTCTAAATTTAATTAAAGCTTTGATATCAATAGTTTTTTTTCTATTTAAAAATATATAATTTGTTTTATTATTGATGTTTTCTATTAATTTACCTTCTTTTCTTGTTGCACAAATATGTGAGTTTATTCCAACTTCATTTAAACCGTTATTTATATTAACTGCTAAAACTTCTGCTCCGCCTGTTTCTAATGTATCAATAATTTGAACAACACCTAAATTACTCATAATTAATATCTAAAATTTTTTTAATTTCAACTTCAAATTTATCTAAAGTATACTCTCGAGACCAACTGGTTGCATTTAAAACTTTTTCTTGATATTTTTTTTCATCATTTAAATATCTTTTTATTTCAAAGATAATATCTTCAATGTTAACATCAGGTCTTAAAACACTTCCTCTTGAGCCATTACCAAGCATGTAATTTACACAAGAAACATTTGAAGATATTGGTAAACAACTCCAAAACATTGCTTCTGCCACAACTTTAGGCCAACCTTCAGATTTAGAAATAAACAGTAAAAAATGTGATTCTTTAAAAGCTTGTTTTACTTCAATTTTGGGTTTATTTCCATGTAAAACAATAATGTTTTCAAGCGATTTTTCTTTTATATAATTATGTATTTCAGTAAATTTTTCACCATTTCCGTACATATTTAATTGTACATTAAAACCTTGGTTACAAAGTTTTTCTATAACTTTTACACTTAACATAGGTTGTTTACCAACCGAGAAAGCGCCAACATAGATAAATTTAATTACTGATGATAAATTTTTAGTTTTTACTATTTCTATTTCATTTTTTTTATAGGATGCTGTAAAAAAAGGAATTATATTTTTTGATTGATTTTCCCAATTTCCGTAAACCAAAACCTTGCAGTTTTTTGTTAAAATAGTATTCGATAAAATCCATTTTTGAATCTTATAACTAACAGGTTGTTTGCTGTTTGGATCCCAATTACCTGCATATTTTACTGTCTTTGGTTTAGAAGGGTAAAATATTTGAGCTAAAGCACCTAAAAGTCCAATATTACCAGGGCATCGTAAATGTATATGATCTACATTTTTTATAAATTTTATAATTTTAAAAAAAATTAAAGGAATGTATAATATATTATGCAGTGCATATGCAATATTTTTAATATGCAGACTAGGTATTTTTTCTAATTTAACTTTAACACCAGTATATTCTGTTTCTATAGCAGTTTGTTTTTCTTTTGATATTGGTGATAAAATTTTTATTTCAGTGACGTATTTAGCCCATAAATTCATCTCTCTTACATAAGGCTCATAAGCATAAATTTTGTCAGAATGTTGTTTATGAATTGCATGTGTTATAATTCCAAATTTCATTATCTTAAAATTGGGTTATAAAATGAAATATTATCTTCTAAAATATTATGAGAGTTAAAACTTTCTAAGGTATGTTTCTGACTCTCTTCTATTAATTCTAATCTTTTTTTATGGTCTGATAATAAATCAACTACTTTTTTACTAATATATTCTTTGGAGTTAGGTTTAAAAAAAAGTATCGAATCAGAATTTCCTGTAAATTCATTAAAGGGTTTTATTTTACATGCTATAATTGCTTTGGTATTTATAATGACTCTAACAAAATGACCAATATAAAATGAATGATCAATTGTAAAAGTATAAGGTATAGAAATACCAGTTATAATTTCAATCCATTTTTGAAATATTAATGCTAACAATAAACATGGTTTTTTAATCAATCCAGATAAGTTACTTTTAAAAATATAATTAGAAACTCTGTATACAAAAATAGCCCATAGACCCTGTGTTGTTAAAAGTAATATTAGTGAAGATTTACCTCCACTATATTTTTTATATTTTAAAATATCTGATTTAAACAAATTATTTTTTTTAGTTGAAGCCTTTAAATTTAATAAATTTTTTACTCTATGTATCTAGTTGAAAATTGAATTTTAATAAAAAATGAGTAGTTAAATTTCTAATCTTTAAAGAATAGAGTTGTAAAAATCTATATTTTTTTTTAAAATAATTTTTGGTGAAAATTTATCAATCACTTTTTTCCTAGCTCTTATTTCTATTTCCCTGTTATTATTACGATTTTTTAACACCCTTATAACTGTCTTTGAAATATTTTCAACTTCTAGTGGTTTACATAAAAAACCATCTACTCCATCAGTTATTGTTTCAGACCCTGGGCCATACTCTGTGAAAACAACTATTTTTTCCATACACATTGCTTCTGGTGCAACTAAACCTTGAACTTCCATATGAGACGGAAAAATACAAATTTCACCAAATTCATAAACTTTTGGTAAGTCTATATATGGTACTGGATTTTTAAAAGTTATACTTTTTTTTATATCATCCGATAATTGTTTTAACATCCAGTCTTTATATAATGTCCCGTTTGGAAAATACCAATCTCTCCCATAAATATATAAATGAAATTCAGGAAATTCTTTAAGAATTTCAGGAATTGCTAAACACAATTGTCTTATTCCTTTTTTTTCGCAAATAGTACCCGCAAAAACAGCAGTATTATTAATAACTTTACTTTTATCCGCAGGATAAAACTGGTCTATTAAAATCGGATTATTAATAGTAATATTTTTCTTTTTAGAAAAATTAATAAATTTAGAAGTTTGAATTTTAACAAAGTCTGAAGTAGCTATAACTGCGTCTGTTTTTTTAAAGGTTAATTTTTCTAAAAGTGATTTTTTAAAATTTAATTTTTTATTCTCAAAAGTGTGAAAAAAATGATGACCACCATGCAATCTTACAATTCTCTTTACGTTTTTGGGTATTTTAATAAAAGCAAAACCACCTTCTTGAGCTTCTAATATATCTATTTTATCTTTTTTATGAATTTTACTAATTAAACTACTTATAGAAAATGAGTTTTTTAACCAAGAAAATCCTTTTATATTAGATTTTATTCCATAAAAAATATTTACACCTTCAATTTTAACTTCTGTTTCTTCTTTATCATGTAGACCAACAACGGAAACCCTATGTCCATTGTTAATCAAAAGCTTAGAATAGGTTAATAAAAAAGTACCAATACCTCCATAGGAAGCATTAGGCAATGGAAATTCACTAGAAATAAAACAAATATGCATTTAATTTAAAATTTGATTTACAATGTTTAATGATGAATTTTTATTATCACAATTAATTACTCTTAACCATTCTTTTCCAAGAGATTTTTTATGATTTATAGCTAAATTAATAATTTTTAAGATCTCTTCTTTAGAATTAATCCAATATAATTGATTTTGATTAGGCATAGACCTGAAATGCTGAAACTTATAAATTGTCTCTACAGACCACCTTTTATCTATTACACTATTATAATTTAAATAAGCCGCAGGTTTATTAAAAATAGCAAAATCATGTGCCATAGTAGAACCTAAATTAATTACCAAATCTGAATGTTTACAAATATTAGCCAATAACTTTACATCGTTAAAACTAGGAAAAAGAGTAGACCAATGTTCTCTATTATTGCTCCACAAAGGCCTTATTGGAACTATAAATGCTTTGTATTTATTAATTACCTTATCATATCTTCCAGATAAATCTACAGGACTTCTTCTGAAAATAATTTGAACATCATTTTCTTTATTATTTTTCAAAATTTCATCTGCTAAATCTTCTAAATAATTTGGATCATAGGGTGAGGTCAACTCATCATCACCAGAAAAACAAATAGTTATTTTATTTAAATCTAAGTTTTGATTTTTAAAAAATATTTCTCTGTTTAAAAAAATAGATTCATCGTTATAAAACTCAAATTGTGGAGTTCCAGTAATTACAATTGATTCTAAATTTATTTCTGGATAAAATTGTAGTAATTCATTTTTCATATAGTTAGACCAAACTAAATATTTTTGAGTTCTAACACTTAGTCTTCCTTTAGGAATATTATCCCAAGAATAAATTGCACCAATTGTTTTAATTTTTAAAACATTTGCTGCTTTAATTATTGGTATAGCATTAATAGCTCTTTGATGAGTACAAAATAAACTTTCTACAGTTAAATCTTTTAAAAATTTAATTTCTTTATTTATAGAAATTAATAAAGATTTCTGGTACTTTTCTTCTAACCATAAAATTCTTGAATATTTTTTACTATAATAATTACCAATACCTTCTACTAACTTATAAAAATACTTCTTAGTACCTTTTCTATTTCTATTCCAATTAGTTAATATTGTATCATTATTAACCAAATTTGCGTTGTATTTCAGACGGGAAAATGCAATGACTTCTCTTAAAAACTTCTGCTTTATTGTTTCTCTATAATGAGAAATGTTTTTTGATTCAAATTTTATTTTATGAATTTTTCTAACTTCATCTAGTGCTTTATCATCCAAAGAATGATAAATATAAATATTTTTACCTGCTTTATGTAATTTTGGAATAATATCAGAAAAAAGATAATTTCTAATTCCTGTACCATCTGGAACTACAAATAAAACAGTTTTTTTATTTTCTCCTTTTAACATAAATAATTATCAATATTTAAACCTAAACTAACCCATTGCCAAATATGAAAACTAGAATCTATATTTCCTTTTTTATACTTAACTAACTCTTCTTCTAATTCTTTTATATTAAACCAATTAGAATATTCTGATTTTTTTATTTTCTCTAAAGAATCTTTTACAAAAGAAAATAATTCATTTTGTAACCACTCTCTTTGTGGAGTTTGTAATGGTCTTTTAGGAGCATAGGATATAGAGTCATTTAAATCTTCTGCAACTAATTCTCTTAATAAGTATTTTTGAATGTCGTTTTTAATCTTATAATCTAAAGGTTGTGCAAATGCATATTCTACAAGTCTATAATCTAAAAAAGGTTCTCGCAACTCTGTACTAAATGCCATAGAAACTCTATCATTAAACCTAAGTGCTCTCGGAATTTTAGTATAAAATAAATCTCTATACTGTTTATTTAAAATAGCATCTTTAAAAGGTTTTGGATAAACTGGTTTAGATGCAAATTTTTTAAAATCTTCCGCAAGTACATTCTCTTTAAAAGGAGATGATTTTATTCCTTGAATTGTGTTATCATTATTTTTTAAATAATAATCATATCCCGCCCATTGTTCGTCCATACCTTGTCCATCTAACAAAACAATTACATTATCTTTTCTTGCTTTATCGAAGATTTTACTGTAAGCTAAGGTTGGAATACCTCCAAAAGGTTCTTCTTGTATTTTTGAAATATAATCTATTAGTTTATAAAAATCATCATCTATTTTTAGTAAAATTTTTGATAAAGGATTTTCTGTATAATTAATCATTTCTTCTACCCATGGTAGCTCATCATACCTATTATCATTTGTGTAAAAAGTGTAAGCGTTTATATTTTTGCTATTATTTAGCTTATTTACATATGCTAATAGAGCTGAACTATCTAAACCACCACTAATATTAAATCCAACTTTTACATCTGCTCTAAACCTTAATTTTATACTGTCTTCTAATAAACTCTTGTATTTTTCCTTTACTGATTTAAAAGATACTTTAGCTTGATATTTTAAAATCTCTTTTTCGAAAAAATACCATTTGTTAATATTTAAAGAGTTTTTTGAATATTCTAAATAATGACCACCTTGTAATTGATTTATATTTTCCCAAAAAGTTTCTGTTGGATGACCATAACTACCATAGGTTAAATAAGAGGCCCATACTTTTTTATTCGGAGTTTTTTTTACTCCTGATGCATGTAATGCTTTAATTTCTGATGAAAAATAAAATTTTTCTTTTTCTCTATAATAATAGAATGGTTTAACTCCAAATCGATCTCTAGCTGCAAAAAGGTGCTTTTTTTCTTTATCCCAAATTGCAAAAGAAAACATTCCATTTAATTTATGTAAACATTTTTTTCCCCATTTAATATAAGCGGCTAAAAGTACTTCTGTATCTGATTCTGTTTTAAAATTATATTTTTTTAACTCTTCTTTTAATTCAATATAATTATAAATTTCACCGTTAAAAGTTATTATATATCTATTAGAATTATCTTTAAAAGGTTGATTCGATTTTTCTGATAAATCTAATATTGATAATCTATTATGACCTAACAAAACTTGTTCATCTCTAAAAACTCCTGTATTATCAGGGCCTCTATGATGTTGAGTTTTTAACATTTTAGAAATTACGTCCTCTTTAATATTTCCTCCTATTATACCTGCAATTCCACACATTTATTAAGAAATATTATTTAATAAATTTTCTGCTTTCTCCCAATCTTTAACCGTATCGATATTTACATAATATTCCTTAGGTGAAACAATATAAGAAATTGATGAACCATATAAAGAGTTTTCATCTAAAATAACAGAAGTTTTTGTAATGTAAATACTACCATCTCTATGATAAGATTTTGGTAAATCTTGTCTTCTACTTATAATATTTTTATCTCCTGTAGAAATATCTAATAAACCTTTTTCATTATCTTTAAAAGTCCAATGTGGATTATATTCATGTGGAACTTCTAATACAGAAACTAAAGAATCTGATTTATTATTTATAAACGTTTCAATCGCTTTATCTAGAAATTCTTTTGTTCTAAATGGACTAGTTACTTGTAATAAGCAAATAGCATCAAAATGTACATTCTTATCTAAATAAAAATTTAGAACATGTTTAATTACAGATAAACTAGACGAATTATCTTCAGCTAATACTTGCGGTCTTTTAAAAGGTATTGTTAATCCCAACCTTTTACCAATATCAATAATCTCATCATCATCAGAACTTAAAACTACAAGGTCTAGTTTATCACTTTCTAAAGCAACTTCAGATGTATATTGAAGTAAAGGCTTATCACCGAGCATTTTTATATTCTTTCTAGGAAGTCCTTTAGATCCTCCTCTAGCTGGTATAATCCCTAAAATTTTCATTAATATTCTATTGTTTTATGAAAAGTTAATTCTGCTGTAGCTAAAATTTCTGCAATTTTTTTTCCAGATTTACCATCACCATAAATAAATTCACTTTCATATTCTTTAGAAATACTATCTAAAATGGCTGTTTTAATTATTTCTTTATCATAATGAACATCAATAACATTTAAGCCACGTTGCCTCCTACTTTGTCTAGAGCCAATATTTACTACAGGAACTCCTAAATAAGAACATTCTCTTATACCTACACTAGAATTTCCAATAAGTGTTTTAGAATTGATTAATAATCTCAAAAAATCTTCTGGCTCCATGTTTTTAAAAAAATGAATATTTTTGGGTTTTACTCTTTCTCTAAAGGATCTTATTCCACTTGAAGTACCATCAGAACCAGCATCTACATTTGGCCAAAACCAAAAAGTTGGCATATTTAATTTGTAAATAGCTTCTAATGTTGCTTCAACATCTTTTCTAGCAGATGTATACTCTGTAGTTACAGGATGTTGCATTACTACTAAATAACCATTTTCCCAATCAATATTTTCTCCAACTCCCCCATATTTTTCTATTGGATCAAAATTTAAATCCGGAGATTTATTTACATTAAAAGCTAAATCTATTGACGGGCAACCGGTATTAAAAACTTTACTAGGGTTTTCACCCAATTTAATTACTCTTTCTTTCGCGTCTTCAGAAGCAACAAGATGTAAATCCGCTAATTTAGTGTTAGCATGTCTTACTTTTTCATCGATATTACCGGTAACTTCTCCACCTTGTATGTGAACTAAAGGAATATTTTGATAAGATGCTGCAATAGAGGTTGCAATGGTTTCAAATCTATCAGCAATAGTAACAACGGCATCTGGTTTTAATTTATAAAAAACATTTGCAAGCTCCATTACACCTAAACCTGTTGTTTTAGCCATAGAAGCTGCATTTTCACCTTCTAATACCATAAAAACCTTTTCTGTAATTTCAAAACCATCATTTTTTATAAAATCTACTGCATTACCATATCTTTCCAACAATGCTGCACCTGCAATAACTAATTGCAATTCTAGCTTTGGATGATTTTTTATTGCATCCAAAGCTGTCTTAATTCTACTATATGATGGTCTAGCAGTAATTACAACACAAATTTTTCTATTATTTATCATTATGTGATATCATCAATGGTTAAAAAATCCCATTTTTTTAAATCTTTGGTAATCTTTTTACCAATAACATTTTTAAAATCGTTTGCTAAAATACCCTTATCTCTTGGTTTTTTGGCTTCTAAATCATCAAAAGTTAAAATATGATTTTCTTTTAGATCTTTATTAATTGCTAAAGTTTTTTCAAAAATTTTTTTTAATTCAAAGAATTGATCGTTTTTATGTTTATTAATTGGATATTCTAAAGCTGTCGATATTTTTCTAACTGCTCTTACCAATTCTGTTGTTTCGCTTATAGTTAAGGAAGATTTAGAATCAGGCCCAAACATTTCTTTATCAAAAACTACATGAAATTCTAATATCTCTGCACCTAATGCTGCTGCTGCAATAGAAGTTTCTATAGATGATGAATGATCTGAAAAACCTACTTTTACTTTATACCTATCTTTTAGTTCTTTAATAACATTAAAGCCATACTGTTCTGGTTTTGTAGGGTATGCTGTAGTACATTGCAATATGGAAAAATCTACTTCTCTACCTTTTAAAAAATCTACTGTGGTATCTAATTCATCAAAAGAACTCATTCCTGAAGAAATTATAACTGGTTTTTTTGTTTTTGCAATTTTTTCGAGCAACAATAGATTTGTAATTTCACCAGAACCAATTTTATATTTAGAAACACCTACTTCTTCTAATAAATCTACAGCTTTATTACTAAAAGGAGAACTTAAAAAATCTAAACCAACCTCATCACAATGTTCTTTGATATGGTGCCATTGCTCTAAAGAAAATTCCATTCTTTTCCAATAATCAAATCGAGTTTTATCTTGTTTTGAAAACTTAACTCTAAATGGTTCGTGAATACTACTTTCTGCCGCTGCAATATGTGTTTGAAACTTAATAGCATCAACTCCTGTCTTAGCAACTGCATCGATATAAGAATGTAAAATACCAATACTACCTTCGTGTGCTTGAGCAATTTCTGCAATTATATAGGTCATAGAATTTATTTATTTATTTTCTTAATATATACCTGTAATGGTTTTTCTATAAATTTATAGGTAATGCTTGATAATAAAATTAAAATTACTAATCTTATTAAAAATAATACCGTTTCATCATAAATATTTAAATATTTTTTTAAACTATATGCGCTAACTAAAGAAAATACTGGAAATTGTAATATGTATATACCATAACTTATTTCACCTAGAAAAATAAAACCCTTTTTATTTAATAACTTAGTTAACCTGCTGTTGTTCATAGATAGCAAAAGAATAAATGGGATAAATAAAATGGATAATAAACCATTGTGATAATTTAAACCAAAATCAAATTTTAAAGCTAATAAAATACATACAATAATACATAAAATAAGTAAATTATAATTCTTCTTCTTATCTTTAAAATACTTCATAAACAATAAGCCAGAAACATTTCCAATAAAAAAGACATTTAAATGCATTAAAGGATTATAAACTAAAAATTTCCTAAATAAATGGTTTTCTGTATTTATAAATAAATGATATATCACTTGAAAAACAAACCAAAATAAAAGTATACAAATTGCAATTTTATTTAGATTTAATTTCTTATATAAATTATTATACAAAAATGGAAATAATACATAAAAAACCAATTCAACAGATAAAGACCAACCTGGAGGGTTAAAAGTTAGAGCTTTATCTGGTAACCAAGATTGAATTAAAAACAGATTAAGAAATAAATTAGTTAGCTGTATATTGTTTGTTAAAACTTGACCTAATAAGACTAAGATTATAGCAAATAAATAAATTGGATAAATTCTTGCGAACCTATTCTTTAAATATTGTACTGGTTTAATTGATTCTTTTTTGTGATAAGCTATTATCATTACAAAACCAGATAGTAAAAAAAAATAACTTACACCTATATTTGCTTGTTCAAAAACAAAATCGACATATTTATTATTAAATAAAAAACTTTTATGACCGTAATGAAAAATTACAATTGATATTGCAGCTAAAAATCTGGTAAATGTTAATTGTTCTATTCTCATTTAAATTTAAATTTAAATAAAACTACTTTTGACATCATTAAGAATTCGGTTCATATTAATATTCCAAGTTTGCATAGAATATAATTCATCTGGAAACGGAGTGTTAATATACTTATTTTCTAAATACTCATTTATAGCAACAGTCCAACTTTCTTTAATATGTGGGTTTTCAATTAAATTACCATACTTACCAAATTCTAAAACTTCTGGTACACCACCAATTTTAGATGCTATACAAAAACATCCACTATATTTTGCTTCAACTAAACTCATTCCAAAACCTTCTTGACACAAAGTTGGAAAAAGATAGCAATCAGAAATTTGATAGTACTTAGATAACTTCGAATTTGGAATTCTCCCCATGTTTAAAACACCTTCGACTTCTATATTTCTGTTAGAACCAATAACAATTAGAACTATATCATTTTTATATTTCGGATAAACATCATTCCAAATTTTTATAATAAAATCTAACCCTTTTTTTGGACTATCATTAGAACACCATAAAAATATTTTTTTATTTTCTAGATTTAATTCTCGTTTTATTTCAGTTTTATTATTGGCTCCTATTGTTTTAAAAATACTTGTATCAATACCATTATGCAAAACTTTACATTCTACAGAAAGTTCTAAATAATAATTTTTAAAAGATTGATAAGATAAATTCGTTAAAAATATTAGGTTATCAATTTTATTAAAAAAGAAACCTCCTTTATTACGTTCTATAATTGGTGCATGACCATGATAAAAATATAAAATTTTACATTTATTTCTTAGGCCTTTATCTATCAAAAATTGGTTTAAAGGCTCAATAATTCCGATATTATCAATAACTTTGATAATAAACTGATCGTTTTTATTTAAAGTTAGAGCCAAGGCTTTAAATACTGAACTCCACTTTGATTGTATTTTAAGTTTATTTTTTATCCGTGTTAAAAAACTGTTTGAAAAATCAAAAAAACTATAGCTAATATTATTATAAAATGAAACCGGTCTTGGACAAATAATGGTGTCAACAATTGATACTTCACTTCTTAAATAATTATCATAAATAGTTGACCAACTACCAATTTTAGAATATGGTAATTCTATTTGAGAAATTAAAATTACTTTAATATTTGATGCCTTTTTAAGCCCCATTATAAAGTATATTCTTTAACATTTTTTAATCCAAATCTCTTTAGTATAAAAAATCTAATTCGTTGTTTTTTCATAAGTTTTACAAATACTTTTCCTAACATTGTAGAAAATGAATTCATTTTTTTGTTTTCAAAAACTGGTTTTTCTGAACCTAGATAACTTTCTTTATTTAGATTTTTAAACTCTTCAAACATCCAATTTTCAGAAAAATTACCCATATGATATGCATAATTACCTTTAGTAGCTAATCTTAAATAACCTAGTTTCTCGTTTGGTAAATCTATAAATTTATTTTCTACACCTCCAACAATCTTTATAAAAGCAGGTTGATTACTACCTTTATCAAAAACCTCTCTTTTTATTGTAGCTACGAAATGTCCACATCCCATTACAGCTTCTGCGTTATTTTTTTTATTTTTTAAAACAAGATAATTTTCTAAATGTACTTTTTTATACATTAATTCTTTATTTCCTAAACTCAAATCAAACTTGTGCATAGCTTCAGAATCGAATACATTTTGGAACTTTAATTTCCCTTTAAATAAAGCATAAGACCAATTATTTGCGGTATAACCAATCATTGCTTTACTAGAAGGTACAGGGCTAACCATACCTGCTTCTGGGAAATTAAAAAATATTTTTTCTACTTCTTCTTGCCATCCATTTTTAAATAAAACATCTGCATCAGAAATTGTAATTAAAGGTTCTAAATTACCTTTCGCCGCAGCAAGTAAAGCATTTATTTTACCTACATTTTCTTTTGAATGAAAAACCTGATCTATATACTCATTATTATCGTAAAGATCATCAATTAGTTTTTTTATTTCTGAATGAGAATTATTATTATAAATAGTAATTCTTGTTTTTGAATGTACTGTTAATAAAATAGATTCTATACATAACTTAAATACTTGTAAAGAATCTTTAAAATAATCATTAAAATGAGGAATATATACAGGGATAATTATTCTATGATAATTAGTTATTGTAATTTTTCTATCTATTTTTTCTGGATTAATTCCTAACCTCATATTGTTTAATTAGTTTTTTTATTCCGTCTTCTAGAGGCAATAAATCTCTTTGAAGAATTGATTTCATTTTAGTAACGTCTGGACATCTTCTTAGCATATCACCCTCTTTTAGAGCCGGCAAGTAAACAATTTTAGATTTACTATTGGTTACTTTTATAATTGTTTTAGCAAGTTCTAAAACAGTTATTTCCCTATCATTTCCAATATTAATAACATCATTAGTTACTAAAGAGTTTTCGTGTATTTTTAATATCGTGTCTATATTATCTTCTATATAACAAAAGGTACGTGTTTGTTTTCCTTCACCAAAAATGGTAATATTTTTATTTGATTTTGCTAATTTAATGAATTTTGGAATTACAAAATCTTCACTTTGGTTGGGTCCAAAGGTATTAAAAAAACGAAAAATGGAATATTTTAAACCGAATTCTTGGTAATATGACTTTAAATAAGATTCTCCCAAATTTTTTACAATTGCGTAAGGTAATTTAGAGTTTAAAGGAGTTGTCTTTTCATTTTGAGGTATTTCAAAAGGCTCTCCATATACTTCAGAAGATGATGAAAAATAAACTTTAGATACATTAGTGTTTTTTGATAAACTTAAGATATTTTCAAAGCCCTTAATGTCCTCTAAGACCCAAAGAGGATTATTTAGAGTTCTTTGAACACCAACTACTGCAGCAAAATGAAAAACATAATTAAAATTATATCTATGAAAGACTGCAGAGATATCGTTATAGTCATTTACATTTCCTTTTATAAATATAACATTTTTAAGTTTTGGTATTTTACTTTTACTTCCAGTAAGAAGATTATCAAAAATAACAATTAAATTTTTTTGGTTTTCTGCTAATTTATTGACCAAGGAACTACCAATATTACCTGCACCACCTGTAACTAAAATATTTGCCATTTTATATTATAAATTTATTTTTTTCAAATCTTCTAACCATTTACTCAAAACTAAAAGCTCTCTTTTTTCAATAATATTTTCTTTTAATAATGCTTTATAAGCACTATAAAGATTAAACTCTATTGTTTTATCCTTATAAATATTTTCAGAAACTATTTCAACAACTTTTTCACAGTTTTCAAACATAGGTATTTCAGAAATAAAATCAATCATATAATCATGAGGGTTTCTCTTCTGAACAACTGTTGCATTTGTAAAACCTAATTCGTAGCCATATAACCACATTATTGGTTGAGCAACAAGCCCTCTCAAAATATCTGTAAACCTAAAAGTAACATAAGTCGGTAAATATAATAAAGGAAATAGTTCTTTTTTTATGATAGTATTTTGAGTATTAAATGGACTTATTGTGTTTTTCCCTATAACTACAGGTTTTCTATTATTAAAAAAACATGGCTCATCGTTTGTCAATCTATATATAGCGTCAACATCTGGGTCTCCATCTGCAAGACCTTGCCAAATACCTACATTACATTTCTTCTCTTCTAAAAAATCCTCAAGTTTAAAATCTGTATTTATAAGTTTTAAAGGTAAACCTCTAGCCCAAATTTTAGTTTTAGTGTAAAGTTGATATATATTAACAAACCCTTTGTTTTCTTCAATAGTTTCATACGTTCCTTCAAATTCAGGAAAACACCAATCTAGTTTTGGTATATTATCATCATCAGTATCAATAATATACTCTGCTCCATTCTTAATAGCAATTAAATAACCTATCATTTTTCTACAATAATGGTTATAAGGAAGTATATTTACTAATTCAAAATTTAATTTCAATTGATTCGTACTAGAATAATAATCTACATTTTTACAAAACCAATTTTCTGGAGACTTATTATCTCCTATTACAATTAATTTATAATCTTTCATTTTAGAAAATAAAAGCACCCCTTCAGTAGGTTCATTAATTGATGTAATTACTATATGATTGTTCTTATTTCTTATTTCCATTTTGATAATTTTATTGGATGAATATATAAATATTTTTCAGGAAAATCATTTTGTAAACCATTTAAATTATAATTATACTTATCCAATATTTTATAATCTTCCATACTCCATAAAGCTATTCCTTGAAGGTCTAAATCTTTCTCTGTAACAATTTTTTTTGCAGATAAAACCATAGCTGTTGGAATAGCTAACTCGACAAACATATTTGTTGCTGAAAACACTCCTGAGTATAAACAAAAATCCTTAATCGTATTTGAACTTACTACAAAGATATCAGAATAACTACCAACAATTGGATAAGAAAGATTATACTCTTTATTTAATCTTTTTTTATAATGATACGCAATAAATCTTTTTAATGCTTTAAAATTGTATCTTAGAAGAGGTCTATTAAATAATTGTTCAAATTTTAAAGAATCTATTTCTAAATTAAATTTTTTAAATAATAAAATAGCCTCTTCATAATTAGGTAGCATACTCTTAGCTTCAATACCATCTATAGATAAATTATAATTTAAAGCGTCTTTAGTATGAGGCCATAAAAAATCTAATTTGTGTAAAGACATAAAACCTGGTATAAATGAAGTATCCTTATCTAATTTTAAATTTTCTGTATAATTACTTTCATTTATCTTTGGATTTAGTAACAAATCATCTCCAATAAAAAAATAATGCACATATTCATCTTTAAAAAATGAACTTAGCCCCTGACTAACGTAACCTTGAAAATAGTAAGAATTTTCATAAACAGAAATTACATTCTCTTTGGTTCCCTTATAAAAAGGTACTAAATGAAAAATATTACTAAACCTATCTCCATATAACTTATCTAAAACTTCTATATTCTTATTATACTGATGATTGTAAATTATTATTAAAGCAACTTTGCTCATATTATTTTATTTAATGTAATAACTAGGCATAAATAAAAATAAAAATAAATTACTTTTTTTAACACCTTTTTTATTAATTATTGATTTTGCTAACTTGTATTTAATTCTTAAAATGGTTATTAATGATTTCACTCCCATCTTCTTAAAATTTGACAACATTTTTTTTTCTATGCCAATATATTTTTCTTTTTGAAGCGAAAGTCTTTTCACATCTGCATATTCTCTATAGTAAGCTAATGGCTCATCTATATATACAACTTTATGACGATAAAACATTCTTTGATAAAAATCAATATCCTCTCCAACCTTGATCGTTTCATCAAATAATAAATCTTTTGTAAATACTTTTTTTCTAATTAGAGGAGTTGGTGACTTTACAACCCAAACACCTAATGCATTCCAAAAAACATAACCAGTTCTCTTATAAGCTTTATTAGCTGAAGCACCAATAATAACACCAGTTTCTACTCCATCTTCTTTAACAACTGAAGCACTTGAATGCACACAGTCTACATCACTAAAACTATTTAATATAGCTACTTGTTTTTCTAACTTATCTTTTCTCCAAAAATCATCATCATCTAAAAAAGCAATATAACTTCCTTTTGCTTTTTTTATCCCATAATTCCTTGCAGATGAAAGCCCTCCATTTTTTTTATAATAATAATAACAATTTTCAAATTTTTTACAAATTGATTCTACATATTTATAATCAGAACCATCATCAATTATTATAATTTCAAAATTTTTATACGTTTGATCAATAACACTAACAATTGCCTCTTCTAAATATTTCTCTCTATTATAGGTTGGTATTACTACACTTACAAGCTTATTTGTTATATCCATAGTTATAAAAATATTTTCTTTAAAATTCTAAGAGGAAATAAAATAACTTTACCAATGTTATAATCTATTGATGTTTTATATTTAATTTCGTTTCTTTTATTTCTTGCTGCAAGGTCAGCTAAAAAATCAACTAATTCTGAAAAATGCTTAGAATAAATATCGCTATGTTTTTTATAAATATAACTTAAGTTTTTTTCTCGATGATTTTGTTTTGAATCTTTAGACATAGAAATAAGTTTATATCTGTAATTAAATAAAAACTCAGGAATCATATACACAGTACCCCCATTCTTAGTCATGGAAATCCAAAACTCCCAATCTTCAAAACCATGAATCATTTTCTCATCATAGCCTCCAACTTTTTCCCAACTAGATTTTCTAATTAATGCAAATGATGTACTATTATTATCAAATAAAAAATTATTTATACCACCACCTTTGGGTTTATGCTTCTGAGTGATATGATAATTTCCTTCAAAAATATTACAATAAGAAGAGACCGCTTTTACAGAATCTTTCTCATCTAAAATTAAAACTGCTTTTCTTAAAAATGATGCATCTAGAGTATCATCTGAATCTATTGTAAGAATATATTCTCCTCTTGCTTTTTTAAACCCGTTATTTCTTGCGTTGCTTAAACCACGATTTTTTTGTTCTAAAATAGAAACTTTATCATTATTAATTTTTCTTAAAAAATCTTTTGTTTCATTATTCGATCCATCATCTACAATTATAACTTCAAAATCCTGATATGACTGATTTAATACAGAATCTATAGTTTCGATTATATAATCTTTATCGTTATAACAAGGAATAACAACTGATACTTTAGGTGTTTTAGATTTCATTTAAATTTATTATATCTTTTAAAATTGAATGATAGATTATATTAATAGAATTTTATTTTTTTTTATAACGATCTCCTAAAAGTTGTTCTTTATAACTAGATTTAAATTTTTGGATACAAAAATTTTCTTGAGCATAATTATAAGCATTCTTTGATAACAAAGGATAATCTAATGTCATACTTATTGATTGAATAACACTTATAAAGTTAGATATAATTTCCTCTTCATTCTGATTCTTCTCAATTAAAAAACCATTTTCAGAGTCAAATATATGTTCACTAATCCCTCCGACATTAGTACAAATTGGCACTACTCCAAAACTCATTGCTTCCATTAAAACCATTGGAAAACCTTCCCTATATGAAGTTACTAATATAAAATGAAACTTTTTATATAATTTATCTAAATCTTTAGTACTCTTAACTTCACCTATGTTAATTACACCATTGTCATTTATTTTTTCTTGATGAATCACATCATCTGTACCAACAAAAGAAAATTCAAAATTTGAATTTTCTTGAAGTATTCTGTTTGCTATTTTTAAAAAAAGTTCTGGTCTTTTTTCTTTAGACCATCTACCAACATAACATATTTTTATTTTTTCATCTTCTTTTATTGGCATTTTTATTTTCTTTAAAGAGATACCATTTTGAATAATTTTTATTCTATCTAAATAAATATTTAAATTATTTTTATGGTAAAGTTTCTTAAAATCTGAATATGTTCTGTTATTTATAACAATTCTTTCTGTTAAATATGAAACATATGGTATACTGAAAATTTCTAATCCAAAATCTGGATAGGAAAAAGCATGTATCAAATCAATTTTTTTAATATTATTATTAATATTAGGAATTAAAGTATAAAAAAAAGAACTATTACTTGAAAATAATGTTTTATTATAAATACTATTATTAATTATTTTAGATAAACCCTCTAAAAATATTTTTTTTGTAAATCTACTTCTATTTAAAAACTCAAATACTTCATAGTAATTACTATTTTTAATAAAATTTTTTTTATTGTAATCAGATGATGATTTTCCAAGAAAAAAGATATATGTATTATTCTTATTGAAACAATTAACAATATCTATATGTACTTTCTCTGCACCACCTGTATGATAAAAAGGAAAAAAAAATATTATTTCTGAATTTTTAATCTTCTTAGACTCAGTAAAAAAAAAAACAAATAATTTAATAAAGGAATTTATTTTAGCTGGCAAAAACTTAAACCATTTAATTGACATTAATTTCATTATAAATACGTTCTAATTTTTTTATATATTTTAAAGAATCCCTATTATCTTTTACTTTATTAAATTGTAAACGAGATAGCTTAATTGCTTCTTCTTTATTATTAATAATTTTTAAACTATGTTCTACAAATTTTTTCAAATTTTTATAATGAGGATAAATGTAGTTTTCTTCTTTTATTTTTTCATGAAAGAAATCCCAACAAATTAATGGTAATCCTACTGAGCAAATATCAAAACCGGCATATCCTGCTGGTCTATTATTATTATAACCTTGAAACCAAGATAAATTTAATTGTTCTTCTATTGCTGTTTTTGTAATATCTTCTTGATGACCTCTAAAAAAAACTTTTTCTGAAATATCTAAATTTTTCAACTTAATGTTCATTCCTTCTTCTTCAGGGTCACCACTTCCGAAAACATGTAACTCAACATTTATATCTTCTGACAGTAATAACTGAAAAGCATAAAAAAAAGGGTCTAAAGGCTTATATTTATCTAATCTTGTAAAAATTCCAATTTTTTTAATATCAGGATTTCTTAAAAAATTCCATTTGGGTTTCTCATTTTCTATTTTAAACACAAGAGGGAAAAAATAATGTTTTATTTTAGTAAAATCGCCATATTCATATTTAAATTCTTCACCAGAAAAACCTGACATAAAAGTGTAGTTTGTATCAAAATTAAACTTATCGTATAAACTTGGATTTTGAAATTTTGCAGACATCGTATTAACAATACTTTTTCTTAATAAACTATCTGGTAAATTATGATAAAAAGTATATTCCCCCATCCAGTGTAAAATATCAAATTTTGATAAAAAAGAAATCATTGCTTTATGGTTAATTCTACCTTTAGTTTTGATTTTTAATTTTCTTTTAATTTTATTAAGAATAGGTCTCTCTATATTCAAAAAGTTATCACAGAAAATAATTTTAGTTCCTAATTCAGAATGTTTTTTATCATAAAACCTTTCCCAGTTGTCAATTTTTTGATTTTTATTATTTAAACACAAAATAGTAACTTCAAACTTCGTTTTATCAAGTACCCTATCTATTTCGTATGCATACCTTTCTGCTCCTCCCTTAAAAAATTCAGCAACAACAAATAATATCTTTTTTTTAATCATTTTTTATAATACTAGTTATTGTTTTAATTTCTTCATTTGTAAGTTCAAAATATAAAGGTAATCTTAAAAGTGTATTAGAATAAAAATCACACCAAGGTAATTCCTCACCATTATAATGGTTTTTATAAAACTCACTTTTATGCAAACTTAAATAATGAAAAACTGCGTTAACTTTTTTATTATTCAATTTCTTAATCATTGAATTTCTTTCTTTTAAAGAATTAAAAACTAAATAAAAAATATGTGCATTATTAGTTTTATGTTTTGGAATTTTATGAATAATAATATCATTTTCTTGACAATAATCATTTAATTCATTAAAATATAAGTTCCAAATAGATTTTCTTTTTTGCTGTATATCTTCTAATTTTTCTAGTTGAGCCCACAAAAATGCAGCAATTAAATCTGATGGAAGAAAAGAAGATCCAATATCAACCCAACCATATTTATCTACTTCCCCTCTAAAAAAAGCATTTCTGTTGGTACCTTTTTCCCAAATTATTTCTGCTCTATCTTTAAATTTTTTATCATTAACTACTAACATTCCTCCTTCTCCAGAAATTATATTTTTAGTTTCATGAAAAGAAAAAGTAGAAAAATGCCCAATAGAACCTAAAGCTTTTGTTTCTCCCTTATTATTAGTATAATAACTATTAATTGCTTGAGCTGCATCTTCTATTACATATAAATTATATTTCTCAGACAAACGCATTATCTCATCCATATCGCATGCTACACCAGCATAATGAACAGGTACTATTGCTTTTGTTTTTTTAGTAATTAATTGTTCAATTTTAGAAACATCTATATTTGGACTTTCTTTTGTAGAATCTACAAATACAATTTTTGCACCTCTTAGAATAAAAGCGTTAGAAGTAGATACAAATGTATAAGAAGGCATTATTACCTCATCTCCTGGTTTAATATTGATTAATATAGAAGCCATTTCAAGTGCATCAGTACATGAAGTGGTTAAAAGGCACTTACCAAAATTAAATTTTTCTTGAAAAAACTCTTGACATAGTTTCGTATACTTTCCATTTCCAGAAATTTTTCCAGAACGAACTGCATCTTCTATATAGGACAACTCATTACCTGTCATGTAAGGTTTGTTGAATGCTATATGATTATATGTTTTCATTCTTTATCTTTTAACTCTTTTTATCCTCCAATCAAAATCGTTATCGGCTGAATTAGAATGATATCCTAAAAATTTTGAAACTTTTTCATCATCAGAAAACTTTCCTTTTAAAGCTTCTTTTAAATCTATTTGCTGTTTTAAAATTGGAGTTGAATACACGTTATTAATTGCTCTTCTTGTAAAAGCACTAACATTATAACCTGCTTTATGAAAAAGCATAGAATCAAACAAAATAACAGAACCTGCTTTAGCGATTAGCTGTTTTTTGTATTTATCAACATAATTATTAGATGGTATAGTTACAACGTTATGAGAAAATGGTAAAACAAATGTTGAACCAGATTCTTTTGTAAAATCATCAATACAATAAAGGGCACTTACTGCTAATGGATTAGTTATTACAAAATTTTGATATGGTAAATCCCTATGCCAAGAACTTTGATGATGCTCTCTATTAGGTTTATTTATAATACCATTTTGAAGATGAAGTATAAAATAACTACCAAGTATTTTTTCAATTATATTTAAAACTATTTCTTTTCTAGCAATTGTTAGAAAAAAATCATCATAAATTAATGGACATCTAACGGTATTTTTTTCATTAATTAATAGTAGGTGTTCTTCTCCTATTTTGTTTTTCTGAATTTCATAAACTTCATCCAACTTTTCTCTAGAATTGTTTAATTCTTTATCTGTGAGAACGTTTGATATTACACTAAATCCATTAATTTTTAATTCTTCTAAATAGGAGTCAATCTCATTATTTATTTGAGTTTGATTATTTACACCATATGACTTTTCCATAATTTAAATATGTATTTATTTTTGTAATATAGCTAAACCAAAACCATCTTTACCATGGCTATTACCATTATATAACATATATGTTTCCTTTTTGTGATTAAAAACAAAAGGGTAACAAACCATTTCACTATCCCAACCAGAATTAGAAATATCAATACCAGTTAAATGATGTTTTCTATCCCATTTTATTCCATCTTTACTAAAAGAATATCCTATTCTATACTTTTCACCATTACCACTTCTATATGAATACCACATGTGATAACCAGATTCGTTTTTTAAAACAGTAGGTTTAGAGAATGCTTGAGCTTCACCAATTTTGTAAGGAATTGCAATACCATGTTTTTTCCAGTTTTCACCATCTTTTGAAGTTGCATACTTTATGACGTGAATCATTTCCCCATTTTCTGAACTCCAATCTATCGTAGATCCATACCACATTTTAAATATTCCTTCATCAAAAAAAACAAAAGGATATGACAAACTTATTTTATCCTCTTTATCACAAACCATAAATGCCTTTTCAGAATTCAATTTTAATTCAGTTCTATTATTAATCAACTGTAACCTACCTATATCTCCTCTCCAATGAGTATTACCTCTTATTTGCCAACCCATAAAAAGTATAAATGATTCATTATTTATACCTTCATACATATTACCAATACTAATTCCGTGTGAATAGAAACTATCCTCAGAACCATATTTAATTATGGTCTTGCTTGGTTTTGATAAGACTTGTTTTTTAATCAAATCAATATCTACATATGAAATTGAAGATTTATTATCGATATTGCGAGCACTAAAAAAAACTCTAAAAATATCATCTTTTAAATGAATTGCTAAAGGATTAGATGCGTGAGAAATTAAATCTGGATTATTAGAATCTACTTCAAAAATCTGACCTTCTTTTTTCCAATTCATATGTTTAAATTTTTAAGCTAATACTTTTTTTATCTAATTTTACTGGCCTCGGAGCAAGATGAACACTCTCTTTTTCTGTATTTTTCATGATAGCTGCACCAGCACCAATTAAGGTGTATTCTTTAATTGTTATATCATCTCTAAAAGTAGAATTTACACCAAGAAAACAATTGTTTTCAATAACTGTAAATCCAGATATTACAACGTGTGAGGTAATAAAACAATGATTTTGAATTTTTACATCATGTCCTATATGATTACCTGACCAAAAAACATTATTAGAACCTATAGAAACAAAAGGCTGTATTGTATTATCTTCTAATATTAAATTATTATCTCCAATAAATTCGTTTGTCAAAAAAGAACATTTACTACTAATATAATTTGGCAAACTGTAACCTTTTGCTTTAGTTAGTTGATACATTTTTTTTCTAAGGTTATTCATATCAGTATAACCAATAGCAACAAATGCATCATATTCTTTTGGCGGAAATCTTTGTTCTATTTCTTCAAAAGCAATTACCGGTAAATTACAAAATTCTTTATCTTTTATATATTTTTTATGTACAGAAAAAGCTACAACATTATATTCTGAATCATTGGTATAATAATAATGTGCCAATTTAGCATTACTTTTATTTCCTATTATAATTATATTTTTTGTTTTCATCTAAATATATTTTAAAAACTGGCTAGCATTTTTACCCACATTAAAAATTAAATCTAATATAGTAACATCATGTCTAAATGGCGCATGAAGTTGAATGTATTCTTTATAATTAGAGTAATCTAAATATTCTACCTTTATATTGTTTGTATTAAAAATACTTTCATCCAAGTAATTTTTAGCTGCTGGTCCAGAATAATAAATTTCTGCATTCAAATCTTTACATAAATACATTAATTTTTCAGTTGCATTTCCTTTTAGTTCATAGTCTGAAGAAAACTTAATAGTAGTTGTAATATTAAAATAATGACAAATGGCAGAAATAAATTTATAATTTATTTCTGTTAAATACTTATGATTTAAGTTCAAATACAATTCTTCAAAAAAATCTTTATTTTCCTTAAAAAAAAGGGTTTTACTATAATTTTCTTTTAATAAATTCCAATGTTTAACATTCCAATTTTTATCAGAAACTTTTGTTTCATTTATTTTTTGCAAATATTTACCTTTAACTTCTACAGGTATTGTTAACCATTTTAAACCTTGTGCTGTTTTAATTTTATTTCTATTTCGCCAATCTCTTTTTGTATATTGCATTTCATCATAAATAATGAATTCATCTACTAATGAAATAGCATCAAAATATCCTTTCCAAGGGATGTAATTAGACTGAGAAATTAGAACTTTTTTCATAAAAAATTTTCACCATTAATACTCCAACCTAATTTTGGTCTAATTAAACCATTAATTTTACCTAAATATCCCAAATCCCTTTTAATATCTTTTACTTCGAAAGTTAATAACTCTCTGTTACTATACAAGTCTTTCATTGTTGAAGTATGAAAATACATGAATATTTGATATTGGTTATCATTTAGAAAATTTGAAGGAATCTTACAAACAACCTCAGTTTCTTTATTTTTATTACAAAAAAACTTCCCTCCAGATCCAAAAACAACATCTCCTTTAGTAGTTAATAAATCGAATCCAACAGAAATATTTTCTTCATTGGTTAAGTTTAAAATTTTTAACCTTAAATTTATAGAAGAAGTAACATCTATAATAGCATTAGAGTCATCACTAGAAGCATTTTCTATAGCTGCATATGTAATTTTAATATTAGAATTCCCAATTGCTTCTTCAATATTTTTAGTTTCCAATTTTCTATTTTTAGAAATACTATCATTTAAGTACTGTGAAATAACTTTAGTTGTATTTCCAGAAAATTTAACCTTTCCATTTTCTAAAGATATAGCTCTTGTACATAAAGATTCTACAGCAGACATGTTATGGCTAACAAACAAAACCGTTCTACCTCCTTCGTGTGAAATATCTTGCATTTTACCTATTGCTTTCTTTTGAAATTCTGCATCTCCAACAGCTAAAACTTCATCAACAATTAAAATATCTGGTTCTAAATGTGCAGCAACTGCAAAAGCCAAACGTACTTTCATTCCACTTGAGTAACGCTTTACAGGTGTATCTATATAGCGTTCACAACCAGAAAAAGAAATAATTTCATCTAGTTTAGATGCTATTTCTTTTTTTGTCATTCCGAGAATTGCCCCATTCAAAAATATATTTTCTTTTCCTGTCATTTCTGGATGAAAACCAGTACCAACTTCTAACAAAGAAGCAATTCTACCATTTGATTTTATTGAACCTGTGGTTGGACCAGTTACTTTAGAAAGTATTTTTAATAATGTAGATTTTCCCGCTCCGTTTTTACCAATAATTCCAAGAACTTCTCCTTTTTTTACTTCAAAATTTATGTCTTTTAACGCCCAAACATATTCAGATTCTCCTTTAGATGCTCTGTCATTAGATTCACCAATTTTTAAATACGGATCTTCTTTACCACGAATTTTCGCTAAAAATCGATTTAAGTCATGGCTTATTGTTCCTGTACCCAAGGTTCCTAAACGATATTGTTTAGATAAATTTTCAACTTTTAAAATAACTTCCTTACTCATATTTAAATAGTATCTATAAAAGTTTTTTCTGTTTTATTAAAAATCAATAATCCTAAAAAGAAAATTATAACTGTAAATATTGATGTATAGACAATTCCGAAAGAAGAAAAATCACCATCACTTAAAAGTATAAATCTACCAAATTCTATTAAATGTGCAATTGGATTTACATCTACAACCCAAGAATAATCAGTTCCTTTTTTAACATCAATCAACTTTTCTCTCATTAAATCTAAAGGATACATCACTGCTGATAAATACATCAGCAACTGAACACCAAAAGATACTAAAAAAGTTAAATCTCTATATTTGGTTACCATAGATGAAATAATCATCCCTAAGCCTAAACCAATCATCCCCATTGCAATTATCAATAAAGGAAAAAACAATATATATATATTTGGTAATATGTCATATCCTGAAATAACATAATAAAGATAGAAACAAACAAATATAAATATTTGAATACCAAATTTTAACAAATTAGAAATCACTATTGACATCGGCATTATAACTCTCGGAAAGTATACTTTACCGAAAATTGCTTCGTTTTTTTTAAAAGTATCAGAAGTAGCTGTTAAGCATTCTTTAAAATAATTCCAAGTAGTTACACCCGCTAAATTGAATAAAAAAGGTGGAATTTCACCCGTTGTAATACCAGCGATATTATTAAATACCAACGTAAATATTACAGAGGTAAATAATGGTTGAATTAGATACCAAAGTGGACCTAAAATTGTCTGCTTATATAACGTAACAACATCTCTTTTTACAAACAAAAGAAGTAAATCTCGATACTGCCAAACTTCTCTTAAGTTTAAGTCTAATAAATTGTTTTTTGGCGTTATTTCAAAAAGCCATTTATCTTTTTGCATTGTTTATTTTATAGGGCTAATACAAATATAATTTTTTTAAATAGATTAACCATTGTCTTTCGTTGAAAGGTATTATTTTTACGTTTAATATTATCTTATTTAGCTTAAATCATAAAAATTCTATGTCTCATAAAATTTTACCGTTTGAAATTATTTCTTTTGAAAATAGGTATTCTAAAGATTTTTATAATCTTAATGTTAACTGGTTAGAAAAATTCTTTTATGTTGAGCCTTATGACGAAAAAGTTTTAAGTAATCCTAAAGAATATATTATTGATAATGGTGGTTTTATTTTTTTTATAAAACTGGATTCTAAGATTATAGGTACTGCAGCTTTTATCAACCAAAAATCTTATTTTGAATTAAGTAAAATGGCAGTTTTAGAAGAATATCAAGGGTTACAGTTTGGTAAAAGATTGATAAATCATTGCATATTATTCGCTAAAGAGAAAAAATGGGAAAATATCATACTTTACAGTCACAGAAAACTAGAAACGGCCATAAACCTATATAAAAAAGTAGGATTTGTTGAAATTCCTTTAGAAAAAGATGTTCACTACGAAAGAGCAAACATCAAAATGAAACTTGATTTATAAAAAACTCTGTATTGCTAAATCATATCCTTTTAAACCAAAACCAAATAAAACTCCGTTAGCATTTGGTGAAATAAAACTTTGCTGTCTAAATTTTTCTCTTGCATGAATGTTAGAGATATGAACTTCTATTACCGGAGTGTCAATTCCTTTTATTGCATCACCCAAACCAACAGAAGTATGCGTGTAAGCAGCTGCATTTAAAATAATACCGTCATAACTAAAGCCAACCTCATGAAGTTTATTTATAAGTTCTCCTTCAACATTACTTTGAAAATAAAACAATTCTATATTATCAAACTTTAATTGTAATTCTCTAAAATAATCTTCAAATGATTTGGAACCATAAATTTCTGGTTCACGTTTTCCTAAGAGATTTAAATTTGGTCCGTTAATTATAATTATTTTCATATTTCAAAAATACATTTTTTTTACAAAAAAAACGGAGGCATTTGCCTCCGTTTTTTTTTACAAAAAAAACGGAGGCATTTGCCTCCGTTTTGGTGTATTATAATAAATAATCTAACTTAGATTCCGAACATTACCCCTAAACTTACGTTAGAAAATGTTAGATTATCATTGCTAATACCCGAATATGATAAATTTAATTGTGTTGTATCTCCAATTTTGTAACCAACTATTGGTCTATAGTAAAAACCACCATCGTTTCCTTCATCTAATCCTAGAGCATAACCAATGTTAGCTCCTAAAACAAATTTTTCTGAAACGTTAAATCTTGCTGCACCAGAAATTGGTAAGAAAGAAGAATCTGATACATCAAATGTACCTCCAATAGTTTCTACTTCTTCTCCAAAAAAGTGCGAATATTGTACAGATGGTCCTAATGTGAAACCTTCAGCTACCGGAAACATATAATTTAACTCTGCTCCTAAAGTAAAACTAGTTAGATCACTTACGTCCCCTGTTGGTAAACCAACATTAAAACCTCCATTTAAAACACCTTCTTGTGCATTTACTTTACCTAAACCTGCAATTGCTAAAAACGCAATAAATAATACTTTCTTCATAATTAAAAATTTTAGTTTAAATTCTCTTACAAAAGTATCTTGGTTCTACACGTAATATTTGCTCAAAAAGGAATTAAATTAACTCAAATGAATTAATTTAAAAGTTACTTTTTAACATTCAATTTCACAATATTAATAAAAGCTTCTTTACCTTCCTCTAAATCAGCAACTACCTCATATTCTCTTCTAAAATCGTATAAAATTAACTTTGCAGTATTGGTTTTTAATTTACCAGAGTTTACTGTAATAATTTTAATTAAGTTATTGTGATCTTCTAAATTTAAGGTGATTGATTTCTTCTTTTTTGTTACAGCATAGTTTTCTAAAACTGGTTTATTATTTTTAAGTATCGTAATTACATCACCATCTTCTTTACCATAATCCCAAATTTCCATTTTAAGTTTACTTGTATAAACAAATACAGATACTTTTTCTCCCGATTTAATTTTTGTTTCGCTAAACTTTTTTAAATAATTTTCTGGCTCTAATTCGGCAATAACTACACTGTCAATTTTCTTAACTTTATTAATCTTCTTTACTTTCTTATATACTTTTTTTATTTTTTTCTCAACAAACTTAGTGCTAACTAATTTTAATTTTCCGGTTGCACAAGTATCTCTATCATCATAAATACCTGTAAAATTACCTTCTAAGAGCTTTTTTTTAGTTTCTCCTTTAAATTTCCCTTTAAAGCTTACAAAACAAAATTCTTCTGGTAAAAACTCAGATTTTGTATATAAAATATCACTTTCTTTAAACTGAATATTTTTAGATTTCACATCATAATAACCTCTTATGTATGATTTGGTTTCATTTTCTCCTGATAAATCTGTGTAAGAATATCCTTCTATAAATCCGTTTTCTTTAGCATTAAAAACTATTTTATAAGAAATCAATTGGTTAGATTCTAACGCTAATGCGCCTAACAACTCATAATCAAACTCTTTTCTATCTTGAGAAAACAGATTAAAAACGGTTAATAAACTAACTAAAACTATAATATTTTTATTCATAGAAATCTGCTATATTTGACACAAATAACTTAAAAAAAACCAAACTTCATGAAAAAATCATTAACTATTTACACACTATTATTTGCATTCTTTGCTTTTTCTTTTAATACACATGCATCTTTCCCTGTAAAAAAAACTAAGAAAATTGTAGAAGTGATTAAAGACAATAAAGTAGAAAAGAAAGAAGTAACAACTTATGCAGCAGCTGCTAATTCTGGTAAAAGCCAAGTAACAGCTCTATTATTATCTCTTTTCTTAGGAGGATTAGGTGTAGATAGATTTTATCTAGGATACACTTTATTGGGAGTTTTAAAATTAATCACTTTAGGAGGTTTTGGAATTTGGTATATTATTGATTTAATTTTAATAATTACAGGCGATTTACAGCCAAAAAACGGAAGTTATTCTAAAACTATTTAAGAATAGGTTTTTTATAAATTTTTAAAACCATCCATTATTTGGATGGTTTTTTTATTTACTAAATTTACGTCATGAATTGGCAACACGCAATTAAAGATTATCAAATGTATTTAAAAATAGAAAGAGGTCTTTCTAAAAATACAATTATAAGCTACACAAAAGATTTAGAAAAATTATATTCCTTTATTACAGAGAATAATATTGTGAACACCCCTGTTACAATTGATGCTGAGACAATAAAATTATTTATTTATGATGTTGCTAAAAAGGTTAACCCTAGAAGTCAAGCTAGAATAATTTCTGGTTTAAGAAGTTTTTTTGATTATTTAATATTTGAAGACTACAGAACAACAAATCCGACAGATTTATTAGAGACACCAAAAATAGGAAGAAAATTACCTGATACTTTATCGCAAGAAGAGATCGACTTATTGATATCTGCAATCGATTTAAGTCATCCTCAAGGAGAAAGAAATAGAATAATTTTAGAAACAATTTATAGCTGCGGATTACGTGTAAGTGAAGCGATAACACTTAAAATTTCAGATTTATTTTTTGAAGAAGGATTTATAAGAGTTTTAGGTAAAGGAAATAAAGAAAGATTTGTTCCAATTCACCAAGAAGCTCAGAAATACATTTCAATTTATATAAATCAAATTAGAGTCCATATAAAACCTCAAAAGGAATATGAGGATACTTTATTTTTAACTCGAAGAGGAAAAGCTTTAACTAGACAAATGATTTTTATGATACTAAAAAAGTTAGCATCAGATATTGGTTTACATAAAAAAATTAGTCCGCACACTTTAAGACATTCTTTTGCAACACATTTATTACAAAATGGTGCAGATTTAAGAGCTATACAACAAATGTTAGGACACGAAAGTATAACTACCACAGAAATATATGTTCATTTAGACAGATCATACTTAAAAGAAGTTGTAGAAACATATCATCCTAGAAAATAATAAATCCCGCCAAAAGCGGGATTTAAATTATAATATAAATTAGAAAAAATTATTTAGCTACGTTAACAGCTCTAGTTTCTCTAATTACAGTAACTTTAACTTGACCAGGATATGTCATGTCATTTTGTATTTTTTGAGAAATACTGAATGACAATTCAGAGGCTTTTGTATCGTTAACTTTTGTACTTTCTACCATAACACGCAATTCTCTACCTGCTTGAATTGCATATGCTTTTTGAACACCAGTAAAACCAAAAGCGATATCTTCTAAATCTTTTAATCTCTGAATGTAAGAATCTAATACCTGTCTTCTAGCTCCTGGTCTTGCACCAGAAATAGCATCACAAACCTGTACAATAGGAGAAATTAAACTTTTCATTTCAATTTCATCGTGGTGTGCTCCAATAGCATTACAAACATCTGGCTTTTCACCATATTTTTCTGCCCATTGCATACCTAATAATGCGTGTGGTAATTCACTTTCTGCATCTGGTACTTTACCAATATCGTGTAATAAACCAGCACGTTTTGCAACTTTAGGATTTAAGCCCATTTCTGCCGCCATAATTCCACATAAATTAGCAACTTCTCTAGAGTGTTGTAATAAATTCTGACCGTAAGAAGACCTATATTTCATTCTACCAACAGCCTTGATTAATTCTGGATGTAAACCGTGAATTCCTAAATCTATAACCGTTCTTTTACCAACTTCTATAATTTCTTGAGTAATTTGCTTTTCGGTTTTACTTACAACTTCTTCAATTCTAGCTGGGTGAATTCTACCGTCTGTAACTAATTTATGTAAAGATAAACGAGCAATTTCTCTTCTAATAGGATCAAAACAAGATAAAATAATTGCATCTGGCGTATCATCAACAATAATTTCTACACCTGTGGCAGATTCAATAGCTCTAATATTTCTACCTTCTCTACCAATAATTCTTCCTTTTACATCATCAGACTCTAAGTTAAAAACAGAAACACAGTTTTCTACAGCTTGCTCTACACCTACTCTTTGTATAGTTCCTAAAACAACTTTTCTAGCCTCTTGTTCTGCTGTTAATTTAGCTTCTTCTATAGAGGTTTGAATAAATGCCATTGCTTCTGTTTTCGCCTCATCTTTTAAAGAAGAAACCAATTCTTTTTTAGCTTCGTCTGCAGATAAACCAGAGATTTGCTCTAACATATCTACGTGACGCTTGTGCATCTTTTCTAACTCATTTTCTTTTTTCTCTAAGAAATCTAATTTATGGTTAAAGTCTTTCTCTTTCTGTTCTAAAGAACGGTTTAACTTAACGTTTTTATCAACTTCTGATGCTACTTTAGATTCTCTATCTCTAATTCTTTTTTCTACATCAGAGATTTTCTTTTCTCTTCCTAAAATTACTTTTTCATGTTCAGACTTAAGTTCTATAAACTTTTCTTTAGCCTGTAAAATTTTATCTTTTTTAATTGATTCTGCATCAATTTTAGCTTCTTTAATAATTGCTGAAGCTTCTTTTCTTGTAGAATTTAAAAGCTTTTTCCCTTTTGATTTTTCAATTGATTTTGCAATAAAAAAACCTACTGCAATTCCAATAATTCCCACAATAATGGGAAGTAACATTCCATCCATAATTTAATTTTAATATATAAAAAAAGCCTACGCTAGTTTGGTTTTTATAAACTCCATTATTACAGGTTTAGGACTAACCAGCTGATCAAGGATCCACCTAAAATACTAAATAAATAGTAATAGTGGCATGCTTTAGCAACCGAGACTTATCCTTTATAATAGATACTTGTTGAGTTTATCAAACAATTTACTAACGTAGGCAGTGTGTTGTTAATGTATTTTAAAGAACTTATTTTAAATGAGTATCAACCAAATTGGTTAATTCTCTTAATTTATTTATTGTTTCAGTATTTTCAGAACCTTTTTCTAATGTAGATATTTCTAATTTAGAAGCAAACTGTAAAGCACACATAGCTAAAACATCTTGTTTATCGCTTACTGCATAATTTTGCTCATACATAGAAATTAACTTATTAATTGCTGTAGCTGCTTTTCGCATACCTTCTTCTTCTTTAGTATTATTAACACTTAAAGGGTAAGTTCTACCAGCTATAACTATATTAATTTTTAATTTATCCACAATTTAAAGAACTTTATTCTTGTAACTGAATAATACATTTATCGATTTCTCTAATTAATGTATTTATTTTGAGTTTTGTATCTCTTGTATTTGTATTACTGCCGTCTATAGTTTTTGCTATTTTTAATAAATCAAATTCTTGTTTTTGATTTTTTATAATTTGCTCTTGTTCTAAAATTTTTTGCTGATATTTTGTAGCACTTTGAAGCAATATTTCATTTTCTTTTTTTAAAAATTCATAATTAGAAAGTAAGTTTTTTAACTTATCTTCCAGTAAATGAATTGCTTCTAAGGTATTACTCATAAAATTTTTAGAATAAAACTATACACACAAAGTTAACGTTCTGTTTTAAATATTACAACATTTAATTGATATTTTAATAAATTATTGGCTACTAGCTAATTAGTAAAATGATGTTTTTTACTATTTTTACACAAAAAAAACACATTTTTTGAAACAGAAATTATTTATACTCTTATTACTACCGCTTTTTAGTTTAGCTCAAGATAAATATCCCAAAGATTATTTTAGAAACCCTTTAAATATACCAATTGTTTTATCTGGTACTTTTGGCGAATTAAGAAGCAACCATTTTCATTCTGGTTTAGATATTAAAACGCAAGGTAAAGAAGGTTTAAAAGTTGTTGCAGTTGCAGATGGATACGTTTCTAGAATTAAAGTGCAACAATATGGTTATGGTAAAGCTATTTATGTTACGCATCCTAATGGTTATACATCCGTTTATGGTCATTTGAGTAAATTTAATCCAGATATCGAAGCATACGTTAAATCTATACAATACAAGAAAGAAAATTATGAAACTGGTAATTTATTCCCTAAAAAGAACAAATTTGTCTTAAAAAAGGGCGAATTACTTGCCTATTCTGGTGATACTGGCGGATCTGGTGGCCCACATTTACACTTCGAAATTAGAAATACAAAATCAGAAAACGTTATTAACCCTTTATTTTTTGGTTTACATGTAGACGATACCAAATCACCTACAATTCAATCCTTACAAGTTTATCCTTTAAATGAAGAGTCAAGAATTAATCAGCAAAATAATAGTTTTAAAATCGCTGTAAAAAATATTGGTAATGGTAAATACACAACAAATAGAATCTTTGCAAGTGGGCGTATTGGTTTTGGTATCAATGTTTTTGATAGACTAAATAAGGCTTTAAATAAAAACGGGATTTATAGCTTAGAAATGTTAGTTAATGGTAAAAGACACTATTATCACGATGTAGAAACTTTTTCTTTTTCTGAAAGCAAATATTTAAATTTATTAATAGATTACGCGTATTATAAAAAATATAGGAGTCGAATTCAGAAAACATTTAAAGTAAAAAACAATAAATTATCAATTTATCAAGATCTGGTTGATAAAGGCGAAATATACATCGAAAATGGTTTAAATTATACCGTAAAAATAATAGCTAAAGATTTTAAAGGAAATACAAGCACTGTTACAATTCCGGTAATTGGTAAAAAAAGTAATGCTATTTTCAAAAAACAAAAAGACACTACCATTTATAAAATTACTGCAGATAAATTTCATAAATTTACAAACAAAAATGTAACTGTTGCTTTCCCTAAAAACAGCTTTTATGATGATATCTATTTAGATTTTAAGGTGGAAAACAACATTGCAAAAATACACGACAAAACAGTACCTTTAGATAAAAGTTTTACCTTAACTTTTGATGTTTCTAAATACACAAAAGCACAAAAAGAAAAGTTATATATTGCTAATGTTGAAAATCAAAAATATCCTAGGTACACAAATACCAGAAAAAAAGACAGTACTTTTTACACAACAACAAAAACTTTAGGTAAATACTCTTTAGTTTCTGACAATCAAAAACCTAAGGCTAATATTTTGTATTTTAAAAATAATCAATGGATATCGAAATTCAATACTTTAAAAGTCAAAATTTCTGATGTTGGTTCTGGTATTAAAAACTGGCATGCAACTATAGATGGTAAATGGGTTTTAATGCAATTTAATCATAAAAGAAGAATTCTAACATATAATTTTGATGACAATAAATTGATTGGAAGCAAGCATAATTTTAGAATTATAGTGTCTGACAATGTAGGTAATACTACAGAGCGTTCTGCAACGTTTTTTAAGAAACAAACAAATTAAATTATTCGTGAAAAGAGATTTACTATTTATCATATTATTTTTACCGCTTTCTGTTTTTTCTCAGAAAACAACCATATTAAAAGGTACCATAAAAGACACTAATAAAACTGTTATAGAAAACGTATCTGTAGAATATGGATCAAAGGGAACCATTACTGATAAAAATGGTAATTACTCAATTAGAATACCGTATAAGAAAGAAATTACTTTAAAATTTAGTCATATTAGTTATAAAACTATTTTTCATAAAATTACGGCAAAAAGTAGAAATGCAATTCGCTACTCTCCTACTTTAATTCTTAAAACAGAATCGTTACAAGAAGTGGTTGTAAAAGACAATAGAAAAGCTGCTAGCGGAATCACTAAAATTGACGTAAACAAAGCAAAAAATATTATTGGCGCCAATGCAGGTGTAGAAAATATTTTAATGACTTTACCTGGAGTAAATAATAACAATGAGTTAAGTACACAATATAATGTTAGAGGTGGTAATTTTGATGAAAACCTTGTTTATGTAAACGGAATTGAAGTTTATAGACCTTTTTTGGTTAGATCTGGTCAGCAGGAAGGGCTAAGTTTTATAAACTCTAATATGGTTCAGAATATAGATTTTTCTGCAGGAGGTTTTCAAGCAAAATATGGTGACAAGCTATCTTCTGTTCTAGATATTACATACAAAAAACCAACGGAAACCGTAACTACTATAAATGCAAGTTTATTAGGTGGTAGCTTAACTTTCGAAAGTCCGTTTTTAGATGATAAATTAACTTTAATCACTAGTTTAAGATATAGAGATAATAGCTTGTTTGTAAACAGTAAACAAATTGAAACAAACTTTAGACCAAAATTTACAGATTTACAATCTTATATCACGTATAGAGTAAACAACAAAGTTAGTATTAACTATCTGAGTAACTTTTCTTTAAACAATTACAATTATCAACCAATATCTAGAAGAACAAGATTCGGTACTGTTGCAAATCCTTTAGAATTAATTGTTTTTTATGAAGGAAAAGAAGAAAACAACTATTTAACGCTTTTTAATGCTTTGTCTGCAGATGTTTCTGTAAATGAAAATTTATCTTTCACAAGTACAATTTCTTCATACAACACACAAGAAGAAGAGTATTACGATATTGCGGCTTCTTACAATTTAGGAGAAGTTGATGCTAATATTGGCTCTGAAAATTTTGGTGAAGTAGATTTTTCCC
This sequence comes from Polaribacter sp. KT 15, assembly GCF_900143115.1. NCBI lineage: Bacteria > Pseudomonadati > Bacteroidota > Flavobacteriia > Flavobacteriales > Flavobacteriaceae > Polaribacter > Polaribacter sp. KT 15. Next base: position 3,210,351 of record NZ_LT670850.1, read on the forward strand.
AAGGAATTGGATCACAATTAAATCATGCTAGAAACGATTTAGATGCTTTGATTAATAATGTTCAACTAAGAGGAACTTATAAAAAAGACCGACAACAATTAAATTTTGGTATTAAATATCAACATGAAGATGTTAGAGAAAGAATAAGAGAATGGGAAGTTATTGATTCTTTAGGATTCTCTGTAAGACCACCAAATCATATTTCAAATAATCAACCTTATGAATCTTTTGAAGGACCAATTACACCATTTCAAAATATTAGAAAAGATAATAATGTATCTATAAATAGAGTTTCGGGTTTTGTTCAGTTTAATGAGCGTTTATTTATGGGCGACAGTGAATTTTGGTATAATATTGGAATAAGAGCACATAATTGGAGTGTTAAATCTGGCTCTAAAACTTCTAAAAGTCAAACAACCATAAGTCCTCGAATTCAAGCTTCAATTAAACCTAATTGGCATAACGATATGCTTTTTAGATTTGCGGCTGGTTGGTATTCTCAACCACCTTCGTATCGAGAATTAAAAGATTTTAACGGTACTATAAATGAGAATGTAAAAGCTCAAAAATCTATACATTTAGTTGCAGGTATGGATTATAGTTTTGATTTATGGGGAAGACCTTTTAAGCTTACATCAGAATTATATTACAAAAATTTAAATGATATCAATGCTTATTCTGTTGATAATGTTAGAATTCGTTATAGAGCAGATAATTTAACAACAGGTTTTGCTCACGGAATAGATTTAAGATTAAATGGTGAATTTGTACCTGGAAGTGAAAGTTGGGTGAGTTTAGGTTATTTAAAAACAGAAGAAAACATAGAAAATAGAGGTGATATTTCTAGACCAACAGACCAAAGATTAAAATTTGCTGTTTTATTTCAAGACTATGTGCCAAATCTACCAAATTTAAAAGCTTATTTAAACCTAGTTTATAACACAGGTGTTCCTGGTGGCGCGCCAGCTTACGCAGATGTATATCAATTTCAAGAACGCCTTCGTGATTACAAAAGAGCAGATTTAGGAATTTCTTATGTTTTTACAGATGCAAACAAACAATATAAAACTGGCTGGTTATCTAATTTTAAAGAATTAACAGCTGGTTTAGAATTATTTAATATGTTTGATATACAGAATTCTATAACCAACACTTGGGTTAGAGATGTATATTCTAAAAATCAATTTGGGATTCCTAATTTTATGACTGGAAGAGTTCTTAATTTTAAAATAAGAATTAAAATTAATTAATTTAATGTTAATTCAAAATTACCTTTTTTACTTAAAAATAAAGAGGGTTTTATATTGACTACTTTCATTTTGTAAGATTTTCCTTTATATTGTCTAGTCTGATCTCCCCTCCAAAACATTTTATCATTGAAAGAACTTGCGTAATAAAGAAACTTAGGATCTAATAAATACCTTAACAATTTCTTTTCCCCTGGCTTATAGTGAAACCAACCGATTGTTTCCCATTGGTCTTTAGTATTTTTATGTCTTAAAAGTAATTGAATTTTTTGATTTGTATTATTATGAATAACAAGTTTTACTGCATGAATTTCTTTTGTTAAAGAACCTTTATCGTAAATAAACTTAGATTTTATTTCACCACTATCAAAATAATCGTACCAAGTACCTGTTTTTTTATCGTTAAAATAACTTCCTTTTTCATCTAGAAAATATTTTCCTGATAATGTTTCATAATATATTTTGCATTCTCCGTTCCTTAAACCATTTATAAATTTAGTTTGTTTTTTAAGTTTACCACTTTTGTAATATATTTTAAATGTACCATTTTCTTTACCAGAGGTATAATTACCTGACTCTTTAATTAATCCATCTGAATAATATTCTTTATATGAACCAGTAATTTTGCCATTTAAATAGTTAACACTTTTCTTTAATTTACCATTATAATGATATTCTTTTTGATAACCTGTTTTTTTACCATTTACGTAATTAGTCATTTCTTCTAATGCACCGTTTTTGAAGAATATTTTCTGTAAACCATCTAACTCATCATTTTTATATTTTTTTAAAATTTCAGGTTTTCCATTTTCAAAATAATAAGAATACTCTCCATTGTAACCGTGCTCATTATATTCTATTTTAGACTTTAGTTTACCATTTTTATGGTATGTATACTCTGCAGTCTGTCCGCTTATTTCATCACCTTTATAAATCCCCTTGAATAATAATTTATCTTTTTCTAAATATTTAAAAGCAGTACCGTCCTTATCACCATTAACATAATTAATCTTTGCTCTAAGAGAACCGTCTTCAAAAAACTCTAGATATTCACCATTATACTTTCCCTTAGTATAATTTATAATAAAATTTGGCGACCCGTCTCTGTAATAATTAAAATATAAGCCTTCTTCATTATTATCGACAAATGTTACTATGGTTTTTAATTGATGGTTGTCAAAATAACTCTTCCACTCTCCTGCTCTTTCTCCTTTAGAATATTTTCCCTCTTCCTTTATTTCACCATTTTCAAAAAAACGTTTAAACAGCCCATCAAAATCCTCATCAACTAAATTACATGTAGCATATATTTTACCAGACTTGTAAACAGCTTTAAATTTATTTGGTTCAATTTCTTTTCCGTTGTCTGAATATTTTTTTTCAATATAATAATCTAAAAAAACACTATTTCCTTGTAACCAGGTTCCTACTTTGTTTCCGTTTATATAATTTCCCTTGAAATAAATATCTCCTTTAGGTACATATCCTTCCCAATAACCATTTTCTTTTCCTTCTTTAAAAGGACCTTTCGCTAAAATTTCACCTGTCTTGTGATAATAAACCCATTCACCTTCTTTTTTACCATCAATCATTTTACCTTCACCAAATAACTTACCGTCATTGTAATTTATTTTTTTAACTTGAGAGTTAATAGTTAAAGTAAAAACGATAAAGAATAAGTAAATTATTTTTTTGTGAAATATTGGCATAAAAGAATAAGTTATAATTTGTAACAGGATTTATTATTTTCAAAAATAAAAAAACGAATTGACTTTCGTCAACTCGTTTTAAATTAATATACTATCTTCCTTTTTCTATTTTTTAAGAAGCTTTTGCATTAATGTACCTTTATCTGTAATTACTTTAATAAAATACACTCCGCTTGAAAAGCGCGATATATCTAAATCTATTTCTTTAGATTTTAAAACTTTTTTACCTACCAAGTTATACATTTCTATAGATTTTACTAATAAGCCATTAGATAATGATACTGTAATGTAATCTTCTGCTGGGTTTGGGTAAATGGTAATATTATCTTTTAAAAACTGATTATCTACAGACAATACTTTACAAGAAAGGTTATAATTTGCTTCTTTGTCTTTTTTCCAATTCGTATTATTAATTGCAGCATCTACATCATCAACCTCAATACAAGTTAAATTCGGATTTCCGGTAGCATCAAAATTTACTAAAGTACTGTTAGCACCATTTTTTAAATTTAAACTACTTAAGTTGTTATTGTTAACAATTAAATCTGTTATACTTGTTAATTTAGAAATGTCTATAGCTTCAATTAAATTGTTTGATACATTTAAAACTTTTAAATTATTATTAACAGAAAGACTTCTTCTCTCACCTGTTATTCTAGATGAAACTACAACTGCATTTGCATTTAATAAACTACTAATATCTGTAATACTGTTTCCAGAAATATTTATACTCGCAGCGTTTGTAAATGCTTCTAAACCTTGCACGGAAGTTATATTTCTTCCACTTAAATCTAAATCACCTGTAAAAGCCTGCGCCTCTTCGTAGGTTACAACTCCGTCACCATCATCATCTAAGCCAGCAAAAGTAACCAAAGCCGTTTCTAAGTTTGTATCGGTAGTATAAACTTCCCATTCTGATGCGCAATCTATATTATAACTTGCCGTTGCATCTTTTTCTAACCAATTTTCATCAGAAAAAACAACATTATCAACAGCGATACAACTAAGATTTTCGTTATTTTTAATATCGAATTCTACAATAGATTGATTATTGCCGTTTCTTAAATAAGCTCTTTCTAGCGCATTATCATTTAAATATAATTTAGTTAATGCTGTATTTTGGTTAATATCAATATTTACAATGTTATTATTCCCTAAATATAACTCTTCTAATAGCGTGTTGTTTGTTAAATCTAAGCCAGTTAAAGCATTATCACTTGCAATTAAAATTTTAAGCTTTGGATTTTTAGATATATCTAAAGAAGTTAAGCCAGAATTTATTACATCAATTCTTGTTAATTCTACATTATTAGAAAAATCTAAATTTGTAATAGTATTATCTCCCATTCTTAAATCATACAATTTTGTGTTTTTAGAAATATCTAATGAAGTAATATTAGTTTCAGACACATATAATCTTTCTAGATTTAGTAGCATAGAAACATCGATTGTACTAATTGCTGTTTTCCATAAATGGATTCTATTTAAAGATAAGTTATTAGAAAAATCCACTGCTGTTAAACCGAAATTCCAATCTAATTGTAATGATTCTAAAGCTGTATTTTTAGAAATATCTATTGATGTTAACTCATTTATATTTAACCATAATCTGGTTAAAGCAACATTATTTGTTAGATCTATGGTTGTTATTTTATTCTCGCCTGCATAACAATATTCTAAATCAATTAAACTACTAATATCTAACGAACTAAGTTGATTTTGATCAATACTTAAAATTTTAAGCTTTGTGTTATTTGATAAATCTACAGTAGTTAATAAGTTATTTCTAACTTCTAAAGTAGTAATATTTACAAACGCTTCTACTCCTGTTAAATCTTCAATTCCCTTATCATTAGCAACAATACCACCAGAAAAAGCTTGCGCTTCTGAAACCTGAATTTCATTATCGCTATTTAAATTAATTAAAGTATTAGAAATTAAAGCAGATTTGAAATTTACATCCGGAATATTAACTATATCTTCTGTAACAAAACCACAATCTATATTAAATAATGATGCGTTAACTGCTGGAAAACTTGATGACACAGTAGTTACATCATCTACTTGTATACATGTTAAATTTGGAGAATTGCTTACATCAAATTCAGTTAGACTTGTATTATTACCGTTTTTTAAATCTATTTTTGACAAACTAGGATTATCACCTGCTAATAAACTAGTTATTGGAGATTTACCTAATTTTAATTCAGAAATACCTGTATTGTAAATCCCTAATCGATACATTTTTGTTTGTGCAGAAAAATCCATTTGAGTAAGGTTAGAATTATCTGCTAACCAAACTTCTAATAAATTAGGGTTATTAAATAGATTAACTGAACCAATATTTGTTTGTTCTGCTGTTAAAATTCTCATTTCTGTTTGAGCAGAAACATCTAGAGAAGAAATAGGATTATTACCAATAGCTAAATTGTCTATTTTGGTATTTGCGCTTAAATCAATTTCTGTTAATTGATTTGCCTCAATCCACGTAATAATTAATTCAGGATTATTTGTTAAATCTAAACTAGTAATCTGATTATTATAGATTCTTAAATCACTTAAAACAGTATTTTTAGTAATGTCTAATGCAGTTAATTTACCGTCAAAAATAGAAAGTCTTTCTAATTTTGTGTTATTGCTAAGATCAATGCTTGTAAAAAGGTTTGCACTCGCATAAAGAAATTCTAGATTTGGCAAATTTGTTACGTCTAAAGATGATAACTGATTATTCAAGACATATAACCTTTCTAATAATGTATTATTTGAAAGATCTAAACCATTCGAAAAAGGATTATCTGATGCATATAACCAAGTTAGTTTTGTGTTGTTTGAAGTATTTAAACTTGTTAACTGGTTACCGTGAACAAATAAATCTTTTAGATTTAATAATGTAGAAACATCTACTGATGTAAACTGATTTCTCATAATCCCTAAACGTTCTAAAGCAGAATTATTGGAAACATCTATTGATGTTAACTGATTGTCATTTACAAATAACGATGCTAAATTTACATTAGCAGAAACATCTATAGTTGATAATTGATTTTCACCCAAACTTACATCAACCAAACTAGTATTATCTGATAAATCTACAGTTGAAATTTCATTTTGTCGAACATCTAAATAAGTTAGACTTGTCATTGAAGCTATACCAGAAATATCTTTTATTTTTCCTGAAACATTAGGTGTAAATTCATTTTCTAAAGGATTTCCAATTTTTAAGCTATCAATTAAAACAGCATCAGTTTTTAGTATTGTACCATTTAAACCATTAGAATCAAAACCAAGATCGATTAAAGCTTGTTCAAAGTTTGCATCAGGTACAGAAACAAGATCATCAGAAATACCACAGCTTGTATTAAAAACGATTCCGTTGCTTATATTTGTAAAATTAGAATTTGCATAACTAACATCATCAACAGTAACACAAGTTAAATTAGGGTTATCTGTAATTTCTGCATATGTTATACTTGAATTATGGCCATTTCTTAAATTTAGTCCACTTAACAGCGTATTTGCAATTACAAAAGACTCTAATTTTGTATGCTTAGATAAGTCTAAAGTTCCTGTTTTTTTAACTTGATTAATGTCTATTTCTTTTAAAAGTAAATTATTAGAAAGATCGATATTGTTAAGCTTGGTATCAAAAATTATAAGCTTTTCTAGTTTTGTATTATTATCTAAATTTAGTTGTGTTAAATTTGTTTTCCAACCATACAATTCTTTTAAACTAGGTTTATCTGTTACATTTATTGTTGCAATTTGATTATTTCCAAAAGCCAAAACTTCTAAAGTATCGTTTATAGCAATATCTAAACTTGTTAAATTATTGGAATTCGCATTTAACAAGGTTAAATTTGTATTATTAGAAACGTCGATTGAACTCAAATTTAATCCTGCAAGTATTAACTCTTTTAGGTTTGTATTTGTTGATACATCCAAAGCACTAATTGTATTCGTTTCTAAGCTTCCACCTAAGTCTTCAAAATTACCACCCAACCATAAGTATTCTAAATTTACATTTGCGCTTACATCTATTGTTGCAATTTGATTATTGTGTGCTCTTATAAATGTTAATGCACTATTTTCAGAAACATCTAAACCAGTTATTTGGTTTCCGTTCACTAAAAGTTGTGTTAAAGATAAATTATTAGTTAAATCTAAATTACCTGTAATAGCATTGTTTGAAGCCCATAATATGGATAGATTTGGGTTTTGAGAAACATCTAAACTTGTCATTGCTTGATTCGGTATTCTTAAAGTTTCTAAACTTGGTAAACCGGTTAAATCTAGCATTGTTATTTTATTGTAAGCTAATTGTATAAAAGTTAAGTTTGGTGAGTTACCAAAGGTTACAGTTTCTAAATTTGATAGTGTTGTTAAATAGACACTTTTTAAATTGGCATTCATAGATAAATCTACACTTGTTAAACCACTACTTCCGCCAAATAGACTAATTAATTCTAAGTTTATATTTTTAGTAACATCTAATTCAGACAAGTTATTACCATCTAAATTTAAATATTTTAAGTTTACATTTTTTGTAACATCAATAGCAGTTAAACTATTATTTTTTGCCCTTAAATAAATTAAGTTAGACATTTTTTCAACTCCAGATAAACTAGAAATTTCTTTATCATCAATTTTTAAGCTATCAATTAACAGTGCATCCGAGCTTAATATATTTCCATTTAATCCGTTAGAATCAAAGCCTAAATCAATTAAAGCTTGTTCAAAATTTGTGTCTGGAATAGCGGTAACTTCTGTAGCAAAGCAATCTAAACTAAAAGCAGCGCTTTCATCTTTTAGCCATGTTGTTGTAACTTGTGATTCTGCAATTTGAATACACGATAAATTTTCGTTTTCTTGTAGGGTAACGCTTGCTATTTCCGGATCTGAAATTAATAATAGGTTATTACTAATATCTAAATTCGAAAGCTTGTTTCCGTTTAAATACAAGTTTGTTAATTTATCTAAATCAGATAAATCAACACTAGTAAAATCGTTATTTTCAATAGAAAACCAATATAAATTTGATAAGCTTGTAAAATCTAAATTCGAAATATTATTGTTATCTATAACTAATACTTGTAACTTACTATTATTAGAAACATCTAAACTCGTTAAATTATTATCAACAAAAGTAAAAAACTCTAATTCTGTGTTTTTACTAATATCAATAGCAGACATATTACCATTAAATCCACCATAAATACGTTTTAAATTTATGTTTTTAGATAAATCTATAGAAGAAATACCAACTCCGTAAAAAGTAATGAATTCTAAATTTACATTATTGCTGACATCAATAGAATTTATAGGATTGTTCGAAAATCTTAGGTCTTTTAAATTGACATTATTAGATAAATCTAATGTAGAAATTGTATTATTTGGGTTTAATTGATGATTATTATCTATGCGAAGTGTTTCTAATAAAATATTATTTGTGACATCTAAACTCGATAACAAATTATCATAAGCTCTTAAAACAACTAGATTTATATTACTCGAAACATCTAAGTTTGTTAACTGATTTCCATGAGCATAAAACTCTTTTAAATTTACTAAATGAGATACATTAATAGCAGATATTTGATTATTCATTATACCTAATCGCTCTAAATAGTTATTATTAGAAATGTCTATAGAAGTTAATTGATTTTCATTTACAAATAATGAAACTAAATTGGTATTATTACTAACATCAATTGTGGTTAATAAATTGGTACCAATACTAACATCTACTAAAGCAGTATTTGTAGATAAATCTACTGTAGTAATTTCGTTTTCTCTTACATCTAAATAAGTTAGGTTTATCATTGAGTCAATACCAGAAATATCTGTTATTTTTCCTAAAACATTTGGTGTTAATTCGTTTTCTAACGGATTTTCAATTTTTAAACTGTCAATTAAAAGTGCATCCGAACTTAATATATTTCCATTTAATCCATTAGAATCAAAACCTAAATCAATTAAAGCTTGTTCAAAATTTGTGTCTGGAATTGCAACAGTTTGGCTAAACATGTTAAGACTAAAGATAGATACTAATAATAAAAATAATTTTGTTTTCATTTTACTGTTTTTTCATAATAACTATTGATAAAGAAATCTAGTAATTCTAGATTTTGGGAAAATTTTTAATTATACTAAGTCAAAAGCTTTCGCATAATTATACCAATCGAATATTGAGGTTAAATTCAACTTTTGCTTAATTCGCTTTCTATGAGTAGAAACTGTTGATGTTTCTATAAATAAACTATTTGCAATTTCACAAGAGGATTTTCCCTTAATTACAAGTGTAAAAACCTCTTTTTCTTTACAAGTTAATGTTTCAAAATATTTTTTATTTTCAAGTACAAACTGTCTATTTCTTTCTAATTCTTCTGAATAAGAAATTAATTTTGGCAAATCTTCTTGTTTGATATTAAAAAAGAAAAGAAAGTCTCTAATAAAGCTAATAGATAATTTTCTATTTATCGATTCATTATCCTTTTTTGAAATTAATTCTAAATTTGACTTATCAAATAATTTAACTACCCCCATATTTTTTAAGCATTTTATAAGCTTTGTAAAATTAATTGTAGTTCTTTAAAAAAAAACCATACTTTAGTATTGTCTTTTAGAACTTTAGAACCCATTGAAAAAAATTACTCTCCTCTTTTTTATTCATATTTTTAGTTTTATTAGTGCTCAAGAAAAACAAAAATCGGTTTATGATGATTTAAAATATTTTGACACTAAAGAGCAAAATCTTTCAATTTTAGAGATAATACACAATTATGAATCAGGTGAATTTCAAAAAGAAGAAAATCAAAAAATTTACAAAATTTTAAACGGTAAAACGTTTTGGTATCATTTCTCTTTAGACAATACTTCAAAAAAAATAGATAAAAAATACTTTACAATTGCCAATACTTATTTAGATTTTGGTAAAGTTTATTTAAAAAAAGGCAATAAAATAGATACTCTTTCTAGTGTTTCTTACAATGAACTTTTTCCGCATAAAAATATTTTTTACAGAAATCCAGTTTGGAAAATTGAAACCGATAGCATTTTAAAAACTGATGTTTTTTTAAGAATAAAAAATAGCACTGGTAGAACTAGATTGGCTCTTTATTTAGAAAATGAAAATGATTTTTTAAAACGAGTACAATCAGAATATTTTTATTTCGGACTTTTTATAGCTTTTTTAATAAGCATGACTCTTATACTTGTCTTTTTTGCAGTATTAAAAAAAGAATATGCTGTTTTATTTTATGCAGCTTACATAGTTACTGTATTTTTCGAATTTTTGGCAGGCAAAGGCTTAGGAGTACAATATATTTGGTCTGATAGCGTATTTTTCATTAACAATGTTAGAAGTTTTAGCCAAACAATTGGTGTGCTATGCATGGGTTTATTCTATTTAAATTTTTATAAATTAAATGCAAATCAAAAAATATCAAAAGGAATTTTTAAATGGGGCGCATACTTAACAATTCCGTTTGTATTACTTTATGTTTATAAATTTTTCTTCGGAGGATTCATAACCTTATATCTTTATGTTTGGACGGTTTTAAAGATAATCGCGTTTATTTGGGTTTTAAATCATATCTATTTAACAATTAAGAAACAATTACCTTTATACTTAGTTATAGCTTTTATTGTACCGATTTTAGCTGTGATAAATGGTCAAATTATGAACCCGGAAGTACAAAATACATTAGCAATTAAATATAGCGGACCAAATATTTATTATTTAGCACTATCATTAGAAATTTTGCTATTTACGCGCTATATTTTTGGTACTGTTATAGATACTCAAAGAAGTTATTTTAAGTTGAAAAAAGTTAGTGATGAACTTAAATATAACTTTCAAAATAAAACCCTAGAAGTACAGCAACAAGAACGCAACAAACTTGTAAATAATGTGCATGATACCTTTGGCGGATATTTAGAAGCTTTAAAACTTAGACTTTTACAAAAAGCAGACAATACACCAGAAAAAGTACAAGAAATTTTAGATGCTTTCTATAAAGACTATAGATATTTACTAAACAGTTTGTATGCTCCTAAAATCAATTCAGAAAACTTTATTTCTAGTTTGATAGAATTTTGTGAAAAATTAGATAAACTTACAAATCAGAAAATATCACATAACTTTAATCTAGACGGTATAGATTTACCACAAGACAAATGTGTTCATATCTATCGAATTATATCAGAATTAACTACCAACGCAATAAAACATTCTAAATCAACCATAATTAATATCAATATTCATCAACAAAAAAATAAAGTTGTTTTTATAGAAGTAAAAGATGATGGTATTGGCTTTAATACTGATAAAATTTCCGATACAAGTTTCGGTTTAAATAGTATAAGAGAAAG